>NZ_CP160402.1:5516266-8274399 GCF_040730185.1 Streptomyces sp. Je 1-332
CAGGTCGGGGTGCTTGCGCTGCTTGTACTCCAGCGGGTCCGTGTCGGCCATGACGTGGCCGCGGACGCGGTAGGAGTGGATCAGCTCGAAGACGCGGGCGGCCTTCGTGACGTCGTCGTCGTGCGAGGCGTCGATGTCCTTGAGCCAGCGGACCGGCTCGTACGGGATCCGCAGCGCCTTGAAGATCTCGTCGTAGAAGTCCTGCTCGCCGAGCAGCAGGTTCGCGACGATCCGCAGGAACTCGCCCGAAGCGGCGCCCTGGATCACCCGGTGGTCGTAGGTCGACGTGAGCGTCATGACCTTCGAGATGCCGAGCTTGTTCAGGGTGTCCTGGGAGGTGCCCTGGAACTCCGCGGGGTAGTCCATCGAGCCGACGCCCATGATGACCGACTGTCCGGGCATCAGGCGCGGGACCGAGTGGACGGTGCCGAGGCCGCCGGGGTTGGTCAGCGAGACCGTGACGCCGGTGAAGTCGTCCATGCCGAGCTTGCCGTCGCGAGCGCGGCGGACGATGTCCTCGTAGGCCTGCCAGAACTCGAAGAAGTTCAGCGTCTCGGCCTTCTTGATGCCCGCGACGACCAGCTGGCGGTCGCCGTTGGGCTTCACGAGGTCGATGGCGAGGCCGAAGTTCACGTGCTCCGGCTTGACCAGCGTCGGCTTGCCGTCCTTCTGCACGAAGGAGTAGTTCATCGACGGCATGGCCTTGATGGCCTGCACCATCGCGTACCCGATGAGGTGCGTGAAGGAGATCTTCCCGCCGCGGGCGCGCTTGAGGTGGTTGTTGATGACGATGCGGTTGTCGAAGAGCAGCTTCACCGGGACCGCGCGGACCGACGTCGCCGTCGGGACCTCCACGGAGGCGTTCATGTTCTTCGCGACCGCGGCGGCGGGGCCGCGCAGTGTCACGTACTCGGGTCCTGCCGGGGCCTCCGTCGCGGGCTCCGCCTTGGCTGCGGGCTTCGTGGCGGCGGGCTTGGCGGCGGGGGCCGGAGCGGCTGCCGCGGGCTTCGCAGCCGGAGCTGCGGGCGCGGCGGGCGCGGGCTTCGCGGGAGCAGCCGGAGCGGCTGCGGCGGGAGCTGCGGGGGACGTGGTGGCCGCAGCCCCCGCGGCTGCGTCACCCGCCGGCTTGGCCGGGGCAGCGGCAGGTGAGCTGCTCGCTCCTGGCTTGTAGTCGGCGAAGAAGTCCCACCAGGCTCGGTCGACCGAATTCGGGTCCTGGAGGTACTGCTGATAGATCTCGTCGACGAGCCACTCATTGGGACCGAAGGCAGCAGCAGGGCTCTTGCCTTGCCCGTCTTGGTCGGTCGAGATGCTCGAGCTACTGGGGGACTGTGACGACACGGCGGTAACCGCCCTCTTCCGCTTCACAAGGTGATGGACAGCGGGAATCAAGGCTACGCCTCCATCGCCGCCAGGTGCAGGCCGGGCCCGTCATCCGTCGCGTAAGTCACATCGGGCGGATGGTTTCGGCGGCTGAAATGGCGGGAAACAAGCGAGGTTCCGGAACGCAGGAGGGCCGCGCGGGCCGTGCCCTGCGCGGTGGCGTCACCCGGGCGCGCTTCCGATGCGCCCGCGAATCGCTTCCGTTTCGAACCCTACGTCAACTTCGCACTTCGGGCAGGCCCGGAAGAGTGACCTGGATGCGGCAGCCGCGAGGGGATTCAGCCACACCGATGTGCCCGCCGTGCATGTCGACCGCCCAGCGCGCGATGGCGAGCCCGAGCCCGGTGCCGCCGTCGCTGCCGGGGCCCGACGGAGGTGTGTTGGCGTGGCTGCCGCGGTTGAAGCGCTCGAAGACGCGGTGCCACTCCGACTCCGGGATGCCGGGGCCCTCGTCGAGGACCTCCAGGTCCAGGGACTCGGGGTAGAGGCCGCGCCGGGCGCGTACGGTGACGCGGCCGTGCGGCGGGCTGTGCTTGACCGCGTTGTCGATGAGGTTGGCCACCACCTGGTGCAGCCGCTCGGCGTCCGCGTGCGCGGTCAGCTCGGGCGGCGTGACGTCCAGGTGCAGGTGCACGTCCGTCCGTGTGTGGCTGCCGGAGCCCGACGCGATGCCCGCGCGCGCGGAGGCCACCATGTTGGCCTCCTTCAGGACACCCGACAGATAGGGCCACACCTCGAAGCGGCGGGCGTGCAGCGGTACGACGCCGTTGTCCAGGCGGGACAGGTCGAGCAGCGTCTCCACGAGCCGCCCGAGCCGCTCCGTCTGCTTCAGGGCCGTACGCATGGTCTCCGGGTCGGCGGCGGACACTCCGTCGACGACGTTCTCCAGGACCGCGCGCAGCGCCGCGATGGGGGTGCGCAGTTCGTGCGAGACGTTGGCGACCAGCTCCTTGCGCTGCTGGTCCTGGGCCTCCAGGTCGTCCGCCATGCGGTTGATCGTGGTGGCCACGTCGCCCAGCTCGTCGCGGCGGTCGGCGCCGCGCACCCGGCGCGTGTAGTCGCCGTGCGAGACGGCACGCGCCACGGAGTTCATCTCGTCCAGGGGCGCGGTGAGGCTGTGCGCCACGAACTGCGTGATCAGCAGCGTGGCGATCACCGAGAAGACGGTGATGAAGCGCAGCTCCGTCTCCGTCTTCATCGCCACCATCAGCAGACCCGTGGTGATGAAGACCGAGACGACCACCAGGGTGCCGAGCTTGGTCTTGATGGAGAACGGCCGCAGCCCGCCGAAGGGACCTGTCATCGGAACGGTCACCTCAGGGGGTCGGGGTCTCCAGGGCGTACCCGACGCCGTGCACCGTACGGATCCGCTCGGCGCCGATCTTCCGGCGCAGCGCCTTGATGTGGCTGTCGACGGTCCGGGTGCCCGACGCGTCCGCCCAGTCCCACACCTCGGCGAGCAGCTGCTCGCGGGAGAGGACCGCGCGGGGGGTGTTGGCCAGGCAGACCAGGAGGTCGAACTCCGTCGGCGTCAGATGGACGTCCTCGCTGCGGACCCTGACCCGCCGCTGGGCGTGGTCGATCTCCAGCTCGCCGAGCCGCAGGATGCCGCTGCGCGGGGTGGTCGCGGCCAGGGCGGCCCGCTCGACCCTGCGCAGCAGGACGTGCACGCGGGCCGCGAGCTCCCGCATGGAGAACGGCTTGGTCATGTAGTCGTCGGCGCCGACTCCGAGCCCGACCAGCATGTCCGTCTCGTCGTCGCGCGCCGTCAGCATGAGGACCGGGACCGGCCGCTGGGCCTGCACCCGGCGGCACACTTCAAGCCCGTCGAAGCCCGGCAGCATGATGTCCAGGATCAGCAGATCGGGCTGCCAGGCCTGCGCGGTGTCGACCGCCGAAGGACCGTCCATCGCCGTTTGCACTACGAAACCCTCGGCGCGTAGCCGGGCGGCGATGGCGTCGACGATCGTCGCATCGTCCTCGACCACCAGAACCCGGCGCTGGGCGCCTGGCATCGCCGCCGTCGCGCCGTTGTGGGAGGTGTGTGTCTGCTCCATCGCCCGCCCCTGACACTGATCGCTTGTGTTCGACCAGCAGGGTACGGGGCGCGAAGGCACCTCGGCTACGCAGCGCTTACGCCGAGATGAACCACGTCGGGTACGCCTCGGGCAACGGGGATCTCTTCCGTCCGTACCGACTGGAATCCGGCATTCCGTAGAGCGAAGTCGAAAGCGGACGAGGGCTGGGCGGACCACACGGCGAGCACTCCACCGGGCTTGAGGCGGGCCTGACAGGCAGCCAGACCGGCAGGCGAATAGAGGGAGTTGTTGTCCTCCGTCACCGTCCAGTCCGGGCCGTTGTCGATGTCGAGACAGAGCGCGTCGTACGTTCTCGGGGTGCCGCCGAGGGCGTCGGCGCCGAAGATGTGCGCCACCAGGTCTGTGTGCAGAATCTCCGTGCGCGGATCGGCCAGCGCGGCGCCGGAGAGCCCGGCCAGCGGGGCGTCCACGCCTGAGCAGTGCCAGTCGATGACGGCCTGCTCGCGCTCCACGACCGTGATGCGGCCCCAGCGCTGATCGGCCGCCGCGTGGGCGAGGGAGAAGCCGACGCCCAGGCCGCCGATGAGCAGGTCCGGCTCCCCGGGGTCGTCGAGCGCGCCGTACGCCGCGTCGACGAGCAGCCGCTCCGAGCGGCCGTCCGAAGTGTCCATCAGGAAGCAGCCGTTGGCGATGATCTGCAGAAGCGCACCATGGCGCCGCAGGACGACTTCGCCGTACGGGCCCTCACGCCTGTCGATCACGACGGGGGCGGTGACGTGGGTGTGCATGGCGGCCAGGGTATGACTGGTGGAGGCATGGCTCGAGGGGGACGCGAAGACGGTCTTTCGGGTTGCTGTGATTTGCGTCTCATGCGTCCTGGGCCGTGGCACGGGTCATAGACACTGCCGGAAAGATCGGCAAAGGGTGGACATGACGGAAGGAGCGTCCCGCCTTGGATCTGAGCGTGCCGGCTGCCCCCACGGCGCCCGAGGAGACGGCCCCGCCCACCCTGGACGGCATCCCGCGACAACGGGAGCGCGCACCCGAGGTGATGACCCCTGAGATGCCGGCGCCCGGTCGGCGCCTGCGGGTCGCCGGTCTGTGGCGCGTCCTGCCGACCCCCACGGGTACGCCCTTCACCTTCACCTACGCCGCGGTCCTCGCCGTCACGTCGCTCCTGACCTCGTACGCCGGCCCGTCCCTGGTCTCGGACCTGCACCGGCACTCCAGCACGGACGTCGCGCACCTGACGCAGCAGCCGCTGCTCGTCCTGGTGGCCAGCGCGCTCTGGATCGCGGGCGGCATCGCGTCGCCGTACGCGATCGGCTTCCTGCTCGTCCTGACGGCTCTGGAGCGCCGCATCGGGGCGCTGCGCACGGCGGGCGTCTTCCTGCTCGGCCATGTCGTGGCCACCCTCGCGACCGAGGTTCCGGTCGGCCTCTCGGTCCTCGCGGGCCATCTGCCCGACAGCTCACTGCACCGCCTCGACTACGGCATCAGCTTCGGTGTCGCGGCGAGCGTCGGCGCGCTGGCCGGGCTCTTCAGGCCGTGGCTGCGGTGGCTGGTGCTCGCCGGCTTCGGCGGCATGCTGATCGACGACCTGATCGCGTTCACGGACCCGATGACGAACTGGGGCCACTTGCTGGCCCTGTCGATCGGGGTCGCCACGTGGCCGCTGGTGCGGCGGTGGCGCCGGTCGGCCTGACGGGCCCCGTACGCGGACGTGTCGTGTACGCGCACGTGGCGAGTACGTACGTGTCGAAGTGATCGCTCACAGCGAACACCCCTTGGGGAACATTCAAGGACTCAGGAGCATTGAGTCCACATAGCTCAACTTGAATGCCGAAGGGGAGATCATGACTACTGAGTCCGCCGAGTCGAAGCCGTCCACACCGTTGACACTGCCCGTGCTGCCGCTCGACGACGAGGTTGTCCTGCCCGGCATGGTGGTTCCGTTCGACCTGTCCGACACCGAGGTGCGCGCCGCGGTCGAGGCGGCCCAGGCTGCTGCCCGTTCCGATGGGAGCAGCAAGCCGCAGGTCCTTCTTGTTCCGCGGATCGACGGGACGTACGCCGCGACCGGCGTCCTCGGCACCGTCGAGCAGGTCGGCCGCCTCTCCGACGGTGACCCCGGCGCCCTGATCCGGGGCCGTGGCCGGGTGCGGATCGGCGCCGGCACGACCGGGCCCGGCGCCGCGCTCTGGGTGGAGGGCGTCAAGGTCGACGAGACCGTGCCCGATCCTCTGCCGGGAGCGGTTGCCGAGCTGGTCAAGGAGTACAAGGCGCTCGCCACCAGCTGGCTCAAGAAGCGTGGCGCCTGGCAGGTCGTGGACCGCGTGACGCAGATCGACGACGTCTCGGCGCTCGCCGACAACTCCGGATACTCGCCCTTCCTCTCCACCGACCAGAAGATCGAGCTCTTGGAGACCGGCGACCCGGTCGCCCGCCTCAAGCTCGCCACCGAGCAGCTGCGCGAGCACCTCGCCGAGCAGGACGTCGCCGAGTCCATCGCCAAGGACGTCCAGGAAGGCGTCGACAAGCAGCAGCGCGAGTTCCTGCTGCGCCGCCAGCTCGACGCCGTGCGCAAGGAGCTGCGCGAGATCAACGGCGAGCAGGACGGGGAGGAGTCCGACGACTACCGCACCCGCGTCGAGGCCGCCGACCTCCCCGGACACGTACGGGAGGCCGCCCTCAAGGAGGTCGACAAGCTGGAGCGGTCCAGCGACCAGTCGCCCGAGGGCTCCTGGATCAGGACCTGGCTCGACACCGTCCTCGAACTGCCCTGGAACGAACGCACCGAGGACGAGTACGACATCAAGGGCGCCCAGGAGATCCTGGACGCCGAGCACGCGGGTCTCCAGGACGTGAAGGAGCGCATCACCGAGTACCTCGCGGTGCGCAAGCGCCGCGCGGACCGCGGCCTCGGGGTCGTCGGCGGCCGTCGGGGTGGTGCCGTGCTCGCCCTGGTCGGGCCTCCCGGCGTCGGAAAGACCAGCCTCGGCGAGTCCGTCGCGCACGCCATGGGCCGCAAGTTCGTGCGGGTCGCGCTCGGCGGCGTACGCGACGAGGCGGAGATCCGCGGCCACCGGCGTACGTACGTCGGGGCGCTGCCCGGACGCATCGTGCGGGCCATCAAGGAGGCCGGGTCCATGAACCCGGTCGTGCTCCTCGACGAGATCGACAAGGTGGGCTCCGACTTCCGGGGCGACCCGGCGGCCGCCCTCCTCGAAGTCCTCGACCCGGCGCAGAACCACACCTTTCGCGACCACTACCTGGAGGTCGAGCTCGACCTGAGCGACGTGGTGTTCCTGGCGACGGCGAACGTCCTCGAATCCATCCCCGAGGCGCTGCTCGACCGCATGGAGCTGGTCAGGCTCGACGGGTACACCGAGGACGAGAAGGTCGTCATCGCCCGCGACCACCTGCTCCCGCGCCAGCTGGAGCGGGCCGGTCTGGAGACGGACGAGGTGACCCTGGACGAGAGCGCGCTGCGCAAGCTCGCGGGGGAGTACACCCGGGAAGCGGGCGTACGGAACCTGGAGCGGTCCGTGGCGCGGCTGCTCCGCAAGGTCGCCGCGCAGCACGAACTGGGCGAGCGGGAGCTGCCGTTCACCGTCGGCGACGACGATCTGCGCGGTCTCATCGGGCGCCCGCACCACGTGCCCGAGTCCGCGCAGGACCCGGCCGAGCGGCGCACGGCGGTGCCGGGTGTGGCGACCGGGCTCGCGGTCACCGGCGCGGGCGGCGACGTCCTTTTCGTCGAGGCGTCGCTCGCCGACCCGGAGACGGGAGCCTCCGGGCTCACGCTCACCGGCCAGCTCGGCGACGTCATGAAGGAGTCGGCGCAGATCGCGCTGAGCTTCCTGCGCTCGCACGGCGCGGAACTGGAGCT
This sequence comes from Streptomyces sp. Je 1-332, assembly GCF_040730185.1. Classification (NCBI taxonomy): domain Bacteria; kingdom Bacillati; phylum Actinomycetota; class Actinomycetes; order Kitasatosporales; family Streptomycetaceae; genus Streptomyces; species Streptomyces sp. Je 1-332. The sequence continues at coordinate 5,523,581 of NZ_CP160402.1, forward strand.
GCCCGTCGGCGACCTCAAGGAGCGCGGCGTGCACGTCCACTTCCCGGCGGGCGCCGTCCCCAAGGACGGACCGAGTGCGGGTGTCACCCTGACGACCGCCCTCGCGTCGCTGCTCAGCGGCCGACTCGTCCGTACGGATGTGGCCATGACCGGTGAGGTGTCGCTGACCGGGCGCGTCCTGCCGATCGGCGGCGTCAAGCAGAAGCTGCTCGCCGCGCACCGTGCCGGGATCACCACGGTGATCATCCCGAAGCGGAACGAGGCCGACTTGGACGACGTCCCGGCCGAGATCCTGCAGAAGCTGGACGTGCACCCGGTGACGGACGTCCGTCAGGTCCTTGAACTGGCCCTGACGGAGGCCGAGGTGAGGGTTCCGGCCGCGGCTTGACCCCCTCGGGGCGTGAGGGCGGAGCGGCGTGTGCTGCTCCGCCCTCAGGTGTTCCCGGAGGGCGGGGGCTGCATCACGGGTGCCGGAGCTGCCTGAGCGGGAATCCCGGAAGAAACGGCGGAGTTGCTCGGTTCGCCGTGCAGGGCGCACGCCAGGGCCAAGGTGATGTGCTCGATCCAGTCGAGGGTGTCGGTGACTTCCGCCGCGGTGATGGGGCGACGCTGCGTGTGGTCACCGTCCAGCAGGTCGGCCTCGTGGGCGATCTGGTTGCGGCGGCGCAGCAGTGTGACGTACTTGCCGCGCAGGCCCTTCTCGTCGAACGAAGTGCGGTGGCGGAATCGCCGGTTGACCCACTTCGCCGCATCGCGCCATACCTTGGCGTCCGTGGCCAGAGCCATCATCTTGGCGATGGCGTCAGGGTTCTGCAGTGCCCGATACGCCACGTCCTCACGGACCCGCTCCACCACGACCTCGGCGAGCCGCACCTCGCCGCGCTGCACGGCCTCCATGCGGTGCAGTGGCAGCGGGTACTCACGGAGCCGCTTGGGCATGTCCGGGCTGGCCTTGACCGCCTCCTCGGCGACCTGGCGCAACGTCTCCTCCTGCACCCAGTGTTCGAGCGCGCCGATGGCCTGGACCCAGGCGGCCCGGTAGAAGTCGTCGGTGTCGACGCCGCGCGGGCTCAGCGCCTCCAGGACTTTCCCCGCCTCCACCATGCGGCGTGCGTACGTGAGGTTGGTCCGGAAAGACTCGAACTGCGGAGTCTGAACGGCCTGGGGGAACTGCGGGGCGGGCGTAGTCATGCGGTACCTCTGTGCGGCGCTGGGAGGGTGGATGGTCCACGATCGTCCCTGCGCCGCACGGAGGCCGGTCAATCCCCGCGACGGATACTCGCGGTTAATTGGCCGGATTTCGGCCCCTGACCTCCGGAACTCCCGCGCGGGCCAGGCGCACGACGTCGGTCAGGCACTCGGTGAGACACCGGCCGAGGTAGCGCAGCTCCGCCCGGTCGCACGCCTTGTCCGCGAGCATGACGAGGGCGTGCCCGACGAGTTGTTCGGCCATCGTCAGCTGGATGTCGGCGATCGCGGCGGCCTGCCGCCCCGCCGGCCCGCCTGCGGGCACGCCGGGCACCTCCGGGACGACGTAACACGTCTTGCCGTCGGGGGCGGTCCAGGGGAGGCGCTGCGGTTCGGCGCCGGGTGCGATGCGGGGGTTTTTCATGCCCCGCCTCCCACGCGTACGCCGTGGATCGTGCGCGGCCCGAGGTCGACGCCGTAGGCGGCGAGCCATAGGGCCCTGCGGCGGGCCCTCTGCGCGCGGCGCTCCTCGGGGGAGAGGAGGTAGGGGCGGACGAGTGGGGTGGACTCGCCGGGGAGGGGAGGGCCCCAGAGGCCCTCGGCTTCGCTGCGCGGATGGGAGGGCTGTACGGGTTGGGGGAGAGGGCCGAGCTCAAGTCGGCCTCGATGATAGCCGGTTGGCGGGAGGAGGAACCGCAACATTGGTAGGAGGAGCAGAGCGATAACGTGGGCCATGTCGACCTGCTTTCGATGCTTTCAGGTTGGCCATGCCCCCGGGCCGTTCGCGCGGTCGCGGGGGTCCTGTGCGCCATGGACAGTACGCTCAGTATGACTCGGACATAAGCGCCCGGACGCGTCCGGACCTTCATTGACCAGTACTGACTGGTTCTGTCGTAGCAGGATTGATCCTGCGCACTTATCGTTTGCCTATGAGTGAGACCGACGAGTGGATGCCGAACCCCAGGTCGCGGGTCTACGTGTACGCGCAGATCGCGGAGCACATCTGCGAGCAGATCCGCTCCGGGGCTCTGGCAATCGAGGACCGACTCGACCCGGAGCCGGAGTTGGCCCACCGCTACGAGGTGGGTATCAACACACTTCGCCGGGCCATCCGCCACCTGCGCGAACAGGGCATCGTCGAGACCGTTCCGGCGAAGGGGACGTTCGTCATCGCCATGCCGAAGGGCTCGGAAAGCAAGTAGCGGAGGCACGGCCCGAGTTGGGTGCGACCCGCTGTGTTGTGTCCGGTGCAGGACGATCAGATCTCGTCCTCGTCCGGTACCTCCACCTCGCCGCCCAGCGCCTTGGCGATCGCGGCGAACTCGTTGAGCGCGGACTGCAGGTCGCGGACGATCTCCTCTGCGATCACCTCGGGCGGCAGGTCCGAGTCCGCGTCCTCCAGGGCCGGGTCCTTGAGCCAGGTGACATCGAGGTTGACCTTGTCGCGGGCGGTCAGTTCCTCGTACGAGAACTTCCGCCAGGGCCCGAACTCGGCGTTGCCGTCGGCGTCTTCGGTCTTCTGCTCGACGCGGTCGGCAATCGGCTCGCCCGGCTTGTACGCGGCGACGAAGTCGTCCAGGTGGGCGCGGGTGAGGGGGCGCTGCTTCAGGGTGAAGTGCTGGCCGGTGCGGAAGTCGTAGAACCACGTGTCGGTCGTGTGCGGCTTGCCGTCCGCTCGAGGGGACTTCCTGTCGAAGAAGAGGACGTTTGCCTTGACGCCGCCCGCGTAGAAGATGCCGGTGGGCAGGCGCAGGACGGTGTGCAGGTCGAACTCGGTGAGCAGCTTGCGGCGGACCTTTTCGCCGGCGCCGCCCTCGAAGAGGACGTTGTCGGGGAGGACGACGGCGGCACGGCCGCCGATGGCGGTCAGCGACATGATGTGCTGAAGGAAGTTGAGCTGCTTGTTGGTGGTGGTCGCGGTGAAGTCGTCGCGGTCGTACTGGGTGTCTTCCTTCTCGGCGTCGCCGTCCTGGCCGATGACGGTGATCGCCGACTTGCGGCCGAAGGGCGGGTTCGCGAGCACGAGGGAGGCGTGACGCCCAGACGGCTTCTCCGCGAGCGCGTCCTTCACTGTGATGAGGCTGGGGCCGTCGCTCTTGCCGATGCCGTGCAGCAGCATGTTCATGGCGGCGAGGCGGGCGGTGCCGGGGACCAGCTCGTTGCCCCAGATCTTGTCGCCGGTGTCGAACGCTTTGCGCTCGTCGAGCGGCATCGTGCTGATGTGGTGCTTGTTGATGTACGCGTAGGCGGCGATGAGGAAGCCGCCGGTACCGCAGGCGGGGTCCGTGATGGTGTCGTCCGGGCCGGGCCGGGTGACGTCGACCATGGCGTCGATGAGGGCGCGGGGCGTGAAGTACTGGCCTGCGCCGGTCTTGGTGTCGGAGGCGCCCTTGTTGAGGAGCCCCTCGTAGGCGTCGCCCTTGAGGTCTGTGCCCGTGACGGTCCAGTCCTCCTTGCCGATCAGCTCGACGACGAGCTTTTCGAGGAGGGCGGGCTTGGTGATGCGGTTCTGGGCGCCGTCGAAGATGGTGCCGATGGTGGTGTTGGGGTGGGTGCCGAGAGCCTTGAGCGTGGCGGAGTAGTGGGCTTCGAGGTCCGGACCGCGCTTGCGGGCGAGGGAGGCCCAGTTGTACTCGGCGGGGACGATGTTGCTGAAGTCCCGTGGGTTCCAGGGATCGTTCTGGAGCTCGTCGACCATCTTGAGGAAGAGCAGGTAGGAGAGCTGCTCCACGTACTCGATGGTGGACATGCCGTTGTCGCGGAGGACGTTGCAGTAGTTCCAGAGCTTCGCGACGAGGTGGTTGGTCTGCGCGGCGGCCTTTGCCGGCTTGGCGGCGTCGGGCGTGGTCTCGGTCACTGGAAGAGCTCCGGCTGGGTGGAGGTGGCGGGGGCGGCCGTGGGTTCGGGCGCGTGGGCCGTGGTCTTGCGGGTGGTTGCGCGCTTACGGAGTTGCCGGGGCTTCCTGGCGGCGGCTACGGCTGCTGTTCGCTCGGCGGCGATTCGCTCCAGGGCGACGGAGGCTGGCTCGTCAGCGGGATCCTGGGGGACGAGGGTGCCATTGAAGGCTTTGCGGAGGAGGGCGTTGCGAAGCGCGGCTGCGCGCTTCTGAGCGCGGAAGATCTCACCGCTGAGTGCCGCGATGCGCTCTTGCTCCTGTTCGGCACGCTTAACGATTACTTCTTGCGAATCAACGTCGGGCAGTGGGAACGTAAATGACTCGATGGCCGCCTGGTCGATCTTGGGCATTGAACCGGCGAGCCCCTTGGCTCTCCCCTTGAAGTAGGCTCTGCCTCTCCGGCTCTGCAAGTGGAGCAAAACGTATTCTGGAATCGCAGATTCCGAGAGGCGCGCTCTGATGAGGAGATCTGGGTAGATTGCCCAATCAGATTCCCCTCGATACAGGGCGGCCGTGCCTACCAGGTCGGGTGTATTCGAGCGCTGGACGAGGAGATCACCGGATTCGAGCCACAACCCTCGAACCCGTGCAGGATCGGCAACGGTCATCTTGGTGTGAGCATCGATAAATTCCGCGCTGGTCACTGCGGTCAGGCTCAACGTTCGGATGCCGGTGTGATCTGTAGACGCTTTCGCGGAGTGCCCGTTCCTTAGGGGCTCCCGCAGTACGTCCCTGAGCCTTACGGCCGGGGTACTCTCACCCTCGTTAAGGTCGGCATCAATCACTGCTTGCCGGAACTTGGACGCTCGAAGCTCGGCGAGGTGCAGAGATGCGCGAGCCGCGTCCAGTCGCGAAAGCTGTTCTTCGAGGGCCTCGACGATACGGTGCTGCTCCGGGAGTGGAGGCAAGGACACCGGTACCTCGCGCAGCCTCTGCTGAGGCAGGTGCTTGATTGTGCTTCCTGTCGCCAGCTTCGCCAGGATTCCAGTCGACGCTGCGTACTCCAGGTAGTAGCGCAGGTATAGCACGCTTAGGGCAGATGAAGAGCGAATCCTGTGCAGCGCCTTCTGGTACGCGATTTCCTTGTCCAGCTTCCAGATGGCGCAACGGCCGATCTCGCCTCCCTCGCACACCAGCAGGTCGCCTTTGCGTACGGTGAATCGCTCAACCTCACCGGCTGGGATGGCCATTTCAAGGACGTCGCTGGAGTCGATCTGACCCCACTGCACGTTGACGTTTCGTAGATATGGGCGAGTCGAGGAGTCGACGTTCTTCTTCTTGTCCAGCATCTTGCCGAGTGCGGTATCGGTGAGGTCCCCCAGGGGGGCTCGAACCCAGCCTGATGGCAATTCTGCAAAACCCTCGCTCAAGCCACTTCTCTATTCAGGTCGTCCAGCAACTGCAATGCCCGTCCAGGGTCTCCGAACGCCGCGACGAAACCGCGTCCACTCCCGCGCTCGGAGAACGGCGCCGCGTCGAAGTCGTCGCGCTCGATGCCGACACCCACCGCGATGACGTCCATGATGCGTTCCAGATACCAGAGCTGTGTGTCCGTGAATTCCGCGCCCGCCTGTCGCTGGCGTTGCACCCAGCCCTCGAAGCGCTCCTCGACCACCGTACGGTACGGGCGGAGTTCGTCGTCGACGCCGAGTTCGAAGCGGATGAGGTTCATGAGGTCGCCGAGGCCCGCCGACCTGCCGGGGGAGCCTGCGGCCTTGCCGAGTTCCTCGTACTGGTCCCAGATGACGCCGGTCGTCCAAGCCCGGTTACCCGCCCGGAGTTTCGTGGCGAGTTCCTTCAAATACGCGCGGGCCGCTTCCGGGCGATGCTTGGCGCCGCTGCCCAGGATGACCTGGAGGATGGCGTCCTCACCGGACGTCCGCATGCGTTCCTGTTCCTCGGAGAGCAGGTCCCGCCACTGCGCTATCGTCCGCTCGGCCCGCTCCGCCGCGCTCGTCTCGTCGAGGCCCATGACCTTGACCTCGGTCGTCTCGTCGTACGTGAGGTCCTGCTGGTGGCGAATCCGGAGGATGGTCCGGCGGAGCTCCGGGTTGACGGTCAGCGGTTCGATCGCGCGGTGGATCAGAGCGCGGGCAGCATCCGCCCCGCCCTCCCGTACGGCGCGGTCCTGCGTGTCGACGTCCGAGGCATCCGTGATCTTTCGGGCGATGCCGGCCAGGGTGATGCCGCCCGCCTCCGTCTCGATCAGCCGCTTCTCGTCCGCCGAGAGCTGCCGGTCCACGCGCGCGAGGCGCCGCGCCAGGGTCTGGGCGTCGTCGGCGGTCAGGCTGCGGCTGCCCGCCCTCTCCAGCAGCTTCTTCAGGGACGGGCCGCCCGCTCCCGGCGCGATCAGCGGCCGGGCGTCGACCAGCGGGGAGTCCGTCACGCCGACCGCGTCGACGATCACGAACCGGTCCTTCGACAGATCGTCGGCCGCCTCGGGCGTTACCGCCTTGAGCTCGTCGGCGTCGACCGTTCGGGCGCCGCGCCCCTTCATCTGCTCGAACAGGGTCGGGCTCTTCACCGCGCGCAGGAAGATCACCGCTTCCAGGGGGCGGACGTCCGTGCCCGTCGCGATCATGTCGACGGTCACGGCCACACGCAGCCGGGGCGAGTTGCGGAGGTCGTTGATCAAGGACTCCGGGTTCTCGCCGCTGGCGCGCGAGCGGTAGGTGATCTTCTTCGCGAACTCGTCGCCCCGGCCGAACACCTCCTTGACCTGCTTGATCACCTCGTCCGCGTGGTCGTCTCCCGCCGCGAAGATCAGCGTCTTCGGCAGTTCGGCCCGGTCGGGGAACCAGCGCTGCCAGTTGTTCTTGTAGACCCCCAGGACCGCGCGGATCTCGTCCGGGGCGATGACCGTGCGGCCGAGCTTCGCCGTCGTGTAGACGAAGTCGTCCTCCAGCTCCTCCAGGCGCTTCTCCCGGGTCGCCCGGTCAAGGATCTTGACCGTCGTGCCCTTCTCGATCCTCGCGCCGCCCGCTGCGCGCAGATCCGTGACGATGCGGACGACGTCGAAGTCGACGTTGACGCCGTCGGCCACCGCCTGCTCGTAGGTGTACTCCGAGACCGTTCTGCCGTTGAAGAAGCCTCTGGTCTGCGGGGTCGGGGTGGCGGTGAGGCCGACGACGTGCGCGTCGAAGTACTCCAGGACGCCGCGCCACAGGCCGTAGATCGAGCGGTGGCATTCGTCGACGACGATCAGGTCGAAGGACTCGATGGGGACGTCCGGGTTGTACTCGACGCTGACCGGCCGGTCCGTCACGTAACTGTCCTCGTGCGACACCGTCGGGTCGTCCGCCGCGTCGGCCGCCGACGGCGAGTCGTCCAGCGGCTCGCCCTTGAGCAGCGAGTACATGCGCTGGATCGTCGAGACGACCACGGACGACGTGTCCTGGATGCCGGTGCTGCCCAGCATGTCGACGTTGTAGAGGTCGGTGAACTTCCGGTTCTCGTCCGGCGTGACGTACGTGTCGAACTCGGCCCTGGCCTGGCGGCCCAGGTTGTTGCGGTCGACGAGGAAGAGGATGCGGCGTGCCTCTGCGTGCTTCAGCAGGCGGTACGCCTGGGTGACGGCGGCGAAGGTCTTGCCCGCGCCGGTCGCCATCTGGATCAGCGCCCGGGGGTGGTCCTCGGACAGCGACTCCTCCAGACCCGTGATCGCCTCGATCTGCGCGACCCGCAGTCCGTACGGCTCCAGGTGCGGGACCCGACTGCGCAGCGCGGCGCGGTAAGTGGGCGCTTCCGGGTTCTCCTCCGCGCGCCGCATCCAGAACCGGAAGGTCTCCGGGCGGTGAAAGGCGAACACCTCGCGGGAACGTGCATGCGGGTCGAGGCGGTTGAGAAAGTACGTCTCGGTGCCCGTGGTCGCGTAGCGGAAGGCGAAGGACTCGTCCTCGCTCCACACGGCCATTGAGTGCTCCTTGAGCACCCCTCGCGCGTACCGCTCGTGCTGCGCGAGGGCGCCCGCCAGCGGGGTTCCCTCCCGCTTGGCCTCGATGACACCGATGATCTTCCCGTCGACGTACAGAACGTAGTCGGCACGGCCTGTGGCCAGCGGGAACTCTCGGACGGCAACACCCGGGCCCGCGAGCGGGTTGAGGTCGTCACGGTCCTGGACGATCCAGCCGGCCTGGGCGAGGAGGTCGTCGATACGGACCCGGGCCTGGACCTCGTTGAGCGGGGCCGGGCTCTGGGCGCGCTCCAAAATGGCGTCGCGGGCGGCGCGATCGACCCGGCGCGGGGCGCGGCGCTCCCGTTCGTAGCGGCGCTTCTGCTCGGCCCGGAGCTCGTCGATCTCGGCCCGGTAGCGCGCCGCCTGCTCGGCGGCCTCTTCGCGGGCCTCCTGGGCTGCGGCGATCAGATGTTCGGCGTCGGCCCGCGCCTGGCGCTCCGCCTCCAGCTTGCTGCTGACCTCGCTGAGCCGGGTCCGGGACGCCACCAGCGTCGCCCGGTGGGAGGCGAGCGCCTCCTCCAACTCGGCGTGTTCGGCGGTGTTCCGCAGCTCCGGCAGGGTGGGCGGGACGAAGGCGGCGACTTCCCGTACGCCCTCGATGGCGCGGTAGAAGAAGTCACCGAGCTGGAAGCTGAGCTGGACCGCTTCGAGCGCCTTCGTCGTATCGAAGAGGTGGTTGTGCGCGGCGTCGTTGCGGCCGCGACGCAGTGCGTCGAACGCGGCCCGCGTCTGGCCGGGCAGCGCCTTCGCCCGGTCCAGAGCCGTCAGCCGGTCCACCTGGCGGTCTCCGTCCACGCGGACACCGAGCCGCTGGACGAGCTCGGCCGCCAGGACCTCGCCGAACTGGCCGGCGCTGACGTACGACGCGTTGGGGTTGGTAAAAACCGTCTGCTCGGCTTCGGACCCGTAGATGGCGAGGAGGGGTTGAAGGCGGTAAAGCCGCCCGAAGTTCGGCGACTTCTTCGCGGACCGCCGCAGCGGTTCCGGCAGACTTGCCGTCCTCTGGTGGCGTCCATGATCCTCCGCGCGCCGCTGTCCCACGTCTCGCTGCCCCCGCCCTGTCTCTGTGGTCCCCTGCTGTGCAGAGACGTCAGAGTACGGCGGGCACAGAAGTCACGCGTATGAAAGCGGTGATCTTTGGCCAACGGTGTGCCGGCAAGGGAGACGAACGGAGAGAGGCCGGAAAACTTGGGACGCAGGAAAGGGCGGCCAAGTCCGGGTCTGTCTCCAGGCCTTCTGAAAGCCTCCTGAAAGGCGCGAACAGCCGGGCCCACCTGGGGCCCGGCTGTTCTGGTGTGGGTGGGCGTCAGCCGTTGGCCAGGGCCTGGACGCGGTCGAGCGCGCCGTTGAACTTGTTGTGGTCCCCGACCGTCGGGCCGGTCGACGTGTACTGCCACATCGTCTGGACGCCCCAGCCCGCGGGCAGTTCACCCGGCGAGGTGTTGTACCGCGCGATCCACAGCGGGTTGTTGGCCGCGAAGCCGCCGTAGTTGCCGGTGCACTGCTTCCACCAGCTGGTGGCCGTGTAGATCACCGCGTGCCGCCCGGTGCGCGCCTTGTACTGATTCAGGAAGTCCCGGATCCAGGTCACCATCGCGGACTGTGACTTGCCGAAGCAGGCCGCCCCGTACGGATTCCACTCGATGTCCAGCGCGCCCGGCAGCGTCTTGCCGTCGCGGGACCAGCCACCGCCGTTGTCCACGAAGTAGTTGGCCTGGGTGGCGCCGCTCGTGGTGTCGGGCGTGGCGAAGTGATAGGCGCCGCGGATCATGCCCACGTTGTACGAACCGTTGTACTGCTGGGTGAAGTACGGGTTCTTGTAGTACGTGCCCTCGGTGGCCTTCACGTAGGACCACTTCACGCCGCTGTTCCAGAGCGTCGCCCAGGCGACGTTGCCCTGGTGGCTGCTGACGTCGACGCCTTCGGTCTGTACGGCGTCGCCGCTGGGCGGCAGACTGCCCTGCCCGTCGTGCTCGACGACGCCCTGGCCCATGCGGGCGGAGCCGCGGGCGGGGGTGTCGTCGCCGCCGGCGGCCTGTGCGGCGCCCGGCAGCGTGAGGAGGAGGGAGAGGGCGGAGAGGACTGAGAGCAGGACTGCGGCCGCTGACCAGCGGGAGCGGCGGGGCGTTCCGGGTCTGTGCACGGGCATGTACGTGCCTCCGTAGGCCTCGGGTGAGCTCGATGGAGCTCGTGGGGGGACCTGTCGACATGTTGTGGTGTGAACATGTCATCTACGACGCTACGCAGGTAGACCCGAGGCTGGGAAGAGGGTTCGGTCTCTGCCGTTGGTCTACTCCAGCGGCGGTGTCCTCGGCGTGCCCCGCCGAGGCGTTGCGAAATACTGGGCGAGCTGCGGCGATGGACCGACGCGGACGTCTGCCGCCGTGCGGGGCGGAAAGTTTTCATGATCCGGAAAGAAAGCGTGCCATGGGTGCTGGAGCTGAAGTGCACGAGGGCGAGAACGACGGGGGAGTCGACGTGAGCGGGGGTGTCGACGTGAACAGGGGCCTCGAAGTGAACCGGGGTGTCGACCGTGAGTTCCTCTCCCTGGAGCGCGAGTTGACGCTGCTGCTGCGCCGGGCACGTGCCTCGTCCGGGGAGATGGCGCGCCAGGTCCACCCCGACCTGGAGCCCGCCGCGTACGGACTCCTGGTCTGCCTCGACGACTCGGGCCCGCAGCGGGCCACGGATCTCGCCGCGTACATCGGCGTCGGCAAGGCGACGATGAGCCGCCAGCTGCGTGCGCTGGAGGAGCTGGGGCTGGTCGCCCGCGAGCCCGATCCCGCTGACGGGCGGGCGTGGTTGGTGCACCTCACGGAGGTGGGCGGTGCGCGGTTCCGTACGGTGCGGGCGGGGCGGCGGGAGCGGTACGTGCGGAAGCTGGCGGGGTGGGACCGGGCGGAGGTGGCGGAGCTTGCCCGCTTGCTGCGGCAGCTGAACGAGTCCCCGGAGTCTTGAGGGGCGGGGTGTTGTGGGGGGCGCGATTCTGTCTGCGGGTGGGTTGTGGTTGCTCGCGCAGTTCCCCGCGCCCCTTGGGGGGCGTCTGTCCTCTGCCATCTGCGGGTCGGGTGTGGTTGCTCGCGCCGTTCCTCGCGCCCCTTTCGGGGCTACAGCTCCGCGTAGATGACCGCCGCGTCGTCATGCCGCTTGCCCCGTGGGAATCCCGTGCCCTCCGGGTCCGCTCGCTCCAGTTCCCGCACCCGGTCCACCAGGCGCTGCGGGCCGTCCTTCCGTAGCAGTGCGAAGCACTCCGCCCAGTCGCCCTGCCGGAACGTCTCGACCCAGCGCCCGACCCCGTCCGTCAGGGCCGCCACCGCCGACACCTCGGCGCGCGGCCGGGTTCCGGTGACCGCCCGCTCCGCCGCCGAGGGGTCGGCGGCGGCGGTGAAGAAGCCGTCCTCCGCGTTCCGCAGGGCCTCGACGGCGGCGCCGTACGCGCGGCCGGCCTCCTCGCGCTCGGCGGAGCCCCGTGGCAGCGCGCGCACCGCGTCCCGCATCGCGCGGATCGTCGGCGGCAGGTGCGCGAGGCGCTCGTCGAGCACCGGCGTCACCAGACCGTCCGGGCCCGCCAGCAGGAGCGCCGAGTCGGACAGGACGAGGTACTCGACCTGCTCCTCGTCCCAACGCACCAGAATCACGGTCGCCTGAGGCGTACGCGGGTGAGAAAGGTCACAGGTCCGCACATGCGCCTCCGCGGTGCGCGTGATCGCCGCCGCGAGGATCTCAGAGAGCGTCATATCCCGCCGTGAAACGGACAGTTCCCCCAGTGCGCCCCCGAGTCGCGCCGTGAACCAAGGGACGGAATGCAGACAGCCGTCGTCTCCGACAGGTGGAGTCACCCCGTCCAGAAGGACGAGCGATCCGCCTTGTCCGGCCGCGGGAAGAATCACCGCGGCGTAGTCCTCGTTGGGGCGTGCGGGGTCTCCGGGCTCGGTGGCGAGTTCGATATGCATCCGGCCAGTCTGCACGAGGCCTTCACAAGGTCATCGGGAGGTCGCGGAGAGCCGGAAGTTGGCCCGGACCAGCAGGTCAGACGCCGGATTTCAGTCGGAATGATCGCTTCCAGCGGCGTGTGGCGGCGCATCCTGCCAAAGCCTGCGGTCGACGTCCAACCGGCGCTCCGAGGCGGGTACTTTCGGCCCCCGGCGGAACTTGCTCGCCAACTCCCCGCCGATGTTCACTCCTTCGGGTGGCCAGGCATGTGATGCACGACTGCCACCCATCGGCACTGGAAGGGTCTGGAGCCGTACCGGGGGGCGCGTGTGTTGACGGATCGTCACCCGGGCCCATGGGCAGACGGAAAACAAGAATGCGAGCACCGGTGCAGAAGATGCGGCCTGGGCGCAAGGGCAAGCAGACGGCTTCCGAGGAGGCCACGCCGGGCGCGACCACCCCTACGGAGCGTTCGCCCGAGCCCGCAGCGGGAGAGACCTCCGAGCCCGCGGTGGGAGAGCACACCACCCCCGCGGTGACGCCTCCTGACGGCTCGAAGCCCGTGCAGCCCACGAAGTCGGTCAACTCCAAGCCCACCGCGCGCGTACGCAATCGGCTGATCGTCGCCGTCGCGGTGGTGGCCGCCGCGATCGCCGGGGCCGGAGCGCCCGCCGTCGTCGCCGCGTCCGGGCAACTGAGCGACGCACAGCAACTGGTGACCCTCGCCGAGCGCACCCAGGACGCCGTCTCCCTCGGCCACTCGCTGGCCGACGAGCGTGACGAGGTCACCTCGTTCATCGCGGCCGGCCGCCCGCAGGGCCGGGGACTGTCCGAGAGCCGCAGCGCCCGCGTGGACCGTCAGATCGAGGAGCTGCGCACCGCCGACGCCCCGGCCGGACTGCGCAAGGACCTCTCCGACATCGCCGCCGTGCGCAGAGCGGCGCTCACCGGCAAGAGCACCGCTCTGCAAGCCCACACGGCGTACTCGGACGTCATCACCGAACTGCACGGCCTGACCCGCGAACTCGCGGAGAAGACCCCGCCGCGCGCGGGCTCCGGCGCCTACGCCCTCGCGGACCTGGACCACGCCGTCGAACAGGCGGCGAGCGCCCGCGGCCTGCTCCTCGCCACCCTCGCCGTCCCGCGTTCCACGGAGACCAGCACCGCCGTCGACCCCGTCACCGGCCTTCCCACCACGGTGGTCGACGAGTCCCCCGCCGCGGGCAGGACACGCGACGCCCTCAGCGCCGCGGGCCAGCAGGCCCACACCCGCGCGGAGGCGGCCCTCGCCGACTTCCGGGACGCGGCCACGGACGGCGCCCGCACCACGTACGAATCGGCCGTCACGGGCCACGAGGTGACGACGGCCGAGAAGTACCTCTCCCGCCTCACCGACCAGCCCACACTCTCCACCGCCGAGCTCGGCTACGACCGCAAGAAGCTCGACACCGCGCTCTCCGCCCGCATCGAGACGATGCGCGGCGCCGAGTCCGCGCTCACGGTGCAGCGCACCAAGGACCTCGCCGGGCTGCGCGACGACGACGTGACGGCCCTGGAGATCCGCGTCGCGCTCATCGGCGTCACGCTGCTCGTCGCGGTCGGCGTCTCCATGGCGATGGCCCGCAGCCTGACCCGCCCGCTCGCCGTCCTGCGCATCGGCTCGGGCCGCCTCGCCCACGAGCCCGCGCCCCAGGAGCCGATCCGCTTCACGGGCCGCGACGACGAGTTCGCCCAGGTCGTACGGTCCGTCAACGCGCTGCACGAGCACGCGACCGCCCTCACCGAGCGCCTCACCACGCTCGAAGCGGACCGCAAGCACCTCATCGGGCAGCGCCGGTCCATGGCCGACGAGCGCGAGACGCTGCGCGAGGAACTGGCCGAGGCGGCGGCCCACTTGGAGCGCGTACGCCAGTCCATCCACGGCACGTTCGTCAATCTGGCCCTGCGCACCCTCGGCCTGGTCGAGCGGCAGCTCGCCGTCATCGAGAACCTCGAGGACCGCGAGCAGGACCCCGACCGCCTCGCCACGCTCTTCAAGCTCGACCACTTCGCCACGGTCATGCGCCGCCACAGCGAGAACCTCCTCGTCCTCGCCGGCGCCGAGCACGGCCACCAGCACCCCGGTCCGGTCCCGCTCGTCGACGTCGTACGGGCCGCCGTCTCCGAGATCGAGCGGTACGAGCGGGTGCGCATCGCCACGCTGCCGCCGCACGCGCATGTCGCGGGCTTCGCCGCGGACGACATCAGTCACCTGGTCGCCGAACTCCTGGAGAACGCGACCTCGTTCTCGCCGCCGGACGCCTCCGTCGAGGTCTCCGGATGGCTCCTGGAGAGCGGCGAGGTCATGCTCTCCGTGCAGGACGAGGGAATAGGGGTAACCGAGGACCGCATGGAGGAGCTCAACTCCCGCCTCGCGGACTTCCGCCCCGACGACGCGTACGACCAGGAGAGCGGCGACGGGCTCGGGCTCGGCCTCTACGTCGTGGCCCGGCTCGCCGCGCGGCACGGGGCCCGGGTCCGGCTGCGCGAGCAGAAGCAGGGCGGTGTCGCGGCGGTCGTCGTCCTGCCGAAGTCGATCCTCGCCGCGGCGCCCGCGGTGCCGGCTCCGCCGGTCGGTGTGCCGGTGGCCGGCGCGGCGCCCGCCCTGCACCTGCCGGGCTCGGAGGCCGAGGCCAACTCCAACGTGCTGCCGGGCCGCTCGGCGCTGACCGCTGCCGCGGGGGGCGACGAGGACCCGCTGATCGCAGCCGCGGAGCACGCTGTGCGGGAGGCGGAGTCTGAATCTGAGCCCGCGGCTTCGCCTGAAACGACTCTGGAGCTGACCCCTCCGGAAGCCCCCGAGGAGCCCGAAGCGGAGGCACAGCAGGACGGCCCTGAGCCGGAGGCCGCCCCCGACCCTGCCCCCGCCCCCAAGTGGGAGCGCGTCACCGACAAGGGCCTCCCCAAGCGCACGCCCAAGATCACCGCGCCCGAGACGACCGTGCCCAAGCCGCGCGGCTCCGTCGACGCCGAAGCGCTGCGCAAGCGGCTCGGGGGATTCCACCAGGGAGCCATCAGTGGCCGCCGTGACGTCGAGGCCGAGCTGACCGAACGTAACGAACGTACCGAACGCAATGAAGAGACCGAAAACATGGGGGACACAGTCGAGGAGGCAAGTAGTTGACTGCGCCCATGCGCTCGCCCAGTTCTTCCACCGGCAGTAAATCCACCGGCAGCCCCACCGCCGGCAGCACCTCCGCCGGGTTCGGACTGAGCAGCGAAGCCCGCAACCTGCACTGGCTGCTGACGAACCTCGTCGAGGAGGTGCCAGGTCTGCTCTCGGTCGCGGTGGTCTCCTCCGACGGTCTGCTCCTGCTCTCCTCCGACCCCGCCCGTAACAACGAGCAGTCGGTCGACAACAGTTCGGGCCCCCGAGGTTCCAGCGCGGACCTCGCCACCATCGTGTCCGGCCTCGGTTCGCTCTGCATCGGCGCCGCCAAGCTGATGGACGCGGGACCGGTCAAGCAGACCGTCGTCGCGATGGAGGAGGGCAGCCTCTTCGTCATGTCGATCAGCGACGGCTCGCTGCTCGGCGTGCACGCCACCCCGGACTGCGACATGAGCGTCGTCGCGTACCACATGGCGCTCTTCGTCGGCCGCGCCGGGCATGTCCTCACCCCCGAACTCCGCAGCGAGCTGCGCCAGTCGATGGAGAGCGTCCGATGAGCAGTAAGTCCGGGAAACTGCCGCAGCGCGGCGGCGATCGCAAACCCGCCCGCGTACGGCCGTACTCCCTCACCGGCGGCCGCACCCGCTTCGGCCACGTCCTGCTCGTCGAGACGTTCGTCGCCGCCCTCGAAGCCCCCGAGGAGCGCCGCGAGCTGCCGCAGGGCAACGCCATCGCCCGCGTGATGCCGGAGATGCGGGCCATCGTCGAGATCTGCCGCCGTATGCGTACGGTCGCGGAGATCGCCGCGCTGTTGAAGATGCCGCTCGGCGTGGTCCGCGTACTGCTCAGCGACCTCGCAGACCAGGGAAAGATCCGCGTGTACGGAACGGGCCACGGCCCGGGACAGCCGGACCGCGCACTGCTCGAAAGGGTGCTCAGTGGACTCCGCCGTCTCTGAAATCCGGCACCCGGGCCCCGACCCGGACGAGAACCTCCAGGCCTGGCAGACGGACCGCACCCGCGCCCCGATCGCCACGAAGATCGTGGTGGCGGGCGGCTTCGGCGTCGGCAAGACGACCCTGGTCACCGCGGTCTCCGAGATCACGCCCCTCCAGACGGAGGCGCTGATGACGCAGGCGAGCGAGGACACGGACGACCTCACGTCGACCCCGGACAAGACCACGACCACGGTCGCCATGGACTTCGGCCGGATCACGCTCGACGACGACCTCGTGCTCTACCTCTTCGGTACGCCGGGGCAGCAGCGCTTCTGGTTCATGTGGGACGACCTGGTGCGCGGCGCGATCGGCGCGGTGGTCCTCGCCGACACCCGCCGCCTGCCCGACTGCTTCCCGGCGCTCGACTACTTCGAGAGCTGCGGACTTCCGTACATCGTGGCCGTCAACCACTTCGACGGCACCGAGGAGTTCGAGCCCGCGGACGTCCGTGAGGCGCTGACGATCCCGCCGCACATACCGGTGCTGATCATGGACGCGAGGCAGCGGATCTCGGTGATCGAGTCGCTGCTCTCGCTGGTGGGCCACGCCCTCGCAGCAACCCCCGAATAGTTCTTGCTTTGACCCCGTAGGAGAAGTTGCCGCATGCGGAAGATACTCGTCGTCGGAGCCGGTCAGGCCGGTCTCCAGATCGCCCTCGGACTCCAGTCGCAGGGGTACGAGGTCACCCTGATGTCCAACCGCACGGCGGACGAGGTCCGGTCCGGCCGTGTGATGTCCACGCAGTGCATGTTCCACACGGCGCTGCAGCACGAGCGCGACCTCCAGCTGAACTTCTGGGAGTCGCAGGCCCCCAGGATCGAGGGTGTCGGCGTCTCGGTCGCCGGGCCCGACTCCTCCCGCGTCATCGACTGGGTCGGCAAGCTGGACGGCTTCGCCCAGTCCGTCGACCAGCGCGTGAAGATGGCGGGCTGGATGGAGACGTTCGCGCAGCGGGGCGGCCAGCTGGTCATCCACGGCGCGGCGGTCTCGGACCTCGACTACTTCTCCCGCACGTACGACCTGGTGCTCGTCTCCGCGGGCAAGGGCGAGCTGGTCTCGATGTTCGAGCGGGACGCCTCGCGCTCCCCGTACGACACCGCGCAGCGTGCCCTCGCCGTCGCGTACGTCCACGGCATGGGCCCGCGCCCCGAACACCCCGAGTTCGACGCGGTGCGGTGCAACCTCGTGCCGGGCGTGGGCGAACTCTTCGTCATGCCGACCCTCACCACGTCCGGGCGCGCGGACATCCTGTTCTGGGAGGGCGTGCCGGGCGGCCCGCTGGACGTCTTCCAGGGCGTCAAGGACCCCTCCGATCACCTCGCGCTGACCCTCGAACTCCTGGAGAAGTTCACGCCGTGGGAGTACGCGCGGGCGACGAAGGTCGAACTCACGGACGCGGGCGGCACGTTGAGCGGCCGATACGCGCCGACGGTGCGCAAGCCGATCGGCCGGCTGCCGGGCGGCGGCCTGGTCCTGGGTGTCGCGGACGTGGTGGTCGCCAACGACCCGATCACGGGCCAGGGCTCCAACTCGGCGTCGAAGTGCGCCGCTTCGTACCTCGACTCGATCATCACGCACGGCGACAAGCCGTTCGACGCCGACTGGATGCAGTCCACCTTCGACCGGTACTGGGAGACGGCTCAGCACGTCACCAAGTGGACGAACGCGATGCTGTCCCCGCCGCCGGAGCACGTCCTGAACCTCATCGGCGCAGCGGGCCAGCTCCAGCCGGCCGCGGACCGCTTCGCGAACGGCTTCAACGACCCGTCGGACTTCGAGAACTTCTTCTACGAGCCGGAGAAGACGGGCGCGTACCTGGGCTCACTCTCCGGCGCCTGACGGCGGCTCGTCCGGCTCTCTCCCGGGGGCCCAGTCCTCGCGGTCAGCCGCGCGCTCCGGGGCGTGTGCCCCGGGGCGCGTGCTGCGGGCGCCCGGCTCTACCCCCGCGGCGCCCCCGCCGCCCCGTACCCCGTGTCGCCGCCCTTCAGCGCCCCGCGCGGCAGCTTCGGTGGTTCGTAGCCCTTCATGGGCTTCGCCGAGGGGTCGGGGCGTACCGCTCCCCGCACGGGGTTCGCGGCGATGGGGGAGACCTTGACCTTGGCACCGGGGCGCGGGGCCTGGATCACCATGCCGTCGCCCAGGTACAGCGCCACATGCGTGGCCTTGGGGAAGTAGACGATCAGGTCACCCGGCCGCAGCTTGCGCAGTGAGACCCGGCGCAGCTGAGCCCACTGCTCCTGCGACGTGCGGGGGATCTCCTTTCCCGCCTTGGCCCACGCCTGTGAGGTAAGACCCGAGCAGTCGAAGGCCCTGGGGCCCTCGGCGCCCCACTTGTACGGCTTGCCGATCTGCCGCACGGCGTAGGAGAGCGCCTTGTCCCCTCGCCGGGACGGTGGCCTGGTCGGTGCGGCGGAGCCCGGGGATCCGCTCAGGGAGCCCGACTTCAGGAACTTTCGCTGGGACTCGGCCATGCCCTCCTGCTCCGCCCGCGCCAGGTCCTCCAGCTGTTCCGCGCTCAGCGAGGCCAGCAGTTCCTCGACCTCCTTCAACTGGCCCTTGACCGTGTCGCGTGCTTCCTTCTGGCGTGCGGCGAGGGCGAGTTGGGTCTCCAGGGCCTTCTTCGCCTCGGACGCCAGATCGGCTGCCTTCTTCTCGCCGCCGACCAGACGGTCCACGGTCGCGGCGCGCTCGGCCGACGCCCGCCCGATCACACGCCCCTGGTCGAGGGCCTGCTGCGGGTTGCGGGCCAGCAGGAGACGTACGTAGGGGGAGATGTTCGTTCTGCCCTGGTACTGCTGGCGCGCGAAGCGGCCCGCCGCGCCACGGCTGTCGCGCACCGACGTCCGGGCGCGGGCCAGATGGCCGTTGAGGCGCTTGACCTCCGCGCGCTGCTCCTTCAGTTTCTCCGCGGTCGCGTTGTACGTCTCCGTCGACTCCTCGGCCTTCCGGTACAGCTCCTGAAGGTCCGTCAGGAGATCGGACACCGGGCGCTCTCCGGCGCCGTCGGGCCCCGGGACGGCGTACGCCGGGTAGGCGGGGGCGAGCAGCGCCCCGACCGCGGCGCCCGTACCGACCCATCGCAGCAACCTGCCTGACATGCCATCACCTCCGGCGCGTGGCGGCGGTTCCGCCCCGCACCGCGAGCATCAGGCGCCCCGCGGCGGCCCGCCTCCGGAAGGTGCGCGGGTTGGCGCAATGCGGTCACTCGTCCAGGGGCCCACGGCGCGGCACCCTTGCGGAGGCGACGCTCAGGCCGCCCCGCCCGGCTTCGACCAGGGCCACTTCAAGCCGGGCCCGGCCTTGTCGCCCTCGGGGTCGTACTCGTACGTCCAGCCCTGGTGCAGGCCGAGCCGCTTGCCCGAGGTCCTGGACACCCGGCGGTACACGAGCACGGTCGGCGGGCCGCCCGCCTCGTCCGGCACGGGGACGCGGTACACCTTCGGGGGGTGGCCGGTCGGGCCGAGCAGGATGGGCAGGACGCGGCCGTCCAGGGGGCCACCCACGAAGGGGGTGTCTTCGCTCTTCACCCGGTCAGTGTCACAGCAGGCGCCCGCCGCGCGTCACAGCAGGTGCGCCGCGTCGCTCACCACGGGAAGCACCCGTCGGGCGAGCGAGCCCGCGGGGCCGTCCGACGTCTCCATGGTCAGGGCCACCCGTACCGCCTCCGCGGTCTGCGGGTCGCGGCCCGCCGATGCCACCAGGACCGCCATGAACTGCTCGACCAGCCAGTCCCGCAGCTCGTCCAGCGGCGGCTGCTTCTCCTCGTCCAGCCAGATCAGGGACGCCGCCTCGACGGAGGTGATCCACATCCGCACGGTCATCCGCAGCCGGGGACCCGTGGCGCCCACGACCTCCAGGTGGGCCAGGATGTGCTCGGCGGCCGTCCTGCGCACCTCGTCCACGATGGCCGTGGTCCGCGAGGTCTCCACGACGCTGCCGCCCTGGAGCAGCGCGCTGAACCCCGCGTCGTGCTGGTCGACGAAGGCGAGGTAGCGGTCGAGCGCGTTCGCGAGTCGCTGGGTGAGCGGACCCTCCGGAGGCTCGGCGAAGCACTGCTCAAGCTCGTCCGCCGCGGAGCGCAGCGCGGCCTCGTACAACTGCTGCTTGCCGCCCGGGAAGTAGCGGTAGACGAGCGGCCGGGAGACGCCGGCCGCCTCCGCGACATCGTCGAGGGAGACCTCGTCGGGTGCGCGCACCGCGAAGAGGGACAGGGCGGCCTCCTTGAGCTGCCGCTGCCGCTCTTCGACACTGAGGCGCCGGTACGCGCGGGTGGGAGCAGGCGAGGTCATGCCTCGCAGCGTAACCGCCCTTTCGAACAAGCGCCCAGGAACCCCGCGTACCCTCTTCGCTACGCCAGGAGGCCCGAGCTCTTCCACAGCCGCCGTCCCGCGCCCCGCAGCACCCCGATGTCGTCCAGGAAGTCCGTCAGACGCTTGGCTCCCGTCTGCATGATCTCGCGGCGGTGGGCGCTCGCCTTGACCTGGGCCATGGCCTCGCGCTTGTCCAGGCCGACGTTCGTGTAGACCTCGGGGTTGATGAAGGCGATGGAGAAGACGCGGGCGAACTCGCCGGAGGTGAGGCGGGTGAACTCCTGGGACCAGCGCGGCGCCGTCACCATCTGACGCCGCAGCTCCTCACGGGCGTACCGCACATGGCGCGCCTCCTCCACGACGTGGATCCGCGTGACGCCGCGCACCAGCGTCTGGACGCGCTCGTCCGGGAACGTCAGGCGCTGCATCCAGTCGAGGATCTCCTCGCCGAGCAGCGTCGCCGTGAACGAACCGGGCGTCGTCGAGATGGTCTTGAAGAGCCGGCCGAGGTTCCGGTGCACGGTGCTGACCGGGTAGTACGGCGTGTCCCCGCGCGTGATCAGGCGCGCGAACATCTTCGAGTGCCGGCACTCGTCCTCGATCTCGGTCAGGGCATACCGCACGTGCGCGCTCGTCGCCGGCTTGTCGTAGACGTGCCGTACGAGCAGCTGCATCAGGATCAGCTCGAACCAGATGCCGAGCGAGGCGAGCGCGGCGGCCTCGTGCTGGGAGAGCGCGATGCGCTGCTCCTCGCTCATCCGCCGCCACATCGGCGTGCCGTACAGGGAGAGCAGCTCCGGGGGCCAGAACCACTTGCCCTCCTCGAAGGGCGCCTCCCAGTCCAGCTCCTTGTCGGGGTCGAAGGAGTGCTTGGCGGAGGAGTCGAGCAGCCGCTCGGCCACCTGCTCCCGGTCCTTGAGCGCTCCGAGCGCGTCCCGCAGCCCTTCGATCGCCGCGTCCTGCGTGCTGGTCGTCATGACTCTGCCCCTGCCTCGTCGTCACAGTTACCGGCGGTCACGACTTATGAGACTGCCTGTCAGCAAGGGCGTCAATCCCTTGCGCACGACTTGTTGACCCGACGTCTACGACCGTGTGAGCCTGCCAACTACCAATCGGTACAAGCGATTACGGAGCGTCCCGGGTCAATTCTTAGGAGCCGTCAGTGTCCACGCACGAGCTGTACACGAACCCCCCGGACCAGACCATCTGGCAGATACCGGCGAACGGCGCGGCCCGCTTCAGCTGGGAGTACGACGAGGGCCGCGCCCGGCTGCTCGCCCTCTACCAGAAGGGCAAGGACAAGCAGTGGGACGGGGCCAAGCGCATCGCCTGGGACCTGGAGGTCGACCCGTACGACCCCCTGGGCACCCCCGACGAGTCCCTCTCCCTCTACGGCACCCGTCACTGGGCGAAGATGACGGAGCGGGACAAGGGTGAGCTGCGCAAGCACTACGCCTCCTGGCAGTTCAGCCAGTTCCTGCACGGTGAGCAGGGCGCGATGGTGTGTGCGGCGCGCATCGTGGAGTCCGTCCCCGACCTGGACGCCAAGTTCTACTCCGCGACCCAGACCATGGACGAGGCGCGGCACGCGGAGGTCTACGGCCGTTTCCTGCACGACAAGATCGGCATGCTCTACCCGATCAACGACAACCTCCAGTCGCTGCTCGGCGACACCCTGCGCGACTCCCGCTGGGACATGCCCTACCTCGGCATGCAGGTCCTGATCGAGGGGCTGGCCCTCGCCGCCTTCGGCATGATCCGCGACACGACGGACAAGCCGCTGCCCAAGCAGATCCTCGCCTACGTCATGCAGGACGAGGCCCGGCACGTGGCCTTCGGCCGCATGGCCCTGCGGGACTACTACAAGCACCTCTCCGACGCGGAACTGCGCGAGCGCGAGGAATTCGTCATCGAGGGCTGCTACTTGATGCGCGACCGCCTGCGCGGCGTCGAGGTCCTGGAGAACTTCGGCATCCCGAAGGCGGAGGCCGAGGAGTGCAGCGAGAACTCCGAATTCCTCGCCCTGTTCCGGCAGTTGCTCTTCAGCCGCATCGTCCCGTGCGTCAAGGACATCGGCCTGTGGGGCAAGCGCCTCCAGGAGGCGTACGTCGACATGGGCGTCTTCGAGATGGGCAACGCCAACCTCGACCAGCTGATGGCCCAGGACGAGGAGATCGCCGAGAAACTGGACGCGGAGCGGTTCGCGGCGGAGGAGGGCGAGCGGGTGGCGGAGGTGGCGGACATGATCGCCGCCGGCGAAGGGCAGTAGCACTGGCGGGCCCCGGCCGGGGCCCGCCAGTGCTCACCTCAGGACCCCCCAAGCACCGCCTCCATCACCGCCCTGGCGATCGGTGCCGCGCTGCCGCCGCCGCTGATGTCGCCCCGGTCCGCCGCCGCGTCCTCCACCACCACCGCCACCGCCACCGACGGTTGTGCCTCGCCGGACTTCTGGGCCCAGGAGATGAACCACGCGTACGGCGTGCCGGAGTTGTCGATGCCGTGCTGGGCCGTGCCCGTCTTGCCGCCCACCGTCACGCCGGGGATCGCCGCGTTGCCGCCCGTGCCCTCCTCGACCACGCCGGTCATCATCTCCCGCAGCTGCATGGCCGTGGCCGGGTTCATCGCCTGGTGGAGGGAGCTGGTGCCGGTGTTGCGCACCACGTCGCCGTCGTCCGTCGTGGTCTCGTCCACCAGGTTCGGGGACTGCACCTGCCCGCCGTTGGCCACCGCCGCCGAGACCATCGCCATCTGCAGGGGCGTCGCCCTCGTGTCGTACTGGCCGATGGCGGAGAGCGCCAGCTGCGCCTTGTCCATCGAGGTGTCGAAGTTGCTCGCCGCTACCGCCGACGGGATCTTCAGGCCGCTGTCGTTGAAGCCGAAGTTCCGCGCCGTGCCCAGCATGTCGTCCAGGCCGGTGTCCGCGCCCAGCTTGGCGAAGACCGTGTTGCAGGACCACTCGAAGGCGTAGCGGAGGGTCGC
This sequence comes from Streptomyces sp. Je 1-332, assembly GCF_040730185.1. NCBI lineage: Bacteria > Bacillati > Actinomycetota > Actinomycetes > Kitasatosporales > Streptomycetaceae > Streptomyces > Streptomyces sp. Je 1-332. The sequence continues at coordinate 5,546,988 of NZ_CP160402.1, forward strand.
GTTCGTGCAGCCCTCGACCTCGTTCGTCAGCTCCGTGCTCGTGCCGGGCAGCGTGTAGGGGTTGGGGGACTTCGTGGCGGCGTCAAGGTCCGTGACCGTCCCGGCGTCCAGCGCCGCCGCCGCCGTCACCACCTTGAACGTCGAACCGGGCGGGTACGTCTGGCGGATCGCCCGGTTCAGCATGGGTTTGTCGGCGCTGCCGTTCAGCGCCGTCCAGGACTTCGCCACCGACCCGCTGGTGCCCGAAAGACGCTCGGGATCGTACGAGGGGGTGCTGACCAGGGCGAGGATCTTCCCGGTCGACGGCTCGATCGCGGCGACCGCGCCCTTCTTGCCGTCGAGCCCGGCGTACGCGGCCTGCTGAGCCGCCGCCTTGATGGTGGTCCGCACCATGCCGCCGGGGTTCTGCGCGCGGCTGACGTCGTTCCACAGGGGGAGCGGGGCGAGCATCGGGTCGGTGCCGGAGAGGATGTCGTCCTCGGCGTTCTCCACGAGGGTCGTGCCGTAGACCTGCGAGGCGTACCCGGTCACCGGGGCGTACAACGGCCCGTTCTTGTACGTCCGTTCGTAGCGGAGCTGCTCCCCGGTGTCCTTGGAGCCGGTGACCGGGCGGCCGTCGACCAGGATGTCGCCGCGCGGCTGCCCGAAGCGGACGATGGCCTGGCGGCGGTTGGCGGGGTTCTCGTCGAAGTGCTCGGCCTGGACGACCTGGACGCGGGTCGCGTTCACGAGCAGGGCGATCAGGAGCAGCGCGCAGAACGCGGCGGCATGCCGGATGTACCTGGTCACGCGTCCTCCCCGAGGGGGTCGACCGGCTGACTGCGCGCCGAGTCGCTGACCCGGATGAGCAGCGCCACGATGATCCAGTTGGTGACGACCGACGAACCGCCCTGCGCCAGGAAGGGCATCGCCATGCCGGTCAGCGGAATGAGCCCGGTCACGCCGCCCGCGATCACGAACACCTGGAGCGCGACGATCGAGGCGAGCCCGACCGCGAGGAGCCGCCCGAAGGCGTCCCGCAGCGCGAGCCCCGCCCTGAAGCCGCGCTCCACCAGCAGCGCGTACAACAAGAAGATCGCGGCGAGGCCCGCGAGTCCCAGCTCCTCGCCGGCCGTCGCCAGGATGAAGTCGGACTTGGCGGCGAAGCCGATGAGGATGGAGTGCCCGAGCCCGAGCCCGGTCCCGAGCATCCCGCCGGCCGCGAACGCGAAGAGCGACTGGGCCAGTTGGTTCGGCCCCTCACCCGCGTCGATGGAGGCGAAGGGGTGCAGCCAGTCCTCGACGCGGCTGTGCACGTGGGGTTCGAGCGAGCCGACGGTGTACGCCCCGATCCCGGCGAGCACCAGGCCGACCGCGATCCAGCCGGTGCGCCCCGTCGCGACGTACAGCAGGATCAAGAAGAGGCCGAAGAAGAGCAGCGAGGTGCCGAGGTCCCGTTCGAGGACCAGGACCCCGACGCTCAGGAGCCAGATCGCGACGATCGGGCCGAGCACGCGTCCGGTCGGCAGCTGGAGCTTCGTCAGCTTCCAGACCGTACGGCCGGTGTAGGCGAGGGCGTTGCGGTTGGCGGAGAGATAGCTGGCGAAGAAGATCGCGAGCAGGATCTTGGCGAACTCGCCGGGCTGGATGGAGAATCCGCCGATCCTGATCCAGATCCGGGCGCCGTTCACGGCCGGGAAGAAGATCGGCACGATCATGAGGACCAGCGCGGCGACGACGCAGATGTACGCGTACCGCTGGAGCACCCGGTGGTCGCGCAGGAAGACCACGACGCCGATGAAGAGCGCCACGCCGACGGTGGACCAGATGAGTTGCGTGGGCGCTGCCTCGTCGCCGGGGGTCTCCAGGTCGAGCCGGTAGATCAGGACGAGGCCCAGCCCGTTGAGGAGCACCGCGATCGGCAGGAGCAGCGGATCGGCGAAGGGCGCGCGGAAGCGGACCGCGAGGTGCGCCACGAGCGCGAGCACGCCGAGCCCGGCGCCGTAACCGGCGGCGCCGGGCGGGACGGTGCCGTTCTTGGCGAGGCCGACGTCGCAGTAGCCGTAGACCGAGAGCAGGACGGCCACGACGATCAGGGCGACCTCGGTGCCACGGCGCCGGGGCACGCGAACAGCGGGAACGGAAGGGGGCGCCGCTGCTGTTCGGGTCATGCCCGGAACGTAGCAAGCGATAGGCCCCCATGTCCGTTTATGTCACCCGTGCTTGTGGTGCGTCAGCACCAGCGCGGCGCGGGCCCGATGTTCGAGATGTAGTGCGCGGCGCCCCATGCCCAGGTGCCGTTGGTGAGCAGGTACCAGCGGTTGTTGCCGGACACATGGTCACCGGTCGTCTTGCAGTAGATCGAGACGACCTTGCCGTACGGAACGCTGCGGATCACCTTGCTGCCCCGGTGCGGGGAGGTGCGCAGCAGCAGTCCGCCCTTGGCGATGACGCGCCCCTTGTAGACGCGCGGGTGGCTGTTGGTGTCGCTGTCGCCGGCCGCGACGGCCGGGCCGGTGAGGGTGAGGGCGGCGAGCGCGCTGCCGGCGGCCAGTATGCCGAGCCGGGCGGTGGCGGAGGTGGGCCGAAGGGACACGGGGACTCCTCTGGGGACGAGGGCGGATGTGATGCGGCCTCAGGCCCCGGGAACGAGGGGGATAGGCCGCAATTCACACTAAAATCCGCACGCTGGGCACGCAAAAGGTCACACGGCGTCAAACCGCCCGTCAGACCGTCCCGTCGGCGCCCCTGACACCGTTCCCCGCGCACTCCTCGTACGGCAGCGTCAGCGTCGCCACCGCGCCTCCGTCGGCCGCGTTGGTGAACGTGAGCTGCGCTCCGAGGACCGCCGTCTGGCCCAACGCGATCGTCAGACCGAGGCCGTGGCCCCTGGTCGTCCCCTCGGTGCGGAACCGCTGCGGCCCGTGTTCCACCAGGTAGTCGGGGTATCCGTCGCCGTGGTCGCGCACCGTGACCACGGGCCCGTCGACGGTCAGCACGATGGGCCGCCGCCCGTGCTTGTCCGCGTTGGCGATGAGATTCCCGAGCACCCGCTCGAGACGACGCCGGTCGGTCTCCACGCAGACATCGGTGACGACGACCAGCTCGGCGTCGACTCCCGAACCCCGCACGGCGCGCTCGGCCAACGGGGCGAGATGGTGGTCGTCCAGGTCCACGCGCTCGCTCTTCGCGTCGAGCCGGGAGATCTCCAGGAGGTCCTCGGTGAGGGTCCGCAGCGCGGCGACCCGGTCGCGCACCAGCTCGGTCGGGCGGCCGGGCGGCAGCAGCTCCGCCGCCGCGTGCAGACCCGTCAGCGGCGTACGCAGCTCGTGCGCCACGTCCGCGGTGAACCGCTGCTCGCTCTGGAGCTTGCCCTGCATCGAGGACGCCATCGTGTCGAGCGCCCCGGAGACCGCGGCCACCTCGTCCTGATGGCGCGAGGGTTCGCGGGTGCGCGGGTCGTTCACGCGGGCGTCCAGGTCACCGGCGCTGATCCGGCGGGCCACCGTCGCCGTCTGATGCAGGCGCCGCGTCACGCGCGTCACGGAGAACGCCCCGAGCAGCAGCGTCGCCCCGATCGCGAGCACCGAGGAACCGAGGATCGCCCGGTCGAGTCCGTCGATGGTGCGGGCACCCTGGGCGTAGTCGACCCGTACGGCGATGGCGCGCCGTTCCGCGGCGGGCCCCGCCGCCCACATCGTCGGCCGGGAGTCCTGCGCGGCGACCATCGTGCCGCGCTCCCCGTCCACCGCGAGCTTCCGCAGCTGTTCGGGAAGGCCCGCCGGATCGATCGCCGCGCCGGGACCGAGCTCGTCGCCCGCTTCGAACGCCGCGGTGGCGTCGTCGAGCCGGGTGAGGGCGTGATCGCGGGCCTGGCCCACCGTCTGGTTGGTCACCGAGACGTGCACGAGCGCGCCGAGCAGCGCGGCGAGCGCGCAGCACATGACGGTGATGAAGACAGCGGCCTTCCAGGTCAGGGTCGCCGTCCAGGCGGGGAGTCGCGGCCCGTGCGGCAGCCGGTGGCTCATCGGCTGTCACTCGGGGTCGGGAGGGGGCGCGCGCTCGCCGCGGGCTCGGGCTTGCGCGACGGCTTCCTCTTCGGCGCGTTCGGGGAGCGCACGATCTCGTCGGTCGTCGGCAGCATGGTCTTCTGGTGGGCGTCCCAGGACCAGACGGTGCGGTACTCGTACCCCTGCATGCCGGAGACGGCCCGGACGATCACCTCATGACCGGCCAGCTCGACACCGAGCACCGCGTCCCCCATCTCCATGATCTGCGTCAGCTGCCGCTTCTCCACGGCGTAGGCGCGAATGTCCAGATTCTCGGCGTGCCCCTCGGCCAGCCGGATACCGACGATGAGGTCGTCCTCGCCGTCACCGGTGAGGTCCCGGTAGTAGGCGTTCAGGACGGGGCACTCGCCGTCGCCGCCCTCGCGGGTGTCGCACTTTGCCAGCTGCTCGGCCGTCTCTTTGTAGACCGCGTCCGAACGGCTGTACATCCCCGGGTTCTCGTCGAAGTCCGCCTTGGCGACGGCCACCGGATTCGCCTTGTGCAGGTCCCCGCCCGGTACGTCGACGCCCTTGACCGGCAGGCTCTCTATCGTGCCGTAGTCCTCGGCGGGCGCCGACGGGGGCGGCAGCTTCGGCCACAGACGCGTGGGCGCCTGGGCGTCGGGCGTGGATCCCGCCCCGCGCAGGCCGCCGGGGTCGCCGCAGCCGCCGGCCAGCAGGGCGGCGGACAGGACGAGTCCTGCGGTGAGCGCGAGACGGCTCCGGTGCACTGCACTCCTGCCTGCCGGTGGAGCGGACCCGTGGGCTGCTCGGCTGCGGCGCGAGGTTCGGTTGCGGCGCCGCGGGGTCCGGGTCCCGTTGCCCGGGGCCGGCTACGGCGCGAGGTCGGCGTAGAGAATGATGTTGTCGGTGCGGTGACCGTCCTTGATCGGCCCGCCACAGGTCAGCAGGCGCAGCTCGGGCCGGTCGGTCGCCCCGTACACCTTATGGGTGGGGAAGTTCTTTTTGTCGACCTGTTCGATCTCGCGCACCTTGAACGTCGCGGTACTCCCGTCCGCTCGCGGCACCTCGATCGTGTCCCCCATTCTCACCTTCGCCACGTTCTTCATCAGCGCGGGCCCCTTCACGGTGTCGTAGTGCGCCACCAGGACGGCCGCCCCCTTCTCGCCGGGGGTCACACCACCGGTCCACCAGCCCGGCTCGTCCGCCTTGTCGACGGGCGGCACTTCGAGCGCGTCGTCCGCGCCCACAGCGAGGTCGAGCATCGACTTCGCATCGACGCCGGCCGCCGGTATTCGCAGGCCCGTCGGCCGGGACTTGCCCATCGGGGTGTTCGGCTCGGCCGCCGGGGATGCCGTGGCGTTGTTGACCTTGACGTCGGGCGCGGGGTCCTTGCCGGAGCCCTGGCCGCAGGCGATCAGGCCGATGCCGAGGGCGACGGTGAGCGTGGCGGCCGCGGCGATGCGGGTGGTGTGGCGATGCCTTACGGGGGCGGGCTCTGGGGCGGGGGTGGGCTCGGGCGCTTGTTCGGTGGGCGTGCTCACGGCGGCTCCTGCGGGGTGCGTGGGGGAGGGGGCTCAAGCGTCGGTGCGGCCGCGGCGCAGCATCGCGTACCCGAGACCGGCCGCACCGCTCGCCGCCATGGCACCACCGACGGCGATGAACACCGGGTCGCCGCTGTGGAACCCCTCGGTGCCGGCCTTGACGCCGCCTTCGGGGGTGTGGGTGCCGGGGGCGGCCGGCGCCACCGTCCGCGTGCTCTCCGTGCTGTTCGTGCTCTCCGCCTGTGTGGGCGTGTCCGCGACGGCGGCCGCGGCGGGCATGAGGAGCGCGCCGCCGATGGTGGCGGTCACGGCGGCGGAACGGAGGAGGAGGGTGCGGGGGTGGGTGCTCATGAGGGGGCGGTCCTTAGGACTGACGGCAGACGGCTGGGGGGGAACGGGGGAGCGAGGGGATCGGAGGAGGCACCTATGAAGCTAGATGTCCGTTATTGCGGCAATTCGGCATCTATGTAACAACGAGCCATCACCGGGGAGGCGGCACGGAGGCGGCACGGAGGCGGCGCGGAGTCGGCTTGGAGGCGCTGCCGTGACGAGTGGCTCAACGGTTGGCTCAACTTCCTTCCACCTCGCCCGGGTTCTTGCCCAAGGCATGTCCTTGCTGCTCCCATGGTCCGTGGGGTGATGGTGCATGAGCGGACTGCGCGTCATACCGGCCTGGCGGCACGGACAGGAGAGGCTCTACGTCTGCCTCACGGACGGCAGAAGCGTGGCGTGGTACGAGAGGGAGTCGTCCCGCGTGAACCTGCTCGGCGAGGAGCACAGGGAAGCCGTGCTGCGCGCCCTCGCACCCTTCCTGACCGGCGGCTACTCGATAGGCCCACCGCCGGTCCCCACCCCGGCCGAGCTGGCCCGCCTCGCCCTCCACCCGGACGACGACCTCGCCCCGAACCGCCCCGGCGAGGCACTCCTGGTCGCCCTCGACCGCGACCCGGCCCCCGCCCGCAGGCTGCGCGCCGACCCGCGGCAGCGGGCCCTCGCCGCCGAGCAGGCCATCGCCGACGTGCTCGACGGCCTCGAAGGCGGCGGCTGGCACACCCTGCACTCGGTGCCGCTGCCGGGCGGCGCCCGCATCCACCACCTGCTGATCGGGCCCGGCGGCCTGTTCAGCGTCCACACCCTCGCCGCCCGCAAGCAGCGGGTACGCGTCGCCGACCCGATGGTCACGGTCGGCCGCGCGGACCCGCGTCCACTCCTGAGGGAGCTGCGCGCCGACGCCGACCGGGCGTCCTTCGCGCTGACCGCCGAGATCCGCCCGGTCCTCGCCCTCTGCGGGGCGGCGGCCCTGGACGTCACGGCCCCGCCGCGCGAGGTGCGGATCGTGCGCGACGGGGAGGTGCCGGCGCTCGCGGGCATCGGCGGCGTACTGAAACCGGCCGATGTGGAGGCGCTGCACGCGATGGCCCGCGACCGGCGTACGTGGCTGCGGGTCTGAGGGGTCGAGGGTCTGGAGGTCTGGAGGCCTGGAGGTCTGGGTCTACAGGTTGTCCCCCCAGCCCCCCTGGATCATGGTCTGGAACGCCCAGGCCCCGCCCCGCTTCAGCAGGATGTCGGCGTACCGCAGCTGCTGCGTCTCGCCGTTCGCGGTCATCACCGAGTCGGTGAAGACCACGGCCATGGCGGGCGAGAGGAAGACGGGCGTGCGCGTGGACTCGAAGGTGATGTCCTCGCTCCCGTCCCCCATCACGTGCGTCATGGTCGCGACGAACTGCTCCCGGTCCCACTGCGCGGAGCGTCCGTCGCCCGCGGAGTCGTCGCTGACCAGATTGAGCGGGAAGACGGCCAGGTCGGCCATGCGCTCCACGTCGCGCCTCGCGCTGTGTGCGTCGTACTCGGCGAACCAGGCGGCCAGGCTCGCGCGGTCCTCGTCGGTCGCGATGTATCCGGTCTCGGGCAGTACGGTCACGTGGGCTCCTAATCAAGTTTGACTACGCGAAGGAGTGTATGCTCGCTTCCCACACTAATCAAACTTGAATAGATGTGGCGTCGGTCACGCCGCCCTACCTGTGGGGGAGAGGGTGGGCCCGGCCCGGATCGGTGAGTGGGTCCAGCAGATCCCCGTGCCGCTCGAGGCGGGGAGCGATGTCGGCGGCAAGGAAGGCGAGCTGTGCCGGTTCGCCGCACTCCTCGACTTCATCCCAGGTCACAGGGGTGGACACCGTCGGTTCCTGGCGGGCGCGCAGGGTGTAGGGGGTAGCGGTCGTCTTCGCCGCGGCGTTCTGGCTGAAATCGACGAAGACCTTGCCGGGGCGCAGGCTGCGGGTCATCCGGTGGACGACGAGCTCGGGCAGCTCGGCCTCGGCTTCCTGGGCGAGCTTCTTCGCGTACGCGGTGACGTCCTCGGAGGGCGTCGGCTCCAGGGCGCAGAGCAGGTGCAGGCCCTTGGATCCCGAGGTCTTGGCGTATGCGTCCAGGCCGTCGGCCTGGAGCCGCTCACGCAGCCAGAGGCCCGCCCGGCAGCACTCGACGATGGTGGCGGGCTCGCCCGGATCCAGGTCGAGCACGAGACGGTCGGCCATGGCCGGGGCGTCCTCCTGCCACTGCGGGGTGTGGAACTCGGTCACGAGGTTGCCCGCCCACATCAGTGAGGCCAGGTCGTTCACGACGATCTGCCGGGTGTCCCCGTCCGAGCGCGGCACGTCGGCGGTATGCACCCAGTCGGGGGTGCCCGGGGGCACGTTCTTGGCGAAGAAACGCTGGCCGTCCGGCCCGTCCGGGAAGCGCAGGAAGGAGAGGGGGCGGTTGCGGAGGTGGGGGAGAAGGGCCTCGGCCGTGCTGGCGTAGTAGTGCAGCATCTCGCCCTTGGTGAAGCCGGACGCGGAGTAGAGGACCTTGTCGAGATTGCTGAGGGAGAGCCGTCGCCCCTCCACCTCGGTGATCGGCGTCATACGATGAGAATCCCACGAATAGGGACGAATGGATTCCCGCGAATAGTGACGAACCACCCTGAAACGGTGCTCGGCTGCTGAGAGGTGCCTGACGTGCGATCCATATGGAACGGTGCGATCTCCTTCGGCTTGGTCAGCATCCCGGTCAAGCTCATGAACGCCACAGAGAACCACTCGGTGTCCTTCCGGCAGATCCATGTGGAGGACGGCGGCAGGGTCCGCTACCGCAAGGTGTGCGAGCTGGAGGAGCGGGAGGTGACGTCCGCGGAGATCGGCAAGGGGTACGAGGACGCGGACGGCGCGATCATCCCGATCACGGACGAGGATCTGGCCGCCCTGCCGCTCCCGACGGCCAAGACGATCGAGATCGTCGCCTTCGTGCCCGCGGACGCGGTCGATCCCATGCAGATGGACACGGCGTACTACTTGTCGGCCAATGGAGTGCCCGCGGCGAAGCCGTACACGCTCCTGCGGGAGGCGCTGAAGCGGAGCGGGAAGGTGGCGGTCGCCAGGTTCGCGCTACGGGGCCGGGAGCGGCTGGGGATGCTCCGGGTGGTGGACGACGTGATCGCGATGCACGGGCTGCTGTGGCCGGACGAGATCCGCTCCCCGGAGGACGCCGCTCCGGACGCCAGGGCCACGGTGCGGGACGCGGAGCTGGACCTGGCAGACGCCCTGATGGACACGCTGGGGGAGGTCGACGTCTCCACCCTCCACGACGACTACCGCGCGGCGGTGGAGAAACTCATCACCGCCAAGGCCGAGGGCACGCTCCCGGCGGAGCCGGCTGCTGAGGGGGACGCCGGTGGAGGCAAGGTGATCGACCTGATGGCGGCACTGGAGAAGAGCGTGCGCGCGGCATCCGGCAAGGGGAACGGGAAGGGGAAGGGGAACGGGACCGGAGCGTCGGCTGAGGTGACCCCACTGAAGCGGGGCGCCCACAAGCGGGCGGCGGCGAAGACGACGCCGAAGGAGGTCGGCGGCAAGAAGTCGACGGCGAAGAAGACGACGCAGGCGAAGAAGTCGACGACGAAGAAGCCGGCAGCAAAGAAGACAACAAAAAAGCGAACAACGGCGTAGTACGGACGAACGATCGCCAGGCCGCGCACCAGGCCACGCACCAAGCCCCGCCCCTCCCCGGCACTGCCGCCTGCGAAACCGGCTGCTGCACGCCCCCACTCACCTGGCGCCCCCAGGCTCGCCCCCACGCACGGACGCGGGGAACCTGGAGCCATGACCAAGGACCAGGACAGCAACTACCGGCCCGTCGTCTTCCGGGACCGCTCGGCGGGCTACGCCTTCCTCACCCGTTCCACCGCGGAGAGCGACCAGACCATCGAGTGGGACGACGGCGAGACGTACCCCCTGGTGGAGGTGGAGATCTCCTCCGAGAGCCACCCCTTCTACACGGGCCGCGCCCGAGTCGTGGACTCCGAAGGCCAGGTCGCCAGGTTCGAACGCCGCTACGGCGATCAGGCACCCCCGGCCGCACCGGAGGCACCGTAGGCATGAGGACACACGCCACGCCGCACGCGCCGCATGAGTGGCATGAGGGACACGACGCCCCGACGATGTCCGTAGAAGCTTGATCACGAACGTGAAGAACGAACGAGACCGACGCACAACGAACGACGACGAACGAGCTTGATCACAAGAAGGCGGCGGGCATGACCGACGGCACGACCGATCTCCAGGCGCTGGCGGCCGAGGCGTACATCTACGGCTACCCGATGGTGCTCAACCTCGACGAAGTCGACCGCGTCTCCCGCACGGGCATGGGCACGCTGTCCCCCGCTCCGTTCAACGAGTTCAGCCACGCGAGCCGGCTCGCGGGCCCGGACGACACCTTCGTGAGCGTCAACAACGACACCGTCTACTCGCTGGCCCAGCTGGACCTCTCCGGCGGCGCCCAGCTCCTGACGGTGCCGGACACGGACGGCCGCTACTACGTCCTGCAGTTCGTCGACGCCTGGACCAACAACTTTGCGTACGTGGGCCGCCGCGCAACCGGCACCGGCGCGGCCAGCTTCCTGCTCACCCCGCCCGGATGGGACGAGGAGGTCCCCCTGGGCGCCACCCGCATCGCCGTGCCGACCGAGGTGGCGACGATCGTCGGCCGGTGGGCCTGCTCGGGCCCGGACGACCTCGCGGCCGTGCAGGCACTCCAGGAGGACACCCTTTTGGAGCCGTACTGGACGGCCTCCGGAGAGTCCCACGGGCTGCCGACCCACACGTACATCCCCGACGGCGAACCGGAGCTGCTCTTCTACGAGAAGCTGCGGGCCCGCATGGCCGCCTTCCCGCCCGCGCCGGCCGACCTCGCGTATCAGCAGCGGTTCGCCCCGCTGGGCCTGCTGGACGCGCAGAGCCCCTACGCGTCGCCCGAGCCCGACCTGGCCAACGCGCTGCGCGCGGGATTCGCCGCGGGCAAGGAGAAGGTCGAGTCCGCCTCGACCCAGGGGGACATCCCCGAGCAGAACGGCTGGAAGCTGACCTACCACGCCTTCGACTACAACGCCGACCACTTCGAGGTCGGCACGCACAAGGGTCCCCAATGGATCTACACGGACCGGGAGTTGGGCCGCATGGTGCGCGCCACGTCGGCCCGCACCGCGCTCTGGGGCAACCACGGCTACGAGGCCGCGTACGCGATGGCATGGAACGACGGTGACGGGCAGCCCCTGGAAGGCGGCCAGTCCTACACCCTGCGCTTCGAGAAGCCGCCGCCCGTGGACGCGTTCTGGTCGATCACGATGTACGACCTGCCGGACTACTACCTGGTCGACAACCCCGTCGCCCGCTACTCCATCGGCGACCGCACCCCGGGCCTGAGCTACGACGACGACGGCTCCCTCACCCTGCGCCTCCAGCCGCAACGCCCCGCCGACGACAAGACGGCCGCCAACTGGCTGCCCACCCCCAGCGGGAACTTCCGCCCGATCCTGCGGATGTACACGCCACACGCCGCGGTCTTCGACGGGACGTACGAGGTGCCGCCGATCCGCCGGCGTCAGGCCGAGTGAAGGACGGGCCGGTAGACGAGTTCCTGGATGTGACCGTCGAGGGTCGTGCGGTCGATCAGCTCGAGGTCGAAGTCGGCGGCGCCCCGGAAGATCGGGTCGAGCCCGGTCCGACCGGTGATCACGGGGAAGAGCGTCACCTGGACGCGGTCGACCAGACCGGCGGCCATCAGCGCCCGGTTCATCGACAGGCTGCCGTGTGAGCGCAGCGGTACGTCGGACTCCTTCTTGAGCCGGGCGACGACATCGACGGCGTCACCGCTCGCGAGGTCCGCGTCCGGCCAGTCGAGAGGCCCTTCCAAGGTGGTCGAGACCACGGTGGTCGGCAGATTCCGCATCCGCGTGACCCACGGGTCACGCACATCGGAGTCGGCGGTGCTCGAAGCCAGCATCTGCGCGAACGCCCGATAGGTGTTGGCCCCGAAAACCATCCGCTGTTCCTGGCCGTACAGCGCAAGCCGATGATCGAGAAGCTCGGGCCCCTGCTTGCCCCAGTAACCGGTCCAGTCACCACTGGCGGCACCGTAACCGTCAAGGCTGCTGAAGACATCAAAGGTGTAGGTGACGGTCATGACGCTCTCCTAGCCTGCGGCTGATCACGTATCGCCAACGTACGAATCGCCGACGTCGCCAATACAGACCCTCACAGCCGACGAGACTCATCGGTGCCGAGGCCACACCGGGAGGACGCCGCTGAAGCAGAGCCGGAATTGTGGCTTCCGGCGAACTCAGCCGGTCTCAGCCGGTTGGTTCGCTTCTCCGGGGCCCCTCTGCGGTCAGTAGGCGCGCGAGCTTGTCCCGTGCGCCGTCGAGCGTGGCGAGCATCTGTGCACGGGTCTCCTCGAAGCCGGGATCGACTTCGACGCCGAGGTCGTGTCGCAGGGTGACCCGTAGCAGGTATACGCCGTCGGACAGTGAGCCACTGAACCAGGTATCGGCCTGCTGGTACGCCTCGTCGAGGTCAGGGCTGCTGGGCAGATGCTTGACGACCGCATACCCGATCCCGAGAGACCTGTTGAGTGTCGATGCGACGTCCAGGACATCCTTGGCCAGTGTCATCTGTGCCTGGGAGTACTCGTCCGCCCAGGCCTCCTTCGCGCTTTCGAGCAGGGCCGGGTCGATGCTCTCGCCGCGCTTCGCTGCCAAGACGGCGTCCCGGGCGGCGACTCGGTAGGCGCGAGCGGTGGTGTTCAGGCGGGCATAGAGATCTCGGCGGGCTTGTGTCGATTGCTCGTGGCGCTCCTGGTCTCGTTCTCGGTCGACCCGTTCGTTCTGCTCCCGGTTGGCGCGCTGGCTGAGCACCGCCCCACCGAGGGTTCCCCCCAACGTTCCTCCGACGGTGATGAGCGCGACGGCAAAGGTGGTTACATCCACGAGATCCTCCAACTCGTCCAGTCGTCCGACTGCAGCCAGCGGTGAACGGCTGCGGGTGTTGGGCCACCTCCGCCAGACTCATGCACACCTGCAGTGAGTTCGTGGGGGGGCATGCATGGCACAACTAGGAGTCGAGGATGCTCCAAGATCCCGTCCACGCTTCGTGCTGCACCTGCCTGCACATACGCGAAGACCCCGGCCTCAGCGTTTCCGCTGGTGACGGGGTCTTTGGGCACCTCACGCAAGGTGCCCCCGGCAGGATTCGAACCTGCGCACACGGCTCCGGAGGCCGTTGCTCTATCCCCTGAGCTACGGGGGCGTGTCGATGCGGGTTGCGCCGCGACGTGTAGAACCCTACCAGCTCTGAACGGCTCCCTATGAACAGGTATTTCCGCACTCCGGGGCCGTGGGAGCGGACGCATCCGCACCCCTGCGTCCCAGACGTCACCCGTGGCTCCCTCGCGCGTTCCCCCGCAGGGGGTGGAAGTGGGGAAAACCCGGACGCGATGGTGGGCGCGGACCTACTCTCGAGTTGTGTCAGGCGTGTCAGGCCGCGTGCTTGTTGTGGACGACAACAAGGTCATCCGGCAGCTGATCAGGGTCAACCTCGAGCTGGAGGGCTTCGAGGTCGTGACCGCGGCTGATGGTGCCGAATGCCTGGATGTGGTGAACCAGGTCAGACCCGATGTCGTCACGCTCGACGTGGTGATGCCCCGCCTCGACGGGCTGCGTACCGCCGCTCGGCTGCGTTCCGATCCGCGGACCCGGGATCTGCCCATCGTCATCGTCAGTGCCTGCACCCAGTATGAGGTGGCCGGCGGGCTTGAGGCCGGGGTGGACGCCTTCCTCGCCAAGCCGTTCGAACCTACCGAACTGCTGGGAATCGTAAGGCAGTTGAGGGAACACGGCAGTGGCGGTGGTGATGACGACGGCGGGCATGATGCCCTCGGTGGTGAGTGCGGGGCCACCGAAGAAGCCGAACGCGCCGGCCGCCCCAGCGTCTGACCCCGGCCTCGCCCTGCTTGCCGTCCCCGCCGCCGAAGCCACGCCGAGGCCCCTCCCATCACATCCCTGCCGGCCCGTTCGGTGCCCCTGCGGCTGACCGGGGCCTCGCCCTGCCAGCGCCCGCCCTGCCGCCGAAGCCGCCCGCGCTGCCGCCACGTCGGGCGGGCTCGACGCCGGGCGCCCAGCCGCTGACCCCCGGCCGCGCCCCAGCGCTGCCCCCCCCGGGTGGCGCCCCAGCCGCTGACTCCCCGCCGCGCCCCAGCAACTACCCTCCGCTGACCCCGGCCTCGCCCCCACCCCGTACCTACCGACCGCCCCCGCCGCACCGGCCCGTTTCTCCGCGCCCCCCGTCCACATCCCGGACCATCGGGGAAACCAGGTCGCGTCCCCACCCCCCTCCTCCCATACGCTTGTCCCGTGACCCCCGTCGAGCTCTCCCGCACCGTGCTGCGCGCCATGCGTCGTGCCGTCGATGACGGGGAGCTCAGTGGCCTTGGGGACGTGGGCGTGGCCGAGCGGGTCGTCGTTGAGCGGCCTCGGGCCGGTGGGTGCGGGGACTACGCCACGAACGTCGCCCTGCAGGTCGCCCGCGCCGCCGGGCGCTCTCCCCGGCAGGTCGCCGAAGTGCTCTCCCCGCGGCTCACCGGCGAGCCCGGCATCGCCGCCATCGACATCACCGGGCCCGGCTTCCTCAACATCACCCTGGAGCGCGGCGACCCGCAGAGCTCTGGCAGCGCCTCCGCCGCCCTCGTACGCGACGTCCTCACGCAAGGCGCCTCCTACGGCCACGCCAGCCCCGGCCACTCCAGCCCCGGCCACACCCGCCCCGAAGGCGCCCGCCCCGAAGGCGCCCGCCCCGGCAGCGCCCACCCTGAACAAGCCAGCCCCGGCCGAGCCCACCTCCGCATCCCCCGAGAAGTCCGCGCCGCCGTCCTGGCCGACGCACTCCGCCGCATCCTTCTCTCCCAGGGCGTCATCGTCCGCCTCACCTGCGACGAAGCCCCCGACCCCGGCTGGGCCGCCCTCGGCGTGCACATCGATGCCCACGGGAAGCCCCCCGCCGCCTCCCTCCACGTCCTTCCCGTCCCCGCTCCCTCCGCCCCCAGCCCCCTCGGCTCCGACGCCGCCCGTTGGGCCCTTCTCCATCCCGCCGCTCACGACCGGGCCCGCATCAGTGACGAGCACCTCGTCCAGCGTGCGAGCAACCCCCTCTTCCGCGTGCGGTACGCCCACTCCCGGGTCCGTGCGCTCACCCGTAACGCAGGCGCGCTCGGATTCAGCTCCGAGGTCGGGGACGTCGCGGGGGGCGAGGCGCGTGACCTGGTTGATGCCCTTGCCGACTACCCCCGCATCCTGGCCGCCGCCGCCCGGCACCGGGCGCCCGACCGGCTTGCCCGGCATCTGGTCGTCGTCGCCGACGCCTTCCTCGCCTTTCAGCCCGACGTGCTGCCGCTCGGTGACGAGAAACCCTCGGCCGCCCACCGTGCCCGGCTCGCGCTCGCCGAAGCCGCCGGGACGGTGCTCGCAGGCGGCCTGTCCCTGCTCGGCATCAGCGCCCCCGAGTACTTGTGACACGTGAGGACTGCGACGGACGTGACTGACACGACTGAAGTGGCTGACGTGACTGACGTGACCGAAGTGAGAGAGACGACCGCGACATGAGCCGTTCCGCACACCCCGCCGGGCCCCGCCACGCCGACGTACTGCCCGAAGGGCACTACACCGCCCCGGCTGCCGACCTGAACACCCTCGACCCGAAGGTCTGGGCGCAGACCGTCGGGCGGGACGCGGACGGTGTCGTCACCGTCGGCGGGATCCCCGTGACCCGGCTCGCCGAGGAGTTCGGCACCCCCGCCTACTTCCTCGACGAGGCCGACTTCCGCGCCCGCTGCCACGCCTGGCGCGGCGCCTTCGGGGCCGACGCCGATGTCTTCTACGCCGGCAAGGCCTTCCTCTCGCGAGCGGTCGTGAAGTGGCTGCACGAGGAGGGGCTCAACCTGGACGTGTGCAGCGGTGGCGAGCTCGCCACCGCCCTCGCCGCCGGCATGCCCGCCGACCGCATCGCCTTCCACGGCAACAACAAGACCGAGGAGGAGATCGAGCGGGCCGTCGAGGCCGGCGTGGGGCGCATCGTGCTCGACTCCTTCCAGGAGATCGTGCGCGTCGCCCACATCGCCGACCGGCTCGGTGTCCGTCAGCGCGTGCAGATCCGCGTGACCGTCGGCGTCGAGGCCCACACCCACGAGTTCATCGCCACCGCCCACGAGGACCAGAAGTTCGGCATCGCGCTGGCCGGAGGACAGGCCGCAGAGGCCGTACGGCGGGCCCTCCAGCTCGACGGGCTCGAACTCATCGGCGTGCACTCGCACATCGGGTCGCAGATCTTCGACATGGCCGGGTTCGAGGTCTCCGCCCGACGTGTCGTGCAGCTGCTCGCCGACATTCGTGACGAGCACGGCGTCGAGCTTCCCGAGATCGACCTCGGCGGCGGGCTCGGCATCGCCTACACCTCAGAGGACGACCCCCGCGAGCCGCACGAGATCGCCAAGGCGCTCGGCGAGATCGTCACGCGTGAGTGCGAGGCCGCGAACCTCCGGACGCCGCGCATCTCCGTCGAGCCCGGCCGCGCCATCGTCGGGCCGACCGCCTTCACCCTGTACGAGGTCGGCACCATCAAGCCGCTCGAAGGGCTGCGTACGTACGTCTCCGTCGACGGCGGCATGTCCGACAACATCCGTACCGCCCTCTACGACGCCGAGTACAGCGTGGCCCTCGTGTCGCGGGAGTCCGACGCGGAGCCCATGCTCGTGCGCGTCGTCGGCAAGCACTGCGAGAGCGGGGACATCGTGGTGAAGGACGCGTTCCTGCCCGCCGACATCGCACCCGGTGACCTGATCGCCGTGCCCGCGACCGGCGCGTACTGCCGCTCCATGGCGAGCAACTACAACCACGCCCTGCGTCCGCCGGTCGTCGCCGTGCGAGAGGGTGAGGCGAGGGTCATCGTCCGGCGCGAGACGGAGGAAGATCTCCTGCGACTTGACGTCGGCTGAGGAAATACCGGCCCGGAAACAGCGATCGATGATGTATCGGTCTGTGAAATAGATGTCTCACCATTCGGACAGGGCATAGAAACTGCCGACGGTTGGGTGAGACTGGTCCCATCGTAGATGTATGAGAAGTGAGGTCGGATGATGCGTACGCGTCCGCTGAAGGTGGCGCTGCTGGGCTGTGGGGTTGTCGGCTCAGAGGTGGCGCGCATCATGACGACGCACGCCGACGACCTCACGGCCCGGATCGGTGCCCCGGTGGAGCTCGCCGGGGTGGCCGTCCGCAGGCCGTCGAAGGTGCGGGACGGAATCGACCCCTCACTGGTCACCACGGACGCGACCGCGCTGGTCAAACGTGGTGACATTGATGTCGTCGTCGAGGTCATCGGGGGCATCGAGCCCGCCAGGACCCTCATCACCACCGCCTTCGCGCACGGCGCCTCCGTCGTCTCCGCCAACAAGGCGCTCATCGCGCAGGACGGCGCAGCCCTGCACGCCGCCGCCGAGGAGCACGGGCGGGATCTCTACTACGAGGCTGCCGTCGCCGGTGCCATTCCGCTGATCCGGCCGCTGCGCGAGTCCCTGGTCGGGGACAAGGTGAACCGCGTTCTCGGGATCGTGAACGGAACCACCAACTTCATCCTCGACGCCATGGACACCACCGGTGCCGGCTACCAGGAAGCCCTCGACGAGGCCACCGCCCTCGGATACGCGGAAGCCGACCCGACCGCCGACGTCGAAGGCTTCGACGCCGCGGCCAAGGCCGCGATCCTCGCCGGTATCGCCTTCCACACGCGCGTGCGTCTCGACGACGTCTACCGCGAGGGCATGACCGAGGTGACCGCCGCCGACTTCGCGTCCGCGAAGCGCATGGGCTGCACCATCAAGCTGCTCGCCATCTGTGAGCGGGCCGCCCACGGCGGCTCCGTCACCGCGCGCGTGCACCCCGCGATGATTCCGCTCAGCCATCCGCTGGCGTCGGTGCGCGAGGCGTACAACGCGGTCTTCGTGGAGGCGGAGGCCGCGGGTCAGCTCATGTTCTACGGTCCCGGCGCGGGTGGTTCCCCCACCGCGTCGGCCGTGCTCGGCGACCTCGTCGCCGTCTGCCGGAACAAGCTCGGCGAAGCCACCGGGCCCGGCGAATCCGCGTACACCCAGCTGCCCGTGAGTTCCATGGGCGAGGTTGTCACGCGCTACCACATCAGCCTCGACGTGGCCGACAAGCCGGGTGTTCTCGCCCAGGTCGCGACGGTCTTCGCCGAGCACGGCGTATCGATCGATACGGTCCGTCAGACGGGCAAGGACGGCGAGGCCTCTCTCGTCGTCGTCACCCACCGCGCTCCCGACGCCGCCCTCACCGGCACCGTCGAGGCGCTGCGGAATCTCGACACCGTGCGTGGTGTCGCCAGCATCATGCGGGTTGAAGGGGAGTAGGCAGTAATGACCCACCAATGGCGCGGAATCATCGAGGAGTACCGGGAGCGTCTTCCCGTCTCCGACACGACGCCGGTCGTGACGCTCCGCGAGGGCGGAACGCCGCTCGTGCCCGCGCAGGTGCTCTCCGAGCGCACGGGCTGCGAGGTACATCTCAAGGTCGAGGGCGCCAACCCGACCGGGTCCTTCAAGGACCGCGGCATGACGATGGCGATCACGAAGGCCAAGGAGGAGGGCGCCAAGGCCGTCATCTGCGCCTCCACCGGCAACACGTCGGCCTCCGCCGCCGCCTATGCCGTACGGGCGGGGATGGTCTGCGCCGTCCTCGTGCCGCAGGGCAAGATCGCGCTCGGCAAGATGGGCCAGGCGCTCGTCTACGGCTCGAAGATCCTCCAGGTCGACGGCAACTTCGACGACTGCCTGAACCTCGCCCGCGCCCTCTCCGAGAACTACCCGGTGGCGCTGGTCAATTCGGTCAACCCGTTCCGCATCGAGGGCCAGAAGACGGCCTCGTTCGAGATCGTCGACGCGCTCGGTGACGCCCCCGACATCCACGTGCTCCCGGTGGGCAACGCGGGCAACATCACGGCCTATTGGAAGGGCTACAAGGAGTACGCCGCCGACTCGGTCTCGTCGCGCACTCCCCGCATGTGGGGCTTCCAGGCATCCGGTTCCGCGCCCATCGTGCGCGGCGAGATCGTCAAGGACCCCTCGACGATCGCCACCGCGATTCGCATCGGCAACCCCGCGTCGTGGCAGCACGCCCTCGACGCGCGCGACGAGTCGGACGGCTTCATCGACGAGGTGACGGACCGTGAGATCCTGCGCGCCTACAAGCTGTTGGCGTCCCAGGAGGGTGTCTTCGTCGAGCCGGCGTCGGCCGCTTCCGTCGCCGGTCTGCTGAAGGCGGCCGAGCAGGGCAAGGTCGACAAGGGGCAGCGCATCGTCTGCACCGTCACCGGGAACGGCCTCAAGGACCCGGACTGGGCCGTCGCGGGCGCACCGCAGCCGGTCACGGTCCCGGTCGACTCGGCCGCCGCGGCCGAGCGCCTCGGTCTGGCCTGATCACGCCGGTCCGCGTTACCGCGGGCCGCGGGGCGGGCATACCCGCCCGGAAAACCCGCAACTCCGTATAGGGGGTGCACAGGGGGCTTACGACACGCATCGTGCGCCTCCTGTGCGCCCTATGTCGCCACAGAACCTTCCTTCGATAGGCTGTACCGAACCCGCCCCGCCGCATATGCCGCGGTGCTGCCGCAGAGCGGCCTTCGGGTAGTGCCTCATCACGTGGCAAGTCCTCAAAAGATCGCAGCTCAAGGAGAGTCATCGAGCGATGGCCGGTCCCGCGTTCCGCGCCGCCGCCGTCCGGGTGCGCGTCCCCGCCACCAGCGCCAACCTCGGCCCGGGCTTCGACGCCCTCGGCCTGTCGCTGGGTCTGTACGACGACGTCGTCGTGCGGGTGGCCGACACCGGACTGAACATCGACATCGCAGGTGAGGGCAGCGAGACGCTCCCGCGCGACGAGTCGCATCTGCTGGTACGTTCCCTGCGCACCGCCTTCGACCTGCTCGGCGGTCAGCCGCGCGGGCTCGAAATCGTCTGTGCCAACCGCATTCCGCACGGCCGGGGCCTCGGCTCGTCGTCCGCCGCCATCTGCGCGGGCATCGTCGCCGCGCGCGCCGTGACGATAGGCGGCGACGCCCGCCTCGACGACAACGCTTTGCTCGAGCTCGCCACCGAGATCGAGGGCCACCCGGACAACGTCGCCGCCTGTCTGCTCGGCGGCTTCACGCTCTCCTGGATGGACGGGGGAGCGGCACGCGCGATCAGGATGGACCCGGCGGATTCCATCGTTCCGGTGGTCTTCGTGCCGTCGAAGCCCGTCCTCACCGAGACCGCGCGCGGACTGCTCCCGCGCACCGTCCCGCATGTCGACGCCGCCGCCAACGCGGGCCGGGCCGCACTGCTCGTCGAGGCCCTGACCAGGCGCCCCGAGCTGCTGCTCCCCGCGACCGAGGACCGGCTCCACCAGGAGTACCGCGCACCCGCCATGCCCGAGAGCGCCGCACTGGTCGAGCGCCTGCGCGCGGACGGAGTACCGGCGATGATCTCCGGCGCGGGACCCACGGTCCTCGCGCTGGCCGACGAGAGTGCGGCGGACAAGGTCGCACGCCTTGCGGGAGAGGGCTGGGCGGCCAATCGCCTGGCACTCGACGCGACCGGTGCGAGCGTGCTGCCGCTTGCTCCCTGACACCTGGTAGCCGGATGAGAGAGGGGGAATGTTTGTTGGATCCGGTAGTGTTAACCTCAAGTCTGCACCCGACCCCACCATGGCGAGGTGCTTCGTGTCCCCGTCCGGGACATCCATCCTTCCGGGAGCCTCCCAAACTGCTCTGTGCCCCGCACTGAGCGGTGCCGAGCACGCTCCGGAACCGGCGTGACCGAGCCGAGTGACACCGCACATCAGTGGCACCTCACCGGGACTCGCCATCACCAGTGAATTCTTCCGCCGCGCGTTGGCGGACCACCGCCCCGGCACGGTCCACACACCAAAGGACCTACCGGACAGCACAACCGGTCGCCGAGCCAGACAGGCCGACGTCCGCTCCAGGGAAGGACCCTTCGTGAGCGACACCACCGATCTGATGGGCGTGACTGCCGACACGCCCGCCACGGACGCCTCTGCGGCGCCTGCCACCGGTGCTTCGGCCGGGTCCCGGCGGCGCCGCGGCACCGGCCTCGATGGCATGGTGCTGGCGGAACTGCAGCAGGTCGCATCCGGCCTCGGTATCAAGGGCACCGCGCGGATGCGCAAGAGCCAGTTGATCGAGGTCATCAAGGAGGCGCAGGCCGGGGGCGGTGCCCCCGCGAAGAGCGCCGCGCCGTCCTCGGACGCCGAGACCAAGCCCAAGCGCCGCGCGACCTCGAAGGCCCGGACGGGCGAGGAGACCGCGGCGAGCACGGAGAAGGCCGCCAAGGCGAGCAAGGCCGACAAGGCCGAGCAGCCGGCCGGCGCCAAGGCCGAAGAGGCCGCCCAGCAGCAGATCGACATCCCGGGCCAGCCCGCGGGTGCCGACAAGGGCGAGCGCCGCGGCCGTCGCCGTGCCACCGCCGACGCGGGCAGCCCCGAGACGGTCACCGCCGAGGCGAAGAGCGAGCCGAAGAACGACGCCAAGAACGACAAGGGCGAGGCCAAGGCGGACACGCAGTCCGAGTCCAAGGGCGACGGCTCCGGTGACAACAACGCCGACGGCCGCCGCGAGCGCCGTGACCGCCAGGGCCGTGGCCGCGACCGCGACCGCCGTGGCAACAAGGGCGACGAGCAGCAGGGCGGAAACCGTCAGCAGGGCGGCGGCCGTCAGGACCGCCAGGACCGCGGCGACCGCCAGGACCGTCAGCAGCGCGACCAGCGGGACAACGGACCGCAGGACGACTTCGACGACGAGGCGGGTGGCCGCCGCGGCCGCCGTGGCCGTTACCGCGACCGCCGTGGCCGTCGTGGCCGCGACGAGTTCGGCGGCGCCAACGAGCCGCAGGTCGCCGACGACGACGTACTGATCCCTGTCGCGGGCATCCTGGACATCCTCGACAACTACGCGTTCATCCGCACCTCGGGCTACCTCCCGGGTCCGAACGACGTGTACGTGTCGCTCGCCCAGGTCCGCAAGAACGGTCTGCGCAAGGGTGACCACGTCACCGGCGCCGTCCGCCAGCCCAAGGACGGCGAGCGCCGCGAGAAGTTCAACGCGCTCGTGCGCCTCGACTCGGCGAACGGCATGGCGGCCGAATCCGGGCGCGGGCGACCGGAGTTCAACAAGCTGACGCCCCTTTACCCGCAGGACCGGCTCCGTCTGGAGACCGACCCGGGTGTGCTCACCACCCGCATCATCGACCTCGTGTCGCCGATCGGTAAGGGCCAGCGCGGCCTGATCGTGGCCCCGCCGAAGACCGGCAAGACCATGATCATGCAGGCGGTCGCGAACGCGATCACCACGAACAGCCCCGAGTGCCACCTGATGGTCGTCCTGGTCGACGAGCGTCCGGAAGAGGTCACCGACATGCAGCGGTCGGTGAAGGGCGAGGTCATCTCCTCGACCTTCGACCGTCCCGCCGAGGACCACACCACGGTCGCCGAGCTGGCCATCGAGCGCGCCAAGCGCCTCGTGGAGCTGGGTCACGACGTGGTCGTGCTTCTCGACTCGATCACCCGCCTGGGCCGTGCGTACAACCTGGCGGCCCCGGCCTCCGGCCGCATCCTGTCCGGTGGTGTCGACTCGACCGCGCTCTACCCGCCGAAGCGCTTCTTCGGTGCGGCGCGCAACATCGAGGACGGCGGCTCGCTGACGATCCTCGCGACCGCGCTCGTCGACACCGGTTCGCGCATGGACGAGGTGATCTTCGAGGAGTTCAAGGGCACCGGCAACATGGAGCTCAAGCTCGACCGGAAGCTCTCCGACAAGCGCATCTTCCCGGCGGTGGACGTCGACGCGTCCTCAACCCGCAAGGAAGAGATCCTGCTCAACAGCGAAGAGCTCGCGATCGTCTGGAAGCTGCGCCGGGTGCTGCACGCCCTCGACTCGCAGCAGGCCATCGAGCTGCTCCTCGACAAGATGAAGCAGACGAAGTCGAACGCCGAGTTCCTCATGCAGATCGCGAAGACGACGCCGACGCCGGGCAACGGCAACGACTAGTCCTCGCGGGCCGTACGTACACAAAAGGGCCGCCCCCGTCATCCGACGGGGGCGGCCCTTTCGTGCCGAGGGGCGCGCGACGGGCGCTGAATGACCTTGGCCACACCCCTAAGAGATTCTTACGGTCACGGGCAGTAGCCCCGTGACGGGAGAAACCGCAGGTGAGAAGCCAGAAGAACGGGGAAGGAGTGCACGATGTGTCACGAGCGTGCGCCGGGGCGCTCACAAAGCGCTGTGCAACCCTTCTTTCGGTTTCCACGTCTGACAAGTGACGACAAACCGCGCCTGACCCTGAAAGCAGGGGGTACCCGACCCGGACGAGGACTGAGGAGCCCATGACCGACGAGAGCGCACCCGCGGCGGATACGGCGGCACCGAAACGCTCCCGAGGCGGTGGCGGTCGGCGTCGTAAGCCGCGCGAGAAGCGCAGCAAGGTCCTCGTCGTCACCGCGTGGACCGCGGCCTCGGTGGTCGTACTCGGCGGTGCGGGCCTCGGCTTCGTGTACTTCAAGCTCAACGGCAACATCAAGGGCGTCGACATCAACGCCGCGCTCGGCACGGACCGCCCCGAGAACGTCGACAACGGCTCGCAGGACATCCTCGTCCTCGGCTCCGACTCCCGCTCCGGCGACAACGCCAAGTACGGCAAGGACGAGGGCGCCGCCCGCTCGGACACGGCGATGGTCGTGCACGTGAACAAGGGCCACAAGTCGGCCAGCGTCGTCTCCATACCCCGCGACACCCTCATATCCCGCCCCGAGTGCAAGACGGACGACGGCAAGACGGATCCGGGCGGCCAGCGGCAGATGTTCAACACGGCGTACGAGGTCGGCGGCCCCGCCTGCGCCGTCAAGACGGTGGAGAAGATGTCCGGCATCCGGATGGACCACTACGTGGAAGTGGACTTCTCCGGCTTCAAGAAGCTCATCAACACCCTCGGCGGCGTCGAGATCACCACCAAGAAGGCGATCAAGGACAAGGACAGCCACCTGGACCTCGAGGCCGGCACGCACCAGCTCACCGGCGAGCAGGCCCTCGGCCTCGTCCGCACGCGGCACGGCGTCGGCGACGGCAGCGACCTCGGCCGCATCCAGCTCCAGCAGGCCTTCATCAAGGCCCTGATCAACCAGGTCAAGGACGTCGGCGTCTTCAGCAACCCGAAGAAGCTCTACGACCTCGCGAACGACGCGACGAGCGCCATCACCACCGACTCCGACCTGAACGACGTCAAGAGCCTCGCGGGCTTCGCGAGCGGCCTCAAGGGCATCGGCGCCGGCGACATGAAGATGGTCACGATGCCCATCCAGTACGACCCGGCGGACCCCAACCGCGTCCTGCCCCTGGAGAAGGCCGACCAGCAGGTCTGGGACGCGCTCAAGGCCGACAAGCCCATCCCCAAGTCCGCCACCGAGAAGTCCGCGGGCGACAAGGGCGACGCGAGCGACGTGGTGACCAGCGACTAGCGGTCCCCTGAGCCCGCCGGGGAATAGAACAGCGCCCACCCCGGTTTGGGCAGATGCGACCCGTCCTGGCAGACTGGTACGTCGGCCCCGGTTCACGTACGAGCAATCCGCGCGTACGACCCGGCGCCCTCCCGAAACTAGGAGACACCTTGAAGCGCGACATCCACCCCGAGTACTTCGAGACCCAGGTCAGCTGCACCTGCGGCGCGGAGTTCACCACCCGCAGCACGATCTCCAGCGGCCGCGTCCGTGCCGAGGTCTGCTCCGAGTGCCACCCGTTCTACACGGGCAAGCAGAAGATCCTCGACACCGGTGGCCGCGTGGCCCGCTTCGAGGCCCGCTTCGGCAAGGCTGCAGCCAACAAGTAGCGAGCCACTGCGCCGGTCTTCGGCCGCCCCCGGGAGGGGGCGGTTGGGACCGGCGCTTTGCCGTCTGATCTCAAGCAGCCACCTTCGCGTAGAACCCTTGCGCAGTACCTTCGCGTAGAAAACTCAGGAGACCCCGATGTTCGAGGCGGTCGAGGAACTGATCGGCGAGCACGCCGATCTGGAGACGAAGCTCGCGGACCCCTCGGTCCACGCCGACCAGGCCAACGCGCGCAAGCTCAACAAGCGCTACGCCGAGCTGACCCCGATCGTCTCGACGTACCGCGCCTGGAAGCAGACCGGCGACGACATCGCGACGGCCCGTGAACTGGCCGCGGAGGACCCGGAGTTCGCCGCGGAGGTCAAGGAGCTGGACAAGCAGCGCGAGGAGATCACCGAGAAGCTGCGGCTTCTCCTGGTGCCCCGCGACCCGTCCGACGACAAGGACGTCATCCTCGAGGTCAAGGCGGGCGCGGGCGGCGACGAGTCGGCGCTCTTCGCGGGCGACCTCCTGCGCATGTACCTGCGGTACGCGGAGCGCGTGGGCTGGAAGACCGAGATCATCGACGCCACCGAGTCCGAGCTCGGCGGCTACAAGGACGTCCAGGTCGCCGTGAAGACCAAGGGCGGCAACGGCGCCACCGAGCCCGGCCAGGGCGTATGGGCCCGGCTGAAGTACGAGGGCGGCGTGCACCGCGTGCAGCGGGTGCCCTCCACCGAGTCGCAGGGCCGGATCCACACCTCCGCGGCCGGCGTCCTGGTGACGCCGGAGGCCGAGGAGGTCGACGTCGAGATCCACGCGAACGACCTGCGCATCGACGTCTACCGCTCGTCGGGCCCCGGCGGCCAGTCCGTCAACACCACCGACTCCGCGGTGCGCATCACGCACCTGCCCACCGGCGTCGTGGCCTCCTGCCAGAACGAGAAGAGCCAGCTGCAGAACAAGGAGCAGGCGATGCGTATTCTGCGCTCCAGGCTCCTTGCCGCGGCGCAGGAGGAAGCGGAGAGCAAGGCCGCGGACGCCCGCCGCAGCCAGGTCCGCACCGTCGACCGCTCCGAGAAGATCCGGACGTACAACTTCCCGGAAAACCGGATCTCGGACCACCGTGTCGGCTTCAAGGCGTACAACTTGGACCAGGTGCTCGACGGAGACCTCGACGCGGTCATCCAGGCCTGCGTCGACGCGGACTCCGCAGCCAAGCTCGCGGCCGCGTAAGCACCCGACAACCGCACTGCCCCCCGGAGGACCAGCGTGAACCTGCTGCTCGCGGAAGTGGCCCAGGCCACCCAGCGGCTGGCCGACGCCGGCGTGCCCTCGCCGCGCAACGACGCGGAGGAGCTCGCGGCCTTCGTGCACGGCGTGAAGCGGGGCGAGCTGCACTCCGTCAAGGACTCTGACTTCGACGCCCGCTACTGGGAGACGATCGCGCGCCGCGAGGCACGCGAGCCGCTCCAGCACATCACCGGGCGCGCGTTCTTCCGCTACCTCGAACTCCAGGTGGGCCCCGGTGTCTTCGTGCCGCGGCCGGAGACCGAGTCGGTCGTCGGCTGGGCCATAGACGCCGTGCGCGCGATGGACGTCGTCGAGCCGCTCATCGTCGACCTCTGCACGGGTTCAGGGGCCATCGCCCTGGCCATGGCGCAGGAGGTCCCGCGCTCGCGCGTGCACGCCGTGGAGCTCTCCGAGGACGCCCTGAAGTGGACGCGGAAGAACGTCGAGGGGTCCAGGGTCAAGCTCTCCCAGGGCGACGCGCGTGACGCCCTTCCGGAGCTCGAGGGCCAGGTCGACCTCCTCATCTCGAACCCTCCGTACATCCCGCTCACCGAGTGGGAGTACGTCGCTCCGGAAGCCCGTGACTACGACCCGGAACTGTCGCTCTTCTCCGGCGAGGACGGCCTCGACCTGATCCGCGGCATCGAGCGCACCGCCCACCGGCTCCTGCGGCCCGGTGGCGTCGTTGTCATCGAGCACGCGGACACCCAGGGCGGCCAGGTGCCGTGGATCTTCACCGAGGAGCGGGGCTGGGCCGACGCGGCCGACCACCCCGACCTCAACAACAGGCCGAGGTTCGCGACCGCCCGCAAGGCGATGCCGTGAACCCCACCACTTCAAGCCAGCAGTACGTGTACGAGGAGGCCCGCTAGATGGCACGGCGATACGACACCAATGACGCGACCGACCGGACGACCGGTCTGCGCGAGGCCGCGTCGGCCGTCCGCCGTGGCGAGCTGGTCGTGCTGCCCACCGACACCGTCTACGGGATCGGTGCCGACGCCTTCACGCCGGAGGCGTGCGCCGACCTGCTCGACGCCAAGGGCCGCGGCCGCAACATGCCGACGCCTGTCCTCATCGGCTCCCCGAACACGCTGCACGGCCTGGTCACCGACTTCTCCGAGTCGGCCTGGGAGCTCGTCGACGCGTTCTGGCCCGGCGCCCTGACCCTGGTCGCCAAGCAGCAGCCGTCGCTCCAGTGGGACCTCGGGGACACCCGGGGGACCGTCGCGATCCGGATGCCGCTGCACCCCGTCGCCATCGAACTGCTCACCGAGGTCGGCCCCATGGCGGTCTCCTCGGCGAACCTCACGGGACACCCGTCCCCCGAGGACTGCGACGCCGCGCAGGAGATGCTCGGCGACTCCGTCTCCGTGTACCTGGACGGCGGCCCGACGCCGGGCATCGTCCCGTCGTCGATCGTGGACGTCACCGGGCAGGTTCCGGTACTGCTGCGCGCGGGCGCCCTGACCGCGGAGGAGCTCCGCAAGGTGGTACCCGACCTCGAGGTGGCGAATTGACAGCCCCTGAGACGGGGCGTGGCATAGCGGCTTATCCCGATTCGTTCCGCATCCTCCACGTCAGCACCGGCAATGTGTGCCGCTCGCCGATCACCGAGCGGCTGACCAGGCATGCCCTGGCCGACCGCCTCGGCGACCCCTTCACCGGCGGCCTGATCGTGGAGAGCGCGGGCACGTGGGGGCACGAGGGCGCCCCCATGGAGACCAACGCCGAGGCGGTGCTCGCGGACTTCGGCGCGGACGCGTCCGGCTTCAAGGGGCGCGAGCTCCTCGACGAGCACGTCATCCGCGCCGACCTCGTCCTGACGGCCACCCGGGACCACCGGGCGCAGGTCATCTCGATGGGGCACTCGGCGGGCCTTCGCACGTTCACGCTCAAGGAGTTCACGCGGCTCGTGCGGGCCATAGACCCGGCGACCCTGCCCGACCCCGACGGGGGAGTGGTCGAGCGGGCCAGGGCCCTGGTGCGGGCCGCGGCGGCGCTGCGGGGCTGGCTTCTCGCCCCCACGGCCGAGGCCGACGAGGTGTACGACCCCTACGGGGCGCCGCTGCCCTTCTTCCGCTCGGTGGGCGACGAGATCAACGAGGCGCTCGACCCGGTGGTGACGGCGCTCACGGGCGTGCGGGCCAAGGCTTAAACCTTTCTCTTCGAGAGATCGGGCCGACGCCGCGCGGGCACCGTGTGGCGGGCCTACATTGGAGGGACCCGCACCCCTCGCGAGGCCCGGAGCCCAAGATGCCGGTCAGCACCGCACCCACCGCCGCCCCGACGGCCCCCGCTGACTTCGACGCGCTCCGCCGAGCGGACCCGCAGATGGCGGAGATCCTCCTGGCCGAGCAGGACCGGCAGGCGTCCTGTCTCCAGCTCATCGCCGCGGAGAACTTCACCTCACCGGCGGTGCTCGCGGCCCTCGGCTCCCCGCTCTCCAACAAGTACGCCGAGGGCTACCCCGGCGCCCGCCACCACGGCGGCTGCGAGCTGGTGGACGTCGCCGAGCGCATCGCCATCGACCGCGCCAAGGCGCTGTTCGGCGCCGAGCACGCCAATGTGCAGCCGCACTCCGGCTCCTCCGCCGTCCTCGCCGCGTACGCCGCCCTGCTGCGCCCCGGGGACACCGTCCTGGCCATGGGGCTGCCGTACGGCGGCCACCTGACGCACGGCTCGCCGTCGAACTTCTCGGGGCGCTGGTTCGACTTCGTGGGGTACGGCGTCGACCCGGACAGCGGCCTCATCGACTACGACCAGGTCCGGTCCCTGGCCCGCTCGCACCAGCCGAAGGCCATCGTCTGCGGTTCGATCGCCTACCCCCGGAACATCGACTACGCGGCCTTCCGTGACATCGCCGACGACGTCGGCGCGTACCTCATCGCCGACGCCGCCCACCCGATCGGCCTGATCGCCGGGGGAGCGGCCCCCAGCCCCGTGCCGTACGCCGACGTCGTCTGCGCCACGACCCACAAGGTCCTCCGCGGCCCGCGCGGCGGCCTGATCCTGTGCGGCACCGAGCTCGCGTCCCGTATCGACCGGGCTGTGTTCCCCTTCACCCAGGGCGGCGCGCAGATGCACACCATCGCGGCCAAGGCCGTCGCTTTCGGCGAGGCGGAGACCCCGGCCTTCACCGCGTACGCCCATCGGGTCGTCGCGAACGCGCGCGTCCTCGCCCAGGCGCTCGCCGCAGCGGGCTGCACGGTCATCACCGGCGGCACGGACACCCACCTGATCCTGGCCGACCCCACGCCCCTGGGCGTCGACGCGCACACGGCCCGCGGCAGGCTCGCCGCCTGCGGCCTGGTCCTGGACACCTGCGCCCTGCCCTACGCCGAGGGCCGCGGCCTGCGGCTCGGCACCGCCGCCGTCAGCACACAGGGCATGGGGGACGCGGAGATGGTGCGGATCGCGGCGCTCGTCGCCGATGCGGTGCGTGACGAATCCAGGGAGGCGAGCGACTCGAACGTACGAGAGGAAGTGCGTGAACTGGTGGGCAGATTTCCGCCGTATACGGCCTAGGTCAGGGTAGACGCGTCAAGGGACGGCGCGTACTCGTGCAACCATCGTCGCTACCCGGAAGTCCCTCACCGTATGCACGCAGAGCTAGGGTGTGGGGCTGAGATGGCCAGCGATACCTGTGGGGAAGCCCGTGCGTGAATACCTGCTGACGCTCTGCATCACGGCCGCGGTCACGTACCTGCTGACCGGCCCGGTGCGGAAGTTCGCGATCGTGGCCGGCGCCATGCCGGAGATCCGCGCCCGCGACGTGCACCGGGAGCCCACGCCCCGGCTCGGCGGTATCGCGATGTTCTTCGGGTTGTGCGCCGGACTCCTCGTCGCCGACCACCTGCCGAACCTGAACGACGTCTTCGAGCGGTCCAACGAACCGCGCGCGCTGCTCTCCGGCGCCGCACTGATCTGGCTGATCGGCGTCCTGGACGACAAGTTCGAGATCGACGCCCTGATCAAGCTGGGCGGCCAGATGATCGCCGCGGGCGTCATGGTCCTCCAGGGCCTGACGATCCTGTGGATCCCGGTGCCCGGCTACGGCATGGTCCTCCTGGACCAGGGCCAGGGCACGCTCCTGACGGTCGCGCTCGTCGTCATCACGATCAACGCGGTGAACTTCGTGGACGGCCTGGACGGCCTCGCCGCGGGCATGGTCTGCATCGCGGCGACGGCGTTCTTCCTCTACGCCTACCGCATCTGGTACGGCTACGGCATCGAGGCCGCGGCCCCCGCCACGCTCTTCGCCGCGATCCTGATGGGCATGTGCCTGGGCTTCCTGCCGCACAACCTCCACCCCGCCCGGATCTTCATGGGGGACTCGGGCTCGATGCTGATCGGCCTCGTCCTCGCGGCGGGTGCGATCTCCGCCACGGGTCAGATCGACGGCGACGCCCTGAGCCTGAACTTCGGCGGGACCCGCGATGCCACGCACGCGATGCTCCCGGTCTTCATCCCGCTCCTGATGCCGCTGACGATCATCGCGATTCCGTTCGCCGACCTGGTCCTCGCGATCGTGCGGCGTACGTGGAACGGCAAGTCGCCGTTCGCCGCCGACCGCGGCCACCTCCACCACCGGCTCCTGGAGATCGGCCACTCGCACAGCCGCGCGGTGCTGATCATGTACTTCTGGTCGGCGCTGATCGGCTTCGGCACGGTGGCCTACTCGGTCCACTCGGCCAGCATGTGGATCCTGCTGTTGATCGTCGCCCTGAGCGCGGTGGGTCTGGTCCTGCTCATGCTGCCGCGGTTCAGTCCGCACATCCCGGGCTGGGCCGAGTCCTTCGTGCCGCCGCGTTACCGGCGGAGCCGGAGGGCCGCCGCGGAGGCCTCCGCGGATGGTGCGACGGACGCGGCGGATGTGGCGGCGGACGACCGGCCCCCGGCCGAGTCGGACGTCAACGGGGCGACGGCCGTTGGCACCCGCTCGCGCATCGAGGATCGGCACAAGGCCGAGTCGTCGAGCTGACGGCGTCGGTCAAACTCGCTCAATACCAGACAAGTTGCCGCGCTGCATGCACATACGCGCGGATTAACTCTCATGTGTGACGGCGAGCACACTTAGCAGGTAAAGACCTCATCAAATAGTTTGTGATACCGTTCACGAAACCAGGGGATAGAGCCGAAGGACCGTAGTGCGACGGTCCATTGGCCCGAGGGACCCTCTCGACCCCGGACTACGCTCGTCCATGACGACACCCTGCCCCCATCAGTTAGCGGAGCGCCGCCATGCCGTCTCAAGACACCCGAACTCTCCTTCAGTCCGCCGTACCCACAGCTGCCGTTGGCGCGATCGTCGCCGTGGTGAGTGGTGTGGTCGCGGGTGGCAAGGGGGCTCTCGGGGCCGTCGTCGGCACCGTGGTGGTCATTGCGTTCATGGGGCTCGGAATGTTCGTCTTGCAGCGGACGGCGAAATCGCTTCCGCAGTTGTTCCAGGCGATGGGCATGATGCTCTACGTCGCCCAACTTCTGCTGCTCCTGATCTTCATGGCCCTGTTCAAGGACACCACGCTGTTCAACCCCAAGGCCTTCGCCGTCGCGCTCGTGGTGGCGACGGTCGCGTGGATGGCCGCACAGGCTCGTGCGCACATGAAGGCCAAGATCCTTTACGTGGAACCCGACTCCGAGCAGAAGGACAAGCCGGAGAAGTCGGGGTCCTCGGCGTGAAGGGTAGGGCCGGGATAAATGCGCGTTCGAGATGCTGCTATCGTCCGGTGCCAACTGCGGCACTGCCGGCGCGGGCATCTGAGCTGACGCCTGCACGATCGCGAGGCTCGATGCCTGAACGCCGCGCCCACATCCGAAACACCAGTCTGGTGCCGAATCGCGGCTGCGCGCCGCGCCGACACGACAACGAGGTTGCCGTACCTATGCGTCACGCCGAAGGAGCCCGCGGTGAGTGCTGACCAAACTGAGCTCGCCTTCGATTGGAGCTGTCGGATCATGTCCGACAACGGGTGCGGCTTCCCGGCTCCGGGCCTGCACTCGTTCCTCTTCAAGCCGTTCGCCACCGTCGGTGGGCTCGAGCTCAACAAGGTGATGCTGCTTGCCGTGATCACGACCCTCGTCGTGGTCACCTTCTTCTACGCCGCGTTCGGCAAGGCCAAGGTCGTGCCGGGCAAGCTGCAGATGATGGGCGAGGCCGGCTACGACTTCGTTCGCCGCGGGATCGTCTACGAGACGATGGGCAAGAAGGACGGCGAGAAGTACGTCCCGCTCATGGTCTCCCTGTTCTTCTTCATCTGGATCATGAACATCTGGTCGGTGATCCCGCTGACCCAGTTCCCGGTGGCGTCGGTCATCGCCTACCCGGCGGTCCTCGCGGCCGTCGTGTACCTGGTCTGGGTGCCGCTCACCTTCAAGAAGCA
Organism: Streptomyces sp. Je 1-332; assembly: GCF_040730185.1. Classification (NCBI taxonomy): domain Bacteria; kingdom Bacillati; phylum Actinomycetota; class Actinomycetes; order Kitasatosporales; family Streptomycetaceae; genus Streptomyces; species Streptomyces sp. Je 1-332. The sequence continues at coordinate 5,579,479 of NZ_CP160402.1, forward strand.
CGGCTTCGTCGGTGGCTGGAAGAACATCACGGGTTACGACAACTCGCTCGGGCCGATCAAGTGGCTCGTGTCAGCGATCGAGCTCTTCTCCAACCTGCTGGTCCGGCCGTTCACGCACGCGGTCCGGCTCTTCGCCAACATGTTCGCCGGTCACCTGATGCTGGTGATGTTCACCGTCGCCTCCTGGTACCTGCTGAACAGCTTCTTGATCCCGGCCGCCGGCGTCTCGTTCGTGATGACCATGGCCATGATCGTCTTCGAGCTCTTCGTGCAGGCTGTTCAGGCGTACGTCTTCGTGCTCCTGGCCTGCTCGTACATTCAGGGCGCTCTCGCCGAGCACCACTGAGCCCCTCCGTAGAACCCCCTAAGCGCCCGGTGGCCAACCCCCACCGGTCCATGAAAGAGAAGGAAGTAACGGCATGTCCGCGACTCTCGAACTCGCCGCCGTCACCGGTGACCTCAGCAACCTCGGCTCGGTCGGCTACGGCCTCGCCGCGATTGGCCCCGGCATCGGCGTCGGCATCGTTTTCGGTAAGGGCACCGAGGCCCTGGCCCGTCAGCCTGAAGCTGCCGGCCTGATCCGTTCGAACCAGATCCTCGGCTTCGCTTTCTGCGAGGCGCTCGCCCTCATCGGCATCGTCATGCCGTTCGTCTACCAGTGATCCTCTGAAGACGATCCGTTCCGTTAGACGAAAGGCACTGATGTGATCGCCAACCTGGTGCAGCTGGCGGCGGAGGAGAAGCAGAACCCGCTGATCCCGCCCGGCCCCGAGCTGCTCGTCGGCGCCATCGCCTTCGCCATCGTGTTCTTCTTCTTCTGGAAGAAGCTCCTCCCGAACATCAACAAGGTTCTGGACGAGCGCCGCGAGGCGATCGAAGGCGGTATCGAGAAGGCCGAGGCCGCTCAGACCGAGGCCCAGAGCGTGCTGGAGCAGTACAAGGCTCAGCTCGCCGAGGCACGGCACGAGGCCGCGCGTCTGCGCCAGGAGGCGCAGGAGCAGGGCGCCACGCTCATCGCTGAGATGCGTGCCGAAGGCCAGCGTCAGCGCGAGGAGATCGTGGCCGCCGGTCACGCGCAGCTCGCCGCCGACCGCAAGGCCGCCGCGCAGTCGCTGCGTCAGGACGTGGGCCAGCTGGCCACCGACCTGGCCGGCAAGCTCGTCGGTGAGTCCCTCGAGGACTCCGCTCGGCAGAGCCGCACCATCGACCGCTTCCTCGACGAGCTCGAGGAGAAGGCCGAGGCCACTCGATGACAGCGCACGGAGCCAGCCGCGAGGCCCTCGCGGCCGCGCGCGAGCGTCTCGACGCGCTGATCGACAACACCTCGGTGGACGTGCGGCGGCTCGCTGACGAGCTCGCCTCGGTCACCGCGCTGTTCAACCGCGAGGTCTCGCTGCGCCGGGTCCTGACCGACCCGTCGCAGTCCGGTGAGGCCAAGGCCGAGCTCGCCGGGCGGCTGCTCGGCGGGCAGGTGAGCGGCGAGAGTGCCGACCTGGTCGCCGGCCTGGTCCGCTCGCGTTGGTCGCAGTCGCGTGACCTGGTGGACGCCCTCGAGGAACTCACCAACCTCGCCGACCTGACCAGTGCGCAGAAGGCCGGCGCGCTGGACGACGTCGAGGACGAGCTGTTCCGGTTCGGCCGGATCGTCTCCTCGAACACCGGGCTCCGGTCCGCGCTGACCGACCGCGCCGCCTCCGGTGCGGCCAAGGGCGAGCTGCTGCGCAGCCTGCTCGGTGGCCGGGCCAACGAGGTCACGGAGCGGCTTGTCGAGCGCCTTGTGACCGCGCCCCGTGGACGTAGCCTGGAAGGTGGACTCGAGTCCCTCTCCAAGCTGGCCGCGGCCCGCAGGGACCGCATGGTCGCCGTGGTCACTTCGGCTGTTCCGCTCTCGGACCAGCAGAAGCAGCGTCTCGGTGCCGCCCTCGCGAAGGTCTACGGCCGGCAGATGCACCTGAACCTCGACGTGGACCCCGCGGTCCTCGGCGGGATCACGGTGCAGGTCGGTGACGAGATCATCAACGGCAGCATCGCGGACCGTCTCGAGGACGCGCACCGCCGCATGGCGCGCTAGCAGTAACGCAGAACGTTGTAATTACGGCCCTAGTTGGGCCGTGCAGAGGATTCACCTCTTACTTGGGGGGAGTCCCCAGACCCCCAAAGTGAAACTTCGGGCCCAACAAGGAGAGCAGGGAACCCAGATGGCGGAGCTCACGATCCGGCCGGAGGAGATCCGGGACGCACTGGAGAACTTTGTCCAGGCGTACAAGCCGGACGCGGCCTCGCGCGAGGAGGTCGGTTCGGTCAGCGTTGCCGGTGACGGCATCGCGAAGGTCGAGGGCCTCCCCTCGGCCATGGCCAACGAGCTGCTGAAGTTCGAGGACGGCACCCTCGGTCTCGCCCTCAACCTTGAGGAGCGCGAGATCGGCGCCGTCGTACTCGGCGAGTTCAGCGGCATCGAAGAGGGCCAGCCGGTCACCCGTACCGGCGAGGTCCTGTCCGTCGCGGTGGGCGAGGGCTACCTCGGCCGTGTCGTCGACCCGCTCGGCACCCCGATCGACGGCCTCGGCGAGATCGAGACGTCCGGCCGCCGCGCCCTCGAGCTGCAGGCCCCCACGGTCATGGACCGCAAGTCGGTCCACGAGCCGATGGAGACCGGCTACAAGGCCGTCGACGCGATGACCCCGATCGGCCGTGGCCAGCGTCAGCTGATCATCGGCGACCGCCAGACGGGCAAGACCGCCCTGGCCGTCGACACGATCATCAACCAGCGCGACAACTGGCGCTCGGGCGACGTGAACAAGCAGGTGCGCTGCATCTACGTCGCCGTCGGTCAGAAGGGCTCCACCATCGCCTCCGTGCGCGGTGCCCTCGAAGAGGCCGGCGCCCTTGAGTACACGACCATCGTCGCCGCCCCGGCGTCCGACCCGGCGGGCTTCAAGTACCTGGCGCCCTACACCGGTTCGGCCATCGGCCAGCAGTGGATGTACGAGGGCAAGCACGTCCTCATCATCTTCGACGACCTCTCGAAGCAGGCCGACGCCTACCGCGCCGTGTCCCTGCTGCTCCGCCGCCCGCCGGGGCGCGAGGCCTACCCGGGTGACGTCTTCTACCTGCACTCGCGTCTGCTCGAGCGCTGCGCGAAGCTCTCGGACGACATGGGCAAGGGCTCGATGACGGGTCTCCCGATCGTCGAGACCAAGGCGAACGACGTGTCGGCGTTCATTCCGACCAACGTCATCTCCATCACCGACGGCCAGTGCTTCCTGGAGTCCGACCTGTTCAACGCCGGTCAGCGTCCGGCCCTGAACGTCGGTATCTCGGTCTCCCGTGTCGGTGGCTCCGCCCAGCACAAGGCGATCCGCCAGGTGTCCGGCCGTCTCCGCGTGGACCTCGCCCAGTACCGCGAGCTGGAGGCGTTCGCCGCCTTCGGTTCCGACCTGGACGCCGCGTCGAAGGCCTCCCTCGAGCGCGGTCAGCGCATGGTCGAGCTGCTCAAGCAGGCTCAGTACCAGCCGATGGCCACCGAGGACCAGGTCATCTCCATCTGGGCCGGCACCACGGGCCGCATGGACGAGGTCCCGGTCGTCGACATCCGGCGCTTCGAGCGTGAGCTGCTCGACTACCTGCACCGCAAGGAGCAGGGCCTGATGACCTCCATCAAGGAGGGCGGCAAGATGTCCGACGACACGATCACGGCCATCGCCGACGCCGTCGCCGAGTTCAAGAAGCAGTTCGAGACCTCGGACGGCAAGTTGCTCGGCGAGGACGCTCCGGCTGCCGTCGACGCGTCCAAGTGACGACGGAAGGGACCTGACTCATGGGAGCCCAGCTCCGGGTCTACAAGCGTCGCATCAAATCCGTCACCGCGACCAAGAAGATCACCAAGGCGATGGAGATGATCGCCGCCTCGCGTGTCGTCAAGGCACAGCGCAAGGTGACCGCCTCCACTCCGTACGCGACCGAGCTGACCCGCGCGGTCACCGCGGTGGCCACGGGTGCGAACGACAAGCACCCGCTGACCACCGAGGCCGAGGCTCCGACCCGGGCCGCTGTGCTGCTCCTCTCGAGCGACCGCGGTCTGGCCGGCGCCTTCAACTCCAACGCCATCAAGGGCGCGGAGAAGCTCACCAAGAAGTTGCAGGACGAGGGCAAGGAGGTCGACACGTACATCGTCGGCCGCCGTGGCATCGCGCACTACAACTTCCGTGAGCGGAAGATCTCCGGGCAGTGGACGGGCTTCACCGATGCCCCTTCCTACGCGGACGCCAAGGAGATCGCCGCACCCCTGATCGAGGCCATCGAGAAGGACACGGCCGAGGGCGGCGTGGATGAACTCCACATCGTCTACACCGAGTTCATCTCGATGATGACGCAGGAAGCGACCGGTTCCCGGCTGCTCCCGCTGAGCCTCGACGAGGTCGCGGAGGCTGACACATCAGCTGCTGCCGCAGCGGGGGGCAAGAGTGACCAAGCCCGTCCGCTGTACGACTTCGAGCCGTCGGCGGAGGACGTCCTCGACGCCCTGCTGCCGCGCTACGTCGAGAGCCGTATCTACAACGCGCTGCTCCAGTCGGCTGCTTCCAAGCACGCCGCCACGCGCCGCGCGATGAAGTCGGCGACCGACAACGCGGGTGACCTGATCAACGCGCTCACCCGTTCTGCCAACGCGGCCCGCCAGGCCGAAATCACCCAGGAAATCAGCGAGATCGTCGGTGGCTCCAGTGCCCTGGCCGACGCTTCCGCGGGGAGTGACAAGTAATGACGACCACTGTTGATACGGCCGTTGCCACGGGCCGCGTCGCCCGGGTGATCGGCCCGGTCGTCGACGTGGAGTTCCCCGTCGACGCGATGCCGGACATCTACAACGCGCTTCACGTCGAGGTGGCCGACCCGGCCAAGGACGGCGAGAAGAAGACGCTGACGCTCGAGGTCGCCCAGCACCTCGGCGACGGCATCATCCGCGCCATCTCGATGCAGCCCACCGACGGTCTGGTCCGCCAGGCCGCGGTGACCGACACGGGCGCGGGCATCACCGTCCCCGTCGGTGACATCACCAAGGGCAAGGTGTTCAACACCCTCGGTGCGATCCTGAACCACCCCGAGGCCGAGGCCGACGTCACCGAGCGCTGGCCGATCCACCGCAAGGCCCCGGCCTTCGACCAGCTCGAGTCCAAGACCGAGATGTTCGAGACCGGCCTGAAGGTCGTCGACCTTCTCACCCCGTACGTCAAGGGTGGAAAGATCGGTCTGTTCGGCGGAGCGGGCGTCGGCAAGACCGTCCTCATCCAGGAAATGATCATGCGTGTGGCCAAGCTGCACGAGGGCGTTTCCGTGTTCGCCGGTGTCGGCGAGCGCACGCGTGAGGGCAACGACCTCATCGACGAGATGGAAGAGTCGGGCGTTCTGGACAAGACCGCCCTGGTCTTCGGCCAGATGGACGAGCCGCCGGGCACGCGTCTGCGCGTCGCCCTCGCCGGTCTGACCATGGCGGAGTACTTCCGCGATGTGCAGAAGCAGGACGTGCTGTTCTTCATCGACAACATCTTCCGCTTCACGCAGGCCGGTTCCGAGGTCTCGACCCTGCTCGGCCGTATGCCCTCCGCGGTGGGCTACCAGCCGAACCTGGCCGACGAGATGGGCCTCCTCCAGGAGCGCATCACCTCGACGCGTGGTCACTCGATCACCTCGATGCAGGCGATCTACGTCCCCGCGGACGACCTCACCGACCCGGCCCCGGCCACGACCTTCGCGCACCTCGACGCGACGACCGTGCTGTCGCGTCCGATCTCGGAGAAGGGCATCTACCCGGCGGTGGACCCGCTGGACTCGACGTCCCGCATCCTGGACCCGCGCTACATCGCGCAGGACCACTACGACGCCGCCATGCGCGTGAAGGGAATCCTGCAGAAGTACAAGGACCTCCAGGACATCATCGCGATTCTCGGCATCGACGAGCTCAGCGAGGAGGACAAGCTGGTCGTCCAGCGTGCCCGCCGCGTCGAGCGCTTCCTGTCGCAGAACACGCACGCCGCCAAGCAGTTCACCGGTCTCGACGGTTCGGACGTGCCGCTCGACGAGTCGATCGCCGCGTTCAACGCGATCATCGACGGCGAGTACGACCACTTCCCCGAGCAGGCGTTCTTCATGTGCGGTGGCATCGAGGACCTGAAGGCGAAGGCCAAGGAGCTCGGCGTCTCCTGAGTCCGTGACTCACGGGAGGGGTGGGCCAGTCCCGCCCCTCCCGGTACGCCCACTAGAATTTGACCCAACACCCGGCGAAGCCGCCGGGTGGTGACCCGAGGAGCCACCCTTGGCTGCTGAGCTGCATGTCGAGCTGGTCGCCGCGGACCGCAGTGTCTGGTCCGGCGAGGCCACCCTGGTCGTCGCGCGCACCACGTCCGGCGACATCGGCATCATGCCCGGTCACCAGCCGCTGCTCGGTGTGCTGGAGTCGGGCCCGGTGACCATTCGTACGAGTGGTGGCGACACCGTCGTCGCCGCCGTCCACGGAGGATTCGTCTCCTTCGCGGACAACAAGCTGTCGCTGCTTGCTGAGATCGTCGAGCTGTCGGACGAGATCGATGTACAGCGTGCGGAGCGGGCGCTCGAGCGCGCGAAGTCGGAGGCCGACGCCTCCGCCGAGCGTCGCGCGGACGTCCGACTGCGGGCGGTGTCGTCGCGCTGAAACGGGCGCGACGGCGTTTGACGTGACTCAGCCGCGGCCAGGTCCGGAGTAATCCGGACCGGGTCGCGGCTGAGGCGATGCGGGTGCAATTCTGTTGGTCCGTTACGAAGAGGCGAGGAGGTCGGTGCCGATGATCCTCACTCTGCTCGTGTGCGGACTCGTGTTGGTCGTGCTGGTGTTGGTGGGACTCTTCGTCTTCGGGCTGCGGCGCCGGCTCATCCAGCGCTCCGGCGGCACCTTCGACTGCAGCCTGCGCTGGAACGCCCCGGAGAAGGGCGACACCTCCGGCAAGGGCTGGGGGTACGGGGTCGCCCGCTACAACGGCGACCGGATCGAGTGGTATCGAGTCTTCTCGTACGCTCCCCGTCCTCGGCGGACCCTGGAGCGCTCGGCCATCGAGGTCGTCGACCGCCGCGCCCCGGACGGCGAGGAGGAGCTCGCGCTGCTCTCCGACGCGATCGTCCTCGGCTGCCTGCACCGCGGCGTACGCCTGGAGCTGGCGATGGGCGAGGACGCGCTGACGGGTTTCCTGGCTTGGCTGGAGGCGGCGCCTCCGGGCCAGCGGGTCAACGTAGCGTAAACGGGAGCGCCCCGTCAGGGGCGCGGGGAACTGCGCGACCAGCCACATAGAGCCCGCGGACGAAAGACGTAAGAAGCCGGGGAGAACAGGGGGCGTACCTGTTCTCCCCGGCTTCGTCTATGCGGGACGGGCTACTTCAGGCCGTCATTGATAGCGCTCACCAACTCGCCGCCGGCGGTGTCACCACTGAACTCCCAGAAGAACGCGCCGCCAAGGCCCTGCTGCTTCGACCAGGCCATCTTGCTCTTGACCGTCGCCGGAGTGTCGTACGACCACCAGTTGTTGCCGCAGTGGGCGTAAGCCGTGCCGGCGATCGTGCCGTTCGCGGGGCAGGAGTTCTTGAGGACCTTGTAGTCCTCGATGCCCGCTTCGTACGTCCCCTGCGCCGCGCCCGTAGCCGTGCCGCCCGGCTCCTTCTGTGTGACGCCGGTCCAGCCGCGGCCGTAGAAGCCGATGCCGAGCAGGAGCTTCGAGGCGGGGACGCCCTTCGCCTTCAGCTTCGATATCGCGTCGGCGGAGTTGAAGCCGTCCTGCGGGATGCCGGGGTAGGAGGTGAGCGGGGAGTGCGGGGCCGTCGGGCCCTTGGCCGCCCAGGCGCCGAAGAAGTCGTACGTCATCACGTTGTACCAGTCGGCGTACTGCGAGGCGCCGCCGTAGTCGGCCGCGTCGATCTTGCCGCCGCTGGAGCCGTCCGCGGTGATCGCGGCGGTGACCAGAGCGTCCTTGCCGAACTCGGTGCGGAACGCCTGCATCATGTTCTTCATCGAGGCCGGGCCGCTGGTGTCACAGGTCAGGCCGCAGGCGTTGGGGTACTCCCAGTCCAGGTCGATGCCGTCGAAGACGTCGGCCCAGCGCGGGTCCTCCACCAGGTCGTGGCAGGACTTGGCGAAGGCCGCCGGGTTCTTCATCGCGTCGGTGAAGCCGCCGGACCAGGTCCAGCCGCCGAAGGACCACAGGACCTTGATGTTGGGGTGCTTGGCCTTGAGCTTGCGCAGCTGGTTGAAGTTGCCGCGCAGGGGCTGGTCCCAGGTGTCGGCCTTGCCGTCGACGGACTGGTCGGCGGTGTACGCCTTGTCGTAGTCCGCGTAGGCGTCGCCGATCGTGCACTTGCCGCCCTGGACGTTGCCGAAGGCGTAGTTGATGTGCGTGATCTTGGAGGCGGAGGCCGAGGTGTCGATGTTCTTCACGTGGTAGTTGCGGCCGTAGACGCCCCACTGGGTGAAGTAACCGAGCTTGACCTTGTCACCGGGGCCGGGGCCCGGGTCGGTGTCGCCCGTGGTGTGCACCTTGACGGCGCCGGAGGCGGGGCCCGTCTGGTCGGCGGTGTCGCGGGCCTGGACCGTGTACGAGTAGTCGGTGCCCGCGCTGAGACCGCTGTCGGCGTACGAAGTCCCGGTCACCGTCGCGACCTTGGAGCCGTCGCGCAGGACGTCGTAGTTCTTGACGCCCTTGTCGTCGGTGGCGGCCTTCCATGAGAGCTTCGCCGAGGTGTTGGTGATGTCGGACGCGGTGGGGGTGCCGGGCGCAGAGGGCGGGTTGTCGCCGGGGACGCTGCCGCCGTCACAACTGGCGCCGTTGAGCGTGCAGTTGGCGGGCGAACCCGGGCCCGAGCCGTTGAACCCGAAGGAGACCGAGGCGCCGGGGGCGAGCGTCCCGTTCCAGCCGACGTTCTTGGCGGTCCAGCGGTTGCCGGAGTTGGTGACGGTGGCGTCCCAGGCGGAGGTCACCTTCGTGCCGGAGGGGAAGTCCCACTCGACGTTCCAGGAGCTGATGGAGGTGGTTCCGGTGTTCTTGACGGTCCACTTGCCCTCGAAGCCGCTGCCCCAGTCCTGGGTCTTGGCGTAGGTGGCGGTGGCCGCGGGGGCGGCTTCCGGCGCGGCTTCGGCGGGGCCGCCGAGCGCGACCAGGGTGGCGAGCGGGAGCAGCAGGGTGGTGAGGCCTGCCACGGCTCTGTGTCTGAAGCGCACTGTGTGCTCCTCGGGTGAGATCCGGGGGGACAGAGGGGTGGAACCCTGCGCCGCCCGTGAGCACGTGGAACACGTGGGGGAGTGCTCACCGCAGTGCCGGTGAGAATAGAAAGGTCTGGACCAGCGGTCAAGAGGTCTGAACCATTGGCCGGATCGCGCCGGTCCGGCGCGCTGGAGCCGGGCCTATACACCCAACTCCTGCGCGAGTACGGCCGCTTGGACCCTGCTGCGCAGTTCCAGCTTGGCGAGCAGTCGGCTGACGTGGGTCTTCACCGTCGCCTCCGCCATGTCGAGGCGGCCCGCGATCTCCGCGTTCGAGAGACCTTCGCCGAGGCAGGCGAGCACCTCTCGCTCGCGTCGCGTGAGGATGTCGAGGATGGCGGGATCGGGTCCGTTCTCCCGGCGTGCGGGCCTGGCGTTCCGTGGGGCCGCGAACTCGGCGATCAGCCGCCGGGTGACGGCCGGGGCGATCAGGCCCTCGCCTCGCCCGACCGTACGGACCGCCTCCAGGAGGTCCCTGGCCTCGGTGTTCTTCAGGAGGAAGCCGGACGCGCCCGCCCGCAGCGCCCCGAAGACGTACTCGTCGAGGTCGAAGGTGGTCAGGACGAGCACGTCGCAGAGCCCCTCGGAGACGACCTGACGCGTGGCGGAGACCCCGTCGAGACGCGGCATCTGGATGTCCATGAGCACCAGATCGGGGCGGAGTTCACGGGCCAGCCGCACCGCCTGCTCGCCGTCCGACGCCTCGCCGACCACCTCTATGTCCGGCGCGCTGCGCAGGATCAGGACGAGCCCGGCCCGTACGGCGGACTGGTCCTCGGCGACGAGCACTCGGATCATGCGGAAGCTCCTTGGTCTGCGGGGTCGACGGGCAGGGTGGCGCGGACGTCCCAGACCTTGCCGTCCGTGGTGCTCTCGGGGCCCGACTCGAAGGTGCCGCCGAGGAGTTCGGTGCGCTCCCGCATGCCGACGAGACCGGCTCCCGAACCGGGAGCGCGGGGGCCGGTGGGGGAGCCGTAGGGGCTGGTCACGTGGACGTCGAGGGCCTGGGGGTGCTGGGTGAGAGCCACCGTGACCAGGCCGGGCGACGCGTGCTTGAGTGCGTTGGTCAGGGACTCCTGGACGATGCGGTACGCCGCGAGCTCGACGGGCGCGGGGAGCCGTGGGCCCTCCGGGGCGCGGGTGTCGTCGAGCGTGACGTCCAGACCATTGGTACGGGCGCCCGCGATCAGGGCGCCGAGGCCGTCGAGGGTGGGCGCGGCCGTCGGTTCCCTGTCGTCACTGGAGTCCCGGAGGATGCCGATGAGGCGGCGCATCTCGGCCAGACCCTCGACGCTGTTCTCGCGGATGACGGCGAGCGCGTCGCGGGTGGTCTTCGGGTCGTCGAGGGAGAGCGCCGCCGTGGAGTGGATGGCGATCGCCGAGAGGTGGTTGGCGACCATGTCGTGCAGCTCGCGGGCCATCCGGGCGCGCTCGGCGGTGATGGCCTGCACTCGGTCCATCTCGGCGAGCAGCGCGGTCTGTTCGGCCCGTAGCCGGGCGGCGACGGCGGCCTCGCGGTGGTTGCGCACGAGAACGCCGGTGGTGGCGGGACCGAAGGACACGAGGCCGGTGATGACGCCGATCAGGATCGCCTCCGGCTCACGGGTCCAGGCGAGGAACCCGATCGTCACGGCGACCGTGATCGCCCCGGTGGTGACCGGGATGCGGCGGGCGGAGGCGGGCGTCCCGTAGACCACGGCGGCGTACACGATGTCCGTGAACATCATGATCGACGCGAGATTGCCCGACGTGAACTGGTCGGCGGCCAGCGCGAGCGTGCCGACGGTCAGGGCGGTCCGCGGCATGCTGCTGCGCAGCAGTTCGAGCCCCCCGAGGACGGCGAGCGGGATCAGCGCCCAGGTCGCGCCGAGCGGCCGGTCCGTCTGGGTGTGCAGTCCGAGCCCCCACAGCGCGAGCCCGGCGAGCACGCAGGTCACGGAGATCTGTACGTCGACACGCTTCGGGCGGGGAACGGGCAGGGCCATGCCTCCATCCAACACGGCGCGCCGGGGCCATGCCTGATCCTGAGGGAGGAACCGCGCGCTACATCGAAGGATGCAGTCCTACTTCGTCACTGCCGACGACGATCCGCGGCCGGTCCGGCGGGAGCCTTGAAGGGTGACCGAGAGGAGCGAACCGTGATCGTCACACTGATCATCATCTGCGAGGTCGGCTTCTGGGTGCTGCTGGCCGGCGGCCTGGCCCTGCGTTACGCGGCGAAGATGCCGCGCGCCAGTGTCGCCGTACTGCTGTGCGAACCGATCCTGGAGGTCGTCCTCTTCGTCGTCACCGCGATCGACCTGAAGAACGGCGCGGAGCCGGACTGGAAGCACGGCCTGGCAGCCGTCTACATCGGCTACTCCATCGCGCTCGGCCACTACACGATCAAGTGGGTGGACGTGCGCGTCGCCCACCGTTTCGCGGGCGGCCCGCCGCCCTCGACCCCCAAGTACGGCATGCCCCGAGCCATCCACGAGTGGAAGCTCGCCGCCCGCTGGATCCTGGCGGGACTGATCGCCATGGCGCTGCTGCAGGGAGCGGTCTGGTACGTCGGGGGCGACGGGGAGGTCGGCTCGCTGCGGATGTGGCAGCAGAAGATGCTGTGGGTGATCGGCATCAATCTGATCATCGCGGGGTCGTACACACTGTTCCCGAAGAAATCACCGCCGGTGGCGCCCCACAGGGGCGCGGGGAACGGCGCGACGAGTCACGACGCGTCCGCAGACGAACAACCGGCGCGCAACGCCTAACGCTCGCCGCCGGGAACCCACAACACGTCCCCGACCTCCTTGTTCGCCGTACGGGCCAGGATGAACAGGAGGTCGGAGAGCCGGTTGAGGTAGGTGGCGGTCAGGGGGTTCATGATCTCCCCGTGGCTTTCGAAGGCCGCCCAGGTCGACCGCTCCGCCCGCCGCACCACCGTGCACGCCTGGTGCAGCAGCGCGGCCCCCGGCGTGCCCCCCGGCAGGATGAAGCTGCGCAGCTTCTCCAGCTGCTCGTTGAAGCGGTCGCAGTCCGCCTCCAGCTTGTCGATGTACGACTGCTCGACGCGCAGCGGCGGGTACTTGGGGTCCTCGACTACCGGCGTCGACAGGTCGGCGCCCACGTCGAAGAGGTCGTTCTGGACCCGGACCAGGACCTTCGCGACCTCTTCGTCGAGCTGACCGAGGGCGATCGCCGTGCCGATCGCGGCGTTGGCCTCGTTCGTGTCGGCGTACGCCGAGATCCGCGGATCGGTCTTGGCGGTCCTGCTCATGTCGCCGAGGGCCGTCGTGCCCTTGTCGCCGGTCCTGGTGTAGATGCGCGTCAGATTGACCATGGGGTCAGCCTAGTTACGCGCCCGCCTTCCTGAAGACACGTGTGCCGACCGTCACGGACCCGACCGCGAGCGCGGCGGCCATCAGGACGCCGTACAGCATCGCCGTGCTCGCGTACTCGCCCACGTAGGCGGCCCGCACCGCGTCCACGAGGTAGCGGAACGGCATGAGGTGCGAGAGCACGTCCAGCCAGCCCGGCGCGAGCGCCATCGGCAGCATCAGGCCGGAGAGCAGCATCGAGGGCATGCTGACCGCGTTGATGACGGGCCCGAACTCGTGCGGCTTGGACACGAGCAGCGCGAGCGCGTACGAGAGGGATGCCAGGACGACCGTCAGGACGCCCACGAAGGCGAAGCCGATGAGGATGCCGGCCAGCGGTGCCCGCAGCCCCATGACCACGGCCGCGAGCACGAGCAGCACCGCCTGGAAGACGAAGAGCGCGGCATCGCGCAGCACCCGCCCCAGCAGCAGCGCGAGCCGGCTGACCGGCGTCACCCGCATGCGCTCCACCACGCCGAACTGCTTCTCGATGATGATCGCGAATCCGCTGTACGAGGCGCCGAACAGGCCGAGTTGGAGCAGCAGCCCCGGCACGAGCACCTGCCAGGAGTCACCGCGCGAGCCGAGCGGCAGGTCGGTCAGGAGCGGACCGAAGAAGAGCAGGTAGAGCAGCGGCATCAGGACGCCGAAGAGGATCTGGAACTTGGAGCGCAGGGTCTGGCGGGCGTACCGCCCGAAGATCAGCGCGGTGTCGGAGAGAAACGCAGACATGAGGGGGTCCTGGGGTTCAGACGGCGACGGGCGCCGTGTCCTTGGGGGCGAGGTCGCGCCCGGTGACCGCCAGGAACGTGTCCTGGAGCGAGGCGTCGATGGAGCCGCCGTACCGGAGCTTGAGCGCGCTCGGTGTGCCTTCGGCGACCACGACGCCCTTGTCGATGACGACGAGGCGGTCGCAGAGCGCGTCGGCCTCGTCGAGGTAGTGCGTGGTCAGGACGACGGTGGTGCCGTGGTCGTCGCGCAGCCGCCGCACGAGCGCCCACAGGTCGGCCCTGCTGCCCGGGTCGAGCCCGGTGGTCGGCTCGTCGAGGAAGAGCACCTCGGGCCGGTGCATGAGCCCCATGGCGATGTCAAGGCGCCGCCGTTGGCCGCCGGAGAGGGTCGCGCACTTGCGGTCGAGCAGGTCGGCGAGGGCCAGGTCGGCGGCCAACTCCTGGGCGCGGGCCGCGGCTTGCGTTTTCGTCATGCGGTAGAGCCGCCCCTGGGTGACCAGTTCCTCGCGTACGGAGATGTTCGGGTCGACGCCGCCGGACTGGGCCACGTACCCGATCCTGCGCCGGACGGCGGCCGGGTCGAGGGCCAGGTCGCGGCCCGCGACGGTGGCGGCGCCGCCGGTCGGCGTCAGGAGCGTGGTGAGCATGCGCAGCGTCGTCGTCTTGCCCGCGCCGTTCGGTCCGAGGAAGCCGAGGATCTCGCCGGGGGCGACGGTGAGGTCGATGCCGCGCACGGCCTCGACGGCGCCGCGCTTGGTCCGGAACGTCTGGGTGAGTCCGGCCGTGCTGATGATTGCCATGGCGACCACAAAAACAGAGTCTCTTAAATTTTGCAATGCCCCCAAGTTTTCAGTCGCCCAAGCCAGTGGCCGTAGAGTGAGGTCATGGCTGAAGGACTCAGGGAGCGCAAGAAGCGGCAGACGAAGCAGCGGATCTCGGACATCGCGACGGGGCTCTTCCTGGAGCACGGCTTCGTCACGGTGACCGTCGCGGACGTCGCCGAGGCCGCCGACGTCTCCGTGAACACGGTCTACAACTACTTCCCGGCCAAGGAGGACCTCTTCCTCGACCGCGGCGAGGCCATCGTCGACCGGCTCTCCGGGTATGTACGCGGCCGTCGCGCGGGGGAGTCCGCCGCCGCGGCCGTGCTGCGCGAACTGCGCTCGGACGTGGAAGGCGTGTCACCGCACGTCGGCCTCTTCACGGGCTGGGCCGACTTCATGAGGGTCATCACCGACGCCCACGCCCTGCGCTCCCGGCTCTGGGAGATCCAGCAGGAGGCGCTCGACCGCCTCGCGAAGACCCTCGCCGACGAGACGAAGGCCGCCGACGGCGATCCGATGCCCGGCCTGATCGCGGGTCAGCTCTCCTGGGTCCACAGCACGCTCATGGCGTGGATCGGCGACGAGATGACCAAGTGCCGCAACCCCGCGGAGGTCTCCCGCGACGCCCTCGTCCTGCTCGACGAGATGGAGGACCTGCTCGGCGAAAAGGTCCTCAACTACGCGGTGCGCGAGGCCGAATGACGCACACGGCCCGTGTCGGTGTGATGTCCGTCATCTGAGACGTGACGCGTGTCTCTTCGCCGCCACCTCGGCGCTCACGACCGCTACTGTCCGCTCAAAGGGCAAACGTAAACAGCGTGTAAGCCAGGCGTGATAAGCGGTAGGGGAGTCGGAACAGTGGCACGGAAGCTCGCCGTCATCGGAGCCGGACTCATGGGGTCCGGCATCGCACAGGTCTCCGCCCAGGCGGGCTGGGACGTCGTCCTGCGCGACGTCACCGATGAGGCCCTGACCCGTGGCACCGACGGGATCAAGGCGTCGTACGACAAGTTCGTGAGCAAGGGCAAGCTCGACGCCGCGGACGCCGAGGCGGCGCTCGGGCGCATCACGCCGAGCACCGACATGGACGCCGTCGCCGACGCGGACATCGTCGTCGAGGCCGTCTTCGAGAAGCTCGAGGTCAAGCACGAGATCTTCCGCACGCTCGACAAGATCGTGCGCGAGGACGCCGTGCTCGCGTCGAACACCTCCGCCATCCCGATCACGAAGATCGCGGCCGTGACGGAGCGGCCGGAGCGGGTCGTGGGCGCGCACTTCTTCTCGCCGGTGCCGATGATGCAGCTGTGCGAGCTGGTGCGCGGCTACAAGACCAGCGACGAAACCCTCGCCCGCACACGCGAGTTCGCCGAGTCCGTAGGCAAGACCTGCATCGTCGTGAACCGCGACGTCGCGGGCTTCGTGACGACCCGTCTGATCTCGGCGCTCGTCGTCGAGGCCGCGAAGCTCTACGAGTCGGGCGTCGCCACCGCCGAGGACATCGACATCGCCTGCAAGCTCGGCTTCGGGCACGCCATGGGTCCGCTCGCGACCGCCGACCTGACGGGCGTCGACATCCTGCTGCACGCCACGAGCAACATCTACACGGAGTCCCAGGACGAGAAGTTCGCACCGCCCGAGCTGATGCGCCGGATGGTTGACGCCGGTGACATCGGCCGCAAGAGCGGGCAGGGCTTCTACAAGCACTGAAGTCTGCTTCCTCCCCTGTGGGGTCACTCCTCGGGGTGAATTCGGTATCGGTTCGCTTACAGACGGCAACTTCCTTGCCCATGCGGCAGTCAGTTGCAGTGACATACGCAGACGCCGTACGGAACAGACGTCACAGGAAACTCAGCACTCTCGGGGAGCGCATATGCACATCAGGGGCGACCAGGCCCAGCTGGTCGTCGGGGGACGCCTCGACGTACGCAGCGCGGCGGACGCCCGAACGGTCCTGCACTCGGCCGTCGACGACGGAGCCGGAGACCTGGTGCTCGACCTGTCCGAACTCGACTCGTGGGACGCCACGGGACTCGGCGTCATCATGGGCGCGCACCGACGCGCGGGACGGTGCGGACGCCGGCTCGTGCTGCGCAGTGTGCCGCCCCAGATGCAGCGCCTGCTCGTGGCCACCCGGCTGCACAGAATCCTTGCCATCGAGGGCGGCATCGGGGTCGAATCGCTGCCCCGTGTGTGAGACACCTCTCGCGCACAATCCTCACGAGACTGTGACGTCTCGGACGGCGCGGTACCCCGCCCGTTCGGTGATACTGAGCGAAGGTCTAGGGTTCGGTCGCCCACCGTCATGACGAAGACTGACACCCGAGCGGGGGCACCGGACCAGAAGCGACAGCGCAGTGTGCACAAGGCCGGAGGGGGCTGTGTACACAACGCATCTGGGGGGCTTTGACCATGGACCCGATGAACCGGGGACCGGAAGAGTACGGCCATGACGGCATGAACGACGGCATCTACGACGACGATGCGGCGCGCCCCGTGCGGCCGCCCCGCGATCCTCTGACACCGGACTTCGGGCAGCCCGCGCCCGCGCTCGCCCGCACCGTCCAGCTCGTGTCGGGCGACTTCCTGCTCACCGTGAACCCCGTCGACGGCAGTGAGATCGAACCCTGCCCGCCGGGCGAGCGGCCCGCACGGCCCGTCAAGCGCACCGCCGCCGAGCGCGCCGAACTGCGCCGCGCCTCGGCGCCGCCACTGCCGCCGGGGCCCGTGCTGCCCCGGCTGCCGCTCCTGGAGCGGCAGGAGGAGCGCGAGCGGCTCGTGCGCCTGCTCGCACGCGGGCGCTCGGTGCGGCTCACGGGTCCCGCGGGCTCGGGGCGCACGTCGCTCCTGAACGCCGTCGCGGAGGACTGCGCGGACCTCGCGCCGGACGGCGTCGTACGGCTCTCCGGGTACCACAAGACGCCCGGCGACCTGCTCCAGGACCTCTTCGCCGCGGTCTACAACGCACCGCTGCACCGCCCCGACCGCACCCTGCTGCTCGACCTCGTCCACGACATCGGCGCGGTCGTCGTCCTGGACGACCTGGAGTTCGGCGCGGCCGCCCTGGAGGAGCTGCTCGAGGCGACGCCCGAGTGCGCCTTCCTCGTCTCCGCGACCCCCGACGTCGCGGCGCCGTCCCCCGAATCGCACCTCGAAGAGGTCTTCCTCGGCGGCCTCGGCCGCAGCGGCGGCCTCGAACTCCTGGAGCGTGCGGTCGGCCGCGTCCTGACGGACGACGAGGCCGGCTGGGCGGGCGACCTGTGGTTCGAGTCGGAGGGGCTGCCCCTGCGCTTCGTCCAGGCGGGCGCCCTGCTGCGCCAGCGCGACCAGCTGCGCGCCGACCCGAACGCCTTCGACGAGTACGGCTACTACACGGACGCCCCGGTCGACGCGCCCTTCGGCGCCGAGGGCCACGACGTCCCGCTGCCCTCGCTCGCCGACGGAGCCGCGCCCGCGGTGCTGCTCGCCTCGCGTCTGAGCCCTTCGGCGCGCAGCACGCTGCGGTTCGCCGTCGCGCTCGGCGGCGAGGTGCCGCACCAGGCGCATCTGCCCGCCCTCGTGGGGGACACCCACGCGGATGCGGCCCTCGCCGAGCTCGTCTCCACCGCGCTCGTCACGCCGGTCGGCTCGCACTACCGGCTCGCCGCCGGAGTGCGTACGCAGCTGGAGGCCTCCGGGTACGCGGACGACGCCGCCGAACGCGCCCAGGGCGCCGCCCAGCACTACGCCTGGTGGGCGGGGCACCCCTCCGTCGGCCCCGAGCGGGTCGTTGCCGAGGCCGACGCCGTGCTCGCGGCCCTCGGCGCCCTGGTCGCGGGGCAGTCCGCGTCAGGGGCGCCGGCCGGTGGCGAGGAGAGCGCCGCCGTGCTGCTCGCCCGCACCGTCGCGCCGGCCTTCGCCGGAGGGCTCGACTGGGGCGCCTGGGAGCGTGCCCTGCGGTCGGGCCAGGAGGCGGCGCGGACCGCGGGCGAGGTCGCCGAAGAGGCGTACTTCCACCACGAGCTCGGCATCCTCGCGCTCTGCGGCGGCTCGCTCGACCGGGCCCGCGTCGAACTCGAGGCTTCCGTCGGCCTGCGCGGCGCGCTCGCCGACAAGCGCGGCATGATCGCGGGCCGCAGGGCCCTGGCCCTGGTAGCCGACCGCTCGGGCGGCATGATGCCCGGCGCGAGCCCGGCGGCGGGCGAAGAGCTGCCCGACGCGCGCCACGAGGAGTCGGCGTCGCCCCCCGGCGGCGTACCGGCGGCGTTCGCGCTGCCCACACCGCCCCCGGAGCCCGAGACCCTGGTCACCCGCAAGGCCGCGCCCGCGGTGGGCGCGGGCGGCCCGGCACCGACCCGCCGTTCCATCGTCAACGGCGCCCGGCGCAACCTCGTGGCGGCGGGCGCGGGCGCCCTGCTCGCCGCCGTGCTCGGCACCGTGGTGACCCTCGGCGCGACGTCGGACGGCAACGACAACCCGCCCGACAAGGTCAAGACGGAGCAGTCGGCGAGCGAGGACCAGGACGACGACGGCCTGACCGCCGACAAGCCGGCCGAGGACTCGACGAGCCGCCCGGACGGCGACGGCCCGGACAACGTCCCCGGCACCGCCGACGACGGCACGCCGAGCGAGAGCGACGACCCCTCGGACAAGCCGAGCGACAGCGGCAAGCCGTCCGACGACACCTCGGGCAAGCCGTCCGACAAGCCCACGGACAAGCCGACGACGAAGCCGCCCACGACGAAGCCCCCGACGACCAAGCCGCCGACCACGAAGCCGCCCACGACGAAGCCGCCGACCACGCCGCCGCCGTCGACCCCGCCGCCGAGCACGGACCCGACGCCGGACCCGCCGTCGTCCCCGGACACCTCGGACTCGGCGAGCGGACCCGCGAGCAGCAGCCCGGCGTCGACGATCTGAGGCTCGTACGACTCGTACGATGCGTACGAAAGAGGGGGCCGGGTCCACCAGGACCCGGCCCCCTCCCACGTACGGGAACTCCTAGAACAGCCGCAGCTTGTCGTCCTCGATGCCGCGCATCGCGTTGTAGTCCAGGACGGCGCAACCGATGCCGCGGTCGGTGGCGAGCACGCGGGCCTGCGGCTTGATCTCCTGGGCGGCGAAGACGCCCTTGACGGGGGCCAGGTGCGGGTCGCGGTTCAACAGCTCCAGATAGCGGGTGAGTTGCTCGACTCCGTCGATCTCGCCGCGCCGCTTGATCTCGACGGCGACGGTCTGCCCTTCGGCGTCGCGGCACAGGATGTCCACCGGGCCGATCGCCGTCATGTACTCGCGCCGGATCAGGGAATAGCCCTCACCGAGCGTCTCGATCCGGTCGGCGAGCAGCTCCTGGAGGTGCGCTTCCACGCCGTCCTTGATGAGGCCGGGATCGACGCCCAGTTCGTGCGAGGAGTCGTGCAGGATCTCCTCCATCGTGATGATGAGTTTCTCGCCGCCCTTGTTCACGACGGTCCAGACGCCCGCGTCGTCCCCCGTCCCCTCCTTCAAGGTGCACGGCGGGGACATCCAGTTGAGAGGTTTGTAGGCCCGGTCGTCCGCGTGGATCGAGACACTGCCGTCCGCCTTCACAAGGATCAGGCGGGGGGCCGACGGGAGATGGGCTGTGAGCCTGCCCGCGTAATCCACGGAGCATCGGGCAATGACGAGACGCATGGGGCGCAACGCTACTCGACCCCAGGTGGTGCGCGCGATTCCTCCGGCGATCGCCCTGTTCGATCCTGGCCGGTTATGTTCCCAATCTCCTGGTGCAGCGCGGGTCCGGTGCTTACCGTATAAGCAGGAGGTCGCCGTGCGTGCACGCTGCGTGTGCGGGCTCCTGCCCTGTCCGGAAGCCCCCGCTCCCCGGGGGTGCGAGAGGAGAACCCATGTCGCTCGACGTCTCACCGGCACTGTTGGAACAGGCCGAGCGAGGCGAGGTCGATGAAGCGGAATTCGTCGACTGCGTCCGGACCTCCCTGCCTTACGCGTGGGAGATGATCAGCTCCCTGGTGGCCCAGCTGAAGGTTGACGGTGGCGAGTTCGCCGACAACCAGACGCCGCCACCCACCGAGCAGGCACGCGGCCAGCTCCTGCGGGCGCTGGCGAGTGACGCGATTCGCGGCGCTCTGCAGCGCCACTTCGGAGTGCGGCTCGCATTCCAGAACTGTCATCGTGTGGCGGTGTTCCCGCTGGACGCATCCGTGGACGACAGGCTCGCCCGGTTCACCTCGATCCGGGGCCAGCTGCTCAACCAGTCGCCCGAACTGCGGGACTGCTGACGCCTTTTGCTGCCGCTCCGTACGCGGGAGGTGTTCTAGTACCGGAGCGGCAGCTCCCCGCCCCAGCGGTTCAGCCGAGTTGGGGCAGCACTTCGGCGCCCAGCCTGCGGACGTTCTCCTCCGTCGTCGCCAGATCGCCCGAGCCCTCGACAAGCAGCGCGAAGCGTGTGATCCCCGTGCGCTCCGAGGTCGCCGCGATCCGGTCCGCGCACAGCTGCGGGGTGCCCACCGGATGCAGTCCGCAGAGCAGTTCCGTGTACGCGAGCGGGTCCCGCATGGCCCGTGCGCGGCCATCGACGGTGACATGCGCGTCCAGCCCCTGCTTGAGCCAGCCCGGCATCGCCTTCTGCAGCGTCTCCGCCGCGTCCACGCGCCGGTCCGCGATCTGCGCGACCCCGGCCGAGACGTGCGCGGCCCGCAGGACCTCCTGGGGCGTGCGCCCCGCGGCGCGCGCGTGCCGCTGCCACAACGCCACCATTTCGGCCTTCTCCTCGTCGCCGACGTGCATGCCGAGCAACATCGGCAGACCGCGTTCCGCGGCCAGCCGCACGCTGGACGGCGAGGTGCAGGCGACGATCACCTCGGGCCCTTCCGGGCTCTCGCCGGTGTCGTCGCCCGCCCCGGTCAGCGCCTCCTGCGGCCGTGGCACCACGGCGACCTCGCGGAAGGGGAAGCGGCCCGCGTCGCTCGCGACCCTGGGCTCGCTCAGCCACCGCAGCAGCAGGTCGAGCGACTCCGGGAAGCCCGTCTCGTACGCGTCGAGGCCGGACCCGAAGACCTCCAGGTCCACCCACGGTCCGCCGCGACCGACGCCCAGCGAGAAGCGCCCGCCGGACGTCAGGTGCAGCAGGGCCGCCTGCTCGCCCAGGGCGACGGGGTGGACGGTCGGCAGGACGCTCACGGCGGTGCCGACACGGATGCGTCGCGTACGCCCGAGAAGGAGCGCGGCGAGGGTCACGGCGGACGGACACGTGCCGTACGGCACGAAGTGGTGCTCGGCGAGCCAGACGGAGTCCAGGCCCGCTTCCTCGGCCACCTCCGCGGACCGCACCG
This sequence comes from Streptomyces sp. Je 1-332, assembly GCF_040730185.1. Classification (NCBI taxonomy): domain Bacteria; kingdom Bacillati; phylum Actinomycetota; class Actinomycetes; order Kitasatosporales; family Streptomycetaceae; genus Streptomyces; species Streptomyces sp. Je 1-332. Next base: position 5,600,971 of record NZ_CP160402.1, read on the forward strand.
CACGGTGCAACGCCTCTCCCTGCCCCTGTCCCGGGAACTGGGCGGCCAGAACAAAACTACCTACACGCATCGCACTCCTGCCTCCTTGGCGCCGACGCAGGCACTCCCCCTACGGGCAACAACGCATGACACGTGCCAAAGGCACGGCTTGGCATGAAGATTGACGGATTTTCTGCGAAATGCAGGGGGGATCTGTGGGGGTTGGTGCAGGACGCCTACCCGTGTCCGCGCCGCGTAGGCTGGACTCACCCTGGCCCCCGTACATCCCGTGAGGTGTCCCGTGTCCCCGCGTCGCAACCGCCCGAAGGGCGCCGGAGAAGACAGCCCGCGCCCGTCCGCGGAGACGACGGGCCGTTACGGCGGCTTCCAGTCCACCGAGAGCTGGCAGGGGGAGCAGTGGAGCCTGCGCCACGTCGCGGGCGCGAGCGCGGCCGGCAAGAGCTATCGCTGCCCCGGCTGCGACCAGGAGATCCCCTCCGGGGTCGCGCATGTGGTGGCCTGGCCCGAGCACTCGGGCGTCGACGAGCGCAGGCACTGGCACAAGGCGTGCTGGAACGCGAAGGACCGCCGCACCACGCGGGTGCAGCGGTCCCGTAACGCGCCGAGGTACTGAAGACCCCCGAGGCGGCTACACGTCGCGCTTCTCCAGGAGGGCGAAGGCGCCGACGATCGCGGCCGCCGTCACGCCGACGAGCAGCAGCAGCTGCGAGGTGCCGCCGCCCGTTCCGTCCATGTCGAAGATCTTGGCGAGGGAGTTGATGGCGTTGTAGTCCATCATCTTCTCGCCGAGGGGGCGCGTGCCCTCGGAGATCATCAGGAACACCGGCAGGATCGCGGGCACCAGGACCACGCCGAGCATCGCGGTGATCGCACCCGCGGAGTGGCGCAGCATCGAACCGGCGGCGAGCGCGAGGACGCCCAGGAGCGAGACGTAGAGCCCGCCCTTGAGGACCGTACCCGACCAGTCGACGTCGCCGGCCTCGGGGCCGCTGTGCATCCCCGAGGTCATCAGGCCCACCAGGAGGACGGAGCCCGCCGCGACGACGAAGGCGATCACGAAGAAGATCAGGATCTTCGCGGCGAGCACGCGATAACGCTGCGGCGACGCCGTGAACGTCGTACGGATCATGCCCGTGCCGTACTCGGACGACGTCACCAGGACGCCGAGCGTGATCAGGCAGATCTGGCCGAGCACGAGACCGAAGAACGCCGGGATCGTGAACGGCACGTCCGCGTAGTCACGGTCCTCCGTGTTCGCGGCCACGAGCAGTCCGATGCCGACGACCAGGAGGAAGAAGACGCCGAGGGTCCACATCGTCGAGCGGACCGACTTGATCTTCGTCCACTCGGACGCCAGGGCGTTGCCGAGGTGGGTCTTCCTGACCGGGATCGGTGAGGTGTAGGCGTTGTTCATCGCCTGCTGCCAGGCGGAGGGCGGCGCGGGGGCGGCCGGCGGGGGAGCCATCGGGGCGCCCTGAGGCAGGGGGGCGCCCTGCGGAACGGGGGCACCGGCGTAGGCCTGCTGCGGTGCCTGCTGGGGCTGCGCCTGCGGCTGCGGAGTCGGAGGCGTGGTCATCGGGCATCCTCGTTGTCGTTGGCGCTCTTGGTCATCTCAGGTGCGGGGGCGGCCGCGTACGGGTTCGGGGTCCCCGGCGGAGGGCCCTGAGGGGCGTCCTGCGGCATCGCGAACGGCTGGCCGCCCTGCTGGGGCGGCGGCGGTGCGTACCACCCGGGCTGGCCCTGTCCGGGCACCGGCATCTGCTGCGGGGGCATCGTGCCCGGCGGCAGCTGCTGCTGGAGCCCCGCGCGCTGGTCGACGGTCGAGCGGTAGTCGACGGCGCCCTGCGTCATCCGCATGTACGCCTCTTCCAGCGAGGCCTGGTGCGGGGAGAGCTCCCACACGCGGACGTCCGCGCCGTGCGCGAGGTCGCTGATGCGGGGGAGCGGAAGGCCGGTCACGCGCAGCGCGCCATCCTGCTCGGGCATGACCTGGCCGCCGGCCTCGCTCAGCGCGGCGGACAGCTTCTCGCGCTGCTGCACGTCGCCTTCCGGCGTACGGACGCGGGCGAAGTCCGCGGAGTTGTGCGAGATGAAGTCCTTGACGCTCATGTCCGCGAGCAGCTGCCCGCGGCCGATCACGATCAAGTGCTCGGCGGTCAGCGCCATCTCGCTCATCAGGTGCGAGGAGACGAAGACCGTGCGGCCCTCGGCGGCGAGGGACTTCATCAGGTTCCTGACCCACAGGATGCCCTCGGGGTCGAGGCCGTTGACCGGTTCGTCGAAGAGCAGCACCTGCGGGTCGCCGAGCAGCGCCGCGGCGATGCCGAGGCGCTGGCCCATGCCGAGCGAGAAGCCCTTGGAGCGCTTCTTCGCCACGTCCTGGAGGCCCACGACGCCGAGCACCTCGTCGACCCGGCGGGCCGGGATGCCGGAGAGCTGCGCGAGGCACAGGAGGTGGTTGCGGGCGTGCCGGCCGCCGTGCACCGCCTTGGCGTCGAGCAGCGCGCCGACCTGGCGGGGGGCGTTGGGGAGCTTGCGGTACGGGTAGCCGCCGATCGTCACCTGGCCCGTGGTGGGTTGGTCGAGCCCGAGGATCATGCGCATGGTCGTCGACTTGCCGGAGCCGTTCGGGCCCAGGAAGCCGGTGACCGTGCCGGGTCGCACCTGAAAGGAAAGGTTGTACACGGCTGTCTTGGCGCCGTAGCGCTTCGTCAGGCCGACTGCCTCGATCATTCTCCGCACCCATCGAATGGTTCAGGACGTCGGGGCACACGCCCCCGTAAGGGTTAGGAGGATAACGGGGAGCTGACGGTTCCAGCCAAGAGCGCGCAAAAACTCCCTGTGGTCAGGCGTCCCGCTTCTTCAGCAGCACATAGCCGCCGATCAGCGCGACCACGACCCACACCACCATGATCGCCAGCCCGCCCCAGGGCCCGTACGGGGTGTCGTCGTCCAGAGGCGACTTCACCTGCATGATCTTGCTACCGGCCTGGTCGGGGAGGAAGCGGCCGATCTTCTTCGTCGCCGAGACGTTGCCCAGGATGCTGGAGATGAGGAAGAAGAACGGCATCAGGATGCCGAGGGAGAGCATCGGGCTGCGCAGCATCGTCGCGACGCCCATCGAGAACATCGCGATGAGCGTCATGTAGAGCCCGCCGCCGATCACCGCGCGCAGCACGCCCGGATCGCCGATCAGTGCTTTGTGCTCGCCGAGCATCGCCTGCCCCACGAAGAACGCGATGAAGCTCGTGACCAGGCCCACCACCAGACAGAGCAGCGTGGCGACCACGACCTTGCTCGCCATGAAGGTGGCGCGCTGCGGGACCGCGGAGAGCGAGGTGCGGATCATGCCGGTGCTGTACTCGTTCGAGACGACGAGGACACCGAAGACGATCATCGCGAGCTGGCCGAGGCTCATTCCGGCGAAGCTCGTGTAGGTCGGGTCGAAGACCCTGCGGTCCTGGGCGTTGAGGCTGTCGTAGTCGTTCTTCGCCAGAATGCTGATCAACAGGCCGAGCCCGACCGTGACGACCAGCGCGAGCCCCAGCGTCCACACGGTCGACGAGACCGAGCGGATCTTGGTCCACTCCGACTTCAGTACCTGCGTCGCGGCCATCGCTCAGGACCCCTTCTTCGGCTGCTGCCAGCTCTCGCCCCAGCCCGCGGCGGTCCGCCCGGGCGGCGGCGGGGCGGCGCCGGGCCCCGCGTGGTCGGCGTGCGCGTGATACTCCACCGACTCCGCGGTGAGCTGCATGAACGCCTCTTCCAGCGAGGCCCGCTGGGGGCTCAGTTCATGGAGTACGAGCTGATGGCGGGCGGCGAGCTCACCGAGGTCCTCCGAGGGCGTGCCATCGACCTCCAGGGTGCCGTCGCCCGCCTCGACGGCGGTGACGCCCTCCTGGTGCAGCACATCGAGGAGGCGCTCACGCTCCGGGGAGCGCAGTCGTACGTAACTGCGTGAGTTCTGCTGGATGAAGTCCGCCATGGAGGTGTCCGCGAGGAGCCTGCCCTGCCCGATGACGACGAGATGGTCGGCGGTCAGCGCCATCTCACTCATCAGATGGGAGGAGACGAAGACCGTACGGCCCTGGGAGGCGAGGGACTTCATGAGGTTCCGGATCCAGTGGATGCCCTCGGGGTCGAGGCCGTTGACCGGCTCGTCGAACATCAGGATCTCCGGGTCGCCGAGCAGCGCGCCCGCGATGCCGAGCCGCTGCCCCATGCCGAGCGAGAAGCCCTTGGCCTTCTTCTTGGCGACCTGCGTCAGGCCCACGGTGTCCAGGACCTCATGGACGCGGGCGCGCGGGATGCCGTTGCTCTGCGCGAGGCACAGCAGATGGTTGAAGGCGCTGCGCCCGCCGTGCATGGCCTTGGCGTCGAGCAGGGCGCCGACGTACTTGAGCGGTTCCTTCAGCTGGGCGTACCGCTTGCCGTCGATCCGGGCGGCCCCCGCCGTGGGGTTGTCGAGCCCGAGCATCATCCGCATCGTCGTGGACTTGCCCGCGCCGTTCGGCCCGAGGAAGCCGGTGACCATGCCCGGACGCACGGAGAAGGTGAGGTCGTTGACGGCCAGCTTCTCGCCGTACCGCTTGGTCAGCCCCTCGAGCTCGATCATGCGGCCACGCTAAAACGGGACAGAGCCCCCTGCCACTTGGGCAGAGGGCTCTGACAGTGCCCCGAGGGCTACACGCTCAACGCGTCTGCTGAGCAGGAACCCCACGAGAGACCGGCTCGTCCTCGGCAGGCGTACCCGCAGCGGCCACGGCCGCACCCGTAAGGGTGGCCAGCATCTCGCGCACGTTGGTGAGCTGCGCGTTGATGGAGTCCCGACGGTTCGTCAGGGCGGCGAGCTCCCGCTCGGACTCCGAGCGAATACGGTCCGCCTTGGCGTTCGCGTCGGCGACGATGTCCTCGGCCTGACGCTGCGCCGTCTCCACCGTCTGCCGGGCACGACGCTCGGCGTCCGTACGGAGCTTCTCGGCCTCCAGGCGCAGCTGCTCGGCCCGGTGCTCGATCTCCGCGAGACGCTTCTCCGCCTTGGCCTGACGCGAGGCCAGGTCACGCTCCGACTGCTCGCGGCGCTTGGCGAGGTTCGTCTCGAAGTCGGCCGCGGCCTGGGCGGCCTTGGCGCGGGTCTCCTCGAAGAGGGCGTCCGCCTCCTCGCGCTTCTGCTGCGCGTCCTTCTGCGCCTCGCTGCGCAGCGCGCCCGCCTCGCCCTTGGCCTTCTCGACGATCCGGACGCCCTCGTCCTCCGCCTTGGCCTTGCGCTCGGCCGCGAACGACTCGGCGTCGTTGCGCACCTGCTGGGCCGCCGACTCGGCGAGCTCGCGGTGCTGCTCGGCTGCGCGACGAGCCTCCTCGCGCAGGTCCTTCGCCTCCTCCTCGGCGAGGCGGAGGATCTTCTCGACGCGGGCACCGAGGCCCGCGTACGACGGTTCGGCGTCGGCTACCTGCGCCTGCGCGTTCTGCGTCTCGAGGTGCAGTTCCTCAATGCGCTTTTCCAGAGCAGTGATACGAGCAAGAGCGCTGTCACGGTCGGAGACGAGCTTGGAGATACGTTCGTCCACCTGAGCGCGGTCGTACCCACGCCGCACAAGCTCGAAGCCGTAGGGGGAAGTGTCGCTCATGGGGTTCCTGTCGAATGAGACCGGTGAGGTGATAGAGGGAATCCTAGGGGTCCAAGCGGCGTGTCATCGAGCAGATGCCCGTTTGATCTGGAGAATGACACCCCTTTTGAGTGGCTAACCGCCGGAGCACTTGCCAGCGCCAGTGCCGAAGGTCCTTACAAAGCACGCGAGATGTTCTTTGGCTAGCCCTCTGACGGCTTGCCACCCGATCGGGTCGAACCCGCCGCCGCGCCGGCCTTCACGCCACCATCCTTGGGAGCGGGGACCGATGGGGCCTCAAAGGATTCCAACGCCTCCAACACGTCCTGGACACGGGAGATCTCGGCGTTGATGTCCTCCCGGCGCCGCACGAGCACCTCCAGCTCGCGCTTGCCCTCGTCAACGGTCCGTTCGGCCTCGGCCTGTGCCTCCGCCTTGACGCGTTCGGCCTCGCGCACCAGCTCGGCGACCTTCGTCTCGGCCTCCTTGAGGAGTGCCTCGGCCCGCTTCACGGCCGAGATGCGGACCTTGCCGGCCTCGGAACTCGCGTCCGACACCAGCTCCTTGGCCTGAGCCTCGGCCTCGGCGCGCTGCTCCTCCGCGGCCTTCACCAGGGCGTCGCAGCGCTCACCGGCCGTCTTCATCGCCTCGGCGGACTCGCGGCGCGCACGCTCGTGCAGCTCCTCGATCTCCGCGGTCAGGCGGTCACGCTGCTCCTCGGAGCGCTCCCTTATGGCCGTCGCGTCCCTGCGGGCGCCGACGAGCAGTTCGTCCGCGTCCGTACGGGCCTTCTCCACCAGGGAGTTGCCCTCGACCCTCGCCTCGGAGACAAGGCGGTCGGCCTCCGTGCGCGCGGCGCCGACCATCGTGTCGGCCTGCGCCTCCGCTTCCGTGGTGGCCTTGAGCGCCTTCTCCTGGGCGTCGCTCGTCAGCTTCTCGGCCTCGGCCGCCGCCTCCGTGATGAGCGTGTCGACCTGCTCGGCCGCCTCGGAGCGGCGCTTGTTGGCCGCCTGGCGTGCCTCGTCCAGGGTGTGTTCGGCCTCGTCCCGCGCCTGCGAGGTGAGCCGCTCGGCCTCGGCCGCGGCCTCCGCCTTGACGCGCTCGGCGTCGGACCGGATGCGCTCGGCGTGCTGCTGGGCGGAGCCGACCGTCTCGGCGGCGTCCGCGCGCAGCCGCTCGGCGTCGCCCGTGGCGTCCGAGATGAGCTTCTCGGCCTTGGCCACCGACTCCGAGCGCACCCGCTCGGCCTCCGTGGCCGTCTCGGCACGCAGCCGCTCGGCTTCCGTGATGGTCTCGGCCTTGAGCCGCTCGGCCTCCGCGACCGTCTCGTTCTGCAGCCGCTCCGCCTCGCTGCGCGCCTCGCCGATCAACTGGTCGGCCTGGCTCGCGGCGTCACTGCGGATGCGGTTGGCGTCCTCGCGGGCGTCGGCACGGGTGCGGGACGCGTCCTGCTCGGCCGACGCGATCGCGTCCGAGGCTTCCGTACGCGAGCGCTGGGCGTACTCGGAGGCGTCCGAGCGCAGCCGCTCGGCCTCCGCGATCGCCTCCGAAACGGTGCGCTCGGCAAGCGACTTGGCGGCCTCGGCCTCCTCGCTCGCCTCGCGACGGGCGCGGGCGGCGTCCTCGGACGCGCGCTCCCGCTCGGCGTACGCGTCGGAGCGGACGCGGTCCGCCTCCTCCTGCGCCTCGGTCCTCGCGCGCTCCGCCGCGTGCTCGGCGGCGCTGCGCAGGCCCGCGATCTCCTCCTGCGCCGCCTCCTGAAGGCCCGCCACGGAGTCCCGTACGGACTGGGCGGTCTGCTCGGCGCTTGAGACCATCTCCGTCGCCCTGCGGTCCGCTTCCTCGACGAGGCGGACGGCCTCGGCCTGCGCCTCCTCGACGCGGTTGCGGGCGGAGGCGAGGAGTTCCTCGCTCTGCTCGCGGGCCCGCTCGCGCTCCTGGTCGGCCTCTGCGCGCGCGGAGCTGAGGGTCTCCTCCGCCTCCCGACGGCGCCTCGCGGCCTCCTCCTGGGCGGCGGACAGCGCCTCGGCGGCCTCCGCGCCCACGCGCTCGGCGGCGGCAGCGGCCTCCGAGCGCAGCCGGTCGGCCGACTCCTGGGCCTCCGTCTTGAGGCGCTCGGCCTCGGCTGCGGCGTCCGAACGCAGCCGCACGGCCACGTTCTCGCCCTCGGCGCGGGCCTGCGAGGCGTCGGCGGCGGCCTCGGTGCGCAGCCGCTCGGCCTCGGTCTCGGCCTGCGACTGCAGGGTGCGGATCCGCTCGGCGGACTCCGAACGGAGGCGGTCCGTCTCGTCCGCCGCCTCCTTGCGGATGCGCTCGGCCTCCGCGCGGGCGTCGGTCAGCGCCTGCTCGGCGGTGGCGAGACGCTCCTCGGCCTCCGTGTGCAGACGCGTCAGCTCGTCGGCAGCCTCGGCCTGGCGTGCCGCTATCGCCCGCTCGGTCTCCTCGTGCAGGGCCCGCGCGGCGTCCTCGGCCTCGGACTTCGTGGCCTCGGCCTGCTCGGTGGCCTCCTCGCGGTGCCGCTCGGCCTCCGCGCGGGTGCGCTCCAGGGTCTCCTCGGCCTGCTTGCGCAGGCTCGTGGCGCGCTCGATGGCCTCGGTGCGGACCCGCTCGCTCTCGGTGGTCGCGGCCGACTTCAGCTCGTCCGCATCCGCCTTCGCCTTGGCGAGCAGCTCCTCGGCGGACTTGGCCGCCTCCTCGATCTGCTGGACGGCCTCGCGCCGGGCCTCGCCCCGGATCCGCTCACCCTCGGTGACCGCGTCGGCCCGCAGCTGCTCGGCCTCGCCGCGCAGCCTGCGCGCCTCCTCCTGCAGCTCGACGGTCTTGGCGCGGTACTCCTTGGTGTCGTCCTTCGCCGTGCCCTTGAGCCCCTCGGCGATGTCGTGCGCCTCGGCGCGCAGCCGGTCCGCCTCGGCCTCGGCCTCGCTGCGGATCCGCTCGGCCTCCTCGGTGGCGGCCTTCGTCGTGTCCTTGGCGTCCTTGGACGCCTTCTCCAGTACGTCCTCCGCCGTACGGGCCGCCTTGGCGAGCTGGCCCGCGGTCTCCTCGGCGGTGATCGTGCGCGCCTTCTCGGCGGCGTCCTTGACCAGCTTCTCGGCCTCGGCGCGGGCGTCGGCGACGAGCTGCTCGGCCTCGGACTTCGTGGCCTCGGCTTCCTTGGTGGCCTCGCCGACAAGCCGCGCGACCTGCTCCTTGGCCGTACGCGTGCGCTGTTCGTTGGCTCCCTCGGCGGCCGAGAGCTGCTTGGACGCCAGCTCCTTGGCCTCGGCGAGGACCTTGTCGGCCTCGGCGCGCGCCTCGCGCAGCGCCGTCTCGGCCTCCGCCATGCGCTGCTCGGCGGCCCGGCTCGCCTCGGTGGCCTGGCGGCGCGCCTGCTCGGACTCGGTCGCCGTGGACGAACGCAGCTGCTCCGCGTGGTCGGTGGCCTCCTGCGCCTGCGTGGACGCGGCGTTCAGGAGACGCTCGGCGTCCGTGCGGGCCCGGCGCAGGATCGCCTCGGCCTCGGCGCGGGCCGACTCGGCGTCGCTCGACATGCGCTGGCGGGCCTCTTCGGCCACGCGCTCGGCCTCGGCGCGGGCGGCGGCAAGGGCCTGGTCGGCCTCGGCGCGCGACTCGTCGAGCAGGCGGCGCGCCTGCTGTTCGGTGCGCGCCCGCAGCTGCTCGGCCCACGCCACGTTCTCGTTGACGTGCGACTCGACGGTCTGACGACGCTCGGACAGCTCGTGGTCGAGCTGCTGACGGCGTGACACCGCCTCGGAGTGCAGCTCGGACTGGAGCCTGGCCTGCTGCTCGGCGTGCTCCTGGAGGATCCGCTGGGTCTGCGCGCGAGCGTCGCGCAGCTCCCGCTCGGCGTCCTGGCGCAGCTGGTCGGCCTGGATCTGGGCATTACGGAGCAACTGCTCGGCCTGGTAACCGATGTCCGCGCCGTCATAGGCAGGGCGGGACGCGAGGTTACGGCGCGCCTCGTGCAGCTTGGCGCGCAACACCTCGACCTGGTAGCCGAGGTCTTCGGCGTGCTGAACAGCCTTCTCTCGCTCGGTCTTCAGCCGGTCCATCTCGGCCTCGAACCGCGAAAGATGGTCCGTCTCAGCCCGCGAGCTCTCTTGGCGTTCGTAGCCCCGCACTGCGCGGTCCCATCCTTCCCCAAGCCCTGAACTTCGTTCGAGCAGGGGAGACCCCACTCAGGTCGCACGTTTCGTACGAGCCCTGTCCATCCGCCGAACGGGGCCCACGGGGAATGGTGTCAGATCAACAGCAGAGCTTGGGCTGCTGCCCTGACGCTCGTCCCCCGAAACCCGGACCCCGGCAAGCTGCCGCCCAGCGTACGGACGGCCGGCCGCCCGAACTTCGGACGGCCGCCCCCAACCCTACCGGCCCAAGTATGCGGAGGTCAGTGCTCCGGTGACTCCTGGACTGCCGAGGTGACGAGTTCGGTCAGCACACCGTGACAGTCCTTGGGGTGCAGGAAGGTGATGCGGGAGCCCATGGAACCGATGCGGGGCTCCTCGTAGAGGACGCGTACACCCTTGTCCTTGATGGCCGCGGCGTCGCCGTCCACGTCCGCGGTGCCGAAAGCGATGTGGTGCACGCCCTCGCCGTTCTTGGCCAGCCATTTGCCCACGGCGGAGTCGTCGCGAGTGGGTTCGAGGAGCTGCAAGTAGGAAGCGCCGCCGTCACTCGTACCATTGATCTTGAGCATGGCCTCGCGCACGCCCTGCTCTTCGTTGACCTCGGTGTGGAACACCGTGAAGCCATATGTCTCCCGGTAGAACTCGACGGTCTTGTCGAGGTCGAAACAGGCGATCCCGATGTGATCGATTCGCGTCAGCATGATTTAAGTGCAGCCCTTCCGGCGGTGATTACGCAACGTGCGCGCGATCACACCTAGCGCCCGATGACGGGCGGCGTACCGCTCAGTACATTCAAGTAAACCCTCATTAACTCCTCCTCCCAAGGGGCCGTGGCACATGTCTGGAACGACCGGTACCACCTCAGTGATCGTCGCGGGCGCGCGGACGCCCATGGGCCGCCTGCTGGGCTCCCTGAAGTCCTTCTCCGGCGCCGACCTGGGCGGCTTCGCGATCAAGGCCGCGCTGGAGCGGGCCGGCATCGGCGGCGACCAGGTGCAGTACGTGATCATGGGTCAGGTGCTCACCGCCGGGGTAGGGCAGATCCCGGCACGTCAGGCCGCCGTCAAGGCGGGCATCCCCATGAACGTCCCGGCACTCACCGTCAACAAGGTGTGCCTCTCCGGGCTCGACGCGATCGCGCTCGCCGACCAGCTGATCCGCGCGGGCGAGTTCGACATCGTCGTCGCCGGCGGCCAGGAGTCGATGACGAACGCGCCGCACCTCCTCCCGAAGTCCCGCGAGGGCTACAAGTACGGCGCCATCGAGATGCTCGACTCCATGGCGTACGACGGCCTGACCGACTCCTTCGAGAACATCGCCATGGGCGAGTCCACGGAGAAGCACAACACCCCCCTCGGCATCGCGCGCCCCGAGCAGGACGAGATCGCCGCGGGCTCCCACCAGCGCGCGGCCGCCGCCCAGAAGAACGGCATCTTCGAGGCCGAGATCACCCCGGTCGAGATCCCGCAGCGCAAGGGCGGCCCGGTTCTCTTCTCCCAGGACGAGGGCATCCGCGCCGAGACGACCGCCGAGTCGCTCGGCAAGCTGCGTCCCGCCTTCACCAAGGACGGCACGATCACCGCGGGTACGTCCTCGCAGATCTCCGACGGCGCCGCGGCGGTCGTCGTGATGTCCAAGGCCAAGGCCGAGGAGCTCGGCCTCGACTGGATCGCGGAGATCGGGGCGCACGGCAACGTGGCCGGCCCGGACAACTCGCTCCAGTCGCAGCCGTCGAACGCGATCCAGCACGCCCTGAAGAAGGAGGGCCTGGACGTCGCGGACCTCGATCTGATCGAGATCAACGAGGCGTTCGCCGCGGTCGCGGTGCAGTCAATGAAGGACCTCGGTGTGTCCTCGGAAAAGGTGAACGTCAACGGCGGCGCCATTGCCCTGGGTCACCCGATCGGGATGTCCGGCGCACGCGTCGTCCTGCACCTGGCCCTTGAGCTGAAGCGGCGGGGCGGCGGCGTGGGTGCCGCGGCGCTCTGTGGTGGCGGCGGGCAGGGTGACGCGCTGATCGTGAAGGTGGCGAAGGCCTGAGGCCCTGACGCTTTCGCGCGGGTACGCCTTCTCTACGTCTAGGAACGGAGCTGTCTGACATGCAGGACGTCCCCTCCCTGGTGGCACAGGCCCGCGAGGGCAGGCCACGGGCCGTGGCCCGGCTGATCTCACTGGTCGAGGGGGCGTCACCGCAGCTCCGCGAGGTCATGGCGGCGCTTGCTCCGCTGGCGGGCCACGCGTACGTGGTGGGCCTCACGGGCTCTCCCGGTGTCGGCAAGTCGACTTCGACGTCGGCGCTGGTCTCGGCGTACCGGCGTGCGGGTAAGCGGGTCGGTGTCCTCGCCGTCGACCCCTCGTCCCCCTTCTCCGGGGGCGCGCTGCTCGGCGACCGGGTCCGCATGTCGGAGCACGCGTCCGATCCCGGGGTCTACATCCGCTCGATGGCGACGCGCGGCCACCTGGGCGGCCTCGCGTGGTCGGCGCCCCAGGCGATCCGCGTACTGGACGCGGCGGGCTGTGACGTGATCCTGGTCGAGACGGTCGGCGTGGGCCAGTCCGAGGTGGAGATCGCCTCGCAGGCGGACACGTCCGTGGTGCTCCTGGCCCCCGGGATGGGTGACGGAATCCAGGCGGCGAAGGCCGGAATCCTGGAGATCGGCGACGTGTACGTCGTCAACAAGGCGGACCGGGACGGCGCGGACGCGACCGCGCGCGAGCTGAACCACATGCTGGGGCTCGGGGAGTCCCGCGGTGCGGGGGACTGGCGCCCGCCCATCGTGAAGACGGTGGCCGCGCGGGGCGAGGGGACCGACGAGGTCGTCGAGGCCCTGGAGAAGCACCGGGCGTGGATGGAGGAGCGGGGCGTCCTGGCCGAGCGTCGTGCCGCGCGGGCGGCCCGCGAGGTGGAGACCATCGCGGTCACGGCCCTGCGGGAGCGGATCGCGGACCTTCACGGGGACGCCCGGCTCTCGGCTCTGGCGGAGCGGATCGTGGCGGGGGAGCTGTCGCCTTACGCGGCGGCGGATGAGCTGGTCGCGAGCTTGACCTCGGGCTGAGGTGGTGGCCGCCTTGGCCTCGGGTTGAGGTGGCGCCCGCCTTGGCCTCGGGCTGAGGTGGCGGACCGGGTGGGTGATCCGGCGGGCTGCCGGAACCGCTGCTGCCGGTGGCCGGCAGCCGAACATGCCGCCGCTTCGCGGCGATGCTCCCCGCCCACCCACCCGATTACCCCGGAGTGCCGGGTGGGTGGGCGGGAAAGCTCCGCCGCGAAGCGGCGGTTCAGGGCGAAGCCGAAAGACGAGGCGAAGCCGAAAGACGAGACGCAGCCGGAAGACGAGGCGAAGCCGGAGCAGGCGCCCCCGAGCCCACGACGAGAACCGCCCCGCAGGGGGATCCCTGCGGGGCGGTGGGCTGACTGGCGGAGGGGGGGATCCGTCAGTCGTCGGAGCCGTCGTCGTCCGAGTCGTCGTCGTCGGAGTCATTGTCATCGTGGCTGTCCGACTTGTCCGCGGTGACCTTGCCCGACTGCAGGTCCACCTTCCAGTCGGACTCCGCACCCTTGCCGGACGCCGTCTCCGCGTCCCAGGCCTTGGCCGTACCGTCGTCGTCCAGGTCCACGGACGTGACCGTGCCCTTGGCCGCGGCGGCCTTCGCCGCGTCCTCCGCGTTGGTGGACGCACCCTTCAGGGCGGCGGCCACGCGGTTCGCGTCGCCGTCCTCGTCCTGCTCGGTGTGCGAGCCGAGGACCTTGCCGGTGCCCGGGTCGACCTGCACGCTGTGCCAGGTGCTGCCCTTGCCGAGGATGTCGACGTCCCAGACCAGGCCGCCGTTGTCCTCGTCGTCCAGCTCGGCGGAGACCGCGGTACCGGACTTGTCGGCAAGCGCCGCCTTGATCGCGTCGGCGGCCGTCACCTTGGCGGCCTTCGCCTCGGCGCTGTTCTCCTTGGCGTCGTCCTGGTCGTTGTCCCGGTCGTCGTGACGGTCGTCGTCACGGTCGTTGTCCCGGTTGTCGTCCTTCAGCTGGACGCTCGACTTCTTGGCGGCGGCCGACGAGTCGTCGTCGCCGGTGGCAGCGAGCGCTGTCGCCGTACCGCCCCCGGCCAGGGCCAGGGCTGCGACGGTGGCGATGACGATGTTGCGCTTCATAAGGGGTTCCTCCCGAGACGGTGGCTGGGCGGCCCGTGGGCCGCTGCCGTTCGCTTTCGACAAGAACCAATCTGGCTGACCGACCCTGAAGCCAGCCTGAAGCCACCTGAAGGACTCTTCAGGTTCCCTCTGCGACCCTGAACGCATGCGCCTGTTGATCGTGGAGGACGAAAAGCGGCTCGCCCTGTCGCTCGCCAAGGGCCTGACGGCCGAGGGCTACGCCGTGGACGTCGAGCACGACGGCGTCGACGGACTGCACCGGGCCAGCGAGGGGACGTACGACCTGGTCATCCTCGACATCATGCTGCCCGGCATGAACGGCTACCGCGTCTGCTCGACCCTGCGCGCCGCCGGTCACGACGTACCGATCCTGATGCTCACGGCCAAGGACGGCGAGTACGACGAGGCCGAGGGGCTCGACACGGGCGCCGACGACTACCTCACCAAGCCCTTCTCGTACGTGGTGCTCGTTGCCCGTGTGAAGGCCATCCTGCGCCGCCGCGGCAACGCGGGGCCGTCCCCCGTCCACGTCCTGGGCGACCTCAAGGTCGACACCGCGGCCCGCCGCGTCTTCCGCGGAGACGACGACGAAGTGACGCTCACCGCCAAGGAGTTCGCGGTCCTCGAGCAGCTCATACTGCGCACGGGCGAGGTCGTCTCCAAGGGCGACATCCTGGAGCACGTCTGGGACTTCGCCTACGAAGGTGACCCGAACATCGTCGAGGTGTACATCAGCGCCCTGCGGCGCAAGCTCGGAGCGCCGCTCATCAAGACCGTGCGCGGCGCCGGATACCGCCTGGAGGCCCCCCGATGAGGCGCTTCCTCAGCTCCGTACGCGCCAGGGCGACGATCGGCGCCACCCTCGTCGTCGCCGTCGCGCTCGTCGCCGCAGGCGCCGCCGTCCTGCTCTCGCTGCGCGCCAGTCTGACCGACCAGGCGGGCGGCCAGGCCGAGTCCGCCGCCCGCTCAGTGGCCTCGCGCCTCGCCGCGAACGAGCCGTACGACAAGCTGGAACTGGACGACGAGAACCATCCGGTCCAGATCGTCGACAGCGACAGGCGGCTCGTCGCCGCCAGCGAGGACCTGGAGAGCATCAGCGGCACGGGAGTCGACGCCGTGAAGCCCCGGCCGGCGGCGTCCACGCCCGCCAAGGGCGACGACGATGACGACGACGCGAGCGAGGGTGAAGCCCTCGAAGCGGGGGAGATCTCCGATGACGCGGCGGATGTCACCTCCGGCTCCGCCACCGTCGACGGCGAGACGGAGGACTACCGCTTCGCGGCGGTCGAGGTGAACGTCGAGAAGAAGGGCGATCTCACCGTCTACGCGGGCTCCTCACTCGCCGCCCAACAGAGCGCGGTCTCCACGGCGTTGACGTCCATGCTCATCGGTTTCCCGCTGCTCCTCGCCGTGATCGCCCTGGTGACCTGGCTGGTGACGCGCCGCGCCCTGCGCCCGGTGGACGCGATCCGCTCCGAGATGGCGGCGATCACCGCATCGGAGGATCTCGCGCGCCGCGTGCCCGAGCCGGACACGCACGACGAGATCGCCCGCCTGGCCACGACCACGAACGAGACGCTCGCCGCCCTGCAGACCTCGGTGGAACGTCAGCGCCGCTTCGTGGCCGACGCCTCGCACGAACTGCGCAGCCCCATCGCCTCCTTGCGCACCCAGCTCGAAGTGGGCGCGGCCCACCCGGAGTTGCTGGATGTGGACGGCGCGGTCGAGGACACCGTACGACTGCAGGAACTGGCCGCCGACCTGCTCCTCCTCGCCCGTCTCGACGCGGGCGAGAAGCCGGGCGAGGGGCACGTGGACCTGGCGGCCCTGGCGCGCGAGGAACTGTCGCAGCGCACACGGGACCGCGCCGACGTCCGTATGGATCTGAAGAACGTCGAAGTCACCGGCTCCCGGAACCAGTTGGCGCGCGTGCTCGGCAACCTCGTGAACAACGCGCAGCGCCACGCGCGCTCGCACGTCACGGTCGCCACCCGCGCCGACGGGCCGTGGGCGGTCCTCGAGGTCTCCGACGACGGGGACGGCGTGCCGGAGGGCGAACGCGACCGGATCTTCGAGCGCTTCGTCCGCCTCGACGACGCCCGCACCCGGGATGACGGCGGGGCGGGTCTGGGCCTCGCCATCGCGCGCGACGTCGCCGCACGCCACGGCGGGACCCTCACGGTCAAGGAGGCCCCCGGCGGGGGAGCGCTCTTCGAGCTCAGGGTCCCTGCCGCCGCGTCGTGAGGGTCAGGGCTTGCCCCGCTGGGCGCGGAGGTGTTCCGCGATCGGGGTCAGGGCCTTGTGGAGTTCGCCGAGCGCCTCGGGTGAGATCAGGTCGACGAAGTGCTTGCGGACCGAGTCCACGTGGTGCGGGGCGACCCGCTGCATGGTCTCCATGCCCTCGTCCGTGAGGACGGTGTAGAGCCCGCGCCGGTCGGACTCGCAGTTCTCCCGGCGGACCAGGCCCGCGTTCTCCATGCGGGTGATCTGATGGGACAGGCGGCTCTTGGACTGGAGTGTGGCGGCCGCGAGATCGCTCATACGCATCCGCTTCTCTTCCGATTCGGAGAGGTGCACGAGGATGTCGTAGTCGTTCATGGTCAGGTTGAACGGCTGGAGGTCCTTCTCGAGCTGATAGGTCAGCATCCTGTTGACCTCTACGTGGGTACGCCAGGCGCACTGTTCCTCGTTGGTCAGCCACTGCGGGGCCGTATCGGTCTCCATGAAATCGATTCTACCTAAGAAGTTGAAAGGTGAACGAATGTGGGTGTGTGACGCGCGCCTCTGACCCCCAGTTGCCAGAGGGGCACAGGCGTTCGCCCGTCACACTCCGCAGACTACCGCTCACAGCCCGAAGCGACGCTGGAGGTCCCCCAGTTGTCCGGGAAGGCGCGGTTGTCCCGGCTGCTGGCCGTGTGGACCGCGCTGCCCCGGCGCACCCTGACCCCCCGGCACGCCCGCCTGCTGCGGCACCGCACCCGTCGCCTGCTCGGCCAGGAGCGCCTCCGAGGACTGCAGGAGCACCGTGCCCGCCCCGACGAACTCGAACTGGTGCTCCTCACCTGAGGTTCCACCGATCCCGGTCAGTGCCCGTACGCCCCCGATGACTCCGGTCAGATACCCGTGGTCGTAGTGATGGCAGGGCGAAGGGCAGTCCGCCCAGCCCACGAGGGCCTGGGGGTCGACCCGGATCGGCGGCTCCATGAACACCACCGGGCCGTTCGACGCGGCCACGAACTTTCCGGTTCCGATCAAGGTCAGAAAGCCGGGGACGATGGACTGCTTCAGCGCGAGAGTTGGCTGAAAAGCGAGGAGGTTGCCCGAGCGAATGGTCAGGTTGCCGTCCTCCAAGTCGTACGAATTCACGTCGAAGGCCCGGTCGGCGAGGAGCATCTTGCCCTGGCCGTCGGCCACTACCCAGTCGCTCGCGTGCAGCGGCGAATGGAAACTCGTACGCACCAGGCGGTCCAGGCGGCCGTGCCCGATGCCGTTGAACTCGATCGACCCGTAGTAGGCGATCATCTTCCCCTTCTGCAGGAACCACTGGCTCCCCTTGAGCTCCACGCAGAAGGTGTACGCGTTCACGCTGTCGTCGCTCGGCAGCGTCATCGGGTCGAGGGCCGCGGGCGCTCCCATGGGCATTGAGGGGTTCACAGCTTCTCCTCCGACGCCTGGACGTACACCGCACCGCTTCCGGACAGCTCGAGCTGGAAGGCCTCGCCCGAGCCCCGCCCCACCATGTCGCGCCAGCCGAGCGCCGTGGAGAGCTTGTTGCGTACGTCGCCGTGGTGCGCCACGTATGCCTGGGGGTCGACGTGGACCGGCCGCTGCGGGGTGATGGGGATCTCGATGACGCCGCCGTGCGCCATGACGGCGACCGCACCCTGGCCCTTGAGGGTGGTCGTGAAGAGGCCCTGTCCGGTGACCTGGCCGCGGACCATGCCCATGACGCCGCCCTGCGAGCCCATGAACATCGTGCCCTGCTGGAGCGTCCCGTCGAAGGCCAGCAGCCGGTCCGCCTCCACATAGAGGGTGTCTCCGGAGAGGGTGATCACCTGGATGTGGTGGCCGCCGTGTCCGAAGAGGACCGTGCCGCTGCCCTCCACGGTCATCAGGGGCGTCGCCTCGCCCGCGACCCGGCGCCCGATCATGGAGGCGAGCCCACCCTGGCCGCCCTGGACATTCGGCGTGAAGGCGACGTCCCCCTTGTAGGCGAGCATGGCGCCGCGCTGGCTGAACAGCCGCTGGCCCGGCAGGACGGTCGCCTCGACCATCTTCGAGTTGATCTCCCGGAAGGGCATGTCAGACGTCCCCCGCGATGGTGGTCCGCTCGCTCGGCTGGACGTAGACGAGTCCCTCGCCCTCGAAGCGGATCTGGAAGGCCTCGCCGCCGCCCTCTCCCAGCAACGTACGGAAAGTGACGCCCGACTGGAGGTGCTGGTGGAGGTCTCCCTGATGCGCGACATACGCCCCCGGGTCCACCGTCAGGGGATACTGCCGGCTCACGCGCAGCACCACCGCCGGTCCCTCGGACATGATCGCCGCCTGGCCGGAGCCCTCGACCGTCGTGGTGAACAGGCCGTTGCCCTGCGAGGCGCCGCGCACGCCGGTGAAATGAGTGCCCGTGCGCAGACCCCCGTCCGTGCACAGGAGATTGTCGGACTCGACGAAGAGCTTCTCGCCGCGCAGCTCCACGAGGTTGATCTCGGTGGCGCGGTCGGCGAACCAGCACGTGCCGTGCCCCTTCACCTCCATCACCGTCATCTGCTCGCCGGTGACGCGGCGGGTCACCATGCCCCGTATGCCCTCGCCGCCGCCGGTCATCTTCTTGAAGGCCATCTGGCCGTCGTACGCGACCATCGAGCCGTTCTTCGCCTTGACGGCGTCGCCGGACATGTCCACGGCGAGCACCCTGCTTCCCTGCAGTCGGAACGTTGCCACGTATCGACGGTAGCCGTCGGATATGGGGTCGGAACAGGGCAACGGCCCCTGAGCGAACCCCGAGAACACCCCGATGTCACAATGGGGGTCGCTTGTGCGCGCATTCACAAGATCAAAGCCGCCGAGCGGCCCTGACCCCTTCTGCCGCCCACCCACCGAAGGTGACCCGTGGACATCAAGACCGCTTCCGCACTCCGCCGCCTCCGCCTGGTCTCCGTACCCGAGGGCATTTCCTGGATCGTGCTGCTGGTCTGCACGATCATCAAGTACACCGTCGCCTCGGGCTTCAACGCCGCTCCCGTGCTCGGGCCGATCCACGGCGTGCTCTTCATCCTGTACGTGCTCTTCTGGCTCGACGCCTGGAACCGCACGAAGTGGGACCTCAAGACCGGCGTGCTCTACTTCGCGTACTCGATCATCCCCGGCGGCGGGTTCATGGCCGAGCGGAAGCTGAAGCGCGAGGCCGAGGCGGCCGTCATCGCGTCGCGCGCCCGCCGCGAAGGTGTCGTGAGCGCGTGATCGTCGCCTTCTCCGTGACTCCGCTCGGCGTCGGTGAGGACGTGGGCGAGTACGTCGCCGACGCGGTCCGTGTCGTCCGTGAATCCGGCCTGCCCAACCGGACGGACGCGATGTTCACCTCCGTCGAGGGCGAGTGGGACGAGGTGATGGACGTCGTCAAGCGTGCCGTCGCCGCCGTCGAGGCGCGGGCGCCGCGTGTCTCCGTCGTCATGAAGGCGGACATCCGCCCCGGGGTGACGGACGGGATGACGTCCAAGGTCGAGACGGTGGAGCGGCACCTCTCCGCATAGCAGTCCCCGCGCGGAAGAGCCCCGCACGAAAAAGAGCCCCCGCCGGCAGCCGGCGGGGGCTTCTTCGTCCTCGGCCGCCGCCGGGGTTGATCAGGAGCCCAGACGCAGCCTCGTCTCGCTCCGCGACGGCGGCGGGGCTCGCATGCGATCACCCCGCACCCCCGCGCTCGTCCCGCAACCCCAGTCGAACCGCTCACCGTAAAACCCCTCGCACGGACGCACCCCGTTCGACACGCCGAGGAAACTCCACTTTTGTGTGGGTATCGGCTCGTTCGCACCTGAACCTGCCAGACCCAGATCACCCCACGACCTGGAGGGCGCTGTGCGGCCGGAGGGCTACGACTACGACACCCACAGCACACTCGCCGGACCGCTCACGGAGCCGGACGGCGACGGAGGCCGCTACCGGGTGCGGTACAACAAGCTTCTCTCCAGTGAGCCCCACCGAATACGGGCCGTCATCCTGATGATGCTCGCCCCCGTCCTCACCGGTCTCCTCCTCGTGTACCTCGTGTGGCCGACCCACTGGACGGAACGCGAGGGCGCCGACCGCTGGCTCATCTGGCTCGACGCCACGATGCTCGTGGCCATCGGCCTGATCGAGCTCTTCATGCTCGTCAACGTCATATCCATCGCCCACGCGACGATGATGGCGAGGGACCCGATCCCCGTCACCCCCGAACCCGGCACCCGCGTCGCGTTCCTGACGACGTACGTCCCGGGCAAGGAACCCCTCAGCATGGTCCGCGCCACCCTCGAGGGCGCGAAGGGCATACACCACACCGGCCCGCTCGACGTCTGGCTCCTCGACGAAGGTGACGACGACGACGCCAAGGCGCTCTGCGCCGAACTCGGCGTACGCCACTTCACCCGCAGCGGAGTGCCCGAGTGGAACCGCGAGAAGGGTGTCCACAAGGCCCGCACCAAGCACGGCAACTACAACGCCTGGCTCGCGATGCACGGCGCGGAGTACGACTTCTTCGCCTCCGTGGACACCGACCACGTGCCGCTCCCCAACTTCCTGGAGCGGATGATGGGTTACTTCCGCGATGACGACGTCGCGTTCGTCGTCGGGCCCCAGGTGTACGGGAACTACGACTCGCCCGTCACCAAGGCCGCCGAGTCCCAGCAGTTCCTCTTCCACGCCCTGATCCAGCGCGCCGGCAACCGCTACCGCGCCCCCATGTTCGTCGGCACCAACAACGTCGTACGCATCCAGGCGCTGCGCCAGGTCGGCGGCCTGTACGACTCGATCACCGAGGACATGGCGACCGGCTTCGAGCTGCACCGTCACAAGAACCCCGTCACCAGGCGCCACTGGCGGTCGGTCTACACCCCGGACGTGCTCGCCGTCGGCGAGGGCCCTGCCTCCTGGACGGACTTCTTCACCCAGCAGATGCGCTGGTCGCGCGGGACGTACGAGACGCTGTTCAAGCAGTACTGGAAGGCACCGTTCACGATGCCGCCCGGCCGTCTCTTCTCGTACACGATGATGCTCGTCTACTACCCCATGACGGCCGTCAACTGGGTGCTCGGTGTGCTGAGTTGTGTGCTGTTCCTCTGGTTCGGGGCGTCCGGTACGCAGGTCGCCGCCTCCGTCTGGCTGATGCTCTACAGCGACGCGGCGGCGCTCCAGGTGGGGCTCTACCTCTGGAACCGCCGTCACAACGTCTCGCCGCACGAACCAGCGGGCTCCGGAGGCCTCGCCGGGATGGCGATGTCCGCGCTCTCCGCGCCCATCTACGCCAAGTCGCTCGGCGCCGCCGTCGTGCGCCGCCCGAGCCGCTTCGTGGTCACGCCCAAGGGCGGGGACGCCAGCCCCGACCGGGTGCTCACCTTCCGGATCCACCTCTGCTGGGCGGTGGTCCTCGCCAGTTCCCTCGCGGCCTCGTTCGTGCTCGGTCACACCCACGCCGCGATGCGCACCTGGGCCGTCCTCGCGCTGGTCATCGCGCTCGCCCCGGTCACCGTCTGGAGCTTCTCGCTGGTCAAGGAGCGCAGGGCGGGCGCGGTGCGGGAAAAGGCCCGCGAGCGGATCCGGCAGCGCGCCAGGAGAGACGCGGAAGGGCTCGGCACCCAGGGCGCGGACGGCGAGCCGGAGCCGGCGTTCGCCACCGGCACGACGACAGGAGGGAACTGACCCATGGCTTACCGGCCCTCTCAGCGGACGAAGAAGACACTCCTCGGAGTCGGGGCGGGCGCTCTGCTCGTGGGACTCAACGCACCGGCGGCGCTCTCCTTCGCCGAGGAGCAGTACTACGAGTACAAGATCGCCCAGCCCGGCTACAAGGCCAAGTACGGCTCCTGGAAGCAGATCGGCATCCCGGAGGAGTTCCGCACCAACGCCATCCACGCCGCGCTCCTGCACACCGGCAAGGTCCTGATCGTCGCGGGCTCCGGGAACGAGCAGAAGAAGTTCGACAAGGGCTCCTTCGACACGATCCTCTGGGACCCGAAGGCGGACACCTTCAAGAAGGTCAGGACGCCGGAGGACTTCTTCTGCGCGGGCCACGCCCAACTCCCCGACGGCCGCCTCCTGGTGGCCGGCGGCACGGCACGCTACGAACTCCTGGACGGTGAGATCAACCGCGCCGGCGGCGGCATGCGCGTCAAGAACGAGAACCCCGACAAGCCCCTCACCCTCAAGAAGGGCACCCGGTTCCGCTCGCCGTCGGGCATCGAGTACGTGAGCAAGTTCGACGTCGAGGTCCCCAAGGCCAAGCGGGACTACGAGATCACGTACACCAAGTCCGGTGTGATGAAGCCCTGGAAGACGACGGTCAAGGCGAGCGAGGCGCGCGTCTTCGTGGAGGCCGCCCAGGAGGGCGACGGGTTCGTCACGGAGAAGTCCGCGCAGTACGAGATCGAGGGCCTCACCGGCAAGGCGGCGGATAACGCGTACGGGATCGCCGAGAAGATCACCATGGACAAGCAGGACTTCCAGGGGATCAAGGCGGCGTACGAGTTCGACCCGAAGGCCGAGAAGTACGTCCCCGTGGAGCCGATGGACAAGGCCCGCTGGTATCCCACGCTCGTCGGTCTCGACGACGGGAAGGTGCTGGCGGTCTCCGGCCTCGACGACGTGGGCATGATCGACCCGGGTGACAACGAGATCTACGACCCGAAGACGAAGAAGTGGACCGACGGCCCCAAGCGCTACTTCCCGACCTACCCGGCGCTCTTCCTCACCAAGGGCGGAAAGCTCTTCTACCCGGCGTCGAACGCGGGCTACGGGCCCGCCGACAAGGGCCGTGAGCCGGGGCTGTGGGATCTGGAGACGAACAAGTTCGAGAAGATCCCCGGTCTCGTCGACATGGACCAGACCGAGACGTCCGCGTCACTCCTGCTGCCCCCGGCGCAGGACCAGAAGGTGATGATCCTGGGCGGCGGAGGCGTCGGCGAGTCCGACAAGTCGACCCGGCGCACGGCCGTGGTGGACCTCAAGGAGAAGAACCCGGCCTTCAGGACCGGGCCCGAACTGCCGCAGGGCACGCGCTACTTGAACAGCGTGATCCTGCCCGACGACTCCGTGTTCACGTCCAACGGATCCAAGGACTACCGAGGCCGCGGCGGCAGCAACATCCTCAAGGCGCAGTTCTACGACCCCAAGTCGAACAGCTTCCGCGAGGCCGCGTCCCCCAAGGTGGGCCGCAACTACCACTCCGAGGCGCTGCTCCTGCCCGACGGACGGGTCGTCACCTTCGGCTCCGACCCGCTCTTCGACAACCAGGAGAACACCAAGCTCGGCCACTTCGAGCAGCGCATGGAGGTCTACACGCCGCCCACGCTGCACAAGGCGGGCAACAACCGTCCGGTCCTCGGCGAGGGCCCGGAGGAACTGGCGGCGGACCACCGCGCCACGTTCCGCACGGAACATCCCGAGACGATCGCCTCGGCCCGTCTGATGCGCCCCAGCGCCGTGACGCACACGACGGACGTCGAGCAGCGGTCGATCGCGCTCGGCCTCACCAAGGGCAAGGGCGAGGTGACGGTGCAGGTGCCCAAGGGCGACACCGCGCTGGTGCCGCCGGGCTGGTACATGCTGTTCGTGACGGACCAGGACGGTACGTCGTCGGAGGCGAAGTGGATCCACGTGAGCCAGAAGTAGCCGCACCCGCCGTGCCGGTGGCCGCGGTCAGGTGGCCTTGGCGTTGCGCGCGAGACCGAGCGCGTAGTCGGGCCACCACTGGCCCGCCGCCGGGCCGCCCCTGCACGGCCCGTCCGAGTCGCCGGGGCGTTTGATCCACAGGACCGCGTCCAGGAGCGCGTCACCGGTCTTGTCCGTGGGCGGGGTGCCGAGGCCACGGCCCGGCGGGTTGCACCAGGCGTCCTCACGGTTACCGGCGAGCGGGCCCTTGCCGTTGCGGCTGGTGTCCATCACGAAGTGCTTGCCGCCGACGAGCCCCGAGAGGCTGCGGCCGTACGACTTGATGGTCTCGTCGCTCTGGAAGTTCGACACGTTCAGCGAGAAGCCGTCCGCCTGCGCGATCCCCGCCTGCTGGAGCGGCTCGGCGAGCTTGCCCGCCTGGGTGATCCAGCTGGGGTTGCCCGCGTCCAGGTAGACCTTCACCCGGGGCTGCTGCTTGAGCCGCTGGATGGCTTCGGAGAGCAATTGGTAGCGGTCGGCGTGGTACTCGGCCGGGGTGCAGCCGTCCACGATGTGCGGGACCGCGTCGGGCTCCAGGATGACGACGGCCGGCCGGTCGCCGATGGTGCCGGCGAACTTGTCGATCCACTGCCGGTAGAAGTCCGAGCTGTGCGCGCCACCCGCGGAGTGGTTGCCGCAGTCACGGTGCGGGATGTTGTACGCGACGAGCACGGCGGTGCGGTCGCCCTGCGCGGCGCCGTCGACGGCCGCCTTGATGTCCGGGACCGGGTCGTCGCCCGCGGGCCACACGGCCATGGGCTGCTCGGAGATCCGCTTGAGCGCGGCGGCGTCCTGGGTGCGGCCCTCCTGCTCCCACTGCCTGACCTGCCGGGCGGCGGCGCTCTCCGGGTCGACCCAGAAGGCGCTTCGTGCCGCCTTCTGGGAGGCCTGGGTGGAGGGACCGGCCTCGGTGGCCGTCCGTTCCTTGCTCTTCGTGCCGGATTCGGCGGAGCACCCTGCCGTGAGCCCGAGGGCCGTGAGGGCCGTGAGTGCGGTGAACGTGCGGAGCAGCCGGTACATCCAGCCCCCTTGGGCGACGGTGACCGGGCAATCGTTACATAACGGTCCAATCACCCTTGGTTACGACACCGGGCGGCCCCGTCGGATCTGGCGGGCCACGTCAGGCGCCGCCGCCACCCGCCAGCGCGATGCCGAGCGGAGTGCGCTCGTAGAGCACCTGGTGCCCGTACCGCCGCGAGACCAGCAGACCCGCGTCGCGCAGGGCCCCGAGGTGCGCGGAGACGGAGGAGGGGGCGAGCCCCAGACGGTGTGCCAGGGCCGAGGTGGTGGCGGGGTCGACGAGCGCGGCGAGGACGGCGGCCCTGCCCCGGCCAAGCAGCCGTACGAGCGCCTCGGGCGTACGGTCGCCCGGCTCGGCCCAGAGTCCGGCGAGGCCGCGGGCGGGATAGACCAGGGTCGGCTGCCAGGGTGGTTCGTGGCCGCCCACCACGTCCGGCCAGGCGAAGACGCTGGGCATCAGGACCAGGCCCTGGCCCGCCAGATGCCGCACGTGGTCGTCACGCCGCGCGACGGTCAGCGTGTCCGCGTCCCAGGCGAACCGCGGGTCCAGCTCGGCCACCAGCGCGCCGAGGCCGACTTCCGCGAGCCGCCGCGAGTGGAAGGCCACGTCCGCCTCCAGGAGGGCGCGCAGCCGGGGCCAGTCCGGCTCGACGAGGGTGTGCCAGGCGGCTTCCATGACGTCCGCGAGCTCCCGCACCGCCCGTGCGGGGTCGGCCAGCAGCGCGCGGCCCCGAGCCGACTCTGCCGCCCCCGCGGTGCAGGCCAGCGCCCGCGCGAGCTCCTGGCGCGCGGCCTCGGGGTCGGCCGCGCGCACCGCCGCGATCTCCTCCTCGAAGGTGGCAGCGGGGCCGATGGGCGGCGGGCCGATGAAGTCCGGGGTGTAGCCGCGCGGCGGCATCAGGAGCCACAGCGCCCCGAGTTCGAGCCCGGCGTCCGCCCCGCGGATCCGCCGCAGCCACTGTGGGTGGTAGCCGTGCCGGTCGGGCCGCTTCAGGGTCCGCACGGCCTCCTGCGTCTCCCACAGAGGCGACACGGCGAAACGGCACCGCAGGAGATCGTCGGGTCCGAAATGCAACCGGTTCGGCACGCGCTCACCCCCATGATTCGCCTGGAACCGAAACTCTAGGGCGACGGGCACGCGCGCGTGCAGGGTGCGGGCATGCCCGAAGACAAGCCCTCCACCCCCGAACCCACCGGCTACCTCCGCCTGTTCACGATCCGCGAGTTCCGCGCCGTCTTCCTCGCCCACGCGCTCTCGCTGCTCGGCGTCGTCGTCAGCGAGGTCGCACTCACCGTCCTCGTGTACGGGCTCACCGGCTCGCCTCTGCTCGGGGCGCTCACCTTCGCGCTCGGGATGCTGCCCTACCTCGTCGGCGGAACCCTGCTCTCCGGGATCGCCGACCGGTATCCGCCGCGCAGGGTGCTCGTGCTGTGCGACGTGGCGTGCGCCGGTTGCGCGGCGCTCATGGCCCTGCCCGCCACGCCGGTCTTCGGACTGCTCGCGCTGCGGAGCGCCGTCGCCCTGGTGTCGCCGGTGTTCAACGGGACGCGGATGGCCACCCTCACCGACATCCTCGGCGACGGCGACCTGTTCATCCTCGGGCGCTCCTTGCTCAGGATCGTCTCGCAGAGCTCCGTACTGGTCGGATTCGGGCTCGGCGGGGTCCTGCTCACCGTGGTGTCGCCGCGCGGGGCGCTCCTCATCACCGTCTGCACGTTCGCCGCCTCCGCGCTGCTCCTGCGTTGCGGGACCAGGCGCAGGCCCGCGCGCGGGAGCGGCGGCCCCGCCCTGCTGAAGTACTCGCTCAGCGGCGCCGGGCAGGTGCTGGGCGACCGGCGGATCAGGGCGCTGCTGCTGCTCCTCTGGGTGCCGCCGATGTTCATGGTCGCCCCGGAGGCACTCGCCGCTCCCTACGCCGACCAGATCGGCGTCGGGGTCGCGGGCGTCGGACTCCTGATGTGCGCGCTGCCGGTCGGCACGATCGCGGCGGAGCTGTACGTCGGGTCCGCGCTCTCCGCGAACACCCGGGCCCGCGTCGCCCTGCCTCTCGCGTCGTGCACGCTCCTGCCGCTGGCCGTGTACGCGCTCACGCCGGGCCTGCTGTGGGCGATGCTCGCGCTCGTGCTCGCCGGGGCCGGATCCGCGTACACGCTGGGTGTGGACCGGTGGTTCGTCGACGCCGTGCCCGAGGAGCTGCGCGGGCGCGCCATGACCGTGCACACGGCGGGGCTCATGACGATCCAGGGGGTCGGGATGGCGCTCGCGGGGCTGGCCGCGGAGTTCTTCGCGGTGAGCACCGTCGTCACCGCGTCGGGCGTGCTCGGCACGGTCTGCTGCCTGGCCCTCGCCGCCGAGGTCCGCGCGACGCGCCGTACGACGGCCCCGGCCCCGGCCCCTGGCGCATCCGCGGGTCCGCTGGAACAGCCGACCGAATTGCGAGACGGGGCTGACCACCATGTGACCGGCGGGTAAGGTCTTTGGCGTGCCGAAGCCGCTCAGCCTCCCCTTCGATCCCATCTCCCGCGCCGACGAGCTCTGGAAGCAGCGCTGGGGATCCGTTCCGGCCATGGGCGCGATCACCTCGATCATGCGGGCGCACCAGATCCTGCTCGGTGAGGTCGACGCGGTCGTCAAGCCGTACGGACTGACCTTCGCGCGGTACGAGGCGCTGGTCCTGCTGACGTTCTCGCAGGCCGGTGAGTTGCCGATGTCCAAGATCGGTGAGCGGCTCATGGTCCACCCCACGTCCGTCACCAACACCGTCGACCGGCTGGTCAAGTCCGGTCTCGTGGACAAGCGCCCCAACCCGAACGACGGTCGCGGCACGCTCGCCTCCATCACGGAGAAGGGCCGCGAGGTCGTCGAGGCGGCCACCCGCGAGCTGATGGCGATGGACTTCGGGCTCGGGGTGTACGACGCCGAGGAGTGCGCGGAGATCTTCGCGATGCTGCGGCCGCTGCGGGTGGCCGCCGAGGACTTCGAGGAGCAGTAGAACCTTCGGTTCCGTTCGTGCCGGGGCCGCCGGAAGATCGCGCAAAACGGGCCGATACGCTCGTGGGCATGAAGCGATCCGTGCTGACCCGTTACCGGGTGATGGCCTACGTCACCGCCGTCATGTTGCTCGTGCTCTGCACCTGCATGATTTTCAAGTACGGCTTCGACAAGGGCGAGGGCCTGACGCTGGTCGTCTCCCAGGTCCACGGTGTCCTCTACATCATCTACCTGATCTTCGCCTTCGACCTGGGCTCCAAGGCGAAGTGGCCGTTCGGCAAGCTCCTGTGGGTGCTCGTCTCCGGCACCATCCCGACCGCCGCGTTCTTCGTCGAGCGCAAGGTCGCACGGGACGTCGAGCCGCTGATCGTCGACGACTCCCCGGCCACCGCGAAGGCCTAGCCTCACCGCTCGAAGCGCCGTCACGGGCTGGCCCGTGACGGCGCTTCGGCGTAGCCGGTGGCGCCACGCCTCGACATTTACTAGGACGTCCAAGTAAATTCGAGGGTATGGACGCTGACGCCATCGATGAGGGCCGCCGTCGCTGGCAGGCCCGGTACGACACCGCGAAGAAGCGCGACGCGGATTTCACCACGCTCTCCGGCGACCCGGTCGAGCCGGTCTACGGGCCACGGCCCGGGGACACCTATGAGGGCTTCGAGCGGATCGGATGGCCCGGCGAGTACCCCTTCACCCGCGGACTGCACCCCACCGGCTACCGCGGCCGGACCTGGACCATCCGCCAGTTCGCCGGCTTCGGCAACGCCGAGCAGACGAACGAGCGCTACAAGATGATCCTGGCCAACGGCGGCGGCGGCCTCTCCGTGGCCTTCGACATGCCGACCCTGATGGGCCGCGACTCCGACGAGCCCCAGTCCCTGGGCGAGGTCGGGCACTGCGGGGTCGCCATCGACTCGGCCGCCGACATGGAGGTCCTGTTCAAGGACATCCCGCTCGGTGACGTGACGACGTCGATGACGATCTCCGGACCCGCCGTCCCCGTCTTCTGCATGTATCTCGTCGCCGCCGAGCGGCAGGGCATCGACCCGGCCGTCCTGAACGGCACGCTCCAGACGGACATCTTCAAGGAGTACATCGCGCAGAAGGAGTGGCTCTTCCAGCCCGAGCCGCACCTGCGCCTCATCGGCGACCTGATGGAGCACTGCGCGCGCGACATCCCCGCGTACAAGCCCCTGTCCGTCTCCGGCTACCACATCCGCGAGGCCGGGGCGACGGCCGCGCAGGAGCTCGCCTACACCCTCGCGGACGGCTTCGGGTACGTCGAGCTGGGGCTGAGCCGCGGCATGGACGTGGACGTCTTCGCGCCCGGCCTGAGCTTCTTCTTCGACGCGCACCTGGACTTCTTCGAGGAGATCGCCAAGTTCCGCGCCGCCCGCCGCATCTGGGCCCGCTGGATGCGGGACGTGTACGGCGCGCAGACCGACAAGGCCCAGTGGCTGCGCTTCCACACGCAGACGGCAGGGGTCTCGCTCACCGCCCAGCAGCCCTACAACAACGTCGTACGCACCGCTGTCGAGGCCCTGTCCGCGGTCCTCGGCGGCACGAACTCCCTGCACACGAACGCCCTCGACGAGACCCTCGCGCTGCCGAGCGAGCAGGCCGCCGAGATCGCGCTGCGCACGCAGCAGGTGCTCATGGAGGAGACGGGCGTCGCGAACGTGGCGGACCCCCTTGGCGGCTCCTGGTACGTCGAGCAGCTCACCGACCGCATCGAGGCCGACGCCGAGAAGATCTTCGAGCAGATCAAGGAGCGGGGGCGCCGCGCCCACCCGGACGGGCAGCACCCGATCGGGCCGATCACCTCGGGCATCCTGCGCGGCATCGAGGACGGCTGGTTCACCGGTGAGATCGCCGAGTCCGCCTTCCAGTACCAGTCGTCCCTGGAGAAGGGCGACAAGCGTGTCGTGGGCGTCAACGTCCACCACGGCTCCGTCACCGGTGACCTGGAGATCCTGCGGGTCTCCCACGAGGTGGAGCGGGAGCAGGTCAAGGTCCTCGGCTCGCGGAAGGCCGCGCGGGACGACGCTCGGGTGCGGGCCTCTCTCGACGCCATGCTGGCCGCCGCGCGAGGCGGGGCGAACATGATTCCGCCCATGCTGGAGGCGGTCCGTGCGGAGGCGACCCTCGGGGAGATCTGTGGGGCCCTGCGGGACGAGTGGGGGATCTACACCGAGCCGCCGGGGTTCTAGGTCGGGGTCCTTGCGTGTGTCGGGGAGCTGCGGGCCTGTTGTGGCTGGTCGCGCAGTTCCCCGCGCCCCTGAAGGGCCCCTGCGGGGCCCTCTCGGGGCCCGGCTGAAATTCGTGGGTGTCAGATGCGAGTAGCTGGGTAGGCACGCGCTCGCGTCAGTCCGTCCTGCCCCTGGAGTCAGCCTGTGTCACCCGTGAGCCTGCCCGGCCCCACCCGCACCGCCGTGATCGCCATCGGAGCCGCGACGCTCACCCTCCTCGGGGCGCTGACGGTGTACGGCTCCGGAGAGGTGAGCGCGAGCCCGCCCGACGAGCCGAAGGTCCAGGACACCTTCGACTCGCTCGGCCCCGACGTGCACGCGGCGAAGCTCTCGAACGGGCGGACGGCTCACTACTCCGACACCGGGAACAAGAAGGGCAAGCCCGTCCTGTTCATAGGCGGCACCGGCACGAGCGCCCGCGCGGCGCACATGACGGACTTCTTCCGCACGACCCGCGAGGACCTGGGCCTTCGCCTCATATCCGTCGAGCGCAACGGCTTCGGCGACACGGAGTACGACGAGAAGCTCGGCAAGGCCGACTTCGCCGACGACACCCTGGAAGTCCTCGACAAGCTCGGCGTGGACGACGTCAGTGTGATCGCGATCTCCGGCGGTGGCCCGTACGCCGCTGAGCTCGCCGGGCGCGCCCCCGAGCGGATCTCCGCCCTGCACCTCGCGGCCGCCCTGCCGCCCTACGGCACGAAGCCCGCGTACTGCTCGATGTCCGACGACGAGCTCGCCGCCACGGTGAAGGACTCGATCAGGGACCCGCGCAAGTGGTGGGCGTTTCCCGACGACAGCCCCGTGAAGTCGATACCGGGCTTCGCCGACACGGCGTACGAGGAAGGCGCCCGCACCTACAACCAGCGCGGCCAGCAGGCGGACCCCGCGCCGCAGGTGCACGAGCAGAAGCTGTACTGCGGCCGGCCGGGCCCCGACCTGAAGAAGCTCGACGCGCCCGTCTACCTCTACGGCGGCAAGAAGGACACGACCGTGCCGCCGGCGACCCTCAAGACCTGGCAGGACGAGCTGCCGGGCAAGGCGAAGGTGCGTACCTACGCGGACTCCGGGCACGACGTCCAGTACCGCCACTGGGACCAGATCCTGGTCGACCTGGCGGGACACGGTGACCGTACGGTCGTCTGCAAGGGGAAGCACACCCGCGTACTTCCCGCCGACGAGGCCGACCGGCTCCTCGCCAAGGACAAGGCCACGCTGGGCAGTTGCGCCTGGAAGAACAACTGACCAGCCGCGAGTGATCAGCCGGGCAGCGTCAGCCTGAACAGCGCGCCCCCGCCCGGCGCCCCCTCCGCCGAGAGCTCCGCCCCGTGCGCGTGGGCGATCTGGCGGGCCATCGCGAGACCGAGGCCCGAACCCGGCAGGGCGCGGGCCTTCTCCGCGCGGTAGAAGCGGTCGAAGACGTACGGCAGGTCCTCCTCCGCGATGCCGGGGCCGTGGTCGCGGACCGTCAGGGCCGTGGAGGTCAGGGAGACCTCCACGGGAGTGCCCTGCGGGCTGAACTTGGCCGCGTTGTCCAGGAGGTTGGTGACCAGGCGGGAGAGGCGCGCGGGGACGCCCGGGATGCTCATGCCGTCGGCGTCCGGCGTCACCTGGAGCGTGAAGGGCACCTGCGGCCAGTGGCCGCGCGCCGCGTCCACGACATGCGTGACCAGGGGCGCGAGCCGCACCTCCTCCAGGAGCGGCTGCGGCTCCTCGTCGCGGGCCAGCTCGATCAAGTCGTTGACCATGCCGGTGACTTCGCGTAGCTGGCGGGCCAGCGCGCCGGAGGCCCGTTCGCGCTGTGCGTCGCTCAACCGGTCGGCGCGGGCCAGGAGTTCGGCGTTCGTGCGCAGCGCGGTCAACGGCGTACGCAGCTCGTGCGAGGCGTCGGCGACCAGACGCCGGCGCGCGGTGACCGACTCCTCCAGCTCGGCCAGCATCGCGTTGAACGAGGCGGCCAGCCGGGTCACTTCGTCCTCGCGGCCCGGCGGCCCCGGCGGCAGCTCGATGCGGTGGCGGGCGTCACGGGTCGCCGCGATGCGCTCGGCCGTGGCGGTGAGACGCGCGACCGGGGCGAGGCCCGTGCGCGAGACCCAGTAGCCGCCGAGCCCCGACAGGAGCACCCCGGCGCCGCCCACCGCGGAGAGCAGCCCGGCGGCCTGCCGCACGCCGCGCTCCGCGATGTCGGCGCGCAGGGCGACCTGGACGGCGTCCCCCTTGCCGTAACTGGTGGTGTACATCCGCGTCGGTCTCCCCTCCAGCGTGAGGCTCGTGTAGTACGGCGTCGCCCGGCCGCCCGCGACCAGCCGCGTGGACTCCGTGACCGGGAGCAGATAGGGCTTCGACGGATCGTCGGCCGGGTCGGCGGGGACGATCTGCGAGCAGGCGGGGGCGCCGAGGTAGCGGCACTCGCCCGTGACGACGCCCGGCTCGTTGTCGTAGTGCCGCTGCTGGGCGATGAGGCTCGCCGACTGGGCGAGGTTCTGGTCGAGCTGCTGGTAGAGCTTGTAGCGGATGACGAGGAACGCGGCCACGCACACCCCGACCGCGACCAGCGCGACGGCTGCCGCGGCGGCGAGCGCGAGCCGCGTGCGCAGCGGCCGCCTGCGCCGCCACCGGGCGCCGAGCCTGCGCCGGGCGCTCACGGGCTGCCCAGCCGGTAGCCGACGCCGTGCACCGTGTGCACCAGGCGCGGTTCGCCGCCCGACTCCAGCTTGCGGCGCAGATAACCGACGTACACGGCTAGGGAGTTGGAGTCCGGGCCGAAGTCGCGCCCCCAGACCGACTCCTGGATGAGCTCGCGCGGGAGCACCTGCCCCGCGTTGCGCATGAGCAGTTCGAGCAGGGCGGCCTCGGTGCGGCTGAACTCGACCGTGCGGTGGCCGCGGCGGCCGGTGCGGGTCGACGGGTCGAGGACGAGATCGCCGTACGCGAGGCCGTCGCCCTCGGCGGCGGAGTGCTGCTCCGGTGCGGCGCGGCGCAGCAAGGCGCGGACGCGGGCGACGAGTTCGTCCAGGGCGAAGGGCTTCACCAGGTAGTCGTCGGCGCCCGCGTCGAGGCCGTCGACGCGCTCGCTCACCGAGCCGAGGGCGGTCAGGACCAGGACCGGGGTGCGGTCGCCCGCGGCGCGCAGCTGGCGGCAGACGGCGAGGCCGTCGAGGACCGGCATCATCACGTCGAGGACCAGCAGGTCGGGCTCCCAGCGGGCCACCGCCGAGAGCGCGCGCTGCCCGTCGGGGGCGCCGCGCACCAGGTGGCCCTCGATCGTGAGGCCGTCCTCCACCGCCGCACGGACCTCGGGGTCGTCGTCGACGACCAGGATCTTGGCCGGCGGTGGGCCGCCGGTCACGGGTGGGCCCGGCCTGCTCGTGAAGCTCATGGACCCACGGTGCCAAACGCGGCTCTTAAAACCCTCTTAGACCTGCTCGTGATGCTCCATTGCCATGCGAACACCCGATATGCGATACCCCGAGTCAGGAGTCCCGGCGGGCGGCCGGGCCCCTCTCTCCGTCGTCATCGGCGCGGGCGGCACCGGTGGACACATCTATCCCGGGCTCGCCCTCGCCGACGCCCTGCGCCGAGCCGTACCGGGCGCGGTCGTCTCCTTCGTCGGTACGGAACGGGGCCTGGAGACCCGGCTGATACCGGACGCCGGATACCGCCTCCACACCGTCGACATGATCCCGTTCGACCCCTCGCTCGGTGCCAAGCGC
The DNA here is from genome assembly GCF_040730185.1 of Streptomyces sp. Je 1-332. NCBI lineage: Bacteria > Bacillati > Actinomycetota > Actinomycetes > Kitasatosporales > Streptomycetaceae > Streptomyces > Streptomyces sp. Je 1-332. Next base: position 5,634,718 of record NZ_CP160402.1, read on the forward strand.
TTCCTCCTGCCCGCGGCCCTGGTGAAGTCCGGCGCCCAGTGCCGGGCGATCCTTCGTGAGCAGGGCGCGCAGGTCGCGGTCGGGATGGGCGGCTACCCCAGCGCCCCCGTCATCGTCGGCGCCCGCATGGCGGGGCTGCCCAGCCTGATCCACGAGTCCAACGCCGTGCCGGGCCGGGCCAACCGCTTCGCGGCCCGCCTCACCCCGAACATCGCCGTCGCCTTCGACCGCAGCCGGGAGCATCTGCCGGGCGGCGAGCGCGCCTACACCACCGGGATGCCCATCGCGGCGCCGCTCGCCGCGCTCGACCGGGGGGCGCTGCGGGCCGAGGCGCGGCGGGAGTACGGGGTGCCGGACGCGGCCCGCATGCTGCTGTTCAACGGCGGCAGCCTGGGGGCCGCCAGGCTGACCGAGGCGGCCGTGGGGCTCGCGGCGCGCTGGCGGCACCGCGGCGACGTACAGCTCCTGATCAAGACGGGTCCCGCCGCGCTCGACGAGACGCGGCGCCGCCTGACGGAGGCGGGCGTGGAGGGCATCGCCCGCGCCGTGCCCTACCTCGACCGGATGGACCTCGCGTACGCCGCCGCCGATCTGGTCGTCTGCCGCGCCGGTTCGGCGACCGTCGCCGAACTCGCCGCGACTGGGGTCCCCGCGGTCCTCGTGCCCTATCCGCACGCGCCCGGCGACCACCAGACGCACAACGCGCGGGTCCTCTCCGACGCGGGCGCGGGTCTCTTGCTGCCCGACGGCGAGACGACGGCCGCGCGGCTCGCGGAGCTCGTCGGCCCGCTGCTCGCCGATCCGGCGCGGCTCGCCGCGATGAGCGGGGCGGCCGATCCGGGCCCGCACGCGCGAGCCGCCGACCTCCTCGCCGAGCGGGTCATCCACCTCACCCACCACCACACACAGCACTTGGAGTACGCATGAGCAGCACAGATGTCACCGTGGACACCCCCTTCAGCTGGGCCGGCCGCACGGTCCTTGTCACCGGGGCGGAGGGCTTCATCGGCTCGACGCTCGTGGACCTGCTCCTCGAACAGGGCGCGAAGGTCCGCGCTTTCGTGCACTACAAGCCGTACGCGGAGAAGGGTCACCTCGCGCATCTGCTGGGGGACCCGCGGGTCGAGATGCTCGCGGGCGACGTCCGGGACGCGGGGCGCGTGATGGACGCGGTCGAGGGCTGCGACACCGTCTTCCACCTGGCCGCGCTGATCGGCATCCCGTACTCGTACGACTCCCCGGGGGCGTACGTCCAGACGAACGTCGTCGGCACGGAGAACGTGGCCGAGGCGTGCAGGCGGCACTCGGTGCGGCGGCTCGTCCACACCTCCACCAGCGAGGTCTACGGGACCGCGCTGACCGCCCCCATCAGCGAGTCCCACCCCCTCCAGCCCCAGTCCCCGTACTCGGCCTCGAAGATCGGCGCCGACATGATGGCGCTCTCGCACTGGCACGCCTTCGAGCTGCCGGTGACGGTGGTCCGCCCCTTCAACACCTACGGCCCGCGGCAGTCGGCCCGCGCGGTGATCCCCACGATCCTGGCCCAACTGCACTCCGGCGCAAGGGAGATCAAGCTGGGCTCGCTGACTCCGACACGGGACTTCACGTACGTGACGGACACCGCGCGCGGCTTCATGGCGCTGGCACGGTGCGACGCGGCCGTCGGCCACGCGGTGAATCTCGGGGTGGGCCAGGAGATCTCGATCGGTGACCTGGCGCGGGAGCTGATCGAGGCGTCCGGGCGCGAGGCGAAGGTGGTCGTCGACCCGTCCCGCCTGCGCCCTTCGGGCAGCGAGGTCCAGCGGCTGCTCTCGGACAACTCCCGGGCGAGGGAGTGGGCGGGGTGGGCTCCGGAGGTTTCCCTGCCGGAGGGCCTGAAGCGGACCTCGGAGTGGGTCGCCGAGAACCTCCGCCTCTTCGCCCCGGACCGCTACCAGGTCTGAGTCGTCGCCTGGGGCGGCCTTGACGGCGCCCGTGGCCGCCGCTTCGCGGCGGGGGCTTGCCGGTTGAGCCGGCTCGGGGGCGCGTCCCGCTCTTGCGTCCGCTGCGCGGGCTGCCCTTTCCGGTGCGCCGGGTTGCCGGTCGTGCACTGCTTTCCGCCCGCTTCGCGGCGGATGTTTCCCGCCCACCCGCCCGATTGCCCCGGATCGTGCGCTGGGCGTTTTTGGCTGACCGCTTCGCTGTGGGTTTCAATTCGCCGCTTCGCGGCGGTTTTTCCCCACCCACCCACCCGATTACCCGGCGGTGCATGGGCGGGTGGGGCCGAGCCGTGATCGTCGCGGGTGTACGGCGGGGTGAACGGGTGGGTGGGTGGGGGATATCCGCCGCGAAGCGGCGGGCTTGGGGCGGCGCCACACGAGCCGTGGTCATGGCGGAGATGCTGCGGGGTGAACGGGTGGGTGGGAGGGGGCATCCGCCGCGCAGCGGCGGTTCTGCTTTCACCCAGCGCCAGCGTCCGGGCAGGGAGCCGTCCCACCCGCAGCCGCAGGGCAGGGGCACCCCCAGCCCCAGCCGCAGGGCAGGGAGCCGTCCCAGCCAGCGCCAGCGTCCGGGCACCGGCAGTGCCGGGCCCGCTCAGGGGCTGGTGGAGGCCCCGGGGCCAGTTGTCGCCGCCAGGCCCCCCAGGAGCAACAGCGTGAAGCGGTGGGCCCAGGCCTCGTCCACCGGTTCCGCGCTGACCAGGGCGCGGTGGACCACCGCGCCCGCGATCACGTCGAAGATGAGGTCCGCGGTGCGGCCGGCCGCCGCGGGGTCGGGCTCCGCGGGGAGTTCCCCCCGCTCCTGTGCCCGCTTACGCCCCGCGAGGACCAACCGCTTCTGGCGGTCCACGATCGACGTACGGATCCGCTCCCGCAGCGGCTCGTCCGTCGTCGACTCGGCCACCACCGCCATCAGCGCGGTCTTCGTCTCGGGACGGCCGAGCAGCGCCGCGAACTGGAGCACCACACCCTCGATGTCCGCGGCCAGGCTGCCGCGGTCCGGCAGCTCCAGCTCGTCGAACAGTTCCGCCACCGCGTCCACGACCAGCTCGCTCTTGCCCGCCCAGCGCCGGTAGAGGGTCGTCTTGGCGACGCCCGCACGCGTGGCGACGTCGCCCAGGGTCAGCTTGGACCAGCCCAGCTCGACCAGGGCCTGACGGGTCGACTCCAGGATCGCGGTGTCCGCCGCTGCGTTGCGGGGGCGGCCGCCGGTGCGGGCGGGTGCGGGGATGCGGCTCTGCATCCCGTGACCATACCGGCCAGTACGGCATGGGTCGGATCGGTGGTGAGTGAGGCAGATGACGCGTGAGAGATGGCGAGTGAGGCAGATCACCGAAGTTCGCGCCGGCCCGCCGTCCACACATCGGCGCAGGGCAGTTACGCTACGAGTCGTAGCGAAAGAGAAGTGGGCGAGATGAACGGCAACTCCTCGGCGCCCACTTTCTTTCGCCGCGCATGACCAGCGACAACCAGAGCGACAACCACAGCGACAACCAGAGCGGCACGCACCGGCACAGGGTGGGGACCCTGCGCCACAACCATCGGTCCTCCTCGGGACCTTGGCGCCACGACCGTCCGCGGCCCCGCAATCCGGCGGGGGGCCTCGGACGGGCGCGGTTCCCGCACGGCTTGGGGGAGGATGTACTCATGCAGCCACGGAACATGTCCATGAGCGGAGTCGTCGACCTCGCCGCCGTGAAGGCGGCCCAGGAGGCCAAGGCGAAGGCGGAGCAGGCGCGCGCCGAAGCGGCCCGGCAGGGCGGGGGCGCCGTACCGGGCGTCTCGCCGTCGAGCCTTGTCATCGACGTCGACGAGGCAGGCTTCGAGCGCGAGGTCCTGCAGCGCTCCACCGAAGTACCCGTCGTCATCGACTTCTGGGCCGAGTGGTGCGAGCCGTGCAAGCAGCTGAGCCCGCTGCTCGAAGGCCTCGCGCGGGAGTACAACGGCCGTTTCGTCCTCGCCAAGATCGACGTCGACGCCAACCAGATGCTGATGCAGCAGTTCGGGGTCCAGGGGATCCCGGCGGTCTTCGCGGTGGTGGCCGGACAGGCCCTGCCGCTCTTCCAGGGCGCCGCCCCGGTGGAGCAGATCCGCCAGACCCTGGACCAGTTGATCCAGGTCGGCGAGGAGCGCTTCGGTCTGACCGGTATCACCGTCGACCCGGACGCAGCGGGCGGGGAGCAGCAGGAAGCCCCCGTCGCCGAGATGCCCGCCGGGCCGTACGACGCCCTGCTCGAAGCCGCTGTCCAGGCGCTGGACGCGGGTGACTTGGGCGGCGCCGTCCAGGCGTACCGCAACGTACTGAACGACGACCCGGGCAACACGGAGGCCAAGCTCGGCCTCGCCCAGGCCGAACTGCTGCAGCGCGTCCAGGGCCTTGACCCGCAGCAGGTCCGCAAGGACGCCGCCGACCGGCCCGCGGACGTGGCCGCGCAGATCACCGCCGCCGACCTGGATCTGGTGGGCGGTCATGTGGAGGACGCCTTCGGGCGGCTCATCGACGCGGTCCGGCGCACGGCGGGCGACGACCGCGACGCCGCCCGCGTGCGGCTGCTCGAACTCCTCGAGGTCGTCGGCTCGGACGACCCGCGGGTGACCGCCGCGCGCACGCAGCTCGCGCGGGTGCTCTTCTGATCGCTCCCTCGGGTCTGACCGCTCCCTCGGGCCGTTCGCTGACCAGTCCCTAAACGTTGGGGCTTGTGATGCCCGAGTGAAAATTCGCCGCACAGGCGTCACAGTGGCCGCGCTTTACCAAAACTTGGTAAACGCGGCCACTGTTACTTGGAGTAAGCCCAGGCCAGCCTTCTGTCCTGGTGTGCCCTTCAACATCCCGGTCTGTTCCTGGCCATGGGTGCACCGTCCGTGGCCGACCGATACCGGGCGGTCGTGCTTCGGTTATCGCGCCGTTACTAGCCAGTAACGAACCCCCTTGTGCGAGGCCCGAGAATGCACCACGATCGGCGACGCTCGGTCCAATAACCCGCAGCCCGAAAGCCAGTCGGGAGCGGGCTTTCTGGGTCCCCACCGAGCAGGCCGGAGACACCCCGTCGCCGGCCTTGGACAGGGGGGTCTCTGCCATCCGGCAGGGCCTGTCCGGCAGGTTGTGCGTGTCGCGTGCGACCAGTGGTTGTCGCTCGGGGGTGATCTCCCGAGGACGTAGCGCTTCTCCCATCCCTGCCCGGCTGAGCCGCCCGAACGGGATCAGTCAGGGCCGGAGATGTACGTCCGAGAAGGAGGAAAGTCATGGAGTCCGTGGCTCGTGGCGGAACCAGATGGAAGCGGTTCGCCGTAGTCATGGTGCCGAGCGTCGCGGCGACTGCCGCGATAGGTGTGGCCCTCTCGCAGGGTGCACTCGCGGCATCGTTCAGTGTGTCCGGTCAGCAGTTCAAGGTGACTGCCGACCAGCTCGACGGTACGGGTTTCGTCCAGTACGGGGCGCTTGACAGCGGCAAGTCGGGTAACCACCCGGTCGCCGTCGTCGGCCTCGACTCGGCCGAGATCACCAACCTGTGTCAGTCCGTCGTCGTTCCGGTCCCCGTCTTCGGCGATGTGTCGATGACCCTCAAGGCCGGCGCCAAGGGCGGCCCCAAGGTCGAGGCGAAGAAGCTCTACATCGACGCCGATGACCTGAAGGCCGACGCGACGTTCACCAACGTCGACATCGGCGTCTCGGTCGACCGGACCACCAAGGGCCCGGGCCCGTCGAAGGGCGACAAGTACGCCCCCGACTCGTTCGCGCAGCAGGCTGACAAGGTGCGGTTCACCGACGTCAAGCAGCGTGCGTGGGCGACCACGGCCGGCACCTTCAAGCTCTCCGGTCTGGGCATGTCGGTGAAGAAGGGCAAGCACGAGTGCTACTGAGGCAACTGATGCCTCGACAGCGGTACTTGTAGCGAAGAACGGCCGGGCGCGGGGGCGCACGGATCTTGACCTCAACCGTCCCCGTGCCCGAATCCGCAGGACACAGAACCAACGCCATTCCCCGAGGAGCTGTACGACATGAGCGCCGAAGCGCAAGTGGGGCCGGGCGACAAGCTCGGCCGGATGCGCCGATCGTTCCGAGGGTGGCGCGGTCAGCGCCCGTTCTGGGGTGGTCTGCTGACGTTGCTCGGCGGCATCCCGATCATGTACTTCCCGTACGCGAACCTCACGCTCGGCACGATGACGATCCGGATGGCGACGACCGCCGGCGCCGGCTCGCTGATCATCGGCGTCCTGCTTGTCGTGCTCGGCCTGACCATGTGGTTCCAGCCGCACTCCCGGATCTTCGCGGGTGTCGCGGCGATTCTGCTCGCCCTGGTCTCTCTGGTCGTCTCCAACTTCGGCGGCTTCGTCATCGGCTTCCTGCTCGCTCTGCTCGGCGGTGCCCTCGGCATCTCCTGGGCGGCGGCCAAGCCGGCGAAGGAAACCACCAGGAAGCGGGCCGAAGGCTCTGACGACGGGGCGCCGGAGCCCGCGGCCGCGGGGGCCGCGAACGGGGTGAGCGGCACTACGGACGATCTGTCAGGAACGAGCCCGGACAACGGGACGAACGGGAGGCACCGTGCCGGCTGACGAGGTGCACCAACTGGACTCCGCGGGGGAGCCCCGCGCGAGATCCGGGCCGCGCCACGCGGCACCCAGAAAGCCGCTCCTCACCCGCCTGCACGTCCCGGCGGGCAAGGCGATAGCCATCGCGGCGATGCCGACCGCCGTCCTCATGGGCATGGGCCTGACCCCCCAGCTCGCGCAGGCCAAGCCGCTGCCGAAGAACCCCTTCCAGGACGGCCCGTGCGTCACGGCGCCGGACGACGCCTCCGAGGCCACCAAGGACGCCGAGGACGCGGACAAGGCTGCCGAGGAGAAGGCGGACAAGGAGAAGGCGGAGCAGGAGAAGGCCGAGCAGGCGCAGAAGGACGCGGCCAAGAAGGACGAGGCCGCCGAGCCGACGCCTTCGCCCTCCGCCGGTGACAAGGCGGGCTCGGACTCCGACAGCTCCGGCGACGGCGACAAGGCCGAGCCGACCCCGTCCCCCTCGGACGACGAGGACGACAAGGCCGGCGAGCCCGCTCCCGAGCCCTCCGAGACCAAGAACCCGCTCGACCCGCTGGGCGTCGGTCCCGCGCTCAAGGACCTCTTCACGCCCGACGAGAAGGAATCCGCGAGCCCCACGCCGACCCCCTCCGCCTCCGAGGAGAGCAAGACCTCCGAGGAGAAGGCCAAGGACTCGGCGAAGGACACGGTCGACGACGTCACCAAGCCCGTCAAGGACACCGTCGACGGGGTCACGGACGGCGTCAAGGACGGTGCCGACAAGGCCGGGGACACGGTCGACAAGGCCAAGGAGGACGCCGAGAAGGCCGCCGAAGAGGCTGCCGACAAGGCGAAGGCCGAGGAGTCCGCGGACCCGATGGCACCGGACGAGAACGGCAAGAAGCCGTTCCCGTGCGTGGTCGAGAAGAAGGTCGACGGAAAGGCCGAGCAGACGCCCGCGCCGATCCCGAACCAGCCGTGGCACCTGGAAGCCAGCTCGCTCACCCTCAAAGGTGCGGACTACCAGGGCGTCGTGAACCTGACGATGCCCAACGGAAACTCCAAGCAGGCACTGAAGTACGTCGTCCAGAACACGGACATCGGCGACCTGCACCAGATCGTCGAGGGCCCGGCCGGCAAGAAGTACCACGTCCAGGCCGAGAAGGGCTCCACGTCCACCATCCGTGGCGGCGAGACGACGATGTACACCGAGTCGATCTCCGGCAAGCTCTTCGGCCTGATCCCGATCACGTTCGACCCGGAGCACCCGCCGCCCCTGAACATCCCGCTGATCTACTTCACGGACGTGAAGGTGCAGCAGGCGGGCCAGTTCGGCGGCAACCTGCACGTCCCCGGCCTGAGCCAGACGATCACCGACTGATCTTCACCGGGAGCCGCAAAGCGCTGAGGGCGCCCCCTGCACCAGGGGGCGCCCTCAGCGTCGTACCAGGGGAGTGTCAGTCGCGGCCGACGCCGCCCAGGTGGTGCACCCGGACCATGTTGGTGGTGCCGGGGACACCGGGAGGCGAGCCCGCCGTGATGATCACGGTGTCGCCGTCGTTGAAGCGGTTCAGCCTGACCAGCTCGGCGTCGACGAGGTCGACCATCGCGTCGGTGTTGTCGACGTGCGGCACGACGTACGAGTCCACGCCCCAGCTCAGCGAGAGCTGGTTGCGGGTCGCCTGGTCGGTGGTGAAGGCCAGGATCGGCTGGGCCGCGCGGTAGCGGGACAGACGGCGGGCCGTGTCACCGGACTGCGTGAAGGCGATCAGCGCCTCGGCGTCCAGGAAGTCCGCGATCTCGCACGCGGCACGGGCCACCGAACCACCCTGCGTACGCGGCTTCTTGCCGGGCACGAGCGGCTGCAGACCCTTGGAGAGCAGCTCCTCCTCGGCCGCCGCGACGATCTTCGACATCGTCTTGACGGTCTCGATCGGGTAGGCGCCCACGGACGACTCGGCGGACAGCATGACCGCGTCCGCACCGTCCAGGATCGCGTTGGCGACATCGGACGCCTCGGCGCGCGTGGGACGCGAGTTGGTGATCATCGACTCCATCATCTGGGTCGCGACGATCACCGGCTTGGCGTTACGGCGGCACATCTCCACCAGGCGCTTCTGCACCATCGGGACCTTCTCGAGCGGATACTCGACGGCCAGGTCACCACGGGCGACCATGACGGCGTCGAAGGCCGCGACGACGCCCTCCATGTTGGCGACGGCCTGCGGCTTCTCCACCTTGGCGATGACGGGGACCCGGCGGCCCTCCTCGTCCATCACCTTGTGCACGTCCTTGACGTCACCGGCGTCGCGCACGAAGGACAGGGCGACCATGTCGCAGCCCATCTTCAGGGCGAAGCGCAGGTCCTCGACGTCCTTCTCGGAGAGCGCGGGCACGTTCACGGCCGCGCCGGGCAGGTTGATGCCCTTGTGGTCGGAGATGACGCCGCCCTCGACGACGATCGTCTTCACCTGCGGCCCGCTCACCTCGACGACCCGCAGCTCGACGTTGCCGTCGTTGATCAGGACCTGGTCGCCCTTGGAGACGTCACCGGGCAGGCCCTTGTAGGTGGTGCCACAGATGGACTTGTCGCCGGGGACGTCCTCGGTGGTGATGGTGAACTCGTCACCGCGCACCAGCTCGACGGGTCCCTCGGCGAAGGTCTCCAGACGGATCTTCGGACCCTGCAGGTCGGCGAGGACGCCGACGGCACGGCCGGTCTTGTCGGCAGCCGCACGGACGCGGTCGTACCGCCCCTGGTGCTCGGCGTGCGTGCCGTGGCTGAAATTGAAGCGGGCCACGTTCATGCCGGCCTCGATCAGCGAGACGAGCTGCTCTTCGGAGTCGACGGCGGGGCCCAGCGTGCAGACGATTTTGGAACGGCGCATAGGGGCGATCCTATCGGTTTGTTTCGCTACGGAATATTCCGTCTGGTGGAATCTACAAATGGGCGGTACTGCGCTCAGGCGAGGCGTTCTGAATTCCTGAGAATTGCGGTTATGACGGGTTCCCGACCAGTGCGTACGTCTGCTGCGCGATCTCCAGCTCCTCGTCGGTGGGGACGACGGCGACCGCGACCCGCGCGTACTCCGGTGAGATCAGCCGCGCCTCGTCGGAACGTACAGCGTTGAGTTCTCCGTCGACCGCGAGCCCCAGCTCCTCCAGACCCGCGACGGCAGCCTCCCGCACCGGCGCCGCGTTCTCACCGACCCCCGCCGTGAACGCGATGGCGTCCACCCGGCCGAGCACCGCGTAATAGGCGCCGATGTACTTCTTCAGACGGTGAATGTAGATGTCGAACGCGAGCGAGGCGGCCTCATCACCCTCATCGACCCGGCGCCGGATCTCCCGCATGTCGTTGTCGCCGCAGAGACCGACCAGACCGCTCTTCTTGTTGAGCAGGGTGTCGACCTCGTCGATCGACATCCCGCCGACGCGGGCCAGGTGGAAGACGACCGCCGGATCCACGTCACCGGAACGGGTACCCATCACGAGCCCCTCAAGCGGGGTGAGCCCCATCGAGGTCTCCACGCACCTGCCGCCCCGCACGGCGCTCGCGGAAGCGCCGTTGCCCAGGTGCAGCACGATGACGTTCACGTCCGCCGGAGCCTTGCCGAGCAGCTTGGCGGTCTCGCGGGACACGTACGCGTGCGACGTCCCGTGGAAGCCGTAGCGCCGCACGCGGTGCTCGTCTGCGGTGGCCACGTCGATCGCGTAGCGGGCGGCCGCCTCCGGCATCGTCGTGTGGAACGCCGTGTCGAACACGGCGACCTGCGGCAGATCCGGGCGCAGCGCCTGCGCCGTGCGGATGCCGGTGATGTTGGCCGGGTTGTGCAGCGGCGCCACCGGGACGAGGCGCTCGATCTCCGCGAGCACGTCGTCCGTGATGACCGTCGGCGCGGTGAACTTCAGGCCGCCGTGCACCACGCGGTGACCGATCGCGGCCAGCTCGGGGGAGTCGAGGCCGAGCCCGTCGGCGGCCAGCTCGGCTGCGACCGCCTTCAGGGCGGCCTCGTGGTCGGCGATCGGCTCCTCGCGCTCACGCTCGCCGCCGCCACCCGTCAGGGGGGTGTGCTTGAGCCGCGAGGTCTCCTCGCCGATGCGCTCGACCAGGCCGACCGCGAGGCGTGAGCTGTCGCTCATGTCGAGCAGCTGGTACTTCACCGACGAGGAGCCGGAGTTGAGGACGAGGACGCGGGTGGCGCTCACGGGAGGAATGCTTTCTGTAGACGTCATACGGAGGGGGCGACGGCCGGGCCCTGGGCCTGGATCGCGGTGATCACGACGGTGTTCACGATGTCCTGCACGAGAGCACCCCGCGACAGGTCGTTGACCGGCTTGCGCAGGCCCTGCAGAACCGGTCCGACCGCGATCGCGCCGGCCGAGCGCTGCACGGCCTTGTACGTGTTGTTGCCGGTGTTCAGGTCCGGGAAGATCAGCACGCTGGCCTGGCCCGCGACCTCCGAGTCCGGCAGCTTCGTCGCCGCGACCGAGGGCTCCACGGCGGCGTCGTACTGGATCGGCCCCTCGATCTTCAGATCACCCCGGCTCTCCCGCACCAGCTCCGTCGCCTCGCGCACCTTGTCGACGTCGGCGCCCGAACCCGACGTACCCGTCGAGTACGACAGCATCGCGATCCGCGGCTCCACACCGAACTGCTCGGCGGTGGCGGCCGCCTGGACCGCGATGTCGGCGAGCTGCACGGCGTTGGGATCCGGGTTCACCGCGCAGTCGCCGTAGACGAGGACCTTGTCGGCGAGGCACATGAAGAAGACGGACGACACGATCGAGGCGTCCGGCTTGGTCTTGATGATCTCGAACGCGGGCCGGATCGTGGCGGCCGTGGAGTGAACGGAACCCGACACCATGCCGTCGGCGAACCCTTCCTGCACCATCAGGGTGCCGAAGTAGTTCACGTCCGCGACGACGTCGTAGGCGAGCTCGACGGTGACGCCCTTGTGGGCGCGCAGTTCGGCGTACTTGGCGGCGAACGCGTCCCGCAGTTCGGAGGTGTGCGGATCGATGAGCTGCGATCCCGCGAGGTCGACGCCGAGGTCCGCGGCCTTCTTGCGGATCTGCTCGGCCGGGCCGAGCAGCGTCAGGTCGCAGACGCCGCGGCGAAGGAGCACGTCGGCGGCGCGCAGGACGCGCTCCTCGGTGCCCTCGGGCAGCACGACGCGGCGCTTGTCGGAGCGTGCCTGCTCCAGGAGCTTGTGCTCGAACATCATCGGCGTGACGCGGTCGCTGCTCGGGGCCTGTACGCGGCTGAGCAGCCCCGCCGTGTCGACGTACCGCTCGAAGAGCCCGAGGGCCGTCTCCGCCTTGCGCGGCGTTGCGGCGTTCAACTTCCCTTCCAGAGCGAAGAGTTCACCCGCGGTGGGGAAGGACCCGCCGGAGACCGCGATGACCGGGGTGCCGGGCGCGAGGCGGTCGGCGAGCTTCAGGATCGCCTCGCCCGGCTGCTCGTTGAGGGTGAGCAGGACGCCCGCGATGGGCGGCGTACCGGCGCTGTGCGCGGCGAGCGAGCCGACGACGAGGTCGGCGCGGTCGCCGGGGGTGACCACGAGGCAGCCCGGGGTCAGGGCGTTCAGGAAGTTCGGCAGCATCGCGCCGCCGAAGACGAAGTCGAGCGCGTCTCGCGCGAGACCCGCGTCGTCACCGAGTACGACCCGCCCGCCGAGCGCGTGGGTGATCTGGGCGACCGTGGGCGCCGCGAGGGCGGGTTCGTCCGGCAGGACGTAGCTGGGGACGGGCAGGCCGGCCGCGAGGCCTTCGTGGATCTCGTCGCGGTCGGCGGGCGCCACCCGGTTGGTGACCATCGCCAGGACGTCGCAGCCCAGGCTCTCGTACGCGCGGTAGGCGTTGCGCGTCTCGGCGTGGACGGAGTCCGCGGTCTGGTTCTTGCCGCCGACGACGGCTATCACCGACGCCCCGAACTCGTTGGCGAGGCGGGCGTTGAGGGAGAGCTCGTCCGGGAGCTGGGTGTCGGCGAAGTCCGTGCCGAGCACGAGGACGATCTCGTAGTCCCGCGCCACCCGGTGAAAGCGGTCGACGAGCTGGGAGACCAGCTCGTCGGTGCCCTGCTCGGCCTGGATGGCGGACGCTTCGTGGTAGTCCATGCCGTATCCGGACGCGGCGTCCTGCGCGAGCCGGTACCGGGCCCGCAGAAGATCGAAGAGACGGTCGGGCCCGTCGTGGACCAGCGGACGGAAGACCCCCACCCGGTCGACCTGGCGGGTCAGGAGTTCCATGACTCCCAGCTCGATGACCTGGCGGCCGTCGCCCCGGTCGATCCCGGTCACGTACACGCTGCGCGTCACGCGTGTTCTCCCCTTCTTCGCTGCGGTGTCCTGTGTTCCTGTGTCCTGGGTACCCGGCGGGACCGGGCCAGTTCCAGCAGGGCCAGTTCCATCAGGCCAGTGCCATCAGGCCAGTGCCATCAGGGCCGGACAAATGACCCGATATGGTTGCCGTGCCCTCTTGACAATACCTCTGTGGCTGGTTAGGTCGCCCGCCGGACGAAAGGCCTCGTGGAGCGGGCCCAAGGGCCTCCTCCCCAGGATCGGCCGGAGCAGCCGCGGGCGGCTACGCCTGATGCGTGAGCGGCGACGGGTTCGCGGCCATGGAACAATCAGACCGGCTCACACGCATCAACAGCGAGCAGGAGACACAGCACGATGCGCATCGGAATTCTCACCGCAGGCGGCGACTGCCCCGGCCTCAACGCAGTGATCCGGTCGGTCGTGCACCGAGCCGTCACGCACTACGGCGACGAGGTCATCGGCTTCGAGGACGGTTACGCGGGCCTGCTCGACGGCCGCTACCGCCAGCTCGACCTGAACGCGGTCAGCGGCATCCTCGCCCGTGGTGGAACGATTCTCGGCTCCTCACGCCTGGAGCGGGACCGCTTCCGCGCGGCCTGCGAGGACGCGCGCGCGCTCGCCAAGGAGATCGGCTTCGACGTCCTGATCCCGATCGGCGGCGAGGGCACGCTCACGGCCGCGAAGATGCTGTCGGACGCGGGCCTGCCGGTGGTGGGGGTCCCGAAGACGATCGACAACGACATCTCCTCCACGGACCGCACCTTCGGCTTCGACACGGCGGTGGGAGTCGCGACGGAGGCGATGGACCGTCTCAAGACGACGGCCGAGTCCCACCAGCGTGTGATGGTCGTCGAGGTCATGGGCCGGCACGCGGGCTGGATCGCCCTGGAGTCCGGCATGGCGGGCGGTGCCCACGGCATCTGCCTGCCCGAGCGTGCCTTCGACCCCGCCGACCTGGTGAAGATGGTGGAGGAGCGGTTCTCGCGCGGCAAGAAGTTCGCGGTGATCTGCGTCGCGGAGGGCGCGCACCCGGCCGACGGCACCATGAACTACGGCAAGGGCGCGATCGACCAGTTCGGCCACGAGCGCTTCCAGGGCATCGGAACGGCGCTCGCGTACGAACTGGAGACCCGCCTCGGCAAGGAGGCCAAGCCGGTCATCCTCGGCCACGTGCAGCGCGGCGGCACCCCGACGGCGTACGACCGCGTCCTCGCCACCCGCTTCGGCTGGCACGCGGTGGAGGCGGCGCACCGCGAGGACTTCGGCCGCATGACGGCGCTGCGGGGCACGGACATCACGATGGTGCCGCTCGCGGAGGCGGTCACCGAGCTGAAGACGGTGCCGAAGGACCGGATGGACGAGGCGGAGTCGGTGTTCTAGGAGGCCCCTCGGGAGTGGCCGGTGGCGGCCGGCTCAGCCCCCGCCGCTCCCCGTCCCCCGCACCTGGGCCCAGAAGTGCTCCAGGATCTTGTCGAGGAAGTCCTGCCCGGCGCTCCCCGAGGCATCGGCCCCGGCGCCGCCGCCCCAGCTGAGGGTACGCACCATGCGCGACTGGTAGTCGGCGTGCAGCTGCTGAAGCACATCTTCCACGTGCCGTTTCCGCACGGGCAGCATCTTGCCCACGGGCCGCACGTACCCCTGCCAGCGGGTGGTCACGGCGCGGCGCAGCAGGTCGGCGAGGTCCTCGCCGCGCCCGGTGACGTTGATGAAGTCGGGCAGGGGCAGCCGCAGCACTTCCGCCAGGGCTGCGGACTGCCGCTCGTTGCCGCGCCAGGTGTTGGTCTCCTCCATGTGCAGATAGACCTGGAGCTCGACCCCCGCCCCCCGCGCCACGTCCTCGGGCGCGAGCCCACGGGCGATCCGGTGCTCGCGCAGGGTGGTCGCGGCGCCCATGAGTTCACCGGGGGAACACCACAGGGTCCCCGCGAGGGCGGTGAGCTCGGCGGAGGTGGGCGCGGCGAGTCCACGCTCCCAGGCGGCGATGGTCTCCGGGGTGACGTAGCTGAGCCCGTAGCTGGCCCGCATGCCATAGGCGACATGCCCATGCGCCATCCCGAGCGCCTCACGAAGGCGCCGGGCGGCGGGGAAGTTGAACGGGGGCGTGGGCTGGGAGGACTGAGAGGACTGGGAGGGCTGGTGCGGCGGTTGGCTCGGTTGCACGGGCACACGGTATGGGCGCGGGGGCCCGACGACTACGGTGCGTTCATACGAGGTTGCGGGTGGTGCGAAGCTACGGGGGGTATTACGGGGCATTGTGTGCGCCTGGCGCTGCGTCCAGCGCGGGCGCGTACTCCCGGAAGAGTGGCTCCGGCCACCGCTATCCCCGCGAAGAGCGCCGTCAGGGCTGTTGCCTTCCTACGGTTGGCATCTAGCTGCCCCCCTTGTGGAGATGATCTGCGATGTCTGCCATGTGCCGGCATCGTTCTTGATCAGCTGTGTGTTGTAGGAGACGTAGCTGTTCTTGGTCACCGGAGTCTTGTTGGTCTTGTCGTTCTTCTTGCTCTTGGTGTAGCCCTTGCTTTCGTCCGCGCAGAAAGAGAGCGTGGCGGTCTTCTTGTCCTTGAGCGTCACTTGATGGTCGTAGTAGCGCACTGTTCCCGTGAGGGAGAGATCAGCGGCCTTGAACTCCTCGATCCAGGACGCCGATGCTTCCAACGCTTTTCCGGTGTTGTAATAGCCGACCGCCTCGGCCGTCGGATCCGTCCCCGTGATCGCGGCGTTCACGGCTCGCATGCGCTCGGCGTCGTCCGCCAGCACTGCCTTCTTCACGGCGTCCCCGGTCCGGGGCTCCTCGAAGGTCATGGTCAGATCGTCCGGGAGCTTGATCTTGGGGCGGCCGGATTCCTCCGACGGGCTCGCGCTCGGTGACGTCGACTTCTTGCCGTCCTCCTGCTCTGCCCCAGCCATCTTGTCGTTGTCCTTGGCTTCGTCGTCGCCGCTGCCGCAGGACGTCAGCAGCAGGGCCGCGGCGGCGGTGAGGGCGACCGTCGCGAGACGGAGAGGGCGGTTCACTGACGGCTCCTGGTGAGGGTGGGAGTTGGCGCGAGCTAGGCACGCTAGTGGGAGCTGATCTATGGCACCAGAGAGATATCTGCTGAGCAATGGGGCGTGAGGGGTTCATCCCGGTGGATACGGGCGGGGCGTCAAGTCCAGGGATCGCAGGGGCCGTCGCCGTCATCTTCACTGGCACATTGCCGCCCTGCCGCCCGGGGTTCCTTACGAGGAGCAGCAGTTCCATGTGTTGATGACGGAGGGCCACTACCCTTTCGTCGGCTCGAACTCCCTGTCCACCTTGCCCATTTCGGACCAAGCGCCCTCCTCCCGGCGGTCGAACCACACCGGGCGTTCGCGTGCTGAGCGGCGCTTTTCGAAAGACACCTCCGAGAGGGTGCCGTTCACCGAGACGTTCTGGATCTCACGGTCCAGGGTGTGCCGGAGCGATGTGGGCGAGCCGGTCGCCGGGAGTTTCTTGAGCGCGGTGGCCAGGGCGAGCGCGCCGTCGTAGAGCTCCTGGTTGCCGCGTGCGGGGAGGTTGTCGTCGGGTTCGCCCGCGTAGTTGCGGGTGCGCAGGACGCCCTCGGGGATGGACTTGGCCGACTGCTCCGCCCTCGCTCGCTCCTCCGAGTCCTCGCAGACACCTTCGGGCGCGCTCTGGGTGAGGATGGGACCCTTGAAGCCGTCGGTCCGAAGCTTGGCGGCCCACCGGGGTATGTCCGAACCGGATGGCACCACCACCGCGTCCGCCCGCGCCCCTGCGGCCAACTCCGGGATCTGTGACGACTTCACCTCGTCCGGGCCGGTGTCCAGCGCCTTGGCCGTCATGCCCGCCCTGCGCAGCGCCGTGCCGATGCCGTCCTCGCGGTCCGTCCAGATCTTGTCCTCCGCCACCAGGACACGGCGCGCATCGGTCCGGTCCAGGAGGTACTCGGCCATCGCCTCGCCCTGCCGCGCCTCGTCGGCCGGGATCGCGAACGCGCCCCCGGCGTGGGCGACTTCGTGGCACGTGCTGATCTCCGGCAGGAACGCCTCGTCCGTGTCGTGCACCCAGGAGAAGTCGACTGTGTCCCCGATGACGGTGAGCATCCTGGGGTGCTTCGCGAGCATTTCGCGAGACGTCGTGTCCGGGTCGGCGGACACGGGGACGAGGCGGAAGCGGCTGCCGGCCTTCGCGCCGAGCGCCTCGGAGAAGGCGGACGCGACTGTGCGCTTCTGCTGCGTCGTGAACTGCGTGTACTCCGACTTCTCGTACTCGTCGGTTGAACCCCCTGCGCCGACATGGGTGTAGCTGTGGGCCACACCGATCTCGTAGACCGTCGGGGCGGCCCCGGCGCCGGACGCGGGCGTGGAATCGGTGTCGGGTGCCGTGAGGGACCGTATGCCAAGGCCCGCCGGGATGCTGACCGCCAAGGCGAGCGCGGCGGGGAGCAGCAGACGCCGCCCGCGCGAGCGGCGGCGCGGCGCGGGCGGGGGCGGGGTCGTGGCCGTGGCTTCCTTGCCTACCGCTGACGGCTGGGGGCGGGCGTCCTCCACCTCCACGGGGGCGGGGACGGCGTCGGCTATGGCCTCCGGTGCGGGGTCCTCTTCGGCCCCCGCGTCCCGTACGTCCCGTGCCGCCGCCCCGTCGTGCAGCGACTCCGCCGCCGCCATAATCCGCTCCAGCGTCGTCCCGGCGTCCGCCGGGCGCTCCGCGGGGTCCTTGGCCAGGAGGTCCAGGACCAGGCGGTCCACCGGCGCCGTCACCTCTGCCCGTGCCCGCGAAGGCCGCAGGGGTGCGTCGTTGACGTGGTTGTACATGACGCCGGCTGCCGTGCCGGTGAACGGCGGTCTGCCGATGAGGAGTTCGTAGAGTACGCAGCCGAGCGCGTACAGGTCGGTGCGGCCGTCACCCGCCTCCTGGCGGAACCGCTCCGGCGCCAGATACGGCACGCTGCCGAACGGCAGCTGACCGGTCCGTGTGAGGCGGGAGTCGCCCGCCGCGCGCTCCATGAACGTCGCGATGCCGAAGTCGACGACCTTGGCGGAGCCGTCAGGTGTGATCATGACGTTGCCGGGTTTGATGTCGCGGTGCACGATGCCCGCCGCGTGGGCGGTCTCCAGGGCGCGGCAGATGTCCGCCGCCCAGCGCAGCGCGTCCGCCACGGAGGCGCGCACGCTTGCGCGCAGCACTCGGTCGAGCGAGCGCCCCTGCACCAGGGCCATCACCAAGTACGGAGTCGGGGGCCGGGAGCTGTCGGTGTTGTCCGTGCCGTGGTCGTGTACGGCCACGATGTACGGGCTGTCCAGCGAGGCCGCGGCGCGCGCCTCCTGCCGGAAGCGCGCAAGGAGCTGTACCGGCTCGTCCGCGTCGGCTTCCCTGTCTTCCCCGTCTTCTTCGCCTCTCGAGCCCTCCGGCTGGAAGAGTTTGACCGCCACCTCGCGGCTCAGGCTCTCGTCCCGAGCCCGCCACACCTCTCCCATGCCGCCCGCGCCGAGCCGTTCGAGCAGCTCGTACCGGCCGTTCAGCAAACGCCCCCGCATGTGCCCTCCCTCAGACCCGGTGATCCTAGTCAGAGGGACGGG
This sequence comes from Streptomyces sp. Je 1-332, assembly GCF_040730185.1. NCBI lineage: Bacteria > Bacillati > Actinomycetota > Actinomycetes > Kitasatosporales > Streptomycetaceae > Streptomyces > Streptomyces sp. Je 1-332. The sequence continues at coordinate 5,653,091 of NZ_CP160402.1, forward strand.
CGGACGAAGCAGGGTCTGTCAGCCCTTCACCGCACCCCCCAGCGCGAAACCGCCGCCCAAGCGGCGCGAGATCAGAACGTACAGCAGAATCACCGGCGTCGAGTAGATGATCGAGAACGCCGCCAACTGGCCATAGACCACTGTTCCCTTGTTGCCGAAGAAGTCGTTGATGCTCACCGACGCGGGCATCTGCTCCGGCGTGAGCAGGAGCATGAAGGGGACGAAGAAGTTGCCCCACATCATCACGAAGGAGAAGACCGTCACCACCGCCACCCCCGGTCCCATCAGGGGGAGCACGATCCGCAGCAGGGACTGGAACGAGGACGCGCCGTCCGTCCACGCCGCCTCCTCCAGCTCCTTCGGGACGCCGTCCATGAAGTTCTTCATCAGCCAGATGGCGAAGGGGAGTTGGGACGCGGCGAAGAAGAAGATCGTGCCCTGCATCGTGTCGATCAGGTCGACCTGGACGAACAGCGCGTACACCGGGACCATGATCGCCGTGATCGGCAGGCTCGTCGCGAAGAGGATCGTCAGCATGAAGGGGCGGTTCAGGCGGGACCTGAAGCGGGAGAGCGGGTAGGCGGCGAGCGCCGCGCAGACCACCGTCAGGAGGGTGCCGCCGCCGCACAGGAGCAGGCTGTTGAGCAGGGGCGTGAAGGTGATCTCCGGGGTCAGGACCGCGTCGTAGTTGTCCAGGGTGATGCCGTCGGGGACCTTCACCTTGAGGTCCGCCTCGGTGTCGAGCGAGGACAGGATCACCCAGGCCAGCGGCAGTACGAACGCGGCGGCGACCACGAGCAGCCCCGCGTCCGCCGCGAGCCGCCGTGTCGTACGGCGTGAACCCATCGTGCGGGTGGGCGACTTGACGGTGTTGGCGGACACTCAGACCTCCGTGCGGAGCAGACGCATGTAGACGAGGGAGAAGAGTGAGCCGACGACCAGGAGCAGAAGCGCCACCGCCGTGCCGTAACCGATCATGCTCTTCTGGAAGGCCTGTTCGTACATGAACAGGGGAAGGGTCTGGCTGCGGTTACCCGGGCCGCCTCGCGTCATCACCCAGATCAGACCGAAGACGGACAGGGTCTGCAGGGTGTTCAGCATCAGGTTCGTGCCGATGGAGCGGCGGATCATCGGGAGCGTGATGTGCCACATGCGCCGCCAGCCGCCCGCGCCGTCCACCTCGGCCGCCTCGGTGATCTCCTTGGGGATCTCGTTCAGGGCCGCCGAGTAGACCAGCATCGAGAACGCCGTCCCCCGCCATACGTTGGCGAACGACACCGCCAGGATCGGCAGCGTGTACATCCAGTTCTGGGACGGCAGGTTGAGGAAGTCCAGGACCGCGTTCAGCGTGCCCTCGCGGCGGAAGAACGCGTACAGGAGGAAGGCCGCCACCACCTCCGGCAGCACCCACGCCGTAATCACGATCGCGCCGGTGAGTGTGCGGACCGGCTTGGACGCCCGCTGCATCAGGGACGCGAGCGCCAGGCCGATCGTGTTCTGGCCGATCAGGGACGACACGACCGTGAAGACGAGCGTCAGCCACACCGCGTTGAGGAACGCCTCGTCGCCGAACGCCTTACGGAAGTTGTCGAACCCGACGAAGCTCGACTCCGCCTGGCCGGTGAGCTGGAGGTCGGTGAAGGCGATGTAGGCGCAGTAGCCGATGGGCCCCGCCAGGAAGAGGAGCAGCAGGATCACGGCGGGGGAGACGGGCAGTGCGCGGGTCAGGGCCCTGCCCGTCAGCTTGCGGCGCGACGGGGGGCGTGATGCCCCCGCCCCGGGAGTCTTGACGACGCCGGCGGGCCCGGCGGGGGGTGCGGTGGTCACCTCGGGGGTCTCACTTCCCTTGCTTGCCTGCCGACGGGGTTTGCCCGGCGAAGTTGCCTGCCTGCCGACCTCGCTTGCCCGCCGACGGTGTTTGGCTGCCGGATCGCGGAGCCGCGGCTACTTCTCGACGACCTCGCCGTCCGCCGCCGCCTTGACCTCCTCGTCGTACCCGCTCGCCGCGTCCGCCACGGAGGCGTCGCCCGTCGTGACCTTCTCCATGGCCTCCTGCACCGCCGTGGAGACCTTCGGGTACGCCGGATACGCGGGCCGGTAGTGCGTCGACGGCACCAGGTCGGTGAAGAACTTCAGGCCTGGCTGCGCCTTGAGGTAGTCGGGGTCGGCGGCGACGTCCTTGCGGACCGCGATGCCCGAGTTCGCCACGTACCACTTCTGGGCGTTGGCCTTGGTCTGCATCTGCTCGATGAACTTGAAGGCCAGGTCGGGGTTGGCCGCCTTGGTGGGGATCGCCCAGGTCCAGCCGCCGGACATGCTCACCTTGCCGGGTGCCTCGCCGTTCTGGGTCGGCATATGGGCGAGGCCCAGCTTCTTCGACCACTCGGGCCACTCATGGCCCGCGCCCTTGCCCCAGTCCTGCGGGAGCCAGGAACCGTCGAGGTTGATGCCGAGCTTGTCCTCGGGGAGGAGTTCACCGCGCACCCGGGTGGCGAAGTTCGGGTCGAGGGCGTCGGTGACCTCCGGGCCGAGCTTCTCCTTGTAGACCGTCTCGACGAATTCGAGGGAGTCCTTGAAGCCCTGGCTCCCCGTCACCCACTTCTTGGACTTCGGGTCGTACATCGGGTCCTCGCCCGTGCCGTACAGGAGCATCTCCATGCCCTGCATGGTGGCGACCTCGCCCGCGGGCTTGCCCGTGTAGACGTTCATGGGCGTGACACCGGGGACCTTCTTCTTGATGGTGCGCGCCGCCTGCAGGATCTCGTCCCACGACTTGGGCTGCCAGTCGGCCGGCAGCCCGGCCTTCTTGAAGATGGCCTTGCTGAACCACAGGCCGCGGGTGTCGGTGCCGTCCGGTACGCCGTACGTCTTGCCGTCCGCGGCCTTCGCCGCCGACTTGGACGTGTCGATGAACTGGTTCCAGTCCTTCCACTTGTCCAGGTAGGGGTCGAGCGGCTTCAAGTACCCGCTGGCGATGTCCGAGTTGATGAGGAAGGTGTCCTCGTAGACCAGGTCGGGCGCGGTCTTCGGGGAGCGCATCATCTGCTGGAGCTTGGTGTAGTACTCGGAGTCCGGCGCCTTGATCGGCACCAGCTTCACCTTCTTGCCGGGGTTCTCCTTCTCGAACTGCTTCTTGATGTCCGCCAGGAAGGTGTCCATGACCTTGACCTGGTTGTCCGTGGACTGTTTGAAGGAGACCTTCACGGTGTCCGGATCGTCGCCGGAGTCCCCGCCGCACGCGGTGAGGGTGCCGGCGGCGACCAGGGCGGTGGCGAGGAGCAGAGGGGTGGTGGGACGCACGGGCACGACCTCCTACTGGCCGACGCGGCTGGGTTACCACGCAGGGCGCAACGCGGGGCTGCCCGGTGAACGTAAGGGCGGGTTCGGAGCAAGGTCAATGCCCGTGCGTCGCCCCTTGTCACCAACGTGACAACGTTGTTATTGGCGGCGGCGCGTGGACCCGTGCGGGGGCGCCGGGTGGTCTGAACCGGCGTACCCGGACGGGTACTTGGGGCGTCAGGTGTTCGAGGTCAGCCAGCGGTACGCGTACTCGGGGCGGCCGACGTGGCCGTACTGCGGGGTGCGGGCGGCGCGGCCCGTGGTGACCAGGTGCTCCAGGTAACGGCGGGCGGTGATGCGGGAGATGCCCACGGTCTCGGCGGCGGCCGCGGCGGTGACACCCTCGGGGGGAGCGTCGCGCAGCGCGCGGGTCACCCTCTCCAGAGTGGGGCCGCTCAGCCCTTTCGGCAGGGCGGCGGGTCCTGGCGCGCGCAGGGTGGCCAGGGCACGGTCCACCTCGTCCTGCCCGGTGGCCTCGCCCGCGGCGGTGCGGAACTCGGCGTACCGGGTCAGGCGGTCGCGCAGGGTGGCGAAGGTGAAGGGCTTGAGCACGTACTGGACCACACCGAGGGAGACGCCCTCGCGTACGACGGCGAGATCGCGGGCCGACGTGACGGCGATGACGTCCGTGCGGTGGCCCGCGGCGCGCAGGGTGCGGGCCAGCTGGAGTCCGTGGCCGTCGGGGAGGTGCAGGTCCAGGAGCAGGAGGTCGACCTCGGTGCGGTCCAGGGCGCGTTTCGCCTCGGCCGCGCTGTGCGCCTTGCCCACGGCGTGGAAGCCGGGGATGCGGTTCACGTAGAGGACGTGGGCATCGGCGGCTACGGGGTCGTCCTCTACTACCAGGACCCTGATGGGCTCAGTCACTTGGTGCCTCCGTCTGCCACGTCCGGCGTACTGGACGCCCCTTCATCCGCACCCGGCATCGAGGGTTGTGCCCACCCTTCCCCAAGCTCTCGGCTTCGCTCGACCAGGGGAGACCCCAATCGCCCTGCGGAACGCCTGCCCACAACAGGAGCGGACTCGGTGCTGCCCAAGTGCACCTCGAACTCCGCCCCTCCTCCGGCCGCCTCCCGCACCGTGAGCGTGCCGTCGTGCTTCGTCACCGTCTGGTGGACCAGGGCCAGGCCCAGGCCGCGGCCGGCCGTGGCCTTCGTCGACCAGCCGCGCCGGAAGACCGCCTCCGTATGGGCCGGGTCGACTCCGGGGCCGGTGTCGGACACCCGTAGCGTCAGTCCCGCGTCGTCCGCGCGTGCCGTCACCGTCACGCGGGCGGCGGGCGATCCCTGGGCCGCGTCCACCGCGTTGTCGATCAGGTTGCCGAGGACCGTCACCAGGTCGCGCGCCGGCAGGTCCGCCGGGAGCATGCCGTCGTCGATGCTGCTGTCGGCGGAGACGACGAGCTCCACGCCGTGTTCGTTCGCCTGGGCGGCCTTGCCCAGGAGCAGGGCCGCGAGCACCGGTTCGCTCACCGCCGCGACCACCTGGTCCGTCAGCGTCTGGGCCAGCTCCAGCTCGGCGGTGGCGAATTCGACGGCCTCGTCCGCGCGGCTCAGTTCGATGAGGGAGACCACCGTGTGCAGGCGGTTCGCCGCCTCGTGGGCCTGCGAGCGGAGCGCCCGCGTGAAGCCGCGCTCCGAGTCCAGCTCGCCGGTCAGCGCCTGGAGTTCGGTGTGGTCGCGCAACGTCACCACCGTGCCGCGTCGCTCACCGCTCGACACGGGCGAGGTGTTCACCACGACCACCCGGTCCGCCGTGAGGTGCAGCTCGTCCACCCGCGGCTCGGCCGCGAGCAGCGCGCCTGTCAGCGGTGCGGGCAGGCCGAGCTCGGCGACGTTGCGGCCGACCAGGTCGCCCGATACGCCGAGCAGCTCGCGCCCTCCGTCGTTGATGAGGGCGATACGCCGCTGCCCGTCCAGCATCAGGAGCCCCTCGCGCACCGCGTGCAGCGCGGCCTCGTGGTAGTCGTGCATGCGGCTCAGCTCGGCGGCGTTCATGCCGTGGGTGTGGCGGCGCAGCCGGGCGTTGATGACGTAGGTACCGATTCCGCCGAGCGCGAGCGCGCCCGCCGCGACGCCGAGCAGGGCGAGGAGCTGGCCGCGCGCCTTCTCGCTGATCTCCTCGATGGTGATGCCCGCGCTGACCAGGCCGGTGATGCGGCCGGTTCCGTCGTCGGTGAGGATCGGCGTGACCACGCGCACCGAGGGGCCGAGCGTCCCCGTGTACGTCTCCGTGAAGGTCCGGCCCCGCAGCGCCTGTGCCCGGTGCCCGAGGAAGCGCTCGCCGATCTCGTCCTCGTCGGGATGGGTCCAGCGGATGCCGTCCGGGTCCATGATCGTGACGAAGTCGACGCCGGTGTGGCGGCGCACGTCGGTCGCGTACGGCTGGAGGGTCCTCGACGGATTCTCGCCACGCGCGGCCTCCCGTACCGAAGGGGAGTCCGCGACCGCCCGCGCCGCGGCCGTCGCCTGGCGGCGCGCGCCCTCCTCCGCCTGCTGCCGGTCGCTCAGGAACGTGAAGAGGGCGCACCCGGCCACCACGACGGTGACCAGCACGATCTGCATCGCGAAGAGCTGCCCGGCGAGGCTGCGCGGCCGGGGCGGACGGGCGAGGGACATGGGGCCAGTCTGCCTGGCACCGTAAGTGCGAACTAAATGAACGTAAGGGTGACCGCCCTCACAGGGCGAGAGATAGTCACCGGGATTCGCCTGCCCACGACGTGAGCCGCACGCACGGGCCGTACCAGGACGTGAGCCGCACGGACTGGCCGTACCAGGACGTGAGCCGCACGGACTGGCCGTACCAGGACGTGAGCCGCACGGACTGGCCGTACCAGGACGTGAGCCGCACGCACTGGCCGTACCAGGACGTGAAGCCCACGCACTGGCCGAAAACGCCGACGTAGTCGTTCAAGGAGGGCCCTCGTGGCCGACACCACCGACAGCCAGGTGACACCGGCACCCGCTGCCAAGCGGGACCGGACCCACTATCTGTACATCGCCGTCATCATCGCCGTGGTCCTCGGTATCGGTGTCGGCCTGCTCGTGCCCGACTTCGCCAAGGAGCTCAAGCCGGTCGGCACCGGCTTCGTGAACCTGATCAAGATGATGATCTCGCCGATCATCTTCTGCACGATCGTCCTCGGCGTCGGCTCCGTCCGTAAGGCCGCCAAGGTCGGCAAGGTCGGCGGCCTCGCGCTCGCCTACTTCGTCGCGATGTCGGTCGTCGCGCTCGCCATCGGCCTGATCGTCGGCAACATCCTGCACCCGGGCTCGGGCATGGACATCACCGACTCCGAGAAGGGCGCGGGCCACGACGCCGCCGAAGAGGCGGACAAGGGGCTCGTCGACTTCGCGCTCGGCATCATCCCGAAGACGCTCGTCTCCGCCTTCACCGAGGGCGAGGTCCTGCAGACCCTGCTCGTCGCGCTGCTCGTGGGCTTCGCGCTGCAGGCCATGGGCCGCTCCGGGGAGCCGATCCTGCGCGGCATCGGGCACATCCAGCGGCTCGTCTTCCGCGTACTCGGCATGATCATGTGGGCCGCTCCGGTCGGTGCGTTCGGCGCGATGGCCGCGGTGGTCGGCGAGACCGGCACGGACGCCCTGAAGGCCCTCGCCACGATCATGGTCGGGTTCTACGTCACCTGCGCGCTGTTCATCCTGATCGTGCTCGGCGCGCTGCTGCGCCTGGTGACCGGGGTCAATCTCTTCAAGCTCCTGAAATACCTGGGCCGCGAGTTCCTGCTGATCCTCTCCACCTCGTCCTCCGAGTCCGCCCTCCCGCGGCTCATCGCGAAGATGGAGCACCTGGGCGTCAGCCGTCCGGTCGTCGGCATCACCGTCCCGACGGGCTACTCCTTCAACCTCGACGGCACGATGATCTATCTGACGATGTCGTCGCTGTTCATCGCCGAGGCGATGGACCAGCCGCTCGGCATCGGTGAGCAGATCTCGCTGCTGCTGTTCATGATGATCGCGTCCAAGGGCGCGGCGGGCGTCTCCGGTTCGGGCATCGCGGTCCTCGCCAGTGGCCTGCAGTCGCACAAGCCGGGCCTGGTGGACGGCGTCGGCCTGATCATCGGCGTCGACCGCTTCATGAGCGAGGCCCGCGCGCTGACCAACTTCGCCGGCAACGCGGTGGCGACGCTCCTGATCGGCACGTGGACCAAGGAGGTCGACCGCGAGCGGGTCGAGCTCGTGCTCGACGGGAAGCTGCCGTTCGACGAGAAGACCCTGCTCGACGACGGTGGCCACGGGCCCGAGACGGCCGAGCAGGAGACGGTGGACGCCGTGCCGACGCAGCCGGTCAGCACCGAGAAGAAGTCCCTGACGCCTTAGGCGTCGGTGGTCGCCGCTCTCCTGTCGGCGACCCTGGTCACCAGCTCGGTGGCCTGTGAGGCGGGCAGGCCCGCCGCGGTCAGAAACGTGATCGCGGTGGACCTGCCCGCCTTTTCCGCCGCTACGACACCGTCGTTCACGGCCTCCATCACGGCGAACAGAATCCCTTCGAGCACGTAGCCGAGCGCCCGTGTCGGCAGCGGTGACACGAAGGTGCCGTCGTCCAGGCCGCGTTGGAACGTCTCCAGGCCCTCCTCGTGGACGCGGCCGAGCCGTTCGCGGATGGCGCCCATCGTCACGCTCCGCTCGCCGAGGGAGAGCAGCAGGCGGTAGCGGTCGGCGACCTCCCACACGGCGAGCAGCGAACTCGCCACCGCCTCCGCGGGGTCGTCGACGCCCGCGCGGCCCGCGGCGTGCGCGGTCTCCACCGCCGCGATGGCCCGCTCCACGATCGCCTCGACCAGCGCGTCACGGCTGGGGAAATGCCCGTACACCGTCCGTCGTACGACGCCCGCCGCGCGCGCGATCTGGTCCATGGACGCGTCGGGGTCGCGCAGCAGCTCCGCGACGGCGACGTCGAGGATGCGGCGGCGGTTGGCGTCGGCTCTGACGCTGCTCGCTGGGCGGGGGCTCATGGCCCCATTCTGCCCACTCGACTCATGGCCCCGTGCCGCGCACTCGGCCGTGCCCGCGCTCCCCACTCGACCGTGCCCGCGGCCCCGACTTGCACACACCTGTGCAACATCGGGTATCTTGCACAGCAGTGTGTAGTTGCACAAGCGTGTGCAATAGGTGAGCGGCACATGCGTGAGCGACACATGCGTGAGCGGCAAATGTGTGAGCGACAAACGGGATGGGTGGAATCCAATGCCTCTGCTGATCAAGGAACCGGTCGAACGGATGGACCGTCCGTACGCCCGCCGCTGGTGGGCCCTCGGCGTCCTGTGTCTGAGTCTGCTGATCGCGGTGATGGCGAACACCGCCCTGACGGTGGCCGCGCCCGACATGACCATGGACCTCGGCCTGTCCAGCTCCGACCTGCAGTGGGTCATCGACGCCTACACCGTCCCGTACGCCGCGCTGATGCTGCTGCTCGGCGCGATCGGCGACAAGTACAGCCGCCGGGGCGCGCTGGTGCTCGGCCTGGTGATCATGTCCGTCGGCGCGGGGGCGGGCGCCATGGTGGACAGTTCTACGGCGGTCATCGTGGTCCGCGCGGTGATGGGCGTGGGCGCGGCGCTGATCATGCCCGCCACGCTTTCGCTGCTCGCGGCGACGTTCCCGCGCGCGGAACGGGCCAAGGCGATCACCATCTGGGCGGCGACGTCCGGCATCGCGATCGCCGCGGGTCCGCTGATCGCGGGCGCGCTGCTCCGTGACAACGGCTGGCACTCGACGTTCCTGATCAACATCCCGGTGGCGGTGCTCGCGATCATCGGCGCGTTCGTCCTCGTACCGCCGTCCAAGGCCGCGCAGCACGGCCGCATCGACTACGTGGGCGGACTGCTCTCGGTCGTCTGGGTCGGCTCCCTGATCTTCATGATCATCGACGGCCCGCACTTCGGGTGGGGCGTGCGGGCGATCTCCGCGGCGGTGGTGGCGGGCCTCGGCCTGATCGCCTTCATCATCTCGGAGCTGAAGCACCCGCGCCCGGTCCTGGACGTACGCAAGTTCACGCAGCGGGGCTTCGCGGGCTCGAACCTGGCAGTGGCGCTCTTCTTCCTCGCGGTGTTCGGCGCCTTCTACTACCTGACCCAGCACCTTCAGTTCGTCCTGGCCTACGACCCGTTGGAGACCGGCGTCCGCATGCTGCCGCTGGCCGGAGCGGTGTTCGTGGGCTCGGCGGTCACCGGGATCCTCGCGCCGCGTATCGGCGGCAAGATCATGGTGGTTGCGGGCATGGTCGGCGGCACGGTCGCGCTCGCCCTGCTCACGCAGATCGAGGCGGGTTCCACGTACGGGGACTTCGTGGCACCGCTGATCATCCTCGGCCTCTCCCTCGGCTTCGCGGTCTCGCCGTGCACGGACGTCATCATGGGCGCGTTCCCCGAGTCGGAACTCGGCGTGGGCGGCGCGGTGAACGACACCTCGCTGGAGCTGGGCGGTTCGCTGGGGATCGCGGTACTCGGCTCGGTCCTCGCGAGTTCGTACGGGTCGAAGCTGGCCGACGAGACCGCCGGGAGCAAGCTTCCCGCCTCCGCGCTCGACACGGCACAGGACTCGGTGGGCGCGGGCAACGGCGTGGCGCAGGGCATCGCCGAGCAGGCGCGTGCGCTCTCGGAGAAGGCGGCGGGGGCTTCGTCGCCCCAGGAGGCGGCGCAGCTGAAGTCGCAGGCACAGGAACTCGCCGGGGGCGCGCACCAGATGGCTGATGCGGTGGGCTCGGCGTTCTCTGGCGCGGTGGCCCACACCAGTCTGATCGGTGCGGTGATTCTGGGGGTGGGGACTGTGGTGGTGGCGGTGTTGTTGCCGGGACGGCGGAAGGGTGCGCCGACGGAGGCCGCGGGCGGGCCCCTGGCCTCGGAACCCACGGAGCCCGCGGCCCCCGAGCCCGCGGGGCGCCGGTAGCGGTGGCCTGGCTTGGGCGGGGAGCCGGTCGGGGCTGAGCTGCGGCTCCGGGGTGGATGCTTCTCACCCGCGCACCGTGGCCCGGGTGCGGTGCCGCTGCTCCGGGGCGGATGCTTCCCGCCCACCCGCCCGCCGTGGCTTGGGCGCGGTGCCGCTCGGGGCTGATCTGCCGCTCCGCGGCGGATGCTTCCCCACCCACCCACCCACCCACCGTGGCTCGGGCGCGGCGCCGGTCGGGGCTGAGCTGCCGCTCCGGGTTGAGCCGCCGCTTCGCGGCGGATGCTTCCCCGCCCACCTACCCGATTGCCCCGTGGTGCAGCCATGAGGGAGGGCAGGCGTCGCTGCCCTACGTCTGGTGTAGCTGCGGGGCAAACGGGTGGGTGGGCGGGAATGATCCGTCGCGAAGCGGCGGGATGGTGCAGGGCGGTGGGCCGTCTTGCCGGGCGCGTGCCCGGTCACATCCACTTCGTCGTGCAGCCCGCCCGTACCTCCGACATCGATCGCCACGGCGGCGCGTACGGCCCCGGCCTCCAGACGGCGATGCTCGACGAGGGCACGGAGCCGGAGCAGAGCGCGGTGGAGGAGTTCTGCGCGCGGGTGCGACGCGCGTTGCGGGACTAGGGAACGAAGGCCCCCCGCGCCGAGCGAAGGAGCTCCTCCCCGCCGAGCGGGGGCCCTGCGCCGAGCGAGGGTTCCACCGCGCCGAGCGAGGGACCCCCTGCGCCGAGCGAGGGTTCCACCGCGCCGAGCGAAGGAGCTGCCCCCGCCGAGCGAGCGACCCCCCCCCGCGCCGAGCGAGCGACCCGCCGCGCCGAGCGAGGGCCCCCGCGGCGAGCGAGGGACCCGCCCCGCCGAGCGAGGGCTCCGCCATCCAGGTGGACGCGTGTGCCGACTGTTGACTCTTGTTCAAACCTGCCAGTAACTTCAGCGTTGCACCACCGAGAACCGCCGAAAGCCGCTGAAGCCTGCCCAAAACACCTTCGTAGCAGCACTGTTGGCGCCCGCGGCCTGCTCGCTCTTCTCCGGGGCTGACCCCCCATCGGATTCATCGGATTCAAAGGAGACTCCAGATGGTGATCCGCGCACGCGCCCTGCGCCTGGCAGCCGCCACACTCGCCGCCGCAGGCACCGCCACCCTCGGCCTTGCCGCCGCACCCGCCCAGGCGGCCGGCGGCGACCCGCTCGACTACGTGGCCCTCGGTGACAGCTTCAGCGCCGGATCCGGCGTCCTGCCGCTCGACCCGACCGCGCCCCTCCTCTGTGCGCGCTCGACGGCCAACTACCCGCACATCGTGGCCAGTCGAACCGGCGCCCAGCTCACCGACGTGACCTGCGGCGGGGCCCAGACCAAGGACTTCGCGGGCGCGCAGTACCCCGGCGTGGCCCCGCAGCTCGACGCCGTCGACGCCGACACGGATCTCGTGACGTTGACCATCGGCGGCAACGACAACAACACCTTCATCGGCGCGATCGTCGCCTGCGGCTCCGCCGGAGTGCTCTCCGGCGGCAAGGGCAGCCCCTGCAAGGACGCCAACGGGGACAAGTTCACCAAGGCGATCGACACCAGTACGTACCCCGCGCTGAAGAACGCCCTGCGCGCGGTCAAGGCCAAGGCCCCGAACGCGCGCATCGGCGTGCTCGGTTACCCCTGGATCGTGCCGGCCGAGGCCGACCGCGCCTGCTTCGCCAAGATGCCGATCGCCACCGGGGACATCCCCTATCTGCGGGATCTGCAGGCCCACTTGAACAAGACCGTGCAGCGCGCCACCTCCGAGACGGGTGCCACGTTCGTCGACATGGCCGCCGCCTCGCAGGGGCACGACGCCTGCAAGCCGCGGGGCACGCGCTGGGTCGAGCCCGTGCTGTTCGGCACGAACTTCGTCCCGGTGCACCCGAACGCCCTCGGCGAGTCCAGGATGGCCGACCAGGCCATCTCCGTACTGAAGCTGGGCTGACCCGGCCTCCGGCCCAGGGCCCCCTAGGGCCGCTTCGTCCACACCGCCACGTAGTCCACCGCCATCGCCTTCCCCGGTTCCGTCTGCGCTACCGGTGTCGCCCTGCCGGCGACACCGTCGGGGAAGGCGCCGCCCATCGCGACGTTCAGCAGGATGAAGTAGCCCGCATGGTCGGTCATGTTGGACCACGTGGCCGCGGAGAAGCGGTCCTGGGAGAGGGTGTGGAACTGCTCCCCGTCCACGTACCAGCGCAGTTGGTTCGGCGTCGTCGAGCGGTCCCATTCGAAACGGTACGTGTGGAACGCCGACTGGCAACTTGCGCCGGGACAGGCCCGGTTGGCGCCGAGCCCCTGCGTCTCGTTGCAGTCGCCGCCCGGGTTCACGCCGCAGTGCAGCACGCCCCAGACCGAGTTGATGCCGTTCACGTTCTCCATCACGTCGAACTCGCCTATCGCCGGCCAGTTCTGGTAGTTGCCGCGGTAGGGCGCGCCGAGGGCCCAGAAGGCGGGCCAGTAGCCGAGCGCGCTCTCCCCGGTGATGTCCGGCATCTGGATACGGCCCTCGATGGCGAGCGTGCCGCCCTCCGGAGCCTTGAAGTCGCTGCGTTTCGTCTCGATGCGGGCCGAGGTCCAGTTTCCCGCGCCGTCCCTGCGCGGGGTGATCCGCAGGCTGCCGTTTCCGTCCAGGGCGAGGTTCTCGGGGGAGTCCGTGTACGACTGGATCTCACCCGTGCCCCAATTCGCCGGGCCTCCCGGGTAGTTGTGCCCCAGGTCGATCTGCCAGTTGTCGGCGGACGGCCGGGAGCCCGCGGCCCCGTTGAAGTCGTCGCTCCACTCCAGCGCCCAGCCCGGCGCGGGCGGCACGTCGCCGCGGGCCGTGCCGGGCGTCATCAGAGCGCCGAGCAGACCGATGGCGGCCAGTGCGGCCAGGACGGGCCCGGTGCGGGGGGATCGGGTGAGGCGACCGATGCGAGGTGCGCGACCGACGCGCGCGGTGCGAGTAGTGGGAGTAGTGCGAGTGGTGCTCATGGAACACCTCCGTGGGGGGGGAGTGTGCGTACGTGTGCGAGCGCCTTGAGAGCGCTCTCATTCCGCTCTCCGGGTTTTGTAGTTGCAGGCATGCCGGACGTCAATGGGTCCGGAGCCTCAACTTCCCGAAGGCGTACGGTAGTTGGATGATGGACAGGCCGCAGAACGTCGACTTCTGGTTCGACCCCGTGTGCCCCTGCACCTGGCTCACCTCCCGGTGGATCCGCGAGGTCGAGCGGGTGCGGGACATCAGCGTGCGGTGGCGGGTGATGAGCCTCTCGGTCCTGAACGAAGGCCTCGATGTCGACCCCGAGGACCCCGAGGGGCAGCGGGGTGACTACATGCGGGGTCCGGGCCGGGTCTGCGCGGCCGTGGCCGCGCGGCACGGGAGCGATGCGCTGGGGACGTACTTCGACGCGCTCGGGGCACGGCTGCACGAGCGGGGCGAATGGGACGGCGCCGAGCGCGCGCTCGCCGACGCCGGACTGCCCACGGGGCTCGCCGCGGTGGCCTGGACACAGGAGTACGACGACGCCGTGCGGGCCTCACACGAGCGAGGAATCGAGCTGGTCGGCACCGATGTCGGCACGCCGGTGCTCTCCGTCCAGGGAGTGGGCGCGGTCTTCGGCCCGGTCGTCTCGCCCGCACCGAAGGGAGACGCGGCGGGACGGCTGTGGGACGGGGTGGTCCTGATGGCGGGAGTCCAGGACTTCAGCGAACTCAAGCGGGCGTACGGCGAACTCGACTTCGACTGACCCCTGCCCCCCCTCGCACGCCGCACGCCGCACGCCGCCGAGCCCAAGTCCCCCCGCTTGCTTACCTCTTCGTAAGTACCTGACTAATTAGTCGGTACTTGTAGGGACGCGGGCGAGCGCCAAGCATGGTCGTCATGACAGAACAGCAGCTCAAGACCCCCGTAACCGTCCTCGGCCTTGGCGCCATGGGGCAGGCTCTCGCCGGTGCGTTCCTCAAGGCCGGCCACCCCACCACCGTCTGGAACCGCACGCCCGGCAAGGGCGACGACCTCGTGGCCGCAGGGGCCACGCGCGCCGCCACCGCGGCCGACGCGGTCCGCGCCTCGGACCTGGTCGTCGTCTGCCTCTACGACTACGGCGTCTCGCGGGCCGTGCTGGGCCCGATCTCCGCCGACCTGGCGGGGCGCACCCTGGTGAACCTCACGTCCGACACCCCGGAGCGCTCCCGCGAGGCTGCGGCCTGGGCCGCCGAGCACGGCGTCGACTACCTGGACGGCGCCATCCTGGTGCCCGTGACCGTGATCGGCACCCCCGACGCGCTGCTCTTCCACAGTGGCCCGCAGGCCGTGTACGAGCGGCACGAGAGCACGCTCAAGGTGCTCGGCGGCAACACCGTGTACCTCGGCGAGGACCACGGCCTCGCGGCCGTCTACGACAACGCCCTGCTGGACTTCTTCTGGACCAGCATGTCCGGCCTCGTCCACGCGTACGCGCTGGCCGGTGCGGACGGCGTGAAGGGCGCGGAACTCGCGCCCTACCTCAGCGCCATGATCGCCATCCTCCCGCCGGCCATCGAGGAGATGGGCAGCGAGGTCGACTCCGGCAAGTACCCGGGCGAGCAGGCCCCGCTCGTCACGGAAGCCGTCAACGTCGACCACATCATCCACGCCTCCGAGCACCGGGGCCTCGACGTGGGCGCCCTGAGCGGTATCAAGGCCGTCCTGGACCGGGCCATCGCCAAGGGCCACGGCGCCGACGGATGGACGGCCACCATCGAAGCGGTACGCGGCGTACGGTGAAAGTGACCGCCGTCACAGAGCAGGAGCCGTGAGATGACTGGTGAACCGAGCTTCTTCGAGATCGGTGTCGAGGACCCGGAGCGGGGGCGGGCCTTCTACGGGGAACTGCTCGGCTGGTCCTTCGAACCGGGGCCGTCCGGGCACGGGTATGTGATCGGGACCCCGGGTGTGCCGGGCGGCATGCACGGCGGTGACGCGGGGGCGGCGCCCTACCTCTTCTTCCAGGTCGACGACCTGGAGGCCGCCCTGGCCAAGGTCATCAAGCTGGGCGGCACCGTCGAGGCGCCGATCGGCGGCGAGAGCGAGGAGTCGGACGCGGCGTTCGGCCGGTTCCGGCTCTGCAAGGACGACCAGGGGTCCACCTTCGGCCTGCATCAGCCCCCCAGGGCATCCTGAGCGCTGGCCTTGACGCCCACGTCAAGGATTACCGTCGTACGCATGCGCATCGGCGAACTTGCGGAGCGGGCCGGCACCACCACGCGGACGCTTCGGTACTACGAGTCACGGGGGCTGCTGCCCGCTCGTCGCAGTGGATGGGGGCCCCCCTGCTCTTTAAGAGCTTGGGGGAGGCTACCGCACCTACGACGAGGACGACGTGCGTCTCCTGGAGCAGATCAGGACCTTGCAGGACTTCGGGTTCGATCTGGAGGAGACGCGGCCGTTCGTGGAGTGTCTGCGGTCGGGGCACCCGGAGGGCGACTCATGCCCCGCGTCGCTCGACGTGTACCGCCGCAAGATCGGTGAACTCGACGCGTTGATCAGCGAGTTGAGTGCGGTGCGCGAGCAGGTGAGTGCGCAGTTGGTGCGCGCCGAGGCGGCGGTCCCGGGCGGCCCGGACCCGCAGTGCGAGCTGACGGGCTGACGGGCGACGGGCTGAGGGAGAGGGAACGCGGACATGGGGATGGTCAAGGCCGACGGTGTGGCCGAGGTGACGGACGCCGACTTCGAGGGCGAGGTGCTCAAGGCGGAACTGCCGGTGCTCGTGGAGTTCGGGGCCGAGTGGTGCGGACCGTGCCGGCAGCTCGCGCCGGTGCTCAGTGAGATCGCGCGCGAGGAGGAGGGCCGGCTGAGGATCGTGCAGCTGGACGTGGACCACAATCCGCGGACGGCGATCGCGTACGGGATTCTCTCGGTGCCGTCCCTCGTGGTGTTCCGGGGCGGTGAGCCGGTGAAGTCCATGGTGGGCGCGCGGCCCAAGCGCAAGCTGCTCGCGGAGCTGACCGAAGCCGAGGTGCTCTGACGCTCTGACGCACATACGGCAGCAGGAAAGGGAAAAGCCCCGGACGAATTGGCGTCCGGGGCTTTTCCTGGCGTATATTGGATCCTTTCGCGACCCCTTACCCATTTGGGCACACTGGAATCGCGAGAATCTGTATAAGAGCACTGTAACTGGCGAGGGGCTGAATTGTCAACCGAGGAATTGCGGGAAGAGCAGCAATTCGTCTCCGGGCTGTATGCGCGCCTCGACGCGCTGCGCGAGGAGGCGAAGGCCGCCGTGCAGGCGTCGTTGACGCAGGTCGGCAACGGTCTGCAGGCCAGGCTTGAGCGTGACGTCCTGGTGGCGGAGCGGTCCGGACTGCTGGCCGCCTTCAACGCGGGAGAGAACGGGCTCTGCTTCGGGAGGCTCGAATTCCGCGACGGCCGTGACCATCACATCGGGCGCATCGGAATCCGCGCGTCCGACGTCGAACGCACCCCTCTCGTGATCGATTGGCGTGCGGAGGTGGCGCGCCCCTTCTATCTCGCGACCGGTCATACGCCGATGGGGCTGCGCAGGCGCAGGCACATCACCACGGAGGGCCGCGACGTGACGGCCCTGCACGACGAGATTCTCGACCTCAGCGACGACACCCGCACGGGGCACGAGGGCGCGGACGCCGACGAGGTGCTGCTCGCCGCGCTCGACTCGGCCCGTACCGGGCGAATGCACGACATCGTGCAGACGATCCAGGCCGAGCAGGACCGCATCATCCGGGCGCCGCACCACGGCGTCCTCGTCGTCGAGGGCGGGCCCGGCACCGGCAAGACGGTCGTGGCGCTGCACCGTGCCGCGTTCCTCCTCTACGCCCACCGCCAGCTGCTCGCCAAGCGCGCGGTCCTCATCGTCGGCCCGAACCCCGCCTTCCTCGGCTACATCAGCGAGGTCCTGCCCGCCCTCGGCGAGACCGGCGTCCTCCTCTCGACGGTCGGCGAGCTGTTCCCCGGCGTGAGCGCCACCGGCACCGAAACGCCC
This sequence comes from Streptomyces sp. Je 1-332, assembly GCF_040730185.1. Lineage (NCBI taxonomy): Bacteria > Bacillati > Actinomycetota > Actinomycetes > Kitasatosporales > Streptomycetaceae > Streptomyces > Streptomyces sp. Je 1-332. The sequence continues at coordinate 5,670,322 of NZ_CP160402.1, forward strand.
GAAGCCGCCGAGGTGAAGGGCCGCGCGGAGATGGCGGACGTGCTCGCCGCCGCCGTACGTGACCGGCAGCGGACCCCGGAGCCCGGCGCCCCCGTGGTCATCGAGCACGACGACGGCGACCTCGTCCTGGACTGGACGATCGCGCAGGAAGCACGCGAGGCGGCACGTGAGGCGGACGTCCCGCACAACCTCGGGCGCCCGCACTTCGCCTTCCGCGTCATCGACATGCTCACCGAGCAGCTCGCCGAGCGGCTCGGCGCCGACCCGTACGGCGGCCCGAACTTCCTCGGCCCCGACGACATCGCCCAGCTCGGCAAGGCGATCGCCGCAAGCCCCGAAGTGCACGCCGCCATCGACGAGTTGTGGCCCCAGCTCACCCCGGAGGGCTTCCTCGCCGACTTCCTGGAGGAGCCGACGCCGCATCTCCCGGACGAGGAGGCCAGGATCGTCCGGCGCGAGCGCGGCGCCGCCTGGACGGCCGCCGACGTCCCGCTCCTGGACGAGGCCGCCGAGCTGCTCGGCAGCGACGACAGCGCGGCGAAGGCGATGGCGGAGGCCGAGCGTGCCAAGCAGATCGCCTACGCCCAGGGTGTGCTCGACGTCTCGTACGCATCCCGTACCTACGAGTTCGAGGACAAGGACGACGAGGACTCCGAGGTGCTGCTCGCGCACGACATCATCGACGCGGAGCGTATGGCCGAGCGCCAGGAGGAGGCCGACCACCGCAGCGCCGCCGAGCGTGCCGCTGCCGACCGGACGTGGGCCTTCGGGCACATCATCGTGGACGAGGCGCAGGAACTGTCCGCGATGGCCTGGCGGTTGCTGATGCGGCGCTGTCCGACCCGCTCGATGACGCTGGTCGGCGATCCCGCGCAGACGGCGGAGGCCGGCGGCTGCGGCTCCTGGGAGACGATCCTGTCCCCGTACGTCGACGACCGCTGGGAGTACACACGCCTCGGCGTCAACTACCGCACCCCCGTGGAGATCATGGACGTGGCCGCCGAGGTGCCGCGCGTCGAGTACCCCGGCTTCGAGCCGCCCAGCTCGGTGCGGTCCACGGGCGTGCTGCCCTGGGCGCGCCGCACCGACGACCTCGCCGCGGCCGTGGCCGAAGCGGTGGCGGACGAGACGCGGGACGAGGGCCGCCTCGCGGTGGTCGCCCCGCGCGAGCTGCATGAGCGGCTCGCCGGAAAGCTCCCCGGTGTGACGGCCGGGGAGGCCCCGGACCTGACGCGGCCGGTCGTGCTGATCGACCCGCGTCAGGCGAAGGGCCTGGAGTTCGACACGGTCCTGGTCGTGGAGCCGGGCCGCTACGGCACGAGTGACCTGTACGTGGCCCTGACCCGGGCCACGCAGCGCCTCGGCATCCTGCACGCCGAGGAGCTGCCGGTGGCGCTCAAGCAGTTCGCCTAGCGAGCAGTTCGCCTGGCAAGCAGTTCGACTGGCGAGCAGTTCGACCAGTGCACTGCCTCACGCGGGTCGCAGCCACACCGTGGCCAGCGGCGGCAGGGTGAGGCGCAGGGACGCGGGGCGGCCGTGCGACGCCACCGGCTCGGTCTTGACCGGGTCCGGGTTGGTGACGTCGCCGCCGCCGTAGCGTGCCGCGTCCGTGTTCAGGACCTCGTGCCAGGCGGTGAACTCGCCGGGAACGCCCAGGCGGTACTCGTGCCGCACCACCGGCGAGAAGTTGGAGACGGCCAGAAGGGGCGCCTCGTCCGTCTCCTCGGCGGCGTACCGCAGGAACGCGAAGACGTTCTCCTCGGCCGCGTCGCCCTCGACCCAGGCGAAGCCGCCGGGGTCGGTGTCGCGCTGCCACAGGGACGGTTCGCGGCGGTAGACGGTGTTGAGGTCGCGCACGAGGTCGCGTACGCCCCGGTGGTCGGCCTCCGCCCCGTAGGCGGGATCGAGCAGCCACCAGTCCGGGCCATGGCCCTCGGCCCACTCGGCGCCCTGGGCGAACTCCTGCCCCATGAACAGGAGTTGCTTGCCCGGGTGGGCCCACATGAAGCCCAGGTAGGCGCGGTGGTTGGCGCGCTGCTGCCACCAGTCGCCGGGCATCTTCGACACCAGGGACCGCTTGCCGTGCACGACCTCGTCGTGCGAGATCGGCAGGACGTAGTTCTCGCTGTACGCGTACACCATCGAGAACGTCATCTCGTTGTGGTGGAACCTGCGGTGCACGGGCTCCTTCGACACGTAGTCGAGCGAGTCGTGCATCCACCCCATGTTCCACTTCAGGCCGAAGCCGAGCCCGCCGAAGCCGCCGGGGCCCTGGTGGTGCGTCTCGCGGGTCACGCCGTCCCAGGCGGTGGACTCCTCGGCGATCGTGACGACGCCGGGTGCGCGGCGGTAGACGGTGGCGTTCATCTCCTGGAGGAAGGCGACGGCGTCGAGGTTCTCACGGCCGCCGTGCGCGTTCGGAGTCCACTCGCCGTCCTCGCGCGAGTAGTCCAGGTACAGCATCGAGGCCACGGCGTCGACGCGCAGGCCGTCGATGTGGAACTCCTCGCACCAGTAAGAGGCGTTGGCGACAAGGAAGTTACGCACCTCCTTGCGGCCGTAGTCGAACTCCAGGGTTCCCCAGTCGGGGTGCGCCGCCCGGTTCGGGTCCTCGTGCTCGTACAGCGTCCGTCCGTCGAACTCCGCCAGCGCCCAGTCGTCGCGCGGGAAGTGCGCGGGGACCCAGTCCATCAGGACACCGATGCCCGCCCGGTGCAGCGCGTCGACCAGGTACTTGAAGTCGTCGGGCGTGCCGAGCCGGGCCGTCGGCGCGTAGAAGCCGGTGACCTGATAGCCCCACGAGCCGCCGAAGGGATGCTCGGCGACCGGCATCAGCTCGACGTGCGTGAACCCCAAGTCGGATACGTACGCGGGGAGTTGTTCGGCGAGCTGGCGGTACGTCAGGCCCGGTCGCCAGGAGGCGAGATGCACCTCGTAGACGGAGAACGGTGACGCGTGCACGGGCAGCTCGGCCCGGCGCACCAGCCACTCCGCGTCATGCCACTCGTGGTGCGACTCGTGCACCACCGAGGAGTTGGCGGGCGGGACCTCCGTACGGCGGGCCAGGGGGTCGGCCCGCAGCGTCTTCGTGCCGTCGGGCCGGGTGATCTCGTACTTGTAGAGCTCGCCCTCGCCGACGGACGGCACGAAGAGCTCCCAGACGCCGCAGCCGCCGAGCGAGCGCATCGGGAACCCGGAGCCGTCCCAGAAGTTGAAGCCCCCCACCACGCGCACGCCGAGCGCGTTGGGCGCCCACACCGTGAAGCGGGTGCCGGTCGCCCCCTCGTGCACCATCGGGCGCGACCCGAGCGCGTGCCACAACTGCTCGTGCCGGCCCTCGCCGATCAGATGCAGGTCGAACTCGCCGAGCGCGGGCAGGACGCGGTACGCGTCGTGGATCTCCAGTTCGGCGTCCTCGTACGTGATGTGGAGCCGGTAGTCGGGGACCTCGCGCAGTGGGAGCACCCCGGAGAAGAACCCGTCACCGTCGTCGTGCAGCTCCGCCCGCAGATCCTTGGCGACGACGGCGACGGAGCGGGCGTAAGGCCGCAGCGCGCGGAAGACGATGCCCTCGCGCACGACGTGGGCGCCGAGCACGCCGTGCGGGTCGTGGTGGGTGCCGGCCAGGAGGCGGGCTCGGTCGGCCTGGGAGACGGGCGACGCGGGGCGGCCGGACTGCGGCGGCTGCCCAGTTTGCTCGGGCAGCTTCGGTTGCTTGGGTTGCTTCGGTTGCTTCTGCCGGGGTGGCTGGGGCGCCCGGCCTGTGGGCTCCGGTTTCCGCTTGCCCTTCTTGCTGGCCTCGTCGGACGGTTTGCGCGGCTGCGGGCGGGGGGTCACGGGGGAGCCTCCTCGGCGATGGCGGGGTCAGTGGGCTTCGGTGGCGGGGCCGTTCGTGGCGAGGCGCTTGATGGCGGCGAGGGGTACGGGAAGCCAGTCGGGGCGGTGACGGGCCTCGTAGACGACCTCGTACACCGCCTTGTCCGTCTCGTAGGCGCGCAGCAGCACCGGGTCCATACGGGGGTCGCGGCCGGTGACCTCCGCGTACCCCGTGCAGTACGCCGCCCGGCAGTCGCCCGCCCACTCGGGCGCCCATGGCTCGTGGGAGCGCGCCGCGTAGTCGAAGGACCGGAGCATGCCCGCCACGTCGCGTACCGGATGCTGCGGCATCCTGCGCTCGGCCGGCGGGCGTGAGGGCTCGCCCTCGAAGTCGATGACCGACCACTCCCCGGCGGGCGAGCGCAGGCACTGCCCCAGGTGCAGGTCGCCGTGGACGCGCTGCGCCGTCCAGGTCTCCTCACCCCGGCCCAGGTCGGCGAGCGCCTCGTAGGTGGTGTGCAGGGCGGGCGCGTACGGCTGCAGGGCCGGCACCGACCTGGCCGCCGAGTCCAGGCGCTCGGCCATGCCATCGGCGATCAGCTCCAGCTGGGTGCGGCCCAGCGTCACGGTGGGCAGTGCGCGGGCCAGCGCCAGATGCACCTCGGCGGTCGCCCGGCCGAGCGCCCGCGCCTCACCGCTGAAGTCCCGTTCCGCGGCGAGCTCCCGCAGGGCCAGCTCCCAGCCGTCCACCGTGCCCTTCAGATAGGGCTGGAGCACGCCGAGGACATGTGCGTCGTCCCCGATGTCCGCCAGGAACCAGGCGGCGGGCGCGGGGACCTGCGGGCAGCCCTCGCGGGAGAGCGTCAGGGGCAGTTCCAGGTCCGGATTGGTGCCGGGCACCACGCGGCGGAACAGCTTCAGAATGAACGTATCTCCGTACACGAGCGAGGAGTTGGACTGCTCGGCGGCGAGTAAACGCGGGGCCAGGTCGTCGGCTATGTCCTTACGCGTGTCGCGCTCGAAGCGGAGCTTGCCGACGCGAGCCCGCACCCGCAGCGCCTCAAGGAGGAAGCCGGACATCCGGGCGTCGTGCAGCGCTTCGTAGACCGTGAAGCCGGTGAGGGGCCCCCGCGTCACGTGTCCGATCAGTGCGGGCGCGAGCCGTGGTGGCAGCTCACGCCGTACGCCGAGCAGGAGTTGGTAGCAGTCGGCGGGCAGCGCGGGCGTACCGCCGCCCTGTTCGGGCACCTGGGGCTGCCGGACCCGGACAAGCAGATGCAGTAGCCCCAACTCCGCGGTCGGCGGCAGGAGTTCGGTCGCGGATACCAGGGTGAAGTCGGTGATGGGGCGGCCTTTGCCCGCGAACCAGCGCTGCCGTGGCAGCCACGCGCGCAGCAGCGGATCGAGCGAGGCGAGCAGCGCGTCCGCGGTGATCCCCGGGCGGGTGACGGCTTCCGACATGGCGTCGCGTCCTTTCCGCGGTGCGGACAAGGGAGAAGTGCGGGAGTGCCGGTTGTGCGGGGAGAGTGCCCAGGGCGGGGCGGCGGAAACCGCCCCGCACCGGAGTAGCAGGGGTGGAGCCTACGCCGCGTCCCTGCGCAGCCGGAACCAGTAGAAGCCATGTCCGGCGAGAGTCAGCAAGTAGGGCAGCTCGCCGATGGCCGGGAAACGCACCCCGCCGATCAGCTCCACCGGGTGCCGGCCGTTGAAGGCCTGCAGATCCAGCTCCGTGGGCTGCGCGAACCGCGAGAAGTTGTGCACGCACAGCACGAGGTCGTCCTTGTACTCGCGCAGGAACGCGATCACCGCCGGGTTCGACGAAGGGAGTTCCGTGTACGAGCCGAGTCCGAAGGCGGGGTTCTGTTTGCGGATCTCGATCATCCTGCGGGTCCAGTGCAGGAGTGAGGAGGGTGATGACATGGAGGCTTCTACGTTGGTGACCTGGTAGCCGTAGACGGGGTCCATGATCGTGGGGAGGAAGAGACGGCCGGGGTCGCAGGAGGAGAAGCCCGCGTTGCGGTCGGGGGTCCATTGCATGGGGGTGCGGACGGCGTCGCGGTCGCCGAGCCAGATGTTGTCGCCCATGCCGATCTCGTCGCCGTAGTAGAGGATCGGCGAGCCGGGCAGCGAGAGCAGGAGTGCGGTGAAGAGTTCGATCTGGTTGCGGTCGTTGTCCAGGAGGGTGGCCAGGCGGCGGCGGATGCCGATGTTGGCGCGCATGCGGGGGTCTTTGGCGTATTCCGCATACATGTAGTCGCGTTCTTCGTCGGTGACCATTTCGAGGGTGAGCTCGTCGTGGTTGCGCAGGAAGATGCCCCATTGGCAGCCGGCGGGGATGGCGGGGGTTTTGGCGAGGATTTCGGAGACGGGGTAGCGGGATTCGCGGCGGACGGCCATGAAGATGCGGGGCATGACGGGGAAGTGGAACGCCATGTGGCATTCGTCGCCGCCGTCTTTGAAGTCGCCGAAGTAGTCGACGACGTCTTCGGGCCATTGGTTGGCTTCGGCGAGCAGGACGGTGTCGGGGTAGTGGGCGTCGATTTCGGCGCGGACGCGTTTGAGGAGGGCGTGGGAGCGGGGGAGGTTCTCGCAGTTGGTGCCCTCTTCGGCGAAGAGGTAGGGGACGGCGTCCAGGCGGAAGCCGTCGATGCCGAGGTCGAGCCAGAAGCGCAGGGCGGAGATGATCTCTTCCTGGACGGCCGGGTTCTCGTAGTTGAGGTCGGGCTGGTGGGAGAAGAAGCGGTGCCAGAAGTACTGTTTGCGGACCGGGTCGAAGGTCCAGTTGGAGGCTTCGGTGTCGACGAAGATGATGCGTGCGTCTTGGTATTGCTTGTCGTCGTCGGCCCAGACGTAGTAGTCGCCGTAGGGGCCATCGGGGTCGGTGCGTGAGGCCTGGAACCACGGGTGCTGGTCGCTGGTGTGGTTCATCACGAAGTCGATGATCACGCGCATGCCCCGCTGATGCGCGGAGTCCACGAACTCCACGAAGTCGGCGAGGTCGCCGAATTCCGGGAGGACGGCGGTGTAGTCCGAGACGTCGTAACCGCCGTCCCGCAGAGGTGACTTGAAGAACGGCGGCAGCCACAGGCAGTCGACGCCCAGCCACTGCAGATAGTCCAGCTTGGCGGTGATGCCCTTGAGGTCGCCGATGCCGTCGCCGTTGCTGTCCTGGAAGGAGCGGACCAGGACCTCGTAGAAGACGGCGCGCTTGAACCACTCGGGGTCGCGGTCCTTGGCCGGCGTGTCCTCGAATGTGTCCTGGACGGGTTCGTTGATGATCATGGTGTGGGTGACCCTCCGATCAACGGTGAGGACGGTCGCAGGACGCGAAGAATGTGCGCGGGCGCGCGGCCCGGCTCGAGGCGCACATAGTTGGTCCTGCCCCAGTGGTAGGTGTCGCCGGTGAGCTCGTCGCGCACCGGCACGGTCTCGTGCCAGTCAAGGCCGAGTTTCGGCATGTCCAACGAGACCGTGGCCTCCTGGGTGTGGTGGGCGTCGAGGTTCACGACCACCAGAACCGTGTTCGATCCGTCCTTGTCCTGGGCCGTTTTCGAGTACGCGATCACTGCTTCCTGGTCCGTGGGGTGGAAGTGCAGGCCACGCAGTTGCCGCAGGGCGGGGTTGGTGCGCCGCACGCGGTTCAGCGTGGTGATGAGGGGCGCGATGGTGGCGCCGGTGCGCTCCGCCGACTCCCAGTCGCGGGGCCGCAGTTGGTACTTCTCCGAGTCCAGATACTCTTCGCTGCCCGCTTTCGCCGGGGCGTTCTCGCAGAGTTCGTACCCGCTGTACACGCCCCAGGTCGGCGCGAGCGTCGCGGCGAGCACCGCGCGGACCTCGAAGGCGGGGCGGCCACCGTTCTGCAGGTAGGCGTGCAGGATGTCCGGGGTGTTGACGAAGAAGTTCGGCCGGAGGTAGTGGGAGGTCTCGTCCGCCAACTCCTGTGCGTAGTCCGTCAGTTCTTTCTTCGTGTTGCGCCAGGTGAAGTACGTGTAGGACTGCTGGAAGCCGATGGCGGCGAGGGTGCGCATCATGGCCGGGCGGGTGAAGGCCTCCGCCAGGAAGATGACGTCGGGGTCGGTGCGGTTGATGTCGCCGAGGACCTGCTCCCAGAAGGTGACCGGTTTGGTGTGCGGGTTGTCGACGCGGAAGATGCGCACGCCGTGGTCCATCCAGAACCGCAGCAGGCGTACGGTCTCGGCGATCAGGCCGGGCATGTCGCGGTCGAAGGCCAGGGGGTAGATGTCCTGGTACTTCTTGGGCGGGTTCTCCGCGTAGGCGATGCTGCCGTCGGCGCGGTGCTGGAACCACTCGGGGTGTTTGTTGACCCAGGGGTGGTCGGGGGAGCACTGCAGGGCGAAGTCCAGGGCGACTTCGAGGTGCAGGTCCTTGGCGCGGCGTACGAAGGCGTCGAAGTCGGCCAGGGTGCCCAGGTCGGGGTGGATCGCGTCGTGGCCGCCCTCGGGGGAGCCGATGGCCCAGGGCACGCCCACGTCGTGCGGGCCGGGGGACAGGGAGTTGTTGGGGCCCTTGCGGAAGGTGGTTCCGATGGGGTGGATCGGCGGCAGGTAGACGACGTCGAAGCCCATCGCGGCGATGGCCGGAAGCCGCTCGGCGGCGGTACGGAAGGTGCCCGACTTCGGGGCCTGGCCCTCGCGGACGACGGCGCCCTCCGAGCGCGGGAAGAACTCGTACCAGGAACCGAACAACGCCCGCTCCCGCTCCACCAGCAGCGGCAACCACTCGGACTCCGTGACGAGTTCGCGTAGCGGATGCTCGGCGAGGACCGCGTCCACCTCCGGGGTGAGAGCCGCGGCGAGGCGGGCGGCGGCGGGGCGTTCCGTGTCGCGCAGGGCCTTGGCGGCGGCGCGGAGTGTGGCGCGGCGGCCCTTGCTCGCCGGGGCGCCGGCAGCGGCACGTTCGTGCAGGCGGGCGCCTTCCTCCAGGACGAGTTCGGTGTCGATGCCCGCCGGTATCTTGATCTGCGCGTGGTCCCGCCACTGGGTGACGGGATCGCCCCACGCCTCGACGGCGAACGTCCAGCTCCCCTCGGCGTCCGGAGTGACGTCCGCGCCCCATCGGTCGGTGCCGGGGGCAAGTTCGCGCATGGGTGTCCATGGCCCAAGGCGGCCTTCCGGGTCCCGCAGCACGACATTGGCGGCGACCGCCTCGTGCCCCTCGCGGAAGACGGTGGCGGTGACCTGGAACGTCTCGCCCACCACGGCTTTGGCGGGCCGCCGGCCGCCGTGGACGCGGGGCGCGATGTCGAGGACGGGTATGCGGCCGGTGAGGGGTGGGGGCGGCTGGTGCTGCGGGGGTTGCGGGTCCTGCGGGCCTCGCGGGTGCTGCTGTGATGCCGGGTCCTGCTGCGGTGCGTGGTCCTGCTGTGGCGCCGGGGGTTTGGGCACCTTGGTCGTGGCCTTTCCCGAGGGCTTCGCCGACGGGCGAGTTGAGGGCATGACCGCTCCTGTCCGCGTTACATGAGTGGGGCGGATACGGGGGTGTGGAGGGGTTCAGCGACTGCGTGCCGCGCTTGTGGGGCCGTACTGAGCCGTGACTGACCGTACTGAGCCGTGTGCGTACCGGGGGAGCCTTCCCCACAACTTCGGGTGGGCAATCGGCCGCATTGTTAACTACTGGTGCGTAAGGCCCCGAAAACAGGACGGCGCCCTATCGAGGGTGCTTCGGGATGGCGCCGGAGGCAAGTCCGCACCGCGCATGAGGGGTTACACACACAGAACCGGCCCCGCCGTGCACGGCGGGGCCGGTTCCAGGGTGCCTTGTGCGCTACGGGTTGTTGACCTGCAGCAACTTGTTCGGGGAGCCGAGCCCCGCGCCCGTCACCTTGCCCGCCGCCGCCCGGTCGGACAGCGCCTTGCCCACCTCGGCGGGTGTGGCCGAGGGATGATCGGCGAGGTAGAGCGCCGCAGCGCCCGCCGCGTGCGGCGAGGCCATCGACGTACCCGAGATGGTGTGGGTGGCGGAGTCGTTCGTGTTCCACGCGGAGGCGATCCCGACGCCCGGCGCGAACAGGTCCAGGCTGCCGCCCCAGTTGGAGAAGCTCGCCCTCGCGTCCTTGACGTCACTCGCGCCCACCGTGACCGCTTCCTTCACGCGGGCCGGCGAGAACAGGAACGCGGGGAGCCCGTCGTTGCCCGCCGCCACCGTGTAAGTAACGCCCGAAGCAATCGAGTTGCGTACGGCAGCGTCCAGCTGGGCGTTGGCCGTGCCCCCGAGGCTGAGATTGGCGACGGCCGGCTTCTTCGCGTTCTTGGTCACCCAGTCGATGCCCGCGATGACCTGCGCGGTCGTCCCCGACCCCGCGTCGTCGAGCACCCGGACTCCCACGACGTCCGCCTTCTTGGCGACGCCGCGGCTCGCGCCCGCGACGGTCGCCGAGACGTGCGTACCGTGTCCGTTGCCGTCCTGCGCCGTCGCGTCGTCGTCGATGAAGTCCCAGCCGCTGCTCGCGCGCCCGCCGAAGTCCTGGTGCGAGGTGCGGATGCCGGTGTCGATGACGTACGCCGTCACGCCCTGACCTGCCGTATCGGGCCAGGTGTAGGACTTGTCGAGCGGAAGACCCTTCTGGTCGATCCGGTCGAGCCCCCAGGAGGGCGGATTCTTCTGGGTGTGGTCCAGGGACACGACGCTGTCCTGGACGACGGAGGCGACCCTGGAGTCGCCGGCGAGCTTCTTGGCCTGGTCCGAACCGGCCTGCACCGCATACCCGTTGAGCGCGGTGCTGTAGGTGTGACGTATTTGCGCCCCGTACTTCGAGGCGAGGCCCTTGCCCGCGTCGGACGGGGCCTCGGTCCCGCCCTTGAGCGTGACGATGTAACTTCCGCTGATGGAACCGGGCTCCCCGGCGCCGAGTATCTTCCCCAGCGGGGCATCGGCGGCATCGGCGGGAGCGGCGTGTGCGGGCAGCGTGCTGGCCGAAAGCACCGCCGCCGTGGTGGCGGCGGTGACGGCTCCGGCCCACCGCAGACGCTTCGTGCGCGACAGAGTCATACGCTGGTTTCCCTCCCCAACTTGACGTGCGACTCGCGGAGTTGGAGCGGTCTGTGCCGGATTCCCCGTAACCTCCGCGAGCGCCACTTGGCAGCCTCTCGTGCGGCGTGAGGCCCAACAAGACCACACGGCGTGGGGGAATCGGCCATACCGCCCGTGGGGGTGCTGTGATGGTTGCGCCGATTTCCGGACGGATTCAGGACGCCTGCGATAGGTGCGGGTCCACGGGGTGACCGTCGGCAGTTGGACGTCCGATTCCCGCCGGTGGACCGGCGGGGAAGCGGCCAGGCTGACGGCATGACCACCGAGCACGAAACGTCCGCGCACGACTCCCTGTCCGTCCTGACCGGCATGTACGAGGCGGAGTCCCGCTACCTGGCGGCCGGCGGCCCGGGCAGCGCCTCGTTCGACCTGCTGGCCCCCTTCTTCGCCCCCGACGTCGTGATGCACCAGGCACGGGCGCTCCCGTACGGAGGCACATGGCGCGGCCACGACGGCATGGCCCGCTTCCTCCGAGCCATGGCCGAGGCGTGGGAATCCTTCGAGATCGGCGAACAGGATTTCCTGGCCACGGGCGAGACGGCGGTGATCCACACCCAGGTCCGCGCGAGGGCCCGCGCCACGGGGCGCGAACTCGCCTTCCCCGTGCTCCAGACGATCACGGTGCGGGAGGGGCGGATCACGGAGGTGCGGCCGTTCTACTGGGATACGGCGGCGATCGTGGCGGCTATGACGCCATAGGGGGCAGATGCCCCACCGATGTCACAGGGCACGGCCCGAGACGAAGCGGCCCTCCGTGGACTCGGCGAAGACGGCGCCTCCCAGATAGAGCGGAGTGATCAGCTCCACGCCGTCGAGCCTCGTCGTGTCGGTGAGCGGGACCGTCCGCTGGGTGATGTTCTCCGCGTCGCCGTTGAGCGGCACGGTGTAGATCTCGTAGGTACCCGCTGCCAGAAGCCGGTCCCTGGAGAGGGCGAGGGCCGTTGGGGCACCCCGAGCTGGGAGGTCCCAGAGTTTCTCACCGGACCTCCACGCGTACGCGGTGAAGCGCTGGGCGATGTCGGCGCGCGGATTGCTGTTGGCGATGACCAGGACGTCCGCGTCACCGACGACCGGGGCCACGTCGGGCTTCACCGCGCCCACCGTGCGGCGGACGGCGAGCGTCTTCGGGTCGAGGTCGCTCACTCCGCCCCGCCCCGCGGACCAGCACAGCACCGATCCGTCATGGCCCATGAGATCACCGCACCGAGGGCGGTCCACACGGGCCGTCTCGTGACCGTTCGTGGTGGACAGGGCGATGACACCGCCCCCGTCCAGCGCCGTGTACACCGTGCCGTCCCGAGCGAGCAGGGTGCCCGCCGTCCTGGCGTCGACGGTGGTCTCCCACAGCTGCTCGCCCGTCGTCGCACGCCGGGCCCGGACCGTGGTGGTGGACGGGGCGCCGCGCGGTATGGACTCGGCGGTGTAGAGGACGCCTTCGGCATACGTGAGAGAGGTCAGCTCCTTGCCCCGGGGGACCGCACGACGCCACTGCTCGTCACCCCGCTCCAGACCGACGCCGAGTACACCCAGGGAGCTGGGTACGTAGACACGCTCGCCATCCGCCTCCGGAGGGATCCGCCGCGTGCTCTTCGGTTTGCCCGGGAACCCGGGGGCCTTCCACCGGTCACCGCCGGTCCTCGCGTCCAGAGCCGTCGTCGCACCCTGCCCATCCCGGCACACCAGGGTGGACCGTGCGAGGACACAGCCCCGGCCCGCACCATCCGCACCCCCACGTTTCTCGCGGGACCAGGGCTGCCAGCCGTCGGGGCGCGCGGAGCCGTTGACCGCCGAGGGGCCCAACTCGCCAGTGTGACCCCGGTTTCCGTACGTCGCGACCACCGAAGCCCCGGTTGAAGTGGTACCGGAGGGCTTCGGCTCCCGCGCCTCCGGGCGGCTCGCGGGGCCCTGGGACAGCACGAACACCACGGCGGTCACCGCCGCCACGGCAGCTCCCGCGGCAACGATCCACGGCCGGCGCCGACGGTGCGGGGCCGACGGGGCGATGGCGACCGGGGCCGTCGGCGGCTCGCCCGGCATCGTCGGGACGTACGAGTCGGCCGGCTCGAACTCCGCCGCGGCCGAGCGGTACTCGGCGAACAGCGAAAGGACGCCCGACGGCCACGGAAAGCGAGCGGTGTCGGCGTCGGCCAGGCGCTCGGCCAAAGCCATGGGCGCGGGGCGCAGGGCTGGGTCGAGGTGCAGACACTCGGCGATGAGGCCGCGCAGCTCGTGCGGAACCCGGGAGAGGTCCGCGTCGCCCCGCGAGATGCGGAAGATGACCGAGGCGAGCTCCGGATCGTCGAACGGACCGCGGCCCGTAGCCGCATGACACAGGATCGCACCGAGCGAGAACACGTCGGACGCGGGCACGACCGCGTGCGAGCCCTCGATCTGCTCCGGAGCCATGAACCCGGGAGTGCCCACGAGCATGCCCGTCATCGTCAGGGCCGTCGCCTCGAAGGCCTGCGCGATGCCGAAGTCGATCAGACGGGGACCTTCGGGAGTGAGAAGTACGTTGCCGGGCTTCAGGTCGCGGTGCAGGACCCGCGCCGCATGCACGGCCGTGAGTGCCTTGGCGAGACCCGCGCCCAGCGCGCGGACCGCGTCCACCGGCAGCGGACCGCAGCGGGCGACCGTGTCGGCGAGGGAAGGACCGGGCACGTACTCCGTCGCGAGCCAGGGGAGCCGGGCGTTCGCGTCTCCGTCCAGGAGGGCGGCCGTGTAGGGGCCGGTGACCGCGCGGGCGGCCGCCATCTCCCGTCGGAAACGGACACGGAACGCGTCGTCGAGGTCCAGGTCGAGTTCGGGCCGTACGGCTTTGAGGGCGACGAGCCCTCCCTGCTCCCGCCGAGCGAGGAAGACCTCGCCCATACCGCCCGCACCGATCCCGGCCAGAAGCCGGTAGGGACCGATATGGCGGGCGGAACCAGGTGGCAGGGGCGTGAGCATGCGAATCCTCAGGGCGATGTGTGGCTTTGTCGGCTAGGGCAGGACGCCGTTCACGTTCGGCGGTGCCTCCGCCCGGTCGCCCGGCGCGCCGGGCACGGGGTGCCGGACGGGCTTTGCGTCACCGGCGCCGAGCGGCAGGGTGTAGAGCGCCTCGCTGTCCGCGTAGACGATGCGGCCGCCGACGACCAGCGGTGCGGAGGACGGGATGTTCCCCTCGGGGAGCTTCGCCGAACGCCGGAGCAGGCCGGTGCTCTTGTCGTTGACGATCACGCTGTGCCGTACGGGATCGACGGCCACCGCGAGGGTGCGGTCCGTGGCCGTCGGAGCGGGAGCCTCTATGGGGTCCTTGGGCGTGGGATAGCGGAAGGGCCTGCCGGCCTCACCCAGGGTGCGGGGGTCGAGCCGCAGCACCTGCACGCGGGGCTTCGGACCGTCCTCGGAGCCGCCGCCGACGGGGGTGGTGCACAGCACGTCCTTCTCACCCGCGAGCACCGTCCCGCATTCGTTCCTGAACTGTCCGAGGAGATCGCCGGTTCGTGCGTCGTACGCCGCGAGGCCCTTCTCCTCGTCCGCGTAGACGACTCCGTCGCGCAGGGCCCGCATCTTGAACCGATGGACGTCGACCTGGGCCTCCAACGGCTTGCCCAGGTCCTCGTGCCACAGCGGCTTGCCGCCGTCGATGTCGTAGGCGTGCAGGGAGGCCCTCGCGCCCTCGTTGAGGTACGACTCCTCTGCGCCGACCAGAAGGACATCATCGTCCAGGAGCGGCCGGAGCGTGAACGCGCCGGCTCCGTCCGGGCGTGGGGCGTCCCACAGGACATCGCCCGTCGTGGAGTCACGCACCTGAAGGACGCCGTCATGGGCGATGACCGCCTTGCCGCCGCGGACCTGTGGTTCGAGGCGGTCGCCGGGCATGAAGAAGGCGCCGCCCGGACCGTAGTACGCCTCGTCGAGGCCGCCCTCCGGGTCGATCTTCCCGGACCTCCACAGCCGCTTGCCGTTGCTCGCGCTCACCGCCTCGTACGTGCCGTTCGTCAGCAGGCAGACGATGGCCGCGCTGTCGGCGGCGCAACTCATGGGGGAGTGGCTCAGTTGGCCCTGCCACTTCTTCCAGCCCTTGGGGCGCTGGGCGGCCGTCTGTGCCACGACCCCGGAACGGTCCGCCGTGCCTTCCCCGTCGACACCTGCCCGCTTGGCCAGCTTCCTGGCGGCGGCCGGGTCGGTCGGCCCCGGATCGACCCTGCCCGGCGCCGCCGATGCACTGCCTCCGGGCCCGTCCCGCCAGGGGCCCCACACGGCAAGCGCCCCGCCGAGCGAGCCCGCCACCACGGCCAGGGCGATCGCGCCGAGAAGTACGGGCCGCACCCGGCGCCGGGGCGGGGCCGGCGGCGACCCGCTCATCGTCGGCAGCTGATGCAGGCCGAAGGGGTCGGGCGCCCCAGGTGCGGTGACCGGATGCCCCGGAGCGGTGACCGGATGTCCCGGAGCAGTGGCGGGGCCGCCCTGAGCCGTTGCCGGGTGCCCTGCCTCCGGTTCCGGCCAGAGTGGCACCGGGAGCAATGGCTGACCCGAAGCGCACAGCTGCGCCACGTCCCGCCGCGCCTCACTCACCGCGTCCCGCACAGTCCGCGGCCACTCCGCGTCCGTCGCCGCGTCCCGCAGGCGCGCGAATCGCTCGGCGACCTCCGCCGCGTCCGGCCGCTCGCCCGGATCACGTACGAGGCAGGCCGAAAGAACATTCCGCAACTCCGCCGGCATCGCGCCCAGGTCGGCATCGGCGCGCGAGACCCGGTACAGCACGGCTGCCATCGGGCCGTCCCCGAAGGGGTCCCGCCCCGTCACCGCGTAGGTGAGCACCGAGGCCAGGCAGAAGACGTCCGATGCCGCCACCACATGCCTGCCACCCGCCACATGCTCCGGCGACATGAAGCCCGGCGTGCCGACGAGCAGGCCCGAGCGGGTCATGGTCGTGGCGGCCTGCACGCGGGCCACGCCGAAGTCGATCAGCTTGGGGCCGTCCTGGCCGAGCAGTACGTTGCCCGGCTTGAGGTCGCGGTGCAGGGCGCCCGCCGCGTGCACCGCGGTCAGCGCCCGCGCCACACCCGCGCCGAGCGCGGCGACCGCGCCCGCCGGCAGCGGACCGTGCCGGCGCACGGCCTCCGAAAGGGTGGGCCCGGGTATGTACTCCGTGGCCAGCCACGGCACTTCCCCCTCGGCCTCGCTCGCCACCAGCCGCGCCACGAACGGGCTGTCGACGGAAGCCGCCACCTCCGCCTCACGCCGAAAGCGCCGTCGGAACATGTCGTCCGTCGCCAGTTCGTTCCGGATGGCCTTGACCGCGACGAGGTCCTCGGGCCCGAAGGCTGCACCATTCCCGGGGTGGGCCAGAAAGACCTCGCCCATCCCGCCCGCCCCGAGCCGGGCCAGCGTCACATACGGCCCGATCCGCCTGGGTGAAGCATCCCGCAACTGGCCGATCATGCGCCCTGTCCCCCGTTGCCCCCGTCAACATCCCTGACGCCGGGTCACGTTACCCCCACGCGGCGCCGTGCTCCCCGTGCGCCGTGGTGACAGCGGCGGCGCACCGCTAACGTCTGTGCGGTACGGCGATACGCGAGGTACGAAAGCCCTGCATACGCCCCGTCAGACGCTACGGCAGAGGTGCACCGTGATGAAGGCCATCCGTCGATTCACCGTACGTCCCGCCCTTCCCGAACCCCTTGCTCCGCTGTCGGAGCTCGCGCGCAACCTGCGCTGGTCCTGGCATACCGGAACCCGTGAACTGTTCGAGGCAGTCGACCCCGAGCAGTGGGCCGCATCGGGCGGCGACCCCGTGCGGCTGCTCGGCAGTGTGCCGCCCGCGCGCCTTGCCCGGCTCGCCGGGGACGAGCCCTTCCTGCGCAGGCTCGCCGAGGTGTCGGACGGGCTTCGGGAGTACGTCACCGGGGCCCGCTGGTATCAGGAGCAGGCCGCCGAGCGCGGCGGTGAACTGCCGCGCGCCGTCGCCTACTTCTCGCCCGAGTTCGGCATCACCGCCGCCCTTCCGCAGTACTCGGGCGGGCTCGGCATCCTCGCGGGCGACCACCTGAAGGCGGCGAGCGACCTCGGGCTGCCGCTCGTCGGGGTCGGGCTGCTCTACCGGCACGGTTACTTCCACCAGTCCCTGTCCCGCGACGGCTGGCAGCAGGAGACCTACCCGGTGCTCGACCCGAACGAGCTGCCCCTCTCCCTCCTGCGCGAGGCCGACGGCACCCCGAGCCTGGTGGCGATCGCGCTGCCCGGCGGGCGTTCGCTGCGCGCCCACGTCTGGCAGGCCAGTGTCGGGCGCGTACCGCTGCTGATGCTGGACTCTGACGTCGAGGAGAACGACCCCGCCGCCCGCGAGGTGACCGACCGGCTGTACGGCGGCGGCAGCGAGCACCGGCTGCTCCAGGAGATGCTGCTCGGCATCGGCGGGGTGCGCGCCGTCAGGACGTACTGCCGGCTGAGCGGGCACCCCGAGCCCGAGGTCTTCCACACGAACGAAGGTCACGCGGGGTTCCAGGGACTGGAGCGCATCCACGAACTCGTCGGGGGCGGCGTGGAGTTCGACGCGTCGCTCGAAGCCGTCCGGGCCGGGACCGTCTTCACCACCCACACCCCCGTCCCCGCCGGGATCGACCGCTTCGACCGTGAGCTGGTCGCCCGGCACTTCGGCCCGGACGCCGAGCTGCCCCGCATCGACGTCGAGCGGATCCTGCGGCTCGGCATGGAGACGTACGCCGGCGGAGAGCCCAACCTCTTCAACATGGCGGTGATGGGCCTGCGGCTCGGGCGCTGCGCCAACGGGGTCTCCACCCTGCACGGCAAGGTGAGCCGCGACATGTTCGCGGGCCTGTGGCCGGGATTCGACGCCGATGAGGTGCCGATCGCCTCCGTCACGAACGGCGTGCACGCCCCTACCTGGGTCGCTCCCGAGGTGTTCCGGCTCGGCGCGCGCCAGATCGGAGCCCAGCGGACCGAGGACGCGCTGTCGGTGGGCGGCTCGGACCGGTGGGACGCGGTCGCCGAGATCCAGGACGCGGACATCTGGGAGCTGCGGCGCGAGCTGCGGGGCCAGCTGGTGACGGAGGTCAGGCGGCGCCTGTACGCGTCGTGGCGTCAACGGGGCGCGGCGAGTGCCGAGTTGGGGTGGATCGACGACGTACTGGACCCGGACGTCCTGACGATCGGCTTCGCGCGCCGCGTCCCCTCGTACAAGCGTCTGACGCTGATGCTGCGGGACAGGGACCGGCTGATGGAGCTGCTCACGCATCCGGAGAGGCCGATCCAGATCGTGGTGGCGGGCAAGGCGCATCCGGCGGACGACGGGGGCAAGCGGCTCATCCAGGAGCTGGTGCGCTTCACGGACGACCCGCGGGTGCGGGGCCGCATCGTGTTCCTGCCGGACTACGGCATGGCGATGGCGCAGAAGCTGTATCCGGGGTGCGACGTCTGGCTGAACAACCCCCTGCGCCCCCTGGAGGCGTGCGGGACCAGCGGGATGAAGGCCGCGCTGAACGGCTGCCTCAACCTGTCGGTCCTCGACGGCTGGTGGGACGAGTGGTTCGAACCGGACTTCGGGTGGGCGATCCCCACGGCGGACGGGGCGGCGACGGACGACGACCGGCGCGACGACTTGGAGGCCGCGGCGCTGTACGACCTCCTGGAGCGCAGGATCACGCCCCGCTTCTACGAGCAGGGGCCCGGGGGCCTGCCCGACCGGTGGATCGAGATGGTGCGCCGGACGCTGACCCGTCTCGGTCCGAAGGTGCTCGCGGGCCGGATGGTGCGTGACTACGTGGAGCAGCTGTACGTCCCCGCCGCGCGGGCGCACCGCACGCTGGGCGCGGACGCTGCGGGGGAACTCGCCTCCTGGAAGGCGCGGGTCCGCGCCGCCTGGCCGCGGGTGGCCGTCGACCACGTCGAGGCGACGGCGACGGGCGCCACCGCCGAACTGGGCGCCACACTCTCGCTGCGGGTCCGCGTGCACCTGGGCGCGCTGACCCCGGACGACGTCGAGGTCCAGACGATCGCGGGCCGCGTCGACCCCGGGGACGTCATCGCCGACGCGGTCCCGGTGCCACTGAAACCGGTGGGCGGCCCCGACGCGGAGGGCCGCCGCCTCTACGAGGGCCCCCTGTCCCTGGACCGCCCGGGTCCGTTCGGCTACACGGTGCGGATCCTGCCCTCCCACCGACTGCTGGCCAGCGGGGCCGAGTTGGGGCTGGTGGCGGTGCCGTCGGAGGGGACGGGGGAGGCTGCGGGGGTGTTGTTGCGGTAGGGCGAACGGTGAGCAGGGGATGGCGGGTGCGGAGGCGATCCACACCTCGGCGGGCAAGACGGCCGAGCCCTTCACAACACGACAAGGCTCCGTGTGCCGCGTGCACGGAGGTTCTCGGCACACTTGGAGTCAGGGCGGTGCTCCCAAAATGCACGAAGCGAATCGCACCCCGCGGTGGTCGGAACCGACCGACCGCGTGCTCAGAAAATCCGGCTGGTATCCGCAGCGTTCGGTGCCCACGGTCACCTGGGAAAGCATCCTGCGTGAGCGCGGTGGGTTTGTGGCGCATGAGGCCGCGCAGCGGTTCCTCGCGGAATTCGGCGGGCTGCACAATGACGGGTGGCCTGCTGGGCCGGATACGGCGAAGTCGCCTTTTCGGGTGGATCCGCTCAGGGCGCAGTGGGATCGTGCGACCTTTCACCGCTACAGCACGGAAGCCGGAGTTTCGCTGTACCCCGTCGGGCAGGCCAACAACCGTACGAGCTATCTCGCTGTGGCCGAGAACGGTGCCGTCTACCTCGGTGAGGAGGAGATCCGCCTGCTGGCACCGTCCGGGGACGAGGCGCTGGACAGGCTCGTGGGCACGCGCTGCAGTGGGTCCCAGCCGGGAGAAGTGACGTGGGTTGCCCGCCCTGTCCGTAACCTCCTCGGCGACGAAGCGGTGGCCGGGGACGGGGGCGACAGCTCCCGGTGGTCGGAGGCGACCAGCCGAACGCTGCGCCGAGCCGGCTGGTATCCGGGGCGAGCCGTTCCTGTCGATACGTGGGAGAAGATCCTTCACGACGCCGACGGAGGTTTCCGGATGCCGGACGCGGCGCGAACCTTCCTTGCCGAGTTCGGGGGAGTGGCTCTCGACCGGGAGGACTTGGCGTCCGTCGGAGGGCGGGGGCGGGATTTCCAGATCGATCCCTTGTTGGCCAAGTGGGACTTCGAGATCTTCGAGGAGATGAGCGAGGAGGTCGAGAATTACCTCTACCCCCTCGGCATGACGGACCGGGGAAACTTCTACCTGAGCATGACCGAAGGCGGTGAGGTCTACGTCGGTATGGATTACCCGAACCTACTTGCGGACAACGGCCACGAAGCGATGCGCAAGTTGATCGAAGGGTTGGGTTAGCCACCGGGGCGCATCACCAGCTGGCCGCCCTCACGGCACCCAGGGGAAGGAAGCCCCCGGGTGCCGCCCCGGCAAAGAGAGTTACTTGACGTTCACGCCCGTCCAGGCCGCCGCCACGCCCTTGGCCTCGGCCGAGTCCGCGCCGTACAGGTCCGTCGCCGCCTTCAAGGTGCCCTCGCGGGCCGCCTTGTAGTCCGTCGTCGTCGTGAAGTACGACGTCAGGGCCTTGAACCAGATCTTCTCTGCCTTGTCGCGTCCGATGCCCTCGACCTTGGAGCCGTCCGCGGTCGGGGAGTCGTACTTGACGCCGTTGATCTCCTTGGCGCCGCTGCCCTCCGAGAGGAGGTAGAAGAAGTGGTTGGCGATGCCCGAGGAGTAGTGGACGTCTACGTTGCCCGCCTCCGCGCTCCAGTTGTCCAGGGAGTTGCCGTCCTTGGAGGGCTTGTCCATGTAGCGCAGCGGCGTACCGTCGCCGTTGATGTCGATCTTCTCGCCGACCATGTAGTCCGGGACGTCCTCGGCGTTCTTGGCGTTGAACTCGACCGCCGCCGCGAAGATGTCCGACGTGGCCTCGTTCAGGCCGCCGGACTCACCGCTGTACTCCATGTTGCCGGTCGCGGAGGTGACGCCGTGCGTCATCTCGTGCGCCGCGACGTCCATCGACGTGAGCGGCTTCTTGTCGCCCTCACCGTCGCCGTACGTCATGCAGAAGCAGCTGTCGTCCCAGAAGGCGTTGACGTACGCGTTGCCGTAGTGGACGCGCGAGGTCGCGCCCTTGCCGTCGCCCTTGATGCCCTCGCGGCCGTGTACGGCCTTGTAGTAGTCCCAGGTCAACTGGGCGCCATAGGCGGCGTCGACGGCGGCGGTCTGGGGGTCCTCCGGCTTTCCGGTGCCCCAGGTGTCGTCCTCGTCCGTGACGAGCTTGCCCTCGCCGCTCTGGCTATGCGCCAGGTCGTACGTCGAGTGGCCGCCGCGCGAGTCGTCGGTCAGGTCGAAGCCGCTCGCGCCCTTCTTGGAGCCGACCTCGACGTCGCCGCTGTACTGGCTGTGGCCCGCGCCGTTCTCGATGGCCTGGTACTGGAAGAGCTTCTTGCCCGTGGCCGCGTCGGTGATGACGTGCAGCTTGCTGGGCGTGCCGTCCTTCTGGACGCCGGTGACGACGGTCTCGTGGGCGAGGACCGGCTTGCCGGACGCGGCCCAGACGACCTTGCGCGGGGTCTGCGCGTCCGCCTTCTTGGTGTCGCCGGACCTGGAGGCTGTGGACTCGGCGGACTTGGCCGCCGACTTGGCGCCGACCTTCGCGGAGGTCGACGCGACCTTGATGGTGGCCTTGGCCGCCTTGGTCACGCTCTTGACCGCGCCGCTCTTCGCGGCGTGGACGACCAGGTCGCCGCCGAGGACGGGCAGGCCGTCGTACGTGCGCTCGTAGCGGGTGTGCGTGGTGCCGTCACGGTCCTTGACGACGTCGCGTACGACGAGCTTCTCCTTGGCGCCGAGGCCGATCTTCTCGGCGGTGGCGGCCTTGTCCGCGTTCGCGTCCTGCAACAGGCCGGCGCGGGCCGTGGAGGAGAGTGCGATCGGTGCCCCGGAGGGCGCGGCCGCCCGGTCGGGCTGTGCGGATGCTCCGGTGGTCAGGCCGCCCGCGAGGAGGGCGCCTGCGGCAACAGCGGTGGCGATGGCCAGCGTTGAGCGCTTCCGGGATATGTGGGGGGTCACGCATGCTCCTTCGGTGGGGGGCCCGGACGGCATGGGGGACTGTCCGGGTTGAAAGATGCGGTGCGGGTGTACAGATGTTCTGTTGTGTCGTGCGAGGGAAGAGTGTCAGTTGGGCCAGGTTCATGTCAGGTACCTGACCGCAGGTTGGCCAGAAATCGTCCGTTGAGCGATGGTCCATGTACGCAATGCGAACGGCGCGTTACGCATCCGGCGGCCGCACATGGGTGCGCCGCTCCGGGGAGTCGGTCCACCCGGAGCGGCGCAGTCTGTATGTGCTCCCGTCAAGCCCGGTCAGGGCCTACGGGAACGTCAGCTTCCAGCTGTTGATGCGGCCGACGTCCTGCGCGGCCACGTCCTGCACCTTCAGCTTCCAGGTGCCGTTGGCCGCCTCGGACGAGGCGTTGACCGTGTAGGTCTCCTTGATGTTGTCCGCCGAGTCGTTCGCGCTCGAGTTCTTCAGGCGGTACGTCGAGCCGTCCGGGGCCACCAGGTCGACGACCAGGTCACCGCGCCAGGTGTGGACGATGTCCACCCCGACCTTCAGGGCGGCGGGCGCGTTGCCCGTGCGGCCGGTGACGTTGATGGACGAGGTGACGGCCGCGCCACGGTCCGGAATGGCGACGTCGGTGGTGTTCTCGAAGTCGGTGCCACCGCCGCCACCGGGACGCGCTCCGACGTTGACTCCGGCCCACGCGTGGGCCACCGCCGCGTACTCGGTGCTGCTGGTGCCGTACAGCTCACCGGCCACCGCGAGGGTCCCGGTGCGGGCCGCCGCGTAGTTGGTGGTCGTGGTGAACTTCGTCGTCAGCGCCTTGAACCAGATGAGCGACGCCTTGTCACGACCAATTCCGGCCACGGGCAGACCGTCCGAGGTGGGCGAGTCGTACGCGACGTCGTTGATGACCTTGGCGCCGCTGCCCTCGCTCAGGAGGTAGTAGAAGTGGTTGGCGACACCGGACGAGTAGTGCACGTCGATGTTGCCGATGCCCGAGTACCAGGAGTCCTTGGACGCGCCGTCCTTGGAGGGCTTGTCCATGTAGCGCAGCGGCGTACCGTCGCCGTTGATGTCGATCTTCTCGCCGACGTAGTAGTCGCCCTTGTCCTGCGCGTTGTTGGCGTGGAACTCCACGGCCGCCGCGAAGATGTCGGACGTCGCCTCGTTCAGGCCACCGGACTCACCGCTGTACGTCATGTTGCCGGTGGCCGCCGTCACGCCGTGGGTCATCTCGTGGGCGGCCACGTCGATGGACGTCAGGGGCTTGGCGTTCCCCGCGCCGTCGCCGTACGTCATGCAGAAGCAGGCGTCGGACCAGAACGCGTTGACGTAGTTGTTGCCGTAGTGGACCCGGGAGTACGCGCCGACGCCGTCACCCCGGATACCGGAGCGGCCGTGCACGTTCTTGTAGTAGTCCCAGGTCAGCGCCGCCCCGTAGTGGGCGTCCGCGCCGGCCGTCTCCAGATTGGATGCCTGGCCGTTGCCCCACACGTCGTCCGGCCCGGAGAAGAGCGTGCCGGTGCCCGACGTGCCGCGGTTCAGGTTGTACGTCTTGTGGCTGCCGCGACCGGTGTCGGTCAAGGTGTAGTTGGACCCCGACTGTGCCGTTCCCAGCGTGACTTGACCGCTGTACTGGGTGTTGCCCGTGCCGTTCTCGATGCCCTGCCACTGGAAGAGTTTCTTGCCGGTGGCCGCGTCCGTGATGACGTGCAGCTCGTTCGGGGTGCCGTCGTGCTGAAGGCCGCCGACCACCGTCTCGTACGCGAGAGTCGGCTCGCCCTCGGCCATCCAGACGACCTTGCGCGGCTCGCGGTCCGCGTCGGTCTTCTTCGACCCCTCGGCCTTCGCCGCGCCGAGCGCCTGCTTCTCGGCGGTCGCGGCCTTCACCTCGGCGCTGGTGTCGACGCCCTTGAGCTGTGCCTTCGCGGCCTTGGTGACGCCCTCGGTCTTCCCCGACTTCGCCTCGTCGACGACCAGGTCACCGCCGAGGACGGGCAGGCCGTCGTACGTGCGCTCGTAGCGCGTGTGCGTCGTGCCGTCGCCGTCCTTGGTGACGTCGCGTACGACGAGCTTCTCCTTGGCGCCGAGCCCCAGGTCCTTGGCCGTGTCCGCCTTGGTGGCGTTGGCGTCCTTGAGGAGCGCCGCACGCTGGGCGGGGGTGAGCTTCACGGGCAGGGAACCGGGGTCGGCCTTGCCTATCTTCGCGGCGGCCGGCGTCTTGGCCTGCGATATCGCGGGGTCGTCGGCGGACGCCGGGCCCGTCTGGAAGGCCACCGCGATGAGGGCGGCGACGGCGGTCAGGGCGCCCGCGGCGGTGGCGCGTCTGTGGGAGGCAGGTCTGTGAGAGGTGCTTCTCAACACGGACTCCTTCTGCGTGGCCGCGGGATACGCGGCCAGGGGGACCGGGCGGCGCGGTCGTGCCGTCCGGGCAGAACAAGGCAGAACGTGGAGCAAGGCAGAACGTGGAGCAAGGCTGAACGTGGAGCGAAGGTTGAACGTGGAGCCGGGAATCGAGGGGAAGAGTGGCACCGGCGCGCTCGGTTTGTCAGGAGTGCGTCAAGAGTTGGCCGGAACTGGTCCGCTGCCCGGTGGGCCACGTTCGATATACGGAGGGGTCGTCCGACGCAAAGGGCTCCGCATTGTTCGATGCGTGCCCCTTCCCGGCGCGCGGAGCGGCGTGGCTGATTCCGCACCCTCGGCTGGGTGCGGGTGATGGCCTGGAGCCTGTCGTTACCCCACCACGCTGTCCCGCCACGCCCGGTGCAGATCCGCGAACGACCCGTGCCCCGCGATGAGTTCGGCGGGGGCGCCGTCCTCCACGACGCGGCCGTGCTCCATCACGAGTACCCGGTCGGCGATCTCCACCGTGGAGAGCCGGTGGGCGATCACCACGGCGGTACGCCCGCGCAGCACCGTGTGCATGGCGCTCTGCACGGCCCGCTCGCCCGGGATGTCGAGCGAGCTGGTCGCCTCGTCGAGGATCAGCACGGCCGGGTCGGCGAGCAGCGCCCGCGCGAAGGCGACCAGCTGCCGCTGACCTGCGGAGATACGGCCACCTCTCTTGCGTACGTCGGTGTCGTAGCCGTCCGGCAGTGAGGTGATGAAGTCATGCGCGCCGATGGCCTTCGCCGCCTGTTCGATCTCCTCGCGGGTGGCGTCGGGGCGGCCGATGGCGATGTTCTCGGCGACGGTCCCGGAGAAGAGGAAGGCTTCCTGGGTCACCATGACGACACCGCGCCGCAGCTCGGCGTTGGCGAGGTCGCGCAGGTCGACCCCGTCGAGCAGGACGCGGCCCTCCGTCGGGTCGTAGAAGCGGGCCAGTAGCTTGGCGAGCGTCGACTTGCCCGCGCCGGTCGAGCCGACGACGGCGACGGTCTGCCCGGCGGGCAGCGTCAGGTCGAAGCGGGGCAGGACCTCGCCGCCGGTGCGGTAGGCGAACCGTACGCCGTCGAAGTCGACCGCGCGGCCCGGGTGTTCGGATGCCAGGGCGGGCAGCGGCCGGGCACGGTCGGGGTGCGGTTCGGGCACGGTGGGAGTCTGGGCGAGCAGCCCCGCGACCTTCTCCAGGGAGGCGGCGGCCGACTGGTAGGAGTTCAGGAACATCCCGAGCCGGTCGATCGGGTCGTACAGGCGCCGCAGATACAGCACGGCGGCGGCGAGGACACCTAGCGCGAGGGTGCCGTCGGTGACGCGGTAGGCGCCCCACAGGACGATGCCGGCGACGGCGGTGTTGGCGACGAGCCGGGAGCCGACGACGTACTGGGCCATCTCCAGCATCGCGTCGCCGTTGGCCCGCTCATGATGGCGGTTGAGGACGCCGAACTCGGCCTCGTTGGCGCGCTCGCGGCGGAACGCGCGGACCGGGCGGATGCCGTTCATCGTCTCGGCGAACTTCACGATGACGGAGGCGATCGCCGTGGACCGCCGCCCGAAGAGGGGGCCCGCGCGACGCTGGTAGCGGCGTACGAGGAGGTAGAGCGGTACGAACGACGCGACCGCCACCGCGCCGAGGCCCAGGTCGAGCCAGAGCAGCATCGCCGAGATGTAGACGAAGGACAGGATGACGGTGATCAGCTCCTGCAGCCCCTCGCTGAGGAGTTCCCGCAGGGATTCCACGTCGGTGGTGGACCGGGAGATGAGCCGCCCCGAGGTGTACCGCTCGTGGAAGTCCACGCTGAGGGCCTGCGCGTGCCGGAAGATCCGCCCGCGCAGATCGAGCAGCACGTCCTGGTTGACGCGGGCGGAGGCCACGATGAACGCGTACTGGAAGGCGCCGGACGCGGCCGCGCAGAGCAGATAGCCGACGCCGATGGCGATCAGCGGGCCGTAGTCGTCGGCGCGGACGGCGGGCACGCCACGGTCGATGGCGTACGCGACGAGAAGCGGCCCGCCCTGCACGGCGGCCTGCTGCAGCAGAAGCAACATGGCCGCGACCAGGACGCGCCCACGAAGGGCCGAGAGCAACGATCGGAGCAGGGTGGTGGTGGCGCCGGGGGGTGCGGGGAGGGTGTCCTGGTCGAAGTGGTCGGCGGGGGCGCTGCCGGGATCCCGTTCGCCGCTCGGGGGCTGCTGGGGGCGCCGGACCTCGTCCAGGACGGGAGTCTTGTCCGGAGCCGCGGTCCGTGACGCCGGTGTCGAAGCGGTCATCGTGCGGCCTCACCCTCCGCGGACACGGGGCCCGCCTGTCCGTTCGCATGCGCGCCCCCTGCTGTCGGCGGTGGGCCCTCGGGTGCTGTCAGCGGTGGGCCCTCGGGCACCGACCCCGCTCCCCGCGCCGCGGAAGCGGACCCCGCCTCTGCTGTCGCGGCAGCTGTCCCTGCCTCTGCTGTCGCAGGGGCGATGCGCGCCTCTGCTGTCGCGGCAGCTGTCCCTGCCTCTGCTGTCGCAGGGGCGATCCGCGCCTCGGCTGTCGCAGGAGCGATCCGCGCCTCGGCTGTCGCAGGAGCGACCCGCGCCTCGGCTGTCGCGGGTGGGATCCCCGCTTCCGGTGTCGCGGGTGCGGCCCCCGCTTCCGGTGTCGCGGGTGCGGCCCCCGCTTCCGGTGTCGCGGGTGCGGCCCCCGCTTCCCGTGTCGCGGGAGCGACCCCCGCTTTCCCCGTCGCGGGAGCGACCCCCGCCCCCGACATCAGCCACGCGTACTCCGCGTTCCCCCGCAGCAGTTCCTGGTGCGTGCCCACCGCGGTGATCCTGCCTTCGGAGAGCAGGGCGACGCGGTCCGCCAGTTGGACCGTGGAGGGGCGGTGGGCCACCACCAGGGCCGTCGTGTCCTTCAGGACGCGTCGCAGGGCCGCCTCCACCAGGGCCTCCGTGTGGACGTCCAGCGCCGAGAGCGGGTCGTCGAGGACCAGGAAGCGCGGGCGGCCCACCACCGCGCGGGCCAGCGCGAGGCGTTGGCGCTGGCCGCCGGACAGGCTCAGGCCCTGCTCGCCGACCTGCGTGTCCGTGCCCTGCGGCAGGGCGTGGGCGAAGTCCGCCTGGGCCACCTCGAGCGCGCGCTCCAACTCCGCTTCACCGGCGGCCTCTTCGGCGCCCATGAGGACGTTCTCGCCCACCGTCGCGGAGAACAGCGTCGGCTCCTCGAAGGCGACCGCCACCAGCGTGCGCAGCCGCTCGCGGTCCATCTCCACGATGTCCTCGCCGTCCAGCGTGATGCGGCCCCCGCTCACCTCGTGCAACCGCGGCACGAGCGCCGTCAGCGTCGTCTTGCCGCTGCCCGTCGCGCCGACCAGGGCGAGGGTCTCGCCGGGGCGCACGTGCAGGTCGACGCGGTCGAGCGCGGGCGGCGCGTCGGCGGGCGCGTCCGGATAGCGGAACTCCACCCCGTGGAAACGGAGTCCGGTCGCCGCGGAGCCCCCACCGCAAGACGTGACCTCCGTGGCCGTTTCCGGCTCCGCGTCCATCACCTCGAAGTACCGCTCCGTGGCCGTCGCCGACTCCTGGCTCATCGCCAGCAGGAACCCGATGGACTCCACCGGCCAGCGCAGCGCGAGCGCCGTGGAGAGGAACGCGACCAGCGTGCCCGTCGACAGACCGCCGTCCGCCACCTGCACCGTCCCGAGGACCAGCGCTGCACCGATCGCGACCTCCGGCAGCGTCATGATGACCGCGTTGATCGCCGCGAGCAGCCGCGCCTTGGCCAGCTCCGTGCCCCGCAGCGTGTGCGAGAGCTCGCGGAAGGCGCGCGCCTGACTGCGGTGGCGGCCGAAGCCCTTGATGATGCGGATGCCGAGCACGCTCTCCTCGACGACCGTCGTCAGATCACCGACCTGGTCCTGCGCCCGCCGCGCCACGGCCATGTACCGGCCCTCGACGTACGCGCAGACGATCATCAGCGGGACCAGCGGGGACAGCAGCACGAGCCCGAGCGCCCAGTCCTGCGCCAGCAGGATGGCCATGCCGACCACGATCGTCGTCCCGTTCACGACCAGGAACGTCAGCGGGAAGGCGAGGAACATCCGCAGCAGCATCAGATCCGTGGTGCCGCGCGACAGCAACTGGCCCGAGGCCCACCGGTCGTGGAAGGCCACGGGAAGCCGTTGCAGATGGCGGTAGAGATCCGCCCGCATCGCCGCCTCGACCGAGGCGAGCGGCCGGGCCACCAGCCACCGCCGCAGACCGAAGAGCAGCGCCTCCGCGAAACCGAGCAGAAGCAGCAGCAGGGCCCCGAGCCACACCCCACCGAGGTCACGGTCGGCCACCGGCCCGTCCACGAGCCACTTCAGTACGAGGGGGAAGACGAGCCCCGTACAGGAGGCGAGGATGGCGACGAACGCCGCGCCGAACAGGCGGGTTCGGACCGGGCGCACGTACGGCCACAGCCGCAGCAGCGTCCGCGCGGCGGACCCGCCGCCCTGCCCCTCGCCGGGCTGCTCGGCGGACTCCTCGCCGGGCTCCTCGGCGGTCGACTTGGTCGGTGCATCTGGTTTCGGCATCAGGAGCGAGCCTACGGATGGCCACTCACACAGCCCACCGAGTTTTGACCCGTTGCCGGTCGTCCGCTGGTCCTAAGGCCCGAGGACGAGCAGGGGTCGTACTTCTCCATCAACCGATCGGCTGATGCCGCTTCGAGCGCGATGGGCGATGCCCCGCACCCCGTCCAGCGGCGAGGCTCGACCCATGCCCATCATCGAAGTGCGGGACCTGCGCAAGGAATACGGCGGACGGGCCGTCGTCGACGGTGTCTCCTTCACCGTCGAGGAAGGCGAGATCTTCGGCGTCCTCGGGCCGAACGGCGCCGGCAAGACCACCACCGTGGAGTGCGTCGAGGGCCTGCGTGTCCCCGACGCCGGAACCGTCCGCGTCGCCGGGCTCGACCCCGTCGCCGACCACGACCGCGTCACGCACATCCTCGGCGCCCAGCTCCAGGAGAGCGAGCTGCAGGCCAAGCTCACCGTGCGCGAGGCACTCGAGCTGTACGCCGCGTTCTATCCGAGTCCCGCGGACTGGCGGCCCCTCGCCGAACGCCTGGGCCTGAGCGACAAGTTGGACAGCCGCTTCGGCAAACTCTCCGGTGGCCAGAAGCAGCGCCTGTTCATCGCGCTCGCCCTGATCGGGAACCCGAGAGTCGTCGTGCTGGACGAGCTGACCACCGGGCTCGACCCGCGCGCCCGCCGCGACACCTGGCAGCTCATCGAGGACGTACGCGACAGCGGCGTCACCGTCCTCCTGGTCACCCACTTCATGGAGGAGGCCCAGCGCCTCTGCGACCGCATCGCGGTCATCGACCAGGGGCGCGTCGCCGCGCTCGACAGCCCCGCGGGCCTCATCAGCCGGGCCGCGGGATCGACCGTCATGTCCTTCACGCCGTCCGCGCCGCTCGACGAGCGGGAGCTCGCCGCGCTGCCGCAGGTGATCTCCGTCGATCAGCGTGACGGCCGCTACACCCTGAACGGCACCGACGAGACCGTCGACGCCGCCATCACACTGCTCGCCCGGAACCGCATCACCGCCCATCAACTCCGGGTCTCCGACGCCACGTTGGACGACGCGTTCCTCGACCTCACGGGAGCATCGGCATGAGCGCCGCCGTCACCGCACCCCACTCCGTCGCACCGCGCAGGGCGTCGGCCGCCGTGCTCAGGGCCGAGTTCCGGATCTTCCGCCGCGAGCCCGGCTCCCTCTTCTGGATCATGGCGTTCCCCACGATCCTCCTGGCGATCCTCGGCTCGATCCCCTCCTTCCGGGAACCAACGGACACGCTCGGCGGGCTCAGGTCGGTCGACGTGTACGTCCCCGTGACGGTGCTGCTCTCCCTGATCATGGCGGGCCTGCAGGCCATGCCGCCGCTGATCACCGGCTACCGCGAACGCGGCATCCTGCGCCGCATGTCGGCGACGCCGGTCCGCCCCTCCGCCGTGCTCGGCGCGCAGATGGGCCTCCACGGCGCCGCCGCGCTCGTCTCGTCCCTGCTCTCGCTGGCCGTGGGCCGCCTGGTCTTCGACGTGACCCTGCCGCGCCAGGCCTTCGGCTACGCGATCGCGCTGCTCCTCGCCATCCTGTGCGGGCTCGCGCTCGGCGCCGTGGTCTCCGCGATCTCCCGTACGACGAAGGCGGCGACCGCGATCGGCTCCGCCGTCTTCTTCCCGATGATGTTCTGCGCGGGCGTCTGGCTGCCGGTGCAGGCCATGCCGGACGCGCTCGCCCGCATCGTGGAGGTCACACCGCTCGGCGCCGCCGCCCAGGCCCTGGGCGAGGCCGCGGCAGGCGACTGGCCCGGATTCGCCCACCTCGGCGTGCTCGCGCTGTGGACCGTGGTCCTCTCGGCGGCGGCAGCGCGCTGGTTCCGGTGGGAGTGATCCTGGAAGTGAGCTGAGGGCGGGGCGCGAAGTGACCGACACTGGGACCGTGAGTACGAGTACGGCGGACGCCACCCAGATGATCGAGCAGCGCTGGGGCATGTTCTTTCGCTGGGGCCCCTACGTCCTGCTCGGCTTCGGCACCGTCATGTCCGTCGCCACGAGCGGCGTCATCGGCATGAGCCGCGACGCGTGGTACGTGGTGGGCGCCCTGATCGTCGCGGCGCTGGCGCTCCAGCTGTGGTGGGGGCCACTGGCCCGCTCACGTCCCGGCCCCTCGACCGCCGGCATCGTCTACTACGCCCTGCGCTGGGCGATCGCCTTCGTCCTCACCTGGATCAACCCGTTCTTCGCGTTCTTCGCCATCGTCGGCTACTTCGGCACCGAGCGGCTGCTGCCGCCACGCCTGGTCAAGCCCGGCCTGTTCGCCACCGCCGTCATCATGGCGGGCTCCCAGTCGGGCGGGCTGCCGCCCCACGGCGACCTGGGCTGGGCCGTGTTCGGCGCGCTGCTCGCGGTGAACGTCGCGCTGCTCACCGTCTTCGCCCACCTCGCGGCGCAGGAGGACCAGCGCGCTCTCGACGCCGCGGCCACCATCGTCGAACTGGAACACACCAACACCGCTCTTCAGCAGGCCATGGACGAGAACGCCGCTCTGCACGCCCAACTCCTCGTCCAGGCACGGGAAGCGGGGGTCGCCGACGAGCGGCGCAGGATCGCCGCCGAGATCCACGACACCATCGCGCAGGGGCTCACCGGCATCATCGCCCAGCTCCAGGTCGTCGCGGCCGCGTCCGACGAGACTCTGGCCCGCGAGCATCTGGGCCGCGCGGCGGACCTGGCCCGGCACAGCCTTGGCGAGGCCCGCCGCTCCGTCCACAACCTCTCCCCGACGGCCCTGGAGCACGACGCGCTTCCCGAGGCGTTGAAGAAGACGGTCGCGGAGTGGTCCGAACGCACGGGTGTACGCGGCGACTTCACGGTCACCGGAGCCGCCGAGCCGCTGCACGAGGAGATCGAGGCCACCCTCCTGCGCATCGTCCAGGAGGCCCTGTCCAACGCCACCCGGCACGCCGACGCCGGCCGCTTGGGCGTCACCCTCTCGTACATGGAGGGCGAGGTCGCACTGGACGTACGTGACGACGGCCGCGGCTTCGATCCGCTGGACCTGGTGCGGCGCAGCGGCTCCGGCGGCTTCGGCCTTGACGGGATGCGGGCGCGCGCCGAACGCGTCGCGGGCTCGTTCACCGTCGAGTCGGAGCCGGGGCACGGCACCGCGCTGTCGGCTCGCGTACCGTTGGTCCGCCATGGCTGACGTGATCACTCTCCTCATCGTCGACGACCATCCCGTCGTACGGGACGGTCTGCGCGGCATGTTCCGCTCGGACCCCTGCTTCGAGGTGCTCGGCGAGGCGGCCGACGGCGTCGAGGCTCTCGCCCTGGTGGAGCGGCTCGACCCGGACGTCGTCCTGATGGACCTGCGGATGCCGGGCGGGGGCGGTGTCGACGCGATCGCCGAGCTGAACCGGCGTGGCTCCCGTGCCCGGGTCCTGGTCCTCACCACGTACGACACGGACTCCGACACGCTGCCCGCGATCGAGGCGGGGGCGACGGGCTACCTCCTCAAGGACGCGCCCCGCGACGACCTGTTCACCGCGGTCCGCGCGGCGGCCCAGGGCCGCACGGTCCTGTCACCCGCCGTCGCGTCCCGGCTCGTCTCACGCGTGCGTGCCCCCGGCAACGAACCGCTGAGCACCCGTGAACGGGAAGTGCTCGCGCTCGTCGCCAAGGGCACGTCGAACCGTGCGATCGCCGCGGAACTCTTCATCAGCGAGGCCACGGTCAAGACCCATCTCACGCATATCTACGGCAAGTTGGGCGTCAAGGACCGGGCCGCGGCGGTGGCCACGGCGTACGGCCGCGGCATTCTCGGCTGACCCCCCGGGGTCAGGCGCGCTGCCAGAGGGCCGGCGTGTTCGGCGGCTCCCAGCCGGGCTGAGCCTGGTGCCCCTGGAGGCAGCGATAGGTGGACCCGCCGTAGGTGACGGAGTCACCCGGGGCGTAGACCTTGCCCGCGGCCCACGTGCCGCCCGGGTCGGGGTCGCCGGGGCCGGGGTCGCCGCCACCCGTGGTCTTCAGCGTCAGGCCGAACTGCTGAAGGAGCGGATTGATCGGCTGGTGGAAGGTCGTGCCGCCGCTGCGGCAGTCACCCGAGCCGCCCGAGGTGACGCCCTGCGCCTGGCTGCCGGATATGTAGGAGCCGCCCGAGTCGCCGGGCTCCGCGCAGACCGTCGTGCGCGTCACGCCGCTGATGGTGCCCTCGGGGTAGGTGACGCTGGTGTTGTGCTGCTGGATCGTGCCGCAGTGCCACCCCGTCGTGGAGCCGGAGCGGCAGATCGACGCACCCACCGGGGACTGCGTGGAGCCCCCGACGCCGACCCGCTGCCCGCCCTGGCCCTTCACGTACGGGGTGGCGGTCCACTGGGAGTTGGTGGCGACCCAGGCCATGTCCCTGCCGGGGAAGACGGACGCCTGGAACGTGCCCTGGGCCACCTGGTTGTAGCCGGTCGTCGCGGTGCCCGCGCGCCCGCAGTGGCCCGCCGTGGCGAAGCCCTGCTGGGTGCCCTTGGTGACCGGGAAGCCGATGGAACACCGGCCGCCCATGTAGTAGGCGTCGCCGCCCACGAGGTCGTAGAGCGGACGCGGCCGTTCCCGGGTCTTCTCGACGCGTACGAGGGAGGGGGCGAGGCCGGCCGCGGAGACGAGGGAGCGTGCGGCGCCCGGCCGCAGGGCACGCAGGACGACGGAGTTGGACGGCACGTCGACGTACCGGACGGGGGCGTCACGCGTGGCGCTGCTGTCCGCGACGTGGTCCAACCGTGCCTTGGCGGAGTCGAGTTGGGCCAGGGAATGCCGCACGACCTCGGCCCGCGCACCCCGGGCCTCGATCCTCGGCACATCGGAGGCGTCGGTGGTGGCCACGGTGAGCCGCGCCGAGGTGGCGCCGCTCACCCAGGCGCCCGCGAAGTCACGGCCGACGGCAACCCGCAGGGCTCCCGCGACGGCACCGGCCTCGGCCTCATTGACCAGACGAGCCTCGGCCTGCGCCGAGGTGAGACCGAGGTCCCGCTGCATGGCCTTCAGGACCTCGGGCGACGTCTTGCCGACGGCGGCGGTCTCGGCGGCGGTCTCGACGGGGGAGGGCGAACCCTGGGCATGGGCGGTACCGGGCAGCCCGGCAAGAACAAGCGCACCGAGCACGGCACAGGCCGCGGCGGAGCGTCTGCGATGGATGGGAGGCATGGGGGCATCTCCTCGATGAGTGCGAGGGGGACGAGCGGACCGACGAGGGAACGGCCAGCGGGATGGCCCACACCGTAGAACGCTCAACGTCCGTGCATCAGCTGTCAGTTGACCCCTGTCCTTGGCGTTATGGGAGCCGGGGAGGAGCGGTGGGGTGCGTTTGCCGGACGTAGGAAGGGTGCGGCGCCGGAAGGGGCGGGGAGATAACGGGGGCGAGGCGCGGCGCGGACGGGGGTGTGGTGATGACGAGGGGCCGTCCGGCTACGGGAGGCGGGCGGTTGCCCGGCCTAGGAACTGTGCGGCGAGGGTGCGGGGAGGGCAGGGGAGTGCGGCGAGGTGCCGCCGCCTCCAGAAGGGCGGCGAGGGCGGCGGGTGGGTCGCCGTGGCCTGTGGTTGCCCGCTGCGGCGTGTGCCGCGGGCGCAGACTCCGGGCGGGGTGGCGAAGCCGCGGTGCCGTTTCGGGACGTGATGCGCGGCCCCGTTACGGGGTGAAGCTTGGCCCCACTACGGCAGTTGGGGTGAAGGCGTCGCCAGCCATGCCGTGTAGCTTTCGCTGCGGGTCGTGGCTTCGGTGTGGGCCGCTCTGGCCTGGGTGAGGACCTCGGGGGCGGTGTCGTGGGAGCGGGCCGCCGGGTGCCAGCCGAGCAGGTGGCGCCAGTACAGCGGCGCCCCGGAGAGCGGGCGGGTCACCAGGCCCGGCGTCGGCGGGAACGTCGCCCGGCACAGGCCGACCGCCCGGCCGACCTGGACCAGGTGCACGCAGGACGCCACGTCCGTCTCGTAGACGGATGACGGCGTGAACCCTGCTCGCGCGCACGCCGCCGTGAAGCAGTCCGCGAAGCAGCCGTCACCCGGCACGTCCGTCCACGCCTCGCCCGCGAGTGCCGCGAGGTCGATCTCCTGGCGGTCGGCCAAGGCGTGGCCCGTGGGCAGCATGACGAACACCGGGTCACGGGCGACCTCCCGCCACACCAGGAACTCGTTCTCCGGCGGGGTACTCGCCCCGCACGTCCCCACCAGCGCGAAGTCGAGGAGCCCCTCGGCCGTGCGGGACGCGATCTCCCGCTCCGACCAGGAGGTGTGGGTCGTCACCGGCACCCCCGGGTACGCCGCGGCGAGCCGGTCCA
Source organism: Streptomyces sp. Je 1-332 (assembly GCF_040730185.1). Taxonomy (NCBI): domain Bacteria; kingdom Bacillati; phylum Actinomycetota; class Actinomycetes; order Kitasatosporales; family Streptomycetaceae; genus Streptomyces; species Streptomyces sp. Je 1-332. Next base: position 5,705,492 of record NZ_CP160402.1, read on the forward strand.
CGAGCCCGCCGAGCAGCGGCCCGTGCGTCGCCCCGAGCCGGAACCCGCCGCCGCCCTCCCAGGCCCGGCCGAACCGCAGCGCCTCCTCCCGCAGGCCCGTCACAGCGGGCAGGACCACCCGTGCGCGGGCCAGCACGAACTCCCCGAGCGCCGTCGCCCGCACCCCGTGCCGCCCCCGCTCGAACAGCTCCCCTCCCAAGGCGCGCTCGATCCGCTTCAACTGCGCGCTCAGGGCGGGCTGCGCGAGCCCGAGCGCGGTGGCGGCCTTGGTCAGGCTGCCCGCGTCGGCGATCGCCCGGATCGTCTTCAGGTGCCTCAACTCCAGGTCCATGGGCTGAGCTTGACCCGTGCGGGACAGCGCTGCAATGGGCAGGTACGGACCAATGCGGACCGCCTCCAGGCGCCCTCAGCCCCACCCGCGCCCTCAGCCCTCACCCCCCGCCACGTCGTCCCGCACCCGCAGCAACAGCACCGACCGCGCGGCGACCGTGACCGGGGAGCCGGCGCGCAGCACCGTACCCGGCGCGTCCCCCTGCTCCTCCAGGGACGTGTCCACCACCACCTCGTACGCCCGCGCCCACGGCGGCCCCGGCAGCACGAAGCTCGCCGCACGGCTCCCCGCGTGCAGGACAGCGAGGAAGCTGTCGTCGACGACCGGCGCGCCCCGGGCATCACGCCCGGGAATGTCACGGCCGGACAGATACATGCCGAGCGTCGCGGCAGGCGCGTACCAGTCGCCCTCCGTCATCTCCCTCCCGCGCGCCGTGAACCACGCCAGATCCCGCAGCCCGTCCGCCGAATGCGCACGCCCAGAGAAGAACGCCCGCCGCCGCAGCACGGGATGCCGGTGCCGCAACGAGATCAGACGGGACGTCAGCTCGAAGAGCGCCGCCCATTCCGGCTCGTCCAGCAGCCCCCAGTCCACCCAACTGACCTCGTTGTCCTGGCAGTAGGCGTTGTTGCTGCCCCGCTGCGTGCGCCCCATCTCGTCCCCGGCGACCAGCATCGGCACCCCCGTCGAGAGCAGCAGCGTCGTCAGCAGATTGCGCAGCTGCCGCCGCCGCAGCCGCGCCACCCCCGCGTCCGCCGTCTCACCCTCCACGCCGCAGTTCCACGACCGGTTGTCGTCCGAACCGTCCCTGTTCCCCTCCCCGTTCGCCTCGTTGTGCTTGCGCTCGTAACTCACCAGGTCCCGCAGCGTGAACCCGTCGTGCGCCGTCACGAAGTTCACCGACGCGTACGGCCTGCGCCCGCCCCACGCGTAGAGGTCACTCGACCCGGAGAGCCGGTACCCCAGATCCCGCACATCGGGCAGCGCCCCCCGCCAGAACTCCCGCACCGCGCCTCGGTAGCGGTCGTTCCACTCCGTCCACAGCGGAGGAAAGGCCCCCACCTGATAACCGCCGGACCCCACGTCCCACGGCTCGGCGATCAGCTTCACCCGCCGCAGGACCGGGTCCTGCGCGATCACCGCGAGGAAAGGCGACAGCATGTCGACGTCATGGAACGAGCGGGCCAGGGCCGCCGCGAGGTCGAAGCGGAAACCGTCCACCCCCATCTCGGTCACCCAGTAGCGCAAGGAGTCCGTGATCAGCCGCAGCACATGCGGCTGCACCACCTGGAGCGTGTTCCCGCAGCCCGTGTAGTCCGCGTACCGCCGCGCGTCCGACGGCTGCACCCGGTAGTACCCGCGGTTGTCTATGCCCTTGAGCGACAGCGTCGGGCCGAGCTCCCCCGCCTCCGCCGTGTGGTTGTAGACCACGTCCAGGATCACCTCGATCCCGGCCTCGTGCAGCGCCCGCACCATCCGCCTGAACTCGCCGACCTGCTCCCCCCTCGTACCCGACGCCGCGTACGCCGCGTGCGGCGCGAAATAGCCGATCGAGTTGTAGCCCCAGTAGTTCTTGAGCCCCCGGCGCAGGAGATGGTCCTCGTGCGCGAACTGGTGCACCGGCAGCAGCTCCACCGCCGTCACCCCGAGCCGTACGAGATGGCCGACCGCCGCCGGATGTGCGAGCCCCGCGTACGTACCCCGCAGCTCCTCCGGAATCCCCGGGTGCAGCTTGGTGAAGCCGCGTACGTGGACCTCGTAGATGACCGAGTCCGCCCACGGCGTCTTCGGGCGCCGGTCGTCGGCCCACTCGTCGTCCGGCGCGTCGTCGTGCACGACCACACCCTTGGGGACGTACGGCGCCGAGTCCCGGTCGTCCCGGACGGTGTCGGCCACGTGCTGCTGGGGCCAGTCCCGCACATGCCCGTACACCTCGGGCGGCAGCCCGTGCGTCGCGAAGTCGCCGTCCACCGCGCGCGCGTACGGGTCGAGGAGCAGCTTCGCCGGGTTCCAGCGGGCCCCCGTCCACGGGTCCCAGCGGCCGTGCACGCGATAGCCGTAGCGCTGGCCCGGCCGGACGCCCGGCACGAAGCCGTGCCATATCTCGTGCGTCAGCTCGGTCAGCGACGTGCGCGTCTCGACGCCACGCTCGTCGAACAGGCAGAGCTCGACGGCCTCCGCACCCCCCGCCCACAGCGCGAAGTTGGTGCCGGCGACGCCGTCCGGCCCCACTCTGTACCGCGCGCCGAGCGGCGTCGGCGCCCCCGGCCACGCGGGCAGCCCGCGCGCCGGCGGGGCACCGCGCGGCGCCCCGCGCACCTCCTTGGACGTCCCGTTCACGGCGGGGGCCTTGCCGTTCCCCGCGGCCGCGCCCGTCCCGCGCCGCCCACCCCTGAGTGCTTCCTGTTCGGCTGCGCTGGACACCCATTCGCCTCCTGCGGCTCGACCCCTGCCGCGTCCCGGCGGCGTGGGCTTACCCGACCGGACGGCACGTGTGGACCCGATGGCCCGTGCCGTCCTCCCCACTGTTCTGCCCAGCGCGTGCGTCGCACTCACGTTTCCCCAGGAGGGGGACCGTCGTTGGGACGGACGTGAGACAGGTAGCGAGGCGCGCTCGGCGCGCAGGGGCCGCGCTGGCCGCCGTAATGACATGGGCAGGACTGCTGGCCGGGGCCGCGGGATGCAGCGGTGACGGCGGTGGCGTCGACCGGCTGATGGGCAAGCCACGGTCGCCCGCCGACGCGATCCGGGTGACCCCCGACGACGGCAGCAAAGGAGTCAAGGCGGACGAACGGCTCCAGGTCGAGGTCCCCGACGGACGCCTCGAATCGGTGAAGGTCGTCCGGGTGCAGGACGCGCAGGAGGCTCCGGTGCCGGGCCGCATCGACGAGGACGGCATGACCTGGAAGCCACTGGACGAGGACGGCCTCGCGCTCGCCGCGAAGTACACGGTGGACGCCGTCGCCCTCGACGGCCACGGCCGCCGCTCGGCCCGCCACACGACCTTCACGACGGCCGTCCCCGACGAGCGGTTCATCGCCTACGTGTCACCGGAGAACCGCTCCACCGTCGGCACCGGCATGATCGTCTCCCTGGAGTTCAACCAGGAGATCGAGAACCTCGACGCCGTCCAGCGCGCCATCAGCGTCACCGCGAAGCCGGAAGTCGACGTGAAACCGCACTGGTTCGGCAGGACCCGCGTGGACTTCCGCCCCGAGAAGTACTGGAAACCCGGCACGAAGGTCACCATCGGACTGCGCCTGCGCGACGTCGAGGCCGCCCCCGGCGTCTACGGCCTCCAGGACAAGAGCTTCTCGTTCACGGTCGGCCGCAGCCAGACCTCCCTGGTCGACGCCGCGGATCGCACGATGGAGGTACGCCGCGACGGCGAGATCCTCTCCACGGTGCCGATCACCGCCGGGGCCCCCAAGACCCCCACGTACAACGGGAAAATGGTGGTCACGGAGATGCTGGAGGTGACCCGGATGAACAGCCGCACCGTCGGCTTCGGCGGCGAGTACAACATCCCCGACGTCCCGCACGCGATCCGCCTGACGACCTCCGGCACCTTCCTGCACGGCAACTACTGGGCCCCGAACGCGCCGGGCAACACGAATGTCAGCCACGGCTGCGTGGGCCTGCGCGACGTGAAGGGCGGCAGTTCCCAGACCCCCGCGGGGTGGTTCTTCGACCGGACCCTGATCGGCGACGTGGTGGAAGTCGTCAACAGCGATGACAAGAAAGTCGCTCCCGACAACGGGCTCGGTGGCTGGAACATGGAGTGGAAGGACTGGACGGCGCCGCCCGGGACGAAGCCGAAGGCCGATCCCACGAACGGGCGCTGAGGCAGGGTCCGTACCCCATGCGCAGTTGGGACTGAACGGTGACATTGGCGGGGAGTCATCCGTCAGGGCCGTGTGGTTATCTAGCGCAGGCGCGTGTCTGTGCGCGCTGAGGCACTGGGGTGCGGGCCTGACCAGGCCGTGCGAGGGGAGACACATCGTGAACGGGCGACCGATATCGGGGACGTCGGTTGGTGCGCGGGGGAGCGCACGACGACGGGGGACCAAGGGCCTCTTTGCGGTGGCATCGGGTGTGACGCTGCTGTTGGTCACGGCATGCGGCGGGGGCGGCGGCTCGGACTCCGGCAGCGACGGCGAGGGCAAGGCGGCCGACAAGAACGCGCCGTCGACGGCGGTGGTGACCATAGCTCCGAAGGACGGCGCCGATGCGGTGGCCACCAGCGGCGCACTGAAGATAGCCGCCGACAAGGGCAAGCTCTCCCAGGTCAAGGTCGAGGACAGCAAGGGCAATCCGGTCCCGGGCAAGATCACCTCGGGCGGCGCGAGCTGGACCCCGGCGCACCACCTCGCCGCCTCCACGAAGTACAAGGTCCACGCGATAGCCAAGGACTCCGAGGGGCGTGAGTCCGCCAAGGACACCACCTTCACGACGCTGACCCCGAAGAACACCTTCATCGGGCAGTTCACGCCGGAGGACGGCTCGAAGGTCGGCGTCGGAATGCCGTTCTCCGTCCACTTCAACCGCGGGATCACCGAGCCCGAGGACGTCGAGAAGGCCATCAAGATCAAGACCGAGCCGGCCGTGGACGTCGAGCCGCACTGGTTCGGCAACGACCGCATCGACTTCCGCCCCGAGAAGTACTGGAAGGCGGGCACGAAGGTCACCGTCGACCTCAACCTCGACGGTGTCGAGGGCCGCCCCGGGGTCTACGGCGAGCAGGCCAAGACCCTGAAGTTCACCATCGGCCGCAGCCAGGTCTCCACCGTCGACGCCAAGTCGCACCAGATGAAGGTCGTCAGGGACGGCAAGCAGATCAAGAAGATCCCGATCACCGCGGGCGCCCCCGGTACGACGACGTACAACGGCCAGATGGTCATCAGCGAGAAGCTCCAGGTCACGCGCATGAACGGCGAGACCGTCGGCTTCGGCGGCGAGTACGACATCAAGGACGTCCCGCACGCGATGCGCCTGTCCACCTCGGGCACGTTCATCCACGGCAACTACTGGTCGGGCGGCGCCTTCGGCAACACGAACGCCAGCCACGGCTGCATAGGCCTGAGCGACGTGCGCGGCGGCTACAGCAAGAAGACGCCCGCCGGATGGTTCTTCGAGAACTCACTCATCGGGGACCTCGTGGTCGTGAAGAACTCCGCGGACAAGACGATCCAGCCCGAGAACGGCTACAACGGCTGGAACATGTCCTGGGAGAAGTGGAAGGCCTGACCGGCCGACCGGGATCACACCCCGGCCACATGTCGCCGTCATGCGGGGCACGGCTAACGTGCCCCGCATGACATCTGTGCATCTCGAAGTCGCCGAAGGCGTCGGCACGATCCGCCTCGACCGCCCCCCGATGAACGCGCTCGACATCGCCCTCCAGGACCGGCTCAAGGAGCTGGCCGAAGAGGCGACCCGGCGTGACGACGTACGCGCCGTGATCATCTACGGCGGCGAGAAGGTGTTCGCCGCGGGCGCGGACATCAAGGAGATGCAGGCCATGGACCACGCGGCGATGGTCGCGCGGTCCAGGGCGCTGCAGGACTCCTTCACCGCGGTCGCCCGTATCCCCAAGCCCGTCGTCGCCGCCGTCACCGGCTACGCGCTCGGCGGCGGCTGCGAGCTGGCTCTCTGCGCCGACTTCCGCATCGCCGCCGACAACGCCAAGCTCGGCCAGCCGGAGATCCTGCTCGGCCTGATCCCCGGCGCGGGCGGCACCCAGCGGCTGGCCCGCCTGGTGGGCCCGTCCAAGGCCAAGGACCTCATCTTCACCGGCCGCATGGTCAAGGCCGAAGAGGCGCTCACCATCGGCCTGGTGGACCGGGTCGTGCCCGCCGCCGAGGTGTACGAGCAGGCGCACCAGTGGGCCGCGCGGCTCGCACAGGGGCCCGCGCTCGCGCTGCGCGCCGCCAAGGAGTCCGTGGACGCGGGCCTGGAGACGGACATCGACACCGGGCTCGCCATTGAACGCACCTGGTTCGCCGGTCTGTTCGCCACCGAGGACCGCGAGCGGGGCATGCGCAGCTTCGTCGAGGAGGGTCCAGGCAAGGCGAAGTTTCTCTGAAACGACGCACGAAGTACCGCCGGTGCACGCCCAGTTGAGGCCACGTCAGCCAAAGCGTCCCCCGAAGGAGCGGATTATGCGAGGCTTAAGAGAACCTTAAGCCTGCCTTGCCCGCGGCCGTAAGTGATCACCCGTAAGCGGGTAGTCATCGCAGGTCAGCGAGGGTGTCGCAGGGGCTTGTCTGCCTCTGGCATATGCCCACCCGGCCCCCCGGAATGGATGGTTCCGGGGGGCTTATTCCGTCGGAACGGCCCCGGAACCCGTTCCGTGCGGCCATGATGGGGGGCATGGCGGGGCTGGAGGGTATCGAACAGCCGCGGCGACACGGGAGTGCGACCGCGGCGCGCTGGTCGCCGGCGGTTGAGGACGAACACGCGCTCAAGGCGCTCGAGTTGTTCGGCAATCCGACGGACGGAGAGGTTCCGCTGCCGTCGCGTCCGGAGTCCGCCGCCATCGCGCGCAGGCTCGCCCAGGTCGTGGTGCTCCGGCACTGGGGGCTCTCCCCGAAGCTGACCGAGGACGCGGTGCTCCTCACCTCCGAACTCGTCGGCAACGCCGTGCGGCACACCGGCGCACGCGTCTTCGGCCTGCGCATGATGCGGCGGCGCGGCTGGATCAGGATCGAGGTGCGCGACCCCTCGCGCGGCCTGCCCTGCCTGATGCCCGTCCAGGAACTCGACCTCAGTGGCCGCGGCCTCTTCCTCGTCGACAAGCTTTCCGACCGGTGGGGCGTGGACCTGCTGCCGCGCGGCAAGACGACGTGGTTCGAGATGCGGGTCGCCGACCGCTGAGGCGACGCCGGGGCGGCCGCCGGCACGCGAAAGCCCCCGGTCGCCGGTTACGGCATCGCGGGGGCCTGCGCGGAGCGCCGTGGACTAAGGGGTGTGGTCCACGACGCCGGAACGACCTGAGCCCGGGTCAATGGGGGTCGTGGCCCCGACTATGGCAGACGGGGCCCGGCGATCCAAAAGTCCCTATCCGGGTATATGGGGGCAAAACGGGGCAGTGTAAATGTGAATCCTTGGTGAGCTGGGACACCTGCCTGGTAAACGCTGGTTAAGTTCTGGCTGTGACAGGTGTTCCGCAAGGGCAGATGGCGCGGCGCACACCCTCGCCCCGCCGACCCGAAGGGCGCGCAGGAGGGCAATAAACGGCTTTCGCCCTCTTTGCCCATTAAATGGTCGCGTGACCGAGACCGACCGCCGTGGAGCCCTGCGCACGGGAGCCGGACTGGCCGTCGCGGGCGCGCTCACCGCAGGCTGCTCCTCCTTCGGAGCCGCCCCCGCGGACCAGGCCGCTCCCGCCGCCCGCTACCCCGCCGCGAAAACACCCCGAGCCGCCCCCGCACCCCGCCGCTTCCCCGGCCTCCCCGACCAGATCGCGCACAGCCCCCGCGGCCGGCCCCAGGTCGCCCTCACCTTCCACGGCCAGGGCGACCCGGCCACCGCACGCTCCCTGCTCACCATCGCCGAGCAGGCGGACGCGAAGATCACCGTCCTCGCCGTCGGCAGCTGGCTCGACGAACACCCCGAACTCGCCCGCCGCATCCTCGACGGCGGCCACGACCTCGGCAACCACACCCACCACCACCGCACCATCAACGCGCTGCCCGAGGCCGAAGCCCACGCGGAGATCACCGGCTGCGCCGAACGCCTGCGCCGCCTCACCAGCTCCATCGGCACCTGGTTCCGCCCCTCCAGAGCCGCGACCGCGACCCCCCTCGTCGCCCGCCTCGCCCGCCGCGCCGGCTACCCGCACGTCCTGTCGTACGACGTCGACTCCCTCGACTTCACCTCGCCCGGCGCCCAGGCCGTCACCCGCAAGATCACCTCGGAGGTGCGCCCCGGTTCCGTCGTGAGCCTGCACTTCGGGTACGCGGACACGGTCGCCGCGCTCCCCGCCGTCCTGGAAGAACTGGACCGCCGCGACCTGCGCGCGGTGACGACCACGGAGTTGCTGACCTGATGACCCTCCATCTGAACCTCACCCGGCGCACCGCGGCGGTCGTCGCCGCCGGTGCCGTCGTCACCGCCGCGCTCGCCGGCTGTGCCGGCGACGCCCGCGAGAACGAGGCCCTGAGCACCAAGGGCGTCCAGAAGCCCGCCGAGTCCAAGGCTCCGCCCGGACTGCCCGGCATGCCGCCCGTCCTCGACCCCAAGGACGTCTACGCGGCCGACCGCCCGAACAAACTCTCCCCGGTGGTCAAGGACTTCCCCTCCCGGGTCTACGTCCCCAACACCAACTCCAACACCGTCTCGGTCATCGACCCCAAGTCGTACGAAGTGATCGACACGATCGATGTCGGGGTCCAGCCCCAGCACGTCGTCCCCTCCTGGGACATGAAGACGCTCTGGGTCAACAACAACCGCGGGCACACGCTCACCCCCATCGACCCCAAGACCGGCAAGGCGGGCAAGCCTGTCGACGTGCACGACCCGTACAACCTCTACTTCACGCCCAACGGCAAATACGCGATCGTGATGGCGTCGATGGACCGCGAGCTCGTCTTCCGCGACCCGCACACCATGAAGAAGGTCAGGACCGAACCGGTCAGCTGCTACGGCGTCAACCACGCCGACTTCTCCGCCGACGGCCGCTACTTCATCGTCTCCTGCGAGTTCTCGGGCGAACTCCTGAAGGTCGACACCGAGAAGATGAAGGTGGTCGCCCAGCAGAAGCTGCCCTTCGAGGGCGCCATGCCGCAGGACGTGAAGATCTCGCCCGACGGCAAGACCTTCTACGTCGCCGACATGATGGCCCACGGCATGTGGGTCCTGAGCGGCGAGAAGTTCGACAAGCCGAAGCTCCTGCCGACGGGCAAGGGCACCCACGGTCTGTACGTCAGCCGGGACTCGCGCGAGATGTACGTGTCCAACCGCGGCGAGGGCACCGTCTCGGTGTTCGACTTCGCCAAGAACAAGCTCACCAAGAAGTGGAAGCTCCCCCAGGGCGGCAGCCCCGACATGGGTGGAGTGTCGGCGGACGGCAACACCCTCTGGCTGTCGGGGCGTTACGACTCCGAGGTGTACGCCATCGACACCCGCACCGGCGTCCAGACGGCCCGCATCCCCGTCGGCGGCGGCCCGCACGGCCTCGCGGTCTACCCGCAGCCCGGCCGCTACTCCCTCGGCCACACGGGGATCTTCCGCTGAGCTGTTCAACGGTTGACCACAGCGGCCACCGGGCACGAGAAGGGTAGATCCAGCCGCCCTCCCCTCTGCCGCTCAGGAGGCCGCACGTGCTCAAAGGCATCGACGTCAGCTCGTACCAGTCCACATTCGAGACGGACGGCATCTCCTTCGTCATCATCAAGGCGACAGAGGGCCGTTCGTACGTCAACCCGAGGCTGACGGCCCAGACGAAGCGAGCACGGGACGGCGGCTGCGTGGTCGGCTTCTACCACTTCCTGTGGCCGGGGAACATCACGGCCCAGGCGGAGTACTTCGTCAGCAAAGCCCCTGAGAAGTCAGGGGACTTGCTGGCGGTGGACTGGGAGTGGACGGGGGACCGCACGCGCGCGAGCAACGCGGAGAAGGACCGGTTCATCCGGGAGGTGAAGCGGTTGCGGCCTTCTCATAAGACGTTGCTCTACACGAACCGCGACTTTTGGTTGAACTACGACACCACGTCCTACGCCGGCGACGGCCTCTGGATCGCCGACTACGTCACGGCGGGCAAGCCCCGCATCCAGGCGGACTGGCGCATCCACCAGTACACGTCGACGCCACTGGACAAGAATGTGGCGGACTTCGCCAGCGAGGACGCGCTGCGGGACTGGGCCAAGCCGTAGCCACCCCCGCCGCGCGACCGGTGGCGGGTCAGGCGCGCCACTCCGCCGTGCGCTCGGGAGAGGCCTCGGACAGGGCCTTGGTGACGGCTTCGGTGTCCTTGGCCAGGCCGTAGACCGGGGTGCCCGGCTGCTGACGCCAGGACTCGTCCTGGCCGCCCGTGTCGACGGTGTCGAAGCCGATCTCGTCGAGGAGATCGCGTACGACCTTCTTGGCGGCCTCGTCGTCGCCGGCCACCGGGAGGGCGACGCGGCCGGGGGTGCCCTTGGGCTGGGGCTTGTCGAGGATGTCGTGGGCGTAGGTGCCGTTGAAGGCCTTGATCACCGGGTGGCCGATTTGGCGCTCGGTCCAGCGGCTCTCCGTCAGGCCCTCCTCGATTTCGGCGATCTTCCCGTCGCGCTGCTGCGGGTAGTAGTTGCCGGTGTCGATGACGGCGACGTTCTCGGCGGCGCCGTCGAGGAAGCCGGACGGCAGGTCCGGTACGGCCTTCAGGGGGATCGTCACGACGACGACCTCCGCGTTGTGTGCGGCCTCCTCGACCGTCACGGCCTTGGCTCCGGTCTCTTCGACGAGTGCCGTGAGGGTGTGCGGGCCGCGGGAGTTCGCCACGGACACGTCGTGACCGACGGCCGTGAGGCGACGGGTGAGGTTGCCGCCGATGTTGCCCGCGCCAATGATGCCGATCTTCATGACTGACCCCTCCGGGGTAGGTTCGCCGGTGTCGTAACGGAGCCAACCTCCGGATCGGCTGCGATATTCCGGCTCTCGGTTCGCGCGGCCACCCGCCGTTCCCGCGCCGCACGCAGCAGCAGGAAGATCAGCAGCCCGAACGGCGAGAAGAGGATCGTCAGGACCAGGAGCGGCCCCGTCACCAGCGGATGGATGCCGATGCGCCGCGCCTCGTGGTACATCCACTGTCCGATCAGCAGGTCCCAGGCGATGACCTGGGCCCAGATGGCGCCCGCCCCGTTGGCGAGGACGAGCAGCTCGCGGAAGCCGTCGATGTCCGGGTTGCTCACGGCTGCCCAGAGTTCCGGGAGGACCGGCAGCGCCATCGCCACGTAGACGGCGAGGATCGGTACGACGGTGAGGGGCGAGGCGGCGACGCGGGCCGTCGTTCGCCATCCCGGCGCGAAGATCATGAGCAGCCAGACCGGTGCGGCCAGCCAGAAGGAGAGTTCGAAGAGGATTCCGGTCATGCCACGAGCTCCTTGTCGTCGTCGGTGTCGGTGCTTCCGGGCGTCTGAACCGGTCCGCTGCCAGGGCCGGTTGGCGCCCGGAGGGCTACGAAGGTGCCGGCTGCCGTGGCGGCGAGGATCAGCCCCGCAGCCGTGAGTGTCGTGCCGTCCGGGTGGATGAGCGGCTGGCCGCGCAGTGCCTGCCAGGTGACGAGGGCGAAGGCGGCGGCGTACGCGGCCGATGCGATGAGCACGAGCCGCAGGCGCACTCGTCCGTCGGCGAGCAGGTCGAAGCGGGGGCGTGCCGCGAGCGCGGTCAGCGCCATGAGGAGCAGGGGGAGCAGCTGGAGTGCGTGCATGCCGACGAAGTGCGGGACGCGCAGGTCGCCACCCGTGGTCGACCAGCCGGTGAGCGGCATGGAGGGGCCGCCGTCCGGTACGCCGACGCTGTGCGCGCCGACGACCGGGGAGGAGCCCCGCTCCTGAGCGGGCGTCGGCCGGGTCATCAGGAACCCGATGGCTGCCCCGGCGAGCGCGAGCGTGATCCCGCAGCGCAGTGCCCAGGCCGACGCGCGGTCGGCGATCCTGGCGCGCAGCAGCAGCACGGCGATGAGCAGGGTGCCGAGCCACAGGATGACGACGGTGACGGCCATCGCGTTGAACAGGGCTTCGTCGAAGGGGGTTTGCTGGTTGAAGTGGCTGCGCTTCCCGCGCACCACCTGCCCGGTGATGATCACCATCTCGGCGAGGCTCGCCACGGCGACGACCGTGCCCGCCCACCAGCCGGCTTTCTGGCCGCGGTCCAGGAGCGACAGCATCCAGGCGAGCGAGAGCCCGTACGCGATGAACGAGACGGAGAACTTGAACGGCTTGAACCAGATCGGCGCGCCCACGAGGACGCGGTCGTCGACGGCGAGGCCAATGGCGGAGACGACGGCCAGGGTCGCCATGGAGGCGGAGAACACCACGAGTGGCCGGTGCCAGGAACTCCATAAAGGCATGTAGATCCCCCTGCTTTGACGGCGATGCGGAGACGGGCACGGCACCGACGGCCACTTATAGATAGTGGCGCTGTCCGCTATCCGATAGCGCCACTATCTATGATGTGGGTGTGGGATGGCAAGGGCGGACAGAGGAATGGACAGAGGAGTGGACAGGCCGTGCGCATTGGTGAGTTGAGCCGCAGGACCGGTGTGCCGGTGCCGACGATCAAGTACTACGTCCGTGAAGGGCTGCTGCCGCCAGGCGAGTTGAGCAGCCCGAACCAGGCCCAGTACGACGACGCGCACGAGCGCAGGCTGCGTCTCATCCGGGCGCTGCTTGACGTGGGCGGCCTGAAGGTGGCCGCGATCGCGGAGGTGCTCGGCGCGGTCGACGACCCCGGGCGCCCGCTGCACAAGGTGCTGGGTGCCGCCGCGGACCGGCTCGGTTCCGCGGGGGGAGCGGAGGACGACGCGGAGGCGGAGACCGCGCGGACGGCGGTCGAGGAACTGATCGCGCGCCGCGGCTGGCGCACCCACGAGTCGAACCCCGCGGCCGCCGACCTGTCACGGGCCCTGGCCGCCATGGGCAGGGTCGGCCACGGGGCGTTCACGGAACTGCTCGACGAGTACGCCGACGCCGCCGAGCTGGTCGCCCGCGCCGACCTCGGCTACGTGAGCCGGCGGGCGACCGTCGAAGATCTGGTGGAGAGCGTGGTGATCGGCACGGTCCTGGGGGAGGCGGTGTTCAGCGCGCTGCGGCGGCTCGCTCACGTGAACGCGTCGGCGCGGTTGTACGGGGCCGATGGTGTGGGGCGCGAGGGGCGGGGCGGGGGAGTGGGCGCCAGGGGCGAGGGCTAGTCGCGGGCCGGCAACCGGCCGAGGGTGTCCTGGAGTTCGGTCTGCGCCACGCGTGCCGCCTCCTCCGCGTCCTTCGCCTCGACGGCCCGTACGAGGGCGGCATGGGCGGCGTCGCCGTGGCTCGTCTCCTCGGTGCGTACGTCGATCAGATCGAGGAGGTTGAGCAGGCCCTCCCGCAGCACGGGGGCGAACTCCGCGAAGAGGTCCGTGAGGACGGGGTTGTGGGCCGCCGCCACGACGGCCGCGTGCAGGGCGATGTCGGCGTCGATGAAAGCGGCGTCGCTCGCGGACGCGGTGGCCCTGCGACCTTCGAGCGCGGCGCGCATCGCGGTGATGTCCTCGTCGGTGCGCCGCATCGCCGCGAGGCGTGCCGCCTGGACCTCCACCAGCATCCGCACCTCGTACACGTCCGACACCGCCGCCCGCCGCAGCCGTGTCGGCCAGTCCGCGACCGGCTCGGTCGCGATGACGAAGACACCGGCGCCCTGCCGGGACTTGACGAGTCCGGCCCCGGCGAGCGAGCGCAGTGCCTCGCGGACGGTGGAGCGGCCGATGCCGAGTTCTCTGGCCAGGGTCGTCTCGCCGGGGAGCTTGCTGCCGATGGGCCACCGGCCGCCGGTGATCTGCTCGCGCAGGCGCTTGGTGGCCTGTTCGACCAGGGGGCTGGGACGCAGGGAGCCGAGCGGCATGCGGGGGCCTTCCCGGAACGTGAAGTTGTCTGAGGAGTACTTGTCTGAGGAGCTGACGTGTGCCTAGTGTCGGCCCATGATCTTCTGCGGTCTCCTTCTTCTCGGCTGCCGCGGCGGGGCCTGAAGCGACCGGCACCCCGCCGCGGGGTGCCGTGCTGCCGGTCGGCTGCCGACCGAGCCGAGAGGCCACCGTGAAATCCCCTGCGTATCCGTCCGCGCATCCGTCCGCGGAACCGTCTGTGCATCCGTCCGCGTACCAGTGGAACCCCCAGCGCCCGAGCCCCATGCCGCACCACCGCTACCGCCCCTGCGAGGACCGCGTCACCGTCCCCTCGCAGGACCGTGGCTGGCCGGGCAACCGCATCGAGCGCGCACCCCTCTGGGTCCCCGTCGACCTGCGGGACGGCAATCAGGCGCTCGCCGAGCCGATGGACCCGGCCCGCAAGCGGCGCTTCTTCGACCTGCTGGTCTCGATGGGGTTCAAGGAGATCGAGGTCGGCTATCCGTCGGCCAGCCGCGCCGACTTCGACTTCGTGCGCGACCTCGCCGCGCTCAGCGCGAGCGGCGGCATCCCCGATGACGTGAGCATCGTCGTCTTCACGCCCGCCAAGCCCGACCTGATCGACCGCACCTTCGACTCGATCGAGGGCCTGCCCCGCGCCGTCGTGCACCTCTACATCCCCACCTCGCCCGTCTGGCGCGACGTGGTGCTCGGGCGCTCGCGCGCACAGGTGCGTGACGTCGTGACGGAAGCCGCCGCGCACATGGCGCGCCTGGCCGACGCGCGGCCGGGCGCGGACATCCGGTTCCAGTTCTCGCCGGAGACCTTCAACCTCACCGAGCCCGACTACGTAATCGAACTCTGCGACGGGCTCACCGAGTTGTGGGACGCGAGCCCCGAACGGCCCGTCACCCACAACCTGCCCGCGACCGTCGAGATCGCGACCCCGAACGTGTACGCCGACCAGATCGAGTACCTGCACCGCCACCTCGCCCGGCGCGCATCCGTCATCCTCTCCGTCCACCCCCACAACGACCGCGGCACGGGCGTCGCCTGCGCCGAACTCGCCGTCCTGGCCGGGGCGCAGCGCGTCGAGGGCTGCCTCTTCGGCAACGGCGAGCGCACCGGGAACGTGGACCTGGTGACCCTGGCCCTCAATCTGTACGCCCAAGGCGTCGACCCCATGGTCGACTTCTCGGACATCGACGCCGTGCGCGAGGTGGTCGAGCACTGCAACCGGCTGCCCGTGCACCCCCGCCACCCCTACGCGGGCGACCTCGTCCACACCGCGTTCTCCGGCACCCACCAGGACGCCATCAGCAAGGGGTTCGCCCACCACGCGCGCAGGGCAGCCGAGTTGGGGGTCACGGAGGGCGAGGCGCCGTGGGACATGCCGTATCTGCCCATCGACCCCGCCGACATCGGGCGCAGCTACGAAGCCGTCATCCGCGTCAACTCCCAGTCCGGCAAGGGGGGAATGGCGTATCTGCTGCGGACCCGGCACAGCCTTGACCTGCCGCAGCGCATGCGCCCCGACTTCTCACGCGTGGTCCAGGACGCCACCGACGACAGCGGTCAGGAGGCGAGCGCCAAGGAGCTGTACGAGCTGTTCCGCGCGACCTACGTCGCACCGGGGCGGGGCGGCGGCGAGGTGGAGCTGATCTCCTGGACCACCGACCGAGCCCCGGACGGCGCCCACCGCTTCGTCTGCACCCTCCAAGTAGGCGACCGCGCGGGGGACTTCGAGGGCGTGGGCAACGGCCCTCTGTCCGCCTTCGTCGAGGCGCTCGCCGCCGCGGGGATCACCGTCGACATCCTCGACTACTCCGAACACGCCACCGGGGCCGGCGGCGCCAGCGAGGCCGTCGCGTACGCGGAGTGCCGGGTGGGCGGCGTGGTCCGGTGGGGCGCGGGCCTCGACACCTCGGTCCTGACCGCGTCCGTGCAGGCCGTGCTCGCCGCGGTGAACCGGGCGGCGGTCACCCGATGACCACAGCCGTCCCCGTGCTGCACGCCGCGGACGTCACCGTCGTCCGCGAAGGGCGCCCCATCCTCGAAGAGGTCACGCTCACCGTCCGCCCCGGCGAGCACTGGGCGCTGCTCGGCGCGAACGGTGCCGGCAAGTCGACCCTGCTCAGCCTCTGCGGAGCCGTCACCCACCCCACGCACGGCACGGTCGAGGTCCTCGGCCGCCGCCTCGGCAGCGTCGACCTGCGGGATCTGCGCGCCTACGTAGGGCATGTGAACCCGCGCCACCCACTCCGCTCGCCCCTGCGGGTACGCGACGTCGTCCTCACCGGGCTCACCAACAGCGTGGAACCGCTGCCCCGATGGCGCCCCACACCAGAGCAGGAGGAGCAGGCCGACCGCCTGATCGCCATGCTCGACCTCGCACACCGCACGGACGCGCGCTGGCCCACGCTTTCCCAGGGCGAGCGCGGCCGGACCCTGATCGCACGCGCGCTGATGCCGCGCCCGCGGCTCGTCCTGCTCGACGAACCGGCCACCGGGCTCGATCTCGCGGGCCGCGAGCGCCTCCTCGACAGCCTGGACGCCCTGCGCGAGAGTCATCCCGAGCTCGCCACGGTCCTGGTCACACACCACCTGGAGGAGCTCCCGGCCGGTACGACGCACGCGCTGCTGCTGCGCGACGGCCGCGCGCTCGCCTCCGGCGCCGTGGACGACGTGCTGACCAGCGACCAGATCAGCAAGTGCTTCGACCACCCGGTGCGCCTCGAGCGCACCGAGGGGCGGTGGAGCGTACGGGCGGCGCGGCGTCCCCGCTGAGCACGCCGTACACGTACGACGTGAAGGGGCCCGGCACACACGCGTGCCGGGCCCCTTCCGCGTCGTACCCGCCTACTTGTTCAGCTTGTTCAGGCTTGCCCAGAACTCGTCGAAGGACAGGCGCTTGTCCTTGTCCGTGTCCTTCGTGCCTATCACGGCCTCGGCGACGGTCTCGGTGACGTAGAAGTCCCCCATCTGCGCCATGGCCGACTTCCACTCGGCCGCCGTGATGAAGCCGTCGCCGTCCGCGTCGAACCGCTCGAACGTCTTACGCGCTTCCTCGATGTCCGCCACCGGATCCACCCCTTCTTCGTGCACTACTGACGAGGGTCAGGGTATCGGCCGTCCGAGAACGCGATCACTAGGAGTACGCCCATGGCCAGAGGGAGGCGCCTCAGCACTCGATGATGTTCACCGCGAGACCGCCCCGCGCCGTCTCCTTGTACTTCACGCTCATGTCGGCGCCGGTGTCCTTCATGGTCTTGATGACCTTGTCGAGGGACACCTTGTGGCTGCCGTCGCCGCGCATCGCCATCTTCGCCGCGGTGACGGCCTTCACGGCCGCCATGCCGTTGCGCTCGATGCACGGGATCTGGACGAGCCCCCCGACCGGGTCGCAGGTCAGGCCGAGGTTGTGCTCCATGCCGATCTCGGCGGCGTTCTCGACCTGCTCGGGGGAGCCGCCGAGCACCTCGGCGAGGGCGCCGGCCGCCATCGAGCAGGCGGAGCCGACCTCGCCCTGGCAGCCGACCTCGGCGCCGGAGATCGAGGCGTTCTCCTTGAAGAGCATGCCGATGGCGCCCGCCGCGAGCAGGAAGCGGACCACGCCGTCCTCGTCGGCCCCGGGGATGAAGTTCATGTAGTAGTGCAGGACTGCCGGGATGATGCCCGCGGCGCCGTTCGTCGGGGCGGTCACGACCCGGCCGCCCGCGGCGTTCTCCTCGTTCACCGCCATCGCGTACAGCGTGATCCACTCCATGGAGCGGGCCAGCGGATCGCCCTCGGCGCGCAGCTGCCGCGCCGAGTTCGCGGCGCGGCGGCGGACCTTGAGGCCGCCCGGCAGGATGCCCTCGCGGGACATGCCGCGCGAGACGCAGGACTGCATGACGCCCCAGATGTCGAGCAGACCCGAGCGGATCTCCTCGTCGGTGCGCCACGCCTTCTCGTTCTCCAGCATCAGCGCGGAGATGGAGAGGCCGGTCTCCTCGGTCAGGCGCAGCAGCTCGTCACCGGTGCGGAACGGGTGCTTGAGGACCGTGTCGTCCGGCACGATCGGGTTCTCGCCGGCCACCGCGTCGTCGTCGACCACGAAGCCGCCGCCCACGGAGTAGTACGTCTTCTCCAGGACGAGCCCGCCGTCGCGGTCGTACGCGAAGATCGTCATGCCGTTGGCGTGGTACGGCAGGGCCTTGCGGCGGTGCAGGACCAGGTCCTCGTCGAAGTCGAAGTCGAGCTCGTGCATGCCGAGGACGTTGAGGTGGCCGCTCGACTTGATCTGCTCGACGCGGTCGTCCGCCGACTCCACGTCGACCGAGCGCGGTGACTCGCCCTCCAGGCCGAGCAGGACCGCCTTCGGGGTGCCGTGGCCGTGGCCCGTCGCGCCGAGCGAGCCGTAGAGCTCGGCCCGTATCGCGGTGGTGTGGGCCATCAGGCCCTCGTTCTTGAGGCGGCTCGCGAAGATGCGTGCGGCGCGCATGGGACCGACCGTGTGGGAGCTGGACGGGCCGATGCCGATCGAGAACAGGTCGAAGACCGAGAGGGCCACGAGAAACTCCAATGGTGGTTGGTAGACGCCGTTGTCTGCCAGAGCATTCAGCGGCGCGACAGCGCCTCGGTTGAGGGTGGTGGCGGGCGACGGGTGGGCGGTGCAGAAAGCGGGGCATGGGCCGGGGCACCGCACTCACTGTCCTCACTGTCCAGTGTGCGCGGTGCCCCGAAGGTCCGTACGAAAGAAAGCGTACGAAAATGCTACAGGTTGGGGTACAGCGGGTGCTTCTCCGCCAAGGCGGAGACGCGGGCCTTGAGCGACTCCGTGTCGACGTCGCCCGGCTTCAGCGCCTCGGCGATGACGTCGGCGACCTCACGGAAGTCGTCCTCCTGGAAGCCACGGGTCGCGAGCGCGGGCGTACCGATCCGCAGACCCGATGTGACCATCGGGGGGCGCGGGTCGTTCGGGACCGCGTTGCGGTTGACCGTGATGCCGACCTCGTGGAGGCGGTCCTCGGCCTGCTGGCCGTCCAGCTCGGAGTTGCGCAGGTCCACCAGGACCAGGTGCACGTCCGTGCCGCCGGACAGGACGTCGACGCCGACGGCCTTCGCGTCGTCCTGCACCAGGCGCTCGGCCAGGATGCGGGCGCCGTCCAGGGTGCGCTGCTGGCGCTCCTTGAACTCCTCCGAGGCCGCGACCTTGAAGGAGACGGCCTTGGCGGCGATCACGTGCTCCAGGGGGCCGCCCTGGAAGCCGGGGAAGACCGCGGAGTTCAGCTTCTTCGCGAACGCCTTGTCGCGGGCCAGGATGACGCCGCCGCGCGGGCCGCCGAGCGTCTTGTGCGTGGTGGAGGTGACCACGTCCGCGTACGGCACCGGGTTCGGGTGCAGGCCGGCGGCGACGAGACCGGCGAAGTGCGCCATGTCGACCCACAGCTTCGCGCCGACCTCGTCGGCGATCCGGCGGAACTCCGCGAAGTCCAGCTGACGCGGGTAGGCGGACCAGCCCGCGATGATCACCTTGGGGCTGTTCTCCTTGGCCAGGCGCTCGACCTCGGCCATGTCGACCAGACCGGCCTCGTCCACGTGGTACGCGACCACGTTGAACTGCTTGCCGGAGAAGTTCAGGCGCATGCCGTGGGTGAGGTGGCCGCCGTGCGCCAGGTCGAGGCCGAGGATCGTGTCGCCGGGCTGGGCGATCGCGAAGAGGGCGGCCTGGTTGGCGGAGGCGCCGGAGTGCGGCTGGACGTTGGCGTACTCGGCGCCGAACAGGTCCTTGATCCGGTCGATCGCGATCTGCTCGGTGACGTCGACGTGCTCGCAGCCGCCGTAGTAACGGCGGCCGGGGTAGCCCTCGGCGTACTTGTTGGTGAGGACCGTGCCCTGGGCCTCCATGACGGCGACCGGAGCGAAGTTCTCCGAGGCGATCATTTCCAGGGTGGACTGCTGGCGGTGGAGCTCGGCGTCGACGGCGGCGGCGACGTCCGGGTCCAGCTCGTGGAGAGGGGTGTTGAGAAGCGACATCAGGTGGTCCCTAGGGGTCTTCGGGGGGCTTCAGCTGCCGGAGAACTCGGTGTACTCGTCCGCGGAGAGCAGGTCCTTCGGCTCCTCCGTGATCCGTACCTTGAAGAGCCAACCACCCTCGAACGGGGCGGAGTTGACCAGCGACGGGTCGTCCACGACGTCCTGGTTCGACTCGACGACCTCACCGGTCACCGGCGAGTACAGGTCGCTGACCGACTTGGTCGACTCGAGCTCGCCGCACGTCTCGCCCGCGGTCACCGCGGCGCCGGCCTCGGGAAGGTCGGCGTAGACGACGTCACCGAGCGCGTTGGCCGCGTGCTCCGTGATTCCGACCGTCGCCACACCGTCCGCGGCGGCCGAGAGCCACTCGTGCTCCTTGCTGTAACGCAGCTGCTGGGGGTTGCTCATGACCTGAATTCTCCTGTACGCGGGTGGGTGCTGGTGAACGACGCTGTTGTGCGGGGTATCACTTCTGGCGCTTGTAGAACGGCAGCGCCACGACCTCGTACGGCTCGTGCGTGCCCCGGATGTCCACGCCGACACCCTCGGTGCCGGGCGCCGCGTGCGCCGCGTCCACGTACGCGATGGCGATCGGCTTGCCCAGCGTCGGGGAGGGGGCACCCGAGGTGACCTCGCCGATGACCTTGCCGTCCGCGACCACGGAGAAGCCCGCGCGCGGGATGCGGCGGCCCGACGCGATCAGGCCGACCAGCTTGCGCGGGGGAGCGGTCTCGGCGCGCTCGGCGGCGGCCGCGAGCGCCGCGCGCCCCACGAAGGTGTCGGACTGCGAGGTCTTCTCGAACTTCACGACCCGGCCGAGGCCCGCGTCGAAGGGCGTCAGCTCCGCGGTCAGCTCGTGCCCGTACAGCGGCATGCCCGCCTCCAGGCGGAGGGTGTCGCGGCAGGAGAGCCCGGCGGGGACCAGGCCGACGGGCTCGCCCGCCTCCATCAGCGCGCCCCACAGCTTCTCGGCGTCACCGGGCGCGACGAACAGCTCGAAGCCGTCCTCGCCGGTGTAGCCGGTGCGGGCGATCAGCGCGGGCACGCCCGCGACCGTGCCGGGCAGGCCCGCGTAGTACTTCAGGTTGTCCAGGTCGGCGTCCGTGACTGATTTCAGGATGCCGGGGGACTCGGGGCCCTGGACGGCGAGCAGGGCGTACGCGTCGCGGTCGTCGCGGACCTCGGCGTCGAAGCCGTCGGCGCGTGCGGTGAGCGCGTCGAGCACGACCTGGGCGTTCGAGGCGTTGGCGACCACCATGTACTCAGGGGCCTCGGGCTCGCCGAGCCGGTAGACGATCAGGTCGTCCAGGATGCCGCCGTCCTCGGCGCAGATCATCGTGTAGCGGGCGCGGCCGACGCCGATGGAGCCGATGTTGCCGACCAGCGCGAAGTTCAGGAAGTCCACGGCCTCGGGGCCGGTGACCGTGATCTCGCCCATGTGGGAGAGGTCGAAGAGACCGGCCTTGGTGCGCACGGCGACGTGCTCGTCGCGCTCACTGCCGTAGCGCAGCGGCATGTCCCAGCCCGCGAAGTCGGTCATGGTCGCGCCGAGCGCACGATGCACGGCATCGAGTGCGGTCAGACGGGGGACGGTACTCATTCGTTGAACTCCCAGGGCATGACGGGCGAGGTCGGTCCTCCCCATCTGTCATCGGAACCTGAGAGGTTCACCACGACCCGGCCGTACGCACTCGTACGTCTCGTACATCTCATACAAGGGGGGTCATGACTTGCACCTTGGGTGGAGCCGCCGGGGCGGCCCGCTTTTCAGATGTGCCTCGCCCGCGCGGTACGGGGCCTGAGAGATTCAAGGGAGGGACTTGCTCCTTCGGCGCCCCGGTGCGTCCTGCGACGGCGACCGGGGACTCTCCCGCGCGGATTCAAACGGCCTGTATGGAGTTTGCGCGCACATCATTGCACGCGCCCCCGTCACAGGGCAGTGCCAGTCCAGTAATGCCCTTGTTCCGCATTACCTTCTCTTTACACTTGCCGGGGAAGCTGCGGTAAGCAGGTACGTGACCGCTATGGGGAGGCCGATCACGGTGCGCAGGACGAGCGTCTACGCGACCAACACAGGGGTGGCCCTGCCCAAACAGGCTGCCGCCCCCACCAGGGAGAGCTGCGGCCCCCTGCCGGCGGCCGTCGTCCGCGACCTGCGGCAGCGGACCGGACACAGCCCGCACCGCCTCACGTTCGGCGCGGGCGATCTCGTCGTCGTCTCCGGTCTGCCGGGCAGCGGCAAGTCCACGCTGATGAGCCGAGCCGTCGCGGGCCCGCGGATCGACTCCCAGGACACCCGCGACCGCTGGGCACGGCGCATGCCGGGCCTGCTGCCGTACGCGGTGTACCGCCCCTTGGTCCGCCTCGCGCACTACGCGGGGCTGCGCAGGGCCCTGCGCTCCGGCGAGGGCGTCGTGGTGCACGACTGCGGCACCCAGGCCTGGGTGCGCCGCTGGCTGGCCCGCGAGGCCGCGCGGCGCGGCACGACCCTGCACCTGCTGCTGCTCGACGTACCGCCGGACACCGCCGTGGAGGGCCAGCTCGCGCGCGGCCGCGGCGTGTCGCGGTACGCCTTCGCGCGGCACCGCAGGACGGTCGGCCGGCTCGTCGGCGCCGCCGAGCGCGGTGACCTGCCGCGGGGCTGCGGCTCGGCGGTGCTCCTCGACCGGACGGCGGCCGGTGTGCTGCGGGGGATCGGCTTCGGGGACTGACCGCCCGCCGTGAGCCGTCCGCCACGTTAGGGTCGTGCCGCAGGCAGAGCGGGACAGAGCAGGGGTTGGACAGATGGACATTCCGGCGCAGGCACACGCCCATCCCTCCGGGGGATGGCCGGGCAACGAACTCGAAGAGGTGCTCGCGGCAGCCCTGGGCACCCCCGGCGCACCGCAGCCGTCCGCGGCGGCCCGCATCGTCGAGGTGCTCGGCCGCAGCCCCGTCTGGATCCCGCTGCCGAACGGCGGCGCCCCGGACAGCGGCACCCTCGACCTGCCCACGCTGGAGATCGAAGGCCAGGCGTACGTCCCCGTCTTCAGCTCGCAGCAGCAGTTCCAGCACGTCACCGGCGGCCGGATGGGCTGCACCGTGGCGCCCGCCGTGGAGTTCGCGCGCGGCCTGCCCCCGCAGCTGGGCATCGCGGTCAACCCCGACGGCACGGTCGGTGTGCCCCTGCCGCCGCTCGCCGTCGCCGAGCTGTGCCGCGCCGGGCGCACCCCGCTGGACGGCCCCGCGAGCGGCGGCCGCGTGCGCCTCTTCGAGCCGGACTGGCAGGAGGACCCGGTGGACTTCCTGTCCGCCGCCGCCCACGAGTTCGAGGCCACCGGGGTCGTCCTGAGCGCCCGCCGCTGCCTGGCCAGCGTCGAGGGAGACACGCCCTCGCTGTTCATCGGCGTCGAACTGACCTCCTGGGAGGGTGACGCGCGCGACCTGCCGATGGAGGCCGTGGGCCGGGCGCTCGGCCGGGCTCCTGTGTCCTGGCCGGTGAACCTGGTACTGCTCGACGTGGCCCAGGACCCGGTCGGCGACTGGATGCGTGAGCGGGTGCGGCCCTTCTTCGGCCGGACTCCGGGACACGAGCACGGATATGTGTAGGGACATGTGCAGGTACGTGTGTGAGGGTGCCGTACGTCAAGTCGGCGTCAGGATCGCCGCTTAAGCTGGTTTCATGACCCGGGTCCGCCGGGTCGGCGGGTCGTAGGGTCATCGGGTCATCGCGAAGGGGCGGTTAAGGGTGAGTGCGTCGGGCACGGCTGCGGCCGGGCAGGTCGAGCACATGCTGCGCCAGGTGACGCCGGGGCGCTATGACGCCTACGAGGCGCTCCTGCGGGCGCTCGCCGCCGACCAGGTGTGGATGCTGCTCTGGCACGGCCAGGCCGGATCCCCCGACGCCCAGTACGGGAACATGGAGGTCGAGGGCCTCGGGTACGCGCCCTGCGTGACCTCCGCCCAGGAGCTCTCCGCCAGTGGCTGGAACCGCTCGTACGAAGTGGTCCGCGGGCTCGACATCTCCCGCACCCTCTACCCCGACCACTACGGCCTGTGGCTCAACCCCCACGCCCCCGGCGGCGGCGTCGGCATCCCCTGGCTCGACCTGCGGCGCATCGCGTCGGGCCTGGACCTGCTGCCCGCGGGACCGCTCCGGCTCACCGAGCCGGCCATCGAGATCCCCCAGTTCTACGCCCTGCTCACGCAGAACGCGCACCGCACCCCCGCGGTCCGCTCGCTGCGCCGCGCCTGGGTGCAGCCCGCGCTCGGAGCCCCGTATCTGGCCATCGGCCTCGATGTGTACGACACGTCGCCGGCATCGGTCGACGGGGTGCGCACGATGATGCAGCAGTCGATCGCCGCCGTCCCCGACGGCCTGCCCGTGTCGACCGTCGCGATGTCCGACGGATACGACCCGGTCGCCATGTGGCTGCGCGCCAACGCCCGCCCGTTCTACGACCGCGAGGCCCAGCCCGCCCCTGCGCCCGCGGGCGGGTACGGCTACCCCGCGCAGTACTGAAGCAGGGCGCAACCTGCCCTGACCGTCACGATGTCCGTTCTGATGGCGGAGGGGGCCTATGGGTCCCCGTGGCACCTTGCGACCCAACTGCCCCGTGTTCGCCCCTCGTTCACGTGCGTCCGGATAACGGAACACCTCGATCAGCATCACGGTTGCGCATCCATTCCCCGACAAGTCTGGTAACAGATCGCGACCCCGATGAAGACTCCCGCACCAGGGGCGCTTCGCCCCTGCGTACGACGGACTGATCACGTCGCTACAGCGGCAAGTGCGGGCCGGTCACCACCGGTTGAGAGGGGTCCCTGCCACGATGACGGCACCATTGCATGACACACCTGCGGACGCGGACCCGACAGAGGATGTCGCTCCCGCAGCTGGTGCAGGGGTGAAGAAGGTCGAGGGACGGTCCCTCAAGCAGATCGCGTGGAACCGCCTGAAGCGGGACAAGGTCGCCCTGGCCGGCGGCATCACCGTGCTCGTCCTGGTCCTTGTCGCCGTCTTCGCGCCCCTGATCGTCTCCCTGCTGGGCCACCCGCCCAACGAGTTCCACCAGGACGAGCTGGAAGACCTGACGAACCTGCCCAAGGGCGCCTTCGGCGGCATGAGTTCGGACTTCCTCTTCGGGGTGGAGCCGAACAAGGGCCGCGACGTCTTCAGCCGGATCGTCTACGGCGCCCGGATCTCACTGCTCGTGGCGTTCCTCGCCGCGGTCGTGGCCGTGGTGCTCGGCACCTTCTTCGGCATCATCGCCGGTTACTTCGGCGGCTGGGTCGACGCGACGATCAGCCGGGTCATGGACGTGCTGCTCGCCTTCCCGCAGCTGCTCTTCGTGATCTCCCTGGTCTCGGTGCTCCCCGACGACCTGCTCGGTCTGACCGGCAGTGGCGTCCGCATCGCCGTACTGATCCTGGTGATCGGCTTCTTCGGCTGGCCCTATGTCGGGCGCATCGTCAGGGGCCAGACCCTCAGCCTGCGCGAACGCGAGTACGTCGAAGCGGCCCGCAGCCTCGGCGGCGGTCAACGGCACATCCTCTTCCGTGAGTTGCTGCCGAACCTGGTCGCGCCGATCACCGTGTACGCGACGCTCATGATCCCCACCAACATCCTCACCGAAGCGGCGCTCAGCTTCCTCGGCGCGGGTGTACGCCCGCCGACCGCCTCCTGGGGCGGCATGCTCCGGGACGCGCTCGCGACGTACGAGCACGACCCGATGTTCATGGTCTTCCCCGGCCTGGCGATCTTCGTGACCGTGCTTGCCTTCAACCTCTTCGGAGACGGGCTGCGCGACGCCCTGGACCCCAAGGGAACTCGGTAAACAGCTCCAACTGGCTTGCCCCTGCCGCAGCGTCAGGTGGCTCTTCCCATGGTTCTCAAGGCAGTCAAAGCCTAGGACCGCGAATCTCGGAGGATGCGAGAAATGCCCACAGGTTCCTCTAAACGACGGTTGACCGCAGGCGCGGCCCTCGTCGTGGCGGCGCTGGTGACCACCACGGCGTGCGGCGGCGGCAGCGACGACGACGACAGCAAGGGCGCCGGCTACAACGCGGCCATCGGCAAGGTCGCCAACAAGTCGACGAAAAAGGGCGGAACGCTCAAGTTCATCGCCAAGCAGGACCTGGACTCGGCCGACCCGCAGCGTGCCTACTACGGCATGACGTGGGACTTCATGCGGTTCTACACCCGCACGCTGATCACGTACGACACCAAGCCGGGTGCCGCGTCCAACAAGCTCGTCCCCGACCTCGCCGAGTCCACGGCGAAGATCAGCGACGACGGCAAGACCTACACGTACAAGCTGCGTGACGGCCTCACCTGGGAGGACGGCTCGAAGCTGACCTCCAAGGACATCAAGTACGGCATCGAGCGCATCTGGGCCACCAAGGTCATCACCGGTGGTCCCGGCTACCTGAAGTCCACGCTCGACCCCAAGGGCGAGTACAAGGGCCCCTACGAGGACAAGTCGAAGGACAAGCTGGGTCTGAAGGCGATCGAGACGCCGGACGACAACACCATCATCTTCAAGCTGCCCAAGAAGAACGGCGACTTCGAGCAGATGCTCGCGATGCCGTCGGGCACCCCGGTGAAGCAGTCCGAGGACACCGGCGCCAAGTACACCCAGCGCCCGTTCTCCTCGGGACCGTACAAGTTCCAGAACTACAGCGCGGGCAAGAGCATCACCCTGGTGCGCAACCCGAACTGGAAGAAGTCGTCCGACCCGGTCCGTCCCGCCCTGCCGGACAAGATCTCGGTCACCATCTCGGCGAACCTCGAAGAGAACGACAAGCGCCTGATGGAAGGCGACTACGACATCGACATGAATGGCACCGGCATGACCCAGTCGGGTCGTACCACCGCCATTCAGGACCACAGGGACAACGTCGACAACATGCAGACGGACTTCGTCCGTTACGTCGCCCTGGTGACCAAGACGAAGCCGTTCGACAACGAGGCCTGCCGCAAGGCCGTCTTCTACGCCACGGACTTCGAGGGACTGCAGAAGACCCGTGGCGGCAAGGTCGCCGCCGGTGAGATCGCCACCAGCGTCTTCCCGAAGTCCATCAAGGGTCACGACGACTACGACCCGTACGGCATCAAGAAGCGCAAGGGTGAGCCGGACATCGCCAAGGCGAAGGCCCAGCTCAAGGAGTGCGGCAAGCCGAACGGCTTCTCGACCAAGATCTCGGCGCGCACCAACCAGCCGGGCGAGGTGGACGCCGCCACGGCGCTCCAGGAGCAGCTGAAGAAGGTCAACATCAACGCCGACGTCGACCAGATCGACGGCGCCGACTCCTCCAGCATCACCGGCTCCCCGTCGGTGGTGAAGAAGCGCGGCATCGGCATGACGATGGCGGGCTGGGGTCCTGACTTCCCGACCGGCCAGGGCTACGCCCAGCCGC
Source organism: Streptomyces sp. Je 1-332 (assembly GCF_040730185.1). Lineage (NCBI taxonomy): Bacteria > Bacillati > Actinomycetota > Actinomycetes > Kitasatosporales > Streptomycetaceae > Streptomyces > Streptomyces sp. Je 1-332. The sequence goes on from NZ_CP160402.1 coordinate 5,732,821, forward strand.
TGTTCGACAGCCGTTTCATCAACGAGAACGGCAACTACAACGAGTCGCAGATCGACGAGCCGAAGATCGACAAGTACTTCGACGACGCGATCGGCACGGTCGACCCGAACAAGGCCGGTGAGATCTACACCGACCTCGCTCACGAGATCGTCGACAAGGCCTACTGGATGCCCTTCATCTACGAGAAGAACATCAGCTGGCGTTCCTCGCGGGCGACCAACGTCTACTCGTCCGCCGCGTACAGCGGTCGCTACGACTACGTCTCGCTCGGTGTGAGCGACAAGAAGTAGTCCCCGCCGCAAGGCAGCCGCCGCAAGGCAGTCCCACCGCCGAATCCCGCCAGTCCGAAGGGCAGGTGATGGCCCCGGGCGGTGGCCGGGACCCCTCACAAGGGGGTCCCGGCCACTGCCGGGCCGCGCACAGTGCTTGCTTATCTCATCCGGCGCCTGATCGCCGTTGTCATCATGGTGCTGGTCGTACTGCTCGCGACCTTCACCGTCTTCTTCATGTTGCCCAAGTGGGCGGGACAGGACATCGCCGTCCTCTTCGCCGGCAAGTCATCCGGTGCCGAGCAGCTCGCGGGCATCCGGATCAAACTGGGTCTGGACGACCCGCTGCTCGTCCAGTTCTGGGACTTCGTCAAGGGCATCCCGATGGGGCGTGACTACGCCAACGGGTCCGACGTGACCCACTGCCCGGCCCCCTGCTTCGGGTACTCCTTCCGTACCGAGGCGCCCGTCTGGGAGACCCTCAAGGACGCCCTGCCCGTCACCGCGGCGCTCGCCGCCGGTGCCTGCGTGCTGTGGCTGGTCGCCGGTGTCGCCACCGGCGTGCTCTCCGCGCTCAAGCGCGGCACCATCTGGGACCGTTCCGCGATGATCACCGCCCTCGGCGGCGTCTCCCTGCCGGTCTTCTTCACCGGCATGATCGCGATGGGGCTCTTCGTCCACACGCTCGGCTGGGTGAAGATCGAGGACACCCTCACCACGGACGATCCGATCAACATCTGGTTCGAGACCCTGATCCTTCCCTGGATCGTGCTCGCGTTCCTCAACGCCGCCATGTACGCGCGACTCACCCGCGCCACCATGCTGGAAGTGCTCGGTGAGGACTACATCCGCACCGCGCGCGCCAAGGGGCTCGGCGAGGCCGTCGTCATCAGGCGGCACGCGCTGCGCTCCGCCATGACGCCGATCCTCACCGTCTTCGGCCTGGACCTCGGCGTGCTCATGGGCGGCGCCGTCCTGACCGAATCCACCTTCAACCTGCCGGGACTCGGCCTGGAGGCGGTCAAGGCCATCAGCAACAAGGACCTGCCGGTGATCCTCGGCGTCACCTTGTGCGCATCGCTCGCGATCGCCCTGGCCAACCTCGTCGTCGACCTTCTGTACGCCGTCATCGACCCGCGAGTGAGGCTGGGATGACCGAACTGCACAAGACCGGAGCGGCGGTCGGAGAACCCGTCCCCGATTCGGTCGCTCCCACCGCCTTCCTCGAAGTACGCGACCTGAAGGTGCACTTCCCGACCGACGACGGCCTGGTCAAGTCCGTCGACGGGCTCAGCTTCCAGCTGGAGAAGGGCAAGACCCTCGGCATCGTCGGCGAGTCCGGCTCCGGCAAGTCGGTCACCTCGCTGGGCATCCTCGGCCTGCACACCGCCGGGCAGTACGGCGCCCGCAAGCCGCGCCTCTCCGGCGAGATCTGGCTGAACGGCACGGAGCTGCTCAGCGCGGACCCGAACAAGGTGCGCAAGCTGCGCGGCCGCGACATGGCGATGATCTTCCAGGACCCGCTGTCCGCGCTGCACCCGTACTACTCCATCGGCAAGCAGATCATGGAGGCGTACCGGGTCCACCACGACGTGGACAAGAAGGTCGCCCGCAAGCGCGCCATCGAGATGCTCGACCGGGTGGGCATCCCCCAGCCGGACAAGCGGGTCGACAGCTACCCGCACGAGTTCTCGGGCGGCATGCGCCAGCGCGCGATGATCGCGATGGCCCTGGTGAACAACCCGGAGCTGCTCATCGCGGACGAGCCGACGACCGCCCTGGACGTCACCGTCCAGGCGCAGATCCTCGACCTCATCCGGGATCTGCAGAAGGAGTTCGGCTCCGCGGTCATCATGATCACGCACGACCTGGGCGTGGTCGCCGAGATGGCGGACGAACTGCTCGTGATGTACGGCGGACGTTGCGTCGAGCGCGGCACCGCCGAGAAGGTCTTCTACGAGCCCCAGCACCCCTACACCTGGGGCCTGTTGGGGTCGATGCCGCGCATCGACCGCGAGGAGACCGACCGTCTCGTGCCGGTCAAGGGCTCCCCGCCCAGCCTGATCAACCTGCCCGAGGGCTGCGCCTTCAACCCGCGCTGCCCCTACGCCGACATCCCCAAGGACCAGATCACCCGCCGCGAGCGCCCCGACCTGCGTGAGGTGGCGCCGGGTCACTTCTCCGCCTGCCACATGTCGCAGGACGAGCGCACCCGGATCTGGACCGAAGAGATTGCGCCGAACCTGTGAAAGACGACACGAAAGACGCCACGAAAGATCAGGCGAAGGGCCAGGAGATGACGATCCCTGCGCAGACGAAGGGCTCGGCCGAGTCCGGCGAGCCGCTGCTCAAGGTCGACGGCCTGGTGAAGCACTTCCCCATCAAGAAGGGGCTGCTGCAGCGCCAGGTGGCGGCCGTGCAGGCCGTCGACGGTCTCACCTTCGACGTGCGGCCCGGTGAGACGCTCGGCGTCGTGGGCGAGTCCGGCTGCGGCAAGTCGACGATGGGCCGGCTGATCACCCGTCTGCTCGAACCGACCGCGGGACGCGTGGAGTTCGAGGGTGTGGACATCACGCACCTGAACACCGGCAAGATGCGGCCGCTGCGCCGCGACGTGCAGATGATCTTCCAGGACCCGTACTCGTCGCTGAACCCGCGGCACACCATCGGCACGATCGTCGGTGCGCCGTTCAAGCTGCAGGGCGTCAAGCCCGAGGGCGGCCTGAAGAAGCACGTACAGGAGATGCTGGAGCGCGTGGGGCTCAGCCCCGAGCACTACAACCGCTACCCGCACGAGTTCTCCGGCGGTCAGCGCCAGCGCATCGGCATCGCGCGAGCGCTCGCCCTGCGGCCCAAGCTGGTCGTGGCCGACGAGCCCGTCTCCGCCCTGGACGTCTCCATCCAGGCGCAGGTGGTCAACCTCCTGGACGACCTCCAGGACGAGCTCGGTCTCACGTACGTGATCATCGCGCACGACCTCTCGGTGATCCGGCACGTCTCGGACCGCATCGCGGTGATGTACCTCGGCAAGATCGTGGAGCTGGCGGACCGCAAGGACCTCTACTCCACGCCGATGCACCCGTACACCAAGGCGCTGCTCTCGGCCGTGCCCGTGCCCGACCCCAAGCGGCGCGGCGTCAAGAGCGAGCGCATCCTGCTGCGCGGGGACGTCCCCTCGCCGATCGACCCGCCCACCGGCTGCCGTTTCCACACGCGCTGCTGGAAGGCGACGGAGATCTGCGCGAAGACCGAGCCGCCGCTGATCCCCCTCGTCACCGGTCACCAGGTGGCGTGCCACCACCCGGAGAACGCCGAGGACCAGCAGCCGGGCGACACCAAGCTGCTGCAGGTCGCCACGGAGGCGATCGAGGTGGTGTCGGTGGTGAGCAAGGCGGAGGAGACGGCCGAGGAAGCCGCGGCCCCGAAGAAGACCGTCGCGAAGGACGAGGCCCCGAATGGGACCTCGAAGGACGCTCCGGAAGCGGAAACCAAGGGTCAGGCATCAACTGACCAGTAGCTTGCGTGAAGGCGCGACGCGTGACTCAGCCCCCTCCGCAGGGAGGGGGCTGGGGGCTTCCGGGGGCACCACCCACGCAGGATCAGCGACGGCTGTTCACGAAGACGAGCCCGCCCCGCCGCCGCCTCCGGCGCCGCTGCCGCCGCGCAGTGCCGCCCTGGTGAGGCCCGCGGGGGCGGGCAGGTAAGAATGTCGCGTGATCCAGGATCTGTTCAGTCCCTCCGTCCAGCACGCGCTCGACATCGTCGGCATCTTCGTCTTCGCGATCTCCGGCGCCCTGCTCGCCGTGCGCAAGAACTTCGACGTCTTCGGGATCGTCGTGCTCGCCGAGGTCACCGCCCTGGGCGGGGGGATCTTCCGTGACGTGGTCATCGGGGCGGTGCCGCCCGCCGCCTTCGTCGACCTCGGCTACTTCATCACGCCGCTGTTCGCGGCCGCCCTGGTGTTCTTCCTGCACCCGGAGGTGGAGCGCACGCAGCTCGCGGTGAACGTCTTCGACGCCGCGGGCCTCGGACTCTTCTGTGTCACCGGCACCACGAAGGCGTACGACTACGGCCTGGGCCTCACCGCTTCGGCGGCCCTGGGCCTGGCCACCGCGGTGGGCGGCGGCGTGCTGCGCGACATCATCGCCAACGAAGTGCCCTCGCTGGTGCGCTGGGACCGTGACCTGTACGCCGTACCCGCGATCGTCGGCTCCGCGATGGTCGCGCTCTGCATCAACTACGACATGGTGAACGCCTTCACCAGCACCCTCGCCGTCATCACGACCTTCGTCCTGCGGCTGCTGGCGCTGCGCTTCCACTGGCGCGCGCCACGAGCCTGGCACCGGCGGTCGACGGCGGTGGAGGTGGAGGACGCGGCATAGGCGAGACGCGGCGTAGGCGAGCCGGTGCGGGTCTGTCTCGACAGAAAAAGCTACCGCTCAGTAATGAGATGTTGTACGTTGCTGGCATGGCAGAGGCAGCATCCATCACGGCAGCGGTGCCCGCGCGCATCGGCGACAGCGAGTTCGACCGCGACACCGCGGTCACCCGGCGGGAGCCCGGTGTCTACGACATCGATCTCTCCGCGGGCTGGACGATCATCAACGCCGTCAACGGCGGCTACCTCCTCGCGGTCCTCGGCCGCGCGCTGGCCGACGCCCTGCCGCACGCGGATCCCTTCACGGTCTCCGCGCACTACCTGACCGCGTCACACCCCGGGCCCGCCGTGATCCGCACGGACACGGCACGCGCCGGGCGGACCCTGTCGACCGGGCAGGCCTCGCTCTTCCAGTACGACGAGGAGGGGCGCGAGGTCGAGCGGATCCGTGTGCTCGCCTCGTACGGAGACCTGGCGGGCCTTCCCGACGACGTCCGTACGACGGCGAAGCCGCCGGCGCTGCCGCCGCTGGAGCAGTGCTTCGGGCCGCAGGATGCCCCGGACCACCGCCCCGTGCCCGGCAGCTCGGCGATCAGTGACCGGCTCTTCCTGAAGCTGGACCCCTCCACCCTGGGGTGGGCCCTTGGCCAGCCATCCGGCAGGGGGGAGATGCGCGCCTGGTTCGGCCTCGCGGACGGCCGCGACGCGGATCCGCTGTCGCTGCTGCTGGCGGTGGACGCGCTGCCGCCGACGGCCTTCGAGCTTGGCCTCTCCGGCTGGGTTCCTACGGTGGAGCTGACGGTCCACGTCCGGGCCCGTCCCGCACCGGGCCCTCTCCGCGTCTCGATCACCACGCGCAACCTCGCGGGGGGCTTCCTGGAGGAGGACGCGGAGGTCTGGGACTCCGCGGACCGCCTGGTGGCCCAGTCCCGCCAACTGGCGCGGGTCCGTCTGGGCTGATCCCTGAACCGCCGCTTCGCGGCGGATCTTTCCCGCCCACCCACCCGATGCCCCGCGGCTGAGTTCACGTTCTCAGCCCGTCCGGCGTTTGAGGACGAACTCGGCGGAGCCGGTGATGACGGCCACCCAAGGCCCTCGCGCCGAGCGAGTTTTCGGGAAGGGGCGGGGTTGGGGATCAACCCCTTACCCCACCAGCCGCACGCCCCCATACGAAACCCCCGCCACCACCACCCACGCACACAGCCCAAGCACCGCCACCCGCCCCCCGGTTCGGGTGAGCGAAGGCAGGTCCACAGCAGCCCCCAGCCCGAACAGCGCCGCCGCCAGGAGTAGTTCCTGGGCATGACCCGCGAGGTCGAGGACGGACCCCGGCACCCACCCCGTGCTCCGTACCGCCACCATCCCCAGAAACCCCGCCACGAACAGCGGCAGCACAGGCGGCCGTCGCCTCCCCGCCCCGCGCGCAGCGGTACGCGCCCGCAGGGCGAACGCGACCCCCGCCACCAGCGGCGCAAGCAGCGCCACTCGCATCAGCTTCACCAGGACCGCGTCCCCAAGCGCCCCCGCCCCAGCGGTCTGCGCGGTGGCCACCACCTGGCCCACGTCGTGGACACTGGCGCCCACCCAGCGTCCGAACTCCGCGTCGCTCAGCCCCAACGGCCCCTGCAACAGCGGCAGTACGGCGATGGCGAGCGTCCCGCACAGCGTCACGAGAGCCACCGACACCGCCGCGTCCCGCTCCTCGCTCTCGGACACCTCGCCGACCGCGCCGATCGCTGACGCGCCACAGATCGAGTAGCCGGTGGCGATCAGGAGCGGCTGGTCGCCGGGCAGCCCCAGGCGGCGGCCGAGCCACCACGTCCCGAAGAACGTCGCCGCCACCACCCCGAGCACCATCGCCACCGTTGCCCAGCCGACGCCCAGGACATCGCTCAGGCTCAGCTTCAGGCCGAGCAGCACGATGCCGAGCCGCATCAGCCGCTTCCCGGCGAGGGAGAGCCCGGCCTTGCACCGGCCTCGTACGACAGCGCGCACACCCGGCACATGGGCCGCCGCGAGCCCGAGCACCACCGCCGCCGTCAGCATCGGCACGGCCGGGATCAGGGCGTGCGTCACCCAGGCCACGGTGACACCGAGGGCTGCGAGGCCGAGCCCCGGCAGCGGGCGGGGCCTCGGAGGTGTCACGGCGGCGACGCGTGGCCGCTGTCCGAGCAGGGCCATCAGCGGTCGGCCGGCAGCTCGTACACCCGGCGCACGCTGGTGCCGAGGCGGGAGATGTCCGCGCCGTACACGTGGAGCGAGACCGCCCGCTCCGTACCGCCGTTCCAGACCCGGTGGATGTCGCCGGGCGGCGCGAAACCGCTCACCGTGCCCTGCCGGTTGACCAGGTCCTCGGTGGCGACGAGCCGGGCCGGGGCGTCGCCTGCCGCAGGTATCAGCCGGTAGCGCCGCTCGTGTTCCGCGCCCTCGTGGACGCCGGTGGCGCACCAGGAGACGTGGTCGTGGACCGGCGTGTGCTGGCCCGGCAGCCAGACGATGCCGACCAGGGAGAAGCTGCCGTCGTGTTCGGCGTGCAGCAGGTGCTGGCGGTACCGCTCGGGGTCACCCTCGCGCTGCTCGTCGGTGAGGAGGTCGGCCGCGCCCAGATGCGGCGCGAGCCGCTCGCCGACCAGGTACGCCGTGAGATCCGGCGGAAGGCCCCGGCCGACGGCCTCGCGAAGGTCGCAGACGAGGGCGTGGAGGCGCTCGGTGGTGCGGGCCGCGCGGTACGCGGTGGTGGAGGCACTCATAGAAGCAGCGTCCTGCCGCGCTTCCATCACGTCCAACGACAGTTTCTAAGCCGTTCCCCAACTTCCGCTTATGGATGGCCAGCCCGGGGCGCGCTCGGGTGTGGTTCGCGCGCCTCAGCAGCCCATCCGGTTCGCCGCCACCGCTTTCAGCTCCTCGAGTACCAGCGCCGTCGCGGGAATCCGCAGATGCTCCCGCAGCGCGTACGCCGAGACCTGTCGCCGCGACGCCGGTTCGAGCGCACGTCCCGTCACTTCCCGGTGGCGCAGGAAGTTGAGGACGAGCCCCGGCATCATCGCGATGCCGAGCCCCTCGGCGACCAGGCTCTGGATGACGAGGTTGTCGTCCGTGGTGAAGGCGATGTCGGGCGTGAAGCCCTGCTCGGCGCATTCGTGCAGGAAGTTGGCGCGGCAGCGCAGACAGCCCGCGATCCAGCGCTCGTCGGCCAGGTCGACGAGCTTGACGCGGCGGCGCCGGGCCAGGGGGTGTCCTGATGGCATCAGGACCGTCAACTGGTCCTCCATCAGCGGGATTTCCACCACCTCCTTCGGCACGTCCTCGTGCAGGCCGGGATAGTGGAAGGCCAGGGTGACGTCGCAGTCACCGTCCACCAGCCGCCGGAGCGACTCGGGCGGTTCGTTCTCCTGCAGTTCGACGCGCACGCCGGGATGGTCCGCCGCGAGCCGGGACAGCGCCTCGGGGATGAGGGTGGCGTTGGCGCTGGGGAAGGCGCAGATGCGGACGCGGCCGGTGCGCAGGCCCGTGATCGCGTTCATCTGCTGCCGGGCCGCGTCGATGTTGCCGAGGATGATGCCCGCGTGCCGGGACAGCGCCTCGCCCGCCTCGGTGAGGCGCATCCTGCGGCCGACGCGGGTGAACAGGACTGTGCCCACGGACCGTTCGAGCGCCTTCATCTGCTGGGTGATCGCGGGTTGCGTATAGCCGAGCGAGCGGGCGGCGGCGGAGTACGAGCCGGTCCGGACCACTTCATGGAATGACCTGATGTGCCGGGAATCGAACACGCCTGAATCATAAACATGACCCGGAGAGCGCCGACGGGCCGTCCTCGACCGGCCGGCAGGCCATCCTTGACCGCCCGACAAGCCATCCTTGACCGTGTGAAATCCGACCGGCTGCTCTCGATCCTGCTGCTGCTCCAGACCCGGGGGCAGGTCCCGGCCCATGAACTGGCCGACCGTCTCGAAGTCTCCGTGCGCACCATCTACCGTGACATCGAGGCGCTCTCCGCCTCCGGCGTCCCGGTGTACGCCGAGCGCGGGCGGCACGGTGGCATCGCGCTCCTGCCCGGTTTCCGTACGGACGTCACGGGGCTCACGGCGGACGAGTCGCGGGCGCTGTTCATCCTGGCCTCGCAGGGCGCGCACGCCGCGCTCGGGCTCGACGCGGCGCTCGGCTCCGCGCTGCGCAAGGTCATGGCGGCACTGCCCGCGCCGCACCGGCCTGCCGCCGAGCTGACGAGCCGCCGTGTTCTCGTCGACTCGGCGCGCTGGATGACGGGGCCCCGTGGATCGGATCCGGTCGCCGTCGATCTCGACGTGCTGCAGGACGCGGTCTTCTCGGACCGCCGGCTGCGCCTGCGCTACCGGCACAGCGGTGACGCACAGCCGCGCACCTACACCGTGGACCCCTACGGCCTCGTCTCCAAGGCCGGTGTCTGGTACCTGGTCGCCGACCGGAGTGGCGCCCCGCAGCTCTTCCGGGCCGACCGTGTGCAGGCCCGCGCACCTCACGGACCTGCCCGTCCGGCGCAGGCTCGGCGTCGAACTCGCCGACGCGTGGGGCGTGTTGAAGCGACAGGTCGAGGACCGGCCGGTCGGCGTCGACGTGACGGCGCGGGTCGCGCGCGACCGGTTCGCGCAGTTCCTGCGCCTCAAGGGCCAGTTCCTCAGCGCGCCTCCCGACGACGACGGGGAGAGCGAGTGGATCACTGTCCGTCTCGGGTTCGGCGTCGTCGGCGACGCCCGCACGCTGCTGCCGTTCGCCGCCAGTGTGGAGGTGCTCTCGCCGCCCGAGGTGCGCGCCGAGCTGGCGTACGCCGCCGCCGAGGTCAGCGGTCTGTACGCAGGAACCGGCTGAGTTCGCCGCCGAGTTCGGCGGGCGCGTCCTCCTGGACGAGATGTCCGGCGCCCTCGATCAGACGCAGCTCGGCGCCGGGGATCAGCCCGGCGAGCTCGTGGCCGCGCTCCACCGGGATCCAGGTGTCGTCCGCGCCCCAGCAGATGAGGACGGGCAGCGCCAACTCCCCGTAACGTCCCTGTACTTCGTCGGTGAAGCGCTGGTCGTTCTGCTCGATCTGCCGGTAGAAGGCGGGCCTGCCCTCCTCCGTGCACCAGGGTTCGACCAGGCGGTCGAGCATGGCAGGGTGCAGTCCGCGGTGGCTCGCCGAAGCGACGTACGCGCGCACGAGTGCCTCGTGCAGGGCGGGCGGCAGCTGGTTGAAGACGTCGGCGTTCGCGCCGAGGAGGCGGTAGGCGGGGGAGCCCCAGGGTGCGAGCGCGACGGGGTCGACGAGCGCGAGGCGTTCGTAGCGGGCGCCGTGCAGGAGGTGGGCGCGCAGTGAGACGGCGCCGCCGAAGTCATGGGCCACGACGGCCGGTTCGTCGAGGCCCCAGTGCGCGAGCAGCTCGGCGAGGACGCGGGCCTGCGCGGCCAGGGTCACGTCCTGCCCGGAGCGCATCTCGGACGCGCCGTAGCCCGGCAGGTCCCATACGTACACGCGGTGTTCGCGGGAGAGCGCACGGGCCACGCCCCGCCAGACGTACGAGGAGAAGGGGGTGCCGTGGACCAGGACGACGGGCGGTGCGTCCGCGGGGCCCAGGGCGGTCCAGCGGACGGCGCCGGTCGGTCCCGCGAAGGTCTGGTCGAGCGTCCAGTCGCGATCGGTCGTCATGACCGTAAGGCTAGTAGCTCCTTACGGGGGTGTCGAGGCCGGCGGCAGTCGGCCTCGCCGCGTCCGGGATCACTGCTCGTCCAGCCAGTGGCGTCGCCCGAGCGAGACAAGGCGCAGCCGTCGGCGCGCGCCGGCCGCCACGTGCTGCTCGTCCTCGGGGGCCGCCTCCAGGAGTGCGGACGCGGTCATCACCATGTGGTCGACGTACATCCTGGCCAGCATCAGGAGGTCGTCCTCCTCCCAGCCCGCGGAATCGGGCTCCTGGGCGAACTGGTCCTTCACCTCCTGTGCGAACAGGGTGAGTTGGTCGCCTATCGCGGACCGCACGGCCTGTACCCCGCCGTGCTGCTCGCGCGCGATGAAGCGGACGTGCGCCGGGTGCGTGCGTACATAGGCGACGATCAACTCGACCGTGGCCGCGATGCGTTCCTCGCCGTCGCCGGTCGCCGCGAGGAGTGAGACGAGCGTGGTGTGCAGGCTGCCGAGCGCCTCCTCCACCAGGGCCACGCCGAGGTCGCCCATGTCGCGGAAGTGCCGGTAGAAGGCGGTGGGGGCCACGCCCACGGCACGGGTGACCTCGCGCAGGCCCAGGCTGCTCAGGCTCTGCTCCTCGAGCAGCTGGAGCGCCGCGTCGAGGAGTGCCTGCCGGGTTTTCTGCTTCTGGGCCTGCCGGATGCCGAGAGTGTGACTCATGCCATGCAGTTAACAACTGTTCTCCGGGATTGGAAAGCCGGGGAGGAGGTACTCTGAAGTCAGTGAACAGTTGTTACCACAAGCGTTCACCGAAGTCCCCAACGAGAGGCATCCCATGCTGTTCCTCGTCGCCGCCCTCCTGCTGCTCGGTGTCGCCATGGGCACCGTGGCCCACGCGCCGATCTCCGTCTCGCTGGTCGCCGCGGCCGTCATCGGTGTCTGGCTCGTGGTCTTCACGATCCGCGAGCGGCACTCGCGTCGCCAGCCCTGAGCGCGCTACCGCCGATCCGTGACTGATCCGTACGGCCCCTGAAAGGAGTCGCACCATGGGACTCACCACTACCGCCCCCCGGTCCAAGGCCACCACCCCCTCATCCACCGCCGTCCCCACCGGCCGGCGTGACACCGACGGCATGGCCGTCGCCTCGTTCGTCCTCGGCCTGCTCGGGCTGCTCGTCCTGAACCTCTTCCTCGGCCCCGTCGCGATCGTCCTCGCGAGCATCGCGCTGCTGCGCGGGACCGGCCGAAAGGGCCGCGCCATGCTCGGACTCGGGCTCGGCGTGGCCGATCTCGTCGTCCTCGCCGTGCTGATGTCCATGGACAGCACGGTCTCGTGGGGTCTCGCGGGCTGACACCGCTTGGACGCGGGGCCCCTCGGGGCTCGTAGAATCGTGTCCACCATGGCCTACCTCGACCACGCAGCGACCACTCCGATGCTCCCGGAGGCGATCGCGGCGATGACCGCCCAGCTCGCCGTCACCGGCAACGCCTCCTCACTGCACGCCGCGGGGCGCCGGGCGCGACGCACCGTCGAGGAGGCCCGCGAGACGCTCGCCGAGTCGCTCGGCGCGCGCCCCAGCGAGACCGTCTTCACCGCGGGCGGCACGGAGGCCGACAACCTCGCCGTGAAGGGCCTGTACTGGGCGCGGCGCGATGCCGAGCCCGCGCGGACCCGGGTCCTCGCGAGCCCCGTCGAGCACCACGCCGTCCTCGACGCCGTGCACTGGCTCGGCGAGCACGAAGGCGCCACCGTCGAGTACCTCCCTGTCGACGCGTACGGCCGCGTGCACCCCGAAGCGCTGCGCGAGGCGATCGAGCGCGACCCCGACGACGTCGCACTCGCCACCGTCATGTGGGCCAACAACGAGATCGGCACCGTCCAGCCGATCCGTGAACTGGCCGACGTGGCGGGGGAGTTCGACATCCCGCTGCACGCCGACGCGGTACAGGCCTTCGGGCAGCTGCCCGTCGACTTCGGCGCGTCCGGGCTCGCCGCGATGACCGTCTCCGGGCACAAGATCGGCGGCCCTTACGGCATCGGGGCGTTGCTCCTCGGCCGCGAGTACAGCCCCGTGCCCGTCCTGCACGGCGGCGGGCAGGAGCGTCATGTGCGCTCCGGGACGCTGGACGTGCCCGCGATCGCGGCGTTCGCCGTGGCGGGGAAGCACGCCGCGGGGCAGCGCGAGTGGTTCGCCCGGGAGATCGGCGCCCTGCGGAACGATCTGGTCTCCGCCGTGCGCGCGGCGGTCCCCGCCGCGATCCTCGGGGGAGACCCGGACGACCGGCTGCCCGCGAACGCGCACTTCACCTTCCCCGGCTGCGAGGGGGATTCCCTCCTGCTGCTGCTCGACGCCCAGGGCATCGAGTGCTCCACCGGTTCGGCGTGCACGGCGGGCGTGGCCCAGCCGAGCCACGTCCTGCTCGCCACAGGCACCGACCCCGACCTGGCCCGCGGCACGCTCCGCTTCTCCCTCGGGCACACCTCGACGCGGGCGGACGTGGCCGCGGTGGCCGAGGCCATCGGCCCGGCAGTCGAACGGGCGCGGACGGCGGGACTGAGCTGAGACCGGGGCCATTGCTTGGTCCCGGTTTATGCCGGTAAGTGACGCAGATAACGCCGGACTGCGCTGATCCCGCCCGGTGTTGATGCCGGTTTCGGCCGCTATAGGGCGGACAGGCGCGGGAGCGGGCTGCGAGGCCCACAGTCCGCCGATCTATGCTTGCCGCTCGCGAGTCCGCTCCGCGCGTTCGGGGCTGCACGACACCCCCCTCATCGGGGCTGCACGACAACCCCTCATGGAGTTCACATTGAAGGCGAACCTCCGCTCTCGCATCACCGCGCGGCTCGGACGCATGTACCTCTCCCGGATCCAGAAGAACGGGATCAGTGCGTCGGCGATCTCGCGACTGCCCGAGCCGTTGCTCGCGCCGATGCGCCGCGACGGGCTCGACCCGGTGGCCCGGCTCACCGAGCACCAGGCGGAGCAGCCGATATCCAAGGTGCCGCTGCCGTTCGGCATGGACGCCTGGGTGGTCACCGGCTATGACGAGGTCAAGGCCGTGCTCGGCGCGACGGACGGCTTCAGCAACGACTTCACGAACCTCGCGGGCAACGCCGGCGTGGTCGACGACCACCACCCCGGCGGCCTCGGCTTCAGCGACCCCCCGGTCCACACGCATCTGCGCCGCATCCTCACGCCCGAGTTCACGATGCGCAGGCTGCGCCGCCTCACGCCCCGGATCGAGGCCATCGTCGAGGAGCGGCTCGACGCGATGGAGGCCGCCGACGGGCCCGTCGACCTCGTACAGGCCTTCGCGCTGCCGATCCCCTCGCTGACGATCTGCGAACTGCTCGGCGTCCCGTACGAGGACCGCCACGACTTCCAGCAGCTGGCCATGGAGCGCTTCGATCTCTTCGCCGGCGCGACCGCTCCCTTCGGGGCGATATCCGCCTCGCTCTCCTACTTCCGGGACGTCGTCAAGAAGCAGCGCGAGGAACCGGGCGACGGGCTCCTCGGCATGATCGTGAAGGAGCACGGCGACACGGTCGACGACGAGGAGCTCGCCGGCCTCGCCGACGGCGTCCTCACCGGCGGCTTCGAGACCACCGCGAGCATGGTGGCGCTCGGCTCCCTGCTCCTGCTCCAGCACCCGGAGACCGCCGCGCGGCTGCGGGACGACGACGCCGCGGCCGCCCCCTTCGTGGAGGAGGCGCTGCGCTACCTCACCGTCGTGCAGGTGGCCTTCCCGCGGTTCGCCCGCGCCGACATCGAGATAGCCGGGGTGCGCATACCCAAGGGCGACCTGGTCCTGTGCTCCCTGAGCGGCGGCAACCGCGACGCCGACTACACCCCTGACGGCGGCGGTTTCGACCCGCACCGCAAGGCCTCGGGCCACCTCGCCTTCGGCTGGGGCATCCACCGCTGCATCGGCGCCGAACTGGCCCGCATGGAGCTGCGCGCCGCCTACCCCGCCCTGGTGAGGCGCTTCCCCGAGATGCGGCTCGCGGTCGCCCCCGAGGAGCTCGCCTTCCGCAAACTGTCCATCGTCTACGGGGTGGAGTCGCTGCCGGTGCATCTGCGCTAGGTCAGCTCACTTGAGGGCGGCGCGGGCTTCTCCGACGAGCTTCAGATACCGGTCCCAGTCCCAGTGCGGCCCCGGATCGGTGTGGTCCGTGCCCAGCACCTCCACGTGCCCGATGATGTGCTCCCGGTCCACCGGGATGTCGTACCGCTCACATATGCCTGCCGTCAGCCGCGCCGACGACTCGTACATCGCGTCGGTGAACGAGGACTTCTTGTCGACGAAGCCCTCGTGCTCGATGCCGATGCTCCGTTCGTTGTAGCTCTTGTTCCCCGCGTGGAACGCCACGTCCAGCTCGCGGATCATCTGGGCCACGTGCCCGTCCTTGCGCACCACGTAGTGCGCCGCCGCGCCGTGCGCCGGGTCCTTGAAGACCTTCAGCGCCGTGGCATACCCGCCCTGTACGACGTGGATGACGACCATGTCGATGTCGTAGTCATCGGGGCGGTCCGCGCGGCGCCAGTTGTAGTCGGAGGCGGCCGTCCACTGGGCGCCCTTGGCGTCGACCTCGCCCTCCTTGCGCTTCTTGACGACGCCGGGCATCCGCCACCACAGGCGGCCCAGCTCGTCCGATGCGAGCACGGCCGTGCCGACCGCCGCGGCCGCTCCGCCGATCAGGAGCGTCCGGCGGTTGACGCCCCGGCGCCCCCGCCCCTGCTCCGCCGTCGAGTCCTGTTCTTCCCCCATGTGATCGTCAACGCTTACTCACGGGCGGCTGGTTCCCGCGGGCCCGTACCCTGTTAGAGCTATGACTGAGAACCGGACCCCGCAGCGCCCCCGCCCCCTTCGCGTCCTCGCCGCCATGTCGGGCGGCGTGGACTCCGCCGTCGCCGCCGCGCGCGCCGCCGAAGCAGGGCACGACGTGACCGGAGTGCACCTGGCACTCTCGGCGAACCCGCAGTCGTTCCGCACGGGCGCGCGAGGCTGCTGCACCATCGAGGACTCCCGCGACGCCCGCCGCGCCGCGGACGTCATCGGCATCCCGTTCTACGTCTGGGACCTGGCGGACCGGTTCCGCGAGGACGTGGTCGAGGACTTCATCGCCGAGTACGAGGCGGGGCGCACCCCCAACCCGTGCCTGCGCTGCAACGAGAAGATCAAGTTCGCGGCGCTCCTGGACAAGGCCATCGCGCTCGGCTTCGACGCGGTCGTCACCGGTCACTACGCCACCGTGGTCGTGAACGACGACGGCGTGCGCGAGCTGCACCGCGCCTCCGACATGGCCAAGGACCAGAGCTACGTCCTCGGGGTCCTGGACGACCGCCAGCTCGCCCACGCCATGTTCCCCCTCGGTGACACGCTCACCACCAAGGAGGAGATCCGCGCGGAGGCCGAGGAGCGCGGCCTGGCCGTGGCGAAGAAGCCCGACAGCCACGACATCTGCTTCATCGCCGACGGCGACACCCAGGGTTTCCTCGCGGACCGCATCGGCAAGGCGGAGGGCGACATCGTCGACGCCGACGGCAACAAGCTCGGCACCCACGAGGGGGCGTTCGGCTACACCATCGGCCAGCGCAAGGGCCTGCGGATCGGCACCCCGGCCCCCGACGGCAAGCCGCGCTACGTCCTGGACATCTCCCCGGTGAACAACACCGTGACGGTCGGCCCGGCGGCCGCCCTCGACGTCTCGGGCCTGACGGCGATCAAGCCCCGCTGGTGCGGCGCGGCCCCCTCCGGGCCCGGCACGTACACGGCGCAGCTGCGGGCGCACGGCGGCGAGACGGAGGTAACGGCCGAACTCGTGGACGGCACCCTGAACGTCACCTTCGACGAGCCCGTACGCGGTGTGGCCCCCGGCCAGGCGATCGTCCTCTACGACGGCACACGCGTGGTCGGCTCGGCGACGATCGCGACGACGGAGAGGGCCACGGCCGCGGTCTAGGTCCTTCGGACGTGCCTCACACTGCTTCTACTTCGTAGAAGCAGAAGTGGTCCTTGATCTCGGCCACGGCCTCCTTCGGCTCCGGGTAGCCCCACACCGCGTCCTTCGCGTCCGGCAGCGACCAGTAGGAGGCCGTTCCCTTGAACGGGCAGTACGTCGTCGTGTCCGAGGGCGTCAGGAGGCTGGTGCGTACGTCCTGTGGGGGGAGGTAGTAGCGCACCGGGTAGCCCGTCTCGCGCAGCAGCAGCGGGCGGCTGCTTTCGGCCACCACCTGGCCCTCGTGCACCACCCGTACGGTGTCGGTGCCCTGCTCGACGGTGATCTTGTGTCCTGCGGTCACAGGGGTCTCCTTCTGTGGACGGCCGCGTCCCACCCAGTCTGTGCCGGATCGTACGGTGATGCCATGAACATCTGTGTCTTCCTCTCCGCGGCCGACCTCCCCGAGCGCTACACCCGCCCCGCGCGCGA
The DNA here is from genome assembly GCF_040730185.1 of Streptomyces sp. Je 1-332. NCBI lineage: Bacteria > Bacillati > Actinomycetota > Actinomycetes > Kitasatosporales > Streptomycetaceae > Streptomyces > Streptomyces sp. Je 1-332. The sequence goes on from NZ_CP160402.1 coordinate 5,749,533, forward strand.
GTTCGCCGAGCTGCTCGGCAAGGGCGGCCACACCCTGGTGTGGGGCGGTTCGGAGAGCGGCCTGATGAAGGTCGTCGCCGACGGCGTGCACGAGGCGGGCGGCGGCCTCCTCGGCGTCTCGGTGGACTTCCTCGCCGCCAAGGCGCGGGCCGTCACCGCGCCCGACGAGATGGTGATCGCGCGCGACCTGGCCGAGCGCAAGGCGCTGCTCCTGGAGAAGTCCGACGCGATCGTGATCATGGTCGGCGGCACGGGCACGCTGGACGAGGCCACCGAGATCCTCGAGCTGAAGAAGCACGGCAAGCACACCAAGCCGGTGGTCCTGCTCAACTCGGCGGGCTTCTACGACGGCTTGAAGGAGCAGTTCAAGCGCATGGAGGACGAGGGCTTCCTGCCCGTGCCGCTGACCGGCCTCGTCTTCTTCGCCGAGGAGCCCGTGGGCGCCCTCGCCTACCTGGAGGAGAGCATGGGCACGCGCTGATCCGCCTGCGCCGGGGTGCGACGATGGGCGCATGGCAACACATGTGATCACCGGAGCCGGCTCCGGCATCGGCGCGGCCGTCGCCCGCCGTCTCCACGCACGAGGCGACGCCCTCGTCCTGCACGCACGGGACGCGGGACGGGCCAAGGAACTCGCGGCGCAGTTCCCCGGGTCCAAGACGCTCGTGGGCGACCTCTCCGACCCCGACAAGCTCTCCTGGGCGTTCGGCCACCAGTCGCTGCCCGACCGGGTGGACTCCCTGCTCCACATCGCGGGCGTGGTCGACCTGGGCCGGGTCGGCGACCTCACCCCCAAGTCCTGGCGCCACCAGCTCAACGTCAACCTCATCGCCCCCGCCGAGCTGACCCGGCACTTCCTGCCCCAACTCCGCGCCGCCCAGGGCCACGTGGTCTTCGTCAACTCGGGCGCGGGCCTCAGCGCCCACGCCGACTGGTCCGCCTACGCCGCCTCCAAGCACGGCCTGAAGGCGCTCGCGGACTCCCTGCGCGCCGAGGAGCACGCGGAGGGCGTCCGCGTCACCTCCGTCTACCCCGGCCGCACGGCGAGCGCCATGCAGGCCAAGGTCCACCAGCAGGAGGGCAAGGAGTACGACCCCTCCCGCTTCATCGACCCGGAGTCGGTCGCCACGACGATCCTGATGGCCATCGACCTGCCGCGCGACGCGGAGGTCAACGACCTGACGGTGCGGCCCGGACAGTGAACGCGTTCATGTGGGGCCCGGCCACCGGCATCGGGTCCATGCCGGGCGGCGACGCCCGCGAGGCCGCGAAGACCGTCACCGGCAGCTTCGAGGACTTCCCGTATCTGGCCGAGCTGCCCGCGCGAGGCCCCGGCGCCGACATGATCGGACGGACCGCCGGAATGCTGGTCGAGCTCTACGCGCGCGTGGAGCCCAGCGGCTGGCGGATCGGCGACCGGCCGGGGCGCGACACGCGCCGCGCCAAGGCGTGGCTCGGCGAGGACCTCGACGCCCTGGAGGAGTTCACCCAGGGGTACGAGGGGCCGGTCAAGGTGCAGGCCGTCGGGCCGTGGACCCTGGCCGCCGCCCTGGAGCTGAGGAACGGCGAGGCGGCGCTCTCCGACCCGGGCGCCTGCCGTGACCTGGCCGGATCGCTCGCCGAAGGCCTGCGCGCCCATCTCGCGGACGTACGCCGCCGGATCCCCGGCGCCCAGATCGTGCTCCAGCTCGACGAGCCCTCGCTCATCGCCGTGCTGCGCGGACACATCAAGACCGCGAGCGAATACCGCACCCACCGCGCCGTGGACCGGCAGCTCGTGGAGAGCACCCTGCGGGAGGTCCTCGCCGTGCACGACGGGCCTTCCGTCGTGCACTCCTGCGCGCCGGACGTGCCGTTCGCGCTCCTGCGCCGGGCCGGCGCCGACGCGATCGCGTTCGACTTCTCGCTGCTCACCGAGCGTGACGACGAGGCGATCGGTGAGGCCGTCGAGGGCGGCACCAAGCTCTTCGCCGGTGTCGTGGCGGGCGTGGAAGGCCCATTGTCAGACCCTGCCGGTAGCGTCATGGGTGTCAGGACGCTGTGGCGCAGGCTGGGGCTGAATCCGGGGTCTCTCGCGGAGTCGGTCGTGGTCACTCCGTCGTGCGGGCTCGCGGGAGCTTCTCCCGCGTACGCACGCGCGGTGCTCGCCCACTGCGCCAGGGCGGCGAGATCACTCGCGGACAACCCTGAGTAATTGGGTATGACGTAACGGGAGGACGAAACGGTGGCTGTCGAACAGCAAGGCTCTGTGCCCGCCGAGGCACGGGATCAGCACGCCCAGCTGGCCGAACAGATCGAGGAGCACCGCTTCCGGTACTACGTGAACGACCAACCGGTCGTCAGCGACGCCGAGTTCGACAAGCTCCTTCGCTCGCTGGAGGCCCTGGAGGAGGAGTACTCCGAGCTGCGCACGCCCGATTCGCCGACCCAGAAGGTCTCCGGGGCGTACGAGACGGAGTTCACCTCGGTCCAGCACCGCGAGCGGATGCTCTCCCTGGACAACGCCTTCGACGACGAGGAGCTGGCCGCCTGGGCCGACCGCGTCGGCAAGGAGGTCGGCACAGGCGACCACCACTTCCTGTGCGAGCTGAAGGTCGACGGCCTCGCCGTGAACCTCACGTACGAGGACGGCAAGCTCACGCGCGCGGCCACGCGTGGCGACGGCCGCACCGGCGAGGACATCACACCGAACGTCCGCACCATCGCGGACATCCCGGTCCGCCTCAAGGGCGACAAGATCCCCGCCCTCGTCGAGATCCGCGGCGAGGTCTTCTTCCCCATGGAGAAGTTCGAGGAGCTGAACGCCCGTCTGGTGGAGGCCGGCGACAAGCCCTTCGCCAACCCGCGCAACGCGGCGGCGGGTTCACTGCGCCAGAAGGACCCCCGCGTCACCGCCACCCGACCGCTGCACATGGTGGTGCACGGCATCGGAGCCCGCGAGGGCTTCGACATCGACTGCCTCAGCCACGCCTATGAGCTGCTTCACGCGTGGGGCCTGCCCACCGCCCAGCACAACAAGGTGGTCCAAGGCCTCGACGGCGTACGGGACTTCATCACGTACTTCGGAGACAACCGCCACTCCGTGGAACACGAGATCGACGGCGTCGTCGTGAAGCTGGACGAGATCCCGCTCCAGGGCCGCCTCGGCTCGACCTCGCGCGCCCCTCGCTGGGCGATCGCCTGGAAGTACGCCCCCGAGGAGGTCAACACCAAGCTGGTGAACATCCGCGTGGGCGTCGGCCGCACCGGCCGCGTCACGCCGTACGCCCAGGTGGAGCCCGTCACGGTCGCGGGTTCCGAGGTCGAGTTCGCGACCCTGCACAACCAGGACGTGGTGAAGAAGAAGGGCGTCTTCATCGGGGACACGGTCGTCCTGCGCAAGGCGGGCGACGTCATTCCCGAGATCCTCGGCCCCGTCGTCGACCTGCGCGACGGCACCGAGCGGGAGTTCGTGATGCCCGCCGAGTGCCCCGAGTGCGGAACGGCGCTGCGGCCGATGAAGGAGGCCGACATCGACCTCCGCTGCCCCAACGCCCAGTCGTGCCCCGCCCAGTTGCGCGAGCGCCTCTTCTATCTGGCGGGCCGCAAGAGCCTGGACATCGAGAACTTCGGGTATGTGGCGGCAGCCGCCCTCACCAAGCCCCTCGAACCGTCCGAGCCGCCGGTCCTCGACGAGGGCGACATCTTCGACCTCACCATCGAGCGCCTCCTGCCGATCAAGGCGTACGTACTGGATCAGGACAGCGGTCTGCCCAAGCGGGACCCGAAGACGGGCGAGGAGAAGATCGCCACGGTCTTCGCCAACCAGCAGGGCGAGGCCAGGAAGAACGCCCTGTCCATGCTGGAGAACATCGCGGCGGCCAAGGAGCGCCCCCTCGCGCGCGTCATCACGGGCCTGTCCATCCGGCATGTGGGCCCGGTCGCCGCGGAGGCGCTGGCCCGCGAGTTCCGGTCCATCGAGCGGATCGAGCAGGCCACGGAGGAGGAACTCGCCGCCGTCGAGGGCGTCGGGCCGACCATCGCCGCATCCCTGAAGCAGTGGTTCGAGGAGGAGTGGCACCGGGAGATCCTGCGCAAGTGGCGCGAGGCGGGGGTCCGCATGGAGGAAGAGGGCGGAGGAGAGGACGAGGGGCCGCGGCCCCTCGAAGGCCTGACCGTCGTCGTGACCGGAACGCTTGAGCACCACACACGGGATGGCGCAAAAGATGCGTTGCAGAGCCGGGGCGCGAAGGTGACCGGTTCCGTTTCGAAGAAGACAGCTTTCGTGGTTGTGGGTGACAATCCCGGCTCGAAGTACGACAAGGCGATGCAGTTGAAGGTTCCGGTTCTCAACGAGGAAGGCTTCGCCGTCCTGCTGGAACAGGGACCGGACGCGGCAGCGGAAGTCGCGCTTCCGACCGAGGAGTAGCGGTTGAAGGCCACCCGTTCAGCGCATACCAGATGCATACGGGTGGCCGGGTCGCATTCGGGCAACCGTTGTGGACCGCTGCCCGTAGAAGCCTTCTGCGGCCTACTGTTGAGGTGTGCGCCTGCCGTGCCCCGCTGCGATGGGGGTATCCCCTGCTCACCGGGAGCACGGGGAAGGAGTTTCAGACGCGGCTGACTTCTGGAGCGAGTCCGCGTGGCGTGGGCACCGCCGGCTGTGAGAGGGACGGGAATGGAACCGACCGAGAGCGCCGCACCGGACTCCCGGCTGCGCGCGCGCCTGGGGCGCGGACCGGGCGCGTGGCTCAGCGGCCGCAGAGCGGCACGGGAGGCACGCGAGGCACGCGAAGCCGAGAGAGGGCGCCCCGCCGTCCCCACCACCGCAGTTGAGCGACGCGAACGGGCATGGAGCACCGTCGGCGGGTACGGCACACAGGAACTCGGCGTGGGCGAGACCTCGGGCGGCCGGGACGCGGGGGCCTGCTCCACCCAGGCCGGGGGCGAGGGGCGGCGCAGGCCGCTGTGGCGCGGCGCCGAGGCGCACGGCCCGGACGACGCGTCCGGCGAGCGCGATCCCTGGCCGGTGCTTCCGGTTGTCGTCGTGGCGATCGCCGCGGTGGTGCTCGGCACGGGCTTCTTCCACGCGTTCACCGGACGGGGCGCGCTGTTCCCCTCCGGCACGGTCGGCTGGTCCCTCGCCGTCCTCACGGGCCTCATCGTCGGCCATCTCGTCGCGCTCGGCCGCGACCGCTGGTGGGGCGGCACGGGATCGGGCGGCGCGCTGACCGTCGCCGTGCTCCTGCTGTACGGCTGGGTGCCCGCCGGAATGGTCAGCCTCACCGTCGTCGTCCTCGTCGGCATCGCGCGCCGCCACCGCTGGCGCCAGGGCATCCTGCACGGCGCGGTCGACATCCTCGGCATCGGCGCGGGCGCGCTCGCCATGGCCGCGTTCGGCACCGCCCCGACGACGGAGTCGCCCTGGCTGCCCGAGACCTGGGACCTGTACTCCGCCCCCGAGGTGGCCCTCGCCGCCGCGGCGTATCTCGTGGTCACCCGCGTCCTGCTCTGGTACGTCCACGCGCCGCGCACCGGAGCCCTGCCCACGGTCACCCGCACGGCCCTGGTCCGGCAGGGCCTCGTCGGCGTCGCGCTGCTCGGCATCGCCCCGCTGATCTGCGTGGTCGCGGCCTCCACGCCCATCCTGCTGCCGCTCTTCGCGATCCCTCTCGTCGCGCTCGACTCGACGCTGTGGATCGCACGGGCCAGGGCGGAGGAGCAGCTGCGCGACCCGCTCACCGGCCTGCCCAACCGCCAGTGGCTCCTCGAACGGACCTGGACGGCCCTCGACGACGCCGAGCGGATCGGGGCGCGGTCGGCCCTGATGCTGATCGACATGGACCGCTTCCGGTCGGTGAACGACACCCTCGGCCACCTCGCGGGCGACCGTTTACTGCTGCAGATCGCCGACCGGCTGCGGCTCGCCCTGCCGCGCGGTGCGGAGGCCGCGCGGCTCGGCGGCGACGAGTTCGCCGTCCTGCTGCCCGTCGCCGACTCCACGACGTCCGCCACCCGCGTGGCACGGTCCCTCGTCGCCGCCCTCGGCTCGCCCCTCGACCTCGACGGTCTGACGCTGGTCCTGGAGGCCAGCGCCGGTCTCGCCGTCTTCCCCGACCACGCCATGGACGCCGAGGGCCTGCTGCGCCGGGCGGACGTCGCGATGTACCAGGCCAAGCGGGACCGCACGGGCGTCGAGGTGTACGAGTCCAAGCGGGACTCCAACACCCCTGACCGCCTCGGCCTGTTGGGCGATCTGCGCCGCGCGCTCGACGCCGGCGACGTGGAGCTCCACTACCAGCCGAAGGTCCAGTTCGACGGACGGGTCGCCGGTCTCGAAGCGCTGGTGCGGTGGGTGCACCCCGAGCGCGGAAGGGTGCCACCGGACGAGTTCATCGCCATCGCGGAGTCCTCCGGTCTCATGCCGCACCTCACGGAGTACGTCCTGGAGACGGCGCTCTGCCAGGTGGCGAAGTGGCAGGCGATGGGCCTCAAGGTCCCCGTCGCGGTGAACGTCTCACCGCGTGACGTGCACACGCCCGGCTTCGCGGGCGCCGTCGCCGCGCGCCTGGCCCGGCACGGGGTGCCCGCGGGAGCGCTGCAACTGGAGATAACGGAGCACGTCCTCCTGGAGGACCCGCAGCGGGCCGCGGACACCCTGGCGGGCCTGACCGGCCACGGCGTCAAGATGTCGCTCGACGACTTCGGCACCGGGTACTCGTCCCTGGTGCACCTGCGGCGGCTGCCGGTGAGCGAACTGAAGATCGACCGTTCGTTCGTGGCACGCCTCGCCGTGGACAACGAGGACGCGGAGATCGTCCGCTGCACGGTCGACCTCGCGCACTCCCTCGGCCTGCTCGTCGTCGCCGAGGGTGTCGAGGACGACGAGACGTGGGAGCGGTTGCGCGACCTGGGGTGCGACGCGGTGCAGGGCTGGCTGGTCGCCGCCGCGATGCCACCGGACGAGACCACCGCCTGGCTGCGGGCCCGGGGCTCTCGCGGGTGGCGCCGCCCGGTGGACGTCGCGGCCGAGGAGGCGGCCGCCGCGGCCGCCGCCGAGGCCGGGGCCGACATCGCGAAGTAGGCCGGGCGGACCCCGCGAGAAGGCGGCTGGGTCCGGCCGAGGCAATCCGTTTCACGGGCACGGGGTGTGGCCCCATAGGATTGGGGCCACACACCACACACTCACCCCCAGAGGATCGCCGCATGCCTGGCATTACGCGCGAGGAGGTCGCCCACCTCGCCCGCCTAGCACGTCTTGAGCTGAAGGACGAGGAGCTCGACCACTTCGCCGGACAGCTCGACGACATCATCGGCGCGGTCGCCCGCGTCTCCGAGGTCGCCGACCAAGACGTACCGCCGACCTCCCACCCGCTGCCGCTGACGAACGTCATGCGCGCGGACGAGGTCCGTCCGTCGCTCACCCCCGAGCAGGCTCTCTCCGGAGCCCCGGCCCAAGAGCAGCAGCGTTTCAAGGTGCCGCAGATCCTGGGGGAGGACTAACCACCATGACGGACAGCAAGACCGACATCATCAGGCTCAACGCCGCCGAGATCGCCGCGAAGGTCGCCTCCGGCGAGCTGACGGCCGTCGAGGTCACCGAGGCCCACCTCGCCCGCATCGAGGCCGTCGACGAGAAGGTGCACGCCTTCCTGCACGTCGACCGCGAGGGCGCCATCGCGCAGGCCCGCGCCGTCGACGCCAAGCGGGAGAAGGGCGAGAAGCTCGGCCCGCTGGCCGGCGTCCCGCTCGCGCTCAAGGACATCTTCACCACCGAGGGCGTACCGACCACGGCCGGTTCCAAGATCCTCGAAGGCTGGATCCCGCCGTACGACGCGACCCTCACGCGCAGGCTGAAGGACGCCGACGTCGTCATCCTCGGCAAGACCAACATGGACGAGTTCGCCATGGGGTCCTCCACCGAGAACAGCGCGTACGGCCCCACCGGCAACCCGTGGGACCTCACCCGCATCCCCGGCGGCTCCGGCGGCGGCTCCTCCGCCGCCCTCGCCTCGTACGAGGCCCCGCTCGCCATCGGCACGGACACCGGCGGCTCCATCCGCCAGCCCGCGGCCGTCACCGGCACCGTCGGCGTCAAGCCCACGTACGGCGGCGTCTCGCGCTACGGCATGGTGGCGTTCTCGTCCTCCCTCGACCAGGGCGGTCCCTGCGCCCGTACGGTCCTGGACGCGGCCCTCCTGCACGAGGTCATCGCCGGGCACGACCCGCTCGACTCCACGTCCATCGACGCCCCGGTTCCCGCGGTCGTCGAGGCGGCCCGCAACGGCTCCGTACAGGGCATGCGGGTCGGCGTCGTCAAGCAGTTCGCGGGCGAGGGCTACCAGGCCGGTGTCGTCCAGCGCTTCCAGGAGTCGGTCACGCTCCTGAAGGAGCTCGGCGCCGAGATCGTCGAGCTGGACTGCCCGTCCTTCGACCTGGCGCTCTCCGCGTACTACCTCATCGCGCCGAGTGAGTGCTCGTCCAATCTGGCCCGCTTCGACGCCATGCGTTATGGCCTGCGCGTCGGCGACGACGGCACGAAGTCCGCCGAGGACGTCACCGCGCTCACCCGCGAGGCCGGCTTCGGCGACGAGGTCAAGCGCCGCATCATCCTGGGCACGTACGCCCTGAGCTCCGGCTACTACGACGCGTACTACGGAAGCGCCCAGAAGGTCCGCACGCTCATCACGAAGGACTTCGAGAAGGCCTTCGAGCAGGTGGACGTGATCGTCTCGCCCGCGACGCCCACCACCGCCTTCCCGATCGGCGAGCGCGCCGACGACCCGATGGCGATGTACCTCGCGGACGTGTGCACCATCCCGTCGAACATGGCGGGCAACGCCGCCATGTCGCTGCCCTGCGGCCTCGCGCCGGAGGACGGCCTGCCCGTCGGACTGCAGATCATCGCCCCCGCCATGAAGGACGACCGCCTTTACAAGGTGGGAGCCGCCGTAGAGGCCGCCTTCGTGGAAAGGTGGGGTCACCCGCTGCTTGAGGAGGCACCGTCACTATGAGTCCCATGACTGCCAAGGCCCAGGGCTTCAAGAAGTCCAAGCCCGGCGCGTACCTGTCGATGGGCGCAACCGCCTTCGGCGCGATCTCGGTCGTCAAGCAGGCCAGGCTGGCCCGCAAGGAGAACGACACGCTCCGGCTCATCGACGCCGGTGTCTCCGCCGTCGCCATCGTCACCGGTCTCGCTCTGCTCTATCGCGAGCTGAAGAAGCTCGGCGACGACGACGTCCTGCTGGGTTGAGAGGGAAAGTTTCACCGTGACTGTCACGACTGACCTGGTGTCGTACGAGGATGCCCTCGCGACGTACGACCCCGTCATGGGCCTTGAGGTCCATGTCGAGCTGGGCACCAAGACCAAGATGTTCTGCGGCTGCTCCACCGAGCTCAAGCAGGACGCCAACAGCCAGACCTGCCCGACCTGTCTCGGCCTTCCCGGCGCGCTGCCGGTGGTCAACGAGATCGGCGTCGAGTCCGCCATCAAGATCGGTCTCGCGCTGAACTGCGAGATCGCCGAGTGGTGCCGCTTCGCCCGGAAGAACTACTTCTATCCGGACATGCCGAAGAACTTCCAGACCTCCCAGTACGACGAGCCGATCGCCTTCAACGGCTATCTGGACGTCCAGCTGGAGGACGGCGAGGTCTTCCGCGTGGAGATCGAGCGCGCCCACATGGAGGAGGACACCGGCAAGTCCACGCACGTCGGTGGCGCGACGGGCCGTATCCACGGCGCCTCGCACTCGCTCCTGGACTACAACCGCGCCGGCATCCCGCTCATCGAGATCGTCACCAAGCCGATCGAGGGTGCGGGCGAGCGGGCTCCCGAGGTCGCCAAGGCGTACGTCGCGGAGCTGCGCGAGGTCATCAAGGCCCTTGACGTGTCCGAGGCCCGGATGGACAAGGGCCAGATGCGCTGCGACGTGAACCTCTCCCTGCGGCCGCACGGCCGTGAGGAGTTCGGTACGCGCTCGGAGACGAAGAACGTCAACTCGCTCCGTTCCGTGGAGCGTGCGGCGCGCTTCGAGATCCAGCGGCACGCGGCCGTCCTGAACGACGGCGGCACGATCGTCCAGGAGACCCGTCACTTCCACGAGGAGGACGGCTCCACGACGTCGGGCCGCATCAAGGACAACGCCGAGGACTACCGGTACTTCCCGGAGCCCGACCTCGTCCCGGTGGCCCCGGCCCGCGCATGGGTCGAGGAACTGCGTTCCGGTCTCCCGGAGATGCCGCGCGTGCGCCGCAACCGCCTCCGCGAGGAGTGGGGTGTCTCGGAGCACGACATGCAGTCGATCCTGAACGCCGGTGCGGTCGACCCCATCGTCGCCACGATCGAGGCGGGCGCCGACTCGGCGGCCGCGCGCAAGTGGTGGATGGGCGAGCTGTCCCGTAACGCCAACGAGACGGGCCGGGCGCTCGACGAGCTGCCGGTCACCCCGGCGCAGGTCGCCAGGGTCGCCGAGCTGGTCACCAAGGGCGACCTGAACGACAAGCTGGCGCGCCAGGTCTTCGAGGGAGTCCTCGCGGGCGAGGGCACGCCGGACGAGGTCGTCGAGAAGCGCGGCCTGAAGGTCGTCTCGGACGAGGGCGCGCTGTCCACTGCCGTGGAGGAAGCGATCGCCGGTAACCCCGGGGTCGCGGACAAGATCCGCAGCGGCAAGGTCGCCGCGGCCGGCGCGCTGGTCGGGGCGGTCATGAAGGCCACCCGGGGTCAGGCGGACGCGGCCCGCGTCAAGGAACTGATCCTGGAGAAGCTGGGCGTGGAGGGCTGAGTCCTCTCGCCGGTACGGCCTGAACCGCCGCTTCGCGGCGGATCTTCCCCGCCCACCCACCCGATTGCCCCGGAGCGATCGAGTAGGTGGGCGGGGTGCTGTTCGACCCCCCCGCCCACCGGGCCACGGAGCGTTCCCCTGAACACCGTCACCGCCGAGATCCTCTCCGTCGGCCTGCTGCTCGCCGTGCTCGCGTTCGCCGTCATACGGCCCAAGCAGTGGCCCGAGGCCGCCGCCGCGCTGCCCGCCGCCGGGATCGTCGTGGGGCTCGGGGCCGTTTCGCCTGAGCACGCGCTCGCCGAGGTCGAGAGTCTGCTGCCCGTGGTGGGGTTTCTGGCTGCCGTGCTCGTGCTCGCGCAACTCTGCGCCGACGACGGGCTGTTCGCCGCCGCCGGGGATCTCGTCGCCCGGCTCTGCGGTGGGCGGACCCGGGCGCTGCTCGGCGGGGTCTTCGGGGTGGCCGCGGCGATCACCGCCGTGCTCAGCCTCGACGCCACCGTCGTCCTGCTCACGCCGGTCGTCTTCGCCACCGCCGCCCGCGTCGGCGCGAGGCCACGCCCGCACGTCTACGCCACCGCCCACCTGGCCAACTCGGCCTCGCTCCTGCTGCCCGTCTCCAACCTCACCAACCTCCTCGCCCTCACCGCCAGTGGGCTCACCTTCACCCGGTTCGCGTTCCTGATGGCGTTGCCCTGGCTGGTCGCCATCGGGATCGAATACCTCGCCTTCCGGCGGTACTTCGCCGCCGATCTGGACGCCGGCGCCGAGGAGGCCAAGGAGGTCGAACCGACCCCCGTACCGGTCTTCACACTCGTCGTCCTCGGTCTCACGCTCGCCGGGTTCGTCGGCACCTCGCTGGCCGGAGCGGAACCCCTGTGGGCCGCTCTCGCCGGAGCCGTCGTCCTCGCGGTCCGTGCGCTGCTGCGACGACGGACGAGCCCCACCGCTCTCGTCCGTTCCGCGAGCCCGCTGTTCTGCCTGTTCGTGCTCGCCCTCGGCATCGTCGTCAAGGCGGTGGTCGACAACGGCCTCGGCTCCGGCATCGAATGGCTCCTGCCGGACGGCGCCTCGCTGCCCGCGCTGCTCGCGATCGCGGGCCTCGCCGCCGTGCTCGCCAACCTCATCAACAACCTGCCGGCGATCCTCGCTCTCCTGCCCGCCGTCGCGCCCGCCGGGCCCGGCCCCGTCCTCGCCGCCCTGATCGGCGTCAACATCGGCCCGAACCTGACCTACGTCGGCTCGCTCGCCACCCTGCTGTGGCGCCGCATCCTGCACGACCACGGAACGGACGCCGAGTTGGGGACCTTCACCCGCCTCGGCGTGCTGACCGTGCCCCTCACGCTGGCGGCGTCCACCGTCGCGCTGTGGGCGGGGCTGCTGATCGGCGCCTGAGCCCCAGGCATCCGTTCACGTCGACTTCGTCCCCAAGTCTTCACAGGGATACCGGACTTCACTAGCGTCCCGCCGAGCAGGTCAATGGATCAGCGGAGAACCATTGGCCGTCGACTGGAGGTCGTTACGTGTCCCCGGAGATTTCCCGCAGGCGACTGATGGCGGTCGGCGGTGGCGCGCTCGGCGCCGCCGCCGTCGGATCGTTCCTGCCGCCGTCGTTGCAGCAGGCACTGGCACAGGACCGGCACAAACCCGGCGGTGGCGGGCTCGACTCGATCGAGCACGTCGTCATCCTGATGCAGGAGAACAGGTCCTTCGACCACTACTTCGGCGCCCTGCGCGGTGTACGCGGCTTCGGTGACCGCAACGCCATCCGGCTCCCGGGCGGGAAGTCCGTGTTCGAACAGCCGGGCGTACTGCGCACCGTCATGCCCTTCCCGGTCCGCGAGGCCGCGGCCGCGCAGAAGAAGGACCTGCAGTACATCGGCGCCCTCGACCACTCCTGGAGCGGCGGCTTCAAGGCCTGGCACGACGGCTGGAACGACGGCTGGATCACCGCCAAGACCGCCGCGACCATGGCGTACTACACGCGCGACGACATCCCGCTGCACTACGAACTCGCCGACACCTTCACCGTCTGCGACGCCTACCACTCCTCCATCCACACCTCCACGAGCCCCAACCGCAACCACCTGTGGAGCGGAAAGACGGGTTACGAGACGAGCGGCAAGCGGGCCGTCGAGAACGACGCCTACGCCGAGGGCACGCACCCCGGATACGACTGGGGGACCTACGCCGAGCGCCTGGAGAAGGCGGGCGTGAGCTGGCAGACGTACACGGAGTGGGAGAACTTCACCGACAACCAGATCGAGTTCTTCACCACCTTCAAGGCCATCGCCCGCAAGGTCCTCGCCAAGACCGGCCTCACCTTCATGGAGGCCTTCTACGCCAAGGTGCGCGACGCCAAGGACGAGGCCGAGCGCGCGAAGCTGCTCGCCACGCTGGAGGAGGGCGTCGCGACCCTCACCAGGGTGGAGAGGTCGCTCTTCGAGCGCGGCCTGCGGCGCGTGCCCACCGGCAAGCTCGCCGAGGAGTTCGCCAAGGACGTCGCGGGCGGCAAGCTGGCCAAGGTCAGCTATCTGGTGCCGTCCGCCGTGGACTCCGAGCACCCCAGCGTCTCCTCGCCGATCCACAGCGCGACCATCGTCTACAAGGTCCTGGACGCCCTCGCCTCGCACCCCGAGGTCTGGCGGCGCACCGCCGTCTTCATCAACTACGACGAGAACGACGGCTTCTTCGACCACGTCCCGCCGCCCGTGCCCGGTGGCGAATCCGCCGAGGAGAAGGAGGAGCGCTGGGAGGGGAAGCCGACCGGCCTCGGCGTGCGCGTCCCCATGCTCGTCGTCTCGCCCTGGACCGTCGGCGGCTACGTCTGCTCCGAAGTCTTCGACCACACCTCCGTCGTGCGCTTCCTGGAGAAGTGGACCGGCATCAAGGAACCCAACATCAGCGCCTGGCGCCGCAAGGTGACCGGCGACCTCACCGGCGCCTTCGACTTCCGGCGCGGCCACCGGCAGCCCGAGGTGGAACAGCCCGGCGCCATCCCGGAGTTCAGCGGCCGCTGGTCCCCGCAGCCGCCCCTGAAGCAGTCCATGCCGGTGCAGGAGCCGGGCACGCGCCGCGCCCGCCCGCTGCCCTACCAGCCCGACGCGTACGTGAAGCCGGGCGAGAGCGGTGCTCTCTCGGTGCGGCTGCGCAACGGCGGGCCCTCCAGCGCGCACTTCGCGCTCTACCCGTACGCCGGTGAGTTCGCGGCCCCGCAGCACCAGGACGTCGTGCGCCAGGGCTCCTGGACCGTGCCGGTGCCCGAGGACGCGTACGACTTCACGATCACGGGGCCGAACGGTTTCCGGCGCGAGTTCGCGGGCGGCAAGGGCGGCGGCGCGCAGCTGGCCTCCGCGATCACCCGCCGCGAGCTCCACGTGACCCTGGCCAACCGGGGGCGCAAGGAGCTCGTCTTCACGGTCCAGCCGCTCGGCTACGTGGACGAGGACGACGTCAGGAAGCGGACGCGGATCGTCCGGGTGAAGGCGGGCAGCAGTCGCACGATGGCCTGGCGGACGGACGACGAGCATGGTTGGTACGACGTCGAGGTCACGGCCGTGGGTGAGCCCGCCTTCCGGCGGCGCCTGATGGGGCACATAGAGGACGGACGCGCGAGCGTATCGGGCTGAAGCCCTCACTTCTCAGGGTGTGCGAGGTCCGGGTGGGGCCTCGCACACCCTTTGTGCTCTTGTGAGGTAACCCACGAACCGGACCAACGATCTCCAGGTCCTGTCAAAGTGTCCCTGGCGCTCATGTCATCGCTCATACGTTCTTTGCGGGCTGTTCAGGTCATTCAAGACGCTTCCCGATAAAGATCCACGAACCACATCAGGGAGCCGGTCTGTGGCAGCACTCGCACGGTGGTGTGTGAACCACCGTCTCCTCGCAGTTCTGCTCTGGATCGTCGCCCTCTCGGGGGCCGCGAGCGCCGCGGCCGTCGCAGGATCCGCGTACTCGAACGACTACGAGGTGCCGGGCACCGAGTCCGGCCGTGCGAGCCAGCTCCTGAACGAGGGATTCGAAGGCCTCGGCGGTGACAGCAACACCGTGGTCTGGAAGACCGAAGCGGGCACCACCGTGCGGGCGGCCGACGTCGAGCAGACGATGACCGACGCCCTCGACAGGATCGAGGACATGCCGGCGGTGGCCTCCGTCAGCAGCCCGTACGAGGGGCGCGGCGCCGCACAGATCAGCGACGACGGGCGCATCGCGTACGCGAACGTCACCTTCCACGAGCAGGCCGACGCCGTGGACAAGGCGGACGCCCAGGCCCTCGTCGACACCGCGAAGGCCGCCGATTCGGACAGCCTGGACGTCGAGCTCGGCGGCAGCGCCGTCGGCCTCACCGAGTCCAAGAGCGCGCAGACCGCCGAGATCGTCGGGGTCGCCGTCGCCGCCGTCGTGCTCTTCCTCGCCTTCGGCTCGCTCGCCGCCTCGATCCTGCCCATCGCCACCGCGCTGGTGTCGGTCGGCACGGCGTACGCGGGCATCGTGCTGCTCGGGCACGTCATGACCGTCGCGGACTTCGCCCCGATGCTGGGCACCCTGATCGGGCTCGGCGTCGGCATCGACTACGCGCTGTTCATCGTGACCAGACATCGCAAGGGCCTCAAGCAGGGCCTGCCCGTGGCCGTCGCCGCCGAGCGCGCGGTCGCCACCACCGGGCGCGCGGTCGTCTTCGCGGGCGCCACCGTGTGCATCGCGCTGCTCGGCATGCTCATCCTGCGGCTCAGCTTCCTCAACGGGGTCGCGATCGCGGGCTCGCTGACCGTGCTCCTCACCGTCGCCGCTTCGGTGACCCTGCTCCCGGCGCTCCTGTCCTGGATCGGACCGCGCGCGCTCAGCCGCCGGGAACGGCGAGCCCTCGCCGAGCACGGCCCGGCCCCGGAGCTGCCCACCGGGCTCGCCGCCCGCTGGTCAGCGTTCGTGGAGCGGCACCCGAAGCTGCTCGGCGGTGTCGCCGTCGCCGTGATGGCGCTGCTCGCCCTGCCCACGCTCTCCCTGCACCTCGGCACGTCCGACCAGGGCAACAACCCGGCGTCGACCACCACCCGACAGGCCTACGACCTGCTCGCCGACGGCTTCGGCCCCGGCGTGAACGGCCCCCTCACCCTCGTCACGGACGTCGCGGGAGCGGGCGACCGGCTCGCCCTGACCAACCTCGTCCCCACGCTGGAATCGACCGAGGGCGTCGCCTCCGTCAGCCCCGTCACGTACGACGCCGACGGCACGGTCGCCCACATCACCGTCGTACCCAACTCCTCTCCGCAGTCCGAGCGGACCAGCGATCTCGTCGACCGGCTGCGCGACGACGTGCTGCCCAGGGCCGAGGCCGACACCTCGCTCGGCCTGGAGGTGGGCGGTGTCACGGCGAGCTACGACGACTTCGCGGAGATCATCGTCGGCAAGCTGCCGCTCTTCGTCGGCGTGGTCATCGGCCTCGGCTGTGTCCTGCTGCTTCTCGCCTTCCGGTCCATCGGCATCCCCCTGAAGGCCGCCGCGATGAACGTGGCGGCGGTGGCGTCCGCCTTCGGGGTCGTCGTCGCGATCTTCCAGTGGGGCTGGGGGAGCGAGCTGCTCGGCCTCGGCTCGGCAGGACCGATCGAACCCTTCCTGCCCGTGATCATGGTGTCCGTCCTCTTCGGGCTCTCGATGGACTACCAGGTCTTCCTGGTCAGCCGGATGTACGAGGAGTGGCTGGAGACCGGCGACAACCGGCGGGCCGTCCGCGTGGGCCTCGCCGAGACGAGCCGCGTGATCAACTCCGCGGCCGTGATCATGATTTCGGTCTTCCTCGCCTTCGTCCTGAGCGGCGACCGGGTCATCGCGATGTTCGGCATCGGCCTCGCCGCCGCGGTCGCGCTCGACGCGTTCGTCCTGCGCACGCTCCTCGTGCCGGCCCTGATGCACATGCTGGGCGGCGCCAACTGGTGGCTGCCGCGGGGCCTGGACCGCCTGCTACCGCGCATCAGCATCGAGCCGCCGGAATGTCGCTCGAATACGTCTGTCGTGAGTGCGAGGATCCGGGGGCAACGGGACGCGCGGGACGCCCCGGGCGTGGTGCCGGACGGATCGAAGGAGCAGGATGTTCGCGATATCGCTGGGCGAGGGCGCTGAGCTGCGGCCCATCGAGCCCTGGCAGGCGCAGGAGTTCCTCACGCACATCGAGCGTGCGCGGGAGTACACGGGGCCGTGGGTGCCCCTGACCGTGCGGGTGAAGGACCTCGATTCGGCGCGGGAGCTGCTCCAGACGTTCGCCGACAAGCAGGCCGCCGACACGGGCCGCCTGTACGGCATCTGGCTGGACGGCACGCTCGTCGGCGGAGTGCTCTTCCGGATCTTCGACACGGCCATGGAGAGCTGCGAGGTCGGCGTCTGGCTGGAGCCTTCGGCCGCGGGGCGTGGCCTGATCACCAGGGCGAGCCGGGTCCTCATCGACTGGGCGGTGGACGAGCGCGGCATGCACCGCGTGGAGTGGATGGTCTCCACGGCGAACGACCGCAGCAAGGCGGTGGCCCAGCGGCTCGGGATGACCAAGGACGGGGTGCTGCGGGAGTGCTTTCCCTGGCAGGGGGTGCGGCACGACATGGAGGTGTGGTCGGTGCTCGCGCCGGAGTGGCGAAAGGCCCGCGAGGCCGCGAAAGCCGGGGTTTCGGCTCGTTAAGAAAGCTCTCATACTCCGTCCGTACGGTGCGGGGCATGGGAACCAAGACACAGGATGAGACCGCGGCCGAGGCGGCCGCGAAGCCCGCAGAGCCGGAGGCCGCGGACACCGCTGACACCACGGACGCCACGGGCGTCACGAAGGTGGACGCCACCAAGGCAGATGCCGTCGACGCCGACGAGGCCGATGACGCCGACGAGCTCGTCGTGGTCGAGGAGGTCGCTCCGGCCAGGTCCGGTGGCGTGTTCCAGGGCGCCGCGGCCGTCGTCTCCGCCGCTCTCGGTGTGATCGGCCTGTCCGGAGGCTGGCTCGGCACGGTCGCAGCGGCCCGCGCGAACATCGTCGGGCAGCTGGAGACCAAGCAGTCGGCGAGCGTCGCCGACCAGATCCAGGCGCTGTACGGCGACTCCTGGCAGGTCACGGCGCTGATCGCCGGAGCCTTCGCGCTCGCCGCGCTGGTCGTCGGCTTCGTCGTCCTGGTACGGCCCGCGTTCGGCGCGCCCGACCAGGTGCAGGCGCCGTGGATCAAGTCGGTGGCCTGGGCGGGTGTCGCCCTGGGCGTCATCGGCCTGCTGCTGGCCATCGCGAAGTACTCGGACCTGATCTACGGGCTGCCGTCGACGAGTTGATGGCAGCGGGGCCGCTCCGACGGCCGCGAAGTGTGCAGAACGCCGGTGGGGCTCACTCGAGCCCCACCGGCGTTTCCGCGTCCGTAAGCCCCCTAAGGCCCCCTCTCAGTCCCCTAAGGCCCCCCGCCCCCGCAAGATGCGGCACTCTCCCGATGTGCCGCCCCTGCCTGGGAGACGAAAGTAAAGGCATCGCAGGAAGCGAAGCCGGAAACCGGACGTCACACCAGCTCAGGGAGTCACCATGTTCGAGTACGAGATGCACCAGCTCCGCGCCGCCGACCTGGCCCGCGAGGCCGACCGCCGCCGCCTCCTGCGCGAGGCCCGTGAGGCCAACGCGGCCCGCCGCCGCTCGGCGCGTCACGAATCCGAGGGGCGGGTGAGCACCGGCCAGTGGCGGAGGACCCGCGCCACCCGGGCCGTCTGATGAGCGCGGGGCCTTCTGCCCTCGGAATATCCGCTGCCGTGACGCCCGCACCCTGTGCGATGCTCACCGCTGTGGAGACCAGGTCCGTAAGCCCCGTGTTCGTCGGCCGTTCCGACGAGTTGGGCGTACTGAACGACGCACTCGCCCGTGCCAAGGGGACCACCCCCGGCACGGGCGAGCCGCAGGCATTGCTGCTCGGCGGTGAGGCGGGCGTCGGCAAGACCCGCCTCATCGAGGAGTTCACCGCGGCGGCATGCGCCGAAGGCGCCGTCGTCGCGCTCGGCGGCTGCGTCGAGATCGGCGCGGACGGCCTCCCCTTCGCCCCCTTCTCCAGCGCCCTGCGCTCCCTGCGCCGCCAGCTCCCCGACGAGGTGGACGCCGCGGTCGCCGACCAGGAGGGCGAACTCGCCCGGCTCCTGCCCGAACTGGGCGAGGCACCCCAGCGCCGCCGGGGAACCGACGCCCACCACGACGAGGAAGGCATGGCCCGGCTCTTCGAGCTGACCGTCCGGCTCCTGGAACGCCTCGCCGCCGACCGCCCCGTGGTCATCGCCCTCGAGGACCTGCACTGGGCCGACGCCTCGACCCGGCACCTCCTCGCCTACCTCTTCCGCACGCTGCGCAGCGGCCGCCTCGTCGTCGTCGCGACCTACCGCGCCGACGACATCCACCGCCGCCACCCGCTGCGTCCGCTCCTCGCCGAACTGGACCGCCTGCGCACGGTGCGCCGCATCGAACTCGCCCGCTTCAGCAAGGACGAGGTGGCCCGCCAGATGGCGGGGATACTCAGCTCCGAGCCCGAGCAGACGCTGGTGGACGACGTCTTCGACCGCTCCGACGGCAACGCCTTCTTCGTCGAGGAGCTCGCCGTCGCCTCGCACGGCGGCAGCTGCGCGAGCCTCACGGACTCCCTGCGCGATCTCCTTCTCGTCCGCGTCGAGGAGCTGCCCGAGGCAAGCCAGCGGGTGGCCAGGATCGTCGCCGAGGGCGGCTCGACCGTCGAGCACCCGCTGCTCGCCGCCGTCGCGGGGCTCGCGGAGGACGACCTGATCGAGGCGCTGCGGGCCGCGGTCGGCGCCAACATCCTGCTGCCGTCACCCGACGGCGACGGCTACCGCTTCCGGCACTCCTTGGTGCGCGAGGCCGTCGGCGACGACCTGCTGCCCGGTGAGCGCTCCCGGATCAGCCGCCGCTTCGCCACGGCCCTCGAAGCCGACCCCTCACTCGTCGCCGCCGACCAGCGCGCCGCCCGCCTCGCCAGCTACTGGTACCACGCACACGACGCGGCGAAGGCGCTCCCCGCGGTCCTGCGGGCCTCCGTCGAGGCCCGCCGCCGCTACGCGTACTCCGAGCAACTGCGCCTCCTCGAACGGGCGATGGAGCTGTGGGACGACGCCCCCGAGGACATCCGCCTCGCCCTGCGCCCCCTCGACTACGCCGAGGTCTACCCTCCCTGCGGCTGCGACCCCGAAACCACCCCCCTGCGCTACCTCGACCTCATGGCGGAGGCCGCCGTCGCCGGCCGCCTCTGCGGGGAGCGGGAACGCGCCCTGAAGATCACCAAGCGTGCGCTGCGGCTCCTTGAGGACGAACACGACCCCCTGCGCGCGGCCTGGTTCTGGATCCAGCGCTCCCGGCTCACCTCGACCCTCGGCCGCGGCGACGGCTGGGCGGAGATAGCCACCGCGCAGGAACTGGTCCGCGGCCTGCCGCCGTCCGAGGTGCACGCCGAGGTGCTGACCAACGTCGCCTCCTGGGGCATGCTCCACAACCCCGGTGCCAAGACCCTCGCGGCGGCCCAACGCGCCGTGGAATACGCCCGGATGGTCAAGGCCGAGGAGATCGAACTCAACGCGCGGCTCATCTACGGCGGTCTCCTGGTCGACGCGGGCGACGTCGAGCAGGGCTTCGCCGAGATGTACGCGGTCAGGGACCGGTGCGTGGAGCCGCCCGGCCTGGTCTCACGGGTCCCGCACATCCACGTCAACCTGCCGTCCGTGCTCGAAGGGGCGGGCCGCTCGCTCGAAGCCCTCGAGGTCGGCAACCAGGGCATCGCGCTCTGCCGGAAGTACGGCCTCACGGACACCGAGAGCTGGGTCCAGGTCAACAAGGCGGAAACCCTGTTCTCGCTGGGCCGTTGGGACGAGGCGGTCGAGGCCTCCGAGGCGGCCCGCCGCGGCGCGCTCAGCGTCAAGCCGCGGGGCGGCGCGGCCCTGCAGCTCGCCACCGTCGCGCTCGGACGGGGTGACGTGGCCGAAGCCGCCGCCCAACTGGCCACGGCTCGCGGTCACTACGGCTCGCACGAACGCATGCCGCAGTACTCCCTGCCCATGCTCAACGCCGCCCTCGGCATCGCGGCGGCCGGCTCCGACCGCGCGTCGGCTTTCGCCGCGGCACGCGCCGAGCTCGAGAACGCCCTGGCCAAGGGCTTCCCGCCCGGCACCCAGCGCTACGTCTGGCCCCTGCTGCTCGCCGCCGCCACCTCGGAGGCCGATACACGCGGCCTGCCCGCCGCCGAGCCCGGCAGGACCGAGACCATCGACAGCATCCGCCGAGCCGCGAAGAACCTCCCCGCACCCGTGCCGGTCTGGGCCGCCTACGAGAAGTGGGTACGCGCCGAACTCCTGCGCGCCGAGGACCGCGACACCCCCGCCGACTGGTCGGCCACGGTCACCGCGCTCGAACCCGTCGATCGCCCCTACGACCTGGCCCGCGCCCGCCTCCGCCTCGCCGAGTCCCTCCTCGCGACCTCCCCGGGCGTGGGCGCCGAAGAGGACAGGGAGCGAGCCGCCGGGCTGCTGCGACAAGCTCGCGAGGTCGCCGAGCGGCTGAGAGCCCGCCCCCTCGCCGAGTCCATCACCGGGCTCGCCCAGCGTGCGCGCCTCTCCCTGCACGACGAGGAGACCGCGAGCCCGCACCTCACCCCGGTCGACCCCGCCGAGGCGCTCGGCCTCACCAGCCGGGAGCGGGACGTGCTCCGCCGCGTCGCCGCGGGCCGCAGCAACCGCCAGATCGCCGAGGAACTCTTCATCTCCCCGAAGACGGCGAGCGTCCACGTCTCCAACATCCTCGCCAAGCTGGGCGTGGCCGGCCGGGGCGAGGCTGCGGCGCTGGCCCACCGCCTGCGCCTGTTCCCCGCCGAACGCGCACAGTCCGCCGGCTGACCTGGGCTTGCCCTTTCCCTGCCCTTTCCCTGCCCCGGAGGGTTTCGCAAGCGCTCGCTTACGCTGGTAGGAGGCACCCGGCCGCCAGGAGGCGCAGTGTTCAACCCGATCGAGCTTTTCCAGCCCGGCCGCAAACACACGCACGACGAGCAGAAGCGGCTGGAGCTGAGCCGGATCGACGTGGCCGACGGCGACCCGGGCCGCGGCCCGATAGACCTGACCTCGGGCAAGGTGGTGGTGAGGGTGCCACAGCAGGCGGAGGCGGAAGCTGCGCGGGAGCAGGAGCAGGAGCAGGAGCAGGGGCAGGAGCCGGAGCAGCAGGAGCCGGGCCTGGTGCCCGAGCCGGACCCCGTGGTGGACGCCGCCGACGCCGAGCCCGGCAGCGCTCCCGGCACCGCTCACTCGCCCGAGAAGCGGCCCGCACGCCCTGTGACCCGCAAGCCCTGAAGCCCTTTCTCTCTGAAGCCCTACTTCACCGTCACCTCAAGAATCTTGTCGTCCCCCTTCTCCGGTGTGCCCCGGGAATCGGTCTCGTTCGTCACCAGCCACAGCTTGTCCCCGCCCGCGGCGACGACCGTGCGCAGGCGGCCGTGCTCCTCCTTCAGGAAGGACTGCGGCTCCACGGTGCCCTCCACCCCGCGCACCGGAATCCGCCAGAGGCGCTCGCCGCGCAGGCCCGCCATCCAGACCGAGCCCTCGGCGTAGGCAATGCCGCTGGGGGAGGCCTCCGAGGTCTTCCACTGGGCCACCGGGTCGTTGAAGCCCTCCTCGTCGCCCTTGCCCTCGACCTCAGGCCAGCCGTAGTTGTCGCCTGCCTTGATCTCGTTCAGCTCGTCCCAGGTGTCCTGGCCGAACTCCGCCGCCCAGAGCCGCTTCTCCTCGTCCCAGGCGAGGCCCTGCACGTTGCGGTGCCCGTACGAATAGACGGGGGAGTCGCCGAAGGGGTTGTCGGGGGCCGGGTCACCGTCCGGGGTCAGGCGCAGGATCTTGCCGCCCAGTGACTTCTTGTCCTGGGCCAGGCCGGTGTCGCCCGTCTCGCCCGTGCCCGCGTACAGCATCTTGTCCGGGCCGAAGGCGATCCGGCCGCCGTTGTGGACCACACCCTTGGGGATGCCCTTGAAGACCGTGTCGGGCGCGCCCAGCTGCTGGCCGGAGGGCTTCTTCTCGTCGTACTGCATGCGGGCGATGCGGTTGTCCGACTCGGTGGTGAAGTACGCGTAGACCATGTGGTCCGAGGCGTACGAAGGAGAGAGCGCCAAGCCCATCAGGCCGCCCTCGCCGGCGGGGGAGGCGCCGGGGACCGGGCCCAGCTCGGTCTTCTTGCCCGTCTCGCCGTCGACGCGGGTGATGGTCCCCTCGTCGCGTGAGGACACCAGCAGGTCCCCGCCGGGAAGCGGTGCGAGACCCCACGGCGACTTGAGGTTCTCGGTGAGCGTCTTCGTGACCGAAGCCGACCCCTTTTCCGGCGGGGCGGCGCCGGCGCGCGGCTTTCCCGAGGACGTCCCGTCCGACTGCGCGGGGCTCGACTCGGCGCTCTTCCCGTTGTCCGGCGTGTCCGAGCCCCCGGACGAGCAACCGGCCGTGAGTACAAGGGCGGCGGCAGCCAATGCGGCTGTGACAGCAGGTCGTTGCACGATCAGGTCCCTTCGACGCAGCGCTTCTACTGTTCATACACCGCTCGGTCCCCGCAGGTTCCCAACCTTGCTGCACGGACTCGCGGAACCCCGCTTCACGGACCTGCGGACGTCGTCACTACGGACGTGCGGACGTCGTCACTCCCAGGATCCCATCGCCGACGGCAGTGCCGCTATCTCGGCCAGATCCGCCCCGGTGAGCCGTATCGACGCCGCCCCCGCGTTCTGCACCGCCCAGCGCTCCCGCTTGGCCCCGGGGACCGGTACCACGTCACGGCCCTGCGCGAGCACCCAGGCGAGCGCCACCTGCGCCGGGGTCGCCCCGTGCCGCTCGGCCACCCGGCGCAGGCCCACCACCAGCGGCTGGTTGGCGGCCATCATCTCGGCGGTGAAACGGGGGTGCCGGGCCCGCACGTCGTCCGGCTCGAAGCCCTGCCCCGGCGTCAGCGTCCCCGTGAGGAAACCGTTCCCCAGCGGCATCGCCGCCAGGAAGCCGACCCCGCGGGCCGCGCACCACGGCAAAAGCACCTCCAGGGCCTCCCGCGACCACACCGACAGCTCGGCCTCCACCGCGCTGACCGGAAAGACCTGCTGGACCCGCTCGAGCTGCCGGATCGTCCCCTCGTGCAGCCCCCTGCCCTCGCGCCGCGAGGCACGTGCCCCCACCGCGCACAGCCCGAGCGCCCGCACCTTCCCCGCGCCGACGAGTTCGGCCATCGCGCCCCAGGTCTCCTCGACGGGCACCTCGGGATCGGCGCGGTGCAGCTGGTACAGGTCGATCGTCTCGGTCTGCAGCCGCCGCAGCGAGGCGTCACAGGCCCGCTTCACATAGCCGGGGCGGCCGTTGGCGACGATGTGCTGCTCGCCCACCAGGAGTCCGCACTTGGTGGACACGAAGGCCTCGGCCCGCCGCTCCTTCAGCGCCCTGCCCACAAGGAGTTCGTTGGTGAACGGCCCGTACATGTCCGCGGTGTCAAGGAGGGTCGAGCCCTGATCGAGCGCGGCGTGCACGGTGCGCAGCGATTCCTCGCCCCGCTGCCGTGAGCCGGTGTACGCCCAGCTCATCGGCATGCAGCCGAGCCCGACCGCACCCACCTCGAGCGCTGCCGCGCCGATCGTCCTGCGGTCCACCTGGCCGTGCCCTCCCACCTCATGTCCGAGCGGCCCCCAACGTAACCTCTGCCTCCGCCCGAGCGGCGTGCGGCCTCCGCGCATTAGCCTCCTGACCATGACGACAGATGTATGGCTCCCCTATGCCGCGGACGAGATCGAAGGCCTGCCCGCAGCGGCCGAAGCCGGGCTCAACTACCGCTTCTGGGACGGTGGCCCGGACTTCCCCGCGGACCCCGCCGACTGCGTGTTCTACGCGGTGCCCTATCTCAAGGGTGCGGAGACCTCCGTACGACCGCTGCCCGAGATGACGTCCGTACGCGCCGTGCAGACACTCACCGCGGGCATCGACCACGTCGAGGGCGGGCTCAAGTTCCTCGCGCCGGGCGTGCGGCTGTGCAATGCCAAGGGAGTGCACGAGGCCAGCACGGCCGAGCTTGCGCTCACCCTCACCCTCGCGTCACTGCGCGGCATCCCCCGCTTCGTGGAAGGACAGCGCCAGGAGGACTGGCGGTCCGGCTTCTACCCGGCGCTCGCCGACAAGTCCGTGCTGATCGTGGGATACGGGTCGATCGGTTCCGCCATCGAGGACCGGCTCACCCCCTTCGAGTGCGCGCGGGTGGCGCGCGTCGCGCGCTCTGCCCGTGCCACGGAGCGCGGCCCCGTGCACCCGCTCGCCGAACTGCCCGCGCTGCTGCCCGAGGCCGACGTGGTCATCCTCTCCACGCCCCTCACCGACGCGTCCCGTGGCCTGGTGAACGGCGACTTCCTGGCCCGCATGAAGGACGGCGCCCTGCTCGTGAACGTCGCGCGCGGCCCCGTCGTCGACACCAAAGCGCTCCTGGCCGAACTGGAGTCCGGCAGGATCACCGCCGCCCTCGATGTCACCGATCCGGAACCGCTGCCCGCAGGTCACCCCCTGTGGCACGCTCCTGGAGTACTCGTCAGCCCGCACGTGGGCGGATCGACCTCCGCGTTCCTGCCCCGCGCCAAACGCCTGCTCGCCGCCCAACTGACCCGTTTTGTCGCCGGAGAACCCCTCGGCAACGTCGTCCTGACGACCGAGTAACGGACCAAGTCCCGATCACTCACCGTCCGTTCGAGCACACTCCGCACCTACTTGTGTGCGCCCCGTGTTCACAACTCCGTTCACAGTCACGGAGCGTAGAGAAGCTATGTCCCTGAGTGACGAGACTGGTGTATCGTCCCGACAGGGGCTGCGCCGTGGACAGTTCGTCGGCGCCGGGGACGAGACATCAGACGCGAGGGGGGCGACGGGCGATGTACGGCCAATGGGCGAACCATCCGACGCGGCGAGGCCGCCGGCGACGACCCACCCTCCCACCGGCGCGCAGCCGCACGCGCGACGACTTCGCGCGCGAGGTCCTGGGACCGGTCAGTCACAGGAGGCGCACGGACACGTGCGCGGTACGGGCCAGGGCGGCCCGATGAGCACCCGTCCGTCACCCGCCGCCGCCCTGGAGGGCGGCGGAGGACTGACGGCGCCGATGCCGCCCGGCGCGCCCCTGACCCGGCGTCCCGCATCCGGCGGCGGCGCGGGCATGGTCTCGCAGATCGCGCTCCTCGTGGTCTGCGGCGGGTATGCCACCGGGGCGGCGTTCGGCTGGGGATCGACCCGGACCGCCCTGATCATGGGCGACTTCGGCCTGAGCGTCGCGGCGGCGGCCGCCGCGGTCTCCTGCTTCCGGTACTCACGCACCCGTCGCAGCCGCTTTCGACCCGCATGGCTGCTCTTCGCGCTCTCTTCCGCGATGGCGTCCCTGGGCAACGGCGTCTGGGGCTGGTACGAGGTCGTGCTCGAACAGCCGGTGCCGAGCCCGGGCCTCGCCGACCTGTTCTTCCTCTGCTTCGCGCCGCCCGCCATCATCGGCCTGCTCGTGCTCGCCAAGCGCCCGGTGACCAAGGCCGGTTGGATCTGCCTCGCGCTCGACGCGTGGCTCATCGGCGGCTCACTGCTCACGCTCTCCTGGAGCCTGGCGCTCGCCCACACGGCGGAGTTCGAGGGCCAGAGCGTCGCGCACGCCGCGCTCTCGCTCGCCTACCCCCTCCTCGACATCGCGCTGGTCAGCATGGTCCTCGCGCTGCACTTCAGACGGTCGTCCGCGAACCGCACGGCGGTGAACACGGCGATCGGCGCCCTCGCGCTGACCGTCATGTGCGACGCGATGTTCACCTCGCCCCTCCTGCACGCCAGTTACCGCTCCGGGCAGATGCTGGACGCCGGCTGGTTCGCGGGCTCGCTGCTCCTCGCGTACGCGCCCTGGGCGGCCCCCTGGCACAAGAACGCGGACGACGCGCAGCAGCACGCGCGCGTGCCGCGCGACGACGCCTCCAAGGACGCGAGGGCTGCCGCCACCCGGCCGATCGCCGGATCACTCGCCGCGCTGACGCCGTATCTGGCCGCCGCCGTCTGCACGTTGGGGATTCTCTACAACGTGCTCAGTGGCCGCAGCGTCGACCAGGTCGTGCTCTTCACCGCGGGCACCGTCGTGCTCGCCCTGGTCGTGCGCCAGGGCATCATGCTCCTGGACAACATCACCCTCACCCAGGAACTGGCCCAGAAGGAGAACCACTTCCGTTCCCTGGTGCAGGGATCGAGCGACGTCATCATGATCGCCGCCCCGAACGGCATACTTCATTACGTCAGCCCGGCAGCCTCCGGCGTGTACGGCCGCGAGGCCGAGGAACTCGTCGGGTCCGAACTCGCCTCGCTCATACACCCCGAGGACCTGGGCCGCGTGGTTCACGAAGTCCGCAGATTCCTCACCGCGAACCCGCTCGAAGAGCCCACGACCCGCATCGAGTGCCGCTTCAAGTCCGGCGACGGCGACTGGCTGAACGTGGAGTCCACGGTCAACCGCCACCAGGGCGGCCTCATCTTCAACAGCCGTGACGTCACCGAACGGGTCAGGCTCCAGGCTCAGTTGCAGCACAACGCCGAGCACGACCCGCTCACCGACCTGCCCAACCGCGCCCTGTTCACCCGCCGGGTGGGTCAGGCGCTCACCGGCCGCAGGGTCACCGACCGGGGCACGGCCGTGCTCTTCATCGACCTGGACGGCTTCAAGGCGGTCAACGACACCATCGGCCACCAAGCGGGGGACGAGCTCCTCATCCAGGCGGCCCGCCGCCTTCAGGTGGCCGTCAGGTCCGGGGACTGCGCGGCCCGGCTTGGCGGCGACGAATTCGCCGCGCTCATCGTGGGTGACGGCACCCGCGACCAGACCGCACGCGAGCAGCACATCTACGAACTCGCCGACCGCCTCAGGATCACCCTCTCCCAGCCGTACGCGATCGACGGCAACGACGTGCGCGTGGCGGCCTCCATCGGTGTGGCCTTCGCCGAACCAGGCATAGGGGCGGGCGAGTTGCTGCGCAACGCCGACCTCGCGATGTACCGCGCCAAGGCCGCGGGCAAGGGCCGCGTCGAGCTGTACGCACCCCAGATGCAGGCCGACGTCGTCCGCAAGGCAGAGCTGGCCACGCGGCTGCGTACCGCCCTGCACGACGGCGAGTTCGCGCTGCTCCACCAGCCGGTGGTCTCCCTGGACGACGGCCGCATCACCTCCGTCGCCGCCCAGGCACGCTGGCGCTCGGCGCAGGGCATCCTCTTCACGCCCGCCGAGTTCCTGCGCGTGGCCGACAGCTCGGACGCCCAGGAGGGCGCCCGGTCCGCCGAGCTGGGCCGCTGGGTGATCGAGGAGGCCGTCCAGCAGGCCGCCGAGCGCGGGCGCATGGGCCACGCGACGCCCGTCGCCGTCCGCGTCAGCGCGCGGCGCCTCCTGGACCGCTCCATGCCGCTCGGCTCCATCGAGGCGCTCCTCACCCGGTACGGGCTGCCCTCCGGGGCGCTCATCATCGAGCTCGCCGACAGTGACCCCCGGGTGTCCCTCGACGACCTGGAGCGCCGCCTCACGTCCCTGCGCAGACTCGGCGTACGCATCGCCCTGGACGGCTTCGGGAGCGGCTATGCCGCCATCACCGCGCTGCGGCGGCTCCCCGTCGACGTACTGAAGCTGGACCGCAGCCTCATCGAGGGCGTCGTCGAGTCCGCGCGGCTGCACAAGATCACCTCTGGTCTGCTGCGCATCGCCACCGACCTGGGGCTGCTCTCGGTGGCCGACGGCGTCGACGTCCCGGAGCAGGTCATCGCCCTGCGCGCGATGGGCTGCACGCACGGCCAGGGCATGGCGTTCTCCGGGCCGCTCGACGAGTACCGCCTGCGCCGCGCGCTGTCGCTCGGGCGGTATCCGGTGCCGCACGGCCCCGCGGAGCCGGCGCTCGCGGGCGCCCCGCAGGTGGCGTACGGAGGAGGTGTCGAGTCCTTTGCCCGCTCACATAATGAGACCCCCGTCCCACCTACTTGACAGGCGTAGTGCGCCGGGGAGAGGGTCAATGCCATGCGCACCCGAATTCTCGTACTTGGAAAGCGCGTCGGCTGAAGCTGGGACTCACCGGTCCGAACCGGAATCCCTGCACCCGCTCCGACGCGCTCCCCTCGCCTGCCTCACGGCACGAGGGGTTTTTTGTTGCACCGGCACCTGCCAAATCCCCGCAAACACCCCGCAAAAACCCTCAGCTTCGAGAAGAGAATGCCGATGACCGAGCAGGCCACCGGGGCCCACCATCCGCAGCCGCGGCCCCGATCCTCAGGACAGCAGTCGACGCCCGTCGAGCACGTCACGGGTGCGAAGTCCCTCATTCGTTCTCTCGAGGAAGTCGGGGCCGACACGGTATTCGGCATTCCCGGCGGTGCCATCCTTCCCGCGTACGACCCGATGATGGACTCCACCCGCGTCCGTCACGTCCTGGTCCGGCACGAGCAGGGCGCGGGCCACGCCGCCACCGGTTACGCGCAGGCCACCGGCAAGGTCGGCGTGTGCATGGCGACGAGCGGCCCCGGCGCCACCAACCTCGTCACGCCCATCGCCGACGCCCACATGGACTCCGTGCCCATGGTCGCGATCACCGGCCAGGTCGCCTCCAAGGCGATCGGCACGGACGCCTTCCAGGAGGCGGACATCGTCGGCATCACGATGCCGATCACCAAGCACAACTTCCTGGTCACCAAGGCGGAGGACATCCCGGCGACGATCGCGGAGGCCTTCCACATCGCCTCCACCGGCCGCCCCGGACCGGTCCTGGTCGACATCGCCAAGGACGCACTCCAGGCGCAGACCACCTTCCAGTGGCCGCCCACCCAGGACCTGCCCGGCTACCGCCCGGTGACCAAGCCGCACGCCAAGCAGATCCGCGAGGCCGCCAAGCTGATCACCGCCGCCAAGCGGCCCGTCCTCTACGTCGGCGGCGGCGTCCTGAAGGCCCAGGCCACCGCCGAGCTGAAGGTCCTCGCAGAACTCACCCAAGCGCCCGTCACCACCACCCTGATGGCGCTCGGCGCATTCCCCGACAGTCACGAGCTGCACGTGGGAATGCCGGGCATGCACGGAGCGGTCACCGCCGTCACCGCGCTGCAGAAGGCCGACCTGATCGTCGCCCTCGGAGCCCGCTTCGACGACCGCGTCACCGGCAAGCTGGACAGCTTCGCGCCCTTCGCGAAGATCGTCCACGCCGACATCGACCCGGCCGAGATCGGCAAGAACCGCGCCGCCGACGTGCCGATCGTCGGAGACGCCCGCGAGGTCATCGCCGACCTGATCCAGGCGGTCCAGGCCGAGCACACCGCAGGCCAGAAGGGCGACTACACCGCCTGGTGGAACGACCTCAGCCGCTGGCGCGACACCTACCCCCTCGGCTACGCCCAGCCCGATGACGGTTCGCTCTCCCCGCAGCACGTCATCGAGCGCGTCGGGCAGCTCGCCCCGGAAGGCACGATCTTCGCGGCGGGCGTCGGCCAGCACCAGATGTGGGCCGCCCACTTCATCCAGTACGAGAAGCCCGCCACCTGGCTCAACTCCGGTGGCGCCGGGACGATGGGGTACGCGGTCCCTGCCGCGATGGGCGCCAAGGCCGGAGCGCCCGACCGCACGGTCTGGGCGATCGACGGCGACGGCTGCTTCCAGATGACCAATCAGGAACTGACCACCTGTGCCCTGAACAACATCCCGATCAAGGTCGCCATCATCAACAACGGCGCCCTCGGCATGGTCCGCCAGTGGCAGACGCTGTTCTACAACCAGCGCTACTCCAACACCGTGCTGCACAGCGGTCCCGAGGACATCGGCCCCAACAAGGGCACCCGCGTCCCGGACTTCGTGAAGCTGTCGGAGGCGATGGGCTGCGTGGCGCTGCGCTGCGAGCGCCCCGAGGACCTCGACAAGGTCATCGCCGAGGCCAACGCCATCAACGACCGGCCCGTCGTGGTCGACTTCATCGTCCACGAGGACGCCCAGGTGTGGCCGATGGTCGCAGCCGGCACCTCGAACGACGAGGTCATGGCCGCCCGCGGGGTCCGCCCCGACTTCGGCGACAACGAAGACGACTGAGA
Source organism: Streptomyces sp. Je 1-332 (assembly GCF_040730185.1). Taxonomy (NCBI): domain Bacteria; kingdom Bacillati; phylum Actinomycetota; class Actinomycetes; order Kitasatosporales; family Streptomycetaceae; genus Streptomyces; species Streptomyces sp. Je 1-332. The sequence goes on from NZ_CP160402.1 coordinate 5,780,384, forward strand.
CCGGACGCGAAAGAGAGACCACGAGTCATGTCCACCAAGCACACGCTCTCCGTCCTGGTCGAGAACAAGCCCGGTGTCCTCGCACGGATCACCGCCCTGTTCTCCCGCCGCGGCTTCAACATCGACTCCCTGGCCGTGGGCGTCACCGAGCACCCCGACATCTCACGCATCACCATCGTCGTGAACGTCGAGGACCTGCCGCTCGAACAGGTCACCAAGCAGCTCAACAAGCTCGTCAACGTCCTGAAGATCGTCGAACTCGAGCCGGCCGGCGCCGTGGCGCGTGAACTGGTCCTCGCCAAGGTCCGCGCCGACAACGAGACGCGCTCGCAGATCGTCGAGATCGTCCAGCTGTTCCGCGCCAAGACCGTGGACGTCTCGCCCGAGGCGGTCACCATCGAGGCCACCGGATCCAGCGACAAGCTGGAGGCGATGCTCAAGATGCTGGAACCCTTCGGCATCAAGGAGCTCGTCCAGTCCGGCACCATCGCCATCGGCCGCGGCTCCCGCTCCATCACGGACCGCAGCCTGCGGGCGCTCGACCGCTCGGCCTGAACCGGCCCGCACGAACACCAGGGCCCGCCCGTATGGCGAGACCTGAAAACCTTCTTCCCCCCGCCCGCCGTACGGTGGGTCGCAACACCAGCACACATAGGAGATTCCCAGTGGCCGAGCTGTTCTACGACGACGACGCCGACCTGTCCATCATCCAGGGCCGCAAGGTCGCGGTCATCGGATACGGCAGCCAGGGCCACGCCCACGCGCTGTCGCTCCGTGACTCGGGTGTCGACGTCCGCGTCGGTCTGCACGAGGGCTCCAAGTCCAAGGCCAAGGCCGAGGAGCAGGGCCTGCGCGTGGTGACTCCCTCGGAGGCCGCCGCCGAGGCCGACGTCATCATGATCCTGGTCCCGGACCCGATCCAGGCCCAGGTCTACGAGGAGTCCATCAAGGACAACCTCAAGGACGGCGACGCGCTGTTCTTCGGCCACGGCCTGAACATCCGCTTCGGCTTCATCAAGGCCCCCGACGGCGTCGACGTCTGCATGGTCGCCCCCAAGGGCCCCGGCCACCTCGTGCGCCGTCAGTACGAGGAGGGCCGCGGCGTTCCGTGTATCGCGGCCGTCGAGCAGGACGCGACCGGCAACGGCTTCGCGCTTGCCCTCTCGTACGCCAAGGGCATCGGTGGCACGCGTGCGGGCGTCATCAAGACGACCTTCACCGAGGAGACCGAGACCGACCTGTTCGGTGAGCAGGCCGTGCTCTGCGGTGGCACCGCGGCGCTGGTCAAGGCGGGCTTCGAGACGCTGACCGAGGCCGGCTACCAGCCGGAGATCGCGTACTTCGAGTGCCTCCACGAGCTGAAGCTCATCGTCGACCTCATGTACGAGGGCGGCCTGGAGAAGATGCGCTGGTCGATCTCCGAGACCGCCGAGTGGGGCGACTACGTCACCGGCCCGCGCATCATCACGGACGCCACCAAGGCCGAGATGAAGAAGGTCCTGACCGAGATCCAGGACGGCACCTTCGCCAAGCAGTGGATGGACGAGTACCACGGCGGTCTGAAGAAGTACAACGAGTACAAGACCGCGGACTCCGAGCACCTTCTGGAGACCACCGGCAAGGAGCTGCGCAAGCTCATGTCGTGGGTGAACGAAGAGGCCTGAGGCACTTTGGAAGCGCCGGGGGGAGCGAGCTCCCTCCGGCGTTGTCCACCCCGTCCAGCCACGGACGAGTGATCCTTCCACCAAGGCGTAAGACACGCGTCACTACGCCACTAGACTGCATTCAACTTTCGCGTCGGGCCCACAGCGTCGTGCGTCTTCCACGCGGCTAAGCGACACCGCATGCGGCCGTCGGGACGGCCGTCCGCATTGGACTTGTGAGGACTCACGTGAGCACTGCTGCCAACGGCAAACCGGTCGTACTCATCGCTGAAGAGCTGTCGCCCGCCACTGTCGACGCCTTGGGCCCGGACTTCGAGATCCGGCAGTGCAACGGCGCGGACCGCGCCGAGCTGCTGCCCGCCATCGCCGACGTCGACGCGATTCTGGTCCGCTCCGCGACCAAGGTCGACGCCGAGGCCATCGCGGCCGCCAAGAAGCTGAAGGTCGTCGCCCGCGCGGGCGTGGGCCTGGACAACGTGGACGTGTCCGCCGCCACGAAGGCCGGCGTGATGGTGGTGAACGCACCCACCTCGAACATCGTCACCGCGGCCGAGCTCGCCTGTGGCCTGCTCATCGCCACCGCCCGCAACATCCCCCAGGGCAGCCAGGCCCTGAAGGCCGGCGAGTGGAAGCGCTCCAAGTACACGGGCGTCGAGCTCGCCGAGAAGACCCTCGGCGTCGTGGGCCTCGGCCGCATCGGTGCTCTCGTCGCCCAGCGCATGAGCGCCTTCGGCATGAAGGTCGTCGCCTACGACCCGTACGTGCAGCCCGCGCGTGCCGCGCAGATGGGCGTCAAGGTCCTCACCCTCGACGAGCTGCTCGAGGTCTCGGACTTCATCACCGTGCACCTGCCCAAGACCCCCGAGACGGTCGGTCTGATCGGCGACGAGGCCCTGCACAAGGTCAAGCCCGCCGTCCGCATCGTGAACGCCGCGCGCGGCGGGATCGTCGACGAGGAGGCGCTGTACTCGGCGCTCAAGGAGGGCCGCGTCGCGGGCGCCGGTCTGGACGTGTACGCGAAGGAGCCCTGCACGGACTCCCCGCTCTTCCAGTTCGACCAGGTCGTCTGCACGCCGCACCTCGGCGCCTCGACCGACGAGGCGCAGGAGAAGGCCGGCGTCTCCGTCGCCAAGTCGGTGCGCCTGGCCCTCGCCGGTGAGCTCGTGCCGGACGCCGTGAACGTCCAGGGCGGCGTCATCGCCGAGGACGTGCGTCCCGGTCTGCCGCTCGCCGAGAAGCTCGGCCGCATCTTCACCGCCCTCGCGAGCGAGGTGGCGGCCCGCCTCGACGTCGAGGTGTACGGCGAGATCACCCAGCACGACGTGAAGGTGCTCGAACTGTCCGCGCTCAAGGGCGTGTTCGAGGACGTCGTCGACGAGACCGTGAGCTACGTGAACGCGCCCCTGTTCGCCCAGGAGCGTGGCGTCGAGGTCCGCCTCACCACGAGCTCGGAGTCCCCCGACCACCGCAACGTCGTGACGGTGCGCGGCACGCTCACCGGCGGCGAGGAGATCTCGGTCTCCGGCACGCTGGCCGGGCCCAAGCACCTGCAGAAGATCGTCGCCATCGGTGGGTACGACGTGGACCTGGCGCTCGCCGAGCACATGGTCGTCCTCCGTTACGCCGACCGCCCCGGTGTCGTCGGCACCGTCGGCCGTGTCCTCGGCGAGGCGGGCATCAACATCGGCGGCATGCAGGTCGCCCGCGCCGACGTCGGCGGCGAGGCACTCGCCGTCCTCACGGTGGACGACACCGTGCCGCAGCCGGTCCTGAACGAGCTGGCCGAGGAGATCGGCGCGGAGTCCGCCCGCGCGGTCAACCTCACCGACTAGTAACCCCGCGGCTTCGGCTGCCGGTCATCACCGGCTCCGCCGAGTTCGCCCTCAAACGCCGGGCGGGCTGGAGATCTCCAGCCCGCCCGGCGTCTGCTATGAGGTCACCGTTCCGCGGGAGCCAGCGGCTACGACTGCCCCGAGCCGGCTGCGGCGGCGGCGTGGACCTGGCGGATGAAGCGCCGTTGCCACGGCACTTCCACCGCACGGGAGTGGTAGTTCTTCCTCACCCACTTGACCGCCTCCTTGGGGTCCATGCCCTCGAAGACGCAGAGCGCCGAGAGCCCCGTGCCAGTCCGACCGATGCCGCCCCCGCAGCAGATCTCCACGCGCTCGTCCGCGGCGCGATCGTAAGCGATGCGAAGTTTGCGCATCGCGTCCATGGGGTCGGCGGGAAGCCAGAAGTCCCGCCAGGGGATCCACAGGGACTCCCAGTCCGGCTTGGGCGGCTCGTGTTCCGTCAAGTGCACGGCAAACGTGGGAGTTTGCCCCTCCGGTAGGTCGTACCGGAGTCCGCGTCCGCGGATCGACCGCCCCGAGGGGAGAGTGATTACCTTGGGAGTGTCGGCGTTCCACATTTCGGTCATGATGATTCCCGTTTCGATCGCTTTCGTAGTATCGAGGTGTCTGCCATGGCGATCATGCCCAACGGGATCTGGGGAAGCACTTGTTGAGCATGAAAAACCAGGGCGAAGGCCAGGCCCTCGGCCTGCCCGAGAACGCCCGCTGTCGCGCCGAGTACGGCGGCCTCGAAGGTACCGAGCTGCCCCGGCAGGGTCGGCAGGATGTTGGAGACCTCGATGGACAGCAGGACGACTACCAGGACGGCCACCGACAGCGGTAGGTCCAGAGCCTTCGCGACGGCCACCGCGGCCAGGAAGTCCAGTGCCCGGGTGGCGAGCGCGGCCGCCCCCACCTCCGCGAAGACGCGCGGACGCCGGACCGGCCCGAGTGCCGTGCGCGCGTCGAACACGACTTTGCGCAGGCGGCCCTCCCGGGCGGGGGCGGACGGAGTGCGCGCGACCCTCACGATCAGCACGGACTCCACCGTCAGGACGGCCAGGTACACCCAGGCGACGGCTGCCGCCCAGCCCGGCACATCGCTCCCCGGCCACCAGACGAACACCAGGAAGGGCACCAGGCCCAGGCTGGAGAAGAACTTGCGGACCAGCATGAGCGTGACGGTCACCGTCCGGGCTATCCCCTCGCGCAGCAGATAGCCGATCCGGACGAACTCACCCACCCCCTCCGGACTCGCGGCCGCCGCCGCCTGAACGGCGAACTCGATCCGCACCAGGAGGGGGAACCGGATCTGGGACTCGGTGAACATGGCGTTCCAGCCCACGGCCCGGGTCGTCTGCGAGGCCACGTTGGCCAGTGCCGCCAAGACCAGCCAGCGCCAGTCGGCGGCCTTCAGTGCCGCCCACAGATGGTCCAGATCCATACCCCAGAGGGTGATCACCAAGCTGACGCCCACCGCCACGAACAGCAGCGCCCGGATCACCCGGTCGCGCGTGCTGTGCTCCTTCGGCGGGGACTCGGTCGGGGTCACGGCTCGCTCCCCAACCGCACAGTGCCCGCATCACCGTCCACGGTCAGTATGTCCCCGGTTCCGATCTGCGAGGTCGCGGTCCTGACTCCCATCACCGCCGGGATGCCGTACTCGCGCGCCACCACCGAGCCGTGGGACAGCGCGCCCCCGACGTCGGCGACCACGGCACTGGCCCGGGTCAGGAGCGGCGCCCATGCCGGAGTCACCTGGCGGACGACGAGCACCTCACCCAACTCCAGTGCGTCCGCGTCCGCGAATTCGTGGATCACCCGCGCCCGGCCCGTGTAGCTGCCCGGGCTCACCGCTGATCCGCTGAGCCCGTCACCCTTGTTCTCGCCCCGCTCGGCCCCGAACAGCGCCAAGGAGGTGATGTCGGATCCGAAGAGCATGATCCGCGCGTCGGCGGGGACCACATCGGGCGGATTGAGCCGCCGCTGCCACTGGCGTCGCAGTCGGCGCTCACGCACCAGGTCGCGCCACCGCGCGTCGCCCGCGTCGGCGTGCACCCAGCCGCTCAGCTCTGGCCCGGTCAGGTAGAACACGTCGTCGTCGACGTCCAGCAGGTCGGCGCGGACCAGCCGGCGGCCGAGTTCGAGATATCCGGCCCGCATGAACGGCCAGCCGAGCGTGAAGTGGTGCAGGGCTTCGTCCCGTACTCCGCTCCAGTGGTTCGCCCAGCGGTGGATCCCGCGCCGAAGTCGGCCCAGAGGGCCGTGTCCCAGGCGGGGGGCCGGGGCGGGGTCAGGGCCCAGTGCCGGTGCCAGGGAGCTTGGTTCGCCGCTGTCGCGGCGGCCGACGATCAACGATCGAAGCATCGAAGGATCGTCGATCGCGGTGGGTTCGGCCGTGTCGAGGCTGTACACCAGGTGGCCGAAGCGTCCCAGGTACTCCTGCAGCAGTTGTTCCTGGTCCTCCAAGGTGGCCGCGGCGACCCCGTCCAGGGCACGGTCGGCCTGGTGGGCGAGCCGGTCGTCACCCACGAGCAGGGACCCGGGCGTGAGCCCGGCTGTGCGCCGCCCGCCGCGCGCCAAGACCATCCCCAGCAGCCACTCGCTGGTGTTCCAGTGCCAGGCGAGGCCGCCGATCACCGCCCAGTAGCGGGCACTCAGGTCCTCAACCGCCCTTATTCGACGCAGCACTTCGGCCGACGTCAGGTCCTCGAGAGGCGCGTCCCGTGCCCGCTCCAGGCCCGCCTGGAGCGCGGGCAGTATGTCGTGCCGCCAGCGCCGCTCCACCGGTGAGAGGTGGAAGGCGAACCAGCGCGCGGTGAGCCGCAGGGTGCGCAGCGGATGCTCGGAGAGGGGGAAGTCGAAGCGCAGATAGGCGAACCCGTTCACGGTCCCGTGCATGGGCTCCGGGACGAGCGGGCTACGCGCGCGCAGTCTGCGTGGACCGCCCCAGTTCGTCGCCCACCGGTCGATGAGCGAGGGGAACAGCGTCGTGGCGAAGAGGGGGGAGAGGGGATCGGAGAGCCACGAGTCGCAGATACTCATCCGGGCCCACCGTGCCCCGGGCACTTCGCTCGCCCAGTCGCCGAACTGCGTCGGCTGCGGGACGGCTGCGGTGATCGGGCGGGCCTGCAACAGGTGCAGCCCGGTGTCGTCCAGCGCCCATTCGATGTCCTGCGGTCCGCCCAGCGCCCGCTCCACGGCCAGCGCTGTGCGTACCAGGGAGCGGAGAGGGCCCTCGCTTCCCTCCGTCTCGCCCATCCGTTCCCCGAACGCGGTCGTGAACACGGGCGCGTGCGGTTCCTTGCGGGAGAACACCGCGCGGTTCGGCTCCACGGTTCCGTCCACGAGCTGATCACCGAGGCCCTCGACCGCCTCCACGAGCACCAGATGGTCGTCGTCCGCGACAGGGGCCTCTGCGGTGAACGCCACCCCGGCCCACCGGGGAGCCACCATCGCCTGGACCACGACAGCCATCGCCGGGGCCCCCTGGGCAAGGCCGATCCGGTCCCGGTAGACCCCGGAGGCGGCGGAGTGCCGGGACCGCTGGCAGCGGCCGACCGCCGCCAGCAGCTCGTCGAAGGTGCGGACGCCGAGCACGCTCTCGTACTGGCCGGCGGCACTGCCGGCCACACCGTCCTCGTTGGTGGCCGACGACCGTACGGCGACGCCGTGAGGGGAGGGCAGGGCCTCCCAACAGGCCCTCACCTGGGCGACGGTCTCGTCGCGCAGTCCCGACTCGCCGGTGTTCTCCCCGCCTGCCTCCAGGCCCGCCGTGGCGGTGAAGACATCCACCGGGAGGCAGAACCCCGGAGGTACGGGAAATCCCGCTGCTACCAGTCGGCCCAGCCCCTTGGCCTTGCCCCCCACCCGTTCGACGGGCAGGTCCGCGGCCTCGGCCAGGCTCACGACACCCTCAGCCATGCTCTGCCACCTCCACCCACTGCTGATAGAAACGCCGGAATCGCCGCACGGCCTCGTCACCGGGCACATAGATGCCGTGCCGGTCCCCCGGCAGCAAGGTGTCGAAGATCGGGAGGTCCTGGCGGGCGGCCACCTGCACCTCCGCACGGTGGACGAGCGCGCGCAGCCACCCCAGGGCCCCCGCCCCGTCGGGGTCGACGACGGCGTTGATGTGCTGAATGCTGTGGTGTTCCCCGATCGGGGTGACGGCGAGGATCATCCGGTACAGGCGTCGGCCGTCTGCGTAGTACTCGATCTCCTGGCAGCTTGCCCAGCCGCGCATCCGCAGGGTGAACTCACCCGCGTTGAGCCCGAACGCGTTCGATACGGTGCCCAACGCGCCCCGGTATGAGGGCCAGGTCAGGGTCGCGTCGCAGCGTGGTTCCGGTTTGTCGTCCGGTGCACCGTCACCGACCGTTTCCTCGCCCGCTTCCTGGAACGCGATCCGGGCCTTCCCGGCCACCGTCAGGCCGTGCAAGGCCACCAAGTGGTCGGGGTCGTAGGTGTTCTCCAGGATCCGTCGGGTGGTGGCCCGGGTCGGGTCGGCCAGCCGGAATCTCCGGATGCCAGGAATCTGCCGCGCTTCGAGGTCGCGAAGGTCCGGTGGCTCGTAACGGGGGGCCCCGTTGCCGTACCACGCCCACACGTAACCCGAGCATTCGCGGGTGGGCAGCGCGGTGACGGCGGCTCGCGCCGGGGGACGCTGCCCCGGCACGAAGACACATGCTCCGGACTCGTCGAACCGCCAGCGGTGGAAGGGGCATTCGAGCGTGCCGTCGACCACCTTGCCGCCGTGCAGCGCGGCCCCCGCGTGAGGGCAGGTCGCGCTCTGTACGTGGGCACGGCCGTCAGCGCCGCGCCAGCCCACGTAGGAGGCGCCGAAGAGGGTGATCCGGCGAGGCCGCCGCCGCAACTCCTCGGAGGGCAGCGCGACATACCAGCCCGAGGCGAGGTTCGTGGTCGGCCTCGCGGACGCAGCGATCCGCTCAGACGTACTGCGCCTCATCCGGCCTCCTCCCGAACACTCCGCTGCCGTTCGTGCGCTGCCCTCGGTCGGTCTCTCACGTGTCCCCCCGCCCCGTCCAACGGCGATGGAACTGGCGGAATCGCAGCACTCCCTCGTCGTCGGCGGTGTTGATCGAACCGTCGGTTTCCTCGGCGTCCCGGTAGATGCGCAGATCCGCCCGGGTCCCCCACCAGTGCTGGAGCCGGTACCCCCAGAAGACCGGGGAAGAGCCGAGCAGACCACCGGCGCGCGGTACGACGGTCCAGCCGTGCATCGTGGTCCGCCCCTGCGCCACCGGTGTCACGGCGAGCAGCTCGTGTGCCACCGGGCGGTCGTTCAGCTCGAAGGTGAGGACCTGGTAGGAGGGCGTCGAACGCAGGTGCAGACACAGTCGGCCCAGACCGCCCGGCCGCCGGTCCAGCGGAGCCGGCAGGGTGATCGCGTCCGTGGTGATGCGCGCGGCGATCGTGTGCGGTTCCTTTTCGGCGTCCCAGGTGAGCCGCAGACCGTCGGCGATCCCGTGGACCACAGGAAAGTGCGGTACGTCGAATCCGTTTTCCAGCACCCGGCGTGCCGGTGCGGGGGTGTCGAAGGCGAACCGGTAGCGCCGGTGGGCCGGTGAGTTCCTGTCCAGATGGGGGAAGTCCGGCGGCGGGTACTCGGCTTCCGGCGAGCCCACCCAGGTCCAGACGTAGCCGAGCCCTTCCCAGGAGGGATGGACCCGGGCCGAGGCACCCTTGGGCACCCTCCGGGTGGCGGGGGCGGCCACGCACATCCCGTCACTGTCGAACCGCCAGTGGTGGAACGTGCACCGCAGCTCTCCGTCCACCACCCGGCCCAACTCCAGAGCGGCCCCCTGATGGGGACAGAAGCGGTCCATCACGACGGCCGCGCCGTCTCCCGCGCGCCAGAGCACCACCTCCCGCCCGGCCACCACGGCGGCCCTGGGCCGCCGCCCCACGCGGCTGGAACGCCCCGCCACATACCAACCGCGCGCCAGATCGCGGGGCGGTTCGAGATCGAGGGGAGGCTGCCCTCGTACCGGCGCGAGACTCATCGGCCGACCTTTCCGTCTCCCGCGGCGCGGTCGACCCATGACTGGTAGTAGCGACGGAACCGGAGCAACCCGTTGTCGTAGCGCACGTAGACCGTGGGCTGGGCGTTGCGGGTGGAGTCGTAGACGGGTACGTCCTGGAAGGTGCCCGCGCGGTTCTGGACCCAGAACAGGACGTAGTTGAAGAGGGTGCGGTACCAGCGTCCGGTGCGGCGCACCCCCGCCCAGCCGACCTGGCGGGTGACCCGGTCGCCCTCGGGGACGATGCCCATGATCACCTTGTAGACCTCGGTGCCGTCCACGTACGCCGTGAAGCGCTGGCCGCCCGGCCACCCGTCGACCAGCAGCTGCATGTGGCGGCCCATCGCGAACGTGGAGACGACACCGGTCACCCAGCCCAGAGGTGAGCGGCGTAGCGGCGGCCGCCACGGCCGGCCGGAGAACCAGACGCCGAACCAGGCGTCGTCCCGTGTCAGCGGCGGGCCGTTGTCCGCGGCCTCGGACTGTTCGGCCAGCACACGGAACTCCACCCCGTCCAGAGACAGTCCGTGCAGAGCGCTGAAGTGCTGGTGGTCGACCGCGTTCTCCAGCAGCTGGCGGATCGTCCCGGTGGTCGCGTCGTCGTAGTAGAAGCCGAGGTAGCGACGGGGCCTGTCGGTCAGCGCCGGGAACTCCGGGAGTTCGAAGAGGGGTTCGGCGGTGCCGTACCAGACCCAGATGAACCCGTACGCCTCGCGGGTGGGGTAGGACCGGGTCCGGGCCGTCGTCGGGATGCGTGAGAGACCGGGGATGGCGGAGCAGACCCCGTCCCCGTCGAACCGCCAGTGGTGGAAGGGGCAGCGCAGTTCGCCTTTGACGACGTCCCCGAGGCCCAGGTTGGCGCCCTGGTGCGGGCAGTGCGCGGCCACGCAGCGCGCCGCTCCCTTCCGGTCGCGCCACAGCACGACCTCGCGCCCGAACAACCGCACCCGGTGCGGCCCCTTGCCCAGCTGGGAGCTCTTGATCGCGGCATACCAGGACGCGGCGATGTTCGCCCCGGCGGGATTCGGCGGAGCAGCCGAGGCGGGGACGGTGTGCACGTCCTCCTGGGAGCCGTCCGCGCCGATCATGCCGCCGCCCGGCCGTGAACCACCTGCGCCGCCCAGCGAAGCATCGCCGCGCGCTCGCCGAACCCGTCGAGCTCCGCCACTGCCTGCGTGATCAGTCCGCGCACCCGCTCGCGTGCCGCCTCCACCCCCACCAGCCGGGGATACGTCCACTTGCCCGCGGCCCGGTCCTGGCCGACTTCCTTGCCGAATTCGTCGAAACTCGATGTCTCGTCGAGAATGTCGTCGACGATCTGATAGGCGAGTCCGAGGTTTCGCGCATATGTGGTGAGGTGGGCTATGTCGTCCTTCGACGCCCCTCCCCAGATCGCCCCGGTGACCACGGACGCCTCGATGAGCGCGCCGGTCTTCTTGATGTGCATCTCCTCCACGGTCAACGGGTCGACATGGTCGCGGCCCTGGGAGTGGAGATCGATCGCCTGACCGCCGGACAGCCCGGACGGGCCGACCACCTCGATCAGTTTGGCCATGACGCTCAGCAGTCTTTCCGGATGCGGCGAGTCGGAGTTCTGGAGAATGAACTCCAGTGCGTAGGCGAGCAGCGCGTCGCCCGCCAGGAGCGCCATACCCTCACCGAACACCCGGTGGTTGGAAGGGCTGCCGCGGCGGAAGTCGTCGTCGTCCATGGCCGGCAGGTCGTCATGGATGAGCGAAGCCGTATGCAGCATTTCCAGGCCGCAGGCGGTGGGAAGCGCGACCGAGACGTCGGAGTCGAATATCTGGTAGGTCAACAGACACAGAGTCGGACGGATGCGCTTTCCATCCGCCAGCAGCGAATAGGCCATGGCCTCGCGCAGCCGAGGCGGCTCCACCGGGTCGATGGAGGAGCGCAGTCTTTCGTTGACCTGGCGACGGAACTCTTCCATCGGAACCGGAAAGTCTGTTTCTGCTTGGGTGTTGTCAATCGCGAAAGACACGAACGTTCACTCTCCCCGTGGATACGCCGAACGGGCCATCGAGCACATGGGGACGGCGATGGCGCCGATTCGCGGCGACGAATTAGAGACTGACGGCGGGTTCCAGGCGCCCATCGCATTCATCCGGGCTGCGGAAGTGCTGCGTTCGGTTCGCCAGGGCCTTCGTGCGGAGACTGCAGAGATGACGACAGGTGGATCGCGGTGCGTCAGTGGATCCGGTCAGATCGTCCGTACCCGCGCGTCCGCGCCGGGCATCGTCGTGGACAGCGGGCTGCCGGCCACGCTCATGCGCTTCAGCCAGCGGTCCGTACCGTCGAACCGCGGTGAGAACGCCCGACGGCCGTGCACGGCGCGGTAGTTGTCCACGATCAGCACGTCGCCCCGGCCGACGACCACGTCCTGCTGGGCGCGAGTGAGCTCGTCGACGATCGCCTCCAGTGCCTCGGCGGCCTCGCCGTCGTCGGCCACGGCGGTTGTGTACGGTGCGTCGATCCGCAGACTGGGGGAGTCGGGGTCACCGAAGAGGATGGCGGCCGGCTCCGGGTTCTCGTACATCTCGCGCGCACGCCGGAGCATTTCGCTGTCCGGGGCGAACCTGGCCAGTTGACGCAGGTGCTCCAGGTCGGGGCGGATGAGGAAGCGTCGCTCGTGGAGCACGGACCGGTGGTGCTCGGTCAGCCGCACGTCGTTGACCGTGCCGATCGTGGTCGGCACCCGGTCGGGGTTCCTGATGCCCAGGAGCGCCAGATAGCGGCATCTGTCCTGGTGGAAGCCGTCCTCGGTGTGCCAGTCCAGAGCGACTGAACCATGGCCGCTCTGCTCCTCGCGGTCGCTCTCGACCGGTACGAGGTTCTGCACCATCCGACCGCGCTGGATGGTCGGCCAGGCGAAGACCTCGCCCAGACTGGCGGCCAGCAGGGCCAGCTGCGCCTCCTCGAGTGCCTGGCTTCCGGAGTCGAGGGCTTCCTGCCAGGAAAGCGGTGTGGGCCCGCACCGGTCAGGGTCGACGCGCACCCCTGTGATGCGCAGTGCGCACAGCGAGGAGGAGTCCTTGAATTCATTCAGTACCGAGCGAATCGACGTCGGTATTCGATGAATGTGTTCTTCCAGGCCTTCATAGAAAAAGTGCTTCGAGGGAGGCCCCTGAGCGGCCACAGCTGTCTGGGCCGCCGCGCACAAAGCATCGGCCTCTCCCGCCGACAGAACGCATCCCAGAACAGACGGAGAGTGCCCTAATAAGACGTCCATTGCGAGTCCCCCGTGGTTGGTCGGACAAGATCGAAGCCGCGAAGAGCAGTGGCGGCGGCGTTCGTAGCAAATGAAGCGAATCCGTACTTCATGTCTTGCGAGCAAGCCTGGACGGTGCGGATCATGATGGTACACCATGTTCATCACCCGTTCAGGTGAAGATCTACTGAACGGGCCTCCCTGGCAACCTAGTTGAGCGTCCACGGGTCTGACGCACTGTGCGGGGCTCGGCTCTAGGAGACTGGATTGAGCATGCGGCGAAATCTCAGGCTGGCGGCTTCTCAACGCGCCAAACGGTTGTTGGCTTCGGCCGTCACTCAAGTGGCGCCACCCATTCGACGCGGCATCGAGGCCGCCCTCACCGAGGGCATGCACGGCCCCATCCTCGGGTCCTCCCTGAAGCAGCAACTCCAGGCGGCTCCAGTTAGGTTGACGGCTCGTTACCTCTCCTTCGCGGTGAAACGCGCCCGCCTTGCGGCACTCGCTCCGGAACCCAGCGGGGGCGATCTATCCGGACATTTGGCGAGGCTTCGGGATGCAGGGATCGAAAAGGCCCTGAATCGCCTGTGTGCTCGCATCCCCGATGGCGGCCGCGCCCAGCGGGATGTCACGGAACTCGCCGAGGTGGAATTCGCCGTCCGCGCGGGCGAGGCGAAACCGGAACAACTGCGTCGACTAATGGAGTTGGCCCCCAGTGAACTGCGCATCGTCCGCGATCTCGGCCGGCCCTGGGACCGCGACGGTGACGAGGGGCTCCGTGCGGCGCTGCGCCCGGCCGAGACCCTGGCGTACGTCGCGTGGGACCTGAAGCAGTACGCCTCTGCCACCGAACCGATCAAACGCACCAACATCTACGCTGCCTTCGTCGAGGCCTACGGCGACACGGCTGCCGACCGCGTACGTGAAGAAGTCGCCTACTTCGAGGCGCAGTTCGAGCAGGGGCTGTGTTCAGTCGGCGTGCAGGACCGGGAGCGACTCACACGTGCGTTCACGCTCAACTGTGCCCCGCTCCGGGACGTCTTCCCGGACCCGGACGCCGACCGGCACGAGGACAAGGACGCGGTCGAGGGAGTCTCCAGCGCCGTCGTCCTGTTCGGCCTGCTGTGTGCCCTGGGATGGCTGGTGGCCTACGTGGCGATCGTCTACCGGGGATTCGCCGACCAGACGTACGGTGTGCCACTCGCCGCCTTCTTCGCCAATCTCACCTGGGAGTTCGCCTACGGCTTCCTCCTGGACCCGTTGGGCGACTACTTCCACACCGCGAGCATCGCCGGCTTCCTGGTCGACGTGGTCATCGCCTGGCAGGTGTGGAAGTACGGTGCCGCGCAGTTCCCGAACAGCACACTCGGGCGCTATTTCCGGCCACTTTTCGGGGTGTGCGTGGCCGCCGCCCTTTCGGTCAACTACCACGCGTTCATCGACCTGGCGGACCCCGACGGGGAGTACACCGGATTCGGCATCAACCTCATGATGTCCATCCTGTACCTCAAGATGCTGGAGGACCGCGGCTCGCCCGCGGGCCAGTCGATGTACATCGCCGTCGGCAAATGGTTCGGCACGCTGTGTGCCTGGATCGCCACGGCCCTCACCGTCACCACCTCACCGCAGCGGACCTGGCCCACCAGCTGGTCCGAGTTCACGCGGAAGTCGCTGGGCCATCGCTCGTACCCGCTGACGCCGTTGATCAATGTCATGTACGCCTGGACGTTCCTGCTCGACGTCGCGTACTGCGTGCTGCTCCACCGCTCCCTCAAGGCCGCCGGTATGTCGCCTTGGCGCCGGCTCTGAGCATCTCCGCTCCGCAGCGGGGCCGCGGTCCGCGCTCGCACGTCAGGAAGGAGAGGTGGTGAACGTGCCCAGCCAACAGGACGCCGACCACGCCGTGACCGGCGCCGCAGCCGGGGCCGCCCCCCGGCATCTCCTCGGATCCGCGGCCGCTGCGCTGGCGCTCGCCGCACTGACCGCGCTGGTGGCGTCCGGGAGCGACCTCGTCAGCGCGTTCGACGAGAAGGTCCGTGCCGGGGCCGACCGCGCTTTCGGGACGTCGGCCGGCTCCTGGCTCGGCGCCGACGGGCCGGCGGATGCGGTGGGCTCGGCCCTGTTGGGGGCATGCCTGCTCACGGTCCTCGGCGTACTGGTGCACCGTCGCCGGCCCGGCGCCGCACTGTGGGTGCTCGCCGGCCTGACCGTGCAGTTCGCGGCGGAAACGGCACTCGAGACGCTGGTGGGACGGCCCATGCCGCTGTCGGCCGACGGCCCTGCTGCCGACTCCGGGTACAGCTTCCCGTCCGGGCACATGGCCTCCGCGACGCTCCTCGTCCTGGTGCTCCTGGTCGTGCTGCGTACCGGCACGCGAATGTGGTGGTCGTGCCTGGGCCTGGGCTCGGTTCTCGTGGCGGCTGTCGGCGTCTCCCGCGTGCTGGCGGATGCCCACCACGCCACCGACGTCGCGGGCGGCGTCCTCCTGGGGTTCGTGGTCGGCTGCGCGGTCGCCTGGCGTGTCGACGCCGGGCCCCCGCACTCCTCTGGAAGGGAAACCCGATGAACAGCTTGGCCCGCCTGGCGGAGACCCCGTTGTGGAAGGCGGCGGGTATCACCCGGGACTACGTGTCGCGGATGTACTACGTCGTGGACGAAGTACCGCGCAGACAGCGCTTACGTCTGACACCCGTGGTGCTCGCCGTCGAGTACCTGGTCTATCGAGTCGACTCGCTGGCCGAACGCAACACGGAGGTGGACCTCGACGCCGAACGCAACAGCGACTACGAGACGTTCCACACGTACAAGAAGGCTTTCGAGAAGGTCTTGCGGTTCGTCGGAGCATGGAACGACGATGTGGCCTTCCTGGTCGACGAGGCGGAGCGGTTCATCCGCCTGGAGAACGCCGCCACGTCGCGCGGCACCACCACCCGTCAGGACGCCATCGCCCTGGTCGAACTGCGGCCCACCGACGTACGCCTGCTGCGCGCCATGACCTTCGCCCTGCGCGGACGGTCGATGGACCCCGCGACCCGGGACCTGCTCTGGCCGGTGGAAGTGCTCGCGGACATCGCGAACGATCTCGGCCACTACGAACAGGACGTCGCCTCGGGCACCCTGAACGTCTTCGCCGTCTTCGTGAAGCTCTACGGCGACACGGCCGCCGCCGAGCTGCGCCGCGAGGTCGACCGGTACGAGTCGATGTTCCTGGATCGTCTCTCCGCTCTGCCACCCGAGCGGCACGCGCAGGTCGCGGAGGTGTGCCGACGCCGTTATGCGGCGGCCGTGCGGCCGTATCCCCGGACGATCACCCAGCCTCAGGACCTCGCGTCCCCTCCCCGGCCCGCCGCTACGAGCCCGCGCAAGAAGGCCGCCGTCGGCACGGCCCTGGCCGTCGGCTTGCTCGCCGCAGCGGCGTACGGCCGCGGCCGGTCCCGGCCCTCGCGCACCCCTTCATCGCTTCGCAAGACGAGAGGACACACCGCATGAGCAGCGCGATGCGCCCCACCCCCGTCATGTTCAACCCGCTCTCCGAGGGGTTCATGGAGGACCCGCACCCCCATTACGCCGAGGTGCGGCGCAACGCGCCGGTGCATGAACACCCGGGCGGCTTCTGGATGGTCTCCCGGCACGAGGACGTGGAGGAGCTGCTGCGCGCGGAGCACTCCGTCGACAAACGCAACGCCCAGGGTTCCGGCGGTTCCGCCCGCGCCCCGCGCCTCAAGGGCCTTGCGCTGATCGACCAGGACCCCCCGCACCACACCAGGTTGCGCAAACTCGTCTCCCAGGCGTTCACCCCCCGGTCGATGAGCGGCATCGAACTGGTCGTACACGACCTGGTCGACAAGGCCCTGGACGATCTGGGGGCCGCCGGGGGCGGCGACCTGGTCGGAGCGCTCGCGTTCCCCCTGCCGTTCGCCGTGATCACCCGGATCCTGGGGATGCCGGAGATCGACACCGCACGCCTGCGCGAGCTGACCGGCCTGCTGGTGCGGCTGGGCGAGCCAGGTGGCGGCTCGCGCGCGAAGGAGGACATCGAAGCTGCCGACGCCGAGATGGTCGAGCTCGTCTCCGACGCGATCTTCCGCAAGCACCAAGATCGCGGCGATGACCTGCTCACTGCCCTCATCGACGCCGAGGACGACGGTGACCGGCTCAGCCACGACGAACTGGTCGCCCAGGTCGCCATGCTCTACGTCGCCGGATACGAGACGACCGTCAACCTGCTCTCGGGCGGGATACTCGCGCTGCTGCGCAACCCCGACCAGCTCGGACTCCTGCGGGCCACGCCCGAGCTCGACCGGAACGCGATCGAGGAGCTACTGCGCTACGAACCTCCGGTGCACCTCGCCCGACGCATCACCCTGCGCCCCCACCGTGTGGGCGAGCACGAGATTCCGGCCGGCTCGGTCGTCCTGGCAAGCCTGGCGGGGGCCAACCGCGACGAGGACTTCTGGGGCCCGGACGCCGACCAGCTGCGGTTGGACCGCGAGAACGCACGCCGCCATGTCTCCTTCGGCGGCGGCGCCCACTACTGCATCGGAGGGATGCTCGCCCGTATCCAGGGAAGGATCGCCGTCGGGGGACTGGTCCGCCGCTTCCCCGGCCTGGAACAGGCGGGGGAGGTCCGCTGGAACGGCCTTCTGAGCCTGCGCGGGGCCACTCACCTTCCCGTCCACGTCTGACCGTCGTACGCGGCGCGGGCCTCCGGGGCAGCGGAACTCCGGAACCGCGAATGCTCCTACAGCCGTGACGCCTTCAGGACCATGTGCAGCAGCAGGCGGTCCTCGCCGTCGTCCAGGTCGAGGCCCGTGAGCTGCTCCACGCGTGAGAGGCGGTAGTAGAGCGTCTGGCGGTGGATTCCCAACTCCGCTGCCGTGCGGCCCGCCTGGCCCGCGCAGTCGAGGAACACCTCGGCGGTGCGGGCGAGTTCGCGGTGCGCGGGGGAGAGGAGTGCGCGGGCCACCGGGTCCTCGGCGGCCTCGGCGGGCAGCGAGGTGAGCAGGCGGTAGGGGCCCACGTCCGCCCACTGGGCCACGGGGGCGAAGCGGGGTTCGGCGCGGGCCGCGCGGGCCGCCGTCGACGCCTCCCACCAGGCGGCGCCGAGCTCGTCCAGGCCGTGCCGGGCGTTCGCGATACCCGCCGCCGCGTCGGGCGCCGGCTCCAGGAGCCGGGTGGCCGCCGACACCGCCGGGGTGAGGACGTCCGCCGAGCGCAGCCGGACCAGGACCGCGAGGCTCTGGCCCGCCGTGCCCCAGGGCACCGTGCACAGGGCCGTCGCCCCCTGCACCGTACGGACCGAAGGGGCGGAATCGGGGTCCGCGGAGGGCCAGGGGGCCACGCAGACCACGGCGTGCAGGCCCTCGCCGCGGGGGCCCAGTGCCGTGCGCAGATCGGCCACCGCCATGTCCCGCTGCCAGCCGCGCTCGGCGGTCAGGACCGCCCGGAACTCCCGGGTCAGGTCGGCGCCCGCCTGCGCCTCGTCGGCGAGCAGGGCGCCGATGCGGGCGGCGACCTCCATGGCGGCGGCCAGCTGGGCGTCCGTCGGCCCGGGGTCGTCGTCCAGGAGCCATACGTAACCCAGGGCGAACCCCCGATGCCGTACGGGAAGGCAGATCCGCCCGCGGTGCACTCCCGCCTCCGGGGTGGGCGGGATGCGGACCGGGGCCGTGGCGCGCGTGATGCCGAAGCTCTCGAACCACGTGCGGACCCCGGCCGTGGAGCGGCGCGTGAGGATCGAGCGGGTGCGCACGGGGTCCAGGGCCGCCGCGTCGAAGTCGCTGTCGCCGCTGTCGTGCGCGCCGAAGGCGATCAGCTCGAAATCGCGGTTCTCCAGCGTCGCGGGGGCGCCGAGCAGGGCTGAGATCTCGTCGACCAGTTCCTGGTAATCGCCTTTCACGCTGTCCATTCTGACGTAGTTCGCCCCCGCCTTCAGACAGATGTCTGAGATCCAGGGCACGGATGCGTGACAGCTGTCGATGGCACGGGATCGGAGGGATCCTTAGGTTTCAGGGTGGTTCTCCGTGCCGTACCGCTGCGTTTCGCATATCCAGGTACGGCCCTGTTTCTACTCTCCGTGGAGGTGCCCGTGCTGGGTCCCGTGATCCTCGCCGCGTCGCGCAGCGACCAGATGCGCCGTTTCGTGTCGGCGGCCCCGGGCACCAAGCAGGTCGTCGGCCGCTTCATCGCCGGTGAGACCGTGGACCAGGTCGTGCCGATCATCACGGACGCCGCCGACAAGGGCCTCGAGGTCACCCTCGACGTCGTCGGCGAGGACATCACCACGCCCGAGCAGGCCGCCGCCGCGCGCGACGCCTACCTGGAGCTCGTCGAGCGCCTCAAGGACCTCGGCCTCGGGGCCAGGGCCGAGATGTCCGTGAAGCTGTCCATGTTCGGCCAGGCACTCGAAGGCGGCCACGAGCTCGCCCTCGCCAACGTCCGCCCGGTCGTCATCGCCGCCGCCCAGATCGGCACCACGGTCACCCTGGACGCCGAGGACCACACCACCCTCGACTCGATGTTCGCCATCCACGAGGAGCTGCGGAAGGACTTCCCGCAGACCGGCTGCGTCATCCAGTCCTACCTCTTCCGCACCGAGGACGACGCCCGCCGCCTGGCCGCCGCGGGCAGCCGCGTACGCATCGTGAAGGGCGCCTACAAGGAGCCCGCCGAGGTCGCGTACCAGGACAAGGCGGAGATCGACAAGGCGTACGTCCGGATCATGCGCATCCTCATGGAGGGCGACGGGTACCCGATGATCGGGTCCCACGACCCGCGTCTGATCTCCATCGCCCAGGAGCTCGCACGGCGCGCGGGGCGCAAACTGGACGAGTACGAGTTCCAGATGCTGTACGGCATCCGCAGCGACGAGCACCTGCGGCTCGCGGCCGAGGGCCACCGGATGCGCGTCTACACCGCCTACGGCACCGACTGGTACGGATACTTCATGCGCCGCCTCGCGGAGAAGCCGGCCAACCTGCTCTTCTTCGCCCGCTCCATCCTCACCAAGGGCTGAGCTCTCCTTCCCGACTTCCCCCGACCCCCATAAGGAGAACGGAACTCATGGACGCCGTCACCCAGGTCCCCGCGCCGGTCAACGAGCCGGTGCACGGCTACGCACCCGGATCCCCGGAGCGTGCACGCCTCGAGACCAAGCTCAAGGAGCTCTCCGAGAACCCCATCGAGCTGCCGATGACCATCGGTGGCGTCAAGCGCCTCGGTGGCGGTGAGCCCTTCCAGGTCGTGCAGCCGCACAACCACAAGTCCGTCATCGGCAACGGCCGCGGCGCCACCCAGCAGGACGCCCAGGACGCGATCGACGCGGCCCTCGCCGCCGCCCCGGCCTGGCGCGCGATGTCCTTCGACGACCGCGCCGCGATCATCCTGCGCGCCGCCGAGCTGCTCTCCACGACGTGGCGCGAGACGCTCGCCGCCTCGACGATGCTCGGCCAGTCGAAGACCGCCCAGCAGGCCGAGATCGACACCCCCTGCGAGCTCATCGACTTCTGGCGCTTCAACGTCAAGTACGCCCGTGACCTGCTCGCCGAGCAGCCCCCGGCGAACGCGACCGGCGTCTGGAACCGTCTGGACCACCGCCCGCTCGAGGGCTTCGTCTACGCGATCACGCCGTTCAACTTCACCGCCATCGCGGGCAACCTCCCCACCGCCCCGGCCCTCATGGGCAACGTGGTCGTGTGGAAGCCGTCCCCGACGCAGACGCACGCCGCCGTGCTGCTCATGCAGCTCCTGGAGGAGGCCGGTCTGCCCAAGGGCGTCATCAACCTCGTCACGGGTGACGGCATCGCCGTCTCCGAGGTGGCCCTGACCCACCGCGACCTGGCGGGCATCCACTTCACCGGCTCGACCCCGACCTTCCAGCACCTGTGGAAGACGGTCGGCGAGAACATCGCCAACTACCGCACGTACCCGCGCCTGGTCGGCGAGACCGGCGGCAAGGACTTCGTCGTCGCGCACCCCAGCGCCGACCGCGCGGTCCTCAAGACGGCCCTGACCCGTGGCTCCTTCGAGTTCCAGGGCCAGAAGTGCAGCGCCTCCTCGCGTGCGTACGTCCCCGCCTCGATCTGGAACTCCGGCTTCAAGGAGGAGTTCGCGGCCGAGGTCGACGGCATCAAGATGGGCGACGTCACGGACCTCTCCAACTTCATCGGAGCGGTCATCGACGAGCGCGCGTTCGCCAAGAACAAGGCGGCCATCGACCGCGCCAAGGCGGACGACACCTGCACGATCGTCGCGGGCGGCACGTACGACGACTCGGTCGGCTACTTCGTCCGTCCGACCGTCGTCGAGTGCACGGACCCGGCCAACGAGGTCTTCACGACCGAGTACTTCGGCCCGTTCCTCGCGATCCACGTCTACGAGGACGACAAGTATGAGGAGATGCTGGCCCAGATGGAGTCGGCGTCGGACTACGCCCTCACCGGCTCGGTCATCGCGAACGACCGCGCCGCCGCGGCGGACACGATGGAGAAGCTCCGCTACGCGGCGGGCAACTTCTACATCAACGACAAGTCCACCGGCGCCGTCGTCGGCCAGCAGCCCTTCGGCGGCGGCCGTTCCTCCGGCACCTGTGACAAGGCGGGCGCCCCGCAGAACCTGCAGCGCTGGACGCTGACCCGCGCCATCAAGGAGACGCTGGTCTCGCCGACGGACTACGCGTACCCGCACATGGGCTGACGCCCCCCGGGCTGTGACGCCCCCCTGGAACCCCGCCTCCGACCTGGGCCCCACCCCGGTCGGGGGCGGTGTTGTCTCCCGGTTGGTCTGCCTCCAGCCGGGACGGCCATGCCGGCGAGGCCCCGCCCCGCAGACGAAGCGGTTCCGCCCGGCATCAGGCGCCCGCGGGTGAGGTGGTGCTCGACGCCGCTGTGATCACCTCGTCCAGCACGTCTCTGGCCCGCAGCAGCTCCTCCACCATGCCGTCGATACGCGCCCGCTCCACCGAGAGCTCCTCCACCAGCCACGGTGTCGCCTTCTCGGAAGGGCCGCCGTCCTGGTCCCGCATACAGGGCAGCAGTTGCCCGATCTTCGCGCTGCGCAGGCCCGCCGCGAACAGCTCCTGGATGTGCACGACCCGGTCCACCGCCGCCTCCGGGTAGTCGCGGTGGCCGCCCGCCGTGCGGTCCGCGTGCAGCAGGCCCTGCTCCTCGTAGTAGCGCAGGGACCGCTCGCTCACAGCGGTACGCTTCGCCAGCTCGCCGATCCTCATGTCCCGCGTCCCTCCGCACTTGAATCTGACACCGGTGTCAGCTTCTACCGTTCCGGCATGACGAACACTTCGCTTCTCGCACCGTATTCCGCCGGCCCCCTCGGTTACCTCCCCAACCGCATCGTGATGGCCCCGATGACCCGCGCCCGCGCCGCGGAGGACGGCACCCCGCTGGCCGTCGTCGCCGACCACTACGCCCAGCGTGCGAGCGCCGGACTCATCGTCACCGAGGGCATCTGGCCCAGCAGCCGGGGCCAGAGCGGCTGGCGCTACCCCGGTCTGGAGACCGACGCGCACGTCGCGGGCTGGCGGCGGGTGACCGAGGCCGTGCACGCCGCCGGCGGCCGGATCTACGCCCAGCTGATGCACGGCGGCCGCAACGGCCACCCGCTGGCCCGCATCGACGGCGACCTGCCGCTCGCTCCCTCGGCCGTGACCCCGCCCGGCCACGCGCACGGCCCGGACGGCGCCAAGCCCGACTATGTCGCCCCGCGCGAGATGACCCGTGACGACATCCGCACGGCGGTCCAGGACTTCGTGGCCGCCGCCCGCAACGCCGTCGCGGCCGGTTTCGACGGGGTCGAACTGCACGGCGCCAACAGCTACTTGATCCACCAGTTCCTCGCCGACAACACCAACCTCCGTGATGACGAGTACGGCAGGGGATCGATCGCCGACCGCATCCGCTTCGCCGTCGAGGTGGTCCGCGCCGTCGCCGACGCCATCGGTGCCGAACGGCTCGGCCTGCGCCTCTCGCCCGGCAACCCGCAGTTCGGCATGGCGGAGGCCGACCCCGCTCCCGTCTACCGTGCGCTCCTCGACGAGATCGACGGGCTCGGCCTCGCCTACCTCCATCTCACCGACAACGCCGACTACCCGGCCCTCGCCGACCTGCGCCCGCGCTGGAGCGGGCTGCTCATCGGCAACGTCGGCGAGAACGGCGACCCGACGACGCGCGAGGCGGGCGAGGCGGTCCTCGCGTCCGGCCTCGCCGACCTCGTCTCCTACGGGCGGGCCTTCATCTCCAACCCCGACCTGCCGGAGCGGCTGGCGACGGGCGCGCCGCTCCAGGAGATCGACCAGGCGCACCTCTACACGAACGGTGCGCGGGGATATACCGACTACCCGTTCCTGGAGCGGGAGTTGGTGGGCTCGGGCTCGGGCTCGGGTCAGATCTCCACCAGCACCTGATCCAGCGATTTCCTTACGAGATCCGGGACTTGGCAGTCCTCGGCCGGATAGCCGACGGGGATCACCGCGAACGCCTTCTCGTTCTCCGGGCGCCCGAGCACCTGCGACAGGAACCGCATCGGGCTCGGCGTGTGGATCAGCGCGGCCAGGCCCGACAGATGCAGTGCGGAGAGCAGCATTCCCACCGCGATGCCGACCGACTCGTCCACGTAGTAGTGCTTGTGCTTGGTGCCGTCCTCGCCCAGCCAGTACCGCTGCTGGAAGACGACGACCAGGGCGGGCGCGTCCGTCAGATGCGGCTTCACCTCGTCCGTGCCGAGCGGACGCAGGGCGGCAAGCCACTCCTCGCCGAGGCGCCCGTCGTACGAGACGCGCTCCTCGTGCTCGGCGGCCTCGCGGATGCGGCGGCGTATCTCCGGGTCCTGGACGAGGACGAACGTCCACGGCTGCTGGTGCGCGCCGGACGGTGCCGTCGCCGCGCACGCGATGGCGTCCCGCACGACCTGCGGGGGCACCGGGTCGGGCGCGAACTGCCGCACCGTGCGCCGCTCCCGCATCCGCGTACGCAACTCCGCTGCCCGCGCGAGGGACTGGGACTCGGGCATGCGCTCGGGGCGGTACGGCACGGAGCGGTAGGGCTCGCCGTGGATGGGGGTCCAGGGCCGTTCTGCGGTCTCGTCAGCCATGCTCACGAGTGTGCCCCGGTCAGCTCCATCCCGTCACGATCAATGAGAGCCCGAGCGTGAATCCGCCACCCAGGAGGGCCAGATACAGCCCGTAGAACCTGCGCAGCCGGTGTACGAGGAATCCGAGGGCCCCGAAGGCGAGACCCACCGTGAGAGTGCGGGAGCCGCGGGAGAGCGCCGACTGTGCCAGCCAGTCCTGCGGTGCGATGTCGGTGCGGCCCGTCTCGCGTGCGTACACCTTGAAGGGGACGCCGTTCCAGGGTTGGTGGCGTACTGCCGCCGCGCCCTCGGTGGCGAGTTCGGCGCGCACCTGCGCGCGCATCCTCTCCGTGGTCAGCGGCTGCGGCAACTGCACGCCGGCGGTGGCCAGTTGGAGCGCGATGAGCCCGCCCGCCAGGCTGCCCGCGAGTGCCGCGAAAGACAGCTTCAGGGCCCGGCGCGGCAGCGCCACGCAGGCGATCCCCAGGAACAGCTCCGGCATCAGCGGCCAGCTCAGTGCCTCCGCGAAGGCCCAGAGGAGGCCCGCGACGAGGCCCCAGCGGGAGGCCGCGACCGCCGCGATCCGCTTGCGCGCGGGGGAGTCGGCGAGGGGTTCCTCCGTCGTACGGCGATGCAGCGCGGCCACCGCGTCGCGGGCCTCCCCGGGGGTGGCGGTAGCGGGTAGCGGCGCACCGATGGTGACCCGCACCAGGGCGGGGCGGAGCCTGCCGTGCTTGGGCAGGAGGCGGTCCGTGCCCGCGATGGCGACCGGGACGACGGGTACGTCCGCCTGCCGGGCGAGGATCAGGGCGCCCTTGTGGAAGGCGCCCAGTTCGCCCTCCCGCGCGCGGGTGCCCTCCGGGAAGAGCACGACGGCTGCGCCCGCGCGCAGGGCGTCCGCCCTGGACAGGAGGTCGTTCATGCCGCCTCCGGTGCGGCGCACGGGGAACCCCGCGGCCAGGCGGCTGCAGATCCGCCTGCGCCAGGGGGAGGCGAACCAGTAGTCGGCGGCGGCGCCTATCGCGGGGGCGTGCCGGGCGTCCAGTGCCGCGAGCAGGGCGGCGGTGTCCGCGTGGGACGAGTGGTTCGCCACGACGACGCAGCCGCCGGGCGGGAGTTGACCACGCCGCTCCACACCTCCGGTGAGGGTGAGCAGGGTCCACCAGAGGGCACGGCGGAGACGGGCCGTGCCCCGCTGCGGGCGTCGGCCCGTAGCGCCGGGCCTCGTACGTACCCTCACAGCGTCACCACCATCGTCACAAGCAGAGCCACCAGCAGCGAATCGATCCGGTCGAGCAGTCCGCCGAACCCCGGCAGCCAGCTCCCGGCGTCCTTCACGCCCGCCTCGCGCTTGACCATCGACTCCAGGAGATCCCCGAGTACGCAGCCGACGAGTACCGCGGCCCACAGCGTGAGGGAGAACGCGCCGACCGCGGCCAGCGCGGCCGCGGTCGCGGCGGCGGCGCCCACGACGCCTGCCCAGGTCTTGTTGGGGGAGAGGGGCGAAAGCGGCCGGGACAGCAGCCCCCTGCGGCCGAGGGCCGTACCCCCGCACCACGCGCCCACGTCCCCGAACGCCACCGCGACGCCCACCGCGACGGCGGTGTCGCCGAGCAGGACGAGCCCGCTCAGCGAGAGAGGAATCCAGAGCAGCCCGAACACGGTCCGGCTCGCCCGCGTGAAGCCCTGCGCGGCGTCCCCGGAACAGAGGGCCACACCGGCGGCGGCGACGAGCAGCGCGCCGGCCGCCCGCAGATCCAGGGCGTCGGGCGCGCCCCAGGCGATCGCAGGTACCACCACGGCGGACACCGCGAGCACGGCCCGCTCACCCCGGGGCAGCCCCGCCATCCGCGCGTACTCACCCACGGCGACCACTCCGAGCCCCGCCGCGAGCGCGAACGCCCCCGCCCGCCCGAGGAGGAACGCCCCGAGAAAGAGCGGCGCGGCCATCGCCCAGGTCCGCCACCGCTTGCGCAGCTCGGCTCGCATCCGCACCCGCGAGGGCAGCGCGGCGACGGCCACCCCACCGACGCCGAGCACCCCGGCCACCACGGGCACCGCGCGCCCGGCGGCCTCCCCGGCGATGAACGCGGCGCTCATCGCGTGCCCCGTGGGGAAGCCGGGGCCGTGCCTAGCGCTGGGCGCAGGCGGGCGAGGCGCGGGGGTGCCGTCGGGTTCGATCCCACGCCGCGTGCCTCGGCGACATCGGGCATGACCCGCCCTGCGACGTCCCCGCCGTTCAAGGCCGCGCTCATCGCTGCCCCTCCGACTGGGCCTGACCCAACTCCCGCCACAGCCGGGCCAGTCGCAGCCCCGCCGTGAGCATCGAACCCGCGGCGAGCACCACGAGCACCGGAACGACCCAGCCGGAGGCCGCCGCGAGGATCACGAGGGCGCAGCGTTCCGTCTTGCCGAGCGGGCCGCCGTTCAGGCGGGGTGCGCCCGCCGCCGCGCCCGCGAGCGACACCCAGGACGGGAGCGTCGCCGCGAGGCCCGCCGTCGCCACCAGCCACAGGGGGGCCAGGGTCAGGAAGCCGGCCAGCATGGCCAGGTCGGCCGCCCGGTCACCCAGTTCGTTCAGGAGCGCCCCGCGGCGCGTCGTGCGGCCCGTGTCGCGGGCCAGGGCGCCGTCGAGGTTCGCGAACGCGAGGCGCGCGGCGAGCAGCAGGGCCACCGGGATCGCCGCGAACGGCACCGGCAGCCAGGCCAGCGCCGCCGCCGCGCCCGCCGCGCAGAGCACCCCCGCCACGGAGAGCGTGTCGGGCGACACCTCGCGGCGGGCGAGCGCGCCGCGTACGCCGGACAACCGGTCCGCGTACCAGGGTTTGAGAGCGTAGAGGCCGTTCATGGCACCGACTCTGCCGCCGCCCGGCCGCGGGCAAATCGGCGTGCGTACTCAAGTTCGGCCTGAGTACGGTGGTGGGGTGACCACGTTGCGTACGGCCCACACCTGCGATCTCGACCCCACCGAACTCCGCGCCGGCCGCGCCCTGATGGACGAGGCGTTCGACGGTGACTTCAGCGACGCGGACTGGGACCACGGCCTCGGCGGCGTGCACGCCCTCGTGCACGACGACTCCGGGCTTCTGCTCGCACACGGCTCCGTGGTCCAGCGCCGCATCCTGCACAACGGCCGTTCGCTGCGCGTCGGTTACGTAGAAGCGGTCGCCGTACGCCCGGACCGGCAGCGTGCGGGCCTCGGCGGGCAGGTGATGGGCGCCCTGGAGCGGGTGATCGACCGGGCGTACGCCCTGGGCGCGCTGTCGGCCTCCGACGAGGGGCAGCGGCTCTACCTCGCGCGCGGCTGGCAGGAGTGGAAGGGGGCGGTCGGCGCCCTCGGCCCGGAGGGCGTGCTCCACATGCCGGACGAGGAGCCCCCGCTGCTCCGAGGCGGCGCCGACCTCGACCCGGCGCACGTACTGCTCATCGACTGGCGCGACGGCGACATCTTCTGACCGCCGAGCACCACCGCGCTCACCGGCGAGTTCAGAGCCGCCAAAAGAGGGGTGCGGAGCGAAGCCCGTCTCAGATAGTAGGAAGTCCGAGTAATTGTGGAGACAGACGCTCCGTCCTCGCTTAGCTTTGTAGGAGCCGAACGTCTCGCTCGATCAAGCGAATGGCGGTCGTGAGCCGGAGCCCCACGCAGGCAACCCCTGCTGCTCCCCGCTCCCCGCCTCTGGGGGTCCCCCCACGCCCATTAGGCAGTGGGGGAGTCTCGCAGTACATCCTTTTTCCCTCAAGGAGTGGATCTCCCATGGCCGAGACGACCGCACGCCGAGTCCGACACGCCTCCCGTACCACCGATTCCGAGCGCAAGAACGCCGCTGCGGCCCTGCAGCGCGCCCTCGACCGCAGGGACAACGGCGGCGAGACGGGTCACTGAGCACCCGCCCCGCCCCTGAGTCCTACGTACCGCGCACCACCTCGAAGTGGTCCACGCGCTCTCCGTTCTCGGCGAGCGCCGAGACCGTCAGCTTCGGGTCGGCGCCGGCCGTCACCTCCACCGCGAGGAACGAGAAGCCGGTGTACCGCACCCGTGACCACTCCACCCGGTCAGGGTCGGGAAGGCGTGCCTTCGTCCAGTGGAACGACAGGATCGAATCGCGGTCCTCGACGTTCCCCTCGTAGCTGTCCTTCACGCCCGCCGGAAAGTCGTAGAGGTCCTTGCCCGCGCCGCCCGCGGTGACGTACACGATGCCGTCGCGCGTCGGATCGGTCGACGCGCCGACCGGCACGGGCTTGCCGACCTCGCCGCCCTTGACCGCGTCCGTGCGCTCGTAGACGTGGTTGTGGCCGTTGACGACCAGGTCCACCTGGTGCTTCGTGAAGAGTTCCAGCCACGCGTCACGCACCCCGCCGTCGGACCCGTGCGTCGCCGTCGAGTACATGCAGTGGTGGAAGAAGACCACGATGAAGTCGATGGTCTCCTCCGCCCGCAGTTCGCCGAGGCGCTTGTCCAGCCAGGCGCTCTGCTTGCCGTCCGTGTAGCCCTTGTTGGCGGGGATCTCGTACGAGACGTCGTTCGCGTCGAGCGCGACGACGCCGACATTGCCGTACGTGAAGGAGTAGACGCCCGGCGCGTTCCTCGGATCGAAGCCGTTCTCCGGGAGCGACCAGCGCGCGGACTGGCCGCCGTAGCCGTTCGGTGAGTACCACGCCTCCATGTCGTGGTTGCCGGTCGTCACCATCCACGGGACCGACTTCGCCACGGACTCCGTCTGCGCGAGGAAGGTGTCCCACACGCGCGCGTCGTACGTGTCGGACTCCTTGCCGTGTCCGGTGCTGTCCGCGTAGCAGATGTCGCCCGCGTGCAGATGGAAGGACGGGTTCTGGCCCAGGATCAACTGGTCGTTGGCGAGCGCGTCGTAGCTCACGCCCTGGTCGCCGAAGGCCGTGAAGACGAACTTCTCCGGGGCCGCGGGCGCCGTGCGGAAGGAGCCGACCGTCGCCATCCGCTCGGGTGACGCCGGGTCGAAGCCGTCGTGGCCGACGCCGTAGTAGTACGTCGTGCCGGGCCGCAGGCCGTCGAGCGCCGCGTGCAGGTAGTACTGCTCAACCTTGGGCAGCTTCTTCGACAGGGACGGGGTGTGCAGGTCGCGCACCTCCGCCTCGATCTTCCGGCTCAGCTCCCAGGGCTTCAACCCCACCCGCAGATAAGGGGACTTGACGGCGAACGGCACCTGCCAGGAGACCCGCATCTGTGTCTTCGGGTCGGCGCCGAAGGCGAGATGCCGGGCGAAGGGGGCCACGAGCTTCCCGTCCACCTTGACGGGCGCGGGCGGCGCGGACGTCGCGGCGAGCGGGCTCGACGCCGGTGCGCCCGCGCCGTGGGCGCCGCCCGAGCTGCCGGCGAGCAGGCCCATACCGCCGACGGTGCCGGCCGTGGCGAACGAACTGGCGAGGACCGTGCGGCGGGAGAGCTTCCTGCGCAGGTACTCGTGCTGTTCCGGCATGCTCATCCCGGCCGCGAGTCGCTCCGGTATGCCGACGTTGGGGGTGTCCATGTCCATAGAACTTCCCGGTAACTCGCAACTCGCGCCAGACCTACGGGTGAAGTGGGAGTGGCCATGCGGTGGCGGCCGTGTGGCATGACCAGGGGTGTCCGCATGCCGGACTATGCGTGTCATCCCGTGGGACGGGGCGTAGGGTGCATGCATGTCTCGCAGCATCAATCTCGCAGTGATCCCCGGTGATGGAATCGGCCAGGAAGTCGTGGCCCAGGGGCTCAAGGTCCTCAATGCCGTCCTCCCGCAGGATGTGAAGCTGGAGACCAAGGAGTTCGACTTCGGCGCCAAGCGGTACCACGCGACCGGTGAGACCCTCACCGACGCCGACACCGATGCCCTCAAGCAGTACGACGCGATCCTCCTCGGCGCGATCGGCGACCCCTCGGTCCCGTCCGGCGTCCTGGAGCGCGGCTTCCTGCTGAAGCTCCGCTTCCTCTTCGACCACCACGTCAACCTGCGGCCCTCGAAGCTGCTCCCGGGTGTGGCGACCCCCCTCAAGGGCCAGCCCGAGATCGACTTCATCGTCGTACGCGAGGGAACCGAGGGCCCGTACACCGGCAACGGCGGCTCGATCCGCACCGGCACCCCGCACGAGGTGGCCACCGAGGTCTCCGTCAACACCGCGTTCGGTGTGGAGCGTGTGGTCCGTGACGCCTTCGCCCGCGCCCAGGCCCGCCCGCGCAAGAAGCTGACGCTGGTCCACAAGAACAACGTCCTCGCCTACGCCGGTCACCTCTGGACGAACGTCTTCAACGAGGTGGCCAAGGACTTCCCGGACGTCACCACCGACTACATCCACGTCGACGCCGCGACGATCTACCTCGTCACCGACCCGGGCCGCTTCGACGTGATCGTCACCGACAACCTCTTCGGCGACATCATCACCGACCTCGCCGCCGCCGTCTCCGGCGGCATCGGCGTCGCGGCGTCGGGCAACATCAACCCGAGCCGCGAGTTCCCCTCGATGTTCGAGCCCGTGCACGGCTCGGCGCCGGACATCGCGGGCCAGGGCAAGGCCGACCCGTCGGCCACGGTCCTGTCCGTCGCGCTGCTCCTGCGTCACCTCGGGTACGAGGACGAGGCGGGGCGCATCGAGACGGCCGTCTCCGCGGACCTCGCGGAGCGCGGCGACACGGTCCGCACCACCGAGCAGATCGGCGACGCGCTCGCCGTACGAGTAGCGGGCTGACCCGGTAGCTCGTCCTTACGACACAGAAGCCGCCGGGTTCGGTACACGACCCGGCGGCTTCTCGTATGCGGCTCCGGGTGCCACCATCGACCCCTGGGCCGCAATCACGCTGTTTCTTCCTCGGCGCCACGCGAGCGATAATCGAACGTGGGGCCGCGGAATGCAGGGTTACTCGGACGTCCTAGTACGAGAAGTACTGGCGTGAGCGCGGTCCGTCACCATCACACCGTGAAGGACTAGTACTCATGACGACGACGCCGACACCCTCGATCGAGCTCAAGCCCACCTCGAGCCCGCTGTCCAAGGCGGAGCGCGAGGCGATCCTGGCCAACCCCGGGTTCGGCCGCCACTTCACCGATCACATGGTGACGATCAAGTGGACGGAAGGGCGCGGCTGGCACGACGGCCAGCTCGTGCCGTACGGCCCGCTCTCGCTCGACCCGGCGACCAACGTCCTGCACTACGCGCAGGAGATCTTCGAGGGCCTGAAGGCCTACCGTCAGCCCGACGGCTCGGTGGCCTCCTTCCGCCCCGACGCCAACGCGGAGCGCTTCCAGCGCTCTGCGCGGCGGCTCGCGATGCCGGAGCTGCCGGTCGAGACGTTCATCGAGGCGTGTGACGCGCTGGTGAAGCAGGACAAGGCGTGGGTGCCGGCGCACGGCGGTGAGGAGTCGCTCTACCTGCGGCCCTTCATGATCGCGAGTGAGGTCGGCCTGGGTGTGAAGCCGGCCAACGAGTACCTCTTCATCGTCATCGCCTCGCCCGCGGGCGCGTACTTCCCCGGTGGCGTCAAGCCCGTCTCCATCTGGCTGTCGGAGGACCGCGTGCGGGCGGTGCCGGGCGGTGTGGGCGACGCCAAGACCGGCGGCAACTACGCAGCGTCGCTGCTCGCGCAGGCCGAGGCGGCGGAGAAGGGCTGCGACCAGGTGGCGTACCTGGACGCCGTGGAGCACAAGTGGGTCGAGGAACTCGGCGGCATGAACCTGTACTTCGTGTACGGCGACAAGATCGTCACCCCGACGCTTACCGGCTCGCTGCTCGCCGGGATCACCCGCGACTCGCTGCTCACGGTCGCCCGTGACCTCGGCTACTCCTCGGAGGAGTCGCGGGTCTCGATCGACCAGTGGCAGGCGGACACCTCCGAGGGCACGCTGACGGAGGTCTTCGCGTGCGGCACGGCGGCGGTGATCACCCCGGTGGGGACGGTCAAGTGCCGCTCGGGTGAGTGGACCCAGAGCGGCGGCGAGCCGGGCCCGGTCACGCTGAAGCTGCGCGAGGCGCTGCTGGACGTGCAGCGCGGCACGTCGGAGGACAAGCACGGCTGGATGCACGGGCTCGGCTGAGGGTTCCCTGCGGATTCCCTGCGGGGCTTGGGCGGGGTTCGGCGCGGGTCCGTCCGTGGGACGGGGCCGCGCCGGTATGTCCGTCCTCGCTGTCGTCCGGTGGGCGACTTGCTACTTCGGCGAGGGAGCGCCGCGAACCGTGCTCCGGGCAGACATACCGGCACGTCCCCTCGCGAGCGCTGCCGACTGCGGCTGCGCGCGACGCAGGCCCCACCCGGCCCGCCGTAACCTCCGCCAGGTGATGAACGACCGCCCCCCACCCGCCCACCAGGCCGGTCGCCCCCGCCCCGGACCCCCACCCGCTGCTGCTGCCGCTGGGCGAACTTTTCCACCGCCGGGAGAACCATCCTCGGCCCACCGGGAAGACCGTCTCCTCCGCCCCGTCAGGCCAATCACCGGCCCTCCCCGGCCTGTGTCACCGCAGGGCAATCGGGCGGGTGGGTGGGAAAGGTCTGTTCGGGCAGAGTGGATGCGGGGGATCGGGCGGGTGGGTGGGAGAGGTTTGTTCGGGCAGGGGCGCTGCGGGGCAGGTGATCAGGGGGTCACGCTGAACGCAGGTTCCGCCGGCTGCGGAGCCCGGCCCCGCTCAAGGGCCACGTATGCCACGCCCCCCACCACCCCCGACAGCAGGAAACTGCAGTCCACCCCGCCCGTGAGGGAGAGCAGCGGCCCCTCGTAGGAGGGGAGCGAGACCGCCGCGAGGCCGACCACCGCGCCAAGGGACCAGCTCACCGTCGCCGGGAGGTTCCAGCCGCCCCGGTACCAGTAGATCCCGCCCTGGGAGCGGCGGTTGAAGACCTGGAGCGCCTCCGCGTCGTAGACGCCACCGCAGCGCGCGAAGCCGATCAGGGTGATCACCGCCCACGGCGTGCCGATCGCCGTGAGGAGGAGGACGAAGGACGTCATCGCGTCCTGCGCCTCCCACGCGTAGTGCCCCACGAACACGCACCCCGTGGCCACCACCGCCACCGTGTACGTCGCGCGGGCCCGCGAAGCCCGCGGCAGGATCGCGTCCAGGTCGAGGCCCATCGAGTACAGCATCAGGCCCGCGTTGCCGACCGACCCCGCGGAGGCGGCGAGCAGGAGCGGGATGAGGTACCAGCCGGGGGACGCCGAGACCAGCGGCCCGGCGTAGTCGAGCGCCGCGCCCGCCGCGTACGCCGTGAACGTACCGAAGAGCTGGGGGATCAGGAGTCCGGCGAGCAGGCCGATCCATGACGCCCTCAGTACCGTCCGCGAGCTGTGGTGGCTCGGCGAGACGTACCGCGTGTAGTCGCCGAGCAGCGTGATGAACGCGATCGGGCCACTCAGGCCCGCCGCCACCAGGGCGAGCAACCACGTCGGCCAGAACGAGCCGAGGAGATAGCCGCCCGCCTCGGGGAGGGCGGAGGTGGTGAAGTCGGGGGCGTAGGCCACCGCCCCGAGGACCAGGAGTGCCGTCATGCCGACCGCGAGGACGCGCGAGAGGCGCAGCAGGACCCGGTAGCCGTACACCGCCGCCGTCACCGTGGCGGCGGCAAGGAGCGCGTACACGGCTCCGTACGAGAGGCCGCCGGCGGGGAGGCCCGTCAGGCGGTGCAGCGCGCCCACCATCACGTCGCCGCCGATCCAGATGGTCAGCGCGGTGTAACCGAGGGAGAGCAGGAGGCCGACGACCGAGCCGACCAGCCGGCCCCGCACACCGAACTGGGCACCGGAGGACGTCGAGAGGTTCGTGCCCGTGCGCAGCGAGACCAGGGCCAGGGG
This sequence comes from Streptomyces sp. Je 1-332, assembly GCF_040730185.1. Classification (NCBI taxonomy): domain Bacteria; kingdom Bacillati; phylum Actinomycetota; class Actinomycetes; order Kitasatosporales; family Streptomycetaceae; genus Streptomyces; species Streptomyces sp. Je 1-332. Next base: position 5,814,020 of record NZ_CP160402.1, read on the forward strand.
CGCCGTGAGAGCCGTACCGATCACCGTGCCCGCCACCACGGACGTCACGGACGCCCACCAGCCGAGGCCGAACGACACCGGCAGCCAGCCGAAGACGATCACCCCGAGGCAGAGGTTGGAGCCGAGCAGGATCGAGATGAGATCACGGGGGCCGCTGGTGCGTTCCCCGTCCGGGATGGTGTCGACTCCGCGCTGTTCTATCGGCATGAGGGTGCCCCTGACGCTCGATCGTGGCCGCCTGCGCACACAGGCCGCCGTCCGACTGTTTGAGTGCCGCTCAATGTGACCTGAGTCAAGCTCGTACGTCAATGTTTCCGTCACATGAATCTCATGGTTAGAGTGGTGTTCAAATGATGGAGGTGTGGTGGCGTGCGGCTTACCCCCACGGAACGCGACCGGCTGCTGCTCTTCGGGGCGGCCGAGCTGGCCAGGGCCCGCAAGGCGCGCGGCCTGAGACTGAACGTCCCCGAAGCGACCGCGCTGATCGCGGACACGGTGTGCGAGGCGGCCCGCGACGGCGCCAGGCTCGCCGAGGCGATCGAGCGCGCGCGCTCGGTCCTCGGGCCCGACGACGTCCTGCCGGGCGTTGCGGACGTGGTGACCGAGGTGCACGTGGAAGCCGTCTTCGACGACGGATCCCGGCTCGCGGTCGTCGCGGAACCGATCGGGGAGGGGCTGGGCAGTCAGGCTCCGGGGGCGCTGCTTCCAGGACCCGAGCACGAGGAGGCCGCGCCGACCCGGAAGCTCACGGTGCGCAACACCGCCACCGTGCCCGTCTCCGTCACCTCGCACTTCCACTTCTTCGAGGCCAACCCCCGGCTCGACTTCGACCGGGCGGACGCGTACGGCATGCGCCTGGCCGTGCCCGCCGGGTCCTCGGTCCGCTTCGGGCCCGGCGAGAGCGCCGAGGTCGGGCTGCTTCCGATCGGCGGCGAGCGGATCGCGATCGGCTTCGCCGGCCTGGTCGACGGCCCGCTGGACGCGCCGGGCGCCCGCGAAGAGGCCCTGCGCCGCGCCGCCGCCTGCGGCTACCTCGGCATACCGGAAACCACTGAGCAGGAGGTCGAGCGATGAGCCGCCCCGGAGGCCACCCCGCGGAACCGCGCCGCCTCACCCCGTACGAGTACGCCGCCACGCACGGCCCCCGAGCCGGCGACCACGTCCGGCTCGGCGATTCGGGCCTCACGGTCCGCGTCGAGTCCGACTCCCAGCGGTACGGCGACGAGTTCCTCGCCGGGTTCGGCAAGACCGCCCGCGACGGACTGCATCTGAAGGCCGCCGCCGTCCGCGAGACCTGTGACGTCGTGATCAGCAACGTCCTGGTGATCGACGCCGTGCAGGGCATCCGCAAGGTGTCGATCGGTATCCGGGAAGGCCGCATCCACGCCATCGGGCGGGCCGGCAACCCCGACACCCTCGACGGCGTCGACGTCGTCGTCGGCACCGGCACGTCCATCGTCTCGGGCGAGGGGCTCATCGCCACGGCCGGAGCCGTGGACACCCACGTCCATCTGCTCTCGCCGCGCATCATGGAGGCTTCCCTCGCCTCCGGCGTCACCACGATCATCGGCCAGGAGTTCGGGCCCGTGTGGGGCGTCGGCGTCAACTCGCCCTGGGCGCTCAAGCACGCGTTCAACGCCTTCGACGCCTGGCCGGTCAACATCGGCTTCCTCGGCCGGGGTTCGTCCTCGCACGACGCGCCCCTGATCGAGGCCCTCGCCGAGGGCGGCGCGTCGGGCTTCAAGGTGCACGAGGACATGGGCGCGCACACGCGGGCGTTGGACACGGCTCTTCGGGTGGCCGAGGAGCACGACGTCCAAGTCGCCCTGCACAGCGACGGGTTGAACGAGTGCCTGTCCGTCGAGGACACCCTGAAGGTCCTCGAAGGGCGCACCATCCACGCCTTCCACATCGAGGGCTGCGGCGGCGGGCACGTGCCGAACGTCCTGAAGATGGCGGGCGTGCCGAACGTGATCGGCTCCTCCACCAACCCCACACTGCCCTTCGGGCGCGACGCCGTCGCCGAGCACTACGGCATGATCGTCTCGGTCCACGACCTGAAGACCGATCTGCCGGGCGACGCGGCGATGGCCCGCGACCGCATCCGCGCCGGGACCATGGGCGCGGAGGACGTACTGCACGACCTGGGCGCCATCGGCATCACCTCGTCCGACGCGCAGGGCATGGGGCGCGGGGGCGAGACCGTACGCAGGACCTTCGCGATGGCCGGGAAGATGAAGGCCGACTTCGGGCCCATGGACGGTGACGGCGCGCACGACGACAACGCGCGCGTCCTGCGCTACATGGCCAAGCTGACCATCAACCCCGCCATCGCCCACGGCCTCGCCCACGAGGTCGGCTCCATCGAGGTCGGCAAGATGGCCGACATCGCGCTCTGGCGGCCCGAGTACTTCGGCGCCAAGCCGCAGTTGATCCTGAAGTCCGGCTTCCCCGCCTATGGCGTCGTAGGCGATCCGAACGCCGCGACCGACACCTGCGAACCCCTCGTCCTCGGGCCGCAGTTCGGCTCGTACGGCGCGACGCCCGCCGACATCTCCGTGGCCTTCGTCGCGCAGGCCGCCGTCGACCAGGGCAACGACAAGATGCCGACCCGGCGGCGCCGCGTCGCCGTGCGGGGCACCCGGGGCATCGGCCCCGCCGACCTGCGGCTCAACTCCCGCACCGGCTCCATCGACGTCGACCAGCGCTCCGGCCTCGTCACGCTCGACGGCGACCCGGTCCGGTCCGAGCCCGCCGACTCCGTCTCCCTCAACCGCCTCTACTTCCTTTAAGGGTGTACGTCATGAGCGCAGCCGCCGACGGCTTCCGCATGCCCGCCGAGTGGTCCCCGCACGAGCGCACCTGGATGGCGTGGCCGTGCCCCAACCCGACCTTCGACGACCCCTCGGGCCTGGACGAGTCCCGCCTCGCCTGGGCGAACGTCGCCCGGGCCGTACGCCGCTTCGAGCCGGTCACCGTGGTCTGCGGACCCGCGCAGTCCGCGTACGCGAGCGAGCTGCTCGGCCCGGACATCGAGGTGGTGGAGCGGGAGCTCGACGACGCCTGGATGCGGGACATCGGGCCGACCTTCCTCACCGACGGAAAGGGCCGCCTCGCCGCCGTCGACTGGACGTTCAACGGCTGGGGCGCCCAGGAATGGGCCCGCTGGGACCACGACGCGAAGATCGGCGCGTACGTCGCCGACCTCGCAGGGGCCCGGACCTACCCCTCGACGCTGGTGAACGAGGGCGGCGGCATCCACGTCGACGGCGAGGGCACCGTCCTGCTCACCGAGACGGTGCAGCTGGGCCCCGAGCGCAACCCCGGGTGGACCAAGGAGCAGGTCGAGGCGGAGATCCACGCCCGCCTCGGCACCACGAAGGCGATCTGGCTGCCGCGCGGCCTCACCGCCGACTATCCCGGGCACGGCTTCGGCACGCTCGGCCACGTCGACATCGTCGCCGCCTTCGCCGCGCCGGGTGTCGTCCTCGTGCACTCCCAGCGCGACCCCGCCCACCCGGACTTCGAGGTCAGCAAGGAGGTCGTCGCCGCCCTGACCGGACAGACGGACGCGCGCGGCCGCACCCTGCGGATCGTCGAGGTGCCCGCCCCGACCGTCCTGAAGGACGACGAGGGATGGGTCGACTACTCCTACATCAACCACTACCTCTGCAACGGCGGCGTCGTCCTGTGCGCCTTCGGCGACCCCCACGACGAGCTCGCGGCCGGCATCTTCCGCGGTCTCTTCCCCGACCGTACGGTGACGCTCGTCGACGCCCGTACGATCTTTGCCGGGGGTGGTGGCATCCACTGCATCACCCAGCAGCAGCCGAAGGTGTGATCGAGGAGAACGCTATGGCAGGCCAGGCCCGCGCGCGGAAGAACGCCCCACCGCGCGAGGACGTCCTCGCCGCCGCCATGGAGATGATCGCCGAGCGCGGCCTGGAGAAACTGACCATGGCCGCGCTCGGCCGTGAGGTCGGCATGAGCAGCGGCCACCTCCTCTACTACTTCCGCACCAAGGACGAGCTGCTCCTGCGCACCCTGGAGTGGAGCGAGTCCGCGCTCGGCGCCGAGCGCGGCCGGCTGCTCGCCCGGCAGGGCACGGCGCGCGAGCGGCTCGACGCGTACGTCGACCTGTACGTACCCGACGCGCCCGGCGACCCCCACTGGACGCTCTGGCTGGAGGTCTGGAACCGCTCCCTGAACGCCGACGAGGACGAGCGTGACCGCCAGGTCGCCATCGAGAGCGCCTGGCACCGCGATCTGGTGGCGCTGCTCGCCGAGGGCGTGTCGCGGGGCGAGTTCGGGCCGCTGGACCCCGACCGGTTCGCGACCCGGCTGCGGGCGCTCCTGGACGGCTTCTCCATCCACGTGGCGATCGGTCTGCGCGGCACGGGGCGTGAGCAGATCCTGGCGCACGTACGGGAGTTCCTGGACGGAGCGCTCGTCTCCGGCTCCCGGGACCCGGCGACCCCCGTCTAGGTTGTACGCGTTCCTGCGGATTGTCCCGGAAGGGCGGCGCGTCCCGCGCGTCGCCCGCGTCGAGGTGGCCCCTGCCGTCCACGTACGCCCGCATCGTGAGACGGGGCAGCGCGGTGTGTGCGGGCTGTGGCAGGCTGCCACCGTGCTCTCGTTCGCCATGATTATTGGCAGCAGGCGCGCCGGTCCGCAGTGACCGTCTCGTACCACCATGTACGGGCGGACACCGTCGTCTCTCAGACCCGCGCGCAAACCTCTCGTACCCACGAGGGGTTTTTTCGTTTCCTGGCCCAACATCAGCCGGACGCGGAGCGCGGGGGATCATTGAGGCGGTGGAGCCGGTCATTCCGGTAGACCGAGATCCGACACAGGAGCCAGATCAGCATGACGGAAACCAGCACACCCGACGATGCGTTCCACGTCTTTGACACCACGCTGCGCGACGGCGCGCAGCGCGAGGGAATCAACCTGACCGTCGCGGACAAGCTGACCATCGCCCGGCACCTGGACGACTTCGGCGTGGGCTTCATCGAGGGCGGCTGGCCGGGCGCCAACCCCCGCGACACCGAGTTCTTCGCCCGCGCGCAGCAAGAGATCACCTTCCGGCACGCCCAGCTCGTCGCTTTCGGCGCCACGCGTCGCGCCGGTGGCTCGGCGGCCACGGACCCGCAGGTCAACGCCCTGCTCGAGTCCGGCGCCCCGGTCATCACGCTCGTCGCCAAAGCCCATGACCGGCACGTCGAGCTCGCCTTGCGCACCACCCTGGAGGAGAACCTGGAGATGGTGCGCGACACCGTCGCCTACCTCCGTGACCAGGGGCGGCGCGTCTTCGTCGACTGCGAGCACTTCTTCGACGGCTACCGCGCCAACCCCGAGTACGCGAAAGCCGTCGTGCGCACGGCCTCCGAGGCGGGCGCCGACGTCGTAGTCCTGTGCGACACCAACGGCGGCATGCTCCCCGCCCAGGTCAAGGCCATCGTCGGCACCGTCATCGCCGACACCGGTGCCCGGCTCGGCATCCACGCGCAGGACGACACGGGGTGCGCGGTCGCCAACACCCTCGCCGCCGTGGACGCCGGTGCCACGCACGTGCAGTGCACCGCCAACGGCTACGGCGAGCGGGTCGGCAACGCCAACCTCTTCCCCGTGGTCGGCGCCCTGGAGCTCAAGTACGGCATGCGGGTCCTGCCCGAGGGCGCGCTGCGCGAGATGACCCGCGTCTCGCACGCCATCGCCGAGGTCGTGAACCTCACGCCCTCCACCCACCAGCCGTACGTGGGCGTATCGGCCTTCGCCCACAAGGCGGGCCTGCACGCCTCCGCGATCAAGGTCGACCCTGACCTCTACCAGCACATCGACCCGGACCTGGTGGGCAACCGCATCCGGATGCTGGTCTCGGACATGGCGGGACGCGCCTCCATCGAGCTCAAGGGCAAGGAGCTCGGGATCGACCTGGGCGACGACCGGGACCTGGTGGGCCGGGTCGTGGAGCGGGTCAAGGAGCGCGAGCTCAGCGGATACACGTACGAGGCAGCCGACGCGTCCTTCGAGCTGCTGCTCCGTGAGGAGGTCGAGGGCCGGGCCCGGCGCTACTTCCGCGTCGAGTCCTGGCGGGCCATCGTCGAGGACCGCCCCGACGGCACGCACGCGAACGAGGCGACCGTGAAGCTGTGGGCCAAGGGCGAGCGCATCGTCGCCACGGCGGAGGGCAACGGCCCGGTCAACGCGCTCGACCGCTCGCTCCGTGTCGGCCTGGAGCGGATCTACCCCCAGCTCGCCAAGATGGAGCTGGTCGACTACAAGGTGCGCATCCTGGAGGGCAAGCACGGCACGTCGTCCACGACCCGGGTGCTGATCTCCACCAGCGACGGTGACGGCGAGTGGTCGACGGTGGGTGTCGCGGAGAACGTGATCGCGGCGTCGTGGCAGGCGCTCGAGGACGCGTACACCTTCGGTCTGCTGCGCGCGGGCGTCGAGCCGGTGGAGTAGTCACCGGAAACGGAGGCGGTCGCGGACCGCCGCCGGGGGCTCGACTGCGTTAGCTTCGAAGTATGAGCAATGGGACGAAGCGAATATTTGTCGCGCTGTCCGGGATGCTCCTGTCCCTGGGTGCCGTGTCGTTCACGGCGGCGCCCGGGGCCGCGGCCGCCACCAGTGTCCCCGCGGTGGCCGACGCCTGGGAGAAGAGCCCGGTGTACGTGGATCCGGACGCCTCGGAACAGCTGTCCGAGGCCGACGCGGATGCCATCGCGGAGAAGATCAAGGACGCCGACAAGCCCGTGTTCGTCGCGGTGCTGCCCGCCGACTTCCCCAAGCAGGACCTCTTCCAGAAGCTGCGCACCGAGACCGGCGTGACCGGTGTGTACGGGATCCGCCTCGGCGACGCGTTCGACGCGAAGGCCGACCGGCAGGTCCTGAGCAACGCGGCCGTCTCGAACCTCGTCGCGACCTACGGGGACGTGCCCAACACCAAGACCCAGCTCAACGACTTCGTCGACCAGGCGGTGAAGGACACCCGCGGCTCGGCGCCCGCGTCCTGGGACGCCGGTGCCGACGACGGCACTCCCGTGGGCGCGCTGATCGGTGTCGGCGCGGTGCTCGTCGCGGGCGGCGGTGCCACGTACGCGGTGGTCCGGCGGAACCGACGGCGCAAGGCCGAGGAACAGCGGGTCGCGCTTGAGAAGCTGCGGGTCGTTGTGGACGAGGACATCACGGCGTACGGCGAGGAGTTGGACCGCCTCGACTTCCACCCCGGGGAGGCGGGAGCGGACGACGCGATGCGCGCGGACTACGAACGGGCCCTCGACTCGTACGAGAAGGCGAAGTCGTTCATGGCGGCGGCGGAGCGCCCCGAGGAGGTACGGGCCGTCACCCAGTCCCTGGAGGACGGCCGCTTCTCGCTCGCCCTGCTCGCCGCGCGCCGTGAGGGCCGCCCGCTGCCGGAGCGGCGCGCCCCCTGCTTCTTCGACCCGCGGCACGGGCCGTCGGTGAAGGACGCCCAGTGGGCGCCGCCGGGCGGGGCCGAGCGGACGGTCCCGGTGTGCCTGGCGGACGCGACGCGCCTCGCGGACGGCGAGGAGCCGATGTCCCGGACGGTGGCCACGGAGTCGGGGGAGCGGCGCCCGTACTGGGATGCGGGCCCGGCGTACGGACCCTGGGCCGGCGGCTACTTCGGCGGCGGCATGCTGCCGGGCCTCCTGATCGGCACGATGCTGGGCGGCATGATGGCGAGCCCCGCGTACGCGGCGGACTACGGCGGCGGTTACGGCGACTTCGGTGGCGGCGCGGGCGCCGGGTACGACGGCGGCGACTACTCGGGCTCGGACTTCGACTCCGGGGACTTCGGCGGCGGCTTCGGGGGCGGTGGCGGAGACTTCGGCGGCGGGGGAGGGGACTTCGGGGGCGGCGGGTTCTAGCGGGTTGACGGCGCGAGGCATTTGCGAGACGATACGTATCGTCTTAATGAATGCCTCGTAGCTACGGAAGGTCATCCCATGGAGCCCCGGCAGCAGTACGTCGAAGCAGCCCCCGGCGTCCGCCTGTGGACGGAACGGCGCGGTGCACCTGACGCTCCCGCCCTGCTCCTGGTCATGGGCGCCCAGGCCTCCGGCCTCGGCTGGCCCGACACCCTGGCCGACGCACTCGCAGCCCGGCATCAGGTCATCCGTTACGACCACAGGGACACCGGCCGCTCCACGTCGACGTACGATCAACGCCCGTACCCGATAACGGACTTGGCGCGTGACGCGGTGGCCGTCCTGGACGGTCTGGGAGTGGAGCGCGCACACCTGGTGGGCATGTCGCTCGGCGGGATGCTGACCCAACTGGTGCTGGCCGACCACCCGGAGCGCGTCCTCAGCGCCACCCTGATCGGCACCTGCGCGCTCAGCGAAGCACCGTACGTGGCTCCGGACGGAACCGAAGTCCCCGTTGGGGAACTCCCCGGCATCGCACCGGAAGTCCTGGAGATGTGGTCGCGTCCGGTCGAGGACGCGGGGGTGGAGGCCGAACTCGACCGCAGGGTGGAGCACTGGCGGGTCCTGAACGGAGGCCAACTCGACGTGGATGACACGTACTTCCGCGACCTGGAGCGCCGGATCATCACCCACACAGGCACCCACGTCGCCTCGACGGCGCACGCCCGCGCCGACGACTCCCACATGCTCCGCACCGACGAACTGGCCGACACGAAGGTCCCCACGCTGGTCGTCTCCGCCCCGGCCGAACCGGTCTTCCCGCCCCCGCACGCGCACCACCTGGCCCAGGTCATCGGCGGCGGCGCGACCCACGTCGTGGAGATCCCGGGCATGGGCCACGCGCTGCCCCCGGCGGTACAGGACCCGCTCGCGAAAGCGATCCTGACGCACACTGAGTCCGCCCGGCAGGATGGCAGCCAGGTCACCGCAGCGGATTCCCCAACCCCGTGAGTTCGGCCGACAGTTGCCAGAGGCGGGCGGCCGCTTCGGGGTCCGTCGCCCAGGGCTTCACGCCGCCGGTCAGCATGTCATCCGTCAGCGCGGGCTCCGCGACATCGCAGTCCTGGCAGTACGCGCCGCCGCGACCGTCGAGCAGCGGTGACGTCGCCGCCCAGACCGCCGTGGCCGCGCCCTGCGCCGGGGTCTTGAAGCCCTGCGCGGGGGTGCCGTCGGCGGTCACCCAGCCCTGCGCGATCTGCTCCGCGCGGGGGATGTGGCGTTGGAGGGGCGTGAGGATGCTGCCGGGGTGGACGGCGAAGGCCCGCGGGCCGGCGCCCGCCGCGCCCAGGGAGTCGAGGTGCACGGCGAAGAGCGCGTTCGCCGTCTTGGACTGGGCGTAGGCGAGCCAGCGGTCATACCCCTCGTGGAAGTGTGGGTCCGCCCAGCGGATGCCGGAGAGGAAATGACCGGAGGAGGCCACGGACACGACGCGTGCGTCGGTACTCCGACTCAGCGCCGGATAGAGGCGGTTGACCAGGGCGAAGTGGCCCAGGTGATTGATCGCGAAGTGGGACTCCCACGTCCCGTCCGGGCCGACGCGGGTCTCGGGGCACGCCATCACGCCGGCGTTGTTGACGAGGATGTCGAGGGCGCTGCGCGTCGCGAGGAACCGATCGGCGAAGAGCCGCACGCTCTCCTGGTCGGCCAGGTCCAGCGCCCCCACCTCCACGCGGTCCGTGCCGCGCAACGCCTCTTCCGCGATACGGGGCCTGCGTGCCGGGACGACGACGTGCGCGCCCGCCCGGACGAGCGCCCGGGTGATCTCCAGGCCGAGACCCGAGTAGCCGCCGGTGACCAGCGCCGTCCTGCCCGAGAGATCGATCCCGCCGAGTACGTCGTCCGCCGTGCTCAGCGCGCCGAACCCGCTGCCGGTCCTGTGCTGTGGCTCTTGCCGTGTGGTCATGCGCGTCACGCTAGAAGCTGGACCGCGCTCCAACGCAAGACGTGCCTCAAGCGCCCTGCGTCGACGAGACGGACCAGCTGCCGGAATGCCCCGGCGGGAGCGCCAAGTCGCGCCGCACCGCCTGGTAGTAGCCCTCGCGCGACGTCCGCTGCCGCTCCAGGAGGGCGGACCAGGCGCCGGGGTCCCGGATGCCCTCGCGCAGGAAGCGCTCCATCTCGATGACGGTGAGGATCCAGACCCGCGCCTTGTCCACCACGTCCGGCGTACCGAGCATCAACAGCGCCTCACCGGCCGGATCCCGCGCGATGGCGGCCTCCGCAAGGTGCGGAGCCGCTTCCTCCGGGGTCAGGGGATGGGGGTGCGGGTCGTTGCCGAGGTGGGCCGCGACGCGGTAGGTGAGCGTGACCGTCTGCTTCACGACGCGGGCGTAGTCGCCGTAGACGGCGAGGCGCCGCTCCTCCCAACGGGCAGCCTGCTCCCGCTGGAAGCGGGCCCGGTCACCGCGGGTGATCGCCAGATACGAACCGAGCGCACCGACGATCACGCCTATCAGGGCGGGCAGTTGCTGTACGAAGTCCGACACGACGGAACGCTATAGGAGTACCGAGCCACCCACCCACCCCCCTTGGCACTACGGGGCAATCGGGCGGGTGGGCGGGAAAACATCCGCCGCGAAGCGGCGGCACGAATACAGCCCAAGGCTCAGGAGCCAGCAAAAATCAGGAGCCAGAACGAATCGCGGAAATGTCGAACCGCAGCTTGATCCTGTCGGAGACAAGAACCCCGCCCGTCTCCAGCGCGGCGTTCCACGTAAGGCCCCACTCCGAGCGGAGGATCTCCGCCTTGCCCTCGAAGCCGACCCGCTCGTTCCCGAAGGGGTCCGTGGCCGAGCCGTTGAACTCGAGGTCGATGGCGAGCGGCTTCGTGGTGCCGAGGATCGTCAGATCACCGGTGATGCGGTAGTCGTCGCCGCCCAGCGCCTCCGCCTTCGTGGAGCGGAAGGTCATCTCCGGGAACTCGTCGACCTTGAAGAAGTCCGCGCTCTTCAGGTGACCGTCACGGTCGGCGCTCCCCGTGTCGATGCTGGCCATCTGCACGTCGATGGAAGCGGTGGACTCGGCGGGGTCCGTGCCGTCCAGGTGCAGCGTGCCCGCGACGTCGGTGAAGGAGCCCTTGACGTTCGTGACCATGGCGTGGCGGGCGACGAAGCCGATCGAGGTGTGCGAGGGGTCGATCGCGTACTCGCCGGTCAGGGCGGCCAGCTCCGGGTTGACCGGAGCGGTTGCGGTAGCGGTGGTGGTTTCGTTGTTACGGCCGAAGAGACCCATGACTGCTCCTTGGGGGACGAGCTGCGAGCTACGAGGGAGTTGGCTGTCTGTTGAATGTTCAACGAGATTGACTCTAACGCGATTCAGTTCAACATTCAACCTATGGCGGAGCGTGGCGAAGTGAACACGCATGGCTCCGCGCGGCGAGCACCGTTGTGAGGTGTCTCTCACGCACCCCTTTGTTGGATCCCTACAGCCATAGACGGCCCTGAGCAGTCACTTCGCGTGTACAGCGGAGGGCTTCTGTTCGGGGGTGCCAGGAAAACGGGCCGGAGACTGTGCAGAGTCGACGGTCCGTTTCCATGGGCCCGCTTCGTAAGGTCACTACATGACCGTTTTGGACGACACCGCTTCTTCTCCCGACGGCGAGCCCACCGATGCGCGTGGGCGCGTGGCCGAGCTGCACGCGATCCGTGCGGAGGCGCTGCGCGGCCCGAGCGAGAAGGCGACGAAGGCCCAGCACGCCAAGGGCAAGCTGACCGCGCGCGAGCGGATCGAGCTGCTTCTGGACGCGGGGTCGTTCCAGGAGGTCGAGCAGTTGCGCCGGCACCGGGCGACCGGGTTCGGCCTTGAGACGAAGAAGCCGTACACGGACGGTGTCATCACCGGCTGGGGCACGGTCGAGGGCCGCACGGTCTTCGTCTACGCCCACGACTTCCGTATCTTCGGCGGCGCGCTGGGCGAGGCGCATGCCACGAAGATCCACAAGATCATGGACATGGCCATCGCGGCCGGTGCCCCGCTCGTCTCCCTGAACGACGGGGCCGGTGCCCGTATCCAGGAGGGCGTCTCCGCGCTCGCCGGGTATGGCGGCATCTTCCAGCGCAACACCCGGGCTTCGGGCGTCATCCCGCAGATCAGCGTGATGATGGGCCCGTGCGCGGGCGGCGCGGCCTACTCGCCGGCCCTGACGGACTTCGTGTTCATGGTGCGCGAGACCTCGCAGATGTTCATCACCGGACCGGACGTGGTCCGCGCGGTGACCGGCGAGGAGATCACGCAGAACGGCCTCGGCGGCGCGGACGTGCACGCCGAGACCAGCGGCGTCTGCCACTTCGCGTACGACGACGAGGAGACCTGCCTCGCCGAGGTCCGCTACCTCATCTCGATGCTGCCGTCGAACAACCGCGAGAACCCGCCCACCCACGAGACGGACGACCCGGCGGACCGCCGCTCGGACGTCCTGCTCGACCTGGTCCCGGCCGACGGCAACCGTCCGTACGACATGGCCAAGGTCATCGAGGAACTCGTCGACGAGGGCGACTACCTCGAGGTCCACGAGCGCTGGGCGCGCAACATCATCTGCGCCCTGGCCCGCCTGGACGGCAAGGTGGTGGGCATCGTCGCCAACCAGCCGCAGTCCCTGGCCGGGGTCCTGGACATCGAGGCCTCCGAGAAGGCGGCCCGCTTCGTCCAGATGTGCGACGCCTTCAACATCCCCATCGTGACGCTCCTCGACGTCCCGGGCTTCCTGCCGGGCGTGGACCAGGAGCACGGCGGGATCATCCGCCACGGCGCCAAGCTGCTCTACGCGTACTGCAACGCCACCGTGCCGCGTATCTCGCTGATCCTGCGCAAGGCCTACGGCGGCGCGTACATCGTCATGGACTCCCAGTCCATCGGCGCCGACCTGACCTACGCCTGGCCCACCAACGAGATCGCGGTGATGGGCGCCGAGGGCGCCGCCAACGTCATCTTCCGCCGGCAGATCGCGGCGGCCGAGGACCCCGAGGCCATGCGGCAGAAGATGGTCAAGGAGTACAAGGCCGAGCTCATGCACCCCTACTACGCGGCCGAGCGCGGACTGGTCGACGACGTGATCGACCCCGCCGCCACCCGCGAGGTGCTCATCAGCTCCCTCGCGATGCTCCGCAACAAGCACGCAGACCTTCCGTCGCGCAAGCACGGCAACCCCCCGCAGTAGTCCTGCAGTAGCCCACAAGGAGAACGCTGCACATGAACACTCCCGACATCCGCGTCGAGAAGGGCCATGCCGAGCCCGAGGAGGTCGCCGCCATCACGGCGATCCTGCTGGCCCGTAGCGCCGCCGCCACCGCGCAGGCCCCCACGCCCCGCCGAGGCCGCGACAAGGCCGGCTGGCGCCGCCTGGAGCGCTCGCCCGGCTTCCGCGCCCCGCACAGCTGGCAGGGCTGAGCCCCACCGCCTCACAGCACTCAGCAGGGCCCCGCACCGACTCCCGGTGCGGGGCCCTGCCATATCCCTCCACGACGGCTTCACGGGGCGCCGGCGCCGCATCCGACCCGCTCGCAGACAAAGACGACGGGCCCCGCACCCACCTGAGGGTGCGAGGCCCATTCGCGTACGGGCAAGGACCGCTAGCGCAGCCGCGCCATCAGCGCGTGCTCCACGAGCGTGATCAGGCCGCTCTTGGCGTCCGCGCGGTGACGGGCGTCCGTCGTGATGATCGGAGTGTCCGGGCCGATCTGCAGCGCCTCGCGCACCTCGTCCGGCGTGTACGGCTGGTGGCCGTCGAAGCCGTTGAGGGCGATGACGAAGGGCAGGCCCGAGTTCTCGAAGTAGTCGACCGCCGGGAAGCAGTCGGCGAGACGGCGGGTGTCGACCAGGACCACCGCGCCGATCGCGCCACGGACCAGGTCGTCCCACATGAACCAGAAGCGGTCCTGACCCGGCGTACCGAAGAGGTACAGGATCAGGTCCTGGTCCAGGGTGATGCGGCCGAAGTCCATGGCCACCGTGGTGGTGGTCTTGTCCCCGGTGTGGGTGAGGTCGTCGATGCCCGCGGAGGCGGACGTCATGACGGCCTCGGTGCGCAGCGGGTTGATCTCAGAGACCGCCCCGACGAACGTGGTCTTGCCCACGCCGAAGCCGCCCGCCACCACGATCTTCGCGGAGGTGGTGGAGCGGGCTGTTGCTCCGCCGCTAGAGCTTGCGAAGTCCACTGAGCACCCTTTCGAGCAGTGTCACGTCTGGCTGGCCGCCGGCGGACTCGTCGCCGCCAGGCTGATGGATGGCGACAAGTCCGGCCTCCGCCAGGTCGGCTACGAGGATTCGGGCGACGCCGAGAGGAATGGTGAGAAGTGCCGAGATCTCAGCGACTGACTTGATCTCGCGGCACAGATTGCAGATCCGCTGATGCTCGGGCAACTGGCCCTGCAACTGGTGCGGTTGGGCGGTGGTGTGCACCAGCGCCTCGATGGCGAGCTGGTAACGGGGCCTGGTGCGGCCGCCCGTCATGGCGTACGGGCGCACCAGGGGGTTGCTCGCAGCGGGCGCCGACTCGGGCGCGCGTCGCTGTGGTTGCACTGGCTGGATCCTGGGGGTGTGAGGCTGCTCGTACGGGCTCTGGCGGGGGCCCGGCTGCTGCGGCTGCTGGTAGGGCCTGCGGTGCTGGCTGGGCGCGGAGGGGAAGTTGTAACGGTTGGGCGCCCCGTCGTGCGGCCCCTGCCCCTGGCCGTGACCAGGCGACCAGTTGGCCGATGACGAACCGTCCGGGGGTGTTCCTGAGCCTGCCACGTACTCCTCCTCCGACTGTGCCGGGCACCATCACTCTGGAGCCGCGTCCCGAAACCTTACGGCCACGGGACGCGAAAACGCACCGTACGTCTACTAGTTGAGAAGGCTCCCCTGCAGCTCCGCACGCAGGTCGGGCGTGAGGACGGTGCCCGCACGGTCGACAAGAAGTGCCATCTCGTACCCAATGAGACCGATGTCCGCATCCGGGTGGGCGAGGACGGCCAGCGAGGATCCGTCGGAGATGGACATAAGGAAGAGAAATCCTCGCTCCATCTCCACAACGGTCTGGGTCACGGAACCACCCTCGAAGATCCGGGAGGCCCCGGCGGTGAGGGAGGTCAGACCGGATGCGACGGCCGCGAGCTGGTCGGCCCGGTCGCGGGGGAAGCCTTCGGACATCGCCAGAAGGAGTCCGTCGGCGGAGACCACCACCGTGTGGGACACCCCAGGGGTGTTGTCCACGAAGTTGGTGATCAACCAGTTCAGGTTCTGCGCCGCCTGGCTCATCGGGCTCACACTAACGCTCCTGGTTGTAGGTGCTGTCAGGTCCACCGTGGTGATTACCGGTGTCCTGGCCATTCGTGGTGTCACTGCCTGCGCTGCGTCCCCGCTGGACGCCGCGGCGCAGGTTGCTCAGCCGACCCCGAACGTCCTCGGGGTCGCGGGAGACCTGGGGGCCTCCCTGTGGGGTCTGTTCCGCCGTGCCCTCGACCAGATTGGCCTTGGGGACCCGCTTCGGGAGGCCGGACGGGGTGACTCCACCCGCCTTGGGCTCCTTCAGCGACTCGGCGCGCTGCCAGCGGTCGTCGTTGGGCGACGAACGCCAGTTGTTCTCGCTGTTGCCATTGTTCCCGAAGGCGTCGCCGGTGGTGTTCCCGAACGCGTCGCCCATCGGGGCCGACGCGCTGTCGTTGCCCGCCGCACCGTTGGAGCCGCGGCGCGGAAGACCCGCGGCGGTGGTGTCGTGGACCGCGGACGGAGCCGGCCCGGGACGCTCGAAGCCTACGCGCTCGGCGCCGTTCGCGGGAGCCGCCGGACCGGATTCCGGTTCCGGAGAGTACTCGCCCCGATACGCGCCCGCGTTGTCGTCGAAGCCGCCGCGCGTGGGCCAGTCGTCCTGGTGAGAGCGGTCGGGGTAGGCGACGAACGGCTCGGAGACGGCACCCGTACGAGCGGCGTGGTCGTCGTGACCGGCCTCCGTATAGGGGGCGTCCTGGTAGCCGTCCTGCGCCGGGTAGTACGCGTCGTCATACGCCGGCTGCGCGGCCTGACCCTGGTGGTAGTCGTCGTACGCCGGTGCCTGCTGGTCGTACGCCGGGTCGTAACCGCCCTGCTGCTGGTCGAAGCCCTGCTGCGGGTCGATCTCGTCACGGAAGAGCGGTCGGCCGTCACCGGACTGCGCCTGCGCCTCCAGGGCGGCACGCCGCTCCTCACGCATCAGCGAGCGGCCCACCGGGTCGAGGTCGGGGGAGTCGGCGTCGCCGTTGTAGCGGCTGTCGTCGAAGCCGAGCTCGGCCGCCGTACGCATCGGCTGGTGGTTGAAGGCCGACTGATCCGGAGCCTGCTGCTCCGGCATGATCGAGGAGACCGTGAACTCGGACTCGGGCAGCTGGTGCTCGCCGCCGCCACCGTGCGTGATCCCGTCCGGGAGCATGACGAGCGAGGTCGTGCCCGCCTGCTCGCCCGAGGGACGCAGCTGGACGCGGATGCCGTGCCGGTCGGAGAGCCGGCCGACCACGAACAGGCCCATGCGCTGGGAGATCGCGGCGTCCACCGTCGGCGGGTTGGCCAGCTTGTGGTTGATGTCCGCGAAGTCCTCGGCGGTGAGGCCGATGCCCTTGTCGTGGATCTCGACCATGACGCGGCCGTCGGGAAGACGGGTCGCGGTGACGCGGACCTTGGTCTGCGGCGAGGAGAACGTGGTGGCGTTCTCCAGGAGCTCGGCGAGCAGGTGCACGAGGTCGGTCACGGCCAGGCCGTGGATCTCGGCCTCCGGGACGCCGGACAGCTCGATGCGCTCGTACTGCTCCACCTCGGAGGACGCGGCGCGCAGGACGTCGACCAGCGGGACCGGCTGGTCCCAGCGGCGGCCCGGCTCCTCGCCGGAGAGGACCAGGAGGTTCTCGCCGTTGCGTCGCATACGGGTCGCCAGGTGGTCCAGGCGGAAGAGGCTCTCCAGCTGGTCCGGGTCGGCCTCGTTGTTCTCCAGGTCGGTGATGAGGGTCAGCTGGCCCTCGATCAGGGACTGGTTGCGGCGCGAGAGGTTGGTGAAGATCGCGTTGATGTTGCCTCGGAGCAGGGCCTGCTCGGCGGCGAGGCGGACTGCCTCGCGGTGCACCTGGTCGAAGGCGCGGGCCACCTCGCCGATCTCGTCCGTGGAGGAGATCGGGATGGGCTGTACGCGGGTGTCGACGCGTCCGGGATCGGTGCGCGAGAGCTGGTCGACCAGCATCGGCAGACGCTGCTCGGCGATGCCGAAGGCGGCGGTCCGCAGCTGGCGCATCGCCTTGGACATCTGGCGGGCCATCATCCCGGCCAGGATGAAGGCGGCGAGCAGCGCGACGACCACGATCGCGCCGGTGATGTACGCGTTGCGCTGGGCGTTGGACGCGATGTCCGACGCCTCGGTCACTGCCTTGTCGGCGAGATCGGACTCGATGGTCCGGTACGCGTCGAACTTGGCGGACGTGGTGGCCCACCAGGCTTCCTTGGTGACGCCCTTGCCGGCGAGCGTGACGCGGGCGCTGGGCTGCGTGCTCGGCAGCGTCGCGATGGCCGAGACCATGTCCTCCGGGGAGGGCGGCGGGACGAACGTCCTGCCCTCGGCCTTGGCGGCGGCAGCGGCCTGCTTGGCCTGCTTCTCGCCGTCGGCCTTCAGCTTCTTCTTGGCGGCCTCGAGCTTGGCGACGTCCTCGGGGGTGCCACCGCCCGTGTACTCCTCGATGGCGATGCCCTCGAGGTAGGCGTAGGAGGAGAGCGCGACCTTCTGCTTGCCGAAGCTGCTCGCGGTCGGTCCCGGCTTGACGAGGAGGTGCATGCCGATGGAGCGCTCGAGGGAGAGCGCGGCCTTCGTCAGCGAGATGGCGTAGACCGTGCGGCCGTAGCTCGTGATGTTTCCGGTGCCAAGACCGAGCTCGTTGGCGAACTCCATCAGGGGGTGCTGGATGGCGACGTAGCCCTCTTCGGTCTGCGCGCCGGAGAGCTTGGAGGTGTACGCGGCCTGGCGCAGGGACTGGAGGCCCGGCTCCACCTTGTGGAAGCCGTCGAGGCGGCGCTTGAGGCCTTCCTTCTGCGGCATGTTCTCGGCGGCGGCGTCGAACTCGTCAGCGGCCTTGTCGGTGGCCTTGCGGGCCGCGACGACGGCCGGGTCGTTCTTCTTGCCGCGCAGCAGCGGGGCCGCGGAGATGTCGCGCTCTTCGATGAGGCGGTTGCCGTAGTTCAGCGAGGCCTGCACGAGGCGGGCCGTGTGCTCGGCGTCCTGGGCCTCGCTCCAGGTGTCGATCGAGCCCTTGACCTGGAAGCCGCCCATGACGAGACCGACGAGCACGGGTATGAGGAGGATCGCGTTCAGGCGGGTCGGTACGCGCCAGTTGCGCGGGGACATTCTTCCGCCGGTGGGCGCCGGCGGCTCCATGCCCTGCACATCGGCGGGGGACGCCGCTGTGCGCGGCGGCGGGGTGAAGTTGCCCCGCGTGTCCCGCGTCTGCGGCGGTGCGGGGCTCGTCTTGCTTCGCCTCACTCGACCAACAACCTCTCGGCGGCGGGACCTACACCGGTCCCGCTGTCGTCTCCAAGGCCCGTGCTACTGGGCAGTTCAGCGCATTCCAGCACGTCAAAGGGTCCTCTACCAAACAGTGGGAAGCGCTGGTTCCGAGTGGTGTAAGCCTCAGATAAAACGGTCAAATAGAGCGAGCCCCGCCAAAAGGCGGGGCTCTTGTGCGCACAGCGACACCGGACGACCGCGACGCGTGGCGGCGCTCGGCGAATTCTCTGTCGAAACGTTATGAACAGAGCGGTCATCCGTGTCAAAGGACACAGACCGCTCTGTGGAATCTACGGCAACTGCCGTACGTCCTCGTCTACTTGAGTCGTGCCATAAGTGCGTGCTCGACCAGCGTGATCAGGCCACTCTTTGCGTCCGCACGGTGTCGCGCGTCGGTCGTGATGATCGGCGTGTTGGGCCCGATCTGGAGAGCTTCCCGCACTTCATCGGGGGTGTACGGCTGGTGGCCGTCGAAGCCGTTGAGGGCGATGACGAAGGGCAGGCCGCTGTTCTCGAAGTAGTCGACGGCCGGAAAACAGTCGGCGAGACGGCGGGTGTCCACGAGCACGACGGCACCGATCGCACCGCGCACGAGGTCGTCCCACATGAACCAGAAGCGATCCTGACCCGGCGTACCGAAGAGGTACAGGATCAGGTCCTGGTCCAGAGTGATGCGGCCGAAGTCCATGGCCACCGTGGTGGTGGTCTTGTCGCCGGTGTGGGTGAGGTCGTCGATGCCCGCGGACGCGGACGTCATGACGGCCTCGGTGCGCAGCGGGTTGATCTCGGAGACCGCGCCCACGAACGTGGTCTTGCCGACGCCGAAGCCGCCCGCCACCACGATCTTCGCGCTGGTGGTGGAGCGGCCTCCGCCGTTGCTAGAGCTTGCGAAGTCCACTGAGCACCCTTTCGAGCAGTGTCACGTCTGGCTGACCGCCGGCGTTCTCGTCGCCGCCGGGCTGGTGAATGGCGACGAGCCCGGCCTCCGCCAGGTCGGCCACGAGGATCCTGGCCACGCCGAGCGGCATGGAGAGCAGAGCCGACACCTCGGCCACCGACTTGACCTCACGGCAGAGGTGGCAGATGCGCTGGTGCTCGGGGAGCAGCCCCATCAGCTGGGCCGGGTCGGCCGTCGTGCTCACCAGCGCCTCTATCGCGAGCTGGTAGCGGGGCCTGGTCCGGCCGCCGGTCATCGCGTAAGGACGCACCAGCGGCTGGTCGCCTTCAATACCGTACGACGCCTGAGAGCCGTACGGGTCGTGAGAGGCGTTGGGCGGGGTCATTGGATCCTCCGGGCGGGACAGCAGGTGGTCTGCGTGCCGTCTGATAGAGCCGGTGGGGGGCACCAGGTTGGCCGGACGGTGGTCAGTACGTTCGGTCGGTGGGGCGGCCGATGGAGAAGATCAGTGCAGCAGGCTGCCCTGCAGTTCGGCGCGGAGGTCCGGGGTGAGGACGGCGCCCGCGCGGTCGACGAGGAGCGCCATCTCGTATCCGACGAGGCCGATGTCGCACTCGGGGTGTGCGAGCACGGCCAGGGACGAACCGTCGGAGACCGACATGAGGAAAAGGAACCCCCGCTCCATTTCCACCACGGTCTGCGTGACGGCCCCGCCCTCGAAGATCCGCGAGGCCCCGGCGGTGAGGGAGGTCAGACCCGACGCGACCGCGGCCAGCTGGTCGGCGCGGTCACGGGGGAAGCCCTCGGACATCGCCAGAAGCAGGCCGTCGGCGGAGACCACGACGGTGTGGGACACCCCGGGGGTGTTGTCCACGAAGTTCGTGATCAACCAGTTCAGATTCTGTGCCGCCTGGCTCGGACTCAACTAACGCTCCTGCTGGTGAGTGGGGAAGCTGCCGGTCTGGCCGGTACCGGCCTGGCGACCCTGCTGGATGCCCCGACGGAGATTCGTCAGCCGGCCGCGTACCTCTTCGGGCGCACGCGAGACCTGCGGACCTGTGCTGTCCTGCTGCTGCTGTGCGGTGCCCGCGACGAGGTTGGCTCGCGGGACGCGGCGCGGCAGGCCGGACGTGGTGACGCCGCCGGCGGACGGCTGCCGGACGCGCTCGGCCTGGCGGCCCAGTTCGTCGTTCGGCGACGTGCGCCAGGAGGCGGCGCTGCCGTTCGTGACGTTGCCGCCGGTTCCGTTGGCCGCCGGGGAGGGGGCGGAGGGTGCGCCGGGCGCCGGAGCCGGGCGCTGGGGCGCGGCCGGGTTCTGCGGCTGCCGCGCCTGCGGCCTCGACGGGAGGGGCGACGACGGCTGCGGGCGCTGCGGCTGCTGCTGCTCGGGGGCGTTGCCCTGGGGCGGCTGGTGCCCTTGCTGCTGCTGTTGCTGTTGCTGCTGGAACCAGTTGGTCTCCAGCGTGTCGAACAGCGGGGTGCGGCCGTCCCCGGGACCGGCGGGCGGCAGACCCTCCGGCTGCGCGGGCTGCTGGGGCTGGGGCTGCTGCGACTGCTGGGGCTGCTGCGGGACCGGGGGGATGCCCTGCTGGCCCTGGTTCTGGCCCTGGTTCTGGCCAGGGCTCTGGCCGGGGTTCTGACCCCGCCGAGGCGCCCCGCCGTTGTCGTATCCGGGGGCGCTGGTGCCGGGGCGCTGGAACTGACCCGTACCGGAGGAGGAGCCCTGGCCACCGCCGAAGACGTCCGGGCGGACGAACTGGCCGGTGCCCTGCTGGTCCTGGCCACCCTGCTGCGGCGAACTCGCCCCGGGCGGCGGCCCGTTGAAGTCAGGCCGCGCGAATTCCGCGGTCGAACCGGGCCCCTGTGTGGGGGCACCGGCCGAGGGGTGCGGGAACTGTCCCGTGGACTCCGGCTCCTCGTGCCCACGCGGGGTGTCGAACGGCTCACGCGATATCTGCGGCTGCGCGTTCTCGTCGCTCCAACTGGGCACGCGCGGCTGCGGGTTGCCCCCGGGAAGCTCGGCACGCGGACCACCGCGCGGCGGCAGCTGCGGCCGACGCCCCTGGTCCCCGGCGTCGTTCGCGGAGGGGTTCACCGGACCGGAGGGGTTCCCGGGCTGCCCGGCCGGATTCACCGGGTTCGTACGCTGCTGGGGCACGGGCGGCTGCGGCACGGAAGCCTGACCGCGGCCACCGCCCTGGCCGCCCCCGAAGAGGCTGCCACCGGACGAGCCCGGGGCGCCGGCACCCTGTCCGGGCGGCCCCTGACGAGGAGGCTGCTGACCGGACTGCGGGCCCGCGGGAGCGGACGGCGAACCGTTGCGCGGCCCCGGCCCCGCGTCACGCGAGGGCAGCGCGGCACGCGGCCCCGCACCGGTGACCTGGCCACGGGGCGGACCGGCACCGAGCCTGCCCTGGGAGCCCGCGGGACCCGAGCCGGGCGCACCGTTTCCGGGGGAGCCGTTCCCGGCGCCCACTCCGCGACGCGCGGCAGCGGCACCCGCCGAGGCCTGCGCGGCGACGGGGCCGCCGCCCTGGCCGGGTACGGGCGCACCGGGCTTGTTCGGCGCCTTCTTGCCGCCCTGGGCGACATCGATGGGCAGCATGACGAGCGCGGTCGTGCCGCCGGAGTCCGAAGGACGGAGCTGGATGCGGATGCCGTGGCGCTGCGAAAGACGGCCGACCACGAACAGACCCATGCGGCGCGAGACCGAGACGTCCACGGTGGGCGGCGACGCGAGCCGCTCGTTGATCGCGGCGAGGTCCTCGGGCGACAGGCCGATGCCCGTGTCGTGGATCTCGATCAGCACACGCCCGTCGGGCAGCGCGTGACCGGTGACCTTGACCTTGGTCTGCGGCGATGAGAACGACGTCGCGTTCTCCAGGAGCTCGGCGAGCAGGTGCACGAGGTCGTTGACCACGCGTCCGGCGACCTCGGTCGTCGGGACCGCGGAGAGCTCGATGCGCTCGTACTGCTCCACCTCGGACGCGGCGGCACGCAGCACGTCGACGAGCGGGACGGGCCGGGTCCAGCGACGGCCGGGCTCTTCACCGGCGAGAACGAGGAGGTTCTCGCCGTTACGGCGCATGCGGGTCGCGAGGTGGTCGAGCTTGAACAGCGAGGAGAGCTGGTCGGGGTCGGCCTCACGCGACTCCAGCTCGGAGATAAGAGACAGCTGGCGCTGGATGAGGCCCTGCGAACGGCGCGAGAGGTTGGTGAACATCGCGTTGACGTTGCCTCGCAGCAACGCCTGCTCGGCGGCGAGGCGGACGGCCTCGCGGTGCACGTCGTCGAAGGCCGCGGCCACCTGGCCGATCTCGTCCCGGGAGTGCACACCGACGGACTCGACGGAGGTGTCGACATCCTGCGGGTCGGCCTCGGAGAGCTGCTTGACGAGCTCGGGCAGCCGGTCCTGGGCGACCTTGGTCGCGGTGTCCTGGAGGCGCCGCAGCGAGCGGATCATGGACCGGGCCACGACGAAGGCGCCGACGAGCGAGACACCGAGGACGAGCAGGATCAGCGCACCGTTGAGGATGGCGGCCTGCTCGGACTCGTTGCGCAGCTCGCGGGCCTTCTGCTCCATCTCGTTGAGCAGCGTGAGCTCGATCTTGGACATCGCGTCGATCTTGGTGGTGTCCTCGTCCACCCAGTCCTTGTACGAGCGCTTGTCCTGAAGCTTGATTCCGCCCTCTTGACTCAGCACGCGCTTGGCGTAGGAGTCGGCGCCCTTGATGGAGGAGTTGCCGCCGCTGATGGGCTTGGTCAGCTCGTCGGCGTTGCCCGAGTAGATGCCCTTGAAGGCGTCCAGCTCGGAATTCTCCTTGTCGAGTGCGGAGAAGCCGTAGCGCCGGTCGGTCTCGGAGATCTTGCCGAACGTGCTGTCGCCCGCGGGGAGCGAGGCGGCGATCACGGCGCGCTGCACCGAGGCGTACTCCTTGGCGGAGGAGAAGGCCGTCAGGGCACGGGTGCGCTGGATCATGTCCGGGTTACTGGTCGCCTGCGCCATGTCCGAAGAGAGGGACAGCAGCTGCTCGACGAGCTGGCTGTAGGCGTCGACCGTCTGCGACGTCGAGTTCGAGTCGTCGTATGCACTCTTGCGTACGTCGCTGATCTTCTGGAGCTGCTGAGTGATCTCGACGGTGTTCGCGCGGACGCCCAGGAGGCCCTTGTCCTCGTCGGTGTTGTCGAGGTCCTGCGTCTCCTGGAGGAAGCGGTTGTACGCGCGGTCCGTCTTCTGCCGCGCGCCCTTGACCACGTAGTCCGAGGAGCTCGCGCCGTGCGCGAGGGGGCCTGCCGAGCGGTCGCGCTCCTCCTGGAGCGCGGAGGCCAGCTCGGTGGCGCGCTTGGTCATGTCGGTCAGCAGCTTCATGTTGTTGAGCTGCTGGATCTCGTCCATGGACTCGTTGATGCGGAGCGCGCCGAGCGAGGTCGCGGTGATCACGGGGAGCGCGAGCAGCGAGACCAGTCGGGTGGAGATGCGCCAGTTGCGCAGGGCTATTCGCGAGCCCGGTCCTGTGGGCGACTTCACCGTGCCCGTCGAGCCGCCCGATTTCGTGTCGGCCGGGGGCAGACTTCCGCCACCGACGCCGCGAACAGCTCCGATGCCGCTGTCGCCGGACGGCGCCTGCCCCGGGTTCTGGGCGTGCTGGGCCGAGGCGCCGCGGTCTGTCCCGCCGCGCTCCGGCTCCGCCGCAGCGCTGCTGCCATCCCTCTTGAAACGTCCCTGCACTAGCGTCGCAACCTCTGGACCAGGCGTCCCTCCGCTGAAACGGCGAGACGGTGTCGGCGTCGTGGGGCGCAGAACGCCCCATGGTGGTCGTGAGTGACCGGCGCTGGCTCCCCTTTCCCGCCGCCACTCGGCGCTGCGTTGCGCCCCTGCGCGCCGGTTCGATCCCGCGGCGGTCCCGGGAATTCCAGCACAGTGCAGGATCTCCAACAAGGCCCGTGTGTCGCGCCGCGACCTCCGTGACTGGGCGTGAGTGGCGCGTCACGAGACGTAGAAAGTGATCTGGGGCAAAACGGGCCATTGGCCCCAGGATGGCTCCGGGTGAGCGGTGTCCCAGTCTTCATGATCGGGAGCGGAATGATGGCTTCAGTGGCGCAATGTCCGATTCCAACAAGGCCTCCACGGGCCTGAATTGACCCTTTTGCCCGCTGATCCGTGAGCAAACTCACATCAAGATCAAGGCCTCATCCGGGCTTTGGGCGGGAATTGGATGTTTAGCCTGACGCTTTACAGGGATGGCGAATCCGACAACCCGCGTCGTTCCTACGACGCCCCAACTGACGAGGCCCGAACAGCAGATGAAGACTGTGAAGTCGGCGATGTTCCGCAACATAGCCAACCCCCGCCGCACCACCCTCGCGCACCTCACGGACGCGCAGGAGGTCACTCCGGCCGCCGACCAGCCGGAGCACGCCGTGGAACTCCCCACTGTGACGGCCAACCCCCGCCGCACGGTCCTGATGGACGCCCCCGAGGCTTTCAGCCCCTCGGCTGCCTGAGCCGCGGGTGCACGGGAGGCCTGGCGGCACACGGCCACGCTAGCCTGGAGTGTCAGACCTTCCCTCCAGCACAAAGGGCACCGCTCTTGCGCATCGCCAGGTTCTCCATCGACGGCAACGTCGCCTTCGGCGCGGTCGAGGGCGAAAGTCCCCCCGGAACGACCGACGGGCTCGTCCTCGACATCATCAAGGGCATCCCGTTCGCGGACTTCGAGCTCTCCGGCACGAAGGTCCCGCTCAGCAAGGTCAGGCTGCTGCCTCCGGTGCTCCCCAACAAGGTCGTGGGCATCGGCCGCAACTACGCGGACCACGCGGCGGAGCTCGGCAACGACGTCCCGGACGTCCCCGTCGCCTTCTTCAAGCCGTCCACCTCGGTGATCGGCCCCGGCGACGCCATCGCGTACCCCTCCTTCTCTCAGGAGGTGCACTACGAGGCCGAGCTCGCCGTGGTCATCGGCCGCATGTGCCGCGAGGTCCCGCGCGAGCGCGCCCGTGACGTCATCCTCGGCTACACCTGCGCCAACGACGTCACCGCGCGTGACGTGCAGAGGCGTGAGAAGCAGTGGGCCAGGGCCAAGGGCTTCGACAGCTCCTGCCCGCTCGGCCCCTGGGTGGAGACCGAGCTCGACCCCTCCGACCTCACCATCCAGTGCACGGTCAACGGCGAACAGCGTCAGCTGGGGCGTACGGCCGAGATGGTCCGCTCCATCGAGGACCTGATCGTGCACATCTCCGAGGCCATGACGCTGCTCCCGGGCGACGTCATCCTCACGGGCACCCCGGCAGGCGTCGGGCCGCTCAACGTCGGCGACGAGGTCGCCGTCACCATCGAAGGCATCGGCACTCTCACCAACAAGGTGATCAAGCGTGGTTAACGCGACCCCCGTACGCGTACGGTTCTGTCCCTCGCCGACCGGCAACCCTCACGTGGGCCTGGTCCGCACCGCTCTCTTCAACTGGGCCTACGCCCGGCACAACGAGGGCTCCCTGGTCTTCCGCATCGAGGACACCGACGCGGCCCGCGACTCCGAGGAGTCGTACGAGCAGCTCCTGGAAGCGATGCGCTGGCTGGGCTTCGACTGGGACGAGGGCCCCGAGGTCGGCGGCCCGCACGCGCCGTACCGCCAGTCGCAGCGCATGGACATCTACCAGGACGTCGCCGCCAAGCTCCTGGACGCGGGGCGCGCGTACTACTGCTACTGCTCCACGGAGGAGCTGGACGAGCGCCGCGAGGCCGCCCGCGCAGCCGGCAAGCCGTCCGGCTACGACGGCCACTGCCGCGACCTGACGACCGAGCAGCGTGCCGCGTACGAGACGGAGGGCCGCAAGCCCATCGTCCGCTTCCGCATGCCCGACGAGGCGATCACCTTCACGGACCTGGTCCGCGGCGAGATCACCGTCCAGCCGGAGAACCTCCCGGACTACGGCATCGTCCGCGCCAACGGAGCACCGCTCTACACCCTGGTGAACCCGGTCGACGACGCCCTGATGGAGATCACCCACGTCCTGCGCGGCGAGGACCTGCTCTCCTCGACCCCGCGCCAGATTGCCCTCTACGCGGCGCTGACCGACCTGGGCATCGCCAAGGAGACCCCGGCCTTCGGTCACCTCCCGTACGTGATGGGCGAGGGCAACAAGAAGCTGAGCAAGCGCGACCCCCAGGCCTCGCTCAACCTCTACAGGGAGCGCGGTTTCCTCCCGGAGGGCCTCCTGAACTACCTCTCCCTCCTGGGCTGGTCGTTCTCCGCGGACCAGGACGTCTTCTCGATCGAGGACATGGTCGCCAAGTTCGACCTCGCGGACGTGAACGCCAACCCGGCCCGCTTCGACCTGAAGAAGGCCGAGGCGATCAACGCCGACCACATCCGCATGCTGGACGTGAAGGCGTTCGCGGCGGCCTGCGAGCCGTGGCTGAAGGCCCCGCACGCCAACTGGGCCCCCGAGAGCTTCGACCAGGCGGCCTGGGAGGCCATCGCCCCCCACGCCCAGACCCGTATCAAGGTCCTCTCCGAGATCACGGAGAACGTGGACTTCCTCTTCCTGGACGAGCCCGTCGACGACGAGGCGTCCTGGACGAAGGCCATGGGCAAGGGCGACCCGGCCGCCCTCCTGACGACCGCCCGCGCCAAGCTGGCCGACGCCGACTGGACGGACCCGGAGTCCCTCAAGAACGCGGTCCTGGCCGCCGGCGAGGAGCACGGCCTGAAGCTCGGCAAGGCCCAGGCCCCGGTCCGCGTCGCGGTAACCGGCCGCACGGTCGGCCTGCCCCTCTTCGAGTCCCTGGAGATCCTGGGCAAGGAGAAGTCCCTGACCCGCATCGACGCGGCGTTGGCGAAGCTGGCCGCGTAGCCCGCGAGTACGCCGACAGAAGGACCCGGAAGCCACCACGGCTCCCGGGTCCTTCGGGTGTGCACCGCACGGCGCGGCTCACCGAGCTGCCGCCATGGCCCCGTGCCGATACCCGTTTTGGAGCGCCGTCCACCTTCGGGTAATGTTCTTTCTGCGCCGCCCGAGAAGGCCGAAAGGTCCGGACAGGGAGGCGTAAGTCGAAGCAAAACTCCTGCTAGGGGTTGCGTATCGATGGCCTATGGTGTAATTGGCAGCACGACGGTTTCTGGTTCCGTTAGTCTAGGTTCGAGTCCTGGTAGGCCAGCTCGCAGAGCTTATCTGCAACGCCCCCGTTGTGTAGCGGCCTAGCACGCCGCCCTCTCAAGGCGGTAGCGCCGGTTCGAATCCGGTCGGGGGTACAGATCCTTCCCATGGAAGCAGTCAGGGTCGCACCCACTGCTACCGATGCAGGATCGCTAGGGCCCCCGTTGTGTAGCGGCCTAGCACGCCGCCCTCTCAAGGCGGTAGCGCCGGTTCGAATCCGGTCGGGGGTACGCACGGTCTGGCTGGTCTAGACCACTGTGGGCTATGGTGTAATTGGCAACACGACGGTTTCTGGTTCCGTTGTTCTAGGTTCGAGTCCTGGTAGCCCAGCGCAGTACAGCAGGACAAGGCAGTACAGCAGCAAGCTAGCCCCCGTTGTGTAGCGGCCTAGCACGCCGCCCTCTCAAGGCGGTAGCGCCGGTTCGAATCCGGTCGGGGGTACAGATACGGACAAGGGGCCTTCCCGTCAGGGAGGGCCCCTTCGCCGTTGCTCCGGTGTCCCTACGCCGAAGTCCCTTCCCCGGAAGTCCCTTGCCCGAAGCGGTCGTTGGACTCCTCCGCCTGCGCGATACGGCGCAGCGCGAGCAGTACCGGCTCGTACAGCACGGTGAGCGCGACAGCCGCCTGCAGCTGTTCCTCCGAGGACTCGTACCGCTCGATCAAGTCCAGGTCGGAGACGGCCAGTTGCCGTCCCGCGCGCGCATAGGGCGCCAAGTCGTCGACGGCACACGGATATCCGAGCCTGGCCAGCGTGGCGACCGCGGTCACCAGCATCCCGTACGCCGGCGAATGGGCCCCGTACGCCTGGGCGTTCTCCCAGTCGAGCCGTTCGAGCAATGCGTCGACGGTGCGCCGCGCCGCGTCCGTGTGCGTGTCGTCCTCGGCGGGCCCGGGGCCGTGGGGGAGTGCCCAAACCGCCGTGCCCAGGCGGGAGTTGTGGTCCAGGGAGTCGTCCTCCAGGGCGGTGAGCACCTCCCGCGCGGACGCGATCGGCACCCGCCCCACCTGGATGAGCGCCCGGACGAGACGCAGCCGCCGCAAGTGCTCCTCGTCGTACTCGGCCTGTGTCGCCGTCACGCGATGGCCCGGCGGGAGCAGGCCCTCGCGCAGGTAGTACTTGATCGTGGCCGTCGAGACGCCACTGCGCGTACTGAGCTCCGCCAGTCTCATCGGCTCGCTTCTCCTCATTTCCTCTTGCGTTTCCCCTTGGGGAGTGCCACTATCCAATCATGGATAGCGAAACTATCCAACGCTCTCCGAAGGGGGAACCACCGTGAGCACCAAGCCGATCGAAGGGCGCATGACCGCCGACGCCCAGGGCGGCGTCACCGTCTTCAACATCGGGATGCGCATCAACAACTTCCGCGCCGTGCGCAGCTGGTGGCCCGTCTTCCGCGCGATGCCACGCATGCTCAAGGAGCTGTCCCAGGACCGGGGGAGCGGCATGCTCGGCTACCAGCTGCTGCTCGGTGGGCCACGCGTGCTGTACGTCGTCCAGTACTGGGAGTCGCCGGAGAAGCTCCTCGCCTACGCGTCCGACCAGGGCAAGGAACACCGGCCTGCCTGGGCCGCCTTCAACCGGCGGATGCGGGACGGCAGGGGCAAGGTCGGCTTCTGGCACGAGACGTACGTCGTGCCACCGGGCGCCCACGAGGCGGTGTACGTGAACATGCCGGAGTTCGGCCTGGGCAAGGCCATCGGTGTGGTCCCGGTCGGCAGGCGCGGGGACAGGGCGGCCGACCGGCTCAAGGCGGCCTGAGGGTGGCCGAAGGGGAAATGGAAACGCCCGAGGGGCCGCCGCGGCGTTGAGGCGGCCCCTCGGGCGTTCTGTGTGCTGTCTGTGAGCGGTACCGGTCAGCCCGTGCGGCGCAGGGCCTCGGACAGGCGCCCGGCGGCGTCGATGATGGCCTGCGCGTGCATCCGGCCCGGGTGGCGGGTCAGGCGCTCGATCGGTCCGGAGACCGAGACGGCGGCGACCACGCGGTTCGATGGGCCGCGCACGGGGGCGGAGACGGACGCGACGCCCGGCTCCCGCTCGCCGATCGACTGGGCCCAGCCCCGGCGGCGTACGCCCGAGAGGGCCGTCGCCGTGAAGCGGGCGCCCTGGAGGCCGCGGTGCAGGCGCTCCGGCTCCTCCCAGGCCATCAGGATCTGCGCGGAAGAGCCCGCCTTCATCGTGAGCGTCGAGCCCACCGGGACCGTGTCCCGCAGGCCCGAGAGGCGCTCGGCCGCCGCCACGCAGATGCGCATGTCGCCCTGCCGGCGATAGAGCTGCGCGCTCTCGCCGGTGACGTCACGCAGGTGCGTGAGGACCGGGCCCGCCGTGGCGAGCAGGCGGTCCTCGCCGGCCGCCGCCGCGAGTTCCGCGAGCCGCGGGCCGAGAATGAAACGGCCCTGCATGTCGCGCGCCACCATCCGGTGGTGTTCCAGTGCCACGGCGAGGCGATGTGCCGTGGGTCTTGCGAGTCCGGTGGCCGCGACCAGACCCGCGAGGGTGGCCGGGCCGGACTCCAGGGCGCTCAAGACGAGAGCCGCCTTGTCGAGAACGCCGACGCCGCTAGAGTTGTCCATGCGTCGATACTCGCGTCTCACTCTGTGAAACGCAAGTTCAATTTTCGATGGAACACGTCACCCTGGGACGTGCGATCCGCGGACCAACGGATAGCGGTCCACGCGCGGCACGAGGGGTACGGGCGTGGACGAACAATTCTCTAGTTGGGCCGGCCCACATAAGCCGGTCGGAGGGAAAGCGATGGGTAGGACACTCGCGGAGAAGGTCTGGGACGACCACGTCGTCCGGCGCGCCGAAGGCGAGCCCGACCTCCTTTTCATCGATCTGCACCTGCTGCACGAGGTGACCAGCCCGCAGGCCTTCGACGGCCTGCGGCAGGCCGGACGCCCGGTGCGGCGCCTCGACCTCACCATCGCGACCGAGGATCACAACACCCCGACCCTCGACATCGACAAGCCCATCGCGGACCCGGTCTCGCGTGCGCAGTTGGAGACGCTGCGCAAGAACTGCGCGGAGTTCGGCGTACGGCTGCACTCGCTGGGCGACGTCGAGCAGGGCGTCGTCCACGTGGTGGGCCCGCAGCTGGGCCTGACCCAGCCCGGCACCACCGTGGTCTGCGGTGACTCCCACACCTCCACGCACGGCGCCTTCGGCGCGCTGGCGTTCGGCATCGGGACCTCCCAGGTGGAGCACGTCCTGGCGACGCAGACGCTGCCGATGGCCCCGCCGAAGACCATGGCCATCACCGTCGACGGCGAACTGCCCGACGACGTCACGGCCAAGGACCTGATCCTCGCCATCATCACCAAGATCGGCACCGGCGGCGGCCAGGGCTACGTCCTGGAGTACCGCGGCTCGGCCATCGAGAAACTCTCGATGGAAGCCCGCATGACCATCTGCAACATGTCGATCGAGGCCGGCGCCCGTGCGGGCATGATCGCCCCCGACAAGACCACCTTCGACTACATCGAGGGCCGCGACCACGCCCCGAAGGGCGAGGAGTGGGACGCGGCGGTCGCGTACTGGAAGACCCTGAAGACGGACGACGACGCGGTCTTCGACGCCGAGGTCTACATCGACGCCACCGAGCTCGCGCCGTTCGTCACCTGGGGCACCAACCCGGGCCAGGGCGCACCGCTCTCGGCGCGGGTCCCCGATCCTGCTTCGTACGAAGACGCCTCGGAGCGCTACGCCGCCGAAAAGGCCCTGGAATACATGGGGTTGACCGCGGGGCAGGCGCTGCGCGACATCAAGGTCGACACCGTCTTCGTAGGTTCGTGCACCAACGGCCGTATCGAGGACCTGCGTGCGGCGGCCTCCATCGTCGAGGGACGCAAAGTCGCCGACGGCGTACGGATGCTGATCGTCCCCGGCTCGGTCCGGGTGGCGCTGCAGGCCATCGAGGAGGGCCTGGACAAGGTCTTCGTCGCCGCAGGCGCCGAATGGCGGCACGCTGGCTGCTCGATGTGCCTGGGCATGAACCCCGACCAACTGGCGCCCGGCGAGCGCTCCGCGTCGACCTCCAACCGCAACTTCGAGGGCAGGCAGGGCAAGGGCGGCCGCACCCACCTGGTGTCACCCCAGGTCGCCGCCGCCACCGCGGTCACCGGCCACCTGTCGTCACCCGCGGACCTGACCGACGCCCCTGCGACAGCCGGAGTCTGAGAGCCATGGAAGCATTCACCACGCACACCGGCCGGGCCGTTCCGCTGCGCCGCAGCAACGTCGACACCGACCAGATCATCCCCGCCCACTGGCTGAAGAAGGTCACCAGGGACGGATTCGAGGACGGGCTCTTCGAGGCCTGGCGCAAGGACGGCGAGTTCGTCCTGAACAAGCCCGAACGCCAGGGCGCCACCGTCCTGGTCGCGGGCCCCGACTTCGGTACGGGCTCCTCGCGCGAGCACGCCGTGTGGGCGCTGCAGAACTTCGGCTTCAAGACGGTCATCTCCTCGCGCTTCGCCGACATCTTCCGCGGCAACTCGCTGAAGAACGGCCTGCTCACCGTCGTTCTCGACCAGCAGGTCGTGGACGCGCTCTGGGAGCTGACCGAGCGCGACCCGCAGGCCGAGATCACCGTTGACCTGCAGGATCGCCAAGTCCGCGCCGAGGGCGTCACCGCCGACTTCGAACTCGACGAGAACGCCCGCTGGCGCCTCTTGAACGGCCTGGACGACATCAGCATCACGCTCCAGAACGAGCCGGACATCGCCGCGTACGAGGCGGGGCGACGCTCGTACAAGCCGCGGACCGTGCAGGTCTGACACCCCCGCAACACCCTGGTGTACCCCCAATCGTGGACGGTTGGGGGTACATCTGTGTCCGGGCCCTTCGGGGTACCCGATGGCCTGAACGGGTGGTCTCAACTCCCTTGATTCGGACGGCAGAAGAGGCTTGAAATCCCCTTGTACTCGGCCGGAGCGGGTACCCTCAGGAGGGCGCCGGATGTGGGTAGTTACCCCCTGCGGAGGCGACAACTCGCCCCAGATGGCACAATCGGTGCATGGAACGTGACAGCCAACTCGAGCTCTACGGGCTTGTTGCGGACCAACTGAAGGAAGCGCACTCACGAGTGCGTGCACTGCAAGTCCCGGAGGGCGTACGGATGGCGCTGACCCGGAAGCTGCTGGTCATTACGGCCGCGGCCAAACACGATCTCGCCGATGCGGCAAGGCGTCTGGAGCGATTGATGGCGGACCTCGAGGAAGCCGACGAGGGCCGATTCCCCGAAGACACCTGAGCCACAAGGCTCAAACGGCCCTTCGGGGAACCTTCGAGGAACTCATGGACAGCCGAGTTCGTTGCGGCACAAGGGTGATTAGCCCGTTTCGTGTTTGATTTGCGGTATATATCTGCCTAACGTGCGAAAAAGCCTGGCGAATACGCTCGGGCGAGGTCTCCGAAGGGGAAGACGTGAACAAGGCGCAGCTCGTAGAAGCGATTGCCGACAAGGTGGGCGGCCGCCAGCAGGCAGCCGACGCCGTGGACGCGGTTCTGGACGCAGTTGTCCGTGCCGTGGTCAGCGGAGACCGTGTTTCGGTCACCGGATTCGGCTCGTTCGAGAAGGTCGACCGCCCGGCCCGTTACGCCCGCAACCCGCAGACCGGGGAGCGCGTTCGGGTCAAGAAGACCTCGGTTCCGCGTTTCCGCGCAGGACAGGGCTTCAAGGACCTGGTGAGCGGCTCGAAGAAGCTCCCGAAGAACGACGTCGCGGTCAAGAAGGCGCCCAAGGGCAGCCTTTCGGGCGGCGGTGCTTCGGCGACCGTGAAGAAGGCAGCGGCCAAGAAGGCCACGGCCAAGAAGGCGACGGCGAAGAAGGCCGCCACCGCCAAGAAGGCCACCGCCAAGAAGACGACGGCGACGGCGAAGAAGGCGACCGCCAAGAAGACCACCGCCAAGAAGACGTCGGCGACGGCCAAGAAGGCGGCCACGGCCAAGAAGGCGACGGCCAAGAAGGCCACCCCCGCCAAGAAGGCCACCGCCAAGAAGACCGCGCCGGCCACCAAGAAGGCCACCGCGAAGAAGACCGCTCCCGCCAAGAAGTCGACGGCGCGCAAGACCACCGCCAAGAAGGCGACCGCCCGCAAGAAGTAAGGGCACGAGGGCACTCACGCGCCGGGCCGGGCTCCCAACTGGGAGCCCGGCCCGCGGCGTGTAGGGGGCCCTGTGCGGCCCGTACGGGACTCGGAGTGAAGCCCCGGGATCAGAACGTCTGCAGCGTCACCAGCGTGATGCGCCGCTGCTCGCCCTCTCCCTCGACCTCGATCCGCACCCGCTGGCCGGGCCGCAGGAGCCGCAGGCCGCCCGCGTCGAACGCCGGGGGATCGAAGGGCACCGGAGTGCCGTCGTCGAGCAGCACGCTGCCGCTGCGGGTCTCGGAGTCGTACGTGTACGCGGTCGCCTGCATGGGGGAAGCGTACTCAGTCGGCGATCAGCAGCCTCGCCGCGGCCGCCGCCGTGCGCGGCCCGACGCCCAGCGCGAGCGCGGCCCGCAGGTCGTCGCCGGTGTCCACGTCCTGGCGTACGGAATCGACGTCGTCGAGCCGGAGTTCCAGCGCCCCGGAGTCCATGTGCCGGGCACGGGACGCGGCGCCGAATGCCGGGCGCAATTCCGAGCCGCGGTCCGCGCAGAGCAGAGTCGTACCGATTCCGGCGGCATCCGCGAGGAAAGAGCGGGGAAATCGGGCCGCGCTGTCGAGTACCCGGGCCAATTCCCGGGGGCGCAGCGCGGGGAGATCGGCATTCAGCGCCGCTACGGCCGCCGCGGGCCGCCCGGCACGCACGGCCGCCGCTCCGTGCGCGAGAGCCGCGTTGAGGCCCCCCGCGGGCTCGTCGCGCACGATCCGGGCCCCCAGGGCCGCGAGCTCGCGCCCGGCGAGGCCGTCGTCCGTGACGACCACCACATCCCGTACGGAAGGGCAGGCCCCCGCGGCGGCCACGGTGTCCTGTGCGAAGGCCAGGGCGAGGCCGGGGCGCAGGGTGTCGCCGGTGGTGGCGGTGAGCCTGCTCTTGGCGCGCTCCAGCGGTTTCAGGGGTATCACCAGGGTCCACTGCACGGGTGGCGGCTCCGTCCTTCGCGTCGCGCCCATTGTGACCTGCTGGCGGGGGCACTACCGGGGCCGGGCCGCGAGGGCGGGCGTACGGTGTTCTCGACAGACAGACAGCCTGGGGCGACACTTGTGCGGCCGACCAGGTTCATGGAGGAAGGTGTCCGAGTGTCCCGCCGCAGAATCGGCTTCTGGTACCGCCTGGCGGCAGTCATCGCCAAACCGCCCCTGGTGGTTTTCTTCAAGCGGGACTGGCGAGGAATGGAACACATTCCGGCCGACGGTGGATTCATCACCGCGGTGAATCACAACTCGTATATCGACCCGCTGTCGTACGCGCATTTTCAGTACAACACCGGACGAGTGCCCCGTTTCCTGGCAAAGGACGGCCTTTTCAAGGACGGGTTCGTCGGCAAGGTCATGAAGGGCACCGGCCAGATCCCGGTCTACCGCGAGACCACGAACGCGCTCGACGCCTTCCGTGCCGCGGTCGACGCGATCGAGCGCGGTGAGTGCGTGGCGTTCTACCCCGAGGGAACCCTCACCAGGGACCCCGAGATGTGGCCGATGACGGCCAAGTCCGGTGCCGCGCGGGTCGCCCTGCGCACCAAGTGCCCGGTGGTCCCCGTCGCGCAGTGGGGCGCCAACCTCGCGCTTCCCCCGTACAGCAAGAAGCTCAGCCTCTTCCCGCGCAAGAGGCTCCAGGTGCTCGCGGGCAAGCCGGTCGACCTCTCGCGGTTCTACGACAAGGAACCCACCCCCGAGATCCTGCGGGAGGTGACCGAGACCATCATGGCCGCGGTCACCGAACTCCTGGAGGAGATCCGGCAGGAGAAGGCCCCACAGACCCCGTACGACCCGCGCACGGCGCGGCTCGCGCAACGGCGCAAGGCGGCGGACCGGAGCGGTCGCGGCGTCCCCCAGGACACCACCCCTGAGCCCACCCCCGAGACCACCACGGAGGACAGCAAGTGACGAACCCGGTGAAGGCCGCCGTCTTCGGAACGGGCTCTTGGGGTACCGCCTTCGGCATGGTGCTCGCCGACGCCGGGTGCGACGTCACGCTGTGGGCGCGTCGCGCCGAACTCGCCGAGGCCGTCAACTCCTCGCACCGCAACCCGGACTACCTCCCCGGTGTCGAACTCCCGGAGAGCATCAGGGCGACCACCGACCCGGCCGAGGCCGCGGCAGGCGCCGACTTCACCGTGCTCGCGGTGCCCTCGCAGACGCTGCGCGCGAACCTCGCCGAGTGGGCGCCGCTGCTCGCCACCGACACCGTGCTCGTCTCCCTCATGAAGGGCGTCGAACTGGGCTCCGCGATGCGGATGAGCGAGGTCATCGAGGACGTCACGAAGGTCGCGGCCGACCGCGTCGCCGTCGTCACGGGCCCCAACCTCGCCCGCGAGATCGCCGCGAGGCAGCCCGCGGCCGCCGTGGTGGCCTGCCGCGACGAATCGGTCGCGCAACGCCTCCAGACCGCCTGCCACACGCCCTACTTCCGCCCGTACACGAACACGGACGTCCTCGGCTGCGAACTCGGCGGCGCCGTCAAGAACGTCATCGGACTCGCCGTCGGCATCGCGGACGGCATGGGCCTCGGCGACAACACGAAGGGCTCGCTCATCACGCGCGGGCTCGCCGAGACCAGCCGCCTGGGCATGGCGATGGGCGCCGACCCGCTGACGTTCTCCGGACTCGCGGGCCTGGGCGACCTGGTGGCCACCTGCTCATCGCCGCTCTCGCGCAACCACACCTTCGGCACGAACCTCGGCAAGGGCATGACCCTCGAGGAGACCATCGCGGTCACCAAGCAGACCGCCGAGGGCGTCAAGTCCTGTGAGTCGGTGCTGGATCTGGCCCGCAGGCACGGCGTCGACATGCCCATCACCGAGACGGTCGTGGGCATCGTGCACGAGGGCACGCCGCCGGTGGTCGCCCTCAAGGAGCTGATGTCGCGCAGCGCCAAGCCCGAGCGCCGCTGACTGTCGCCGCTGACTCTCCGATGGCCACCGGGTACCCTCAAGCCGATATGAGCAGCGAGAACCTCCCCCAGAGCCCCGAGCCGCGCCCCGAGCAGAGCTCTGAGCCGCTCCGTAAGCCGCGTGTGGCCGTCGTGTTCGGCGGCCGCAGCTCGGAGCACGGCATCTCGGTCGTCACGGCGGGCGCCGTGCTGCGTGCCATCGACCGCACCAAGTACGACGTCCTGCCCATCGGCATCACGACGGACGGCCGCTGGGCCCTGACCGCCGACGATCCCGAGCGCATGGCGATCACCGACCGGCAGGTGCCCAACGTCGACGCGCTCGCCGAGTCGGCGGACGGCGGCGTCGTGATGCCCCTGGACCCGGGCAACCGCGAGGTCGTCTACAGCGAGCCCGGCTCCGTGCCCAAGGCCCTCGGCGAAGTCGACGTCGTCTTCCCGATGCTGCACGGTCCCTACGGCGAGGACGGCACCCTCCAGGGACTCCTGGAGCTCTCCGGAGTGCCCTACGTGGGCGCCGGAGTGCTCGCATCGGCCGTCGGCCAGGACAAGGAGTACATGAAGCGGGTCTTCACCTCCTTCGGTCTTCCCGTCGGCCCGTACCTCGTGATCCGCCCGCGCGAGTGGGACCGCGACCAGGAGGGTGCCCGCAAGAAGATCGCGGAGTTCGCCGGCGACCACGGCTGGCCGCTGTTCATCAAGCCCGCGCGCGGGGGCTCGTCGATGGGCATCACGAAGGTCGACTCCTTCGAGGGCCTCGACGAGGCGATCGAGGAGGCCCGCCGGCACGACCCCAAGATCCTCGTCGAGTCGCTCCTGCGCGGCCGTGAGATCGAGTGCGGGGTCCTGGAGTTCGAGGACGGGCCGCGCGCGAGCGTGCCCGCCGAGATCCCGCCGGTGCAGTCGCACGACTACTACGACTTCGAGGCGAAGTACATCGACTCGACGCCCGGGATCGTGCCCGCCCCGCTGACGCCCGACGAGACCGCCGAGATCCAGCGGCTCGCGGTCGACGCCTTCGAGGCCACGTCCTGCGAGGGCCTGGTGCGCGCGGACTTCTTCCTCACCGAGGACGGGTTCGTGATCAACGAGATCAACACGATGCCGGGCTTCACGCCCATCTCGATGTACCCGCAGATGTGGGAGGCGAGCGGCGTCTCGTACCCCGAGCTGGTGGACCGCCTCGTCCAGGCCGCCCTCAACCGCTCCACGGGGCTGCGCTAGCCCTCAGGGGCGCTAGGCGATCCCCTTGGGGATGGTCTTCCTGATGGGGGCGGCGAAGTCCGTCAGCGGGC
Source organism: Streptomyces sp. Je 1-332 (assembly GCF_040730185.1). NCBI lineage: Bacteria > Bacillati > Actinomycetota > Actinomycetes > Kitasatosporales > Streptomycetaceae > Streptomyces > Streptomyces sp. Je 1-332. The sequence continues at coordinate 5,851,857 of NZ_CP160402.1, forward strand.
TCACGCCGTCCCCCGCGCGCTCCTTGGGCAGCGTGACCTCCACGTACGCCTTGCGCAGCGTGGAGGTGAAGCGGAAAGAACCGTCGTCCTGCTCGTCGAGCAGCCAGTTGACGCCGTCGACCGTCACGCCGTCCGCCTCGGGGTCGTTCATCTGGGGCGGTCGCGCGACACCGCAGCGCAGTATGATCGCCGGGTCTCCCCACCCGGCGGTCAGCTCCGACTTCGGCTCGGGATCAACGCGTCCAAGACCGTCCACCTTCTCCGGCAGCCGCTTGTCCAGGTTCCGGCACAGTTCGGTGACCTTGCTGTCCGGGGTGGGAACCGCAGCCTTCACCGCATCGTCTGCTGAGGAGCAGCCCGCGGACGCGATCAGCAGTGCGAGTGCGGGAGCGGAGACGAGGCAGCGACGCCGGCGACGGGAAATCTTCACCGGCCAAGGGTAGACGGGGGCTACAAGTGCACGACGGGGCAGGTCAGGGTCCGGGTGATGCCGTCCACTTGCTGGACCTTGGCGACCACCATGCGGCCGAGTTCGTCGACCGTGTCCGCCTGGGCGCGCACGATGACATCGTAGGGACCGGTCACGTCCTCGGCCTGGATCACTCCCGCGATCTTGCCGATCAGCTCGGCGACGGTCGACGCCTTGCCGACCTCTGTTTGGATCAGGATGTACGCCTGTACCACGGAACCTCCAGGGCGGCCACGAGGATCATGTGGGGAGAAGGGACGCCACGGTACCGCGTCACCCCTTCTCGCGGGGAGACCCGGGGGACCTGTGGCGCGCACATCGCGGTGGACGGGCAACAGAAGTTGACGGTCATATCGACCGTACCTATGACAGTGACGGCTCGCGACCGCGAGCCGAGCAGCGTGAAAGGGCATGGTGAGTCCCGGTGAAGGGAACCGTCGGCGAGTTGGGGGAGTTCGGGCTCATCAGGGAACTCACCTCCCGGCTCACCTCCACCCCGGCCGTCCGGCTCGGGCCGGGCGATGACGCCGCCGTCGTGTCGGCTCCCGACCGGCGGGTGGTGGCGAGCACCGACATCCTCCTGGAGGGGCGGCACTTCCGCCGCGACTGGTCGACCGCGTACGACGTGGGCCGCAAGGCCGCCGCCCAGAACCTCGCGGACATCGCCGCCATGGGCGCCGTACCGACCGCGCTCCTCCTGGGTCTGGTCGTCCCCGCCGAACTCCCCGCGAGCTGGCCCACGGAGCTCATGGACGGCCTGCGGGACGAATGCCAGGTCGCAGGGGCTGCCGTCGTGGGCGGCGATGTCGTACGGGGTGACACGATCACCGTGGCGATCACCGCGCTCGGAGATCTGCGCAACCACGAACCGGTCACCCGTGCCGGGGCACAGCCCGGCGATGTCGTCGCCGTCACCGGCTGGTTGGGCTGGTCCGCCGCCGGGCACGCGGTGCTCTCGCGCGGCTTCCGCTCACCCCGCGCCTTCGTGGAGGCCCACCGCAGGCCCGAACCGCCGTACCACGCGGGCCCCGCGGCCGCCGGTCTCGGCGCCACCTCGATGACGGACGTGAGCGACGGCCTCATCGCCGACCTCGGCCACATCGCCGATGCGAGCAAGGTGCGCATCGACATCCGCTCCGGGGACGTCGACGTGCCCTCCCAGATGAACGACATCGGCCAGGCCGTCGGCGTCGACCCGCTGCAGTGGGTGCTCAACGGCGGCGAGGACCACGCGATCGTGGCGACGTTCCCGCCGGACGTGAAGCTGCCCGCCCGCTGGAAGGTCATCGGCGAGGTCCTCAACCCCTCGGCGCTTCCGCAGGTGACGGTGGACGGCGCACCCTGGACCAGCAAGGGCTGGGACCACTTCGGGGACGACATCGAGGACTGAGCGCGACCGCGCACGTCACTGCAACCTCGTCACCACGCTCCGTCACCGCGCAGAACTCCCTCGGCGTCCATGGCCGTTGGGAGCTGCCGGTGGAGGCGGTGCGCGCACAGAAAAGAGCCGGCCCCCCGAGGGGGACCGGCTCTTTCAGCAACCAGCTAGGTGGCCGCGCTTAGCGTCAGCGCGAGACCTTGCCGGCCTTGATGCACGAGGTGCAGGCGTTGAGCCGCTTCGGCGTCCCGCTGACCACGGCACGAACGCGCTGGATGTTCGGGTTCCAGCGACGGGACGTACGGCGGTGAGAGTGCGAGATGTTGTTGCCGAAGCTCGGCCCCTTGCCGCAGACGTCGCAGTTGGCAGCCACGGGTCACTCCAAGACTTCAGATGCACTTACGGTTAATCCCGGCATGCCGGGATCAGTGCAATGATCGTGGGTGGCGTTGCCAGGAGGAATGGCCCGATGGGTATCGGGCAACCGGAGCAGCATACAACGACTGCTTCGATAGAACGAAACTACCATGTCTCGCCCCGGCCCCGCCCCGGGCCTTTCGCCCTTTCCGGTCTACGCTGCGTCCATTCCGGATGCCCTTAGGAGGCGAGCAGGTGCCGCAGAACCTCGACGCCGTCGCGGTGCGCGCCTGGTGCGGCCTCGCTCTGGACGCCCTGGGGCGGGCCCGCGAGGAGATCGACGCGATCAACGTCTATCCGGTCGCGGACGGGGACACCGGAACGAACCTCTACCTGACCGTGGAATCGGCCTCCCAGGCGGTCGACGCCGTCTTCACGGGCCTGGAGCCGACCCGCCCCTCGCTCGCCGAGGCCGTGCGGGCGATGGCGCACGGAGCGCTGATCGGGGCCCGCGGGAACTCGGGCACGATCCTCTCCCAGCTGCTGCGGGGGATGGCTCAGGTCCTGGGCGCCGACCGTGACACTGGTCACGCCGACAGCGGGGCGCTCGCGCTCGCGCTGCGCCGTGCCGCCGAGTCGGGCTACCAGGCGGTGGCGCACCCCGTCGAGGGCACGGTCCTGACGGTGGCCGCCGCCGCTGCCGCCGCTGCCGAGGCGGCTTCCGCGGCTTCAGCGGCTGCCGGTGACTGCGGGGCGGTGGTGCGGGCGGCGTACGACGGTGCGTGCCGGGCGCTGGACGAGACGCCGGAGCAGCTCGCGGTGCTCGGCCGTGCGGGAGTGGTGGATGCCGGGGGGCGCGGGCTCGTGGCGGTGCTCGGGGCGCTCGTGGAGGCGCTGTCGGGCGAGACGGTGCTCCACCTGAAGGCGGGGGCGGGGTCGGGCGGATCGGGCGGCCACGCGCGCGTGGAGCCCATCGAGTGCCAGGACATCCCGGCCGACGCCACCGCCCCCGCCTTCGAGGTGATCTACCTCCTGGAGGCCGACGACTCCGCGGTGGCGAGGCTGCGGACACGGCTCGACGGACTCGGCGACTCCCTCGTCGTCGTCGGCGGTGACGGGCTGTGGAACGTCCACGTGCACGTCGACGACGCGGGCGCCGCCGTCGAGGCGGGCGTGGAGGCCGGGCGGCCCCATCGCATCCGCATCACCCACTTCGGAGTGGGCGACGCACACACCGCGGGCGTCACCCCGCCGCCCCGGGAACGGGTGCAGCGCGGAATCGTCGCCGTCGTACCGGGGGAGGGGCTCGCCGGGCTCTACGCCGAGGCAGGTGCGACCACCGTGCCCACGCGTCCCGGGGAGCCGCCCGCCAGCGGAGAACTCGTCGACGCGATCCGGCGGGCCCACGCGCGCGAGGTCGTGCTCCTGCCGAACGACGCCGAGCTGCGCCACACCGCCGCCGCGGCGGCGGAGCAGGCCCGTACCGAAGGGGTGCGGGTCGCGCTGATCCCGACCCGGTCCGCGGTCCAGGGCATCGCGGCGCTGGCCGTGCACGAGCCGGACCGCCGCTTCGACGAGGACGTCGTCGTGATGACCTCGGCGGCCAGCGCGACGCGGTACGCCGAACTGGCCGTCGCCGAGCGGCAGTCGTGGACGATGGCGGGCATCTGCCAGGCCGGGGACGTCCTCGGCCTGATCGACGGCGATGTCGCGTTGATCGGCGACGACACCACGCGCGCCGCGCGCTCCGTCCTCGACCGGATGCTGGCCGCGGGCGGCGAGATGGTCACGCTGGTGCTCGGCGACGACGTGCCGGACAGCCTCGGCGACGACCTGGAGAAGCATGTGCGCGAGCAGCATCTGGCGGTCGACACGGTGGTCTACCGCGGGGGACGCCAGTCGGCGCTGCTCCTGATCGGCGTGGAGTAATCCTGCCGTCGGCGTTGCTGGGCAGCGGATTCCGGGGACGTACGCCGAATTGTCAGTGGCGTGGTGTGCAATGGATCTCGTGCCCGCGCTCGAAGAACCCCTGAAGAAAGTGGTCGGTCCCGCCACCGCGAAGGTGATGGCCGAGCACCTGGACCTGCACACGGTCGGCGATTTGCTGCACCACTACCCACGGAGGTACGCGGAGCGGGGCGAGCTCACCCGCCTCGCCGACCTGCCGTTGGACGAGCACGTCACGGTGGTCGCCCAGGTCGCGACGGCGCGCATCCTCACGTTCAACGGCGGCAGGGGCCAGCGCCTCGAAGTGACGATCACCGACGGCAGCGGCCAGCTCCAGCTGGTCTTCTTCGGCCGGGGCATCCACAAGCCGCACAAGGACCTGCTGCCGGGCACGCGCGCGATGTTCGCGGGCAAGGCGTCCGTCTTCAACCGCAAGATGCAGCTCGCCCACCCGGCGTACGAACTGCTCAAGGGCGACGCCGACGACGCGGTCGACTCCTGGGCAGGCGCACTCATCCCGATCTATCCGGCCACGGCCAAGCTGGAGTCCTGGAAGATCGCCAAGTCCGTCGACGCGGTCCTGCCCAGCGCCCAGGAGGCAGTCGACCCGCTGCCGCCGAGCCTGCGCGACGGCCGGGGCCTGATCCCGCTCCCCGAAGCGCTCCTGAAGATCCACCGCCCGCAGACCAAGGCGGACATCGAATCCGCCCGCGACCGCCTGAAGTGGGACGAGGCCTTCGTCCTCCAGGTAGCCCTGGCCCGCCGGAGGTACGCGGACGCGCAACTCCCCGCGACAGCCCGCCGCCCCCGCGAGGGCGGCCTGCTCGACGCCTTCGACGCCAAGCTGCCCTTCACCCTCACCGACGGCCAGCAGAAGGTCTCCAAGGAGATCTTCGACGACCTGGCAACCGAACACCCGATGCACCGCCTGCTCCAGGGCGAGGTGGGCAGCGGGAAGACGATGGTCGCCCTGCGCGCCATGCTCGCCGTCGTGGACGCGGGCGGGCAGGCCGCGATGCTCGCGCCCACCGAAGTCCTCGCCCAGCAGCACCACCGCTCGATCACCGAGATGATGGGCGAACTCGCCGAGGGCGGCATGCTCGGCGGCTCCGACCAAGGCACCAAGGTCACACTGCTCACCGGCTCCATGGGGGTGGCGGGGCGGCGTCAGGCCCTGCTCGACCTGGTGACAGGCGAGGCCGGGATCGTCATCGGCACGCACGCGCTGATCGAGGACAAGGTCCAGTTCCACGACCTGGGCCTGGTCGTCGTCGACGAACAGCACCGCTTCGGGGTCGAGCAGCGCGACGCTTTGCGCGGCAAGGGCAAGCAGCCCCCGCACCTCCTCGTCATGACGGCCACGCCCATTCCGCGCACGGTGGCGATGACCGTCTTCGGTGATCTGGAGACCTCGGTCCTCGACCAGCTCCCCGCCGGCCGGTCGCCCATCGCAAGCCATGTCGTCCCGGCCGAGGACAAGCCGCACTTCCTGGCGCGCGCGTGGGAGCGCGTGCGCGAGGAGGTCGAGAACGGCCACCAGGCGTACGTGGTCTGCCCCCGGATCGGCGATGAGGACGACGACCCGAAGAAGGCCAAGAAGAAGGCCGAGGAGGAGGCCACCGCCGAGAAGCGGCCCCCGCTCGCCGTCATCGAGGTCGCCGAGCAGCTCGCCCGCGGACCGCTGAGCGGCCTCAGGGTGGAGGTCCTGCACGGCCGCATGCAGCCGGACGACAAGGACGCGGTGATGCGGCGCTTCGCCGCGGGCGAGACCCAGGTCCTGGTCGCGACGACGGTCATCGAGGTCGGCGTGAACGTCCCGAACGCCACCGCGATGGTGATCATGGACGCCGACCGCTTCGGCGTATCGCAACTGCACCAGCTGCGCGGCCGCGTCGGCCGTGGCTCGGCCCCCGGCCTCTGCCTCCTGGTCACCGAGATGCCCGAGGCGAGCCCCGCCCGCGGGCGCCTCGGGGCCGTGGCCGCCACGCTCGACGGCTTCGAGCTCTCCCGGATCGACCTGGAGCAGCGCCGCGAGGGCGACGTCCTCGGCCAGGCCCAGTCCGGTGTCCGCTCCAGCCTGCGCATGCTCGCCGTCATCGAGGACGAGGAGATCATCGCCGAGGCCCGCGAGGAGGCCGTCGCGGTGGTCGCCGCCGACCCGGAACTGGAGCACCTGCCGGAGCTGCGCACCGCCCTGGACGCCCTCCTGGACGACGAGCGCGAGCAGTACCTCGACAAGGGCTGACAGGCGGCGCGGGCACCCGGGCTGAGAGACTGGGACCGGACCACCCGTACGTACACCGACAAGGACTCAGATGACCCGCGTGATCGCCGGTGTGGCCGGCGGACGTCGCCTCGCCGTCCCGCCAGGGAACGGCACACGGCCCACGACCGACCGCGCACGCGAGGGCCTGTTCTCCACCTGGCAGGCCCTGCAGGGCACGCTGGACGGCGCACGCGTCCTCGACCTGTACGCCGGATCCGGTGCCATCGGTCTCGAAGCGCTCTCGCGCGGGGCGGGCCACGCCCTGCTCGTCGAGGCCGACGCCCGCGCGGTGCGCACCGTCCGGGAGAACGTGAAGTCGATCGGTCTGCCCGGCGCCGAGGTCAGGGCGGGCAAAGCGACCCAGATCATCCAGAGCGGCGCCCCCACGACCCCGTACGACCTGGTCTTCCTCGATCCTCCGTACGTCGACACCGATGACGATCTTCGCGAGATCCTGCTCACACTCCGCGCCGGGGGCTGGCTCACGGACGATGCGCTCGTCACCGTTGAACGTAGTACCAGAGGCGGAGAATTCGGCTGGCCCGACGGCTTCGAAGCACTGAGGTCCCGTCGCTACGGCGAAAGCACGTTTTGGTACGGTCGCGCCGCCTCTACGTGCGACGACTCAGTGATCGCGCCATGACCGGACCGGAGAGCGAGGGACTCACGTTGCGCCGCGCCGTCTGTCCGGGGTCGTTCGACCCCATCACCAACGGACACCTCGACATCATCGCCCGCGCCTCCAGGCTCTACGACGTGGTGCACGTCGCGGTGATGATCAATCAGTCGAAGAAGGGCCTGTTCACCGTCGACGAGCGGATCGAGCTGATCCGCGAGGTCACCGCCGACTTCGGGAACGTCGAGGTCGAGTCCTTCCACGGCCTTCTCGTCGACTTCTGCAAGCAGCGCGACATCCCGGCCATCGTCAAGGGCCTGCGGGCGGTCAGCGACTTCGACTACGAACTGCAGATGGCCCAGATGAACAACGGCCTCTCGGGCGTCGAGACCCTCTTCGTGCCCACCAACCCCACCTACAGCTTCCTCTCCTCCTCGCTGGTCAAGGAAGTGGCCGCCTGGGGCGGCGACGTCGCCCACCTGCTGCCGCCGGTGGTCCACGAGGCGCTGACCGAGCGCATCGGCAAGAAGTGACGGCTCTCCGGACTAACTGACAGCCCGTCATCCGGTGTCCGACGGCCGCCGACTGGCCTTACAGTCGTGCCGTCCGTCTTCAACCAGCTGTAGAGAGTGGCGAGCACACGGTGGACGTGCAGAAGAAGATCGACGAGATCGTCGACGCGGTCGGCAGTGCCCGGTCCATGCCGATGTCGGCCTCGTGCGTGGTCAACCGCGCCGATCTCCTGTCGATGCTCGAAGAGGTGCGCCAGGCGCTGCCCGGCTCCCTCGCGCAGGCCCAGGAGCTCATCGGCGGCCGCGAGCAGCTGGTCGAGCAGGCCCGCCAGGAGGCGGACCGCATCATCGAGACGGCGCACGCCGAGCGCGGCTCGCTGATCTCCGACACGGAGGTCGCCCGCAGCTCCCAGGGCGAGGCCGAACGCATCCTCGCCGAGGCCCGGCAGGCCGCCGACGAGGTCCGCGTCGAGGCCGACGACTACGTGGACAGCAAGCTGGCCAACTTCGAGGTCGTCCTCACCAAGACCCTCGGCTCGGTCGGCCGAGGCCGCGAGAAGCTCCTCGGCACGGGCCCCGGCCTCGACGAGCAGGGTTACGAGGACGAGGACGCCCCGCAGCGCAGCCACGACCCCGAGACGCTGCGCCGGGACGCGGACGCGTACGTCGACGCCAAGCTCGGCGCCTTCGAAGCCGTCCTCGCCAAGACCCTGGAGGCGGTCGGCCGCGGCCGCCAGACCCTGCACGGCCGTGCGCCCGCCGACGACCTCGCGGGCCTCGCCGAGGGCCTCGGATCCCAGGCGCACACCACGGACGCCGAGTACCTCGCGGGCCTCACCGACCCCACGGCGCCCACGGCTCCCGCCCCGGCAGCGGTCCCGCAGCCTCCCCAGGCGCCCCCGCAGATCCCCGCACAGCAGCCGTACGCCCCGCCGCAGCAGGAACCGGACCCGTACGCGTACCAGCAGCAGGACCAGTACGCCTACCAGCAGCAGTACGCCCAGCAGGACCCGTACGGCTACCAGCAGCAGGATCCGTACGGCTACCCGCAGCAGGGGTACGACCAGACCCAGCAGCAGGGATACGCGGAGCCGCAGCAGCAGCATCACCAGGCCCCCGGCGTCCTCGACGAGACCAGCCTCTTCGACACCGGCATGATCACGGCGGAGCAGCTGCGCCAGTACGAACAGGGCCGCTGACGCCCGGTCCGCGGTCCTCGCGGGACCGGATTGGGCCGTGAGCGAAAGGTCCAGTATCCTGGTTCTTCGGTCGCGCGTACGTCCGCGATCCAGGCTGCCCGGCTGACGAGCGAAGCTCGTTTTGGGCGGCCCTTGAACTTCCAGGATTCGAAAGCAGGAAACGCCCTGAGTGCTCGCCTTGACCACCGAAACCCACTCGTGTTCGACACACACGAGCTGGGTCGGCGTCCCGGTGCGCAGCAGCGGCTGACTCGTTCCGTCGAGGCGCCCGGTTCGCCGGTCCTCGGCATCGAAGGGGTCATCGGAGTGCCGGTAGGCGCTCCGGTCGAGCTGGAGATCCGTCTTGAGTCGGTCATGGAAGGGGTGCTTGTCACAGGCACCGCCCGTGCGTCGGCCGAGGGGGAGTGCGTAAGGTGTCTGGAGCCGCTGAAGCTTGAGGTGGAAGCGGAATTCCAGGAGATGTTCTCGTACCCTGACGCCGACGACCGGGGCCGCGCAGCGGAACCGGCCGACGACGCCGAGGACGACGAGGACACGCTCTATCTCGAGGACGGCTTGTTCGACCTCGAGCCCGTGCTGCGTGACGCGGTAGTGCTCGCACTGCCGATGCAGCCGGTGTGCCGGGACGACTGTCCGGGCCTGTGTTCCCAGTGCGGAGCACGGCTCGCGGACGACCCGGAGCACCACCATGACGCCGTCGACATTCGTTGGGCGGCATTGCAGGGACTCGCCGGGACCATCCAGGACGGCGAGAAGGACGACGTGAGCGGCGCCGAAGCCGGCGTCGACGAGAAGCAGGAGAAGTAGCCGTGGCTGTTCCGAAGCGGAAGATGTCGCGCAGCAACACGCGCCACCGCCGGTCGCAGTGGAAGGCTGCGGTCCCCACCCTGGTTTCGTGTGAGCGTTGCCAGGAGCCGAAGCTCCAGCACATCGCGTGCCCGAGCTGCGGCACGTACAACAAGCGCCAGGTCCTCGAGGTCTGAGCGGCTGGTGAGAGGCACCGTGTCTAGCCACAAGATGGCGGAAGACGCCCACGCTGAAAAGGCTGCAAACGCCAAGAAGCAGGCGGAAAACACGGCCTCGTCCCACACGCTTTTGGAAGGGCGGCTCGGGTACGAACTCGAGTCCGCCCTTCTGGTGCGTGCACTGACCCACCGTTCGTACGCGTACGAGAACGGCGGCCTGCCGACGAATGAGCGGCTCGAGTTCCTCGGGGACTCGGTGCTCGGTCTCGTCGTCACGGACACGCTCTATCGCACCCACCCCGACCTGCCCGAAGGCCAGCTGGCCAAGTTGCGGGCCGCGGTGGTCAATTCGCGTGCGCTGGCGGAGGTCAGTCGTGGCCTAGAACTCGGCTCCTTCATCCGGCTCGGCCGGGGCGAAGAGGGTACGGGTGGCCGGGACAAGGCTTCCATCCTCGCCGACACCCTTGAAGCGGTGATCGGCGCGGTCTATCTGGACCAGGGTCTGGACGCGGCGGGCGAGCTGGTGCACCGGCTCTTCGACCCGCTGATCGAGAAGTCCTCGAACCTGGGAGCGGGCCTGGACTGGAAAACCAGCCTCCAGGAGCTCACCGCCACCGAGAGCCTCGGCGTTCCCGAGTATCTCGTCACGGAGAGCGGCCCGGACCACGAGAAGACCTTTACTGCTGCCGCCCGCGTCGGAGGCGTCTCGTACGGCACCGGCACCGGCCGCAGCAAGAAGGAAGCGGAGCAGCAGGCCGCGGAGTCCGCGTGGCGCGAGATTCGCTCCGCTGCGGATGAGCGAATCGCTGCCGCGAAGGCTGAGGGAGTCTCCGAAGCTCCGTCCGCCTGACGACGCTTTACTGTTGGTGCCGGTTGCCCTGTCGGGTGGCCGGCACCAGCTTTTTTGCCGCTTCGCGGCATTTTCCCCCCACCCACCCGACTGCCCCGGAGTAACCCCCATGCCTGAGCTGCCTGAGGTCGAAGTGGTCCGGCGTGGACTAGAGCGCTGGGTGGCTCATCGGACCGTCGCCGCCGTCGAGGTGCTGCATCCGCGCTCCGTACGGCGGCATCTCGCGGGCGGTGACGACTTCGGGCTCCGCCTCAGGGGCCACCGGGTCGGCACGGCGATGCGGCGGGGGAAGTATCTGTGGCTGCCCCTTGAGGACAGTGGCACCTCGATCCTCGCCCACCTCGGGATGAGCGGGCAGCTGCTCGTCCAGCCCCAAGAGGCGCCCGACGAGAAGCACTTGAGGATCCGGATGCGGTTCGACGACGCGCTCGGCACCGAACTCCGCTTCGTCGACCAGCGCACCTTCGGCGGTCTGTCGCTGCACGCGAACACCCCGGACGGGCTGCCCGACGTCATCGCGCACATCGCACGCGACCCGCTGGACGAGCTCTTCGACGACGCGGCCTTCCACACCGCGCTGCGCCGCCGTCGTACGACGATCAAACGTGCCCTGCTCGACCAATCGTTGATCAGCGGTGTCGGCAACATCTATGCGGATGAGGCCCTTTGGCGCTCGAAGCTGCACTACGAGCGGCCCACGGCCACGTTCACACGCCCGCGTACGGCCGAACTCCTGGGCCACGTACGGGATGTGATGAACGCGGCGCTCGCCGTCGGCGGCACGAGTTTCGACAGCCTGTACGTGAACGTGAACGGCGAATCCGGGTACTTCGAGCGGTCGCTCGACGCCTACGGACGTGAGGACGAGCCCTGCCGCCGCTGCGGGACGCCGATGCGCCGGCGCCCCTGGATGAACCGCTCCAGCTACTTCTGCCCGCGCTGTCAGCGGCCGCCGGCCGCCCCGCTGTCGTAGCGCTCGCGGGCTTCGAGGACGCCGTCCATCCTGCCCTCGACGAAGTGGATGAGGCCCATCAGACGGTCGGTGATCTCCCGCCCCAGCGGGGTGAGTTGATAGTCCACGCGCGGAGGGTTGGTGGGCTGTGCGTCACGCTGGACCAGGCCGTCGCGCTCCAGCGCGTGCAGCGTCTGGGACAGCATCTTCTCGCTCACGCCGTCGACCCGGCGGCGCAGCTCGTTGAAACGGAACGTGCCGTCGTGCAGCGCGCCCAGAGTGAGCGCACCCCAGCGTCCGGTGACGTGCTCCAGGGTGCCGCGCGAGGGGCACTGCCGAGAGAACACGTCGTATGGCATGTCCTGAGCGGTCGAGTCCATACGGACAGCATACTCGCGCGCAGCGCTGACCCACAGGTGGCGCTAACTAGAAGTTAGTGCTTGCCCTGGTCTGCCGCCTAGAAGCCGAAGTCCTGCGTCCACCAGGGGCCGCCCGGCGCGAAGTGCGCGCCGACGCCCAGCGTCTTGTAGTCGCAGTTGAGGATGTTGGCCCGATGGCCGGCGCTGTTCATCCAGGCGTCCATCACGGACTGGGCGTTGGCCTGGCCCCGGGCGATGTTCTCGCCGCCCAAATCCGATATCCCGGCCTTGTCGGCACGGTCCCACGGGGTCGCGCCATCCGGGTCGGTGTGGTCGAAGAAGTCGCGCTCGGCCATGTCCGCGCTGAAGTTCCCAGCGAGCGAGGCCAGTGCGGCGTCGCCGCTCACGGGGGAGCAGCCCACCTTGGCCCGCTCCTGGTTGACCAGGGTGAGCACGTCCGCCTCGGCCGCGCTCTCGGCGGACGGCGACTTCGCTCCGGTGGCCGGCGGGGCCTTCGGCTTCTCGGAGGGGGTGCGCGAGGGGCTCGGGGGCGTCGTCTTCTTCTTCTCCTCGGTCCTGGACGGAGCGGGAGCCTTGGACGACGGCTTCTTCGACGGCTCGGCCGAGGGCTTCTCGGTGGACTGCGAGGGGGAAGGCGTCGGGGCGTCCGGGCGTTCGGAGCCGCGGCTCGGCGGGGTCGACTCGCGCTCGGCGGTGCCGGTGTCGCCGCCCTGAGGTGCGACCTCGCTCGGGGTGGTGGCGGCGCGGACCTTGTTCGAGTCGCCGCCTCCGCCGAGGGAGTAGTTGTCGGCCCCCGGGACCAGGCCGGACGCGACGGCCACGGCACCCATGGCCACGGCCGCGGAGACACCGAGCAGGCCGGTGCGCACCGGGGTGGCGCGGCGGCCCCGGTGGCGGTGGGACACGGTGGCGGGGCGGGGCTCCGGGACGCCGGCGTACTCGCCCGCGTATGTGTCGGGGGCCCCAGTGGCGCGGCCGGTGGCGGCTGCCCCTGCGCCGGAGCGTCGGTGGCGTCCCATCTCCTGGCCTTCCTCGTCCTCAGTGGTCAACGTGGCTCACCCATACGAGTGAGGCTCATCGAGTCGGGACTGTACGCGATGGCGCATGGGGACGAAGTGCTCCGAGAGCAATTGGCCGGTTAGCGTGCACCCATGAACGAAGAAGTCAGAGTCACGGCCTGGGTGCGTGGCCAGGTGCAAGGCGTGGGTTTCCGCTGGTTCACGCGGGCCAAGGCTCTGGAGATCGGCGGCCTGAGTGGTTTTGCTCTCAATCTGGAGGACGGCCGCGTGCAGGTCGTCGCCGAGGGCCCCCGCGTGGGTGCCCAGGGGCTGCTCGACTGGCTGCGCGAGGGCGACACACCCGGCCGCGTCGACGGTGTCACTGAGATCTGGGACACTCCGCGCGGCATCTACGACACCTTCGCGATTCGCTGACGGAGAGCGGCCGGGCGAACCGCTCCGGTGAGGTTCGGGCAACCGCCCGGGGCAGGAAAGGCCTGGTGGTTGCCAAGAAGGGCCCGCCGTGGCAGGCTCCCGGGTGAAGGATGATCGACACGCCCCCAGGGCCCCGCAGCAGAGGCAGCGCCGCCGTTTCCACGGCCGCAGGCCCCCGGGTCGCCCGCCAATACGGGGCGTGATCGTGTTGACCGTCAAACTTTTTGGTGAGACTCTGGAAGCCCCGCGCACCTTAGCTGTTTGGCATGTGAGAACGGCCCTGCAAGACCAGCAAGAACAACGAGTGCCAAGCACCGCGGGTGCGATTCCCTCACGACCCACACCGCTTCGGTCGGTCACTCATTGTGGAGGACCATCCATCATGGCAAAGGCGCTTCTCGGTTACGTCGGCGGTTCCGACCCGCGACTTCTCGCCGAGATGCGACGGCTCCAGCAACGCGTCCAAGACCTGGAATCTGAGCTCGTGAAGATCCAGGCCGAGAACGACGCGCTCGCGGCTGCCGCTTCTCACGAATCGCTCCTGGAGAGCATCGACGTACCCCAGGCGGAGCCTGCGCTCACCTGACCACCACCTTCAGTAAGGCGCTCACCTCACACGACCCTCGCGTAACGCTCGATCGCGGCACGCGTCTGCTGGTCTGTGAGTTGCCTGTTAACGCACGTGGTCAGGCTGCCCATGTCAGCCGCTTGTCCAGATCTGCAAGGGACGCTTCGGCGTCCCTTCTTTCTTGTCGTCTCGTGAACCGTCTTCTTTACCGTCTGATGTGCCCTGCATCTTCCTGGGTGAAACGATGAGTGACAGGTAGAGTCCGGCGGCGTGCACCTCAAGGCCCTGACACTGCGCGGTTTCAAATCCTTCGCGTCGGCGACGACGCTGAAGTTCGAGCCGGGCATCACCTGCGTCGTCGGACCGAACGGCTCCGGCAAGTCCAACGTCGTGGACGCGCTGTCCTGGGTCATGGGCGAGCAGGGCGCCAAGTCGCTGCGCGGCGGCAAGATGGAGGACGTCATCTTCGCCGGCACCACCGGGCGCCCGCCGCTCGGCCGCGCAGAGGTGTCCCTCACCATCGACAACTCCGACGGCGCCCTGCCCATCGAGTACGCCGAGGTCACCATCACGCGGATCATGTTCCGCAACGGCGGCAGCGAGTACCAGATCAACGGGGACACCTGTCGGCTGCTCGACATCCAGGAACTGCTCTCCGACTCCGGCATCGGGCGCGAGATGCACGTCATCGTCGGCCAGGGTCAGCTCGACGGTGTCCTGCACGCCGACCCCATGGGCCGCCGCGCCTTCATCGAGGAGGCCGCGGGCGTCCTCAAGCACCGCAAGCGCAAAGAGAAGGCGCTGCGCAAGCTCGACGCGATGCAGGCCAACCTCGCCCGCGTACAGGACCTGACCGACGAGCTGCGGCGCCAGCTCAAGCCGCTCGGCCGGCAGGCGGCCGTGGCGCGTAGGGCCGCCGTCATCCAGGCCGACCTGCGCGACGCCCGCCTGCGGCTCCTCGCCGACGACCTCGTACGGATGCGGGACGCGCTACGGACCGAGGTGGCCGACGAGGCGGAGCTGAAGCGCCGCAAGGACACCGCCGAGGCCGAGCTGAAGAAGGCGCTCCAGCGGGAGGGCGAGCTCGAGGACGAGGTGCGCCGCCTCACGCCGCGGCTCCAGCGGGCCCAGCAGACGTGGTACGAGCTGTCGCAGCTGGCCGAGCGGGTGCGCGGCACGGTGTCGCTCGCCGACGCCCGCGTGAAGAGCGCGACCGCCGCTCCCCCGGAGGAGCGGCGCGGCCGTGACCCCGAGGACATGGAGCGCGAGGCCGCGCGGATCCGCGAGCAGGAGGCGGAGCTCGAAGCCGCCCTCGAAGCGGCCGAGCATGCCCTGGAGGACACCGTCGGCCACCGCGCCGACCTGGAGCGGGAGCTGGCCGTCGAGGAGCGCCGCCTCAAGGACGTCGCGCGGGCCATCGCCGACCGGCGAGAAGGCCTCGCCCGGCTGCACGGTCAGGTCAACGCGGCGCGCTCGCGGGCGGGCTCCGCGCAGGCCGAGATCGACCGGCTCGCCGTGGCGCGTGACGAGGCGGGGGAGCGTGCGGTCGCCGCCCAGGAGGAGTACGAGCAGCTGAAGGCGGAGGTCGACGGGCTCGACGCCGGTGACGCGGAGCTCGGCGAGCGGCACGACGAGGCGAAGCGTTCCCTCGCGGAGGCCGAGGGTGCGCTGGCCGCGGCCCGCGAGGCCGCCACCGCCGCCGAACGCAAGCGGGCCGCGGTCGCCGCACGGCACGAGGCGCTCGCGCTCGGCCTGCGCCGCAAGGACGGGACGGGGGCGCTTCTCGCCGCCAAGGACCGCCTCACGGGGCTGCTCGGTCCTGCGGCCGAGCTGCTGTCGATCACTCCGGGGTACGAGGTCGCGGTCGCGGCGGCGTTCGGCGCCGCGGCGGACGCGATCGCCGTGACCACACCGGCGTCGGCGGCGGAGGCCATCCGGCTGCTACGCAAGCAGGACGCCGGGCGGGCCGCGCTGCTGCTGGCGGGGGCCCCGGAAGCCGACCCCGACCCGGCACGGCGGCAGGGCTCCGAAGGGCCACCCCTGGTGGCCGAACTGGTGCGCGGGCCAGCGGAGTTGATGCCCGCGGTGCGGCGGCTGCTGCGGGGGATGGTGGCCGTCGGCACCCTTGAGGACGCCGAGGACTTCGTCTACGCGCACCCGGAGCTCACGGCCGTCACCACCGAAGGCGACCTGCTCGGGGCGCACTTCGCGCAGGGCGGCTCCGCCGGGGCGCCGAGCCTTCTCGAAGTACAGGCGTCCGTCGACGAGGCGGCGGCCGAGCTGGAGCAACTCGCCGAACAGTGCGACGAGTTGGCGCACGCCCAGCAGTGGGCGGGGGAGCGGCGCAAGGAGGTGGCCGCGCTCGTCGAGGAGTTGGGAGAGCGCAGGCGAGCCGCCGACCGGGAGAAGTCCGCCGTGGCCCAGCAGCTGGGCGCCCTCGCCGGGCAGGCGCGCGGCGCCGCGGGCGAGGCGGAGCGCAGTGCGGCCGCCGCCGGTAAGGCGCAGGAGGCGCTGGACAAGGCCGCCGAGGACGTGGAGGAGTTGGCCGAGCGTCTCGCCGTGGCGGAGGAGGCCCCGGTCGAGGAGGAGCCCGACACCTCCGTACGTGACCGGCTGGCCGCCGACGGGGCCAATGCGCGGCAGACCGAGATGGAGGCCAGGCTCCAGGTGCGTACGCACGAGGAGCGGGTTAAGGGGCTCGCGGGACGCGCCGACTCGCTCGACCGGGCCGCGCGCGCCGAACGCGAGGCACGCGCGCGTGCCGAGCAGCGCAAGGCCCGGATGCGGCACGAGGCCGAGGTCGCCGATGCCGTCGCCCGTGGAGCGCGGCAACTGCTCGCGCACGTCGAGGTCTCCCTCGTACGGGCGCAGGAGGAGCGGGCCGCCGCCGAGCGCGCCAAGGAGGTACGGGAGCGGGAGCTGACCGCCGAGCGCGGCCAGGGGCGGGACCTCAAGGCGGAGCTCGACAAATTGACTGATTCAGTTCACCGAGGCGAGGTACTAGGTGCCGAGAAGCGGCTGCGGATCGAGCAGCTGGAGTCCAAGGCACTGGAGGAACTCGGTGTGGAACCGGCAGGGCTCGTGTCCGACTACGGCCCCGACCAGCTCGTGCCGCCCTCCCCCGCGGCCGAGGGCGAGGAGCTCCCCGAGGACCCGGAGCACCCGCGTAACCGGCCCGTTCCGTATGTCCGCGGTGAGCAGGAGAAGCGGCTGAGGTCAGCCGAACGGGCGTATCAGCAGCTCGGAAAAGTGAATCCGCTGGCCCTTGAGGAGTTCGCCGCGCTGGAGGAGCGTCACAAGTTCCTGAGCGAGCAGCTGGAGGACCTGAAGAAGACGCGGGCCGACCTCCTGCAAGTGGTGAAGGAGGTCGACGAGCGGGTCGAGCAGGTCTTCACCGAGGCCTACCGCGACACCGCCCGTGAGTTCGAGGGCGTCTTCTCGCGGCTCTTCCCGGGCGGTGAGGGGCGGCTCGTCCTGACCGACCCCGACAACATGCTCGCCACCGGGGTCGACGTCGAGGCCCGCCCGCCCGGCAAGAAGGTCAAGCGGCTCTCGCTGCTCTCCGGCGGTGAGCGCTCGCTGACCGCTGTCGCGCTGCTCGTTTCGATCTTCAAGGCACGGCCGAGCCCGTTCTACGTGATGGACGAGGTCGAGGCCGCGCTCGACGACACCAACCTGCAGCGGCTCATCCGCATCATGGAGGAGTTGCAGGAGGCCTCGCAGCTCATCGTGATCACGCACCAGAAGCGCACGATGGAGGTCGCCGACGCGCTGTACGGCGTGTCCATGCAGGGTGACGGCGTCTCGAAGGTGATCAGCCAGCGGCTCCGGTAGCTCCGCACAAGATCATTCCGTCACGCCATCTCCATAACTTCAAGACTTGAACGAACCACGCCTCAAGGGTCCCTGAAATTCACAGGAACCCAGCTATTGACTTCGGAACTTGAAGGCATAGTCTCTGCAACGTTGCTTTTACCTTCAGGTGGTGGGCGGCGTGAAGTTGTGCGCCACTTGAAGTGCTCACCCCCACCCCCGGCGATGTTGCCGGTGGCCCGAGGAGTCCATGTGACCAGCACAACGAAGGCGCCGCAGCCCGAAGGCAGAGAGGCCCACCCCGACCATCTCGGCCATGTCATCTTCATTACGGCAGCCGCCGCGATGGGTGGCTTCCTCTTCGGCTATGACAGCTCGGTGATCAATGGCGCCACCGTCGCCATCCAGCACCGGTTCGACGTCGACGCGAACATGCTCGGCTGGATCATCGCCACGGCGCTGCTCGGCTGCGCCGTCGGTGCCGCGATCGCCGGGCGCATCGCCGACCGCATCGGCCGCATCCGCTGTATGCAGATCGCCGCCGTCCTCTTCGCGGCGAGCGCCGTCGGTTCCGCCCTGCCGTTCGCGGCGTGGGACCTGACGATGTGGCGCTTCATCGGCGGTATCGGCATCGGCATGGCCTCCGTCATCGGCCCCGCCTACATCGCCGAGGTCGCCCCGCCCGCGTACCGAGGCCGCCTCGCCTCGTTCCAGCAGGCCGCGATCGTCATCGGCATCGCCGTCTCCCAGCTGGTCAACTGGGGCATCCTGAACATGGCGGACGGTGACCAGCGCGGCAAGCTGATGGGCCTGGAGGCCTGGCAGCTGATGCTCGGCGTCATGGTCATCCCCGCCGTCCTCTACGGCCTGCTCTCCTTCGCCATCCCCGAGTCGCCCCGCTTCCTGATCTCCGTGGGCCGCAACGAGGAAGCGAAGAAGGTGCTCAGCGAGGTCGAGGGCACCAAGATCGACCTGGAAGCGCGCGTCGGCCAGATCGAGGAGGGCATGCGCCGCGAGCACAAGTCCTCGTTCAAGGACCTGCTCGGCAAGGCCGGCTTCCTGCCGATCGTCTGGATCGGCATCGGGCTCTCGGTGTTCCAGCAGCTCGTCGGCATCAACGTGATCTTCTACTACTCGAACCAGCTGTGGCAGTCGATCGGCAAGGACCCGAGCAGCTCGTTCCTGTACTCGTTCGAGACGTCGATCGTGAACATCGTCGGCACGGTCATCGCGATGGTCTTCGTCGACCGCATCGGGCGCAAGCCGCTGGCCATCATCGGCTCCGCCGGTATGGCGCTCGCGCTCTTCACCTGCGCGTGGGCGTTCTCCTACCGCACCGGCACCGGCGACAACGTCTCGCTGCCGGACGCGCAGGGCCTGACGGCGATCATCGCCGCCAACTTCTTCGTGCTCTTCTTCGCCCTCTCCTGGGGCGTGGTGGTCTGGGTGCTGCTCGGCGAGATCTTCCCGAACCGGCTGCGTGCAGCGGCCCTCGGTGTGGCCGCTTCGGCCCAGTGGCTCGCCAACTTCGCGATCACCAAGACCTTCCCGAGCATGTCCGAGTGGAGCCTGACCGGCTCGTACATCATCTACGGCGCCTTCGCCGTGGCCTCGATCCCCTTCGTCATGAAGTTCGTCAAGGAGACGAAGGGCAAGACCCTGGAGGAGATGGGCTAATCCCCGCTGCCCCTCCTTCGAGGAAGCTGCCCCGGTTCAAGGACCTATTCCTTGAGCCGGGGCAGTACGTTTTCACAGAAGTGGTGCAGGCTGCGCCATCCCTCGTCCACCGGCATCCCGCCCGAAAGCGGATGCAGTACGAGATTGGCGGCGCCGCCCTGTACGTACGCCACGCACTCGTCGGGCGTGAGGACGCGGTAGACCCCCTCGGCGCGCAGCTCATCGACCGTGGTGGCGCCGGACTTCACCGCGGAGCGGATGTCCTTGGACTGCCAGGAGGCGTAGGTGCGGGCCTCGTGCAGGAAGTGCTCGCCGTGTTCGGCCCAGGTGCGGTCCGGGTCGTCGGCGATGTGCAGGAGCGGGGTCTCGGCGGCGGGCATCATCGTCCAGCCCTCGGTGCCGTACTCCGCGAGGCGTGCGTTGTAGTACGCCTCAAGATCCGGCAGATGGGCGCTCGGGAAGAACGGCAGGCCGAGCCGGGCCGCGCGGCGGGCCGCCGCCTCGGAGGAGCCGCCGACCAGGAGCATCGGGTGCGGCTGTGTGAACGGGCGCGGGGTGACGCGTGCGGTGCGGCCGCGGAACTCGAAGGGCTCGCCGGTCCACGCCTGCAACAGGGTCTCCAGGAGCTCGTCCTGGAGCTTGCCGCGCCGCTTCCAGTCGACGCCGAAGGCCGCGTACTCCTCGGGCCGGTAGCCGATCCCCGCCACCGTGACCAGGCGGCCACCGCTGAGCAGGTCCAGTACGGCGATGTCCTCGGCGAGCCGCAGCGGATCGTGCAGCGGGCCGATGATCGCGGAGACCGTGACCGCGATGCGCCGGGTCGCGCCGAAGACCGCGCCGGCGAAGGTGAAGGGCGAGGGCAGCCAGTTGTTGCCGACACCGTGGTGTTCCTCGGTCTGCACGGTGGAGATGCCCCGGTCGTCGGCGTACGTGGCCATCTCCAGGGCGGCCTTGTAGCGCTCGCTCAGCGAGGCGGGTGTCGCGTCCGGGTCGACGAGGTTGAAGCGTACGACTGTGACGGGCATGGAGAACGTCCCCCTTCACCGTGGGTGCGGGCGAAGAGGGACGTTAGATGACGTGGTGTCAGATGACCAGTGCCCGGGGGTAGTTGATCCGGGCCGGGAGGGGGCGGATCAGGCCGGGACCAGCTCGCTCTCGCCGCCGCTCTTGCTGTCGGGGCCTTCGGGCGTCTCGACGGCCGGGGTTTTCGGAAGCGCCGCGTACAGCACGGCGGCGATGAGGATCGTGGCCAGCCAGCCCAGGCCGTTGCGGCCGATCCAGGAGGTGGCGAGCGGGCCGCTGAACCAGTCGACCTTCGTGAAGAGCAGCCCGACCACCAGGGCGATCGCCCACGCGGTCATGGCCTGCCAGGCGAAGCCCGCCTTGTACCAGTAGGCGCTGGTGCGCTTGGTGTCCATCAGCGCCTCGCCGTCGTACGTCTTCCTGCGCAGCATGTCGATGCCGAAGACGCCGATCCAGGCGGAGAAGGCGACCGCGAGCAGGGTCAGGAAGGAGATGAACGAGCTGATGAAGCTGGTGGCCACGTTCATCAGGAGGTAGCCGAAGATCAGGCTGATGAGGGCGTTGATGGACACCGCCCACGTGCGCGGGACCTTGATGCCGAGCGTCATGGCGGTGAAGCCCGCGGAGTACATCGACATCGAGTTGATCAGGAGCATGCCGATCAGGGCCATCAGCAGATACGGCACCGCGATCCACGTCGGGAGCAGCTGGCCGAGGAAGGAGACCGGGTCCGAGGCCTCCGACAGGCTCGGCGTGCTGACCGCCATGACCGCGCCCATCAGGACCATGGGGACGACGACGATGCCGGCGCCGCCGATGGCGTTGCCCACGAGCGCCTTGTTCGAGGCCTTGCGCGGGAGGTAGCGCGTGAAGTCCGGGCCGGTGGGGACCCAGCTGATGCCGCCGGCGGCGATGACGCCGACACCCGCGACCATCGCCGATGTGGAGCCGGCGGACCGCGAGAAGACGTCCGACCAGGGGGTGTTGGCCACCAGGTAGACGAGCACGAGAACGCTGAACGCGCCGAAGAGGTACGTCGCCCAGGTGTTGCAGATGTGCAGGACCTTGCGGCCCAGGCCGCTGATGACGAACGTACAGGCGACGAAGGCGATCAGTGTGACGACCGTGAGCCACGTGCTGGACTTCACGCCGAAGCAGATGTCCAGGACGGTGATGATCGCGTACGCGCCCGTCACCGCGTTGATCGTCTCCCAGCCCCAGCGGGCGACCCAGATCAGCGAGCCCGGGAAGAGGTTGCCGCGCTGGCCGAAGACCGCGCGCGAGAGCGTCATGCCGGGGGAGCCGCCGCGCTTGCCCGAGATGGAGATCAGACCGACCATGCCGTAACTCAGGACGGGCGAGATGAGGGCGACGACCAGGGCCTGCCAGAAGTTGAGGCCGTTGGTCACGATGAGGCCCGCGCCCATGGTGAGCAGCAGGACGCTGATGTTGGCCGCCACCCAGGTGGGGAACAGCTCGCGGGTCCGGCCCGTGCGCTCGGAGTCGGGGACGGGCTCGAGGCCGCGTGTCTCCAGGGCGCCTTCGGTTTCGGCGGTGGTGCTCATGGGGTGGGGTCCGTGCCTCTCGCTCGGATCGCAACGTCGCGACCCGTCCGTGGGGGTGATCGCGTTGGACTCTACGCGCGTTGATGCGGAGAGCTCCATCGTACTTTAGTCCGAGTAGTGGCCTCTATGAGCTTATGTTCTTTGGAGGAAGCTACAGCCTCAGCCCCGGTTGCCCCCATGGCTGATACTGGGTGGGTTATGGAAATCGTCATCCTTGCTGTAGTCATCGCCGTGGTCGTGATCGGCGCGCTCGGCGGGCTCGTGATCGGCAGTCGCAAGAAGAAGCAGCTGCCGCCGAAGGCCCCGTCGTCCACGCCCACCATCACCGCCCCTCCGGCCGAGCCGCATGTCGGCGACGAGGCCGAGACGCCGCGCGACGAACCGCGCCGCACGATCGAGGAGGTGGAACTTCCGCTCGCCGAGCCGTCGGCGTCGGCCCCCGTCGTCATCGAGGAGCCGGCCGCCCCGGAGGTCGAGACCCCGGAGCCCACGGCAGGTCGCCTGGTCCGTCTGCGCTCGCGCCTCTCGCGCTCGCAGAACGCACTCGGCAAGGGGCTGCTCACGCTCCTCTCCCGCGAGCACCTGGACGAGGACACCTGGGAGGAGATCGAGGACACGCTCCTCACGGCCGACGTCGGCGTCGCCCCCACCCAGGAACTGGTCGAGCGGCTGCGCGAACGCGTCCGTGTGCTCGGCACCCGTACCCCCGACGACCTGCGCACGCTGCTGCGCGAGGAACTCGTGGCGCTCGTCGACCCGGACCTCGACCGCACGGTCAAGACCGAGTCGGGCCTGGAGACGCCGGGCATCGTGATGGTCGTCGGCGTGAACGGCACCGGCAAGACCACCACCACCGGCAAGCTCGCCCGCGTCCTGGTCGCCGACGGCCGCTCGGTGGTCCTCGGCGCCGCCGACACGTTCCGCGCGGCAGCTGCCGACCAGCTGCAGACCTGGGGCGAGCGCGTGGGCGCGCGTACGGTCCGCGGCCCCGAGGGCGGCGACCCCGCCTCGATCGCCTTCGACGCGGTCAAGGAAGGCATCGCGGAGGGCGCCGACGTCGTCCTCATCGACACCGCGGGGCGCCTGCACACCAAGACCGGGCTCATGGACGAGCTCGGCAAGGTCAAGCGCGTCGTGGAGAAGCACGCCCCGCTGGACGAGGTGCTGCTCGTCCTGGACGCCACGACCGGGCAGAACGGCCTCGTGCAGGCACGGGTCTTCGCCGAGGTGGTCGACATCACCGGCATCGTCCTGACGAAGCTGGACGGCACCGCCAAGGGCGGAATCGTCGTCGCCGTCCAGCGGGAACTGGGCGTGCCGGTGAAGCTGGTGGGTCTTGGCGAGGGGGCGGACGATCTGGCGCCGTTCGAGCCCGAGGCTTTCGTGGACGCGCTGATCGGCGAGTAGCGCTTCGGCGGTGGGCCGGTCGAACTTCACCCGCGGGTGCGTTGTGGCCGGTCGCGCAGTCCCCGCGCCCCTTACGGGGCGCTGCGGAGCCGCACGTACGGAAGAAATGCCCGCCCCGGGGTGCAGCCGGGGCGGGCATTTCCGTGTGCGGGCAAGGCGGGGCGGCGCGTGGCTACGCCGGCGAGCGATGCGCCACGTACGCCAGCGTCCCGAGGATGAGCCTCGCCTGTGGCGGATGCGTCGCCGAGTCCAGGTCCGGCGGGCGGAGCCAGCGGACCGGGCCGAGGCCCGCGCGGTCGGACGGCGGGGCGGTGATGTGCGTGCCGGGACCCAGGCCGTGCAGATCGATGTCGGCGTCGTCCCAGCCCATGCGGTAGAGCAGCTGGGGGAGTTCGGCCGCGGCGCCGGGGGCGACGAAGAAGTGCGCGCGCCCCTCGGGGGTCGCGGCCACCGGGCCGAGCGGCAGGCCCATGCGCTCCAGGCGGACCAGCGCCCTGCGTCCGGCTGCCTCGGCCACCTCGATGACGTCGAAGGCGCGCCCCACGGGCAGCAGCACGGAGGCGCCGGGGAACTGCGCCCAGGCCTCGGTCACTTCGTCGAGCGTCGCCCCGGCGGGGACCTCGGGAGCGAACTCCAGGGGGTGGGCGCCGGGGGCCGCGCAGCCGGCCGCGCCGCAGGAACAGCGGCCGTCCAGGGCGCGAGCACCGGGGACCGCTGCCCACCCCCACAGGCCGGTGTACTCCGCCACCGCGGTGCAGTCCGAGGCGCGGCCGCGCCGCCGTGAACCGGTGCGAGGCTTGTCGGTCCCCCGGATGCCGCCGATCGTGAAGCCCATGCCCCCTCCAACGGGTCGAGCGCGGTGTGGTTACGTGACGGAATCGGATCGTGACCCTGTGCTTTTGTGTGGCGCCCGATGGCTACAGGGGTGCGCGCGCTGTCATTCGCGCCCCCAAGTGCTCCCTTCCGCCCACCTTCGGTCGTCCACTGTCAAGTCAATCGCTTGTAGCGGACCGGGAGTTCATTCGAAGGGGTGGCGAATGGTGGCGTTTCCGCGATCGCCCTCGCCGGAGGGGTGATCGTAGGATTACTTTCAGTGCACAGCCCCTGAGTGGTGTGCACTCGTGGGTATGCCGGAGGCAAGTCGGTTTCCTGTTCGATGGGTGACGTTCTCCGGACGGAGAGCCGCAACACGCGGCATTCTGATAGGGCTTGGCGTGGACCGCGAGTAAGTGTCTAGAGGGATGGGGGCGTTCCAGTGGGCGGCAGTGGCGGAAGTGGTGCGAACGCTGAGAAGCGCCCCAACGAACTGCTCAATTCCTGGTTCGTGCGCAGCGGCTGGTCGAAAGGCGAGCTGGCGCGTCAAGTGAACCGCAGGGCACGGCAGTTGGGCGCGCACCACATCTCCACCGATACGTCACGGGTGCGGCGCTGGCTGGACGGCGAGAACCCCCGCGAGCCCATCCCGCGCATCCTCTCCGAGCTGTTCTCCGAGCGGTTCGGCTGTGTCGTCGCCGTCGAGGACCTCGGACTGCGCGCCGCGCACCAGTCGCCCTCCGTCTCGGGCGTCGACCTGCCCTGGACCGGGCCCCAGACCGTCGCGCTCATCAGCGAGTTCTCCCGCAGCGACCTGATGCTGGCCCGGCGCGGCTTCCTCGGCACCTCGCTCGCCCTGTCGGCGGGCCCCTCCCTCATCGAGCCCATGCAGCGCTGGCTGGTCCCGGGGCCGACGTCCCCGGTCGGCGACCCGGAGCCGCCCACGCCGTCCCGCAGGCCTGGCAGGCTCTCCCGGCCGGAGCTGGACCTCCTGGAGTCCACGACCGTGATGTTCCGGCAGTGGGACGCGCAGTGCGGCGGCGGGCTGCGGCGCAAAGCGGTCGTCGGCCAACTGCACGAGGTGACGGACCTGTTGCAGGAGCCCCAGCCGGAGGCCACGTCCAAGCGGCTCTTCAAGGTCGCGGGCGAACTGGCCGAGCTGGCCGGCTGGATGAGCTATGACGTAGGCCTCCAGCCCACCGCCCAGAAGTACTTCGTCCTTGCCCTGCACGCGGCGAAGGAAGCCGGCGAGAAGCCGCTCGGTTCGTACATCCTCTCCAGCATGAGCCGCCAGATGATCCACCTCGGGCGGCCCGACGACGCGCTCGAACTCATCCACCTCGCGCAGTACGGCAGCCGTGACTGCGCCAGCCCGCGCACCCAGGCCATGCTGTATGCGATGGAGGCCCGTGCCTACGCCAGCATGGGCCAGCCCGGCAAGTGCAAGCGGGCCGTGCGCATGGCCGAGGACACCTTCGCCGACGCCGACGAGTTCGACGAGCCCGAGCCCGACTGGATCCGCTTCTTCTCCGAGGCCGAGCTGAACGGCGAGAACGCCCACTCGTTCCGCGACCTGGCCTATGTGGCGGGCCGCAGCCCCACGTACGCCTCGCTCGCCGAGCCCGTCATGGAGCGCGCCGTCGACCTCTTCGGCAAGGACTCCGAGCACCAGCGTTCGTACGCACTGAACCTCATCGGCATGGCCACGGTGCACCTCCTGCGGCGCGAGCCCGAGCAGAGCACGGTTCTCGCGGGCGAAGCCCTCACCATCGCCAAGAAGGTCCGCTCCGAGCGGGTCAACACCCGCCTTCGCAAGACCGTGGACACGGCCGTGCGGGACTTCGGTGACATCGCCGAGGTCGTGCAGCTCACCGATCAGCTCGCCGTCGACATGCCGGAGACCGCGGAGGCGGTCTGACGGCGCCCCACCTGAACTCCGGCCGCGGCCGGCCCATCCCGAACTGCCCGACTCGGCTCCCCCATGCCAGGTCAACCGGATGGCCGCCGCGGCCGGTCCACGCCGTGTGCGCAGGGTAGGAAAACGCGCCCCGCCCGACCCGGCAGTTCATGGACGCGTAACACGCACGACCTCTTCGTCACTGCGGCGAAACACCGAGGGGCGCCCCCTGAAACGGCGCTGGGCCAATCTCATGGCGCATAACGGCCGGCCCACCCCTCCAGCCCGCACGGGCCGCATACGACGACGAGGAGACGCCGATGCCCCCAGGCATCACGATCGCCGCAGACGCCCCGCAGTTGTCTGCCGCCAACACAGGGTTCATGCTCATCTGTTCCGCCCTGGTGATGCTCATGACGCCGGGACTCGCCTTCTTCTACGGAGGCATGGTCCGCGTCAAGAGCACGCTGAACATGCTGATGATGAGCTTCATCAGCCTGGGGATCGTCACCATCCTCTGGGTGCTGTACGGCTTCTCCATCGCGTTCGGCACCGACCACGGCAGCCTCTTCGGCTGGTCGTCCGACTACGTCGGCCTGAGCGGCATCGGGCTCAACGAGCTGTGGGACGGCTACACCATCCCGGTCTACGTCTTCGCGGTGTTCCAGCTGATGTTCGCGATCATCACGCCCGCACTGATCAGCGGTGCGCTCGCCGACCGCGTGAAGTTCACCGCCTGGGCGCTGTTCGTGGCCCTCTGGGCCACGGTCGTCTACTTCCCGGTCGCGCACTGGGTGTGGGGCGCGGGCGGCTGGGCCTTCGAACTCGGCGTCATCGACTTCGCCGGCGGCACGGCCGTGCACATCAACGCCGGTGCCGCTGCGCTCGGCGTGATCCTGGTCATCGGCAAGCGCGTCGGTTTCAAGAAGGACCCGATGCGGCCGCACAGCCTGCCGCTCGTCATGCTCGGCGCCGCCCTCCTGTGGTTCGGCTGGTTCGGCTTCAACGCCGGATCGTGGCTGGGCAACGACGACGGTGTCGGCGCGGTGATGTTCCTGAACACGCAGGTCGCCACCGGTGCGGCCATGCTGGCCTGGCTCGCCTACGAGAAGATCCGGCACGGCGCGTTCACCACGCTCGGTGCCGCGTCGGGTGCCGTCGCGGGTCTCGTCGCGATCACCCCGTCCGGCGGTTCCTGCTCGCCGCTCGGCGCGATCGCCATCGGCGCCATCGCCGGTCTGCTCTGCGCCATGGCCGTCGGCCTCAAGTTCAAGTTCGGCTACGACGACTCCCTCGACGTCGTCGGTGTCCACCTCGTCGGCGGTGTCGTGGGTTCGCTGCTCGTCGGCTTCTTCGCCACCGGCGGCGTCCAGTCCGACGCCAAGGGCCTCTTCTATGGCGGCGGGCTCGACCAGCTGGGCAAGCAGGCCGCCGGTGTCGGCGCCGTCCTCGCGTACTCCCTGATCGCCTCCGCGATCCTCGCCTTCCTGGTCGACAAGACCATCGGGATGCGGGTCAGCGACGACGAGGAGGTCGCGGGCATCGACCAGGTGCAGCACGCCGAGACCGCGTACGACTTCAGTGGCGCGGGCGGTGGCACGGCGCCCCGTACCGCCGCCGCGCCCGGCCCGCCGGCCCAGGATGCCGGCAAGGCCGCGAACGAGAAGAACAAGAGGGTGGACGCATGAAGCTCATCACCGCTGTCGTCAAGCCGCACCGGCTCGACGAGATCAAGGAAGCCCTCCAGGCCTTCGGCGTCCAGGGCCTGACCGTCACCGAGGCCAGCGGCTACGGCCGCCAGCGCGGCCACACCGAGGTCTACCGTGGCGCGGAGTACACCGTCGACCTCGTGCCGAAGATCCGGATCGAGGTCCTGGTCGAGGACGACGACGCCGAACAGCTCGTGGATGTCGTGGTGAAGGCGGCCCGGACCGGCAAGATCGGGGACGGCAAGGTCTGGAGCGTCCCGGTCGACACGGCGGTGCGGGTGCGGACAGGCGATCGTGGGCCTGATGCGTTGTGAGCTCTGTCGGCAGGGCTGAGCTGACAGAACTGAGCGGAACTGAGCGGAACTGACAGGAGCTGCTGGGTGACGAGTGTGGACGTACGTACTGGATCGGACTCGGAAGACTCCGGACCCAGCGGCTATGCGGCGGCCCGGCTGCGCCTCCTCCAAGGGGAGGCGCGGTCCGGGCCGCCGCGCCGTTCGGCCCTCGCCGACCTCACGGACGACTGGCTGACCGGCCTCTTCACGGCCGCGGGGGCGCCGCGGGGGGCCGCACTGGTGGCCGTTGGCGGGTACGGCAGGGGAGAGCTGTCGCCTCGCAGCGACCTCGACCTGCTGTTGCTGCACGACGGCAGCGCGGACGCCGGTGAGGTGGCGGCCCTCGCGGACCGCATCTGGTACCCCATCTGGGATCTCGGCCTCGCGCTCGACCACTCCGTGCGCACATCCGCGGAGGCGCGCAGGACCGCGGGCGAGGACCTCAAGGTGCAGCTGGGGCTGCTCGACGCGCGGCACGTCGTGGGGGATCTCGGGCTGACCACCGGGTTGCGCACGGCGGTGCTCGCCGACTGGCGGAACCTCGCGCCGAAACGGCTGCCCGAGCTGCGCGAGCTGTGCGAGGAACGCGCCGAACGCCAGGGGGAGTTGAGCTATCTCCTGGAGCCGGACCTGAAGGAGGCCCGCGGCGGTCTGCGGGATGCGACCGCGCTGCGGGCCGTCGCCGCATCGTGGCTGGCGGACGCGCCGCGCGAGGGGCTCGCCGATGCCCGGCGGCGGCTGCTCGACGTGCGGGACGCGCTGCATCTGACCACGGGGAGGGCCACGGACCGGCTCGCGCTGCAGGAGCAGGACCAAGTCGCGGCGGAGTTGGGCCTGTTGGACGCGGATGCCTTGCTGCGGCAGGTGTACGAGTCCGCCCGCACCATCTCGTACGCGAGTGACGTGACGTGGCGCGAGGTGGGCAGGGTGCTGCGGTCCCGGTCCGTGCGGCCTCGGCTGCGGGCGATGCTGGGGGGCTCCAAGGGGGCTGCGGCCGAGCGGTCGCCGCTGGCCGAGGGGGTGGTGGAGCAGGACGGGGAGGTCGTCCTCGCCCGGACCGCCCGGCCCGAGCGGGATCCGGTGCTGCCGCTGCGGGCGGCTGCCGCGGCCGCTCAGGCAGGGCTGCCCCTGTCGCTGCACGCGGTGCGCAGGATGGCCGCGGCGGTGCGGCCCCTGCCCACGCCGTGGCCCGCGGAGGCGAGGGAGCAGCTGGTGACGCTGTTGGGGGCGGGACGTCCGACGGTCGAGGTGTGGGAGGCCCTTGAGGCAGAAGGGCTGGTCACCCGGCTGCTGCCCGACTGGGAGCGCGTGCGGTGCCGGCCGCAGCGCAACGCCGTGCATACATGGACGGTCGACCGGCATCTGGTGGAGACGGCGGTGCAGGCCTCGGAGCTGACCCGCCGCGTGGGACGGCCCGACCTGCTCCTGGTGGCCGGGCTGCTGCACGACATCGGGAAGGGCTGGCCAGGGGACCACTCGGAGGCCGGGGAGATCATCGCCCGGGACGTCGCGGCCCGGATCGGTTTCGACCGGGCGGACGTGGCGGTCATCGCGACCCTGGTACGCCATCACCTGCTGCTCGTCGAGACGGCCACCCGGCGGGACCTCGACGATCCGGCCACGGTGGGGGCGGTGGCGGACGCGGTGGGCTCGACCGGGACGCTCGAACTGCTGCACGCGCTCACAGAGGCGGACGCGCTGGCCACCGGCCCCGCGGCGTGGTCGGCATGGCGGGGTTCGCTCGTCGCCGACCTCGTGAAGCGGGTGGGTGCGGTGCTTTCGGGGGAGGAGCCGGTGGCGGCGGAGGATGTCGCTCCCACCGCCGAGCAGGAGCGTCTCGCGGTGGAGGCGTTCCGCACGGGCGGGCCGGTGCTGGCCCTGCGGGCGCAGACGGAGGGCGCTTCGGCGGAGGAGTCGGCCGGGGACCCGGAGCCGCTGGGCGTGGAGCTGGTCATCGCGGTGCCGGACCAGCCGGGCGTGCTGTCCGCCGTCGCGGGGGTGCTCGCCGTGCACCGGCTCGCGGTGCGGACGGCGGAGCTGCGGGGGGTTGCTCTGCCGTCCGGTATCGAGGACTCGGTGCTGCTCCTGAACTGGCGCGTCGCCGCGGAGTACGGCTCCCTGCCGCAGGCCGCGCGGCTGCGGGCGGACCTGGTGCGGGCCCTGGACGGTTCATTGGACATCGGGGCGCGGTTGGCCGAGCGGGATGCCGCGTACCCGCGGCGGCGGGGCACTCTCGCGCCGCCGCCCCGGGTGACCGTGGCTTCGGCGGGCTCGCGCCTCGCGACGGTGATCGAGGTGCGGGCCCAGGACGCGCCGGGCCTGCTGCACCGCATCGGCCGGGCGCTGGAGTCGGCGGGCGTGGAGGTACGAAGCGCGCACGTCTCGACCCTGGGGGCGAACGCGGTGGACGCGTTCTACGTCACGGGGGAGGGGGCGCCGCTGCCGGGGGAGCGGGCTGCGGGGGTGGCCCGGACGGTGGAGGCGGCTTTGCGGGGGTAGGCGGCGGGTTCGGCGGGCTTCGCGGCTGTTCGCGTGCGCCGCTGGCGCATGTAGCTGTGCGTGTTCCCGCCTGCGCCGCGGCTGTACGCGTTCCCCACCCGCCCCGTTCCTGTAAGCGTTCCCCACCCGCCCCGTTCCTGTAAGCGCTCCCCACCCACCGCGCTGCTGTGGGCGCTCCCCACCCGCCCCGTTCCTGTAAGCGCTCCCCACCCACCGCGCTGCTGTACGCGCTCGCCACCCGCCCCGCTGCTGTAAGCGCTCCCCACCCACCCCCCCTTGGCGCTGCGGGGCAATCGGGTGGGTGGGTGGGAAAGCTTGTTCGTTCATGAGGCAGCTGCGGGGTGATGGGCGGGTGGGTGGGAGAGGCCTGTTCGCCGGACCCGCTGCCGGGTGGCGAGAGGGAGGGGCCCACCCCGCCCCGGGGTACACGAGCCCCGGGGTACACGAGCCCCCGTACACGAGCCCCCCGTACACGAGCCCCCCGTACACGAGCCCCGCATATACGAGCCCCGCGACACTGCGGGCCCGCCCGCCCGGCGGGGCAGATACCCTGGAGGGCGACCTATCCGCCCGCCCCCGACCCGAGGATTCGCGACCGCCGTGTTCGACACTCTCTCCGACCGCCTCGCAGCGACATTCAAGAACCTCCGGGGCAAGGGCCGCCTGTCCGAGGCGGACATCGACGCCACGGCGCGCGAGATCCGCATCGCCCTGCTCGAGGCGGACGTCGCCCTCCCCGTAGTCCGGGCCTTCATCAAGCAGATCAAGGAACGCGCGACCGGGGCCGAGGTCTCCCAGGCCCTGAACCCCGCCCAGCAGGTCATCAAGATCGTCAACGAGGAGCTCGTCGGCATCCTCGGCGGCGAGACCCGACGCCTGCGGTTCGCCAAGAACCCGCCGACCGTCATCATGCTCGCCGGCCTGCAGGGTGCCGGTAAGACCACCCTCGCCGGAAAGCTCGGCCTCTGGCTGAAGGGGCAGGGCCACTCGCCGCTCCTGGTGGCGTGCGACCTGCAGCGCCCCAACGCCGTGAACCAGCTGTCCGTCGTCGCCGAGCGCGCGGGCGTCGGCGTCTACGCCCCCCAGCCGGGCAACGGCGTGGGCGACCCGGTCCAGGTCGCCAAGGACTCGATCGAGTTCGCCAAGACCAAGCAGTACGACGTCGTCATCGTCGACACCGCGGGCCGCCTCGGCATCGACCAGGAGCTGATGCAGCAGGCCGCGGACATCCGCGACGCCGTCAGCCCGGACGAGGTCCTCTTCGTCGTCGACGCCATGATCGGTCAGGACGCCGTCAACACGGCGGAGTCCTTCCGCGACGGCGTCGGCTTCGACGGCGTGGTTCTCTCCAAGCTCGACGGTGACGCCCGCGGTGGCGCCGCCCTGTCGATCGCCCAGGTCACGGGCCGTCAGATCATGTTCGCCTCGAACGGCGAGAAGCTGGACGACTTCGACGCGTTCCACCCGGACCGCATGGCGTCCCGCATCCTCGGCATGGGCGACATGCTCACGCTGATCGAGAAGGCCGAGCAGACCTTCTCCCAGCAAGAGGCCGAGAAGATGGCCTCCAAGCTGGCGAGCAGCAAGGGCAAGGACTTCACGCTCGACGACTTCCTGGCCCAGATGGAGCAGGTCCGCAAGATGGGCAGCATCAGCAAGCTGCTCGGGATGATGCCCGGCATGGGGCAGATCAAGGACCAGATCAACAACCTGGACGAGCGGGACGTCGACCGCACCGCCGCCATCATCAAGTCGATGACGCCGGGCGAGCGCCACGAGCCGACCATCATCAACGGCTCGCGCCGCGCTCGTATCGCCAAGGGTTCCGGCGTCGACGTCAGCGCCGTCAAGAACCTGGTCGAGCGCTTCTTCGAGGCCCGCAAGATGATGTCGCGGATGGCCCAGGGCGGCGGAATGCCGGGCATGCCCGGGATGCCGGGCATGGGTGGCGGCGCCGCCAAGCAGAAGAAGAAGCAGAAGCAGGCCAAGGGCAAGCGGAAGTCGGGCAACCCGATGAAGCGCAAGCAGGAGGAGCAGGAGGCCGCCGCCCGCCGCGAGCAGGCGGCGCAGGAAGGCGGCGCCTTCGGCCTCCCCGCGGGGCAGCAGGCGCAGGACTTCGAGCTGCCGGACGAGTTCAAGAAGTTCATGGGCTGAGGCCCTGCTTTTCGTACGACGCCTGGGGCGCCCTTCTCCACAGAGGGGCGCCCCAGGCGTTTCCGGCGCAGGTGCCCGGCCCATGTTTGTGTCGTAACGTCCGGATATGAGCAACCCTGTGCCGCCGCGCCGGGCGCCCGACCAGCCATGGCGCTCCGAGGGCGCGCCCCCGCCCGAGCCCAAGCCGCCGCCGAAGAAGAAGATGCCGGGCGGCTGGGGCCGCCTCATCCTCACCGCGCTCATCGTCTTTCTCATCGCCAACCTCGTCCTCTCCTTCCTCGACGAGGGCGACGAGCCGACGATCTCGTACACGGAGTTCAGCAAGCAGGTCGACTCCGGGAACGTCACGAAGATCTACTCCAAGGGCGACGCGATCCAGGGGCAGCTCAAGAAGGAGCAGGAGAAGCCGGGCGACGAGAAGGGGAAGTACACCAAGTTCATCACCCAGCGCCCCGCCTTCGCCGACGACAAGCTCTGGGACGACCTCACCAAGCACGACGTCACCGTCACCGCCGAACCCGTCGTCCAGGAACGCAGCTTCCTCTCCAACCTGCTCATCTCGCTCGCCCCGATGCTGCTCCTGGTCTTCCTGTGGATCTTCATCGCACGGCGGATGAGCTCGGGCATGGGCGGCGGCGCCGGCGGCATGCTGGGCCGCAAGGCCCCGCCCAAGCCGGTGGAGCTCGAACCCGGCGACCAGCGCACCACCTTCGAGGACGTGGCGGGCATCGACGAGGTCGAGGGCGAGCTCAGTGACGTCGTCGACTTCCTGAAGAACCCTTCCGCATACCGCGAGATGGGCGCCAAGATGCCGCGGGGCGTGCTCCTTGCGGGCTTGCCCGGCACCGGCAAGACGCTGCTCGCGCGGGCCGTCGCCGGCGAGGCCGGGGTGCCCTTCTTCTCGGCGTCCGCCT
Source organism: Streptomyces sp. Je 1-332 (assembly GCF_040730185.1). Classification (NCBI taxonomy): domain Bacteria; kingdom Bacillati; phylum Actinomycetota; class Actinomycetes; order Kitasatosporales; family Streptomycetaceae; genus Streptomyces; species Streptomyces sp. Je 1-332. The sequence continues at coordinate 5,885,555 of NZ_CP160402.1, forward strand.
CGGAGTTCATCGAGATGATCGTGGGCGTCGGGGCGTCGCGCGTACGTGAACTCTTCGCCGAGGCAAGGAAAGTCGCGCCGTCCATCATCTTCATCGACGAGATCGACACCATCGGACGGGCGCGCGGCGGCGGCAGCGCAATGGGCGGCCACGACGAGCGCGAGCAGACGCTGAACCAGATCCTCACCGAGATGGATGGTTTCTCGGGCTCCGAAGGTGTCATCGTCCTGGCGGCCACCAACCGCGCCGACATCCTCGACCCCGCCCTGACGCGCCCAGGCCGCTTCGACCGGGTCGTCACCGTCAGCCCGCCCGATCGCGGCGGCCGCGAGGCCATCCTCAAGATCCACACCCGCGAGATCCCGATGGCGGCCGACATCGACCTCGCCCAAGTCGCCCGTACGACACCGGGGATGACCGGCGCCGAACTCGCCAACCTCGCCAACGAGGCCGCCCTGCTCGCGGTGAAGCGCAAGCAGAAGGAAGTGACGCAGTCCGACCTCTCCGAGGCCCTGGAGAAGGTCCAGCTCGGCGCCGAGCGGCCGCTGGTCATGCCCGACGAGGAGCGGCGGCGCACGGCGTACCACGAGAGCGGGCACGCCCTCCTCGGCATGCTGCAGCCCGGTGCCGACCCCGTCCGGAAGATCACCATCGTGCCCCGGGGGCGCGCGCTCGGCGTCACGCTGTCGACGCCGGACTCCGACAAGTACGCGTACACGGAGGAGTATCTGCGCGGCCGGATCGTCGGAGCCCTGGGCGGCATGGCGGCCGAACACGTCGTCTTCGACGTCATCACCACGGGCGCGGAGAGCGACCTCGAACAGGTCACCAACATCGCCCGCGGCATGGTTGGCCGCTGGGGCATGAGCGAGCGGGTGGGCCGGCTCTCCGCACTGCCGAACGACGCCCAGCAGGCCTACGGGCTCTCGGCCGCCCCCGGAACGCTCGATGTGATCGACCACGAGATGCGCCGGATCGTCGACGAGTGCTACGAGAGCGCCTGCCGGCAGCTGAGGGACCACAGGGGCCAGTTGGACGCCCTGGCCGCGGCGCTCCTGGAGAACGAGACCCTGGAGGAGGAGGCGGCGTACCGGGTCGCCGGCATCACGCGACTCACCAAGGACGTCGACTAGCCGGCCGGTTCGGTGACGAAGCGGCCCCGCGGCTCCCCTCGCAGGCGCCCCGGGGGGAGCTTCCTGCCGTACAGGACGAGGAGAAGGTCCTGCGCGGCGCCGGTCAGCGGGGTGCCCGTGCCGTAACTCCAGTCGAGGTCGTCGGCGCGCAGTTCGACTCCGGAGACGTCCGCCCCGAAGAACTTGGTGGATTTGGGCGTGACCTCCTTAAGAAGGACGCTGACACGGTCCCGGGGAACCCTGCGTCCGAGACCCAGGGCCACCGAGATGTCCAGGCCGTGATCCACGTGCTGCGCGCAGGCGGGCATCCGGCCCCGTGTCGCCTTCGAGGCGGCCGCACCGCAGGTCTTGGTGCAACTCGTCGTACGCGGTCTCGGCGTGGCCGTTCTGCCCGCGCTCGAACCGCGTACGGCGGCCGTCTACGGGCTGCGGACACTGGAGATCACCGATCCCCCCGCCAGAGGCAGGATCGCCCTGACCTGGCGCACGGACGGGCCCGCGAGCCCGGCGGCGAGGGTGCTCCTCGACCGGCTGCGGACAGCCCTGGTCCGAAGCTAGCGGGGGCTGCCGCGTCCGAAGCTGGCGGGGGCTATCGCGTACGCGCGATCAAGTACCGGAACACGTTCGGCATCCATACGGTCCCGTCCCGCCGCTTGTGCGGGTGCAGGGCCTCCGTCAGCTCCTTGTCGACCTGTACCTGGTCCGTCGCGCCCACCGCCGCGTCGAACAGCCCCGTCGAGAGCAGACCGCGGACCGCGCTGTCCGTGTCCGCGTACCCGAAGGGGCACGCGACGCGACCCGAGCCGTCCGGCTTGAGGCCCGCCCGCTGGGCGACCTCCTCCAGGTCGTCACGGAGTGCGGGGCGCCAACTCCCCGTACTACGGAGCGGTTCGGTGAGCTTGGTCGCCACCTTCAGTACAGAAGAGGTCGCGCACCGCTCCGGCGGGCCCCATCCCGCGAGGACCACCGGTGTGCCGCGCCCGGCCAGCGGGACGGTGGCCTCCAGGAGGCCGGAAAGGCCCTCGGAGTCGCCCGCCACGCAGCCGATCGGCTGGAACGCGGTCACCATGTTGAAGGTGGGCGTGCCCGGCCCCGAGACGTCGGCGGGGCCTCCCTCCACGAGCCGGGTGCCGCCCTGCGGCCGAGCGGCCGACCCCGTGTCGGGCAGCAGTCGCTCGCGCGCCAGGGCGAGCCTTTCGGGTGCCGAGGGGTCGACGCCGGTGACCGACGCTCCCCGGGAAGCCGCCATCAGGAGGGCGAGTCCGGAACCGCAGCCGAGACCGAGAAGCCGTGTCCCGCCGCCCACGTCGAGTCGTTCGTACACCGCTTCATAGAGCGGGACCAGCATCCGTTCCTGGATCTCCGCCCAGTCACGCGCGCGTGCGCACCGGTCCACACCGCGCGGGGTCGTGCCCGCGCGGGGGAGGTGCGGCTGCGCGAGTGTTGGTGTCATCGAAAGCGCCCCAATCCGCCGAGAGTTGCTGGAGTGTCGTATTCAAACGGTTCGTCCGCCCCCGTGCAGTGCGCTCGCACTCCCCCCGTATGCCAGAGAACTCCGCATCAGTCGCGGCGTCCAGGGGTTGTGGGGCAATGCTTGCGTGCCACCGTCGTGCGCCCCCTGGAGGAATCGCGGAGAATTCAGTTCACCCTCTCCGGAGGCTGGCCGTACCATGCGCGCCATGGCTAAGGCACCCGTTCTCACGCCCCGGGCGGAAGACTTTCCGCGCTGGTACCAAGACCTGATCAGCAAGGCCGAGCTGGCCGACAACGGCCCGGTGCGCGGCACGATGGTGATCAGGCCGTACGGCTACGGCCTGTGGGAACGCATGCAGCAGGACATGGACACCCGCATCAAGGAGACGGGTACCCAGAACGCCTACTTCCCTCTCCTCATCCCGCAGTCGTATCTGACCAGGGAGGCGGAGCACGTCGAAGGCTTCGCCCCCGAACTGGCCGTCGTCACGCACGGCGGGGGCAAGGAGCTGGAGGAGCCGGCGGTCATCCGCCCCACCTCCGAGACGATCATCAACGAGTACTTCTCCAAGTGGGTGCAGAGCTACCGCGACCTGCCGCTCCTGATCAACCAGTGGGCCAACGTGGTCCGCTGGGAGCTGCGGCCCCGCCTCTTCCTGCGGACCTCGGAGTTCCTCTGGCAGGAGGGCCACACGGCCCACGCGACGTACGAGGAAGCACGCGACTTCGCGTCCCGCATCCACCAGGACGTCTACGGCGCGTTCATGCGGGACGTCCTCGCGATGGACTTCGTGCTGGGCCGCAAGACCGCCCAGGAGCGCTTCGCGGGTGCCATCAACACCCTCACGCTCGAAGGCATGATGGGCGACGGCAAGGCCCTCCAGCTCGGCACGAGCCACGAGCTCGGCCAGAACTTCGCCGAGGCCTTCCACACCCAGTACCTCTCCAGGGAAGGCAAGCAGGAGCTCGTCTGGCAGACCTCCTGGGGCAGTACGACGCGGATGATCGGCGCCCTGGTGATGATGCACGGCGACGACAGCGGCCTGCGGGTCCCGCCGCGCCTCGCGCCGGTGCAGGCCGTCATCCTCGCCATCAAGGGCGACGACGCCGTGCTCGCCAAGGTCCGCGAGATCGGCGACCGCCTCAAGGCCGCGGGCGTGCGCGTCCAGGTCGACGACCGCACGGACACCCCCTTCGGGCGCCGCGCCGTCGACTGGGAGCTCAAGGGAGTGCCGGTCCGCGTCGAGGTCGGTCCGCGCGACCTGGCGAACGGCACCGCGATGCTGGCCCGCCGCATCAGGGGCGGCAAGGAGCCGGTGGCGATCGACGCCCTGGCGTCACTGCTGCCCGCCGTCCTCGAAGAGGACCAGCAACTGCTGCTCGACCAGGCCCGCGAGCGCCGTGAGTCCCGCACCTCGGACGTCACCACCGTCGACCAGGCCGTGGAGGCCACCGCCGCCGGCGGCTGGGCGCGCATCCCCTGGGCCACGCTCGGCCCGGAGGGCGAGGCGAAGCTCGCCGAGCACTCCGTGTCCGTACGGTGTCTGGTCACGGAGGACGGGGCGGTGCCGGACGCCGATGAGACCCCGGGTAACGTCGCTCTGGTGGCCCGCGCCTACTGACGACCGTGCCTCCGGTGAAAGCGTGCTCGCTCTCGGCTCGTACGCCCGGCCGGGCACCACGGGCCCGGTGTGACCGGTCGTCCTACGCGCGGGGGCGTACGCGCCACTACGTACCGGCTTGCCATGAGCTGCGAGGCTTCTATGCAGATCAGCGCACCCGCCCTCGTCCGGACGCATCAATGGCAACTGACGGGTACGTGCAAATTATTTGGGATGCCCCGGAATGGAACCCCTGGGCATCCCGGCTCGTTGTTCACGACGTGAGCACGACACCACCTGTTCTCGCCGCAGAGCTGGCACAGGCGTGGGCCGATATTCAGCGGCACCACCCCGAGCTGCCCGATCTTGCCGCGCCCGAATCCCTGATCGGAGAGTCGTCGTCCGCCTGCGGCGCCGAACTCTCCTTCGAGCGACTGCTCCATGAGGCAGTCCATGGCATCGCCGCGTCACGCGGCGTACGCGACACCTCACGTGCGGGCCGCTATCACAACCGCAGATTCCTCGCGATCGCCGAGGAGCTGGGCCTCGACCACCCCGAGGAGCCGCACCCCAGCAGCGGCTTCTCGCTGGTCACGCTCAACCCCGAGGCGCGTAAGCGCTACCGCCCGACGATCGAGCGACTCCAGCGCGCCCTCAAGGCGCACACTGCCGCGACCGCCGCCGACACGGCACGCAGCTTCCGGGGCCCGGCCGCCCGGCACGGCTCCTCCGGGGGCGGCGTCCGCGTCAAGGCGGTCTGCGACTGCGGGCGCAACGTCCGCGTGGTCCCCTCGGTGCTCGCCCAGGCGCCCATCGTCTGCGGCGGCTGCGGCAAGCCCTTCCGCATCCCGGAAGTGGTCGGTGCCGTGGCGGGCTGACGGGCTGACGGGCTGAGCTGGGGCTGCGTGGGCCGGGGCGCCGGACTGGTGACGGACGCCCCGGCGGCGTATGGCACAATGGCTAGCTGTACTCGACAGCCGCATAGGAACCCTCTCGCCTCCGGCTGACGCGTCCATCGGGCACCCCGAGTACCGCAACCCCACGTGGCATCTCGTTGTGCCCAACCACGTCAAGACCAGGAGACACCACTCCAGTGGCAGTCAAGATCAAGCTGAAGCGTCTGGGCAAGATCCGTTCGCCTCACTACCGCATCGTCGTCGCCGACTCCCGTACCCGCCGTGATGGTCGGGCCATCGAGGAGATCGGTCTGTACCACCCGGTGCAGAACCCCTCGCGCATCGAGGTCGACTCGGAGCGCGCGCAGTACTGGCTCTCCGTCGGCGCTCAGCCGACCGAGCCGGTCATGGCGATCCTGAAGCTCACCGGTGACTGGCAGAAGCACAAGGGCCTGCCGGCCCCGGCGCCGCTGCTCGTCGCCGAGCCCAAGGACAAGCGCGCCGCGTTCGAGGCCTTCACCAAGGGCCTCGAGGGCGACGAGGCGAAGGGTGAGGCCATCACCCAGAAGGCCAAGAAGGCTGACAAGAAGGCGGACGAGGCCAAGGCCGAGTCCACCGAGTCGACCGAGGCCTGAGCATGCTCGAGGAGGCTCTCGAGCACCTCGTGAAGGGCATCGTCGACAACCCCGACGACGTGCAGGTCGCCTCGCGCAACCTGCGCCGGGGGCGTGTGCTCGAGGTCCGGGTCCACCCGGATGACCTCGGCAAGGTGATCGGCCGCAACGGCCGTACCGCGCGCGCTCTGCGGACCGTCGTGGGCGCCATCGGCGGCCGCGGTGTCCGCGTCGACCTCGTCGACGTGGACCAGGTTCACTGAACCACAGGTAGCACCGGCACGGGCCGGGGAGGGCTTCTGGGCCTTCCTCGGCCCGTAGTCGTCTGTAGGCGCTTACGGGCCCCCTTCCGTAGGCACACGACAGGAGAGAGAGCAGTGCAGCTGGTAGTCGCGCGGATCGGCCGCGCCCATGGCATCAAGGGTGAGGTCACCGTCGAGGTGCGCACCGACGAGCCGGAACTGCGGCTCGGGCCCGGCGCCGTGCTCGCCACCGACCCCGCTTCCACGGGGCCGCTGACGATCGAGACCGGCCGGGTGCACAGTGGCCGTCTGCTGCTGCGCTTCGAGGGCGTACGTGACCGCACGGGCGCCGAGGCGCTGCGCAACACGCTGCTGATCGCGGAGGTCGACCCGGAGGAGCTTCCGGAGGACGAGGACGAGTACTACGACCACCAGCTGATGGACCTCGACATCGTCACCAAGGACGGCACCGAGGTCGGCCGGATCACCGAGATCTCGCACCTGCCCTCGCAGGACCTGTTCATCGTGGAGCGGCCCGACGGCAGCGAGGTGATGATCCCCTTCGTGGAGGAGATCGTCACCGAGATCGACCTGGAGGAGCAGCGGGCGATCATCGACCCGCCGCCCGGCCTGATCGACGACCGCGCGGAGATCGCCTCCGCCAGGGACGACGAGGGGTCTGCGGGGGACGAGTCCCCGAGGGACGGCGCCTGATGCGGCTCGACGTCGTCACGATCTTCCCCGAGTACCTGGAACCCCTGAACGTCTCCCTCGTCGGCAAGGCACGCGCGCGTGGCCAGCTCGACGTGAACGTGCACGACCTCAGGGAGTGGACGTACGACCGGCACAACACGGTCGACGACACCCCCTACGGCGGCGGCCCCGGCATGGTCATGAAGACCGAGCCCTGGGGCGCGGCGCTCGACGACGTACTCGCCGAGGGGTACGAGGCGGGGGCCCACGGGCCCGTCCTCGTCGTCCCCACGCCCAGCGGACGCCCCTTCACCCAGGAGCTCGCCGTGGAGCTCTCCGAGCGGCCCTGGCTGGTCTTCACGCCCGCGCGCTACGAGGGCATCGACCGCCGCGTCATGGACGAGTACGCGACCCGGATGCCGGTCTACGAGGTGTCGATCGGCGACTACGTCCTGGCGGGCGGCGAGGCGGCCGTCCTGGTGGTCACCGAGGCCGTGGCCCGGCTCCTGCCCGGAGTCCTCGGCAACGCCGAGTCCCACCGCGACGACTCCTTCGCGCCCGGCGCCATGGCGAACCTCCTCGAAGGTCCCGTCTACACCAAGCCGCCCGAGTGGCGCGGTCACGGCATTCCGGACGTGCTGATCAGCGGCCACCACGGCAAGATCGCGCGCTGGCGCAGGGACGAGGCGCTGCGGCGAACGGTCCGCAACAGGCCCGATCTGATCGAGCGCTGCGACCCCGCTATCTTCGACAAGAAGGACCGCGAGATGCTCTCGATCCTGGGGTGGCGTCCGGGCCCCGACGGCCGATTTGGGCGAGACCCCGAGGCCGTGGAACAATAGGCCGCTGCTGTACGTCCAGCGCGCGCCCCTGCCACAGGGGGAACGACGCCCGCCCGACGCGAACAGCTATCGAATCTCATCACGAATCTCCCGCTGATGACCTGTGGCATCAGTGAAGAAAGCAGACGATCATGGCTAACCTGCTCGACTCCGTCGACAGCGCTTCGCTGCGCACCGACATCCCGGCCTTCCGCCCGGGTGACACCGTCAACGTCCACGTGCGCGTCATCGAGGGCAACCGCTCCCGTGTCCAGCAGTTCAAGGGCGTAGTCATCCGTCGCCAGGGTGCCGGCGTGCGCGAGACCTTCACGGTCCGCAAGGTCTCCTTCTCCGTCGGCGTGGAGCGCACCTTCCCGGTGCACACCCCGATCGTCGAGAAGATCGAGCTCGTCTCCCGCGGCGCCGTGCGCCGCGCGAAGCTGTACTACCTCCGTGAGCTGCGCGGCAAGGCCGCGAAGATCAAGGAGAAGCGCGACAACTGAGCTCGCGCACGGGTCCACAGCGGAGCCGGATAGCATCTGGCCCCGATGGACACCGAAGCACAGCACACGGAGCGCGAACGCTCCTCCCCACCCACCGATTCCCCGAGCGCCGAGCGCGAGGGTGAGTCCGAGGGGGCGGAGGACCGGTCGCGCTCCGCTTTTGTGTCGTTCGTGTCCTGGGTCCCCGGCGGCAGAGCCACCCTGACGCTGCTGATCTGCATGGTGTCCCTGCTGCTCGTCAGCACCTTCGTGATGCAGCCGTTCCAGATCCCCAGCGGCTCCATGGAGCCCGCGTTCCGGGTCGGAGACCGGGTACTCGTCAACAAGTTGGCGTACCGTTTCGGTTCCGAGCCGCAGCGAGGTGACGCGGTCGTCTTCGACGGCAGCGGCTACTTCGGAGATGCCGACTACATCAAGCGGGTCGCAGGGGTAGGGGGAGACCGCGTGGTCTGCTGCGACGAGCGGGGGAGGATCAAGGTGAACGGCGAGCCCGTCGACGAGCCGTACCTCTACCCGGGAGACGCCCCCTCGAGGGCGCGCTTCGTCGCCGTCGTCCCCGAAGGCAGCCTGTTCCTCCTCGGTGACCACCGCAGCGACTCCCGTGACTCCCGCGACCACCTCGGGCAGCCCGGCGGCGGCATGATCCCCGTCGACTCCGTGATCGGCAGGGCCGACTGGATCGCCTGGCCCATCGGGCACTGGACCTCCCTGGAGCGTCCCGACAGCTACGCGCGCGTGCCGTCACCAGGCGGCGCGCATGGGTAACCGCGGGCGGGCACGCGCGGCCAGTCACCGAGCCGACACCCGGCTGCCCACCGGTGACCGGCCCACCACAGGGCCCGTCCTGCCCGGGAGGGCCGAGCGGCGCAAGCTCGCGCGGAAGGTCAAGCGGCGAAGGCGGCGCTCGGCGATCAAGGAGATACCCCTCCTGATAGGCGTCGCGCTGCTGATAGCCCTGGTCCTGAAGACCTTCCTGGTGCAGGCGTTCGTGATCCCGTCGGGCTCGATGGAGCAGACGATCAAGATCGGCGACCGCGTACTGGTCGACAAGCTCACCCCGTGGTTCGGTGCCAAGCCCGCGCGCGGCGATGTCGTCGTCTTCGAGGACCCCGGCAACTGGCTCGAGGACGAACAGACCAAGAAGAAGGACGACCCCGTAGGCGTCAAACAGGTCAAGGAAGGCCTCTCCTTCATCGGACTGCTGCCGTCCGACAACGAACGCGACCTGATCAAGCGTGTGGTCGGCGTCGGCGGCGACACCGTGAAGTGCTGTGACAAGAACAAGAAGCTCACGGTCAACGGAGTCCCTCTCACCGAGCCGTACATCAACCCGGGGGACGAGCCCTCGTCCTTCGAGTTCGAGGTGAAGGTCCCCGAAGGGCGCCTCTTCGTCATGGGTGACCACCGCTCCGACTCGGCCGACTCCCGCTTCCACCGCACCGAGAAGTTCAGCGGCACCGTCTCCGAGGAGAGCGTGGTCGGGCGCGCACTGGTCATCGCCTGGCCCTTTGACCATTGGCGCAAACTGGAGGAGCCGGAGACGTACGCGTCGGTGCCCGACGCGCGTGCGGGGTCGGACACGGCCCTCGGGCCGTCGCATAGGGTGGCACACGGCGATCGATACGGATTGACCGGACTCCCGACCCCTGCGGAACTCCCGCTCGTTATGGGAGTGGTGGGCCTGCATCGCATCAGGAGCGGGCAGCGGCACGGACTGAGGAGTGGATGTGGGGGATGTGGCGGTCGGCGCACGGTCCGGACACGGTGGGCCCGAGGAGCAGCCAGGGCGATCAGGCGAGCCGGAGGCCGAGGCCACGGCGGGCGGCGTGAACCCCGGGAGTGACACCGCGGGCGTCTCGGCCGCACCCGGTGAGCAGGACGGGAAGCCCGCCAAGGAGGCGAAGAAGCCCCGCTCCTTCTGGAAGGAGCTGCCGCTCCTCATCGGCATCGCGCTGATCCTGGCGCTGGTGATCAAGACGTTCCTGGTGCAGGCGTTCTCGATTCCCTCGGACTCGATGCAGAACACGCTCCAGCAGGGCGACCGCGTACTGGTCGACAAGCTGACCCCGTGGTTCGGCTCGGAGCCCGAGCGCGGCGAGGTCGTCGTCTTCCGGGACCCCGGCCACTGGCTGGACGGTGAACCCACCCCCGACCCGAACGCGATCCAGCGGGTCCTCGGCTGGGTCGGCCTGATGCCGTCCGCCGACGAGAAGGACCTGATCAAGCGGGTGATCGCGGTCGGCGGCGACACGGTGGAGTGCAAGGGCACAGGCCCGGTGAAGGTCAACGGCAAGGCACTGAACGAGCCGTACGTCTTCGAGGGCAACACCCCGTGCAGCGTCGACGACCAGGGCGGCCAGTTCAAGGAGACCGTTCCCCCGGGCAAAATCTGGGTCATGGGTGACCACCGGCAGAACTCGCTGGACTCCCGCTACCACCAGAACCAGCCCGGCGGCGGCGCCGTCCCCGTGGACAACGTCGTGGGCCGCGCCATCGTGATCGCCTGGCCGCCCACCCGCTGGGCCACGCTGCCCAAGCCGGACACCTTCGACCAGCCCGGCATCAACGCCGCGATGAGCGCGGCCCCCGCCGCCCTCGGGCTCGCAGGTGCGGTGCCGGTCGTGCTCTGGCGCAGGCGTCGGCTCACGGTGGCCGCTGCGCGGGCCGCGAGGGTTTCTGGCGGAGGTACCGCCGGGTAGGGTGCCGTCCCAGATCGCCGATCTTCCGCGCGCCTGTTCGTAGGGGCGCGGGGTCGTCTCCGATATGGGGGAGCACCGGGATGAGCAGGACACAACGTACGGACGAGGGCCACGGACGGCTCGGCAGCGTGCTGTCGGGACTGGCCGTGGCCCTTGGCTGTGTGCTCTTCCTGGGGGGCTTCGTGTGGGGCGCCGTCGTGTACCAGCCGTACACCGTTCCCACCGGGTCGATGACGCCGACGATCGGCGCGGGCGACCGTGTTCTGGCCGAGCGGATGGACGGCGACGATGTGCGCCGCGGTGACGTCGTCGTCTTCCGGCAGGCCAGCTGGGGCGATCTGCCGATGGTCAAGCGCGTGGTCGGCGTCGGCGGCGACCGGATCTCCTGCTGCACGGACGGCAAGCTGATGGTCAACGGCAAGCCGGTCGCAGAACCGTATCTGCTGGACGGTGAGGGTGCCGCGGCCACCGGAATCCCGGCCACCACGGTCCCCAAGGGCAACCTCTTCCTGCTCGGTGACGAGCGCAGCGGCTCCCTGGACTCCAGCGTGCACCTGGGCGACTCCAACCACGGCTCGGTGCCGCGCAGCGCGGTGGAGGGACGGGTCGACGCGGTGGCCTGGCCGACGGAGAGGCTCGGCACGCTGGAGCGGCCGGAGGGCTTCGCGGACATGCCGGGCGGCATCTCGGACCCCGGGCCGGTGGGACTCATGGTGTGGTCAGTGGTGGCGGGCGCCGTGCTCGTCCTGGGCGGCGCCGCGTACGGACCGGTGGCCAAGCGGATGCGGCGCGGTCGTGAGCGGCCGCGGAGCGGTGAACGCACGGGGGCGACGGCCCGTGTCGGCTGAGCCGCAGCCGGAAGCGTCGCGGAAGGTCGCGCGGGTGGTGCTGCTGGACCCGCAGGACCGGATTCTCCTGCTGCACGGCCATGAGCCGGAGGACGTGGCGGACGACTGGTGGTTCACGCCGGGCGGCGGTCTTGAGGGCGACGAGACGCATGAACAGGCCGCACTGCGTGAACTGATGGAAGAGACGGGCATCACGGAGGTCGAGCTCGGCCCCGCCCTGTGGCAGCGGTTCTGCTCCTTCCCCTTCGCCGGACGGCGCTGGGACCAGGACGAGCGGTACTACCTGGCGCGTACGTCACAGACGTTCACGCAGGCCACAGGGCTGACGGAGCTGGAACGACGGAGTGTCGCCGGAGCGCGTTGGTGGACGTGCCAGGAACTGACCGAGGCACATGAGACGGTGTATCCGACCAGGCTCGCCGAGTTGCTTCGCAAGCTGCTCGACGAGGGTCCTCCGAGCCGGCCCGAGACCCTCGACACGGAAATCGTGTAGAGGCTCCAGAGGCTGACGCACAATAGGGGGACGCACGGCTGAAGGGGAACATGCCATGAGCGCCGAGGACCTCGAGAAGTACGAGACCGAGATGGAGCTGAAGCTCTACCGGGAGTACCGCGATGTCGTCGGTCTGTTCAAATACGTGATCGAGACCGAACGGCGCTTCTACCTCACCAACGACTACGAGATGCAGGTGCACTCCGTCCAGGGTGAGGTTTTCTTCGAGGTGTCCATGGCGGACGCCTGGGTGTGGGACATGTACAGGCCCGCGCGGTTCGTGAAGCAGGTGCGTGTCCTCACGTTCAAGGACGTGAATATCGAGGAGCTCAACAAGAGCGACCTCGAGCTGCCGGGAGGCTGAGTCCACCGCCTTCGCGCCTTCCGCTTTCCGCCTCCCGCCTCTCCTTCGCCGTCACGGGTGAGCGAGTTCACCGTCACGGGTGAGCGAGTTATCCACAACGCGTGAGTCGTCCACCAAGATCCACAACGCTCGGGGCTGAGTCCCAGTGTGGGTGTCGGAGGTGGTTCCGACATGAACGCACGTGGAGCACTCGGGCGGTACGGCGAAGATCTGGCCGCGCGGCGGCTGGGCGAAGCCGGGATGACGGTTCTGGAGCGCAACTGGCGCGGTGGCAGGACCGGCGAGATCGACATCGTGGCCATGGACGGCGAAGCGCTGGTCGTCTGTGAGGTCAAGACGCGCAGAGCCGCCATGGTCGGCTCGGGGATCTATCAGCATCCGATGGCGGCCGTGGGCCGGACCAAGGCGGAGCGGCTGCGGCGCCTGGCCGAGCGCTGGATCGAGGAGCGCGGGGGCCCACCGCCGGGCGGAGTGCGGATCGACCTCGTCGGCGTGCTGATCCCACGCCGCGGGGCCCCCGTCGTGGAGCACGCGCGGGGGGTGGCCTGATGGGATTCGCGCGTACGTGTTCCGTAGCGCTGGTGGGCGTCGAGGGCGTGGTCGTCGAGGTGCAGGCCGACCTGGAGCCGGGCGTCGCGGCGTTCACGCTGGTCGGGCTCCCGGACAAGAGCCTGACGGAGAGCAAGGACCGGGTCAGGGCCGCGGTGGTCAACTCCGGCGGGGAGTGGCCGCAGAAAAAGCTCACGGTGGGCCTCAGCCCGGCGTCGGTGCCCAAGGGCGGCAGCGGCTTCGATCTCGCGATCGCCTGCGCGGTGCTCGGCGCGGCGGAGCGGATCGACCCGCGGACCCTCGCGGACATCGTGATGATCGGCGAGCTGGGGCTGGACGGGCGGGTGCGGCCGGTCAGGGGAGTGCTGCCCGCGGTCCTCGCGGCGGCGGACGCGGGCTATGAGCAGGTCGTCGTCCCGGAGTGCACGGCGGCGGAGGCGGCACTGGTGCCGGGGGTCTCGGTGCTCGGGGTGCGCAGCCTGCGCCAGCTGATCGCGGTGCTGACCGATGAGCCGGTCCCCGAGGAGGAGCCGGACGAACCCGGGCGGCCGGACCCCATGCTCGCGGGCCTCTGCGTGCCCGGGACCGGCGTGGGCACGGGGCTCAGCGGCGGCCTGGACGACGCCCTCGCCCTGGACCTCGCCGATGTCGTCGGACAGACCTCCGCCCGGACCGCCGTGGAGGTGGCGGCGACAGGCGGCCATCACCTCTTCCTGCAGGGCCCGCCGGGCGCCGGAAAGACGATGCTCGCGGAGCGGCTGCCGGCGATCTTGCCCCGGCTCACCCGGGAGGAGTCCCTGGAGGTGACGGCTGTCCACTCCGTGGCGGGCATGCTCCCACCGGGCAAGCCGTTGGTGGACACCGCGCCGTACTGCGCGCCGCACCACTCCGCGACGATGCAGTCCTTGGTGGGCGGCGGCAAGGGAGTCGCGCGGCCTGGAGCGGTGTCGTTGGCACATCGTGGCGTGCTCTTTCTCGATGAGGCGCCGGAGTTCAGCAGCCAGACCCTGGACTCCCTGCGCCAGCCCCTGGAAGCGGGCCATGTGGTGATCGCTCGCAGCGCGGGAGTGGTGCGCCTGCCCGCGAAGTTCCTGATGGTCCTTGCGGCCAACCCCTGTCCGTGCGGTCGGCACACCCTGCTGGGCGAAGGCTGCGAGTGCCCGGCGTCCGTCATCCGCCGCTACCAGGCGCGGCTCTCGGGGCCGCTGCTCGACAGGGTCGACCTGAAGGTCGAGGTGGAGCCCGTCACCCGATCCGAACTGGCGGGGTACGGCACTCCGGGGGACTCCACGCAGACGGTCGCCGACCGGGTGCGCGCCGCCAGGGAGCGGGCGGCGGCCAGGCTGGCGGGCACCGGGTGGCGGACGAACGGCGAAGTGCCGGGGCACGCCCTGCGCACGCGGTGGCCCGCGGAACCGGGCGCCTTGGACGCCGCCGAACTCGACCTGGAGCGCGGGTTCCTGACCGCCCGAGGGCTCGACCGTGTCCTGCGGGTCGCCTGGACCGTCGCGGACCTCGCGGGGCGCGGCCGGCCCGCGACGCAGGACGTCGCCCTGGCGCTGCAGTTGCGGACGGGGGTGGCGCGCGGTGTGCCGATGGCGATCGGGGCGCTGACATGACCTCGGCCGCGGGTTCCGCCCCGGAGGAAGAGCGGCTGGCGAGGGCCGCCCTGACCCGGATCCTCGAACCGGGGGACGAGGTGGGCGGGCGGTGGTTGCGTGAGACCGGGGCCGTCGAGGTGGTGCGGCGGCTGATCGAGGGGGAGGAGCTTCTTGCTGGGGTGACACCGGCCCGGTGGGAAGGGCTGCGGGCGCGGGCAGGGAAGGCGCGGCCCGAGCGGGACCTGGCGGAGGCGTGGGACGCGGGAGTGCGGTTCGTGTGTCCGGGGGAGGCGGAGTGGCCCGTTCAGTTGGATGATCTCGGGGACGCGCGGCCGGTGGGGTTGTGGGTGCGGGGGCGGCCCAGCCTGCGGATATGGGCCCTGCGGTCGGTGGCGGTGGTCGGGGCCCGGGCCTGCACGGAGTACGGGGCGCACATGGCGGCGGGTCTCGGCGCGGGGTTGGCCGAGCGGGGCTGGGTGGTCGTGTCGGGCGGTGCCTATGGGGTGGACGGGGCCGCGCACAGGGGAGCGCTGGGCGCCGGTGGGGCCACGGTCGCGGTGCTTGCGTGCGGGGTGGACCGGGCCTATCCGCGAGGCCATGCCGAGTTGCTCAGGAGGATCGCGGAACAGGGTCTGCTGGTGGGGGAGTTGCCGCCCGGGGATCACCCCACACCGAGCAGATTCATCCTCCGTAACCGCCTGATCGCCGCTCTCACCCGGGGGAGTGTCGTCGTCGAGGCCGCGTACCGCAGTGGTGCGCTCGCCACGGCGCGCAGCGCGCGGGAGCTGGGACGGTTCACGATGGGGGTGCCGGGTCCCGCGACAAGCGGTCTGTCGGCGGGGGTGCACGAACTCCTGCGGCGTGACGGGGTTCTGGTGACCGACGCGGCGGAAATCGTCGAGTTGGTGGGCGACATGGGCGAGCTGGCTCCCGAGCGGCGGGGCCCTGTCGTGCCGCGCGATCTGCTCGCGCCGGAAGCCGCGCGGGTCCTCGCGGCCGTGCCCGGCCGGGGCAGTGCCTCGGCCCAGGAGATCGCACTCGGGGCGGGCATGGTGGTCGACGCGGCGATCGGTCGGTTGTACGAGTTGCGCTCCCTGGGGTTTGTCGAACGACACGGCGACGGCTGGCAGTTGACACGCCAGGCGAATGCATCGGTCTTGCAGAAGGGAGGCGGTTGGTGACCGACCGTGTTCGGCCGTCTGGATGAACCCCCGACGGCCTTGGGAATGGCCGTAGTTGACGCTTCATGGTCGTCACACACGGCGACGAGCGGTACTCGGTGGGGCGCCCAGCGGAACGTATCTGCGTACGCGGGATCCCCTACTGTTCGCACACTGCGACACTTCAGTCACGCTACGCTCACAAGGATTCCGACGCGGACAGGCAACCACAGGCAAGCAGACGGACAACCTCATTCACTTCACGCAAACTCACCACCTCGCGGGCGTGGACCACTCCATCGGCTCGCACGACCTCACCAGTTCACGGCAGAACGGCTCAAGGCAACAAATGCCCCAGCACACCTCAGGGTCCGATCGGGCGGCGGCTCCCCCCGCCGCCCGTAGCGGCGAGCGGGAGCGGCCCCCCGCCCCCTCGTCGCTGGACGAGCTGTGGCGGTCGTACAAGGACACGGGGGACGGGCGGCTGCGCGAGCAGCTGATCCTGCACTACTCACCGCTGGTGAAGTACGTCGCGGGCCGGGTCAGCGTGGGCCTGCCGCCCAATGTCGAGCAGGCGGACTTCGTGTCGTCCGGGGTGTTCGGTCTCATCGACGCGATCGAGAAGTTCGACATCGAGCGGTCGATCAAGTTCGAGACGTACGCGATCACTCGTATCCGTGGCGCGATGATCGACGAACTCCGGGCGCTCGACTGGATTCCCCGGTCCGTGCGGCAGAAGGCACGCAACGTCGAGCGGGCCTACGCCACGCTCGAGGCGCAGTTGCGGCGCACGCCGTCGGAGGGCGAGGTCGCCCACGAGATGGGCATCGCCATCGAGGAACTGCACGCCATTTTCAGCCAGTTGTCGCTGGCGAACGTGGTGGCCCTGGAGGAGCTGCTGCACGTCGGCGGTGAGGGCGGCAACCGGCTGAGCCTGATGGACACGCTCGAGGACACCGCCGCCGACAACCCCGTCGAGGTCGCCGAGGACCGCGAGCTGCGGCGGCTGCTCGCGCGCGCGATCAACACGCTGCCGGAGCGGGAGAAGACCGTCGTCACGCTCTACTACTACGAAGGCCTGACGCTCGCCGAGATCGGCAACGTGCTCGGCGTGACGGAGAGCCGGGTGAGCCAGATCCACACGAAATCCGTGCTGCAGCTGCGGGCGAAGCTGGCGAGTTTCGGCCGCTGAGAGCGCTGAATCGTCCCTGCCCCAGGCCCACGGCCGCCCCTGCTCCGGCCCGTGCCGCGCGGTCCGGGGGCGCGGGTCTCAGCGGTGTATCGACTCCCGTCCCGGCGGTCACGTCCGTAGAGTGGAGGGCGTGCCAAGGATTCGAGCGGCCTCTGTGGCCGAGCACCGGTCGATGCAGCGCGGCGCCCTGCTGGACGCCGCGAGGTCCCTGCTGTCCGAGGGCGGTACGGAGGCGTTGACCTTCCCCGCCCTCGCCGAGCGAACGGGGCTCGCGCGGTCCTCCGTGTACGAGTACTTCCGGTCGCGGGCCGCGGTCGTGGAGGAGCTGTGCGCGGTTGACTTCCCCGTCTGGGCCGCGGAGGTCTCCGCCGCGATGGAGGGGGCCGATTCCGCCGAGGGCAAGGTCGAGGCGTACGTCAGGCGTCAGCTCGATCTGGTGGGGGACCGGCGCCACCGGGCCGTCGTCGCGATCTCCGCGGCCGAGCTGGACGCGGGTGCGCGCGAGAAGATCCGGGCCGCGCACGGAGGGCTCGTCGCCATGATCGGCGAGGCGCTGTGCGAGCTGGGGCACGCTGAGCCACGGCTCGCGGCGATGCTCCTGCAGGGTGTCGTGGACGCGGCCGTGCGGCGCATCGAGCTGGGCGCCGCGGAAGACCCGTCCGCCATCACCGAGGCGGCCGTGACCATGGCCCTGCGGGGTGTGCGGGGCTGAGGCCTCCCACATCGAAGCCCGGCAGAACGCCTGCCCACAGGGGGACCGGCCGCAGCAACGGCACATCGATCACCGGCAGCAGGCGGGACGCCCCGCGTCGCAGCAGCCATGGCGGCATCAACGCCAGTGGGTCCAGATACGCCTCGCCCCGCAGCAGCCCCCAGTGCAGGCAGCTGCCCGTGCAGTGGGCGCGGGGCGGTTCCAGCACCCCCAGCGTCCCGCCCGCCGCCACTTCGGCGCCCTTCTTGACCGTGGCCCGCACCGGCTCGTACGTCGTACGCAGGGGCGGGTCGCCGGTGCCCGTCAGCTCCACGGAGATCACTCCCCGCCCCGCCACCCGGCCGGCGAAGGAGACCCTGCCCGCGGCCGCGGCCCGGACCACCGAGCCCGGCGCCGCCGCGAGGTCCACGCCCCGGTGGCCCCGGCCGTACTCCGTCGCCGGCGGCTCCCAGCCCCGTACGACAGCAGGCCGCACCCCCACGGGCCAAGCGCGGCCGATCTTCGGTACCGGCTCCCCGGCGGCGCCGGCCGGGAACGTCACCGCAGTGATCAGTGCCACGGCCGCCAGCACAGAACCCAGCCCTCTGCTCAGCCTTCTTCGCATGTGAGACATGGCAGAACCGTCCCGCGACGAGCCGGTCCGCGGGGATCATGGCGCGGATCTGTGGATGACCAGCCGCTTGTGGATATCGGCGTCACCCGCTGCCTCGCGGGTCCCGTACACTTCTTGTGGCGATCCGGGTCACCGGGTCGACTTCGCACGCCCCGACATCAGGCCATGAAAAGCCAGGTGCCAGCGCCTCTCGGTCCTCTGTGGCACGGCGCATCGCGGGCGTCAGGCGCGACCGCCATCCGGCGGACGCGGCACAACCGAGAACACCAAGGAGTACGGCCATGGCCGTCGTCACGATGCGGGAGCTGCTGGAAAGCGGCGTCCACTTCGGTCACCAGACCCGTCGTTGGAACCCGAAGATGAAGCGCTTCATCTTCACGGAGCGCAACGGCATCTACATCATCGACCTGCTCCAGTCGCTGTCGTACATCGACCGCGCCTACGAGTTCGTCAAGGAGACCGTCGCCCACGGCGGCACGGTCATGTTCGTCGGCACGAAGAAGCAGGCGCAGGAGGCCATCGCCGAGCAGGCGACCCGCGTCGGCATGCCCTACGTGAACCAGCGCTGGCTGGGCGGCATGCTCACCAACTTCTCGACCGTCTACAAGCGCCTGCAGCGCCTGAAGGAGCTCGAGCAGATCGACTTCGAGGATGTGGCCGCGTCCGGCCTCACCAAGAAGGAGCTGCTCGTCCTCTCCCGCGAGAAGGCCAAGCTGGAGAAGACCCTCGGCGGTATCCGCGAGATGTCCAAGGTGCCCAGCGCCGTCTGGATCGTGGACACCAAGAAGGAGCACATCGCGGTCGGCGAGGCCCGGAAGCTCAACATCCCGGTCGTCGCCATCCTCGACACCAACTGTGACCCCGACGAGGTCGACTACAAGATCCCGGGCAACGACGACGCGATCCGCTCCGTCACCCTGCTCACCCGCGTGATCGCCGACGCCGTCGCCGAGGGCCTCATCGCCCGTTCCGGCGTGGCCACCGGCGACCAGAAGCCGGGCGAGAAGGCCGCCGGCGAGCCGCTCGCCGAGTGGGAGCGCGACCTGCTCGAGGGCGACAAGAAGGCTGACGAGCCCAAGGCCGACGAGCCGAAGGCCGCCGAGGCCGAGGCCGAGGTTCAGAAGTCCGCCGAGACGGAGAAGGCCGCCGACGCCGAGCAGGCCGAGGCCCCCGCCGAGGTTGCCGCCGCCGAGGCCCCCGCCGCGGAGACCGAGCAGGCCTGACCTTCACAGGTTCGGTAGTTGACGGCGGGGGCCCAACAGGCCCCCGCCGTTCACCCGTAGATCTTTCAGACCTCCGAAAGAGAATTTCAGGATCATGGCGAACTACACCGCCGCTGACGTCAAGAAGCTCCGCGAGCTCACGGGCGCCGGCATGATGGACTGCAAGAAGGCGCTCGACGAGGCCGACGGCAGCGTCGACAAGGCCGTCGAGGCCCTGCGCATCAAGGGCCAGAAGGGCGTCGCCAAGCGCGAGGGCCGCTCCGCCGAGAACGGCGCCGTGGTCTCCCTCATCGCCGACGACAACACCTCCGGCGTGATCGTCGAGCTGAAGTGCGAGACGGACTTCGTCGCCAAGGGCGAGAAGTTCCAGGCCGTCGCGAACTCGCTGGCCGCGCACATCGCCAAGACGTCGCCCGCCGACATCCAGGCGCTGCTCGCCTCCGAGATCGAGGCCGGCAAGACCGTCCAGGCGTACGTCGACGAGGCCAACGCCAACCTCGGCGAGAAGATCGTCCTGGACCGCTTCGCCCAGTTCGCGGGCACGTACGTCACCGCGTACATGCACCGCACCATGCCCGACCTGCCCCCGCAGATCGGTGTTCTGGTCGAGCTGGACAAGGCCGACGCCGACCTGGCCAAGGGCATCGCCCAGCACATCGCCGCCTTCGCGCCGAAGTACCTCTCCCGCGAGGACGTCCCGGCCGAGGTCGTCGAGTCCGAGCGCCGCGTCGCCGAGGAGACCACCCGCGCCGAGGGCAAGCCCGAGGCCGCGCTGCCCAAGATCGTCGAGGGTCGCGTCAACGGCTTCTTCAAGGAGGCCACCCTCCTCGGTCAGCCGTACGCGCTCGACAACAAGAAGTCCGTCCAGAAGGTCCTGGACGAGGCCGGTGTCACCCTGAAGCGCTTCTCGCGCATCAAGGTCGGCATCTGAGTCCGTACCGCGATCGACGGTAGACCCCGCTAGGGTCGACAGCGGTCGCCCGCGTACCCACGCGTACGCGACGTACGACCGCAGGATCTGACGAGGAGGCCATTGCCGAGCATGGGATGCGAACGACACCCCACCGGCAGTGGCCTTCTTCGTATGTGCGCCGAGCAAAAAGAAGCGAGTACTCCATGACCACCAAGGCCGACACAAACAGTGGCGACGATAAAGTCCCCGGTCGTTTCCTGCTGAAGCTCTCCGGTGAGGCGTTCGCCGGCGGGGGCGGCCTTGGCGTCGACCCCGACGTAGTGCACGCGATCGCCAAGGAGATCGCCGCGGTCGTCCGCGACGGTGCCCAGATCGCGGCCGTCATCGGCGGCGGCAACTTCTTCCGCGGCGCGGAGCTCCAGCAGCGCGGCATGGACCGGGCCCGCTCCGACTACATGGGCATGCTCGGCACGGTCATGAACTGCCTTGCCCTCCAGGACTTCCTGGAGAAGGAAGGCATCGAGTGCCGCGTGCAGACCGCCATCACGATGGGCCAGGTCGCCGAGCCGTACATCCCGCTGCGCGCCGTACGGCACCTGGAGAAGGGCCGCGTGGTCATCTTCGGTGCCGGCATGGGCATGCCGTACTTCTCCACCGACACGACCGCGGCGCAGCGCGCCCTGGAGATCGACGCCGAGGCCCTGCTCATGGGCAAGAACGGCGTCGACGGTGTCTACGACTCCGACCCCAAGACCAACCCGGACGCGGTGAAGTACGACGCGCTCGGCTACGGCGAGGTCATCACCCGCGACCTGAAGGTCGCCGACATGACCGCGATCACGCTGTGCCGCGACAACAAGCTGCCCATCCTGGTCTTCGAGTTGCTCTCCAGCGGCAATATCGCCCGTGCCGTCAAGGGTGAGAAGATCGGCACACTCGTGGGCGACGAGGGCACCCGCGCCTGATCCCGGGGCGCCCCCCGAGGGCCACGAGGGATGGACAAAGCCCTGCCGGTCGGACACGGTGCAGGGAAAAGAGACGCGACGCAGCCGACACCCCATGGACTCCCCCTACTTCACCGTGTGGGGGCGCCCCCAGCCCACTCACAACACGCAGGAGCAAGTGGTGATCGAAGAGACCCTCCTCGAGGCCGAGGAGAAGATGGAGAAGGCCGTCGTGGTCGCCAAGGAGGACTTCGCCGCGATTCGCACAGGCCGTGCGCACCCGGCGATGTTCAACAAGATCGTGGCCGACTACTACGGCGCCCTTACGCCGATCAATCAGCTGGCCTCGTTCTCGGTGCCCGAGCCGCGGATGGCCGTGGTGACCCCGTTCGACAAGAGCGCGCTGCGCAACATCGAGCAGGCGATCCGCGACTCCGACCTCGGCGTCAACCCCAGCAACGACGGAAACATCATCCGGGTGACGTTCCCCGAGCTGACGCAGGACCGCCGCAAGGAGTTCATCAAGGTCGCCAAGACCAAGGCCGAGGACTCCAAGATCTCGATCCGCTCCATCCGCCGCAAGGCCAAGGAAGCGATCGACAAGGCGATCAAGGACGGCGACATCGGCGAGGACGAGGGCCGTCGCGCGGAGAAGGAGCTCGACGACACCACCGCGAAGTACGTCGCTCAGGTGGACGAGCTGCTCAAGCACAAGGAAGCCGAGCTGCTCGAGGTCTGAGGGCTCGAAGTCTGAGGACTGAGGAATCCGATCCGTGAACGACTCTTCCTGGGGGGCGCCTCCCAGAGCCGGGTACTGGGGGCCGCCCGACCAGGGCCCTGCTCAAGGGGCTGCCCCGGCAGGTCCCGCGTACGATGCGCATGACGCCCTGTATCCAGCAGAGACGCAGCCCATGCCCATCGTGCCCGACATGCCTGAAGTCCCCCGGGAGCCCATGCCCAGCGCATCACAGCCCGCCCCCGAGTCGCCGCGAGCGCCTCAGGTGCCTCAGACGCCGGGCGCGCCCCAAGCGCCGCAGAAGAAGAGCGCGGGCCGTGATCTCGGGGCGGCCATAGGAGTCGGCGTGGGGCTCGGCGCGGTGATCGTCGCGTCGCTCTTCATCGTGAAGGCCGTCTTCATCGGCGTCATAGCGGTCGCCGTCGTGGTCGGTCTCTGGGAGCTCACCTCCCGGCTCCAGGAGCGCAAGGACATCAAGGCGCCGCTGGTCCCACTGGCGGTGGGCGGCGCCGCGATGGTCGTCGCCGGGTACGTCCGCGGACCCGAGGGCGCCTGGGTCGCCATGGCGCTCACCGCGCTCGCGGTGCTCGTCTGGCGGATGACCGAGCCGCCCGAGGGCTATCTGAAGGACGTCACGGCGGGCGTCTTCGCGGCGTTCTACGTCCCCTTCCTCGCCACGTTCGTGGCGCTGATGCTCACCGCGGACGACGGCTCGATGCGGGTGCTCACGTTCCTGCTCCTGACCGTGGTCAGCGACACCGGGGCGTACGCGATCGGCTGGCGCTTCGGCAAGCACAAGCTCGCCCCGCGCATCAGCCCCGGCAAGACCCGCGAGGGCCTGGTCGGCGCGGTGACGTTCGCGATGGCGGCCGGCGCGCTGTGCATGGAGTTCCTGATCGACGGCGGCACGTGGTGGCAGGGGCTGCTCATCGGCCTCGCGGTCGCCGCGAGCGCGACGCTCGGAGACCTGGGCGAGTCGATGATCAAGCGTGACCTCGGGATCAAGGACATGGGCACGCTGCTGCCGGGGCACGGCGGCATCATGGACCGCCTCGACTCACTGCTGCCCACCGCGCCGGTGGTCTGGCTGCTGCTCGTCATCTTCGTGGGGTCCAGCTGACCCGCACCCCGCTGTACGTGAGGGGCTCGCTGTCCACGGGACGGTGGGCCCCTTTTCGTGTCCTGAACTCCCGGAGGGTCTACAGGACCGAGAGGGACCTGAGCGCGCCGCTGATCAGCGCCGTCACCGACTCCAGGTGCTCCGTCGGGGGCGGCGGTCTCTTCGTGGTGAGGACGAGGGTGGCGTGGGGGCCGACGGGGACGTGGAGGCGGTCGGGGCCGGGCGACGGAGGGGTGAGGTGCAGGGCGGCTTCCGTGCAGCCGAGGGCCGGGGGCGCGTGGTCGGCCACCGACCTGGCGAGGGCCGCGGTCGTGGTGGACGAGGCGACCGCCTGGACGAGCGCGTGCAGGTGCTCGAGCTGCTGGTGGGCGGCGGTCAGGGACGAGTTGAGCCGTAGGCGGTCCTCGGTCGCGCGGAAACGGAGCGTGCGCTCGCGCTCAAGGGCGTTGACGCGCTCCTTGACGGTGAGGAAGCGGTCGCCGGGGTCGATACGGACGGCCCGCAGGTGCACCGCAAGGGTGGGCAGCCACTGGGCCCGGGCACCGAAGCAGCGGCAGCGCACGCGTGCGCCGTCGTAGCCGTGCAGGGTGAGGCCGGCCGGGGTCGGGTGGCCGGTACGCAGCCACTGCCGTACGTACGTGGCGACGTCCTCGGCGGTTTCGGAGACCATCTCGCTCAGGGGCGCCGCGTCCTCGACACCCGGAAGCATCCGGGCCGCCGAGGGGTTCGCGGCCAGTACACGCGTGTCGGCGGCGACGAGCAGCACGGGCTCCGTGAGCAGCCCGGTGATCTTCCGGAAGAGGGCCAGGGGGTCATCGACGGTCACAGGGCATCGCCGTAGTACTCACGGCCCGTGGTCAGTTCCGCTTCGGAAGGCGGCCTGAGGTGGACCACGACGCGGCAGCCCACGTCCCAGCGGGCGATGGTCTTCTCCAGCTCCACGCGCGCGTAGCCGAGGTTGTCGGCGGCGATGGTCCCGAAGATGTTCGACGTCATCATGCACATGGAGGGCCGGCCGAGGACCTTCTCGCCGAACGGGCACACCCGATTGCCGAGGACGATGCGCCGGTCGTTCTCTTCCACG
Source organism: Streptomyces sp. Je 1-332 (assembly GCF_040730185.1). Taxonomy (NCBI): domain Bacteria; kingdom Bacillati; phylum Actinomycetota; class Actinomycetes; order Kitasatosporales; family Streptomycetaceae; genus Streptomyces; species Streptomyces sp. Je 1-332. The sequence continues at coordinate 5,909,782 of NZ_CP160402.1, forward strand.
ACGAAGAAGCCCCCGCCGAGCCGCTTCTTGAGGTCGACCATGACCTTCGCCACCTGCACGCGGTCGAGACGGTCGACCGACAGTGCTTTGGTGTACTGGCCGTTGATGTCGTCGCCGATGGTCTGACTGACGAGGCTGACGTAACCCGCCGCCTCCTCCAGACCGACGACGTCCTCAAGGACGCGCGCCAGTTCACGGATGAGGCTGCGCATGAACACATCGCGGTCGAGGGCGATGGGTGCGTCGGATGGTTCCACTGGGTCCCCCTCGCCGGCAGTCACTCGACACGCTGACTTACCTTGTGTGACCACATGATGGCGCACTGTGAGAGGCCCTGTCGACCGACTTCGAGAGGCCCACGGAGCCCCGCCCCCTGGGCCGGGCACCCTCCGCCGAACGGTGGCCGGGTGGCGCTCCCGCAGTCTGCGACACTGGAATCACCATGCCTGTACCCGGAGAACTCACCTTCGTCGCGCCCCGCGGAGCCAAGAAGCCGCCGCGGCATCTCGCCGACCTCACGCCCGCCGAGCGCAAGGAAGCCGTCGCCGCCGCAGGCGAGAAACCGTTTCGCGCCAAGCAGCTCTCGCAGCACTACTTCGCGCGGTACGCGCACGACCCGGAGCAGTGGACCGACATTCCCGCCGGTTCGCGCGGGAAGCTCCAGGAGGCGCTGCTTCCCGAGCTGATGTCCGTGGTGCGGCACATCAGCTGCGACGACGACACCACCCGTAAGACGCTGTGGCGGTTGTTCGACGGGACGCTCGTCGAGTCCGTGCTCATGCGCTATCCCGACCGCGTGACGATGTGTATCTCGTCGCAGGCCGGGTGCGGGATGAACTGCCCGTTCTGCGCGACCGGACAGGCCGGTCTCGACCGGAACCTGTCCACCGCCGAGATCGTGCACCAGATCGTGGACGGGATGCGGGCCCTGCGCGACGGGGAGATTCCCGGTGGGCCCGCGCGGCTCTCCAACATCGTCTTCATGGGGATGGGCGAGCCGCTCGCCAACTACAACCGCGTGACCGGGGCGATCCGCCGGCTGACCGACCCCGAGCCCGACGGGGTCGGCCTCTCGCAGCGTGGCATCACAGTGTCGACCGTGGGCCTCGTGCCCGCCATCCACCGGTTCGCTGACGAGGGCTTCAAGTGCCGCCTCGCCATCTCGCTGCACGCGCCCGACGACGAGCTCCGCGACACCCTCGTACCCGTCAACACGCGCTGGAACGTGCGCGAGGTGCTTGAGGCAGGGTGGGAGTACGCCGCCAAGTCGGGGCGCCGCCTGTCCATCGAGTACGCGCTGATCCGGGACATCAACGACCACGCGTGGCGCGGTGACCGGCTCGGGCGGCTGCTCAAGAACAAGCCCGTGCACGTGAACCTGATCCCGCTGAACCCGACGCCGGGCTCGAAGTGGACCGCGTCGCGGCCGGAGGACGAGAGGGCCTTCGTGAACGCCATCGCCGCTCATGGGGTGCCCGTCACGGTGCGTGACACCCGTGGCCAGGAGATCGACGGGGCGTGCGGTCAGCTCGCCGCGGCAGAGCGTTAGGCTGGCCGAAACACAACTTCAGAGTGAGAAGACAACTTCATATCCGAAACACATCTTCATATTCCGACAGGGGAGCGCCACAGCGCTGAGAGTGCGGCAGCCAAGGACAGGTTGGCCGCAGACCCTCTGAACCTTGCCCGGGTCATTCCGGGTAGGAAGTTCGGACATCACTCAAGCTGTTGCGCCCTGCCCGCCGGCCCTTCGGTCCGCGGGCAGGGCCGCGTCTCTTCCTGGTCACTCCAGGAGGAATGAATTCAGTGAGCACCACCAAGAAGATCACGCTCACCGCGGTCGCGGTGAGCGTCGGGCTCGTCGCGCTCTCCGCGTGCGGCGGCTCGTCCGACAGCGGCGACAAGGCCGACTCCAAGAGCGTCACGCTCGTCACCCATGACTCCTTCAACGTCTCGAAGGACGTACTGAAGGCGTTCGAGAAGAGCTCCGGGTACAAGGTCGACGTCCTCAAGGACGGGGACGCGGGCGCCGCCGTGAACAAGGCGATCCTGTCCAAGGACAACCCGCAGGGCGACGTCTTCTTCGGCGTCGACAACACGCTTCTGTCGCGTGCGCTCGACAACGGCCTCTTCCAGTCGTACGAGGCCAAGGGCTCGGACCAGATCGCCTCGCAGTTCCGCGTCGATCAGGGGAAGCACCGGGTCACGCCCGTCGACAGCGGCGACATCTGCGTCAACTACGACAAGAAGTACTTCGCCGACAAGAAGCTCGCGCCGCCGGAGTCCTTCGCCGATCTGACCAAGCCCGCGTACAAGGATCTGCTGGTCACCGAGAACGCCTCGACCTCGTCCCCCGGCCTCGGGTTCCTGCTCGGCACCGCCGCCCAGTACGGCGACGACGGCTGGCAGGGCTACTGGAAGAAGCTCAAGGACAACGGCGTCAAGGTCGTCGACGGCTGGGAGCAGGCCTACAACGAGGAGTTCTCCGGGTCCGCCGGCGGCAAGAAGGCCAAGGGAGACCGGCCGCTCGTCGTCTCCTACGCCTCGTCCCCGCCCGTCGAGGTGCGCTACGCCAAGCCGCAGCCCAAGGAGGCGCCGACCGGCGTCGCGACCGGCACCTGCTTCCGGCAGGTCGAGTACGCGGGTCTGCTGGGCAACGCCCAGAACGAGAAGGGCGGCAAGGCGCTCCTCGACTTCCTGATCAGCGCCGAGTTCCAGGAGGACATGCCGCTGAACATGTTCGTGAACCCGGTCCGCGAGGGCAGCAAGCTGCCGGAGCTGTTCACGGAGCACGGCGTGAGCGTCGACAAGCCGGAGACCATGGCTCCGAAGAAGATCGCCGACAACCGCGAGCAGTGGGTCAAGTCGTGGACCTCGCTCGTACTGAAGTAGGCACGTCCCGTAAGGGGCTCGCGCGCGGGAGCGCGGCGCGGCTCGGTCTCATGGCCGTGCCCGTCGCGTTCTTCGCGGTCTTCTTCGCCTATCCGGTCGCCGCGATCGTCGCGCGGGGCCTGAAGGTCGGCGGCCAGTGGCAGTTCGGGCGGATCGCGGAGGTCGTCGGGCAGTCCGACGTCCGGCACGTGCTGTGGTTCACCACCTGGCAGGCGCTCGCCTCGACGGCGCTCACCCTGCTGATCGCGCTCCCCGGCGCGTACGTCTTCGCGCGCTTCGAGTTCAGGGGCAAGCAGATTCTGCGGGCCGTCGTCACGGTGCCGTTCGTGCTGCCGACCGTCGTCGTCGGGACCGCGTTCCTCGCGCTGCTCGGCCGGGGCGGGCTGCTCGACGAGATGTGGGGCGTACGCCTCGACACGACGGTGTGGGCGATCCTGCTCGCGCACGTCTTCTTCAACTACGCCGTCGTCGTACGGACCGTCGGCGGGCTCTGGTCGCAGCTCGACCCGCGCCAGGAGGAGGCCGCGCGGATGCTCGGCGCCTCGCGGTGGACCGCCTGGCGGACCGTCACGCTGCCCGCGCTCGGACCCGCGGTCGCCGCGGCGTCCCTCATGGTCTTCCTCTTCACGTTCACCTCCTTCGGTGTCGTGCAGATCCTCGGCGGACCCGCGTACTCGACGCTCGAAGTGGAGATCTACCGGCAGACCGCCCAGCTCCTCGACCTGTCGACGGCCGCCGTACTGACGATCGTGCAGTTCGCCGCGGTCGGCGCGATCCTCGCCGTGCACGCGTGGACCGTGCGCCGCAGGGAGAGTGTGCTGAAGCTGGTCGACGCCTCCGTGGTCGCGCGCCGCCCGAGGGGCGCGGGGCAGTGGTCGCTGCTCGGCGGGGTCATGGTCACGATCGCCGTGCTGATACTGCTGCCGCTCGGGGTGCTGATCGAGCGGTCGCTGAGCGGCCCCGACGGCTACGGCTTCACGTACTACAAGGAGTTGACGTCGGCGGAGGGCGGGGCGTTCCTCGTCCCGCCGATCGAGGCGGTCTGGAACTCGCTCCAGTACGCGCTCGCCGCCACCGCCATCGCCCTGGCGATCGGCGGGCTCGCCGCCGCGGCGCTCACCCGGAAGGCGGGCCGCCTGGTGCGCGGCTTCGACGCGCTCCTGATGCTGCCGCTCGGGGTGTCCGCGGTGACGGTCGGCTTCGGGTTCCTGATCACGCTGGACAAGCCGCCGCTCGACCTGCGCTCGACGTGGATCCTGGTGCCGCTCGCGCAGGCTCTGGTGGGCGTTCCCTTCGTCGTACGCACCATGCTTCCCGTCCTGCGCGCGGTGGACGGACGCCTGCGCGAGGCGGCGGCAGTGCTCGGGGCCTCGCCGCTGCGGGCGTGGCGGGAGGTCGACCTGCCGATGGTGCGGCGCGCGCTGCTGATCGCCGCCGGGTTCGCCTTCGCCGTGTCCCTGGGGGAGTTCGGCGCGACCGTGTTCATCGCGCGGCCGGACAACCCGACGCTTCCGGTGGCCGTGGCGCGGCTCCTGGGGCGGGCGGGGGAGCTCAACTACGGGCAGGCGATGGCACTTTCGACGATCTTGATGGTGGTGTGCGCGGTGTCGCTGCTGCTGCTCGAACGCCTCCGTACCGACCGCACGACCGGGGAGTTCTGATGGCCTTGCTGACGCTGGCGGACGCGACCGTGCGGTTCGGGGCGCGGGCCGTCCTCGACGCTGTCGCCCTGGAGGTCGAGGAGCACGAGATCCTGTGCGTGCTCGGGCCGAGCGGCAGCGGCAAGTCGACGCTGCTGCGTGCGGTCGCCGGGCTCCAGGATCTCGACGGCGGGCAGGTGCTCCTCGGCGGGAGGGACCAGCGGGGTGTGCCCGCGCACAAGCGTGGGGTCGGCCTGATGTTCCAGGACCACCAGCTTTTCCCGCAGCGTGACGTGGCGGGCAATGTCGCCTTCGGGCTGCGGATGCACGGGGCTTCGCGGGGCGAACAGGCCGACCGGGTGGCCGAGTTGCTCGAACTCGTGGGGCTTCCGGGTGCGCAGCGCCGGGCCGTCGCCTCGCTCTCCGGCGGCGAACAGCAGCGGGTCGCCCTCGCGCGTGCGCTCGCACCGAGGCCGCGCCTGCTGATGCTCGACGAGCCGCTCGGGCAGCTCGACCGTTCGCTGCGGGAGCGGCTTGTCGTCGAACTCCGTGAACTGTTCGACGAGTTGGGTACGACGGTGCTCGCGGTCACGCACGACCAGGGCGAGGCGTTCGCGCTCGCGGACCGGGTGGTGGTGATGCGGGACGGGCGGATCGCCCAGTCCGGTACGCCACTTGAGGTCTGGCGGCATCCGGCTGACGAGTTCGTCGCACGTTTCCTGGGCTTCGACAACATCGTCGACGCGACGGTGTCCGGTGAGGTGGCCGACACCGCCTGGGGCAAGGTTCCGGTGCCGGCGGGTGCCGGGGGCCCTGGTGGGGGCCCGGCGGACGGGCGGCGCCGGCTGTTGGTGCGGCCGGCCGGGGTGCGGCTGGTGCCGGCCGATGAGGGGCTGGCGTGCGCGGTGACGGCACGTACGTTCCGGGGCACGCATGTCGCCGTCCATCTGGAGCCTCGGACGGGTCCGCGGCTTGAGGCGGCCTGTGCGTTGCGGGATGCGCCTGGGGTGGGGGAGACGGTGGGGGTGGCGTTTGATGTGGAGGATGTTGTGGTGTTGGGGTGAGGTGGGGTGGTGCCTGGGCTGAGGTGGGGTCTGCGCTGAGGTGGGGGTGGGCCGGTGTCGGGCGCGGCGTTATTGAGGTGTGCGTGGTTCGGGGGTCTGTCTAGGCTTCGGGCCATGACGACATGGGAGTACGACCGCCATCGCGCCGAAGTCGCCGTCCAGCTGGGCCTCTTGAGAGAAACGTTGGCCGGGGTTGATCTGTCGGTCGTCGTGCCGACGTGTCCGGAGTGGACCCTCGGGTACCTCGCCCGGCATGTGGGGGGAGCCGTGCGCTGGGCCGAGCGGTTGGTGGGCACGCGGGCTACGAGGGGCATCCCGGAGGAGGAGGTTCCGGGGATCCGCGGTCCGGAGGGTGACGATCCCGCGGCCCTCGACGCGTGGCTGGCGGAGACCGCCGAGCTCGTCGTGCGGACGATGGGCGGCGCACAGGCCGATACGGCGGTGTGGTCCTGGTCCGACCGCCACGACGCCGGGTTCTGGGCGCGGCGCATGACGCATGAGGTGGCCGTGCATCGGGCGGATGCGGCGATCGCCGCGGGCGTCCCGTACGAGGTCGCGCCGGATGTCGCCGTCGACGCGATTGATGAGTGGCTGGAGATCGTGCAGTTCGTGCAGCGGTCCGATGCCGAGGACAGTGCCGCTGAGTTGCGTGGGGCGGGGCGCAGTATTCATCTGCATGCGACTGATGTGCCGTCGGAGCTGAACGCGGAGTGGGTCATCGAGTTCGTCGACGACGGCTTCGTGTGGCGGCGGGGGCACGAGAAGGCGACGGTTGCTCTGCGGGGGCCGCTTACTGAGGTGTTGCTGGCCTTCTACCGGCGGCGTTCCCTCGACAGCGGGGCCGTAGAGGTGTTGGGGGAGCGGGGGTTGCTGGAGTTCTGGCTGGAGCGGGCTTCGTTCGGGTGAACTGTCCCCAACCCCGCCCCTTCCCGGAAACTCGCTCTGGCGCGAGGGCCTTGGTGGCCGTCATCACCGGCTCCGCCGAGTTCGTCCTCAAGCGCCGGACGGGCTGAAACCTCGGAGCGTGTCCGGGACCTCCTCCACCCTGTCCACCAGCGCGATCCGCGACTCCATCGAGCGGCCCCGTGCCAGCGCCTGCAGCAGCGGCCACGCGGGGAGGCGTTCCGTCCAGTGTTCGTGGTTCACCAGGATCATGGGGGCCGGTTCGCCGCGGGACTCGTAGTAGTTCGGGGTCGCCGCGTCGAAGATTTCCTGGAGCGTGCCCGCGGCGCCGGGGAGGAAGATCACGCCCCCGTTCGAGCGGGCGAGCAGGCCGTCCTCGCGGGTGGCGTTCGCGAAGTACTTCGCCAGGTGGGTGGCGAAGGCGTTCGGCGGCTCGTGGCCGTAGAACCATGTGGGGACGCCCACCGAAGCGCCACCGTCCGGCCAGCGCTCGCGCACGTCGAAGGCCGCCCGCGCCCACTCCGTGACCGAGGGGGTGAACGACGGGGCCTTGGCGAGGAGTTCGAGCGCCTCGTCCAGCATCTCGTCGCGGAAGACCGACGCGTACGCGCCCAGGTTCGCCGCCTCCATCGCGCCCGGCCCGCCACCCGTGGCGACCGTGAACCCGGCGCGGGCGAGCGAGCGGCCGAGCCGGGCGGCGCCCTCGTACGCCTCCGTGCCGCGGGCCATCGCGTGGCCGCCCATCACGCCCACCACCCGGGCGCTGACGAGCAGTTCGTCCAGGGCGTCCGAGATCGAGTCGTCGTGGATCGCGCGGAGCATCGAGGAGAAGACGTCACCGTCGGCCTTGGTCTCCTGGAACCACTCGTACGCACGGGCGTCGGGAGTCGCCTCGTACCCACCCTCGGAGAGCCCGGCGAAGAGCTCGTCCGGCGTGTGGAGAAGTCCGCGGTACGGGTCGAACGGCAGGCCGGGGACGGGCGGGAACACCAGCGCCCCGGCGGCCCGGACCGCGTCCGCCGCGCTCGGCTCCATCAGGCAACCGAGGAACACCGCGCCCGTGGCGTCGCACGCCGTCAACGCGGACGTACGCCCCATCAGGTCTATGGCCTGGACACGGCACCCGGCGAGCGAGCCGCCCGCGGCGATCTCGTCGAACTCGGCGAGCGACTCGATCTCGCGGTCGCCGCCCGGGAGTCGGGGCGAGGGGGCGGGGGCGGATGCGGATGCGGGTGCGGGTTCGGGAGTCGGCAGCATCCGCCCATGCTAAGCAGACCGCCCGATCGTCGGTTGCCCCCCTTGCCCCCTGCCCGCCGGGTGGGCCGGGTTCGCCGGCCCAGTACCTCTGGCCCCCGGCTCCCGGCCCCCTTACCCCTCCACCGCGGACGCGTCCATCCACATGATTTCCCACGTGTGGCCGTCCAGGTCGTCGAAGGCGCGGCCGTACATCATGCCGAAGTCCTGTGTCCTGCCCGCCGTGCCGCCTGCCGCCACGGCCTTGTCCACCAGCTCGTCGACCTTTTCGCGGCTCTCGGCGCTCAGACAGATCAGCGCCTCGCTGGTCGTCCGTGAGTCCGCGATCTGCTTCTCCGTGAACTGCTGGTACTTGCTCTTGCCCAGCATCATCGCGACGATCGTGTCGCTGATCACGACGCAGGCGCAGTCGTCCGTCGTGAACTGCGGGTTCAGCGAGTAGCCGAGCTCCGTGAAGAACTTCTTCGAGCTGTCGACGTCGTCCACGGCGAGGTTCACGAAGATCATCTGCTGGTACATGAGGTCTCCCGTTGCGGTGAGTTCTGCGTGGCGTGTGCGTTCGTGTCTGTGTCTTACGGAGGGGTAGACGAACGTTCGACGCAGAACTCATCGCCCGCAGCGGGCTCTTTTTTCGCGAGTTGGACGCGGGCTCCTCAGCCCGCGAGTGGCAGCGCCGCCAACTCCGCCACCACCCAGGTCAGCGGCCCGAACACGGCCGCGAGTGTGCCTGCCCGCAGTGCGGCGGTGCCGCGCAGCATGGACGCCGGAGCCCCGAGTTGGAGCAGCGCCGACGTCGTGTCCGAGCGCGCGTGCTTGGCCTCGACCGCGGCCGTGGCCAGGGTCAGTACCGCGCAGCCCGCCACGAGCAGCGAGCCGAGCGTGGTCAGCGGGCCGACCTCGGGCCGGTTGCCGGAGTAGAGCGTGAGCGCCGCGTACGCCCCGGAGCCGACCACACACAGCACCCCGAGCGGCCGGCCGATCCGCCGCGCCTCCTCCTGCAGCCCGCGCCCGGCCAGCAGCCGCATCGCTCCGGGCCTGGCCGACTGCAGGATGCGCCCGCACAGGAACGTGAGGCCGGGGCCCGCGATGGCGAGGCCGAGCGCGGTGAGCGCCCATCCGGCGAGCACGCCCGCCGGGCTGCCGGTCAGACCGCCCGGCATCCGCAGGTCCGGAGTCCCGGGCGAGCGGCTCGCGTACGTCTCGACGGCGAGGCCTGCCGCGAGGAGCGCGACTCCCCAGGGAAGCCCGCTCGGCGGGGCCGCCGGTGCGTTCGGGTCCGCGGGGCCGGCGTGGTGGGCGTCCTGCTTGCCGTTGGACTTCGGGGTGCGGGGCCGCAGTACCGCGGCGCTCCCCGCGGAGGCGGCCAGTGGGACGAGGGCGAGCAGGGTGAGCGCCGCGGGGAGGGGCAACGGCTGCCCGGCGGCGAGCAGTTCGGACCCGGCGCCGTCGAACGGCAGGCCCGACAGGTCGCCGCGCAGGTGCAGGAAGAACAGGAGCGCGACCATCGAGCCGAGCGTGCACGCCACCGCCGTGGAGATCGTGGCGAGGACCATGAGCCTTGCCGGACCGAGCCCCACCGCCGAGAGCCCGGAGCGCGGCCGGGTCGCCGGGTCGGTGCGCGCGACGGTGACGGCGAAGTACACGGTGGCGGCGATCGGCGCGACGCACCAGGCGAGCCGCAGCACGGCTCCGCCGGACGCGTCCGGGTGGCTCATCGCGTAGCCCAGCGTGCACAGGAGAAGGAAGCCGGTGCCGGCCGATGCCCCGGCGACCAGCAGCCTGCGCAACTGGACCAGGGGATGGGCCCCGCGGGCTAGACGGAGAGCGAGCACGCGGCCCGACCTTCCGCGTCGTCGGAATCACCTTCGGCGGCCGCGGTGCGGGAGCCTGCGGCGGCCGCGGCGCCGGACCTTCCGGCGGCCATGGCCCCGCCTTCGGCGGCCGCGGCGCGGGAGCCCTCGGCGGTCACGGTGCCGGAGCCTTCGGCCGCCGCTGCGCCGGAGCCTTCGGCGGTCACGGTCCTGGAGCCCCCGGCACCCTCCGTGCCGGAGTCCCCGGCACCCGTGGTCCCGGAGCCTTTGGGTGCCGCTGGGCGGGAGCCCCCGGCGGTCACGGTCCCGGAGCCTTCGGCAGTTGCTGTGCTGGAACGTCCGGCACCTGCGGTTCCGGAGCCTTCGACGGCCGCTGTGCGGGAGTCCCCGGCACCCGCGGTTCCGGAGCTTCCGGCGGCCGCTCTACCGAAACCCCCGGCACCCGCTGTATCGGAACGTCCGGCACCTGCCATCCCGGAGTCTCCGGCGGCCGCTCTACCGGAGCCCCCGGCGCCTGCGCTCCCGGAGCCTTTGGCCGCCGCTGTGCGGGAGCCTTCGGCGCCCACGGTCCCGGAGCTCCCAGCACCCGCGGTCCCGGAGCTCCCGGCACCCGCGTCCCCGGACCCCTCGGCCGAGGCACCCGCGTCCCCAGACCCCTCAGCCAAGGCACCCGCGTCCCCAGACCCCTCGGCCGAGGCATCCGCGTCCCCGGACCCCTCGGCCGAGGCATCCGCGTCCCCGGACCCCTCGGCCAAGGCACCGCCCGCGGCCTCGGGCGCGCCCCCGCCCGTACCCGCCTCCGCCGCCGCGAGCTCCTCCGAGCCAGGCAGATGCACCGTGTTCACGCGCCTCCCGTCGAGCAGCGTGATCGTCCGGTCGGCGAGGGCGGCGACCTCTGTGTCGTGTGTGGCGATGACGACCGTGATGCCGTGCGAGCGGGCTGCGGTCGTCAGCGTGCGCAGGACGTGGGCGCGGTCGGCGCGGTGCAGCGGCGCGGTCGGCTCGTCGGCGAAGATCACGGACGGCATCGTGACCAGGGCGCGGGCGATGGCGATGCGCTGGCGCTGGGCCTGGAGCAGCGCGTGCGGCCGCTTGCGGGCGCAGTCACCGATGTCGAGCCGGTCGAGCCACTCCTGGGCCGTGGTCTTGGAGACCCGGTGCGAGGCGCCGCGCAGCATCAGCGGCATCGCGACGTTCTCCCAGCCCGTGAGCTCGGGCACGAGGTGCGGCTCGGGGTCGATCCAGCCGAAGCGGTCGCGGCGCAGGCGTTCGCGGATCACCGGGCCCATCGTGTGCACCGGCGTGCTGTTGAACCAGACCTCGCCCTCGTGGGGCAGGAGCTGCCCGGAAAGACAGCGCAGGAGAGTCGTCTTGCCGCTGCCGCGCGGGCCGGCGACGGCGAGGATCTCGCCCTCGCGGACACCGAGCGATACGCCGGTGAGCGCGGGCGAGCCGTTGTGTGTGACGTGGAGGGCGCGTGCCCACAGCACGTCGTTGTCCGGCGGGGCCACCATCACGTACACCTCGGTTCAGATCAGTTTGCCTCCCCCGTACGGGGGAACGAAGGCGGGGCCGATCGGTCACTGGGCACGCTAGGGATCCAGGCCGCGATGCCTGGAAACGACGCGGCCCGGGGGCACCCGTTCTCACTCGAACGGGTGCCCCCGGGGCCGGTGTTGATCACTCGATCACACTATGGGGCCCGCAGGCCCCACAGGTGGTGCGTCAGAGCTTCGTCCACGCCTCCGTGAGGACCTGGCGCAGGATGCCCTCGATCTCGTCGAAGGTCTCCTGGGTGGAGATCAGCGGCGGGGCGAGCTGGACGACCGGGTCGCCACGGTCGTCGGCGCGGCAGTACAGGCCGTTCTCGAAGAGCGCCTTGGAGAGGAAGCCGTACAGGACGCGCTCGGTCTCCTCGTCGTTGAACGTCTCCTTGGTGGCCTTGTCCTTCACGAGCTCGATGCCGTAGAAGAAGCCGTTGCCGCGGACGTCGCCGACTATCGGCAGGTCGTGCAGCTTGCGCAGGGTCTGGTAGAACGCGTCCTCGTTGTCGAGCACGTGCTGGTTCAGACCCTCCTTCTCGAAGATGTCCAGGTTGGCGTTGCCGACCGCGGCCGAGACCGGGTGGCCGCCGAAGGTGTAGCCGTGCAGGAAGGTGTTGTCACCCTTGTAGAACGGCTCGGCGATCTTGTCCGAGACGATGCAGGCGCCGATCGGGGAGTAGCCCGACGTCATGCCCTTGGCGCAGGTGATCATGTCCGGGACGTAGCCGAACTTGTCACAGGCGAACATCGTGCCGAGGCGGCCGAAGGCGCAGATGACCTCGTCCGAGACGAGCAGCACGTCGTACTTGTCGCAGATCTCGCGGACCCGCTGGAAGTACCCGGGCGGCGGCGGGAAGCAGCCGCCCGCGTTCTGTACCGGCTCCAGGAACACGGCGGCGACCGTCTCGGGGCCCTCGAAGAGGATCTCCTGCTCGATCTGGTCGGCGGCCCAGCGGCCGAAGGCCTCGGGGTCGTCGCCATGGATCGGGGCGCGGTAGATGTTCGTGTTCGGCACCTTGTGCGCGCCCGGGACGAGCGGCTCGAAGGGCGCCTTGAGCGCGGGCAGACCGGTGATGGACAGGGCGCCCTGCGGGGTGCCGTGGTAGGCGACCGCGCGGGAGATGACCTTGTACTTCGTGTGGTTGCCGGTCAGCTTGTGGTACTGCTTCGCCAGCTTCCACGCGGTCTCGACGGCCTCGCCGCCACCGGTGGTGAAGAAGACCTTGTTCAGGTCGCCCGGCGCGTGGTTCGCCAGGCGCTCGGCGAGCCTGACGGCCTGCGGGTGGGCGTAGCTCCAGATGGGGAAGAAGGCCAGGTCCTGCGCCTGCTTGTACGCCGTCTCGGCCAGCTCGTGACGACCGTGTCCGGCGTTGACCACGAACAGGCCCGAGAGGCCGTCGAGGTACTTCTTGCCCTTGTCGTCGTAGATGTAGGTGCCTTCGCCACGCACGATGGTGGGCACGGGTGCGTTCTCGTAGTCCGACATGCGGGTGAAGTGCATCCACAAGTGGTCGTACGCGGTTTGGCTGAGGTCCTTGCTCACGGCTATCGGGTTCCCCACATATAGGTCTGCTTCTTGAGCTTCAGATAGACGAAGCTCTCGGTGGAGCGCACGCCGGGGAGGGCGCGGATGCGCTTGTTGATCACGTCGAGAAGGTGGTCGTCGTCCTCACAGACGACCTCCACCATCAGGTCGAAGGAGCCCGCGGTCATCACCACGTACTCACACTCGGCCATGGCCGTCAGCGCCTCCGCGACGGGATCCAGATCGCCCTCGACGTTGATGCCGACCATTGCCTGCCGCCGGAAACCCACGGTGAGCGGGTCGGTGACGGCGACGATCTGCATCACGCCCTGGTCGAGCAGCTTCTGGACGCGTTGCCGCACGGCCGCTTCGGAAAGGCCCACGGCCTTGCCGATGGCGGCGTACGGACGGCGTCCGTCCTCCTGAAGCTGTTCGATGATCGCCAGGGAGACGGCGTCGATGGACGAAGAACCGTTCCCGTGTCGGGAACTGCTGGAATCTGCGCTGCGACTGGCCACGACCCCATGGTGCACAGGACTCGACAGTTCCGCAAGGTCAGATCGATGAAATTCGTTGTCTACGGGTTCGATCGTCACGGATTTCGCAGTTCTAGGGCTCCGGGTATGTTGAAAGCGTCGGTACAACGACTAGGGTGGGTGTCTCATCCACTGGACATCTGACTGGAGGGCCGGAAGTGACCACCGAGCTGCGCCGTCTGCGTAACTACATCGACGGAGAATTCCGGGACGCCGCCGACGGGCGGACCACCGAGGTGGTCAATCCCGCCACCGGCGACGCCTACGCCACCGCGCCCCTGTCGGGGCAGGCGGACGTCGACGCCGCCATGGACGCGGCCGCCGCCGCGTTCCCCGCCTGGCGCGACCTGACGCCCGCCGAGCGCCAGAAGGCCCTGCTGAAGATTGCCGACGCCTTCGAGGAGCGTGCCGAGGAGCTCATCGCGGCCGAGGTCGAGAACACGGGCAAGCCGACCGGACTCACGCGGTCCGAGGAAATCCCGCCCATGGTCGACCAGATCCGCTTCTTCGCGGGCGCGGCCCGGATGCTCGAAGGCCGCGCGGCCGGCGAGTACATGGAGGGTCTGACCTCCATCATCCGCCGCGAGCCGATCGGCGTCTGCGCGCAGGTCGCGCCCTGGAACTACCCGATGATGATGGGCGTTTGGAAGTTCGCCCCGGCGCTCGCCGCGGGCAACACCGTCGTCCTCAAGCCCTCGGACACGACCCCCGCGTCGACCGTCCTGATGGCCGAGATCATCGGCTCGATCGTCCCCAAGGGCGTCTTCAACGTCGTCTGCGGCGACCGTGACACCGGCCGTGCGATGGTCGAGCACAACACCCCCGCGATGGCCTCCATCACCGGCTCCGTGCGCGCCGGCATGCAGGTCGCCGAGTCCGCCTCCAAGGACCTCAAGCGGGTCCACCTGGAGCTGGGCGGCAAGGCGCCGGTCGTCGTCTTCGACGACGCCGACATCGCCAAGGCCGTCGAGGACATCTCCGTGGCGGGCTTCTTCAACGCGGGCCAGGACTGCACGGCCGCCACGCGCGTACTCGTCCACGAGTCCATCCACGACGAGTTCGTGACGGCGCTCGCCAAGGCCGCGGCCGACACGAAGACCGGCCAGCCGGACGACGAGGACGTGCTCTTCGGCCCGCTCAACAACGCCAACCAGCTGAAGCAGGTATCCGGCTTCATCGACCGCCTCCCGGCGCACGCCAAGGTCGAGGCGGGCGGTCAGCGGGTCGGCGAGAAGGGCTTCTTCTACGCCCCGACCGTCGTCTCGGGCCTCAAGCAGGACGACGAGATCATCCAGAACGAGGTCTTCGGCCCGGTCATCACCGTCCAGTCCTTCACGGACGAGGCGCAGGCCGTCTCGTACGCGAACGGCGTGGACTACGCGCTGGCCTCCTCGGTCTGGACGCAGAACCACGCGCGCGCCATGCGCATGTCCAAGGTCCTCGACTTCGGCTGCGTCTGGATCAACACGCACATCCCGCTGGTCGCGGAGATGCCGCACGGTGGCTTCAAGAAGTCCGGCTACGGCAAGGACCTTTCGGCGTACGGGTTCGACGACTACACGCGCATCAAGCACGTGATGACGTCCATCGAAGGCTAGTCGCGTCCGCCGGGTTGCTCGCCGTCGGCCTCTGCGGGGCAGTGGGGGCTGATCGCGCAGTTCCCCGCGCCCCTTTGGGGCGCCACCGGCGCCTTAAATCGTGTGACGTCCTTTCCGCCCCCGCGTACCGTCAGGTGTGCGGGGGCGGCTCCGTTGTGTGCTTCCTTCTTTCTCTTCTCTGCAAAAGATCCGTAGCGCACGCACTCTCCGCCCCCGCCTTTTCTGTACCTACGGGGGTGGGACCTGATGATGACGACAGCCGACGATCTCGCGGCGCTCCTGCTGTGCCGCCGGCAGAGTGTGCACGTACCCTCCGGCGCCGGACGGTCCGCCGAGACCGACGCCGGCGTGATCGTCCTCGAAGCCGAACTCGCCGACCGCGGGCACCTGTTGACCGCCCCGCTGCGCCGCGCGCTGACCGCTCTGTCCGTCCCCGACCTCGCTGCGACCGGCATGAAGCTGCTCGCCGATGTCGACGCGCTGATGGGCTCCGACCGTCACCACGCCCCGCTGTTCCGGCGCTTCCCCGACGAGATCGCGTACCAGCCCGCGTACGACCGCTACACCTCCCTCGTCGTCGAACACCTCGCAGCCCAGCCCCACCAGCCCTGCATGAACTGCGCGGGCACCAAGGCCCGTGTCCGTGCGATCAAGCCGTGCGCCCATCTGCTGTGCGACGACTGCCACCGCAAGGAGCTGGACACCGGCTGCTGCGACGACTGCTGCATCTGGTACGCCTGCCCCGTCTGCGAGAACCGGTACGAGACGGACGGGCCCACCGACCCCTGGATCGACACCGGCGCGCACCTCGGCGGCGACGGCGGCGATGTCCTGCGTGCGCTGTGCCTGGCGGCGCCGGGTGACGCCGCCGCCGAGCTCGCCGCCCTGCTCGCCCGCCGTACGCCTCTGAACCCGCAGGACCACGACGACCTGGTGCTGCTCCTGGGGCAGCTGGACCCGGCCGACGCCGCTGACTGGCTGCCGGACGCGATTCCCCTGCGCGAGAGCAAGGCGCTCGCCCTCGCGCCGCTGCTCGACATGCCTGCCGTGCGCGCACTCGTGGGGGAGTACGTGGACACCGCCACCGACGTGCTGCGCATCCTCGTCGTACGGTCCGGTGGCGACCCCGACCTGCTCGAACTGCCGCGTCTGCGCGGGCTGTCGCGTCCCGTCCGCCGTGAACTCCTCGCCCTGCTCGACGGGTTCGACCTGCGACGCCTCGCCGAGGACATGGCCCGTAACCCGCGCGCCTGGAAGCGGGTCGGTGAGATCCTGCACCCCTTCGAGCACGCCCACCGGCACGCGCGCGTGGCGCTCGCCTTCGCCGTCCTGCGCGGGACCCGCATCGACGACAGCGCACTCTCCGACGTGCTGCTCGCCGAGGCCGCGCGCCACGAGGACGTCCGTATCGCAGGCGACCGGCTGCGGATCTCCACGTGGCAGGGGCGCGTCGAGGAGGCCATCGGCCGCTGGGACACCACGGCCGCGGCGGGGCTGCTGCGCGAGCGCCCCGGTGATCTCCTGCGCCGGCTCGACGTGTTGCTGGCCCGCTCGGGATCGACGACCCTGCCGGAGTCCGTGGGCGAGGCGCTCGCCGAGGCCCTGCCCCGCTCCGGGCCCGGCCCGCTGCTCGGTGCGTACGGCCGCATGAAGGTGCGTGCCGTGCCGGGGCACCGCCGGGTCTTCTTCCCGCGCGGGCGCGTGACCCGGGCCTACGCGGTCGACGACGAGCGGCCGCCGCTGCCGTCCCGGGTGGCGGGGCGCACCGGTGAGCTCATCGAGGCGGAGGCCGTGCGGCGGCTCGCTGCCGGGGTGGGGGAGGGCGAGCGGTACGACGTGGCCGTCCTGGACGCCTCGCTGGCCGACCTGCCGGTGCCGTTCGCCGAGCGCGCTTCGGCGGCCTCGCTGGTCGCGGTGCCGCGCGGCAGCTCGCTGCCCATGCCCGCGGACAGCGAGAACGTGCGGCTCTTCCTGCACTGGCAGCAGCCCCAGGGCGTGCGCGTCGACCTCGACCTGTCCGTCGCGCTCTACGACGACCAGTGGCGCTTCATCGGCCTGTGCGACTACACCCACCTGACGTACGCGGGCGGCGCAGCCCGGCACTCCGGGGACCTGACGTCGGCCCCCGCCCCGCACGGCGCCACCGAGTACCTGGACCTGGACCTGCCGCGTCTTGCCCACGTGGGGGTGCGCTTCGTCGTGCCCGCGGTCCTCTCGTACAACAACGTGCCCTTCGACGAACTCCCGGACGCCTTCGCCGGGTTCATGGCGGTGGAGGGTACGGGGCGCGCGGTCTACGACCCGCGCACCGTCCGGCAGCGTTTCGACCTCGCGGGTGACGCGGCGCTGCGCGTGCCGATGATCGTCGACCTGCGGTCGCGCCGCGCCTGGTGGGCCGACGTCACCCTCGCCACGGGTGACGGCAACCACGATGTGTGGCGCTACCGCAAGCAGCTCGGCCGCATGGGCAACGACCTGCTCGACACCTTCCAGCCGCGCGGTCGGGCCACCCTGTGGGACCTCGCCTGCTGGACGGCGGCGGCCCGTACCGAAGGGCCGGTGTACGTGCGCGGCCGTGGCCACGTCCTGTGGGGCTACCGGCGCGGCGCCGACGAGCCGCGCGCCGACTTCGCGCTGCGGGTCCGCGACGGCTGGGAGCCCGACGAGCTGCGCGCGGAGGCGGAGCTGTCGGGCCGGCGCCCTCTTCTGGCGCTCCTGCACGGGGAGCTGGAGGGCGCGGACGGCGTCGCTTCCGGCACGGCCTACCGCCTCTACCCGGGGCCGGTCGACGCCGCGCCGCTGGAGCGGGTCACCGCGGGGGATCTGGCGGGGTGGCTGGAGCCGGGGTGAGGCGGGCCGGCCTCGGATCGACAGGGTGTCGCTTCCCGAGGGCTCGGCTCGACGCAGCGTCCATTGCCTGTACGGGACACGCAGGCGCATGCTGCCGGAGTGCGAGCGAATCCCAGTGCCTCCTCAGTCTCCCGCCGGTCCCTGCTGCGTGCACTCGGCGGTGGGGCGGCCGTCAGCGCGCTCGCGGGCTGCGGTGTGCCCGCCGCGTACATAGGTCCCGGCGAGCGCGCCGCCGGGGACCGCTCCCGGCAGGACGGAACGCTGACCTTCGCCAACTGGCCGCTGTACATCGACACCGACGACGATGACTCGACGAAGCGGCCTTCGCTCGACGCCTTCGAGAAGCGGACCGGCATAGACGTCCGCTACACGGAGGAGATCAACGACAACGACGAGTTCTTCGGCAAGATCAGCCCGTCCCTGATGAACCACCAGGAGACGGGCCGCGACCTCATCGTCATCAGCGACTGGATGTGCGCGCGCTTCGTACGCCTGGGCTGGGTGCAGGAGATGGACAGGACCCGGCAGCCGAACGTCACCAAGTACCTCGACCCGCTGCTGCGTTCGCCGCACTTCGACCCGGGGCGCAAGCACACCGTGCCCTGGCAGTCGGGCATCACCGGCATCGCGTACAACAAGCGCAGGCTCGGCCGGGAGATCAAGCACGTGTCCGACCTGTGGGCCGACGATCTCAAGGGCCGGATCACCCTGCTGTCCGGGCTCGACGAGTCGTTCGCGCTGCTGATGCAGGGCGACGGGGTCGACATCACCAAGTGGAAAGCCGACGATTTCCACGCGGTGTGCGACCGGGTGGAAAAACTGGTGGCCTCGAAACACATCCGCCGCTTCACCGGCAACGACTACATCAAGGACTTGTCGAGCGGCGACGTCCTGGCGTGCCAGGCCTACAGCGGTGATGTCATCCAGCTCCAGGCGGACGACCCGGACATCGAGTTCGTCGTCCCCGAGGAGGGCGCGGAGCTGTGGGCGGAATCCCTGATGATCCCGAACCTGGCCCGCCACAAGCGGAACGCGGAACGGCTCATCGACTACTACTACGAGCCCGAGGTGGCCGCGGAGCTCGCCGCCTGGGTGAACTACGTCTGCCCGGTCCCCGCGGCCCGCGACATCCTCGCCTCGTCGAAGGACAAGGAACTGGCGGCCCTCGCGGAGGACCCGCTGATCTTCCCGGACGACGCGATGCGGAAGCGGCTCGCGATCGCGCGGGACATCACGTCCGAGGAGCGCACGGAGTTCGCGAAGCGGTGGAACGCGATAGCGGGGCTGTAGCGGGGCTGGGGGTGCTCCTGCTCAGAAGCTGCGGCGTCGACGGATGGCCTTCCGGGCGTCCGCGGCCGCGTACGTGGCCTCCAGTTGCCAGGTCTTCAGCTTGTCCTGCACCTTCGACGCGACCGCCCGCCACTTGAACCACAGCGGCAGCCGCCGGAACGGCACGTGGTCGAGGGTGTCGTCGACGGCGTTCCGGGCGAAGCCACCATGGCCCTCCGCGCGCAGCGCGGCGTACAGCTCCGGGGTCAGCTCGCCGTTGACCCGCGCCGCCGTGCCTGCCGCGGTGTAGGCGAAGCCTCGCTGACCGTGGTCCGCCAGCCGCATCGCCCTGACGATGCGCGGCGAGGCGTCCGCCAGCGGGCAGTTGAAGGCAAGACCGATCGCCGCCGTGCCGAGGCCCCGCTCGCCGCGCTCGTACGCCGCGTCCCAGTCCGCGGGGTCGTTGACGCGCAGCAGGGTCTCGCCGCGGCTCCAGTCCCAGTCGGTCTCCACGACCACGCTTCCTTTCCGTTGCCCGTGCTCGATCTGAACACCCGCGAGTCTCGCTGCGTTTCATGGGTAACCGAAAGGATCGAACGTGATGCTCAAGCGAACCGGCCTTCTCGTGGCGCTCGCCGCCCTGCCCGCAGCCATCATCGCCGTGACCGTCTCGTCCCCGGTGTTCGCGGCGGACCCCCCTGCCTACCAGATCGACCTGGCCCCGTTGAACGACTCCGGCTCCACGGGAACGGCCCTCCTGAGCCTGCGCGGCAACGCCCTGACCGTGTGGATCAAGTCCGAGGGCATGGTGCCGGGGCAGCCGTCGGCGCAGCATCTGCACGGTTCCACCGACGGGCACGACTTCCAGTGCCCCGACGACGGCGACGACACCAACGGCGACGGGGTTCTCGACAACACCGAGGCCACCGTCCACTACGGCGACATCAACATCTCGCTGACCGAGTCCGGCGGCACCGACGCGGGCAGCGGCCTCGCCGTGGACCGGATGCCGGTGGCCGACGCGCAGGGCAAGGTCTCCTACAAGCGGACCATCACCGTGGGGCAGGACGTGGTCGAGCACATCAAGGACCTGCACATCGTGCAGCACGGCATCGACCCCAACGACAACGGAAAGTACGACTTCGAGGGCGCGGGCAAGAGCGAACTCGACCCGAAGCTGCCCCAGGAGGCCACCGCTCCGACCAACTGCGGTGTGGTCAAGGGCGCGGCCGTCGGGTCCGTGCCCATCGGTGGGGTCGAGACCGGCGGGGGCGTGGAGGACCGTACGTCCGCCGGTGCCCTGACCGGCGCCGCGGGGGCCGGCGCGGTGACGGCCGCCGGGGTACTCGCACTCGCGCGACGGCGCATGGTGGCCGCCCGCGCGGTCGCGAGGGCCGGGGGAGTCGCGTGAGCCGCACCGCACGACGGGCGTGGATCGGGGTTCGGCGTGGCTCGGCAGCCGTGGTAGCCGCCGTCGCGGCGGCTCTGGTGCTCACCGCGTGCGCGGGGCAGGACGGCACCGCTGCCTCGCCCGCGCCGCCACGCCAGGACGCGGCGGGGGAGGCCACACCGGGCGGCGGCCCCACGCGGGCGAAGGAGCCCGGCCAGGCCGACGCACCCCTGGACAGGTCGGTTCCGCAGCGGGTCGCCATCCCCTCCCTCGGCGTGTCGAGCGCGTTGGAGACGCTGGGGCAGGGCGGGGACGGGGCGATGACGACGCCGCAGGACCCCGATCTGGCGGGCTGGTACGAACCGGGCCCCACCCCCGGCTCCAAGGGCCCGGCGGTGATCGCCGGCCACGTGACCTGGAACGGCGCGGACGCGGTCTTCAAGAAGCTGAAGACGATGAAGGCGGGGGACACGATCGAGGTGACGCGCGAGGACGGGAAGACGGCCACCTTCGCGGTGGACCGTGTCGAGGAGTACCCGAAGAAGAAGTTCCCCACCCTGGACGTCTACAAGAACATCGACCACGCGGGCCTGCGACTGATCACCTGCGGCGGGGAGTTCGACGCGGACCGCAACTACTACCCCAACAACGTCACGGTCTTCGCGAGCATGACGGGCGTCGCGTAGCCCCCCTCCCGTAGCGTCACTTCGCCATGAGCAGGATGACCAGCACGATGCCGACCATGAGGGCGAGGGTCAGCATGCGGCCGACGGGATGCCGAGGGTTGAGGCGGTGGCCGCGGTAGCCGCGTTCGTCGCGCTCGTACACGAAGAGCGGCTCTTCCCGCTTGTCGTCGTCGCTGTTCCCCATGTAGCACAAGCTAGTTGAGGGGGCGCCCGGCTACGAGAGTGCGCCGTCGGCCCCGGCCCGCAGGGCGTGCAACGTGTCGACGCGGTTGGTCGTGATCGAGTCGACGCCGATGTCGATGAGGCGGCGCATCGAGCGCTTGGTGTCCGGGGTCCAGGCCGAGACGAGCAGCCCCTGGCGGTGCACCTGCGCGACCAGTTCACGCCGGAGCAGAGAGAAGCGGTAGTTGAGCCAGCGGGGCCTGATCGCTTCGAGCACGGCCTGGCGCGGCGGGGCCAGGGTCGTCCAGGTCAGGGCGATCTCGGCGGCGGGATCGGCGGCGCGCACCGCGAGCATGGTCCGGGCGCCCGCGCAGTAGTACGCCCGCTCCGACGCCCCGAAGTCGGCGATGGCGCCGACGACCGTGCGCACGGAATCCGGTGTGGCGCCCGGCAGATCCACCATGAGCCGGTGCCCTGCGGTCGCCGCGATGGCCTCCTCGAGCGTGGGTACGCCGCCCTCCGTGAGGCCGCGCACCTCGTCCGCGGAGAGCGCGGACAAGGGGCGGTCGAGTTCCCACAGACGCTTGAGGGTCGCGTCGTGCAGCAGGACGGGAACGCCGTCACGGCTGAGACGGACGTCGATCTCCACCGCGTCCGCGCCCCGGTCGAACGCCGAGCGCAGGGAAGGGAGGGTGTTCTCGCGGACGCGGTAGGGATCGCCTCGGTGGGCCACGGCTGTCACGGTGCGCATGGGCCCATTGTGGTGCCGCGCTAGGGGGCGAGCCAGGTCCGCGTGTACGTGTCGATCTCCGCGACGAGCTTCGCCTTGTCCGCCGGGTCGAGGAACGACGCGTCGACCGCGTTCTTCGCCAGGTCCGCGATGCCCCGCTCGTCGAGGTCGAGGAGGCGGGCGGCGATCGCGTACTCGTTGTTGAGGTCGGTGCTGAACATCGGCGGGTCGTCGGAGTTGATGGTGACCGGGACCCCGGCGGCGACGAACTGCTTGATCGGGTGCTCGTCGAGGGTGGCGACGGCGCGCGTCGCGATGTTCGACGTCGGGCAGACCTCGAGCGGAATGCGGTGCTCGGCCAGGTGGGCGAGGAGCTTCGGGTCCTGGGCGGCGCTCGTGCCGTGGCCGATGCGCTCGGCACGCAGGTCGGTGAGGGCGTCCCAGATGGTGCCGGGCCCGGTGGTCTCGCCCGCATGCGGGACGGAGTGCAGGCCGGCGGCGATCGCGCGGTCGAAGTACGGCTTGAACTGCGGCCGCGGCACGCCGATCTCGGGCCCGCCGAGCCCGAAGGAGACCAGGCCCTCGGGGCGCAGCTTGTCGGTGGTCGCGAGCCGGACCGTCTCCTCGGCGGATTCGAGTCCCGCCTCGCCGGGGATGTCGAAGCACCAGCGCAGTACGACACCGAGGTCTGCCTCGGCGGACTTGCGGGCGTCCTCGATGGCGTCCATGAAGGCGCGGTCGTCGATGCCGCGGCGCACGGAGCTGTAGGGGGTGACCGTCAGCTCGGCGTAACGGATGTTCTGCCGGGCCATGTCGCGGGCGATCTCGTACGTGAGCAGGCGTACGTCGTCCGGGGTGCGGACCAGGTCGACGACCGACAGATACACCTGGATGAAGTGGGCGAAGTCCGTGAACTGGAAGAAGTCCACGAGGGCCTCGACGTCCGTGGGCACCTTGGAGTCGGGGTGCCGGGCGGAGAGGGCCGAGACGATGCGGGGAGATGCCGAGCCGACGTGGTGCACGTGCAGTTCTGCCTTGGGCAGTCCTGCGATGAAGGCATGCGGGTCGCGTGGCTGCTCTGCGGCGCGGTGGTCGGTCACGGTTTCCTCCCCAGGAACGGAATTGATCGGCTGATCGGGTGGGTCGGAATCATCGTAGGCGGCGGACCCTTGGCGGAGGGCGGGGGCCGTAGCATGACGGAACGTATGAAAGAGGTGACGCGGGATGTCCGAGGGGTCGGCACGGCCGGGCGGGTCCGAGGGGCGCGATCCCTGGGCTCCGCCGGAGGATGAGGCGGGGCGGGTGCCGCTGGAGAAGCGGGACCCGTGGGCTGCGCCTTCGCCTGGCGCGGGGGCTTCGGGGGAGCCGGTGCCGCCGCCTCCGATCGGGCCCGAAGGGCCTGGTCAGGTGCCGTACGGATACCCCGGGCCGCAGGGTCACCCCGGGTACCAGGGTCATCCCGGATATCCCGGCTACCCGGGCTACCAGGGGCAGGGACCGCCCGGATACGGCTGGCCCGCGATGCCGATGGCGCCCGCCAACGGGATGGGCGTGACCGCGCTCGTCCTCGGGATCATCGCGGCCGCCCTCTTCTGCCTGTGGCCCCTGGCGATCGTGCTCGGCATCCTGGCGATCATCTTCGGGGCGATCGGGCGCGCCAGGGCACGGCGCGGGGAGGCGACGAACCCCGGCCAGGCGCTGGCCGGGATCATCTGCGGAATCGCGGGCATCGTCCTGGGCGTGGCCCTGCTGGTGGTGCTGATCGTGGTGCCGGACGACGCGTTCGAGGAGGACGGGTCGGCTTCGGTGGGCGGCAGCTATTCGGCCTCCGTGGCCGCGGGCCGCTGAGCTTTTGCCGGGCGGGGGCGCCTTCCTCCGGAGTCCTGAGCCGCCGCTTCGCGGCGGATGTTCCCCGCCCACCCACTCGATTGCCCGGCGGTGCCGGGTGAGCGGAAGTGCACCGTTGCGGGGTAATCGGGTGGGTGCGTGGGGAGGAGCCGCTGGGTGGGTGGGGAAGAGCCGCTGGGTGGGTGGGGAAGAGCCGCCGGGAAGCGGCGTTTTGCGCGTGGCGCCGCTCAAGGTGACGTGGAGGCCCCGCAGAGCCCGCAGCTAGCGGAGCGTTTCCCTGGCCTCCACGGTCAAGGTGGCGTGGAGGCCCGGCAAACCCCGCAGCTAGCGGAGCCGTTCCCTGGCCTCCATCAGCGCGAAGCCCAGCAGGTTCGGGCCCCGCCACTTCTCCGGATCCTGCGCGCGCTCGTCGTCGGCCGCCAGGCCGATCCCCCAGATGCGGTCCATCGGGCTCGCCTCGACCAGGACCCGCGACCCCGTGCCGACCAGGAACGAGCGCAGTGCTTCGGTCGACGCGAACTTGTGCACGCTGCCCTCGACCACGATGCCGAACCGCTCGCGCTCCCATATCGCCTCGTCGAAGCCCCGCACAAGACGCCCCGCGTTCTTCGCCTCCGCGGGCGTACGCGCGGCGAGGACCGTGGCCTCCGCCTCCGCGTCGGAGAAGAGGCGGGCCTTGGCGGCCATCATCCAGTGCTCAGCCGTCCCGTACTCCACGCCGTCCACGGTGAACGGCGACAGCCACCACTGGCTCAGGCAGCTCGAACCGAGCGTCCCGTCCCGCCGCGGGGTGTGTCCCCAGAAGTGCAGATACTTGACCCGATTCCCCCGCACGCACCACGCGGACCAGCGCGTCCACCGAGTCGATCTTCGTCATGCATGCGATTTTGGCACGCACCACTGACATTCCGTCCTGGGTTTTCCAGGAGGACTCGACACCTGGTCGACAGATTCCGTCGCGTAACCAAAAGGCAACAACGGAATCACTTGTTGGAGTATCGCTGCTCTGTCAGGATCGGCACTCAAATCGATCTGGAGCTACGCCGACCCCCAGGGACGGGGGCGACGGCGGAGGAGAGCGTCATGCACAACTTCCAGGCGCAGGACCACTTCGCGGACGGCGCGCAGTACATCGCGGGACGGTTGACCGAGGGCACCTCAGGGCGCTCGCACGCCGTCGTCGACCCGGCCACCGGCGACGAGGTCCACCGTTACCAACTCGCGGGCGAGAAGGACGTCGACGCCGCTGTCACCGCCGCGGCGAAGGCCTTCCCCGAGTGGGCCGGCGCGACCCCCGGTGAGCGTTCCGACGCCATGCACCGCTTCGCCGGCGTACTGGCCGAGCGCGCCGAGGAGTTCGCGCAGGCCGAGTCGCTCCAGTGCGGCAAGCCCATCAAGCTCAGCCGGGAGTTCGACGTCCCCGGCACCGTCGACAACGCCGCCTTCTTCGCGGGCGCCGCCCGGCATCTTCAGGGCCAGTCGGCCGGTGAGTACTCCGGCGACCACACCTCGTACGTACGGCGTGAGCCCATCGGTGTCGTCGGTTCCATCGCCCCCTGGAACTACCCCCTCCAGATGGCCGCCTGGAAGGTACTCCCGGCCATCGCCGCGGGCAACACGATCGTCCTCAAGCCCGCCGAGCTCACCCCCTTCACCTCGCTCCTGTTCGCGCAGGCGGCCACCGAGGCGGGCATCCCGGACGGTGTCGTCAACATCATCAGCGGGGCCGGGCGCGATGCCGGAGAGCGGCTCGTGGGGCACCCCGACGTCGCCATGACCTCCTTCACCGGGTCCACCGGTGTCGGCAAGCGCGTCGCCGAGATCGCCACCTCCACCGTGAAGCGGCTGCACCTGGAGCTCGGCGGCAAGGCGCCCTTCGTCGTCTTCGACGACGCCGACCTGGAGGCCGCCGTGCACGGCGCGGTCGCCGGCGCGCTCATCAACACCGGGCAGGACTGCACGGCCGCCACGCGCGCGTACGTGCAACGTCCGCTGTACGACGCCTTCGTGGACGGTGTCGCCGCGCTCATGGAGAGCGTGCGGCTCGGTGATCCGTTCGCCGACGACACCGACCTCGGGCCCCTCATCTCGCACGTCCACCGCGACCGCGTCGCCGGCTTCGTCGACCGGGCACGCTCCTACGCGCGCGTGGTCACCGGTGGCGAGGCTCTCGCCCACCCCGGGGCCTTCTACAAGCCCACCCTCATCGCCGACGCCGCGCAGGACAGCGAGATCGTGCAGTCCGAGATCTTCGGTCCTGTCCTGGTCGTGCTGCCCTTCGACTCCGACGAGGAAGGCATCCGGCTCGCCAACGACACCCCGTACGGTCTCGCCGCCTCCGCCTGGAGCCGCGACGTGTTCCGCGCCAACCGCGCGACGCGCGAGATCAAGGCGGGCTGCGTGTGGGTCAACGACCACATCCCGATCCTGAGCGAGATGCCGCACGGCGGATACAAGGCATCCGGCTACGGAAAGGACATGTCCGCCTACTCCTTCGAGGAGTACACGCAGATCAAGCACGTCATGTTCGACAACACCGCGGTCGTCCGCAAGGACTGGCACCGCACCGTCTTCGGGGACCGATAGCCGACAGCTGGAAGGCCGCCCGACCAGTGGCCGCCCATCCTCCCGAAAGGGCAACCAAGCGCATGGAGCAGTACGAGCCCGACCTCCCCCAAGCTCTCAACTCCGTTCGAGCAGGGAGGGGCCCCCAGTCCCCGGCCCAACTGGCCGCCATGCACCGCAGCCTCAGGAACGGCAGGGCCTCCCTCACCCGCCGTTCCCTGCTGCGCGCCTCCGCGAGCGGTGCGTTCGCCGTCGGCGGTCTCGGCGCCCTCAGTGCCTGCGGCATCCCGGCAGCGAGCAAGGGTCAGGGCGACGTGTCGTCCGACGACCACTCGGACAAGGAGAAGCGGATCACCTTCTCCAACTGGACCGAGTACATGGACGTCGACGACGACGAGCGCCGCCCCACCCTGGACGCCTTCACCAAGCGCACCGGGATCACGGTCAAGTACACCGAGGACATCAACGACAACGTCGAGTTCTTCGGGAAGCTCAAGCCGCAGCTCGCGGCGGGCCAGGACACCGGGCGTGACCTCATCTGCGTCACCGACTGGCTCGCCGCCAGGCTCATCCGCTTCGGCTGGGTCCAGAAGCTGGACCCGGCCAACCTGCCGCACGCGTACACCAATCTGGCCGCCCAGTTCCGTAACCCGGACTGGGACCCGGGGCGGGCCTACTCGTACCCCTGGACCGGTATCTCCACGGTCATCGCGTACAACAAGAAGGCGACCGACGGCGAGGACATCACCTCGGTGTCGCAGCTCCTGGACAACCCCAAGCTCAAGGGGCGCGTCGGTTTCCTCTCCGAGATGCGCGACAGCGTCGGCATGACGCTGCTCGACATGGGCAAGGACCCGTCGAAGTTCTCGGACGACGACTTCGACGCGGCCATCGCCCGGCTCCAGAAGGCCGTCGACAAGAAGCAGATCCGCCGCTTCACGGGCAACGACTACACGGCGGACCTCTCCAAGGGCGACATCGCCGCGTGCCTCGGCTGGGCGGGCGACATCGTGCAACTCCAGGCCGACAACCCCGACATCGCCTTCCACATCCCGGACCAGGGCTACATCACGTCCACGGACAACCTGCTCGTCCCGAACAAGGCACGTCACAAGCGCAACGCCGAACGGCTCATCGACTACTACTACGAGCCCGAGCCGGCCGCGCGCCTCGCCGCGTACATCAACTACGTGTGCCCCGTGGACGGTGTGCGCCCCGAGCTCGCCAAGCTCGACAAGGACGCCGCGGACAACCCGCTGATCCTGCCGGACAAGGAGATGGCCGCGAAGTCCCGCGGGTTCCGCTCGCTGACGCCGAAGGAAGAGACGGCGTACGAGGAGAAGTTCGCCAAGCTGACCGGTTCCTAGGCGGCGCTCCCACGCCCCTTCGTAGTCCCCATGTCTCCCCTCGACCCCCTGGACGCACCATGACGACTGCTTCAGAACACGGCGGCGACGTCCGCCTCACCGGGATCAGCAAGACGTACGGCTCCTTCAAGGCCGTGCGCCCCCTCGACCTCACCGTGCCGCAGGGCTCCTTCTTCGCGCTGCTCGGCGCGTCCGGCTGTGGCAAGACGACCACCCTGCGCATGATCGCCGGTCTTGAGGAGCCCAGCACGGGCACCGTGCACCTGGGCGAGCAGGACGTCACGGCGCTGCCGCCGTACAAGCGGCCCGTCAACACGGTCTTCCAGTCGTACGCGCTCTTCCCGCACCTCGACATCTTCGAGAACGTCGCCTTTGGCCTGCGCCGCCGCGGCATCAAGTCCGTGAAGGGCAAGGTCGGCGACATGCTCGACCTCGTCCAGCTGGGCGAGCAGGCCCGCAAGAAGCCGCACCAGCTCTCCGGCGGCCAGCAGCAGCGCGTCGCGGTCGCCCGCGCCCTGATCAACCACCCCAAGGTGCTGCTCCTCGACGAGCCGCTCGGCGCACTCGACCTCAAGCTGCGCCGCCAGATGCAGCTCGAACTCAAGCGCATCCAGACCGAGGTGGGCATCACCTTCATCCACGTCACGCACGACCAGGAGGAGGCCATGACGATGGCCGACCAGGTCGCCGTGATGAACGCGGGCCAGGTCGAGCAGCTCGGCGCCCCCGCCGACCTCTACGAGAACCCCCGCACCACCTTCGTCGCCAACTTCCTCGGCACGTCGAACTTCATCGAGGCCGAGATCACCGGCCGCAGCGGCGACGACCTCACCCTCAAGGCGGGCGACGGCAAGCTCACGCTGCCCGCCGCGCGATGTACGGCGCCCACCACCACCGGCGGCAAGGTCATCCTCGGCGTACGCCCCGAGAAGATCTCGCTCACGCACGCCGACGACGCGGGGCAGATCCCCGAGGGCCGCAACCGCATCACGGGCCGTATCGCCGACAGCAGCTTCATCGGGGTGTCGACGCAGTACGTCGTCAACAGCCCCATCTGCGAGGAGTTCGAGGTCTACGCCCAGAACATCGAGCGCGACACCCGCCTGGTCCCCGGCGTCGACGTCGTCCTGCACTGGAACCCCGCGCACACCTTCGGCCTTGACCCCGCCCAGGACATCGACGCGGGCGTCGAGAAGGTCGAGGAGGACGCCTCCGCATGACGACGACCCTCACCGAAGCGCCGCCGGAGAAAGAGCCGGAAGCGGCGCCCCGCAAGGTCCGCAAGCGCGGCCGTCTCGTCCCCTACTGGCTGCTGCTCCCCGGCATCCTGTGGCTCGTCGTCTTCTTCGCGCTTCCGCTGGTCTACCAGGCGTCGACGTCCGTCCAGACGGGCTCCCTCGAAGACGGCTTCAAGGTCACCTGGCACTTCGCCACCTACTGGGAAGCCCTGAGCGACTACTGGCCGCAGTTCCTGCGCTCGGTCCTGTACGCGGGCGCCGCCACGATCCTGTGCCTGCTGCTCGGCTATCCGCTCGCGTATCTGATCGCGTTCCGCGCGGGCCGCTGGCGCAATCTCATCCTGGTCCTGGTCATCGCGCCGTTCTTCACCAGCTTCCTCATCCGTACGCTGGCGTGGAAGACGATCCTCGCGGACGGCGGGCCCCTGGTGGGCGCCCTGAACTCGCTGCACGTCCTGGACGTCACCAGCTGGCTCGGCTGGACGGAGGGCGACCGGGTCCTCGCCACACCGCTGGCGGTGATCTGCGGACTCACGTACAACTTCCTGCCGTTCATGATCCTGCCGCTCTACACCTCACTGGAGCGGATCGACGGCCGGCTGCACGAAGCGGCGGGCGATCTCTACGCGAAGCCGACCACCACCTTCCGCAAGGTGACCTTCCCGCTCTCCATGCCGGGTGTCGTCTCCGGAACGCTGCTCACGTTCATTCCGGCGGCGGGCGACTACGTGAACGCGGATCTGCTCGGCTCCACCGACACCCGCATGGTCGGGAACGTGATCCAGACGCAGTTCCTGCGCATTCTGGACTACCCGACGGCCGCGGCCCTTTCCTTCATCCTCATGGCGGCGATCCTCGTCATGGTCACCGTCTACATCCGTAAGTCCGGGACGGAGGATCTCGTCTGATGGCTGCCTTCTTCCGCTGGCTCCGCGGCAAATTCGTCGTCATCGCGGGTCTGCTGACGCTCGCGTATCTGCTGCTCCCGAACATCGTCGTGACGGTGTTCTCCTTCAACAAGCCGAAGGGCCGCTTCAACTACGCCTGGCAGGACTTCTCGCTCGACGCGTGGAAGGACCCCTGCGGTGTCGCCGACATGTGCGGCTCGCTCAGCCTGAGTCTGCAGATCGCGGCCTGGGCGACGATCGGCGCGACCGTGCTCGGCACGATGATCGCCTTCGCGCTCGTGCGCTACCGCTTCCGGGCGCGTGGCGCGGTCAGCTCGCTGATCTTCCTGCCGATGGCGATGCCCGAGGTCGTCATGGCCGCCTCGCTGCTCACGCTCTTCCTCAACATGGGCGCCCAGCTCGGCTTCTGGACGATTCTCATCGCCCACATCATGTTCTGCCTCAGCTTCGTGGTGACCGCCGTCAAGGCGCGCGTGATGTCCATGGACCCGCGTCTGGAACAGGCCGCACAGGACCTCTACGCGGGCCCCGTGCAGACCTTCCTCCGGGTCACGCTGCCGATCGCCGCTCCGGGCATCGCGGCGGGCGCGCTGCTCGCCTTCGCGCTCTCCTTCGACGATTTCATCATCACGAATTTCAACGCGGGCTCCACCGTGACCTTTCCCATGTTCGTCTGGGGATCGGCACAGCGCGGTACGCCCGTTCAGATCAATGTGATCGGTACGGCGATGTTCCTGGTCGCCGTTCTCCTGGTGCTTGGCGGCATGATCGTCTCCAAGCGCCGCAACAAGCAGGCGTAGTAACGCCTTTACGTTTCTGAAGGAGTGGAAATCATGGCCCCGAGCGCCATGACCCGTTGGACCACGTCTCTCTCCGACGCCCAGCCGGTCTCGTACTGGCTGGACGACCCCGGCAAGCCACGCGCCGAGCCCGCCCTCACCGCCGACGAGCAGTGCGATCTGCTCGTGGTCGGCGGCGGCTACAGCGGCCTGTGGACCGCGCTGATCGCCAAGGAACGGAACCCGGACCGTGATGTGGTCCTGGTCGAGGGCCGGGAGGCGGGCTGGGCCGCCTCCGGCCGCAACGGCGGCTTCTGCGCCGCGTCCCTCACGCACGGCATCTCGAACGGTCTCTCCCGCTGGCCCGACGAGATCGCGAAGCTGGAGGAGCTCGGCGCCCGCAACCTGGACGAGATCGAGGCGGCCGTCAAGCGCTACTCCATCGACTGCGACTTCGAGCGCACCGGCGAGATCGACGTGGCGACGCAGCCGCACCAGCTCACCGAACTGCGCGAGATGTACGAGGAGATGGCGGAGCACGGCCTCGCGGGCGGCTCCGAACTGCTCGACGCGGACGCCGTGCGCGCCCACGTCGACTCACCGACCTTCCTCGGCGGTCTCTGGGACCGCGAGGGCGTCGCCATGCTCCACCCGGCGAAGCTCGCCTGGGGTCTCAAGCGTGCCTGCATGGACAAGGGCGTACGCGTCTACGAGCACACACCCGCGCTCGAACTCGTCTCGTCCGGCGCCGGGATGGCGGTGCGCACCCCGTACGGCCGCATCCGTGCCCGCCAGGTCGCGCTCGCCACGAACATCTTCCCGTCGCTGGTCAAGCGCATTCGCTCCTACACCGTGCCGGTCTACGACTACGCGCTGATGACGGAGCCGCTGACCGAGGAGCAGTTGGAGTCCATCGGCTGGAAGAACCGCCAGGGCCTCGGCGACAGCGCCAACCAGTTCCACTACTTCCGGCTCTCCGCCGACAACCGCATCCTGTGGGGCGGCTACGACGCCATCTATCCCTTCGGCGGCAAACTGCGCGCCGAGCACGACGACCGTCCCGAGACGTACGCGAAGCTCGCGGGCCACTTCTTCACCTGCTTCCCGCAGTTGGAGGGCGTCCGGTTCTCGCACGCGTGGGGCGGGGCGATCGACACGTGCTCGCGCTTCTCGGCGTTCTTCGGGACGGCTCACGCGGGACGCGTCGCGTACGCGGCGGGATACACCGGCCTCGGGGTCGGGGCGACGCGCTTCGGCGCCGACGTCATGCTGGACCTGCTCTCCGGCGAGCGCACCGAGCGCACGTCCCTGGAGATGGTGCGCACGAAGCCGCTGCCGTTCCCGCCCGAGCCGTTCGCGTGGACGGGCGTGGCCCTGACCAAGTGGTCCCTGGCCCGCGCGGACGAGAACGGCGGCCGGCGCAACCTGTGGCTGAAGACCATGGACAAGCTGGGCCTGGGCTTCGACAGCTGACCCGCTGCGGGGCTGAAACGGGCCCCTGTCGACGATTCGTCAACAAGTTCCCGGAACCCGCGTAACGCTTGGGCCCGAAGGCCCTCTCTCCTGTGACAGGCACAGCCGCAACACAGGAGAGAGGGAGGTCCCGCCATGGCTGGCTCGGGCTCGGGAGCGAGGTCTGCGGTCGAATGGCTGGTGTCGGTGGCACCGGATCCGGAGGCCTGCCGCTGGGAGTGGGAGCGCAACCCCCTGGGGGTCGCGCTCCTTCCCGCGGGCAGGCTCTGGGACGTACTCATCCTCCCCGGCGATCTCGGCTACCCCACGCTCGACGTCCTGACCCGTTGCGTCGACCGTCCCGGTCCGGTGCTCGCGGACTTCGGCGACTCCCGCATGGGCTTCTTCGTCCCGGCGGGCACGGTGGCCCGCTGGATCGGCACGGGCGTACGGGGCGCGGGGCGCGGCACGTGGATCGTGGTCCCCTACCCGGGGCGCTCCACGGGCGGGGTCCGCTGGCTGGTCCCGCCCGACGGGTCGGGAACGCTGACGGATCCCGCGCTTCTCGAACTGGCGATGCACGAGGCGGCGGCGCAGCTGGCTCCGCGGGACGGAGACGCACGCGACGCACCCGATTGCTCACCCGATTCTTGACGGGGCCTTGACAAGTCAATTGGTCTGGACCAAATTGAGCGGCCCACCCTCCATCCCCCATGCCCGGAGGCAGTCGTGGATCGTTCCGTGCCGCGTTACCTGAGACGTCTTTCCGTGGCCGTGGTCACGGCCTGCGCGCTGGCCGCGTCCGGCCTGCTCGCCACCGAGGCCTCGGCGGGCCCTTCGACCGGGCCCGCGCCGAAGGCGGCCGCCGACCACGCCCTGGTCGGCTATCTGCACACGAGCTTCGCCAACGGGTCCGGGTACACCCGGCTCGCGGACGTCCCCGACAGCTGGGACATCATCGACCTCGCCTTCGGCGAACCGACCACCGCCACGTCGGGCGACATCCGCTTCAGCCTCTGTCCGCAGTCCGAGTGCCCCGGCGTCGAGACCAAGGACGAGTTCAAGGCCGCGGTCAAGGCGAAGCAGGCGGCGGGCAAGAAGGTCCTGATCTCCATCGGCGGCCAGAACGGCCAGGTCCAGCTGACGACGACCCAGGCCCGCGACACCTTCGTACGGTCCGTCTCCGCGATCATCGACGAGTACGGACTCGACGGCCTGGACATCGACTTCGAGGGCCACTCCCTGTCGCTGAACGCCGACGACACCGACTTCAAGAACCCGAAGACCCCGTCGATCGTCAACCTCATCTCCGCGGTCAAGACCCTCAAGGCCAAGTACGGCAGCGGCTTCACGCTGACGATGGCCCCCGAGACCTTCTTCGTGCAGCTCGGCTACCAGTTCTACGGAACCGGCAAGTGGGGCGGCCAGGACCCCCGCGCCGGCGCCTACCTGCCGGTCATCCACGCCCTGCGCGACGACCTCACGCTGCTGCACGTCCAGGACTACAACTCGGGCCCGATCATGGGCCTCGACAACCAGTACCACTCGATGGGCGGCGCGGACTTCCACATCGCGATGACCGACATGCTGCTCACCGGCTTCCCGGTGGCGGGCGACACGAACAACGTCTTCCCCGCGCTGCCCCCGGAGAAGGTGGCCATCGGCATGCCCGCGTCGGTGAACGCGGGCAACGGCCACGTCCCCACGAGTGAGGTCAACAAGGCCCTGGACTGCCTGACGAAGAACACCAACTGCGGCTCGTACCAGACGCACGGCACCTGGCCCGGCCTGCGCGGCCTGATGACCTGGTCGATCAACTGGGACCGGTACGACAACTGGGAGTTCTCGAAGAACTTCGACGGTTACTTCGGCTGACCCGCGTCCGCTTCGAAAGCAGCGGGGCCGCGGCCGTACCGAGCGACGACCAGCACCACCCCCACGAGCACCATCCCGAACAGACACCAGCTGGCCACGACATCCAGCGGCCAGTGATATCCGCGCCGCACGAGCCCGAGCCCGACCCCGAAGTTCAACAGGGCGCACGCGATGACCAGTTCACGCCGTGCGTACGTGCCGCGCAGATACGGCAGCAGGAGCAGCGCCGCCCCGCCGTAGGCGACCATGGCGGTGGCGGTGTGCCCCGAGGGGTAGTAGCCGGTGCCGTCCATGCCCGGCGGCCCTGTGCGCCCGATGAGTTCCTTGAGCGGGATCACGAGCACCGGGACCGCGGCCATGGCCACGGCGGTGGCGACCGGGGCCAGCCACCAGCGGAAGACACCGGCCCGGTGGCCGCGCCACCCCGCGTAGCCGATGGCGGCGGCGAGGAACGGCACGGCGATGGTGACGCCGCCCAGATCGGCGAGGAGCTCGGCGGCGCCGTCCGGCAGCCGGCTTCCGGTGATCCAGGGGCCGAGCCGCTCGTCCGCGTCGCGGAGGGGGCCGTCGGCGAGCACTTGCCAGGTGATGAGCGCGAAGAACAGCGCACAGAGGGAGAAAAGAAAAATGGTCGGCCGCCCCGGAACAGGGGGGGTAGTTCCGAGGCGGCCGACCTGACCGGTGTGCCGCACGCCCCGGGGGGTTTGGGGCGGGCGGCCATCCGATCGGTGAGGAGTTCCAGAGCCGGTGACTCCGGGTGTGTGCGCGAGGGCACGACCAGGACGGGGCTGGGGAGACTCCGTCCCGGTGTCGCCCACAGTCCCCTGTGGGCGGGGTGTTTCTCTCATCTGCAGAAACCGTACGTCAGGTGGTCTCGGGCCGACAGGCGGAACGGCAACCCGGCATGGGTCCCGCACACCTTCTTCACACGCCCTGACGGTCACCCCAGGTCACGGCTGCGGCACCGCGCGCTGTACACACACGTCAGGGCATGTGCGGATACATGCGGAGCCGGGATCTTCCCCCTTTGGGGTGATCCCGGCTCCGTCGGACGCTATGCGCCGTACAGGTCTCAGACGCCCGAGAAGGCGGCCTCGATGATGTCCAGGCCCTCGTTCAGGAGGTCGTCGCCGATGACCAGCGGCGGCAGGAAGCGCAGGACGTTGCCGTACGTGCCACAGGTGAGGACGAGCAGGCCCTCCGCGTGGCAGGCCTTGGCCAGCGCGGCCGTCGCCTCGGGGTTGGGCTCCTTCGTGGCGCGGTCCTTGACCAGCTCGATGGCGATCATCGCGCCACGGCCGCGGACGTCGCCGACGATGTCGTACTTCTCCGCGATGGCCTTCAGGCGGGCCTTCATCGTCGCCTCGATGGCCTTGGCCTTGCCGTTGAGGTCGAGCTCCTTCATCGTCTCGATGGCGCCGAGCGCGCCGGCGCAGGCCACCGGGTTGCCGCCGTAGGTGCCGCCGAGGCCGCCGGAGTGCGCGGCGTCCATGATCTCGGCGCGGCCCGTGACGGCGGCGAGCGGCAGACCGCCCGCGATGCCCTTGGCGGTCGTGATCAGGTCGGGGACGATGCCCTCGTCCTCGCACGCGAACCACTGGCCCGTGCGGCAGAAGCCGGACTGGATCTCGTCCGCGACGAAGACGATGCCGTTGTCGTTGGCGAACTTCACGATCTCGGGCAGGAAGCCCTTCGCGGGCTCGATGAAGCCGCCCTCGCCGAGCACCGGCTCGATGATGATCGCGGCGACGTTCTCGGCGCCGACCTGCTTGCTGATCTGGTCGATGGCCTGCTTGGCGGCCTCGGGACCGGCATTCTCCTCGCCCGTCGGCCAGCGGTAGCCGTAGGCGACCGGAACGCGGTAGACCTCGGGCGCGAACGGCCCGAAGCCGTTCTTGTACGGCATGTTCTTGCTGGTCAGAGCCATGGTCAGGTTGGTCCGACCGTGGTAACCGTGGTCGAAGACGACGACGGCCTGGCGCTTGGTGTGCGCACGGGCGATCTTGACGGCGTTCTCGACGGCCTCGGCGCCGGAGTTGAAGAGCGCAGACTTCTTCGCGTGGTCGCCCGGCGTCAGCTCCGCGAGCTGCTCGGCGACGGCGACGTACCCCTCGTACGGCGTGACCATGAAACAGGTGTGGGTGAAGTCGGCGAGCTGCGCGGTCGCACGGCGTACGACGGCCTCGGCGCTGGCACCGACGGACGTCACGGCGATGCCGGAGCCGAAGTCGATGAAGCGGTTGCCGTCGACGTCCTCGATGATGCCGCCACCCGCGCGCGCCGCGAAGACAGGCAGCACGGAACCCACGCCACCGGCGACCGTGGCGGTCCGGCGGGCCTGCAGCTCCTGGGACTTCGGCCCGGGAATGGCGGTGACGACGCGGCGCTCCTGCGGAAGTGCGGTCATGGGGTGCTCCTGGGGGTGGGGCGAGGCGGACGCTCGGTGCTTGTCTGCTTGCTTTCGTTGCTGCTTTCTTTCGCAGGTTAGGGGCGAAGGGCGGGGGCGGGCATGCTCCATGGGGGAGTTGTTGGGTGTGGCGGTTTGTCCTTGGTGGACATAGCGGCGGGACCCGGTGGATCAAGGGGTGGGCGCGAGGCTGACGGGGCGGGCGCCGCCGGGCGCGGAGGCCATGCAGCGCGAGCCGATGTCACCCGCGATCCACAGCCGGGTGGCGGCGCCGTCGACGTAGGTGCGCCACGGGCTGGGGGTCAGGACCCGCCCGTCGACCGTGATCAGCTGGGCCTTGCCCCGCATACGGACCGTGCAGTCCACGGGGCGCCAGGCGTGGGCGGCCAGGAGACGGGTCATGCGGCGGGTGCTGACGAGTACGCAGATGTGCATCGGCAGCGCCGTCAGCTGGAGCAGCACGCCGCACATGAGGACGCCGATCCTGTCGTAGTCGTCGGTGGCGACGATCGTGACCTGGACGGCGAGCAGCGCGGGCCACACGAGGAGGAGGAGAAGGCGGCGGCGCATCCGGCTGCGCATCGTGCGGGCCGTGGGCGGGTGGGAGAGAGCCGGACGCGGGTCGTCGGGCAGGACCGGGTCCGCGGACGCGGGGTCCGCCGGGCGACGGTGGCGTCGGCCGGCGACGAGGGCGTGGCGCTGCTGGAGATGGACGAGGCGGCGAGGTGTCTTCCCCGCTCCCGGGTGGGCGGACGCGGCGATGACCACGTCGGCACGGGGATCGCCGCAGCACCACAACACGCCGATCTCCGCCCGCTGTTCGGTGCTGGCTCCGGTACGCATGCGCCGGGTCCACCAGCGGGTGCGGGGGCCCGAGAGGAGAAGAGGAAGCCGTGCGTCGGGGTCGTCCGGGGCCTCGGGATCCGGGACGGCGAACCACGGGGAGTCCCGCGCCGCCGCCGGATGGGCCGCAAGGCCGTGCTCGGCGCCTTCGATCAGCTGCCAAGGATGGCGGCGCAGCGTGCGGCGCATCCGGACCGTGCCGGGGAGCTCCGCGAGCAGCAACGTGAGGACGGGGTAGGGGGCGCAGAAGGTGTACGGGATGAAGACCACGGACGCCAGGGCGTAGACGTCCCGTGTGATACCCAGCAACACGAACCACCCCGCGATCCACGCGACGAGGGCAAGCCCGGCCCTGACGGTGTGCCGACGCCAGGCCCGGCGGGTCGTGGGGGCGTCCCAGGCGACGGGGTTTCCGGGGGACGGAAGCGGCGGTCGCGGCTGCGGGGTCGTGTCGGCGTCCTGGTGAGCGGGCATCGGAAGACGGTAGCCGGAAAGCCGTGTTCCGCCCAGTTCGAGAGCCCGGCACCGCGCTGTCGCCGCAGGTCCCGGGCGCGTATCCGGTGAACTACCCCTGTGGGGGCACTAGATTGACGGCTGAACCGACAGACCGGCAGGTCAGGGGGCAAGGGCCATGGACTCCGAAGGCACGCACGACGCTCGCGGCACACACGCCACACCGGTGCCGCGTCCGGCGGGGCCTCCCGGCTCCGCCGGACAGCGGGGTGTGCCGGCCGGCTCCGCAGGTCAGCAGGGCGCGCACACCACTCCGCCGCGACCTGTGCAGGCGCCGGGAACGGTGGGCGCGGGGGCGCCGCCGCTGCCCGACGGTTCCGCCTTTCTGACCTGGCTGCGAACGCCGCGGCCCGGGGCGCAGCCGGGGGTGTGGCGGTTCGGGCACCGGCCCCGGCCCGAGCAGGAGCCCGAGATCACCCCGGCCCGGCAGTTGTTCACGGGGGCGCTGATCGCGTTCCTGGTGGGGTGGCTGCTCTGGTCGCTGCTCTGGAACGGCTATCTCGGCGGCTGGTGGGTGCTGCCGCTCGAGCTCTTCCTGCCCGACGCGTGGATCTACACGGGCGACCGGGTCGGCAACGCGGTGGTCTGGTACGGCTACTACACGCTGATCGTGCTCATCATCATGATCGGCGTGGGTCGCATCGGCCGCTGGGACGAGATCTGGCGCCGCTACATTGCTCCCCGATTCCGTCGCCCCGCCCCCCCGCAGGCTCCCCCCGCCCCCGGCGAGGACCCCGCCCAGTGGCCCGAGCTGCGCGAAGCCGGGGCGCGGGACGCCGCCGAGCGGCTTGCCTCCGATGCGCGGGCCGGGCTCATGCGGGATGTCGACCATGCCCGGATCACGCGGGCCTGGCGTTCCGTGCGGGCCGGGCGCAACAGCCTCTCCGCGTTCAGCGAGTCCGTCGTGAGGGAGGGGGCTGCCGCCTGCGCCCACCCCTCGGGCGACCGGGACCTGCCGGCGCGCGCCGCCCGCCACGACCTCGCCACGGCACAGGTGCGGCTCGGGACGACGGTCGATGATCCGCGTAATCCCTATGCCTACCGGGGTACGGGCCTCGGGATCGGTCCCGAGCTGCTCGGGACCTCGCTGCTCGCCGTGGGCCCCGCCGGGTCCGGCAAGACGAGCGGAGTGGTGTGGCCGGTCGCCGAGTCGCTGTGCCTGGGGGCGCTGGCCGGACGCGCCGCCGTGGTCGTGGTGGGAGCCGCGGGCGCCGGGCTCGGGCCCGCCGACGACTACGACGTGGTGGTGCGGATCGGGCACCCCGACTCCGTGTACGACCTCGATCTGTACGGCGGCACGAATGACCCGGACGAGGCGGCCGCCGTCCTCGCCGAGGCCCTCGTCGGCGACCTCGTCGACCCGCACCCCGGAGCCGACAGCCGCCGCTCGACGACCGTGCTCGCCCAACTCCTCGGCCCTTACCACGCGGTGCACCACCGCTTCCCCTCCGTACCCGAGCTGCGCGCCCTGCTGGACGGCGCCCCCGGCCCCCTCGGCGCTCTCCGCAAGGCGCTCCAGGACGCGGGGCAGGAGGCGATGCTGCGGGAGCTCGACGCCCGCGAACGGCAGTTGGGCCACCCCGGCGACCCGGGCGCCGTCATCGCCGACCGCATCGCGCTGCTCGACCGCCCGGCCTTCGCCTCCTTCTTCGACACGTCGGGCCAGAGCACGCCCTTCTCGCTGCGGGCCCTCGACCACCCCGTACGCGTCCGCGTCGATCTCCCGGAGCGCGGTCACGCCGACGCGTCGCGGATCCTCGCCCGGCTGATGCTCGCCCAGTTCATGGCGAGCGCCGCCGCCCGCGAGGACCGCTCGCTCTTCGCCTGCCTCGTCCTCGACGACGCGACGGGGACGGTCACCCCGGAGTCCGTACGCCGTCTGCAGCGGCTCCGCTCCGCGAACGCCGGGGTCGTGCTGACCCTGCGTACCCTCGACGACGCGCCACGCCCGCTGCGCACCCCGCTGCTCGGCTCGATCGGCTGCCGTATGGCGCTGTCCGGGCTCACCCCGTGGGACGGGCAGGACTTCGCGGAGGTCTGGGGCAAGGAGTGGATCGAGGCACGGGACGTCACCGACCGGCAGATCATCGCCGAGACCCCGCTGGGCAAGACGGTGCACATGCTCCGCCGCGTCATCACCGGCAACGCCCCGACCGCGCGCGCCGTCACCGTCCGCCAGGTCGAGCGCGAGCGCTGGTCCGCGTCCGAGCTCGCGCACGGGGTGCCGGCCGGGCACGCGGTGCTGTCCCTCACGGACGTGCGGGGCGAGCACGCGCCACCGCTGCTGGTGGATCTTCGGGGGTAGGCGCAGGGGCAGGGGCAAGGATGTACGTACGGGCAATTCGGTCCCGTACGTACCGTACGGTGAGGCAGAATCGACACAGGTCGTTCATACGTACCGGCCAAAAGATCCACATCTCGTCCGGGATTCAATGGCCGACCGGCGCGCGTGCTCGACCGCCGCTGCCAGACCTGCCGCCCTGACCTGCTGACCACACCTGAAGGCCCCATGCCGCCCACGCTCGCCTCCCTCGTCCACCACTCCGCACT
This sequence comes from Streptomyces sp. Je 1-332, assembly GCF_040730185.1. Lineage (NCBI taxonomy): Bacteria > Bacillati > Actinomycetota > Actinomycetes > Kitasatosporales > Streptomycetaceae > Streptomyces > Streptomyces sp. Je 1-332. The sequence continues at coordinate 5,949,981 of NZ_CP160402.1, forward strand.
CAAGCTCACCGTGCGCGCGGGTGAGGAGCATCTGGACGCGCCCGTGCGCTGGGCGCATGCCAGTGAGCTCACCGACCCCGTGCCCTACATGGAGGGCGGCGAACTCCTCCTGATCACCGCGCTCAAGCTGGACGCGGAGGATCCGGAGGCGATGACCCGGTACGTGAAGCGGCTCGCGGCGGCAGGCGTCGTCGGGCTCGGGTTCGCGGTCGGGGTGCACTACAAGGACATCCCGGAGGCGCTGGTCGCGGTCGCCGCCGAAGAGGGGCTCCCGCTCCTCGAAGTGCCGCGCCGCACCCCCTTCCTCGCCATCAGCAAGGCCGTCTCCGCGGCCATCGCAGCCGACCAGTACCGCGCCGTCACGGCCGGCTTCGCGGCCCAGCGCGAGCTGACGAAGCAGGCGCTGAGCGACGGGCCCGAGGGGCTGCTCGGCGCGCTCGCCGGACAGGTGGACGGCTGGGCCGCGCTGTACGACGCGTCCGGCGCCGTCGTCGCCGCGGCGCCCGAGTGGGCCTCCCGCAGAGCCGCCCGCCTCACCTCCGACGTGGAACGGCTGCGCGATCGGGCAGCGCCCGCGAGTGCGGTCGTCGCAGGCGCGGAGGACCGGGTGGAGCTGCACTCGATCGGCACGGGACGGCGGCCCCGCGCCGCGCTCGCCGTCGGCACGGCATCCACCCTCGGCACCGCCGAGCGCTACGCACTGCATTCCGCCATAGCGCTGCTCACCCTCACCACGGAGCGCAACCGCTCGCTGCAGGCCGCCGAGGCCCGCGTCGGTTCCGCGGTGCTCCGGATGCTGCTCGCCGGGGAGCCGGACCACGCCCGCACGGTGGCGGGGGAGTTGTACGGCAGCCTGCTCGACGCCCCGTTCCGCCTGGTGGTGGCGGAAGTCCCGGCCTCCGCAGCGCCGGAGGACGGCGACCCCTTCGCCGGGCTCACCGACGCCGTCGAGTCGGCCGCCGCGCGCGCCGGCGAGGCACTCCTGGTCGTCCCCTACGGCGAGCGCCTCGTGCTGCTCGTCGTGGACGGCGGCGCGGGCGCGGCGGCCTGCGTCGCGTACGCGCAGACGCTGGAAGCAGCGCAGTCCGAGGCGCCCGAGGCCGGCGCGGGCGACGGGACCGCTCTCCTTCTCGGCCTCTCCGCGCCCGCGGGCCCGATCGCGGCGGCCACCGCGTACAAGCAGGCCGACCAGGCGCTCTCCATCGCCCGGCGCCGGGGCCGCGCGATGGTCGAGCACGAGGACCTCGCGGCGGGCTCGGTCCTGCCGCTGCTCGCCGACGACGCGGTGCGGGCCTTCGCCGACGGCCTGCTGCGCGCCCTGTACGAACACGACGCCACCGGCCGCGGCGACCTGATCGCCTCCCTGCGCGCGTGGCTCTCGCGCCACGGCCAGTGGGACGCGGCGGCGGCCGACCTCGGCGTCCACCGCCACACCCTGCGCTATCGCATGCGCAGGGTCGAGGAGATCCTGGGCCGCTCCCTGGACGACCCGGACGTCCGGATGGAGCTGTGGCTCTCGCTGAAGGCGACATCGAGCGGGACCGAGTAGCTCCGGGGGATTGGTCCGGATTCGGTCCCCTGCCAAAGAGGCGCGGGCTGCCCGGCCAGTACTCCGCGTCGGACAAACGACCGTCGCCCTTGCCGCCCCTACGGTGGGGAACGTACCCCCCAAGACACACCTTCGCGGAAGGGCCGGGAATCGACATGACTTCCATCCACGCCTTCTGGCTCGCCGGTCGCCAGACCACCGGTGAGACCACTCTCGACGTCACATCGCCCTGGGACGGGCGGATCGTCGGCAAGGCTGCCGTCCCGACCGACGCCCAGGTCGAGGAGGCCGTCGCCGCCGCGTACGCCGTGCGCGACGAGTTCGCCGCGACCCCGGCGCACGTGCGGGCCGCCGCCCTCGACCACGTGAGCCGCAGGCTCGTCGAGCGGACGGAAGAGATCGCCCAGCTCATCTCCGCGGAGAACGGCAAGCCGATCAAGTGGGCCCGCGGCGAGGTCGGCCGCGCAGTCTCCGTCTTCCGGTTCGCCGCGGAGGAGGCCCGCCGGTTCAACGGCGGCGAGGCCCAGCGCCTCGACACCGACCTCGGTGGCCAGGGGCGCCTCGCCTTCACGCGCCGCTACTCCAAGGGTGTCGTCCTTGGCATCGCGCCGTTCAACTTCCCGCTGAACCTCTGCGCCCACAAGATCGCCCCGGCCATCGCGTCCGGCACGCCGATCATCCTCAAGCCGGCGCCCGCCACCCCGCTCTCCGGTCTCCTCATCGGCGAGCTGCTCGCCGAGACCGAACTGCCCGCCGGTTCCTGGTCGGTCCTGCCGGTCGCGAACGAGAAGATGCCCGCCCTCGTGCAGGACGAGCGCCTTCCCGTCATCTCCTTCACGGGCTCCGAGAAGGTCGGCTACGCGATCATGGACTCCGTGCCGCGCAAGCACTGCACCCTGGAACTCGGCGGAAACGGCGCCGCCGTCGTCCTCGCCGACTACTCCTCCGACGCGGACCTCGACTGGGCCGCCGCGCGCATCGCGACCTTCTCCAACTACCAGGGCGGCCAGTCCTGCATCTCGGTGCAGCGCGTCATCGCCGACGCCTCGGTGTACGACCGGCTCGTGCCGCGCGTCCTCGCGGCCATCGAGGCCCAGGTCACCGGCGACCCGTCCGACCCGAAGACGGACGTCGGCCCGCTCGTCAACGAGGACGCCGCCAAGCGCGTCGAGTCCTGGGTCGACGAGGCCGTGCAGGCGGGCGCCCAGCTGCTCGCGGGCGGCAAGCGTGACGGCGCCTCGTACGCGCCGACCGTGCTCGCCGACGTGCCGGCCGACGCCACCATCGCCTGCGAGGAGGTCTTCGGACCTGTCCTCACGATCAAGAAGGTGGACGGCGAGGCGGAGGCGTTCGCCGCCGTCAACGACTCCAAGTACGGCCTCCAGGCGGGCGTCTTCACGCACGACCTGCAGACCGCCTTCCGCGCGCACCGCGACCTGGAGGTCGGCGGCGTGGTCATCGGCGACGCCCCCTCCTACCGCGCCGACCAGATGCCGTACGGCGGCGTCAAGCAGTCCGGCGTGGGCCGCGAGGGCGTCCGCTTCGCGATGGACGACTACACCTACGAGCGCGTCATGGTCCTGACGGGCATCGCCCTGTAAGGCCGGCCTCGCAAGGCCACGATCCGGACGGCCGGAGCCCACTGTGCGGGGGCTCCGGCCGTTCTCGTGCGCGAGGGCGCCGGGCGGCCCGCGCTGCGCCGAACGCTGCGCGAAGACTGGTGGGCCGAGAACGAATCGGGTACATACGATCCATACGATCGAGTAGCACCAGTCAGTAACCGACCGGGTCAAGATCGGGTCATCCGGAGCCGATCGGCCCCCCTTCGCGGCGAGGTGAGCTCCTCAATGCCCGCACAACCCACACCCCCTTCCGGGGCGGCCGTCAGCGAACGCGAGGCCCGGCAGGTCGCCGAGGCCGCCCGTGAACAGGACTGGCGCAAGCCCAGCTTCGCCAAGGAACTCTTCCTCGGCCGCTTCCGGCTCGACCTGATCCATCCGCATCCCATGCCCGCCGACGAGGACGCCAGGCGCGGCGAGGAGTTCCTCGCCAAGCTCCGCGACTTCTGCGAGACGAAGATCGACTCGGCGCGCATCGAGCGCGAGGCGAAGATCCCCGACGAGGTGATCAACGGGCTCAAGGAGCTCGGCGCGCTCGGCATGAAGATCGACACCAAGTACGGCGGCCTCGGCCTCACGCAGGTGTACTACAACAAGGCCCTGGCCCTCGTCGGCTCCGCGAACCCCGCGATCGGCGCGCTGCTCTCCGCCCACCAGTCGATCGGCGTACCGCAGCCGCTCAAGCAGTTCGGCACCCAGGAACAGAAGGACGAGTTCCTGCCGCGCTGCGCCCGCACCGACATCAGCGCGTTCCTCCTGACCGAGCCCGACGTCGGCTCCGACCCGGCGCGCCTGGCCACCATGGCGGTGCCCGACGGCGACGAGTACGTCCTGGACGGCGTGAAGCTGTGGACCACGAACGGCGTCGTCGCCGATCTCCTGGTCGTCATGGCACGCGTACCGAAGTCGGACGGCCACAAGGGCGGCATCACGGCCTTCGTGGTGGAGGCGTCGGCGGACGGCATCACCGTCGAGAACCGCAACGCCTTCATGGGCCTGCGTGGCCTGGAGAACGGCGTGACCCGCTTCCACCAGGTCCGCGTCCCGGCCGCGCACCGCATCGGCCCGGAGGGCGCGGGCCTGAAGATCGCCCTGACGACCCTCAACACCGGCCGCCTCTCGCTGCCCGCGATGTGCGTCGGCGCCGGCAAGTGGTGCCTGAAGATCGCCCGTGAGTGGTCGGGCGCGCGCGAGCAGTGGGGCAAGCCGGTCGCGCTGCACGAGGCGGTCGGCGCGAAGATCTCCTTCATCGCGGCGACGACCTTCGCCCTGGAAGCCGTACTCGACCTCTCCTCCCAGATGGCCGACGAGGACCGCAACGACATCCGCATCGAGGCGGCGCTCGCCAAGCTGTACGGCTCCGAGATGGGCTGTCTGATGGCCGACGAGCTGGTGCAGATCCGTGGCGGCCGGGGCTTCGAGACCGCCGAATCCCTCGCGGCCCGCGGCGAACGCGCCGTCCCGGCGGAACAGGTCCTGCGCGACCTGCGCATCAACCGCATCTTCGAGGGCTCGACGGAGATCATGCACCTGCTCATCGCCCGCGAGGCGGTGGACGCGCACCTGAAGGTGGCGGGCGACCTGATCGACCCGGACAAGACCCTGACCGACAAGGCGAAGGCGGGCGCCAAGGCAGGCGGCTTCTACGCCCGCTGGCTGCCGAAACTGGTCGCGGGGCCGGGTCAACTCCCCAGCTCGTACGCCGAGTTCCACCCCAGCGGCCACGCGGACCTCTCCCCGCACCTTCGCTACGTGGAACGGAGCGCCCGCAAGCTGGCCCGCTCCACCTTCTACGCGATGTCGCGCTGGCAGGGAAAGATGGAGACCAAGCAGGGCTTCCTCGGCCGCGTGGTCGACATCGGCGCCGAACTCTTCGCGATGAGCGCGGCGTGCGTACGCGCCGAGCTGCTGCGGACGACGGAGGACCACGGCCGCGAGGCCTACCAGCTGGCCGACACGTTCTGCCGTCAGTCCCGCATCCGCGTCGACGAGCTCTTCGACCGCCTGTGGAAGAACACGGACGACGTGGACCACAAGGTGGTCAAGGGCGTCCTGAACGGCATGTACACCTGGCTGGAGGCGGGCGTCGTCGACCCCAGCGGCGAAGGCCCCTGGATCGCGGACGCCACACCGGGCCCGAGCACACGGGAGAACGTCCACCGGCCGATCCGCTGACGGCTTTCCGGGGCGTTCCCTCCCGCGGGAACGCCCCGGAACACGATTTCGGCCGACCGGATCGGGGCGCAGTGTCTCCTCACACCTCCGCCCAGGCAAGAATGGGGGGATGAGCGACAGTCCAGCCCCCCTCGCCGATCCGCATCTCGTCTTCGACCCCGTCGCGACGGACGGTCCGCGGGACATCGTCATCCTCGGCTCGACCGGTTCGATCGGCACCCAGGCCATCGATCTCGTCCTGCGCAACCCCCGTCGCTTCCGCGTCACCGCGCTCTCCGCCGCCGGCGGCCGCGTCGGACTGCTCGCCGAACAGGCGAGGCAGCTGCGGGTGCGGACCGTGGCCGTGGCCCGCGAGGACGTCGTACCGGCGCTGCGCGAGGCGCTGAAGGGGCAGTACGGCGACGAGCCGCTGCCCGAGATCCTCGCCGGGCCCGACGCGGCCACGCAGGTCGCCACCTCCGACTGCCATACCGTCCTGAACGGCATCACCGGCTCCATCGGGCTCGCGCCCACGCTCGCCGCGCTCGAAGCGGGCCGCACCCTCGCGCTCGCCAACAAGGAGTCGCTGATCGTCGGCGGGCCCCTGGTGAAGGCGCTCGCCAAGCCGGGGCAGATCATCCCCGTCGACTCCGAGCACGCCGCGCTCTTCCAGGCGCTCGCCGCCGGCACCCGCGCCGATGTGCGCAAGCTGGTCGTCACCGCCTCCGGTGGCCCGTTCCGGGGACGTACGAAGGCCGATCTGGCGAACGTCACGCCGGACGACGCGCTCGCACACCCCACCTGGGCCATGGGCCCGGTCATCACGGTGAACTCCGCGACGCTCGTCAACAAGGGCCTGGAGGTGATCGAGGCCCACCTCCTCTACGACATCCCCTTCGAGCGCATCGAGGTCGTCGTCCACCCCCAGTCCTATGTGCACTCCATGGTCGAGTTCACCGACGGATCGACGCTGGCCCAGGCCACGCCGCCGGACATGGGCGGCCCGATCGCCATCGGCATCGGCTGGCCCGAGCGGGTGCCGGACGCGGCGCCCGCCTTCGACTGGACGAAGGCCTCCAGCTGGGAGTTCTTCCCCCTCGACAACGACGCTTTCCCGTCGGTCGGGCTCGCCCGGCATGTGGGGAAGCTCGCGGGCACGGCCCCGGCAGTGTTCAATGCCGCCAACGAGGAGTGCGTGGACGCGTTCTTGAACGGCGCCCTGCCCTTCAACGGGATCATGGAGACCGTCACGGAGATCGTCGCCGAACACGGCACGCCGTCCGCGGGAACTTCCCTGACCGTCGCGGACGTCCTCGAAGCGGAGACCTGGGCGCGCGCCCGGGCCCGTGAACTGACGGCGAAGGCGACCGCGGAGGCCCGCGCATGACGACCTTGATGATGATCCTCGGCATAGTCGTCTTCGCGGTCGGACTGCTGTTCTCGATCGCCTGGCACGAGCTGGGTCACCTGTCGACCGCCAAGCTGTTCGGCATCCGCGTGCCGCAGTACATGGTCGGTTTCGGCCCGACGATCTTCTCGCGCAAGAAGGGCGACACCGAGTACGGCATCAAGGCCATCCCCCTCGGCGGGTACATCCGCATGATCGGCATGTTCCCGCCCGGCCCGGACGGCCGCCTCGAGGCACGCTCGACGTCCCCCTGGCGCGGCATGATCGAGGACGCGCGGTCGGCCGCCTTCGAGGAGCTCAAGCCCGGCGACGAGACGCGGCTCTTCTACACGCGCAAGCCGTGGAAGCGCGTGATCGTGATGTTCGCGGGCCCGTTCATGAACCTGATCCTGGCCGTGGCGATCTTCCTCGGCGTGATGATGACGTTCGGTATCAGCACGCAGACGACGACGGTCGGCAAGGTCTCCGACTGCGTCATCCAGCAGAGCGAGAACCGCACGAAGTGCGAGAAGGGCGACACGGTCGCGCCGGCCAAGGCGGCGGGCCTGAAGCTCGGCGACAAGATCGTCGGCTTCCAGGGGCAGCCCATCGACGACTGGTCCGCGCTCCAGGGCAAGATCCGCGAGACGATCGGCCCGGCCACCATCACGGTCGAGCGTGACGGCAAGCAGGTCGACCTGCAGGCCAACCTCATCAAGAACCAGGTCAGCAAGACCGACGGCGAGGGCGGCTATGTGGAGGGCAAGTACGTCTCCGCTGGCTTCCTCGGCTTCACCCCCGCCACCGGCGTAGTCCAGCAGGGCTTCGGCGACTCCGTGAACCGCATGGGCGACATGATGGAGAACGGCGTCGAGTCGCTCATCGCCCTGCCGTCCAAGATCCCCGACCTGTGGGACGCGGCCTTCGGGGACGGCGACCGCAAGCAGGACTCCCCGATGGGCGTCGTCGGCGCGGCCCGCGTGGGCGGCGAGGTCTTCACGCTGGACATCCCGCCGGAGAACCAGATCGCGATGATGCTGTTCCTGGTCGCGGGCTTCAACCTCTCCCTGTTCCTGTTCAACATGCTGCCGCTGCTGCCGCTGGACGGCGGGCACATCGCGGGGGCGCTGTGGGAGTCGGTGCGGCGCAAGGCGGCCAAGCTCCTGAAGCGGCCCGACCCGGGCCCCTTCGACGTGGCGAAGCTGATGCCCGTCGCCTATGTGGTGGCCGGAATCTTCATCTGCTTCACGATCCTCGTCCTGATCGCGGACGTGGTGAACCCGGTAAGAATCTCCTGATAAGGGGAAGTTTGGAGCGGCCGGACACTCTCTGTGTCCGGCCGACCACCTTTGGGTGGACTTACGGACGTGATGTGCTCGGGCCCTATGGGGTGCCGTAATCTCGAAGTCTGGAGCCCGCCGAACTCGGGACCTTGATCCACACCTTGGGGATGCTCGCCAGATGACTGCCGTTTCTCTCGGAATCCCGTCCGTACCGACCAAGCTCGCCGACCGCCGTGTCAGCCGCAAGATCCAGGTCGGTACGGTCGCCGTCGGCGGGGACGCACCGGTGTCGGTGCAGTCGATGACGACGACGCGTACGTCCGACATCGGGGCGACGCTGCAGCAGATCGCCGAACTCACGGCGTCCGGCTGCCAGATCGTGCGGGTCGCGTGTCCGACGCAGGACGACGCGGACGCACTCGCGACGATCGCGCGGAAGTCGCAGATCCCGGTGATCGCCGACATCCACTTCCAGCCGAAGTACGTCTTCGCGGCGATCGACGCCGGATGCGCCGCCGTCCGCGTGAACCCGGGCAACATCAAGCAGTTCGACGACAAGGTCAAGGAGATCGCGCGCGCCGCGAAGGACGCCGGCACCCCGATCCGCATCGGCGTGAACGCGGGCTCACTGGACGCGCGCCTCCTCAAGAAGTACGGCAAGGCGACTCCGGAGGCCCTGGTCGAGTCGGCCCTCTGGGAGGCGTCGCTCTTCGAGGAGCACGGCTTCCGGGACATCAAGATCTCGGTCAAGCACAACGACCCGGTCGTCATGGTCAACGCCTACCGCCAGCTCGCCGCGGCCAGTGACTACCCCCTGCACCTCGGCGTGACGGAGGCGGGCCCGGCGTTCCAGGGCACGATCAAGTCGGCGGTCGCCTTCGGCGCGCTGCTCTCCGAGGGCATCGGCGACACGATCCGCGTCTCCCTCTCGGCACCGCCGGTCGAGGAGATCAAGGTCGGCCTCCAGATCCTGGAGTCCCTCAACCTCAAGCCGCGCCGCCTGGAGATCGTCTCCTGCCCGTCCTGCGGCCGCGCCCAGGTCGACGTCTACAAGCTGGCCGAAGAGGTCACCGCGGGCCTGGACGGCATGGAAGTCCCCCTGCGCGTCGCCGTCATGGGCTGCGTCGTGAACGGCCCCGGCGAGGCCCGCGAGGCGGACCTCGGCGTCGCGTCCGGCAACGGCAAGGGCCAGATCTTCGTCAAGGGCGAGGTCATCAAGACCGTCCCCGAGTCGAAGATCGTGGAGACCCTCATCGAAGAGGCGATGAAGATCGCCGAACAGATGGAGAAGGACGGAATCCCCTCCGGGGAGCCGACGGTGGCGGTCGCGGGCTGATTCTGTCGTGTACGTGGGCCCCGCCACCGACCCGGTGGCGGGGCCCACGTGTGTACTGCGGGGCAATGGGGTGGGTGGGCGGGAGAATCCGCCGCGAAGCGGCGAAAGGCTCCGGCCCCGCCGGGCAGCACCCGCCCGCGGCGAGGACCCCCCCCCGGGACAAAAGGCGCCCCCCGCACAAGGCGCCCCCGCCAGGTACAGTGCGGAGATCAGCAGACCGTATGGTGAGGCCCCCGCACGTGTTGACTCAGACCACCACCAGGGTCCTCGAACCGAGTGACCTGGACGCCGCGCTCGCCGTCCTCGACCGCGAGCCCGTGGCCAACGCCTTCGTGACCTCACGAGTCCGCGTCGCCGGCCTCGACCCGTGGCGGCTCGGCGGCGAGATGTGGGGCTGGTACCAGGACGGAATGCTGGAGTCCCTCTGCTACGCGGGCGCCAACCTCGTCCCGATCTGCGCGACCCCGCGAGCGGTCCGCGCCTTCGCCGACCGCGCCCGCAGGGCAGGCCGCCGCTGCTCCTCCATCGTCGGACCCGCCGAACCCACCGCCCAGCTGTGGCGGCTGCTCGAACCCTCCTGGGGCCCCGCCCGCGAGGTCCGCTCCCAGCAGCCCCTGATGGTCACCGACCGCCTCCCGCACGACATCACCCCCGACCCGTACGTCCGTCGCGTCCGCAAGGACGAGATGGAGACGATCATGCCCGCGTGCGTGGCGATGTTCACCGAGGAAGTCGGCATCTCGCCGATGGCGGGCGACGGCGGCCTCCTCTACCAGGCGCGGGTCGCCGAACTCGTCGGCGCGGGGCGCTCGTTCGCCCGCCTCGACCGCGACGGCAAGGTCATCTTCAAGGCGGAGATCGGCGCGGCCACGGCACAGGCCTGCCAGGTGCAGGGCGTCTGGGTGGCCCCCGAGTTCCGGGGAAAGGGCTACGCGGCACCGGGCATGGCGGCCGTCCTGCGCTACGCCCTCACGGACGTCGCCCCGGTCGTCAGCCTCTACGTCAACGACTTCAACACCGCGGCCAGGGCGGCGTACCGACGGGTGGGGTTCCAGGAGGTCGGGGCGTTCATGAGTGTCCTGTTCTAGCCCCCTTCCGGCTCCTACGCGTCTCACATCGCACTCCTCACGTACCCCCGTCCGCGCGTTAAGGTTCGGCGCATGACTGACGACGTCGTGATCGGGCCGCTGGACCTCGCCGCGCACGTGGACGAAGCGCTGCGGGTGCAGGCCCACGCCTTCGGGCTCAGCGACGACGAGGTGGCCGTGCGGCGGCAGATCGTGCTGCGGCACATCACCTACCCCGGGGCCCGCGCGCTCGGCGCGAGCACCCCCGAGGGCCGGCTCGTCGGCTTCGTCTACGGCATGCCGAACGACCGCGGCCACTGGTGGTCCACGGTCGTCGAGCCGTATCTGCGGGCCGGCGGCAGCGACGAGTGGCTCGACGACTCCTTCGTGATCACCGAACTCCATGTGCAGCCCGGCCACCAGAACCGCGGGGTCGGCCGCACCCTCATCACCACCATCACGGACGCCGTCGACCAGCCCCGCTCGATCCTCTCCGCGATCGACATCGAGAGCCCCGCGCGGGGCCTCTACCGCTCCCTCGGGTACGTGGACCTGGCCCGCGACGTCCAGTTCCCCAGCGCCCCGAAGCCGTACGCGGTGATGGGTGCGCCGCTCCCGCTGAGGCGGGCCGGCACCTGACCGATTTCCGCACGCCCCCGCGCCCCGGCTAACCTCCTGCACATCATTCTTTCCACGCAGGAGTTCACCATGGCCCAGGTCCAGCGCATGTCCCGATTGATGATCAAGACACTGCGCGACGACCCGGCGGACGCCGAGACGCTCAACCACAAGCTGCTCGTGCGGGCCGGATACGTCCGCCGCACCGCCGCCGGCATCTGGTCCTGGCTCCCGCTGGGCAAGAAGGTCCTGGAGAACATCACCCACGTCGTACGCGAGGAGATGGACGCCATCGGCGCCCAGGAAGTCCTCCTGCCGGCGCTCCTGCCCAAGGAGTCGTACGACGCGACGGGCCGCTATGACGAGTACGGCGACCTGCTCTTCCGTCTCAAGGACCGCAAGGGCGCGGACTACCTCCTCGGTCCCACGCACGAGGAGATCTTCACCCAGATCGTCAAGGACCAGTGCTCGTCCTACAAGGACCTGCCGGTGATCCTCTACCAGATCCAGACGAAGTACCGCGACGAGGCCCGCCCCCGCGCCGGTGTGCTCCGTGGCCGCGAGTTCCAGATGAAGGACTCGTACTCCTTCGACACGACGGACGAGGGCCTCGTCGCCTCGTACGACCTGCACCGCGCCGCGTACATCAAGATCTTCGAGCGCCTCGGCCTCGACCACCGCATCGTCTCCGCCGTCTCCGGCGCGATGGGCGGCTCCGCGTCCGAGGAGTTCCTGGCGCCCGCGCCGGCCGGTGAGGACACGTTCGTGGACTGCCCCGCGTGCGACTACGCGGCCAACACGGAGGCCGTGTCCTTCGTCGCCACGTCGGTGGACGGTTCCGCGCACGGTCCCGTCGAGGACCTCGACACCCCCGACACCCCGACCATCGAGACGCTCGCGGCCCACCTCGGTGTGCCCGCGTCCGCGACCCTGAAGAACCTCCTGGTCAAGGTCGACGGCGAGATCGTCGCCGTGGGCGTCCCCGGCGACCGTGAGGTCGACCTCGGCAAGCTCGGCGAGCACCTGTCGCCCGCCGTCGTGGAGCTGGTGACGGCCGAGGACTTCGAGGGCCGCGACGATCTCGTACGCGGCTACGTCGGGCCGCAGGGCCTGGAGAAGGTCCGCTACATCGCCGACCCGCGGGTGGCCGCGGGCACGGCCTGGATCACCGGCGCCAACAAGATCAACACGCACGCGAAGAACGTCGTCGCGGGCCGTGACTTCGAGGTCGACGACTACCTCGACGTCGTGGTCGTCGAGGAGGGCGACCCCTGCCCCAAGTGCGGCACCGGCCTGAAGCTGGACCGCGCCATCGAGATCGGCCACATCTTCCAGCTGGGCCGCAAGTTCGCCGACGCCTTCCAGCTGGACGTCCTCGGCCAGCAGGGCAAGCCGGTCCGCGTGACCATGGGCTCGTACGGCATCGGCGTCTCGCGCGCGGTGGCGGCGCTCGCCGAGCAGACGGCGGACGACAAGGGCCTGTGCTGGCCCAAGGAGATCGCCCCCGCCGACGTCCACGTGGTGGCCGCGGGCAAGGCACTCCAGACGGAGCTGGCCCTTGACGTCTCGGAGCAGCTGAACGCTGCGGGTGTGCGGGTCCTGGTCGATGACCGTGCGGGCGTCTCGCCCGGCGTGAAGTTCACGGACGCGGAGCTGATCGGTGTGCCGCAGATTCTGGTGGCGGGCCGTCGCTCGGCCGAGGGCGTGGTGGAGCTGAAGGACCGCAGGACCGGGGAGCGCGAGGAGCTGACGGTGGCGGAGGCTGTTGCGCGGCTGACTGCCTGATCCCCCTGAACCCCCGGGTACAGGATGTCCTCAAACGCCGGACGGGCTGGAAATCCAGCCCGTCCGGCGTTTGAGGACGAACTCCGCCCCCTACAACCACCCCGCGAACTCCAACAACAGCTCCGCATCCTGTTCCCGCCCCACACGGCGGGCCCGCACCCCCGACTCAACGGCGCGGAACAAGGTCCACCCCCGCAGCCGCTCCTGATCCACATCCAGCGACTCGGCCAGCTTCTTCACCCGGCGGCGGGTGATCGACGCCCCCGAGGGGGAGGCGATCAGGTCCTCGACGCGGTCGCGTACGAGCCGCGCCAGGTCGAAGGCGGGCTCCCCGACCACCGGGTCGGGCCCCACGGCCAGCCACGGCAACCTGTCCCCCTGAAGGACCTTGCTCTGCCGGAACGTCCCGTGCAGCAGCCGCACCTCACCCGGCGACCCCGCGAGCAACTCGTCCCGAGCCGCCAGCGCCGCCTCCACCAGAGGCGCGGCCTCCCCGTCGGCGGACGCCCGCATCGCCTCGGCCTGCCGCCCCGTCCGCTCGGCGACCGTCTCGAAACGGTGATCCGTGGGCGGCTCCACCCACAGCCGCCGCAGTGTGCCCGCGGCCTCCAGCAGGGCTTTGGCCTCGGGCAGCGAACGGACCGACACGTCGCGGTGCAGCCGTTCGAGCAGGAGGGCCCCGTCCGCCGCCGCGGGGTCGAGCAGCCGTACGGCGCCGAGCCCGTTCCAGTGCGCGAGCGCCGCCCGCTCGCTCTCGGGGCGCGACCTCGGCGGCACCAGCTTCAGCACCGCGGGCGTCTCGTCGGCCTGGCGCACCATGACGACGAGACTGCTGCGCCCACCGGGCACGTGGACCCGCTCGACGGTCAACTCGCGTAGAGCGACGGCCTGTTCGGCTGCCCCGGGCAGCTTCTCCAGCCAGTCGTCGCCGTCCTGCGCCGTCTCACCCAGGGCGGTGACGAGACGCTGGGGCGGTTCGAGAGCCATACGCGAGGTGTTCCCTTCCGGAGCGGGTCAGGCCTTGGGCGCCGAGGTGCCGGGAGTGGCGGCCCGCTCGGCGAGACCAGGGAAGGTTACGCTCCCGCCGCGCCACCGCGCCGCGCGGACCGCCGCCTCCCGCAGCGCTTCGGCGGCGTTCCCGCGCCGGGCGCCGGTGGAGGCGCGTACGAGATCCGAGTAGACCCCCGCGACCCGCTCCTCCAGCTCCGTCGCGAGCCGCACGGCGGCCGCGGAGTCCGGCACCGCGAACGGCAGCGCGTAGGCGGCCGCCGACGGCTCGGGCTCGCCGCCCAGGTCGCGCACGGCGCGCTGCAGCTCGTCACGCCGGGCGCGATGCGCGTCGTACGCCGTGCGCGCCTCGGCCCTGCGGTCCTCGCCGATCCGGCCGCCGACGACCCCGAAGCCGTACACGGCGGCGTGCTCGGCGCCCAGCGCGGCCTGCACCGCCTGCAACTCGTCCTTGGAATCGCTCACTTGTCGCCCTCCGTCAGCAGATACGCGTGCGCGGCGCCCGCGGCCGCCACCGACGCGAACAGCCTGGCGATCTCCGGCGGCGCGTCCAGGAGCTCGCTCCCGCGCCGCTTCGCCAGCTCCCGCTCGGCCTTGGCGAGCGCGCGCACGGCGTCCTTCTCGTCCTTGGGGACGGAGGGCTTCGCGGGGGGCGACGCGGAGGCGGAAGGGGACGAGGGCGGGGGAGACGAGGGTGCGGACCCCTCGGCGAAGACCGCCTCGTGCCGCTTCACCTCCGCCCGCAGCGGAGAGAGCCTTCCGGCCAGCGAGGGATGCGCGGCGATGACGGCGTCGTACCGCCCCAGCAGCTCACCGCTGTCCAGGGCGGCTCGCGCACGCAGCCGCGCGGTGTCGGAAGAGCGCTCGTCCGTGTCCGTGGACCCGGAGTCCGAGCAGCCCGAGAGCAGCACGGCCCCGGTGGCTCCGGCGGCGCCGGTCAGCAGGCTTCTGCGGCGCGGCCCCGAGCGGGCGTGCGAGGGGGTGGGATACGACGGCACGGCAGACGTCCTCGGCAGGAAGGCCAGAAAGGCAGGCAGTCAGAAGGTGGGCGAGTCGGTGATCACCGTACCTGCGGGCTGCCCTCGTACGCGTGAGCGGCTCGACGCAGGGGCGCCCGAGGCCGGACAAGAGCCGGACTGGAGCGGGACGAGGGCCGGACAGCACGCGGAGAGCGGGCGGCAACACCCCTCGGGACCGGATACCCTTTGACCTGTCACGCGACGATCCCACAACAGCACACGCGGCCGAGGAGTCACCCGGATGAGCACCACCCAGAGCGAGAGGCTGCGAGAACTGCTGGAACCGCTCGTCAGCTCGAAGGAACTGGATCTCGAAGAGATCGAAGTGGCCTCGGTCGGACGCAAGCGGGTGCTGCGGGTCGTCATCGACTCCGACGACGGCGTGGACCTGGATCAGATCGCCGAGATCAGCCGCGAACTCTCCGAGAAGCTCGACGAGAGCGACGCGATGGGCGACGGGGAATACACCCTCGAAGTCGGCTCCCCGGGCGCCGAGCGCCCGCTGACGGAGCACCGCCACTATCTGCGCGCCGTCGGCCGCCTCGTGAAGTTCCAGCTGACGGAGGGCGGCGACGAGCTGATCGCCCGCATCCTCGACGTGGACGACGAAGGCCTGGATCTCGAAGTACCGGGCGTGAAGGGGCGCAAGCCCACCGCCCGCAGGCTCACCTTCGACGCGATCGCCAAGGCGCGCGTCGAGGTCGAGTTCAACCGCAAGGACAAGAAGGAAGAGGAGGCGTAGCCGTGGACATCGACATGAGTGCCCTGCGGGGTCTGGTCCGGGAGAAGGAGATCTCCTTCGACCTGCTGGTCGAGGCGATCGAGTCGGCCCTCCTCATCGCCTACCACCGGACCGACGGAAGCTTCCGTCGCGCACGCGTGAAGCTGGACCGCGACAGCGGCCATGTGACGGTGTGGGCGACCGAGGACCCTGCCGACCTCGAAGAGGGCCAGGAGGCCAAGGAGTTCGACGACACCCCGTCCGACTTCGGCCGGATCGCCGCGACGACCGCCAAGCAGGTCATCCTGCAGCGCCTGCGCGACGCCCAGGACGACGCGACCCTCGGCGAGTACGCGGGCCGCGAGGGCGACATCGTCACGGGCGTCGTCCAGCAGGGCCGCGACCCGAAGAACGTCCTGGTCGACATCGGCAAGCTCGAGGCCATCCTGCCGGTGCAGGAGCAGGTCCCCGGCGAGGAGTACGGCCACGGTCTGCGCCTTCGTTCGTACGTCGTCCGGGTGGCGAAGGGCGTCCGTGGCCCCTCGGTCACGCTGTCCCGCACGCACCCGAACCTCGTGAAGAAGCTCTTCGCGCTCGAGGTGCCGGAGATCGCCGACGGCTCGGTCGAGATCTCGGCCATCGCCCGAGAGGCCGGTCACCGGACCAAGATCGCGGTGCGCTCGACCCGCTCGGGCCTGAACGCCAAGGGCGCCTGCATCGGCCCGATGGGCCAGCGTGTGCGCAACGTCATGGCCGAGCTCAACGGCGAGAAGATCGACATCGTCGACTGGTCGGACGACCCGGGCGAGATGGTCGCCCACGCGCTCTCCCCGGCGCGGGTCAGCAAGGTGGAGATCGTCGACCTCGCTGCCCGTTCGGCCCGGGTGACCGTGCCCGACTACCAGCTGTCCCTCGCGATCGGCAAGGAGGGCCAGAACGCCCGCCTCGCCGCGCGGCTCACGGGCTGGCGCATCGACATCCGTCCGGACACCGAGCAGCCGCAGGACTCCGAGGAGGCCTGAGCGGGTTCGGATCGGGTCCGGACCGGGCGCTGATCCAGTCCTGATCAAGACAACAACCGTTCGATTTTTGCCCCAAAGGGGTGAGGTCGGTACGGGGAGGTAGACTTAATCGTGTCTGGCCGGACGCAAGCCCGCGCATGCCCTGAACGCACCTGTGTGGGGTGCCGGGAGCGAGCGGCCAAGAGCGATCTGCTGCGCATCGTGGCGAAAGAGGGCGCCTGCGCCCCCGATCCAAGCGGTACGCTGCCCGGCCGGGGTGCGTATATCCACCCCGTCCCGGTCTGTCTCGACCTGGCGGTCCGACGCAGAGCGTTCCCGCGGGCCTTCCGGGCCCCGGGTCCGCTCGACACGGCGGACTTGCGCCGAGCCGTCGAGACAGTTGCCCAGCAGGCAACACCGTAAGAAGGTCGCGCGGAACCCCGCGCGGCCCTGGTATTCCGCGAGTTGGAAGTAGGTCGAGATTGCGATGAGCACTCGATGAGCACGCGATGAGTACGCCCATGAAGTAGCGACGGTCCGGCGTAACCCGGACCTAAAAGGAGCGAAGTGGCTAAGGTCCGGGTATACGAGCTCGCCAAGGAGTTCGGCGTAGAGAGCAAGGTCGTCATGGCCAAGCTCCAAGAACTCGGTGAATTCGTACGTTCGGCGTCCTCGACGATCGAGGCGCCCGTAGTACGCAAATTGACTGACGCATTGAACCAGGGCGGTGGCAACGGCAAGCCCGCCGCCGCCAAGCCCGGGGCGCCGCGCAAGCAGGCCGCCCCCAAGCCGGCGACGCCGTCGGCACCCTCTCCCGCGCAGGCCGCCCGTCCGGGTCCGGCCGCGCCCAAGCCGCCGGCGGCCAAGCCCGCCGCCGCGGCCGACAAGCCCGCGGCCTCCCCGGCCGCTCCCGGCCCGCGCCCGGGTCCGAAGCCGCCGACGCCCAAGCCGGCGCCGGCAGCTCCGGCTGCCCCGGCCGCGCCCGCCGCACCGGCGTCCCCGGCTCCGGCCGCCCCGGAGTTCACCGCTCCGCCGGCCGCTCCGGCCGCTTCCTCGGCGCCGGCAGGCCCCCGTCCGGGCGCTCGCCCGGGTGCCCCGAAGCCCGCGGGCCGTCCGGCCCCCGGCCAGGGTGGCCAGGGTCAGGGTCAGGGCGGTCGTGGCGACCGCGGTGACAACCGTCAGGGCGCCCCGCGTCCCGGTGGCCAGGGTGGCGCCCCGCGCCCCGGTGGCCGTCCGGCGGGTCCGCGTCCCGGCAACAACCCCTTCACCTCTGGTGGCTCCACCGGCATGGCGCGCCCGCAGGCGCCCCGTCCGGGCGGCGCCCCGCGTCCCGGCGGCCAGGGTGGCCCCGGTGGTCCCGGCGGCGCCCCGCGCCCGCAGGGCCAGGGCGGCCAGGGTGCTCCTCGTCCGCAGGGTCAGGGCGGCGCTCGCCCCAGCCCCGGCGGCATGCCTCGCCCGCAGGGCGGCGCCCCGCGTCCCGGCGGTGCTCCCGGCGGCGGCGGTAACCGTCCGAACCCCGGCATGATGCCGCAGCGTCCCGCCGCGGGCCCGCGTCCCGGTGGTGGCCCCGGCGGTGGCCGTGGTCCCGGCGGTGGCGGTCGTCCCGGCGGTGGCGGCGGCGGTCGTCCCGGTGGCGGCGGCTTCGCGGGCCGTCCCGGTGGTCCCGGTGGCGGTGGCGGCGGCTTCGCCGGTCGTCCCGGTGGTCCCGGTGGCGGTGGCGGCGGCTTCGCCGGTCGTCCCGGTGGCGGCGGTGGCCGTCCCGGCTTCGGTGGCCGTCCCGGCGGTCCCGGTGCCCGTGGTGGCACGCAGGGTGCCTTCGGCCGTCCCGGCGGGCCCGCCCGTCGTGGTCGCAAGTCGAAGCGGCAGAGGCGCCAGGAGTACGAGTCGATGCAGGCTCCGTCGGTCGGCGGCGTCATGCTGCCGAGGGGCAACGGCCAGGCGGTCCGCCTGTCCCGTGGTGCCTCGCTGACCGACTTCGCCGAGAAGATCAACGCCAACCCGGCGTCGCTCGTCGGCGTGATGATGAACCTCGGCGAGATGGTCACGGCCACGCAGTCCGTGCCGGACGAGACGCTGAAGCTGCTCGCGGACGAGATGAACTTCGTCCTCGAGATCGTCAGCCCCGAGGAGGAGGACCGCGAGCTGCTCGAGTCCTTCGACATCGAGTTCGGCGAGGACGAGGGCGACGAGGACATGCTCGTCGCGCGTCCGCCGGTCGTGACCGTCATGGGTCACGTCGACCACGGTAAGACCCGCCTTCTGGACGCGATCCGCAAGACGAACGTCATTGCGGGCGAGGCCGGCGGCATCACGCAGCACATCGGTGCGTACCAGGTCTCTTCCGAGGTCAACGGCGAAGACCGCAAGATCACCTTCATCGACACCCCCGGTCACGAGGCGTTCACCGCCATGCGTGCCCGTGGTGCGAAGTCCACCGACATCGCGATCCTCGTGGTCGCGGCGAACGACGGTGTGATGCCGCAGACGATCGAGGCGCTGAACCACGCCAAGGCGGCCGAGGTGCCGATCGTGGTCGCGGTCAACAAGATCGACGTCGAGGGTGCCGACCCGACCAAGGTGCGCGGCCAGCTCACCGAGTTCGGTCTGGTCGCCGAGGAGTACGGCGGCGACACGATGTTCGTCGACATCTCCGCCAAGCAGGGCGAGAACATCGAGTCCCTCCTGGAGGCCGTGGTCCTGACCGCGGACGCCTCGCTCGACCTGCGGGCCAACCCTGAGCAGGACGCGCAGGGTATTGCCATCGAGTCCCACCTGGACAAGGGCCGCGGCGCCGTCGCGACCGTCCTGGTCCAGCGCGGTACCCTCCGCGTCGGTGACACGATGGTGGTCGGCGACGCGTACGGCCGAGTCCGCGCGATGCTCGACGACAAGGGCGAGAACGTCACGGAGGCGGGTCCCTCGACTCCGGTCCTCGTGCTCGGTCTCACCAACGTCCCGGGTGCCGGCGACAACTTCCTGGTCGTCGACGAGGACCGTACGGCCCGTCAGATCGCCGAGAAGCGTGCCGCCCGTGAGCGCAACGTCCGCTTCGCCCGCAAGGGTGTGCGGTTCTCCCTGGAGAACCTGGACGAGGCCCTCAAGGCCGGTCTGGTGCAGGAACTCAACCTCATCATCAAGGGCGACGCGTCCGGTTCGGTGGAGGCTCTCGAGTCCTCGCTGCTCCAGCTCGACGTCGGCGAAGAGGTCGACATCCGCGTCCTGCACCGCGGCGTGGGTGCGGTCACCGAGTCGGACATCGACCTGGCGACCGGCTCCGACGCGATCGTGATCGGCTTCAACGTCCGTGCGGCCGGTCGTGCCGCGCAGATGGCCGACCGCGAAGGCGTGGACGTCCGGTACTACTCGGTCATCTACCAGGCGATCGAAGAGATCGAAGCGGCCCTCAAGGGCATGCTCAAGCCGGAGTACGAAGAGGTCGAGCTCGGCACGGCGGAGATCCGCGAGATCTTCCGCTCGTCCAAGCTGGGCAACATCGCCGGTGTTCTGGTCCGGTCGGGCGAGGTCAAGCGCAACACCAAGGCGCGCCTCATCCGCGACGGCAAGGTCATCGCGGAGAGCCTCAACATCTCCGGTCTGCGCCGCTTCAAGGACGACGTCACCGAGATCCGCGAAGGGTTCGAGGGCGGTATCAACCTCGGCAACTTCAACGACATCAAGATCGACGACGTCATCGCGACGTACGAGATGCGCGAGAAGCCGCGAGGCTGATCCACGTAGCTCGAACCGGGGCCGGTCGAGGGGAGGTAAATCCCGTCGATCGGCCCCGGCCGTTCCGTGTACGGTTCTTGTGTCCCTGCCAAGCGGTTGGCGGGGCACGACCCCGAACCGGCGGGACATCCGGACACACATGTATGTGGGGACACTGTCCTTCGATCTGCTCCTCGGCGACGTTCACTCGCTGAAGGAGAAACGCTCCGTCGTCCGCCCGATCGTCGCCGAACTCATCCGTAAGCACGGAGTGAGCGCGGCGGAGACGGGAAACCAGGACCTCCATCGCAGGGCCGAGATCGGCCTGGCGCTGGTCTCCGGGGAGACGGGGCACCTCACCGACGTACTGGACCGGTGCGAGCGCATGGTCGCCGCCCGTCCCGAGGTGGAGCTGCTCTCCGTTCGACGCAGGCTCCACGGCGACGAAGACTGATTGCACAGCAAGGCGAAGAAGGAGACAGGGCAGTGGCCGACAACGCGCGGGCGAAAAGGCTGGCGGACCTCATCCGCGAGGTGGTTGCTCAGAAGCTGCAGCGCGGGATCAAGGACCCGCGGCTCGGTACGCATGTGACCATCACGGACACCCGGGTCACCGGTGACCTGCGGGAGGCGACCGTCTTCTACACGGTCTACGGGGACGACGAGGACCGCGCGGCGGCCGCCGCCGGTCTGGAGAGCGCCAAGGGTGTCCTCCGTTCCGCGGTCGGCGCGGCAGCGGGCGTGAAGTTCACCCCGAGCCTCACCTTCGTGGCGGACGCGCTGCCGGACAACGCGCGGGCCATCGAGGACCTCCTCGACAAGGCCCGGATGTCGGACGAGAAGGTGCGCGAGGTGTCCGCGGGCGCCGAGTTCGCCGGTGGGGCCGACCCGTACCGCAAGCCCGAGGACGAGTCCGCCGACGACGCAGACGAAACGGACGGCGACGCCCGCGCATGAGCAACACCGGCAACAAGACGCCGGACGGACTTGTCATCGTCGACAAGCCGTCCGGCTTCACTTCGCATGACGTGGTCGCCAAGATGCGTGGGATCGCCAAGACCCGCCGCGTCGGCCACGCGGGCACCCTCGACCCCATGGCGACGGGCGTTCTCGTCCTCGGGGTGGAGCGGGCGACCAAGCTCCTCGGCCACCTCGCGCTGACGGAGAAGGAGTACCTGGGGACCATCCGCCTCGGGCAGAACACGGTCACGGACGACGCCGAGGGCGAGTTCACCTCGTCCGTGGACGCCTCGGGCATCAAGCGCGACGCCATCGACGCGGGCATCGCCAAGCTCTCCGGCGACATCATGCAGGTGCCGTCGAAGGTCAGCGCCATCAAGATCGACGGCAAGCGGTCGTACGCGCGAGCGCGCGAGGGCGAGGACTTCGAGATCCCCGCCCGGCCGGTGAAGATCTCCGCCTTCACCGTCTACGACGTCAGGGACGCCGTCGCCGACGACGGCACCCCCGTACTCGACCTGGTCGTCTCCGTGGTCTGCTCGTCAGGGACGTACATCCGCGCCCTCGCCCGTGACCTCGGTGCGGACCTCGGGGTCGGCGGACATCTGACCGCGCTGCGGCGCACCCGCGTCGGGCCGTACAAGCTGGACGCGGCGAAGACCATCGACCAGCTCCAGGAGGAGCTGACGGTGATGCCGGTGGCCGACGCCGCCGCTGCCGCGTTCCCGCGCTGGGACGTGGACGAGAAGCGGGCGAAGCTGCTGCTCAACGGCGTGCGGATCGAGATGCCGGGGGAGTACGCCGGGGCCGGCGCCGTCGCGGTCTTCGACCCGGAGGGCCGGTTCCTGGTGCTGGCCGAGGAGCTGAAGGGCAAGGCCAAGAGCCTGGCCGTCTTCGCCTGAGCCCCGTATCCCGTACTCGGGATCTCCGTCGTGGAGCGGCGGACAGCGTGCGCATGGCCGCGCGCCGCTCCACGACGAAACCCCCCACCCCTAGATGTATCCCGCGCGCCCTGCCGATTCACCCCATCGGGCAGGCGCTCGGAGTGAACCGAGGGAGCAGAAGGGGGCGCGTTCGCGACGCGTTCTGTCCAGCTGATCACCACCGACCTACCGTCGGAAGGACGGGGCGTCGCGGGAGGTTCGGGCATGGCGGGACAGGGCGACCCGGCGGCGCTCGACGGCGCCCTCGTGCGGGTCTGCGATCTGGCCGGGCGCCCGCGGGGCATGGGGTTCGCCGCCGACGACCACGGCACGGTGATCACCAGCCATGAAGCCGTCGACGGCCTGGCGCGGATCGTGCTGCACGCGGCGGGGGAACGCGTCTGCGTGGTGAGCGCCGACGCCGTGGTGGCCCTGCCCGAGGCCGATCTGGCCCTCGTCCGCACGGAGGGCCTCCACCTGAGGCCCCTGCCCGTCACGGTCCGCGAGAGCGTTCCCGTCGGCTCCTATGTACGTATCGTCGCGCGCGGCCTGCGTGAGGCGCGCGTCCTCGGCCCGGCTCCCGTGACGTACACCGCGACGGACCGCTTCCACCTCATCGACTCGGCCATGGAACTGGCGATCGGCACGGACGGCGCCGACGCGCTGCGGCTCGGCGGCGGAGCCGCGGGCGGCCCGGTCGTCGACGCCTCGACCGGGGCCGTGCTCGCCGTCCTCGGCACCGCCCTGCACGGCGAGCACAGCGCCGCGGGATTCGCGTTGCCGCTGCGGGACGCGGCCGCCGCCGATCCGGGCGGGCCGCTCGCCGGGCTCCTGGCACGCAACGCGGCGACCGTTCCCGCGTACGGCCGCGATCTGAACCTGGCGGGCGCGCTGCACCTGGCGGCGACGTCCCTGGGCTCCGACGGCCCGCGCCCCGCCCTCCTGGAACCGGTGGAACGCCCGGATACGAAACGGGAGTTGGCCAAGTTCGTGGCGGGGCCCGCGCAGGTGCTCGGCCTGGTCGGCGATCCCGGCACCGGACGGACGACGGAACTCGCCGCCCTCGCGGCATGCCGCGCGCGAGGCACCGAACCGGCCCCCACGCTGTGGCTGCGCGGCGCCGACCTCCAGGGCACGGACACGGGCGTGGGCGACGCGGTGGAGCGAGCTCTGGAGCGGGCCGGGCGGATCCTGGAGGCCTCGGAGGCCTCGGAGGCGTCGGAGGACTCGCTCGCCGAGGCGGCCGACGGGCTCGGGGACATCTCCGCGGGGCGGGTCGCGCGGCTCGTGCGGGACGAGGGGCGGGCGTTGCTGCTGTTGCTCGACGGCCCCGAGGAGATGCCGCCGGCTCTCGCTCACCGGCTCGCCGAGTGGAGCAGGGGCACGGCCGACTGGCTGCGGGAGACGGGCGCGCGGCTCGTGGTCGGCTGCCGTGCGGAGTACTGGGAGCAGGCCGGCGAGCGTTTTCCCGCCGAGCTCCTCCCGGGCAGCGTGCACCTGGGGGAGCTGCCCGAGCCGCAGGCGCGGACCGCCCGCGCGCGGTACGGCATCCCGGACGGAGCGCTCGCCGCCGCCGACGCGCGACACCCCCTGGCCCTGCGGCTGCTCGCCGAGGTGCGCGCGGCCCTGCCGGAGGAGCCGCCGCCGGGCCGCCCCGACCGGGAGGAGATCTTCGAGGCCTATCTGGACGTGCTGTGCCTACGGGTGGCGGTGCGGCTCGCGGTGGCGAACGGACTGCGGGGCACGGCTGTACGACGCCTCGCGGCGAAGGTGTCCGGGCAGGTGCACGAGGCCGCGCGGCGGTGCCTGGGGCCGGGGCAGGGTGAGCTGGACCGGGCGTCCTTCGAGGAGGTGTTCCCGTGGGGGACCGGCTGGGCCTCCGCGGTCCTCACGGAGGGCCTGCTCGTCCCTGCCGGGGATGGCTACCGCTTCGCGCACGAGGAGCTCGCGGACTGGATCCAGGGGATGCACCTGGATGTGGACGGAGCGCTGTGGTCACTGGTCTTCCGGCACGACCCGACGCCCACGTCACTGCCGGTACCGAGACACCGGATCGGCCCGGTGGTGCAGGCGCTGCTGCTGTTGGGGCGGCAGCGGGGAGCGGGGGAACTAGGGGCGCGGTTGGGGGAGTTGGGCGAGGTGGGGAAGGTGGGGGAGACGCGGGGCAATCGGGTGGGTAGGCGGGAAACACGCCGCGAAGCGGCGAAAGGCGGACCGCCGGGTGAGGGCGCAGCCACGCCCGAGGCAAAGGGCCGACCGTCGGGTGCGAGCGAGATCGGGGTGGAGGCCAGGGGCCAGGAGGACGCACGGTGGTGGGCCAAGCGCCTCCTGGAGGAGACCCTCTCCCGGGTGGCCGACGCGAAGCCCTACCTCGCGCTCCTCACGGACCTCGCCCGGCAGGGCACGTACCCCGCCGGGTTCTGGCTCGGTCTGCCCCTCGGCGACGACGACCGCTTCGACCTCCTCCGGGAAGCAGTGATCACCGACCCCCCGCCCGGCCCCCCGCAGGGGCACCGCTGCCTGGACGCCGTGGCCGAACTGCTGGTGAAAGACCCCGCAAGGACGCAGCCGCAACTGACCCGCTGGTTCACCGACGAGCGCCCCCTCGAAGCCACTCCGCACGCCACCGTCGCATCGGCCGCCCAGGCCCTCCTGCACACCCACCGGCACCGCGCCATCGACGACCTCACCGAGATCCTGGTCGGCTGCGCCCACCCCCGCGCCGACGAACTGCTCGCCGCCCTCGCGGACGAGGAACCCTCGGCCATCTGCCGGGCCGTCGACCGCTGGGTCCACGACGCCCGCCCCGCACGCCATGTCGCCGCTGTCGCCTACGGCCTGCGCGCCGCCCCGCACGCCACCACGGACGCCGACCGCAGGCTCCTGCGGTACGCGGCCCTCGCCCTGCTGGCCCGCACCGCCGACGACTCACTGCACGGCGCCGCCCTCGCCCTCCTCGTACGGGACCCGCAGACCCGCGCACGTCACCTGCCGCCCGCCCTGAAGCGCTTCACCGCCGGTGACCCGCAGCTGCCCCCGAGCGCGCTCGCCGCCGCCCTCGACACCCATCCGGAGCAGGTCATCGCCGCCTTCCGGACCCGGTTGTACGGCCCCGGCCCCACCCCGGGCGAGGTGCTGCGCGGCCTGGCCGACGTGACCGCGCCCGTGCTCGCCCGGCGGGTGGCCGATCTCGTACGCGACGTACTGGAACTGCGCCCCGACCTCGCGGGGCATGTGGCCGCCTACCTAGACCTGCGGTTCGAGCAGGGGCCCGTCGCACGCGCCGTACTCTTCCCCCTGGTCACTGACCTCCTGCGGCGCTGCCCACCGTCGGTACGCGCCGCGCTCGCCACGGCCGTCGCCGCCCCCGGGAGCGACGCCTCGCGCGCCCTGCGCACCGAGCTCCTGGAGGTGCTGCTCACCCATGAGCGGGAGCCCGAGGTCCTGGACGCCGCGCTCTGCGCCGTGGCGGGCGGCGGCGACAAGGAACGGGTCCGTGAACTGGTGCACCGCATCGGCGCGCTGCTCGTGCGCACCCCGGAGGGCGCGACCTGCTTCGACCGGCGCCTGGTCGAGCTGGCCCGCTCCGTGCCGGGCTTCTCCACACGGGTCGCCCGGTGGATCTGCGCGGCCCCCCAGGACTGGTCCGCCCTGGTCGGTCCCAGCTCCCGCCGCATGATCGAGAACCTCGCGGGAGTAAGCGTCCCGGCGTGACCCCCGCCACCCCCTCCGATGCGATCCGGACAGCGCGGGCATGGCAGTCTTAGACCTGCGCAATCGGCAATGGGACGTACACACGCGTACACACACGTACACAGGTTCGGCGAGGAGCAAAGACAGTGCAGCGCTGGCGTGGCTTGGAGGACATCCCCCAGGACTGGGGGCGCAGCGTCGTCACCATCGGTTCCTACGACGGCGTACACCGCGGGCACCAGCTGATCATCGGCCGCGCGGTCGAACGCGCCCGTGAGCTCGGCGTTCCCGCCGTGGTCGTCACCTTCGACCCGCACCCCTCCGAGGTCGTGCGCCCCGGCAGCCACCCGCCGCTGCTCGCCCCGCACCACCGGCGCGCCGAACTCATGGCGGAACTCGGCGTGGACGCGCTCCTCATCCTGCCGTTCACCACGGAGTTCTCGAAGCTCTCGCCGGCCGACTTCGTCGTGAAGGTCCTGGTCGACAAGTTGCACGCGCGTCTGGTCGTCGAGGGCCCCAACTTCCGCTTCGGCCACAAGGCCGCGGGCAATGTCGCCTTCCTGACCGAGATCGGCGCCACGTACGACTACGAGGTCGATGTCATCGACCTGTTCGTCAGCGGTTCGGCCGGGGGCGGCGAGCCCTTCTCCTCCACCCTCACCCGGCGCCTGGTCGCGGAGGGTGACGTGGAGGGCGCCTCGGAGATCCTCGGCCGCCCGCACCGCGTCGAGGGCGTCGTGGTTAGGGGTGCGCAGCGCGGGCGTGAACTGGGCTTCCCCACCGCCAACGTGGAGACGCTGCCGCACACCGCCATTCCCGCGGACGGCGTCTACGCGGGGTGGCTGCACGCCCAGGGCGAGGCGATGCCCGCGGCGATCTCCGTGGGGACGAACCCGCAGTTCGACGGGACGGAGCGGACGGTCGAGGCGTACGCGATCGACCGCGTCGGTCTCGACCTGTACGGGCTGCACGTGGCGGTGGACTTCCTCGCCTTCGTGCGCGGGCAGGCGAAGTTCGACTCGATCGACTCGCTGCTCGTCGCCATCGCGGATGACGTGAAGAAGGCCCGGGAGCTCATCGAGGCTGCCGAGTAGGGGCTTCCCCCCCCGGCAGGCCTACGCCCCCGAGCCGTCGAGCCCCCGAGCCGTCCGTGTCCGGCGGAGGGTGGGCAGGGTCTAGCGGAGGGTGGGCAGGCCGATGTTGTTGATCAGCGGGCCTTCCACGCTGACTCCTTCGGTGACCAGGGACTCGATGTGGGGCAGCGGTGGAGGGTTGACCGCCGCCTCCTGCTCGGCCGCGGACGCCGGGGTGGCGAGCGCGGTGCAGGACAGGGCGACTGCTGCGAGCAGGACGAGGTTCCGGACGCGGCGATGACGCATGTGGTCTCTGCTTTCTTCCGGTCCGCGGGGTCCAGTTGGCCCACACGGGGGACGTGCGGACTCGGGCGTCCGACGACCCTTTCGTATGATCGTCAGTGACTTCTTGGTCGTTCCAGGGTTACGTACGGTGAGCGGGCCGCGATCAGCGGCCCGCACGCGTACGTTTCCAAGGAGCCTGCAGTGAACCGCAGTTGGGTGCAGAAAACGTCCCGGTGGGCGCTGGTCGCGACGATGGCGGCAGTGCCGTCCGTCCTGGCCTCCGGCACCGCCTACGCGGACGAGACACACAAGGACTCGCACAACGCGCCCACCGTCGCGCTGATCAGCACCGGCCAGATCGACGACCCGCTGGAGGACGTGCTCGAGCACACCCTCAACTTCGGGGACGGCTACCGGTGGGGCTGACGCCCTGAACCGCTCGTGGTCGTACCGTACTTGCGCGGGGTCCCGGGGTGGCCGCGCAAGTACGTGACGACGCAAGCCTGTTCAGCTCACGGGACGGCGCTACCGCCTCACGGGGCGAGGCACGCCGTGCCCGGTACCTCGGAGGGGACGCCGAGGCTGGCCGGGTCGACGAGCGAAGTGACGTCACCGGCCGCCTGAGCCACGCAGTCGACGGTCCCTACGGGGTCCGGGATGGCGCTGGCCGGCACGGCGAGCACCCCCAGAAGCGCGACGGCCCCGAGGATGACGGCGGCGGAACGGCGCATGGAAATCTCCTTCAAGTCGGTGGAGTTGAGCTGTCACGGTCCGTATGTGAACCGCGACGCTCAGTGACTCCCCAGAGATCACGCCTGCTAGGCCCCGTATCACCCGTACGTGGCAGAGGTAACGATCCGCCACCACAGAAGGCGGGCCCCCGCTACGGCACTCGACCGACCAGACCCCGGATCAGCCCCCGGATCAGACCCCGGGCGCACCGACGTTGACCCCCGCCCAGTGGCACGCCACCTGTGTCTCACCGCCGCCGGACAGCACCGGCAGATCCTCCGTCCGGCAGCGGTCCGCCACGCCCGCCCGCTCCGCCTCACCCGAGGCGAGCACCTGGCAGCGTGCGTGGAAGCGGCAGCCGCCCGGGACGCGGGACGGGTCCGGCGGCTCGCCGGTGAGGACCACGGGGTCTCCCGGGGCCTCCGGCAGTACGGACAACAACGCCTGGGTGTAGGGGTGCTGAGGCGAGGTCAGGACCTCCTCCACCGTCCCCGTCTCGACGATCCGGCCCAGGTACATCACCGCGACACGGTCGGCGATGTTCCACGCGAGACCCAAGTCGTGCGTCACCACCAGCGCCGACAGGCCCAGTTCGTCGCGGAGCCGGAGCAGCAGAGCGAGGATCTCGCCGCGCACGGACGCGTCGAGCGAGGCTACCGGCTCGTCCGCGACGATCAGCTCGGGCTCAAGGACCAGCGCGCCCGCGATGACCACACGCTGGCGCTGGCCGCCCGACAGCTCGTGCGGATAGCGCAGGAAGAACCGCTCGGGCGGCCGGAGCCCGGCCCGGGAGAGGGCGTCGGCGACCGCCACCTGCTCGTCGCCCCCGTACCCGTGGATGCGCAGGCCCTCCGCCACGGCCTCGTACACCGTGTGACGGGGATTCAGGGAGCCGCTCGGGTCCTGGAGCACCAGCTGGACGCGCTTGCGGTACGCCTTCAGGGCGCGGCCCGAGTAGTCGAGCGGCTTGCCGCCGAAGGTCACCTTGCCGGACGTGGGCGGCACGAGGCCGAGCAGGGAACGGGCCAGGGTCGTCTTGCCGCAGCCGGACTCGCCGACCAGGGCCACGATCTCGCCCGGTTTGATGTCGAGGTCGACGCCGTCCACCGCCCGCGCGGGCGGCGCGCCGCGGCGGCCGGGGAACGTGATGTGCAGGTCACCCGCCGACAGCAGCGGATCGGCGGCGGCGGAAGAAACGGGGGCGTCGGTGGTCATGCGTCGCTGCTCCTCGGTGCGTGGTCTGTCGGTGCTCACGGCGTCCGCTCCGCCGTCGCCGGCGGGGACGTCGGCTGCGCGGGAAGCTGTGAGCCCGCGTGCACGCACGCCGCGCGGTGCCGGGGGCCCGCGTCCCGCAGCGCCTGGTCCTCCGTGGTGCAGACGTCGAGGGCGACCGGGCAGCGCGGGTGGAACGTACAGCCCGTGGGGAGCAGGGACGGGTCGGGCGGGTCGCCGGGCAGACCGCGCGGCGCGAAGCGGGACGCCGCGTCGCCGATGCGCGGGAAGGCCGCCGAGAGGGCCTTGCCGTACGGGTGCTGGGCGTTCTCGTAGACCTCGGAGGCCGGGCCCTCCTCGACGACGCGGCCCGCGTACATCACCGCGAGCCGGTCACACGTGTCAGAGAGCACCGCCAGGTCGTGGCTGATCATGATCAGGCCCAGGTCCTGCTCGGACACCAACTGTTCGATCAGGCGCAGGATCTGAGCCTGGATCATCACGTCCAGGGCCGTGGTCGGCTCGTCGGCGATGATCAGGCGCGGATCGCAGGCGAGTGCCATCGCGATCATCACGCGCTGACGTTGACCGCCCGACAGCTCGTGCGGATACGCCTGCGCACGAGCGGCAGGAAGCCCCACCTGCTCGAGCAGCTCTCCGGCCTTCTTCTTCGCGCCCGCCTGCGTGGCCTTCTTGTGCAGCAGGATCGGCTCGGCGATCTGGTCGCCGATGCGGTGCACGGCGTTGAGCGAGTGCATCGCGCCCTGGAAGACGACCGACGCGCCCGCCCAGCGGACCGCGCGGACCTGGCCCCACTTCATGGTGAGGACGTCCTCGCCGTCGAGCAGGACCTCACCGGTCACCTTCGTGCCGGCGGGCAACAGCCGAAGCAACGCGAGCGCCAGCGTGGACTTGCCGCAGCCGGACTCGCCCGCGACCCCGAGCTTCTGGCCCGCGTCGACCGAGAGGTTCACGCCGCGCACCGCGGCCGCCCCGGACGCGTACGTCACTTCGAGATTTCTTACGTCGAGAAGGCGCTGTTCCGTCGCCTTGGCCTCTGTCACCTTGGCCCCTGTCACCTTGGTCTCCGTCACCTCATCCGAACCGCTCAACGGGAGACCCCCAGCCTGGGGTTGAGCACCGACTCCACGGCCCTCCCGCACAGCGTGAACGCGAGTGCGACGACGGCGATGGCGATGCCGGGCGGAGCGAGATACCACCAGTTGCCCGCACTGACCGCGCCCGCCTCACGCGCGTCCTGGAGCAGTCCGCCCCAGGAGACGGCCGTCGGATCGCCGAGTCCGAGGAAGGCGAGCGTCGCCTCGGTGAGGATGGCGCTGGAGATGACCAGGGTGGTCTGCGCGAGCACCAGCGGCATGACGTTGGGCAGCACATGACGGGTCATGACATGGCCGTGCCCGCCGCCGAGCGCCTGTGCCCTCTCGATGTACGGGCGTGACTCCACGGCCAGGGTCTGGGCGCGGACGAGCCGCGCGGTCGTCGGCCACGTCGTCACGCCGATCGCCAGGATGATCGTCCAGATGGTTCCGGACATCACGGTGGCGAGGGCGATGGCGAGCACCAGCGTGGGCATCACCAGGAACCAGTCCGTGATGCGCATGATCACGGTGGAGTACCAGCCCTTGAAGTGCCCCGCGGTGACCCCCACGACGGTGCCGATGGCCACCGAAAGCACGGCGGCCAGCAGCCCGATGGTCAGCGAGATCCGCGCGCCCCACACGAGAAGGCCGAGCAGATCCCGCCCGAACTGGTCGGTGCCCAGCGGGAATTCGCCGCTCGGCGACTCCATCGGTTTGCCCGGCGCGTCGGTCACGCTCTGCGCGTCCGCGCCGACAAGGAGCGGCGCGAAGAGGGCGACGAGCGCGATGAGGACGAGCGCGCCGAGACCGAAGAGCCCGGCCCGGTGTGTGCGGTACTCGCGCCAGAAGCGGGCGGCGGAGTGCCGCCTGCGGGTCCAGGCGAGCGCCCGGGGGCTCTTGGCGACCGGGACCTGGGTCCTCTCGGTCTCTGTTGCTTCGGTCGTCATCGGCCCACCCTCGGGTCGAGCAGCGGATAGATCACGTCGGCCAGGGTGTTCATCAGGATCACCGCGGCGGCGAACACGAAGAACAGACCCTGCACGAGGGGCAGGTCGGGCACGCTCAGCGCGGCGTAGAAGAGCCCGCCGAGTCCCGGCCAGGAGAAGACCGTCTCGACGAGGATCGCGCCCGCCACCACCGTGCCGAGGTTCACGAACATCAGCGTGACCGTGGGCAGCATCGCGTTCGGGACGGCATGACGACGGCGTACCAGATCGTCCCGGAGCCCCTTGGCGCGTGCGGTGGTCAGATAGTCGCTGCCCATCTCGTCGAGCAGCGACGAGCGCATGACCAGGAGCGTCTGCGCGTATCCCACCGCCACCAGGGTGATGACGGGGAGCACCATGTGGTGCGCGACGTCGATGACGTACGCGATACCCGTCTCGCCCCCCGATTCGAGCCCGCCGGTCGGGAAGAGCCCGGGGATCGGGCCGACCCCCACCGAGAAGGTGATGATGAGCAGAAGGCCGAGCCAGAAGGACGGCACGGAGTAGAGCGTGAGCGCGAGACCGGTGTGGACCCGGTCCCCGAGCCCGCCGTTGCGCCACGC
Organism: Streptomyces sp. Je 1-332; assembly: GCF_040730185.1. Taxonomy (NCBI): domain Bacteria; kingdom Bacillati; phylum Actinomycetota; class Actinomycetes; order Kitasatosporales; family Streptomycetaceae; genus Streptomyces; species Streptomyces sp. Je 1-332. The sequence continues at coordinate 5,981,763 of NZ_CP160402.1, forward strand.
CGTGCGCGTGCCGAGCCAGATGCCGATGAGGGTGTAGAGCACGAACGCGGTGCCGGTGAGCAGGAGCGTCGCGGGCAGCGCGTCGGTGATCTTCTCCATCACCGGGGTGTGGAACTGGTAGGAGGTGCCGAAGTCGCCGGTCAGCGCGTTGCCGCAGTAGTCGAGGAACTGCGTCATGACCGGCTGGTCGAGGCCGAACTCCTTGCGCATCGCGTCCAGCTGTTCGGCCGATACGCGCTTTCCGCCGGTCATCTGCTTCACCGGGTCGCCCGGGATGAGCCGGAACAGGAAGAAGCTGGTCACGAGGACGGCGAACAGCGAGACGGCGGCGCCGCCCAGCTTGCCCGCCACGTACTGGAGATAGGCGCGGGTGTTCCGGGCCCGGGGGCCGCGGGCCGACGGCCCGGCGAACGCCGGATCGTCGGTCGCCGCGGCGCCCTCGGTGTCGAGCAGTGCGGGATTGCTGTCAGCGGTCATGCGTTACTCGCGGTCCTCTGCGGTCGAACGGCGGCGCAGGGCGAACAGGACTCCGCCGCCGACGAGCACCACCGCGGCGGCGGCGATACCGATGATGACACCGGTCGAGCTTCCATCCTTGGAGGAACTCTTCCCATCCGCGGGCTCCGCCGACCACCAGGACCAGTAACCGTCCTGGCCGTAGATGTTGCCCGCGGCCGTCGGCATGGTGGTGATGGACTTGATCTGGTCGGTGCGGTAGGCCTCGACGGCGTTCGGGTACGCGAGGATGTTCATGTACCCGGAGTCGTAGAGCCAGGACTGCATCTCCTTGACGGTCTCAGCGCGCTTGGCGGGGTCGTACTCGGCCAGCTGCTTGTTGTAGAGCTCGTCGTACTTCTTGTCGCAGATGAAGTTGTCGGTCGCGGCGCTCTCCTTGGCCTTCACCGGGAGCGCGGCGCAGGCGTGGATGCCGAGGACGAAGTCCGGGTCGGGGTTGACGGACCAGCCGTCGAACGCGAGATCGTACTCACCCGCGTACCAGGGCACGGACACGTCATCGAGACAGTTGACCTTGAGCCCGATACCAAGGTCCCCCCACCACTCCTTCAGATACTTCCCCACGGCCTTGTCGTTCGGGTCGGTGGCGTGACACAGGATGCGGAAGTCGAGCGGCTTCCCGTCCTTGCCGACGCGCTTGCCGTCGCCGTTCTTCTTGTAGCCCGCGTCGTCGAGGAGTTGGGCGGCCTTCTTGGGGTCGTACGACAGCTTCTGGTCGGCGGAGGGCTTCCAGGCGTACTCGGAGAAGCGAGGTGGGATGTATCCCTCGCCCTCGACGGCCTGACCCTGGAAGACCTTGTCGACCAGCGCCTCACGGTCGACGGAGAGGAAGAGCGCCTGACGGACCTTCTTGTCCAGGAGGGCCTTGTGCCCGTCACCAAACTTCTTGCGGTCGCGGGTCTGGGCGCCGGGGTTGGTCGCGAGCGCGAAGAAGCGCCGGCCCGGCCCCTCGTTCACCTTGACGTTCTCCGTGCCCTTGAGCTCGGCGGCCTGCGCGGGGGTGAGGGCGGGCTGCCCGGCGACGAAGGCCACCTCGCCCTTCTTCAGCGCGGCGACGGCGGCGTCCTGGTCCTTGTACGTCTTGAAGACCAGCTCGTCGAACTTGGGCGCGCCGCGCCAGAAGTTCTTGTTGGCCTTCAGCTTCACGTACTGGTCGGTCTTGTAGTCGGTGAGGACGAAAGGCCCGTTGCCGACGACGGGAAAGTCCTTGTCGTTGTTGTACTTGCTGATGTCACCGACCTTCTCCCACACATGCTTCGGGACGATCGGCACGTCGAGCGCGGCCATGGTGGCCTGCGGCTCCTTCAGCTCGACGACCAGCTTGGTGGGGCTGGGTGCGGTCACCTTCTTGAAGTTGGCGACGAAGCTGGAGTTGGGGCTCGCTGTGCCGTCCTTGGACATCAGCTTGTTGAACGTCCAGGCCGCGTCCTCGGCGGTCGCCTTCTTGCCGTCCGACCACTTCGAGTTGTCCCGGATGGTGTACGTCCAGGTCAGCTTGTCGGCGGAGGGCTCCCACTTGGTGGCGAAGCCGGGGATGGCGTGGTTGTCCTTGGCGTCGTAGTTCGTCAGGTACTCGTACGTCAGGCGGTGGATGCTGGTGCTGAGCAGCCGCTGGGCGAGGAAGGGACTGAGCGAGTCGACGCTCTGGGCCACCGCGACGGTCAGGGTCTTCTTGCCGTCCGCCTTGGCCTCGGCCTGTTGGGGCGCCGGGTTGAGGGGGGTGGCGAGACCCGCGGTGAGGGTGAGGGCGCCGGTGGCGGCCGCCAGGAGGAGACGGAGGCGTGGGGGAGCTTTCGCGGGCCTCTCCGGGGACGCCTTGGTGGTGGGGTGAGACCGATGAGTCCGTGTTCTGCCGTGCTGATCTTGTGTATCCATGGGTCGGTGACCTCGCGTCATCGCTCGCGCAGAGATGGCTAGTTGATCAAGGAACGCCAGCTGGTTGATGTGTGTGTCTACCAGCGCCAGTCTGCGTCAGTCAACGGCAGGTGAACCCCATGTGGCCTGCGGAAATAACGAGTTGACCCGTATTTCATCCGCATTGGTCAAGACCTGTGAAGCGTGGCTGGTCGGGGGGTGATGGTGGGGGGAGGGGCAGGTGGGGGGAGGTGTTGCCCCCGTGTCCGCTTGCCCGCCCGGGTCCCCTTCGATGGTTGGTCTGCGGGGTAATCGGGTGGGTGGGTGGGAAAGTCTGTTCGTCAGTCGAACTGCGGGGCGCTGGACTAACAGACTGGGCCCGCACCAAGGTTCGGTGCGGGCCCAGTCGAGATCGGCGGAGGCGAAGGCTACTGCTGCGGCGCCTCCGGCGCGGGAGGCTGCGGGGGCTGATACGGAGCCCCGGGCTGGAACGGCTGCCCAGGCTGGACGGGCGGCGGGGCCTGCCCCGGCTGCGGCTGCCCCTGAGGCGCCGCGTTCTGCCACCCCTGCGGAGCCCCCGGCTGCTGCGGATAAGGCTGCCCACCGGGCTGCGGCTGCGGCGCGGGCGGCTGCTGCTGCGGCTGCTGCTGCGGCGGCTGCTGAGGAGCGTAAGGCTGCTGCGGCGCCTGCCCCGGATAGGGCGCCTGCCCAGGCTGCGGCGCCTGCCCAGGCTGCGGCGCCTGCCCCCCGTACGGCTGCTGCCCAGGCGCAGCCCCAGGCGCGGGCGCCTGCTGCCCGGGATAGCCCCCCTGCCCCGGCAGGGGCGGAGCCACGACCGGCGGCGGATTCCCGTCCGAAGTCCAGAGCCCCTGCTGCTGCTGAGCCCGCACGAAGTCCTCGGCGACCATCGCCGAAAGATTGAAGTACGCCTCCCGGACCTTCGGCCGCATCATGTCGAGATCAACCTCGGCGCCGGCAGCAAGATGCTCGTCAAACGGAATGACGACAACCCCACGGCACCGCGTCTCGAAGTGCGACACGATGTCGTCAACCTTGATCATCTTCCCGGTCTCACGCACTCCGGAGATGACGGTGATCGACCGCGACACGAGATCGGCGTACCCGTGGGCCGACAGCCAGTCCAGCGTCGTCGACGCGCTACTGGCACCATCCACAGACGGCGTGGAAATAATGATCAGCTGATCGGCAAGGTCGAGAACCCCCCGCATGGCGCTGTAAAGCAACCCCGTACCGGAGTCGGTCAGGATGATCGGGTACTGCTTCCCGAGCACATCGATCGCACGCCGGTAGTCCTCGTCGTTGAACGTCGTAGAGACGGCCGGATCGACGTCATTGGCGATGATCTCGAGCCCGGATGCGGCCTGCGAGGTGAACCGCCGGATGTCCATGTACGAGTTGAGGTACGGGATCGCCTGGACGAGGTCACGGATGGTGGCCCCGGTCTCGCGGCGCACGCGGCGCCCGAGCGTACCGGCGTCGGGGTTGGCGTCGATGGCAAGGATCTTGTCCTGCCGCTCGGTGGCGAGTGTGGAGCCGAGGGCGGTAGTGGTGGTGGTCTTCCCGACGCCACCCTTCAAACTGATGACGGCGATGCGGTAGCAGGACAGAACCGGAGTCCGGATCAGCTCCAACTTCCGCTGCCGCTCGGCCTCTTCCTTCTTGCCGCCGAGCTTGAACCGGGACCCACCGGCAGCGGGCCGACTGCTCTTGGCCTTCGGCTTGGTGTTGCGCAGCAGCCGGTCGGAGGACAACTCGACGGCAGCGGTGTACCCGAGGGGAGCCCCGGGATTGGTCCGCTCCCGCTGATCGTGCTGTACGGCCTGCGGCCAGGCGGCACCGGTGCGGGGATCGATGGGCGGCTGAGGCTGAACCGGTTGCTGCGCCTGCGGCTGAGGCTGACCATGGGGCTGCTGAGCTGGAAGAGGCTGCGGAGCCTGAGGTTGCGGCTGAGCCTGCGGCTGCGGTTGCGGCTGCGCGGGAGCGGGGGGCTGCGGTTGCGGCATCGCCTGCGGCGCCGGCTGCTGCTGGGCCTGAGGCGCGGGCGGCTGAGGGAACCCGTAACTGCTCTGCGGGGCAGGGGAGTTGGGCTGAGCAGGAGCGGGCGCACCGTGCTGCGGGAACCCATAACCACTCGGCGGAACGGGAGCGCCGCCCTGCTGGGGAAACCCATACCCGGCGGGCGGAGCAGGCGCTTCGGGGGCCGGAGCCGGAGCCGGAGCCGGAGCGGGGGCAGGGGCCGGGGCGGGCGCAGTGGCCTGCGGGAACCCGTACCCACCGTGCGGAGCCGGAGCCGGAGCCGGAGCATCGGCGACCGGCGGCGCCGGCGCAGGAGTGACAGGAGAAGGCGCCACGGGCCCGGTCGGCGAGGGCCAGGCCGGGGGCGCGGCCTGAGGAGCAGGCTGCTGTACGGGCGCAGGCGCAGGCTGAGCCTGCTGCGGTACGGGCGGCGGCTGCACAGGCTCGGCAGCTGGCGCCGGCGCCGGTTCCGCGGGCGGCGGGGTCGACGCCTGACCGGGCACGGGCCACTGCGGAGCAGAGGTAGGCGCGGCAGGCTGGAAGGCGGGCGGCAACGGCGGAAGCCCACCGTTCGGCGCGGGCGGCGGAGTCCAGGACGGAGGCACGGAGTCCTGCACGTCGTCAACGGGCGCGGCAGGCACGGCGTCCTGAGGAGCGGCATCCTGCGGAGAGGCATCCCGGATCTCGTCAGCGACACCACCAGAATCGCCGAAGTCCTCAACGTCACCGTCATTGTCATCGTCATCGGCCGAGTCATCGGAGGCGGAAAGACCCTCGTCCGACTCATCCGCGTCCACGGACTCTCCGACAGGCTCACCAGAAGGCGGCGCGTCGTCACTGTGGCCGTCACCGAAGGAAAGCCCGGCTGCAGCCAGAAGAGACGACTCAGGCTGCTCATCCCCGAGGCCAAGCGCAGCCTCATCCGACTCATCCGACTCATCCGCGCCCGAGGACTCCGAAGACTCCGAAGACCCCTCCGAGGGGGAGACGGATCCGGCGGCCCGCTCCTCGATCTCCCGCTTGAGGGCGGCGGAGGAGAACCGCATGGTGGCGCCGCTCTCCAGATCACCACTGCGGTCGGCAACAGGCCCCACCACAGCGGAAGGAGTGGAAACAGCCTGCACCTCATCCTCATCCTCAGCCTCGACCTCGGCAGCCTCAGCCTGAACGTCAGCCTCCGGCTCAGGCTCAGGCTTAGGAACAACACCAGTCACATGCACGGAGGAGGCAACACCAGCAACGGCACCGCTCCAGTCAGCAGCACCCCCCGAAGGTGCCCCTCCCTCAGCAGGCTCCGAAGGCGAGGAAACCGGAGCAGGAGTAGGAGCAGTGGCAGGAGCGGGAGCAACCGGCGCAGCCCAATCGGCCCGAGGCTGGAACCCACCCCCCACAGGCAGCTTCGGCACAACGGGGGGCGGCCCCACCGGCGGAGACTGCGGAGCCGGAGGCTCGGAGGCTTCGGGCGCAGCAGGAGCCGCAGGCGAAGAAACCGGCGGAGACGAGGGCAGGGAAGGCGAGGAAGGTGACGAAGACGGCGCGGGCGACGCCGAAGGAGTCTCCCCCGCACTGCCGGACGCGTTCTGCGTGTACCAGGCAGGAGGGGCGTAGTCGATGGTGAACTCGCCCGTAGTCTCGGCAGCGGACTCCGCGTCGGACTGATCATCGACGGGTGAATCCCAGCCCCCGCGGATCTCGTCCCGATCGCTGTTCACAATGCCTCCTGATGTGGTCGAACACCCTCGTGCCGTGGTGGGAGGGCGACCGTTTCTGTCGTCCGATCCGCCATGGCTCTCCCCGTGGTGGACGCGCACCACCCACTCCCGGGTTCTGGCGACGCGCCCAGTCCCAGCCTAATCACCAAAACCACAAGCACGGCAGGGCAGCCCACCCCCCGAATACTGTCCTCTCCGTCACGCTCCCGACGGAAGTGACCCCCGTATCCGAATCCGTGACGGACAAATCAACCAACTAGCAGCAAATGCCTGCCAACTCGCTTGGCCAGCCGACACCGACCCCCGGTCAGTCCATCCGCCGAGCAGCACCCAACAATCCGGTCTCGGCATCGGTGGCCTGCGTCATCACGTACTGCCGGTCACGATCGGCACACCACAGCGTCAAGCCGTCCGCGAGCGTAGGTAGGGCATCCACGTAGCCGCCCGGCAACCCCAGCGAACGCCCGATCTGAGTTGCCTCATCGGGAGAGACCCGCTGCACCCCCACAAGCCTGGCCTGCCGCATCAAGCGCGGCGCAACGGGACTCAGATAGGGCAGAACGGTCAGCACGGACTGCCAGGGCCCTGACACGACCCGTCCCCGAGGCGGTCGCATCCCGCAGTCCCGCACGACAAGCACCGGGCTCCCGGCGGACGCACCTTGCGGAGGCACCCGCCCCACGTCATGTACGGACATCCCGCTCGGTCCAACCCCCAGTGCCTGCGCAAGTTGCCCCCAGGCGCCGGCCCGCCCGGTTTCCACAGCCACCCGGGCTCCGGTGGCGGCAGCCCGCAGCGCGATCACCTGCGCGGTCCACAGACCACCGATGAGGAGGACGTCGTACGGGGTGGGCCGATTGACCCCGAGAACAGCGGGCTGTCCCTGCGCATCGACACCGATCACGACGCCGTCGTCCCCGATGGGCAAGGCGAGCGAGTCCACTTCCTCACCGGAGAGTGCATGCCGCCCGTGCCGGGGACCGAGCAATCCGAACCCTCCGCGCAAGGCGGTGGAGACCCTGTTCACCCGAGAGGACGAGTCCCCGGTGGCCCCGCCCACGGGCCCGAATGAGTCATCCGGGGAAGGCGCCCCTCCGGGAGCAGTATTCGAGGCTGAGGTATACCTCATCGGGTGCCCCCAAGCGGCAACGTGGCGAGCATGCCGGGCAGTTGCTCCCGATCCAGGCGGACCAGCCCGGTGCCGGCCCGCCGGGCCCCCTGTTCCACGGCGCGCTGAGCGGACGCGAGTTCGGAATCACTGCGGCCGGTCACCCGCACATGCCCGCACAGCGACGTCTCCTGTCGCTCGCCGCGGGCCAACGTGAGACTGAAGGTCGTGGCCAAAGTGGGAATCGAGGTGAGTAGCGCGACCAGTTGAGGCAGAGAGGGTGATGGCACCGAACCTCCGGCGCGCCCCGTCTCCAGCTGCGGCCAACGACGTACCCAGTAGGTCGTATGACGACGGTTGTCGCAGCGCCACGTGCGGGCGGACTCCTCGGTTCTGCGCTCCGGCAGCTCAGTCCGTCCCGCCTCCGCTGTGACCAGCGGATTAGCGCATGCCGAGGTGGCGATGGCGGCAGCCACTTCTTCCTCGTTCAACACGGTTGCGCGGAACCCGGCCGCCGTCAGCCGACTCGCCAACTGATCCACGGCACGCACGACACACTTCTGGGCTCCGATGAGCCCGCCGCCACGGGCCGCCACTGCTTCCGGGCACAGCTCTGGATCGAGCTTCAGGGCGACCCATGTGATGCGTACGGCTGGTGCCCCGGTCTGGGCCTGTAGCGGCGCGTAGTTGCTGACGGCCACGGAGTTCTGCGGCAGATGCAACGCGGGCGCGGGCTGTGTGTGCAGCACAATCTGCGCGGACTCCAACCGAATCCCATCCACGTCGAGAGCGTCCCGCACAAGGCCCACCGGCAGGGGGTGTCGCGTCCGCTCGGCGCGCAACGCCGTGCCGTCCGATTCGATCTGCAACACGGCGCTGACGAAGGTCCCGTCACCCACTATCCCCACCTGCCGTCGATCCCGCCCGCTATAGGTATATGTGCGCAGGGAGGGATCGCACTCGACGGCCGGAGCGAAGGCGGGCTCGGTTCCCGCAGGAATCACCATCTCGGCGGCCAGGCGCTGGCGTGCACGCAAATCCCGAGCTGTGGCGATCCACTCAGGCCATGAGCGCCCATGCCGACGCACCACGGCGAACGCCACCAGCACGACCGCGAAAGCAGCAGCAGGCGCGACGGCCAACGGATCAATGACCCAGGCGGTCAACACCAGGGCGGCAGCGACCTCGATCAATACGAGCCGTTGCAGGCGAAACGACCCCAATTCTGTTCTGCCGGAGCGCAGATGCAGCGAGACGGCATCCCTGGTCCTGACAGCCCTTACCCCAACACCCCCCGACTGCGGCCGAGTCCGCGATTCCGGCGCGCCTCGACCTTGCCCCCGCCCCCGACTCCGCGTTGCGGAAGCCACCACGCCAACCCCCGTATATCTCCCGAATCACCTGGCTGAACGGGGCTTTTGGGTTCCTTCTGAAATCAGGAACCTCACCCACCCCGCACGCACGATTACACAACAGGCATAGTAGGGCCCGGGTCTGACGACGGAGAGTGGGGGCAGCGCGCCCTCGGGGCTGCACGGGGAGAAACAGACACGTATGGCATCACGCCGGGATGAACTCAACGCCTACACCTTCGCGAAGCGCCGAACGCTCGCAGCTTTCATTCAGCCTTCCCCCTCGGGATCGGAGGAGGGCGCGCCACGCCCGCTGCGCGCCATCGTCCCGGGACTCATCGTCGCTGTCCTGGTCCTCGCGGTCTTCGGTGCATGGGGGATGTTCCAACCCAAGGCGCCTGCCCAGTGGGACGAGCCGGGGACCCGGGTGATCGTGGGCAAACAGTCGACGACGCGGTACGTGGTGCTGAAAACCGGCAAGAAGTCCCGCCTGCACCCTGTTCTCAACCTCGCCTCCGCACGTCTGATGATGAAGGGAGCTGACTACAAGGTCATCCAGGTCAGTGACGACATCCTCGACGCGGGGGTGCCGCCTCGTGGCCCCATCCTCGGCATCCCGTACGCGCCCGACCGCCTTCCGTCCAGCGATGAGGCCGGGGCAGCCAAGCGCTGGGCTGTATGTGAACAACCGGGCGGCGCCGGCGGTCGAACCACCCAGGAGGCCACCTTCGTACTGGCCGACCGGGAGGCGAAAGTGATGGACGGCGCTCAACGTCTGACCGACGGCGAGGTCATGTACGTGAAGACGCGCGCGGGGGCACGCCATCTGGTCGATGGCAAGGGAACGGCCTACCCCGTCACGGGGGTCGAGGGGGACGATCTGACGGACGCGCTCGTCGGAACCACGAGAAAGCCTCAGCTGGTCACCAAGGAGTGGTTGGCCACTCTGCATCAAGGCGACCCGATCCGGGTCCCCAGGTTGCCTGCAGCCGTGGGGTCACCCGCGGGCGTCCAGGGGCAGCTGTCCGCGGACGAGAACAGGGTCGGGATGGTCCTCAAGACGCGTACGGGTGAGGGCATCAAGAACTACGTCGTGCTTCCGGGCAGGGTCCAGCCCCTCTCCGAGTTCACCGCATGGCTCCTGATCACCTCGCCGCAGACAGCGAAGCTCAATATGAACGGCACCGCGCGCACAGTAGGGCTCCAGGACTTCGCGAGCGACGGCCAGACCTTCGACGGACAGGCCGCCAAGTGGCCAGAGCTCCGGCCCGATCAGGTGAACACCACAACCGCTGCAGCGAACCGGAACACCGTGTGCAATGTGCTGCGCAAGGTGGACAGCAATGGTGACACGACGCTGAGTACTTGGGCGGGGCCGAAGTATCCGGCTGACATCGTCGCGGGCGGCACGAGCACCTACGTCACACCGGGAACGGGTCTGCTCTATACGCAGGTTCAAGGAAACCAGGCGAAGTCGGGTTCACTGTTCCTGGTGACGGACACGGGGCTGCGCTACGCGGTGCAGAGCAACGGCGACAGTGACACCGGGAAGTCGGACATCGGTACGGACGACGGCATGCAGACCGACGGCAGCCCCGAACCTAGCGAAGCGCAGGTCAAGCTCGGCTACGGCGACGTCAGGCCTGCCATCGTCCCTCTTCCCTGGTCGGAGTTCCTGGCGAAGGGGCCCCGTCTCGACGCCAACAGCGCCCGCCAGCCGCAGGGTTCCTGAAAGGTTGGCGACCGGTGCCAAAGACCTGACGGGAAGCCGATGGAGAGGATCGACGTACAGGTGAGGACCGATGGACCGGCGAAGGCGGCCAGGACAGTTCTCCTGTACGCGGCGGTGATCGCCGTAGCTTTCAGCTCGGCCGCTCCCGGTGAGGACGCCCCCGGCAATAACAGTGCATCGGCCGCATCCATGCCGATGCGATTGGACGGCAGCGGTCAGTGCACATTCGATGCTGCCCCCATCAAAGGCCGGCCGTGGCCGCTGCAGCGAGTCCTCCTGGACGAACTGTGGCAGGACGGCAACCAGGGGCAGGGAGTGCGGGTAGCGGTTATCGACACGGGAGTTGACGACAAGAACCCACAGCTCGAGGGTGCGGTGCGCGCGTCGGCGGGCCGCGACTTCCTGACCAAGGGCAAGGGAGCCGATCCGACCAAGGACGAAGTGGGCCATGGCACGAAGGTCGCCGGCATCATCGCGGCCCGTCCGGACACCGAAACCGGCTTCGTAGGCCTCGCCCCCAAGGCCACCGTCATTCCGATCCGTCAGAACGACGCGGAGAACAGCGGCGACTCGGACACCATGGCCAAAGCCATCGCGCATGCGGCTGACAAGGGTGCCCAGGTCATCAACATCTCCCAGGACACGACGAAGCCTTTGTCGCGTAGTTCCGCCTTGGCCACGGCAGTGCGGGATGCCATCAAAGCCGGGATCGTGGTGGTGGCCTCCGCAGGTAACGACGGCTTGGACGGCAAGGTCAAGAACACCTACCCGGCGGCCTTCGAAGGCGTGCTGGCTGTGGGGTCCTCCGACCGCAACAACGAACGGGCATCCTTCTCCCAACCTGGTGCCTTCGTGGACGTGGCGGCCCCCGGAGTGGACATCGTGTCGACTGTCCCCGCCGGCGGCCACTGCACGGACAACGGGACGAGCTTCTCGGCCCCCTTTGTCTCAGGGGTGGCAGCACTGCTCAAGGCCAAACACCCGGACTGGACGACGGCGCAGGTGGTCACGCAGATCGAGCAGACGGCGGAGAGGTCAATCAACGGCCGTGACAAGTACGTTGGTTGGGGTGTGATTGACCCGGTCCGAGCTGTCAACGATTCGGACGTCGCCCACCCGGGCTCGTCCCCGACCTCTGACCCGGGCCTGTCCAAGGCCCCGGCTCCGAATGCGACCCCGTTCAATCTGGCCGAGACTCCCCAGGAGCGGGCAGAGCGATATGCGACGTATGCCCTTGGCGTCGCCGCAATTCTTGTGGCGGTAATCGCGGGCACGGCGACGGTGCTCAGGGACGTACGCAGACGAAGAAGCAGCTGAGGCGCTCCGAGCCCGAACTGGGGAGACGGCCTGGCGAGCTAACTGGCGTGGATTCGCTGTGTAGTTGGTAGCCCTCTCTAGAGTGACTAGAGTGACTAGAGTGATAGAAGGTATCCGTTGAGGGATGCCGAACGGGGGCGGCGCGGTTGGAGTACCCCGCGTATTGACGCGAGGTACTACGCAACCCTTGCCCGCCGGACCCGCCGGGACGTTTGTCCGGGCGGAGGCAGGCTGCGGCGGTTGCCGCGGTCTCGACATGAGGAGGGCAAGAGCGATGAGCGTCGATTACAGCAATGACGACTTGACCAAGCTGGCCGAGAGGATCCGCAATTTCCACATGGACGTGAGCAAGCGGGTCACCTCTCTCAATTCGGTAGTGGATCTGATCCAGGCAGGTTGGCAAGGCGCGGCGGGCAAAGAGTTCGACACCGTGCAGCGGGGCGTGAACCGGCACCTGAAGAAGCTTCAGGACAACCTCGTCGACCTCGAAGACGTGATGCGGATGAGCGTCAAGGGCTTCGACAGCCACGAGCAGGAGCGCATCTCCGAGATTCGGAAGGTGGACAACTCGTACGAGGTCCCGAGCCGCATCGTCGACCACGCCTGAGCCCACACGATCCGATCCGCAATAGCTGCACCCGCTTAGGAGAGGCGAGCATGTCAGTCAACTTCGACCGCACAGCGGTCAATTACGACACCGTGACCCAGGCTGCGACCGATGTGCGTAACAACGCCAAGCAGATGGTCGAGCAGCTCGAGGACCTCATGCGTGAGGTGAAGAGGGTGGCCGACACCTGGGAGGGCGAGGCCAAGGTCGCGTACGGCGACATCCAGCGCACGACCAATGCCGAGATGGCGGCCATGGCCGAGAAGCTCGGCCGCATCGCGCAGCTCCTGGACCAGTCCGTCGTCGGATACCAGGACACGGACAAGGGCAACGCGTGGCGATTCCGCATGCTGTCGTAACAGCTTGACCAAGGCCCGGTCCGGTCCCGTATGAGGAGCTGGGGCCCGTGGCACGTGAAGGGGCGGCTCCGGAGACACCCCGGGGCCGCCCCTTCACTGCTGCGCGCTTGGCTGGAGAATCTTCACCCCGCCGAGTCGGAGGCGGTTCCACCGCCAGGACCCGCAGCGGCCTCCAGATCGAACTCACCGTCCCGCGCCCCAAGTACGAACGCTCGCCACTCCGCCTCCGTGTACCGCAACACGGTCTCGGGATCGAGGGACGAACGCATGGCCACGGCTCCCGCCGGCAGGTACGCGATCTCGACACGCTCCTCGTGCGCCTCAGTACCGGGTGCGCTGTGCCACTCGACGCCAGAGATGTCAAGCGCGTAGAGCTCGTCCTTCTCACGCTCTTTGCGCGCCTTGACATCCTCGTCGAGCGCCTCGACGCCCTCGCTGCTGTGTCCCTCGGCCATGGTCCAACGACCCCTTCCCGACGTACGAACCAACCGTTTTCTCAGCGTACTTGCAGAAGGTGCACGCGAGGGCCTCTTCTACTGAAGAGCACATACCTTGAGTAGTCGTTATCCCGGTGCAGTGACTACTGGTCGAGTTGCGGCGGACCGCTGGGGACAGCGGAAAGCTCCTGACATCCCGTCTGGAGCTTAGCCTCGAGCAACATTTTGCTGGCAAGATATGCCAGATCTTCCCGATTCTCGTTGTCTTTAGCTCGGGAAGAGCCGCTAGCAGTAATTACCACTGACAGGTATGGGTGCTGCATGCCCGAAGTATGACTAGAGCCTTTGGAGTAGAGCTTGCACTTGGCATAGATTGCAGCACTGTTGTTCCAAGCCAAGCCTTCGGTTCCAGATTTGAATCGGGACGCATTCGATTCTCTGCCAGCTTGGTCGTGCTTCTCGAGCGATGAGACCCAGTCGGCCCTGTTGCCGTCTCGCATCTCGGTGTACATGCGTACGGATCCGCTACTGGTGAAGTTGTCGCATGTGAGCTTAAGGTAACTGTCAGTAGCTCTTCGAGACCAGTGAGACTTAAAGGATGTATCAACAGAAATCAAACGCTCGAGCACCTCAACATCGCCAGTGAAGATTTCCTCGCTACATGTTTCGGAAGCTTTTAGATTCTTCTCCTGCTTGCTCGTAATGTTGGCGATCCACAAGACTGAAGCGATTATGATTCCGACCGAAACGATCAGGAAGGTAAGAACTCGAAGTTTAATTTTATGCCTTTTCATTCCATGCTCTCGGTCTTCACTGTTATGCTTTCCCGTTTAGCTTTCGATATTCTTGCAGGACGTCATGAGAATAGCCACTTCCTTCGATGTGGCCCTCTCGAACGGCACGCTCCAGGGTTGCTTCGTCCATGCCAGAGGGATGGGCTGAGTCCGCTGCTGCGGCGGCCGCCTGTGTTGCCATTGCAGTTGAGGTCTTGTGGTCCTCCCATTTCTCGCCAGCTTGATATAGGGCAGTTTCGGAACTGTCAAGGGGGTCACCGAATAGCTTGTCAATCATTTGGCCACTAATGTCACCCAAGGCGACAACGGCCAAGGCACCTCCAACCGGAGAGGTCGCCGCCCCGACTCCGACGCCGATTCCCACATTAGTGAGGCTTTTCGTCCAGGTTTTCCATTCTTCTGTATTCTGATTGAACTTTTCGTCACCAGCTTCTGACTTCTGCAGTGCCGAATCTGCGCGAGCCAATCCGGCGATTCCTTGAACTTCGGAACTTCTCGAAGAAAGTTCGTGAAGCTTTTCGGCTGGGGTCCCGCCGTAGGCGTCCGGGTTAGCGAAATGATAATCGATTAGGTCGCTGGCGTAAACGGTTTCCCCGATGTTTATGGCCTTGTATCCTTCAGGGGTTTGCCCAATTTCATACATGTAACGAGTGATGTCTTGCTCGCTGAATTTTGCTTGGGCTGCACTAAGGGGATATAGATCTTTCAATGTATCCCCGCCGCCGTCTCCTCCTGACAGGGCGCGGTGGATGTCCGGCATATACTCCGCAGCCATTTGGCCGAAACTTCGCCCCATCCCATCATGAAATTTGAAGTCGCTAGAGGGGTCTGAGACTCCTTTCACGATTCTCGTCATGATTTCTGCCTGATCCCTATTGTGGGGAGGAGTACTTGCGCTTGGCCCAACATCGTAGGCGTGCCCAGTTGTTGCCGACTCCAACGCGTGAGAAAGTGATCGATGGCCTGCAGACGCCCCCGTGTCACCATCACCAGTTCCATCCGACGGCCATTCTCGCTCGGCAGTCAGGTAGTCGAAATTTTCGTCCGACGACATGAACTTGGTGGAGGCTTCTGGGTTATGTCCCAGAGCCTCCATAAAGCCAGTCATCGGGTCTTGTCCGCGATCGTCCTTCGATCCGAAGTTTAGATCTGCGTCGGAATGCCTCATCCAGAGGTCGGAGGGTGTGTACGGGCCCTCGTTGAAGTGTTTATCTTCCTTCTTTAGTGCAGTGCCGTACTGATCGAGGAACTGGGTGTCATATTTTCCTTCGCGCATCAAGTTGCTCATCACTTGAAAACCGTAAGGCCCACCAGCGTTACCTCCCTCGATCTGCCTTCCTCCGAGGTCGATGACCTGCCGTTCCCACTTCTGCATAGCCGCACTGTCAGAATGGGTAGCGGCGGCCAGCGTCCTGCTCAGATTGTCTTGTAGTGAAGTTAGCTGATCCAGACGAGCCTTGCTGTGTTCGTACGGGATCCGCGTATTTCCCTCTTTCTGGGGGTCAGCCATCTCTGCCCAAAACTCGAGTGCACCCTTGGCCCCGAGGCCGGTGGTGAACTTCTCGTTAAAGAATGGGTCCCCCTCGTACTTGGCCAATATCTTGTTCATCTGCTCTACCTGGCTCGTCTTCATTTCATCGCCGAGCCTGGCCAGTTTGATCATTTTCTGAGCGTCTTGCTCTGCCTCTCTACGTTCCCTCTTGGCTTCGCTGATGCTTGACGGCGCTTCGGTGTTGAAACCGCGCTGCCGACCATTCGCATCCATGGTGAGCGCCCAATTTAGTGCTTCATCTGCGGTATCGGCGTTGGTCAATGCGACTTTGATTCTGTCATTGCAGCTTCTCACGGTTTCAATGTATGCCTTCTGGATGGAGGTAGTGCTTCCTTTGGCATCAGCCGGGGGGTTGCAGTAGACGGTGCCGTCGGCTTTGACGTGCAAATTTTCGTCTTCACGCACGTACTGCTCTACGAGTTTAAGGTCCTCCTTAGCTGCTCGGAAAGCTTCCAGAGCACTCTTGAGCAGGTCGTATACATCCTTAGCCTCATCGGATGCAGCTTTCATCTGCTTCTCGATGACTGGGAACTTCTCCAGTGCAGCGTGTGCCGTTTCGCCAGACCACTCAGACTCTCGTAGTCCTTGCGTGACCGTTCTTCCGAATGAACTGGCGATCGTATCAAATTGCTCGGGAAGATTTCGCCAACTGTCTACAGCCTCAGAGAGTGTGGAGAAGTCTGCTTTGATCATTTGGCTATAAGTGAGCGCCATTTAGCTCTTCTCCTTCTCGCCATGCAGTTTCTTTGCAGCCTGCAACCGCTCTTCCTCTTCTGCTTTGAATGAGGCTGCGGAGACTCTGAGATTGTCGGCTACTCCATTCTCCAGGAGTTCGTCCATGTACTTCATCTGACGTCGCCATCGTTTCTGGAACGTGGCGATTCCGGCGTTTGATTTAAACCCCTTGAGTTCGACCTTCTCGGTCGAACCCATAACTTTATTGTCGGCGTCCTTGAAGTTTCCGCGTACGATTTCTGCCTTTCTTGCTCTCTCTTCGAGTAGGCTAGATGATACGTTCAGTTGAGATTTAGACCCTCCGCGGTCGTCATATCCTCCGCTATTGAGTTTCATCTGGGCTCGGTTAGAGGCCTCAGTTCGGGCCGCCTTCCAATCGTTATCGAAATCCACAAGGGCCTCTCGAGTGCATTCAAAGTATGAGAAATTGGAGGATCGGGACGTTACGACGGATGAGGCCGATCGGTTTCGGATCAGTCGGGAACCGGGGAAGGGGCTCCACGTCGAGAGCGGACGACCCACACTGTGATGGTCCCTCCGATGATTGCGGCAGCGCCAAGCCCTAGAGAAAGCCAGGGAATTAGGTGGCTATTTTTGTCGACCGACGCTGTATTAACTGGCTCGGTGCCACTGTTATTCTCTCTGGTGTGGCTGGGCTGGGGCTCTTTGGAGGAAGGAGTCTTGGCCGCTGCAGCCAGGTCGGGCAGGGGGTACTCGTTGGCAGGTCCGGGGGCGCCCGGCTCCTTCAGAGCTATGCGCGGGCGCACGGCGCCGTATCCGACAGAATCGTCTCGGGTCCAGCTGTCCTTGTTTCCCTGCATCGTATTGATCAATACACGCAGAACCTGGTTGTTCGTCCAGGACGGATGCCTTGACCAAATGAGTGCCGCAGAGGCGGATGCCAGCGCGGTAGCCCCACTGGTGCCGTCACCCTTGCAGATCTGTGTTCCCTTTGAGCATGCCGAAATCATGTCCTTGCCCGGTGCTACAACGTCGACCTGTGGTCCCCACTGGGAGGATTTCAGGTACTTGACGTTCTGATTGATAGCTCCGACACCAACTACGCCAGGCGTTGCGGCTGGATACTCGGGGAAGTTGGACTTGTCTCCGCTGTTTCCTACGGCGGCGAAGATCAGTTTTCCTTTACCGAGGGCGTACTTGACCACCGAGGCAAGGGCCGGCGTACTTACATTCTTCCGTCCTGGAGCATTGGAGGACCCCATGGAAATGTTGATGATCTGAGCCTGCGAGTCTGCTGCGTAGCGGATTGCTCGAGTCATCACCCGGGAGTACTCGGCTTTACTGTCTACCTCGCTGCCATCCTCTGTGGAGTAACGCATGCGGATGGGTAGGATCTTGACGCCCGGCGCAAGGCCATACGAACCGTTCAACTCTCCCCGCGCGCCCGTGGCGGCAATAAGCGCCGCCATGCTCGTCCCGTGGCCTTCGTGGTCCTTGTGCTCGTCGCCTGACTTCGCTGAGTAGTCCTTGCCGTCGAGAACCTGACCTTGCAGATCCGTGATGGAGTCGCTCACTCCCGAATCGATGACAGCGACCGTGACGCCTTTTCCCGTGCTTGTCTTCCACATCTCCTCCGCGTGCATGGCATCGAGATGCCACTGACGTCCACGGATGGATTCGTCAGCATGGGCCGGGGATGCGGTGACGGCGGTCAGGAGCAGGCCGACAGTGGCCGACACGGAGGAGGCAGCCATGTGCCGGTGCTTGCGGTTGGTGCGCATGTGTCATACCTCGCTGATGTGTTGACTCGTGGTGTCAGTCGACAACCGGGGGGACGACGCGTCGGTTGCTGTGCTGCCAGGTCTCTTCGTCTTCAGCGAGATAGTCGGGCCTATCACCGCGTTGTTCGTCCCCTTGTGAACCGGAGGTACGTGGCGGAGGCGCGATGCCGCCACGCCCGGCCGCGGTACTTCCCGGTTGGTCAGTGCCCAGCGGACGTACCAGGCCGGAGCCGCCAGGAGTAAAGGGTTGCGAAGGCTTTCGGCCTGTTTGAGGGATACGCCCCCCCATGGTGCTTCTGCCACTCGCAGATGGGCTGCCTCTATGTGTCCCGATCGGGCCACCCCCCATTCCGCCCATACCTGGGGTGACGCCTCGAGCCATCGGTGTACGGCCCTGCATGCTTTCGTTCCCGATGACAGTCCCTCGAGGAAGGCCGCCGGCTGGGCGGCCG
Source organism: Streptomyces sp. Je 1-332 (assembly GCF_040730185.1). Taxonomy (NCBI): domain Bacteria; kingdom Bacillati; phylum Actinomycetota; class Actinomycetes; order Kitasatosporales; family Streptomycetaceae; genus Streptomyces; species Streptomyces sp. Je 1-332. The sequence continues at coordinate 6,000,069 of NZ_CP160402.1, forward strand.
GACCCTGGTGGAACAGGGCGGCCACCAACGATGCCGGACTCGCGCGGCATGGAAGGACGGATGCTGCCCGGCGGGACTCCTTGGCCGGGCGGCAGCGAGGGACGTGTGGTCGCAGGCAGACGGTTCGGCGGAGGGCTGACCGACACCCCGGGGTTATGGGCGAACGCAGGCGGAATCAGACCTGGTTGCACGGAAGGTGGGACGTCGAGTCGCTGCGGACCGGGGTTGGGGCCCGCTGTAGGCTGTGATGGAGAAGCTTGTGGCGTCGTTGTGATTCCGTCGATCTCCAAGGTCGGCGCCCGAGAGGGCTCGACATCGCGTGGCGATGAGGGCGATGGCACGGATGCACCCACGACCCCACCGGAAGCGTTGGATGGAACAGTGGACGCATCGGTCCTGGCTTGTTCTCCGGAAGCGGCAGGTGCAGCGGATGCTGAACTTCCTGGCGAAGAAGGGCTCTGCGGGACGGGAGCGATCTGAGTCCCTTGCGAGCGCCACTCCTTCTCCTGCATGTGATCGGCTGGTGGCGAAAACGTTGGTGGCGTCTGACTGTTTACTTGCTGGGCCGAGAACTGATAGGTCTGCGCCAGCTTCCGCATTCGCTGCGCGGCCTCAGCTTGTGCCGCGTCGATTCGCCCCTGCGCGGCGGTCGCGTCCGACTGGGACGTCTGCGTCACTTTTTGTGCGTCCGGATCGTTCTTCGCCCCCTGCGCGGCCGCCAAATTCTCGTTGGCACTGCGCAGCTCGACCTTCGCTGTCTTGGTTTCCGAGACATCCGGCATGGACGCCTTGGCTTCGGCGATGGCGGAGCTGACTTCGAGCATCCAGCGCGAAGCGACCTCGCTGTAGTCGCCAAGTTTCAGCGTGGAACTAGCCGCTTGGTTGCCCCAATCCCGGAAGGCGTCCCCGGCCTCGCCGCGCCACTCCAAGCCCTTGACGTGCTTCTTCAGGTCATCACCGATCTTGGTGATCGCCGAAGCGGCCCCCGACAGCTTGGCGGCCAGTTCTGCGGCACCGGCCGGGCTTGCGGACTCGAGCAACGCCACGAGTTGCTCGTGCGTCATCGACTCGAAGTCCGTGTGCGCGACCTTCGGCTCTCTGCCCTTCGACCCCTCAGGCATGACGTTTTCCCCCGTTCCTCAATTGAATGCGGTCATCAGAGGCCTGTTTCCCGACCTGGCTTTCTCGGGCCGGAAGGGCTGCCGTCGCCCTGCCTGTACGGATCTCTCGAGGCGTCGTAATACCCCTCTGCCTCCGCGTTGATCGCCTTCATGCGCGCCCGGATGTCGTCCTCCAGGTTGTCGTAGCCCACCCGGGACGCATGGACAGCGAGGCCAAGCCCTTCGATCTGCGCGCCCAGCGCCTTCGACAGCTTCTCCAGTTCGTCGTGCACGATCTCGTACGACTCGTACAGGAACTGGGCCTCCTTGAACTCCCCGGAGCCCAACTGGGCACGCGACAAGCGATCTGCCCCGACTGTGCCCGGCGCTGCCGGCGAGCCCTCAAGATCGCTCAGTAGGTTGTCGACGCGCCTCTTGAAACCCTTCATGGCGCCGGCCTGAATATCCAGGGCCATTTGTGGATTCACGCCGTAAAGGGTGTCAAAGGACTTGCCCGTATCTGGTGTCTCACGCCCTGCGTCGCCATTCTTGGCGCTCGAACTTCCCACGCCTGCCTCCCCGTTGAGCTGAGCCCCGCTGGTCAGTCAAGTCTCCGACAGCACTCTAGTAGTGCTGTCGCATCAGCCCCACCTGTATCAGGGCTGTCCCGCGCTTTCGGGACACGAACGTGCCCCGTCCCTGCGGCATGGCCCGTGCGCGCACATTGCCGAGAATGTCGCCCTCGCTCGGATCGCCCGACAGCACTACGCCCTGTGCCCCGAGCTCCTTCACTCGCTGCATGAACGACTCGTACATCGACCGTGAAGCGCCGGCGGAGCTGCGCGCGATGATGAACTTCACGCCGACGTCGCGTGCGAACGGCAGATGCTCGACCAGTACGCCCAGTGGATTGACGGAGTTCGTGGCCACGAGTTCATAGTCATCGATGATCACGAACAGCTCCGGCCCGTTCCACCAGCTCCGATCGCGCAACTCCTGAGGGGTGATGTCGGGCTTGGGAGCGCGCTTCTCCATGAACGTGGCGATCGCGTTCATGTGTACATCCATCGCCGACGCCATCGGCGCGTACTCCAGAAGGTGTTCCTCCGAGACCGCTTCCAGCATCGTGCGGCGATAGTCGCCGACCACGATCCGTGCCTGAGCGGGTGTGTATCTCTCCGCGATCTGCTTCGCGATAAGACGCAGCAGATTCGTCTTGCCCGATTCGCTTTCGCCGAAGACGAGGAAGAACGGATCTGTCTCGAAGTCGACGAAGACCGGTTCCAGGTTCGCTTCGTCGATGCCGATCGCGATGCCGTTCTGCGGAAACTCAAAGCCCTTCGGCAGTTGATCGGCGGGCATCTTGCGGGGCAGCAGTCGAACCGTTGGTGCTGCGGGACTACGCCAGTGGCTCTTGACTGCTTCGACCAATTCAGTCGTCGCGTCCGACAGAGTCCCGGCGTCGGTGGAGGAGTCCACACGCGGCATCGCCGTCATGAAGTGCAGCTTCTCCGGTACCTGGCCACGGCCGGGCACCCCGGCGGGGACGTTCATCGCCACCTTGCGGTCGAATTCCGAATCCATGACGTCGCCGAGCCTGAGCTCGAGCCGGCCCAGCATCTGGTCCTTCAGGGCCGCTCGTACCTCCATGTAGCGCGATGCCGAAACGACCACATGGACGCCGTAACCGAGCCCGCGGCCCGCGATGTCGTGGACGACTCCTTCGAGCATGTCGTAGTCGTTCTTGAAGCTGCCCCAGCCGTCGATGATCAGGAACACATCGCCCCATGCCTCGCCCGGCAGCTGACCGGCTGCGCGGCGACGCCGGTACGTCGTGATGGAGTCGATGCCCTGAGTGCGGAAGAACTCCTCGCGGCGATTGAGGATGCCTACGACCTCCGCGACCGTCCTGCGCACCCGCTCCGGGTCGAGCCGCGAGGCGACTCCACCTACGTGGGGAAGATCGGCCACTGGTGCGAGGCCTCCACCTCCGAAGTCCAGGCAGTAGAACTGGACTTCGTGCGAAGTATGCGTGAGCGCGAATGACGTGACGAGGGTGCGCAGCAGCGTCGACTTTCCGGACTGCGGTCCGCCGACGACGAGCATGTGACCGGCCGCTCCGGAGAAGTCGCGGTACAGCACCTCACGCTTCTGCTCGAAGGGCTTGTCGATGAGGCCGAGGGGTACCACGAGCCCACCCAGTCGCGCATACTCGCCCGCCTGCAGACCGCGCTCCGGTGTAGTGGTGAGCGGTGGCAGCACCTGGTCGAGCGGCGGGGCCTGGTCCAGGGGCGGCAGCCACACTTGGTGAGCCGGGACACCCTGGCCTTCCAGGCGACGAACGACCACGTCCAGGACCGTGTCGGCCAGCGCCTCGTCTTCCCGTAGGGAAGCCGCGCGCGCACGTCCGGGGTCAGGAGCGGCGTAGGTCGCCGCTACCGGCGCCGCTGTGAACAGGGCGGGTCGGCGCTCGATGGGGAGCTGGTCCGGAGCGGGAGAGGTTCCGCCCGCTCGATACACCCCGGACACATACGCTGCCTTGAAGCGTGTCATCTCGTCCGTGCCGAGCTTCAGGTAACCCGAGCCCGGCACCGAGGGGAGGTGATAGGCGTCCGGAACCCCAAGGGCCGTACGGGACTCCGAGGCAGAGAATGTACGCAGACCGACCCTGTACGACAGGTACGTGTCGAGGCCTCGCAGCTTGCCTTCCTCCAGGCGCTGCGACGCCAGCAGCAGGTGCACGCCCAGGGAGCGGCCGATGCGGCCGATCTGGATGAACATGTCGATGAAGTCAGGTTTGGCCGTGAGGAGTTCACTGAACTCGTCAATCACCAGGACCATCGAGGCCAGGGGCGCGAGCGGCGCGCCGGCCGCGCGCGCCTTCTCGTAGTCGTGGATGTTCGCGTAGTTGCCCGCGGAGCGCAGCAGTTCCTGGCGGCGCTGGAGCTCCCCTCGAATGGCGTCGCCCATGCGGTCGACGAGGGTTAGGTCGTCGGACAGGTTCGTGATCACTGCGGCCACGTGAGGCAACTCCGACATGCCTGCGAACGTGGCGCCACCCTTGAAGTCCGCGAGTACGAAGTTCAACGTCTCCGACGAGTGCGTCACCGCGAGGCCGAGGACGAGCGTCCGCAGGAGCTCCGACTTGCCCGAACCGGTCGCCCCCACGCACAGCCCGTGGGGGCCCATCCCTTCCTGGGCGGCCTCCTTCAGGTCCAGCATGACCGGCTGGCCGTCCTCGCCCACACCGATCGGCACACGCAGTCGCTCGGCTGTCGAGCGAGGTCGCCACGTGCGCGTGACATCGACCGATGCCGCGTCCCCGAGGTTCAGCAGATCGGTGAAGTCCAGGTTGGCAAGGAGCGGTTCGTCGTCATCCCCTCCGCCCATGCGCAGTGGCGCGAGCTGACGGGCGAGAGCCTCCGCGGCAGGAAGGGTCAGCCCGTCCGGCGCCCCTTCGTAGGCGATGCCACCGCCCGATTCCAGGCGAAGACGGCCGGGGCGCGCGACGACGGAAAGGCCACCGCGTGGCTCGTCGAGCTCGCCGGACACCACCTCCACGATGGTTACGCCCTGCAGTCCCTCCTGCGCCGCGAAAACAGAAGTGGGAGGTACCAGGCCGCCGTCGAGAATGACCACGATGTGCGGTTGGTCGAGAACAGGCTGTCCGTCCCGGCTGAATCTCGGCCGCCCGTCCAGACGCGCTGCAAGGTGCTGCTCCAGTTCACCGAGGTCATCCCCGAACAGCCTCTTCGTGCCCGCGCCGTCGACCTGCCCCGGCAGCTGGCAGTGCGGAAGCCACTTCGTCCAGTCCCAGCGCCCGACGGCCCCCGGCGCCGCGACCACTGCGATGACCAAATCCTCCGGGCCGTGCAGTGTGGCCAGTTGACCGACCAACGCACGCGCGGTGGCCTGCGCGGTCTCCGGCTCGCCGGAGACCGTCAGGTGGTAGAAGGCGCGCAGCGAGACGGCCACAGGAAGGTTCTCGATCGAGCTGTGCACGGCGATGAAGCGCTGCATGGCGCCTGCGGCCAATGGCTCCAGCTCGTCGACGGGGGCCGTCTCCGGCGCCACCAGAGGGGTGGCGAGCTGTTGCGGACCGAGCCCGAGCCGCGCCTGCCCGAAGTCGCGATCGCCCACGCGTCGTTCCCACAGGCGGCTTCCCTCGGCGACCACCGCCCACAGCTGATCCGGTGAGGGATGGAGGTAGAGCTGAGCGTCGCGCTGCCTGAGAGCTGTCCCGCGCACCTTGCGCCTTGTCTGGGCCAGGTACTTGAGGTAGTCACGGCGCACGTCGGCCATTTGCCCTTGCGTACCCCTGCGGTACCTGACCACCTGTGCGATCACCATCGCGACCGTCGACGCGAGCATGACGACACCCATGATCCGCATGAACGGATGGGCATTGGGCGAGGCGAAGAAGAACACCACCGACGAGCCCATGCCGAGTGTCGGCAGGACCTGCATCAGCACGCCCTCCTGCTGCCCGCGCGGCAGTTCGGGAGGAGCTTCCAATTGCAGGTCAAGCGTGGGCACTTCGGGCGGCAAGGAACGTGGCGGGCGCTTGACGACGATTTGGCTCACCGGAACATCAATCCCTCTATTCGGAAGGGCAGTTCCGCACCGGCGCCCCCGTGGCGACCGACTCCCTCCGCGCATGCATGATCCTACGTGCACCCACTGACAGTGCGTAGCGGTAGGGTGACGCGTCAGTGTGCGCAACCGCGAATCAGGGGGTCATTAAGTGAGTTCGCCCGTAGCGACGGGGTTCTGCAGGGTTACGGTCGTCGCGCCTGACAGCCGTATCGATGTCGCGCTTCCCGAGGACATCGCTGTTGCCGACATCTACCCGGAGATCCTTCGCTTGACGGGGCAGACTCAGGCAGCCGGCGTACCGACCGGGTACAACCTGGTGCGCCGCGACGGGACTGTCCTGGACGGTGCGCGCACTCTCGCCGGCCAACGGGTTCTCGACGGCGACGTGTTGAACTTGCTCCCTTTCTCCGCCTCCCTGCCGCCCGCGGTCTTCGATGATGTAGCGGATGCCGTTGCCACTGCCGTCACGCGCGACCGACGCCTGTGGCGTGACGACCTGTTGCGCATCGCGGGGCTCATCGGTGGTGTGTTGCTGCTCGTCCTGATGGCGTTCGTTCTGTGGTACGCCGACCCCGTCGTTCATGACATGCACGGGCTGCCGGGCATCATTGCGGGTGCCGCGGGCCTGCTCCTCATAGCGTTCGCCGGTGCGCGTGCGCGCGTGTACGCGGATAGGGCATCCGGAACCGCCCTGGGACTCGGCGCCTTGCCACTGCTGCTCATCGCCGGATCCGGCATCACGGGACCGGGCCCAGGGGAGGGGCCGGGAAAGCTGCAGTTTCTGCTCGGCTGCATCACTGTCCTGGTCGCTTCGGTCGTCCTTGTAGTGCTGGCGCCCCACAGCGACGCTGCCTTCGTGGCCGCCACATTCCTTGCGGCGGCGGGGGTTCTGGCCGCGTTCGCTGCGATCGTCACCGAGGCATCGGCCACGGACGCGGCTTCGGTCGCCGTTCCCGTAACCATCGGCCTGGTCGCGTTCCTTCCGGGCTTGTCGTCGCGCTTCGCCAGGCTGCCCATCGGTTACGCCTCCCCGCGCAGTGCGGTGCAGGATGACTTCGACGCCGACCCGAACGGGGCCCCTGATACCGCGCCTCTCGACGCGGAGCGCATCGCCGCACAAGCCCGCCGCGGCCACGAGCTGTTGCTCGGCCTTGTCGGCGGCTCCGCAGCCGTCGTGGCGGGAGCCGCTGCCGTCCTGAGTTTCTCCGACAACGTCTGGGGTCAACTTCTGGCGCTGGCCGCAGGTTTGGCGGCAATGCTGCGTGCCAGGCTCTTCCGCTACACCGCGCAGGTCGCTTGCGCGCTGGTGGCAGGTATTGCCGCGATCTCCCTCCTGGTGCTCGGCCTTGCCCTGAACCCGCCGGGCGACGCCATGAAAGAGCTACTCCTTCACCAAGACCGGGGCCCCCTGGACCTGCGTACCGCCTGGCTCACGGTTGCTGTTGCCGCCGGATGTGCCTTGCTGACGGCCATCGGCCTCATCGTTCCCCAGAAGGGCCTGTCCCCCTTCTGGGGCCGCCTCCTCGACCTCGCCGAGTCGGCCGTACTGCTTTCCTTGGTACCGCTCTGCCTCGCTGTCCTGGATGTCTTCAACGCGGCTCGCTCACTGACCAGCTAGGCAGGCGCGCAGCAGGTGGCAGTGTCGGCTGCCGGGGAGGGGGAACATGCATGCGGAAATAGGGGAAGCCGGGCGGCGTACTGGGCCGTACACGGCACTCATCGACCTGGATGATGGCTCATACGGGGTACTGGCGCCGGAGAGGCGCTTCGTCGCCCGTGGTGCGGACGCTGACCGCATGGTGCTGATCAGCATCCCGCTCCCTGGTACTGACCCACAGCGATTCATGGCTGAGGCCGAGGCGTCCCGATACCTCCTCAGCCCCTGGGCATGCCCCGCAGTGGAGATCGCAGGCGCGGGGGAGCCGCCGTGGCACGCCCGCCCCTATCTGCCGATGCTCCCGCTCCCCACCGCCCTCGCGGTGCACGGCGGGCCCCTTCCGGAGCGCACGGTTCTGGCTCTAGGCGCCGCACTCGCAGAGAGCCTTGCCATCTGCCACGGTCAGGGTTTGACGCACGCCGGTATATCGCCCGCCGCCCTGTTCCTGGCTGCAGACGGTCCTAGGCTCACCGGCTTCGGAGCCGTACGAGTCGCCGCCCCCGACGGGACATCACGGGCAGGGCTGCCGGGACTTGAACCGGGCAGCCTCCCGCCGGAGCAGGCCGCGGGCGGGCGACCGAGACCGCTCGGAGATGTCTATGCACTCGGCGCGACCCTGGCCTATGCGGCAACTGGCCACACCACCCCGGAGCGGGAGGAACTCACGCCTGTTCTGCGTACCGTCATCGGGCGATGTCTTTCCCGGGACCCGCAGGCCCGACCTCAGCTGACAGAGTTGATGGACACCTTTCTCCCCGCCGCATCTCAGGCTGACTCCTCGCCGAACAGCGCTGGCCTCCCTGCGACGCCGGCCACGTATACCGCTGGGCCGACACCGCGGGCGACTGCGTTGCTCGGCCCCGGCTGGCTGCCCGGTCGTGTCATCGCCGCCCTCGCGCATCAGTCGTCCGTGTTGCTCGCCGCGGAGAGGGCAGTTCCCTCCAGCCTCACCTGGGCGCCGCCCGTTCCCTATGGGGCGCATTCACTGCGCCCTGGCACCCCCCCCGTCCCGTCCGCCCACAGCCAGAACTGACGCCACCCATGCCCTCGCCCCTTGCCCACGACGACCCGCATGCCCTGGGCCCCTACCGCCTCATCGCCCGGCTGGGCACCGGAGGCATGGGCACCGTCTACCTTGCGCGGTCGGCCGGAGGGCGCACCGTCGCGCTCAAGACGATGCACGCCCACATCGCCTCGGACTCCGCCGCCCGTACCCGTTTTCGTCTGGAGGTCGACGCCGCCCGTGTCATCGGCGGTCACCATGGCGCCCATGTCGTCGACGCGGACCCACTCGCCGGTACCCCATGGCTGGCCACCGAATACGTCCTGGGTCCGCCCTTGGGTGAGGGCGTCACATCGGCAGGGCCTCTGCCCGAGCAATCGGTACGTGCCCTGGGCGCCGCCCTATGCGGGGCGCTCGGCCAACTGCACCGCTCTGACGTGGTGCACCGGGACCTGAAGCCGTCCAACATCATGGTCACCGCATACGGCCCGAAGGTCATCGATTTCGGCATCGCTCATGCACTCGGCGACATCCGCCTCACCCGCACAGGTGCCGCGGTGGGCACCCCGGCATTCATGTCGCCAGAGCATGCGACCAACCAGGAACACGCGCCGGCAAGCGACGTGTTCGCTCTCGCGGGTGTACTGGTCTTCGCCCTCACCGGGCGTGGCCCCTTCGGGGAGGGGCAGCCGGCCGACCTGTTGTACCGAGTGCGGTACGCCGAGCCGGACCTTACGGGCGTGCCGACCAGCCTCGCACCGACCCTGGCGCACTGTTTGGCCAAGGATCCGCTCCAGCGGCTGAGCACGATGGCGCTCGCCGGCCAACTACACGATGGCAAGGGCGATTTCGCGGACCATCTGCCGGAAGTTTGGCTCGCGGAGATCGGTCGGCGAGCGACAGAGGTCTGGCAGTTCACGCCCCAGCGACTCCCCGCCCCGGTGGAGCGACAGCCGAGTCCGTCAGCGGCACCACAATCGCCCCGCCCGTCCCGTCGTCGGTTGCTTGCAGCGGGAACTGGCCTGGCGGTCGGCACGGCGGCAGCGGTAGCAGGGGTATGGGTGTGGCGCGGGAGAAGCGAGGAGGCGGCAGCCGAAGGATACAAGGGACCTGCTCCGGGACCTGTCGTCAGCGAGCCCCCCAGAAGGAAGCTCGACTCTCTGTGGCAGATCCAGGTTGCCGAGCCGCCGAACGAGGAACTCCTGGCGCCTCAAGTGCCGCTCACCACGCGCGATCTCGTGGTGTTCGTGGCGGGCTCCGGACTGGGTGGCGTCACCGCGAAGACGGGAAAGGTCAAGTGGGTCTCCGACCAGATGGAACGCACCCACCAGACCGTCTCGGACGGCGAACGTATCTACCGACTTGTGGAACCGGAAGGATCCAAGGGCCACAAAGGGGACACCTGGCCGCTCCTCATCGGCGCCGTCGATCTCTCCAGCGGTGCGGCGGACGAACCCTCGGCCGAGTTTCCCGAGTTCAACGGTGTTATCGGTGAGAACCAGCTCCTCTGTGCCGCCGACGACGTCTTGTATCTGGCGGCGGGCCGGGGAAACTACGCGGAAGGCATGAAGACGGGGTTTCTCGCCAGCCAGACCTGGTCGCTACTCGCCGTTGACATCGGCACAGGGAAGAAGTTGTGGACCAAGCCGCTGCCATCGCGGCCGGACTCGAGCGTCCGGCTGCACTTCCTGGCGGCCGCGGTCGTCGGCAACCGCCTGGTGTACCTCCAGGAAATGAATGACGGCACAGTGCATGCTGCTGTTCGGGATACGCGCACTGGCAGAGTCCGTTGGGACAAGCCGGTGGATGTCACCCCGGACCGTGCGCGCCTACCGCTGGCCACGGACAGCGAACATGTGTATCTGGGCGGAGACCGACTGCAAGCCCTGCGGCTCAGCGACGGCGCCCGCGCGTGGGACTCGAAGTCTGCGAGGCCCGGCCGGACATACAGCCCGCCGGCGGTCAAAGATGGCCTTGTCTACGCGGTGGAGAACGGTACGGGGCTCGTCGCGGTCGACTCCAGAAGCGGAACCCCGCGGTGGACGGAGAGGGGAGGGGACGGCGGCGAGGATGCGTCCCTCGGCGACCGGCCCGTCATCGGTTCGGACCACGCGTACAGCAAGTCCGGCTCAACCCTGCGTGTCATCGATCTGTCGTCCCGTAATACCACCAAGACCTACACGACGTCCGGGAACCGCTTCGTCGCCCATGAGCCAAGCCGGATGATCGTCGCAATGGGAGGGCATTTCGTGGCCTCCTTCCCCCTGAAGTGATCTGAGAAGTGAGTCGTCGCCCATGGAACCGCTCAGTATCGGAGACCCGCTGCGCCTTGGGCCGTATCGCCTGCTGGGCGTGCTCGGCGAAGGCGGGATGGGCAAGGTGTACACCGGTCAGGACGGGGGCGGGACCCTCGCCGCGGTCAAGGTGCTCCGGCCTGAGCTTGTCCATGACTCGAACCTCGCGCAACGCTTCGTACGCGAGGCGCACGCGGCGCAGGCCGTGAAGAGCAAAGGTGTGGCCGCCGTCCTCGCAGCGCAGACGGAAGGGGGGCGCCCCTGGATCGCCACCGAGTTCCTGGCGGGGCTCACCCTGGATCAGGCTGTTGATGCCTGCGGGCCCTTTGGCGAGTCATCGGTGCGTGCCCTTGCCGCATCGATCGCAGGTACCTTGGCGGACATCCACGCCGCGGGTTTGATCCACCGAGACCTCAAGCCGCCGAACATCGTCCTGACGTCGAGCGGACCACGCGTCATCGACTTCGGCATCGCACGTCCCGAGCACGGCCTCACGCTCACCACCACCGGGCAGATCCCCGTGACTCCGGGGTACGGGGCCCCGGAGCAGGTGCTCGGCCACCGTGTCGCTTCCCCTGCCGACGTGTTCTCTTTGGGAGCGGTGCTTGTATACGCGGCCAGCGGCAGACGGGCGTTCGAAGGTAGTCACATTGCTGCTGTGCAGTACGAGGTCGTGCACGGTGAGCCGTGGATCGAGGGGCTGCCACCACATCTGAGGTCACTCATCGAGCCCTGTCTGGCCAAGGCCCCGGCGCTGCGGCCCACTCCTGCCCAGATCATCGCGGCCGCTGCGGTGCCACGAGGTGTAACACGTGTGTGGCGTAGCGGCCCCGTCGCCGAAAGGATCAAGGAACGCGAGAGCCATGTACGGCAGCTGACCACGGCGGTCGGAGGTCGGCCAGAGCGTCAGGTCACCCGGCGCCGCGTGATCACTGGTCTGGCGGCAGGCGGGACCGTAGTCGCGGCCGGCGGTGGCACGACTGCGTGGTGGTTGGGTGCACGGCACGAGGATCAGGGGGAGGGCGGGCGGCAAAAGAAGCGGAAACGAGATCCATTCAGCATTCCCCCCGCTGTGGCTACGCCTTTGGCGCGTCGGCTGTCTGCGGACGACGGCGACTACGTCCTGGGCGCCGGACCCCCGAAGAGGCTGTGGGGGCCGATACGGGTGATGCACGAGGAGTCACCGGTGCCGCTGCCGATACGGGACGTCATCGTCTTGGGAGCCGTGCAGGGCGGAATCGCCGCACACAACGTCGTCGACGGCAAGCGCCGCTGGATTGAGCCCGGTATCCGGGCGAAGGGCCGCTATCTGTCCCTCGACGACCGGCTGCTCGTAGCCGTAGATCCTGATGGGATGCTGCGTACCTTTGTTCCCTCCACCGGGGAGCCGAAGTGGACCGCCAAGGTCGACGCCCGGTCTCTGCTGGCATCGGACGCAGACGCTGTTTACGTCGCAACGAAAGACGACAAGATCCGCTGCGTGAGCCGCTCCGACGCGAAGATCCGCTGGACCGCACCCGTCTCCGTGCGCTTCGGCAGCACATCCGGGCCCCGAGGCGTCACGGGCGGCGGCCGCCTGGTCGTGACGACGGCTGACGGCCACGTCATCGCCGTGGACACGAGGGATGGTCATCAGGTGTGGGATCTTCCCAAGCAATCGACGGGCCTCATCCGCCCAGCCGTTCACGACCGCACCATTTACGTCAACGGCGACAACCTCACCGCGCGACGGATCACTGACGGTCATGAATTCTGGACGGCCAAGGAGAAGGACGAGTATGACCGCCCCGTTACCTGGGGTCCGCCCAGCGTCGACGGCGACTTTGTCTACTCGGCTGCGGGCAGCTGGCCCAGGCGGTTAAAGCGTGCTGATGGCCGCGGAGACTGGTCGTCACGAGCGCAGAGTGTCGCCGGTGGGCCGGTGGCTGTCCAAGGCAGCGGGGTATGGATGATCGACGAGTACACCGGTGGGGTCACCGTTGTGGAAGATCGAGGGGCAACGAAGGTCTGGTCCTTCGAGGTCGGCGTGAGGGCCGCAGGCGGCAGTGGGTTCGTGGTCGATGGCAACCGAGTCTTCGCAGGCAAGGGCAGCTACGTTTCCGCCCTGCCGACCTTCTGACAGCGAGCACGGGCGAGCTCGCGGGTCAGGCAGCCCGTTCAAGCCCTCACGACCCGACTGGTATCGTGTGAAGCGGCCGTATGTGTAAGCGCCCCCGGACCTCCGAGATCGGACCCCCGATCAAGGACCTGGAGACAGCCCCAGCGGACCTCGCCTCCCGAGTCATGGAAGCTCCCCTGCGATGTAGACCAGGGGCACTCGGTGGCCACGAAAAGACTACGAGGAGTAAGCGTGTCGCTCGACGCCGCTACGAAGAAGCAGATCATGACCGAGTTCGGCCAGAAGGAGGGCGACACCGGCTCCCCCGAGGTCCAGGTCGCCATGCTCTCCCGCCGCATCTCGGACCTGACCGAGCACCTCAAGACCCACAAGCACGACCACCACTCCCGTCGTGGTCTGCTGATCCTGGTCGGTCAGCGTCGCCGTCTGCTGCAGTACCTGGCCAAGAAGGACATCAAGCGCTTCCGTGCGCTGGTGGACCGTCTGGGCATCCGTCGCGGTGCGGCGGGCGCCAAGTAAGACATCGTGAAGGGGGCGGTTCCCACGCAAGAGGGGGCCGCTCCCTTTGCTGTACGTGCGCGTTGTCACCGACGCTTTGTAGTCTGGTGACACAAGCACGTCCCCGCGGGTAGGGATCACTACGGTCCAGCGCCGGGGGGACACCCCGTACGACCCCACGAAGGAGAAGTGCACCAGCCGCCGCCGATCTTCGGTAGTGGCTCCCGGGCGAAACCCCCGGGAGCTTCGATCGAAGACCGGCCCGCACACACGGCGCGCTTCTCCACATAGTCCCTGTCCACGAAGGACGCATGGGACGCCGCCCCGGGCCACACGGGCCCAGAGGCGAGAAGACGAAACGTAGACACGTAGGAGAACAGTGGAGAACGAGACCCACTACGCCGAGGCTGTTATCGACAACGGCACTTTCGGCACCCGCACCATCCGCTTCGAGACGGGCCGCCTGGCCAAGCAGGCCGCAGGCTCCGCCGTCGCGTACCTGGACGACGACACCATGGTGCTGTCGGCCACCTCCGCTTCCAAGCGGCCCAAGGACCAGCTCGACTTCTTCCCCCTCACGGTGGACGTCGAGGAGCGGCAGTACGCCGCCGGTAAGATCCCCGGTTCGTTCTTCCGTCGTGAGGGCCGTCCCTCCGAGGACGCGATCCTGACCTGCCGCCTGATCGACCGCCCGCTGCGTCCTTCCTTCAAGAAGGGCCTGCGCAACGAGATCCAGATCGTCGAGACGATCATGGCGCTCAACCCCGACCACCTGTACGACGTGGTCGCGATCAACGCCGCCTCCTGCTCCACGCAGCTGGCCGGCCTGCCCTTCTCGGGCCCGATCGGCGGCACGCGCGTGGCGCTCATCAAGGGCCAGTGGGTCGCCTTCCCGACGCACACCGAGCTCGAGGACGCCGTCTTCGACATGGTCGTCGCCGGTCGCGTCCTCGAGGACGGCGACGTCGCGATCATGATGGTCGAGGCCGAGGCCACCGAGAAGACCATCCAGCTGGTGAAGGACGGCGCCGAGGCCCCGACCGAAGAGGTCGTCGCCGCCGGTCTGGAAGCCGCGAAGCCCTTCATCAAGGCGCTCTGCAAGGCCCAGTCGGACCTCGCCGCCAAGGCCGCGAAGCCGACCGGCGAGTTCCCGGTCTTCCTGGACTACCAGGACGACGTCCTGGAGGCCCTGACCGCCGCCGTCAAGTCGGAGCTCTCCCAGGCGCTGACCATCGCCGGCAAGCAGGAGCGCGAGGGCGAGCTCGACCGCATCAAGGAGATCGCCGCCGAGAAGCTGCTCCCGCAGTTCGAGGGCCGCGAGAAGGAGATCTCCGGTGCGTACCGCGCGCTGACCAAGAAGCTGGTCCGCGAGCGCGTCATCAAGGACAAGGTCCGCATCGACGGCCGTGGCCTGACGGACATCCGTACGCTCGCCGCCGAGGTCGAGGCCATCCCGCGCGTGCACGGCTCGGCGCTGTTCGAGCGTGGCGAGACCCAGATCCTGGGCGTCACCACCCTCAACATGCTCCGCATGGAGCAGCAGCTCGACACCCTCTCCCCGGTGACGCGCAAGCGCTACATGCACAACTACAACTTCCCGCCGTACTCGGTCGGCGAGACCGGCCGCGTGGGTTCGCCCAAGCGCCGCGAGATCGGCCACGGCGCGCTCGCCGAGCGCGCGATCGTGCCCGTGCTCCCCTCGCGCGAGGACTTCCCGTACGCGATCCGTCAGGTCTCCGAGGCCCTCGGTTCGAACGGCTCGACGTCCATGGGCTCGGTCTGTGCCTCGACGATGTCGCTGCTGAACGCCGGTGTGCCGCTGAAGGCCGCCGTCGCCGGTATCGCCATGGGTCTGATCTCGCAGGAGATCGACGGCCAGACGCACTACGTCGCCCTCACCGACATCCTCGGTGCGGAGGACGCGTTCGGTGACATGGACTTCAAGGTCGCCGGTACGAAGCAGTTCGTGACCGCGCTCCAGCTCGACACCAAGCTCGACGGCATCCCCGCCTCGGTCCTGGCCGCCGCGCTGAAGCAGGCCCGCGACGCGCGTCTGCACATCCTCGACGTGATGAACGAGGCGATCGACGTTCCGGACGAGATGTCCCCGAACGCGCCGCGCATCATCACCGTCAAGATCCCGGTGGACAAGATCGGTGAGGTCATCGGCCCGAAGGGCAAGATGATCAACCAGATCCAGGAGGACACCGGCGCCGACATCACGATCGAGGACGACGGCACCATCTACATCGGTGCCGCCGACGGCCCGGCCGCCGAGGCCGCCCGCGCCACGATCAACGGCATCGCCAACCCGACCATGCCGGAGGTCGGCGAGCGCTACCTGGGCACCGTCGTGAAGACGACGACCTTCGGCGCGTTCGTCTCGCTCATGCCGGGCAAGGACGGTCTGCTGCACATCTCGCAGATCCGTAAGCTCGCCGGCGGCAAGCGCGTGGAGAACGTCGAGGACGTCGTCGGCGTGGGCCAGAAGGTCCAGGTCGAGATCGCCGAGATCGACTCCCGCGGCAAGCTCTCCCTCATCCCCGTCGTCGAGGGCGAAGAGGGCGACGACTCGAAGGACGACACCGACAAGTGACGTCGCGTAGCACCACGACGACGGCCCGCCCCTCTTCGGAGGGGCGGGCCGTCGCCCGTACCCAAACCCTCCTCAAGGGCAAGGACGGCATCGGCACGGTCCGCCGTACGACGCTGCCGGGCGGCCTCCGTGTCGTCACCGAGACCCTGCCATCCGTACGGTCGGCGACCTTCGGGATCTGGGCGAACGTCGGATCCCGCGACGAGACGCCGGCCCTGAACGGCGCCACGCACTACTTGGAGCACCTGCTCTTCAAGGGCACCAAGAAGCGCAGCGCCCTCGACATCTCGGCCGCGCTCGACGCGGTCGGCGGCGAGATGAACGCGTTCACGGCCAAGGAGTACACGTGCTACTACGCACGCGTGCTCGACACCGACCTGCCGCTCGCCATCGACGTCGTCTGCGACATGCTGACGGGCTCCCTGATCCTCCAGGAGGACGTCGACGCCGAGCGCGGCGTCATCCTCGAAGAGATCGCGATGACCGAGGACGACCCGGGCGACTGCGTGCACGACCTGTTCGCGCACACGATGCTCGGCGACACCCCCCTCGGCCGTCCCGTCCTCGGCACCGAGGAGACGGTCAACGCCCTCACGGCCGAGCGGATCCGCCGCTTCTACAAGAAGCACTACGACCCGACCCACCTGGTCGTCGCAGCCGCGGGCAACGTCGACCACAACAAGGTCGTACGCCAGGTCCGCGCCGCCTTCGAGAAGGCGGGCGCCCTGGGCCGCACCGACGCGACCCCGGTCGTCCCGCGCCAGGGCTCACGCAGCCTGCGCACGGCCGGCCGCGTCGAGGTCGTCAACCGCAAGACCGAGCAGGCCCACGTCATCCTCGGCATGCCGGGCCTGGCCCGCACGGACGAGCGCCGCTGGGCCATGGGCGTCCTGAACACCGCGCTCGGCGGCGGCATGTCGTCCCGCCTCTTCCAGGAGGTCAGGGAGAAGCGCGGCCTGGCCTACAGCGTGTACTCGTACACGTCGGGCTTCGCCGACACCGGCCTCTTCGGCGTGTACGCGGGCTGTCGCCCGAGCCAGGTGCACGACGTGCTGAAGATCTGCCGCGACGAGCTCGACGACGTCGCGCAGAACGGCCTGAGCGACGACGAGATCGGCCGCGCGATCGGCCAGCTCGCGGGCTCCACCGTCCTCGGACTCGAGGACACGGGCGCGCTGATGAACCGTATCGGCAAGAGCGAGCTGTGCTGGGGCGAGCAGATGTCGGTCGACGACATGCTCGCCAAGATCTCGGCGGTCACCCCGGACGAGGTCCGCGAGGTCGCCCGTGAGGTCCTCGGCCACCGTCCTTCGCTGTCGGCCATCGGCCCGCTCAAGGACAAGCGGGCCGCCCGCCTGCACGAAGCGGTCTCCTAAGCCCTCAGCGGTCTCCTAACCCCCTTAAGGAATCAGGCACATGAGCAAGCTGCGCGTGGCGGTCATCGGAGCCAAGGGCCGGATCGGCTCCGAGGCCGTCCGGGCCGTCGAGGCCGCCGACGACCTGGAACTGGTCGCCGCGCTCGGCCGGGGCGACTCGCTGGACACGCTGGTGGAGACCGGCGCCCAGGTCGTGGTCGAGCTGACCAACCCCGACTCGGTGATGGGCAATCTCGACTTCTGCGTACGGCACGGCATCCACGCCGTGGTCGGTACGACGGGCTGGACCGACGACCGCGTCGCGCAGCTGGAGGCCTCGCTCGCCGCGTCGCCGAAGACGGGCGTCCTGATCGCCCCGAACTTCTCCATCGGCGCGGTCCTCACCATGAAGTTCGCGCAGATCGCGGCGCCGTACTTCGAGTCCGTCGAGGTCGTCGAGCTGCACCACCCGAACAAGGCCGACGCCCCCAGCGGCACCGCCACGCGCACCGCCCAGCTCATCGCCGAGGCGCGCCGGGCTGCGGGCAGCGCCCCGCAGCCCGACGCCACGACGACCGCGCTCGACGGCGCACGCGGCGCGGACGTCGACGGCGTACCGGTGCACTCCGTGCGGCTGCGCGGCCTCCTGGCCCACCAGGAGGTCCTGCTCGGCGGCGAGGGCGAGACCCTGACGGTCCGGCACGACTCGCTGCACCACAGCAGCTTCATGCCGGGCATCCTGCTCGGCGTACGCCGTGTGGTGAGCACTCCGGGTCTGACGTTCGGCCTGGAACACTTCCTGGACCTGAACTGACACGGGCCGAAGCGAACCGAGCCGAACCGAGCTGACCCTCATGCGAGCAAAGATCACTTACGCCGTCACGGCTGCCGTCCTGGTCGTCTACTTCGTCCTGGTCGGCAGCCGAGGCGTGCTCCTGATACAGCACGGCACCGCGCTCACCGTCACCTTCGGTGTCGCGGTGCTCATCCTGCCGTTCATCGGCGTCTGGTTCCTCTGGAAGAACACGCAGTTCGTCCAGCGCGCCAACCGTCTCGCCGCCGAGCTGGAGGCCGAAGGCGGCCTGCCCGTCGACGAGTTGAAGCGCACGCCCGCCGGCCGCATCGACCGTGACTCGGCCGACGAGGTCTTCGCACGGCGCAAGGCCGAGACCGAGGACTCACCGGACGACTGGCGCTGTTGGTTCCGCCTGGCCGTCGCCTATCACGACGCCCGGGACACCCCGCGCGCGCGGCAGGCGATGCAGCGCGCGATCGCGCTGCACGCGGGCAGGCCGGTCAACGCCTGACGCCTGCGATCAGGCGGTGCGCCGGTACTCGTCGGCCCATACCTCCACGGAATCGGCCGCCCGGTTGAAGGCCTCGTACCGGGCCAGGAAGTCGGCGTTGCGGTCGGTGAACAACGGCTGCTGCCCCTCGGCACCCTGATCGCGGCGTACGAGGATGAGCGCCTGCCCCTGCACGGTGCGGGGCAGCCCCAGCCACCGCACGGGCTGCTGCGTCGTCCGGACCGTCATGACCTGCGCCCACGGCACGGTCTGCGTCGTCAGGAAGGCCACACGACGCAGCCCGATCGCGCTCACCCAGGTGCCCATCCGCAGCAGCCGCAGCGCGCTCGCGATGACGACCACGGCGAGGCCGGCACAGACCGAGGCACCCGCGAGCGAGTCCGCGAAGGAGATGACCACGGCGGCGACGAGGACGTACGAGGCGAGCAGCAGGAGCAGCGCTGCCGCCCCCACCCGCCACGGACCCGGCCGGTACGGCCGCCTCCAGTGGTCGCGATCGTCGAACGGCAGCGCGGCGTCGGCCGCCGGCTCGTCAAAGGCGCGGTCCGCCGTCAGGAAGGGCAGGGGCACGACTGAATCCTCACTCAATCCACGCACGGGCTGTGCCCGGTGAGGCTATCGAGCCCTGCTCCCTGCTACCACCCTTGGGGGGCCATGGGGGTACCTCCCACGCTTTTAGGGCAGTGGGGGACAGTCAGGGGGGGCAGACCGCTGTCATCGACCGTCAGAGGCCTCGGACTGCTGGTTCTGCGCGGGTGACTGATCGGGCGACAGGGCAGGCATGCCGAACAGCAGGGAACCCGCGAGCCCGGCGACCACGACCAGGCCCACCAGGGTTCGGCCCACGACCTGAGCGGCCGAGGCACGCTCTCGGGGTGGGGGAGTGACGTTGCTGCGGAACTTGTCGGCTTCGGCGATGAAGGCGAACGGGACGGGCTCGCGCCGACGGAACATGGGGTGCGTTTCTCCTCACGCGACTCGAACTTAACTCTGTTGTCCAGTCAGACGCTCGAAACGGCCAATTGGTGCCCTGTTTCACCAAATTCGCCGAAGATTGTCGTGGCGAGCCACCGAACGGCCGATTGTCAGTGCCGGGCCATAGAGTGGGCGCCGCCCGAGTGATGCACATGGAAGGACCCCGCCAGTGAGCGACACCCCCACCGAAGACCTCAAGCCCAGCTTCCGCAGCGAGGTCACCGTCGAGCTGGTGAAGCACGCGGCGACCGACTCCGACGTCCTGTGGGCCGCCCGTGTCTCCACTGCCGGTGAGCAGTCCCTCGAGGAGCTCCAGAAGGACCCCGAGCGCTCCAAGGGCCTGATCAACTACCTGATGCGGGACCGCCACGGCAGCCCCTTCGAGCACAACTCGATGACGTTCTTCATCAGCGCCCCGATCTTCGTCTTCCGCGAGTTCATGCGACACCGCGTGGGCTGGTCGTACAACGAGGAATCGGGTCGCTACAGGGAGCTCCAGCCGACGTTCTACGTCCCCGACGAGTCCCGCAAGCTGGTCCAGGAAGGCCGCCCCGGGAAGTACGTCTTCGTGGAGGGCACCCAGGCCCAGCAGGAGCTCACGGGCCGCGTCATGGAGGACTCCTACCGCCAGGCGTACGAGGCGTATCAGGAGATGCTCGCCGCCGGCGTCGCCCGCGAAGTCGCCCGCGCGGTCCTGCCGGTTGGCCTCTTCTCGTCGATGTACGCGACGTGCAACGCCCGTTCGCTGATGCACTTCCTCGGCCTGCGTACGCAGCACGAACTCGCCAAGGTCCCGTCCTTCCCGCAGCGGGAGATCGAGATGGTCGGCGAGAAGATGGAGGAGCAGTGGGCCAAGCTCATGCCCCTCACGCACGCCGCGTTCAACGCCAATGGACGTGTGGCTCCGTAAGGCACTGATGTACGGGTGGGCTGAGTGAGGTGTCCGTATTGCGGCATTTCGAGAAGTTCATCTAGCCTGATCAAACGGACCCGGCACTGCTTGAACCCCCGAGCAGGCAGTGCCGGGCTCCTCACTTGTCAGGTCCGCACACATCCCCCGAGGGGGGACCACGCGCTGAGCAGCGAGTAGCGTGTTACCCATGGCTCCGACCTCCACTCCGCAGACCCCCTTCGGGAGGGTCCTCACCGCCATGGTCACGCCCTTCACGGCGGACGGCGCACTCGACATCGACGGCGCGCAGCGACTCGCCGCCCACCTGGTGGACGCAGGCAATGACGGCCTCGTCATCAACGGCACCACCGGCGAGTCGCCGACCACCAGCAACGCGGAGAAAGCCGAGCTCGTACGAGCCGTAGTGGAAGCAGTCGGAGACCGCGCCCACGTGGTCGCGGGCGTCGGCACGAACGACACCCGCCACAGCATCGAGCTCGCCCGCGACGCCGAGCGGGTCGGCGCCACCGGCCTCCTGACCGTCACGCCGTACTACAACAAGCCCCCGCAAGAGGGCCTGCTCCGGCACTTCAGCGCGATCGCCGACAGCACCGAGCTGCCGGTCATGCTCTACGACATCCCCGGCCGCAGTGGCGTACCGATCAACACCGAGACGATCGTCCGCCTCGCCGAGCACCCGCGGATCGTCGCCAACAAGGACGCCAAGGGTGACCTGGGCCGCGCCAGCTGGGCCATCGCCCGCTCCGGCCTCGCCTGGTACTCCGGCGACGACATGCTGAACCTCCCGCTGCTCTCCGTCGGCGCCTGCGGCTTCGTCTCCGTCGTCAGCCACGTGGTCACGCCGGAACTGCGCGCGATGATCGACGCGTACTCCACGGGTGACGTACAGAAGGCCACGGAGATCCACCAGAAGCTGCTCCCGGTCTTCACCGGCATGTTCCGTACGCAGGGTGTGATCACCACGAAGGCGGCGCTCACCCTGCAGGGCCGCCCCGCGGGCCCGCTGCGGCTGCCCCTGGTCGAGCTCTCGCCCGACGAGACGGCCCAGCTCAAGATCGATCTCGCCGCGGGCGGGGTACAGCTGTAACCACTGACTTCACAACTGAATACGCGAAACACCGCGGGACACCGACTGACGGCCGTCCTGCACCACTCCAAACAACTGCTACTGCACGAACGTCATGCGCGCCACGTGCCCTGGAGGTACGTGGCGCGTGTGGTGAGGAGAGTCTTTTGAGTCATCCGCATCCTGAACTCGGCGCCCCGCCGAAGCTCCCGAAGGGCGGCCTGCGGGTCACCCCGCTGGGCGGCCTCGGTGAGATCGGCCGCAACATGACCGTCTTCGAGTACAACGGTCGCCTGCTGATCGTCGACTGCGGAGTGCTCTTCCCCGAGGAGGAGCAGCCCGGAATCGACCTGATCCTGCCGGACTTCACGTCCATCAGGGACCGCCTCGACGACATCGACGGCATCGTGCTCACGCACGGCCACGAGGACCACATCGGCGGTGTCCCCTATCTCCTCCGCGAGAAGCCGGACATCCCGCTGATCGGCTCCAAGCTGACCCTCGCGCTCATCGAGGCGAAGCTCCAGGAGCACCGGATCCGTCCGTACACGCTGGAGGTCGTCGAGGGCGACCGCGAGCGCCTCGGCCCGTTCGACTGCGAGTTCATCGCGGTCAACCACTCCATCCCGGACGCCCTGGCCGTCGCCGTCCGCACCCCCGCGGGCATGGTGGTCGCCACCGGCGACTTCAAGATGGACCAGCTGCCGATGGACGGCCGTCTCACCGACCTGCACGCGTTCGCGCGGCTGAGCGAGGAGGGCATCGACCTTCTTCTCTCCGACTCGACGAACGCCGAGGTCCCCGGCTTCGTCCCGCCGGAGCGCGACATCTCGAACGTGATCCGGGGCGTCTTCGCCGGCGCCCAGAAGCGGATCATCGTCGCCAGCTTCGCGAGCCACGTCCACCGCATCCAGCAGATCCTGGACGCCGCCCACGAGTACGGCCGCAGGGTCGCCTTCGTTGGCCGCTCCATGGTCCGCAACATGGGCATCGCCCGTGACCTCGGCTACCTCAAGGTCCCGCCGGGCCTGGTGGTGGACGTCAAGACACTCGACGACCTGCCGGACCACGAGGTCGTGCTCGTCTGCACGGGCTCGCAGGGTGAACCGATGGCCGCCCTCTCCCGGATGGCCAACCGCGACCACCAGATCCGCATCGTCCAGGGCGACACGGTGATCCTGGCTTCGTCGCTCATCCCCGGCAACGAGAACGCGGTCTACCGCGTGATCAACGGCCTGACCCGCTGGGGAGCGAACGTCGTCCACAAGGGCAACGCGAAGGTGCACGTCTCCGGCCACGCGTCGGCCGGCGAGCTCCTGTACTTCTACAACATCTGCAAGCCCAAGAACCTGATGCCGGTACACGGCGAATGGCGCCACCTGCGCGCCAACGCCGAGCTCGGCGCCCTCACCGGCGTCCCGCACGACCGCATCGTGATCGCCGAGGACGGCGTCGTCGTCGACCTCGTCGAGGGCAAGGCGAAGATCGTCGGCAAGGTCCAGGCCGGTTACGTGTACGTCGACGGCCTCTCCGTGGGCGATGTCGGCGAGCCCGCGCTGAAGGACCGCAAGATCCTCGGCGACGAGGGCATCATCTCGGTCTTCGTGGTGGTGGACTCCAGCACCGGCAAGATCACCGGAGGCCCGCACATCCAGGCCCGCGGCTCGGGCATCGACGACTCGGCCTTCTCCGCCGTCATGCCGAGGGTCCAGGAGGTCCTCGAGAAGTCGGCCCAGGACGGCGTCGTCGAGCCCCACCAGCTGCAGCAACTCATCCGCCGCACGCTGGGCAAGTGGGTCTCGGACAACTACCGCCGACGCCCGATGATCCTTCCCGTCGTCGTCGAGGTCTGACCCCGGCACTGCGTGAACTAGGAGCGGGGCGCCTCGATTTGCATCGGGGCGCCCCGCTCCAGTACGTTTACGTCTCCGCCTGAACGGGAAGCACCCGGCACTCACGTGCTCGCAGCGACCCAAAGGACGGCGGGGAATTCCGACTCAGAACTTCTGATAAAGTCGGAGTCGCCGGAAAGGGAAACGCGAAAGCCGAAAGGCAGGAGCGGGAACCGGAAAGGCGCCGAGGAAATCGGACACGAAAGAGTCTGATAGAGTCGGAAACGCAAGACAGCGAGAACAGCAAGACAAAATGAAACACCGAAGGGAAGCGCCCGGAGGAAAGCCCGAGAGGGTGAGTACAAAGGAAGCGTCCGTTCCTTGAGAACTCAACAGCGTGCCAAAAGTCAACGCCAGATATGTTGATACCCCGTCTTCGGCCGTCATGGTCGGGACGAGGTTCCTTTGAAGAAAACATCAGCGAGGACGCTGTGAACCGGAAGATTATTCCTCTTCCTGGTTCCGCTCAACGCGGATGTGCACCCGATTACGGGTAAACATTCACGGAGAGTTTGATCCTGGCTCAGGACGAACGCTGGCGGCGTGCTTAACACATGCAAGTCGAACGATGAAGCCCTTCGGGGTGGATTAGTGGCGAACGGGTGAGTAACACGTGGGCAATCTGCCCTGCACTCTGGGACAAGCCCTGGAAACGGGGTCTAATACCGGATGATATCCCCTCTCGCATGGGAGGGGGTTGAAAGCTCCGGCGGTGCAGGATGAGCCCGCGGCCTATCAGCTAGTTGGTGAGGTAGAAGCTCACCAAGGCGACGACGGGTAGCCGGCCTGAGAGGGCGACCGGCCACACTGGGACTGAGACACGGCCCAGACTCCTACGGGAGGCAGCAGTGGGGAATATTGCACAATGGGCGAAAGCCTGATGCAGCGACGCCGCGTGAGGGATGACGGCCTTCGGGTTGTAAACCTCTTTCAGCAGGGAAGAAGCGAAAGTGACGGTACCTGCAGAAGAAGCGCCGGCTAACTACGTGCCAGCAGCCGCGGTAATACGTAGGGCGCAAGCGTTGTCCGGAATTATTGGGCGTAAAGAGCTCGTAGGCGGCTTGTCACGTCGGTTGTGAAAGCCCGGGGCTTAACCCCGGGTCTGCAGTCGATACGGGCAGGCTAGAGTGTGGTAGGGGAGATCGGAATTCCTGGTGTAGCGGTGAAATGCGCAGATATCAGGAGGAACACCGGTGGCGAAGGCGGATCTCTGGGCCATTACTGACGCTGAGGAGCGAAAGCGTGGGGAGCGAACAGGATTAGATACCCTGGTAGTCCACGCCGTAAACGGTGGGAACTAGGTGTTGGCGACATTCCACGTCGTCGGTGCCGCAGCTAACGCATTAAGTTCCCCGCCTGGGGAGTACGGCCGCAAGGCTAAAACTCAAAGGAATTGACGGGGGCCCGCACAAGCAGCGGAGCATGTGGCTTAATTCGACGCAACGCGAAGAACCTTACCAAGGCTTGACATATACCGGAAAGCATCAGAGATGGTGCCCCCCTTGTGGTCGGTATACAGGTGGTGCATGGCTGTCGTCAGCTCGTGTCGTGAGATGTTGGGTTAAGTCCCGCAACGAGCGCAACCCTTGTTCTGTGTTGCCAGCATGCCCTTCGGGGTGATGGGGACTCACAGGAGACTGCCGGGGTCAACTCGGAGGAAGGTGGGGACGACGTCAAGTCATCATGCCCCTTATGTCTTGGGCTGCACACGTGCTACAATGGCAGGTACAATGAGCTGCGAAGCCGCAAGGCGGAGCGAATCTCAAAAAGCCTGTCTCAGTTCGGATTGGGGTCTGCAACTCGACCCCATGAAGTCGGAGTTGCTAGTAATCGCAGATCAGCATTGCTGCGGTGAATACGTTCCCGGGCCTTGTACACACCGCCCGTCACGTCACGAAAGTCGGTAACACCCGAAGCCGGTGGCCCAACCCCTTGTGGGAGGGAGCTGTCGAAGGTGGGACTGGCGATTGGGACGAAGTCGTAACAAGGTAGCCGTACCGGAAGGTGCGGCTGGATCACCTCCTTTCTAAGGAGCATCTAGACTGCCAAGCTTGCTTGGTGGTCCAAGAGCCATTACGTCGGCAAATGTTCGACGGTGGTTAGCTCATGGGTGGAACGTTGACTATTCGGCACGGCTGGTTGGATCTGTTAGTACTGCTTCGGCGTGGAACACAGAGTCAATTGGTCGGGCCGGGCACGCTGTTGGGTATCTGAGGGTACGGACTTGTTCCCGACCTCAATGCCGACCCCGGTGAAGCATCCAAGTGTGGGTGTGTGACGGGTGGTTGGTCGTTGTTTGAGAACTGCACAGTGGACGCGAGCATCTGTGGCCAAGTTTTTAAGGGCGCACGGTGGATGCCTTGGCACCAGGAACCGATGAAGGACGTGGGAGGCCACGATAGTCCCCGGGGAGTCGTCAACCAGGCTTTGATCCGGGGGTTTCCGAATGGGGAAACCCGGCAGTCGTCATGGGCTGTCACCCGCTGCTGAACACATAGGCAGTGTGGAGGGAACGCGGGGAAGTGAAACATCTCAGTACCCGCAGGAAGAGAAAACAACCGTGATTCCGGGAGTAGTGGCGAGCGAAACCGGATGAGGCCAAACCGTATACGTGTGAGACCCGGCAGGGGTTGCGTGTGCGGGGTTGTGGGATCTCTCTTTCACAGTCTGCCGGCTGTGAGGCGAGTCAGAAACCGTTGATGTAGGCGAAGGACATGCGAAAGGTCCGGCGTAGAGGGTAAGACCCCCGTAGTCGAAACATCAGCGGCTCGTTTGAGAGACACCCAAGTAGCACGGGGCCCGAGAAATCCCGTGTGAATCTGGCGGGACCACCCGTTAAGCCTAAATATTCCCTGGTGACCGATAGCGGATAGTACCGTGAGGGAATGGTGAAAAGTACCGCGGGAGCGGAGTGAAATAGTACCTGAAACCGTGTGCCTACAAGCCGTGGGAGCGTCGCGTGCAGCACTTGTGCTGTACGTCGTGACTGCGTGCCTTTTGAAGAATGAGCCTGCGAGTTTGCGGTGCGTTGCGAGGTTAACCCGTGTGGGGAAGCCGTAGCGAAAGCGAGTCCGAATAGGGCGATTCAGTAGCGCGCTCAAGACCCGAAGCGGAGTGATCTAGCCATGGGCAGGTTGAAGCGGCTGTAAGAGGTCGTGGAGGACCGAACCCACCAGGGTTGAAAACCTGGGGGATGACCTGTGGTTAGGGGTGAAAGGCCAATCAAACTCCGTGATAGCTGGTTCTCCCCGAAATGCATTTAGGTGCAGCGTCGTGTGTTTCTTGCCGGAGGTAGAGCACTGGATAGGCGATGGGCCCTACCGGGTTACTGACCTTAGCCAAACTCCGAATGCCGGTAAGTGAGAGCACGGCAGTGAGACTGTGGGGGATAAGCTCCATGGTCGAGAGGGAAACAGCCCAGAGCATCGACTAAGGCCCCTAAGCGTACGCTAAGTGGGAAAGGATGTGGAGTCGCAGAGACAACCAGGAGGTTGGCTTAGAAGCAGCCACCCTTGAAAGAGTGCGTAATAGCTCACTGGTCAAGTGATTCCGCGCCGACAATGTAGCGGGGCTCAAGCGTACCGCCGAAGTCGTGTCATTCCAGCATATAGGGCCAACGCCTGCTGGGATGGGTAGGGGAGCGTCGTGTGCCGGGTGAAGCTGCCGCGGAAGCGAGTGGTGGACGGTTCACGAGTGAGAATGCAGGCATGAGTAGCGATACATACGTGAGAAACGTGTGCGCCGATTGACTAAGGGTTCCTGGGTCAAGCTGATCTGCCCAGGGTAAGTCGGGACCTAAGGCGAGGCCGACAGGCGTAGTCGATGGATAACCGGTTGATATTCCGGTACCCGCTGTGAAGCGTCAAACATCGAGCCCATTAATGCTAAGGCCGTGAAGCCGTCCTGGAGCCTTCGGGCAAAGGGAAGTGGTGGAGCCGCCGACCCAAGGTGGTAGTAGGTGAGTGATGGGGTGACGCAGGAAGGTAGTCCAGCCCGGGCGGTGGTTGTCCCGGGGTAAGGGTGTAGGGCGTGTGATAGGTAAATCCGTCACACTTGTGCCTGAGACCTGATGCCGAGCCGATTGTGGTGAAGTGGATGATCCTATGCTGTCGAGAAAAGCCTCTAGCGAGTTTCATGGCGGCCCGTACCCTAAACCGACTCAGGTGGTCAGGTAGAGAATACCGAGGCGTTCGGGTGAACTATGGTTAAGGAACTCGGCAAAATGCCCCCGTAACTTCGGGAGAAGGGGGGCCATCACTGGTGATTGGATTTACTCCATGAGCTGGGGGTGGCCGCAGAGACCAGCGAGAAGCGACTGTTTACTAAAAACACAGGTCCGTGCGAAGCCGTAAGGCGATGTATACGGACTGACGCCTGCCCGGTGCTGGAACGTTAAGGGGACCGGTTAGTCAACTTTCGGGTTGGCGAAGCTGAGAACTTAAGCGCCAGTAAACGGCGGTGGTAACTATAACCATCCTAAGGTAGCGAAATTCCTTGTCGGGTAAGTTCCGACCTGCACGAATGGCGTAACGACTTCTCGACTGTCTCAACCATAGGCCCGGTGAAATTGCACTACGAGTAAAGATGCTCGTTTCGCGCAGCAGGACGGAAAGACCCCGGGACCTTTACTACAGTTTGATATTGGTGTTCGGTTCGGCTTGTGTAGGATAGGTGGGAGACTTTGAAGCGGGCACGCCAGTGTTCGTGGAGTCAACGTTGAAATACCACTCTGGTCGTGCTGGATGTCTAACCTGGGTCCGTGATCCGGATCAGGGACAGTGTCTGATGGGTAGTTTAACTGGGGCGGTTGCCTCCCAAAGAGTAACGGAGGCGCCCAAAGGTTCCCTCAGCCTGGTTGGTAATCAGGTGTTGAGTGTAAGTGCACAAGGGAGCTTGACTGTGAGACCGACGGGTCGAGCAGGGACGAAAGTCGGGACTAGTGATCCGGCGGTGGCTTGTGGAAGCGCCGTCGCTCAACGGATAAAAGGTACCCCGGGGATAACAGGCTGATCTTCCCCAAGAGTCCATATCGACGGGATGGTTTGGCACCTCGATGTCGGCTCGTCGCATCCTGGGGCTGGAGTCGGTCCCAAGGGTTGGGCTGTTCGCCCATTAAAGCGGTACGCGAGCTGGGTTTAGAACGTCGTGAGACAGTTCGGTCCCTATCCGCTGTGCGCGTAGGAATATTGAGAAGGGCTGTCCCTAGTACGAGAGGACCGGGACGGACGAACCTCTGGTGTGCCAGTTGTCCTGCCAAGGGCATGGCTGGTTGGCTACGTTCGGAAAGGATAACCGCTGAAAGCATCTAAGCGGGAAGCCTGCTTCGAGATGAGTATTCCCACCCCCTTTGAGGGGTTAAGGCTCCCAGTAGACGACTGGGTTGATAGGCCAGATCTGGAAGCCCGGTAACGGGTGGAGGTGACTGGTACTAATAGGCCGAGGGCTTGTCCTCAGTTGCTCGCGTCCACTGTGTTGGTTCTGAAACCACGAACAACCCCGTATGTCGGGCCACGACTACGGTGCGGTTGACAGTTTCATAGTGTTTCGGTGGTCATAGCGTGAGGGAAACGCCCGGTTACATTCCGAACCCGGAAGCTAAGCCTCACAGCGCCGATGGTACTGCAGGGGGGACCCTGTGGGAGAGTAGGACGCCGCCGAACTATTATTAGAAGAGCTGGTCCCTGAACTTCGGTTCAGGGACCAGCTCTTTTTTGTTTTGCGACACTTGCCGTTCACGTTCCGCAGCCAGCATCTGAGGCATGAGGACAGTTGGCATGTTGCGAGCCGCAGGCGTCGGCGCCGGTGACGAGGTCATCGTGCCGGCGTACGGAAACGTCGAGATCGCCGAGGCCGTGGTCCTGGCAGGGGCCGTGCCCGTGTTCGCGGACATAGACCGGGCGACGTACTGCCTCGATCCTGACGCAGTGACCGCCGCCATCACCCCCCGTACGGCCGCCGTGGCCGTCGTGCACCGCTTCGGGCACCCGGCCGACGTCAGGCGACTTCGGGAAGTCGGGCAGCGGTTCGGCATCCTCGTACTGGAGGAGGGTGAGACGCACGCTCCGTACGACGAGCTTGCGCGGCGGCGGGTCCACGCGGCCTACCTCAGCGGGCGGCTCGGCGGGGTGATCACCCCGGACGGCGTCGAGGGACACAGCTATCAGCAGTACGTCGTGCGCGTGCCCGGGAACGGCCGGCCGGACCGGGATGCCTTCGCGCGTGCCGTACGAGCCAAGGGAATTGACTGCCGGGTGCCCGTGAAGACGCCCGTTCACCGCACGTCGGACTTCTGGCGCGACGTCTGCCTTCCGGAGACCGAGCGCGCCGCGGATGACACTCTGGCGTTGCCGGTCGACGCGTCGATGTCGCGGCGTCAGCTGCAGCGCGTGGTGTCTGCCTGTAACGCGCTCGGCGGGCTTCTTCAGCCGGCGTAGGTCGGTTCGAGGGGCCTTCGATTTCAGGTATGATCTATTCCGTTGCCAAGCGGGAAACCGCGAAGCGCAACAGGCCCCTATAGCTCAGTCGGTAGAGCGTCTCCATGGTAAGGAGAAGGTCTGCGGTTCGATTCCGCATGGGGGCTCAGAGAGTAAGAAGAGAAGGTCCCCGCCCAGTTGGGCGGGGACCTTCTTTCGTTTCGGGGTGGAAGCGGCGGGTGCCTCAGTCCTTGTGGAGGCCCGGTACCCGCATCGCGAGGATCGCCATGTCGTCCGACGGGGCGTCCGTCGCGAAGCGCTCCACCGCGCGCATGATGCGGGCCGCTACCGCGCCGGCGGTGAGTCCCGTGCAGGTGGTGAGGACGTCCGCGAGGCCGTCGTCGCCGAGCATGCGGGTGCCTTCGCGGCGCTCGGTGACGCCGTCCGTCACGCAGAGCAGGACATCGCCCGGGTCGAGCGTCATCGTCTGTTCGTAGAGCTCCAGGTCGTCCATCACGCCGAGGAGCGGCTGCGGCTCCGCGTACGGCTCCACCGTGCCGTCCTGGCGCAGGCGGAGCGGGAGCGGGTGGCCGGCGCACACGATCTTCAGGACCGCCGAGCCGTCCTCCTGCGGCCACAACTCCCCGTAGAGGAGCGTGAGGAAGCGGCTGCGGGCGCCCTCGTCGAGGATGGCCGCGTTCAGGCGCTCCAGGACGGCGGGGCCGCCGAAGCCCTCGCGGGCCAGGAGACGCAGGGCGTGGCGGGCCAGGCCGGTGACCGCCGCGGCCTCCGGGCCCGTGCCGCAGACGTCGCCGATCGCGAAGCCGTACGCGCCGTCACGGATGGGGAAGAGGTCGTAGAAGTCGCCGCCGACTTCGTTGCCCTCGCCGGCCGCGCGGTAGATGACCTCGACCTCGACGCCCGGGATCTGCGGGAGCCCCGGCGGCAGCAGGCTGCGCTGGAGGGACTGGCTGATGGCCATGCGCTCCGAGTACAGGCGGGCGTTGTCCAGGGCGAGGGCCGCTCGGCGGGAGAGGTCTTCGGCCAACTCCAGGATCTCTTGGCGGAAGTGTTCGTCGGACGGCTTGCCCAGCGTGAGCATGCCGATGACGCGGTTGCGGGCGACCAGCGGCAGAACGACCGTCTCGCCGCCCACTGCAGACGCCGTCGAGAGCGTCGTGCCGATACCTGAACCGAGGCTCATGGGCTCACCGAGGCCGAGGCTGCGCATGGAGGTGCGCAGGGCGGCCTGGTGGGCGGCTTCCGAGGGGGCGGCCCAGACGCGGGCTCCGGGGGTCGGTACGGGGTCGGGAGGGGCGATCTTGGAGAGGAGTGCCTTCAGGCCGTCGATGCGCTCCTCGTCCTCGTGGAGGACGTACGAGAGAAAGGGCTCGGACGACTGGTCGGCGATCGTGTAGACCGCGCACCAGGTGGCGAGTGTCGGGACGGTCATCTGGGCCATGAGCGCCAGGGTCTGGTCGCGGTCCAGGGTGCCCGCGAGGAGGTCCGATGCCTCGACGAGGAAGGAGAGCGAGCCGCGGCGCAGGCGCTCCAGCTCGCCGAGGCGCGCGGACTCGACGGCGAGGGCGATGCGGTCGGCGGCGAACTGGAGGCGAAGCGCTTCTTCGTTCGAGTAGCGGTCGGGGGCCTCGGCGGCGACGCCGAGGGAGCCCGTGAGGCGCCCTTCGACCTTCAGCGGGACCGTGACGACCGAGCGCATGCCCGTGCCGCTGAGGAGCGGTACGGCGCCGGGGACGACCGTGAGGTCCTCGTGGACGGCCGGCATGCGGGCGGAGCCGTAGCGACCGGGTCCTGCCTCCACGGGGACGCGGGCGAAGCGCTGGCGGGCCGATGGCAGGCCTGTGGAGGCGCGGACCTCCAGCTCCGTCTCGTCGTCCGTGGCGAGGAGCAGGAAGGCGGCGTCGCCGTCGAGCATGTCGCGGGCGCGTTCGACCGTGCGCTGGAGCAGACCGTCGAGGTCGTCCGGCGCGGGGGAGCCGATGAAGACCTCGAAGGGGTCGGCGGTGTGCGACTCGGTGAGCGTCCCGGGCTCGGGGGCGGGGCCGCGCAGCGGGGTCTGCAGGACGGCGCGCTCGTCGTCGCGGACGAGCAGGCAGACCGTGGAGGGTTCGCCGTCGGCGTCGCGGACGCGCAGGTGCGAGGCGTAGACGGGGGTCACGCGGCCGTCGGAGCCGCGGATGCCGTAACTGCCCTCCCAGCGGGAGAGTTGGAGCGCTTCCACGATGCCCGTGCTGGTGCCCGGGGTGTGCGGCCAGGCGGCGAAGTCGGTGAGGGGTTTGCCGGTGACCTGTTCGGCGGCGTACCCGAAAAGCTCTTCGGCGTCTTCGTTCCAGGCGGAGATCGCGCCCACGCGGTCGATCTGGACGACGGCGACGCGGACTCTGCCGTCGGTGAGCGGGAGCAGCTCGGCGGGGAGGGCGGGGCCCGCGGCGCGGGTGCCCACCGAGCGGTCGGGGAGGTCGAGTTGGAACCAGACCAGCTTCTGGGTGGGGGTGTAGTCGACGCCCCAGCGGGTGGCGAGCGCCGCGCACAGCTGGAGGCCGCGGCCGCCCTCGCGGTCCGGGTTGCCCATGTTCACGGCGGACTGCTGGAGCGGGATCTCGCGTTCCGGGTAGTGGTCGGAGACCTCGATGCGTACGGCGTCCTCGCTGCGCAGACACAGGACGTCCGCGGCGGTCCCGGCGTGCACGACGGCGTTGGTGACCAGCTCGCTGGTGAGGACGACCGCGTCGTCGACGATGTCCGTGAACCCCCAGCCCTGGAGGGTGTCGCGGACAAAGGAGCGTGCCGTCGCGACGGAACGCCCGACGGGGTCGAAAGTCGCAGCCGCGCGCGCGGTGATCACAGAACTCCTCGTACGAGTATCGACGCCCAAGTCTCCCACCATGGTGCGGCCGCCCCTCCGATGCCCGCTTGTACGTGTGCCACCGCCCAGGCCGGGCAGGACCGGGGTGGTTGGACAGCCGGATGCCAGGTTACTTACCTTCGCCGTCCATGCTGATGCCGGTCGTCAGTGTTTCCGCCCGGAGGGTGTGCGGACGGTGTGCGAAGCTGCCGAACTGTTATGGCCTGGTTCAGCCATGGTGAAACACTGGGCAAGCTTCTTGGAGAGAGCCCAGGTAACCCGAGCAGTACGGTCGACCCTTGCGGGAGGGACACAGTGGAGTCTGGCGCAGCGACGCGGGGCACTAAAACGCGTGCGAAAGACGGACAGTCCCAGAGCAAACAGCGCAAACCGCGCCACGGGACGACTACGTCAGTAGACGCCGCGGCCCTGAACAGGTTGCTCGCGGCGCTCGCGGCCATGCGGGACGGAAACTTCCGCAAGCGGCTCACCGTCTCCGGTGACGACGTCATGTCGGAGATCGCCGCCGTCTTCAACGAGGTCGCCGACCGGAATCTGCATCTGACCGGTGAGCTTTCCCGGGTGCGGCGCATGGTCGGGCGTGAGGGAAAGCTCACGGAACGGCTGGAAAGCGGCGCGAGCGAGGGCTCATGGGCGGCGGCGATCGACGCCTCGAACGCCCTCGTCGACGACCTCGTACGCCCCGTCTCCGAGGTGGGACGCGTGCTCTCCGCTGTCGCCGAGGGCGACCTGGAGCAGCGGATGGAGCTGCGGGCGCAGGCGGACGAGGGGAACGGTCATCCGCTGCGCGGGGAGTTTTTGAAGGTCGGCAGGACGGTCAACAATCTGGTCGACCAGCTCTCGACGTTCACCGACGAGGTCACGCGCGTGGCCAGCGAGGTGGGTACCGAGGGCAAGCTGGGCGGTCAGGCGCGGGTACGTGGAATGTCCGGTTCGTGGAAGGATCTCACGGATTCGGTGAACACCATGGCGTACCGATTGACCGCTCAGGTACGTGACATTGCTCTCGTTACGACGGCAGTCGCCAAGGGCGACTTGTCCCGAAAGGTGACGGTCCACGTCGCCGGCGAGATGCTGGAGCTGAAAAACACCGTCAACACGATGGTGGACCAGCTCTCGTCGTTCTCCTCCGAGGTGACCCGCGTCGCGCGCGAGGTCGGCACGGAGGGCGAGCTCGGCGGCCAGGCGCAGGTGCCGGGTGTGGCGGGAGTGTGGAAGGACCTCACCGACTCGGTGAATCTTATGGCCGGCAACCTCACCGCCCAGGTGCGTGGGATCGCCCAGGTCACGACGGCCGTCGCGAACGGCGATCTGTCCCAGAAGGTGACGGTGAGCGCACGCGGCGAGGTCGCCCAACTCGCCGAGACGATCAACCAGATGACCGAGACGCTGCGTACGTTCGCGGACGAGGTCACCCGCGTCGCGAACGAGGTCGGCGCCGAGGGGCAGCTCGGCGGTCAGGCGAACGTGCCGGGCGCGGCGGGGACGTGGAAGGACCTCACCGACTCGGTGAACACGGTCTTCCGGAACCTCACCACGCAGGTGCGGGACATCGCGACGGTGACGACGGCGGTCGCCAACGGCGATCTCTCGCAGAAGGTCACGGTCGATGTCGCGGGCGAGATGCTCGAGCTGAAGAACACCGTGAACACGATGGTGGACCAGCTCTCCGCCTTCGGTGCCGAAGTGACGCGTGTGGCGCGCGAGATCGGCGTAGAAGGTGAGCTCGGCGGCCAGGCGCAGGTGCAGGGCGCGGCCGGCACGTGGAAGGACCTGACGGACTCGGTCAACACCGCCTTCCGTAACCTCACGGGCCAGGTCCGCAACATCGCGCAGGTGACGACGGCGGTCGCCAACGGCGACCTGTCGCAGAAGGTCACCGTCGATGTCTCCGGCGAGATGCTTCAACTGAAGAACACCGTGAACACGATGGTGGACCAGCTGTCGTCGTTCGCCGATCAGGTCACGCGGATGGCGCGCGACGTGGGTACGGAGGGGCGCCTCGGCGGCCAGGCCCGCGTGGACGGTGTCAGCGGCACCTGGAAGGAACTCACCGACTCCGTCAACTTCATGGCGGGGAACCTGACGTCGCAGGTACGCCAGATCGCCCAGGTCACCACCGCGGTGGCCCGTGGCGACCTCTCCCAGAAGATCGACGTGGACGCGCGCGGCGAGATCCTGGAGCTGAAGAACACCATCAACACGATGGTCGACCAGCTTTCGGCCTTCGCCGACCAGGTGACCCGGGTGGCCCGCGAGGTGGGCACGGAAGGCCGCCTCGGCGGGCAGGCGCAGGTGCCCGGCGTGGCCGGAGTGTGGCGCGATCTGACCGACTCCGTGAACGGCATGGCCGGCAACCTCACCGCCCAGGTGCGCAACATCGCGCAGGTCGCGACCGCGGTGGCCCGTGGTGACCTCTCGCAGAAGATCGACGTGGACGCGCGCGGCGAGATCCTGGAGCTGAAGAACACCCTCAACACGATGGTGGACCAGCTCTCCGCCTTCGCCGAGCAGGTGACGCGGGTGGCCCGCGAGGTGGGCACCGACGGCATCCTGGGCGGTCAGGCCGAGGTGCAGGGTGTCTCCGGCACCTGGAAGGACCTCACGCAGTCCGTGAACGGCATGGCGAACAACCTGACGCTTCAGGTCCGCAACATCGCCGAGGTCACGACGGCCGTCGCCATGGGCGACCTCTCCAAGAAGATCACCGTCGACGCGAAGGGCGAGATCCTCGAACTCGTCACCACCGTGAACACGATGGTCGACCAGCTCTCGAACTTCGCCGAGCAGGTCAACCGCGTGGCCCGCGAGGTGGGCACCGAGGGCAACCTGGGTGGCCAGGCGCGGGTCCCGGGCGTCACCGGCACCTGGAAGGACCTCAGCGACAACGTCAACCTGATGGCGAACAACCTGACCGGTCAGGTCCGCAACATCTCCCAGGTCGCGGCGGCGGTCGCCAACGGAGACCTGACCAAGAAGGTGACGGTCGAGGCGCGCGGCGAGGTCGCGCAGCTCGCCGACACCGTCAACACCATGGTGAAGACGCTGAGTTCGTTCGCGGACGAGGTGACCCGAGTGGCCCGCGAGGTGGGCACGGACGGCATCCTCGGCGGGCAGGCCCGGGTGCCCGGAGTCTCGGGCACGTGGAAGGACCTGACGGAGTCCGTGAACGGTATGGCCTCCAACCTCACCGGCCAGGTCCGCAACATCGCGATGGTCACCACCGCGATCGCCAAGGGCGACCTGACGAAGAAGATCGACATCGATGCCCGGGGCGAGATCCTCGAACTCAAGACCACCATCAACACGATGGTCGACCAGCTGTCGTCCTTCGCCGAGCAGGTCACGCGCGTGGCCCGCGAGGTGGGTACGGAAGGGCAGTTGGGCGGTCAGGCGCGCGTGCGGGACGTCGACGGCACGTGGCGTGACCTCACCGAGTCCGTGAACGAGATGGCCGGGAACCTGACGCGTCAGGTGCGCGCCATCGCCGAGGTCGCCACCGCGGTGACGCGCGGCGACCTGAACCTGAAGATCGACGTGGACGCGGCGGGCGAGATCCAGGTCCTCCAGGACAACATCAACTCGATGATCGCCAACCTCCGCGACACCACCCTCGCCAACAAGGAACAGGACTGGCTCAAGGGCAACCTCGCCCGCATCTCCGGTCTGATGCAGGGCCGCCGGGACCTGGCGGACGTCGCCTCGCTGATCATGAGCGAGCTGACCCCGGTGGTCTCCGCGCAGCACGGCGCCTTCTTCCTGGCGCTGCCCACGGACGAGGGCGCGGAGCCGGGTGCCGAGCAGGGGGACGCGTACGAGCTGCGCATGATGGGGAGTTACGGCTACTCCATGGGCTCCATGCCCACCTCCTTCCGGCCCGGCGAGACGCTCATCGGCACGGCCGCGCAGGAGCGGCGCACGATCCTCGTGGAGAACGCGCCCTCCGGCTACCTGCGGATCGCGTCCGGCCTCGGCGAGGCGCCGCCCGCGCAGGTGATCGTGCTCCCGGTGCTCTTCGAGGGAACCGTCCTCGGCGTGATCGAGCTGGCCGCGTTCCAGCCGTTCACGCAGATCCAGAAGGACTTCCTCAGCCAGATCGCCGAGATGATCGCGACGAGCGTCAACACCATCAGCGTCAACACCAAGACCGAGGTACTGCTCAAGCAGTCGCAGGAGCTCACCGAGCAACTGCGGGAGCGCTCGGCGGAGTTGGAGAACCGACAGAAGGCACTACAGGACTCCAACGCCGAACTGGAGGAGAAGGCCGAGCTGCTCGCCCAGCAGAACCGCGACATCGAGGTCAAGAACACCGAGATCGAAGAGGCAAGGCAGGTCCTGGAGGAGCGTGCCGAACAGCTCGCGGTCTCCATGCGGTACAAGTCCGAGTTCCTGGCGAACATGTCGCACGAGCTGCGCACGCCGCTCAACTCCCTGCTGATCCTGGCGAAGTTGCTCGCCGACAACGCCGACGCCAACCTCACCCCCAAGCAGGTGGAGTTCGCCGAGACGATCCACGGCGCGGGCTCGGACCTGCTCCAGCTGATCAACGACATCCTCGACCTGTCGAAGGTCGAGGCGGGCAAGATGGACGTCTCCCCGACGCGCATCGCCCTGGTGCAACTCGTCGACTACGTAGAGGCCACTTTCCGGCCGCTGACCGCGGAGAAGGGGCTCGACTTCTCCGTAAGGGTGTCTCCGGAGCTGCCCGCGACGCTGCACACGGACGAGCAGCGGCTCCTCCAGGTGCTGCGCAACCTCCTGTCCAACGCGGTGAAGTTCACCGACTCCGGAGCGGTCGAGCTGGTGATCCGGCACGCGAACGCCGATGTGCCCAACGCCATCCGCGAACAGCTCCTGGAGGCGGGTTCGCTGCGGGACGCGGACGCGGATCTGATCGCCTTCTCGGTCAGCGACACCGGCATCGGTATCGCGGGCAGCAAGATGCGCGTGATCTTCGAGGCGTTCAAGCAGGCCGACGGAACGACGAGCAGGAAGTACGGCGGCACGGGCCTCGGCCTCTCCATCAGCCGGGAGATCGCGCGCCTGCTCGGCGGTGAGATCCACGCGGCGAGCGAACCGGGCCGCGGCTCGACGTTCACGCTCTATTTGCCGCTGCACCCGAGCGAACTGCCGCCGCAGGGTTACTCGCAGCTGTCACCCCTGCCGGGCACGGTCGCGAGGCCCGCCCTGGAGGAGGGCGCGTCCACGGCCGAGCAGCCCGCGCAGAGCGAGGGTGTCACGCCGCCGCGGCTGGACGCGACGCCGGATTCCGGCACGCTCTTCAGGCGCCGGCGTCGTGCCGCGCACGCCTCTTCGGAGCAGCCGCCGGTGCTGCCGGGGCAAGGGGTCGCCGAGCCTCAGGAGCAGCGCTCGCAGGAGCAGTGGCCGACCGCGGGGCAGCAGGAGGCGGCCGAGGCGCGGCCCGGCCACCAGTTCGGCGGCGAGAAGGTGCTCATCGTCGACGACGACATCCGCAACGTGTTCGCGCTCACCAGCGTCCTGGAGACGCACGGCCTCTCGGTGCTGTACGCGGAGAACGGCCGTGAGGGCATCGAAGTCCTGGAACAGCACGACGACGTGACGGTCGTCCTGATGGACATCATGATGCCGGAGATGGACGGGTACGCGACGACGACGGCGATCCGCAGGATGCCGCAGTTCGCCGGGCTCCCGATCATCGCGCTCACCGCGAAGGCCATGAAGGGCGACCGGGAGAAGGCCATCGACTCCGGGGCGTCCGATTACGTTACGAAGCCGGTCGACCCGGATCATCTGCTCTCGGTGATGGAGCAGTGGATGCGCGGGGAGTGACCGAGAAGAGGCTTCATTACGCGGAGTTGCTGACAGAGTGTGGCCGTAGCCGTGTAGGACCGCGGTATTCGGGGAACCTTCTGGTCTCCCACTGCGTTTCTGCTACGTGCACAGTGACATCGCGGTGACAGGGTGTGGCGACAGGCGGGGTGCGGCTACCATGACCGGCACAAGGACGGACGGCGTAAGGGAGTCGTCCCCTGGGGCGGCGCCCGGTGTACCGCCGGGGCGAGGAGGGCGGGCCATGGTGCAGAAGGCCAAGATCCTCCTGGTCGATGACCGGCCGGAGAATCTGCTGGCGCTGGAGGCCATCCTCTCTGCGCTCGATCAGACCCTGGTACGGGCATCGTCCGGGGAGGAAGCGCTCAAAGCACTACTCACGGACGACTTCGCGGTCATTCTGCTGGACGTCCAGATGCCAGGCATGGACGGTTTCGAAACCGCCGCGCACATCAAGCGGCGAGAACGGACCCGGGACATCCCGATCATCTTCCTCACCGCCATCAACCACGGCCCGCACCACACGTTCCGCGGGTACGCGGCCGGTGCGGTGGACTACATCTCCAAGCCGTTCGATCCGTGGGTGCTGCGCGCGAAGGTTTCGGTGTTCGTCGAGCTGTACATGAAGAACTGCCAACTGCGGGAGCAGGCAGCCCTGCTGCGTCTCCAGCTCGAAGGTGGCGGCAAGTCGGCGGCGGGTGAAGCCAAGGAGCCCGCGGGGCTTCTCGCCGAGCTCTCGGCGCGCCTCGCGGCCGTCGAGGAACAGGCGGAGGCGCTCACGAAACAGCTGGACGACGACTCGGCGGACGCCGCCGCGGTCGCCACCGCGGCCCATCTCGAACGCAAACTCACCGGCCTTCGACGGGCTCTTGACGCCCTGGAGCCGGGCACCGGAAGCGGTGCGCCTTCGGTGTCCTCGCAGAGCTGAGCCGACGCCGACGCAGAGCACAAGCCGATGCGGGGGCAGTGAACATCCGTCAGTTCACGGCCCCCGCAAGGGCGACACAAACGGGTGAAGCAGAGGGCACACGTGTCCGCAGTGGTCTCCACCGGTAACCTCAGACCCATGGCCTCACGTCCGTCCGCAGCCAAGAAGACGCCCGCGAAGAAGGCGGCCGCGCCCACCAAGGCTCCGGCGAAGAAGGCCGTCGCCAAGAAGCCGCCCGCCAAGAGGGCTCCGGTGAAGAAGGCGCCTCCCAGGAAAGTCGCGGCGAAGAAGCCCGTGGCCAAGCCGGCGCCCAGCCCGACGGGCGGCGTGTACCGCCTCGCGCGCGCCCTCTGGCTCGGTCTCGCGCACAGCGTCGGTGCGCTGTTCCGCGGCATAGGGCGCGGCGCCAAGGGACTCGATCCGGCGCACCGCAAGGACGGCGTCGCACTGCTGCTGCTCGGCGTCGCGCTGATCGTCGCCGCGGGCACGTGGTCGAATCTGCGCGGTCCCGTGGGCGATCTCGTCGAGATGCTGGTGACCGGCGCGTTCGGCCGCCTCGATCTGCTGCTCCCGATACTGCTCGCCGTCATCGGCGTACGCCTCATCCGGCACCCCGAGAAGCCCGAGGCCAACGGCCGCATCGTGATCGGCCTGTCCGCGCTCGTCATCGGTGTGCTCGGCCAGGTGCACATCGGGTGCGGTTCGCCGGCCCGCGCGGACGGCATGGCGGCCATAAGGGACGCGGGCGGCCTCATCGGCTGGGCCACGTCCACTCCGCTGATCTTCACCATGGGCGAGGTCCTCGCCGTACCGCTGCTCGTCCTGCTCACCGTCTTCGGTCTTCTCGTGGTCACGGCGACGCCCGTCAACGCCATCCCGCAGCGGCTGCGGCTGCTCGGCATCAAGCTCGGCATCGTCCAGCCGGCACCCGAAGAGGTGCAGGGTGACTACGCGGACGACGAGCGGTACGAGGAGCAGTGGCGCGAGGCGCTGCCCGCCCGCTCGCGCAAGCGCGCTCAGGCCCCCGAGGCGTACGCCCCGGACCAGGCCGAGGAGGAGGCGCTCACCCGGCGCCGCAGGCCCCGCAGGGGGTCCGCACAGCCCTCTCTGGACCGTCCGATGGACGCGGTGGACGTGGCGGCCGCCGCAGCAGCCGCGCTGGACGGCGCCGTCCTGAACGGCATGCCGCCCTCGCCGCTGGTCGCCGACCTCACGCAAGGGGTCACCGGGGAGCGCGACGAACGGCCCGAGGAGCCCGAGCAGTCCGCTGACGACTCCGCGAACTCCGCTCCGGTGCCGACCGCGCGCGCCAAGGACGGCCCACCGCCCGGCGTGCTCCGCAAGAAGCCGGGGGAGTCGCGTGACGTGTCCTCCTCCGGCGTGAAGGACCTGACGAAGGCCGCCCCGGAACAGCCGCGGGACCTCCCGCCGCGGGCCGAGCAGCTGCAGCTGGCCGGCGACATCACGTACTCGCTGCCCGGGCTCGACCTGTTGGAGCGCGGTGGCCCGGGCAAGACGCGCAGCGCCGCGAACGACGCGGTCGTCGCCTCGCTCAGCAACGTCTTCAGCGAGTTCAAGGTCGACGCGGACGTCACCGGCTTCACGCGGGGCCCGACGGTCACGCGGTACGAGATCGAGCTCGGCCCGGCCGTGAAGGTCGAGAAGATCACGGCCCTGGCCAAGAACATCGCGTACGCGGTCGCGAGCCCCGACGTCCGCATCATCAGCCCCATCCCCGGCAAGTCCGCGGTCGGCATCGAGATCCCGAACACCGACCGCGAGATGGTCAACGTCGGCGACGTGCTCCGTCTGGCGGACGCGGCCGAGGACGACCACCCGATGCTGGTCGCGCTCGGCAAGGACGTCGAGGGTGGCTACGTCATGGCCAACATGGCCAAGATGCCGCACATCCTGGTCGCCGGAGCCACCGGCTCCGGCAAGTCCTCGTGCATCAACTGTCTGATCACGTCGATCATGATGCGCGCGACCCCCGAGGACGTCCGGATGGTCCTCGTCGACCCCAAGCGCGTCGAGCTCACCGCGTACGAGGGCATCCCGCACCTGATCACGCCGATCATCACCAACCCCAAGCGGGCCGCCGAGGCGCTCCAGTGGGTCGTACGCGAGATGGATCTGCGCTACGACGACCTGGCGGCGTTCGGCTACCGGCACATCGACGACTTCAACCAGGCCGTCCGCGAGGGCAAGCTCAAGACGCCCGAGGGCAGCGAGCGGGAGCTCAGCCCGTACCCGTACCTCCTGGTGATCGTCGACGAGCTCGCCGACCTGATGATGGTCGCCCCGCGCGACGTCGAGGACTCGATCGTGCGCATCACGCAGCTCGCGCGGGCGGCGGGCATCCATCTGGTGCTGGCCACGCAGCGGCCTTCCGTGGATGTCGTCACCGGTCTGATCAAGGCAAATGTGCCCTCGCGGCTCGCCTTCGCGACCTCGTCGCTCGCCGACAGCCGCGTCATCCTCGACCAACCGGGTGCCGAGAAGCTGATCGGCAAGGGAGACGGCCTCTTCCTGCCGATGGGGGCGAACAAGCCCACCCGAATGCAGGGCGCCTTCGTCACCGAGGACGAGATCCACGCGGTCGTGCAGCACTGCAAGGACCAGATGGCGCCCGTCTTCCGGGACGACGTCACCGTCGCCACCAAGCAGAAGAAGGAGATCGACGAGGACATCGGCGACGACCTCGATCTGCTCTGCCAGGCCGCTGAGCTGGTGGTTTCCACTCAGTTCGGGTCCACATCGATGCTCCAGCGCAAGCTGCGCGTCGGCTTCGCGAAGGCCGGACGGCTCATGGACCTCATGGAGTCGCGCGGCATCGTGGGACCCAGCGAAGGCTCAAAGGCTCGTGACGTTCTTGTGAAACCCGATGAGCTGGATGGCGTGCTGGCCGTGATCCGCGGGGAGGCTCACCCATAAGGGAGCGGCAGGCAACCGTTTCCCTTCGGCATACGTCAAGTTGAGCGGAGGGAAAGCACCATGGTCCACCGCCCCCACCATCAGGATGTCCGGCCATTCCGATGGCGTACAAAGTGCGTCGCCCAGTTGCCCCACCCTTCGCGAACCCCCCTAGACTGAACATCCGGCAGGTGGCTTCACGCTCGAAAGGCGCCCCCGTGTCCATCGGCAACTCCCCTGAAGACGACCGCCCTTCAGACCACCGACCCACAGACGACCGGCCCGACGACGACCGTCCGGCAGCTGAGAGTCCGGCTCACGACCGGCCCTCGATCGGGCGCGCGCTGCAGCAGGCACGTATCGACACGGGCCTGACCGTCGACGAAATCAGTACGTCCACTCGGGTGCGCATCCCCATCGTGCACGCGATCGAACAGGACGACTTCTCCCGGTGTGGCGGAGATGTGTACGCCCGCGGCCACATCCGGACG
This sequence comes from Streptomyces sp. Je 1-332, assembly GCF_040730185.1. NCBI lineage: Bacteria > Bacillati > Actinomycetota > Actinomycetes > Kitasatosporales > Streptomycetaceae > Streptomyces > Streptomyces sp. Je 1-332. The sequence goes on from NZ_CP160402.1 coordinate 6,042,883, forward strand.
CTCGCACGCCACGTGGGCCTCGACCCCGCCCTTCTGCTGGCCCAGTACGACGAGGCGCACGGCGGTCGCCCGCCCGCGCCCACCCCGGCCGCGCCGCTCTTCGAGGCCGAGCGGATCAGGTCCGATCCGCGCCGTCCCAACTGGACCGCCGCCATGGTCGCCGCGATCGTCGCGGTCGTCGGTTTCGTCGGCTTCACCGCGTTCAACGGCGGGGACGAGTCGGACGGATCGAAGTCGCAGGTCGCCGAGGGCGCGGCGCCCGCCACCAGCAAGCCCGCCACGAAGCCCGCACCGAACAAGCCCGCCGACCCGAAGCCGGACCCCTCGGACAGCGCCATCGCCGGCGCGCCCAAGGACAAGGTCACGGTCAAGGTGAGCGCCCCGGACGGGCGCAGCTGGATCTCGGCCAAGGACCACAACGGCCGGACGATGTTCGACGGCGTCCTCGAAGAGGGCAAGTCGAAGACCTTCCAGGACAAGCAGAAGATCGACCTGGTCCTCGGTGACGCGGGCGCGATCCAGCTGTTCGTGAACGGCAAGTCGGTCGAGAACGAGTTCGAGCCCGGTCAGGTCGAGCGGCTCACCTACACCAAGGGCGATCCCGAGGTCGGCTGAGCCCGGTGACGGCGGCCCGGACCCTCGCGGCGGGGGCCCGGGCAGGGACGAAGTAGTCTTGAGACCATGCCCGAACGCCGTACCGTCGCCCTTGTCACTCTTGGCTGCGCCCGTAACGAGGTGGACTCGGAGGAGCTCGCAGGCCGCTTGGAGGCGGACGGCTGGCAGCTCGTCGAGGCCGCCGAAGACGCGGATGTCGCCGTAGTCAACACCTGTGGATTCGTCGAAGCCGCCAAGAAGGACTCCGTCGACGCCCTCCTGGAAGCCAATGATCTCAAGGGTCACGGCAAGACCCAGGCCGTCGTGGCCGTCGGCTGTATGGCCGAGCGGTACGGCAAGGAACTCGCCGAAGCCCTCCCCGAAGCCGACGGTGTCCTCGGCTTCGACGACTACTCCGACATCTCCACCCGCCTGAACACCATCCTCAGCGGCGGCAGTGTCGAGGCTCACACCCCACGTGACCGGCGCAAGCTGCTTCCGATCAGCCCCGCGGAGCGCCAGGACGCCGGCTCCGACGTCGCCCTTCCGGGGCACGCGCCCGTGGACCTGCCCGAGGGTGTCGCGCCCGCCTCTGGGCCGCGTGCCCCGCTGCGCAGGCGCCTGGGCACCAACCCCGTCGCCTCGGTGAAGCTGGCCTCGGGCTGCGACCGGCGCTGCTCGTTCTGCGCCATTCCCTCCTTCCGCGGGTCCTTCATCTCGCGGCGTCCCTCGGATGTGCTCGGCGAGACCCGCTGGCTGGCCGAGCAGGGCGTCAAGGAGGTCATGCTCGTCTCCGAGAACAACACCTCGTACGGCAAGGACCTCGGTGACATCCGTCTCCTGGAGACGCTGCTTCCCGAGCTGGCGGCCGTCGACGGGATCGAGCGGGTGCGGGTGAGCTACCTGCAGCCCGCCGAGATGCGCCCGGGGCTCATCGACGTACTGACCTCCACGGAGAAGGTCGCCCCCTACTTCGACCTGTCCTTCCAGCACTCCGCTCCCGGCGTGCTGCGGGCGATGCGTCGCTTCGGGGACACCGACCGGTTCCTCGAGCTCCTGGACACCATTCGTACGAAGGCCCCGCAGGCCGGCGTGCGGTCCAACTTCATCGTGGGCTTCCCCGGCGAGACCGAGGCCGACGTGGACGAGCTCGAGCGGTTCCTCACGGGTGCGCGACTGGACGCCATCGGTGTCTTCGGGTACTCCGACGAGGAGGGCACGGAAGCGGCGACGTACGACCGGAAGCTGGATCAGGACGTCGTCGACGAGCGGCTCGCGCGCATCTCACGGCTCGCCGAGGAACTGACCTCGCAGCGCGCCGACGAGCGTCTGGGAGAGACCGTCGAGGTGCTGGTGGAGGCCGTGGACGAGGAGGACGGCGCGATCGGCCGGGCGGCGCACCAGGCGCCCGAGACGGACGGCCAGATCCGCTTCACCGGCGCCAGCGGTGGGGACGGACTGCAGGTCGGCCGTATGGTCGTGGCAAAGGTGGTCGGCACGGAAGGCGTGGACCTGGTGGCTGAGTACAGCGAAATTCTGGGGGACTCGCCCCGGATCCCGGCCGAGGAGGCACGCAGATGACCGGAGTCCCGGCATCCGCCGCGGGCGGCTCCGGCGCGCAGGGCGCCAAGCCGGTGCGCGGCGGAAAGTTGGGCGCTGCGGCCGTCAATCAGGCCAGCGTGTGGAACGTCGCCAACTTGTTGACGGTGATCCGGCTGATCCTCGTGCCCGGCTTCGTGATGCTGCTGCTCGCCGACGGCGGGTACGACCCGGCGTGGCGCGCGTGGGCCTGGGCCGCGTTCGCCGTCGCCATGATCACCGACCTGTTCGACGGCCACCTGGCACGCACGTACAACCTGGTCACGGACTTCGGGAAGATCGCCGACCCCATCGCCGACAAGGCGATCATGGGCGCGGCGCTGATCTGTCTCTCCTACCTCGGCGACCTGCCCTGGTGGGTGACGGGCGTGATCCTCGGCCGTGAGCTCGGGATCACGCTGCTTCGGTTCTGGGTGATCCGCTTCGGTGTCATTCCGGCCAGTCGCGGCGGCAAGATGAAGACGCTCTGGCAGGGCACGGCGGCCGGGATGTACGTCCTCGCGCTGACCGGGCCGCTGGCCACGATGCGGTTCTGGGTGATGACGGTCGCCGTCGTCCTGACCGTCCTGACAGGGCTCGACTACGTACGACAGGCCATTCTGCTGCGGCGCACGGGGCTCGCGGAGGCCCAGGCGGCCTCGACGGCCTCAGCCGTGGCCGCGGAGGCGGCAGCGGCGGCTGCGGCGGCAGCCGAGGCATCGGCCTCCGCTTCCGGCGAAGGGACCCGGGAGTCGGCTCCGTGACGCCGCTCGGGCCGGCCGCGCAGGTGCTGCGGCTCCTTCAGGCGCGGGGCGAGACGCTCGCCGTGGCCGAATCGCTCACCGGGGGCCTCGTGGCCGCGGAGGTCACGGCGGTGCCGGGGGCCTCGCAGGTCTTCCGGGGGTCCGTGACGGCGTACGCGACCGAGCTGAAGCACGAGGTGCTCGGGGTCGACGGCACTCTCCTGGCCGAGCGCGGCGCCGTGGACGCCGAGGTCGCGCTGCAGATGGCGGCGGGTGTGCGCAAGGTCATGGGCGCGGACTGGGGGATCGCGACGACGGGCGTCGCGGGGCCGGAGCCGCAGGACGGTCAGCCGGTCGGGACGGTCTTCGTGGCGGTGGTCGGGCCGGATTCCCTGGCCACGGGGCCTGGGGCCGCGTTCGGCGAGGAGGGTTCCGCTCTTCGCTCTGAGGGGAAAGTGGCCGCGCTGCGGTTGAACGGTGAGCGTTCGGACATCCGTATGGAGAGTGCACGGAGCGTGCTCACGCTGCTGGTCGAGCGGCTGTCCGGCGAACGTGCCGGGAACGGACGGGCACAGGATACGGAACAGAACGGGGGGACTTGATGTTTGCAGCCCTGAGTGAACACGACATCGCTCCCCGCACGGCCGCCGCGCGAGGCGGTACGGTGGGGCGTGAAGGATGCGGCTACGCGGTCCGAGGAGGGAGCCACCGATGATTCTGCTCCGTCGCCTGCTGGGTGACGTGCTGCGTCGGCAGCGCCAGCGCCAGGGCCGTACTCTGCGCGAAGTCTCCTCGTCCGCCCGAGTCTCGCTCGGCTATCTTTCCGAGGTGGAGCGGGGGCAGAAGGAGGCATCCTCCGAGCTGCTTTCCGCGATCTGCGACGCGCTTGACGTACGGATGTCCGAGCTCATGCGTGAGGTGAGCGATGAGCTCTCTCTCGCGGAACTGGCTGCGTCGGCAGCGGCTACGGAACCGGTGCGCGCACCGGTTCGCCCGATGCTCAATTCCGTCTCGGTGAGCGGTGTGCCGCCGGAACGGGTGACGATCAAGGCGCCTGCGGAGGCGGTGGATGTCGTCGCGGCGTGATGCTGCGCTGAGTGCGCACGCTGTTTGAGCGCTCGGATTTAGACCTGAGTCAGATCTGATTTCGATCTGACTCAGATCAGGTTCAGATGTGTCGAAGCCCCGGCCGGGTGACCGGTCGGGGCTTTCGTGCGTTCGGGGGGGCGGGGGCAGGGGGCGCGCGGTGGGGCTGGGGCCGGGGCTGAGATGCCTGCGAGACCTCTGTGAGATGTCCCTATTGGTGCATTTGTGTAATGGTTGGTGGGGGTTTTCGCTCACGCGATCCCATGAACTTTGGAGGATGGATGTACGTCGTGAAGAGCCCTCTGTCCGAGGCGGATCTGAAGACGGTCTCGGACGCGTTGCAGGGCGCACTCGTGGATCTGGTCGACCTCTCCCTGGTGGCCAAGCAGATCCATTGGAACGTCGTCGGTGCGCGCTTCCGCTCCGTCCATCTGCAGCTCGACGAGGTCGTGGACACTGCGCGGACGCACTCCGACACGGTGGCCGAGCGGGCCTCCACGCTCGGCGTCTCGCCCGACGGCCGCGCGGCGACCGTGGCACGGAGCAGCGGCATCGGCGAGGTCGCGGGCGGTTGGGTCAAGGACGGCGACGCGGTGGGGACGCTCGTGGACGCGCTCGGTGCGGTGATCACGCGGATGCGGGAGCGGGTCGAGGCGACCGGCGAGGCTGATCCGGTGAGCCAGGACATCTTCATCGGGATCACGGCCGATCTGGAGAAGCATCACTGGATGTTCCAGGCGGAGAACGGCTGAGGTCGGGGAACGGCGGAGGTCGGGGCGCGGCCGAGGGTCGGGGTGCGGGTGCTGGTTGCTGGCTGCTGGCCGCGGGGATGGGGGGCGTGAGTGGCTGGGGGGAACGGAACGCGAGTGAACGATTGATCAGGGCAGTGGCCGTGCCTCGTGTGCCCTTGGGTGCGCCCTCCCGTCCGGTGGAGCCGGGCGTCTAGCGTCGACCGGGCCTCGGGTGTCAGGAGTCGGGCGTCGAGCCTCATGCGGAGGTGGTGGCCGTGGCATGGAGAGTCGTGCGGTGGGCGCCGGCTCTGGCGCTCGGCGCGCTCTGGTGGTGGGGCGTGCTGCGGCTGGCCCTCGTGCCCGAAGCGGGAGCTCTGGAGGGGGCTGTCGCGGCCGGTGGGTGGGGGTTGAGCCTGCTGCCGGTGCACTGTGTGCCGCAGTCCCGGGCGGTGGGGGCGGCCCGGGCCAAGGCGCGGGCCGCCCGGGCTGCCGCCCGGCGGCAGGACGGTGGGCGATTGGACAGTGGGGGGTTGGGCGGTGGGTGGTGGCGCGATGGGCGCGTGGGCGGGGCTGTTGCCCGGGGCGTCGTCGGAGGTGTTACCAAGGCATGGCGCCGCCGTTCGGGCGGAGGATCTGGCCTGTCGTGAAGGCTGAGGCGTCGGATGCCAGGTGCAGGACGGTGGGCGGCCGCGCGGTGGGGTGTGGCATGGCGGGCGGTGGTGCGGTGGGCGCGCGGGCGGGCTGCTGTCCGGAGCGTCGTCGGAGCTGTTACCAAGGCATGGCGACGCCGCCGTTCGGGCGGAGGATCTGGCCCGTCGTGAAGGCTGAGGCGTCGGATGCCAGGTGCAGGACGGTGTGAGCGATGTCTTCCGGTTCGCCGACGCGGCCCAGGGGGGACATGCGGACCATGAGCCCCTCGGTGTGCGCCTGGGCGTCGGCGTCGTGGCGGTCGGTCATGGGGGTGCGGATCCAGCCGGGTGCGACGGCGTTGACGCGGATGCCGTGGGGGCCCACCTCGGTGGCGAGGGTCTTTGTGAGCTGGACGACGGCGGCTTTCGCCGCGCCGTAGCAGAGGAGGCCGGGGCCGCCGGTGTCCACGGCGCCCGAGGCCATGGTGATGATGCTGCCGGAGGGGCGGGTGGGGCTGGAGCGGGGTGACTCTTCGAGGCGGCGGGTGGTGTCGGCTCCGTCGGCGTTCGCCGCGATCATCGTGCGGGCCGCGGCCTGACAGGCGTAGAGCACGCCCTTGAAGTTGATGTTCAGGACCCGGTCGAGATCCTCGTCGCGGGTCTCCAGGACCGGGCTGCTGTGCATGATTCCGGCGATGGCGGCCATGACGTCCAGGCGGCCGCTGGGGGCAGTGGCGGTGGCGGTCGCGACGGCTCGGTCGACCTGGGCCCTGTCCGCGACGTCCACGGAATGCGTGTGCGCGGTACCGCCCGCGGCCTTGATGAGCGTGGCCGTCTCGTGAAGTCCCTGCGTATCGCGGTCGGCGCAGTGGACGGTGGCGCCTGCTTCCGCGAGGAGTACGGCCGAGGCCCGGCCTATGCCGCTGGCCGCGCCGGTGACGAATGCGGTGCGTCCGCTGAGGTCGTACGCCGTTAGGGGCATGACGGGACGGTACGGGCGGATCTGACGGGGCGTCAACTGGTAAGTGGGGGCGGGTGAGTGTGGATGGGTGCGGGGGTGGGTCGGGGGTCAGGGGGTGGGGCCCTGTTGGCAGGAGGGGCACCAGTACGTGGGGCGGCTACGGGAGCCGTCGCCCTGCTCGGCCAGGCGGATGGGGGTGCCGCAGCGCAGGCAGGGGCGGGGCTTGCGGCCGTAGACGTACAGGCGCAGGCCCGCGCTGTCGCGGCCCGTGGTGGTGCGCGCCGGGCGGTCGCGGTTGGCTTCCAGGAGCTTCTTGGCGAGGGCGGGGACGCGGGAGGCCGTCTCGGTGGGGAGCTCGCCCACGGGGAGCCAGGGGGTGACGCCCAGGAGGAAGCAGAGCTCGCTCTTGAAGACGTTGCCGATACCCGCGAGATTGCGCTGGTCGAGCAGAGCTTCGCCAAGCGCGCGTTCGGGAGTCGCCAGGAGGTTGGTGAGGGCCTGCTCGGGGTCCCAGTCAGGGCCCAGGAGGTCGGGGCCGAGGTGACCCACGGCCTTGTCCTCGTCGGCGGTGCGGAGGAGTTCGAGCACGGGCAGGCGGTAGCCGACGGCGGTGCGCTCGGCGGTGCCCAGGATCGCCCTGATTTGGTGCCCGGGGCCGCCTCTCCAGCGCTCGCCGGGGTCGTACACCTTCCAGGAACCGTCCATGCGGAGATGCGAGTGCAGGGTGAGCCCGCCCTCGAAGCGGGTGAGGAGGTGCTTGCCGCGCGGGGTGACGTCCAGGACGGTGCGCCCGGTGAGGTCTACGGTCGCGAGCTTCGGGACGCGGAGGTCGGAGCGCGTGACGGTGCGCCCGGCGAGGGCTTTGTGCAGACGCCGGGCTGCCTGGTGAACGGTGTCGCCTTCGGGCATGGGTCCAGGGTGGCATGTCGGGGGTGGGGTGGTGTGGGGGTTGGCTGTGGGGGGAGTGGGGTGAGGTGGCTGAGGTGGGCTGGGCTGAGCGGGGCTGGGCTGAGGTGGGCCGGGCTGAGCAAGGCTGAGGGGGCCTGGGCTGAGGTGGTGGCGGTGCTGGTCCGGGCTGACATGACAGGGCTGAAGTTGGCTGGGCTGAGGTGGCCGGAGGTGGGTTGGCGGCGTGAGGCGTGGTGTGGTTGTCCCCAGCCGGGAGCCGGGAGCCGGGAGCCGGGAGCCCGAGCCCAGAGCCGTGGCCGGAGCCCGAGCCCGGAGCCCGGAGCCGTGGCCCGAGCCCGGAGCCCGGAGCCGTGGCCGGAGCCCGGAGCCGAGGGGCGCGCGGCAGGTGGGGAGGCGTGGGCTAGGCGCGCAGGCGTAGGCCCCGAGGGGTGGCGTGGAAGCCTGCTCCTTCCAGGAGGGGGGCGAAGGGGGAGGTCAGGGCGGAGCCGCCGTTGACGCGCTCGACCGTCACCGTGCCGAGTGAGCCCGCTCGGGCCGCCCCGGCGAGGGCCTCGGCGGCCGCGTGCAGCCGGGCGTCCTCCGTGGCCGGGGTGTCGTCCGTGGTCACGGGCCAGGCCAGCAGGGTCTTGCCGCCGCGTTCCATGTAAAGGGTCAGTTCGCCGTCGACGAGGACGACCAGGGAGCCTGCCTTGCGGCCCGGCTTGTGCCCCGCGTCGGTGGGCGGATCGGGCCAGGGGAGTGCGGCCCCGTAGGCGTTGGCCGGGTCGGCGGCGGCCAGGACAAGGACCTGGGTGTCCGAGGGGCGTGGGGAGTAGTTCATGGCGGCCGGTGAACTGTCGGCGCGGTCACGGGCGTTCGCCGCCGCGCGCAGCCGGTCCACCGCGCCGTCCATGGCGAACTGGGCGGCGCCGAGGCCCTCGACCACATAGCCGCGCCGCGCCTGACCGCTGTCCTCGAAGGCGGACAGGACGCGGTACGTCGCTGAGAAGCCGCCCTCGACGCCTTCGGCGGCGACCGCCCCACGGGTGACCACGCCGTGCCGGTCCAGGAGGGTGCGGGCCAGGGCGTGGGCGCGAAGGGTGGGGTCGGGTTCGTGGGCGGGGAGCAGTGACCAGCGGCCCGCCGCTGTCGGCGGGCCCGTACGCGACGCCATGGGGCGGGCGGCGCCCGTCAGTGAGCCATAGCGTCCGCGCGGCATGGTGCGCTTGGCGCGGTGGGCCGTGGATCCCGCGGTGCGGCCCGAGCCGAGGAGGGAGCGCATCGGGGCGAGGGTGTCGTTCGTGAGCCGTCCGGACCAGGCCAGATCCCAGATGGCGTCGGCCAGTTGGGGGTCCGAGGCTTCGGGGTGGGTCGTGGCGCGTACTTGGTCGGCGATCTGGCGGAAGAAGAGGCCGTACCCTCCGGAGAGCGTGTCGAGGACCGACTGGTGGAGTGCGGTGAGCTCCAGCGGATGCGGCTGCGGCAGGAGCAGGGGCGCGGCGTCGGCCAGGTACAGGGAGACCCAGCCGTCCTTGCCGGGGAGGGCCCCGGCCCCGGCCCACACCACCTCTCCGGCGGCGGTGAGTTCGTCGAGCATCGCCGGTGCGTACCCGGAGACGCGCGAGGGCAGGACGAGCTTTTCCAGCGCGGACGCGGGCACGGTCGCCCCCTGCAACTGCTCGATGGCCCGCACGAGCCCGTCCACGCCCCGCAGTCCGTGCCCGCTCAAGTTCTGCCACTGCGGCAGGAACTGGGCGAGCGCGGCCGGCGGCACCGGCTCGAGCTCGTGCCGGAGGGCCGCGAGTGAGCGGCGGCGCAGCCGGCGCAGGACGGCCGCGTCGCACCACTCCTGGCCGATGCCCGCCGGATGGAACTCGCCCTGTACGACACGTCCGTTGGCGGCAAGGCGCTGCAGCGCACCCTCCGTGACCGCGACGCCGAGGCCGAAGCGGGCTGCCGCCGTCGCCGAGGTGAACGGGCCGTGCGTGCGGGCGTACCGCGCGACGAGGTCGCCTAGGGGGTCCTTCACCGGCTCCATGAACGCCTCCGGGACACCGACCGGCAGGGCGGTGCCCAGCGCGTCGCGCAGCCGCCCCGCGTCCTCGATCGCCGCCCAGTGGTCGGCCCCCGCGATGCGGACGCTGATCGCGCGGCGGGCGGAGGCCAGCTCCTGCGCCCACTCCGGCTCGGCGCCGCGCTCGGCCAACTCGGCGGTGGTGAGCGGCCCGAGAAGGCGCAACAGGTCGGCGACGCCCTCGGCGTCCTTGATGCGGCGGTCCTCCGTGCGCCACTGGAGCTCCTGCTCGAGTTCCGTGAGGACTTCAGCGTCGAGCAGTTCGCGCAGCTCTGCCTGGCCGAGGAGCTCCGAGAGCAGCCGGGAGTCCAGGGAGAGGGCCGCCGCGCGCCGCTCGGCGAGCGGCGAGTCACCCTCGTACAGGAACTGAGCCACGTACCCGAACAGGAGTGAGCGGGCGAACGGGGACGGTTCGGGGGTGGTGATCTCGACGAGCCGGACCTTGCGGGACTCGATGTCGCCCATGAGTTCCGTGAGGCCGGGGACGTCGAAAACGTCCTGGAGGCACTCCCTGACCGCCTCCAGGACGATGGGGAACGATCCGAACTCGCTTGCCACCTGGAGCAGTTGTGCGGCGCGCTGGCGCTGCTGCCAGAGGGGCGTGCGCTTTCCCGGGCTGCGGCGCGGCAGCAGCAACGCGCGGGCGGCGCACTCTCGGAAGCGCGAGGCGAACAGGGCCGAGCCGCCCACCTGGTCGGTGACGATCTGATTGACCTCGCCCTTGTCGAAGGCGACGTCTCCCGCGCCTACGGGGGCCTGCTCGCTGTCGTACTCCAGGGGGCGGTCGTTGGGTTCCTGGTCGAGGAGGTCCAGGCTCATCAGGTCGGCGTCCGGCAGCCGCAGCACGATGCCGTCGTCGGCGTGCATCACCTGGGCGTCCATGCCGTACCGCTCGGTCAGCCTTGAGGCGAGGGCCAGGGCCCAGGGGGCGTGCACCTGCGCGCCGAACGGGGAGTGCACCACGACCCGCCAGTCGCCCAGCTCGTCGCGGAAGCGCTCGACCACGATCGTGCGGTCGTCCGGGATGTGGCCGCAGGCCTCACGCTGTTCGGAGAGGTACGTCAGGACGTTGTCGGCTGCCCATTCGTCCAGGCCCGCGGCCAGCAGGCGCACGCGCGCGTCGTCACGCGAGAGGGAGCCGACCTCCCGGAGGAACGCGCCCACCGCACGGCCCAGTTCGAGCGGGCGGCCCAGTTGGTCGCCCTTCCAGAAGGGGAGCCGGCCCGGGACGCCGGGAGCGGGGGAGACGAGCACGCGGTCGCGTGTGATGTCCTCGATGCGCCAGGAACTGGTGCCGAGCGTGAAGACATCGCCCACCCTGGATTCGTAGACCATCTCTTCGTCGAGCTCTCCGACGCGGCCGCCGCCCTTCTTGGGGTCGGCGCCGGCGAGGAAGACCCCGAAGAGGCCGCGGTCCGGGATCGTGCCCCCGGAGGTGACCGCGAGGCGCTGCGCTCCCGGCCGCCCGGTGACGGTGCCGGCGACGCGGTCCCACACCACCCGGGGGCGCAACTCCGCGAAGGCGTCCGACGGATAGCGTCCAGCGAGCATGTCCAGGACGGCCGTGAACGCCGACTCGGGGAGCGAGGCGAAGGAGGCGGCCCGGCGGACCAGGGCGAGCAGGTCGTCGACCTGCCAGGTGTCCAGGGAGACCGTCGCGACGAGCTGCTGGGCAAGCACGTCCAGGGGGTTGGCCGGGATGCGCAGCGACTCGATGGAGCCGGTCCGCATCCGCTCGGTGACCACGGCGGCCTGCACCAGGTCCCCTCGGTACTTGGGGAAGACGACGCCGGTGGAGACCGCGCCCACCTGGTGCCCCGCCCGGCCGACCCGCTGCAGGCCGGAGGCCACGGAGGGCGGTGACTCGACCTGGACCACCAGGTCGACCGCGCCCATGTCGATGCCGAGCTCCAGGCTGGAGGTGGCGACGACCGCCGGCAGACGACCGGCCTTCAGGTCCTCCTCGACGAGCGCGCGCTGTTCCTTGGAGACCGAGCCGTGGTGGGCCCGGGCGAGGACAGGCGGGGCGCCCTTGGCCGCGCCCGCCTCGGCCATCAGCTCCGCGGGGGAGTGGTCCTCGGGGAGGGGCTCTCCCGTCGCGCGTTCGTACGCGATCTCGTTGAGCCTGTTGCACAGACGCTCCGCGAGACGGCGTGAGTTGGCGAACACGATGGTCGAGCGGTGCGCCTGGACGAGGTCGGTGATGCGCTCCTCGACGTGCGGCCAGATCGAGGGACGCTCCGCGCCCTGGTCGTTGTCCGCAACTGGCGAGCCGCCCAACTCCCCGAGATCCTCGACCGGCACGACCACGGACAGGTCGAACTCCTTGCCGGACGGCGGCTGGACGATCTCCACCCTGCGCTGCGGGGACAGATAGCGCGCCACCTCGTCCACCGGACGGACGGTCGCCGACAGGCCGATGCGGCGGGCCGGCCGGGGCAGCAACTCGTCGAGCCGCTCCAGGGAGAGGGCGAGATGGGCGCCGCGCTTGGTGCCCGCGACGGCGTGCACCTCGTCCAGGATCACCGTCTCGATGCCGGCCAGCGCGTCCCGCGCGGCGGAGGTGAGCATCAGGAAAAGTGACTCGGGGGTGGTGATCAGGATGTCCGGCGGGCGCGTGGCGATGGAGCGCCGCTCGGCGGGCGGCGTGTCACCCGAGCGGATACCGACCCGCACCTCGGGCTCGGGGAGCCCGAGGCGCACGGACTCCTGACGGATGCCGGTCAGTGGGCTGCGCAGATTGCGCTCGACATCGACCGCGAGGGCCTTCAGCGGAGACACGTACAGCACGCGGCAGCGCTTCTTGGGGTCGGCGGGCGGCGGGGTCGAGGCCAGCTGGTCGAGGGCGGCGAGGAAAGCGGCCAGCGTCTTGCCCGAGCCGGTGGGCGCGACGACCAGCACGTCCGAGCCCTCACCGATGGCCCGCCACGCCCCGGCCTGCGCGGACGTGGGCGCGGAGAAAGCCCCCGTGAACCAGCTGCGGGTCGCGGGGGAGAACCCGTCAAGGGCGCCGGGGGCGCCGGGAGCACTGGATGCGGACCTGACCATGACCCCATCGTGCACCCCGCCACTGACAACGGCGCCGACCTGCGGAGAAGGGTTCGCGTGGCTGTCGCAGAATGGGGTCATGGCAGGTTCGGCGGAGCAGGCGCGGCACTGGCGGTACGCGGAGCTGCCCGGGGTCGACCTGCTGCGTGCCCACTACATCAACAAGACGTTCGTGCGGCACACCCACGAGCACTTCGTGATCGCCGCGATCGCCGAGGGCGTCGACGTCTTCCACCACGGCGGCGCCGACCAGCACGCGGGGGCGGGCACCCTGGCTCTGATCAATCCCGACACCACGCACACCGGCCGGGCCGGTGCACCCGAGGGATGGCGGTACGCGGCGGTCTATCCGTCGCCCGAACTGGTCTCGGGCATCGCCGCGGAGACCACCGCCATTCGAGGGACCCCCGGCTTCGTCCGACCGGTGCTCGAGGACCCGTACGCCGTGACCCTCGTCCACCGGGTGCTGCGAGCCGCCGATGAAGGCAACGCGCTGGCCGCCGACACGTTGCTGCGGGTGACCGTGACCCGGCTGCTGCGGATGAACGGCGGCCCCGTCCCGCAGCGTGCCGTGCGCACGGCCGGTGCCAGGACCGCGGCACGCGCGCGTGGCGTCCTGGAGGAGCGGCTCGCCGACCCACCGAGCCTGGAGCGGCTCGCCACCGATCTCGGAGTCGGCCCCTTCGCCCTGCTGCGGGCCTTCCGTGACGCATACGGAATGCCTCCGCACGCGTGGCTCACCGACGCCCGTGTGCGGGCCGCACGGCGTCTCCTGGACGCGGGAACGACACCCGCTGAAGCGGCGGTCGCCCTGGGCTTCAGCGACCAGCCGCACCTGAACCGGCACTTCACGCGGATCGTCGGGGTGCCGCCCGGGGCCTACCAGCGTGAGCGCAAGAACGTACAAGACGGGGAATCGGCCCAGCTCGTACCGTCCGGTGTGTGGCAGAACAGACGACACACGCAGACATAGCCCCAGGCCAGACGGAGCCCGACGACCGGTCGACCGGCACACCGGAGAAACCCGACTCCGCCGTCGTACGCGACGCCCTCGGCGTCGGGGTCGCCGTCGGGCTCTCCGGTTTCGCCTTCGGAGTGACCTCGGCGGGCAGCGGCCTCACCGTGCTCCAGACCTGCGTGCTCAGCCTGCTGGTCTTCACCGGGGCCTCGCAGTTCGCGCTGGTCGGGGCGCTCGCGGGCGGCGGCAACCCGTTCACCGCGGCGGCGGGCGCCTTCTTCCTCGGCGTGCGCAACGCGTTCTACGGGCTGCGGCTCTCGCAGTTGCTGGCCCTCCCGCGCGCGGTGCGCCCGTTCGCCGCCCACTGGGTCATCGACGAGACCACGGCCGTCTCGCTGGCACAGCCGACCCGGCGCGCCGCCCGCATCGGGTTCACCGTCACCGGACTGAGCCTCTACTTGCTGTGGAACGTCACCACGCTCCTCGGGGCGCTGGGCGCCGAGGCCATCGGGGACACCGACGCGTGGGGGCTCGACGCCGCGGGACCCGCGGTCTTCCTTGCGCTGCTCGCGCCGATGCTGCGGACGACCACGGAGCGGGCCGTGGCGGCGGTCGCGGTCGTCCTGGGGCTCGGCCTGCTGCCGGTGCTGCCGGCGGGTGTGCCGGTCCTGGTGGCCGCGCTCGCCGTGCCGATGGTGCTCTACGTAGAGGGGCGCAAGGCATCCGCCAAGGGAGCCGCACGCTCCGAGGACACCCGGAGTGGCGTCCCGAACGACTCGCAGATCGACAGCCCGAACGACACGCAGAGGGAAGACCGTTGAACATCTGGATCGCGATCGGCGTGACCTTCGTCGGTTGTTACCTCGTGAAACTCGCGGGCCTGCTGGTGCCCGCCGGCGCCTTGGAGCGGCCGCTCGTCAAACGCATGGCCGCCCTGCTCCCTGTGGCTCTGCTGGCCGCGCTCACGGCCCAGCAGGCCTTCGCCGAGGGCCAGGTCCTGGAGCTGGACGGCAAGGCCCTGGGGCTCGCCGCGGCGGCCGTGGCGCTGCTGCTGCGGGCCCCGTTCCTGGTCGTCATCGGAGCGGCGGTGGTCGTCACCGCGGGGGCGCGGGCGCTAATGGGCTGACCGGTGTGGCTGTCCCCGTCGTCGCGGGGGCCCCGAGTCGCCGCGCGGCCTGTTCCGGACGGCAGAAGAGCGCCGCGAGGACGCCTGCGGTCAGGAGCAGCCCCGAGGTCAGCAACCACCCCTGCTGGTAGCCCGCGGACACCGTGGCCGCCCGGTCCACCATGCCGCCGAGGACCAGCGGGGAGAGGATCCCGCCGAGGGCGTAGACGAAGGTCAGGACACCGAGGACGAGGCCTCGCCGGGAGGGCGGGGCGATCTGGGCGCAGGCGGTCGACGCCACGGTGAGCATCACCATGGCCAGGGCCATCGGGCCCATCATCAGCGGCACCTTGATCCACATGGAGTCCGTCGTACCGAACGTGGCGACGGCACAGCCCGCCACCGTCATGAGCAGTCCCGCTCCCGCGCCCACCGGCAGCCGGGGTGGGTCGCCCCGCCGCGCGGAACGCTGCGCGAGCAAGCCGTGCACGAGGAGCACCGCGCCGTTGGCGAGGGCTCCCACGCCCACCAGCGTGCCCGCCTGGTGGAGGTCCCATCCGACGACGCTCTCCAAGTAGTCGGGCGTCCACGTCAACAGAGTGCTCATCAGCCAGTACGCCGCGAAGGCGCCGAAGGCCGCTGTCACGAAGGACCCCGACAGGAGGATCCGGCGCAGCGGGACAGTATCGGCCGCTACGGAGAGCTCAAAAGAGCCTCCTAAGGAGGACGCGGCTCCTGCGGCTCCCGCGCCCCCCTCGGCTTCCGTCTCCTTGCCGACCGGCGGCGCAAGCGGCCCCTCCGAGCCCCAGGCCCGCCAGGCCCCCGCCCAGACGAGGCCGATCAGGCCCACCACGCCGAACGACCAGCGCCAGCCCCAGTGGCTGATCACCCAGGTCAGGACCGGAGAGGCGACCGCCACCCCGGCCGCGGCGCCGACCAGCAGGATCGCAGTCGGCAGGGCCCGCTCGCGCTGCGGGAACCACCCGTGCACGTGATGCATGGCGACCGGTGCCGCGGGCCCCTCGGCCGCGCCGAGCAGCACCCTTGTCGCCAGCAGGGTGCCGAAGCCCGCCGCTCCCCACAGCATCGGCAGCTGGGCCGCCGACCACATCAGGGCGAGCACGAGGAGCAGCGGGGTGGTGCGCACCTTCCGGGTCAGGGCGGAGACTCCGATCGCCGCCACGGAGAACAGGGCGAAGAACGCCGACTGCGCGGTACCGAACTCCTGGCGGGTGATGCCGAAGTCCGCCCGGATCTCCGGCCCCGCGAGCCCCAGGACCGCCTTGTCGGCGAAGTTCACGACCATGAAGGTCAGGAGCAGCCAGGTGGTCCGCCAGGCCCCGCTCGTCCCCTGGACCCCGCTCATCCGCAGCAGCCGTCTTCGGCGTCGATCACGCCGACACTGATCGCCCCGGCTGCGCGGCTGCGTCCCTCCGGGGTACGCGTCAACTCCGTCTCCAGGTCCGTGCCTTCGGCCACGGCGGCCGATTCCGCCGCTGCCCAGTTGAAGACACCGCGCGCCATGGTCGACGTCTCCTGGCGGGCACGCAGCGCGTACACCTCGGCACGCACGCGTGCCACCCCGGCATCGGCGGGCGCGGCCAGCGCGGCCGTCTCCGCCAGATGCGCGGCAAGCCGGAGCTCGCCTTCGACCAGCAGCTGAGCGGCCCTCTGCGCCAAGACGTGGGCTCCTCCAGCGGCCTTCGCGAACTCGGCCGCGAGCGCGGCCTCCGGGGCCGGCTTGAGGTGGGCGGGGTTCTGGTCGTACCAGCCGCCCCAGAGCCGCCAGAGGTTGCGTACGACGAACTCCGGCTCGTCGTAGGCGGGGTGGAGGTACGGCTTCGCGAGGAGTTCCTCCGGGACCTTCACGCCGTGGATGACGGCGTCCAGTCGATGGCCCGCGTTCATCAGCGCCCTGGTCTGCTCACACAGGGACTCCAGGAGCCGTGCGGTGTCGTCGAGCGCCTGGTACACGCGTTCGGCGCCCACGATGGGTACCCCGTGCCCGGGGAGCAGCAGTTCGGCGCCGAGTTCCTGCATGGCGCGCAGGGCTCGTGCCCAGTCCTCCGGGTAGCGCTGCACCTTCTGGGGGTTGCCGGCGTTCGGCGAGTTCCAGATGAACAGGTCGCCCGTGCACAGTGTCTTGAGCTCCGGTATCCACACATAGGTGTGGTCGTCGGTCTCCCCGCGCGCGTGGACCAGCTCGAAGGTCAGCTCGCCGCGGCGCACGGTGTGGCGTTCCCGGTAGACGGTGTCCGGGTAGCGGTACGTGGTGGGCCACTCCAGGGAGGGCACTCCGAACTGCTTGCGGTTGATCCAGGAGTTGTATCCCGCGGTCCGGATGTAGCGGTCGAAGCGTGCGGTGACGCCTTCGTGGGCGATCACCTCGGGCGGGCGGCCGCCCGTCGCCTCCGCTTCGCTGTCGAAGGGGAACACTCCGAAGACGTGGTCCACATGGCCGTGCGTGTACACCACCGAGCGCACCGGCCCCGCGCCGAAACCGCCGACCGCCGTGTGCAGTTGCCGCGCCGTGCGGAAGTCCCCAGAGTCGACGAGCACCACCCCGTCGCCGGTGTCGAACACCGCGACGTTCGCGAACGCCGGGAAGAACCCCACCCGGTCGCGCAGCCGTACCAGCTCGTCCCCGGTGTACGCGCCGGTGAGGTGGGCCAGGAGCGTCTCCTCGCCCCGCCAGACCCGGTCGACGTACTCGGAGTAGTCCACTGCCTTGTGCTCGGTCATGCCCGCGGCTCCTCGTGTCCGGTGGGGTGGATGGCCACAGGTCACGAGTTTCGGACCCCGCCGCGTGATCGAACACCCGCTCCCGTCACACACAGGTCCCGTGGGTAATGTGACGCGTCACAACCGCGGCCCCGCCCCCGGAGAGGAGACACCATGGCCCTGTCCTCCGAGGCGAGGTCCCTCGCGGCGCGCTGCGAGCCCCGGGTCAACGAACTGGCCCGCAGGATGGCCCGTGAGTCGTTCGAGGAGCTGCCCGGCTACGCGGAGCTCCCCGACGACGTGAAGGACCTGGAGATAGCCGCGACGGCACGCCACGGTGTGCGCCTGTTCCTGCGTCACGTCTCCGATCAGCCCGGCAGCCATCGCCTCTTCCGCGAGCGGGCCGCACAGCGCGCGGAAGAGGGCATGCCGCTGCATCTGCTGCTGCGGACGCACGCTCTGGGCGTCTACGTCCTGTGGCAGGCGCTGCGCGAGGTGGCACGCCCCGGTGAGGAAGCGGCCCTGGTCGAGCTCGTGGACGTGCTGCTGCAGTCGCACCCCACGATCGTCGGAGCCGTGGCCGAGACCTACCTGGACGAGCGTTCCGCCCTGGAGGCCGAGCAGCGCGCCCAGCGCAAGTCCCTGGTCCGCGGTCTGCTCGACGGCATGGTGCCGCCCGGCCATGTGCTGCTCGACCAGCTGCGCCTCGCGGGACCCGTGCTCGTCCTCGCGGTCGGCTTCGACGGGGCGCCGGCCGAGGGCCCCGTAGCGGTACGGCGGCGGCTGCGGCGCGTGCAGACCACCCTGGACCACGCCTTCGATGTGGAGGTGCTCGCGCTCCTGGAGGCCGACGGCGGCCGGGTCATCGTGCCGCGGGAATGCAGGCCCCCCGAAGACCTGCCGCGCCGCCTGGGCAAGGCCTGCGACCTTCCCGTACGCGTGGCCGCCGTAAATGCCGCCGGACCCGAGGCCGTGACGGACGCGGCGCGGACCGCGACCGAGATACTGCGCATCACGCGCGCGTGCGGTCTGCCGCCGGCACTGCACCGCATGGAGGACGTGCTCCTCGAGTACCACCTCTCCCGCCGCAACGAGAGCAGCCACCTCATCTCCGCGCTGCTCGACCCGGTCGCCGACCGCCCCGAGCTCCTGGAGACGTTGCGCACCCACCTGGGTCATCAGCAGGAGCGCAGGGCGACCGCCGCCGCCCTCGGCCTGCACCCCAACACCGTCGACAACCGTCTCGCGAAGATCGGCGAACGCACCGGCATCGACCTGTCTACGCCCCGCGGCACGGCACTCGCCATCGCGGCGCTGCTCCTGCGGGAGTCCGAGGAGGCCCCGTCAGCCGATGGACCGCCCGTACGCCCGTAGCGTGCGCAGCGCCTCGATGGTGACGATCGGGCGCGCTTCGAGGGCGCTGCCGGGCGCCCACTGCCGCCAGCGGATCGGCCAGCCGCCGTCCTCCTGCTGCTCCCGTTCCAGGTGGTCCAGGGAGAGCGCCATCTCCTCGTCGGTGAACCACGCGCGCGCGAGCGACTCGGGGTCCTTCGCGTAGTCGTGCGCGAAGTGGTGCTCACCCGGGGCGTAGCCCGGAGCCACGGGGTACGCGTCGAGCCGCTCGGGGTCGAGCGTCACGAGACCCTGCTCCCGGGCGATCCTGCCGAGCCGGTCGGCTGCCGCCTGCGCGCGCGGGCGGTCGGGTGCCCCGTCGAGAAAGGCGACGGCCGCCTCGATCTCGTACGGATGGGACTTCTCCAGGGACTCCACCGCGGCCCAGCAGAAGTCGGTGGCCCTGAACAGCCAGGCGTGCCACACCTCGTTGCGGTGCAACAGGCCCACTACGGGGCCGGTGGCGAGGAGTTCGCTCGGCGGGTCGTCCACCACGGGCACGAACGGCGCCGAGGGGTAACCGCGTTGGCTGGGATGGATCGCCGGGAGGGCGCCGTCGGTCGTCGACACGGATGTCAGATAGCGGCACACGCGCTCCACCCGCTGCCCGCCGCAGCGTCCGATGGAGTCCAGGACGCGCAGCGCGTGTCCGGCGTGCAGGGGCTGGCTGACGGGGCCGCGCAGATCCGGTTCGAGCGCGCACCCGAACCCGCCGTCCTCGGTGTCGTACGCGGCCAGGGCGGTCTCGACGGCGTCGGCCGACGGAGCGGCTCCGGTGCCGCCCGAGCCGCCCAGGAAGTGGTACGCGAACCGCCGCTGCTCAAGGATGCGCGCGGTGAGCCAGACGAAGTGCTCGGCGCGTGCGACCGGCGAGTGCGCGGCGTGCGGGGATGCTCCGGTTTCGGCCATGCACAGACCGTAGGCCGGAAAGCGCCTTCGGTAGGCCCTCCGCGTCCGGCTGCACTCTCAAGGGAGCGATACTGGGGGCATGCGGTTGACGGTTTTCTGGGAGCGGATGGCGGACCACTTCGGACAGGGGTACGCCGACTCGTTCGCTCGTGACCATGTGATGGCCGAGCTCGGCGGGCGCACGGTGCATCAGGCTCTGGACGCGGGCTGGGAAGCCAAGGACGTCTGGCGCGCGGTGTGCGCGGCGATGGACGTACCGGCCGAAAGGCGCTGACGGCCGGACACTTCACCGTCCGGTGCGACCCGTCCGGAGCGTCGTCGAGCGCGAAGACGCGGGGGTGGCAACCGAATGTCGGTGGCGTGGGCGAGACTGGCCCCGTGGCATCGACAGACGAGACCGCGCAGGTCACTCAGGACGTAGCTCCGCTCGGCACGACGCCGCCCGCCCAGCCCCCGAACGGGGCGGAGACCGGGCGGGCCGCCAGCATGCCGCGCTGGCTGCCGCGCGCCATGGTGCTGGCCCTCGCGCTCATCGCCTGTTTCCAGCTGGGCAGTTGGGCCTTCCATCAGCTGACCGGGCTGCTGATCAACATCCTGATCGCGTTCTTCCTGGCGCTCGCGGTCGAGCCGGCAGTGAGCTGGATGGCCGCGCGCGGGCTGCGCAGGGGCTTCGCCACCTTCCTGGTCTTCCTCGGTGTCCTGATCGTGGGCGCGGGCTTCATCACGCTCATGGGGTCGATGCTCGCGGGCCAGATCGTGGACATGGTCGAGGACTTCCCCGAGTACCTCGACGATGTCATCAGCTGGATCAACCGGACGTTCCACACGGAGCTGTCCCGGGTCGAGATCCAGGACAGCCTGGTCCACTCGGACTGGCTGCAGAAGTACGTGCAGAACAGCGCGAGCGGCGTCCTGGACGTGTCGGCGCAGGTCCTCGGAGGCCTGTTCCAGCTCCTGACGGTCCTGCTGTTCTCGTTCTACTTCGCGGCCGACGGCCCGCGGCTGCGGCGTGCGCTCTGCTCGGTGCTGCCGCCCGCCCGTCAGGCCGAAGTGCTCCGCGCCTGGGAGATCGCGGTCGACAAGACCGGCGGCTACATCTACTCGCGCGGTCTGATGGCGCTGATCTCCGGAGTCGCGCACTACGTCCTGCTGCAGGTCCTCAGCGTGCCGTACGCGCCCGTGCTCGCGGTGTGGGTCGGCCTGGTCTCCCAGTTCATCCCCACCATCGGCACGTATCTGGCGGGCGCCCTGCCGATGCTGATCGCCTTCACGGTCAATCCCTGGTACGCGCTGTGGGTGCTGATCTTCGTCGTGGTCTACCAGCAGTTCGAGAACTACGTCCTGCAGCCCAAGCTCACCGCCAAGAGCGTGGACATCCACCCGGCGGTCGCCTTCGGGTCGGTCATCGCGGGCACGGCGCTCCTCGGAGCGGTCGGCGCCCTGATCTCCATCCCGGCGATCGCGACCCTGCAGGCCTTCCTGGGGGCCTACGTGAAGCGGTACGACGTCACGGACGACCCCCGCGTCCACGGGCACCGCCGCAAGGGCGGGGTGTCCCTTCTGACGCGCGTGAGACGTGCCATGCGCGGGCCGAACCACCCCGGGGCGGCTTCGGAGGCCGAGGTCGCGTCGGAGGAGGCGTCGGGCGGGACCGGCTCCGCGTCGGGCTCGGACGAGCGCCGGTAGGCCTCTTCCGGGCCCGCTCCGAAGTCTCGGTGTGAGTCGCGTGGTGCGCTTGACACCAAAATCGAACATCCATTCTTATGGGTTGCCTGGCGGCGTTTTCCCGGGGCTTTCGCGGGGGGATCCCTGGGGCTCCGACGGATTTCGGCGGGGCGATCGCCTCGAGTTATCCACAGGCCGGACGGGCGTCGGGGCGGATTGTCAGTGGCAGGCGCTAGCGTCATTGACGTGAAGCGATCGACACAAGCAAATCGGGTGGAACCCATGGCAGGAACCGACCGCGAGAAGGCGCTCGAAGCCGCGCTCGCACAGATTGAACGGCAATTCGGCAAGGGCGCAGTGATGCGCATGGGCGAGCGGCCGAACGACCCCATCGAGGTCATCCCCACCGGATCGACCGCGCTCGACGTCGCGCTCGGCGTCGGCGGCATCCCGCGCGGCCGTGTGGTGGAGGTGTACGGACCGGAATCCTCCGGTAAGACGACGCTGACGCTGCACGCCGTGGCGAACGCACAGCGCGCGGGCGGCGCCGTCGCCTTCGTGGACGCCGAGCACGCACTCGACCCCGAGTACGCGAAGAAGCTGGGCGTCGACATCGACAACCTGATCCTGTCCCAGCCGGACAACGGCGAGCAGGCTCTGGAGATCGTCGACATGCTGGTCCGCTCCGGCGCGCTCGACCTGATCGTCATCGACTCCGTCGCGGCCCTGGTGCCGCGTGCGGAGATCGAGGGTGAGATGGGCGACTCGCACGTGGGTCTGCAGGCCCGCCTGATGAGCCAGGCGCTCCGGAAGATCACCAGCGCGCTCAACCAGTCCAAGACCACCGCGATCTTCATCAACCAGCTCCGCGAGAAGATCGGCGTGATGTTCGGCTCGCCGGAGACCACGACCGGTGGCCGCGCGCTGAAGTTCTACGCCTCGGTGCGGCTCGACATCCGCCGGATCGAGACCCTGAAGGACGGCACGGACGCGGTCGGCAACCGCACTCGCGTCAAGGTCGTCAAGAACAAGGTCGCGCCCCCCTTCAAGCAGGCCGAGTTCGACATCCTCTACGGCCAGGGCATCAGCCGCGAGGGCGGCCTGATCGACATGGGCGTGGAGAACGGCTTCGTCCGCAAGGCGGGCGCCTGGTACACGTACGAGGGCGACCAGCTCGGCCAGGGCAAGGAGAACGCCCGCAACTTCCTGAAGGACAACCCCGATCTCGCCAACGAGATCGAGAGGAAGATCAAGGAGAAGCTGGGCGTCGGCGTGAAGCCGCAGGCCGACGAGCCGACCGCGGAGCCGGGCAAGGACGCGGCGGGTGCGGCGGGTGCGGCGGCCGAGGACGCCGCCAAGACGGTGCCCGCGCCGGCTGCCAAGGCCACCAAGCCCAAGGCCGCCGCGGCCAAGAGCTGATCCATGACGCGGCGCACGGACTGGGCGGACCAGATCACTCCCGAGCACCACACCGATCCCGCGGGCAGAGGCCCCGCGGACGGTGTGGATCAGGGTGGCACCGGCCAGGAGGGTGACGACACCGGCTTCCGCGGGGGCGGTGGCCGGCGAGGTCGCCGACGGCGTGGCGGTTTCGGCGAAGGCCGAGGCGGCGGTTCACAGGACAGCGGCCCCCCTTCCTCGTCGAGGGCCGAGAAGGGGGAGCCGCCGGCAGCGGACCCGGGTGAGAAGGCGCGGGCGATCTGTCTGCGGCTGCTCACCGGGACTCCGCGCACGCGTAAACAGCTGGCGGACGCGCTGCGCAAGCGAGACATCCCGGAAGACGTGGCGGAGGAAGTGCTGACCCGCTTCGAAGAGGTCGGCCTGATCAACGACGGTGCCTTCGCGGGCGCGTGGGTGGAGTCCCGGCACCACGGCCGGGGTCTGGCCCGCCGGGCGCTCGCCCAGGAGCTGCGTACGAAGGGCGTGGACGCCACGCTGATCGAGGAGGCCGTCGGACAGCTCGACTCGGAGCAGGAGGAGGCGACCGCGCGCGAGCTCGTCGCCCGCAAGCTCCGTGCCACGCGGGGCCTGGACCGCGACAAACGGCTGCGCCGCCTCGCGGGCATGCTCGCCCGCAAGGGCTACTCGGAAGGCCTGGCGCTCCGGATCGTCCGGCAGGCCATCGAGGAAGAGGGCGAGGACGCGGGGGACTTGGGGTACGACGGGGACTGAGCCGACCAGGGCCCTCGCGGGGGTGGGGCCCAGGTCAGGGCCGGGCAGCGCGGCGCGAACCGCGGCCCGGCCCTTTCGCGTGTCCCGGCACGGTGGCGAAGGCCCGGCAGTGAGCGAGCCTGATCAACCCGAGGCTGGAAGCCCGGCGGTGGCGGGAGGCCCGGCGGCGACAGGGAGCCCGGCGGTGACCGGGAGCCCGGCGGTGACAGGGAGGCCGGCGGCCTTCCACGCCTGGAACCCGCCGATGAGGTCGGTCGCGTGCCGCAGCCCCAACTGCCGCAAGGAGACGGCGGCGAGGCTCGACGCGTAACCCTCGTTGCAGATCACGACGACCCGCAGATCGTGGCTCACCGCCTCCGCGGCACGGTGGCTTCCCTGCGGGTCCAGACGCCACTCCAGTTCGTTGCGCTCGACCACGAGGGCTCCGGGGATCAGGCCGTCACGTTCGCGCAAGGCGGCGTACCGGATGTCGACCAGGAGGCCCCCCGCGGCCGCGATGTCACGCGCCTGCTCCGGAGTGACCCGATCGAGGTCGAGCCGCACACGCTCCAGCAACTCGTCGATACCGACGGGAGGTTCGCCCTTCGGGTGCGCCTCCGTGCTGCGTACGCCTTCGGGATGCTCACTCACTGCCAGTCCTCCGGGCTCTCCACGGACTCCAGGCGCAGGACCGGGCCCGTACGGCTGTAGCGGCGGATGCGCGGCAGCGGGGGATAGTAGGCGTGCACGGAGATGGCGTGTTCGCTCGAGGACTCGTTCAGCACTTCATGCACGTGGTTCTGGCCGAAGGCCCTGCCCTTGCCGGCCGTCAACTCCCGCTCGCGGTCCACCCCTTCGGACAGCTCCAGGGTCTTCCAGCCGTCGGTGGGCAGCCGGGCGGCGAGCGCGTTCTCCTTGAGGGTGCCCGCAGCGGTGAGGAAGGCACCGACCGACTCCGCGTGGTCGTGCCAGCCGGTGCCGGTGCCCGGCGGCCAGCCGATCAGCCAGGCTTCGCTGCCGCCGGGCCCTTCGAGGCGCACCCAGGTGCGGCCCTCGGGGTCGAGCGGCAGTGAGGCGATGAGCTCGGGGTCGGCGGCGCTACGGCGTACGAACTCGAGGAGTTCGGCGGCGGTGGGCGCGTGCGCCGCCGTGGAGGCGCGCGCGGTGAAGACAGGGGCAGACACGGATACCGTCCTGGAGGTTCGCGGGAGCACGCGCCACGAAGAGGGCACGCGCAAGGGAGAAGAGGGCGAATTCAGCAGGACGGACGACACACGCAGCCCGCATAGCGGACGAGGTCCATATGGACCCTCCGCCACAGGCGCACATCGGTGTCGGTCACGTTTCGGAGTAGACCATGACGCTGCGTGCCGGTCAACTCCTTCTCACTGTGTGGTCGGACGCCCCACAGTGGCCGTGTTCTCCGCCTTTTCCGTGGTCTGCGCGCTGTCCGTACGCCGCTTCGGAGCCACCCCGCCGAGGGCCGCCTCGGCCGCCGTATACAACTCGGCGGGACGCACGCCGCCGAGCGCGGCGACCAAGTGACCGTCGGGACGGATCAGCAGCACCGAGTGCGCGGGGGCTCCTGGGTACCTCTCCGCGACGAGGAGTTCCGCCGGGTGCGGCAGGGCCGTGACGGCGGCGGCGAGCCGGGGCATGATCCCGGCCGTCACCCAGTGCCGCCGCTCCCACACCACCGTGCCGGGCGCGACGAGCACGACGAGCAGCTGACCCACGCCGAGCCGGTCGCGCAGTCGCACGAAGGACCCGTCGGGCGCCGTCACCGGCACATCGGCCACGGGCGCCCCCGGCTCCGTGCCCACGGCCACCTCCGACTCGGAGAGCGGAGGCGCCAGCGGGGAGTCCGCGTACGAGGCGGGCGCGCCGAGAGGTCCGCGTCCCACGTGACCGTCGGTGAGGAGGGCGTCGTGCCCGCGCGCGGACCCCGGCACGTAGGAGCGCAGGCCTTTGCCGCCCCGCAGTATCGGCAGCGACTGGTCGGCGGCGCGCAGCCGGGCGGCGACACCGGCCCGCCGCTCGGTCTGATAGCTGTCGAGCAGGGCGTCCCGCGCGCCGTGGTGCCAGGCGAGGGCCAGCTTCCAGGCGAGGTTGTCCGCGTCCCGCAGCCCTTCGTCGAGCCCTTGCGTGCCGAGTGCGCCGAGCAGATGCGCGGCGTCGCCCGCGAGGAAGGCACGGCCGACCCGCCATCGGCGGGCCAGCCGGTGGTGAACGGTGTGCACGCCCGTGTCGAGCAGTTCGTACGGTGGTGTGGAGCCGCCGCACCAGCCCGCGAGGGTCTCGCGGATGCGCACCACGAGCGCGTCGGGCGTCACGAGCTCGCCGCGGGGCGGCAGCAGCCAGTCGAGCCGCCACACCCCGCCGGCGAGCGGACGGCCCGTCACCTCGGCGCCTCCGTGGCGCCACGGAGGCATCCGATGCAACAACGCCTCACCGGGCCTCGGAAGTTCCGTGCGCAGGGCGGCCACGGCGTGTCGCTCGACGGCCGTACGCCCCGGGAAGCGGACGTCGAGGAGCTTGCGCACGGTCGAGCGCGGCCCGTCGCAGCCCACCAGATAACTGCCGCGCCACCAGGCGTCCTTGGGGCCACGCGTGTGGGCGGTCAGTCCGCCCGGGCCCTGCTCGAGGGAGTCGAGCTTGCTCTCCACCGCGACCTTGACGAGCCGTTCCTCGGCGATGGCCGCCCGCAGGGCGCCGGTCAGCGCATGCTGGGGGACGTGCAGCGGGGCGGGCACCTCATCACTGAACGTGAACTCCCGCATCAGCTGCTTGCGCCGCAGGGACCGCCAGCCGCCCCACCGCGCGCCCGACTCCTGGTCACCGAACGAGTGACCGGCGAGCCGCTCCATGAGGGCCGCGGTGTCATCCCGCAGGACGACGGTCCGCGCGGGCCGCTGCTCGTCCTTGCCGGGCCCTTCGTCGAGTACGACGGTGGGTACGGAGTGACGCGCGAGAGCCAGGGCGAGCGTGAGCCCCACGGGACCCGCGCCGACGACGATCACCGGGTCCACGGTGCGTACCCTCCCGCCGCGAGGGCCCGGGAGCGCTGGACGTACGTACAGGAACTGGCAGTTGGAGCCCGGTGCACGATCACAGAACGTATGCAACCCACCGCTGCTGGCTGCGTCAAGTTGCCGCCCCACTGCTGTGGCGCTTGGGCGAACGTGTGATGAGGCGACGACAGAGCACACGGGGAGCGTGCGGGATGTGACAAGGGCTGCCGTCCGGTATCGGACGGCAGCCCATGCATTTCGGCGCCCCGGCGCTGAGGACGCGACGGCTCGCGTCCGGACGTCCGACAGAATGACGTCAGCGGCGAGATGTCAGCCCGGAGATGTCACCTGGCCTTGTAGGTGGCGTGTGCCACGGTCGAGGGCGGCCAGAACATGTCATTGCCGCTCGGCCTCCCGAGCGTGGCGGTTCCGCTGTTCGACGCCCGGTAGGTCTTGCCCCGTTTGGCCTTCAGCGAGACCTTCTTCGTCTTGCAGGTCTTGGCGAACTTGCAAGCCTTCGCGGCGTCCGTCCAGCCGTCCCTGCCGCCATTGGCGGAGAGAGCAACCGTGGGGCGGAGAACGACGGCCTGCCTGCTGCAGGTCTGCTTCGCGTACGCGTAGACCTTGCCGCCGCTGCGCCAGACCTTCACGTAGTTCTTGCAGCCCTTGTACTTCTTGCCGTAGTCGGAATCTGCCGCGTGTGCGCCGGCTCCCGATGTGAAGATGCAGGCAAACGCAAGCGCGCTGTGACGCCTATACCTTTTACGGTCTTCTTCATTTCGCTTTCCCCTGGTCGTTGCTTGTCGGGTTCCGCGGTCTCTGGTGTTCCAGTCGGAACACGCACAAACCAGGGGGCAGCGGCGATAAGCCGCTGCCCCCTGGTCTTCTCTCCAGCCGCTGCTAGCCGGTCCCCCCGGTATTCTCACCGTAGTCCCCAGTGATCTTCTTGGGGCCGATCGTTTCCAGGTTTTCGAGTGCTTCAGGTCCCACCACGGCACCCGTACTCTTCTTGGACCGCCGCATACGGCGCTCGAGCCAGGAGGCCAGGCTCGTGAGTAGCAGGTTCAGCACGATGAAGACCACCGCGACCACGATGAAGCTGGGAATGACGCTCGCGTAGAAGGACGCAGCCGTCTTCCGGGCGTTGAGGAGTTCGGTGAAGCTGAGCATCGCGCCGCCGAGCGCGGTGTCCTTGACAATGACGACGAGTTGGCTGACCAGCGCCGGGAGCATGGCGGTCACGGACTGCGGAAGCAGCACGCTCGTCATCGTCTGGCCCTTGCGCAGACCGATCGCCTTGGCCGCCTCTGTCTGGCCCTTGGGCAGCGACAGGATGCCCGCTCGCACGATTTCGGCGAGCACCGAGGCGTTGTAGAGCACCAGACCCGTGACCACCGCGTACATCGGGCGCGCGTCGACGCTGATGTCGGTGGATGCCGAGTAGAACTGGTTGGCGAAGACCATCAGGATCAGGACCGGGATCGCCCGGAAGAACTCGACGACCGCAGCGGCAGGGACCCTGATCCACCGGTGGTCGGAGAGCCGTGCGATACCGAAGAGTGCTCCCAGCGGAAGGGCGATCACCATGGCGAGGCCCGCGGCCTTAAGGGTGTTCGCGAGGCCGGGCAGCAGATACGTCGTCCATGACTCGGAATCGGCGAGCCAGGGCTTCCACTTGGCCCATTCCAGCTGCCCCTTGTCGGACATGGCGGTCCAGGCCCACCAGAGTCCCAGGAGTATGAGAACCAGAAAGAGCAGAGAGAGAAGGACATTGCGCTTCTTTGCGCGGGGCCCGGGAGCGTCGTAGAGGACGGAGGTCATCGCTTCACCGCCAGGCGCTTGCCGAGCCACCCGAGTATGAGGCCCGTCGGCAGGGTCAGCACCACGAATCCGAATGCGAATATCGCGGTGATGAGGAACAACTGCGCCTCATTTTCGATCATTTCCTTCATCAGCAGAGCCGCCTCCGCCACACCGATGGCCGCTGCGACCGTGGTGTTCTTGGTCAGGGCGATCAGTACGTTGGTGAGGGGGCCGATCACGGAGCGGAAAGCCTGCGGCAGCACGATGAGACCGAGGACCTGACTGAAGCTCAGCCCGAGAGCGCGCGCGGCCTCCGCCTGGCCCACCGGCACGGTGTTGATGCCGGACCGGACCGCCTCGCACACGAACGCCGCCGTGTAGGCCCCGAGGCCGAGCACCGCGAGACGGAAGGTCATGGTGTCGACGTCGTCGCCCGCGCCCAGGGTGATGCCGAAGACGTCGGCGAGCCCGAGCGAGCTGAACACGATGATGACCGTCAGCGGAATGTTCCGCACGATGTTGACGTAAGCGGTACCGAACCAGCGCATGACCGGAACCGGGCTGACACGCATGGCGGCCAGCAGAGTGCCCCAGACCAAGGAACCGATGCCTGCGAAGACGGTGAGCTTCACCGTCATCCAGAAGGCCTCGAGCAAGTCGTAGTCTTCAAGAAAGTCGAACACGATCTCCCGCGCTCTCGCATGTGGTGATGGCGAGGTACGCCGCCGCGTCCGGGCGGCGGCGTACCGGCGTGTGCCCTGTCAGTGGACCGGCTTCAGGAGCCGCTCACACGGGGTCACTTGACGATGTCGCCGATCTTCGGGGCGGGCTCGTTCTTGTAGTTGGCCGGGCCGAAGTTCTTCTTGACGGCCTTGTCCCAGGACTTGTCCTTGACCATCTTCT
This sequence comes from Streptomyces sp. Je 1-332, assembly GCF_040730185.1. Classification (NCBI taxonomy): domain Bacteria; kingdom Bacillati; phylum Actinomycetota; class Actinomycetes; order Kitasatosporales; family Streptomycetaceae; genus Streptomyces; species Streptomyces sp. Je 1-332. The sequence goes on from NZ_CP160402.1 coordinate 6,071,833, forward strand.
CGAGGGCCTTGTTGATCTGGTCCTCGAGCTTGGAGTCGCCCTTCTTGATGCCGATGCCGTAGTTCTCGTTGGTGAGCTTCAGGCCGGCGAGCTTGTACTTGCCCTTGTACTGCTCCTGCGCCGCGTAGCCGGCGAGGATCGAGTCGTCCGTGGTCAGCGCGTCAACGGCGCCGCTGCCCAGTCCGTCGATGCACTCCGAGTAGGTGCCGTACTCGCGCAGCTGGGCCTTCGGTGCGATCTCCTTCTTGACGTTCTGCGCCGAGGTGGAGCCGGTGACCGAGCAGAGCTTCTTGCCGTTGAGGTCCGTGCCCTTGCTGATCTTGTCGTCGGAGCGGACCAGCAGGTCCTGGTGGGCAAGGAGGTACGGGCCCGCGAAGTCGACCTTCTCCTTGCGCTCGTCGTTGATCGAGTACGACGCCGCGATGAACTTCACGTCACCGCGCTGCAGAGCGGTCTCGCGGTCAGCGCTGGGAGTTTCCTTCCACTCGATGTCCCCGGCCTCGTAGCCGAGCTCCTTGGCGACGTAGGTCGCGACATCGACGTCGAAGCCGGTGTAACCGTCCGGCGTCTTCAGGCCGACACCCGGCTGGTCGAACTTGATGCCGATGGTGATCTTCTTGCCACCGGAACCCTTGTCGTCCTTGTCGTCCGAACCGCAGGCGGTGGCGGTGACAGAGAGCGCGAGTACGGCAGCGGCAGCCGCGGTGACCTTGCGAGCCTTCATGGTGAACATCCTTTGTGTCGGCAGAAGAGAGTTGAGACGCAGGAAAGCGTCATGCGTCAGTGGTGAAGGATCTTCGACAGGAAGTCCTTGGCCCGGTCGCTGCGCGGGTTGCTGAAGAACTGGTCCGGTACGGCCTCTTCGACGATCCGGCCGTCCGCCATGAAGACGACGCGGTTGGCCGCGGAGCGTGCGAAGCCCATCTCGTGGGTGACCACGACCATGGTCATGCCGTCACGCGCGAGCTGCTGCATGACCTCGAGGACCTCGTTGATCATCTCCGGGTCGAGCGCCGACGTGGGCTCGTCGAAGAGCATCACCTTGGGGTCCATGGCCAACGCGCGGGCGATCGCGACGCGTTGCTGCTGGCCTCCGGAGAGCTGCGCGGGGTATTTGTCGGCCTGCGAGGCGACACCTACGCGGTCCAGCAGACCGCGTGCCTTCGTCTCCGCTTCCGCCTTGGACGTCTTGCGCACCTTGATCTGGCCCAGCATCACGTTCTCGAGCACGGTCTTGTGCGCGAAAAGGTTGAAGGACTGGAAGACCATGCCCACGTCCGCACGCAGACGGGCGAGCTCCTTGCCCTCCTGGGGCAGCGGCTTGCCGTCGATCGAGATGTCTCCCGACTCGACCGTCTCCAGGCGGTTGATGGCGCGGCACAGTGTCGACTTGCCCGACCCGGAGGGGCCGATCACGACGACGACCTCACCGCGGGTGATGGTCAGGTCGATGTCCTGGAGGACGTGCAGAGCGCCGAAGTGCTTGTTGACGTTCTTCAGCACGACCAGGTCGTCCGCCCCGGGCGGTATGGCGTCCTTGGTCACCGATACTTCGGTCACGGCTTGTTGCTCCATCCTCCTCGGTTGGGAGGACAGTAATAACCCGGTGCGACCAGCGTCATTACATCTGAGGGGAAATTGAGCATAACGATCCGGCCGCAACCGGACACACCGTGTGAACGGGGACGCCCGGGTCCGTACCGGCTCCATAACGGAACGTGCCCGTGACCCGAACCCTCTTGACGCGGTCCTTACTCATCGGAGTGGATGCCTTGGTGCCTGTGCACGCGCGCGTACCGGCCATCGGCGAGCGCGAACCGAACGACCGATGAACCGGAGGGGGCCCGTATGAGACTGCTCCTCGTCGAGGACGACGATCATGTGGCCGCCGCCTTGTCCGCGGTCCTGGCCAGGCACGGCTTCGACGTCGTGCACGCCCGCAGCGGCGAGGAAGCGCTGCAGGCCCTGCTGCCCGGCGAAACGGCACCCTTCGGAGTCGTACTCCTGGATCTGGGGCTGCCCGACCAGGACGGCTACGAAGTGTGCGGAAAGATCCGCAAGCGCGGGTCGACGCCCGTGATCATGGTGACGGCGCGTGCCGACGTGCGCTCGCGGATCCATGGCCTGAATCTCGGGGCCGATGACTACGTAGTGAAGCCGTACGACACCGGGGAGCTCATCGCCCGCATCCACGCCGTCATCCGGCGGCCCCCGTCGGGCGCCGCGGCCGGGCCCGCCGACAGCGAGCTGCGCCTCGGTTCCGTACGCATCGAACTGCCCACCCGCCAGGTCAGCGTGAACGGTGCGACGGTCCAACTGACCCGCAAGGAGTTCGACCTGCTCGCGCTCCTCGCGCAGCGGCCCGGCGTGGTGTTCCGCCGGGAGCAGATCATCAGCGAGGTGTGGCGCACCAGCTGGGAGGGAACGGGGCGCACCCTTGAGGTGCATGTCGCTTCCCTGCGCTCCAAGTTGCACATGCCGGCCCTGATCGAGACCGTGCGGGGCGTGGGCTACCGGCTCGTCGCCCCGGCCGCGTAGGGAGTGGCGAGGTCAGGTGCGCTCTCGCCTCCTCCCGCTGCTCATCGTCCTCATGGCGGGTGTGCTGCTCGCGCTCGGCTTCCCGCTCGCGGTGAGCGTGGCGGCGGCGCAGCAGCAGAAGGTGGTCATCGACCGGATCGACGACACGGCGCGGTTCGCGGCACTCGCGCAGTTCGTCACGAAACGTCCTACAGGGTCGCGCCTGCGCGACAAGGACGAACGGGGCGAAACCCTCCAGACCGAACTCGACTACTACCACGAGGTCTACGGGATCAAGGCCGGCGTCTTCTTCCGGGACCGTGAGCCCATGGCTCACGCCCCAGGGGACTGGTTCCTGCCTCCCAGGGGCGCCGAGGTGCGGGAGGCCTTCGAGGAGGCCCTCAGGTCCCGTGGAAGCCACGATCCGCGCCAGGTGTGGCCCTGGCAGCGAGGCAGGCTCGTCGTCGCTTCCCCGGTGATCAGGGACGGGGACGTCATCGCCGTCGTCGTCACCGACTCGCCCACGGGACGCATGCGTTCGAAGACACTGCAGGGGTGGCTGCTCATCGGCGCCGGCGAGTCGGCTGCGATGCTCCTCGCCGTCGGTGCCGCGCTGCGCCTCACGGGCTGGGTGCTGCGCCCGGTACGTGTCCTCGACGCCACCACGCACGACATCGCGACCGGACGTCTGAAGTCGCGGGTCGCGGCCGCGGGCGGGCCGCCGGAACTGAGGCGCCTGGCCCGGTCGTTCAACGAGATGGCCGACAACGTCGAGGACGTACTGGAGCAGCAGCGGGCCTTCGTCGCCGACGCCTCGCACCAACTGCGCAACCCGCTCTCCGCCCTGCTGCTCCGCATCGAGCTGCTCGCCCTCGAACTGCCGGAGGGGAACGAGGAGATCGCCTCCGTGCGCACCGAGGGCAAACGCCTCGCCCAAGTGCTCGACGACCTCCTGGGCCTCGCCCTGGCCGAGCACGCCGCGGCCGATCTGCGGCTCACCGACATCGGTGAGCTCGCGGCCGAACGCGTCGGCGCCTGGCGCCCGCTCGCCGACGAACGCGGGGTGCGACTGACGGGGGTCTGCCCGGCGACCACCGGCTGGGCCGACCCGGTCACCCTGTCCAGCGCCCTGGACGCGGTGATCGACAACGCCCTCAAGTTCACGCCCGAGGGCGAGGAGGTGCGGGTGGAGGTCTCCTGGAGCGGTGCACAGACGACCGTAGTGATCACGGACGGCGGCCCCGGCCTCACGGAGGACGAACTCGCCCGCATCGGCGACCGCTTCTGGCGCAGCAACCGCCACCAGAACGTGAAGGGATCGGGCCTCGGCCTGTCGATCTCACGCGCCCTGCTCACCGCCGGCGGCGGCTCCCTCGCATACGAGCAGCACGAGCCGCACGGGCTGCGGGTGACCGTGGGCGTCCCGCGCGACGAGCCGGGGCACACGTCCTGACGGCTGCTTGCCCGAGGGCTACGGCTTGACCGACTGGTAGTAGCGGCGCGCGCCCTTGTGCAGCGCGAGAGGGTCCGTGTAGAGCGCCGTCCGCAGGTCCACCAGCTGCGCCGCGTGCACCTGGTCACCGATGTGGTCGCGGCTGTCGATCACCGTTCGGGTCAGCCCCTCGGTCAGCTTCGGGTCCGCCCGGTCCGTGGTGACCAGGAGGTTCGCCACGGCCAGGGTCGGCACGGCGTCGTTCTGCTGGGCGGCGGGATAGGCGTCGGCGGGCATCACCGCCGCCCGGTAGTAGCGGGATGCCCCGCCCTGTTCGTGAAGCGCCTCTACGAGGGTGCCGAGCGGGACGAGGCGGATGTCGAACTCCTTGGAGAGCTCCGCCACGGTGAGGGTCGGCAGACCGCCCGACCAGAAGAAGGCGTCGATCTCACCCTTCTTGAGGAGCTCGGGCGCCTTGTCGATGCCGGCGTCCACCGCCGTGAGGTCCTTGTCGGGATCGAGGCCGGCGGCCTTCAGCACCCGTTCCGCTATCAGCCGCACGCCCGAGCGAGGCTGGCCCACGGCCACCTTCCCGCCCCGCAGGTCCTGCGCCCTGCCGATGTCCGACGTGCGCCTGACGACGAGCTGGACGTAGTCGTCGTACAGCCGCGCACAGCCCCGCAGCCGGTCCGCGCCCGCATGGCCTTCCAGGCGGTACTTCTCGACGGCGTCGGCGGCCGCGATGGTGAAATCGGCCTTCCCCGTAGCGACCCGCTCGACGTTCTGCTGCGACCCTTCGCTGTTGAGCAGCTCCACGTCCACCTTGGGCATGTCATGGGAGACAGCGGTCCGCAGGAGCTTGCCGTACCGCTCGTACACCGCGTTCTTCACGCCCGTACTGAACGTCATCCGGCCCTCCGGAGAGTCGTTGCCACCGGGGACGAGCCACCACATCAGGAGCCCGAAGACCACGAGAGCGGCCGCCGCACCCTGGAGCGCGCGCCGCCTGCCGATGTGGGGGAGTGCCGTGAGCATGCGCGCGATCCTGCCAGCCACTCAGCGTGATGGCCAGGGCCGAGCTCCCGGCGGGGACACTCCGTGGACCGCCTACCCTTGTCACATGAGCAGCGGCGACCGGGGACAGGCAGTGGGCGTTAAAGGAACGTACGAGGTACGCACTTACGGGTGCCAGATGAACGTCCACGATTCGGAGCGCCTCTCCGGTCTCCTCGAGGGCGCCGGCTACGAACGCGCGCCCGAGGGCTCGGACGGCGACGCCGATGTGGTCGTGTTCAACACGTGCGCCGTCAGGGAGAACGCCGACAACCGTCTGTACGGGAACCTCGGCCGCCTGGCGCCGATGAAGACCAAGCGGCCCGGCATGCAGATCGCCGTCGGCGGCTGTCTGGCCCAGAAGGACCGCGACACCATCGTCAAGAAGGCCCCCTGGGTCGACGTCGTCTTCGGCACCCACAACATCGGCAAGCTCCCGGTCCTCCTGGAGCGCGCCCGCGTCCAGGAAGAGGCGCAGGTCGAGATCGCCGAGTCCCTGGAGGCGTTCCCCTCGACGCTGCCTACGCGCCGCGAGAGCGCGTACGCGGCCTGGGTCTCCATCTCCGTGGGCTGCAACAACACCTGCACGTTCTGCATCGTGCCCGCCCTGCGCGGCAAGGAGAAGGACCGCAGGACCGGCGACATCCTCGCCGAGATCGAGGCGCTCGTCGCCGAGGGTGTCTCCGAGATCACCCTGCTCGGCCAGAACGTGAACGCGTACGGCTCGGACATCGGTGACCGCGAGGCCTTCAGCAAGCTCCTGCGCGCCTGCGGGAAGATCGAGGGCCTGGAGCGCGTGCGCTTCACGTCCCCGCACCCGCGCGACTTCACGGACGACGTGATCGCCGCCATGGCCGAGACCCCGAACGTGATGCCGCAGCTGCACATGCCGCTCCAGTCGGGCTCGGACCCGATCCTCAAGGCGATGCGCCGCTCGTACCGCCAGGACCGCTTCCTCGGCATCATCGAGAAGGTCCGCGCCGCCATGCCCGAGGCCGCGATCACCACCGACATCATCGTCGGCTTCCCCGGGGAGACCGAGGAGGATTTCGAGCAGACGATGCACGTGGTCCGCGAGGCCCGTTTCGCCAACGCGTTCACCTTCCAGTACTCCAAGCGCCCCGGTACGCCCGCGGCGACCATGGAGGGGCAGATCCCCAAGGAGGTCGTGCAGGAGCGCTACATGCGTCTGTCCACCCTCCAGGAGGAGATCGCCTGGGACGAGAACAAGAAGCAGGTGGGCAGGACCCTCGACCTGATGGTGGCCGAGGGTGAGGGCCGCAAGGACGGCGCCACGCACCGCCTCTCCGGACGCGCCCCCGACAACCGCCTGGTCCACTTCACCAAGCCGGACACCGAGGTCCGCCCCGGTGACGTCGTGACGGTGGAGATCACGTACGCGGCGCCGCACCACCTCCTCGCCGAGGGCGCCGTCCTGAACGTGCGCCCCACGCGCGCGGGCGACGCCTGGGAGAAGCGCAACACGGAGGCGGCGGCCAAGCCCGCCGGCGTCATGCTCGGCCTTCCGCAGGTGGGCGCCCCTGAGCCGCTTCCCGTGGCCACCGGAGGCGGGTGCGCGCTCGACTGACCGAGCGCGCTCTCGCGGGCGTTACGCTGCGGATCATGCTTGTCGCCGCAGCCGTCTGCCCCTGCCCGCCCCTGCTCGTCCCCGAGGTGGCGGCGGGCGCCGCCCCCGAACTGGATGCCGCGCGCGCCGCGTGCAAGGACGCCATCGGGGTGCTGGCCGCCGCACGGGCCGACCTGCTCGTCGTGGTCGGGCCCGCAAGGCAGGACGGGCGGGGCCCGCATCCGCAGGGCGCCCGGGGGTCCTTCCGTGGTTTCGGCGTGGACCTGGATGTGCGGCTCGGACGTCCCGGTGGCGAGGGTGCGGACCGGCCCCTTGCGGAGGAGGCGGAGCGTGACCTTCCGCCCTCGCTCGCCGTCGCCGCCTGGCTGCTCGACCGTACGGAGTGGTCGGCCGCCCCCATGGAAGGTCTCGGGGTGGGGGAACCTCTGGCGGCCGAGCGGTGTATTCAAGTCGGAGGGGAAATCGCGGCGCGGGCCGACCGGGTGGCCCTGCTGGTGATGGGCGACGCCAGCGCGTGCCGCACGTTGAAGGCGCCCGGGTATCTCGACGAGCGGGCGGCCGGCTTCGACGCGGCGGTGGGCCGTGCGCTGGGGGCGGCGGACGTCGAGGCACTCAAGGCGCTGGACGAGCAGCTTGCGTACGAACTGAAGGCGGCGGGCCGGGCGCCGTGGCAGGTGCTCGCGGGCGCGGCCGACGGAGCGGGCCTCAGCGGCGAGCTGCTCTACGAGGACGCTCCATACGGCGTCGGGTATGTGGTGACCGCCTGGTCGTAGCGGCCTGGGCCTTCCAGGCCTGAGCGACTCCCGCGGGAGGCGCTCAGGTGGCTCGAGCGGGTGTGGCCGACGTGGCTGGAGCGCGTGTGGCCGAGGTGGCAGAGGAGTCCACGCGGCCCCGATGTACGGCGACGGCCGCGGAGCTGGTGGCGCTCCACGGCCGTCCGCCGGGGTCTTCGACCGGTGACGCGGGGTGGTTCAGGGAGCCGGAGGGGGCGTGGGCGGGGTTGTGCCGCCCGTGGGCGGAGTGGTGCCGCCTGCGGGCCGGGTGGTGCCGCCCGTGGGGGGCGTCGTGCCGCCGGTGGGCGTCGTCGTGCCGCCCGTGGCCGGGGCCGTGCCACCCGTGGCCGGGGTGGTGCCGCCACCCGCGGCCTTGCCCTCGTCGGGCGTCCCCGCGAGGCGGTCCACGGCATCCTTCGCCTTGCCCGTCCCCGTCTGGATCTTGTCGCTGTACTTGCCCTTGGTCTTGCCGTCGACCACCTTCGCGGCCTTGTCGAGACCTTGGTCGATCTTGTCCCCGTGCTGCTGCGCGAGGCCCGCGACCTTGTCCTTCGCCGGGGCGAGCTTGTCTTTCAGGTTCTGCAGGAGGCCCATCGGTTGCCTTCCCTCGTTGGGAGAGTCACTTGCGGGCGCCCTCGTCGGCCTCGTCGTTGTCGGCGGCCTTCTCCGCGGACTGCTGCTTCGGGATGTCCACGTTGTCCGCGGCAGCCGCTTCGGAGTCCTCCGACGCGTCATCGGTCACGGTCTCGGGTTCGGCCCCGGCCTGCTTCTCAGCCTCGGCCCCGGCCTTACCCCCGGCTTCCTTCTCAGCGGCGGGCTCGGCCTCGGTTTCGGCCGCGGGCGCCTCATCGGCGGCGGCTTCGGCCTTGGCCTCTTCCTTGCCGGTCCCAGGCTCGGGGGACTCCCCGGCCGCTTCCGGCTCGGCTGTCAGGGTGCTGGTTGCCGACTCGGCTGTTGACGCCTTCTCCGTGTCCTTTGACTTCCTGCGAAACCGTGCAAAAACGCCCATATCTACTCCATACGGTACTCGTGTGGGCGAAATCCCGCGCCGCCCGGTGCGCTCTGTTGCGCCTCCCGGGTCGCCGATCCTCGAAACCGGCGGCCGGAACCTCGCAACAGGCAACGAACCCGGACGTGTGGCGTCACGTAGCTCGTTCGGGAAGCGGCCCCGGGGTTTGCGAGACTGGGGCGGTGAGTAGAGCAGCTCCCGCACCGCGGGTCATCGCCGTCGTCGGGCCCACCGCGGCTGGAAAGTCCGATCTGGGCGTTTTCCTCGCCCAGCGTCTCGGCGGCGAAGTCGTCAACGCCGACTCCATGCAGCTCTACAGAGGGATGGACATCGGAACCGCCAAGCTGACGCTCGAGGAGCGCGACGGCGTCCCGCACCACCTCCTCGACATCTGGGACGTCACGGAGGCGGCGAGCGTCGCCGAGTACCAGAAGCTGGCGCGCGCCGAGATCGACCGCCTCCTCGCCGAAGGGCGCTGGCCGATCCTGGTCGGCGGCTCCGGGCTCTACGTCAGGGGAGCCGTCGACCACCTGGAGTTCCCCGGCACCGACCCCGCGGTCCGCGCCCGCCTGGAGGAAGAACTCACGCTGCGCGGTCCGGGCGTGCTCCATGCCCGCCTCGCCGCCGCCGACCCCGGAGCGGGCCGGGCCATCCTTCCCAGCAACGGCCGCCGGATCGTCCGTGCCCTCGAGGTCATCGAGATCACCGGCAAGCCCTTCACCGCCAACCTCCCCGGCCACGACTCCGTCTACGACACCGTCCAGATCGGCGTCGACGTCGGCCGCCCCGAGCTCGACGAACGCATCGCCACGCGCGTGGACCGCATGTGGGACGCGGGCCTCGTCGACGAGGTGCGGGCCCTGGAGGCCGTGGGGCTGCGCGAGGGGCGTACGGCGTCGCGTGCGCTCGGGTACCAACAGGTGCTCGCGGCGCTCGCGGGGGAGTGCACCGACGGCGAGGCGCGCGCGGAGACCGTGCGCGCGACCAAGCGTTTCGCTCGCCGCCAGGACTCGTGGTTCCGCCGCGATCCCCGGGTGCACTGGCTCAGTGGCGCCATGGCCGACCGAGGGGAACTCCCGGGACGGGCAATGGCGTTGGTCGAACGAGCGGTCACAGCCTGATCACGTGATGGCATCGGGACGCTCCGGCGGTCATCCCGGCCCCTGACGCCGTGCCATCATCGACCATCGATCGACCAGTGGAGTCCGAAGTGGGAGGGCGGATGGCGATGGAGGCCGGCCCTCGCGACACCGCGCATGACGGCGGCGAGCTGACCCCTGACGGACCCGACGCGGCGCCGGACGGCGTGAGCGACGACGGTCCCGTCCCGGACGCGATGGCCGCGGCGGAGGTCGAGGTCGAACTGCGCCCGCAGCGCCGACTGCGCATCTGGCAGCTCGCGCCGATCGTCGTCCTTGCCGCCGCAGGATCGCTGATGTTCGCCTTCCCGCTGGCCTTCGAGTTCGGGGACGGCGGCGCCGTCGTGGCCATGCTCGGACTCCTGATCAGCAGCTGCGCCGCGGGCTGGGGCATGATGGCCGCCCGCCGCGTGGGGCACACCTGGCCGGGGCTGCCGGAGCGCGGTTCCGGGCGCCGTCCGGACTGGCGGATCGTCTGCGCGTACGCCCTGGTGTTCCTCGCCGTCGCCGTCCTCGCCGTGTGGCGGGTCGCGCGCCTTCGTTGACGGCGTCGTACGAGGTCAGGGGCCTGGAGGGCCCCTTCACGACGGACTGTCCGCGGTACCCCGTACGATCGAGGAATGAGCACGCCGATCGCCTTCCTCAAGGGGCACGGGACCGAGAACGACTTCGTGATCATCCCGGACCCCGACAACGCCGTCGAGCTGTCCCGGGCTGCTGTCGCCGCCCTGTGCGACCGCCGTGCGGGCATCGGGGGCGACGGTCTGCTGCATGTGGTGCGTTCCGCGGCACACCCCGATGCGCGTCATCTGGCCGACGAGGCCGAGTGGTTCATGGACTACCGCAACGGCGACGGTTCGATCGCCGAGATGTGCGGCAACGGGGTGCGCGTCTTCGCCCGCTATCTGCAGCGCGCCGGACTGGCGGGCGAGGGCGATCTGGCCGTCGCGACCCGGGGTGGCGTGAAGAGCGTGCACATCGCCAAGGCCGCGGCCGGCGGCGATGTCACGGTCGGCATGGGGAAGGCGTCCCTCCCCGAAGGGGACGTCACCGTCTCGGTGGCCGACCACCAGTGGCCCGCGCGCAACGTGAACATGGGCAACCCGCACGCGGTCGCCTTCGTTGACGACCTGGCCCACGCGGGCGACCTGTACGACGCGCCGCCATTCAGCCCCGCGTCGGCGTACCCGGACGGTGTGAACGTCGAGTTCGTCGTCGACCGAGGCGCGCGGCACGTCGCCATGCGGGTGCATGAGCGCGGTGCCGGCGAGACCCGCTCGTGCGGCACGGGCGCGTGCGCCGTGGCCGTAGCGGCGGCCCGCAGGGACGGGGCGGACCCCGCGGTGACCGGATCCCCGGTCACGTACACCGTCGATCTGCCCGGTGGCAGCCTGGTGATCACCGAGCGGCCCGACGGCGAGATCGAGATGACTGGCCCCGCTGTGATCGTCGCCGAAGGCGTGATCGACGCGGAATGGCTCGAAACTGTAAACCCGTGAACTGTCGCTCGAATGGGTGATCCGTTTCACGCTCGGCGAGAGGCGGTCAGCGGCGCGTGATGGGCTCGGTAGCATCAAGCACCGGCCCGGACGGAGCACGCCGTCGTCCGCTCACCGCCGGTCGGAGCAGCCGGAGGTGCCCATGAGTGCGGAGGCTACAAACCCCGCGATGTCTGGCCCCGTGACGCCCGGAGCCCAGCGCAGGCGCGGTCGTCCGCGGCTTGACCTGCGAAGGCTCGGCCGGGCGGCCCTCCTGGGGCCCGCCACACGGGACCGGTTGCCGGACGCGATCGGCCATGTGGCGGAAGCCCACCGCGCCCACTACCCGGACGCGGATCTGGAGCCCCTGCGGCGCGCCTGGGTCCTCGCGGAGTCCTCCCACCGAGGCCAGATGCGCAAGAGCGGTGAGCCGTACATCACACATCCGCTCGCGGTGACCCTGATCCTCGCCCAACTCGGCGCCGAGACCACCACCTTGACCGCGTCACTGCTCCACGACACCGTCGAGGACACCGATGTGACGCTCGATCAGGTGCGCACGGAATTCGGCGACGACGTCTGTTATCTGGTCGACGGCGTCACGAAGCTGGAGAAGGTCGACTACGGAGCCGCGGCCGAGCCCGAGACCTTCCGCAAGATGCTCGTGGCCACCGGCAACGACGTACGCGTCATGTCGATCAAGCTGGCCGACCGTCTGCACAACATGCGCACGCTCGGCGTCATGCGTCCCGAGAAGCAGGCACGGATCGCCAAGGTGACACGTGACGTGCTCATCCCGCTCGCCGAGCGTCTCGGCGTGCAGGCGCTCAAGACCGAGCTGGAGGACCTCGTGTTCGCGATCCTCCACCCGGAGGAGTACGCCAAGGTCGAAGAGCTGATCGCGGCGAACGCGGCCGACGGCGGCGACCCACTGGAAGCGACCGCGGACGACGTCCGCGGGGTGCTGCGAGAGGCGGGCATCGCGGCCGAAGTCCTCATCAGGCCACGGCACTACGTCTCGGTCCACCGGGTGCACCGCAAACGCGGCGAGATGCGCGCGGCGGACTTCGGACGGCTCCTGGTCCTGGTGAACGAGGACGCGGACTGTTACGGCGTACTCGGCGAGCTGCACACGTGCTTCACGCCGGTGGTCTCGGAGTTCAAGGACTTCATCGCCGTACCGAAATTCAACCTCTACCAGTCGCTGCACACGGCGGTGGCCCGCCCGGACGGAGAGGTCGCCGAAGTCCTCATCCGTACGCACCAGATGCACAAAGTGGCCGAGGCCGGCGTCGTCGCGCTGCGCAATCCGTACGCTCCTCCTTCGGAGGAGCAGACCGACACCGGATCCGACTCCCCTTCCGTGGACGCCGTCGAGGGTGAGCGCGCCGACCCGACCCGGCCCGGCTGGCTCTCCCGCCTCCTCGACTGGCAGCAGGCGGCCCCCGACCCCGACACGTTCTGGTCCACGCTCCGTGAAGACCTCGCCCAGGACCGCGAGATCGCCGTCTTCCGCCCCGACGGCGGCACCCTCGGGCTGCCCGCGGGCGCGAGCTGCGTGGACGCCGCCTACGCCCAGTACGGCGAGGACGCCCACGCCTGCATCGGAGCACGGGTCAACGGACGCCTGGCGACGCTGAGCACGGTCCTGCGGGACGGCGACACGGTCCAGCTGCTCATGGGACAGGACGTGGCGTCCGGACCCTCACGCGAGTGGCTCGACCACGCGCGCACGCCCGGCGCCCGGATCGCCATCCGGCGCTGGCTCACGACGCACCCCGCGCCCGCCGCGGCACCCGCCGCCTCGGCCCCCGAGAAGACCGCTCCCGCGCCCCCGCCGCAGCCCTCCGACTTCCCGCGCCCCGCGGCGGCCAACGCCGTGGTGGACAGGGAAGGCGCGAGCGTACGCCTCGCGGGCTGCTGTACGCCCGTGCCGCCCGACGAGGTGACCGCCTTCGCCGTGCGCGGCGGAGTCGTCACCGTGCACCGCGTCGAGTGCCCCGCCGTCGCGCGCATGAAGGAGGTGGGGCGCGCGGAGGTCGGAGTGCGCTGGGGAGACAGCGCGGAGTGCCGGGTCACGCTGATCGCCGAGTCGTTCGGGCGTGCCCATCTGCTGGCCGACCTCACCGAAGCCATCGCCATGGAGGGCGTGGAGGTCATGTCGGCGACCGTCGAGCCGCCGAGCCAGCAGCGCGTGCGCCACACGTACACGCTGCAACTGCCGGACGCGGCCCACCTCCCGGGGCTGATGCGCGCGATGCGTGCGGTGCCGGGTGTGTACGACGTCAGTCGCGCCCAGCACCCGGCGGCGGCGACTTCGTAGCGGTCGAAAAGAAGGGGCGTCAGCGTCGTCCCAGCCGCCTACTGGCAACTCGTTCGAGTGGCACGGCGCGCGCCGACACGGGTGCGGAAGGTCTGCGCTGATAGCGGTAGTTCATGCTGCTCACCCCCCGGGTCAAGGCCTCGCGGCCGAAGACTCTCCGCATCGCGACCGCGCTTCTGGCCGCGGCCACCTCCGCCACCCTCCTCGCCGCGAGCGAGCCGTCACCGGCCACACCGCTCGGCATCGGCGACCGGCTCTTCCCGCACCTGGGCAACCCCGGGTACGACGTGACGGCGTACGACATCGCCTTCACCTACCACGGCGACAAGAAGAAGCCCCTCGACGCCGTGACCGTGATCGACGCCCGCGCGACCGCCCCGCTGCAGCGGGTCAACCTGGACTTCGCCCACGGCAAGGTCGGCTCCGTCGCCGTCAACGGCGCTCCTGCCCGCTTCGAGGCCACCGGTGAGGATCTGGTCGTCACCCCGGCACGGCCCCTGAGCCGGGGCGCGTACCTGCGGATCACCGTCCGGCACACCAGCGACCCCAGGCCCACCAAGGACAAGGACGGCGGCTGGGTGCCCACCGCCGACGGGCTCGCCATGGCCAATCAGGCCGACGCCGGGCACCGTGTGTTCCCGTCCAACGACCACCCCTCCGACAAGGCGCGGTTCACGTTCCGCATCACCACCCCGAAGGGGCTCACCTCCGTCGCCAACGGCCTGCCGGTCGCCACGGCGCACACCGGGTCCACCACGACCCGCGCCTTCCGCACCCGCCACCCCATGGCGACGGAACTGGCGCAGGTGTCCATCGGCAGTTCCACCGTGGTGCACCGCTCCGGGCCGCACGGCCTCCCCGTGCGGGACGTGGTGCCCACCAAGGACCGCAAGGCGGTGGAGCGCTGGCTGAAGAAGACGCCGGACCAGATCGGCTGGATGGAGGGGAAGGTCGGCCGCTACCCTTTCGAGACGTACGGCGTCCTGATGGCGCAGGCACGGACCGGCTTCGCCCTGGAGACACAGACCCTCTCCCTCTTCGAGAGCGATCTGTTCAAGCGGCCCGAGTACCCCGAGTGGTACGTGGAGTCGATCATGGTGCATGAGCTGGCGCACCAGTGGTTCGGCGACAGCGTGAGCCCGAAGTCCTGGTCCGATCTCTGGCTCAACGAAGGGCACGCCACCTGGTACGAGGCCCTCTACGCCGAGGAGAAGGCGAAGAAGCCCCTCCAGAAGCGGATGCGTGAGGCCTACAAGCAGTCGGACAACTGGCGTGCCGCGGGCGGACCGCCGGCCGCGCCGAAGGGCCCCGAGCCGGGCCAGAAGATCAGCATCTTCCGGCCGGTGGTGTACGACGGCAGCGCACTGGTGCTCTACGCGCTGCGCCAGGAGATCGGGCAGGAGGGCTTCGACCGCCTGGAGCGCGCCTTCGTGCGCACCTACCGGGACGGGAACGCGACCACCGCGGACTTCGTGCGGCTCGCCTCGGCGACCGCGGGCCGTGATCTGAGCGGCTTCTTCGACGCCTGGCTGTACGGCGCGAAGACGCCGTCGATGCCGGGCCACCCGGACTGGCGTAAGGCGGCTCCCGTCCGGAAATAACCTGGGTGACGAGACGGGCCGTACCGTGCAACCATCTTCAGGTCGGCGCCGCCGCGGGTCCGGGAAAACCCTTCGGGGTGATCTCAGGGCCCCCGCCGGCCGGACCGGGGAATCTCGGGACGGCCCCGAGCGTTGACCCGTATGAAGAATCCCATCGACGTAAGGATCCAATGACCTCCTCTTCTTCCCCTTCCCAGGACGCGCAGAATCTCGCGCAGAACTACCCCGAAGGTCTTCGGGCCGATGCCCTGATGGAAGAGGACGTCGCCTGGAGCCACGGACACGACGGAGAGCGGGACGGCGAACAGTTCGACCGCTCCGAGCGCGCGGCTCTGCGCCGCGTCGCCGGCCTCTCCACCGAGCTCGAGGACGTCACCGAAGTCGAGTACCGCCAGCTCCGTCTGGAGCGGGTCGTGCTCGTCGGCGTGTGGACCTCGGGCACAGTGCAGGACGCGGAGAACTCGGTCGCCGAGCTGGCCGCTCTCGCCGAGACGGCGGGCGCGCTCGTGCTCGACGGCGTCATCCAGCGCCGTGACAAGCCGGACCCGGCGACGTACATCGGATCCGGCAAGGCCATGGAGCTGCGGGACATCGTCCTCGAGACCGGGGCCGACACCGTCGTCTGTGACGGTGAGCTGAGCCCCGGCCAGCTGATCCACCTCGAGGACGTCGTCAAGGTCAAGGTGGTCGACAGGACCGCCCTGATCCTGGACATCTTCGCCCAGCACGCCAAGTCCCGAGAGGGCAAGGCGCAGGTCGCCCTTGCCCAGATGCAGTACATGCTCCCGCGCCTGCGTGGCTGGGGTCAGTCGCTCTCCCGTCAGATGGGCGGCGGCGGATCCAGCGGTGGCGGTGGCATGGCGACACGTGGTCCCGGTGAGACCAAGATCGAGACGGACCGCCGTCGGATCCGCGAGAAGATGGCGAAGATGCGCCGGGAGATCGCGGAGATGAAGACGGGCCGCGAGATCAAGCGCCAGGAGCGCAAGCGCAACAAGGTGCCTTCGGTCGCGATCGCGGGCTACACGAACGCGGGCAAGTCCTCCCTGCTCAACCGCCTCACGGGCGCGGGCGTCCTGGTGGAGAACGCCCTGTTCGCCACCCTCGACCCGACCGTGCGCCGGGCCGAGACGCCGAGCGGCCGGATCTACACCCTGGCCGACACCGTCGGTTTCGTACGGCATCTGCCGCACCACCTCGTCGAGGCGTTCCGCTCCACGATGGAGGAGGTCGGCGAGTCCGACCTGATCCTGCACGTGGTGGACGGTTCGCACCCGGTGCCGGAGGAGCAGCTGGCCGCCGTGCGTGAGGTGATCCGCGATGTGGGCGCGACCGACGTGCCCGAGATCGTGATCGTCAACAAGGCGGACGCCGCCGATCCGCTGGTCCTCCAGCGGCTGCTGCGCAACGAGAAGCACGCCATCGCGGTCTCCGCGCGCACGGGCGCGGGCATCGAAGAGCTGCTCGCGCTGATCGACGCCGAACTGCCGCGGCCCGAGGTCGAGATCGAGGCCCTCGTGCCGTACACGCAG
This sequence comes from Streptomyces sp. Je 1-332, assembly GCF_040730185.1. Taxonomy (NCBI): domain Bacteria; kingdom Bacillati; phylum Actinomycetota; class Actinomycetes; order Kitasatosporales; family Streptomycetaceae; genus Streptomyces; species Streptomyces sp. Je 1-332. The sequence goes on from NZ_CP160402.1 coordinate 6,088,278, forward strand.
GGCTCGCTCATCTCGCGGGCGCACGCCGAGGGCGAGGTGCTCTCCGAGGAGCACACCGCCGACGGCACGCTGCTCAAGGCGAAGGTGCACGCGGAACTGGCGGCGGATCTCACGCCGTACGTCCCGGTCGCCGGCTGAACGAAGGCTCGTCCAGGCGTGGTTCGCCCGGTACGCAAGGCGAAGGCCCGCCCCCTCTCGTAGGGGGCGGGCCTTCGCCGCGTCATGTGCGAGGTGCGGCGGTCGCCCGCCGTCCGGCTACTTGGAGCCGTACTTCTTGCTCATCATGTCGTAGACCTGCTCGGCACCCCTGCCCAGCTGCGGCCCGGCCAGCCAGGTGTTCTCGGCCGGGCCGATCGAGGTGTTCGAGACCAGCTGGGTCTTGTCGCCCACCATCCGGAACCAGCCGCCACCCGACGAACCGCCGGTCATGGTGCAGCCGATGCGGTACATCGTCGGCTGGGACGTGGTCAGCGAGAGACGGCCCGGCTTGTCGATGCACTTGTGCATGATCTGGCCGTTGTACGGGGGAGCGGCGGGGTAGCCCCAGGCGCCCATCGAGCTCACGCTCTGCGCCGACGGAGTCGAGAAGTCGACATCGAGGGCGTTGCCGACCGTCTCCTCGAGGGACTTGGAGCCCTGTTCCGGCTTCACGTGCATCACGGCGTAGTCGTACGGCGCACCGGCACCGCCCGAAGCGGCGCCCTGGTCGATCCACTCGGCCGAGGTGGAGACCCAGTCGGCCCAGTACTGGCCGTAGGGGGCGACTTCCTGCGGGGCGGCGTTGCTCAGCTCGGCCTCGGACTTGCCGAGGTCGTTGTAGGCAGGCACGAAGGTGATGTTGCGGTACCAGCCACCGGCGGAGCCCGCGTGCACGCAGTGGCCCGCGGTCCACACGAGGTTGGACTTGCCCGGGTTGCGGGGGTCCTTCACGACGGTGCCGGAGCACACCATCGAGCCTTCGGGGGCATCGAAGAAGATCTTGCCGACCGGGGCGGCGTTCTCGTGGTACGGCGTCTTCTCGCGCTTGGCCTGGACCGGCGACGGCTCCGGGTCGGTCGCGCCCTGATCGGAGGGGGCGTCCTTCGCCGCGATGGTCTTCTTCGGGTCCTTGGCGTCCTTCATCCGCTCGGGCTTCCAGAGCCCTTCGATGACCGGGTTGACGAAGTCCTTGGACTCGCGGAGCCAGTCGTCCTTGTTCCAGTTCTTCCAGGCCCCGTCCTTCCACTTGTCCGGGTCGATGCCGTGGTCCTTCAGCTTGTCGGCGATGTCGCCGGGCAGCTTGGCATCGGAACCGGTGTCGGTGCCGGAGTCGGAACCCTTGTCGGCGCCCTGCGAGGTGCCGGAGTCGGCCTTGTCGCTGGCCTTGTCTTCGCTGGGACCGCAGGCCGTGGCGGTGAGCGCCACCGTCGCGGCGAGTCCCGTCGCGGCGAGTGCGAGACGCCGCCCGCGACTGCGCGCGAAGGGCGCACGAGTGGAACGCATGGTGCTGTAACCCCCGAGTTGAACGTGTGATTGCTGCACGTGATGGCTGCAATTGCCATGTACTTGTCATGTGTCGGCGTGGCGGCTCCGGGAGCGCCCTGCCGATGCAACACCCCACTATGCCTGGGTGTTTGGGGACGAATGACGGCGGGGTCGTGAAGGTTTCCGGCGACCCCGCCGTCGTACATCAAGCGGCCGACGACGTGGCGGCTACTTGTCGGCGAACTTCTTGCTCACCGCGCCGTAGATGCCCTTGGCTTCCTTGCCGAGTCGCGGACCGGCCAGCCAGCCTGCCGTCACCGGGCCGATGGAGGTGTTGGACACCAGGGCGGGCTTGCCCTCCGAACCCTCGGCGACCCAGCCGCCGCCGGACGAACCGCCGGTCATCGTGCAGCCGATGCGGTACATCGTCGGTTCGGGCTTGCTGATCGAGAGCCGGCCCGGCTTGTCGGCGCACTGGAACGCCTTCTGGCCGTCGAACGGCGGAGCCGCCGGGTAGCCGGTCGCCGTCATGTCGGCGATCTGCGGCACGGCCGGGGCGTTGAAGTCCACCGGGAGCGCCGAACCGACCTGCTCCTCGAGCGACTTGCCCTCGCTGCCCTTCTCGGGCGTCACGTGGATGACCGCGAAGTCGTACGGCGCGCCCTTGCCGCCCGTCGGGCCGCCCTGCTCGATCCACTGGTCGGAGGTCTGCGCCCAGTCGCCCCACCAGACGCCGTGCGGAGCGACTTCTTCCTTGGGGGCGTTCTGCAACTCGGCGGCCGACTTGCCGCTGTTGTTGTACGAGGGGACGAAGGCGATGTTGCGGTACCAGCCGCCCTCGGCGCCGGCGTGCACGCAGTGACCCGCGGTCCACACCATGTTGGACTTGCCCGGGTGCGCCGGGTCCTTCACGACGGTGGCCGAGCAGACCATCGAGCCGTCGGGACCGTCGAAGAACAGCTTGCCCGACTCGGGAACACTGGCGTCGTACGGCGTCTTCAGGGCCGCCGCTTCCACCGGCTCGGGCGTCGGGTCGGTCACGCCCTGGTCACCGGAGATGTCGTTCTCCTCGACACCGCGGTCGGGGTTCTTGTCGGCGTCCCGCATGCGGTCCGAGTCCCACAGACCCTCGATGATCGGGTTGACGTAGTCACCCGCCTCGCGGAGCCAGTCGTCCTTGTCCCAGTTCTTCCACGCCCCGTCCCTCCACTTGTCCGGGTCGATGCCGTGCTCCTTGAGCCGGTCCTGGATGTCCTGTGGAATCTTGACCTTGCCGTTGTCGCCGTTGCCGTCGTCGGCGGGCTGGGAGGCGGACGGGTCGTCGCCCGCGTTGTCCTCGCTAGGGCCACAGGCCGTCGCGGTCAGAACGAGCGCAGCGCCGATGGCGACAGCGGCCGCCACAGGGGAGGTTCGGCCGCGCGCGCTCCTCCCACGACGAGCGGTACTGAGCGGGCGTATGGATCGCATAGAGAGATTCCCCCTGGGCTTCGAGATCGTTCGCATGCCGGACACCGCGTGCCGCACGACGCGCTGAGCACCGTACTTCCGTGGCGCCGCGCACCGTGCCGCGGATGAACGGCACCTCACACTATGCCGGTGCCGTGGGGGACTGCCGACGGAACGGCAACGGTTTCGCTACGACCTCGCTGACCTGGCATTGGTCCGCAGACCTGTCGATTCGGCGTCTGCGTCGGGGTCGGCGTCGTGGTCACGGTCGTGGTCACGTCCCCTATGAATTACTCATACCGAACACCCACGACCTTTCATGACCTCCGCGTGGCCGGATACCTGTGGTCGCGCACCGCTCCGTGCCACTGTCAGGGCAGCGAGTGAAAGGAGCGGGGGATATGTTGATCGGAGTTCTTGGGCCGTTGGTGGCCAGTGTGGGTGAGACATCGATCGTGCCGAGCGCCGCCAAGCCGCGTCAGCTTCTCGCCCTGCTCGGGGCCAATCTGGGCAGGCCCGTCGGCATGGGGGAGATCGTCGAGGAACTGTGGGACGGTTCGCCGCCGCGCGGGCCGTCCCAAGTGGTGCAGACCTACGTGAAGCAGCTGCGCCGGTCCATCGCTGTGGCGCTCGTGCCGGGGCTCGGCTGGGGGGCGAAGGACATCCTGAGTCTCGCGCACAACGGCTATCGGCTGGAACTGCCCGGCGCCACGGCTGAGGTGTACGAGTTCGAGGAGCGCGCGAGGGCCGGGGCGCGAGCGCTGGCGGAGGCCGAGGACGAAGCGGCCTCGGTGCTCCTCGGCGAGGCGCTGTCCCTCTGGCGCGGTGTCGCCTTCGCAGATGTGCGGACCGGGCCCTTCCTGCGTGCCGAGGCGCTGCGCCTCGAGGAGCTGCGGATCGCCGCGCAGGAGAACCGCATCACCGCCGAGCTGCGCCTGGGGCACCACGCCGGGCTCGTCAGTGAACTCACCGCTCTCACCAGCAGGTTGCCGTTCCACGAGAATCTGCACGGCCAGCTGATCCTGGCCCTCTACCGGTCCGGCAGGACCACCGAGGCGCTGGAGGTGTTCCGCAAGCTGCGCGAGGCGTACGCGCGCGAGCTGGGCATCGATCCGTCGCCGCGGCTCCAGCGGCTCCACCGGTCCGTCCTCGCCTCCGACCCGGGGCTGGAGTCCAAAGCCCTGAATTTTGCCGCCTTTTAGCCGCTGCCGCCACGCTGGTGGTGTGCCGGCCGGGGGCTCGCTCCACCGTGAGCGTCGCGCGCCCTCCCGGTCGGGCAGGTGTGCCACCCGCGCCCGCACAACGGGGCCGGGCCGCACACCGCCCGTCCGGTCGGTCGTCGGTACCGCGTATGTGGCGGGCACCGGCCGGCACACCGATCCGGACGAGCGAGGCGGAGCCCGATGACCCGTTATCTGTCCACGAACCGAGTCGACGCCCCCGAACGCGGCAGGCTGCGCGTGTTCTGCTTCCCGTACGCGGGTGGCGGCGCCTCGGCGTACGCCCGCTGGCAGCGTGGCCTGGACGCGCACGGTGCGGGCGTCGAGGTCCTTCCCGTCCAGCTCCCGGGCCGCGAGGGCCGGGCGAGCGAGCCGCGGTTCACCGACCTCGACGCGCTGGTCGACGACCTGGACGCGCAGCTCGACGACGAACTGGACGAGCCGCACGCCTTCTACGGCCACAGCATGGGCGCTCTCATCGCCTACGCCCTGGCGCACCGTCGGCAACGGCGCGGCGCCGCCCTGCCGGAGGCACTCGTCCTGAGCTCCTACCGCGCCCCCCACCTGCCCGCCCCCCACATCGCCGCGCCGGACGCCAGCGACGAGGAACTCCTGGCGAGCCTCGCGGACCTGGGCGGCATCCCCAGCGTCCTGCTCAACCACCCGGACTTCCTGTCGGCTCTCCTTCCCGTCGCCCGCGACGACCTGCTGCTGTGCACCGGGAACGCCGCGAGTGTGGACACCGAGCCCATCCAGGTCCCGATGTACCTGTTCGCCGGCAAGCGAGACCGGCTCGTCTCCGTCGCCGAGGTCGTCACCTGGCGGCGGCATGCCGGACGCGGCTGTGAGGTCCGCACCATGCCGGGCGGGCACTTCTTCATCCGCGCGCACGAGGACACCCTCCTGAGCGAACTCGCCTCCGTGCTGCGCCGCCACCGGGCCGTCCCCGCGCTCGCGGGCGCACTGAGCGCCTGAGACCGGGAGGGACAACGATGAGTCACCAAGAGACCTTCACCCGGCGGGTGGTGGACAACGCCGCCGCCAACAGCGGGCGAGAGGCCCTCCTCTACCTGCACGGCGGCGCCGACGGCGGCCCGCTGACACCGGAGCGGCTGCAGTACGGGGAACTCGACCGCCGCGCCAAGGGCATCGCGTCCTGGATCCAGGAGCGCGGCTTCGCCAAGCGCCAGATCCTGCTCCTGGAGCCCCCCGGCACGCCGTTCGTCACGGCCTTCGTCGGCTGTCTCTACGCGGGCGCGACCGCCGTCCCCGCACCGCTGCCGACGGGCCACCGGCGGCACTTCAGCCGCCTGTCACGGATCGCCGCCGACGCGCGGGTCGCCGCGGTGCTCACCAGCGCCGAACACGCGCCCGAGGTCGAGGCCTGGCTCGCCGCCACCGGTTTCACCGACGTGGTGTGCCTGGCCACGGACACAGACCCGGTGGGCGATCCGGACGCCTGGCGGGAGCCCGCCGTGCGCCCCGACGACCTCGCCTTCCTGCAGTACACCTCCGGGTCCACCAGCGCGCCCAAGGGCGTCATGGTCTCGCACGCCAACCTCATGGCCAACGAGGCAGCCATCCAGCGCGCGCTCGGCTCGAACGCCAGTACACGCATGGGTAGTTGGCTGCCGATGTACCACGACATGGGTCTGATCGGACATCTGCTGCACCCGCTGTGGCTGGGCACCGGCTCCGTCCTGATGGCGCCCGAGACCTTCCTCCAACGGCCCGTCGGCTGGCTGGAGATGGTCTCCGACCATGGTGTGACCATGGGAGGCGGTCCCAACTTCGCGTACGACATGTGCGTACGCCGGGTCAAGGACGCGGACCTCGACCGGCTCGACCTGTCCCACTGGGAGCAGGCGTGCAACGGCGCGGAGCCCCTGCGCGCGGAGACGATCGAGGCCTTCACGACGCGGTTCGCCCGTGCCGGATTCCGGCCGGAGGCGTTCTTCCCCTGCTACGGCATGGCGGAGACGACCCTCCTCGTCTCGGGTACGCCGTTGGGCAGGGCCCCGGTCACCCGCGCCGTCGACACGGCGGCCCTGGAGCTCGGCAGCCTCGAAGCGGCGGGCCGCGGCCCGCAGCGGTGTCTGGTCAGCTCGGGACGGGTGAGCGCGGAGGACTTCGACGTACGCATCGTCGACCCGGTGACCCGCGGGCCGCTGCCGGACGGCGAGGTCGGAGAGATCTGGCTGCGAGGGCCCAGCGTCGCCCGCGGCTACTGGGACAACTCCGACGCGACAGCCGAGGCGTTCCGTGCCGCTCTGCGCGGCGAGCACGAGGACGAGGGCGGCTGGCTGCGCACCGGCGACCTGGCGGCCCTGCACGAGGGCGAGTTGTACGTGACCGGCAGGCTCAAGGAGATGGTGCTGGTCAACGGGCGCAACATCTATCCGCACGACGTGGAGGCCACCGTGCGCACGGTCGCCCCCGTCCTGGGCACGGGCGCCGCGTTCGCCGTCGCGTCGGCCCGCGACGGACGCGACCGCCTCGTCCTTGTGCAGGAGGTCAGGGATCGCGGGGCCGTCGTCGATCACCAAGAGCTGCTCGCTCGCGTACGCCGCGTGGTGAGCGACGAGTTCGGCGTGGCCGCCGGCACGGTCCTGCTCGTGGCGCCCGGGACGGTGGGCCGCACCACGAGCGGCAAGATTCAGCGGACGCTGATGCGCACGCGGTTCCTCGCGGGCGCGCTGGACCCCGTACACGCGGTGGTGGAGGCGGAGTTCGCCGAGCTGGCCGGGGGAGCGCGTACCGCGGGGGCCTGAGACCTGACGGCGAAGGGTGGCACCCCACAAGGGGGTGCCACCCTTCAACTCTGCCTACTGTTGGGCCGCTTGTCGCGGACTACTTCGTCAGGAGCCACCAGACCCGGTCGTAGGCGAGGATGTGGTAGACGACGAGGGTGATGAGGAACCAGCGGGCGACCCGGCGGATCTCCAGCTGGTAGAGGGCCGCGACCGCCCCGAAGAACACGGCGAGTTCGAGGAGCAGCCGCAGGGGGCCGGGTGTCTCGTAGCCGGTCTCGCCGGAGCGTGACTCGTCGCCCGAGACGGCGAAGGTGTCCCAGGCCCAGCCGACGAAGAAGGGCAACGCGACGACGGTGAGCCAGCGCCAGGGGGACGGCGTCCTGCGCCACGCCCACAGGCCGAAGCACACGAGGGCGAACACCTCGAACAGGAAGCGGAACAGGAGCATGGCCGGGTTGTAGGCCAGAGCGATGGTGGTCAATTCGACTCCTCGGCAGTTTTCTTGAGTGCCCACAGCCAGTCGTGGAGCACCTGCATCCCGTTGAGCTCCCACCGGAATTCACGTTCGGTCACGGTCATGGTCAGGCACCTCCGCGGGCCGGGGCGGCCCGGTCGTCGGGACGGTCGTCGGACCGGTCCTCGGGCGGCTCGGCGGCCCGGATGCCGCCCGTGCCGTCCCCGTGCGGGCCGGGCAGCAGAAACGCCGCGAGCACCGCACCCACCGCGACCACGCAGGCCGCGACGCGGAACGCGGAACCGGACGCCCCGTCGAGCGCGCCGCGCACCGCGGGATCGTGCGCCGACGCGTGCCCGGCGCCGCCGAGGCCGCGGGCCAGGACGGTGCCGACGACGGCGACACCGAGCGCGTTGCCCAGTTCCTGGAGCGTGTCGTTGAGGGCGGCGGCGTTGCCCGAGCGGCGCGCGGGCACCAGGCCCATCACGGTGTCGGTCACCGGGGCCAGGGCCAGACCGACGCCTGTCCCGGCCAGGACGAGGCCGGTGAGCACGGAGAGGTAGCCGCCGGGCAGCTCGGCCAGGGCGAGCACTCCCGCCGAGCACACCAGGAGCCCGGCGCTCACGGCACCGCGCGCTCCGGCCCGCCGGGCGAGCCCGGGGGACAGGGCCGACCCCGCGCCGACGGCCAGGGCCAGGGGCGCCACCGCGAGGCCTGCCTTCAACGGGCCGTATCCCATGGCGAACTGGAGCCGCTGCGTCAGTACGAAGAGGGTTCCGGCGAGGCCCATGAAGAGCAGCATGTTCCCCGCGCCGGCCCCGAGGAACGCGGGCTTGCGCAGCAGCGCGAAGTCCACCACCGGGCTCGGATGACGCCGCTCCCACCGCACGAACACCGCCGCGGCGCCCGCCGCGCAGGCCAGGGCCGCCAGGACCGGCGCCGATGTCCAGCCGTCGCCCGCCGCGTGGATCGCCCCGTACACGAGTGAGGCCATCGCGGTGGCGCCGAGCAGCGCGCCCACCGGGTCGGACCGGCGCGGTGTGGGATCGGACGATTCGGGCAGCAACAGCGCGCCGGCGACCAGCACCACCACGACCGGCAGCAGGTTCACCAGGAAGACCGACCCCCACCAGTAGTGGCTGACCAGCGCGCCACCGACGATCGGGCCCGCGGCCACCCCCAGGGCGGACGTGCTTCCCCACACGCCGATGGCCCAGGCCCGCTCCTCCTTGGGGAACACGTCCACCAGGATCGACAGCGTGCCGGGCATCACGAACGCGGCGGCCAGGCCCATCACGGCCCGCGCGGCGATGAGTTGGCCGGCGCCGGACGCGGTGATCGCCACCAAGGAGGCGGCACCGAAGAGGGCCGCCCCGAGCAGCGTCGCCCGCTTGCGGCCGTAGCGGTCGGAGAGCGTGCCCGCGGTGAGCAGGCTCGCGGCGAAGACGAGGGCGTAGCCGTCGACGATCCACTGCGTTCCGCGGACTCCGGTGCCGAGGTCCCGCATCAGCTGGGGGAGCGCGACGTTCAGGAGCCCGTTGTTGAGGATGATCACGAAGAGTGCGAGGGAGAGGACGGCCAGGATCCACCAGCGCCGTGGGTCGGGCCCGGTGTCGGCCCGGGGTGTCGGCGCCCATGGTGCGCCCTGTGGTGCGGTCTCCTGCATCGGGATCCCTCCGTCGCCGTCGGGCGCGGGCGCGCATCGGGCGCGCCGGCGCCGAGGCCAGGGTCCGGCCCGCCGCTGTAGCCCCGCTTGTGCGTGCGGAGCGGGGCCCTTCCTTTAGCCGGGCCAAAGCCGCCGCGCCGACTATCACCGAGGCGCGTCCCAGGTGCGGTTGTCGTGCCGGCGGATGGTGTCACCGACGATGGGAGGAACATGCGCTGGAAAGGCGTTCATGTGGCGGGCACGGGAGTCTGGCTGCCGGAGCCGGTTCCCGCACAGTCCGCCGTGCGGAGCGGTCGGTACGACCCCGAGCAGTGCGCGTCCGACGACCTGCTCTCGGTCGTCGTGGCGGACGACGGGGTCAACCCGCCCGACATGGCGGTGCAGGCGGCCACCACGGCGCTCAAGCGCTCGGGTCTCGACGCACAGGACGTGGAGCTCCTGGTGCACACCAGCATCTGGTTCCAGGGCGTGGAGATGTGGCCCGCCGCTTCGTACGTCGCCGGCCAGGCCCTCGGACGGCACGTTCCCGCGTTCGGTCTCCAGCAGGAGTGCAACGCGGGCCTGGGCGCCCTGGAGGTGGCCGCACGACACGTGCAGTCGGGACCGCCGACCGCCGCGGCGATGGTCACGACGGCGGACCGCTTCGGTGAGCCGCTGATCAAGAGGTGGAGCAGCGAGCCAGGGTTCGTCTACGGAGACGGGGCGAGTGCGCTGCTGCTCTCGCGCAGGGCCGGCTTCGCCACACTCCTCGCCACCGCGTCCGGCGCGGACAACTCCCTGGAGGCGGTGGTCAGGGGGCCCGGTTTCCGGCCGCTGCCGAGCGGGGAACCACTCGATCTGGCGGGCCGCGTCGAGCACTTCATCGCGACGACGAACGGCGGGTTCCGGGTCGCCACGGAGCGGGTGACGCGCGTCGTGCGGGAGGTCGTCGCCACCGTGCTCGCCGAAGCCGGCACGGACCTGGACGGCATCGCGCGGGTCGTGGTGCCGGCCGGCGGTCGCAGCCGGATGGACTGGCAGATGCAGGTGCTCGGTATACCGCTCGCCAAGTCGAGCTGGGACTTCGCCCGCACAGTGGGTCACTTGGGGGCGGGCGACCAGTTCGCCGGGCTCGACCATCTGGTCGCCGAGGGCCATGTGACGGCCGGGGACAAGGTCCTGATCGTCGGCAGCGGCTCCGGATTCAGCTGCACCTGCGCCGTTTTGGAGATCACCGAACAGCCCGCATGGGCCGCCAGGCCCGCGACCGGGTCCCGTACCGCTTCCGCTTCCGCTGCCGGCTCCGGGGAGGCGTCATGAAGGACACGTTCGTGAGCACCCGGGTGGAGAACGCGGCGGAGGTCTTCCTCGGCCGCGCCGCGGCCGCCACACCCCGCGCCCCCGCCGTCCGTGACCGCACGGGCGTGTGGACCTACGCCGAACTCGACGCCGCCGCCCGCGGGTTCGCGCAGCGCCTCGCCGAGCTGGGCATCCGCCCCGGCGACCGGGTGCTCGCCCGCACCGGCAGCACACGCGCGTTCCTCGCGATGCTGTACGGGACGTGGCGCCACGGCGCCGTGTTCGTGCCCATCAGCCCCGCGATGCGCAGCTTCCACCTCACCGCGGTCCTCGCGGACTCCGAGCCCGCGCTCATCGTGACGACCGCCGCCGAACGCGAGGGCGCGGAAGGCCGGCCGTGGCCGGCGGGCGCCCGTGTCGTGGTGGCCGACGAGGTCGACCTCGCGCCGTCCGGGCCCCTGGACACGCGTCCCGCACCGCCCGTCCCCGCCGACCGGCTCGCCCTGCTGATCTACACGTCGGGGTCCACCGCCGCGCCCAAGGCCGTGGCCTGCCCGCACGCCCCGGTCGCCTTCGCGGCCCGCGCGATCGCGGCCCGCCTCGGCTACGAGAGCGGCGACGTGGTCCTCACCGCCGTGCCGCTCTCCTTCGACTACGGCCTCTACCAGGCGCTGCTCTCCGCGCTCGCGGGCGCCGAGCTGCTGCTCTCCGACGCCGACGAGCACGCGAGGCTCCTGGGGTACGCCCGCGAGCACGGCGCCACCATCGTGCCGCTCGTCCCCTCGCTCGGCGAGATCCTCGTCAAGCTCACCGCGCGCGACCAACGCCCGACGAAGATCAGGATGTTCACCAATACCGGTGCCGCCCTGAACGCACCGCTCATCGCCACCCTGCGCGAACGCTTCCCGGGCGCCCGGATCGTCCCGATGTTCGGCACCACGGAGTGCAAGCGCATCACCATCCTCGAACCGGACGGCGACGTGGCCAAACCCGGCTCGGTCGGGCCCGCCCTGCCGGGCACCGAAGTCCTCGTGCTCGACGACGACGGCACGCCGCTCCCGCCGCACGAGACCGGCGAGATCGCCGCGCGCGGCCCGCATGTCATGGCCGGGTACTGGCGCGCTCCGGAACAGACCGCGCAGCGCTTCCGCGTGGCCGACGACGGCACGCTGACCCTGCACACCGGTGACTACGGCTGGCTCGACGCCGACGGGCATCTGTACTTCCAGGGGCGTCGGGACGATCTGTTCAAGCGGCGCGGCCTGCGGATGAGCGCCATCGAGATCGAGGCGGCCGCGCTCGACGTGGACGGCGTGGACGCGGCGGCACTTCTCGTGCCCGAGGACGACCGCGACATGGTGCTGTTCGTCGTGGGCGAGCTGACGGTGGAGCAGGTCATCGAGCGGCTCACCCAGCGCCTAGAGCAGGCCAAGGTGCCGGAACTCGTCCATGTGCTGCGGGAGTTGCCGCTGACCAACAACGGCAAGACCGATCGCAAGCAGCTCAAAGGCTATCTGCGGGAGGGTTCCCTTGACGGCCGATGATTCCCGTATGCCGGACGACTTCACCGAGCACCTGGTGGAGCGCTACGGCAGCCCGCTCTACGCATACGACCTGGACCGGGTGCGCCGCGCCCACCAGGACCTGAGCTCGGCGCTGCCCGAGTACTCGCGGATCTACTACTCCCTCAAGGCGAATCCGCACCCCGCCCTCGTCGCCGAGCTGCGCGCCTGCGGCGCACGCGCCGAGGTGACCTCGCGCGGAGAGCTGGCATCGGCGCTCCAGGCGGGCTGCCCGGCGGGTGAACTCCTCTACTCCGGTCCGGGCAAGACGCCGGGTGAGCTGGCGGAGGCGGTGCGCCACGGCATACGGCACTTCTCCGTCGAGTCGTTCGGGGACCTCGCCAGGATCGGGGCGGCCGCCGACGAGCAGGGGGCGCGCGCCGAGTGTGTCCTGCGGATCAACGCGGCCGGCGCGCCCGGTGGCGCCGGACTGCGCATGACCGGCAGCGCCTCACAGTTCGGGTTCGACCTGGACGGTTTGTTCGCCGAGCCCGAGCGGCTCGACGTACCCGGCACGCGCGTGGTGGGGCTGCACTTCTTCCCGCTCACGAACGCCAGGGACGAGGAGGGGCTGCGCGCCGAGATCGTACAGAGCATACGGACGGCGGCCGAGCTGCGGGACAAGCTCGGCATCCCGCTCGAACTCGTCGACCTGGGAGGGGGGTTCGCCGCGCCGTACGCCGTGCCCGGCGAGCGCCCGACCTATCCGGGGCTGCGCGCCGCCGTGACGGAGGCGCTCGACGAGTCGCTGCCCGGCTGGCGCGACGGCGCACCGGTGATCGCCTTCGAGTCCGGCCGCTATCTGGTCGGCGACAGCGGGCGTCTGATGTGCACCGTCACCGACGTCAAGGACAGCCGGGGCACCCGGTACGCCGTGCTCGACTCCGGGATCAACCACCTGGGCGGCCTCTCGGGCCTCGGACGGCTGCTGCCCATGAGCGCGCGGCCGCTGCGCACCGCGCCCGGCGATGAGCCTCGACGGACCACGCTGGCAGGCCCGTTGTGCACTCCGGCGGACCTGCTCGGCCGCAATGTGGAACTGGCCGGGGTGCGCCCCGGCGCCGTACTGGAATTCCCGAACGTCGGTGCGTACGGCCTCTCGGCCAGCCTGCTCGGATTCCTCGGCCACCCGGCACCCGTCGAGGTCGTGGTGCGCGGGGAGCGGGTGCTCTCGGCCTCACGGCTGAGCCTGCGCCGTCAGGAGACCGACGGCGCGCCCGGTGCGGGGAACGCGAAGGACACCGACCAAGCGAAGGAGTCGACATGAGCGTCCCGTGGGATGCGACATACGAGGAACTTCTCGGCCAGGCGCTGCCGCGGATCGCGGAACAGGGCAGCCTCACGCCCGACGTCGGCCTCAAGGCCGTCGGTCTGGACTCTCTGGCCATGGTGGAGGTGCTGATCCAGCTCGAGGGCGCCTACGGGATCAGCATCCCCGACGACGATCTGGCGCCCGGCGTCTTCGACACCCCCGCCTCGCTGTGGGAGCTGGTCGTCGCCGTGCGCGAGCGGCAGACCGCGGTGGGGTGAGCGGCGGACCACCTGGCAGGGGTGAGGGGCCGGTGCGGGGCGAACGTGCCTCGCACCGGCCCCTCACGTCGTCCAATTGTCCGCATAAGACGGCATAACCCCGGCCCAAGCGAGCCTTCAGCGCCCCGGAGAACGATCGGCGGCAACAGGCAACAGATTCTTCGGCTTTGGGGAGTACACGTGCACGAGCAGCGGGCTCAGGCCATCCGAACCATGCTCATCCAGCAGCTCATCGCCGTACGCCCCGAGATCGCCGAGCGCACGGTCACCGACCGCTCCGCACTCACCGGAGATCTCGGCATGGACTCCGTCGAGCTTGCGGAGACCTTCGAACGCATCAGGGACTGCTTCGGGACGGTCCACATCGCCGGCTGGCTGGCGACCGCGACCCGCGCCGACGGCGACACCGTCGGCAGCCTGGTGCGCTACCTCGACAGCATGGTCCCGGCCGGCGCGCCGGAGCCCGTGACCGCGGGGAGCCGGTGATGACCACCACCACAGCCCCGGCGCGCACGGATGTGGTCGCCCTCGCCACCGAACTGGCCGGCACGTTCGCGGAGCGCGCGGCCGGCCACGACCGCGACGGCTCCTTCCCCCGGGAGAACATCGCCGACCTGGTCGCCTCCGGTTATATGTCGATGACCGTCCCGCCCGAGCACGGAGGCGGCGGCGCGAGCCTCGAAGAGCTGTGCCGGGCCCAGCAGACGCTCGCCGCGGCCTGTGCCAACACCGCCTTCGCGGTCAACATGCACGTCCACGGCATCGCGATGATCGCGGGCATCGGCGGCGAGGCCGCCACCCGCGCCTACCGGTCGATCGTCGACGACGGCGCCGTCATCGCGGGCGGCTTCAGCGAGCCCGGAGTCGGCGGCAACTGGTGGCACCCCACGACCAAGGCCGAGCCGGTGCCCGGCGGTTATCTGCTCAACGGCCGCAAGGGCTTCTTCACCGGCTTCCCCGCGGCCGACCTCCTCTTTCTCTCCGCCGCGCTGACCGACGACCGCGGACTGCCGCAGCCGGTGGGCTTCCTGGTCCCCAAGCCGGAGCAGGGCGTGCGGGTCACCGGTGAGTGGGACGCCGCCGGTATGCGGGCCACCGGCAGCCACTCCCTGGCACTCGAGGACTTCTTCGTCCCCGCGGACCGCATGGTCGGCGAACCCGGAGCGCTGCCCCTGATGTTCATGCAGGGCGTCCACTGGGCGTGGTGCAGCTTCGCCTCCGTATTCCTCGGGATCGCGCGCGGCGCCCTCGACCTCGTCGTACGCGAGCAGCGCGGCCGGACCCTGCACGTCCTGGACCGGACCGTGGCGCATCTGCCGGGAGTCCAGTTCCGGGTCGCGGAGATGCGGACCCGTTACGCGGCCGCCGAGGCCCACCTCTACCAGGCGGTGCGCGCCGATCACGACGCCGCCGTGGCCGCCGATCCGCTGGGCCACTACATCGAGATGAGCGTCATGAAGAACAGCGTGTGCCGCCTCGCCCACGAGGTCGTCACGCTCGCGATGCAGGTACAGGGCGGCTCCGCGCTGCTATCCGGCCACCCGTTGCAGCGGATGTACCGCGACGTCGTCGCCGGGCTGCTCGTGCCGCCGAACTCCGACGTCACCGCCGAGTGGTCGGGCAAGCACGCGCTCGGAGTGCCCGTGTTCGCCGAGCCCCGATGGGAGGGATGAGCGGCATGACCGCCGTCGACAGCACGCCCGTGACACGGGACACCCAGTGGCAGGAACTACGCGCCACCGCACAGGAGCTGGCCGAGAAGTTCTCCGCGCGCTCCGAACAGAGCTACGACAAGGGGGAGTTCGTCGCCGACAACATCCGGGACCTGATCGAGTCGGGGATCACCGCCGTCAACGTACCCGAGGACATGGGCGGGTTCGAGGCGACCCTGGAGGAGAACACCCTGCTCCTGCGGATCATCGCGGGCGGCTGTGGCTCCACCGCGTTCACCCTCGCCATCCACGCCGTACTGACCGGCTCCATGCGCAGTGACCTGAGCGCCGCCGTGCGGACGCGGATGTTCGCCGCGGTGCGTGACGGGGCCTTCATCGTCGGGCCGTTCACCGACGAGGGCTCGGGCGGCAACTGGGTGCGGCCCTCCACCGTCGCGCGCCGCGAGGGTGACGGCTTCGTCCTCGACGGTCTCAAGCACTTCGCCACCGGCTTCGACGCCGCGACCCACCTGGTCATCACGGCAGGCCTGGACGACGCGCACCTGGAGCCGCCGTTCAACCTCGCCGCCTTCTTCGTGGAGAAGCCTGAGCAGGGCGTCGAAGTGGCCGCTCCCTGGAGCGGGTTCGCGCTCCCCATGACCGGATCGCACTCTATCTCCCTCACCTCGCTGCGGGTGAGCGCGGACGACTCGGTCTTCCCCGACGGGCTCACCCCCCTCTTCGTGATGGCCCGTCAGCAATGGGGCCACTACTGCTTTGCCGCGGTCTTCCTGGGCCTCGCGCACCGCGCGTACGAGCTGGCGGTGGAACGTACCCGGGGCCGCTCCACCACGGCGGTCGCCGATCTGGCGAAGCTGCCCGGCATCCAGTTCGCCGTCGCCCGCATGCGCTCGTCCCTGGCCACCATGGACGCCCTGCTCACGGAGTACGCGACCCGGCACGTCGACGCGGGAGACGATCTGCCCGCCTTCGTCGCGGACACCTGCGTCCCCAAGTACTTCATCACCAACGAGGCCGAGCACGTCGTCGCGACCGCCTTCGAGGTGATCGGGGGCTCCGGCATCCGGGAAGGCTCCCGGATCGGCCAGATCTGGCGCGACGTGAAGGCCGGACCCCTGCTGCCGTTCACCAACGACCTCGCCCGCGAGTACATCGGCAAGGCCGCGCTCGGCATCAGCCCCGTCGAGACCCCGAGGTGGGTGTGATGACCGCGCCCACCGATCACCGCATCGACAACGACTACTACGAAGAGGTCGGCGACGGCTGGTGGGACCCCGAGGGCCCGCTGCGCGCCCTCCACGAGATGAACGGCGCCCGCACCGGCCACTTCGACCGCGTCCTGCGCTCCCACTTCCCCGGCAGCCCGCGCGACGAGCTGCGCGTCGTCGACCTCGGCTGCGGCGGCGGCCTGGTGTCCGAGAACCTCGCCGCCCGTGGCTACCAGGTGACGGGCATCGATCTGTCACCCGGCACGATCGACGCCGCCCGGCGGCACGCGGCCGCCACGGGCGTCCCGGTGGCCTACCGGGTCGGTTCCGCCTACGGCACCGGCCTTCCTGATGCCTGCGCCGAGGCGGTCGTCGCCTCCGACGTCCTGGAGCACTTCCACGACGTACCGGCCGCCCTCGCCGAGATCGACCGGCTCCTCGTACCGGGCGGTGTGCTCCTCTTCGACACTGTCAACCGCACCGTACGCAGCTATCTGCTGCTCATCCTGGTCGCCGAGAAGCTGCTGCGGATCATCCAGCCCGGCACGCACAACTGGCGGATGTTCATCCGCCCCGCCGAGCTCGCCGTGCTCCTGGCCCGGCACGGGCTCGGACTCGGTGAACTGCACGGCCTGGGCCCCGCACGCCCGATTCCCGCACTCCTGCCAGGTCTGCTGCGCCACCGCAGGCTCGGCGACTTCACCCTCACCGGCGACCTCTCGGCCAGCTACATCGGCCACGCCACCAAGACCTCCTGAGCCATCCAGACACCTGAAGGACGCCATGGTCTCCATACGTTCCGCCAGCACCCGTGGGATCGAGGTCCGGGCCGAACCGGACGCCGTGCGGGCCCTGTTGCTCGACACCGTCACCTGCGGTCTGCTGATGCCCGGCGTCGAGTCCCTCACCGACGAGGGCGACGGCATCCACCACTACCGCCTGGAGACCATCTCCAACGGCGCTGTCAGCCACACCCCCGACCACCGCACCCGTTTCGACACCGCCGACCCGGCACGGATCAGCTGGGCACCGGTCGGCGATCACAACTTCCGTTCCTGGGGCGAGTTCCGCACCCAGCCCGGCACCACGCCCGGCACCACCTACCTGGAGATCGACACCCGCTCCGAGGCAGACGTCGACATCGCCCCGGTGGTCCTGCCGCTCGTCGAGCCGTTCGCGCGGCAGCAGAGCGACAAGGTCACCGAGGGCTTCCTCGACGCCATCAAGGAGCGGGCGGAGCGGGCGGCCGTCGCCGGGGTGACGGGATGAGCGCGGGCCGGCTGCTCGCGCTGCGCACCGCGGTCCCGCCGACTCTCGTACCGCAGCGGAGCGCCTTCGACGAGCGGTACCGGGAGATGTTCGAGAGCGTCCCGCAGGCCGAGGAGATCTTCCGCGGCTCGGGCGTGACGAGCAGGCACATGGCCTGGGACCCGCGCACCGCCTACCGCGACGGCTACCCGCCCATCAAGGCCCGGATGGAGGCCTGGCAGGAGCACTTCCTCGCCATGGGCCGGCAGACCGTCGGCGGTGTGCTCGACGCGGCCGGTCCCACGGCCCGCGAGCGGATCGGCAGCTTCGTCGTGGCCAGCTGCACCGGATACGCGGGGCCGACCCCCGAGATCCTCCTGGCCAAGGAGTTCGGCCTGCGGCAGGACCTGCGCCGCACCTTCATCGGGCACATGGGCTGCTATGCGGCGTTCAACGTGCTCAAGACCGCCCTCGACGCGCTCGCCGCGCGCCCCGGAGAGCTGGTTCTCGCCGGCTGCGGCGAGGTGTGCTCGGTGCACCAACGGCCCGAGTTCACCGCCGAACAGGCCGTGGTCAACGCCCTGTTCGGGGACGCGGGAGCGATGATGCTCCTCGGCGGCGACGATGAATGCGACGCCGACGGGCCGGGGCCGGTGTTCCTCGGCACCCACACCGAGACCCACCCCGACACCCTCGAAGCGATGAGCTGGCACATCGAGGACTCGGCGTTCCGCATGACGCTCTCGCCGTACGTCCCCTTCTACCTCGCCGAGAACATCGAACCGTTCGTGAAGCGGCTCCTGGCTCCGTACGGCCTCGGCACCGGCGACGTACAGCACTGGGGCGTCCACCCCGGCGGCCCGAAGATCATCGACTTCGTGGGGGAGAAGCTCGCACTGACCCCCGGTCAGCTCGGACCCTCGCGCGGCGTGCTCGCCGAGAACGGCAACTGCTCGTCCGCCACCATCCTGCTCATTCTCGAACGCATCCTGCGCGAAAGCCGCCCGGAGCCCGGCGAGCACGCCGTACTCATGGCGTTCGGACCCGGCCTGACCATGGAGTCGGCGCTCGTCCGCTTCTGAATCCCCCGATCCGATGGGACCCGCCATGACCAGCGCACTGCAGCCCCGATGGGCGACGCCCGATCTGCACGCCGCGATCAAGGACCACTACGACGGCCTGATCGAGCTGTACGAGGACCTGTGGGGCGAGCACATCCACCACGGCTACTGGGCCGAGGACGAGCCCGACCCCGGCCGGCACGCCGCCCAGGTGCGCCTCGTCGAGGAACTGATGAGCTTCGGTCCGCTGCCCGAGGGCAGCCGGGTCCTGGACGCGGGCTGCGGCATCGGCGCCTCCGCCGTCCACCTCGCCCAGCGCCTCGGCTGCCAGGTCGACGGCATCACGATCAGCGCCGAGCAGATCACGCGCGCCGAGGCGAAGGCCGCCGAGGGCGGCGTCACCGACCGCACCACCTTCCGGCTCGTCGACGCGCTGCACACCGACTACGCCGACGGCACCTTCGACGTCGTATGGGCGCTGGAGAGCTGCGAACTCATGCCGGACAAGCGGGCCTTCCTCGCCGAGTGCCTGCGGGTCCTCAAACCCGGCGGCACGCTGCTCGTCGCCACCTGGTGCGCCCGCGACGACAGCCTCTCCGCCGACGAGACCAGGCTGATGGGGCGCATCTACCGCGACTTCGTGGTCTCCCACGTGCTGCCGCTCGACCAGTACCGCGACCTCGCCGACGGCCTCGGCTTCACCGCTATCCGCACCGACGACTGGTCGGAGCGGGTGTGGGACACCTGGAAGCTCTCCAGCGACATCGTCAAGCCCGTGGTCCGCGACCCCTCCGTGGTGTGGAAGCTGGTCAGGGCCAAGGGAATGGACATCTTCCGCTTCCTCAACTCCGTGCCCCTGATGAAGCAGGCGTACGACCGTGGCGTGATGCGCTACGGCGTCCTGCGCGCCGAACGCCCCCTGTGACCCGCATCCCACGACCCTGGAGAGCACGATGACCACAACGGCCGAACCAGGCGCTCCCCTCATCGAGTCCCTGGTGGCGGACCTGCTCACCCAACCGTGGCTGATCGACCTGTTCACCGAGCTGGCCGAACGGCAGTCGGGGTCCATGGCGGCGGCCGAGCGGCTGCGCCAGGTCGACGTCACCAACCACGCCTTCTGGCCCTTCCACGCCCCGCAGTTCCCGCTGGTGGTGACCGGCGCGCACGGCAGCCGCCTGACCGACGTGGACGGCAACACCTACATCGACTGCCATCTGGGATTCGGTGCCCAGGCCCTGCACGGGCACAGCCCGGAGCCGGTCGTCGACTTCGTCCGCGAACAGCTGGCAGCCACCACCGGCAACGGCTACTGCCATCCCGTCGAGGAGCGGCTCATCGGTCTCCTCAAGGAGTTCGTGCCGCACTGCGAGAAGTTCGCCTTCCTCAACTCCGGCACCGACGCCACCGCGGCCGCGATCCGCCTGGCCCGCGCGCACACCGGCCGGCGCATGGTCGCCAAGTTCGAGGGCTCCCTCCACGGGGTGCATGAACTGGGCATGCACAACACCGCGTTCTGGTACCACGGCCACCCCGCCCAGTCCTTCCCGGGGATCGAGGGCGACGGGGCGGTCGAGCCCCGTTCCGCGCTGACGGGTGTGCCGAACGCCGATCCGCGCGACCTGCTCGTCCTGCCCAACGACCCGGTCGTCGCCCTCGCCCTCATCGAGAAGCACAAGGACGAGCTGGCCTGCGTGCTCGGCGAGGCCGTCTCCTCGTCCTTCCCGTTCGCCGAGCACACCGTTCCGCTGATCCGCGCCGTCTCCGATTCCTGCCGCCGGCTGCGCGTCCCGTTCATCCTCGACGAAGTGCTCACCGGATTCCGGTACGGTCCCGGCGGCGCGGGCGCGCACTTCGGCATCGAGGCCGACCTCTACTGCTTCGGCAAGGTCATCAGCGGCCTCGGCATCCCGCTGTCCGCCGTCGCGGGACGGGCCGCGCTCCTGGACCACACACAGACCTCCGGTCTTCCACTGACCGACATCGGCCGCAAGACCTGCGTCCAGACCACGCATGTCGGCAACCACCTGGCGCTGAGCGCCTCGTACGCGAGCCTGAGCCTGCTCCACGAGCAGCGGGACACGTACTACACCGAGACCCGGGCCAAGGTCGACGGCATCCAGCGACGGCTCGCGGCCTTCCGCGCGGAGACCGGCATCCCGCTGCGCCTCGTCGGGTTCGGCGACTTCATCGGGTCGTTCGGCTTCCTGGAGCACGAGAGCTACGACGACTACCGCACGTTCGCCGGATCGGTGAACCCCATCGCGTTCTTCCTGCTGACCCTGATGCTGCGCAAGCGCGGCTTCTACACGCTGAGCCTGCCGATGCTGTTCACCGGGGGCGCGCACAGCGAGGAGGACCTGGTGGCGCTCACCACGGCCGTGACGGACTCGGCGCGCGAACTGCACAGCCACGGCTTTCCGTTCATCCTCCCGGGAGCGGGGGCCGAGGCGCGGTGAGCGGCTCAGGGGAGTACCCCCGCACGGCGCACGACGCCGACGCCGTGGTGATCGGGGCCGGCATCGCGGGCCTCGTCGCTGCTGTCAAGCTCGCGTCCGGCGCCGGCGGCCGTGGTGTGCTGCTGCTCGAAGCGGGCAGCGAACCGGGCGGCCGGGCGCGCACCACGGAGCACCAGGGGTACGCCCTCAACTTCGGACCGCGGGCCCTGTACCGCGCCACGGCCAAGGAGTTGAGGGCACTGGGCCTCCGCGTCGAGGGCGGGGAGCCGGACATCGCGGGCGCCTCGGTCCTGCGCGGAGGTGCCTTCCATCCCGGATACGCCGCCGCCGGGCCCCTGCTGCGCACGGCGCTCCTCTCCCGGCGCGAACGCGTCGCCGTGGCCCGGCTCCTGGCCCTGTGCCGCACGCGTGCCCGGCTCGCCCGCAGCGACGCGGCCCAGTGGCTCGCGGCACGGCTGCCGACGGAGCGGGCGCGGCAGGCCGCGTTCGCCGTCCTGCGCATCAGTACGTATGTGGGCCGCCCCGAGATGATCGCCGCGGACGCCCTCACCGCGCACTTCGCCGAAGTCCGCCGTGGTGTGCTCTATCTCGACGGCGGCTGGGGGAGCGTGGTCGACGGGCTTGCCGCGCGGGCGCGTGACCTCGGCGTCGAACTGCGCACCGGGGCGCGGGCAGTGGCGGTGGAGGGCGGCGGGAAGCCGTGCGTGCGGCTCGCGGACGGCTCGTCGGTGACCGGCCGCTCGGTGGTCGTCGCCGGGCTGCCGCCCCGGGCCGCCGCGGAACTTCTCGGGCGCCCGGAACTCGCCGCCGGGTCCGGACGTCCTTTGCACACGGCCTGTCTGGACGTGGCGCTCAGCCAACTCCCCGACCCTGGACGCGCGTTGGTCTTCGGCGTGGACGACCCCGTATATCTCTCGGACTTCTCCCGCGCGTCGCGCGTCGCGCCGCCCGGCGGAGCCGTCCTGCACCTGGCCCGGTACGACGACGGGGCGGGGCTCGCACCCGCGCAGGTCCGTGCCCGCCTGTACGGACTGCTCGACCGCTGTCAGCCCGGCTGGCGCGACGTCCTCGTGCACGAGCGCTTCCTGCCCCGCATGACCACGATGAGCGCCGTGCCGCAGCCGCGGTTCGGCGGACTCGCGGGCCGTCCCGGCGCGCGGGTACCCGGTGTCCCCGGCGTGTACCTGGCCGGCGACTGGGTCGGCCCCACCGGACTGCTCGCGGACGCCAGCGTGCTCAGCGCGGTCCGGGCGGCCGAAGAGGCGGCCACCCGCCTGTGACCGTTTCCTGATCCGTCCTCCTCCCGGGAGTCACCATGCGCCCGATCCGTCTCGCCGCCGTCGGCGGCTCGCTGCGGTCCGACTCGATGTCCGCCGCGGTGCTGCGGTCCTGCTGCCGCCGGGCCCGCTTCGCCGGGGCCACGGTGACACTCCTGACCGGGGCCGACCTCGAACTGCCCCTCTACAACCCGGAGGTGACCCGGACATCGCCCCGTGCCCGGCGGCTCCTCGACGCGCTGCGCTCGGCCGACGGGGTGCTCCTGTCAAGCCCGACCTACCACGGCGGCATGTCGGGCCTGATGAAGAACGCGCTCGACCACACCGAGGCGCTGGCCAAGGAGACGCCCTGCTACCTCGACGGACGAGCCGTCGGCTGCCTGACCGTGGCGTGGAACGACGTGGCGGGCGCCTCCGCCCTTGCCACGCTCCGCTCGTCCGTCCAGGCGCTGCGCGGCTGGACCGTACCGATGGGTGTGGTGGTGCCGGCCGGCACGGACGTCACACCCGACGGCGCCTGCGCCGATCCGCGGACGACCCGCAGGCTGGAGATCCTCACCGACCAGGTCCTCGACTTCGCGCGGATGCGGATCGCCGCGCAGGCGGTGGAGGCCGGTGAACTGACGGCGGCTTCCGTCTAGAGGTGACCTCGGCGGGGACGTGCGGGATCCGCACACACGAGGAGGGTGCCGAACGCTTGGAGCTGTCCGGCACCCCCGTGGAACGAGCTCACACCAGCGGCAGAGTGCGGCGGTCCCCCTCGCGCGCGGCGGCCAGGAGCTCCCGGCCCCGGTCCGTCATGAGCTCCGGTCGCCAGAGGGTGGCTCCGTCGAGCTCCACCCGCACGCCCGTGATGCCGGGAACCTCGCCCACCTTCCGCTCGATCGACCGAGTGATCACCGGAACGGCCATGCAGAAGGGGGCGGTGAGGCTGATCCGCACCAGCGCCCGGCCCGTGTCGTCGACCTCGACGGCACGGACGAGGCCCAGGTCGACCAGGCTCATCGGGCGCTGCCAGGACTGGCTGCAGGGGTCGTACACCTCCTGCAGCGCCTCGGCGACCTGCCGGTCGAGTCCGTCGAGACCGCTCTGTCCGCTGTGTCCGGCGTGGCCGTCCGTGGAGGTCGCCGGCACGGCCGGGGCGCTCACGCGGCGGCTCCCGGCGCGGCGTTCCACAGCTCCGGCTGGGTGGCGCGCCAGTGGGACCACATCGGGCGGTTGCCTCCGTGCGCCGCCCGTTCCCGGGCGAACTCGTCGTCGCGTACGGCCTGTTCGGCGGCGGCCAGGTCGATCCCGGCGATGCGCGCGAAGTTGCCGGCCAGGAAGCCGGCTCGCTGCTCGTGGGTGATCTGCTCGATCCCGTACCGCTCGAGGAGCTGGTCGGAGAAGGTCAGGCGCGCCATCTTCTCCAGCACCGGCTGCGGGTGGAAGTGCATCGCACCGGAGGCGTAGATGATCTTCTCGGCGCCGCCCAGCGAGATCAGCTGGGCCAAGGCGTCCTCGACGTACCCCATGCCGTGCGCCAGGATCGCCGAGGTGATCTCCAGGTTGGCGTAGACGTTCGGCAGCCGCATCAGTGCCATCGCGACCTCCTCGACGAACGGCGGGAGGCCCGCGTGCACGATCTCGAAGGAGAGGTCGATGTGGCGGATGGCGACGGTCTCCAGGTCGTCGATGCCGAAGGGCGCCAGCGGTACCAGGCCGTTGGGGATGATCTTGTGTACGGCGAAGATCTTGATGCCGAGTTCCTTGGCGAGCTCGAAGAGCGGGTCGAACTCGGGGTCGTCCAGGCGCCAACTGGCGTCAGGTGAGCCGGAGTTGGGATACACCTTGATGCCGATCGTGCCCGGCACGTCGGCCACCTGCTGACGCAGGTCCCGCAGGCAGGCGTCGATGCCCAGCATCGGATTGAGCCCGGCGTACGGAATGACGCGCTGTGGCCACTTGTCGGCGAGCACCTGGTTCTTGGTGCCGTTGCACAGGCCGTCCTGGAAGACGCTGTCGATCCGCAGCCGGTGGTTGACGGCCAGGTCCACATCGGACTCGGTGAACATCGTCCGGGCGAGCAGCTCGGGCGACCAGTCCGTGCAGAAGGCCTCACGCGCGATGGCGGAGCCCTCCGTCGCGAACCGCTCGTGCATGCCCCACAGCATCTCGCGCAGTGCGAAGGCGTGCAGGTCGGGTCCGCCGCCCGGCGCCTGGTTGAGGTTGTCCTCGGCCAGGTTGTAAGGGTGCACCGTGGCATCGATGACGAACATGTTGTCGATCAACTCAGTCTCCCGTCACAGCGGTTCGTGACCGGGCGTGCCGATCGCGCGGCCCGGCGCGCAGAGTCTGTGCCGACCGCCTTCAGCGGGACTAAAGCACCCGTCAGAACACTGGCCGCACCGACGGAAGGTGACGATCCAATGTTCTCAGCCCTGGGCTCCGCACTGCACGCGAGGCGGCGCGTCAGCTTGCTGTTGGCCGTTCTCGCCGCTGTCCTCGCTGCTCTCTTCGGGGGGACGGTCGACAAGAAGCTGACCAACGGTCTGTCCGACTACGACGATCCGGGCGGCCCCAACGTCGCCGCACGCAAGGTCATCGAGCAGGCCACCGGCATCGACGCCCAGCAGGGGTACGCCCTGCTCGTGCGCACCGACGCCCCCATCGACCCCGAGGCCAAGACCCCGCCGGCCTCTGTGGCCGCCGCCGTGAAACTGCTGCGCGACCGGCCCGAGGTCCGCCAGGTGGTCGACTACGCATCGGCGAGCAACCCCGCGCTCGTCTCGAAGGATTCCCGCAGCACCGTCGTCATCGGCGCCGTCGCGCCGATGAAGGAGTCCGCCACGGTCGACGCGGAGAAGGAACTGCAGCAGGCCATCAAGGACGATCCCGCGCTGCGCGGCAACGCCTGGATCGGCGGCCCGACACCCGGCCACGTCCAGGTCGCGGACGTCTCCAACAAGGATCTGGCGAAGGCCGAGGGTCTTGCGCTGCCGCTCATCCTGATCCTGCTCTTCGTCGTCTTCCGGGGCGTCGTCGCCGCGCTCGTGCCGATCATCGGCGCCATGGTCTCGCTGCTCCTGACGCTGGCCGGGCTGCGGGTCGCGACGCTGTTCATGAACGTCTCCACGGGCGCGCTCAATCTGGCCTTCGCCCTCGGACTCGGCCTGTCCGTCGACTTCGGACTGCTGATCGTCTCCCGCTACCGCGAAGAGCTCGCGGTACACGGGCCCGGGGTGGAGGCGGTGCGCCGCACCGTCGCGACCGCGGGGCGCACCGTGCTCTTCAGCGCTCTGACCGTGGCCGCCGCGCTCGCGGCGCTCATGGTCTTCCCGCATCCCTACCTGCGGTCGATGGGCCTTGCCGGTGTCATCACCGTGGTGGCGGCCGCACTGTTCGCGCTGCTCGGTCTTCCCGCGCTGCTCGCCGTGCTCGGCCGGCGCATCAACTCCCTCGCCCCGCGCCGCTGGCAGCGCGACATCTCGGCCGACGAGGCCGCGGGCAACCGCTGGCACCGCATCGCGTCCGGCGTCATGCGCCGCCCCGGCATCGTCGCCGTGGTCGCCGCCGCCATCATGCTGCTCATCGCGGCGCCCGTGCTCGGCATCCGGTTCACCGGCGCCGACTCGGCGACACTGCCGACCGAGACGAGCGCGGGACGCGTCGCGGCCGAACTGGAACGGGACTTCAAGGACCCGGCCACCTCGCCCCTGCAGATCGTCCTGGACACCGACGACAGCACCGGTCTCGCGGCGTACGCCGACAAGGTCGCGAAGGTGCCGGGCGTCGAGGCGGTGGCCGAGCCCGTCCGGCTCGACGCCCGGCACTGGGAGGTCGACGCCGTCCTCACCGGGGCCCCGCTCGGGACCGAGGCGCAGGACGCCGCCGCCGACGTGCGCGACATCGCGGCACCGCACCCGGCCCGCTACACCGGCCTCACCGGTGACTTCCTGGCCCAGAAGGAGTCCATCGGCGACCGGCTCCCGCAGGCCGCGGGGCTGCTCACCGTCATCACCCTGCTGCTGCTCTTCGCCTTCTCCGGCTCGGTGATCCTGCCGTTCAAGGCGCTCCTGATGAACACCCTCTCCACGGCCGCCGCGCTCGGCTTCCTGGTCTGGGTCTTCCAGGACGGCAACCTCGGCTTCGCGGCGCAGAGCGGCATCGAGACGACGACTCCGGTGCTGGTCTTCGCGCTGGCCTTCGGGCTCTCCACGGACTACAACGTCTTCCTGCTCGGCCGGATCAAGGAGGCCAAGGCGGCGGGCCTCGGTGAACGGGAGGCGGTCTCCGAGGGCCTGGCGAGGACGGGGCCCATCGTCACGTCGGCGGCGGTCCTCTTCTGCCTCGCGCTGGGTGCGCTCGGCCTGTCCCGGCTCGTCTTCATCAAGGAGCTCGGCCTCGGCACCGCCTTCGCCGTGCTGATCGACGCCACGATCGTCCGCGCCCTGCTCGTGCCGTCCCTGATGGCGATGCTCGGCCGCACCAACTGGTGGGCGCCGGCGCCGCTGCGCAGGCTGCACACCGCGCTGCGCCTGGACCGGATGGAGCCGCCTGCCGCGGCCCCCGACGCCTCCTCGGGCGGCATGGTGCCCGCTGCCGCGGACGCGCGGGCCAAGCCCGAAGTGCCTGCCGCCACCCCCTGATCGACGCACCCCACGGTTCTTTCCCCAGGAGGCACATCGATGGACACCCGACAGAGCCCGCACACGGATGGCCCGGCGGGCTCCCGACCGGAGCACGAGTACCCCTTCCATCGCCCCTCGGCCGTGGAAGTGCCCCCTCTGTACGAGGAGTTGCGGGCCCAGTGCCCCGTGGCGCGCGTCGGCCTGCCCAGCGGCGACGAGGGTTATGTCGTCAGTCGCCACGAGGACGTACGCACCGTGCTCGCGGACCCCCGCTTCAGCCGGGCGGCGACCGTCGAGCCCGGCGCCCCGCGTCTCAGCGCCTCCGCGCCTCCGATGGCGGGCGGCCTGTTCACCATGGACCCGCCCGAGCACACCCGCCTGCGCAAGCTCGTGTCCCGGGAGTTCACCGCGCGCCGCGTACAGAATCTGCGCCCCCGCATCCAGGAGCTGACGGACGGGCTGCTCGACGAGATGGAGCGAACCGCCCCGCCCGTCGACCTGAACACCGCCCTGGCCTTCCCGCTGCCCGTCATGGTCATCTGTGAACTGCTCGGCGTGCCCTTCGAGGACCGGGACCGCTTCCGCGCCTGGTCGGACGCGTTCGTCTCGCTCACCTCGCACTCCGCGGACGAGGTGATGAGCCAACGGATGTCCATGGTCACGTACTTGGGCGAACTGGTGCAGCGCAAGCGCGAGGAACCTGCCGGGGACCTGATGAGCGCCCTTGTCTCGGCGCGCGACGAGGAGGGCTCGCTCAGCGAGCAGGAGCTGATCACCATGGGGATCACCCTCCTCGTGGCGGGGCACGAGACCACCGTCAGCATGATCGGGACCTGCGTCCTGACCCTGCTGCGGCACCCCGAGCAGCTGGCGGCGCTGCGGGAGCACCCGGAGCGGATGGAGCACGCCGTCGAGGAGCTGCTGCGGATCAACCCCATCGGTGACGGCGGGCCGTTGCGCGTGACGCTCGAGGACGTGGAGATCGCCGGCACCCGTATCCCCAAGGGCAGTGCGGTCCTTGCGGCGATCTGCTCGGCCAACCGTGACGAGCGTCGGTTCACCGAGGGCCCGACGGCCGCGTTCGATCCCTTCCGTCCCTCCGCCGTCGCCCAGCTGGCGTTCGGCCATGGCCCGCACTTCTGCCTGGGCGCCGCGCTGGCCAGGGCGGAGCTGCAGATCGTCCTGGGCACCCTGGTGCGGCGCTTCCCGACGCTGAAGCTCGCCGAGGACGCATCGGAGCTGCGGATGACCACCGGGATGATGGTCCACGCACTGGACCGGTTGCCGGTCACCTGGTAGCCGGTGCGCGCCCCCGGCAGCGAAGCGGCCCGGCCCTCGGGATCGGGGGCCGGGCCGCCTTTCTCGGCCATTTCGATACAACCGTTGCGTTAATCGGTGGCAGTCGCTAGCCTGGAATACGAGACGGGCGTAGCGAAATGCTCGTAGCGACATGTTCTTCCCGAAGGAAGCGACAGGGGTGCGGTCATGACCACGGAAGCCAGACGGGGCCGGCCCCGGGCCGAAGGTGCCGACGCGCGCATCCTGGAGGCGGCGTACGCCGTGCTCGTCGACCGTGGGTACGAGCGCTACTCGATCGACGAGGTCGCCCAGCGGGCCGGGGTCGCCAAGACCACGATCTACCGGCGCTGGCCCACCCGGGACCACCTCATCGTCGCCGTCGTCGCCAAGATCCAGGACGAGGTGCCGGTGACGGACACCGGAGACATCCGGCACGACCTGGTGACGTACCTGGAAGCCATCGTCGGCGGACTGGACCGCATGCGCCGGGTCGGCAGGGTGGTGGAGCCGGGTGACCGCTCGGCCGGCCTGGTCGCGGAGATCGTCGCGGCCGCCGCCCGTCACGCCGACGTCGGCGGAGCCCTGCGAGGCCTCTTCGCCCGCCGCAACGCCCTGCCGCTCGCCCTCCTGGCAAGCGCCAGTGCGCGCGGTGACCTCAAGCCCGATGCCCAACCCGGCCTGGTCTTCGACGAGTTGGCCGGCGCCGTCTACTACCGGCTGTTCATCACCGGCGAGCCCATCGACGGGGACTACGCGTCACGGCTCGTCGACCAGGTGCTCGCCGGAGCCCGCACCCCCAACGAGGAAGGGACCTGACCATGAGCTCCTCCGTGTTCGAGAACAACACCGCCCGGCGTGGCACGGACGACGCCGACCACCACGACCCCGCGGCACCCGACCCCGCCGAGGGCACCGTCAAGAAGAGGTCCTGGCCCCGCAGGCGGCCCATTCTCAGTGGCCTCCTGGTCTTATCGGTGGCCCTCACCGGTTACACGGTGTGGACGAACACCCAACCCGTGCGGATCACCGCGTCGCTGGAGCTGCGGGCCACGCCCGACGAAGTATGGGAAGTGCTCTCCGACTTCGAGAAGTATCCGGAGTGGAACCCGTTCATCACCAGCGCCGAGGTGACCTCCGACAGCGGCCGGGTCGAGGAGGGCGCCACGCTGCGCAACCGCATGCACGACGCCAGCGGTGACACGACCTTCACGCCGACGATCCAGAAGGTCGACCCCGGCCGGGAGCTCAAGTGGCTCGGCAAGGTCGAGCCCGGCTGGATCGCCGACGGTCAGCACCGTTTCCACATCGAGCGCATCGGCCCCGACCGGGTGCGGTTCACTCAGACCGAGCGCTTCACCGGGGTCGCTGTTCCCTTTCTGAAGGGGCACCTCGAAGAGAAGACGCTGCCGCAGTTCCACGCCATGAACGAAGCCCTCCAAGAGCGGCTCGACGCTCTGAGGTGAGCGGCTGCTGCAACTGGAAGTAGGCGCCGGCGAGGGTGCGCCGCTTCAGCGAACGGCTTCCGTCGACGCACCGGTACAGCAGCCGGCGGAAGCCGCCGCCGAGCACACCGTGCAGGGCGAAGAGCCGCTCCTGCCGCAACTGCAGGCTGCGCGAACGGTCCACCGACTTCTCCCGGGCCAGCTGGAACTCCTCGCTCGCCCGGAGCAGTTCGACCACGCCCCCGCCCTCCGCGAACGTACGCGAGAGGAGCGGGGCAAGCGTCACGGCGTCGATCACCGCATGGTTGACGCCCTGTCCCAGGATGGGAGTGAGCGTGTGCGCGGCGTCGCCGATCAGCGTCAGACCCGGCATGGACCAGCGCGATGCCACGGTCGTGAAGATGTCGAGCATGGAGGCGTCGGACCAGCTCAGCACCGACCGCCCCACGGTATGGGCGAGTTCGGGAGCGAGCCGGCCGATCCGTTCGTGCAGCGCGGGCAGACCCTGCGCGCGCAGCTCCTTGAAGCCGCCCTTGGGGATGTTGAAGCCCACCCGCACACTGTCGGGACGGGTCGGGATGAACAGCCCGTGCTGGTCACCGTCGATCCTGATCCGGTACGTGGAGTCGTCCCACTCGTCCGGCATCGGCAGCTTCAGCCACACCACGTCGCGTTCGAGCGGCACCTTCGTGAACGGCAGCCCGGACAGCGCCCGCACCTTGCTGAAGCGGCCGTCGGCGGCGACGGTCAGCTTCGCCCGCACCGTCACCTCGCCGTCCGGGGTCGTCGCGCGCACCCCGGTCACCGGGCCGCCCTTGTCCCTGAGGAGGCCGGCCGCCGTCGACGCCCGCAGCAGCGTGAAGCCGGGCAGCTCCTCGCCCATCGCGGCGAGCGCGGACAGCAGCGCGGGCT
Organism: Streptomyces sp. Je 1-332; assembly: GCF_040730185.1. Taxonomy (NCBI): domain Bacteria; kingdom Bacillati; phylum Actinomycetota; class Actinomycetes; order Kitasatosporales; family Streptomycetaceae; genus Streptomyces; species Streptomyces sp. Je 1-332. The sequence continues at coordinate 6,118,840 of NZ_CP160402.1, forward strand.
GCGGCAGCTCGACGGGGAACGGCTGCGGATAGGGAAAATCGGCGAAGTCGGCCCGCAGGACCTCACGCCCGCCGTCGATGATCTCCATCCGCCGCATCGGCACGTACGCGCCATCGAGGCGGTCGAGGAGTCCGAGCCGGTCGAAGAGCCAGACCGAGTCGGGCGAGATCGACTCGCCGCGGAAGGAGCGGTCGAAGGTCGCGCTCTTCTCCAGCACCACCACCGACACGGAACGTTTGGCGAGTTCCACGGCGAGAGTAAGCCCGGCGGGCCCCCCGCCGACCACACAGACCTGGGCGGTCAGCTCTCCAGTCATGCTTCTCCTGTCTCGTGCGCTCATTGCGCGCTGATGGGTGCGGTAACGGTGCGATCGCGTTCACCACGCGACGGGAAGCGAACTGATGCCGTGCACCAACATCCCTTCCGGCCTGCGCAGTGCACCGACGGGTACGGCGAGGCGCAGAGTCGGGAAGCGCCGGATCAGGGAGCCGATCGCGATCTGCAGCTCGGCGCGGGCGAGCCCGGAGCCGATGCAGTAGTGCGGACCGTGGCTGAAGGCGAAGTGCGGGTTGACCGGACGGTCGAAGTCCGGCTCGTCCGGGCTCTCGAACTGGGCGGCGTCCCGGTTGGCCGAACTGAGGCTCGCGAGGACCGCGCTGCCCTTCGGCACCGTCCGGCCGGTGCTGAGTTCCACGTCGTCGAGCGTGATGCGCAGCAGCGCCTCGTCGCCCGGCGGGTGCAGACGCAGCAGCTCCTCGACCGCGTTGCCGATCAACTCCGGGTCCTTGCGCAGCCGTTCCAGGTGCTCGGGATGGGTGAGCAGCGATACCACGCTGTTGGCGATCTGGTTGACGGTGGTCTCGTGCCCGGCCACCAGCAGGCTGATCCCGAGGAAGATCAGCTCTTCCTCGGAGAGCCGGTCGCCGTCCTCGTCGTGGATGGAGACCAGCGCGGAGAGCAGATCGTCGCCCGCGTGCTGCCGCTTGGCGGCGACGAGTTGGGCCAGATAGTCGCGCAGCGCGATCTGCGAGGCCAGCATCTCCTCCTTCGTCACCGACGTGGTGGCCAGGAAGACACGCGACCAGGCGGCGAACTTCTCCCGGTCGTCGAACGGCACGCCGAGCAGCTCGCAGATGACGGTCACGGGCAGTTGGAAGGCGAGGGCAGGCACCAGGTCGACCGGCGGCTCCTTCTGCTCCATCGCGTCCAAGAGCGCGTCCGTGTGCTCCTGGATCCGCGGCCGCAGCCCCGCCACCCGTCGCGCGGTGAACTCGCGCGAGACCAGCTTGCGTACCCGGGTGTGCTCGGGCGGGTCCATGTTGAGCAGGCTCTTGAAGTTCTGCGGCGCGGCGGCGAGCCGCGGAGCGCCCGGTTCCAGCGTGGCGGCCCTGCTGAAGCGGGCGTCGGAGAGCGCGGTGCGGACGTCCTCGTAACGGGTGAGGAGAAAGGCGTTGTCGCCGCTGGGCATGCGGACCCTCGCGACCGGGTCCTCCTCGCGCAGCCTTGCGTACATCGGGCACTGCTGGAGGCCGGGCGCGCGCTCGAACGGGTAGGGGAGCGCCTCGTCCGCTGCCTGCGGCGCGGACTCGGGCGCCCTGTCGGGCGCTTCGGGGCTCACGGCCATGGTGATGTCCTCTTCCGGATCGGTGTCGGTGGCGTACGCGGTACGGGGGAAGGGCGGTTAGAGCCCGCTGGGCAGGGGCGCAATGTCGAGCGGCCGGGTCCGTTCCGCCTCCTGGAGCGGGTAGTAGATGCGGGCGAAGATCCTGCCCTTCGCCCTGGTGCTGGAGCCGACCGTGCGATAGACGGTTCGGCGCAACGCGCGGGAGAGCCGGCCGGAGAGCGCGAAGGCACGCTCCTGGCGCAGCTGCAGCGTGCGGGCGACGGCCACGGAGGCCTCACGCTCCTGTTGGAAGCGCTTCGTCGCCGCGTCCAGAGCGGCGTGCGGCGTGCCCGCTCCGCTGTGCGCGAGCGCTTCGGAGGCGAGCCTGGCCAGGACCACCGCATCGGTGATCGCGTGGTTGACGCCCTGGCCGAGCACGGGCGTGAGGGTGTGCGCGGCGTCCCCCAGCAACGCGAGACCGGGGCAGGACCACCGGGGGACCACCGTGGTGAAGATGTCCAGCATCGAGGTGTCCGACCACTTGGTGACCGCCTCGCGCACGCCCGTGGCGATCTCGGGCGCCAGCTCGTCGATCCGGGCGTGCAGGGCGGAGATGCCCTCCTTGCGCATGTCGCGCAGGCCGCCCTTGGGGATGTTGAAGCCGACCCGGACCAGATCGGGCACCGTCGGGATGAACAGGCCGTGCCGGTCGCCGACGATCCGCACCCGGTAGGTGTGGCCGTCCCAGGCCGCGGGCCTCGGCACCTTGAACCAGACGAAGTCCCGCTCGAGCGGCGTCTTCTCGTACGGGAGCCCGGACATCTCACGGACCTTGCTGAAGCGCCCGTCGGCCCCGACGGTGAGCGCCGCGTGCACCTCGAAGGGGCCGTCGTGACCCGTGCAGCGCACCCCGGTCACCCGCCCGTCCGCGTCGTGCAGCAGACCGGTGGCGGCGGCCCTGCGCACCAGCTCGAACCCGGGGAGCGCCGATGCCTCCTCGGTCAGGGCGGTCAGGAGCGGTGGCTGGGGCAGCTCCATGGGGTAGGGGGAGGGCTGGTCGAAGGCGGAGAAGTCGGCGGAGAGTACGGTGCGTCCGTTCTCCGTGATCTCCATGTGGCGGGTCTCGAGGGTCTGGTCACGGACCTTGTCCAGGACTCCCATCCGCTCGAGCAGCCAGACCGAGTCGGGCGAGATCGACTCGCCGCGGAAGGAGCGGTCGAAGCGCGCGCTCTGCTCCACCACCGTCACCGGGACGGACCTTCGTGCCAGTTCGAGCGCGAGGGTGAGCCCGGCGGGGCCGCCGCCCACCACACAGACCTGCGTCCGATGAGCCGCTGCCATCTCTGTGCCTCTCCACGGAACGGTTGGTCCCGGCGAGCATCGGCGTGCGGACTAAAGCTCGGCTTGCGGGCGGTGCCACCTCACACAAGGCGTACTTAAGGACCTGGCACGACGCTCGGCACCGCACTACCCAGGAGGGCTGATGAGAGCAGCGGACACAGCAGGGCCGGCGGGAGAGGCGAACACGGCCGCCCGTGCGCGGAACGCGCCGGACACCGACGAGATGGAGCTCGTCCACTCCCTCTTCCGACGGGAGTACACGGCCGCCGTTTCGCTGGTACGCGGTGTCGGCGCGGGAGACACCGGGCGCAGCGGGACCGTCGCCGGCCATCTCGCGGCGCTCGGCGGCATGCTGGAGGAGCACCACCTGGCGGAGGACGAGCTGGTCTGGCCGCGCCTCGCCGACGACCCCGCCGTCGACGCGCTGGTGCTGCGGCGCATGGAGCAGCAGCACGAGCGGATCGCCGAGGTGCTGCAGCGGCTCCAGGAGGCGCTGCCCCGATGGCGCGAGCGCGCGGAGCCGGCGCGGCGAGACGCCGTCGCGGACGCCTGCGCCGCTCTCGTACCCGTCCTCGGGGAACACTTCGCCGACGAGGAGACGCACATCCTGCCCCTGGTCCCGGGGCGGTTCACCGCCGAGCAGTGGGCGCTCCTGAGCGAGCGCGGCCGGGCGGCTGTGCCGAAGGCACACCGGCTCTACATGCTCGGGGCCCTGTCCGCCGCGGCCGGCCCCGACGGGCAGGAGCAGTTCCTCGGCCGGCTGCCCGGCCCGGTGCGGCTGTTGTGGCGTGTGGCCGGGCGGCGGCTGCACCGCAGCGCGACGGCCCGTCTGCACGGCGCCTGAGCGCCGGCGCCCGAGCACCACCACAGACTGCCTGCCGTGCGCTCATTCCCCCGGAGCGCGCGGCAGGCTCTTGTGTGTGCTCAGCCGGTGCGCACGCTCCTCGAACGGGACTCCACCCGCTGCTTGAGCGCTTCGTTCAGCGCCGCGAAACCACGCTCCGAGTCGGAGATGACGGACCCGGTGAAAGGCACGAGGGCTCCGCTGAACCGCTCGGACTGCACCACCCGGGTTCCGCCGGCGACCGCTGTCAGCTCGAAGCTGTGCTCACCGTCGAAGATGCCGGGCACCCCGAACCGGCCGCGCCAGCGCAGCAGTTGCCCTGGTTCGCTCACCAGGACGGTGGGCCGGAAGGTCATCTCCCTGCCCGACGGCAGGCGGAACCGCAGCGAAAGACGGGCGCCGGGCGATGCCGTTCCCCCGGCCTCCACGAGAAAAGGGTTCCATTCCTTGAACGCGGAGAAATCAGAAAGCACGGCCCATACTTGTGCGGGATCGGCGTCGATCTCTATCGAGGCGGAAATGCGGCGCATAGGTCTGGACTCCTTCGCCAGTGGCTTGTTTCCTTGAGGTGCTCGAAATGGCAATGCTAGCCGCGCGGCCGCCCGAGTTCACCGGCGTTGTAAGGGAATTCACGCCGCGCAAGCCACCCTTTAGCGAGACCCCGCAGAATGGTCCAATGGAGGCATGCTGTGAATACGCCGACAGAATTGCGGACGCCGCTTCTCGACGGCGTGTACGGCCCGTACGACATTCGTGCCCTGCAAGCCGAGCGGCTGCCCGGCCTCGCCCAGGAGATCAGGGAGTTCCTGGTGGACGCCGACTCCCGTGCATCCGGTTCGAGCAAAGGCCCGGGGCCGAACCGAGCCCCGGGGCCGGGCTCGGACCTGGGGGCGAGCTCGGACCTGGAGGCGAGCCTCGGCATGGTGGAGCTGACCATCGCCCTGCACCGCGTCTTCAACTCACCCCGCGACCCTCTGCTGTTCGACCGCGCCGACCAGAGTCACGTCCACGAAGTGCTCACCGGGCACCGGGACGCCACCGGGCGGCGCGCACGGACGGCCCTCTCCTGCGCCGACGGGATCGCCAGGTCCCTGCGGCTGTGCGGCGGCGCCGACCGGCACGTGGTCGCCGTCATCGACGGCGAGGCGCTCATCACCGGGGTCACCTGGGAGGCGCTCAACAGCATCGCGGCCACCGCGGACCTGCCGGTCGTCATCGTGGTCAACGACCGGGGCGGCCCGTCCCTCCCCGAGCGCGGCGGACTCGCCGAGCGCTTCCTGGACCTGGGCGAGAACGTCCTGCGCCGCACCCCGGTCGTCGGGCGCCCGCTCTTCGGAGCCCTGCACGGCGTCAAGCGCAGCCTGGGCGAACCAGCCGCTCCCCAGGGCCTTTTCGCGCACCTGGGCCTGACGTACACCGGCCCGGTCGACGGCCACAGCGTGCCCGAGCTTGAGGCGGCGCTGCGCGGGGCCAGGGACTCCGGTGGCCCGGCGATCGTGCACTGCGTGACCCGGGCGTGGACGCGCCTGCCCCAGGCCACCGGCGCGGACCCGGGCCACGAGGAGTCCTGGATCTCGGTCTTCGGCGAGGAAATGGTCAAGGCCGGCGCGGACCGGCCCGAGGCCGTCGGTGTCACGGCGGGCACACCCCGCCCCGCCGGGCTCGGCCCGTTCGCCGAGGTCTGCCCCGAGCGGGTGCACGACGCGGGCGGCGCCGAACAGCACGCCGTCGCCTCGGCCGCGGGACTGGCCGCGGGCGGCCTCCACCCCGTCGTGGCGGTGGGCGCCTCCTTCCTGCACCGCGCTCTGGGCCAGGTCCTGACGGACGTCGCGGGGCCGATGCGGGGCGTGACGTTCGTGGTGGACGGGGCGGCACGGACCGAAGGTGCGGGGGAGGGGCAGGGCGGCACGTCGGACCTCGCGCTGCCGCGTCTTGTCCCCGGCCTCCGGATCGCCGTACCGCGCGACGGCGCCCGGTTGCGGGCCCAGCTGCGCAGGGCCATCGACATCGACGACGCGCCCACGGCGATCCACTTGCCCCGGGGGCCCGTCGGGCCCGACATCGAGGCCGTGGGCCACGACCACGGCGTCGACGTGCTGCACCGGACCGCCGACGGCCCACGCGACGTACTCGTCGTCTCGGTGGGAGCGATGGCTCACATCAGTCTGGTGGCTGCCGGGCTCCTGGAGGCGCGCGGTGTGGGTGTGACCGTCGTGGACCCGGGCTGGGTCGAGCCCCTCGACCCGCGGGTCGCCGAACTCGCCCTGGCCCACCGGCTCGTGGTCACCGTCGAGGAAGGCGGCCGGGCGGGCGGTGTCGGGGCGGGGCTCGCCGAGACCTTGAACGACGCCTCGGCCCGCGTACGCGTGCTGCGCCTCGCGAGCGGTACGGCGGAGCCCGGCCTGAGCGGGCCCGGCCTGGCGCAGGCCGTACTGACCGGGCCCGGCCTGGCGCAGGCCGTCCTGAGCGGGCTTCTTCAGGACTGAGGCGTCGCCGCGCTCCGACGGATGCAACGGCCCCTTTAGCCGGCCCCTCCAAGGTGGGGCCACCGGCAACAGCGGCTGAAGGGGAACGCCATGGACAGGGTGGACGCCTCCTTCGGCTACTGGGCGTGGGAGGTGCCCCCCGGGCGTCCCGCGCCCCTGCGGCTGCTGCTCGGACTCGCCGTGTTCCTCGGCGGCGCGGCGGCGCTCCACGCCGGGGGAGCCGATGGCCCCGCACTCGTGCTCACCGGCGTGCTCGTCGCCTACCACGCCGCCGCCCTCGACCACGTCGCATGGCTGCTGCGGCACTGACGCGCGGCCGTCCGGCCCCTGATAAGCGTGCCCCGCCACTGACAGGAGAAGAGAGACGTGACGACAGCAGTGACGACCACCGAGGCGGAGCGGGTCGGCCCCCTGGACAGGCTGCGCGCGCTGCACCGGGAGCGGCGCATCGCGGCTGAGTACCCGGCGGTGCCCGCACTCCTCGCCGAACTCGCGGCATCACCCACGGGGCTTGCGGACCTCACCCGCGCGGGCAGGCTGCTCGCCCGCGTCGAGCCGGACAGCGTCCGGGAACTGCACCCTGGCGCCGCACCGGCCACCGTCGCGATCACCGGACACGGCATGCTGGACGCCCTGCCCCCGGCCCTGACCGCCCAGTTCGCCCGGCACGGCATTCCACTGCGGACCACCGACACGGAGTACGACTCCTGGCTGCGGGACCTTCAGGACACCGGAAGCCCGCTGTACGCACCCGGCACCGACATCGCCCTGTGCGTCCTCGACGCGCCGGTCGTCTTCGACGAACTCCCCCTGCCCTGGCGGGTGGAGGACCTGGCCGCGGCGCTCGATGCCAAGCTGGAACTGATCGCCGGACTGGTGGCCCGCTACACCGAGCACGGCCCGGGAACCCTCGTGCTGAACACGCTGCCCCTCCTGAGCAGCCAGACCCACCAGCTGGTCGACCACCGCTCGCGCACCGAACTGTCCGTGCGCTGGCGCGAGTTCAACGCCGGACTGCTGCGGCTCGCCGCCGAGCACCCCCGGCTGCACGTCGTCGACCTCGACCCGCTGATCGCCGAATGCGGCCCCCTGCGCGACAGCCGGCTCGCCGCCTACGCCAAGGTGCACCTCGGCGAGGAACTGCTCGGCCGCTACGCCCGCGAGATCGGCCACCTGGCCAGGGCGTTGCGCGGCCGTGCCAAGAAGGTGCTCGTCGTGGACCTCGACAACACCCTGTGGGACGGCATCCTGGGCGACGACGGCGCCGATGGCATCGCGGCCGCCACGACCTACCGCGGCGAGGCCTTCCGCACGTTCCAGCGCGCGGTCAAGCAGATCGGGGCGCAGGGCGTGCTGCTCGCCGTGTGCAGCAAGAACGACAAGGAGCCGGTGCTCGGCGTGTTGCGCGACCACCCCGACATGGTGCTGCGGGAGGCGGACTTCACCCGGGTCAACGCCAACTGGCAGCCGAAGGACGGCAATCTCCTGGACATCGCACAGCGGCTCAACCTCGGCGTGGACAGCTTCGTCTTCGCCGACGACTCGCCCTTCGAATGCGGTCTGGTGGCCGCGAGCCTGCCCGATGTCGCCGTGATCCGGCTCGACGAGGAGCCGGCGCTGCACGTGGAGCGGCTGCTCGCCGACGGCTGGTTCGACGTCCGTGAGCTGACGGCCGAGGACCGCACGCGAGCGGGCCAGTACCGCTCCGAGGCGGACCGGCAGGACCTCCAGGAGAGCGCGGGCTCGATGGAGGAGTACCTCAAGGCTCTGGACATCCGCGTGGAGGTGTCGCCCGTACGCGACCACGAGCTGGCCAGGATCGCCCAGATCACCCTGCGGACCAACCAGTTCAACCTCACCACGCAGCGTCTCCAGCAGGCGGACGTGGTGCGGCAGAAGGCGTCAGCCGGCCATCTGGTGCTTGCCGTGCGCTCCCGCGACCGCTTCGGCGACAACGGCGTCGTCGGGGCGCTGTTCGCGCACCGCACCGCCGAGGGGCTGCGCATCGACAACATGCTGCTGAGCTGCCGGGTCTTCGCCCGCGGCATCGAGGAGGCGACGCTCGCCTCCCTGCTGACGCACGCCCGCGACTCCGGGGCGGCCGCCGTGCTGGCGAGTTACCGGCCGACCGCGAAGAACCACCGGGTCCGCGAGTTCTATCCCTCGCTCGGCTTCGAGACCACCGGGGAAAGCGCGGACGGCGCCAGGGAGTTCAGGCATTCGCTCACCGGACTGCCCGCGGTTCCCGCACATCTCACCCTCGACGTCACTTTCACCGACGCCTGATTCCGCTTCCCGGCATTCCTTCCCGGCACCCCTTCCTGGCGCCCGTCCCTATACCGGGGCGGGCGCCGGGCGCGTTCGGGCCCGCACAAGCGCCGCCTTAGCGCCTCGACGGAGCATCACGCTGTCCGAACAATCCTCGCCGGCGCCAAGCCAGCGGATCGTGGAGAGGTCAGGGAAAGAAGTTGACAACCTTCCGAACCTTTACGGAACTGGTCCTGGCGCGCACCAGCGCGCTCGGCCCCAAGGACGCCTTCATCTTTCTGCCGGACGACGCCAAGGGCTCGGCTCCGCAGCATCTGACGTACAGCCAACTCGACCAGGAGGCACGGCGGATCGGCTCCTGGCTGCAGGAGCGCGGGGCGTCCGGGCGCCAGGTCCTGCTGCTCTACCCCTCGGGTCTGGAATTCATCAAGGCCTTCGTCGGCTGCCTGTACGCGGGAGCCGTGGCCGTGCCCGCGCCGCTTCCCACCGAGCAGGGCCAGCACTTCGCCCGGGTCTCGGGAATCCTGCGGGACGCCGAGGCACGCGCGGTGCTGACCGACGGGGGCAACGCCCCTGAGATCTCCGCCTGGCTCGCGGCCGAGGGCATGTCGGACGTGGACTGCCTGGCCACCGACTCCGCCGACTACGGCGACGCCGGAGCCTGGAGCGAGCCGTCGCTCACGCCGGACAACCTCGCCTTCCTGCAGTACACGTCGGGATCGACGAGCGAGCCCAAGGGTGTCATGGTCTCGCACCACAACCTGCTCGCCAACGAGGCCGCCATCCAGCGCTCCGTCGGCTCCAACTCGCAGACACGCTACGGCGGTTGGCTGCCCTTCTACCACGACATGGGCCTGATCGGTCACATACTCCAGCCGCTCTTCCTCGGCGGCTCCGCCTCCCTCATGTCGCCGGTGTCCTTCCTCAAGCGCCCGCACCGCTGGCTGCAGATGATCGGCGACTACAAGGTCACCATCGGCGGCGGCCCCAACTTCGCCTACGACCTCTGCCTGCGCCGCGTCACCGACGAGCAGCTCGCGGGCCTCGACCTCTCCAGCTGGCAGGCGGCCTGCAACGGCGCCGAGCCCGTCAGGGCCGAGACGATCCGTGCCTTCACCGAGCGCTTCGAGCCCGCCGGCTTCCGCCCCGAGACCTTCTTCCCCTGCTACGGCATGGCCGAGACGACACTCCTCGTCTCCGGCACCCCGCGCGGCACCCGCCCCGTCGTCCTCGGCGTCGACTCCGAGGCCCTGGAGGCAGGACAGCTCGCCGACCCGCGTGCCGACGAGCCGAGCCGCACCCTGGTCAGCAGCGGCGTCTTCCACGACTTCGACGTCCGCATCGTCGACCCGGAGACCTTCCAGGAGCGGCCCGAAGGATCCGTCGGCGAGATCTGGGCCAAGGGCGACAGCGTGGCGAGCGGCTACTGGAAGCGGCCCCTCACCAACAAGGAGATCTTCGACGCGGCCATCAGCGACGGCAAGGGCGGCCATGACGAGGGCGGCTGGCTGCGCACCGGCGACCTGGGCGTCCTGGAGGACGGCCAGCTCTATGTGACGGGTCGCCTCAAGGAGCTCGTCATCGTCGCGGGCCGCAACCTCTACCCGACGGACATCGAGCGGGCCGTGCAGAGCACCGACAAGGCGCTCGGCACCGGCTCGGGGGCGGTGTTCGCGGTGGAGACCGACCGGGAGCACCTGGTCGTCGTACAGGAGGTGCGCACCAGTTCCGTCAGCACCGACCTGCGCACCCTGGCCACCGGCGTCCAGGCGCTCATCGGCCGCGAGCTCAACATCCCCGCGGGCAATGTGCTCCTCGTCCGCCCCGGCACCATCCGCAAGACGACCAGCGGAAAGATCCAGCGGACCCTGATGCGGCAGCTGTTCCTCAAGGGGCAGATCACCCCGCTGTACGAGGTGCTCGAGCCCGGTGTGCGCAGCCTGGTCGCCGATGCCACCGACCGTCCGCTGGAAACGGTGATCTGACATGGAGCATCCGCCGTACCGGCTGGCCGGGGACCTCGACCGTTTCCTCGGGGACCCGAACGACCCGCAGGAGACGTTCTCCTACGCGCGCTGCGCGGAGCTGGACGAGAAGGAGGAGTTCCCCGCGGACATCTGCCGCCGCCTTCAGGAGTGGGGCCTCTCCGGCTACTACGTGCCGGTCCAGCACGGCGGACAGCTCCGCGACTACGAACAGCTGCTCCAGCTCACCCGTGTCGTCGCCCGGCGCGATCTGACCGCTGCCATCGGCCACGGCAAGACCTACCTCGGCGGTGTCTGCGTGTGGATCGCGGGCAGCGCGGAGCAGGGCGAGCGGCTCGGCGCCGACATCAAGGCAGGCGTCCCCGTCTCGCTCGGCCTCACCGAACGCGCCCACGGCAGCGATCTGCTCGCCGGCGAGGTGCGGGTCGAGGAGACCGCGGCGGAGCCCGGCGGCTGGTTGGTCAGCGGCGAGAAGTGGCTGATCAACAACGCCACCCGAGGCTCCGTCCTGTCCCTGCTCACCCGCACCGACCCGGCCGGCGGGCCGCGTGGCTTCAGCGTCCTGCTCGTCGACAAGCGCGAGCTCGACGAGGGCAGCTACCGTCATCTGCCCAAGGTGCACACCCACGGCATCCGCGGCGCCGACATCTCCGGCATCACCTTCGACGGGGCCCGAGTGCCGCGCCAGTGCCTGGTCGGCGCCGAGGGCGGCGGAGCCGAAATCGTCATCAAGGCCCTGCAGCTGACCCGCACCATGTGCGCGTCGCTCTCCCTGGGCGCCGGAGACCACGGCCTTCGCATCGCCCTGGACTTCGCCGAGGAGCGCGAGCTGTACGGGCGACGGATGGTCGATCTGCCCAAGGCACGCGGAACCCTGGCCACCGCGGCGGCCGACCTGCTCCTCAACGAGGCCCTCGCGCTCGTCGCGTCCCGCGCCGTGCACACCCAGACCGCCGAGATGAGTCTCACCGCGGCGGTCTCCAAATACCTGCTGCCCTCCGGCACGGAGGCGGTCCTCGGCGAACTCAGAGGCCTCCTCGGTGCTCGTGCCTTCCTCAGGGACGTGTACGCGGACGGCAGGTTCCAGAAGGTCGAGCGGGACCACCGCATCGTCGGTCTCTTCGACGGCAACACGCTGGTGAACCTCAACTCCCTGGTGAACCAGTTCCGTTCGCTGGTACGCGGCTACCGACGCGGCACCGGCGACAGCGAGGGCGCGGCCACCGCCTACGACCTGGGCGCGCCGCTGCCCCCGCTCGACCCTTCGAAGCTGTCCCTCGTCGCGCGGCGCGGCAGCGGAGTCATCGCGGGCCTCGAGGCATCCGTCGACGACATCGCCCGGCGGGCCGCCGGTGAACCGGCGTTGGGCCCGGCAGCCGCCGCGGCCCGGCGGCTGCTCGCCGTCACCGCCGAGGTGCACACCGAGATGGAGACCCACCAGGGCGTCCTCACCGACGTACCGCCCGCGGCCTTCGAAACGGCACGCCGCTACACCCTCTGCTACGCGGGCGCCGCCTGCGTCGGCCTCTGGGCCCACAGCGCCGAACGGGCCGCCCAGGGCGCCACCGGGCCCCTGTGGTGCGACGGACTGTGGCTGCGCGCCGCCCTCGACCGCGTCCTGGTCCGCCTGGGCGAGCCCGGCGACGGCGAGCCCCGGATGTACGAGGAGCTGCTCGCGCACCTGCGGCTCGCCCGCACGGACGGTCGGCTGTTCTCGCTGCTCCCGCAAGGGGAGCCCGAGCCGCCCGCCCCTGAAACCACCGGCGCTCTGGCCGGAGAGAACGAGAGGACGTCATGCTGATCGGTGCCGCGCCCCAAGGAGCGCACGCAGGGGACGTCGACCACCCGGACACCGGGCAGGAGTCGCGGGTCACCGCGCGCGTCGCCGAACTCGAGGCGCGCCTCGGAGACCCCACGGCCGACGGCAACGACCTCTCGTACGCCCACCTCCTGGCGGCCGACGAGGCCGGCGAGATCTCCGAAACCGGTGAGCGTGTCCTGGACGACGTGGTCCTCAACGCCGACTTCGTGCCGCGCGAGCACGGCGGCCGGCTGGAACGGATCGACACCCTGGTGCGGGTGATGCGCCAGGTCTTCCGCCGCGACGTCACCCTCGGCCTTGGCTATGGAGTGACCTCCTTCATGGCGGGCGTCAACGTATGGACCGCGGGCTCCACCGACCAGCGCGACCGCCTCGCCCGGCTGCTGCTCGGCGGCGGCAAGGTCTCCGTCGCGTACCACGAACTGGCGCACGGCAACGACTTCGTGCGCAACGAGTTCGAGGCCAGGTCGGCGCCGGACGGCGGCTATCTGCTCAACGGCGCCAAGCAGGTCATCAACAACGCCGACCGGGCCGATGCCTGGGTGCTGTTCAGCCGCACGAGCCCGGCGCCCGGCAGCCGCAGCCACTCGGTGATCCTCGCCGAGAGGGCCGGTCTCGACGCGGACACCTACCGCGTCCTTCCCCGGTACGACGCGGTCGGTGTCCGCGGCTGCCATCTGTCGGGGCTCCACTTCGATGACACCCCGGTGCCCGCCGACGCACTGGTCGGCGAGACCGGCAAGGGCGTCGAACTCGCCCTGCGCGCCTTCCAGATCACCCGTAGCGCGGTGCCCGGCATGGCGCTCGGCGCGGCGGACACCTCGCTGCGCACCGTGGTCGGTTTCGCACTCGGCAGGGAGCTGTACCGCAAGTCCGTGATGGACATCCCGCACGCCAAGGCGACCCTGTCCGGGGCCTTCCTCGACCTGCTGGTCTGCGACAGCCTCTCGCTCGCCGCCACTCGGGCCGTGCACGTCCTGCCCGACGAGACGAGCGTGTACGCCGCGGCCACGAAGTACCTCGTACCGAAGATGCTCACCGAGACGATGCACGACCTGTCGATCATCCTCGGCGCCCGTTTCTACGTCCGTGAGGGCGAGTTCGGGATCTTCCAGAAGCACATCCGCGACCTGCCGGTGCTCAGCCTCGGCCACGCGGGCTCGGTGGCCTGCCAGGCCACGATCATCCCGCAGCTGGCCCGGCTCGCACGCCGCGCCTGGTTCAGCGACGATCCGGCGCCGGCCACGCTCTTCAGGCTCCGCGAGGACCTGGGGCCGATCCCGTTCGACCGGCTCACCCTCGCCAGCGGCAAGGACGGGCTGAGCGCCTCGCTGGTCGCCGCTGTCGACGAACTGCCCAGCGCCAGCCCCGAGGAGCGCGCCGTGCACGGCGTCGCGCTGAAGATGATGGACGAACTGCGCCAGCTCCAGGAGGCGAGCCTCGCTCTCGCCCCCCAGGACCGCACCGCCCTGGCCAGCCCCGCCACCTTCGCCCTGGCCGACCGCTACGCCGTGCTGCTGGCCGCGGCCTCGGCGATCGGCGTCTGGCAGCAGGCTCGTGACGGAGCCGACCCGTTCCTCGCCGACCCCGCCTGGCTCGCCGCCGTGCTGCACCGGCTCGCCCGGCGGCTCGGTCAACAGCCGCCGGAACTCCCGGAGTCCGTGGACGCCCGGGTGCACGACGAAGTCCTGCGCAGGTACCGCGAGCGCAGGAGCTACGACCTGTACAACACGCCGCTGGCCGGCTGACCGACGAGAACAGCCGTGGCGAGCAAGCCGCGCAAGAGCAGCATCACCGTCGGCCTCACCGCCGACCGACCCTCGCCGAGGAGCGCACCATGCCCGTACCGACCACCGAACACACCCGCGAGTCACTGACCACGTGGTTGTCCGAGCGCATCGCCCTCTACCTGAAACGACAGCCGTCCGAGATCCATCCGACGGTGCCGCTCGCCGAGTACGGGCTCGACTCCGTCGCCGCCTTCAGCCTGTGCGGCGACATCGAGGAGGACTTCGACTTCATCCTCGAACCCACCGCGGCCTGGGACTACCCGACGGTGCAGGCGCTCACCGACCACCTGCTCGAGGGGTTCGCCGCCACCGCGGAAGGGGGCGCCGCCTGATGGAACCGATCGCCATCGTCGGCATCGACTGCAGGTTCCCGGGGGCGCGGGACACCCGCGCCTACTGGGACCTGCTGATGCGCTCAGGAGACGGTGTGGGGGAGGTGCCCCGGCTGCGATGGGACGCCAAGGAGTTCCATTCGGCGGCCGGTGCCGAAGGGCACACCAACACCACTGAAGGCGGGTTCGTCAGCGATCCCGACGCCTTCGACAACGAGTTCTTCACCATCTCGCCGCGCGAGGCCGCGGCCATGGACCCCCAGCAGCGGCTGCTCCTGCAGTGTGCCTGGCGCGCCGTCGAGGACTCCGGGCTCCCGCCGCAGCGCCTCGCCGGGTCCGCCACCGGCGTGTTCGTGGGGATCATGGGCAACGAATGGGCGCAGCTGCACCTCACCGACTACGACAACGTCACCGCCCAGATCGGCTCCGGCAACGGCTACTGCATGACGGCCAACCGCATCTCGTACCACCTGGACCTCAAGGGCCCCAGCCTGGCCATCGACACCGCCTGCTCCTCCTCCCTGGTCGCCGTGCACCTGGCGGCGAACGCCCTGCTGTCCGAGGAGTGCGACGTGGCGATCGCGGGGGGCGTCAACATCGCCCTCACGCCCGCCCTGTCGATCTTCTACACCCAGGCGGGCCTCTCGTCCCCCGACGGCCGCTGCAAGCCCTTCAGCTCCGAGGCCGACGGCATCGGCCGGGGCGAGGGCGTCGGTGTGGTGGTCCTGCGCAGGCTCAAGGACGCCGTCGCCGACGGACAGCGGGTGTACGCGGTGATCCGTGGCACCGCCGTCAACCAGGACGGGCGCAGCAACGGCATCACGGCGCCCAACCGCTGGGCCCAGCAGGAGGTGCTGGACGCCGCGTACCGCAGGGCCGGCGTCGACGCGGCCGACGTCGCGTTCACCGAGGGGCACGGCACGGGCACGGCCCTCGGCGACATGATGGAGATCAAGGCGCTCGGCCACCATCACGCGACGCGCGGCGGCAAGCCGATGGCGCTCGGCTCCGTCAAGGGCAACCTCGGTCACACCGAAGGCGCCGCGGGCATCGCGGGGCTCATCAAGGTGGCCCTCTCCCTGCACCACAAGGTCGTGCCGGCGAGCCGCTTCGCCATCAAGGAGAACGCCGCGCTGAAGCTGCGCGACCACGGACTGCGGCTCCTCAAGGCGCCGTTGAAGCTGGGGGCCGACACCGTGGTCGCCGGGCTCAGCAGTTTCGGCATGGGCGGCACGAACGCGCACGCGGTTCTGGAGAGCGCCCCCGTCCACGCCGCGCGCCCCGCACCCCGGCCGGGTCCGCAGGACAGTGGCATCGGGCCAGCCGTCTTCACGCTCACCGCGCCGAGCGCGGCGGCCCTGCGCCGCAATCTGCTGGCGCAGGCGGACACCGTGGCCGCCCGCCGGGTGCCCGTGGGGCCGCTCAGCTGGAGCAGCAACCACGTCAAGAGCGGGCACCGCCACCGCTTCGCGGTCTCCGCGTCCGACACCGCCGAACTCGTCGCGAAGCTGCGGGCGGCCGTCGACGAGCCGGACCTCCTGGCCCGGCTCACCGGCACACCCACGGGCCGGCCGCGCACCGCGTTCCTGTTCACCGGGCAGGGCTCGCAGTACGCGGGGATGACGGCCGGACTGCACCGCGACTCGGCGCTCTATCGCGGCTTCCTCGACGAGGCCGACGACGCTCTGCTGCCGTACACGGGCAAGTCCGTACGTGATCTGCTCCTCGGCGGTGACGAGGACGTCCACCTCACGCGCTGGACCCAGCCCGCCCTGTTCGCCGTCGGGTACGCGCTCGGCCGGACCCTCGAAGCGCTCGGGGTACGCCCCGACATGCTCCTGGGCCACAGCGTCGGCGAATTCGCGACGGCCTGTCTGTCGGGTGCGTTGCCGCTGCACGGCGCGGCCCGGCTCATCGCGGCCCGCGGCGAGATGATGCAGGAACTCCCCGAAGGCGGCGGCATGCTGGCCGTCCGGGCGGGGCGCGAGGATCTGGAGAGCCGGGTCGCCGAAGAGCCGCTGGTGGGTATCGCCGCCGTCAACGGACCCCTGGCGAGCGTGCTCTCCGGCGATCTCACCGTCCTGGGGCGGATCGAGGACGAGCTCAAGCGGGACGGGGTCCGCACCCGCCGTCTGAAGGTGTCCCACGCCTTCCACTCACCCCTGATGGGTCCGATGCTGGAACGGTTCTCCGAGATCGCGGAGGAAGTGGGCGGCGGTGTTCCCGGGCTGCCCGTGTACTCCTCGGTGCGCGGCCGTGCCCTGGCGGACGGCGAGGCGATGGACGCCGCGTACTGGGTGGCGCACATCAGCTCTCCGGTGCTCTTCGCCGACGCGGCCGAAGAAGTCCTCGCGGACGGCGCCACCCACCTGGTCGAGATCGGCCCGAGCCCCGTCCTGACCACGCTCATCCGCAGGTTCGGCGGCACACCACCCGGGGCAGGACCCGCCCAGATCACTCCGGTGCGCGGCGTCGAATCCGGCGGTCAGGACCTGTCCGACGCGCTCGCCGCGCTCTACCGAGGCGGCGTCGACCCGCACTGGGACGCCGCGTACGGCACGCAGGAGCGCGTCCCGCAGCAGCTCGCCCCGTACGCCTTCAGCGACGACCACCGCTACTGGGCGGCGCACACACCCACCCGCGGCGGTGCGGCCCCCCGGTCGGCCGGGCCCGTCGCCGTACCGGCGCCCGAACAGCAGCCCGCCGCCGAGGAGCCGTTGTCCGAGCCCACGGGGGTGCTGACGCTCACCCGTGGTCAGGACGACGACCCGGTGGCCCTCGCCGTCCAGGCGGCCGTCGGACAGGTCGGCGGCTACAGCGGCGAGGAACTCGCACCGCAGCTGCGGCTCTACGAAGACCTCGGCTTCGACTCCGTAATGATCATGGAGCTGAAGAACCGCCTAGAGGAACGGCTCACCGGCATCGGTCAACTGACCGTCCAGGACCTGCTGCCCAGGCTCTCCTCTGTCGGAGACCTCGTCAGCTTCCTGTGCGAACAGGGCGCCGCGCTCCCCGGCCACGCGCTTTCCGGCCACGAAGAGAGGACGGCATGAGCAAGGACCAGGAAGAACCGACCACCCCGACCGCGTACCTCGCGTCCATCGGTACCGCCCTGCCGGGCGACCCGGTGGACAACGCCGACCTGGCCAAGGTGCTCGGCGTCAACGAGGAGTGGATCGAGGTCTTCATCGGTACCAGGACCCGGCACTTCGCCCGCGACCTGGCCACCGGAGAGATCCGTTTCTCGCTCGCCGACCTGTGCGCACGGGCCGCGGAGAAGGCACTGGCCGCGCCGGGTGTCGACCCCTCGGACATCGACTTCATCGTCCTGGGCACCGCGACGCCCGACACCCTGATGCCCGCCACCGTCAACGACGTCGCCGACCAGCTGGGCCTTGACCAAGTGCCCACCTTCCAGCTCCAGTCCGGCTGCGCGGGCGCCGTCCAGGCACTCAGCCTCGCCCAGACCATGATCGCCTCCGGGCAGTACCGGACCGGCCTGGTCATCGGCGGCGACGTGTGCAGCAAACACCTCGACGTGCAGCGCGACCTGTCCGACGCCGCCCCCAGCGACCTCGTCAACTTCGTGCTCTTCGGGGACGGCGCAGGCGCGGCCGTGCTCACCCACAAGCCCGTCGGCGCGCGCGTCGCCGTACGCCATGTCCTCAACCGCTTCACGGGCCTGGGGCGGCAACCCGGCCAGGTCATCGAGTGGTTCGGCCTCGCCGACCGCCACGACGACCGGCAGGCGCTCACCGAGGACTACAAGGCGATCGAGGAAGGCGTGCCCGTGCTGGCCGCCGAGATCCTCTGGGAGCTTCTCGGTGAACTCGACTGGGACGCGGACCAGTTGGACTACCTGCTGCCGCCCCAGCTGTCCGGCCGGATGACCCGCCTCATCACCGAGCAGCTCGGTCTGCCCACCGCCCGCGAGGTGTCCTGCGTGGCGGACACCGGCAACAACGGCAACGCCCTGCCCTTTCTGCAGATCGAGATGCTGCTCGAGGAGATGGCCGGCGGCGAGAAGGCTCTCGCGGTCGCCGTCGAGTCCAGCAAGTGGATCAAAGCCGGCTTCGCCCTGGAGAAGATATGAGCACCAGCACCGACACCTTCACCCTCGACGACTTCACGCGGCTCGTCCGCGACGATCTCGGCCTGTCCCTGGGACCCGGACAGGTGACCGCCGACTTCGACGAACTGCCCGACTGGGACTCCCTCTACCTCCTCAAGCTCGTGAGCAGCCTGGAGACCGCCACCGGGCACCGCGTGTCCGTCGGCAAGGTCCTGGAGGCCCGCAGCCTGAAGGAGATCTACGACCTGGCGGTCACAGAATGAACGGCGCCGCCCACACCGTCACCGAACGACGCCGCAGGCACACCCTGTACTTCCTGGAATGGGCCGCGGCGCAACGCCCGGTGCACCTGGACACCGACGTCGACATGACGCGCATCCAGGAACACCGGGCAGCGGCCCGCTCCCGGGGCGTCCGCTTCTCGGTGGTCAGCTATCTGCTGTACGCCGCGGGGCGCGCCCTGGACCGGCACCCGCAGGCCAACGCGGTCATGGCGGCCCGCAGGA
The DNA here is from genome assembly GCF_040730185.1 of Streptomyces sp. Je 1-332. Classification (NCBI taxonomy): domain Bacteria; kingdom Bacillati; phylum Actinomycetota; class Actinomycetes; order Kitasatosporales; family Streptomycetaceae; genus Streptomyces; species Streptomyces sp. Je 1-332. The sequence continues at coordinate 6,137,889 of NZ_CP160402.1, forward strand.
CCGGAATCCTGCGACCGCCACGGATCGTCCGCTTCCCGAGCGTCACCGCCAAACTCGCCCTGGACCGGCCCGTCGGGGGAGAGCGCGCCGTGCTCTCCGCCCTCGTGCCGGACCTGGAGCGCGCCGGACTGCGCGAGATACAGCAGCAGGTCGACCGCTACCGCGGCGAACAGGCCGCGGAACTGCCCGAGTTCAAGGGCGTCAAGATGCTCGGACGGCTCCCGGCCGCCCTCGGCCGCGCCGCCTTCGCGGCCGCCCTGCGCGATCCCGGCAAACGCCCCGGCGTGTTCGGCACCGTCTCGGTCAGCTCACTTGGCCACTCGGCGGTCGACGGCTTCCACTCGGCGGGCGGCACCGCCGTCACGTTGTGCGCGGGGCGCATCGCCGAGCGGGCCGTGGTCCGCGACGACCGGATCGTGGCCGCACCCGTCATGCGGCTCGGCCTCACCTTCGACCACCGGGTGATCGACGGCGGGACGGCTGCCGACCTGCTGACCGATCTCCACCACACCATGGAGGCCTTCGATGATGGCTCCAGGGCGGAAATTCCCGGCCCGGACCCTAGGGGAGCCGATCGCGATATCGGGGCCCGGCGGGGACTGGAGCAAGGTACGCGCTGACCTGGAACGGCACGCCTCGGCGCTCCTCTACGCCCACCTGGACGACTGGCGTCCGGAACGGGCGGGAGGCCCACGCCTGCGTGCCCTGCTGGGCCGCGACTGGGCGCGGTTCCTCGAGCTGACCCACCCGGACGTGCGCACGCGCTTCGCCTCGTCGCGGGTGCTGCTCAAGTTCGCCGCCGCGGCCGCGCTCCATGTGCCGCCCCAGTCCATCGAGTTGGGGTACCTGCACACCGGCAGGCCCTACCTGCGCGGCTACGACGGTGTGCACATCAGCCTCAGCCACACCGACGAGCTGCTCCTGGTGGGCCTCGCCACCGGGGGAGTGATCGGCGTCGACGCCGAACGCTCCGACCGCAAACTGTACGGACCCGGCCTCGGCCGGCATCTGTGCACCGCGCACGAGGTCGAGCAGATCGAGGCCATGCCGGAGCACGAACGCAATGCGGCACTCGTGCGGCTCTGGACGCTGAAGGAGGCGTACAGCAAGGCGATCGGCCTCGGCATGCAGTTCCGCTTCACCGACTTCGGCTTCGAGTCCGACGGCACCGTCCCCACCGAGGTACTGCGGCCCGACGGGACGCCGGGCTCCGCCGGCGAATGGACGTTTCGCACCTACTTCGTCGACGACACGTACACGATCAGCGTGGCGGTCGGCGACGCGGGCTTCGGCGGCACGGACGACACCGCGGCGAGCACCGCCCTGGACTCGGGGATCGTCGACGCGCTCGCCGAGGTGCTTGGCGAGGAGGAGGTGCTGGAGCCGGCGACGGACGACTGGTGGTGAACCCGGCTCCCCGGCTTGCGGGTGGCCCTCCACGCGTACAACGGGTGCCCCTCCACGCGTACAAGCGGTCCTCAAGGACCCGCCAGGACACTGACGGCACAGCGCGAACCGCGGCGCCACGACGGCGCCGCCCACTGACCGCACTGGACGGTGACACATGGACCATCTGGAAGAACTCAAGGAATTCGCCCGGCTGCACGCCCGAGGCCAGGGCATGACGCCCCGGCACGCCACCGAGGTCCTGGCCCGGATCGGCAACGACACGGCGGGCGACGCCCACTCCTGGGCCGCCGTATGGACGGCGGAAGGCAAGACGTCGGCGGCCCGCGGTGACCTCCTGGACGCCTGCAGGCACTACGCGCTCGCCCGCTTCCCCTACCACGGCGACGAGGACCGGATCCTCGCGCAGAAACTGTGCGTCGAGACCTTCGACCAGTGGCGACACACTCAACAGGGCATCGAGCGCCTTGAGTTCGATGGCCCCGGGGGGACCGTCGCCTGCTGGGCATCGGGGCTCGACAAGCCGCGGCCGCTGCTGATCGTCATGGGCGGCATCGTCAGTGTCAAGGAACAGTGGGCGCCGCTCCTTCCCGTCCTGCGCAAGCTCGGCTTCTCCGCCGTCGTCGCCGAGCTGCCGGGCGTCGGCGAGAACACCTTCACGTACGGGCCTGACTCCTGGCGCATGCTGACCTTCCTGATGGACAGCCTCGCGGACCGCGCGCAGGTCACCGACACGTCGCTGCTCGCCCTGAGCTTCAGCGGCCACCTCGCTCTGCGGGCCGCGGCCCAGGACCCGCGCGTCAGCCGCGTCCTCACGGTGGGCGCCCCGGTCTGCGACTTCTTCACCGACGACACCTGGTGGCCACGTGTCCCCGGCATCACCGTCGACACGCTGCGCCGCCTGACCGGCGCCGCCGACGACGTACAACTGCGCGCGCTGCTGGCCGAGTTCGCCCTGACGGACGACGTCCTGCGCGACGTGCGTGTCCCCGTCCGGTACGTCGCGAGCAGCCGGGACGAGATCATCCCGGCCCGGGAGCGGTCGCTGCTGCGGCGCACCCTCGACGACGTGCGTTTCAAGGTCTTCGACGACGTGCACGGCTCGCCGCACCATCTGGGCGCGATGCGGCGCTGGCTGTTCTCCTCGCTGCTCTGGCTGCGCGTCACGCGCCGGCGCGGGCCCCTGCCCGTGTCCGCGCCCCCATCCCGAACCCGGCTCGACGAGAGGCAGTCATGAGTGCGTCGACAGAATCCGCGGCCGCGGCCGCCAACGTCCGGCCCTGGCAGACTCTGGCCTCGCTCGGCGTGACCGAGGGCGACCTGACCACCGTTCACCACCGTCCCCGCGTGTCCCTCCGGTTCCCGGGCGAGCGTTCCGACGAACGCCGCAGGCACCCGCGCAAGGAGGCCTGACCGCCATGGCCTCGCACAACGGCGGCAACGCCGAACAGCGCGGCGGCCGGGGCGGCATCCGCCTGCGCCACCGCACCGTGCACGGATACCGGCGGGCGTTCCGGATGGCGGGCAAGGGCCGGGCGATCCTGCTGATCCACGGCATCGGGGACTCCTCGGAGACCTGGCGCGACGTCATGCCGGGCCTCGCGAGGAACTACCGGGTCATCGCCCCCGACCTGCTCGGCCACGGCGCTTCCGACAAGCCACGCGCCGACTACTCGCTGCCCGCGTACGCCAACGGCATGCGGGACCTGCTCGGCGTGCTCGGCGTCGAACGGGTCACCCTCGTCGGGCACTCGCTCGGCGGCGCGGTGGCCATGCAGTTCGCCTACCAGTTCCCCGAGCGCTGCGACCGCCTCGTCCTGGTCGGCACCGGAGGCATCAGCCGCCAGGTGACCCCGCTGCTGCGTGCCGCGACCCTGCCCGGCGCGGAACTGCTCCTCATGGCCCTCCGGCTGCCTTCCATGCGCCGTCAACTGGGCGTTGCGGTCAAGGCGTTGCAGCTCCTCGACATCGGACTCGGTGTGGACGCCCCGGACCTGCTGCGGGTGGTCGACGCCCTGCCCGACGCGACCGCGCGCAGCGCCTTCATCAGGACCCTGCGGGCCGTCGTCGACTGGCGCGGCCAGGTGGGCACGATGCTCGACCGCTGTTATCTGGCCCAGGGCATGCCCACGATGCTGGTGTGGGGCGGCAGGGACCAGGTCCTGCCGGCCATGCACGCCGGGCTCGGCCATGTGGCGATGCCCGGCAGCCGTCTGGAGATCTTCGAGGACGCCGGCCACTTCCCCTTCCGCACGGATCCCCGGCGCTTCGAAGCGGTGCTGCGCGACTTCATCGCCACCACGGAACCCGCCCGCTACAGCGCGGAACAGTGGCGCCGCGTGCTCCGCAGCCGCCAGCCGGCCGCCCGCACGGGAACCACCGCCGCACAGACACCCCCCGCGGCCATCCCGAAGGCACCCAAGCCCTCGGAACTCGACTACCCGAGGCCAGCCTGAAGCAGCGCGGCAGTGGGGCGCCGGCACCCTCCCCGGCACCCCTCCCCGGCGCACCCTCACGCCGCCCGGCGCACCCTCACGCCACCCGCCGGTCGACGTGCCCAGGGCTGAACAGCCAGACGCCCGGGCGGACTTCGAGCGGCATCCCGGCCGGCACGGGTTCGGGCCCGGCAGCCGTCGACGCGCGCACCGCCGCCGCCGTGCGCCGCGCGTACGCACGCCAGCGCTGGTCGCCCACGAAGCGCGCCGCGCTCTCGCAGGCCTCCAGCCGGGCGAGGGCCTCTTCCGTGCGGCCCTCACGCAGGCACACCAGGGCAAGGCCCCGCAACGCGTCCGCGGAGCCGCGGGCATCCGCGTGGGTGTGGCTGACCGACAGCGCTCGCGCGTAGCCGCGTTCGGCCCGCGCCACCCGGCCGAGGCCCAGCAGTACGTCGGACTCGCCCGACAGGCAACGGCCGGCGGCGACGCGCCACCCATGCCGCGTGAACAGATGCCAGGCGAACCGGTACCGGTCCACCGCGAGTGACGTCTCGTGCCGCTGCCACGCCAGGTCACCGAGCGACCGCGTGATCACGGCCTCGGCCGGCCCGTCGGCCGCCTGCCGCGCCGCGTCCAGGGCCAGCTCATGGCTGGACTGCCAGTCGTCCCACAGGGCGTTCGCCTCGTAATAGCCGGCGGCCGCCGAAGCGAGCGCGCAGCACACCTGCCACAGTCCCGCCCCATGGGCCTGGCGCACCGCCTCCAGCAGCCCGGCGGCCTCCTCCTGGAACCACTGCAACGGAGCCGTGCCCACCAGCGCCTGGGGAGAGATCCCGGCCGGCGTCCCCGCCTCGGACTCCAGCTGGTCACGGCCCGGCGTCAGCAGCCCGTCCGCGTACCGGGCCACGGCCAGGACGGCGCGGCAGAGCCGCTCCGTCGCCCGGGGCGCCTGGAGCGGCACCTCATCGGCGAGTACCTCCAACGCCAGCGCCCGAAGCAGCGAATGGAAGCCGTAACGCACGGGAGTGTGCCGCCCGGGACGCTGCCTCGCCTCCAGCAGATGGGCGCGGACCAGCTCGTCGACATGCCGCTCCGCGCCCGGAAGATCCATGGAGAGCAGCGCCGCCGCACTCCACAGCGGGAAGTCGGGCAGCGGGCCGAGACCGAGCATCCGGAAGGCGTGCCGCTCCTCGTCGCCCACGTCCCGGTAGACCGCCAGCAGACTGCTGCGCACGTCGAGATCGCCGAGCGCGAGCGCGGCGAGCCGCGTCCGCTCGTCACCCAGGCGCCTGCCCAGACCCGCGGCCGTCCAGTGCGGGCGCGCGGCCAGGCCGGCGGCGGCGACCCGCAGGGCCAGCGGCAGATTTCCGCAGAGCCGGGCGATCTCGGCCGCGGCGTCCGGGTCCTCCCGCATCCGCGGACCACCGCACGAGAACAGCAGCCGCTCGGCCTCCTCCGCGCTCAGCACATCGACCACCAGATGCTGTGCGCCTTCCAGCGCCCCGAGCGTGCGGCGGCTCGTCAGCAGCACGGTGCAGTCCGCGGCGCCCGAGAGCACCGGCCGCACCTGCGCCTCCGAGACGGCGTCGTCCAGGACGAGCAGCATCCTGCGCCCCTCGGTCCTCCGGTGCAGCAGGTCCGTGAGCTCGCTCTCCGTCGTCGGCAGCCGGTCGCCCGCCTCGTCGGTGCCAGGAGTGCGCAGCCTCCGCAGCAGGGCGACCAGGGCCTTGCCCGGCTCGACGGCCCGCCCGCCGGCGTCCCGCAGATTGATCAGGACCCGTCCGTCGGGGAACAGATCGGCACTGTCGTGCGCGAGCTGCACGGCGAGAGCCGTCTTGCCGGATCCGGCCCGCCCCGACAGGGAGAGCACACGCGACACGGAGGGCATGTCCCCGGCCAACACCCGTGCTCCGACCGCGAGATGACGCTCACGGCCGGTGAAGTCCGCCACGGTGGGCGGCAGCCAGACCGGCGGCCCCGGCTGCGCGACGACACCCGAGGAGCCGGGAGTGGCGGAGGAACCGCCGGAGCCGGATGCTCCGGTGCGGCCTTCGCCGTCCGTCTCCGACTCGCGCCAGGACAGTGAGGGGTCGGACGCCAGAATCCGCTCGAGCAGCTGCCTCAGCACGGGCCCCGGTTCGACGCCCAGCTCGTCGACGAGCGCACGCCGGGCCCGGTGGAACGCCTGCAGCGCGTCCGACTGCCGGCCCGACCGGTACAGCGCCACCATGAGATGTCCGTGCAGGGTCTCCCGCAGCGGATGGTCGTTCACCAACGCCAGGAGCTCACCCGCGAGTTCATGGTGCAGTCCGAGCCGGAGGTCCGCCGAGATCCGCTGTTCGAGCACCTCGGTGCGCAGCTCGTTGAGGCGTATGGCGGAGGTCTCCAGGGTCGGCCCGTGCGGAACGCCGGCCAGGGCGGGCCCGGTCCACAGGCCGAGCGCGCTGCCGAGCAGCCGCGAGGCCTCACCGAACTCCCGCCGCGTGTACGCGGCCCGCCCCTGCATCCGCAGCGACTCGAAGACCGTGAGATCGAGATCGTCGGCGGGCACCTGCAGCAGGTAGCCGGGCGGCCGGGTCAGCAGAGGCTGCTCGGCAGCACCGCCTTGCACCCCTTCGAGGAGCGCCTTGCGCAGCTGCGAGACGTACACCTGCAGCGTGGTGTTGGCCGTCCGCGGCGGCTCCATGCTCCACAGCTCGTCGATCAGCGTATGCGTCGACACCACGGTGTTGGCGTGCATCAGCAGGGTGGCGAGCACGGCCCGCGGCTTGGTCGCGGACGGCGTCCCGTGCGCCATGCGCACCGGGCCGAGCACTCGGAATCGCATGACCGGCCTAGCAGTCCTGGAGCACGGTCGCGGACACCTGCGCCACGACCCGCTCACCCTGGAAGAAGGAGAGCCGCAGCGCGGCCACCGGCCGCCCCGCCGCGTCCCGCCCCGGCGCGGCACCCGGCATCGCCTCCCCCCGCACCGTGCAGTGCAGCGGAAGACCCGGCTCGGCGAAGCCACGGAACGACGCCTGCCATGACGTCAGCAGCGCGTGCGACGGTGCGAAGCCGTGCAACTCGGCGGCCGCGAGCAGGGCGGCCTGGCGCGACGCCTCCAGGAACAGCATGGCGGGCACCTCGTCCGCGTCACGGGCGAGTACCGCCCCGGCCGCGTCCGTGTCGATCGGGAAGGCGAGCCCGTCGCCCGTCTCGACGGGAAGCCCGACCAGTACGTTGCGGGTCTCCCGGAGCCCTACCCGCTCGGGGGCGGGCATTCCCGCGGGCGGCAGCCCCCCGTGCCCGGCCGCCAGGGACTCCTCGCTCTGTTGCCGCCCGAGATCCCGGTGCCCGTGGTACACACCGGGCGTCAGGAAGATCAGCCGTGCCTGCGCCCTCCCGCACCGCTCGCCCCCGATCGAGGCGGTGGCCTCGCACTCCAGGCCGCGCGGCACGCCGTTGACCACGTCCGTCGGTGTGAGGCCGAGTTCCAGGGTGATGCGGGCCCGCCGCGCGGTCCGCCGCCAGGGCTCCACGGAGGTGATCTCCGTGCTGCCCAGGGCGAACACCGGGCGCCGGCTGCGCGGGACGCGGAAGTACTGGCGTGCGGCGAACATCGCGGTCTGCCGGAGCCCTTCCACCGGGACCAGGAGATCGTGGAAGGGCGCCGTCGAGACGTCGGACCGCGGACCGGCTCCGGGGAGTTCGGTGGAGAAGGCGAAGTGCTGTCGCACCGGTGCGGTCGAGTCCAGGAGGAAGCCTTCGGGGCTGTCCGACCTGTGCACGACGTGGTGCGGTCCGAGAAGGAAGGTGGACGGCGCGTGAACGGTCTCCATGGGGTTCCCCTGAGGTGTCCGGTCGGCTCTTCTGGTGAGTACGCGATGGGGGGTGGCGGACGCGTGTGCGACCACTGTGCCCCACCTCACTGAAGGACCGGGGGAGCGCCTCTGAAGCCCTCAAACCCCTGAAGGGGCCCCCTCTTTCAGCTGGCCTCCTTCACCGGTTCCGCCTGGACGACGGGGTGGTCGGCGCCCAGCGGCCCGGCACCGCTCGCGCCGCCCGACGCCGAGAGCGAGAGGAAGACTTCCCGGTCGGCGGTGGCGTACTCGGACCACGCGGCCGGTACGGCGTCCTCGTAGAAGATGGCTTCGACGGGGCAGACGGGCTCGCAGGCACCGCAGTCGACGCATTCGTCGGGCTGGATGTACATCTTGCGGGGGCCTTCGTAGATGCAGTCGACGGGGCATTCGTCGACGCAGGCCTGGTCCTTGAGATCGACGCAGGGCTGGGCGATGACGTAGGTCATGAGGGTCGCTCCACGGTCCAGGTGTCGTTGCCGGTGAGGAGGTTGATGAGGTCGCCCTTGCCGTTCTGCTCGATGGCGGTGTCGAGCTGGTCGGACATGAGGGTGTCGTAGACCGGTCGTTCGATGTTGCGGAGGACGCCGATGGGGGTGTGGTGCAGGGTGTCGGGGTCGGCGAGCCGGGACAGGGCGAAGGCGAGCGTCGGGGAGGTCGAGTGCGCGTCGTGGATCAGGATCTGGGGCTCGGTCTCAGGGGTGACGGGGACGACCTTGAGATCGCCGGTGGCCGGGTCGCGTACGACGCCCTTGGAGCCGAGGCCGCCCTCCATGGGGGCCCCGAAGCGGATGGGCTGCCCGTGTTCCAGGCGGATCACCGCCTCCTCGGCCTGCTGCTTGTCTTTGAGGACCTCGAAGGCGCCGTCGTTGAAGATGTTGCAGTTTTGGTAGATCTCCACCAGCGCGGTGCCGGGGTGCTCGGCGGCCTCCCGCAGCACTGAGGTGAGGTGTTTGCGGTCGGAGTCCACGGTCCGTGCGACGAACGACGCCTCCGCTCCGATCGCCAGCGACACCGGGTTGAAGGGTGCGTCCAGCGAACCCATCGGCGTCGATTTGGTGATCTTGCCGACTTCGGAGGTGGGGGAGTACTGGCCTTTGGTCAGTCCGTAGATCCGGTTGTTGAAGAGCAGGATCTTGAGGTTGACGTTGCGGCGCAGGGCGTGGATGAGGTGGTTGCCGCCGATGGACAGGGCGTCGCCGTCGCCGGTGACGACCCATACGCTCAGGTCCCGCCTGGAGGAGGCGAGTCCGGTGGCGATGGCGGGGGCGCGGCCGTGGATGGAGTGCATCCCGTAGGTGTTCATGTAGTACGGGAAGCGGCTGGAGCAGCCGATGCCGGAGACGAAGACGATGTTCTCCTTGGCCAGGCCGAGTTCGGGCATGAAGCCCTGCACGGCGGCCAGGACCGCGTAGTCACCGCAGCCGGGGCACCAACGCACCTCCTGATCGGACTTGAAGTCCTTGGCGGCGAGCGGGACGTCGCTCTTGGGGACGAGGGTGAGTGCCTCAGCGGGCATGGAGGGCCTCCTTGAGGGCGGTGGCGAGCTGCTCGGCCTTGAACGGCATCCCGTTGACCTGTGTGTGGGACCGGGCGTCGACCAGGTACCTGGCGCGGATCAGCAGGGCCAGCTGCCCGAGGTTCATCTCGGGGATCACGATGTCGTCGTACGACCGCAGCACCTCGCCGAGGTTGCGCGGGAACGGGTTGAGGTGGCGCAGATGGGCCTGGGCGATGTGCTGACCCTCGCGGCGCAGGCGCCGTACCGCCGCGGTGATGGGCCCGTAGGTCGAACCCCAGCCGAGGACGAGCAACTTGGCGTCTCCGGTGGCGTCGTCGACCTCCAGGTCCGGGACCTGGATTCCGTCGATCTTGGCCTGGCGGGTGCGGACCATGAAGTCGTGGTTGGCGGGGTCGTAGGAGATGTTGCCGGTGCCGTCCTGCTTCTCGATGCCGCCGATACGGTGCTCGAGACCGGGCGTGCCGGGAATCGCCCACGGACGGGCCAGCGTCTGCGGATCACGCTTGAAGGGCCAGAAGACCTCGGTGCCGTCGTCCAGGACGTGGTTGGGGCCTTGGGGGAACTGCACGAGCATTTCGGGCAGCTCGTCCGCCTGCGGGATGCGCCAGGGCTCGGAGCCGTTGGCCAGATAGCCGTCGGACAGCAGGAAGACCGGCGTGCGGTAGGTGACCGCGATGCGGGCCGCCTCGATCGCGGCGTCGAAGCAGTCGGCCGGGGTCTTCGCCGCCACGACCGGCACCGGCGCCTCGCCGTTGCGTCCGTACATCGCCTGGAGCAGGTCCGCCTGCTCGGTCTTGGTCGGCAGACCGGTGGAGGGGCCGCCGCGCTGGATGTCCACGATCAGCAGCGGCAGTTCAAGGGAGACCGCGAGTCCGATCGTCTCCGACTTCAGCGCCACACCGGGCCCTGAGTTGGAGGTGACGGCCAGCGAACCGCCGAACGCGGCCCCCAGGGCGGCACCGATCGCGGCGATCTCGTCCTCGGCCTGGAAGGTGCGAACGCCGAAGTTCTTGTGCCGGGAGAGCTCGTGCAGGATGTCGGATGCCGGAGTGATCGGATACGCGCCCAGGAACAGGGGCAGCCCGGTCTGCCGGCCCGCCGCGATCAGGCCGTACGACAGGGCCAGGTTCCCCGAGATGTTGCGATACGTGCCCGCCGGGAAGGCCTTGGTCGCCGGAGCGACCTCGTAGGAGACCGCGAAGTCCTCGGTCGTCTCCCCGAAGTTCCAACCCGCACGGAACGCGACGATGTTGGCCTCGGCGATGTCCGGCTTCTTCGCGAACTTCGCCCGCAGGAACTTCTCCGTCCCCTCGGTCGGCCGGTGATACATCCACGACAGCAGACCCAGCGCGAACATGTTCTTGCACCGGCCCGCGTCCTTGCGCGACAGACCGTGGTCCTTGAGCGCCTCGACCGTCAGCGTCGTCAACGGCACCGGATGCACGCGATAGGCAGCCAACGACGCGTCACCCAGGGGGGATTCGGCGTACCCCACCTTCTGCAGCGCTCGTGGCGTGAACTCGTCCGTGTTGACGATGATCTCGGCCCCGCGCGGCACATCCGGAAGGTTCGCTCTCAGAGCCGCCGGGTTCATCGCGACGAGGACGTTCGGTGCGTCGCCCGGGGTCAGGATGTCGTGGTCGGCGAAGTGCAGCTGGAAGGAGGACACCCCCGGCAGGGTGCCTGCGGGGGCGCGGATCTCGGCGGGGAAGTTCGGCAACGTGGACAGGTCATTGCCGAAGGACGCCGTCTCCGACGTGAACCGGTCACCGGTGAGCTGCATGCCGTCGCCCGAGTCACCCGCGAAGCGGATGACGACGCGGTCCAGGCGGCGAACTTCCTTGCCGTTCTCGCCGCCGTTCTGCTTGCCGTTCTGTGAGTGGCTCCCCTTCTCGCCGTGACTGTCTTTGCCTTCCGCCATGTGAACGGCCACCGGCCGCCCCCTTCCCGTCTACGCAGCTGGCTGGCTGTCGCAGCACGCTATGAGGCACGGCTTGCGACCGGCCAAAGTCGTGCGATGGGGCGGCCGATGCGCCGACGGCGCGTATGAATTCCTCATGTCGGAGGCATGATCCGGTGGCTTTCGGTCGTCTCGGCGGCTGCCGGATACTCGCTCGTCACGACACGGGAAGGGTGCACGTCATGCCGCACGTCATCGGTAGGCAGACGCTCCACCTGTGGTCGCTCTGCGAGGACGTCATCATCGAGGCCCACGACGGTACGGAACTGGTCCTGACCGGCCGTTTCGGCACCGAGCGGCTCCCGGATCCCGATCCGGTCGTCCGCGAGGCACTGCGCCGCATGGAGCTGGGGCCGGTGCTGCCCGGCAACGTCGAGGCGGCGACCGGGGACGACAGCGAGGGCAGTGTCTGTCTCATCCTGTGGCCGACGCTGAGCCGGCTGTCCCATCTGGTGGTGCGCACGCTGGGTCTGGACGACCTCCGGGGGCCGCTGCTCTCGGTTTCGCCGGTGTCCCGCGGCGCGAAGTTCATGCCCCGCGAGCTCTCCGCGCGGCGGCACTTGAGACTTTCCAGGGATGTCACGCTGACGCTGGAGGCGGCGGGCGTCGCCCTGGAGTCACCCGCCTCACTGCACCGAGTCGTGCTGCACCGGCCGGAAGCGGTCTGGGTGGTGGGCATGCTGGCCTGGCCGATCACCCCGCACGCCGCGTCGCAGGCCCTTCCGCTTCATCCGGAAGTGACAGACGGAATCCTCCGCTATCTGGCGGCCGCGGGCATGGCGGCACCGGTGAAATCATGACGGTGGGCCGAGCCCGAAACCTGCTGTGGATTACAGCAGCCAGCCCGAATTCCGTGCGATACGGATCGCGTCGACGCGGTTGCGGGCGTTGAGTTTGGTGACGACGGTCGTCAGATAGTTGCGGACCGTACCAGTTGTGAGGTGCAGCAACGAGGCGATCTCGGGGGCCTCGGAGCCTTCGGCGGCCAGCGCGAGCACCTCCGTCTCCCGCTCCGTCAGCGGGCTCTCGGAGCCGCCCCAGGCGGCCAGTGCCAGCTGTGGGTCCACGGCGCGCTGGCCCGCGGCCACACGGCGTACGGCCTCGGCCAGTTCCTTGGGCGGGGCGTCCTTGAGGAGATAGCCCGAGACCTGCGCCGCCAGTGCCCTGCGCAAGGTGCCTGGACGGCCGAGGCTGGTCAGAATGAGTGTCCGGCAGGACGGCAGGCGCTCACGCAGCTGTACCGCCGCGCTCAGACCGTCGAGTCCGGGCAGGTCGATGTCGATGATCGCGACATCCGGCCGGTGCTTGAGTGCCATGTCGACGATCTCGTCTCCACGCTCTGTCTCGAAGACGACTTCGAGGTCGGCTTCCAGATTGAGCAGCGCGACCAAAGCGCCACGGACCATGTGCATATCCTCGGCCAACAGTATCCGTATCACTGAGCCCCCGTCAGCAGCGTTACCTGTGGCGGGATCTTATCAATCACAGGGCTGTTTTCGGCTATAAGGAGCGCGTGATGATTAAGCCGCGGGATCCTGGATCTCGGTGATCTCCTCGGCCAACGAGGCTGCTGCGGCGGAGGGATGGGAGGGCACCTCGACGCGCAAGCGGAACGTCCGGTCCGCCCCTCCGGCGGCCTCCACTTCTCCGCCGATGGCGTGGACCCGCACCTTCAGGTTGCCCAGGCCGCTCCCGCTGTGCGGGGACGGATCGCGGTAGCCGGGCTCGATGCCGTCGTTGATCACCAAGAGGCTTACCCGAGACGCCCGTTGGACCGCCTGTATGGTGCAGTGCCTGGCCCGGCTGTGGCGCAGCAAATTGGTCACCGCCTCGCGCAGCACCGTGGCGAGCACCGTGTTGGCCTGAGGACTGATTTCGGTGAGGGAGAACGTGACGTCCACGCCGATATCAGCCGAGTTGAGAACCGACTGAGCGGAACTGATCTCCTGTTCCAGGGACATGTTCTGAAATCCGCTCGCCACGCGTCGTACGTCGGCAAGGGATTCCCGGGAGACGGAGAGCACTTCCTGGATCTCATTCATCGCGCGCTGCGGATGAGCGGGGATCAGGCGGTGTATCAGTTCACTTTTCAACGTGATTGCGGAAAGGCTGAAACCCAGGAGGTCGTGCAAGTCCCTGGCGAAACGCAGGCGTTCCTTGGTGACGGCGAGACGGGCGAGCTCGCCACGTGCCGCGTGCACCTCGCTGACGAGTTCGTTCAGCCGTGAAAGCCCGTACGTGACAAGGCCGGTGAGGAGGGTCGACTGGCACACGTAGATGACGTCGAGCACCGGAAGGTGGTCGAGGAGGGGCGGCAGGAGCATGCTGAGGCCGACGAGGCCGTACAGCGTCCAGCCGGCGCGCGGGCGGAGCAACAGCAGCACGGAGCCGGCGAGGAAACCCGCCATGGAGCCCCACCCGGTGTGGAACAACGTGACCGGCACATACGTCAGGAGGGCCTGCAGGCTCAGGGTGAGGCTCTTGACCCTCAAGGGGGCCCGGTTGGCGCCCGCCGCCGAGTGCCTGAGCTGCAGGCCGAGTATCGCCCCGAGGGACCCGAGAGCCACCAGCGTCTGCGTGGTCGAGATGGCGGCGCTCAGGAGGTTGAGCATGGTGATGAGGGTGTAACTGAGAAGCGTCGCGAGGAGGATGGTCCGTGCGAGCCGTGGAGCGAGGAGATCGCGGCTGCGCCGTGGCACGGGCTCCTTGCCGCGACCTCCTTTTGCGTCGTTTGCGATGTCGGAACGTTCTCGACTGTCCATCGTCGGTACGGCCTTTTCTCGCAACGGTGTGCTCTGTGTCTGGGGATGATAAGTGAAGGCCGTGACGACAGTACGGAGGAACGGTCTTTTGCAGAGCGGCTCGCGAACACCGCACCCTTGCGCCTGAGGGCTCCCGCCCAGAGGGAGTCAGACGAAGAGTGGGATGGGATTGAGCCCTTCGTACGAGGTAGGAGCGGCGAGTCGCCCCTGCGCGACCGGTACGTCGAACAGCCGTCCTGGCGCGAAGCGCGCCCAGAAGTGCCGCATGCCCGGCACGACGACCTTCACTACTGGAACATCGAGATCCGGCCGAGTCTGATCGAGTACGAGGAGTTCCATGCCGTGCTGCTCGACGAGCCCGGTGATCGCCGTGACGTCGTCGAGGAGATCCGCGCGGGGTACGTAGGGCCAGTGCCCCGGGGCGCGGGGCGGCAGCGCCGGATCGGGCAGGAGGTAGGGCTGGTTGCCGACCGTGGCGTGCTGCCACCAGGCCAGCGGCTCCGGATCGGTGAGCCCGTACCCGGTCCCGTCGGCGCGCGCTTCGCACACGGCGGGCACCAGCTGTCCCATCTCGGTCAGAGCCCTGCGCAGCGCCACCCGCGGGTCGAAGTGCGCCCCGAACCCGAAGATCACGTCCTCGGCGGGTTTGTCGGTGCGCCGGGACAGCGCGACCATCACCGGAATGCCCATGTCCGAGGTGAGATCGAGGACCCACAGATCGCGGTTGAGCCGCGTGCACACCGAGCGCATGCGTTCGACGCAGGGCTCGTCGAACGCCTCGATGTCGACCGCGGGCCGGCGGATGCGGTTGTACCACCACAGGGCCACGGCATCCCGCTCCACGATCTCCAAGAAGCCCTGAACCAGGGCGTCTTCGGGGCTGCTGCCCGCCGCGTTGCCGTTGGAGTCGGCGTACAACCCGTCCGCCGCCGGCTCGCCCCGGGAGAAGTAGAGCATCGAGGTGGGCAGGAACCGGCGCGTGCCCGAGGTCAGTGACCACACCGGCGTCCATTGAGTGGGCCGGTTCTCGTCGAACGGCTCGGGCACGTGCTGGAACCCCGAGAGGCGGGCGTTCCAGCGATCCCGGTCGCGGAACTGCCGCTCGTCGTAGAGCTGACAGGCATGGGGGTGCACGGCCTCGGCGCCGAGAGCCCGGAAGGTGTCCCACACCACCGGCTCGTCGCCGTGCCGGGTGCCGCTGTACCGTTCGACGGCTTCGCACAGGGCGCTGACCCGGCCCTCCGCCTGCGTCAGCCCCTTGCCGCCGCTGAGCGCGCGGAGCCCCGCCCGCAGTCCGGCGAGTGTGTGCGGACCCATGGCCAGATTGGAGCCGGAGAGATAGGAGTTGATGCCCTCCGGGGAGCGCGGCGCGCGGCGGATGTCCTTGATGATTCCGGTCACGGGGTCGACGAGATGGCTGTGCCGGGCGAGCATCTGCTCGGGGGTGAGAGCGCGGTGCCCGCCGGCGGTCGGCGCGGCCTTGGGACGCGACACCGGGGCGAAGGGCCGACCGATCCGCTCGGCCACGAGACCAGGATCTCCGCACACGTCGCACTGCGGGATCCGGGCCACCCGGTGGGGGCGCGCCCGCAGATGAAGAGTGTCCAGGGTGTGCAGGTCGCCCTGGGAGTCATAGCGGATGCCGGCGATCCACTTGGCGACTTCCAGTACCGCGATGTTGACGGCGATGGCGCGGCCCGCGCCCAGCGACGCGGTGGGCCGCGTCAGCGGCCCTTCGATCCCCAGCGCGCGCCGCACCGGCCACTCCGAGTGGCGGTGCCCCGCGAGCCGGGAGGCCAGGCAGGACCAGCAGGGACCGTCGTCCGGCCGGAAGACCGGACCGACCCACGGCTCGACCCCGCAGACCTTGGCGATCAGCCAGGGCTTGCCCTGCGCCCGGTGAACGGCGTCCACCTCGCGCAACTGCGGCGACAGGTAGTCGTCGCAGAGCACGAGCGAGAGGTCGGCGTCGCCACCCTCTGGCATGACGGTCACGCCGGAGTCATGACACGCCGCTGCCACCGCTTCAAGATCGACTTCGGTTCCGGTGAGCGCTTCGATACGTACGGTGGTGCGTCGGAGTGTGGAGACCGTGAGCCCGCCGTCCAGGCCCGCGAGATCCCAATAGGCCTCGGCGGCACGGTCGACAGGGGGGAGCGGTCCGCCCGTGAGAGTGGGCGGACCGGCTTCCGGGTGGAAGCGCAGCAGGCCGGCCGTCTTGAGTTCACGCAGCGAACTCAGTACGTCGCCGGGGTCGAGCTCCGGAGCGGCTTCGCGCAGTACACCGCCCAGATCGCGGGTGCCGTCGAGCAGGGGCACCAGCCGTTCGGCGAATTCGCCACGCAGCGCGGTCACACCGCGCCGCGACACCAGGTACGCGGCCTCCCCGGGCACGACCACGGGGTGCAGATGGAGTTTGAACCCCACCCGCGCTGTCTCGTCCCCCGCTGCCGGCCAGACCTGCTGTCCCCCCATCGAGGTCATGCCGTGAGCTGCCCAGCGGGTACAGCGGGGCGGTCGACGCCCGGAGAAACGACGACGCAGAACGTGTACAGCGCGACCTCGTCGTCGGGCCGACCGTCCAGGTTCTCGATCACGAAACGCTCCCGCGAGATACGGCCGGGCTGTACAGGGGGCGTGTTGGTGGAGCCGAAACGGTTCAGCATGACAAGGGCCATGATGTTGATTCCCCTTCTGTTCCATTTCTGATGGTCGGTGCCGCTGGTCATACTTGTGTGCGACCGAGGTCCTCAGACAGTGGTCCAGTCACAGGTGCGGGGTGAAGTTTTCATGTGGAGCCTGTGACCGACCGTGCAGAACTCCTTCACCGAGCCGCCGAGTTGACCCGTGAGGCCGTGACCGGGGCGGGGGCGTGGGGGAGGCGGGGTCCTGCCGGACGGTGGCGACCAGGTCCTGCACGGGTGACGGTCCCGTCTCCTGCACGGGCGACGGCGGCGTCTCCTGTGCGGCAACGGTCCCGCCTCCTGCACGAGCAACGGTCCCGTCTCCTGAACTAGCACGGTCCCGTCCCGTCAAGGATCTTCCGGCAACCCGTGTTCCTCCGCAGCCCCCGTCGTTGGTACGTACGGGGGAGTGGCTTCCTGTGTTCATCTCCCCTGCCAACTCAGCGGCGCACTGGCCCAGTTCGTGTGGGAAGCGCCCATTCCCAGCGGGAGGACCAACAGTCGTGGCCGTGACCGAGCCGGCGCCCGCGGCGGTTTCCGCGGGGCACTCCGCAGCACACGAGGGGATCCTGCGACGCCAGTCGGCGCGCGAGTCGGCGGCGCGCACCTATGCGCGCGCCCTGCCGATCGTGCCGGTCCGGGCGCGCGGGCTGACGATCGAGGGCGCCGACGGACGCCGCTATCTCGACTGCCTCTCGGGTGCGGGAACCCTGGCCCTCGGGCACAACCACCCGGTCGTGCTCGAGGCGATCAGGAAGGTCCTCGACTCGGGGGCGCCGCTGCACGTCCTGGACCTGGCCACGCCGGTCAAGGACGCCTTCACCACCGAGCTGTTCCACACCCTGCCCCGTGAACTCGCCGACCGCGCGCGGATCCAGTTCTGCGGCCCCGCCGGCACGGACGCGGTGGAGGCCGCGCTCAAACTCGTGCGGACGGCGACCGGGCGCGAGGGCATGCTCGCGTTCACCGGTGCCTACCACGGGATGACGGCAGGGGCGCTCGAAGCGTCCGGCGGCGCGCGGGACGTACGGGTCACGCGCCTGCCCTACCCGCAGGACTACCGCTGTCCGTTCGGCATCGGCGGTGCGGACGGCGCCGAACTCGCGGCCCGCTGGACCGAGAGCCTCCTCGACGACCCCAAGTCGGGCGTGCCCCGACCGGCCGGGATGATCCTCGAACCGGTGCAGGGCGAGGGCGGCGTGATTCCCGCCCCGGACGACTGGCTGCGCCGGATGCGCGAGATCACCGCCGCACGCTCGATCCCGCTCATCGCGGACGAGGTCCAGACCGGCGTCGGGCGCACCGGCACCTTCTGGGCCGTCGAGCACAGCGGCGTGGTCCCGGACGTGATGGTCCTGTCCAAGGCCATCGGCGGCAGCCTGCCACTGGCCGTCGTGATCTACCGCGACGACCTCGACGTCTGGCAGCCCGGCGCCCACGCGGGCACCTTCCGCGGCAACCAACTGGCCATGGCGGCCGGCGCGGCCACCCTCGCGTACGTCCGCGAGAACGGCCTCGCCGAACGCGCGGGAGTCCTGGGCACCCGCATGCTCAACCAGCTGAGGTCCCTCGCCGCCGAGTACCCCTGCATCGGCGATGTCCGCGGCAGAGGCCTGATGCTCGGCGTCGAACTCGTGGACCCGACCGCCACCCACCCGACCGACACGGCCCTAGCCACCAACTGCCCACCTGCCGCAGACCCGGCGGCCGACCCCTCGGCCATGATGGACGCGGCTGCCGCACGCTCGGCTGGGGGGCTCTCGGCCAACGCGGACGCGGCTGCCGCAGGTCTCGCCGCCGGGCTCTCGGCCAGTGTGCGCTCGGCGGCTGCGGACCCGGCTGTTGCGGGCTCGGCTGATGGGCTCTCGCCCGGCGCGGACGTGTCTACCGCTCGTCCAGCTGATGGGCTCTCGGCCGACGTGGACCCGGCTACCGCTGGCCTCGCCGCCGGGCTCTCGGCCAGTGTGCGCTCGGCGGCTGCGGACCCGGCTGTTGCGGGCTCGGCTGATGGGCTCTCGGGCGGCACGGACGCGGCTGCTGCACGCCCCGCCGCCGGGTGCTCGGCCGGCGCGCAGTCGGCCGCCACGGGCGCGGCTGTTCCACGCCCGGCGGTCGCGGGCCGAGCTGGGCCGGCCGCCCGGGCGGCGCGCGAGCCCGTGCCCGCCGGAGCCCTGGCCCGCTCCCCGCGGCCGTTCCCCCCGGCGCCCGAACTCGCCGCCGCGGTACAGCGCGAATGCCTGCGCCGCGGCCTCATCGTCGAGCTGGGTGGACGGCACTCCAGCGTCGTACGCCTCCTTCCTCCTCTCACCATCACGGACGAGCAGGCGGCCGCGATCCTCGACCGCCTCTCCGACGCGATCTCCGCAGCGGCGCGTCCGTACCACGGATAGCCACGCCGGACCGGGCCGTCCCGCGGACGGCCAGAGACATCAGTACAGCTCCAGCCCGTCGCCCCGGAGCCCGAACGACTTCACAAGGAAGCCCTCTTGAACGCCACCCCCGCATCCGACGGCCCACCCCACCCCCACGCTCCAGGCGTGTGCGGCCAGCAGTCCTCACTGGTGGCGGAGCCCGGTACGGTCCCCCGGCAGAAGGGAGGCCGGCAGACCGAGCAGCTGCGAGGTGCGACCGCCGATCTCCTGGAACACCCCGACCCGCACACCGCCGCACAGGTGGCCGCCATCGAGAACCTCCTGCGCTGCTGGGTACGCGAGAACGACTTTCCCGCCCCCGAACAGGGCGCCCTGCGCATCCCGCTGGCGGCCAGCGGCACCGCCCTCCTCGTCCCCGTGTACTACTGGTCGGCCACCGGCTGGCACCGTTTCGGCCTCCCGTACCTGGAAGACGGCCCCCAGAGCGCACCCCCGGCCGACGCCGTCACCGTCGCCGCGCTCTTGGGCCGCGAGACCGCCCAACGGCCCGGAACGGTCGCCCCGGACGGCCAGCCCGCCACCACGGACGGCCAGCCCGCCACCCCGGACGGCCAGGCCGTTGCCCCGGGCGAGCAGGACGCTGGCCCCGGCACCGAGCTCGGCACCGACTTCGACCCCGGCACGGACCCGGGCACGGGCCCCGGCACCGACCCCGGCCGTGACGGCGAGCGGGTCGAGGGAGGGGACCTCGTCGGCCGCGTCGCCGATTCGGTGCGCCGCACCGCCACCTTCATCGCCGACCGCCGGAACAACCCCGGCGACGAGCCCGACCTCTTCCTCGCCGCCGAACAATCGCTGCTCCTCGGCCACCCCCTTCACCCCACACCGAAGAGCCGCGAGGGTCTCTCCGAAACTGAATCCCGCCTCTACTCACCGGAGTTGCGGGGCGCCTTCGCCCTGCACTGGATCGCCGTCGCCCCCTCCGTGCTCGCCGCGGACTCGGCCTGGACCGAGCGTGGCCGCACCCTCCCGGCGGAGCAGCTTACCGCCCGCCTCGCCGGTCCGGACCTGCCACTGCCACCAGGCCACGCCGCCCTGCCCCTGCACCCGTGGCAGATGCGCGAGCTCCGGCATCGCCCCGCGACCGCCGCTCTCCTGGAAGCCGGCCTCCTCCAGGACCTCGGCCCCCACGGCGCACCGTGGTACCCGACCTCCTCCGTGCGCACCCTCTACCGCTCAGGCGCACCGGCCATGCTGAAGCTCTCGCTCGGCCTGCGCATCACCAACTCCCGTCGTGAGAACCTCCGTAAAGAACTCCACCGCGGCGTCGAGGTCCACCGCTTGCTGCGCAGCGGCCTCGCCGAGCAGTGGCAGGCGGCCCACCCCCGCTTCGACGTGATCCGCGACCCGGCGTGGCTCGCCGTGACCGGCCCCGACGGCGCGCCCGTCCCCGGACTCGACGTCATGATCCGGCACAACCCCTTCGGCCCCGGCGACGACGCCACCTGCATCGCGGGACTCGTCTCGCCCAGGCCGTCACCGCACTCCACAGGGCACGGCCGCCCCCCGATGCGCTCCCGGCTCGGCGAGATCGTCACCGGTCTCGCCGGACGGACGGGCCGTCCCCGGGGAGCCGTCGCCACGGAGTGGTTCCTCCGCTACCTGGAGAACGTCGTACGCCCCGTGCTCTGGCTGGACAGCGAGGCCGGCGTCGCCCTGGAGGCCCACCAGCAGAACACCCTCCTGCTGCTCGACTCCGAGGGCTGGCCCGTGGGCGGCCGCTACCGCGACAACCAGGGCTACTACTTCCGCGAGTCCCGACGCCCCGAGCTCGACCGAAGGCTTCCCGGCATCGGCGAGCACAGTGACACCTTCGTGTCCGACGAGGTGGCGGACGAGCGCTTCGCCTACTACCTCGGCATCAACAACGTCCTCGGTCTCATCGGAGCCCTGGGCGCCCAAAGTCTGGCCGACGAGCAGCTGTTGCTCGCGGCGTTCCGCCGCTTCCTCGGCGACATCGCCTCCGGCCCGGCTTCGCTGCGTACGCCGCTCCCGGCCCTGCTTCTCGACTCACCCGTCCTGCGATGCAAGGCCAATCTGCTGACCCGACTCCGCGGGCTCGACGAACTCGTGGGCCCGGTCGACACCCAGTCCGTCTACGTCTCCATCGCCAACCCCCTTCATTCCTGAGGAACATGAACCACCCTTCCTGAGAGGAGCGACGCCGTGCCTCCGCCTCCCCCCGATGCGAGCACCGACGCCGGCACCGAGTCCGTCACCGAACCCGCCACCGAGTCCTCCGCCGCCGACCGGGCAGACGTCCAGGACACCCTGGACCTGCGCCTCCCGGACGAACTCGTCGCGCTGTTCGGCGCCAATGGCTCAGCCCCGGCGAAGGGTGCGTACGCAGGCCGCATCGAGCCCGACGCAGGCACGGCCGACCCAGCCCCGGCACCGACGCTCGCCCGGTCAGCCGACGACCTGCTCGACAACGTCGCCGACTGGGGCCCCGCGACCACCTCAGCCGGAGTCTTCCAACTCGTCCCCGTGCGCATCGAACGCGATCTCTCCCTCATCAGCCGGTGGATGAACGACCCCGCGGTGGCGGCGTTCTGGGAACTGGCAGGCCCTGATGCCGTCACGGAGTCACATCTGCGCGACCAGATCGACGGAGACGGACGCAGCGTGCCCTGCCTCGGTGTCCTGGACGGCACGCCGATGAGCTACTGGGAGGTCTACCGCGCGGACCTCGACGCCCTGGCCCGTCACTATCCGGCCCGCCCGCACGACACCGGTGTTCACCTCCTCATCGGCGGTGTCGCCGACCGCGGCCGAGGGCTCGGCACCTCCCTGCTGAAAGCCGTCGCCGACCTCGTGCTCGACCGTCGTGCCTCATGCGCACGCGTCATCGCAGAACCCGACCTGCGCAACACCCCCTCCGTCTCCGCGTTCCTGAGCGCCGGTTTCCGCTTCGCCGCCGAGGTGGATCTCCCCGACAAGCGCGCGGCGCTCATGGTCCGTGACCGGGCCCTGCGCGCACTGCTCTGACCCGCTCACTCTTAGTACACCGCTCGACCTGATCCGGTTCCCTCCCTGAGGAGTCCCCGTGCCGAATCCGTCCGTCCCCCCGATGTCCCGGGAGCCGTCCGCTCCCCGCGACCCGAGCGTTCTCTACGACCCGCCCGAGCTGACCCCTGACAGGTGGGCGAGAGGAGGTCGCCGCCTCCTCGCCAAAATGGTCGGCGAGTTCGCCTACGAGGAAATCATCGAGCCCGTCCCCGCCGGACCGGACGGCACAGACAGTTACAGCCTCCGCCTCGACGTCGACGTCGACGGCGACAGCCACGGCCACAGCGACAGCCACAGCGACCGTGACGGCCATGGCGGTGTTGGTGAGAGCCATGGCACGCCGGCCCCCGCGCCGGCCCCCGTGTCAGTCCCCCCGCCGGCCCCTCGCCTCCTCTTCCGAGCCCGCCGTGGCTCGTACGGCAGTTGGCACGTCGACCCGGCCAGCCTTGCCCTGGCCGAGGGCGAGGGCCCGCCCCTCCCCTTCAGCGACCCCCTCCGCTTCCTCACCCGAGCCCGCCGCACCCTGGGAATCGACGGCGCCACGCTCGGCCACCTCGTCCGCGAGCTGACCATCACGCTCTCCGCCGACGCCCGGCTCGACCGGACCGCCCTCACCGCGGCGCAGCTCGCCGACCTCGGCTACGCCGAACTCGAAGGGCATCAGACCGGTCACCCCTGGCTCGTCCTCAACAAGGGGCGCATCGGCTTCTCCGCCAGTGACGCCGCCCGCTGGGCGCCCGAAGCCCGTCTCACCGCGGAGCTCCCCTGGATCGCGGTCCACACCGACCTCGCCGCCTACCGAGGCGTCGTCGGCCTGGACGCGGCAGAGAAGCTCTACACACGCGAACTGACCGCCGCCACAAGGGAGTCGTTCGCAGACATACTCAGGGCACGCGGCCTCGACCCGCACGCCTACCTCTATTTGCCGGTGCATCCGTGGCAGTGGGACGACATCATCCTGCCCCTGTTCGCCCCCTCCGTCGCCGCCGGCGCCATCGTGCCCCTCCCCACGGACGGCGACCTGCGCCTGCCCCAGCAGTCCATTCGTACGTTCCTGAATCTGTCCCGCCCCGACCGGCACACCGTCAAGCTGCCCCTGTCGGTCCTCAACACCCTGGTGTGGCGCGGCCTCCCGACCGAGCGCACTCTGGCCGCCCCCGCCGTCACCGCGTGGATGCACGCCCTGCGCGACGCCGACCCCTTCCTGCGCGACGAATGCCGCGTGATCCTGCTCGGTGAGGTCGCGTCGGTGACCGTCGAGCACCCGCTGTACGACGGCCTTCCCGAGGTGCCTTACCAGTACAAAGAATTACTGGGCGCGATCTGGCGCGAACCGATCACCCGCTATCTCGCTCCTGACGAGCGAGCCCGCACACTCGCCTCCTTGTTGCACACCGACCCGGACGGCAGGGCCTTCGTCGCCGAGCTGGTCGAGCGCTCGGGCCTTTCCCCCGAGGCCTGGCTGCGGCGGCTCTTCAACGCCCTGCTGCCGCCGCTCCTGCAGTTCCTGTACCGGTACGGCACGGTGTTCTCCCCGCACGGGGAGAACGCCATCGTCGTCTTCGACGACAAGGACGTGCCCGTCCGGCTGGCGGTGAAGGACTTCGTCGACGACATCAACGTCAGCGCCGAGGCCCTTCCGGAGCACGCGTCGATGCCGGGCGACGTCCGCGACGTACTGCTCACCGAACGCCCGGACTTCCTCACGCAGTTCATCCATTCAGGGCTCTTCGTGGGCGTCTTCCGCTACCTCGCCCCGCTCTGCCAGGAGCAGCTCGGCATCCCGGAGACCACCTTCTGGTCCCTCGTCCGCGCCGAGATCCTGCGCCATCAGGCACGCGCCCCGCAGCTCAAGGAGCGGTACGAGATGTTCGACCTGCTCACCCCGCGCATCGAGCGGCTGTGCCTCAACCGCAACCGGCTCCACCTCGACGGGTACCGGGACCGCCCCGAGCGTCCGCACGCCGCCGTGCACGGCAGCGTCCCGAACCCTCTGCACCAGCCTTGATCGAGGGATTGTCAGTGGAGACCCGTAGGGTGGTCGCGCTATGACAAAGCCCTCCCTTCCCGAGCTCCTGCACGCCGCCGTCACCGCCGTCGGCGGCACGGAGCGCCCTGGCCAGGTGACGATGGCCGAGACCGTCGCCGAGGCGATCGACGACGGCTCCCATCTGCTGATCCAGGCCGGCACCGGCACGGGCAAGTCCCTCGGCTATCTGGTGCCCGCGCTCGCGCACGGGGAGCGGGTGGTGGTCGCGACGGCCACGCTCGCCCTGCAGCGCCAGCTCGTGGAGCGCGATCTGCCGCGGACGGTGGACGCACTGCATCCGCTGCTGCGCCGACGCCCTCAGTTCGCCATGCTCAAGGGCCGCTCGAACTATCTGTGTCTGCACCGCCTCCATGAAGGAGTGCCGCAGGAAGAGGAGGAGGGCCCGGGTCTCTTCGACCAGTTCGAGGCCGCCGCCCCCACCAGCAAGCTCGGCCAGGACCTGCTGCGGATGCGCGACTGGGCGGACGAGACGGAGACCGGCGACCGGGACGATCTCACCCCCGGGGTCTCCGACCGCGCCTGGTCCCAGGTGTCCGTCTCCTCCAGGGAATGCCTGGGCGCGTCGAAGTGTGCGTACGGAGCGGAGTGCTTCGCCGAGGCCGCGCGGGAGCGGGCCAAGCTCTCCGAAGTCGTCGTGACGAACCACGCGCTGCTCGCGATCGACGCCATCGAGGGCGCCCCCGTCCTTCCCCAGCACGAAGTGCTGATCGTGGACGAGGCCCATGAGCTGGTCTCGCGCGTGACCGGTGTCGCCACCGGCGAGCTCACTCCTGGCCAGGTCAACCGCGCCGTGCGCCGAGCTGCCAAGCTCGTCAACGAAAAGGCGGCGGATCAGCTCCAGACCGCGTCCGAGGGCTTCGAGCGGGTGATGGAGCTGGCGCTCCCCGGCCGCCTGGAGGAGGTCCCGGAGGATCTCGGTTACGCGCTCATGGCCCTGCGCGACGCCGCCCGTACGGTCATCTCGGCCCTGGGCTCCACCCGCGACAAGTCGGTCCAGGACGAGGACGCCGTACGCAAACAGGCCCTCGCCTCCGTCGAGACGATCCACGACGTGGCGGAGCGCATCACGAACGGCTCCGAGTGGGACGTCGTCTGGTACGAACGGCACGATCGCTTCGGAGCCTCCCTCAGGGTGGCGCCCATGTCCGTCTCGGGCCTGCTCCGCGAGAAGCTCTTCAGCGACCGCTCCGTGGTCCTCACGTCCGCCACCCTCAAGCTCGGCGGCGACTTCAACGGGGTGGGGGCCTCTCTGGGGCTCGCCCCCGAGGGCGTCGAGTCCGATGACGCCCCGGCCTGGAAGGGCCTCGACGTCGGCTCCCCCTTCGACTACCGCAAGCAGGGGATCCTGTACGTCGCCCAGCACCTGGCCAGGCCGGGCCGTGAGGGCACGCGCAGCGACATGATCGACGAGCTGGCCGAACTGATCGAGGCGGCAGGCGGTCGTACGCTCGGTCTCTTCTCCTCCATGCGCGCCGCTCAGAACGCCGCCGAGGAGCTCCGCGGCCGGCTCGACATGCCCATCCTGCTGCAGGGCGAGGAGACGCTGGGCGAGCTGATCAAGAACTTCGCGGCGGACACGCGGACCTGCCTGTTCGGGACGCTTTCCCTGTGGCAGGGCGTCGATGTGCCCGGCGCCAGCTGCCAGTTGGTGGTCATGGACAAGATCCCCTTCCCGCGGCCCGACGACCCGCTGATGAGCGCTCGCCAGAAGGCGGTGGACGACGGCGGTGGGAACGGCTTCATGGCCATCGCCGCGACGCACGCGGCGCTCCTGATGGCACAGGGCGCGGGGCGGCTCGTGCGGGCCTCCGCGGACCGTGGAGTGGTCGCGGTCCTGGACCCCCGCCTCGCGACCGCGCGCTACGGCAGCTATCTACGGGCCTCGCTTCCCGACTTCTGGTACACGACGGACCGCAATCAGGTGCGCCGCTCGCTGGCCGCGATCGACGCGGCTGCCAAGGCAGATCCCACGCCCAACCCCGAGCCCGATCCGAAGGCCAATCCCCAGAAGGACGGCGAGGACGAGGCTCCAGCGGAATAGGAAGAAGGCCACGGTGAGCAAAGAGCCGGGCCCGACGGCCCGGCCCGGACGCCTCCAGACGCAGCAGGGCCCCGGAACCGGCGCAGTTGGTTCCGGGGCCCGGTCAGGGGTGGAGGCTCACACGCGCCGCAGCACCGCCACCACCTTGCCGAGGATCGTCGCCTCGTCACCGGGGATGGGCTGGTACGCGGAGTTGTGAGGTAGCAGCCACACGTGACCGTCCTCGCGCTTGAACCGCTTCACCGTGGCTTCGCCGTCGAGCATGGCCGCGACGATGTCGCCGTTCTCCGCGACCGGCTGGCGGCGCACCGTGACCCAGTCCCCGTCACAGATGGCGGCCTCGATCATCGAGTCGCCGACGACCTTGAGGACGAAGAGCTCACCGTCACCGACGAGCTGCCGGGGGAGCGGGAAGACGTCCTCCACCGACTCCTCGGCGAGGATCGGGCCACCGGCCGCGATCCGGCCGACCAGCGGGACGTACGAAGCGGCGGGCTTGCCTGCCGTGTCCGTGGGCTGGCTGCTCGGCTGGTCCGAGCCCCGCACCTCGTACGCACGCGGGCGGTGCGGGTCGCGGCGCAGGAAGCCCTTTCGCTCCAGGGCCATCAGCTGATGAGCGACCGACGAGGTGCTGGAGAGGCCTACCGCCTGCCCGATCTCCCGCATTGACGGCGGGTACCCCCGTCGCTGCACCGAGTCCCTGATGACCTCGATGACGCGGCGCTGCCGGTCGGTGAGCCCCGAGCTGTCGGCGCGGATGCCCGGAGGTCGTCCTGGTAGGGAGCGTGTGGGCTTGGGGCCCTCCGGGTTCGTGGCGTCATTCATGGCATGCACCGGCTCGAGTCGGCTCTGGCGGTCCTGGGCAGTGATGGTGGCGCTGTCTGCGGTGGTGGTCACGTCGGTCGGCCCCTCTCGAGATTGTCTCCCTAGTTAGCCAACGGTAGTTGCTTTCGAAAGGTTGCGCCAAACACACGTTCGAGTGAAAAATCGCAGAATGCCTGCCGCGATCATGCGTCTGGGTGTATGGCTAACGTTCGAGCCGACTGGCATTTCGGTTCATTACGGTACGCTTCACCGCCAGGGTCGCGCCCCGCTCAGTGGGGCTCCCATACTGCCACCCGCAGCCCGGTCAACCCGGCACCGCCCCCTTCTTGTGTGGCGCGCGAGGTGGCCTCGTACCCTTCCCGGCGGACCGTGGCCGCGCGACACGCGATGGGGCCGGATTTACGACCAAACCCCAGATCTAGTGGTTGGATTGCGACCGCGGCCCAGAAGTTGTGGTCCCCGGTCTTTTCAGGCCCCGGGCATCGCCTATGCTTGGGGCTGCTTCGAGGGCCCCCTGGGCCTGTTGAGGCCTATGAGTCGTGTCGTGAAGGAGGGTTGGGAGTTCCATGCACTGCCCCTTCTGCAGGCACCCCGACAGTCGCGTGGTCGACAGTCGCACCACCGATGACGGAACGTCGATCCGCAGGCGCCGTCAGTGCCCTGACTGCTCCCGTCGTTTCACGACCGTGGAGACGTGTTCGCTGATGGTGGTCAAGCGCAGTGGCGTGACCGAGCCCTTCAGTCGTACGAAGGTGATCAACGGCGTACGCAAGGCGTGCCAGGGGCGGCCGGTGACCGAGGACGCCCTCGCCCAGCTCGGCCAGCGGGTCGAGGAGGCCGTGCGGGCCACCGGAAGCGCCGAACTGACCACGCACGACGTCGGGCTGGCCATACTCGGTCCGCTGCAGGAGCTTGACCTCGTGGCCTACCTGCGCTTCGCGTCCGTGTACCGGGCTTTCGACTCGCTCGACGACTTCGAGGCTGCCGTCGGGGAACTGAGGGATCAGCGGGAAAAGCGGCTCGACGAAGAGCCGCAGGGTGCCGGCGGGGCGCCCGGCGCGAACGAATGCGGGCCCGGAGGGACTGTCGAGGTCCCGGTGCCCGCCACTGCCGCCGACTGACCGGCTGAACGGCCGACGGCGGCACACACAGACCTGTTGCGGAGCCTTCGCGGCTTTCGCGGCACCGGACAACACCGTGTCACGGGAACATCGTGGCACTTCAGGGCGTTTTAGCCTGATACAGGGAGGCGGCATGACCGAGACGACGAGCGGCCCGGCACGAGGTTTCCGAGCCAAGGGATCCAAGGCCAGCAAGGGTCTGCGTATCGAGCGCATCCATACGACGCCCGGCGTGCATCCGTACGACGAGGTGGTCTGGGAGCGCCGAGACGTCGTCATGACCAACTGGCGCGACGGCTCGGTCAACTTCGAGCAGCGTGGCGTCGAGTTCCCCGACTTCTGGTCGGTGAACGCGGTCAACATCGTCACCAGCAAGTACTTCCGCGGGGCCGTTGGCACCCCGCAGCGCGAGACCGGCCTCAAGCAGCTGATCGACCGCATCGTGAAGACCTACCGCAAGGCCGGCGAGGACTACAGCTACTTCGCCTCGCCCGCCGACGCCGAGATCTTCGAGCACGAGCTGGCGTACGCCCTCCTGCACCAGATCTTCAGCTTCAACTCGCCGGTCTGGTTCAACGTCGGCACGCCCCAGCCGCAGCAGGTCTCCGCCTGCTTCATCCTGGCCGTCGACGACTCCATGGACTCGATCCTCGACTGGTACAAGGAAGAGGGGATGATCTTCAAGGGCGGCTCCGGCGCCGGCCTGAACCTCTCCCGCATCCGCTCCTCCAAGGAACTGCTGTCCTCCGGTGGCAACGCCTCGGGACCGGTCTCCTTCATGCGCGGCGCCGACGCGTCCGCAGGAACGATCAAGTCGGGTGGCGCCACGCGCCGCGCCGCCAAGATGGTCATCCTCGACGTCGACCACCCCGACATCGAGGGCTTCATCGAGACCAAGGTGAAGGAAGAGGAGAAGATCCGCGCCCTGCGTGACGCGGGCTTCGACATGGACCTGGGCGGCGACGACATCACGTCCGTCCAGTACCAGAACGCCAACAACTCGGTCCGTGTGAACGACACGTTCATGAAGGCGGTCGAGGAGGGCGGCAAGTTCGGCCTGACGTCCCGCATGACGGGCGACGTCATCGAGGAGGTCGACGCCAAGTCGCTCTTCCGCAAGATGGCCGAGGCCGCCTGGGCCTGCGCCGACCCCGGCATCCAGTACGACGACACCATCAACGCCTGGCACACCTGCCCGGAGTCCGGCCGGATCAACGGCTCGAACCCGTGCAGCGAGTACATGCACCTGGACAACACGTCCTGCAACCTCGCCTCGCTGAACCTGATGAAGTTCCTCAAGGACGACGGCCTGGGCAACCAGTCCTTCGACGCCGAGCGCTTCGCCAAGGTCGTCGAGCTGGTCATCACCGCGATGGACATCTCGATCTGCTTCGCGGACTTCCCGACCCAGAAGATCGGCGAGAACACCCGCGCCTTCCGCCAGCTGGGCATCGGCTACGCCAACCTCGGCGCCCTGCTGATGGCGACCGGCCACGCGTACGACTCCGACGGCGGCCGCTCGCTGGCCGGCGCCATCACCTCGCTGATGACGGGTAGGTCGTACAAGCGTTCCGCCGAGCTCGCCGCGGTCGTCGGCCCCTACGACGGCTATGCCAAGAACGCGACGCCGCACAAGCGCGTCATGAAGCAGCACGCCGACGCCAACGCCACGGCACCGCGCGTGGACGACCTGGACACGCCGATCTGGGCCGCCGCCACGGAGGCCTGGCAGGACGTGATCCGCCTCGGCGAGAAGAACGGTTTCCGTAACTCCCAGGCGTCGGTCATCGCCCCGACCGGCACCATCGGTCTCGCGATGTCCTGCGACACGACCGGTCTCGAGCCCGACCTCGCCCTGGTCAAGTTCAAGAAGCTCGTCGGCGGCGGCTCGATGCAGATCGTCAACGGCACCGTGCCGCAGGCCCTGCGTCGCCTGGGCTACCAGGAGGAGCAGATCGAGGCGATCGTCGCCCACATCGCCGACCACGGCAATGTGATCGACGCCCCCGGCCTGAAGACCGAGCACTACGAGGTCTTCGACTGCGCCATGGGTGAGCGTTCCATCTCCGCGATGGGTCATGTCCGCATGATGGCGGCCATCCAGCCGTGGATCTCCGGCGCGCTCTCCAAGACGGTCAACCTGCCGGAGACGGCCACCGTCGAGGACGTCGAAGAGGTCTACTACGAGGCCTGGAAGCTGGGCGTCAAGGCGCTCGCCATCTACCGCGACAACTGCAAGGTCGGCCAGCCCCTCTCCGCCAAGAAGAAGGAGCAGGAGAAGGCCGAGGTCACCGAGAAGGCCGAGGACACGATCCGTGCCGCGGTCGAGAAGGTGGTCGAGTACCGCCCCGTCCGCAAGCGCCTCCCCAAGGGCCGCCCGGGGATCACCACCTCCTTCACCGTGGGTGGCGCCGAGGGCTACATGACCGCCAACTCCTACCCGGACGACGGTCTCGGTGAGGTCTTCCTGAAGATGTCCAAGCAGGGTTCGACCCTCGCGGGCATGATGGACGCCTTCTCGATCGCCGTCTCCGTGGGCCTGCAGTACGGGGTTCCGCTGGAGACGTACGTCTCGAAGTTCACGAACATGCGCTTCGAGCCGGCCGGTATGACGGACGACCCGGACGTGCGGATGGCGCAGTCGATCGTCGACTACATCTTCCGCCGCCTGGCGCTGGACTTCCTGCCCTTCGAGACCCGCTCCGCGCTCGGCATCCACTCGGCCGAGGAGCGTCAGCGTCACCTGGAGACCGGTTCGTACGAGCCGTCCATGGAGGAGTCGGACGTCGACGTCGAGGGCCTGGCGCAGTCCGCTCCGCGGCAGCCCGAGGTCCTGAAGGCGGTCGCCACGCCGAAGGCCGAGGCCGAGGCCGAGAAGCCCGCTCCGCAGCAGGCGCACACCAGCGCCGAGCTCGTCGAGATGCAGCTGGGCATCCAGGCCGACGCACCGCTGTGCTTCTCCTGCGGGACGAAGATGCAGCGGGCCGGCTCCTGCTACATCTGCGAGGGCTGCGGCTCGACCAGCGGTTGCAGCTGACCAGCTGACCTAGCCCGGTGAGGGGTTGGCGGAGCCGAAGGGCTCCGCCAACCCCTCACCGCGTTCTCAGAGCGCGGCGCCCATCAGCGCCGCGAAGGACGTCGGGTCGGCGTCAAAGCCGCGGATGACCTCGCGGAAGGCCCAGGCGCCCGACTCGTCCCGGGTGAACTCGGCGACGGTGGCCGCCGTGTACCCGGAGACTCCGGAGAGGTCGCTCACGGCGAGGTCCGTGTATCCATGGCGGATGCGTACGGAAGTGTTCGGGATGTCGCCGAACACCTTGCGCTCCTCCTGAGGCTGTATGGCCACACCGACCACCACGCGCGCGTACGTCGCCGCGAGCCGGTCGAGCTCCAGGGTCATGACCTCGTCGAAGCCGAAGCCCTGACCTGTCTGGCTGTCCCTGTTGAGAGTGATCGTCCCGTCGGGGGCACGGCTGTCGAAGTGCACCAGGTACACGGGGCTGTCGTACGGAGCGTCCGCCGTGTAGGTCGCCGCGATGATGTCGAGGTCGTGCGACGGTGAGCCGAGAGGGCTCGGATCCCACTTGAGACCCACCTCGACCTTCTCGATTCCCTTCCTGACACTGCTCACCAGAGATCCCCCTCCTCGTAGTCCCCGCTGACGCCGGTGCTCTAGGCATGTCCAACAAACACGCTACGACGCATGACTGACATCACTGAAGTTCGCCGTTCGGAAAGGCCGTTGGCGGCGTTCGGAAAGGCTGTTGGCGGGCGGGCGCAGTCCTGTGGATCATTAGAGGCATGGCATGGAACGGGGAAGAACTGGACATCGAGGCCTACTTGGCCCGGATCGGTCACGAGGATGAAGCGAAGCCCGATTTCGACACTCTCCGTGCGCTTCACAGGGCGCATGTGGCGTCGATCCCCTTCGAGAACCTGGAGATGATGATCGGGCGGCCCGTGCCGCTGGATCTGGGGGCGTTGCAGGACAAGCTGGTGCGGCGGCGCAGAGGCGGCTACTGCTACGAGCAGAACCTCCTGTTCGCCGCCGCCCTGGACCGGATCGGCTTCGCCGTCACGGGACTCGGGGCGCGGGTCAGGGCCGGCGCGTCGTCGCGTCGCGCGGTGACGCACATGCTCCTGAACGTCGAGGCGGACGGTCGGCAGTGGCACTGCGATGTCGGTTTCGGCGCGGAAGGGCTGCTCGAACCGATCCTCCTTGCGGACGAGGGCGACGTAGAGCAAGACGTGCGACAAGGAGAGTGGCGGTTCGGGATCGTCCAGGAAGCAAACGGTGCGCGGGTGTTGCGGACCGAGCACGCGGATGGCTGGTTCGATCTCTACGAATACACGCTGGAAGAACGCCTGCCCGTCGACTACGTAGTGATGAACCACTACACATCGACCCACCCCTTGTCGTCGTTCGCCCGCCGTCCCGTGATCCAGAGGGCCGCTCCGGGGGTGCGACGCACATTGGTCGGTGAACATTTGACGGTGACGCGCCCCGACGGCACATCGGACGAACGTGACCTAACCGCCCGGGAGTTGGGGGATGTTCTCGACTGTCAGTTCGGTATTGGACTGAGCGCCGACGATCTCGCCGAGCTGATCCGGGCGCACTACGCCGGAGCGTGACCCGGGCCAGGCTCCGCGCCGTACGATGGCGCGGTGCTGGTCAAGTGGATTCGCTGCACCGTGGTGGACCGACGGGGGTTCGAGCGGGGACAGCGGAAGTGGGCGGGGCTTCTGGGGGAGCCGGGGTTCCGGGGACAGGGCGGGGGGTGGAGCCGGGAGCGGCCGGGCGTGGCGCACGTCTTCGGCTTCTGGGAGAGCAGGGCCTTCTACGACTCCTTCATGGCGCGCTCCCACGACCGGCTAGCCGCGACGCAGTCAGGCACCTTCAAGAACATCCAGATCAAGCTCTTCGACCACCGCTTCGACGTGAAGACGGGCTTCGAGCCGCGCTTCGCGGACGCCGACGTGGTGCGGGTGGCGCACTGCCGGGTGCGTGAGGCGCGGGTGGAGCACTTCGCGCTCATGCAGGAGAAGGTCTGGAACCCGGCGATGGCTGGTTCTCCGGGGATGGTGCGTGGACTCTTCGGCGAGGCACCGGGGCACGAGTTCCTCATCCTCTCGATGTGGCTGTCGGCCGCCGAGCACGGCAAGTACCGCAGGGAACGGGTGGAGCGCCTGTCGCTGCGCGCCCAGACGGAGGCCGACGTGGCGGCACTGGCCGGTGACATCGTCGAACTGGAGCCGTCCTGGACGGTGTGACGGCGCGGTCGGCCGTGGGGCGCGAGCCGCTGCTTTCGGACGTGCGGGGCGTGTGGCAGCGGCCACATACGCCGGATGGGGCCCGGACGGCCGACCGGTTGAGCCGCCCGGGAGGGCCCGATCTAGGGTTTCCGTATGGCACGTCCGCAGCGCATCTTCCTTGTCCGGCACGGCGAGTCGGCCGGAAACGCCGACGACACCGTGTACGAACGCGAACCCGACCACGCGCTGGCGCTCACCGAGAAGGGGTGGCGGCAGGCCGATGAGACGGGCGAGCAGCTACGGGAGGCCATCGGTCAGGAGCGGGTGAGCGTGTACGTCTCGCCCTACCGCCGCACCCACGAGACCTTCAGGGCCCTGCGGCTCGATCCCGAGCTGGTGCGCATCCGTGAGGAACCGCGGCTGCGGGAGCAGGACTGGGGGAACTGGCAGGACAGGGACGACGTCAGGCTGCAGAAGGCGTACCGCGACGCGTACGGGCACTTCTTCTACCGCTTCGCCCAGGGCGAGTCGGGGGCCGACGTGTACGACAGGGTGGGCGCGTTCCTGGAGAGCCTCTACCGGAGCTTCGAGGCACCGGACCATCCGCCGAACGTTCTGCTCGTCACCCATGGCCTGACCATGCGGCTGTTCTGCATGCGCTGGTTCCACTGGTCGGTGGCGGAGTTCGAGTCGCTCTCGAACCCCGGCAACGGGGAGATGCGGACGCTGGTGCTGGGCGACGACGGCAAGTACACCCTGGACCGGCCATTCGAACGCTGGCGCGAACCCGAACCGTACGGTGTCACCGGTTAGCCCGAGACGTACGGCGTCACTGGATGGCCGAGCCGTACGGCGCCATTGGATAGCGGGGCCGTACGGCGTCACCGGATAGACCGGCGTCACCGGATAGAGTGGCAGAGCGATGACCGCTGACTCCTCTCCCGACCGGCGCCTGGCCCGCGCTCTGGCCAGCCTGCGTGGGCTGGCGGTGGGGGACGCGCTGGGCTCTCAGTTCTTCGTGCCCGCGAACTACCCGCTGCTGAAGCGGCGGGAAGCGCCCCCAGGGCCCTGGCAGTGGACCGACGACACGGAGATGGCGTGCTCCGTTCTCGCGGTCCTGGTCCGGCACGACCGGATCGACCAGGACGCGCTCGCCCTCTCCTTCGCCGAGCACCACGACTTCGACCGCGGCTACGGCCCCGCCGTGAACCGCCTGCTCAGGCAGGTCCGGGAGGGCGGGGACTGGCGGGAGCTGGCCTCCGCGCTGTTCAAGGGCCAGGGCTCCTGGGGCAACGGGGCGGCCATGCGGATCGCCCCGCTCGGCGCCTGGTACGCGGACGACCCGGAGCAGGCGACGCACCAGGCGGAGATCTCCGCGTACCCCACGCATCAGCACCGTGAGGCGGTCGTGGGGGCCATGGCGGTGGCTGCCGCCGCGGCACTGGCCGCGGACCCCGCGGGGCCGCCCGCACCGAAGACACTGCTCGACGGCGTCATCGACCTCGTGCCCCGCAGCGCCGTGGGGGCGGGACTCCGTCGCGCCCGCGACATGCTCGACTACGGAGACGCGGCGACCGTCGCCGCGGTCCTCGGGTGTGGCCGCCGGACGACGGCGCACGACACGGTTCCCTTCGCGCTGTGGTCGGCGGCCCGTGGCCTCGGAGCCTATGAGCAGGCCATCTGGTCCACTGCCCAGGTGGGCGGCGACATGGACACGACCTGTGCGATCGCGGGCGGAGTGGTGGCTTCCGGTGAGGGCGGGTCGCCTCCCGGGGAGTGGCTGGAGCGGACCGAGGTGTTGCCCGGCTGGGTGCCGGTCGCGGCGGACTGACTGACGTCGGGCTCCCCTCGCGACTGTCACGGTCATGCGACAGCGTGGCCGCTGCGCGGGCCGTCGTCGACCTCGCGGTTACTCGTTCCCGCGGGCCGCGAGTTGATCATGACTTGCGCGTCCTCAACGAGATGCCGGTCGCCCGGCGGCCCGCCACGCGCGCGTGCCGTCCGCTGCACGTGCGGTCCGGCCGGGAGGGGGTCCCGTGACCGACACACCGTCCACGCCCGAGCCATCAGATGAAGGGGCCGAGTGAACCGCCCACCTGTTGCGTCACGTTGAGCAGTCCTGAGCCGCGCCCGCTTCGTGTTGGGCCACCCCGGAGACGGGCGTCAGTGTCGGGGGCACGAAGTTCAGGCCCATGCCGAAGCCGGGGAGACGGCTTCGGCCGAAACGGTGTCGCATTCGTGAAGCACGATCCTGGGCCTGGGTGTCGCCGGTGGACTGGGGCGGCGTAGGCTGATGACGCCATGCCGTACGAACCACCCACCCACACCGTCGAGCGCTCCCTTCGCGCTACCACCGGAGCGAAAATCGTTGCCGGAGTCGACGAAGTCGGGCGCGGCGCGTGGGCGGGACCGGTCACCGTATGTGCGGCGATCACCGGACTGCGCAGGCCGC
This sequence comes from Streptomyces sp. Je 1-332, assembly GCF_040730185.1. Lineage (NCBI taxonomy): Bacteria > Bacillati > Actinomycetota > Actinomycetes > Kitasatosporales > Streptomycetaceae > Streptomyces > Streptomyces sp. Je 1-332. The sequence continues at coordinate 6,173,687 of NZ_CP160402.1, forward strand.
CCGAAGGACTCACCGATTCCAAGCTGATCACTCCCAAGCGGCGCACCCTGCTCGCCGGGGTGCTGGAGAGCTGGGTCACGGCCTATGCCCTCGGACACTCCTCGCCGGAGGAGATCGACGACGTGGGGATGACCGCCGCACTGCGGCTCGCCGCCGTACGCGCCCTTGAGGCGCTCCCGGTGCGCCCGGAGGTGGTGATTCTCGATGGGAAGCACGACTATCTCGGGACTCCCTGGCAGGTTCGTACGGTGATCAAGGGCGACCAGTCCTGTGTGGCCGTCGCCGCGGCGTCGGTGATCGCCAAGGTTCGGCGCGACAAAATGATGGCCGAACTGGGTATCGAACATGCAGACTTCGGTTTTGCGGCCAACGCCGGCTATCCGTCGCCGGTGCACAAGGCCGCGCTGGCGGAGCGGGGGCCCACCCCGTACCACCGGATGTCGTGGGCGTATCTTGATGCGCTGCCCCAGTGGCGGCACCTCAAGAAGGCCCGCAGCTGGGCGGATGGAAGCGTTCCGGAAATCGAGGGCCAGCTCGGCTTCGATTTCTGACGCTTCCGGCAGTTCAACTCGCACTCATGTGCCACCCGCTGATGCCTCGCGCACCGGCGTTTGATAGACAACTACGCATGCCTCTCAGTCCCGAGGAGCCTCAGATTCACGAGAGTGCCCAGGGTCCCCGCGTGACCCCGGCCAGTGGCCGCATCACGCCGACCCCCCGCCCCGTACCCGGCCCGCGTCCCGCGGCTGCGCCCCGTCCAGGCCGACCGGGTCCCGCCCGGCCGACGCCGCCGGCCCAGCGCACGTCGCATGAGCCGGCCGTCAAGCCAGGGCCGTCCGCCCCGGCTGCTTCCGGATCTTCCGCCGCTCCCGTCGGTCCCCCCGCGGGGCCCGCCACGGACGTCGGTACTTCGGTTCCGCAGATCCAGCTGATCCCTGCTTCCGCCGAGGGGGCGCTCGACGCCGCCGAGGAAGCCGTTGACCTGCTGCTCGACTCGGGCCGCGCTCCGGGTGAGGTGCTGGTGGTCACCACCGGCGACCCGCACCCGTGGGCCACGCACGAGCTGTCGTTCGGCGAGGCCTCCTACTGGGCCCAGCACGATGCGGGCGACGACGTCTTCTACGCCGACGCCGCCGCCCTGGACCGTGCCGTGTCCCGCCCCGTGGTCGTCGTCGCCATCAACGGCGGCGGCGAGGAGACCGCGGTCGGCGCGCTGCCGACGGCGCTCGCCCGAGCCGGAACCCTGCTGATCGTCTGCGGTGACCCGCAGCGGATCAACGCGACGCTGGGCGCGGGCGTCTGACGTTCGCTGTCCGACATCCGCGTTCCGGTTTCGGCTGCCTGACTTCGCGGTCGGGTGGACGGAGCCGGGCGTGGAGCGGCCGGTGTCCGTGGCATGGCCGGGTGAGCTTCGCACCGTGTGCGTCGCGTACCGCGCGACGCGAGCGGTGAGTGCGCTCCGGTCCATGCCTGTGGCCCCGCCTCGCGGCGGGTGGTGCGGCGGACGCCTCAGCGTGCCGCCGCTCGGCGCAGCACGTCTGAAGCGGCGCCGCCGGTGCGCGGTGGCGGCGGATCGGTGTCGGCGAACGCCTCCGGCTTCGAGCCGGTGCTGGGCCGGCGCCCGCCGCGGCCCTCGCCGAGCACCTGCCAGCCGTCACGCGTCAGCGTGATGTAGGCGCCGCACCGCAGCCCGTGCAGCGTGCAGGCGTCCCGCAGTCCCCACATCCACGCCCCGTCCTCCGGTGTCCAACGCGCGTCACCGTCACGGCAGTAGAGCAGGACAGCGGTGCGCACCGGAGTGCGCCGGCGCAGATCGTGCGGGATGACCCGACGCAGCTGCGCGAGCAGCGCGTTACGGAAGACCCAGCCGTCCGCCGCGCTCGGCCGCCGGGTGAACGACGCGCTCGCCCGCAGCCGTTCCTCCGGATCGAGGACAGCGACGACGGCTGTCGTGGGCGTCGGACGATGCCGGGCGTGCAGGCCGCTGACGACCTCACGCGGATTGCGCAGCAAGGGAATTCCCGCGGCTGACCACTCCGCGGGCTCGAGCATCCGGGCCAGTCGGTTGGCGGAATCGGCGGACATCTCGGCCGGCGTCGAAGACTCCGACATCGATGCCGCAGCGGACGGAGCGAATCCGAAGGTCACGGTCCTCCCTTCGGCTACGCGCCCAGAGGGCGGGGTCGGGCTGGGGGAGCGCACCGCGGCACAGTCCTGCCGGGCCACGGGGAGCCGCGCGGGGAGCGATACCAATTCTTCCCGTCGGACTGCCTTGCGGCAACGAGCAATTGGGACCGCCGACCGGTATCTGGTGATGCGTCTCCTATATACCTGCCCAGTGCGCGCCGCCTTGACGCTTGTGTCAGCCCTGTACAGCCAGGACCAGTGGCAACACCCCCTGGGCTCCGGCTCGGCGGAGCATGCGCGCGGCCACCGCCAGGGTCCAGCCACTGTCCGTCAGATCGTCGACGAGCAGCACGGGGCCGTCCGCTTCCCGGAGCGCCGCGCCGAGCTCGGGGGGCAGGGTCAACGTCCCGTCGAGAGCACGCAGCCGCTGGGCGCTGTTGGTCCGCGGCACATGGGCCGTGTCGGTTCCGGGGGCGTACTCGATGGTCCCGAGGAGCGGGAGGCGTCCGACCTCGGCGATCCGTGCACCCAGCGACTGGATCAGCTGGGGCCTGGTGTGCGAGGACATGGTCACGACGCCGGCCGGCCGATGCTGGGCGTCTGCGCTGCCCGAGGCCCAGCCGCCGGGCCCCTTCGCCCAGTCGGCGAGGACGCCGACCACGGCCTTCGCCACGTCGTCGGGAACCGGCCCGTCAGGGGCCTGCGGGGAGAGCATCGGCCTGAGCCGGTTGCCCCACCCGATGTCCGAGAGCCGTCCCAACGCCCGGCCCTGGGAGGCCTGTTCCCCGGCGGGGATACGTCCCTTGAGGTCGACGCCGACCGCGGCGAGGCCCGTCGGCCACATCTTGCGGGGTTCGACATCCACGCCCGCGCGGACCAATTCGCCCTTCGCCGTGTCGAGCGCCCCGGAGGAGACGGCGTCGGTGAAACGGGCTCCCGCGCAGTTGTCGCAGCGCCCGCAGGGGGCGGCCGCCTCGTCGTCCAGCTGCCGCCGCAGGAACTCCATGCGGCAGCCGGGCGTGGTGGCGTAATCACGCATCGCCTGCTGTTCCGTCTGCCGCTGCTTGGCGACCCAGGCGTAGCGCTCGGCGTCGTACGCCCACGGCATCCCCGTGGAGGTCCAGCCGCCCTTGACGCGCCGGACCGCGCCGTCCACGTCGAGGACCTTGAGCATCGTCTCGAGACGTGACCGGCGCAGCTCGACCAGGGGCTCCAGGGCCGGCAGCGACAGGGGCCTGCCCGCCTGCGCCAGCACGTCGAGCGTGCGCCGCACCTGCTCCTCGGGCGGGAAGGCGAGCGAGGCGAAGTAGTTCCAGATCGCCTCGTCCTCCTTGCCCGGAAGGAGCAGCACCTCCGCGTGGTCGACACCGCGGCCCGCGCGACCGACCTGCTGGTAGTACGCGATCGGGGACGAGGGGGAGCCGAGGTGCACCACGAAACCGAGGTCCGGCTTGTCGAAGCCCATCCCCAGGGCGGAGGTGGCGACCAGGGCCTTCACGCGGTTGGCGAGCAGATCCTCCTCGGCCTGCTGGCGGTCCGCGTTCTCCGTCTTTCCGGTGTAGGAGGTGACGGTGTGCCCGCACTGCCGCAAGAAGGCGGTGATCTCCTCGGCCGCGGCGACGGTGAGCGTATAGATGATTCCCGAGCCCGGCAGCTCGTCCAGGTGGTCGGCGAGCCAGGCCAACCGGTGCGCGGCGTTGGGAAGTTGGAGAACGCTCAGGCTCAGGCTCTCCCGGTCGAGGGGCCCGCGCAGCACGAGCGCGTCCGAGCTGCCGCCGGTGCCCAGCTGTTCGGCCACGTCGGCCGTCACGCGCGCGTTGGCTGTCGCGGTGGTGGCCAGGACGGGGACGCCCGGCGGCAGGTCGGCGAGCATCGTGCGCAACCGTCGGTAGTCGGGCCGGAAGTCATGGCCCCAGTCCGAGATGCAGTGCGCCTCGTCGACCACGAGCAGGCCGGTCGCCGCGGCGAGCTTGGGCAGGACCTGGTCGCGGAAGTCCGGGTTGTTCAGGCGCTCCGGGCTGACCAGGAGGACGTCCACGTCACCGGAAGCCACCTCGGCCTGGATGGTCTCCCACTCCTCCGTGTTGGAGGAATTGATCGTGCGGGCGCGGATTCCGGCTCGCGCCGCGGACTCCACCTGGTTGCGCATGAGCGCGAGCAGCGGGGAGACGATCACGGTGGGGCCGCTGCCCCGCTCCCGCAGCAGTGCGGTCGCCACGAAGTACACGGCGGACTTGCCCCAGCCCGTGCGCTGCACGACCAGGGCCCGGCGCTTGTCGGCGACGAGCGCTTCGATCGCGCGCCACTGGTCCTCGCGCAGCCGCGGACCGTCTGCCGGTGGCGCCTCGCCGCTTGCGGGCGCGGGGCCGCCGACGAGGCGGGCGAGTACGGCATCGGCCGCCGTGCGCAGATCTTCGTTGCTCATGCCCCCATGCAACCCGATGGGTCTGACATTAGGCGAACGAGCCCGCCGAGCTGTGGATAACTCTTGGCGTGCCCCTGACCGCAGTTATCCACAGGGCAAACCGGAATCTGGTGATCCGCGGGAGAGTCGCGGCATGACGAATCACAGCGAACAAAACGACCCGATCGAATCGACCGACCCGCACCACGCGACCAGCTCCGCCCGCTCGACCGACTCCACACACTCGACCAGCTCCACCCACGCGATGAGCTCCGTCGACGAGACGATGGTGACCTTGCGCACCCCGGCCGAACTCGCGGACGCCCTGCCGTACTTGCTCGGGTTCAAGCCCGAGGAGAGCGTCGTCCTCATCGCCTTGCACGGCGAGCACGGCAGGTTCGGCGGGCGGGTGCGCCTCGGCATTCCCGGCCGCGAGGAGGACTGGCCCCCCATCGCCGAGCAGCTCGCCCAGTGCCTGGTGGGCGGGTGTGAGCGGCGCGGCGCCCGGCCCGACGGCATCGTGGCGTTCCTGTGCGCGGAACCGGTCGGCGCCGAATCCGGCCGGCAGGTCATGGAGCGCCTGCGACCGCTGGCGCAGGTGATCCGCACCGCCTGCGGAAGCCTCGACGTCCCCGTGTTCGAGGTCGTATGCATCTCCGCGGGCAGCTTTTGGACCTACTGCTGTCCGAACGCGCAGTGCTGCCCGCCGGAGGGCGTGCCTCTGTTGCGCCCCGGCACATCGGTCCTGGCCGCGGCCACGGCCTACGCCGGCGTCCAAGTGGGCATCACACCAAGGGAGATGAGGGCGCGTCTGGCCCCGTGGGAATCCGCCGCCGCGGTGGACCAGGAGGCCGCACTCGACGCGGCGGGCATGGCGATCGTGCACCGGATCCTGGAGAAGGACGGGCACACCGGGGTCGCCGCCGACACGCTTGACCTGGCCCGCAGGATCATGGCGCGCATGGTTTCCGCGCCGGTGGTCAGCGACAGGCTGGAGGCGGACCTCCAGGACGACGACCTCCTTGCGCACGACGAGGCCGCGGCGCTGATCCTCGGTCTCCAGGACCGGACGACGCGCGATCGGGCCGCGGAGTGGATGGAAGGCGACGTCGGAGCGCCGGCTCTTCGCCTCTGGCGGGCCCTGGCCCGTCGCTGCGTCGGCGCCTACGCGGAACACGCCGCGGCGCCGCTGTCGCTCGCGGGCTGGGTGGCGTGGTCCCTCGGTGACACCACGGAGGGGCAGGAAGCCCTGGGCATGGCGCTGTGTGCCGATCCGAGTTACACCTTCGCGCAGCTGCTGCATCATGCCTGCACCGGAGATCTGGACCCCGAGCCGATCCGCCGCTGCCTGCGCAGGGAGGGAACCGGCCGTGGGGCGAAGGGGGTGCAGACCGAACTGCCCCTCTCCGTGGCGCCCTCGGACCCGGTGGATGAGCCGGTGGGCGTCGCCCGACGACGCCGCCCCGCACGCCCGAAGAACGGCCCTGGCGCACGGGCCACCGGCAGGCCGAACACAGGGCCTCAGAGCCGCCGTCACACGATCCGGCGCGCAGCGAGGAAAGACACGTGATCGAGCGACACGTGAACAAGCGACGCCTGATGAAAAGCCTCCTGAACGCGGTCGGTCAGCTCTGGGGGGCGGGAGTCAGGCGGGGGCCGTTCGGGCGGCGGTGCGCGGAAGGCCGGGGCCGGGCGAGTGGCATTCCCTGCTATAGGCGTGACTCGGGGCGGGGCGGGTCCGTTCACCTGAGTGGCGGTACCTGCGCCTGGGAGGGCACCCCCGCCCGGGTCGATCCGCCACCGTACGATCTCCGACTTCCCGTAGCGCGGACAGCGCAGAAGAGGCCATCTCATGCCCCTGCCCGCCCCGTCCCCCGTCTCCGGCAGAGAGGGACTGCAGAGGCCCGCGCCGGGCTCACCGCCACCTCCCGGCGGATCCACGCAGGCTCACGGAGCGCGTCGCCTCGCGCAGCTGCCGCCCGCGCACGCCACGCTGATCTGCGTCGCCATGCCCGCTCTCGCGATCTCGACGGACCAGGGGCAGTTGACCGGCCTCGGACTCGAGGGTTTCTATCGCGCGGGGCGCAGGCTGCTGTCCCGCTGTCAGCTACGAGTGGCGGGGCGCGAGCCGGTCGCCGTGCAAGCACGGATGATGGCGGCCGACCATGCCCGCTTCGTGGCGACGCTGCGTCCCTCCGCGGACGGCGGCCCGGACCCAGACGTGATCGTGGAACGCACCCGGTACGCGGACGGTACGGAGCGGATCACCCTGCGCAGTGCAGCCGTCCGGCACCGGCGGCTGCCCGTGGAAGTCTCGCTCGGCACGGATCTGGCCGAGCTCGGGGCGGTCGCCTCCGGCAACACCGGTCCCGAACTGCCGGCCAGCGTCCACGACTCCGGAATGCGTTGGTCCTCGCCGGCGGGCACCTGTGTGGTCACCGCGCACCCGGCGCCCGCGGACGCGCTGGCCTCGGCGGGGCTGTTGCGCTGGGAGGTGGAACTGCCGCCGGGCGGCACCTGGAGCCTGGAACTGCGGGTGCGTCCCGAAGGTGTGGGCCCGGTCAGAGCGGTCGGGCACGGGGCTTCGCGTGTCCTCGCCGCGGCGCGGGCCGCGGGCGACGATCCCAGGGCCCGAGCGCTGTTGGACCGATCCGTGGAGGATCTTCAGGCGCTGCTGCTGCGGGACCCCGCGCATCCAACCGACGTACACCTGGCCGCGGGGGCGCCATGGCGTTGCGGGCTCGCCCCGGCCGAGGCGTTGGCTGCCGCCCGGATGGCCCTGCCGCTCGGCACCCGGATCGCCGTGGGGACGCTGCGTACGCTGGCCCGCCGCCAACTCACGGGCAAGGGGCCTCGGGTGGGCATGATCCCAGGGCCGCTGCGGAACGCGGGCCCGCATCTTCCGCCAGGCTGCACGGGGGTCGAGGCGACGCTGCTCTTCCCGGTGCTGCTGGCGGAGGCTTGGCGCTGGGGGCTGGCGGCGCAGGACACGGAGGAGTTGCTGCCGGCGGCCGAGCGGTGCCTGCGGTGGTTGCTTGCCGCGGCGGGCGACGGAGGGTGCCTGCCGGACCCGTATCCGGGTGGGCCCGCGCGTTGCGAGACCCAGGCCCATGCTCACCGGGCGGCGGTGCTCGGCGCCGACCTGCTCGACGCGCACGACCGTCCGGGCGGTGCCGAGCTGCGGCAGTGGGCGGAGCGCCTGCGGGGCACGTTCCGGGAGGACTTCTGGGTGGAGGACAGGGCGGGTGGCAGGCCCGCCGCGGCCTGTCTGGCCGACGGGCGCCCAGTGCCCCTCCTCACCGGAGGAGCCGCGCACCTCCTGGACACGGGTCTGCTCGGGGCGGGCGGGCTCGCGCCAGGACTGCTGGACAAGGTGCGCACCGAGCAGCTCGCCCGGCTTCTGGGCGGCCCCGCCATGGACTCGGGATGGGGGCTGCGGAGCCTGGGCGTCAAGGAAGCCGCGTACAACCCTTTCGGACATCGCGGCGGGGCGGTCCGTGTCCATGAGACCGCGGTCGCCGTCGCGGGTCTGGCCGCCGCGGGCTACGAGAAGGAGGCGAGCGCGTTGTTGCGGGGAGTGATGGGGGCGGCCGAGTCGTTCGGCTGTCGGCTGCCTGAGATGTACGCGGGGGAGCAGCGGACGGAGGGTGGCGCGCCGTTGCCGCACCCCGCTGCCTGCCGCCCGGCGGCCACCGCAGCGGCCGCTGGTGTGCACATCCTCACGGCGCTCGCCGGGATCCGGCCCGACGCCCCGTCGGGCACGGTCACGCTGCGCCCCGTCCGCAGCGCACCCCTGGGGGAGCTGGAGCTGGCGGCGCTGCGTGTCGCGGGCGCCCCGTTCTCCGTGCGCGTCAGCAGGCTCGGCCTCGCCATGGTCGAGGAGGCGGCCGAGGGACTGCAGCTGGGAGTGTGACTGACGGGGGAGGCGCGTAGGGGAGGTGCGTACGTAGAAAGGCCACGTAGGGAGACCACGGAGGGGGAGGCCCGCGGAGGAGGGGCGTACGGAGGGAGGGCCTGTGGTGGGTGCGGCTCGGCTGCGGTGGGCGTGGCCGAGCGCGACCCCGGCGTGGCTTGAAGATGGCGTGAGGGCCGGGTAATCCGACCGGTATCGGATGCCGGAGGAGCTGTTTATCGTCAGGCAGACGACTATGATCGCGGCATGTCGCCCTACGACCCGTCGGCCTTCCCGCCCTTCGCTGTCACCGTCGATCTGGTCGTGTTGACCGTGCGTCGCCACGCGCTCTGCGCACTCGCCGTACGCAGGGGCGAGTCGCCGTTCCAGGGGCGTTGGGCGCTGCCCGGTGGATTCGTGCGTGACGACGAGGACTTGTCGGCGGCGGCTGCACGGGAGCTGGTCGAGGAGACAGGGCTGTGCGCCCACGATGCGGCCTCCCCGGCCCAGGCGAACGGCGCGCACCTTGAGCAGCTCGCCACGTACGGCGATCCCAAGCGCGATCCGCGGATGCGGGTCGTCAGCGTCGCCCATCTCGCGCTCGCCCCCGACCTCCCCGCGCCGCGGGCCGGCGGTGACGCGAACAGCGCGCGCTGGGCGCCGATCGAGGCGCTGCTCAACCAAGGCGGTTACGGCCGGGAGGGCGAACAGGCGGCGCCGCTCGCCTTCGACCACGCGCAGATCCTGGCGGACGGTGTGGAGCGCGCCCGCTCGAAGATCGAGTACTCCTCGCTGGCGACGGCCTTCTGCCCGCCGGAGTTCACCGTCGGCGAGCTGCGCCGCGTGTATGAGGCCGTATGGGGCGTCGTGCTCGACCCGCGCAACTTCCACCGCAAGGTGACCGGTACGCCGGGCTTCCTCGTCCCTACCGGCGGCACCACAACCCGCCAGGGCGGCCGCCCGGCCCAGCTCTTCCGTGCGGGCGGTGCGACGCTGCTCAACCCGCCCATGCTGCGCCCCGAGGTCTGAGGCCCGCGCGCCACGGGCCGCGGCGCCCACACCCTCCCGCCCGTCGCCTTCAGCCGGGCGCCGTCCACCTGTTGTCTGTCGGCCTGAGTGTTCGATGGACACCCGCGACCCACGCCCTGACCGAAATGCCGGTTATATCGCGTTATCTTGCTGAAGTACCCACGGGGTTCGTCCGTCCCCGACCCGGCGGACGAACCCTGGCCGCCGAGCGGTCGCACATCCTGCGAGAGAAGCGATGATCCAGGCCATCGGACTGACAAGCAATCCCCGCCAGGAGTTGCCGCCCGCCGTCGACGACGTGTCCTTCGAGGCGCGAACAGGCCGTGTCACGGCACTGCTCGGCGCACAGGGCGCCGGCAAGACGACGGCGCTCAGGCTCATGCTCGAAATCCAACAGGGCCGAGGAGTCACCTACTTCAGAGGGCGTCCGCTGCACCGCATCACCCATCCGTCACGCGAGGTGGGTGTCCTTCTGGGTGAGGTCCCGGGCCACCCCGGCCGCACGGTCCGCGGCCAGCTGCGCATGCTGTGCGCGGCCGCCGGTGTGCCCGTCCAGCGCGCCGACGACGTACTCGAAGTCGTCGGGCTCGTCAGCCTTCGGGATCAGCGTCTTGGCACGCTCTCGCGGGGCATGGACCGCCGTCTCGGCCTGGCTTGCGCGCTGCTCGCCGACCCGCACACACTCGTCCTGGACGCGCCCGCCGACGGGCTCTCGGCCCGGGAGGCCGGCTGGCTGCACGGGATTTTGCGCGCGCACGCCGCCCAGGGCGGGACCGTCCTGTTCTCCACGGCCGATCCCAAGGAGGCCGCGCGGACCGCCGACCGCGTCGTCACGCTGGACGAGGGCCGGCTGGTGGCCGACCAGGAAGCCGGGGACTTCGCTCGCACCCGGCTGCGCCCCCGGGTCGCGGTGCGCAGTCCGCACGCGGCTCGGCTCGGGGTGCTGCTGTCCAAGGAGGCCAGGGCCGGCCAGCGCTCCATCGAGGTCGTGCAGGAGGACGGTAACCGGCTCTCGGTGTACGGAAGCAACTGTGCCGACATCGGAGAGACGGCCTTCCGCCACGGGATCCTCGTGCATCAACTCGCCGACGAGATCGGTGATGCGGGGCCTGCGGCTGAGCCTGCCGCGCCGGGCAACGAGCCCGATCCCGAGCCCGCACGCATCCCCGAGCCCGCGCCCGCCCCCGAGCCCGCGCCCACCCCGGAACCAACCGCCGAAGCAGGAATCGAAGCCTCCGACACGGCGACGGCAGAGGCAGAGGTGGAGGCGCCAGCCGACACACACGGCAACGCCGAGACATCAACCGACATCGACGCCGAAACTTCAACCGAGACCGAGACCGAGACCGAGACCGAGACCGAGACCGAGACCGAGGCCACCCCCGCGCCCAAAAACGCAGCCAAGGACCTCGTACCTCTAACCCCCCTCGCCCCCACGGTCCCGGCAGCCGTCTCTCTCACCGCCCTCACCACTGCCCCCGCCCCCACCACCGCCCGCCTCCAGCAGGCCCCGGTGCCGCCGTCCCCCCTGCCGCCCCCCATCTCGGTCCGACATGCCCGTAGCCCCCTGCGCCCTCTGCGCTACGAGCTGCGCCGTGCCGCCGGTGTCAGCACCGGCTACCTCACCACGGCCGTAGTGCTCGCCGTCTCCGCCGTTCTCTGTGTCTTCCTCGCCAGAAGTGGGCACACCGCACAGCCTCACCTGCTGGCCGCCTGGCCCCAGGAACTCCCCCTGCCGCCCGCGGCGCTTGGCGCCGGACTGCTCGGCGCTCTCGCCTTCGGTGAGGAATTCCGTCACCCCGCCCTGGCCGCCGACCGGGGCACCGTCCCCCGCCGCTTGGGGCTGCTCAGCGCCAAGTTGATCGTCTCGGCCGCCACCGCTCTCCTGCTGAGCCTGCTTGTCCTCGTCTCCGACGCCGCGCTCCTCCACCTGGTATACGGCGAGGAGATCGCGAAAGTTCCCGCCGACTGGGCTTCACTCGGCGCGAGTTGGGTCGCGCTGGTGGCGGGTTGCGCCTGGGCGGGGGTGCTCGCCGGCGGAGTCTTCCGGTCCACCACGGCCGGCCTGGCCGCGGTTCTCGCGGTGCCCATCGTCGTCGTACCACTCGTACAGAAGGCCTTGGAGGGACCGTCTGTGCGATCGGCGGCCGGGCTCCCCGGGAGGCTGCGCGACCTCGCGATGGTGCAGTGGCCGTTCGGTGTCGAGCGATATCTGGCCGGCGGCGTCCGGATGGTCGCCCAACCTGTGGGCAGCGCACTGATGTTGTCGCTGACCACGCTGCTCTGCGCATATCTGCTCACAGGGATGCGGAACAGGGTCCGATAGCGACTGTCCTTCGCTTCCGTTTCCGTGCTGCGCACAACTCCCCGGAGAACGCCCATTTCTTTCCGATAAGGCGTCAATTGCGGCGGGGTAAGCGATCACCCTTTCGTGTGCTTTTCACCAAAGACCTCAAGGGACTTGGGGGCCACGCCGACAAAGGTTCCGTGAGTACCCTTGCGCACACCATGATGACCGCCGCCCGCTCCGCAGACTCCGGCCTGGCCGGCCCGGGCGATCTCGACCGCTACCCCTACGCCGAGGCCCCGGGTGCCGACCGCGTCGTCGCGCCCTCGTGGGACAGCGCCGACCAGGACCTCGGCCGCGTCGGACGACGCACCGCCGGCAGCCGCGGCCGTGGGCTGCACGGCCAACTCGTCCAGCAACTCGGCCAGATGATCGTCTCCGGCGACCTGGGAGCCGACCGCCCGCTGGTCCCCGAGGAGATCGGCCAGCGTTTCGAGGTCTCCCGCACCGTCGTCCGGGAGTCGCTGCGCGTCCTCGAGGCCAAGGGCCTGGTCAGCGCCAGGCCCAATGTCGGCACGCGCGTGCGGCCCGTCAGCGACTGGAACCTGCTGGACCCGGACATCATCGAGTGGCGGGCGTTCGGGCCGCAGCGCGACGACCAGCGCCGCGAACTCAGCGAGCTGCGCTGGACGATCGAGCCCCTCGCCGCCCGGCTCGCCGCGGGCCACGGCCGCGAGGAGGTGCAGCAGCGCCTCGCCGACATGGTCGAGATCATGGGCCACGCCCTGAGCCAGGGCGACGGGATCACCTTCTCCCGCGCCGACGCGGAGTTCCACTCGCTGCTCATCCAGCTCGCGAGCAACCGCATGCTGGAGCACCTGTCCGGCATCGTCTCGGCCGCGCTCCAGGTCTCGGGCGGTCCGATCACCGGCTGCGACCGCCCCACCGAGGCGTCCCTGGTGCACCACTCGCGGATCGTCGACGCCCTCGGGGCGGGCGACGGACCCGGTGCCGAGGCCGCCATGCGTCAGCTGCTCACCGTCCACCCGGAGGTGGAGCGCGTCGTGCCCGCCCCTCGCGAGCACTGACGGCCGGGTCTGCGTCCGTACGGCCGGCTCATGCGCCTCGCGGCTCGACCTCATCACTCCGTTGGCGCGGTGGCGTCGCCGGGTCTCTGCGGGTTCCTCGGGGATCCGGCAGAGACCCGGCGACGCGGTCGTTGCTGCCCGGAGGGCCGTCAGAGCTCGGGTCTGGACACCTCTGACCGTATCTGGCCGCTTTTGAGCGCTTACGCGGTGTGACTCGGGCCACGTAGATTGGGCGTAACGCTCCTCGGGGCAGCGCGATGACCTAAGAGGTGATAGCCGAGGAGGGAATACAGCAGTCGTTCGCGACGCTGTGTAGCTCCCCGGCCCCGCCTGCGCCGTCGGCCCATCCCCAGTCGTCGGTCGTCGGTCCTGGTCCACAATGGACGGGGCCGGAAGCCGTTTTCCAACGTTCCGAGAGGTTGTTCGTGTCGGCCAGCACATCCCGTACGCTCCCGCCGGAGATCGCCGAATCCGTCTCTGTCATGGCGCTCATCGAGCGGGGAAAGGCTGATGGGCAGATCGCTGGCGATGACGTGCGTCGTGCCTTCGAAGCTGACCAGATTCCGGCCACTCAGTGGAAGAACGTTCTGCGCAGCCTCAACCAGATCCTCGAGGAAGAGGGTGTGACGCTGATGGTCAGTGCCGCGGAGCCGAAACGCCCCCGCAAGAGCGTCGCAGCAAAGAGCCCGGCCAAGCGCACCGCGACCAAGACGGTCGCGGCCAAGGCGGCCACGGCCAAGCAGGCCACCGCGACCGCCGCCCCCGAGGCGTCGGCCGTGGATGACGCTGCTGAGGACGCGCCCGCGAAGAAGGTCGCTGCCAAGAAGACGACGGCGAAGAAGGCCGTCGCCAAGAAGACCGTCGCCAAGAAGGCGACGGCAAAGAAGAGTGCGTCCAAGCAGGACGACGAGATCCTGGACGACGAAGCCACCGAGGAGACGCCCGCCAAGGGCAAGCCCGGTGAGGGCGAGCCCGCGGAAGAGGGCGCCCAGGGCTTCGTGCTGTCCGACGAGGACGAGGACGACGCCCCGGCCCAGCAGGTCGCCGCGGCCGGTGCCACCGCCGACCCCGTCAAGGACTACCTGAAGCAGATCGGCAAGGTCCCGCTGCTCAACGCCGAGCAGGAGGTCGAGCTCGCCAAGCGCATCGAGGCCGGCCTGTTCGCCGAGGACAAGCTGGCGAACGCCGACAAGCTCGCCCCGAAGCTCAAGCGCGAGCTGGAGATCATCGCCGAGGACGGGCGCCGCGCCAAGAACCACCTCCTGGAGGCCAACCTCCGCCTGGTGGTCTCGCTGGCCAAGCGCTACACCGGTCGCGGCATGCTCTTCCTGGACCTCATCCAGGAGGGCAACCTCGGTCTGATCCGCGCGGTCGAGAAGTTCGACTACACCAAGGGCTACAAGTTCTCCACGTACGCCACCTGGTGGATCCGTCAGGCGATCACCCGCGCCATGGCCGACCAGGCCCGCACCATCCGTATCCCGGTGCACATGGTCGAGGTCATCAACAAGCTCGCGCGCGTGCAGCGCCAGATGCTCCAGGACCTGGGCCGTGAGCCCACCCCGGAGGAGCTGGCCAAGGAACTCGACATGACCCCGGAGAAGGTCATCGAGGTCCAGAAGTACGGCCGTGAGCCGATCTCCCTCCACACCCCCCTGGGTGAGGACGGCGACAGCGAGTTCGGTGACCTCATCGAGGACTCCGAGGCGGTCGTTCCGGCCGACGCGGTCAGCTTCACGCTCCTTCAGGAGCAGCTGCACTCCGTGCTCGACACGCTGTCCGAGCGTGAGGCGGGCGTGGTCTCCATGCGCTTCGGTCTCACGGACGGCCAGCCGAAGACGCTCGACGAGATCGGCAAGGTCTACGGAGTGACGCGTGAGCGCATCCGTCAGATCGAGTCGAAGACGATGTCGAAGCTGCGTCACCCGTCGCGTTCGCAGGTCCTGCGCGACTACCTCGACTAGTCACAGAGCTTCACGACTGGTCAACAGCGCTCCACAAGGAAGACCCGAGGCCTCACGTGAGGCCTCGGGTCTTCCGCTTTCCGATGGGTCCGCTTTTCCGATGGGTCCGCGCCGCCGCGGACGCGCGTGGCGAGGGTGCGCGGTGGGCCGCGCTGGATCACTGTGGGTGTTTCACGGGAACCCAGAGTGAGGAGTTCGCATGCCTCGTCCTTTCGCCCGCACCTTCACGGCGGCGTTGGCCCTTGTCGCCCCGGTGGCGGCGCTGCCGCTGGCCTCGGCTGCCCCCGCGGCGGCCGACAGCATCGTCATCGGGGGGAGTCCGGTCCGGGTGGCCGACAGTCCCTGGGTGGTGGCGCTGTCCAGCCGTGACCGGTTCGGGGGTACGCGCTCTGGGCAGTTCTGCGGAGGCGTGGTGGTCGGGCGTTCGACGGTCCTCACCGCGGCGCACTGTCTGGGAAAGGAAGTCCTGGGAGTACGGCTGAGCGAGATGAGTGACCTGAAGGTGGTCGCCGGCCGGGACGACCTGGGGACGTCGGAGGGCCGTGAGGTCCCGGTGCGCGACGCCTCGGTCAATCCGGAGTACGACAGCTACTCGAACCGCGGCGATGTCGCGGTGCTGTCGCTGGCCAGCCCGCTTCCACAGGGATACGTGATCCCCATGGCCGCTGCGGGCGATCAGGCGTACGAACCCGGCACGCGCGCGACGGTCTACGGGTGGGGTGACACAACGGGATCGGGCGCATACGCGGAGACGCTGCACTCCGCGCATGTGCGGGTATTGCCCGACTCGAAGTGCAAGGAGGCGTACCCGGGCAGTTCTGACGGAACGTACACGTCCGCATCCATGCTGTGTGCGGGGGAACTTGAGGGCGGGCGCGACGCCTGCCAGGGGGACAGCGGCGGACCGCTTGTCGCACGCGGACGGCTGATCGGCCTGGTGTCGTGGGGCAGCGGCTGCGGGCGTGCCGGGAGTCCGGGGGTCTATACGCGGATCTCGGGTGTCGCGCGGCAGATGTCGCTGCGGGGCTGAAACCACGGGAGTTGTCCGCGCGGGGAGTGTGGAGTGCCGCGAGGGGCGGCCGAGGAGGCGCCTGAGTGCCCCTGTGACGCGAGCGGGCGGCCGACCCTGGGGTTGGTAGGGTCGGCCGCCCGTTTACCGGCCTGGTGAGCGCCGGATGGCTCGTCGTGGGTGCGAGGAGTCAGCGATCCTCGTCGTTGGTCTCCGGGACGGCCGTCAGCCGCTCCGTCTCGTCCTGTATCTCAGCGGCGATCTTCTTGAGTTCCGGCTCGAACTTGCGGCCGTGGTGGGCGCAGAAGAGCAGTTCACCGCCGCTCAACAGGACGACGCGCAGGTATGCCTGGGCGCCGCAGCGGTCGCAGCGATCAGCGGCCGTCAGGGGGCTCGCGGGGGTCAGAACAGTAGTCACGTCGCCTCTTCTCTAGCTCGACGAGCTGTCGTACCAGGGTCAACATCCAACCAGGCCGAAAACGTTCCCGCTCGTGGCTTTTCCTCGAAGTTTTTTCCGAGGCGGCTGTCTGCTGCCGGTTGGCGGCGAATGTGCCGTATTACGTCTTTTACGTGTCGTACGGTTTCGCGCTGTCTGTCAGGTCGGTCGTCCGCCGGCTGGGTTGCCGGTTGTTCATGAGGACGTGCCCGGAGCCTAAATGGTTCATGCCTGGAAGGGAACGTGACGTGCGCTTCACTCCATCGAAGGATCGAACAAGCGTGCGGTGCTGGACTAGGGTGAGTTTATGGCGAGGGTGGCGTTACAACGGCTCTACCAGGCCTCGGTACCCTCTGAGCGGCAACCGAAGCCGGGGCCTTACCCCAAGGGGCCCCTTTTGAAATTCAGCGAGGAGCGAACCGCGTGACCGCCGAGACGTCCGTGCCGTCCACAGCATTGCTGACCGGAGCAGACCGGGACGGTTCCAACTACACCGCGCGGCACCTGCTCGTCCTGGAGGGGCTCGAAGCCGTTCGTAAGCGTCCGGGCATGTACATCGGGTCGACGGACAGCCGTGGCCTGCTGCACTGCCTCTGGGAGATCATCGACAACTCCGTCGATGAGGCCCTGGGCGGCTACTGCGACCACATCGAAGTCATCCTCCACGACGACGCCTCCGTAGAGGTCCGGGACAACGGCCGAGGCATCCCGGTGGATGTCGAGCCCAAGACCGGCCTCTCCGGAGTCGAGGTCGTCATGACGAAGCTCCACGCGGGCGGAAAGTTCGGCGGTGGCGCCTACGCCGCCTCCGGCGGTCTGCACGGTGTGGGTGCCTCCGTGGTGAACGCCCTGTCCGCGCGCCTCGACGTGGAGGTGGACCTCCACGGGCACACCCATGCGATCAGCTTCCGTCGTGGCGTCCCCGGGGCCTTCGCCAAGCCAGGCCCCGACGCCGACTTCGACTCGTCGGCCAAGCTGCGCAAGGCCAAGAAGATCCCCAAGACGCGCACCGGCACGCGCGTGCGCTACTGGGCCGACCGCCAGATCTTCCTCAAGGACGCCAAGCTCAATCTGGAGACGCTGCACCAGCGTGCCCGCCAGACCGCGTTCCTGGTGCCGGGCCTGACCATCGTCGTGCGGGACGAGTACGGCCTCGGCGAGGGCGGTACCAAGGGCGAGGAGTCCTTCCGCTTCGACGGCGGCATCAGCGAGTTCTGCGAGTACCTGGCCCAGGACAAGGCCGTCTGTGACGTCCTCCGCTTCACTGGGCAGGGCACCTTCAAGGAGACCGTCCCGGTTCTCGACGACCACGGGCAGATGACTCCCACCGAGGTCACCCGTGAACTCGCCGTGGACGTCGCGCTGCGCTGGGGCACGGGCTACGACACGACGATGAGGTCCTTCGTCAACATCATCGCCACCCCCAAGGGCGGCACCCACATGACGGGCTTCGAGCGCTCGCTCACCAAGACGATGAACGAGGTGCTGCGCAGCCAGAAGGTGCTGCGCGTCGCCGAGGACGACATCGTCAAGGACGACGCCCTGGAGGGCCTCACAGCGGTCGTCACGGTCCGTCTCGCCGAGCCTCAGTTCGAGGGCCAGACCAAGGAGGTGCTCGGCACCTCGGCGGCCAACCGCATCGTGGCCAACGTCATCGCCAAGGAGCTCAAGGCGTTCCTGACGTCCACCAAGCGTGACGCCAAGGCGCAGGCGCGCGCCGTGATGGAGAAGGCCGTCGCCGCGGCCCGCACGCGCATCGCGGCCCGGCAGCACAAGGACGCCCAGCGCCGGAAGACGGCCCTGGAGTCCTCATCGCTGCCCGCGAAGCTCGCTGACTGCCGCAGTGACGACGTGGATCGCAGCGAGCTCTTCATCGTCGAGGGAGACTCGGCGCTCGGCACCGCCAAGCTGGCACGGAACTCCGAGTTCCAGGCACTCCTGCCGATCCGCGGCAAGATTCTCAACGTTCAGAAGGCGTCCGTGTCGGACATGCTGAAGAACGCCGAGTGCGGAGCGATCATCCAGGTCATAGGGGCAGGGTCGGGCCGGACCTTCGACATCGACGCGGCGCGCTACGGGAAGATCATTCTTCTCGTCGACGCCGATGTCGACGGCGCGCACATCCGGATTCTGCTGCTCACGCTCTTCCAGCGGTACATGCGCCCGATGGTGGAGGCGGGCCGGGTCTTCGCGGCCGTGCCGCCGCTGCACCGGATCGAGCTGGTGCAGCCGAAGAAGGGCCAGGACAAGTACGTCTACACGTACTCGGACAACGAGCTGCGCGAGACGCTTCTCGAGTACCAGCGCAAGGGGATCCGCTTCAAGGACTCCATCCAGCGCTACAAGGGCCTCGGCGAGATGGACGCCGATCAGCTCGCGGAGACCACCATGGACCCGCGCTACCGCACCTTGCGGCGGGTGAACATCGGCGA
Organism: Streptomyces sp. Je 1-332; assembly: GCF_040730185.1. Lineage (NCBI taxonomy): Bacteria > Bacillati > Actinomycetota > Actinomycetes > Kitasatosporales > Streptomycetaceae > Streptomyces > Streptomyces sp. Je 1-332. The sequence goes on from NZ_CP160402.1 coordinate 6,192,355, forward strand.
CCTGGAAGCCGCCGAGCAGGTCTTCGATCTCCTGATGGGCAACGACGTGGCGCCCCGCAAGGAGTTCATCACGAGCTCCGCGGCGACGCTGGACCGTTCACGCATCGACGCGTAGCGCCCGTGCGGCGCCGGGTGAGGGGGCTTTCCCGAGCTCCTTCACCTGATGGGGTGAAGAGCGGGGAGAGAAGAGTCAGGGATCTCCCCGTTCTGCCCATCCTTGGGCACGCGGCCGAACAAGGCTGCGGACAAGGAGAGTTCGGTGGAGAAGCACGACGGGCGCGATGCGGGGCAGGCGCGGACCGGTGATCCGAGGGATCCCTGGTACGACGCGCTTGCGTCCGGCTGGGGCGAGTTGGACGGCACGGGTGCGCCGGCGCCCGTGGCAGCGCCCCGAGCCGCGCCGGAGCGGATCGCGAGCGCGGCCGACATCTATCTGGAGGTCCAGCGCAGCGCTGCCTTCCAGGAGGTGCGCGGCCGGTATCGGCGTTTCGTCGTCCCCGGGGTGGCTGTCTTCCTCACCTGGTACCTCGCGTATGTCGTGACGGCGACGACCGCACCGGGACTGATGGCGCGGCCCGTCGCAGGCTCCGTGAACGTCGCGATGCTCGCCGGCCTCGGGCAGTTCCTCACGACCTTCTTGCTGACCTGGGCGTACGCCCGGCACGCCCGGCTGAGGAGGGATCACGCGGCGCTCGATCTGCGCTGGTCCGTCTTCGAGCAAAAGCGGGAGCAGGACCAAAAGCGGGAGCGGGAGCAGAAGCGGGATCGGGACCAGAAGCGGGAGCAGGAGCCGGCCCGGGGGAGCGAGCGATGACCGGGGACCACCAGACGCTCGCGCTGCTGTTGTTCGGCGTGTTCGTGGCCGTCACGCTCGCCATCACGACGTGGGTGAGCCGCAACCGACACGGCTCGGCCGAGGAGTTCTACGCGGGCGGACGCCTCTTCTCGCCCATGGAGAATGGATTCGCCATCGCGGGCGACTACATGTCGGCCGCCTCCTTCCTCGGCATCTCCGGACTGATCGCCCTCTTCGGGTACGACGGGCTGCTCTACTCGGTGGGCTTCCTCGTCGCCTGGCTCGTCGTGCTGTTCCTGGTGGCCGAACTGGTGCGCAACTGCGGGCGGTTCACGCTCGCCGATGTCGTCGCCGCCCGGATGAGGGAGCGACCCGTGCGCATCGCGGCGGGAACTTCTTCGGTGACCGTGTCCGTTCTCTACCTGGTGGCGCAGATGGTGGGGGCGGGCTCACTGGTGGCGCTGCTACTCGGCGGGACGAGCGGGGCGGCGCAGGCCTGGACGGTGATCGGTGTCGGCGCGCTCATGGTCATCTATGTGTCGATGGGAGGGATGCGGGCCACCACCTGGATCCAGATCGTCAAGGCGGTCCTGCTGATGTGCGGCGCGATCGCGCTGACCGTGCTCGTTCTGGTGCGTTTCCACGGCGACTTCGACCAGTTGCTGCGGACCGCGGCCGACCGCAGCGGACACGGCAGCCAGTTCCTCGCCCCGGGCTTGAAGTACGGCGGTGACTGGACCTCGCGCCTGGACTTCATCAGCCTCGGGCTCGCGCTCGTCCTCGGCACGGCCGGGCTTCCACACATCCTCTCCCGCTTCTACACGGTGCCGACCGCGCGAGCCGCCCGCCGCTCCGTCGTCTGGTCCATCGGTCTCATCGGCAGCTTCTATCTGATGACGATCGTGCTCGGATTCGGTGCCGCCGCGATCGTGGGCTCCGATGCCGTGCGGGGGTCGAATGCCGCGGGCAACACGGCAGTTCCGCTGCTCGCCCTCGATCTGGGAGGCGGTGCGGACTCCACTGGCGGAACGGTTCTCTTCGCGATCGTCGCCGCGATCGCCTTCGCCACGATCCTCGCCGTCGTCGCCGGGATCACGCTCGCCTCCTCGGCGTCCGTGGCCCACGACCTGTACGCGTCGCTGCGGCGCAAGCACGCGAAGCCGCGCAGCGAGGTGGCGGTGGCGCGCCTCGCGGCTGCCGGGATCGGGGTGGTCGCGATCGCCCTGGGGCTGCTCGCCCGCGATCTCAACGTGGCGTTTCTGGTCGGTCTCGCCTTCGCGGTCGCCGCGTCCGCGAATCTGCCCGTGCTGCTCTACTCGCTGTTCTGGCGGAACTTCACCACGCGGGGAGCTGTCTGGTCGGTCTACGGCGGCCTGCTGCCCTCCCTGGTGCTCGTGATGCTGTCACCGGTGGTCTCCGGAGGGCCGAACTCCCTCTTCCCGGAGGTGGACTTCCAGTACTTTCCGCTGGAGAACCCCGGGCTCGTCTCCATCCCGCTGGGCTTCCTCGCCGGATGGCTCGGCACCGTCACATCACCGGAGCCCGCGGACGAGGCCAAACACGCGGAGACCGAGGTGCGGTCGCTCACCGGGGCGGGAGCGGCGTAACTGCCCTCCACGGCTACGGTCAGGCCAGGCCCACGGCCACGGCTAGGACGCGCTCGACGCCCACTCGTAACGGTGCTCCGGGCGGCCCGTGTCGCCGTACTTGAGGCTGAGCCGGACCCGGCCCGAGCGCTCCAGGAGCTTCAGATAGCGCTGGGCCGTCTGGCGGCTCAGCCGGGTGCGGTCGGCCAACTCCTGGGCGGACAGCGGCCCTTCCGCGCCCATCAAGGCCCGGCGGACCAGCTCGGCCGTGGTGGGGGAGTGCCCTTTGGGCAGCTCGGGCGCGGGAGTTGCCGAAAGGGCGCCGAAGATGCGGTCGACCTCGGCCTGCTCAGCCTCGCCCCCGCCGTCCAGCGTGCGGCGCAAGGTGGCGTACGCGTCGAGCTTGGCGCGCAGTCCCGCGTAGGAGAACGGCTTGACCAGGTACTGCAGGGCCCCGTGGCGCATCGCGGCCTGGACGGTTGCGACGTCACGCGCGGCGGTCACCATGATCACGTCCGTCTGGTGGCCCCGCTCACGCAACGTACGGACCACGGCGAGACCCGTCTCGTCCGGCAGATAGTGGTCGAGAAGCACCAGGTCGACGGGGAGCTCCTCGACGAACCGCAGCGCCTCCGCGGCGCTGTGGGCCTTCGCGGCCACCCGGAAGCCGGGGACCTTCGCCACGTAGGCGGCGTTGACGTCCGCGACCCGGACGTCGTCGTCCACGACGAGCACCTCGATCATCGTGTCTCCTCCGTGGGCGTGGTGGCCAGTTCATCCGTGGGAGCCAGCTCGGGCTGAGTGAGTGCTTCGGGCAGGACGACCGTGAACTCGGCGCCCCCTTCGGGGGAGGCGTCGGCCCGGACGCTGCCTCCCTGCCGCTCGGCGAGCCTGCGGACCAGGGCGAGCCCGATGCCACGCTTGCCGTGCGCCGGCGGTTCCTTGGTGGACCATCCCTCGGTGAAGATCGTCTCGCGTTGCTCGGGCGGTACGCCAGGGCCCGTGTCGCTCACCCGCAGGACGACGGCGCGTCCCTCGGTGCGCACATCGACCTCCACGCGCGCGTGGAGAGTGCCCGCCGCGGCGTCGAGCGCGTTGTCGACCAGATTGCCGAGGATGGTGACCAGGCCGCCCGGATCGATCAGCCGGTCGGGCAGCGCGGTGTCGTGCGGAACGGCGAGGACGACCCCGCGCTCCGCGGCGACCGTGGCCTTGCCCACCAGGAGCGCGGCAAGCAGTGGATCGCCGATCTTCTCCGTGATCTGCTCGGCGGTCACGCGGTGTGCACCCGCCACCTCGCCGACGAACTCCGCCGCCTCCTCGTACATCTCGAGTTCCAGGAGGCCGAGCAGTGTGTGCATGCGGTTGGCGTGTTCGTGGTCCTGGGCGCGCAGGGCGTCTATCAGGCCGCGGGTGGAGTCCAGCTCGCGGCCCAGTTGCTCCAGTTCGGTGCGGTCACGCAGGGTGGCGACGGCGCCCCCGTCGTCCGTGGGCATGCGGTTGGCGACCAGGACGCGCTGCCCGCGAACCGTCAGGAGGTCGGTGCCGGTGACCCGTCCGGCGAGCACGTCGGTCGTACGTCCCGGGCCGAGCGCGGTGTCGAGCGGTTGCCCGATGGCCTCCGCTCCGAGGCCGAGGAGGCGCTGGGCCTCGTCGTTGAGGAGGCGGACACGCCCGGCACGGTCCAGGGCCACCACGCCTTCGCGGATGCTGTGCAGCATGGCCTCGCGCTCCGCAAGAAGCGCCGAGATATCGGAGAAGGCCAGGTCACGGGTCTGCCGTTGCACCCTGCGTGAGATCAGATAGGCGGCGAGGGCGCCCACCGCGAGGGCTCCGCCGGCGTAGGCGAAGAGACCGGGGATGGCGTGGATCAGCCGGGCGCGGACACTGTCGTACTCGATGCCCACGGAGACGGCGCCCACGAGATCCCCGTCGAGGTCCCGCAGCGGCACCTTGCCGCGGGCCGAGCGGCCCAGGGTGCCGTCGTCGATCTCCATGACCTCGTCCCCGGCGAGTGCCTCGCTGGGGTCGGTCGAGACGACCTGGCCGATCGCGTCGCGGTCGGTGTGGGACCAGCGCACGCCGTCCTTGTTCATGATCACGACGTACTCGGCGCCGCTGGCGCGCCGGATCCGTTCGGCTTCCGTCTGCACGGGCCCGTCGACGGTCGGCTTCGAGGAACGCAGGTCGTCGGCGATCTGTGGCTGGGCGGCCGTGGTCTGCGCGATGGCGAGCGCGCGGCGCATCGCCTGGTCGTCCAGCTGATCGCCGAGCGGCGCGAGGAAGAGCCCCGTGGCGAGCACGGCGACTCCGGCGGCGATCGCCAGCTGCATCAGCAGGACCTGCGAGAAGACGCGCCGCGGCAGGCCGAGGCGGAGTCGTCGGGCAGGGGAGGTCGGGCTCATGTGTACGAACGGTACGGCGAGCGCGGGGCTACTCCGAAGTCACTGTGGCGGGGATCTCCTGTGCGGCCCCGTACGCGAGCGGCCGCACCGCCACGACATCCATGCGGGCCGGGGACGCCAGGGCCGCGCCGCAGCTCTCGGGCCGCGGCGGGGCCGAGGCCCCCTGCGCGACCGTCACGCGCCAGCGCCGTCCGTCGGTGTGGGCCACCGTCACGTCCCAGCGCGGGCCCCTGCCGTCCTGCGGGCCCCTGCCGTCCTGCGGGCCCGAGTCGTCGCGCGGGGCCGTCTCGTGCGCCTGGACGACGCTCAGGGTGCCTGCGACGGCCTCTCCCGCCGCAGTGCGCACCGCGAGCTCGGCGGCCTGGCCCGGGCGGTCCCACGCGGAACTCCCCCGGCAGCCTTCCGTGACCACGCGGCCCGTCCGCACCCCCTCGAGGATCTCCTTGACGGCGGCCTGATCGGAGCGGCCGTACGCATAGCCGTACGGCAGGACGAGCAGCGTGGGGGAGAAGCGGTGGCCACCCAGATGAGTGACTTCCCAGGCGCCTTGTTCACCGGATGTGGCGAGCTCGGCTGCGAGCGGCCTGCCCAGGAGCGCGCAGCAGCGGTCCCGCTTGCCGTTCGTGCAGACCAGGGCGAGCGGGGCGCCCGTGTGCGGGGTGCCGAATCCGCCGTGGTCGCCCGCGCCGAGAGCCGCGAAGTCGAGGTCGAGCAACTCCTGAGGCCGGTCCGTGACGTGGCCGCGCAGCCAGGTATTGCCGGGCACGGTGTGGGCCACATACACCCTCCGGCGTGCCGGGGGGTGGCTGTCGGCGTGGCGGCCGGGACGGCGGATGAGCGCGATGCGTACGCCCGTTCCCTCGGCGGTGGCCTCCAGGGCTCGGCCGACCTCTGGATCAAGGTGGCTCGAAGTAAGCGCCTTTGCGCCCCACGGACCCGGTTGTTCAAGGAGCAGCCAGGTCCTCGCGGTGGCCGCGGTCCCCGCGAGAGACTCGTCCAGATCCCGCGAAGCGGTGGCGCACGTACTCACAGAGGCGAGCCTAACCCGCGTCGGGTCCGGGAAGATTCAACCGGCGTCGGGCGCGGGGATCGGCTGGGGCGGACGCAGTCCGACGTACTGCCCGCTGGGGCGCATGCGCAGCGGGCGCTCCTCGTACTCCTCCAAGGCGTGCGCGATCCAGCCGGCCGTGCGCGCCACGGCGAAGATCGTCTCGCCCGCCTCGGCGGGCATCCCGGACGAGGCGGTCAGGACGGCAAGGGCCAGGTCGACGTTGGCGTGCAGATCCGTGTGACGGGCCGTGGTGGCCACCACGTCGCGGGCCGCCGCCAGAGCGGGGCCTGCCTTGGGGATCACCTCCAGGAGGGCGAACAGGGCCTCAGCTCGCGGGTCGTCGCCGGGGTAGAGCCGGTGGCCGAGGCCCGGGACGCGGCGGCCCGCGCGGAGTTCGTCGGCCACTACGGGGGCGGCGCTGCCCCGGTCGAGTACGTCAAGGAGCATGCGGTGCGCGAGGCCGCTCGCCGCGCCGTGCAGGGGGCCTTCCAGGACGCCGAGGCCTGCCGACACCGCCGCGTACGGGTGGGCGCGGGCGGAGGCGGCGACGCGGACGGCGAGTGTCGACGCGGCGAGGTCGTGGTCGACGAGCAGGGCGAGCGCGGTGTCCAGGGCGTGCAGGGAGGCGTCGTGGGGCTGGTGGCCGCTGAGCCGTGCCCAGAGCTGATGGGCAAGGGGGCCGTCGTCCCGGTGGGCGCGGCCGACCGGGGGCAGCGCCGCCACGAGGGTGGGGATGAGGGTGCGTGCGGTGCCGATGACGGCTTCTTCGGAGAGATCGAAGCGGAGAGGGTCGGCTGCCGCGGCCGAGATGGCGGCCACCCTCAGGCGGTCGGTCGGGCCGCTGTGGTCGGGCAGCGCGTTGACGGCGCGGCGTGCGGCGCCCGCGGACTCCTCGGGGGCGGTGAAGCGGATTCCGGGGCGCATGACGCCGGTCCACAGCCACTCGGCGACCTCTTCGTAGGAGTGCGCCAGGGACAGGTCCGTCGCGTCCACGCCGCGGTAGTAGTAGCGGTCCTTGTCGATGAGCGTGATGCGGGTGCGGACGGAGAGTTCGCCGCTCGCGGAGGTGGCTGCGGGTTCCCGGCGGTTCTTGCGGGCGAGCGACGCGACCTCCTTGGCGTCGAAGGTGCTGCCTCGGGAGCCGGGGCCGCGGCGGCTGCTGAGCTGGCCGCGGCTCACGTAGGCGTACACGGTCTCCGGCTTGACGCCGAGCAGTTCGGCGGCTTCCCGGGTGCTGAGGCGTCGGCCTTCTCCCGGGGTGGCGGCCGGGGCGCCCTCTTGATCCGTCATGGGCATCACCGTATCCATTGCGCTGGATGTTGATTCAATCAATATTGACAGAAAATGAGTCAAGCATGGACAGTCGAATCAAGTCCAGGGAGGAAGTCGAGGAAGAACATGCCGATCAATGGCTCCACCACCAACCCCACCGCCCCCGTGGAGGTTCCCCGCGGGCTGGCGGGCGTCGTCGTGACCGAGACCCGGCTCGGCGACGTCAGGGGATACGAGGGCTTCTACCACTACCGCCAGTACTCGGCCGTCGAACTCGCGCAGACCCGCGGCTTCGAGGACGTCTGGCACCTGATGTTCCACGGTGAACTGCCGGATGCCGGGCAGCGAGCCGCCTTCGCGGCGCAGACCGCGGCCTTGCGCCGGCTGCCCGACGAGGTGCGTGCCGCGCTGCCCGCCATAGCCCGCGCCAGCGCCCTGTCGGGACCGCTCTCCGGGCTGCGTACGGCCCTGTCGCTCTTCGGTGCGGCCAAGGGCTTCCGCCCGGTGTACGACATCGACGGTGACCGGCGCCGAGCTGACGCGCTCGCCGCGTCCGCTGTCGTGCCGACCCTGCTCACGGCGCTGTACCGGCTCGGTCAGGGGCTCGACCCCGTGGAGCCCCGCGACGACCTTTCGTACGCGGCCAACTACCTCTACATGCTGACGGGTTCGGAGCCGGACGCGGACCGTGCGCGGGCAATCGAGCAGTACTTGATCTCAACCATTGATCATGGGTTCAACGCGTCGACGTTCACGGCGAGGGTGATCACCTCGACGGGCGCGGATGTCGCGGCCTGCCTGGTGGGCGCCGTGGGTGCCCTCTCGGGCCCGCTGCACGGCGGGGCGCCGAGCCGCGCCCTCGACACTCTGGATGCCATCGGCAGCCCCGATCGCATCGACGGCTGGATCCGCGAACGGGTGCTCGCGGGGGACCGCATCATGGGCTTCGGCCACCCCGTGTACCGCACGGAGGACCCGCGTTCGCGCATGCTGCGGGGCATCGCGCAACAATTCGGCGGACCGATGGTGGAGTTCGCCGTCGAGACCGAGCGTCAGGTCGAGACGATCCTCGCCGAACTCAAGCCCGGCCGCGAGCTGCACACCAACGTGGAGTTCTACGCGGGCGTGGTCATGGAACTGTGCGGCCTGCCACGCGAGATGTTCACGCCTACGTTCGCCGCGGCGAGGGTGGTGGGATGGGGGGCCAACATCCTGGAACAGGCGGAGGACTCGAAAATCATCCGGCCTGCGGCGCGGTACGTGGGGCCGGCTGCGCCGGAGGAGGTTCCGGCGCTCGGCTGAGCGTGCTTCCGAAGAGGGTGCGTGCCTTCCGAGGAGGGGCGTGCCTCTGCGGCCGGGGAGGGCAGCGGTCAGCCACGCACAGGCCGAGAGAGCCGACCGAAGACCGATCAGGCTGACCCGACGTCAACCCGCCCTAGGCGTCGGGGATTTCTTCCTTGGCGCGGACCAGCGTCTCCCGGCTCACGATCACAATGCGTTCGTAGTCCGCTCGCGAGGCGTCGGGCGGAAGTTCCTTCTCGAGCGTCGCTGTTGCTTCTGTGCCGATGACAGCGAAGTTTCCGTCGCTGAGTTCGAATACATCCGGGCACGACTGTCCTGAGGCGCTGCCCCGCTGCTGCGGAGAGGCACCGATGCGGCGCACGATCTTCAACGGGGTAGTCCTCTAGAGCGTTTGCGGGCGCGCGTCCCGGGGTAGGACGCGCGCGCCTACCCTAGGGACTGGTGATGCCCGAAACAAGCTGGGTCAACACGGCGTGTGGCGTCACCGGAATGACCAACTCCCGTTATTCGCATGGGGGTTCGCCGACCACCCACCATTCATCTGTATCCGCTTCCTCCAGATCCCGGATCAGCTTGTCGACCATTCGGCCCAGGCGGGCTTCGTCGGAAGCGTCCAGCAGGCTGGCCCTGTGGGGCTGAGTCGCCTTCCAGTAACTGCGGAAGATGGGGTTCTGGCAGATCAGGCGCAGGTGTCCGTGCACCTCTTCCCAGGTGAAGTTGCCGACGCGCCAGAACAGCAGTGCGTTGGTGTACACGGCGTTGGCGAACAGGTACTGACGGAGGGTCCGGGTATCGAGTGTCACGTCGAAGGTGTCCAGGACGGCCGCCAGGTCAGGGTCGTCCATCGCCTTGCTGAGCATGTCGAACTGCAGTCGCTGCTGCGCTATCAAGGTGGCGTTGTGCTGGTGCTCGGACTGTTCGGTGCACGCGGTACGCAGCCGCAGCGTCCCGTGCTTGCGTTGCTGAGCGGTCAGGGCCGTCAGTGCCCCGACAGCGAGAGCAAGGCCCGCGGTCGCGACGGACCCCAACCTCCGTATCCCAGATTTCTGTGTGGCCATGTCAACCCCCGAATCGGCGACCGTCCGCCGGTCGTCGGATGCGGGTCGACAGGGTGAGGACCGGCGAGCGATGGGCGGCGCGCTTGCCGCCTTCCAGGATGCCGAGCGGCTCTGATCGGCTGGGAGGCGGAGAGGAGGCGCACGGAAGGCAGCTGTGGTCGCGTGTCCCGGCGCCGTGCCAGATGTGTGCCCCGCCTGCGCCGCTAACAATCGTTCACTTCGCGGCGTTTCTACGCGCTCGTATGCTGGGGCGGCATTCAATCGTCGTACGGGAGCCGGTGCTCGCGCCGGTGCACGCGTCAGGGTGAAAGGGGTCGCACGTTGACTCAGCGGAACGTCGGGCAGGTCCCGGTCCTCGTCCTCACCGGCTTCCTCGGTTCCGGCAAGACGACCCTGCTCAATCATCTGCTCCACCGCAGCGGCGGCACCCGGATCGGGGCGATCGTCAATGACTTCGGGGCCATCGAGATCGATGCCATGGCCGTCGCCGGGCAGCTCGGGGACTCCACCGTCTCGCTCGGCAATGGGTGTCTCTGCTGTGCCGTGGACGCCAGTGAGCTCGACGTCTATCTGGAGAAGCTCGCTCAGCCCTCCGCCCGCATCGATCTCATCGTCATCGAGGCCAGCGGGCTCGCCGAGCCGCAGGAGCTCGTGAAGATGGTCCTGGCCAGCGAGAATCCGCACATCGTGTACGGAGGGCTCGTCGAGGTCGTCGACGCCGCCGAGTTCGACTCCACCCGGGAGCGGCATCCCGAGGTCGACCGGCATCTGGGGATCGCGGATCTTGTCGTCGTCAACAAAGTCGACCGCGTCGCCGAGGGCGAGCGGGAACGGGTCATCGGCGTCGTCCGCGGGTTCACCGATCGCGCGGCCGTGGTCGGAGCCTCGTACGGGCGCGTCGATGTCGAGATGCTCCTCGACCGCAAGCCCGTGGGGGAGCGGGTCGGACAGCTTTCGTTTGACGACCTGCACAGTCATCAGCAGGACGAGGGTCACCACGACCACCTGCACTCCGCCTACGAGAGCCTCTCCTTCTCCTCCGAAATGCCCATGAGCCCCCGCCCGTTCATGGCCCTCCTCGACAGTCGGCCCGAAGGGCTCTACCGCATCAAGGGGTACGTCGATTTCGGCGCCGCCGACCCGCGCAACAAGTACGCCGTGCACGCCGTGGGGCGGTTCCTGCGTTTCTACCCCGAGCCGTGGGCCCCGGGGGAGCCCCGGCTCACCCAGCTCGTCCTCATCGGGTCCGGCATCGACGTACCGGCTCTGGAGAAGGAGCTCGAGGCGGCACGTGAGTACGCCCCACAGGGCAGTGCCGATGAGCACAGCATGTGGGGCGTACTGAGGTACGTACAGGAGCCGGAGGGCGACTGACTACGCCGGGCCCGCCACCGCGGCCACCGGCTTCGACAGGGAGACTCCCGAGCCGTCGCGGCGCGGGTCGATCTCCGGCAGTTCCGCCGGCAGGCCGCTGCGCTGGGCCGCGAGCGGCGGCGTCGGGCCCGCCCAAGCGAAGCTCAGGCAGTCCTCGCCCTTGAGGAAGCGCTGGACCCGGACGCCACCCGTGGCGCGGCCCTTGCGGGGGTACTGGTCGAACGGCGTCACCTTGGCCGTCGTCTGCACCGAGTCGTCGAGCGTGCCGCGCGAGCCCGCCACCGTGAAGACCACGGCGTCCACGGCCGGATCCACCGCCACGAAGGAGATGACCTTGACGCCGTCCGCGAGCTTGATGCCCGTCATGCCGCCCGCGGGCCGCCCCTGCGGGCGCACCTGCGATGCCTGGTAACGCAGGAGCTGTGCGTCGTCCGTGATGAACACCAGGTCCTCCTCGCCCGTGCGCAGCTCGGCCGCACCGACGATCCGGTCACCGTCCCTGAGGGTGATGACCTCGAGCTCTTCCTTGTTGGACGGATAGTCCGGCACCACGCGCTTGACCACGCCCTGCGCCGTGCCGAGGGCGAGGCCCGGCGAGGACTCGTCCAGGGTCATCAGGCAGATCAGCTTCTCGTCCGCCTCCAGGGAGAGCAGTTCCGAGACAGGTGCTCCTCCGGAGAGGTTCGGTGCCGCGTGCGTCTCCGGGAGCTGCGGCAGATCCACTACGGAGAGGCGCAAGAGCCGTCCCTCGGACGTCACCGCGCCGACCTCGCCGCGCGCGGTCGCCGGGACGGCGGAGACGATCACGTCGTGCTTGACGCGCTTGGTGTCGCTCTCGGCGAACGGGTCGCCGTTGGCCGTACGGGCGAGGAGGCCCGTCGAGGAGAGGAGCACGCGGCACGGGTCGTCGGCCACCTGAAGCGAGACCGTGGGCGCCGGGGTGCTCGCGGACTCCAGGAGGACCGTGCGCCGGTCCGTGCCGAACTTCTTGGCCACGGCGGCCAGTTCGGACGAGACCAGCTTGCGCAGCTCCGCGTCCGAATCCAGGATGCGGGTCAGCTCCTCGATCTCGGCGTTGAGCTTGTCGCGCTCGGACTCCAGCTCGATGCGGTCGAACTTGGTGAGGCGGCGCAGCGGCGTGTCGAGGATGTACTGCGTCTGGACCTCGCTCAGCGAGAAGCGCTCCATCAGGCGCTCCTTGGCCTGCCCGGAGTTGTCGCTGGAGCGGATGAGGCGGATGACCTCGTCGATGTCCAGGAGAGCGACCAGAAGCCCCTCCACCAGGTGCAGCCTGGCCTGCTTCTTGCCGCGGCGGAACTCGCTGCGGCGGCGCACGACATTGAAGCGGTGGTCGAGATAGACCTCGAGCAGCTCCTTGAGGCCGAGCGTGAGGGGCTGACCGTCCACCAGGGCCACGTTGTTGATGCCGAAGGACTCCTCCATCGGCGTCAGTTTGTACAGCTGCTCCAGGACGGCCTCCGGGACGAAGCCGTTCTTGATCTCGATGACCAGGCGCAGGCCGTGCGAGCGGTCGGTGAGGTCCTTGACGTCGGCGATGCCCTGCAGCTTCTTCGAGCCGACCAGGTCCTTGATCTTCGAGATGACCTTCTCGGGGCCCACGGAGAAGGGCAGTTCGGTCACGACCAGGCCCTTGCGGCGCGCCGTCACGTTCTCCACGGCCACCGTCGCGCGGATCTTGAAGGTGCCGCGCCCTGATTCGTACGCGTCCTTGACCCCGGACAGGCCGACGATCCGGCCACCCGTGGGGAGGTCCGGGCCCGGCACGAAACGCATCAGCGTCTCCAGGTCGGCCCCGGGGTGCTTGATCAGGTGGCGGGCGGCGGCGATGACCTCGCCGAGGTTGTGCGGCGGCATGTTCGTCGCCATGCCGACGGCGATGCCCGAAGCGCCGTTGACCAAAAGGTTCGGATAGGCCGCCGGCAGGGTGACCGGCTCCTGCTCCTGGCCGTCGTAGTTCGACTCGAAGTCGACGGTGTTCTCGTCGATCGACTCCGTCATCAGGGACGTCGCGTCGGCCATCTTGCACTCGGTGTACCGCATGGCGGCCGGCGGGTCGTCGTTGCCGAGCGAGCCGAAGTTGCCGTGGCCGTCCACCAGGGGCAGACGCATGGAGAAGGGCTGGGCCATGCGCACCAGGGCGTCGTAGATCGAGGCGTCGCCGTGCGGGTGCAACTTACCCATGACCTCGCCGACGACGCGGGCGCACTTCACATAGCCGCGGTCGGGGCGCAGGCCCATCTCGTTCATCTGGTAGACGATCCGGCGGTGCACCGGCTTCATGCCGTCGCGGGCGTCCGGCAGGGCGCGCGAGTAGATGACCGAATACGCGTACTCGAGGAAGGAGCCCTGCATCTCGTCGACGACGTCGATGTCGAGGATCTTCTCCTCGAACGACTCGTCGGGCTGCGGGGTCTTCGTGCTGCGGCGGGCCATCGCTGCTGCGGCTCCTTCTCGGTGTCTGCCAGGGCATCAACAAGATCTGACGCCGACCATCAACGGGATCTGACGCCGACCATTGTGGACTGTCCCACTGACAACGCCGACCACGACCCGGACTTCGACCACGACTACGCCGAGCGCGGAGCGGGAACTTCGCCGGTTGTCAGCACGCTTGCATACAGTGGCAGGACTGGCAGAATTTCCAGCTTTTCGCGATCGAAGGGACGTACATGCCCATGGGTCACACGGCCACAGCCGAGGCCGGCTCCGGCGGCCTGACAGCGACCGAGCACCGGCTGGCCAACGGCCTGCGCGTGGTGCTCTCCGAGGACCACCTGACCCCGGTCGCCGCGGTCTGCCTCTGGTACGACGTCGGCTCGCGCCACGAGGTCAAGGGGCGTACGGGCCTCGCGCACCTCTTCGAGCACCTCATGTTCCAGGGCTCGAAGCAGGTGCAGGGCAACGGCCACTTCGAGCTGGTCCAGGGCGCCGGCGGTTCGCTCAACGGCACCACGAGCTTCGAGCGCACCAACTACTTCGAGACGATGCCCACACACCAGCTCGAGCTGGCCCTGTGGCTGGAAGCCGACCGCATGGGCTCGCTGCTCTCCGCGCTCGACGAAGAATCCATGGAGAATCAGCGGGACGTCGTCAAGAACGAGCGCCGCCAGCGCTACGACAACGTCCCGTACGGCACGGCGTTCGAGAAGCTGACCGCCCTCTCGTACCCCGAGGGCCACCCCTACCACCACACCCCGATCGGCTCCATGGCGGACCTGGACGCGGCGACGCTGGAGGACGCGCGGCACTTCTTCCGTACGTACTACGCGCCCAACAACGCGGTCCTTTCGGTCGTCGGCGACATCGACCCGGAGCAGACGCTCGCCTGGGTGGAGAAGTACTTCGGGTCGATCCCCTCGCACGACGGCAAGCAGCCGCCGCGCGACGGCTCGCTGCCCGACATCATCGGCAAGGAGCTGCGCGAGGTCGTCGAGGAAGAGGTCCCGGCCCGCGCCCTGATGGCCGCCTACCGCCTCCCGGAGGACGGCACGCGCGCGTGCGACGCGGCCGACCTGGCGCTCACGGTCCTCGGCAGCGGCGAGTCGTCCCGCCTCTACAACCGCCTCGTGCGCCGCGACCGCACCGCCGTGGCGGCCGGGTTCGGCCTGCTGCGGCTTGCCGGAGCCCCCTCGCTCGGCTGGCTGGACGTGAAGACGTCGGGCGACGTGGAGGTCCCGGTCATCGAGGCCGCCGTCGACGAGGAGCTCGCCCGCTTCGCGGAAGAGGGCCCCACCGACGAGGAGATGGAGCGCGCCCAGGCACAGCTGGAGCGCGAGTGGCTCGACCGCCTCTCCACGGTCTCCGGCCGCGCGGACGAACTCTGCCGGTACGCCGTCCTGTTCGGTGACCCGCAGCTCGCCCTCACCGCCGTCAAGCGCGTCCTGGAGGTCACCGCCGAAGAGGTCAAGGCGGCCGCGGCGGCCCGCCTGCGGCCCGACAACCGCGCGGTGCTCGTGTACGAACCCATCGCCCCCGAGGCCGACGAAGCCACCGACGAGGACGAAGAGGAGGCGGCGAAGTGAGCGAGGCCGCAACGATGCAGTTCCACCCGCAGCCCCAGGCGGGCACCGCACGGCCGTGGGCCTTCCCCGCGCCCGAGCGCGCCACCCTGGACAACGGCCTCACCGTGCTGCGTTGCCACCGCCCCGGCCAGCAGGTCGTCGCCGTGGAGGTCCACCTCGAGGCGCCGCTCGAAGCCGAGCCCGCGGGCCTGGACGGCGTCGCCACGATCATGGCGAGGGCCTTCAACGAAGGCACCGACAAGCACTCCGCCGAGGACTTCGCCGCCGAACTCGACCGCTGCGGCGCCACCATGGACGCGCACGCCGACCACCCCGGCGTCCGGGTCTCCCTCGAAGTCCCGCTCTCGCGCCTCCCGAAGGCGCTCGGCCTGCTCTCCGACGCCCTGCGGGCCCCCGCCTTCGCGGACAGCGAGATCGAACGCCTCGTACGCAACCGCCTGGACGAGATCCCGCACGAGGCAGCGAACCCGGGGCGCCGCGCCGCAAAGGAGCTGTCCCGGCAGCTCTTCCCGGCGACCTCCCGCATGTCGCGCCCCCGCCAGGGCACCGAGGAGACGGTCACGGCCATCGACTCGGCCGCCGTGCGCACCTTCTACGAGAAGCACGTGCGTCCCGCGACGGCGACCGCCGTGATCGTGGGCGACCTGACCGGCGTCGACCTGGACGCCGTTCTCGCCGACACCATCGGCGCCTGGACGGGTGGCACCGCCGAGCCGCGTCCGGTGCCCCCGGTGACCGCGGACGACACCGGACGTGTCGTCATCGTGGACCGCCCGGGAGCCGTCCAGACGCAGTTGCTCATCGGCCGCGTGGGCCCGGACCGGCACGACCGCGTCTGGCCCGCCCAGGTGCTCGGCACGTACTGCCTGGGCGGCACCCTCACCTCACGCCTGGACCGCGTCCTGCGCGAGGAGAAGGGATACACCTACGGCGTACGGTCGTTCGCCCAGGTCCTGCGTTCCGCTCCGGACGGCAGCGGCGCGGCGATGCTCGCCATCAGCGGCTCCGTGGACACCGAGTCCACCGGTCCGGCCCTCGACGACCTGTGGAAGGTCCTGCGCACCCTCGCGGCCGACGGCCTCACGGACGCCGAGCGCGACGTCGCCGTGCAAAATCTGGTGGGCGTGGCCCCGCTCAAGTACGAGATGGCGGCGTCCGTCGCGGCCACCCTCGCCGACCAGGTCGAGCAGCACCTGCCGGACGACTTCCAGGCCCAGCTGTACCGCCAGTTGGCCGAGACCGGCACCGTGGAGGCCACCGCCGCCGTGGTGAGCGCCTTCCCCGTGGACCGTCTGGTGACGGTGCTCGTCGGAGACGCTTCGCAGATCGAGGAGCCCGTCAGGGCGCTCGGTATCGGTGAAGTGAGTGTGGTCACGGGGTGAGCGCGGGGTGCGCGCGGACTGAGTGACAGTCAGGACATATCGGGGCCCCGGTGGCGAGAAAACGCTACTGGGGTCCTCATATGTCCGAATTGGTATGGAGGTTACGTGTCTGACCTGTGGCGTGCGCTACAAAAGCTCTGATCCGTTTGTCGTTTGAAAGATGACCCGCTTAGCGTCTGGTCCGGCTGTTCGTCATGCAGTACGCCGCGCCCGCGGCACCGGACAGTCATCGCCGAGTCCCCGTACGGCGCGAGCCAGGGGAGCCGGGGACCCACATGTCCCTTGGGGTGAATCGGGAACCTCGCCGTGAGGTGAGGGACCCGTAGGAGACCTTCCTGCTCCGAACCCGTCAGCTAACCCGGTAGGCGAGAAGGAAGGAAAGGATCAGCCGCTTCATGGCGTTCACCCGTGCCACCGGGAAGCACCGTCGCCCGAGCCGCCTCACGCGTACGACCGCGAACGTGGCGGGCGTCGCCGCCCTCACCACCACCGGTGTCATCGGAGGCCTGGCCGCTCCGGCGCTCGCCGCCGACGACGCGGTGACTCCCCAGCACACCGGCCTCACCCAGGCGATCTCCGTGGGCGACTCGCTCGCCCAGAGCGTCGACGCGCAGGCCGCTGCCCAGCAGCAGGCCGCCGACGACGCCGCAGCGGCCAAGAAGGCCGAAGAGGCCGCCAAGAAGAAGGCCGAGGAGGCCAAGCGCAAGGCCGAGGCCGCGGCGAAGGCCAAGGCCAAGAAGGAGCGCGAGGCCAAGGAGCGTGCCGCGCGCGAGGCCGAGCGCAAGCGCCTCAACAGCTACGTGTCGCCGATCACCGGCTCGACCATCTCCACGGGCTACCAGACCGGTGGCGCCATGTGGTCCTCCGGCAGCCACACCGGCGTCGACTTCCACGCCGCGTCCGGCACCTCGGTCCACGCGGTCGGCTCCGGCACCGTCGTGGAGGCCGGCTGGGGCGGCGCCTACGGCAACAACGTGGTCATCAAGATGAACGACGGCACGTACACCCAGTACGGCCACATGTCGTCCCTCGGTGTCACGGTCGGCCAGGCGGTCACTCCGGGCCAGCAGATCGGCCTCTCCGGCTCCACCGGCAACTCCAGCGGCCCGCACCTGCACTTCGAGGCCCGCACCGGCGCGGACTACGGCACGGACATCGACCCGGTCTCCTACCTCCGCTCGCACGGCGTCAACGTCTGATCCCGGAGATCCAAGGCGGTCGCACGAAGCGCACCTGATTCACCGAAAGCCCCGGTTCGTCGAGAGCCGGGGCTTTCGCCGTTCCCGTATCTCCGTTGGCCAAAAGTATCCCCGGATTTCGGCCGACCGTCGGAAATTCGGCCGCTCTGCAATAGAGTCGCCGAGCAGGCGTCGATCGACCGCGTTTCGCGGGGATTAAGGCGGAGGTCAGTCATGCACATTCCCGCGCACTCGGTATGCACGGCCATCCGGGACGACATCGTCTCCGGTGTCTACGAACGGGGCGGCCGGCTCACCGAGGAACTGCTCGCGCGCCGCTACGGAGTCTCCCGCGTCCCTGTCCGCGAGGCCCTGCGCACCCTGGAGGCCGAGGGCTTCGTCGTCACGCGCCGGCACGCGGGCGCGTGCGTCGCCGAGCCCACCGAGCGGGACGCTGCCGACCTCCTGGAGGTCCGCGCGCTCCTGGAGCCGCTGGGCGCGGCCCGCGCCGCACAGCGCCGCACGGAGGCGCACCTGAAGGTCCTGCGCGGCCTCGTCAGGCTCGGCCAGGAGCGATCGAGGCACGGTCGGAGCGAGGATCTGCGCTCCCTGGACGGCTGGTTCCACGAGACGCTCGCCCAGGCGTCCGGCAGCCCCGGCCTCACGGCACTGCTCACCCAGCTCCGGCACAAGATCGCGTGGATGTACGTGGTCGAGGCGACGGCCGCCCCCGCCGAGGCCTGGGCGGAGCACGCCGCGATCGTCGACGCGGTCGCCCGCGGGGACGCGGAGCGGGCCCGTGCGCTCACCGCTCAGCACGTGGAGCGGACGGCCTCCGCGCACCGGCCGCGCTTCGTGCGCCAGCTTTCCGGTGTGAGGGGTTCGCAACCTTCCGTAAACACAGCGGGTCTTCGGCTTTAACAGAGGCGCCGTATACAAAGAAGTGCATAGAAGCGCTATTGGGCGGGGCATTATTTCTGCTGCCCGAATAGCGGCAAGAAAACACTGAAGGGCCAACCCCTATTTCGGGGCAGGCCCTTCAGCGTATGAGTTCCAGTCTTTATCAGACGGTCTCGGGAAGCTCCTCAAGGCCGTCCGCGACCAGCTTCGCCAGACGGTCGAGAGCGGCGTCCGCGCCCTCGGCGTCGGAGGCGAGGGTGATCTCCTCGCCGCCCTGCGCGCCCAGACCGAGCACCGCGAGCATGGAGGCGGCGTTCACGGGGTTGCCGTCAGCCTTGGCGATCGTCACGGGGACGCCGGCGGCGGTGGCCGCGCGGACGAAGATGGAGGCGGGTCGGGCGTGGAGGCCCTCGGCCCAGCCGACGTTGACGCGGCGCTCAGCCATGTGTTGCTGCCCTTCCAGATGACTCACAGTTGTCTAGACCAGTGTCTCATGCCGTCACGAGTGCTCCGCCGGCCGTTCGACGTCTCCTAGCCTGCCCCGGTCGCGGCGCCGCCGCGACCCGTACTCTGGGCCCATGCAGACCCCGTCGGACCGGCACGCATACCCCTCCCACTGGGAAGCCGACGTCGTCCTGCGTGACGGAGGCACCGCCCGGATCAGGCCGATCACGGCCGAGGACGCGGACCGCCTGGTCAGCTTCTACGAGCAGGTCTCGGACGAGTCGAAGTACTACCGCTTCTTCGCGCCCTACCCCCGGCTGTCCGCCAAGGACGTGCACCGCTTCACCCATCACGACCAGGTGGACCGGGTGGGTCTCGCGGCCACCGTGGGCGGCGAGTTCATCGCCACCGTGCGCTTCGACCGCATCGACGAGCGCGGCATGTCCGCCAGCGCGCCCGCCGACGAGGCCGAGGTCGCCTTCCTCGTGCAGGACGCCCACCAGGGCAGGGGGGTGGCCTCCACCCTCCTCGAACACATCGCCGCCGTCGCCAGGGAGCGCGGCATCCGCCGCTTCGCGGCCGAGGTGCTGCCCGCCAACACCAAGATGATCAAGGTGTTCACTGACGCGGGGTATCAACAGAAGCGCAGCTTCGAGGACGGCGTCGTACGACTCGAATTCGATCTGGAGCCGACCGACCGCTCGCTCGCCGTGCAGCGCGCTCGTGAGCAGCGGGCCGAGGCGCGGTCGGTGCAGCGGCTGCTCACGCCGAAGTCGGTCGCCGTGATCGGCGTCGGGCGCACGCAGGGCGGCGTGGGGCGCAGCGTGCTCCGGAACCTGCGCGAGGCGGGCTTCACGGGGCGGCTGTACGCGGTGAACAGCGCGTTCGACTTCGAGGAGGGGGAGGGCACCGAGGTCGACGGAGTGCCCGCGTACCGCTCCGTGCGGGACATCGAGGAGACCGTCGAGCTCGCCGTCGTCACCGTGCCCGCCGAGCGGGTGCCGCAGGCCGTCGCCGAGTGCGGTGAGCGCGGGGTGCTCGGGCTCGTCGTGATCTCCGCCGGGTACGCGGAGAGCGGTCCGGAAGGGCGGGAGCGGCAGCGCGAACTGGTGCGCCAGGCGCGGTCGTACGGCACGCGCATCCTCGGCCCGAACGCCTTCGGGGTCATCAACACGTCGCCGGACGTGCGGCTCAACGCGTCGCTCGCCCCGCATCCTCCCGAGCGCGGCCGGATCGGTCTCTTCACCCAGTCCGGCGCGATCGGCATCGCACTCCTCTCCGGGCTCCACCGGCGTGGTGCGGGCCTTTCGACCTTCGTGAGCGCGGGCAACCGCGCGGATGTGTCCGGCAACGACGTCCTCCAGTACTGGTACGAGGACCCGGACACCGATGTCGCCCTCATGTACCTCGAATCCATCGGCAACCCGCGTAAGTTCACCCGGCTCGCCCGGCGTGCGGCGACCGCGAAGCCGCTGGTGGTGGTGCAGGGGGCGCGGCACAGCGGGATCGCGCCCACGGGGCACGCGGTGCAGGCCACGCGGCTTCCGCACGCCACGGTGTCGGCGCTGCTGCGCCAGGCGGGGGTCATCCGGGTCGAGACCGTCACCGAGATGGTGGATGCGGGGCTGCTGCTCGCGGGACAGCCGTTGCCGTCCGGGCCCCGGGTGGCCATCCTCGGCAACTCCGAGTCGCTCGGGCTTCTTACGTACGACGCGTGTGTCGCCGATGGGCTTCGGCCGTTGCCGCCGGTGGATCTGACCACCGGGGCCACCCCGGACGACTTCCGGGCGGCGCTTTCCGAGGCTCTCTCGGACGAGGCCTGCGACGCGGTGATCGTCACCGCCATCCCCTGGGTGGGGGAGGACGGGGCCACGGGGTCCCCCGAGGGGGAGGAGCTTGCCGCCGCGCTGCGGGCGGCTGCCGCCGGGTGCCCCGCGAAGCCGGTAGCCGTGGTGCACGTGGAACTCGGCGGCCTCGCCGAAGCGTTGGCTGCCGCCAGCAGGACCCGCCCTGACGCCCCAGCCTCGATTCCCTCCGCACCCGGCAGTGAGCGCTGTGCCCACCCGTCCCGCCCTGCGGAACGCCTGCCCACAGCAACGGCGGCTGGCGATAGCGCGCCCGCCGCGGAGGCGCACGCAGCGGCGCCGGACACAGGGGGCGCGCTTCCGGCTGCCTCCGAAGCCGTTCCCAGCCCGGCGCAGCCGTACCGCATCCCCGCCTACCCCGCCGCCGAACGCGCCGTCCGAGCCCTCGCCGAAGCCGTGAAGTACGCCCAGTGGCGGCGTGAGGCCAAGGAGCCCGGGAAGGTGCACGAGTACGAGGACATCGACGAGAGCGGGGCCGCCCGGCGGATCGACGAGCTGCTCGCCGCGCAGGACGATCCCCGCGGTGCCACCCTCGCCCAGGACGACGCCCGCGAACTCCTCGGGCGGTACGGCATCGACGTACGGGACGCCCTGCCCGCGCCCGACCCGGGCGCGGCCGTGGCGGCGGCCCGCACCCTCGGTTACCCCGTGGCCCTCAAGACCACGGCCCCGCACCTGCGCCACCGCGCCGACCTCGGAGGCGTGCGGCTCGACCTGGCGGACGAGGAACAACTGCGCAGGGCCTACGTCGAATTGACCGAGGCCTTCGGCAAACCCGCCGAGCTGCGGCCCGTCGTGCAGGCGATGGCGCCCCGCGGCGTCGACACCGTCGTCCGCGCGGTCATCGACCCGGCGGCCGGAGCGGTGCTCTCGTTCGGGCTCGCCGGCGCAGCGTCCGAGCTGCTCGGCGACACCGGGCACCGCCTGGTCCCGGTCACCGAGCGCGACGCGGGTTCCCTGGTCAGGTCCATCCGGACCGCGCCGCTCCTCTTCGGCTGGCGCGGTTCCGCGCCGGTCGACACCCCGGCCCTGGAGGAACTGCTCCAGCGGGTCTCGCGTCTCGTGGACGACCATCCCGAGGTGGTCGCCGTGTCCCTGGAGCCCGTGGTCGTCGCCCAGCGGGGCCTCTCCGTACTCGGCGCCTCCGTGCGGCTCGCGCCCCCGCCGGCCCGCAACGACCTCGGCCCGCGGGCCCTGCCCGGGTACTGACGCGGCCAGTGGGGCACCGTGCGCCCTCCGCCGGGTCGTAGGATGGACGGCATGGCAAAGACCGGTACGACGACCCAGGGGCTGCGCGCGGCGATCGAGCGCAGTGGCTACTACCCGGCACTCGTGGCCGAGGCGGTGGAGGCCGCGATCGGCGGCGAGCCCATCGGTTCGTACCTGGTCCACCAGGAGACCACGTTCGACGCGAACGAAGTACGCCGGCATGTGACGGTCCTCGTCCTGACGGGAACCCGCTTCATCGTCAGCCACACCGACGAGCAGGCGGCCGACAGCACCTCCCCGACGCCGTACGCGACGACCTCCACAGAGTCGGTGAAAATCGGCCGGATCTCGTCGGTCGTCGTCAGCCGCGTGGTCGCCAACCCCGAGAAGTACGTGCCGGGATCGCTGCCCCGCGAGGTCGTCCTGACCATCGGCTGGGGCGCTGTGTCGCGCATCGACCTGGAGCCCGCCGCCTGCGGCGACCCCAACTGCGAGGCCGACCACGGGTACACCGGCAGCTCCACCGCCGACGACCTCAGCCTGCGCGTCAGCGAGGCGGGCGACGGACCGGACACCGTGCGCCAGACCCTGGCCTTCGCCCAGGCCCTTTCCGAGGCGACCGCGGACACCGCCCGCTGATGTCCCTGTCCGCCTGGGACGACGTTCAGCCGCTCGCCCTCGACTCCGCGCCCCTGCCCGAGTACGGCGCGGGCTCGCTCGCCGACCTGCTGCCCACGCTCGTGTCCCACCAGGGGGTCGAAGGCTTCGCGCCGGTGATCCCGGAGCTCGCCCCGGCCGACCGTAACTGCGTGTTTCTGATCGACGGCCTCGGCTGGGAGCAGCTGCGCGCCCACCCGGACGAGGCGCCCTTCCTGACCTCGCTCATCGGTTCGTCCCGCGGCGGTACGGCACGTCCGATCACCGCCGGCTTCCCCGCCACCACCGCGACCTCCCTGGCCTCGGTCGGCACGGGCCTGCCGCCCGCCTCGCACGGCCTTCCGGGGTACACCGTGCGCAACCCCGCCACCGGCGAGCTGATGAACCAGCTCCGCTGGAACCCGTGGACGGACCCGCGCAAGTGGCAGCCGTACCCCACCGTCTTCCAGCAGGCCCACGCGGCCGGTGTGCACACCGCGCAGGTGTCGTCCCCGACGTTCGAGCGCACCCCGCTCACGAAGATCGCGCTGAGCGGCGGCAGCTTCCGCGGCCGGCTCTCCGGCGAGGACCGCATGGACCTCGCGGCTGAGCAACTGGGCGCGGGCGACCGTTCGTTGGTCTACACGTACTACGCGGAGGTGGACGGCAAGGGTCACCGCTTCGGCGTCGACTCCGACGCCTGGCGCGGCCAGCTCATGTACGTCGACCGCCTGGTCCAGCGGCTGGCCGAGCAACTCCCGCCGCGCAGCGCCCTGTACGTGACCGCCGACCACGGCATGCTCGACATCCCCTTCGACGAGCAGTCCCGCATCGACTTCGACGAGGACTGGGAGCTGCGCGCGGGCGTCGCGCTCCTCGGTGGCGAGGGCCGCGCGCGCCATGTGTACGCGGTTCCGGGCGCCGAGAGCGACGTCCTGACCGTCTGGCGCGAGGTGCTCGGCGAGCAGTTCTGGATCGCGAGCCGGGACGAGGCGATCGCGGCGGGCTGGTTCGGCCCGCCCGGCGCCGTCGACGAGCGCGTGTACGGACGCATCGGCGACGTGATCGCGGCGGCCCACGACGACGTGGCGATCATCGCCTCCGAGAAGGAGCCGAAGGAGTCGGCCCTCGTCGGCATGCACGGCTCGATGACCGCCGTCGAGCAGCTCGTACCGCTCCTCGAAGTACGCTCCTGAACACACCGCCGACCCGCACCTGACCCGTACCTCCCGGACCGCGTCCGCACGTCCCGAAAGGCCGCAACTCCCCATGCCCGAGCTGGTGTTCTTCTCCGGAACGATGGACTGCGGAAAGAGCACCCTGGCTCTGCAGATCGAGCACAACCGCTCGGCCCGCGGCCTGCAGGGGATGATCTTCACCCGTGACGACCGGGCCGGCGAGGGCAAGCTCTCCTCGCGGCTCGGCCTCGTCACGGACGCGATCGAGGCCGCCGACGACTTCGACTTCTACGCCCATCTCGTCGACCACCTCTCGCAGGGCGGCCGCGCGGACTACGTGATCGCGGACGAGGCGCAGTTCCTCGCGCCCGGCCAGATCGACCAGCTGGCACGGGTCGTCGACGACCTCGGCCTCGACGTGTTCGCCTTCGGCATCACCACGGACTTCCGCTCCAAGCTCTTCCCCGGCTCGCAGCGCCTGGTCGAACTCGCCGACCGCGTCGAGGTGTTGCAGGTGGAGGCGCTGTGCTGGTGCGGTGCCCGCGCCACCCACAACGCCCGCACCATAGGCGGGGCGATGGTCGTCGAAGGGGCCCAGGTCGTCGTCGGCGATGTCAACCAAGCGGCGGACGAGGTGGGTTACGAGGTGCTGTGCCGCCGCCACCACAGGCGCCGGATGACGAGCGCCACGGCGCATGCCGCGGCGCTCTCGCCCGATGTGCTGCCCGTGGCGTCCGCCTGACCGTCCACTTACTTCACGCCGAGCAGTTGCTCCAGCGGGTCGATGGCGAAGTAGACGAGGAAGAGGGCCGCTGTGCCCCACAGCAGCCAGTGGACCTCGCGGGCCTTGCCCAGGCAGGCCTTGATGGCGACGTACGAGATGAAGCCGGCGCCGATGCCGTTGGTGATGGAGTACGTGAACGGCATGACCGCGATGGTCAGGAACGCCGGTACCGCCAGTTCGTAGCGGTCCCAGTCGATGTGCTTGACCTGGGTCATCATCAGGAATCCGACCGCGACGAGCGCGGGTGACGCGGCCTGCATGGGCACCATGGTCAGGACCGGGGTCAGGAACAGGGCGAGGCCGAACAGGCCTCCGGTGATCAGGTTCGCGAAGCCGGTGCGGGCGCCTTCCCCGACACCGGCCGCCGACTCGATGTACGTGGTGGCGGAGGACGACGAGGACGCGCCGCCGACGACGGCCGCCGCACCATCGATGAGCAGCACACGGCCGAGGCCGGGGACCTGGCCGCGCTCGTCGAGGAGACCGGCCTCGGCCGTGACGCCGACGATGGTGCCCATCGTGTCGAAGAAGTCCGACAGGATGAGGGTGAAGACGAGCAGCACCACCGTGAGGACGCTCACCTGCCCGAAGGAGCCGAACAGGTCGAAGTCGCCGAGGAGGGCGAAGTCGGGAGCGGCGACGGGCTTGTCAGGCATCGACGGAGCGGTCAGGCCCCACGACTTGACGTCGGCGATGCCGTTGACGATCACGGCGAAGACCGTCGTCACCACGATGCTGATGAGGATGGCGCCCCGCACCTTGCGGGCGAGCAGCACGACCGTCAGGAGCACACCGAGGCAGAAGACGAGCATCGGCCAGCCGGTCAGCGAGCCGGTGCCGAGCTGGACGGGAATGGTGCTGTTCGCGGCGTCCGGGACGCGCGTGACGAACCCCGCGTCGACGAAGCCGATGAACGCGATGAACAGACCGATCCCGACGCTGATGGCCTGCTTGAGCGGCTGCGGGATGGCGTGCATGATCGCCTCGCGCAGACCGGTCATCACCAGGACGCAGATCAGCAGGCCTTCGAGCACGATGAGACCCATCGCGTCGTCCCAGCTCATCAGCGGCGCGATCTGGAACGCCACGACGGCGTTGATGCCGAGGCCCGCGGCGAGCGCGAGCGGCAGATTGCCGCCGACGCCCATGATCAGGGTCATCATCGCGGCCACGAGAGCGGTGGCGGTCACCAGTTGGGCGCCGTCCAGCTGTGTGCCGAACTTGTCCTCGGTGCTGCCGAGGATGATCGGGTTGAGCACGAGGATGTAGGCCATGGTGAAGAACGTGGCGAAGCCGCCGCGTATCTCACGGCCGTACGTCGAACCCCGCTCGGTGATGCGGAAGAACCGGTCGAGCGGGCCGCCGGGATACGCCGGCGGGGCGTCGGCGGGGCCTGGCTGGCCGTAGGGCCCGGACGGGCCTGTCGCGCTGGTCGTCATGAGCGTTACTCCTGGACCGGACAAAGGGGGACGTGTGACGGAGGGTCATCAAACGGTGTGCGCGGGTGTTTGGGGGAACGCACATGCGACGCCTCGCGAGCGGATCATACGGGGGGTCGCCACGGCCTCGACTCCGGCCTCATTACTGGGCAGTACGGGCAGTTGGGCTCTTGTTACTTCCTACGAACTTGACTGCGACGCTTGCGCGAAAACCGAGTCAAAGGCGACAGATGACATGGAGTTAACGCCCGTAACTCCATAGTGTCTGGCCCCGTGCACCCACCACCCCCGTTCAATGCCAGGGCCGCCCGGACGCTCCGCGAGAAGCTCGGGATGGCCCCCGGCCACGTCGCCTACGGCATGCGTGTCTCGTACGGCCTGGAGTACGTCTCGCCCGAACACGTCACCGCGTGGGAGCAGGGCAGGGCAGTGCCCACGTCGAACGAGCTCGCCGCCCTGGCCGGTGCCCTGTGGTGCGCGCCCCATGAACTCATCGGCGCCCCGCGGACGCTGCGGGACCACCGTCTCGCGTGCGGGCTCGCCATCGAGGACGTCTCCCGTGCCACCGGCCTCGATCCGCGTGCCTATCAGCAGATGGAAGAGACCAACACATGGACGGGCAACCGGCGCCAGTCGGCCCATCTCGGGTCCGTGCTGAAGCTGGGCCCGCGCGATTTCGTGGCCGTCACCGGACTCGAGGACGAACTCGCCCGACTCCTCACGGAAGCCGTCAGCACCCGGTGGCAGGCGCACATCCGGTCGATCGCCAAGCTGCTCTCCATGGAGCGCCAGGATCTGCAGGAGCCGCTCAAGG
Organism: Streptomyces sp. Je 1-332; assembly: GCF_040730185.1. Lineage (NCBI taxonomy): Bacteria > Bacillati > Actinomycetota > Actinomycetes > Kitasatosporales > Streptomycetaceae > Streptomyces > Streptomyces sp. Je 1-332. The sequence continues at coordinate 6,219,071 of NZ_CP160402.1, forward strand.
CCATGCACCAGGAGTACCAGGCGCTCCTGACGGCCACCCTCGGCCGGGTCGGCAACGCCGCCGCGTCGGGCGAGACGGGGCGGCGCTATCTAGAAGACATCGTCGACCACTTCTGGTCCAGGTTCCCCGGCAGCGGTCCCGGCGGGACATGACCGTACGGACCTCAGGGTTGTTCGGGGGTCAGCTCTCCGAGTGCACGAGAGTGAAGACCGCACCCTCGGGGTCGGCGACCGTGGCCACCCGCCCGTGCGGACCCGCCTGCGCCGGCTTCACGACGTGCCCACCGAGTTCGGTGACCCGCCGTACCGACTCGTCCACGTCGGCGACCTCGAAGTACGTCATCCAGTGCGCGCCCCGGTCCCGCGGCAGCGCCTGGCCCATGCCGCGCACCGAGGCGACCGGCCGTCCGTCGACCTGGAGCGTCAGGTAGTCGACGTCGGGCGAGGTGGCAGCCTCCTCGGTGTATCCGAAGACCGCTTGGTAGAACTTGACGACGCCCGCCGTCTCGTGGGTGACCAGTTCGTTCCAGGCCGGGGCTCCGGGCTCCCCGACGAGGGCGGCGCCCAGATGCTCCGCCGCCTGCCAGATCCCGAACACCGCGCCGGCCGGGTCCACCGCGATGGCCATCCGCCCGGCCGCGCCCGCGTCCAGCGGGCCGACGCCGATCGTGCCGCAGCAGTGCCGCACGGCCTCGGCCGTCGCGTCCACGTCGTCCGACGCCAGGTACGGCGTCCAGGCGATCGGCAGATGGTGGTCGGGCGGCAGCTGGCCGATCCCGGCGACCTCGTGCCCGTCAAGCAGCGCCCGTACGTAGGGCCCGAGCTGCTCCGGTCCCGGCCGGAACTCCCAGCCGAACAACGCTCCGTAGAAGTCCTGGGTCGCGGCCAGGCCGTGTGCCATCAGGCTCACCCAGGTGGGTGTGCCGGGCGTACGGCGGACGGCCCCCATGCCGTCACGCTGACCCGTCGACCCCCGTGCCTCCGTCATCGTCACTCTCTCCTCGGCCCGTCATGGTGGCCGCTAGGCTCCGCTTTCGAATGCACGTACGTCCCGCTCGGCAGTACACGGTGTGCCCGGTTCCGTACGCCGCGTGTTCGGTCCGGCGGAGCAGGGTAGCCGGACCTGGCCGATGCGGCCACCCCGTACGCAAGGATGGGGCCATGAATGCCATCATCTCCGCAACCGAACTCGCGAGCGACCTGGCAGGCGAGAACCCGCCAGTGCTCCTGGACATCCGCTGGCAGCTGAGCACCGCCAAGGCCGCGGGCGCCCCCGCCTTCGACGGCCGGGCCGAGTACGAGAAGGGGCACATCCCGGGCGCCGTCTTCGTCGACCTGGACGCCGACCTCGCGGGGCAGGCGGGCCCGGCCGGACGGCACCCGCTGCCGGACGTGGGGCACTTCGGTGCGGTGATGCGGGCCGCCGGGGTCGTCGCCGACCGGGAGGTGGTCGTGTACGACGGCGGGCAGGGCTGGGCCGCCGCGCGCGCCTGGTGGCTGTTGCGCTGGACGGGGCATCCGTCCGTGCGGGTGCTCGACGGCGGTCTCGCGGCGTGGGGCGGCCCGCTGAAGTCGGGCGACGAGCGCCCGGCCGCCGAGGGCTCGTTCGTCCCCGGGGCGAACACCACGGACCTGCTCGACGCCGACGCCGCGGCTGCCGTGGCCCGCTCCGGGCTGCTCCTGGACGCCCGCGCGGCCGAGCGCTACCGCGGTGACGTCGAGCCGATCGACCGTGTCGGCGGCCACATCCCGGGTGCGGTCTCCGCGCCGACCACGGAGAACGTCACGGCGGACGGCACCTTCAGGCCGGCCGCCGACCTCGCGGAGCGCTTCAACTCCCTGGGCGCGTCCGGCACTTCCGAGGTCGGCGTCTACTGCGGCTCGGGTGTCTCCGGCGCCCACGAGGTGCTGGCCCTCGCGGTGGCGGGCATCCCGGCGTCGCTGTACGTCGGCTCGTGGTCGGAGTGGTCATCGGACGATTCCCGTCCGGTGGCCAAGGGCCCGGACCCGCAGTAGCGGACGGTTGGTCGGAAGGGGCCGGGCCCCGCACCTGCACGGTGCGGGGCCCGGCCCCTTCTGACGGACGACGCCGTCTACTCCTGCTTCTTACGACGCGTGCCGAAGACGATCTCATCCCAGCTGGGCACGGCCGCGCGCCGCCCGGGACGGACGCCGTCCGCCTCCGCCTGGCGGTCGGTGGTGCCGACGAGGCGGTCGCGGTGGCTGGCCACCGAGCGCGGCATCAGGACGTCCGCGTACGCGGAACCCGCGCCTGCCGACGCGGCGGGGGCCTCCTCGGCCTCCGGGTCCTGCTCGGGCTGCTCCTCCACCGGCACCGGCACCGGCGGGAGATCCGTCGGCTGGGGCACGGGGCGCTCCGGCACGATCATGTCGCCGCGGAAGCTCGGCACCGCCTCCAAGAGGCTGGTGAGAGAGTCCCGCTCCGACTCGGAGACGGCCGCCGTCGCGCCGGTGGCCGTGTTCTCCTCCCCGGGCTCCGGGGGCAGCGGCACGCTCGGGCGGTCCAACTGCCGGTCCAACTGCCGGTCCAGGGCGCGGTCGAGCGGCCGGTCGAGCGATGGCCTGTCCCGGGGCAGCCGGGCGATGCGCGGCACGAACGGGAAGCTGGGCTCGGGCGCGGCGATGTCGTCCGTCTCGCCGATCAGCGAGCGCGCCTCGTCGTCCACGGCCTGTACGAGCCGCCGCGGCGGGTCGTACGTCCAGCTCGCGGAGTGCGGTTCGGTCGCGACGCGGTAGACGAGCAGTACTTCCCAGGTGCCGTCGTCTCGGCGCCAGGAGTCCCACTGGACGGTCTCCTTGTCGGCGCCGCGCAGGAGCAGTCGCTCCGAGACGGCCTCGCCGAGCTGGGGTCCGGTGTTCTCGCCGGGGCGGCGCACGGGGGTCTTCCGGGCCCGCTCGGCCATGAAGGCGCGCTCGGCGAGCACGGGTCCTTCGAAGCGGCGGACACGGTCGACGGGGATTCCGGCGAGAGAGGCGACTTCCTCCGCGCTGGCACCGGCACGTATACGCGCCTGGATGTCGCGGGGGCGGAGGTGGCTCTCCACCTCGATCTCGATCTGGCCGAGACGCGGGCGGTCGCCGCGCACCGCGGCGCGCAGTCGCTCGTCGATCGGAAGCGTGTACTCCGTGCTGTCCGCAGCTTTGAGCACCAGCCGTGTGCCGTCGTTGCTGACGGCCACGACACGCAGTTCGGGCATGGGGACCTCCCGGGTGGTGCCTGCCGACGTCACGTGCGTCGCTGCTTCCGCTAGTCGAGTGTGGCCTGCCCGGGTGCAGCCTGCCACAACCTTGCCGAGTTGCCCGGCGTGTCGGGCATGGGCCCAAGGTCGCCGTTATGGCACGGTTACCTCTTCGCAACTCTCAGTGACCACTTTGGTCACCCTGTGCAGCGAGCCCCCTCCCGGCGGTCCTGTCAGGCTCCGGGCACCCAGGTGGGAGACCGGACCCAGGGCTCGCAACAGTACTCCATTCGGGCCACGCGGGTGGTCCGCCGCGCCGCCGAACTTCTCGCAGGGGACGGGAGTTGGCGCTTCGGCATACCCGGGCAGGGTGGTCCGAGAGTGGCACACTTCACGGAATCTCCAGAAACGGAACTATCCACTTCACCCATACGTCCCTTTCTCGTGCAGTCAGTCGAGAAAGGCAGGCAAGGGTCGGAGATGCGTGAAAAGCCGGATTCCGGCATGGAGTCGAGGGGCCGGGCGGAGCAGGAGCACTCGACGGAGCCGACGGAGAAGCGGCGCCTGGACCTGAGTGTGCCCCAGGTGGCGGGAAGCGCCGTGGCCGCGGTGGTGGCGGCGAAGCTCGCGTCGAGCTTCGGTGTCTACGGCACGATCCTCGGCGCCGGTGTGGTGAGTGCGGTCGCGACCTGCGGCGGCACGCTCTTCCAGCACTTCTTCCGGCGCACGGGCGAGCAGATACGTGACGTCACGGTGCAGGCCAAGCCGAGGGCGAGGCAGGTGCCGCTGACCGACGGCTCGGGTGCGCCGGTGGCGGAGACGTTCAGAGCGGCGTCGTACACGGGTGCGGCGGCGCACACCGGAAACGGGCCCGTGACGACGACATGGGGGAGGACGGCCGAGCCGGACGCCACCTCGGTGCTGCCGCCCGCTGTGGACGCGGACCGCACGAACGTGCTGCCGGTGGTCGGTGCCGACGCGGACCGCACGAACGTGCTGCCGGTGGTCGATGCCGACGCGGACCGCACGAATGTGCTCCCGGTGGTCGATGCCGACGCGGACCGCACGAATGTGCTCCCGGTGGTGGACGCCGACGCGGACCGCACGACCATGCTGCCGGTGGCGGACCCGGGCGCCCACACCGACGCGGACGCCGAGAAGACGCAGATGCTCGGATCGGTCGACGCCACGCGGCTGGTGCCCCGCGACGACGCGACGCGCGTGCTGCGGCAGGCGGCGCCGGTTGTGCCGGAGGAGCCGACGGCCCCGCCGCTGCCCTCGGAAGAGTTCACGCACGGCACCACGCATCGCACCCAGATCCGGAGCTGGAAGCGGCCGTTGATCGGGGCCGTGGTGGTCTTCGGCGTCGCCATGGCCGGCATCACGACGTACGAGGTCGTCTCCGGCGAGGACTTCAGCGGGGGCCACGGCACCACGATCGGCAACGGCTTCTCGGGCCGGAACAGCTCGACGGACCACCGTCCGACGCCCTCGACCGACCCCTCCGGGCAGCCGTCCGACGGCCCCTCCACGGGCTCGGACGACGACGGTTCGCAGCAGGGCGACGACCCGACGCAGGACCCGGACGGGGCGGCCTCGCAGACGCCGGACAACGGCGCCGGCAACGGCTCGGACTCCGGTTCGAAGGACGACCCCGACAAGGGCTCTGACTCCGGTTCGGACTCCGGGGACGACGGCGGTTCGAAGACCGACCCGACCCCGACGCCGACCCCCACCCCGACTCCGACGCCGTCCCCGTCGAGCGGAGGCGACACCGGAAACGGAAACGACGGACAGCGGGGAGAGACCCCCACTCCTTAGGCGGCAGCGGCCCTCAGGCGCCCAGCACGCGGCGCAGGTAGTCGTTGCCGAACATGCGGTCCGGGTCGAGGCGGTCGCGCAGGGCCGTGAACTCGGCGAAGCGCGGATAGGCCCGCGCGAAGTAGGCGGCGTCGCGGGTGTGGATCTTGCCCCAGTGGGGCCGGCCCTCGTGGGCGGTGAAGATCCGCTCGGCGGCCGTGAAGTACGCCTGGTAGGGCGTGCCCCGGTACATGTGGACGGCGATGTACGCGCTCTCCCGGCCCGAGGCCGTGGAGAGCGTGATGTCGTCCGCGGGAGCGGTGCGGATCTCCACGGGGAAGCTGATCCGCAGGTTCGAGCGCTCCACCATCGTCCTCAGCTCGCGCAGCGTCTCGACGAGGGCGGCCCGCGGGACGGCGTACTCCATCTCCATGAAGCGCACGCGGCGCGGGCTTGTGAAGACCTTGTAGGGGATGTCCGTGTAGGTGCGGGCGGAGAGCGCCTTGCTGGAGATCTTGGCGATTCCGGGGATCGTCGCGGGGACGGCCCTGCCGATCGTGTTGACCGCCTGGAAGAGGCCGTTGGAGAGAATCTCGTCCTCTACGAAGGCGCTCACTCGGCCGGGCGGGGCGGCGGGGCCCGAGCTGCGGTTGTTGCGCTTGGTGGTGCAGTTGCCGGTGTGCGGGAACCAGTAGAACTCGAAGTGCTCGTTTTCGGCGTGGAGTGCGTCGAACTCGCTCGTGACCTTGTCGAAGGTCATCGGCTCCTCACGGGCGGTGAGGTAGAAGACGGGCTCGACGGCGAAGGTCATCGCGCTGATCACGCCGAGTGCGCCGAGGCCGATCCGGGCCGCCGCGAAGACCTCGGGATTCTCCTTCTCGGAGCAGGTGAGGACCGTTCCGTCCGCCGTGACCAGCTCAAGTGCCATGATCTGCGCGGAGATCGACGCCGAATCGCGGCCCGTGCCGTGCGTCCCGGTGCTGATCGCGCCGGAGACGGTCTGATCCATGATGTCGCCCATGTTCGTGAGCGACAGGCCCTCGCGCGCGAGGGCCGCGTTCAGGCGCTTCAGCGGAGTGCCCGCCTCCACCGTGACGGTGCCGGCCTCGCGGTCGATTCTGCGGATGCCGGTGAGGAGTTCGGGGCGTATCAGGAGGCCGTCGGTCGCCGCGGTCGCCGTGAAGGAGTGGCCGGTGCCGACCGGTTTCGCCCTGAGGCCGTCCGCCTTGGCCCGGCGCAGCGCGGCGGAGAGCTCGTCGACCGACGCGGGGGTGACCTCCCTCGCGGGGCGGGAGGTGACGTTGCCCGCCCAGTTACGCCAGGCTTTCGTGCTCTTCCCGCTGCCCGTGCCCGATGCCGTGCTCATGGGTCCCTCCCCGTTGCAAAGCCGGCCTCTTCAGCCGGCGATACCCAAGGAACCCGACCGCCACCGCGACGGCCCCGGACAGACCGGGGACCGCGTACCCGGCGTCCGAGCCGGCCGCGTCGATGACCCAGCCGGCCGCTGAGGAGCCGAGCGCGACGCCGACCGCGAGTCCGGTGCTCACCCAGGTCATGCCCTCGGTCAGCTTCGCGCGTGGTACGTGCTGTTCGACGAGGGCCATTGTCGTGATCATGGTCGGCGCGATGGAGAGGCCCGCGATGAACAACGCCACGGCCAGAAACGGAAGGTTCCCGACCAATTGAAGCGGGATCATACTCACGGCCGTCGTACAGACACCCAGCAGCCACCTCGGCGCGGGTGCTCCCTTGAAGTGGACGAGACCGAAGGCGGCCCCCGCCAGGCAGGAGCCGAGCGCGTAGACGGCGAGCACGAGGCTGGCCGCCGACTTGTGACCGTGGTCCTCCGCGTACGCGACGGTCACCACGTCGATGGAGCCGAAGATCGCGCCCGTCGCCACGAAGGTCGCGACCAGGACCTGGAGCCCGCCGGAGCGCAGTGCGGAAGCTTTGGTGTGGTGTTCACGGCCGTGCGGCACGGGCTCGGTGGCCCGCTGGGCCGTCAGCCAGAACACACCCACGGCGAGGAACACCCCGGCCATGAGCGGCCCGGCCTCCGGGAACCACACCGTGGAGAGACCGATCGAGATGATCGGCCCGAAGATGAAGCAGACCTCGTCCACCACGGACTCGAAGGAGTACGCGGTGTGCAGCTGCGGGGTGTCCCGGTAGAGGACCGCCCAGCGCGCCCTGATCATCGAGCCCACGCTCGGCACAAAGCCGACGAGGGCGGCGAAGGCGAAGAGCGTCCAGTCCGGGAGTTCGTACTTCGCGCAGAGCAGCAGCCCGGCGACCGCGACCAGGGACGCCAGGGTCGCGGGACGCAGCACGCGGCGCTGGCCGTACCGGTCGACGAGCCGGGAGATCTGCGGGCCGATCGCGGCGGCCGAGAGCGCCACGGTCGCGGAGAGCGCGCCCGCGAGCCCGTACCGCCCGGTCAGCTGGGACACCATCGTCACGATGCCGATGCCCATCATCGACAGGGGCATCCGGCCGAGGAAGCCCGCCGTCGAGAACCCCTTGGTGCCGGGGGCGGCGAAGATGGCGCGGTAGGGGCTTGGCACGTGGGGGCTCCGGTAAGGCGTAAAGATGGCCAATACAGCTTACGGTCCCGGCAGGGCCGAACGCACCGTGATTTTCCGGCTGTCAGTGGCGGGTGGCAGGATCGGATACATGTCCGACGCGCTCGATGCCTCTCCCTATGACGCCCTGCTGCTGCTCTCGTTCGGCGGCCCCGAGGGCCCCGACGACGTGGTCCCGTTCCTGGAGAACGTGACGCGGGGCCGCGGCATCCCCAAGGAGCGGCTCAAGGAGGTGGGGCAGCACTACTTCCTGTTCGGCGGGGTCAGCCCGATCAACGACCAGAACCGCGCCCTGCTGGACGCCCTGCGCAAGGACTTCGCCGACCACGGCCTCGACCTGCCGGTCTACTGGGGCAACCGCAACTGGGCGCCCTATCTGACCGACACCCTGCGCGAGCTCGTCCGGGACGGCCACCGCCGTGTACTCGTGCTCGCGACCAGTGCGTACGCGTCGTACTCGGGCTGCCGCCAGTACAGGGAGAACCTCGCCGACTCCCTCGCCGTGCTCGCCTCCGAGGGCCTAGATGTGCCGCGCGTCGACAAGCTCCGGCACTACTTCAACCACCCCGGTTTCGTCCGCCCCATGATCGACGGGGTCCTGAAGTCCCTGGCCGACCTCCCCGGTGACGTCCGCGACGGGGCGCACCTCGCCTTCACGACGCACTCCATCCCGACCGCGGCCGCCGACACGTCGGGTCGCGTCGAGGACCACGGGGACGGCGGCGCGTATGTCGCGGAGCACCTGGACGTGGCCCGGCTCATCGCCGACGCGGTGCGCGAGGAGACCGGCGTCGAACACCCCTGGGAGCTCGTCTACCAGTCGCGCAGCGGCGCCCCGCACATCCCGTGGCTGGAGCCGGACATCTGCGATCACCTGGAGGAGCGGCAGGCGGCGGGCGCGCCCGCCGTGGTGATGGTCCCGATCGGTTTCGTGTCGGACCACATGGAGGTCCTGTACGACCTCGACACCGAGGCCGAGGCCAAGGCCGCGGAGCTGGGCCTGCCCGTCCGCCGCTCGGCCACGGTCGGCGCCGACCCGCGGTTCGCCGCCGCGGTGCGGGAGCTCGTCCTGGAGCGCTCGGCCACGGAGAACGGGCGCGAGATCGCGCCCTGCGCCCTCGGTGCGCTCGGCGCGAGCCACGACCTGTGCCCGGTGGGCTGCTGCCCGGCGCGCGCCCCGAAGCCCGCGGCCGCGGGCGCTGACAGCCCGTACGCGTAAGGACGTTGACGTGACCGACCTCAAGGCAGAACTCCTCGGCGTCGCCCTGGAGGCCGCACACCGCGCAGGGGCCTTTCTGCGCGACGGGCGCCCCGACGACCTGGGCGTGGCCGCCACCAAGACCAGCGCGGTCGACGTCGTCACCGAGATGGACATCGCCTCCGAGAAGCTGATCACCGACTTCTTCGCCGAGCGCAGGCCGGACGACGGCGTGCTGGGCGAGGAGGGCGCGAGCTCCGAGGGCAGCAGCGGCGTCCAATGGGTGATCGACCCGATCGACGGCACCGTCAACTACCTGTACGGGCGCCCGGACTGGTCCGTGTCCATCGCCGCCCGCAAGGACGGCGAGACGCTGGTCGGCGTGGTGCACGCCCCGATGCGCGGGGAGACCTACCGAGCCGTCCTCGGAGAGGGCGCTTTCGTCAACGACAAGCCGGCGCACGCCCGCCCGGCGCCCCCGTTCGAGCAGGCCCTCATCGGCACGGGGTTCGGGTACATCGCGCAGCGCCGCGTCCGCCAGGCCGAGGTGGCCCGACAGCTGATCCCGCTGGTCCGGGACATCCGCCGCGGCGGCTCGGCGGCGATCGACCTGTGCGACGTCGCGCTCGGCCGCCTCGACGCGTACTACGAGCGCGGCCTCAACCCGTGGGACTTCGCGGCCGGTGACCTCGTCGCGCGGGAGGCGGGCGCCCTGACCGGTGGACGCCCCGGAGAGGCTCCCTCGGGGGAGCTGGCCATCGCCGCCCCGCCCGGCCTCTTCGAGGACCTGCAGGGCCGCCTGGAGGAGCTCGGCGCCTGGCACGACTGACCGCCTGGACTCACACACCCGGAGCGGACAGAACACGCGGAAGGGCCCCGGCATCTCGTCCACGGATGCCGGGGCCCTTCTGCAGGCTAAGGATCAGGAGGGAGGGATCAGGCGTGCAGCACGCCGACCTCCACCCCGTGCTCGGCGGCCAGGCGGTGGAGATCCTCGAGCTCCCCCTGCTCGACCTCGGCAAGGAAGTCGTCGCCCGTCTCACGGGCCTTCGTGAGGTCGGATTCCGTGGCCTTTATGCGCTGCAGCAGTCCTGCGGTAAAAGCGTCCATGGTTGCGCCCCCTCGGCTGGGTCGTGGGTTCATGGCACGGGGGTGTGCCCTCAAGAAGGGGCGATCACGTCTCAGGCCGCCCGCCCTGAGGCGAAAAGCGGGTCGTGGCACGCCACATGCAAAGCGTGATCGCGGGGTGTGAAGTCGTCCTCCCCTGGCTCCCTTCCACGGAAACCTCAACCGCCGGAGCAAATCCCGCATTCCCCGTCGGGGAGGCCCCAGGAGCCCGCCTTACAGCCGGTTTATGGCCGAAAGGGGCAGGATGGAGCCCACACCCACGAACAGACCTGCCCGAACGGGCACAGAGGAAGGACAGCGCCGTGCGCGTACTCGTCGTCGAGGACGAGCAGCTGCTCGCCGATGCGGTGGCCACCGGACTGCGCCGGGAGGCCATGGCCGTCGACGTCGTGTACGACGGAGCGGCCGCCCTGGAGCGCATCGGGGTCAATGACTACGACGTCGTGGTGCTCGACCGGGACCTCCCGCTCGTGCACGGGGACGACGTCTGCCGCAAGATCGTCGAGCTCGGCATGCCGACCCGCGTCCTGATGCTCACCGCGTCCGGCGACGTCAGCGACCGCGTCGAGGGCCTGGAGATCGGCGCCGACGACTACCTCCCCAAGCCCTTCGCGTTCAGCGAGCTCACGGCACGCGTGCGTGCCCTCGGCCGGCGTACGAGCGTGCCGCTGCCGCCCGTCCTGGAGCGCGCCGGGATCAAGCTCGACCCGAACCGCCGCGAGATCTTCCGCGACGGCAAGGAGATCCAGCTCGCGCCCAAGGAGTTCGCCGTCCTCGAAGTGCTGCTGCGCAGCGAGGGCGCCGTCGTCTCCGCCGAGCAGCTCCTGGAGAAGGCCTGGGACGAGAACACCGACCCGTTCACGAACGTGGTCCGGGTGACCGTCATGACCCTGCGGCGAAAGCTCGGCGAGCCCGCCGTCATCGTGACGGTGCCCGGCTCCGGCTACCGGATCTGATCCCCGGTGGCCGCGACCCCGGCGCCGCCAGCTGCGCCCCCGAAACCCACCTGGGACCCCAGGAAGGCCGAACCACCCTTTCCGTGGCTGCGCCCCACCATCCGCATACGGCTCACGCTGCTGTACGGCGGCATGTTCCTGATCGCCGGCATCCTGCTGCTCTCGATCATCTACCTGCTGGCCGCGCAGGCCCTGAACGTGGGCAGCGACCTGCCGTTCAAGATCGTCTCCGGCCAGGTGGCCAGCGACAAGTGCAACTTCCCGAGCTCGCCGTCGGCCGGTGAGCTCAACGACGCCATGAACGCCTGCGTCAACGAACAGCGCCAGCACGCCCTGGACAACCTCCTGAGCCGCTCGCTGCTCGCCCTGCTCGGGCTCGCCGTAATCGCCTTCGCCTTCGGTTACGCGATGGCGGGCCGGGTTCTGTCGCCGCTGGGCCGCATCACGCGCACCGCGCGCAGGGTGGCGGGCACGGACCTGTCCCGGCGCATCGAACTGGACGGGCCCGACGACGAGTTGAAGGAGCTCTCGGACACCTTCGACGAGATGCTCGACCGCCTGGAGCGGGCCTTCACCGCCCAGCAGCGGTTCGTCGGCAACGCGTCGCACGAGCTGCGCACCCCGCTGGCGATCAACCGCACGCTGCTCGAGGTGCACCTCTCCGACCCGGGAGCGCCCGCCGAGCTCCAGCAGCTCGGCAAGACGCTCCTCGCGACCAACGAACGCAGCGAGCAGCTCGTGGAGGGCCTGCTGCTGCTCGCCCGCAGCGACAACCAGATCGTGGAGCGCAAGCCGGTCGACCTCGCCGAGGTCGCCGACCGCGCCGTCGACCAGGTGCGGGCCGAGGCCGACGCGAAGGGTGTGCAGATCCGCGGGGAGCGTGGCGCGGCCGTCGTGCAGGGCAACGGCGTCCTCCTGGAGCGGATCGCCCTGAACCTCGTCCAGAACGCCGTCAGGTACAACGTGGCGGACGAGGGCTGGGTCGAGGTCACCACGGAGGCCCAGCACGGCCAGGCGGTCCTCGTGGTGTCGAACACGGGCCCCGTGGTGCCCGCGTACGAGATCGACAACCTCTTCGAGCCGTTCCGGCGGCTGCGGACCGAGCGCACGGGCAGCGACAAGGGCGTGGGACTCGGCCTGTCGATCGCCCGGTCGGTGGCGCGGGCCCACGGGGGCCGTATCATCGCGGAGCCGCGCGAGGGGGGAGGGCTCGTGATGCGAGTCACCCTTCCTCTCTGAGATGCTGCCGCGACTCGCCGCGATGTTCGCTTTGCGCGGAATTTTCGGGACCTGATCCTGGAGATTCCGTGTGCGATCGATCACAGGGGCGAATTTTCGGCCATCTACTCTCCGTGATCGTCAAAGTCGTCGGAAAGCCGGGAAAATCCGGGTTTTCAGGGGTCTTGATCACGGGAAGTACACGGGGTGGCGCCTGTGAAGTGCGACATTCGGACCGTGTACGGTCCCGATCGCCATCCAAACCGATCACCTCTTCAGGGGTGCGGTTGGGTGTCGATTGAGTAACAGACCTTGATGTGAGGCAAAATCTCCGCCTCAGGTCGGGCACAAGTCCGGCCTCTCACGCGTTACGTGCGCTGAGACACCGCAGACACCCAGAGGGGGAGAGCGCGACATGGCAACGGACTACGACACCCCACGCAAGACCGACGATGACGTCAATGAGGACAGCATCGAGGAACTGAAGGCGCGGCGGAACGACAAGTCGACCTCGGCAGTGGACGTCGACGAGTTCGAGGCCGCAGAGGGCCTCGAACTGCCCGGCGCGGACCTGTCGAACGAGGAGCTCGCCGTACGGGTGCTCCCGAAGCAGCAGGACGAGTTCACCTGCATGAGCTGCTTCCTGGTGCACCACCGCAGCCAGCTGGCCAAGGAGAAGAACGGCCAGCCGATCTGCCGCGACTGCGACTAGGGCAGGGTCGGCCGTGACAGGCTCGACCCCGCCGAGGAAGCGCCGCTTCCGTAAGCGCGGAGCGGACCAAGAGAACGCCGCCATCGAGGGCGCGCGCGACGACGAGCGGGGCTCTTCCCCCACAGGAACAGCCTCGCTCCGACCGGCGAACGCCTCAGAGGTGGCAACACCAGACGAGACGGCGGCCGACAAGGCGTCCAGGACCCCCGGGTCCAAGGGCCGCGTTGCCGCCGTCACGGACGGAGTCAAGGCGGGCGTACGCATGAGCGGACGCAGCGCCAAGGCCGGCATCGGCTATCTCGCCGACCGGATCATCGAGAGCGCCCCGCGGGTCCCGGTCCGCGACCTGAACACCCTCCGCAAACAGTTCCCCGGCCTGGACGCCGAGCGGATCGCGGACAAACTCATCTCCGGCGCGGCCAACGCGACGTCGACGGTCGGTGCCGGAGTCGGCGCCGCGGCGATGATGCCCGTGCCGCCCGCCATGCCCGCGGAGATGGCCGCCGAGATCACCGGCGTGGCGGCGATCGAGCTCAAGCTGATCGCCGAACTCCACGAGGTCTACGGCCTTCGCCCGCCCGGCAACCTCAAGGAGCGCAGCTCCGCCTACCTCACCTCGTGGACCGAGGAGCGCGGCATCGACGTGGTGAAGCCCGCGTCGATCAACGCCGCGCTCGGCGGCCAGATGAAGCGCGAGCTGCGCCAGCAGATCATGAAGCGCATGGTGCGCAACCTCCCGAACCTGATGCCCTTCATGGTGGGCGCCGCGGTCGGGGCGGTGATGAACCGCCGTGACACCAAGAAGCTCGCTGAGCGGGTCCGTGCGGACCTGCGGAGGTCGCAGGTGCCCTGGGACGCCCTGCCCGAGCTGCCGCCCCTTGAGCAGCCCGTGAAGCCCCTGGACCCCCTGCGTCCGGGCACGCCGCCCAAGGAGCTGGGGCGCTGACGCGGCGGGTTCCGCGCACGCCCCCGACGAACAGTCCTTACGAAGCCCGCACCGCCGTCAGCGCCGCCGCGAGCGCCTCGGGGTGCCGCGTCGACACGTACACGTACGGAGTCGGGTCCTGCGGGTCCGTGATCTCGACGCGCAGCGCCGTGGGGATATAGGCGCGCAGCAGCATGAAGGCGCGCGGGTCGGCCTTCGGGCCGCGCCAGGCGCGCGCCTCCTCGGCGTCGAGTACCACCGGCTCGCCCAGGGCGGAGACCGGGATCTTCGCGTCGCCCGCGACGAGCGAGCCCGCCACCACGCGGATCCGGGGGGAGCCGTACGAGCTGGTGACGACCGCGGCGACCGCCGTCCCGGCGACCAGGCCGCCGAGCAGGGGCAGAGTGCCGAAGGGCACCATGATGAGCGCTGTCGCGACACCGACCAGGAGCGAGACGAGCCACCAGGAACGGGGCGCCGTCAGGCGTTCTTCGTAAGGCTGCATACGAGCAAGCTTGGCACGATGAGCTGAGTCGGCAGGGTTCGGGGCAGTCTGCGCGCAGCGCTGTCAGGCAGGGCGGCGGTGGGAGACGGGCGGGCGGGTAAGGTCTGCGCCTGTGAGTGGTACTTCAGCAGCTCTGACGCCCCCGGCCGACGCAATAGCGCCCGTCCGCCACCCCGACGCGCCCGCCCCTGGCGAGCTCATCGGAGCCCACTACGAGCACTGTTTCGGCTGCGGCGAAGGGCAGGCCCACGGGCTGCACCTCGCGGCGTACGCCGGTGAAGGTGTGGGCGTCACCGCCGAGTTCACCGTCCGGGAGGCCCACCAGGGTGCTCCGGGTCTCGCGCACGGCGGAGTGCTCGCCACCGCGCTCGACGAGACGCTCGGCTCGCTGAACTGGCTGCTGCGGGTGATCGCCGTGACCGGTCGGCTCGAGACCGACTTCGTACGGCCCGTGCCGCTGGGCACCGTGCTCTTCCTCGAGGCCGAGGTGACCGCCGTCTCCGGACGGAAGATCTACTCCCGGGCCACCGGGCGGATCGGCGGCCCCGAGGGGCCCGTCGCCGTCCGTGCCACGGCCCTGTTCATCGAGGTCAAGGTCGACCACTTCATCGAGAACGGCCGCCCGGAGGAGATCCGGGCCGCCATGGACGACCCGGACCAGATCCGCCGCGCACGTGCCTTCGAGGTGAACCCGTGACCCCCGTACCCCGCCCGGAGCTCGACGTCCTGATCCGTCGCGTCGACTCCGAGGTACCACTGCCCTCGTACGCGCAGCCCGGCGACGCCGGAGCGGATCTGCGGACCACCGAAGCGTGCGAACTCGCCCCGGGCGAGCGGACGGTACTGCCCACGGGGGTGTCTGTCGCGCTGCCGGAGGGGTACGCGGCCTTCGTGCACCCGCGGTCCGGTCTCGCCGCCCGCTGCGGTGTCGCCCTGGTGAATGCCCCAGGGACGGTGGATGCCGGGTACCGTGGAGAGATCAAGGTGATCGTGGTGAATCTCGACCCGCGCGAGCGCGTGCGGTTCGAGCGCTTCGACCGGATTGCCCAACTGGTCGTCCAGCAGGTCGAGAAGGTGCGCTTCCACGAGGTGGCGG
This sequence comes from Streptomyces sp. Je 1-332, assembly GCF_040730185.1. Taxonomy (NCBI): domain Bacteria; kingdom Bacillati; phylum Actinomycetota; class Actinomycetes; order Kitasatosporales; family Streptomycetaceae; genus Streptomyces; species Streptomyces sp. Je 1-332. The sequence goes on from NZ_CP160402.1 coordinate 6,234,390, forward strand.
AGCTTCCCGACTCGGCGCGGGCCGAGGGGGGCTTCGGGTCCACCGGCGGCCATGCCGCCGTGGGCGCCGGCTCGGGTGAAAACACGGGTGGGAATCGATACGCATCGGTCGTATCTGACCGGGAAGGACAGTGACGTGTTCGGACGTCGCAAGAAGGACAGTGCCGCCGAGGACGCGGCGGGCGAGGCCGAGCAGGTCGTCGACGACTCCGACGCTGCGGACAGTGATGACGCGGCGCGGTCGCGCGTGAGGCTCGAGCCCGAGCCCCGCCCCGACGGTCCCTGGGACGTCTCGGAGGTCCGGGAGCCCGGTGAGGGCCGCGTGGACCTCGGTGGCCTCTTCGTACCGGGTGTCGAGGGCATGGAGCTGCGCGTGGAGGTCGCCGGTGACGCGATCGTCGCCGCGACCGTCGTGCTCCAGGACAGCGCCATCCAGCTGCAGGGCTTCGCCGCCCCCAAGAAGCAGGGCATCTGGGGCGAGGTCCGCGAGGAGATCGCCTCGGGCATCACGCAGCAGGGCGGTGTCATCGACGAGGTCGAGGGCCCCCTCGGCTGGGAGCTGCGCGCGCAGGTGCCGGTGCAGCTGCCGGACGGCACGGGCGGGGTGCAGGTCGTGCGCTTCATCGGCGTCGACGGCCCGCGCTGGTTCCTGCGCGGGGTCATCTCCGGCCAGGGCGCGGTTCAGCCGCAGGCCGCCGGGCTCCTGGAGCAGATCTTCCGGGACACCGTCATCGTGCGCGGCGACGGCCCGATGGCGCCTCGTGACCCGATCGTCCTGAAGCTGCCGGACGACGCACAGATGGTCGCCGAGGGCGGTGTCCAGCAGGAGCAGCAGGAGGGCTCGCGCTTCTCCGGCGGCATGGGCCAGCTCCAGCGGGGCCCCGAGATCACCGAGGTGCGCTAGCGCCTGACGTACGGGCCGATGGGCCGCATTCCCTGACGGGAGTGCGGCCCATCGGCGTTTTCGCAGGTGAGAGCGGTAGAGCGACGGCAGACGTAAGAGAGTCGTCAACGGAGTGCCAACGGCCGTAAGGGAGCCGTCAACGGCGGTCGTTTCCGGCCATACAGGGGGTTTGCTCAAGAGGTCAGATCAAGCGCATCTCATCTCTCATCTAGGAGCACACGATGGCCGACGTGGCCTTCGTCGTCACCACGATCGCGGTCTTCGCGCTGGTGGCGTTCATCGCCAAGGGGGTGGCGAAGCTGTGACTGCCGAGAACATCGTCGGTCTCGTCGTGGCCGTATCCCTGCTGGGCTATCTCGTCCTCGCTCTCGTGTTCCCGGAGAGGTTCTGAGTACGGATGAGCCCTGTTCTAGCTGGTGTGCTCCAGTTCCTCGCGCTGATCGTGGCGCTCGCCCTGGCATACCGTCCGCTCGGCGACCATATGGCCAAGGTCTACTCCTCCGACAAGCACCTGCGCGTGGAGAAGTGGATCTACAAGGGCATCGGCGCCAATTTGAACGCCGAGATGCGCTGGCCCGCCTATTTGCGCGGTGTGCTCGCCTTCTCCGCCGTGAGCGTGCTGTTCCTGTATTTGCTGCAGCGGCTCCAGGGCTCGCTGCCCGGGTCGCTCGGCTTCAAGGCCATCGACCCCGACCAGGCCTTCAACACCGCCGCGTCGTTCGTGGCGAACACCAACTGGCAGTCGTACTACGGCGAGCAGGCCATGGGCCATGTCGTACAGACCGGTGGCCTCGCGGTGCAGAACTTCGTGTCCGCGGCCGTGGGCATCGCCGTCGCGGTGGCCCTGGTGCGGGGCTTCGCCCGGTCGCGGACGGGGGAGTTGGGGAACTTCTGGGCCGACCTGGTGCGCGGTGTCGTACGCATCCTGATTCCGATCTCGGTGATCGGCGCCCTCGTCCTCGTCGCCTGTGGCGCGATACAGAACTTCTCCGGCATCCACGGGGTCGGCCAGTTCCTGGGCGGCAGCCAGGAGTGGAACGGCGGGGCGGTGGCCTCGCAGGAGGTCATCAAGGAGCTGGGCACCAACGGAGGCGGTTACTTCAACGCCAACTCCGCCCACCCCTTCGAGAATCCGAACGGCCTCTCCAACCTCTTCGAGGTCTTCCTGATCCTGGTGATCCCGTTCGCGATCACGCGGACCTTCGGGCGGATGGTCGGTTCCCTCAGGCAGGGGTACGCGATCCTCGCCACGATGGTGACCATCTGGGTCGGGTTCACCGCGCTGATGATGTGGACGGAGTTCCACCACGGGGGCCCCGCCTTCGACATCGCGGGCGGCGCGATGGAGGGCAAGGAGACGCGGTTCGGGATAGCCGGTTCGGCGATCTTCTCGGTCGCCACGACACTGACTTCGACGGGCGCGGTCAACTCCTTCCACTCCTCCAACACCGGTTTCGGCGGCGGGCTCGATCTCCTCGGCATGCAGTTGGGCGAGATCGCGCCGGGCGGTACGGGATCAGGTCTGTACGGCATGCTGATCATGGCGATCATCGCGGTGTTCATCGCGGGGCTGATGGTGGGCCGTACGCCCGAGTACCTGGGCAAGAAGATCGGCACCCGCGAGATCAAGCTGGCGGCCTGCTACATCCTCGTCACTCCCGCCCTCGTGCTCGGCTTCACGGCGGTGTCGATGGCGCTGCCCACGCCCAAGGACTCGATGCTCAACTCCGGGGCGCACGGCTTCTCGGAGATCCTCTACGCCTACACCTCGGGCGCGAACAACAACGGCTCGGCGTTCGCGGGGCTGAGCGCGGACACGAACTGGTTCAACACCACGATCGGCCTCGCGATGCTGCTCGGCCGGTTCCTGCCGATGGTGTTCGTCCTCGCGCTCGCGGGTTCGCTGGCGGAGCAGAAGCCGGTTCCGGCGACGGCGGGCACTCTGCGTACCGAGAAGCCGCTGTTCACCGGCCTGCTGGTCGGCTCCATCATGATCATCACCGGGCTGACCTACTTCCCGGCGCTCGCCCTCGGGCCGCTGGCCGAAGGGTTGGCGTCATGACCGCCGAGACGAAGAAGCCGAGCGGCACACAGAAGCCGAGCGGCACACAGAAGCCGACCGGCACGAAGAAGCCAGAGGAGCCCGGCTCCATGTCCACCGCTACTCCCACCCGTGCGCCGCACCAGGACGTGCCCGGCGGCCATGAGAGCCATCAGGACGGCGGCCGTGTCGGCGCGGGTCTGTTCGACCCCAAGCAGCTCCTGAAGTCCTTCCCCGACGCCGTGCGGAAGCTCGATCCGCGGGTGATGGTCAAGTCGCCCGTCATGTTCGTGGTGCTCGTCGGCTCGGTGATCACCACCGTCCTCGCGGTCAAGGACCCGGGGGACTGGTTCGGCTGGGCGATCGCGGTCTGGCTCTGGCTGACCACGATCTTCGCCAACCTCGCGGAGGCGGTGGCCGAGGGGCGTGGCAAGGCGCAGGCGGACACGCTGCGCAAGGCCAAGACCGACACGGTCGCGCGCCGCCTGGACGGCACGGCCGAGGAGCAGGTGCCCGGCACCGCGCTGCGCATCGGCGACCTGGTGGTCTGCGAGGCGGGCGACGTGATCCCCGGCGACGGTGACGTCGTCGACGGTGTCGCGAGCGTCGACGAGTCGGCCATCACCGGCGAATCGGCCCCGGTCATCCGGGAGTCGGGCGGCGACAGGTCCGCCGTCACCGGCGGCACGAAGGTTCTCTCCGACCGCATCGTCATCAAGATCACGACGAAGCCCGGAGAGACGTTCATCGACCGCATGATCAACCTGGTCGAGGGCGCGGCCCGGCAGAAGACGCCCAACGAGATCGCGCTCAACATCCTGCTCGCGTCGCTCACCATCGTCTTCCTGCTCGCGGTCGTCACGCTCCAGCCGTTCGCCGTGTACGCCGGTGCCGAGCAGTCCATGATCGTGCTCGCCGCGCTCCTGGTGTGCCTGATCCCGACGACCATCGGCGCGCTGCTCTCCGCGATCGGCATCGCGGGCATGGACCGCCTGGTCCAGCGCAACGTCCTCGCCATGTCCGGACGGGCGGTCGAGGCCGCCGGTGATGTCTCGACGCTGCTGCTCGACAAGACCGGCACCATCACGCTGGGCAACCGTCAGGCCGCCGAGTTCGTGCCCGTGCGCGGGACGACCGAGGCCGAGCTCGCGGATGCCGCCCAGCTCTCGTCGCTGGCCGACGAGACGCCCGAGGGGCGCTCCGTCGTCGTACTGGCGAAGGAGAGGTACGGGCTTCGCGAGCGCCACCAGGGGGAGTTGGAGGGGGCGGAGTGGGTCGCCTTCACCGCGCAGACGCGGATGTCGGGCGTCGACCTCGTCGAGGGCGGCAGCGGACGCAAGGTCCGCAAGGGCGCGACCGGTTCGGTCGTCGCGTGGGTCACCCAGAACGGCGGCACGGTCTCCGCGGACGCCCAGGCCCTGACCGACACGATCTCGCAGGCCGGTGGCACACCGCTCCTCGTCGCCGCCCAGGACGACGAGGGGGCGCGGGTCCTCGGCGTCATCCACCTCAAGGACGTCGTCAAGGACGGCATGCGTGAACGGTTCGACGAGCTGCGGCGCATGGGCATCAAGACGGTCATGATCACGGGTGACAACCCGCTGACCGCCAAGGCGATCGCGGACGAGGCGGGCGTGGACGACTTCCTCGCCGAGGCCACGCCCGAGGACAAGATGGCGCTGATCAAGCGGGAGCAGGCCGGCGGCAAGCTCGTCGCGATGACCGGTGACGGCACGAACGACGCGCCCGCCCTCGCGCAGGCCGACGTCGGCGTGGCCATGAACACCGGGACCTCGGCCGCCAAGGAGGCCGGGAACATGGTGGACCTGGACTCCAACCCCACCAAGCTCATCGAGATCGTCGAGATCGGCAAGCAACTCCTGATCACCCGGGGCGCGTTGACGACCTTCTCGATCGCCAACGACGTCGCGAAGTACTTCGCGATCATCCCCGCGATGTTCGCTGTGGTGTATCCCGGTCTCGACAAGCTCAACATCATGGGCCTGTCGTCGCCGGAGTCGGCCATCCTGTCGGCCGTCGTCTTCAACGCGCTGATCATCGTCGCCCTGGTGCCGCTGGCCCTGAAGGGCGTGCGCTACCGGCCCATGAGCGCGGACCGGATGCTGCGGCGCAACCTCGGCATCTACGGCCTCGGCGGCCTCGTCGCCCCGTTCATCGGCATCAAGATCATCGACATGGTGATCTCCCTCATCCCCGGGCTTTAGCTCCTGAAAGCGTGCTGATCGTCATGAACAACTCCGTCGGAAGTACGGCACGGCTGCTGGGCGCGGGCCTGCGTGCCCTGCTGGTGCTGACCGTGGTCTGCGGTGTCATCTATCCGCTCGCCGTCACCGGGATCGCCCAGGGCCTGTTCAGCGACAAGGCCAACGGTTCCGAGATCCGCAGCGAGGGCAAGGTCGTCGGCTCCGAGCTCATCGGGCAGACGTACGACCTGCCGCTGAAGAAGGGCCAGGAGGCCGCCGAGCCCGACCTGAAGTGGTTCCAGCCCCGGCCCTCCAACGGCCTCGGCTCCAACCAGGACGCGGGGGTGAACACCCAGTACGACCTGATCCTTTCGGGTGCGACGAACCTGTCCGGTGACAGCAAGGACCTGATCGCGAACGTCAAGGCCGCCAAGGCGGCCGTCGTCAAGGACAACTCCACGCCCGGCTTCAAGGTCAGGCCGTCGGACGTGCCGGCCGAGGCCGTCACCTCGTCCGGCTCGGGCCTGGACCCGCACATCTCACCGGAGTACGCGCGGCTCCAGGCGCACCGGGTGGCCGAGAAGAACGGCCTCGCCGTGAACAAGGTCGAGGAGCTGGTCGCCGAGCACACGGACGGGCGGATCCTCGGCTTCGTGGGCGAGCCCCGCGTCAACGTCCTCCAGCTCAACATCGCGCTGAGGGAGCTTGTCGCCGACAGGAGCTGAGGCGTACTCACCTCACGGGCTGCCCGGGGCGGTCCGGTCCTCGCGACCGGGCCGCCCCGGGCAGCTCTGGTTCACGTTTCTGAATCCGACCGGTCGGCTGCGGCTGTCGCGCGACTGCGCCGGGCGCACGTCTTGACGGCAGCATGGTCCGTACCTATGGTCTCGGCCCAACACGCATGTTCAGAAAGGCACTTGAAGTTCACATACGAGAATGGATGGCCCTTCGCATGGCTGACACCCCCACACCCGTGCGCCACCACCGCAGACCCCGCACGGCAGTCCTCGCGACCCTCGCCTCCGTGGTGACCGCACTGGTCGCCGCCCTCCTGGCCTGGCCCGGCGCCGAGCGCGCCGACGCCGCGCCCGCCGATTTCGTCCACCCCGGAGTCACCGTCTCCCGCGGACAGCTCGACTTCACCAGGGAGAAGGTCAACGCCGGCGCCCAGCCCTGGAAGGGCGCCTACGACCAGATGATGGGAAGCAAGTACGCCTCCCTCTCGCGCACGCCCAAGCCCCGCGCGGTCGTCGAGTGCGGTTCCTACTCGGACCCCAACTACGGGTGCACGGACGAGCGCGAGGACGCGATAGCCGCGTACACCACAGCCCTCGCCTGGTACATCACCCGTGACGACCGCTACGCGAAGAAGTCCATCGAGCTGATGGACGCCTGGTCCGGCACCATCAAGGACCACACCAACAGCAACGCCCCCTTGCAGACCGGCTGGGCGGGCTCGTCCTGGCCCAGGGCCGCCGAGATCATCAAGCACACGTACACCGGCGGTTGGAACAACTCGGGCCGCTTCGCGACGATGCTGCGCACCGTCTACCTGCCCGAGATCATCAACGGCTCCAACTCCAACGGCAACTGGGAGCTGTCGATGATGGAGGCCGCCATCGGCATCTCCGTCTTCATCGAGGACAAGGGGTCGTACGACAAGGCGATGGCGAAGTTCCGCACGCGCACCGCCGCCTACGTCTATCTCGCCTCCGACGGCGACCTGCCCAAGACCGTGCCCAGCCAGAACCTCGACACCCGCGCGAAGATCGTCAAGTACTGGCAGGGGCAGGGCACCTTCACCACCGGGCTCACCCAGGAAACGTGCCGCGACTTCACCCACACCGGATACGGGCTCTCCGCGATCTCCCACGTCGCCGAGACCAGCCGCATCCAGGGCGACGACCTCTACAAGACGGACGTCGGCGAGCGGCTGCGCCAGGGCCTCGGGTTCCAGGCCAAGTACGAACTGGGCGAGGCCCCGCCCAGCTCGCTGTGCGGCGGCTCGGTCCACCGGGGCCTCGGACCGGTCACCGAGGTCGGCTACAACGCGCTGCACAACCGCCTCGGCCACGCCATGACCAACACCCAGAAGCTCACCGAGGAGCAGCGCCCCGCGGGTAGCAACAACCTCTTCGTCGCCTGGGAGACCCTGACCCACGCGAACAACCCCGGCTGAGCCGGTCCTTGTGGGGCCGGGCGTGCCATGACCTCACTGGCGCCCGGCCCCACAGGACCGCACTCAGGGTCGCGCCACCCGCCACATCAGGGTTGCGTCAAAGAGCACGCGTGGGCGCCCCTTCGTCCCCTATGCGCGATTTGTTGGCCGTAAGGTCGACGCTGCGTACACAGCAGTTTCGGGAAGACAATGGGGCCATGGCACGCGGCAAGCTTCGGATATACCTCGGTTCGGCACCGGGCGTCGGCAAGACGTACGCGATGCTGTCCGAGGCGCACCGCCGCATCGAGCGCGGCACCGACTGCGTGGTCGCCTTCGTGGAGCACCACGACAGGCCGCGCACCGAGGTGATGCTGCACGGCCTGGAGCAGGTGCCCCGCAAACAGCTGGACCACCGTGGCGGCCGCTTCACCGAGATGGACGTCGACGCCGTCCTGGAGCGCGCGCCCGCCGTCGCCCTCGTGGACGAACTGGCGCACACGAACATCCCCGGCTCGCGCAACGCCAAGCGCTGGCAGGACGTGGAGGAGCTCCTCGCCGCGGGCATCGACGTCGTCTCGACCGTGAACATCCAGCACCTGGAGTCCCTCGGCGACGTCGTCGAGTCGATCACCGGCGTGCGCCAGCGCGAGACCGTGCCGGACGAGGTGGTGCGGCGCGCGGACCAGATCGAGCTCGTCGACATGTCGCCACAGGCACTGCGCCGCCGCATGGCCCACGGCAACATCTACAAGCCCGACCGGGTCGACGCGGCCCTGTCCAACTACTTCCGGCCCGGCAACCTCACCGCCCTGCGCGAGCTCGCGCTGCTCTGGGTCGCCGACCGGGTCGACGAGTACCTCCAGCAGTACCGCGGCGAGCACGGCATCCGCTCCACCTGGCAGGCCCGTGAACGCATCGCCGTCGGCCTCACCGGCGGCCCCGAGGGCCGCACGCTGATCCGCCGCGCCTCGCGCATGGCGGCCAAGGGCTCCGGCAGCGAGATCCTCGCCGTCTACATCGCCCGCAGCGACGGCCTGACCGCGGCGTCGCCCAAGGAGCTCGCGGTCCAGCGCACCCTGGTGGAGGACCTGGGCGGCACCTTCCACCACGTCATCGGCGACGACATACCCGCCGCGCTGCTCGACTTCGCCCGCGGCGTCAACGCCACCCAGATCGTCCTCGGCTCCTCGCGCCGCAAGACCTGGCAGTACGTCTTCGGGCCCGGCGTCGGCGCGACGGTGGCCCGCGAATCGGGCCCCGACCTGGACGTCCACATCGTCACGCACGACGAGGTCGCCAAGGGCCGCGGTCTGCCCGTGACGCGCGGGGCACGGCTCGGCAGGTCCCGGAGCATCTGGGGCTGGCTGGTGGGCGTGGGCGGCCCGGCGCTCCTGACGCTGCTCCTCACCCATGTCGACGCGGACCTGGGTCTCGCCAACGACATGCTGCTGTTCCTGACGCTCACCGTCGCCGCCGCCCTGCTCGGCGGTCTCCTGCCGGCCCTGGCCTCGGCGGCGTTCGGCTCGCTGCTCCTGAACTACTACTTCGCGCCGCCGACGCACCTGTGGACGATCTCCGACTCCAAGAACATCGTCGCGATCATCGTCTTCGTGGGCGTCGCGATCTCCGTCGCCTCCGTCGTGGACCTCGCCGCCCGCCGCACCCACCAGGCCGCGAGACTGCGCGCGGAGTCGGAGATACTCTCCTTCCTCGCCGGGAGCGTGCTGCGCGGCGAGACCAGCCTGGACGCCCTCCTGGAGCGCGTACGCGAGACCTTCAGCATGGACTCGGTGGCGCTCCTGGAGCGCGCGAGCGACGTGGCCCCCTGGACCTGCGCGGGCCGGGTCGGCGAGGGGCGCACGCTGGAGCGCCCCGAGGACGCGGACGTGGACATGCCCGTCGGCGACCACATGGCGCTCGCCCTGTCCGGCCGGGTGCTGCCCGCCGAGGACCGCAGGGTGCTCGCCGCGTTCGCCGCACAGGCCGTCGTGGTCCTCGACCGCCGGCGCCTCCAGGACGAGGCACAGCAGGCCCGCACCCTCGCCGAGGGCAACCGCATCCGCACCGCATTGCTCGCCGCCGTCAGCCATGACCTGCGTACGCCCCTCGCGGGCATCAAGGCCGCCGTCTCCTCTCTGCGCTCCGACGACGTGGCGTGGTCCGAGGAGGACCAGGCCGAGCTCCTCGAAGGCATCGAGGACGGCGCCGACCGCCTGGACCACCTGGTCGGCAACCTCCTGGACATGTCCCGCCTGCAGACCGGCACGGTCACCCCGCTGATCCGCGCGATCGACCTCGACGAGGTCGTCCCCATGGCACTCGGCGGCGTCCCCGACGGCAGCGCGGACCTCGACATCCCCGAGACGCTGCCCATGGTCTCCGTGGACAAGGGCCTCCTCGAACGCGCCGTCGCCAACATCGTCGAGAACGCCGTCAAGTACAGCCTCGACGCCGAACCGGTCCTGGTCTCCGCGAGCGCGCTCGGCGACCGCGTCGAACTGCGCGTCGTGGACCGCGGGCCGGGTGTCCCGGACGCGGCCAAGGACCGCATCTTCGAGCCCTTCCAGCGCTACGGCGACGCTCCGCGCGGCGCGGGCGTGGGCCTCGGCCTCGCGGTCGCCCGTGGCTTCGTCGAGTCCATGGGCGGCACGCTGGAGGCCGAGGACACCCCCGGCGGCGGCCTCACCATGGTCCTCACCCTGCGGGCGGCGGCGGGCGGACCGCCGGCCCTGCCCGACCTCTCCGCACAGGCAGCCTCATGACCGCCGAGACGGCCACATGACCGCCGAGATGGCCACAACCGACAAGCCCGAAAGGCAGGTACGCATGACCCGGGTGCTCGTGGTCGACGACGAGCCGCAGATCGTACGCGCCCTCGTCATCAACCTGAAGGCGCGCAAGTACGACGTGGACGCGGCCCCCGACGGAGCCACGGCGCTCCAGCTCGCCGCCGCCCGCCACCCCGACGTGATCGTGCTCGACCTCGGTCTGCCCGACATGGACGGGGTCGAGGTCATCAGGGGCCTGCGCGGCTGGACGCGCGTCCCGATCCTGGTGCTCTCCGCGCGGCACAGCTCGGACGAGAAGGTCGAGGCGCTCGACGCGGGCGCCGACGACTACGTCACCAAGCCCTTCGGCATGGACGAGCTGCTCGCCCGGCTGCGGGCCTCCATCCGCAGAGCCGAGCCCACCGGAGCGGGCGAGGACGACGTCATGGTGGACACGGAGGACTTCACGGTCGACCTGGCCGCCAAGAAGGTCAACCGCGACGGACGCGACGTGCGCCTGACGCCCACGGAGTGGCATCTCCTCGAAGTCCTGGTGCGCAACACCGGCCGCCTGGTCAGCCAGAAGCAGCTGCTCCAGGAGGTCTGGGGCCCTTCGTACGGTACGGAGACGAACTACCTGCGCGTCTACATGGCGCAGCTGCGCCGCAAGCTGGAGGCGGACCCCGCGCATCCGCGGCACTTCATCACCGAGCCGGGAATGGGTTACAGGTTCGAGCGATGAGTCAAGGGTCAAGGCGGGGCTGAGCGGGCATAAGCACAGATGAGCGCACCCATTGCGGCGCTGTCGGCGACCCCCGGTACGCTTCCTGTATGAGTGCTGTTCCTGGTTCCGAGAAGCCGGCAGGCCGTTTCCGGCGCATGCTCGACCGGCTGTCCTCCTCCCAGGAGGATCTGGAGTCGGAGGAGCTGCGCGAGGATGCCGAGACGGCTGGATGCACCCGTATCGGAGACTGCCAGGACCGCCAGATAGTCACGGTTACTGGTACCTTGCGCACGGTCACTCTGCGACCACGCGCCGGCGTTCCCGCCCTGGAGGCGGAGCTGTTCGACGGCTCCGCGGCACTGGACGTGGTGTGGCTCGGCAGGCGCTCCATCGTGGGGATCGAGCCGGGGCGCAGGCTGATCGCGTCCGGCCGGGTCTCGATGAGCCGCGGCCGCCGGGTGCTCTTCAACCCGAAATACGAACTCAGACCCCTCGGACGGGAGTAGCCGGTGACGTCCCTCGACAAGCCGACGGACCAAGGAAGCACGGATCAGGAAGCCGATTCCAGGGCCGTGACCGAGGCCGCGCTCTTCGAGGCCTTCGGCGGCGTGCGGGGCATGGTGGAGACCGTCGTTCCCGGCCTCCTCTTCGTGACGATCTTCACGATCAACAAGGACCTGCACATGTCGGCCATCGCGGCCCTCGCGGTGTCCCTGGTGCTCGTGGCGGTCCGCCTGGTCATGAAGGACACCGTCAAGCACGCCTTCAGCGGCGTCTTCGGTGTCGCCTTCGGCGTGGTCTTCGCGATGATGACCGGCAACGCCAAGGACTTCTATCTGCCGGGCATGCTCTACACCCTGGGCCTGGCCCTCGCCTACATCATCACGGCCATGGCGGGCGTCCCGCTGATCGGCCTGATCCTCGGCCCGGTCTTCAAGGAGAACCTCTCCTGGCGGACCCGCAACCCTGGCCGCAAGAAGGCGTACACCAAGGCAAGTTGGGCCTGGGGCCTGATCCTGCTCGCCAAGTGCGCGATCCTCTTCCCGCTCTACTGGTGGGCGGACACCACCCAGTTCGGCTGGGTCCTGATCGCCCTGAAGATCCCGCCCTTCCTGCTGGCCGTCTGGCTGACCTGGGTCTTCCTCGCGAAGGCGCCGCCGCCGATTGACGTGTTCGCTGAGATGGAGGCCGCGGAGAAGGCGGAGAAGGCCGAGAAGGAGCGCAAGGCCGCCGCCAGGGGCGACGTCTAGCAGTCACGTCAGAAGGGGGGCGCCCGGGATATCCCGGGCGCCCCCCTTCCGCGTACAAGCAAGCGAAGCGACTAGCTCGCCGCCTCTTCCTTGCGCACCGACAGCAGGTCCTCCAGCTGCTCCTCGCGAGCCTGCGCCGCGACGAACAACAGCTCGTCCCCCGCTTCGAGGGAGTCGTCCGCGGTCGGCGCGAGAACGCGCGTACCGCGGATGATCGTCACCAGCGAGGTGTCCTCGGGCCACTGGACGTCACCGACCGTCGTGCCCGCGAGGGCCGACTCGGGCGGCAGGGTCAGCTCGACGAGGTTCGCGTCACCGTGACTGAAGCGCAGCAGACGTACGAGATCACCGACGCTCACCGCCTCCTCGACGAGCGCGGACATCAGGCGTGGGGTCGAGACCGCGACGTCGACGCCCCAGGACTCGTTGAAGAGCCATTCGTTCTTCGGGTTGTTCACGCGGGCGACGACCCGCGGGACGCCGTACTCGGTCTTCGCGAGCAGCGAGACGACGAGGTTCACCTTGTCGTCGCCGGTCGCGGCGATCACCACGTTGCAGCGCTGGAGCGCCGCCTCGTCGAGCGAGGTGATCTCGCAGGCGTCGGCGAGCAGCCACTCGGCCTGCGGGACGCGCTCCACCGAGATGGCGGTCGGCGCCTTGTCGATGAGCAGAATCTCGTGCCCGTTCTCCAGGAGCTCACCGGCGATGGAACGTCCCACCGCGCCTGCTCCGGCAATGGCGACCCTCATCAGTGACCGCCTTCCTCGGGGCCTTCGGCGAACGCCGCTTCGACCTTCTCGACCTCGTCGGTGCGCATCATCACGTGCACCAGGTCGCCCTCCTGGAGCACCGTCTGCGAGGTCGGAAGGACCGCCTCGCCCAGCCGGGTGAGGAAGGCCACGCGGACGCCGGTCTCCTCCTGCAGCTCACTGATCTTGTGGCCGATCCAGGACGCGGAAGCGTGCACCTCGGCGAGCTGTACGCCGCCGGTGGGGTCGCGCCACAGCGGCTCGGCCCCGGAGGGCAGCAGCCTGCGCAGCATCTGGTCGGCGGTCCAGCGGACCGTGGCGACGGTGGGGATGCCCAGGCGCTGGTAGACCTCGGCGCGGCGCGGGTCGTAGATGCGGGCGGCGACGTTCTCGATGCCGAACATCTCGCGGGCCACGCGGGCGGCGATGATGTTCGAGTTGTCGCCGCTGCTGACCGCGGCGAAGGCGCCCGCCTCCTCGACGCCGGCCTCGCGCAGGGTGTCCTGGTCGAAGCCGATGCCGGTGACGCGACGGCCGCCGAAGCCGGAGCCCAGACGGCGGAAGGCGGTGGGGTCCTGGTCGATCACGGCGACCGTGTGCCCCTGTTGTTCCAGGGTCTGCGCGAGAGCGGATCCGACTCTCCCGCAGCCCATGATGACGATGTGCACGCCCGTCCTTCCGGCTGTGTCAATACTTTTTGCTCAGGCTGAACGGTAAAAGCGTCTCAGACCGACGCCCAAGCTACACACGCACGGTCCGCGGAGGGCACCCCCGTGCACCTGCCGGTGCTCACCGATGCGGTGCGGGGTTTCCGGGGCGAGGGCCGGTCGGGTCAGTCCACGCTGCGCAGCAGGCCCTCGACGTTCTTGAGCCGGTAGCTGAGCTCGACGAGCTGCAGCCGCGCCGCCTCCTGCTCGGACCTGGCGTGCTCGACGGCCTCGCGGTACTGCTCCATCGCCTCGGCCCACTGGCGGTCGCGCTCGCGGTTGCGCTGCGACTGGAAATAGGCGACCGCCACGATCGCGCCGGCGAGTATCAGGAAGAAGGCGACCGGGATGATCACGTCGTCCATTAAGACCCCTCAGGTGAGTGCTGTTCGTCCCCGTCCGCCGCGTCCTGCCGGACGGCCGCGAGGATCGTGTCCACGTTCAATCGCACGTCGAACGGCGCCAGTTCGAAGTACTTGAGTGCCTTGCCGTCGTCGGAGAGCTCCAGGCGGCCGACGACGAGACCGGCCTTCTCCAGACGGTCGAGGTGCATGTAGAGCAAGGGCCGTGAGACGCCGAGCCGCCGCGCCAGTTCGCTGACGTACAGCTGCCCCGGGGCGAGCTCGGTGATGATCCGGATCCGCTGGGCGTGGCCGACGGCGGAGAGAACGGCGAGCAGCTCTTCGCTGTCCATGGCCCGCCTTCTCGCTGGTCTTCTCGCGGTCTTCCCGCTGGTCCCGAAACCTGTCAGCCAAGGCTTACGTATGGCGGGTTCCACTGTCAATCCGCCTTATCGCGCTCCCGAATGACAGTTGACAGGCTCGTTCCTTCACCTGTCAGTCTCCACTTACACATGAAGGACTGAGTGAGCCGGGGGCTCGTGAAGGGGCGGGGATGGTCATGAGGAAGCGATCGGTCACGGTGCGCGTGGCCCGATGGAGCGCGCTGCATCCAGGGCGCGCGGTCGTCGGCTGGCTGGTGTTCGTGGTGCTCTGCCTGGGGGGCGGCATCGCCGCCGGCATGAACAGCGCGACCTCGGAGGACTTCCGTGTCGGTGAGGCGGGCCGCGCCGAGGCCCTGGCCACCGAGGGCGGCGTCCAGCTGCGGCCCACGGAACAGGTGCTGATCCGCGCCGAGTCGGGACCGCTCGACGAGAAGGCGGCCGCCGCCGCAGTCAAGGACATCACCGCCCGGATGAAGTCGCTGCCGGAGGTCGCGTCGGTGGCGGCCCCGGTGCCGTCGGCGGACGGACGGGTCCTGCGGGTCCAGGTCGAGCTCAACGGCCCCGACCAGGAGGGCAAGAAGAACGTCATCCCGCTCCAGGCCCAGACCGAGAAGGCCCGTCAGGCCCACCCGGACCTGGTGATCGAGGAGACCGGCGCCGCCTCCGTGAGCAAGGGCGTCAACGACCAGCGGGGCGAGGACCTCGCCTTCTCCGAGACGATCACGCTGCCCGTCACGCTGATCACGCTGGCCCTGGTGTTCGGCTCGGTGGTGATGGTCGGCGTACCGCTGCTCCTCGCCATCACCTCGATCATGGCGACCATGGGCCTGGCGATGCTGGCCTCGCACCTGCTGCCCGACACGGGCGTCGGGATGAACATGATCCTGCTCATCGGCATGGCCGTCGGCGTCGACTACACGCTCTTCTACCTCAAGCGCGAACGCGAGGAGCGGGCCCTTGTGGGCGGGCGCCTCACCTCGGAGGCGCTCGTCGAAGCAGCGGCCGCGACCGCCGGCCGCGCGATCGTCGTCTCCGGCCTCGCGGTGATCGTCTCGACCGCCGCACTGTTCCTCGCGGGTGACGTCATCTTCGACTCGCTCGCGACCGGCACCATCCTGGTCGTGGCTGTCGCCGTCATCAGCTCGGTGACCGTGCTCCCCGCCCTGCTGGTCAAACTGGGCAGGCGTACGGAACGCCGGGCGCTGAAGCGGCAGGCGCAGGGCAAGCCGGTGAAGACGTACGGCGAGAAGAAGCCCGGACGGGCCTGGAACGCGCTGCTCGCCCCGGCCCGCAAGCGCCCCGCGCTGACGCTGTGCCTCTCCGTCCTCGTCCTGCTGGGCCTCGCGCTGCCCGCCCTGGACATGGAGCTCAAGGACCCGGCGCGCGACAGCTTCTCGCGCGACATCCCGGCCATACAGGGATACGACCGGCTGCTCGACGCCTTCCCCGAGCAGCGCATCCGGCACCAGGTCGTGGTGCGGGCCGAGGCATCGCAGGCCGGTGAGGTGCGCGACGCGCTGACCGCGCTGGACCGCAGGGCGCAGGACGACCCGCTGTTCTCGCACCCCTCCGGCACTCCGCTCCTGCGCACCTCGGAGGACCGCAGGACCACCACACTGGAGCTCAACGCCCCGCACGCCACGTACTCCGACGAGGCCGTCACCACCCTCGACCACCTGCGCGACGACTACCTCCCCGAGACCGTCGGCAAGCTGCCCGGCGTCGAGACGGCCGTCACCGGCGAGGTGCCGCGCGGCACGGACTATGTGGCGCACCAGAACCAGAAGCTGCCGCTCGTCCTCGGTTTCCTGCTCCTGATGACCTTCGCCATGACGGTCTTCGCGTTCCGCTCGATCGTCCTCGGACTGCTCGGCATCGTGCTCAACCTGCTCTCCGCCGCGTCCGCGCTCGGGCTGCTCGTCCTGGTCTTCCAGGGAAAGTGGGCCGAGGAACTGCTCTCGTTCATCTCGCTCGGCGGGATCTCCTCGCGCGTCCCGCTCTTCCTCTTCGTGATCCTCTTCGGGCTCTCGATGGACTACCAGGTGTTCGTGGTCAGCCGGATCCGGGAGGCCGCCCTGAACGGCGTACCCACCAAGCAGGCCGTCATCGAGGGCATCAGCCAGTCGGCCAAGGTCGTCACCAGCGCCGCGATCGTCATGGTCACCGTCTTCGGGAGCTACGTGATGCTGCACATCCTGGAGATGAAGCAGATGGGCTTCGTCCTCGCCGCGGCCGTCCTGCTCGACGCGTTCGTGATCCGCGTCATGATCCTGCCGGCGGCGCTGCTGCTCCTCGGGCGTGCCACCTGGTGGCCGTCCCGCGCGATCCGCCGCGCCGAGCAGCGGGTGGCCGAGCGGTACGGGGCCCGGGAGGTGCCGCACGCACCGGACAGCGCCGACGGGTCTCCGGTTTCCGGGCACTGGGCGGAGCCCCCGGCGGCGCGTCGTGGCTAACCGGCGCGCTTAGGGGGTGGTGGTTGGGCGGGCACCCAATCGAACGCTTACGATCCTCTGCGTGTCCAAACTGACCGACGTGCCCAAACGGATCCTCATCGGGCGCGCACTGCGCAGCGACCGGCTCGGAGAAACCCTCCTGCCGAAGCGCATCGCTCTACCCGTGTTCGCGTCCGACCCGCTCTCCTCCGTGGCCTATGCGCCGGGGGAAGTGCTCCTTGTCCTCTCGATCGCGGGTGTGTCGGCGTACCACTTCAGCCCCTGGATCGCCGTCGCGGTCGTCGTGCTGATGTTCACCGTCGTCGCGTCGTACCGGCAGAACGTGCACGCCTACCCGAGTGGTGGTGGCGACTACGAGGTCGCCAACACCAACCTCGGCCCCAGGGCCGGGCTGACCGTCGCGAGCGCGCTGCTCGTCGACTACGTCCTGACCGTGGCGGTGTCGATCTCCTCGGGCATCGAGAACCTCGGCTCGGCGATCCCGTTCGTCGTCGAGCACAAGGTGCTCTGCGCGGTCGCCGTCATCGTGCTCCTCACGGTGATGAACCTGCGCGGCGTGAAGGAGTCGGGCAAGCTCTTCGCCATCCCGACGTACGTCTTCGTGGCCGGCGTCTTCATCATGATCGCCTGGGGTGCCTTCCGCGGCATCGTCCTGGACGAGACGATGAAGGCGCCCACCGCGGACTACGAGATCAAGCCCGAGCACGGCGGCCTCGCGGGCTTCGCGCTCGTCTTCCTGCTCCTGCGGGCCTTCTCCTCCGGCTGCGCCGCGCTCACCGGCGTCGAGGCGATCAGCAATGGCGTCCCGGCCTTCCGCAAGCCCAAGAGCAAGAACGCGGCAAGCACCCTCGCCCTGATGGGCGCCCTGGCCGTGACGATGTTCTGCGGCATCATCGCGCTCGCCATGACGACCAAGGTCCGCATGGCCGAGTACCCGGGCAAGGACCTCTTCCACAACGGCGTTCCGGTCGGCGCGGACTATGTGCAGAACCCGGTGATCTCGCAGGTCGCCGAGGCTGTCTTCGGCAACGGCAGCTTCCTGTTCATCGTGCTGGCCGCCGCCACCGCCCTCGTCCTGTTCCTCGCGGCCAACACGGCGTACAACGGCTTCCCGCTGCTCGGCTCGATCCTCGCGCAGGACCGCTACCTGCCGCGCCAGCTGCACACCCGCGGCGACCGGCTCGCCTTCTCCAACGGCATCGTGCTGCTCGCGGGCGCCGCGGCCCTCCTCGTCGTCATCTACGGCGCGGACTCGACCCGGCTGATCCAGCTCTACATCGTCGGCGTCTTCGTCTCCTTCACGCTCAGCCAGATCGGCATGGTCCGGCACTGGAACCGCCATCTGCGCAAGGAGAAGGACCAGGCCAAGCGGCGCCGGATGATCCGCTCGCGGGCGATCAACACCTTCGGTGCCTTCTTCACGGGCATGGTCCTGGTCGTCGTACTCGTCACGAAGTTCACGCACGGCGCGTGGGTCGCCCTGCTCGGCATGTGCATCTTCTACGCGACGATGTCGGCGATCCGCCGCCACTACGACCGCGTGGCCGAGGAGATCGCCGCCCCGGAGACCCCGTCCGACGACAGCGTGCGGCCCTCGCGCGTGCACTCCATCGTCCTGGTCTCCAAGATCCACCGGCCGACGCTGCGCGCTCTGGCCTACGCCAAGCTGATGCGCTCGGACACGCTCGAAGCGCTGAGCATCAACGTCGACCCGGCGGAGACCAAGGCCCTGCGGGCCGAGTGGGAGCGGCGCGGCATCACCGTCCCGCTGAAGATCCTCGACTCGCCCTACCGCGAGATCACGCGGCCGATCATCGAGTACGTCAAGGGCCTGCGCAAGGAGAGCCCGCGCGACGTGGTCAGCGTGATCATCCCGGAGTACGTGGTGGGCCACTGGTACGAGCACCTGCTGCACAACCAGAGCGCGCTCAGGCTCAAGGGCCGCCTGCTGTTCACCCCCGGCGTGATGGTGACATCCGTCCCCTATCAGCTCGACTCCTCCGAGGCCGCGAAGAAGCGGGCCCGCAAGCGGTCGGAGTGGAACGCGCCGGGCGCGGTGCGGCGGGGCCCGGTGGAAAAGCGCCACAAGGAGCCGAGCAACAAGGAGCCGAGCAACAAGGCCTGACCCCTGCTGCTGGTGAGCGGCCGGACCACACCCACGTAGACTGGTGGGCTGTTGTCCGGCCGTTTCCTTTCGGCCGATCCCCCTTACGTAGTGGAGTCACCCCGCCATGCAGGCAGAACCGAAGAAATCGCAGGCGGGGAACGCACCGGAGGACTCGCGCGCGGAGGGCTCGCAGGCGCAGGGCTCGCAGGCGGCCTCGCTCATCGGCAAGGAGTACGAGGTCGAGGTGGGCCCGGTCGCCCACGGCGGCCACTGCGTGGCCCGCACGGCGGAGGGCCGCGTGCTCTTCGTACGGCACACGCTGCCCGGCGAGAAGGTCATCGCGCGCGTGACGGACGGCGACGAGGAGAGCCGCTTCCTGCGCGCCGACGCGGTGACGGTCCTCGACGCGTCCAAGGACCGCGTCGAGGCCCCCTGCCCGTACGCGGGCCCCGGCCGCTGCGGCGGCTGCGACTGGCAGCACGCGAAGCCGGGGGCGCAGCGCCGCCTCAAGGGCGAGGTCATCACGGAGCAGCTCCAGCGCCTGGCAGGACTGACCCCCGAGGAGGCGGGCTGGGACGGCACGGTCGTCCCGGCCGAAGGCGACAAGCTGCCCCCGGGCGAGGTCCCGTCCTGGCGCACCCGCGTCCAGTACGCGATCGACCCCGACGGCAACGCGGGCCTGCGCCGCCACCGCTCGCACGAGGTCGAGCCCATCGAGCACTGCATGATCGCCGCTCCCGGGGTCTCCGAGCTGGGCATCGAGAAGCACGACTGGTCCGGCATGGCGTCGGTGGAGGCGATCGCGGCGACAGGCTCCCAGGACCGCCAGGTAATCCTGGAACCGAAGCCGGGCGCACGCCTGCCCCTCGTGGAACTGGACAAGCCGGTCTCGGTCCTCCGGGTCGCCGAACAGGACGGCGGTGTCCACCGGGTCCACGGCCGCCCCTTCGTGCGCGAGCGCGCCGACGGCCGCACGTACCGCGTCGGCAACGGCGGCTTCTGGCAGGTCCACCCGAAGGCGGCCGAGACGCTGATGCTCGCCGTGATGCAGGGCCTCACGCCCCGCAAGGGCGACACGGCCCTGGACCTCTACTGCGGAGTGGGCCTCTTCGCGGGCGCGATCGCCGACCGGGTCGGCGACAAGGGCGCGGTCCTCGGTATCGAGTCCGGCAAGCGAGCGGTCGAGGACGCCCGCCACAACCTGGCGGCCTTCGACCGCGTCCGCATCGAACAGGGCAAGGTCGAGGCCACCCTGCCGCGCACGGGCATCACAGAGGTCGACCTGATCGTCCTCGACCCCCCGCGCGCGGGCGCGGGCAAGCAGACGGTCCGCCACCTGACGAAGCTGGGCGCGCGCCGCATCGCGTACGTGGCCTGCGACCCGGCCGCGCTGGCACGGGACTTGGGGTACTTCCGGGATGGGGGGTATCGGGTGCGGTCGTTGCGGGCGTTTGATCTGTTTCCGATGACGCATCATGTGGAGTGCGTCGCGATCCTTGAGCCTGCCGAAAAGGGCGCCTGACCTGCTGTTTCGCTGAGAGTGCATTATGTGCGCTGTGGGCGTTACGGGCGATATCTTGTCGCTGAAACGACGCTCGTGACGCTCAAATGACGCTCGTTCTGATGGAGCGTCAGGTGGTTGATCGTTCAGGTCACGCTGGGCGGTAGGTGCAGTTTTCGAGGTCTGGCTTTGCGGAAACTTGACGAGAATCGGGCTGGTTCCGCCGTCGCTGACGGCGGCGGGCGCGCCGGCCGCCGGGTGGAGTGGACGTTGAATAGGTGGGTCCGTAGGGGCTCAAGCCGCGCATGAATGGCTTGAGGCCCTCGGCGCGAGGCTCGGGGATTTCCGGTAGCAACGGTGAACCGTCGAGCGGGTCCAGGCGTTGCGCGTGTCCTTCGGCCCACGCGATCCATGCCTCGGCGTAGTCCTTGGCCGGTCCGGGCGGCAAACACTCTGCGTGGAGTCGGAGTTCGCCGATGTATTCGACCAGGCCCGCTGCCCGCCTCCATGCCGCGTGCTGTGCTTCGAGATGGCGGACGCGGCATGCCTCCGTGTATTCGATCGTTGCTGCCGCTTCGCGGCCTCCCATCGCAGGCGCTTCTGCTGTGCTTCCTCCAGGTCGGCCAGACGCTTCCGTTCGGCTGCCTGGCCACGGAGGTCGACCTCCTGCACAATCTCGGCGAGCTGGTCCTCAAGAGGGCGCGCGGCCGTATCGGCCGCCCGCCGGCCCGGCGAGGCTGCCCGCCGTTGAGACAGATCCTCAGGCGGTCAGCGGGGGAGTAGTCGTAGCGAGGGGGCTTGGACCAGGAGTAATTCTTGGCGTCCGAGAGTTCCTTTTTCGTGGGGACGTGCTCGACCCGATGCTGTTCCTGCAGGACGAGGAATTCGCATTTCTGGCTCTGTGCCGCGATGGTGAAGTGAGGTGGTCCGCTTCGCCGACGATGCGGCAGTGGCACTACATTCGCTGTGCCGATCGTGATGCTGTGCCCCCCGCCCTCTGTGTTGCGGTGAGTAGGGCATGGATGAGTCGGCAAGCTCGGTTCTGCACGGACTTGGTCAGCCCCATGGGCGGAGGGAGATGATCCGGCCGCCCGCTTCGGCAAGCTCTTCCAGGAGCTGCTCCGTGACGGTCTTCTTCCTCTTGCGAGACCCAGAGTTGGGGTTCGGCGGAGGTGGCGGCGCGGCTACCTGCTCGCTGGCCTTGTGGCCGCCGGATACGGCCGCTGACTGCGGGGCAGCTTTTTGGACTGGAGCGGTACCTCTGGCACGAGGCTTGTCGGGGGGATAACTGCCGTGGTCGAGGAAATGCTGGCCGGAGGTCGTGAGCGTCGCGGACCACTGGCCTGTCCCCTTGGAGACCTTGACCAGCCCTCGGCTCTGTAGCGCCTGGCAGCTGAGCTTGTGCGGCTCTCCCTCCCACGCGCCATCAGGGCAGCCATGCCCGACCCACCGCGCCACCTGCAGCTGACGCTCGTTCAAGTGACGCGCACTCGACCCCCTACTGTGCGATGTTGCTCATTGATGCCTCGCGGGTGCGTTCCCAGGATTGGCGCAACGCCACCAGGGCTGCAGGTCGGGCCGTGACGACGCCGGGCCCGTGGGCCGGGGGGTGCAGGCGAGTGCGGCTTGGGCGGCGTGGTGCCCGTGGCGTCGTTCGGGAGAGACCGGGGGTCGACAGGGCCTGGCGGTTGGCCATCGAGTGTCTCCAGGCCGGGCAGAAATGCGTGGTCTAGGCCGGTGCGAGCGTGCTGGGCGCGCTCGAGTGTCGGGAGGATGCGACGTCGGGTGAGCCAGCGGCGTTGGGGGTACGGGCAGGGGTGGCGCTGGCCTCGACTGCGTCAGACCTTCTCCGTCGCGATCCGGGAGTGGTCGGCGCTGAGCATGGCGATGTCTTCGACGTCCGAGGTCAGGATCGTGACGCGTCCAGGCTGGGCTAGGGCGGTGGCGCAGAGCATGGCGTCGATGGCGTATTTGTGGCCGTGCAGTCCGGCTGTGCGCAGTAGCGTCGCCGCCGACTGGGCGATGGCTTGAGTGACGGGCTCGACCCGGAGCCGGGACAGCGTCCATTTCAGCGCAGCGTCGTTGATCTTCGGGTGGATCACTTCGACGAGCACTGCGGCGGAGGTGAGGACGGGCAGGTCGGCGTCACGGGCGGCGGTGAGCCACTCGTGGACCTCTCGGTCGCGTTGAACGGCCTTGGCCAGGCCCTCACTGTCGAGGACGAGGGCGCCGCTCACGCAGCAGCCCCGGTGTCGGAAGCGGGGGTGGTTCTCGTGAGCTTGGCCCGCTTGGCGGCCACGGCCTCCGAGTCGGCCGGACCGTTGGCCTGGTCGAAGTCAGCGATCAGCTCGTCCAGGTTGTCGCGCTCGATCTGGCGTTGGGCGGCCTTCTCCAGGTACGCGGATACGCCGCGCTTGCCTACCCGCTCGCGAATGGCCTGCAGGGTGCCGGCGGTGAGAGAGACGGAGATCCCGCTGCTGGGGCCATCGCCGGGGAAGAAGTCGCTGTCGTCGTCAGTCATGATGCGAGTATGGCATTTCTAATGCTATAAGGCGACCTCCTGGGCCGGCACGTGCGTCAAGAGATCGCACGTAGTGCCCATGGTGCACGCAATGCACGTTGACCATGAGTCCAAGTTGCCCCTGATGCCGTGTTTCCGATGACGCATCATGGCGGGTGGGTATGCCGCGCCCGGCCTTCACTTGTTGATCAGGCGCTCGACCCTCTTCCGCTCCTTGTAAGAGGTCGGGACCATGACTGTCGGGTCGTCCGCCTCGTGCGCCCTTTCCGGCTGGCGGTCAGGTCCCGCTTTTCCTGGATGAGGGCCTTGATACCGCGTCTGCGCAGGTAGGCGCGGTTGCCGTGGGACGAGTAGGCCTTGTCCGCGGCAACCGCGCCGGGCCCCGTACGGGGGCAGCCGACAGGCAAGCGAACGCCGAGGTGCTTGCTGACAGGCATTCCTGCGGCGTCGTGGTCGGCGCGGACCGTTGTGGAATCCAGACTGACCAGCGACAAGTCTGTTCTTCCCCGGCGGGCACCCTCGGCAATCAGGCCTTCCAGCAGCGCGTGAAGACGGCGGCGACCCGCCAGAAGCGGAAGCGTCCGTAGATGGTGGTCCAGGGGCCGAACTCGGCAGGCATCTCCCGCTACTGGGTACTGGACCTGAACCGCCAGATCACACCCTCGAACTGCTCCCGCAACCGCTCCGGGTATGGGCCGTACCTGCCGATCGGCAGGTACGGCCCGATGAACTGCCACTGGGCATCGGTCAGTTGCCTGCGTGTCACGACCCCAGTCCTACCGGGTTCCATCCAGCGAGGACAGAAGCCGAGAAACTGATCACGACATCACGCAGGCCCTGTCACACAAGCCCTAGGGAGAGGCGGGCCCTGGGTGTTTCCCGGGCGAGGGGCGGACGTCATTCGCCCCAGTAAGGTTCGGTGGCCTCCTGGACCCGGCCGTCCGCCTCCAGGACCAGGAAGCGGTCGAAGCCCTTGGCGAACCAGCGGTCATGGGTGACCGCGACGACGGTGCCCTCGAAGCGTTCCAGTGCGATCTCCAGTGCCTCCGCGCTGTGCAGGTCCAGGTTGTCCGTGGGCTCGTCGAGCAACAGCAGGGTGGATCCCTGGAGTTCGAGCAGCAGGATCTGGAACCTGGCCTGCTGCCCGCCGGAGAGTGAGCCGAAGGTCTGGTCGGCATGGGCCTGGAGTTCGTACCGACGCAGGGCGGAGACCGCCGGGCCTCGGTCGCAGCCCTCCCGGTCGCCGTCGCCGCGCCCCAGGATCTCGACGAGCGTGCGGTCGTGGAGATCGGGCCGGGACTGGGTCTGGGCGAACCAGCCGGGCCGGACGCGGGCGCCGAGCCGCGCGGTGCCCGTATGGCTGACAGGGGCGCCATGCCTGGTGGGATCGAGGAGGTCCTGTTCGCTTCCTCCTGCGGCGAGAAGGCGCAGCAGATGGGACTTTCCGGAGCCGTTGGCGCCGAGGACGGCAACGCGTTCGCCGAAATAGATCTCCGTGTCGAACGGCCGTGTAAGGCCCGTGAGTTCGAGTGATTCGCAGCGTACCGCGCGCATTCCGGTGCGGCTGCCCCGCAATCGCATCCGCACATTCTGCGCGACGGGGCGCTCCGGCGGCGGCCCCAGTTCCTCGAAGCGCTTCAATCGAGTCTGGAGCGCGTGGTATTTCCCGGACATGGAAGCGGACGCCTTCGCCTGCTGCTGGAGCGTGCGGACCAACTCCTGGAGGTGCTGGTGTTCCTCGGTCCAGCGGCGATGCAGTTCGGCGAGGCGTTCCAGGCGGGCCGCGCGGGCCGCGTCGTACGTGGCGAACCCGCCACCGTGGACCCAGACGGTGCCCGCCTCCAGGGTGACGACGCGGGTGGCCGTGGCCGACAGGAGTTCGCGGTCGTGGCTGACGTACAGGATGGTCTTGCGGGAGGCGGCCATCATCCGCTCCAGCCACCGCTTCCCGGGTACGTCGAGGTAGTTGTCCGGCTCGTCCAGCAGCAGGACGTGGGCCTTGCTCCGGAACAGCGCTTCGAGCGCCAGCTTTTTCTGCTCACCGCCGGAAAGGGTGCTCAACCGTCGGTATTTCGCCTTGTCGAACGGGAGACCAAGGGCCGCGGAAGTCACTCGATCCCATTCCACTTCGGCATCATAGCCACCAACCTCGGCCCAATCTGAAAGCGCTTCCGCGTATGCCATCTGAGTCGGCTCGTCATCGCTCTCCAAAAGTTCCAATTCCGTTTTTTCGATACGAGAGAACGCTTCTTCCACTTCTTTCGACGTCAGCGAAGCAAGGAATTCAACGACCGAGGTCGAATCGCGTATGGAACCTATGAATTGCGGCATCACCCCCAGGCCGCCCGTAATACGCACCGTCCCCGCCTGCGCGGCCAACTCTCCTACGGCCAGGCGCAAGAGAGTCGTCTTCCCTGTCCCGTTGGCGCCGATCAGGGCGGCCTTCTCCCCCTCGCCCACCTTGAACGAGGCCTCTTGGAACAGCACTCGACCGTCGGCCATCCCATACTGGAGGTCGGACACTTCGATGAATCCCACTCCTGCACACCCCTTCGTCGACGCATCGCAATCGCCAAAGTCAACCTCTCATACACAGTCTTGCGGAGTGTGAGCCGACTGTGTGACAGTCGGGACGCACGGTAATCGGGGCGTATAGCCCTGGTAAATGATGGATAGCGGGCGCTCCGCGTTCTATTGCACGTGGTCGCCCCTGTCAACCGTCGAGAGGGGAAATGCATGGATTCCGAGGCTCAGCGTCCCGCGAACGACGAGTTCGCCGAGGTGCAGCACGAGAGCGACACGCTCCGGCCGGAGCTGGAGACCGATGGCCTGGTCTTCAAGCGCGAACTGCTGAACGAGTTCCTCGGCGGTCGCGTCCGCACCTGATGCGGCAGCGGCAGGGCGTCGGCCACTCGTGACGGCGGTGCCCTGCCGCGAAGGGCCCGGCACAACTTCGCACCGATCCGGGGGGGACCTGGTGGCAGCAACGCCGGACCGTCGGTCGTCCGGTACGGACGGGAGCTCCGACAGGCAGCTCACCGTGGATCTCGACGACTGGCCACTCAGCCTCGACCCCTATCACGTCGTGGACTTCAACCAGGGCCTGGTGCTCGATGCGCTGACGGACCCGCTCACCCGCGAGCAACCCTCGGTACAGGGCGCGCAACGGGCCGTGCCCGCCGCGCTGGAGTCTCTGGAGAGCGAGGACGACGGGTACTCGTGGCGGCTGCGTGCCGCGCCGGGCCAGACCTGGGGCGACGGATCGCCGGTGCTGCCCGTCGACATCGCGGCCGGGGTGCACCGGGCTTGGGGGCCCACCGCGTTCACCCTGCCCGACACCGTGGCGAGGCCGCGGATCGGTGTGCGGGAGGACGCGGGCGGTGCCTTCGTCGAGGTGGTCTCGCCGATCCCTCTGCCCTATCTGCCCGAGCTCCTCGCCTTTCCCGGGGCCGCCCCGGTGCGCGAGACGGACGGGGCGGGCTGGACTGCCAGCGGCCCCTACCGGCCCGTGCGGGCCGACCGTCGGCGCGGCAGGATCGAATTGCTTCGCGCCCCGTCCCGCAGGTCCCGCGCCCACCCGGCCGCCGCCGAGCGGCTCGTCTTCCAGGTGTACGGGGAGCGGACCGACGCCGTCGCCGCGTTCGACGCGGGTGAGCTGGACGTGTGTTTCAGTACCGGCCTGGAGCCCTCGATGTTCGCGGCGCTGGCGGAGCGCGCCGACGCCAAGGTCCGCCCGCTGGCCCTCGCCGGCCGGCTGTGGGTCAGGCCGGGCATCGACTCCCTGCTCGCCACCCCCGAGGGGCGTGCCGCTTTCAGTGCGGGCTGGGACCGCGAGACGGTCAGTGCCGCCCTGTCGGGCACCGTACTGCCGTTGCACAACTACCGGCAGCTGTGGTCCGGGGCCGCACCTGAGGCGCGGCCGGTCGCAGTGAGCGACGAGGCCGTTCCCCTGCGGGCCCCTCGGGGTTCGCGTGCCGAACTCACCTTGACCTACGCCGACTTCCCGCCGAACGACGTGGTGGCGCGTGCCCTCGCACGCGACGTCGAGAGCCGCTTCGGGCACCGTGTCCGGCTGCGGCCCCTGGAGTTCGCAGCGTTCGCCGCCGCGGTCGTCGCCGTCGACTACGAACTACTGCACTGCATCAGCCCGGCCCCCTTCGCCCACCCGGCCGCTCTGCTCACCCCCCTGCACAGTGCCACCTCGGGCGCGCGCGCCCTCGGCCTGTGCGACCCGGCGATCGACACGGCGCTGGAGCGGGCGTTACGGACCCCTCGGGGCGCGGGCGGCGACGACGCGTGGCGGGAGGCCGAGGAGGTCGTGCTGCGGCGGGCTCCTGTCGTACCGCTCTTCCGGGCCAACAGCGTCACACTCCGCCGGACCGGGCTGCCCGCTCCGGACGTCCCGCCCTGCGGGCTCGTGGGACTGGAACGCCTGGGCCCGGGGCGCGGCGCCCAGGGGCGCACCGACCCGTTGAGCACTTGTCTTCCCCGTACCTCGATCCCGACCGCACGAAGGGCGGCATCCACATGAGCCAGACGGGCGTGCACCACGCCTCACCGTATCTGCCTGTCCTGCGCGCCCCCGCGGAACTGGCCTCCCTGCGGCGCCTGTTGACCGGGAAGCCCGCCCGACCGGTCCACCTGGACGGGTTCCTGCCCGCCGGGCAGGCCGCCCGGCTCGCCGGCGCCCTCCGGGCGATGCCGCGGTGGACCCGCAGCCCTGTGCTCTGGGACGACGCGCTCCTGGAGACGACCCCGGTGGCCCTGGAGGAGTTCCGCGACGCGCCATCCCGCCGCCGGGCTGCGGTGCGCCAAGTCGCCCAGGACATACCAAAATTGTTCGACGATGGCTCCACCTTCCCTGCCGGGCACCGCGCGGCCCTCTCCGACTTCTTCGTCTTCGCGGGCATGGGGCCGGTGCTGGTGGACCTGCTGGCCCAGTGGATAGCGCCCGGCGCACCGATCACCACCAATGTGGAGTTCGCCCGTTACGGGACGGACGACTACCTGGGCGAACACTCCGACACGGGCTCCGACACCCTCTTCGTCCTCAACCTCTACCTGGACGAGGCCTACAAGCAGAGCGACGGCGGCGTACTGGGCTTTCGCAACGAGGAGGGTGAGGAGTTCCTGATGCCCGCGCGGTACAACAGCCTCTCCGTGATGCCGATCCGCCGAGGCTGCGTGCACTGGGTCTCCCCGTGGCGCCGCGACAGCGTCGGCCGCCACACGGTGAGCATCGCCGCGACGCCGACGGCGGATCGGGACGAGACGGCGGAGAAGGCGGTCCGGCATGCCTGAGGCCCCCGTGTTGCTCGGAATGCCCGAGCTGCCCGCCCGGCCCGGAGCGGCGGCGGGTGCCCCGTACTCCGTCGTCCTGAGCTTCCCGCCGCTCGTCGAGCTCAGCTTCGGCCGCTACTTCCCGTCCCTCGCAGTGCTCGGCGGCTTCCTCACCAGCCGCGGCGTCGGCTCCCACCAGTGGGACCTCAATGAGGAGTTCGCCCTGCACCTGCTGGAGCCCGCACACCTGGAGGCCGCCGGGCAGGGCCGTCCGACCGGGATCGAGGGCGACTTCGTCGAGGAGATGAGCGCCGTCGCGGGCCGCTGGCTGAAGGAGGGCCGTGACCAACTGTTCGATGCGGAGGGACGTCACGACTTCGCTTCGGTGACCGGACCCGCGTACCTGCTCACCGCGCTTGCCCGGCCCTACCTCATCGACCCGGAACCGGAGTGGCTGAGCGACCCCTGCCTGCTCGACTCGGACCGCACTCTGGTGTATCGCCGCTACTTCGACAGCCTCGACCTCGCCGCTCGCATCCCGGCGGACGCCGCCCTCTTCGGGATCTCCCTGCCGATGGGTCCGCAGCTCGTCCCCGGGCTGATCCTGGCCCGCGAGGTCAAGCGCGTGAGACCCGACATCAAGGTCGTGCTCGGCGGCCCGACGGTGTCGCTGATGGACGATGAACTGCTGACCACCCTGCTGACCGTGCACCGGCAGATCGACGCGGTCGTCCGTTACGACGGTGAACTCCCCCTCGCCACATTGTGCAAGCAGGTTGCGCCCGGTGGCGCCTGGCAGCCGACGCTGGTGCCGGGCGTCTCCGCTCTGACCGGCGAGAACGGTGTCGTGCACGCCTCTCCGGGGCCGGGCCTCCACCCGAACGTACTGCCGCCCGCGGAGTACGACCCGCAACTGCTGGGCCGTCTCGCCGACGCCGAACTCGGCATCGTGCAGGCGCGCGGCTGCTACTGGGGCAAGTGCGACTACTGCGACTTCGTCGAGCAGTACGACGGAAGCCCCGCCTACCGGGGCAGGTCAGTGAAGTCCTTCGTCGCGGAAATCGAGCACCAGGTCGACACCCACGGCGTCCGACAGTTCGAGCTGATCACCGAGTCCATCCCGCCGGCCTTCTCCCGCCGTTTCTCCCAGGAAGTGCTGGACCGGGGGCTGAACATCTCCTGGAGCTCGTTCGCCATGGTGGACCGGCGGTTCGACGCCGAGACCCTCGAACTCATGGCCCGGGCCGGCTGCGCGTTCCTCGTCATCGGCATGGAGACCACCAACACGCGTGTGCTGAAGCTGGTCCACAAGTCCGCCGACCGAGAGGAGAACCTCCGCTTCATCCGGGACGCGCACCGGGCGGGAGTGAACCTGCGGATCAACCTCATCCCCGACCTGCCCTCCACGACACTGACCGAGGCAATGGAGGCTCTGGACGACATCTCCCAGGTCGCGGAGTGCGTGGAGGCGTTCTCCATCTTCCCCTTCGAAGCCACCCGGTCCTCCGAAGTGGGCCGCAACCCGGAGAAGTTCGGCCTGGTCGTCGCGGAGAACGCGTCGGGTCTCGCGAACCAGGCCCAGTACGCACTGAACCACCTGGGCAACATCGACCCCGCCATGACCGACGAGGAACGCGGTCGGGTCCACCGCACCTACCAAGACTTCGCGATCCGGCACGGCTCCGGGCACATGCGGGAGACGGGTCCAGGCTTCCTGTCCGAACTGCCGGACGATGACCAGCTGTTCAGGTTCGCCGTCGGCCACCTCGACGTCCTGCCACGCGGCCATGAACTGCTGGTCACTCAGGTGCTGCGGCGCGAGAGGACCGTCCTGCCGGCCGCCGTGGCATCGCGCCTGACGCCGTGGCTGAGCGGATCGCCCCTCTCACTGCGGGAGCTGACCGAGGTGTTCGGGGAGGCGGCGGCACACCAGGTGCTGACGGCGCTGATCGAGTCGCGGTTGCTGACGGCCGCTCCGGCGAGGGCCCTCGTCGCGTGAGCCTCCGCCTCCAACCTGCCCGTACCCCGTACTCAACATCGCGAACGTCCGGGACGCGTCCGACGACCGATTCGACGACCGAGGAGAACCATGACCACGGGTGAGACCCTCCAGCAGCCTGCGGCCGTCCCGACAGCCGCCGCCCGGCACATCGCCCACGCCCACCTCACCGAAGCGGCCTTGGGCTCCGTACGCGACTGGTACGGAGCGGAACACGCCACGCCGCTGCACCTCACCGACTTCCTGGTGCCGGAGCTGGCCACGCGGCTCTCCGCCGCGCTGCGTGCCGTACCCACCTGGGCGCGGCACGCCTCCTTGATCGAGAAGGGCCAGGAGCCGACCGAGTACTGGGGAGAGGAGGCGGACACGGCGACGGACGCCACCGCGTCCCAGTTCCGGGTCCCCGACATCCACGAACTCTTCGCCGACGGCGTCCTGCCGCCGGAACACCGCCGGACTCTGGAGGAGTTCTTCGTCTTCGCCGTCCTTTCCGACACCTTCCGGGACTGGTTGAGGGCCGGAACGGGCCTGCGCCTGCGCAAGCGCACCGCCATGGAACTGGCCGCCTACCGGAACTCCGACGGGCTCGGCGACCACCAGGACCTCATGCCGGGGCGGGTGTTCGCCGTCAACTTCTATCTCGACGAGGGCTACCGGGCCGAGCACGGCGGACGGCTGGGCTACCGCAACGGACGGGGCGAGGAGTTCCGTGCCGCACCGCTCTTCAACAGCCTTTCCATCATCCCGATCCGCGAGGACTGCTGGCACTGGGTCGAACCCTTCAGCGGTGACCGGGTCGGCCGGTACACCATCGCCATGGCGCAACACCTGGAGGAGAGCTGACCCGGGAACGGCGCGGTACGGTACGGCTGATCCCTGCGGTGGCCGTCCAGGAGACCGCGCGGGAGACGCTGTTGAGCCTGGGGGACCGTCTCCTGCGCATCCAGGGGGCCACCCTCCAGGCTCCGCTGCGCGACGCCCTGCGGAGCCTGCGCCGGGGCACCGACGCCGAGGCGCTGGCCGATGCCTGGGGGCGGAAGGAGGCCACCGCCCTGCTCACGGAGCTCGACGCCCTCGGCTGGCTGACGTCCGAACCCCGCGACGCGCTGGGCGAGTTCGCGGGCGAGACGTACCAGCGGCAGCTGGATTACCTGGGCCTGTTCACCCCGGACACGGCCGCCGCGCAGCGTCGGCTGTTGTCCGCCCGAGTGGGCATCCTCGGACTGGGCGGACTGGGCGGGATCGTGGCCCAGCACCTGGTGGCCGCCGGGATCTGCACTTTCCGTCTCGTCGACCACGACACGGTGGCCCGGCACAACCTCAATCGGCAGTTCACGTACGGTCCGTCGGACGTGGGCAGCCCCAAGGCCGACACACTGGCCCGGTACCTGCGGACGATGCGTCCGGACGTGGACGTCACCACCCATCGGCGGCGGATCACCGACGTGGCCGGCCTGGAGGCGGTGTTCGGTCCTCGCCGGAGTCTCGACCTGCTGATCATCGCCGCGGATTCGCCTCCCGGGCTCCCGGACACGGTCGCGCGCTGGGCGTCCGGAACGGGAACCCCGTTCACCATGGGGGCCGTTGGCGTGGGGGTGGGCTTCTGGGGTCCGCTCGTCGATCCGGCCCACGGCGGCTGCTGGACCTGTTTCGAGCGGGACCGGCGGGCGGCACTGACCGCACGGGAGCGCCTGATCGAGGACCACTCGGCGGACCCCGCTCCCTTCTCCTTCGGCCCCAGCAATACCGCTGTCGCGGCCATGCTCGCGCATGACATGATCCAGTTCCTGTGCGGTGAGAGGTGTCCCACCGTGGGTCGGCGGGCGGCACTGGACTTCGCACGACAGCGCATCACTCACACCACAGAGAGTACGTGCACGTGTCAGACGATCTGATAGCCGAACCACAGGCCGAGAAACCTCGTGCGGCCGAGAAGCCTCGTGCGGCCAAGAAGCAGAAGCCCTTCAAGGGCACCGGGTTCCTGCGCCTGTGGACGGGAGAATCCGTCTCGCTCGTCGGGACCGAGATCACCTTCATGGCTATGGGCATCATCGCCGTGACCACTCTGGCCGCAACTCCATGGCAAATGGGCCTACTTGAAGCCGCCGAGTCGGCGGCCGTACTGCTGCTGGGGCTCTCGGCCGGAGTGTGGGCGGACCGGTACGAACGCCGACGCATCATGCTGGTCGCGAACCTGGCGCGCAGTGTGCTCGTGCTGATCGTTCCGGTGCTGTTCTGGCTGGATCTGCTCACCATGGGAGCGCTGTACGCCGTCGTCTTCCTCGTCGGAGCGCTGAGCCTGCTGTTCGACAGCGCCATGTCCGCGTACCTGCCCAGGCTGCTGCCGCGGAGCCAGCTGGAGCGGGCCAACTCGTGGATGGAAGGCAGCGCTTCGGTTGGCATGGTCGCGGGGCCGGGCCTCGCCGGCCTCCTCGTGCAGATCGTGAGCGCACCGATCGCCCTGATCGTCGACAGCGTCAGCTATCTGGTCAGCTACGCGACGCTGTCCCGCCTCCCGAAGGCCCCGCCCTCGGAGGATCCGGCCGACCCGGCGGAGGACGCCGAGGAGGTCAAGGCGGTCAAGGCGGACAAGGGCACGGACGGAACCGCCGCGTCCGACAGGACCGTCGGGCCCGCACACGAGACCCGACCCGCGCGGGCCGAGACCGTGCCCGTGCCCGTGCCCGCGTCCGTGGGGGAACAGCGGGAAGCGCCTGCCGTCCCGCCTCAGGAGACCCACCGCGCGCAGGTCCTCAAGGGGCTGCGCGTATTGCGTCACGACCCCGTTCAGCGACCGATGACGCTCGCCGCCGCGCACTTCAACATCTTCCACTCGATGTTCTTCGCGGTGAACGTCCTGTTCCTCCTGCGAGTCCTCGACTTCAGCCCCGGTCTGCTGGGCGCCACCAGCATGGCGGGAGGTGTCGCCGGACTGGTCGGTGCCTCCTGCACCCCCTTCCTCACCCGGAAGCTCGGCCAGGGGCCCGCGCTGATCGTGGTGTACGCCGTCCCGGGGCTGGCCGCGGTCCTGGTGCCGCTCTCGGCGGGTACCGGGCGGGCGCTCGCCGTCGTGCTGGTGTCCGTCTCGACGTTCGTCTACACCTTCGCGGTCGTGGTCAACCTCGTCATCAGCGACACCGTCAAGCAGACGCTCGTACCAGACCACCTGCTGGGCCGGGTCACCGCCTCTACGCGCTTCATCAGCTGGGGCGTCCAACCGGTCGGCGCGCTCCTCGGCGGCTGGCTCGGCACCCGGTTCGGCCTGGTCGAGGTGATGGTGACGGCCTCCATCGGCCTGTCCGCCTCGGCGCTCTGGCCTCTGCTCAGCCCCGTGCGCAGGCTCATCACCCTGCCCGACGACGAATCCGACGACGACACGCTTACGGCGGACGAGGCGGACACCGAACCAGGCGAAGGAACCGGCAGGAGCGTCTGAGCCGAGCGGAACCGACCCACGACAGGAGCCGCACGTGCCCTTGAACCCTGAAGTCCGTACGCTTCCGGGCGGACTGAGGCTGATCGTCTCCAGGGATGACACGGCTCCGGTCGTGTCCGTCTGCCTCTGGCTCCCGGTCGGTTCCCGCGACGACCCCGCCGGAAAGACGGGACTGGCCCACCTCTTCGAGCACTTGATGTTCCAGGGCTCGACGCACGTCCCGGCGAACGGGCACACCGCGGCTATTGAGGACTGCGGAGGATTCACCAATGCCTCCACGGGCTTCGAACGCACCACCTTCTACTCGGTCGTCCCGGCGGGAATGCTGGAACTGGTGCTGTGGCTGGAGGCGGACCGACTGGGCGGCATGCTGGACGCCCTCGGCCCCGAGAGCCTCGACAACCAGCGCGACGTCGTCCTCAACGAACGCCGCGAGCGTTACGACAACGTGGCGTACGGGACGGGCTGGGAACAGCTCCTCACCATGTCCTTCCCTCCGGGGCTCCCCTTTCGCGACCTGCCCGCGGGACGCCCCGAGGACCTGGCGACCGTGACGGAAGACGACTGCCGTGCCTTCTTCCGCCGCCACTACCGGCCGGACCGGGCACTGCTCTGCGTGGTCGGCGACGTCGATCCCGATGCGGTGGCCGCACTGGTGGAACGCCATTTCGGGCATCTGCCGCCACCCCCGGCCGAGGTCACCCCGGCGGCGCGGCCCGGATGTGCGCGGCCACCGGCCGAGGCGCGGCGGCGCAGTGCCGAGAGGGTGCCTGCCCCGGCCTTCATGGCCGCGTACCAGCTTCCCCCGCACGGCGAACCGGCCGGGGAGGCCGCCGACCTGGCGGTCACCCTCCTCGGCGGCATGAGCAGCAGGGGGCTCCATCACCGGCTGGTGCGCGGCGACCAGCTCGCGCACCGGGCCAGGGCCTCGTTGATGCCGCTGTACGCGGCACCCTCCCTGTGCAGGCTCGACGTGCGTGCCCTCCCCGGAGCCGATCTCGCCCTGGTCGAGAAGACGGTGGACGAGGAGACGGAGCGGCTCGTCGGGACGGGCGTGACCGCAACGGCGCTGAAGGGTGCCCAGGCGCAACTGCGCCGCGACTGGCTGGACCGGCTCGCCCATCCCGGCAGCCGGGCCGAGGAGTTGTGCGCCCAGGAGGCGTACCTCGGAAACGCGGCCGGGGTCGACGGACGGCTGGAGCGGCTTTCGGCGATCACCATCGACGAGGTGCGTAGCGCGGCTTCCACGTACCTCACGCCGGGGAACCGTGCGGTCCTGACGTACGAGCAGTACGAGGACGGAGCACCCCTGTGAATCCCGAATCTGCCACCGTTCCGGCGCTCCCGGCACGACCCCGTCCGCCCCGCCCTGCCCTGCTGCGGGCCAAGCCCTGGCGGTTTCCCACCGTCCACCACGCCGAGCTGGCCAACGGCCTCACCCTGCACACCTGCCACCGGCCTGGTCAGGAGGTGCTGAGCATCGAGATCGTCATCGGTGTCCCCCTCGCGGTCGAACCGCGTGAGCTGGAAGGCATCATGGGCATCACGACCAGGGCCCTCGCGGAGGGCACCCCGGCACTGGCCTCGCTCGACTTCATCCAGGAGCTGGAGCATTGCGGGGCCACCCTGGGGGCGGGGGCGGAGCACGCGGGCATGCGTGTCACTCTCGACGTCCCCGGCACCCTGGCCGAACGAGCCCTCTGCCTGGTGGTGGCCGCGTTGCGCGAGCCGCTGTTCCCGCACCGGGCGATCAGCCGGCTGGCCAGGTCGCAGGCCGCCGCCCACCGGCGCCATCTCGCGGATCCCGAGCGTCGGGCGTCCCTCGAAATACACCGCGCCCTCTTCGACTGCCGGGATCGGCGTTCCCGGCCCGCGCTCGGTGACGCCGAGTCCGTGCTGCGGGTGGACCGGGACACCGTGGTCGATTTCCACGCACAGTACGCCCGGCCGGGAGCGACCACCGTGGTCGTCGCCGGGGACCTGGCCCGGTTCGATGTCGAGGCGATGCTGCACAGGGTCCTCGGCGGCTGGGAGGGCGATCCGTACGTCGTTGCGGTGCCGCAGACTCCACCGGTCCCCGAAGTGCCGGGTGTCGTCCTGGTCGACCGGCCGGGCGCGGTCCAGACGCGACTCGTGCTAGGCAGGGTCGCGCCAGGTGCCGCGGACCCGGCCTGGGACGCGATGCTGATCGGCAACCATTGCCTGGGCGGCTCGGTCAACGCACGTCTCGACAGGGTGCTGCGCGAGCGGAAGGGCTACACGTACGGTTTCCACAGCCGGCTGGTCGGGGTGGTCGACCACTGTCTGGCGGTGGTGACGGGCGCGGTGGAGACTTCCGTCACCAGCGCGGCCCTTACAGACATCGGGACGATCCTGGGCGCGTTGGCGCGGGAGGGCCTCACTGATGCCGAGCACCGGGCCGCGCTCGCACAGATCGTCGACGCGGCTCCTTTGCGCTACCTCGTCCCCGCCAACGTCGCCGAGGAGATCGCCATGATGGTGCTCGACGGGCGCGACCCGACGGATCTCAGCGACGTGTTCCCACGGGCGGCGGAGGTCACTGCGGCGGAGGCGTCGGCGGCGCTGCGCTCCGCCTTCCCGCCGCACCCCGTGGCAACTGTGGCGGTCGGTGACGCGTCGCGCATCGAAAACGGGATACGGGAGTGCGCCGAGGCCCCCGTCACAGTCCTGCGCAGCTAGCCCAGCGAGGTGAAGGGGCCCCGCTTACCGACGCGGGTCGTCGTGGGGGCGAGGTGGAGGTCGTCGGCATCCGGGCGGCACCTCGCAGGCTCCCCGGGCTGCGTGGCCGAGCGTCAAGGTGGGGCTTGAGTTCCTTAGGTGCCCCGCGCTCCCGGTGTGGCGGCGCCGCAGAGCTACTGGTCCGTTATAGACCCCAAGGAGTCTGGTCGGGAAGTGCTATTCCTCGGCGAGAAGCGAACTTACGTATGCGGCGGTCGTTCGGCGCTCACCTCCCGACCCCAGAAGGACCGGGATGGTTCCGAGCCCGCTGCCCCGCTGCCCCGCGGTCCGCGCGCCGACGTACGTGCTACGAGATCTCGTCGGCGCGCGTCCTCGCGGAATCGGAGGGTTGCCGGGGTTCCGGCAGACCGGGAGGGGTGGAGGAGCTCCGCAGCCCCCACGGTCGGCGGAGTCCCATCGCCTTCTGGGCCGCGGACACCATGTCGTGGCGCCCTGTTGACGCCGCTGCCAGCGCCTCCGCTCGCCCGGACGCGGACCCCGCGTCCTTCACTCGGCGCTGAAGACGAAGGAGCGCCTCGCCGGCGCGCACCACGTCGGGGGGCGACAGCAGACGCAGCCGCGTCAGCTGATTGCGCATCTCGCCGTACTGCGCGTCCATCGCCTCGGCCGATGAGATGTCAGGCGGCGTCGCCGACACCTTCGCGAGGTCGGAATGCTGCCAACTCGCCGCTAGGAACGCGACGAACGCGTCCGTCAGGGCGTCGCGCGCCCATTGACGTTTCTCCCTCCGTCCCCCGACGACCGTCGTCACCACCAACGTGGCGGCACTCGTCACCGCAGCGGCCCACGCCGCGTACCCACCCGCGTCCATCACTCCAGTATTCCTGGCCGCGTCCCGCTGCCCAACCTGAGCAAACATCTCCTGCCCCACCTTGCAGCAACGGTCGGCCAAGTGGTCGCGAACACCGAGTGGTTGGGAGGAGATGGTTCTACGATCGGGCGGCATGACGCGCCTCTTTGAGCAGGACGGTACCGGCACCGTGGACGAGGAGGAGGTGAAGTGGCGGGAACGGGTGGCGCAGATCGTCGAGCGTGAGCTGGGCACGCCCGTGAAGATCACATACCTGGACGACTTCGCCGACGGATTCACCGCCGCCCGGGTCACCCGCTGCGACCTGATGGGTTACGGCCGGGCCCGACTGGAGGGCCAGTACATCCTCAAGGTGTCGCGTGACCCCGACGACCGTCAGAACGAGGCGCACCGGCTCTTCACCGAGCGGCTCACCTCCTTCGCCGACCGGCGCGTGCCGTCCCTGGAGCTCTCCGGACACGACGAACAGCTCCGCGTCGACATCTACAAAGTCGCCGGAGAGACGCGCGGCGTGCGCCCGGCCCGCGTGGCGACCACTGCGGTCTCGATCGATGCCCTGTCGGAAGTGAGCCGCGAACTGCTGGAAGCGCAGTTCGGGCACCACGCCGGTGGTGGGCTCATGACCGTCCGCCAGACTCTCGAAGCATGGATGGGAGCGGGCTTCCTCGGCGGCCGGAAGGGGGACGCGCTTCGGGAGGCCCGGCGGTTGGCCGGCAGCGCCGGCACCACGTTTGTTTTCACCACGCAGGTGTTGCCCGACCCCGTATCCGTACTGGAACAGGACAACGAGCTGTCCGGCGAGGTCGAGTTCGTCATGCGGGGCTATAACCACGGCGACCTGCACACGCGCAACATCCTTCTGGACGGGGTGAGTGCGGACGAGGTGGGGTACTGGCTCATCGACATCGCCTCGGACAGTGACGCGCCGCTCCTGTACGACCACGCCTATCTGGAGACGGCCACCCTGCTCGTGGGGCAAGAGCTGCTGCGGCGACAACTCCCGCTCGAAATCCTCCAGGACTGCGACCTCCGGGACCCGAGAAGAGCCGTACCCCTCGCCTGGGAGGGAAACGTCAGGCTCGTCGAGAGCATCCGCCGGGGCAAGGACGAAGCGATCGAGGCGCTCCAATCAGCCCGTAAGGGATCGCTCCGGCACCAGTACCTGGTCGGGCGGCTCGGCGCCGCGCTGAACTACGCGGCCAAGCGGAAGTCACCGGACCAGCAGCGCGTCACGGCATACCGGCTGGCCGGATGGGCCACACACCTCCTCCTCACCGAGTACCACCCGACGCTCCTGGAACGGGTTCTCGCCGACGCCCACCAGCCGCAGACCCTCGCGCCCAGCAGGGCGGCCGCGGCAGCCAGCGCGAAGGCGGCGGCCGCGGAGGAAATGGTGGAACAGGTGAAGCCGTTCGTGGCCGACACCCACAACGGGTTCGACCGCTTCCTCGTCGTGGAGAACGGAGTGACACACGAGGACCTCGCCTGCCTGCCCGACCACCGCTGGTCGGTGATCATCGACCTCAACCCCGACAGCGAGACGACCGGCCTTGCCCACGGATTCGTTCGGGAGACGGCCGAGCACCAGATCGTCGTCTCGGGGCGGCACAGAGGGCCCGCGCCCGGCCGCAACACGGTGTCGTGGCTGATGGCGGGTGGCTGGGAGCGCCTGGGCGAACAAACGCCGGCGGACTTCCGGAGCTGGCGCTCGACGTATCAGGACCTCGTCCGAGAGGTCTTTGAGCGGCACAGCAGGAACAGTGTCAACCGTGCGGCAGCCGTCATGTGCCTCACCGCGGGGGACGAGCCAGACCAACGCGCGGAGCGCGTACTGGAGTTCATCGACGATCTCTACGAACCGCCGGTGAAGCTCCTCCGCGCCAGCCCCGGCGACGGACGGTTCGAGGCTCTCCTCAACGTCTTCGCGGACAACGGAGCCCTGCCGCGCCTCGAACGACTCGCCTCGCTCCCTGGCGCGAAAGGACCGATCCGTTTTTCCCGCCCCGGGCTCGCCGAACTGGAAGCCGACCTCGTCGTGCTGCACTCCCAAATCCTGGACGAGGAACTGCACGACCAGGCGGTCGACGCGTTCTGGAGGGGTCGCCCGGCGAACTGGCTGGACCTCGACGCCGGTCAGGACGTTCCCCGGGCGCTGCAGCCCTCGTTGCAGACTGCGATCGCCGACGTCCTGGGCCGCCAAAGCTCGGCCAACTTCGAACTGTTCCACGCGCCGGGCGCGGGCGGCACCACGCTGGCCCGCCGCATCGCCTGGGACCTGCACCGCGAACATCCGGTGCTGCTGCTGCATCACTACAGCCCAGACACGGTCGAGCGCGTCGACAGCGTCTACCGGCGCACCGAGCGGTCGCTCGTGCTGGTGGCGGAGAGCGCCGACATGGGGCAGAGCGACCGGGAGGACCTCTACCGCAAGCTGCACGAGCGCAACACCCCTGTCGTGGTGCTCTGGGTGACGCGGAGTAACGACTCGGCGCCGGACAACGGGGGCGAGCGCATCAACAACGTCATGTACCGCCTGGCCGAGCCGATGACCCGGGAGGAAGCGCGGGAGTTCCGTACCAGCTTCGGCCCCCGCGCCCGCTCTCCCAAGGCGAAAGCGGCAGTGGAGGCGCTGGTCCCATACGGCGTACCAGACCAACAGGTGACTCCGTTCTACTTCGGTCTGTGCGCCTTCGAGACGGAATTCTCAGGAACGGCGAAGTACGTCGAGAGCCACGTCAGCGAGTTCACCGAGGTGCAGCGACGCGTGGCCTCCTACCTGGCCCTCGTGACCCGGTACGGACAGATCGGGCTGCCGTACTCGCTTGTCCACCGGTGGATCACCGGAGAGTGGGGCGGGCATGCCGCGTCCCTCGCGGAGTACACGGCCGACCTGGAGAACATCCTCGGCCCGGACCTTCGTCACCTGGTCGTCGAGGACGGCCGACAACTGCGCATCCTGCACCCGTCCATCGCCGACACCCTCCTGGAGGTGCTTCTGGAGGCGAAGACGGGGGACGCCAGGTGGCCGTCGAGGCTGGCGAACACGGCCATCGAGTTGATTGGGCAGCTGGTCGGCCACCTCGGATCCGCCAACGTGGAGACGCGGGCGATCCTCGACAACCTCTTCATCCGTCGCGACAGATCAGGCTCGGGAACGCACCAGTTCGCCGAACTGATCAGAGCCTTCGGCACCGGTCAGCAGCCGGGCCGGGAGCAGGCGTACCGAATCTTCCAGGAGCTCACGCGCCGGTGCTCCGAAGAGCCGCACTACTGGCTGCACCTGGCTCGCTACCACCTGGACTTCAAAAAGCACGAGGATGGGCAGGCGGAGAAGTTCATCAACCGGGCGATCGAACTCTCCAAGGAACAGGATCACGTGCAGTTCCACGCCCTGGGGATGCTGCACCGGGAGTGGGTGTACGCGGGGCTGCGTCAATTCAGTTCTGGTACCGGCCGCGAGGCTGCCCTCATCGAGTACGTACGCGACCGGTACGACGCGGCGCTCAGCGTGTTCGCCAGGGCCCGCAAGCTCAAACCCGAGGACGAGCACAACTACGTCTCGGCGATCCAGATGATCGTCAAGGTCCTCAGCAAGCTGGTCAGGGTTTCCCTGAACATGAGCCTCGTCGACCTCCTGACCGCGGGCGGCGATGTCGGGAGCTGGGCGGACGAGCAGTTGAGGGTGGCGCTCTCGCTGCTGGACGAGTGCGAGTCGGTACGCCCCGACAGCGCCGACAGCCGGTACCTCCAGCGCTGTCGTGAGGAGATCGAGGTCGCGCATGGCGAGATCGAGACCATGGTCCGGGCCTGGCGCGACGTGATCGTGAACTCCCGCAGTCGCTCGGGGCTGGCGCTGGTCCTGGCCCGCGAGTTCCTCAAGGAGCAGGGCCGCGACTGGAAGGAAACGCCCACCGAGGTCTTCCGGACCGTCGTGGAGTTCTTCGACGCGGCGTTCGAGGAACGTGGCGATCTCGCCGACCACGACGTGGAGTTGTGGTTCCGCTGCTACCGCAGACTTCCGGAGTACGACGACCTCGCCGCCCTTGAACGCCTCTCGTTCATCGCCGGATCGCGTACGAGTCCGATGTGTAGCTACTACCTGTACGTCGTGCACTTCCTGCGCTGGCTGAACCAGGAGGAGTACTCGCAGGACGAGGCGCTGCGCCACTGCAACGAGGCCGCGCGGCTCAACCCCGGCCGCGACAGGCGGTGGAACTACGAGTGGGTGGCGAAGGGCGTGTCCGACGGCCATGCGGCGGCGCGTCTGGCGAACTTCAGGGAGCTCGGGGAGTACCGGCCCACGAGTCGGGACTGGCAGCTTTCCGGGCAGGTCTGTCAGCGCGTCCGCGGCGTGGTCCGGCAGATTGAAGGACAGCGGTCGGGGCAGGTCGCCGTGGAGGACGGCGACATGAAGGCGTTCTTCGTACCCCGTGAGGACTTCACGAACTTCGAGCATCAGGGGAAGGTGGTCGAGTTCGATCTCGGGTTCGCCCATGACGGACTGAGGGCCTGGCGCATGACGCTGGCCAAGGAGC
Organism: Streptomyces sp. Je 1-332; assembly: GCF_040730185.1. NCBI lineage: Bacteria > Bacillati > Actinomycetota > Actinomycetes > Kitasatosporales > Streptomycetaceae > Streptomyces > Streptomyces sp. Je 1-332. The sequence goes on from NZ_CP160402.1 coordinate 6,276,024, forward strand.
AGAGGCTGTTCCGCAATGACGGGGTACGACTTCCGGATGTGGCTTTCCCGCCGGTGCCGCTGCCCTCCCAGGTCGGTCCGGCGCGACAGGTGAATTCCGCAAGAGTGGTGCCCTCACCCTCACCGGCGCCACGTCCGAGGCCCGCGGCGGCGACGCCGGAGGTTCGCCAGGAGGCCCGTCGGCGGGCGGAGGCCGACGGCCTGGAGGAGGCAGGCCGGTTCGTCATCGGCCATCTGCTGTCCCCCGAGACCGGCGGACTCGATGTCACCTCCTTTCAGGTTGGCAAGGCCCTCACGGACACCCTCGGAAAGGAGAGTTATCAGCAGCTGCGCGCCGGCTCCTCGCTCGGTGCCCTCGTCGAACGGCTCGGCTTTACCGTGCGACCTACGGCGAACGGACAGTTCGTGGTGAAGCCCGCGACGACAGGCTGACAGGATCCCGGAGGCTGAGGGGCACGTGCGATGCGAGGCCGTGGCCAGCTGGCGTGGAGATCCGGTCCCGCCCGACATCCGCCAGGAGCTGTGTGTGCAGCTCTGGCATGTCGGTCACACTGCTGCCCGGGTGCGGGGAGCGAGCTGGGGGAAGGTGTCCTTCCACACAGTGCGGACGGTGCGACCGACCAGGGCGTGCAGCATCGGCCACATCTGGAGGAGCAGGTCCTGGTTGAGGTAGCGGGGCAGGTCGTCGCGCAGTCCCTCATGTAGGGCAGTGCGGTACAGGCTCATGCGCTGGCGAGGCTTGCTCATGTCGTACGAGGTCATTGCCGACCGAGCTATGCGCAGTGGCAGCTGCACGACCCCCTGAGTCGGGCCCCAGCTCGTCCGCGACTCCGGCAGGCGCCGTCGGATTTTTGCCCGATACAGCGTGAAGTCCTCGGCGACCGCGCCCTAGAGGTCGCTCGGCGTGGGTGCGGGATGCCGTGGGCTGGAGGGCATGAGTCTCACTCCGGACGCAGACGCGGTGAGGGCCATGATGTGCGAGCCTGCGTCCGGAGTGAGTGGGAGCGGGCTCGTGGAGGGGAGCTGGTCTTGGCAGCCTGTTCCGCCCGAAGAGGAGGACGGGCCGTTGGTTGTGAGGCTCGTTTGACGCTCTGGGTACCGGCACGCGGGTCAGCGAGCCGTGAAACAGGTGCTGACCTGGTCTTTTCCGTGACTCGTTCAGGCGACACCTTCCCGATGACGCATCACGCGGAGTACATCGCGATCCCGGACCCGGCGGCCCCGTAAGCCTCAACACGCTGACCGCCAACGGCAGTTGGCATGGCACACTACTCAACACCAGCCGCCCCTCCCGCCTTTCCGTGATGATGGAGTCCGCCCATGACGGCACCCTCTCCCGACCCCCGAATCAACACCGGTCAGGCCCACCCCGCGCGGGTCTACGACTGGTTGCTCGGCGGCAAGGACAACTACCCCGTCGACGAGGCGGTGGGTGAGAAGCTGCCGCCCGAGGTGCGCATCGGGGCGCTGCAGAACCGCGCGTTCATGAACCGCGCCGTCGCTCATCTCGCGGGGCTGGGCGTCGACCAGTTCCTCGACATTGGCACCGGTATCCCCACCGCGCCCAATCTGCATCAGATCTTGCAGCGCGTCGTGCCGTCCGCGAAGGTCGTCTACACCGACAACGACCCCATCGTGCTGCGCCACGCGGAGGCTCTCCTGGTCAGCAGTACCGAAGGCGCGACCGATTACATCCAGGCCGATGTGCGCGAGCCGGAGGCGATACTTGATCATGCGCGTACCGTCCTGGACTTCGGCCGTCCGATCGGCCTCTCGCTGCTCGCGCTGATGCATTTCGTCGCTGACGAGCAGGACCCGTACGGCATCGTCGCCACGCTGGTCTCGGCCCTGCCGTCCGGCAGTTACCTGGTGCTCTCGCACGCCTCCAACGACATCTTCCCCGAGGTGGCGGAGCAGGCGACCGAGCAGTACGCGAGGAGCGGCATGACGCTCGCCCTCCGCTCCCGCGGGGAGGTGGCCCGCTTCATCGAGGGCATGGAGCCCGTCGCGCCCGGCCTGGTGACGGCCCCCGAGTGGTTCCGCGAGCAGCCCGCGCCGCAGCCCGCGCCGAGCGGGATGTACGCAGTGGTGGCACGGTTGCCGTGAGTTCCCCGCAGGCAGCAGCGATAACTGACAACTGGCCAGTGACGACAGGCATGCTCCTCATCGGAGCCGTCGTCATCGCATTCTTCGTCGTCAGGAGCAGGAAGTAGTAGGAAGTAGTGGGAAGTAGTAGGAGGAGGCGGCCCGCCCTCATCCCTTTCGCGTTCGTGGGTGGGAGTGTCGCGTGCGGTGGCTCGGGCAGACGGGATGACAGGAAGGTGTGTCTGTCGCCATACGAGTAGCAACGCTGCAGAGAGGGGCGGAGGTCTTCATGACCAGTCATACGGCGCCCGAGATCCAGGACATGGCCTGTCACGACGCGCGCGCCGAGGTCAGGGCAGTCCTGGAGTCCGTCTGCCTGCCTCTGTCCTCGCTCCAGGCCAGGCGTTTTCGTGAGGACGCTCTGCTGGTGACCAGCGAGCTGACGTCCAACGCCATTCTGCACGGCGGAGGGCTCTCTCTGTTCAGCGCCTGTGTCGAGGACGGGTTCCTGGTGGTGCGGGTGGGCGACCGCAGCACGGCCGCGCCTCACCTCGTACGCCAGAACCCAGGACTGCCCGGCGGTTTCGGCTGGATGATCGCCCAGCGTCTCGCCTCGCACGTCTCCGTCGACGTACAGCCCGAGGGCAAGACCGTCACAGCCGTCCTGGCCCTGCCCTGAACCACCGCTCGCTTCTTCGCTCACGCACCACCGGCCACTCGTGACGATCACTTGGGTTTTGTGTGCATGATCGTCTCTCTGCCGGGTACCCGCGCCAGCACGGGGTGGACAGGCAAGCTCGAACGACAAAAGGGGCAGGGTGCATGACGACCGTGACGACGCAGGAGAAGACCCAGGCCGCTCAGGCCCAGGAGGACCTCGTCGAGCAGGCTCTCGCGGATCCGTCCTCCATCGCGCCGAGGGACGCGCGAGAGATCGGCAAGCGGTTCTTCGACCGGCTGACCCAGCTGGAGGAGGGTACGCACGAGTACCAGTACGTGCGTAACACCCTGATCGAAATGAACCTCTCCCTCGTGCAGTACGCGGCTTCCCGGTTCCGGCACCGTGGCCAGGAGGAGATGGAGGACATCGTTCAGGTCGGCACGATCGGCCTGATCAAGGCGATCGACCGGTTCGAGCTGACCCGCGAGGTCGAGTTCGCCACCTTCGCCGTCCCCTACATCACCGGCGAGATCAAGCGGTTCTTCCGCGACACCAGCTGGGCCGTGCACGTGCCGCGCCGTCTGCAGGAAGCCCGCATCGAACTGTCCAAGGCCACCGAGGAGTTGCGCACGCGTCTGGGGCGCAATCCCTCCACGGCCGAGCTGGCCGAGCTGATGCAGCTGGAACCGGCTGAGGTCGCCCAGGCCCAGATGGCGTCCAACGGCTACAACGCCGCCTCCCTGGATGCCGCGGTGATGAATGGAAGTGAGGAATCCGACACGGCGCTGGCCGACTTCATCGGCTTCGAAGAGGATTCCTACGAGCTGATCGACAACTTCAACTCCCTGGCCCCGCTCATCGCCGGCCTCGACGAGCGGGAGCGCACGCTGATCCATCTCCGCTTCGTCGAGGAGCAGACCCAGGCGCAGATCGGCGAAGTGCTGGGCATCTCGCAGATGCACGTCTCGCGGCTGATCACCCGCGTCGTGGCCAAGCTCCGCACCGGCCTGATGGCCAACAACTAGGCAGGTCCGGCTCCTCCGGATAGGCGAACTCAGCTTCTCCGGAAGGCAGGCCCGCCCCTCCGGATAGTCAGGTCCCGCTCCTGCGGACCCGGCACCGCCCTCCGTCACCCTCAGTGGCGGAGGGCGGGGTGCATTGAGGGCAGACTCTGTGCCAGGGTGCCTTTCATGACATCAGGCAGACCGAAAGTACGTCTCGACCAGCAGGAACGCGTGGCGATGATCACGCTCCACGGTGACGTGGACCTGCACGATCTCACCGAGGTCACCGGCGCCCTCACGCAGGCGCTGTCCGACATCACGACGGACGCCACCCTGATCGGCCTGTCGGAAGTGACCTTCGCCGACAGCACCTTCCTCAACCAGCTCCTCCAGACGTTCTCCGAGCACACCGCACAGGGCAGGCCGCTCGTCCTCACCGGACCCCTGCACTCGGCCGTGCAACGACTGCTGCAGATCACCGGCACCGACGCGATCCTGCCACTCGCCCCCACCGTGCAGGAGGGACTGCGGCAACTCCGAGCTGCCTCCCTTTCCACGGCAAGCGACCAGGGGCCCGAAGTCGGCATCTGACCGACGCCGGCCAGGCGCGGAAAGGGACGGTACGTGGACCGGAAGGGACGGTACGTGGACCGGTCGGCGGCGGGATCCGGCTCGGGGGAGCCGGAGCAGCCCGAGCAGCAGGCGCTTTTCGAGTGGTCGGACGCCCCGTCGGCGCCGGGCACCCCGTCGGCGCCGGACGCCGCGCACGGGGCCGTCCGGGACAGCCTGCAGGCCCGGCGTCTGCTCGACGTGCGGGAGGTCTACGCGGAGCCCGCGGCTCTCGCGTCTCCGCGTGGGCAACAGATCATGGCCCGGCTGCCGGGCGTGAGCGTGACCGAGGTCGACAGCCACTGGCGCATCCCCTCCCTGCACGGCAACGACGGCAACATCGCCCGGTGGGTCCGCGTCAAGACCGGGACGCTCGTCCTCGGGGTCAAGCACACGCTCGCCACGCGCCCCAACGGCCGGTCGGCCGACTGGATCGCGCCGGGCCCCTCCAACGGGTGCGCGATGGCCTGCGCCTACTGCTACGTACCCCGCCGCAAGGGCTACGCCAACCCCATCACCCTGTTCACCAACATCGAGGCGATCGTCGCCCATGTCCGGCGCCACGTACGGGCCCAGGGGCGCAAGACAGAACCCAACCAATGCGATCCCCTGTCATGGGTCTACGACATCGGGGAGAACGGCGACTGCTCCGTCGACGCCCTGGTCTGCGACAACACCGCCGATCTGGTGGCCGCGTTCCGCGGCCTGCCGACGGCGAAGGCCTCCTTCGCCACCAAGTTCGTCAACCCCGATCTGCTCGCACTCGACCCGCAGGGGCGCACCCGGGTGCGGTTCTCCCTCATGCCTGCCGTCGATGCCCGACTGCTGGACATCCGCACCAGCCCGATCGCCGAGCGGATCGCCGCGGCCGCCGACTTCCTCGATGCCGGCTACGAGGTTCACTTCAACCTCTCACCGGTCGTGCTGCGTCCGGGATGGCAGCAGGACTGGGCCGATCTGTTCGACCATCTCGACGATGTCCTGCCCGCCCGTGTGAAGGAACAGGCAGCTGCCGAGATCATCATGCTGACCCACAACCGGTCGCTGCATGAGGTCAATCTGGGCTGGCATCCTCGCGCGGAGGAAGTGCTGTGGCAGCCGGACGCCCAGGAGACCAAGCGCTCCCAGAACGGGGCCCTCAACGTGCGCTACGCCCAGGACGTCAAGCAGCACTCCCTGGTACGCCTCAAGCAGCTGCTGGCGGACCACGCGCCTTGGCTGCGCGTCAGGTACGCCTTCTGATCTTCTCCGGCGGGGTGCGCATGACCGGGGCGGAAGGGGGCACTCCACGGTGCGGCACATGCCCTGCAACTCGTGAAAGAAACGCGCCTTTTGTGTGTTTGTAGGCTGGGGTTAAGAGCACATGGCGGTCAGGAGGTTGATAACAATGGTTCCCCTGATTCTGGTTCTTCTTCTGGCTCTTCTGCTCTTCGGTGCGGGCTTCGCACTCAAGGCGCTGTGGTGGATCGCCGTCATCGTGCTCGTGGTGTGGCTGCTCGGCTTCGTGATCCGGCCCGCCGCGAGTGGCGGCCGAAAGGGCCGCTGGTACCGATGGTGATCCGCGTCGCACGGCATATCGCATGACGCATCGCATGACCGCATGACCGCATGACCGCATGACACGGGGCGGGCCCGGCCTTCAGAAGGCCGGGCCCGCCCCGTGTCATGCCCGTCCACCCCCGCGGGGCTGCGGGGGTGCGATTTTCGTCCGCCCTCCCCGATTGCATACGAGGACCCTGATTGCGTACGAGGATCACGGGTACTGGGAGGGGGCAAAACCCCGGTATCGGGCAAAACCCGGCACGGGGTGAAACCGCACGAGACAGGAGTGACAGCCATGGCTTCCGAGACCACCCCCCGCTACACCGTCCCGGGACTCACGGTGCAGGACGCCGGCTCGGTCATCGAAGTGCTGCAGCAGCGCCTGCACTCCCTCAACGACCTCCATCTCACGCTCAAGCACGTCCACTGGAACGTGGTCGGTCCGCACTTCATCGCCGTGCACGAAATGCTCGACCCGCAGGTCGACCGGGTGCGCGACATGGCCGACGACGTCGCCGAGCGCCTCGCCGCCCTGGGCGGTGTCGCCCACGGCACGCCCGGCGCGCTCGTCGCTGAGCGCTCCTGGCAGGACTACAGCGTGGGCCGCGCGGACGCGATAGCCCACCTCGGTGCGCTCGACCTCGTGTACACCGGCCTGGTCCAGGACCTGCGCCTCGCGATCAAGACCGTGGGGGACATCGACCCGGCCACCGAGGACCTGCTGATCGGGCAGCTGCGCGACCTGGAGCAGTTCCAGTGGTTCGTACGGGCGCACCTGGAAACCGCTGGCGGCACCCTCGCCACGGCCGACGCCAGCACCGAGAAGGAAGCCGCCGAGCAGTCCGTCGACCGGTGACGGTCACGGTCGCCACGCGGTCCACGAACGAGAGAAAGGCACATCATCATGTCCGACAAGCCGCTCGACGGTCGACGCGTGCTGGTACTCGTCTCCAACTACGGCGTTGAGCAGGACGAGTTGCTGGTGCCGACCCGTCGGTTGCAGGAGGACGGCGCGGACGTCACCATCGCGGCCGTGACCTCGGATCCGGTCCAGACCCTGGTGGGTGACCGGGATCCCGGCGAGGCGGTGAAGCCCACCACCACGCTCGAGGCGCTGGATCCCGGCGCGCACGAGCTCCTGCTGATCCCTGGCGGCACCATCAACGCCGACCAGCTCCGCCTGGAGTCCAAGGCCCTCGAGACGATCAGGGCGTTCGCGGAGTCGGGGCGTCCGATCGCCGCGATCTGCCACGGCCCCTGGGCCCTGGTGGAGGCCGACGTCCTGCGCGGCAAGACCCTGACCTCCTACCCGTCGGTCCGTACCGACGCCCGCAACGCAGGGGCCAAGAGCTGGGTGGACGAGGCTGTCGTGAGCGACAGTGCCAACGGCTACACCCTGATCACGTCACGGACGCCGAAGGACCTCGACGACTTCCTGGGCGCCGTCCGCCAGTCCCTGGCCGGCTCCGGCGAAAGGCCTGCCGACGGCTGAGGAGTCGGACGAGCGTGGCCCGTGCCCGGCCGGAGGGGAGTCCGGCCGGGCACGGGGTCTGAAGGAGATTTCAGGCAACGGGAGTTGAGCGCGAGACGGTCAGGAAGGGCGTCCGTCAGCGCCGTGCGCAGGTCGGTTCAGGGATACGAGACCACCGTGGACGGCACCGTGTCGGAGCCCGATGTGGGAGACCCGATTCCGTTGATGACGTGCGCGTACTGGCCCTTGCCGCCGAGCGAGACGACGAGCAGGTGGTGGAACTTCACGTCCGGCTTGTTCGGCGCGGCGAAGCCGTGTTCCTGCACGATGGTCGGGTCGACGTTGTAGAAGCAGTAGCTGCCGAGGCCCCAGCCCTCATGGGTGTTGACGGAGTCGGCGACCTTGTACGCGGCGAAGCCCCGCAGGCTGCCGTTCTGGATGGCGGCCTGGTTGGGGGCGTCGTACGCCTTCTCGTTCTGGTAGAAGATCGTGCGACCGCGCTCGCCGTTCCACTGCACGTCGTACTTGTTGAAGTGCTCCACGAACAGGCCCGTGGCCAGGACGTCCGCGCCGTTGACGACCACGCCGTAGTCGGCCCGGTTGGTCTCCCAGCCGACGCCGTCACCGTGGTCGGCGCGCCAGACCCAGGTGTGGTCGACGATGGTGTGGCGGCTGTTGATCACCATGCTGGTGGTGGCCTTGCCCGCGCCCGCGCCGCCGATACGGACGAACACGTCCTGGACGGTGGTCGGGTTGCCGACGTGCGAGGCGCTCGCGCCCGCGGGACCGACCTCTACGAGTATCTGGGAGTTCTGCGGTCCCGCGTCGACCAGGAACCCGGCGAGCCGCACCCCGTCCACGTCGGCGGTCTTCACCGCGGTGACCCCGCCGTCCGGGATGAGGGTGGCGTAACCGATGCCGAGGACGACGGCGTTCGCCCGCTTGACCTCGATCGGCCGGTCGAGGTGGTAAATGCCGGGCGTGAGCAGGAGGTTGAGGCCCTGGTCGAGGGCGGCGTTGAGGGTGGCCGCGCTGTCGCCCGGCTTGGCGAGGTAGAAGGCGGAGAGGGAGAGGGACTGGCCCTGCGGGGTGCCGCTGCCCCAGCTCGTGCCGCGGGCGTTGGTGCGCAGGGCGGGCAGGAAGACCTTGTACTCCGCGCCGTCGAGGTAGATGAAGGGCTTCTCGCGGGAGTACGGGGTGTTGTTCAGGGTGGTGTACGGCGGGTTGGGGAAGGAGTCGCCGGGCGCTCCCTCCACCCCCGAGAACACCATGTTCCACACCGCGTTCAGCCAACCGCCGATCGAGCTGTCGCGGGTGTACCACTGCTGCTGGGAGTACGGCTGGACGGTGCCGTCGATGCGGCTGTCGGCGATGTAGCCGCCGCTGGCCCAGCCGTAACCGTTGGGGGCGAGGTTCAGGTCGCCGCGGATGTGCATGCGGCGGAACGGGGCGGCCTGGGAGACCGCCCAGCGGTTGGCGCCGCTGACCGGGGAGAGGGAGAGATTCTCCGCCGAGCGCCAGAAGTTCTGCGTCGCGTTTCCGTTGAACCAGCCCGCGTCGACGGTGACGTCGCCGTTGAAGTGCGTGTCGTCGGGGGAGAGGCCGAGGCCCATGATCGAGGTGTAGAAGCCGATCTGGGCGTTGAGGCCGCTGTAGTTGCCGGGCTTGAACAGCAGGGCGTAGCGGGCCGAGCCGAACTGCGCCGACTCCTGCTGCTTGAAGATCTCGTCCAGTTTCGCCTGGATACCGCCGGTGGACGGGTCGAAGACGATGACGTTCGGGCCGAAATCGGGGGCGAGGGCGTTCGCCGCCTGTGGGCGTCGGGCGGCGGGGGCCTGAGCCGGGGGCGTGTCGGGAGCGGCGACCGCCTGCGAGGCGAGCAGGCCGGTGGCCGGGACGGCGAGGGCGGCGGCCAGGGCGGAGCGGCGGGAGAGGGTGGATCTCGGGGCGGGCGAAGGCTGGTGCTCGGACATGGCAAGTCCTTCTGTCGGCTGGGCGGTTGGTGCGCTGCGTGCTCGTGGTGGGGGCGGTGCGGCTCCGGAGTGGTTGGGGCGGAGCGGGAGTCCCGTACCTGAGTTCAGTCGTCGTTACTTAGGTTCAGAACCTGAACAGTGAGCTGGGAGAGAGCGCTCTCTCGCGTTGGATAGTTGTGTCTCGGACGAGGCGCGTCAAGGGGGTGCGCACGATGTCGCGCTGACTGGGTGGAGAGAAGTCAACTAGGTTCCGCTGTGGGAAAGTTGACGTCAAACGGGGGTACGTGGGTGAAATGTCCGCCCGGGTGGAGGTGCTGACACAACCGAGGCTGTGCGCACGGGAGTTGACGAGACGCCGGCCTCGGAGAACCGAGCGATCACCCAACCGGTCGCTGTCCGGTTGCTATAAAGACCCGGTGACTGCCGACGCCATGCGCCCCGCCCGCCCCGTGACCCTGGAGGACGTGGCCCGGACGGCCGGGGTGTCGCGTGCCACCGTCTCCAGGGTCGTGAACGGCGCGCCCACCGTCGACCCTGTGCTGCGCCGCAAGGTGGAGGAAGCGGTCGAGGCCACCGGTTACGTCCCCAATCAGGCCGCCCGCTCCCTGGTGACCCAGCGGACCGACTCCATGGCCCTGGTGGTGTCCGAGCGGGAGCGCCGGCCGATCGAGGCTCCCTTCGTGGGCCGGATGTTCACCGACCCGCACTTCGGGCGGGTGGTCGGCGGGCTCCTGGACGTGCTGCGCCCGGCAGGGGTCCAGATGGTCCTGATGCTGGTCGACGACGACACCTCGCGCCGGCAGCTGCTGTCGTATCTGCGCCAGGGTCACGTGGACGGCGCGGTGCTCGTCTCCTCGCACGCCTCCGATCCACTGCCGCGGCTGCTCGCGGAGACCGGCCTGCCCGCCGTGCTCGCGGGGCGCCCGGCGGAGACGGTCCCGCTGCCGTACGTCGAGGTGGATCAGCGGGTGGGTGCGCGGATGGCCGTCGACCGCCTCGTCGCCGGTGGCCGTCGCAGGATCGCTACGATCGCCGGCCCGCAGGACATGCCGGCCGCCCAGGAGCGCCTCGAAGGTTTCCGCGAGGCGCTGGCCGCGCACGGGATCACCGAAGCTCCCTGGACCGAGGCGGATTTCACCCGGGTGGGCGGGGCCGACGCGATGCGGCGCCTCTTGTCCCAACACCCGGACGTGGACGGCGTGTTCGTCGCATCGGACCTGATGGCGCAGGGCGCGCTGCAGACGCTGCTGCGGGCGGGCAGGGTGCTGCCACGGGACGTGGCGGTGGTCGGCTTCGACGACAGCGAGGCCGCCCGATCCTGCGAGCCCGCACTGACGACGGTCCGGCAGCCGGTGGAGGAAATGGCCGCCGAGATGGCCCGACTGCTGCTGGCCCGGATCAAGCAGCCGGGGGAGGCACCGCTGTCGATGGTGTTCCGTCCGGTGTTGGTCGAGCGGGCTTCGGGGTGAGGGGTGGGGGAGTGGTCCCGGAAGCCCGGCGCTTGACGGCCCGCCTCCCCGATAAATTCGTTGCCGGGCGGGTTCGCGCGAGGCGATGATCCCCCCATGGCTCCGACTCCTCCTGCGAACCCGAGTCCCCCCGAAGCCCCGTCTCCCCCCGACGGCCGTGCCGGGATTGACGTCGGGCTGGTGAAACGTCTGGTCGCCGCGCAGTTTCCGCAGTGGCGTGACCTGCCCGTCAGGCCCGTGGAGGTTGACGGTTGGGACAACCGGACCTACCGCCTGGGCGAGACCCTGACCGCCCGGCTGCCCACCGCCGCCGGTTACGTTCCCGCGGTGGCCAAGGAGAACGAATGGCTGCCCCGGCTCGCGCCGTCCCTGCCGTTCGACGTTCCGCCGATCATGGGCGAGGGCGTCCCTGGCGAGGGGTATCCCTACCCGTGGTCCGTGCGTGGTTGGCTGGACGGCGAGACGGCTGCTCGCGGACGCATCGACGACATGGAGCAGTTCGCCGTTTCCGTCGCCGACTTCATCCTCGCTCTTCAGGGCTGCGACACCACTGGAGGCCCGCTCGCGGGCGAGCACAGCTGGTACCGAGGGGCGTCCCCGGCGTACTACGACGAGGAGACCCGGCGGTGCCTCGCCGCACTCGACGGCCGTGTCGACACGGGCAGGGCGGCGGCCGTCTGGGAAGCCGCCCTCGACGCCGAGTGGCGCGGGGAGCCCGTGTGGTTCCACGGCGACATCGCTTCGGGCAACCTCCTTGTCGCCGACGGCAAGTTGACCGCCGTCATCGACTTCGGCACATCGGGCGTCGGGGACCCGGCCTGCGATCTGGTGATCGCGTGGGGGATGTTCTCGGGCGACAGCCGGGAGACGTTCCGGCGCGCGGTCGGCCAGGACGAAGGCACCTGGGCGCGGGCCCGCGGCTGGCTGCTGTGGAAGTGCCTGCTGACCCTGACCGGGCACATCGACACCGACCCGGAGCGGGCAGCCGTCGACCAGCGGCTCATCGCCCAGGTCCTGGCCGACCACGAGCGCTTCGGCTGAGGCGGAGTTGAGCGGGGCGAGGTCCGGCGGGGCGGAGTTGGGCGGGGCGAGGCCCGGCGGGGCGGAGTCCGGCGGGGGAAGCCCTACGTCGGCACGACCGTCGCCTCCGTCGCCTTCACGCTGGTCCACACCGACGTCCCGTCCGTGAGGCCGAGTTCGGCCGCTGCCTGCGGAGTGATCTCGGCGACCAGGTCCGGGGCCTGGGGCGAGGTGATCAGGAGGCGGAGCCTGCTGCCGCTGGTGGTGATCTCGCGGATGGTGCCGGGCCAGACGTTGCGGGGACTGCCGGTGGGCTTGTCGCGGTGCACGGAGACCGCCTCCGGCGCGATGATCGCCAGCGCCTGCGTGCCCGGCGGCAGCGGCTCGGCGGTCACGAGGGTTCCCCCGCCGGGCAGGACGAGACCCTCGGGCCCCGCTGTGCCGGGCCAGGCGTTGCGGCCCAGCATCCGGGCCACCCACGGAGAGCGGGGGTGCCGGGTCACCTCGGCGGGCGTCTCGTCCTGGAGGGCGCGCCCTTGGTCGAGTACGAGCACCCGGTCGGCGAGGGACACCGCCTCGACCGGGTCGTGCGTGACGATCAGGCAGACACCGCCGAAGGTGTCGAGGTGCGTGCGCAGGGTGTGACGCACATGGGCCCGGGTCGTCTGGTCGAGCGCGGCGAGCGGCTCGTCCAGGAGGAGCAGCCGGGGTCGGGCCGCCAACGCCCGTGCCAGCGCCACCCGTTGGGCCTGCCCGCCGGAGATCTGGGCCGGCCTGCGGTGCGCGAGGTGGCCGACGCCGAGCCGGTCCAGCCACTCCTGCGCGCGCCGCCGCGCCTCGGCCCGCGGAACACCCAACGCGCGCGGCCCGTACGCCGTGTTGGCGAGGGCGCTCATGTGCGGGAACAGCGCACCGTCCTGCGGGACCCAGGCGACGTGGCGGAGGTGCGGCGGCAGCGCGGTGACGTCCGTGTCGCCCAGCCGCAGATCGGCGTGGGCGCGCGGCGTGAGGCCGAGGAGCGCACGCAGCAGCGTGGTCTTGCCGGCGCCGTTGGGTCCGACGACGGCGATCGTGGTGCCCGGTTCCGCGTCCAGGGTGAGGTGGTTGAATCCGGTGACCTCGGCGTGCAGGGACCAGCGCTCCGTCGAGGGTGGCGAGGGTTCTTCCGCCGCCGCCTCGGGAAGCCCGAGCCCGTACGCGAGGCCGGGCCCACCCCCGGACCCGAATCCAGGCCCACCCTCAGACCCGGCCCCAGGCCCGCCCCCAAACGCGACCGCCTCGTCCGGCAGCCCCGCCGAGGGACGCCGCCCCCGGCCCCTCCCGCCCGGAGCGCTCATCCAACGACCGCGCAGCGCGACGAGCACCGCCATGGCGATGGCGAGCAGCAGCAGCGACACGGATGTCGCGGCTTCGGGCGAGTCCTGGAGCAGCAGGTACACCTGGAGGGGCAGGGTCTGCGTGGTGCCGGGGAGGTTGCCCGCGAAGGTGATGGTCGCGCCGAACTCGCCGAGGGCCCGCGCCCAGGTCAGAGCGGCTCCGGCGATGAGCCCGGGAGCGACCATGGGCAGCGTGACGGTACAGAACACCCGTACGGGCGAGGCCCCCAGGGACGCCGCGGTCTCCTCGTAACGGGGGCGGAGTCCGCCGAGCGCGCCTTCGAGGCTGATGACGAGGAAGGGCATCGCGACGAAGGCGGCGGCGATCACCGCGCCGGACGTGTGGAACGGCAGAGTGATCCCGAACGTGTCCTCCAGCCACGGCCCGAGCAGCCCGCGCCGCCCGAAGGCGAGCAGCAGGGCGACGCCGCCCACGGTGGGCGGAAGCACCATCGGGAGCAGCACGAGGGAACGTACGACCGCCTTGCCGGGAAAGTCGACGCGGGCGAGCAGCCAGGCCAGCGGCACCCCGAGCAGCAGGGAGATCCCGAGCGCCCAGAAGGAGACGACGAGGGACAGCTTCAGCGCCTGCGTGGTCCCCTCGGCGGTCAGATGCGCCCCGAGCTCGCCCCACTCCGTACGGACGAGGATCCCGAGCAGCGGCAGCATCAGGAACGCGATGGCGAGCAGCGCGGGGATCGCGAGGGCGAGCGGTGTGCGGGGGCCGGCGGTGCGGCCGCGCAGGCGTTTCATCGTGGTCCCTGGGGTGCGCGCGGGATGGTTCGCGAGGTGAGGGGGCGTACGGGGCGTTCCGGGGGACGGCCCGGAGCACCCCGACCGGGGAGGCGGTCGGCCCCCTCACCTCGGCATGCGGGCCACGGCTTCTCGCAGCCCGCGGGCATGCGGGCCACGACTCTGCGAAGCCGGCCCGCGGGGCATGCGGGCTACGGCTTCTCGAAGCCCGCGTCCTTGAGGATCTTCTGCGCGGCGGGCGTCGAGAGCCACTTCACGAAGGCGTTCGCGGCCTCCGTGTGCTTCGACGTCTTCAGGGTGGCCGCGGGGTACGAGGCGATCGCGTTCTGGCCGTCGGGGATCTTGACCGCGTCGACCTTCTTGGGGGCGGTGGCGGCGTCGGTCTTGTAGACGAGCCCGGCGTCGGCCTCGCCCAGTTCGACCTTGCTCAGGACCGAGCGGACGTCGAGCTCCTGCGACACCGGCTGCACGTCGATCTTCTGGTCGTCCAGGATCTGCTTGCTGTAGCGGCCGACCGGCACCTCGGGCGCGGCGAGCACGACCTTCAGCTTGCTGTCCGAGAGGTCCTTCAGCTCGGCGACCTTCTTCGGGTTGCCCTCGCCGACCGCGATGACCAGGCGGTTCTTGGCGATGACGGACGGCTTCCCGGTGTCGGCCTTCAGCCCGTCCATCGTCTTGGTGTCGGCGGTGACCAGGGCGTCGGCCGGAGCGCCCTGCTTGACCTGGGCGGCCAGCTGCTGGGAGCCACCGAAGGAGAAGTCGACCTTCGTCCCCGGGTTCTCCTTCTCGTACGCGGCTCCGGCGGCCTTGAACACATCGGTGAGCGAGGCGGCGGCGAGCACCATCAGGTCGGCCTTCGGGGCGGCGGCGCCGGCGGGCTTCTTGCCGCTGTCGTCCTTGCTGTCGTCGTTGCCGCAGGCGGCGAGCGGGACGAGCAGGGCGGCCGTGAGCACGGCGGCGGCGGTGCGGCGCCGGGCGGGGGTGAGAGCGAGGGACATGAGTGTGGGACTCCTAGGGGCGAGGCCGGCGGAGCGGTCCGGCCGTGGTTGCGGACCCTGGGGTGCGGACCAGGGGGTCAGGTGCGGTCGATGTGCACGCTGGTGGACTTCACGCGGGCGGTTGCCTGCATGCCGACCTCCAGGCCCAGCTCCTCCACGGCCTCCCGGGTCAGGAGCGAGACGAGCCGGTGCGGACCCGCCTGGATCTCGACCTGGGCCGCGACGTCACCGAGCTTCACGGCGGTGACGATGCCGGGAAAGGCGTTGCGGGCGGAGGTGTAGGGGACGTCGTCCTCGCCGTTGCCCCCCTGTGCCTGCCCCTGCGCGACCTCGACGGAGAACGCGGCGAGATCGCGGCCGTCGATGAGCCGGCGGCCGCCTTCGTCCCGGTGGGTGGCGACCCGTCCGGCGTCCGCCCAGCGTCGAGCGGTGTCGGGGCTTACGCCGAGCAGGCGCGCCGCCTGTCCGATGGTGTAGGACTGCATGCGCGACACGATAGGCCGCTTCACCTGGCATCTACAACACTTCTGGGTCTTTCTACGTCGCAGATGCGACCCCTCTTGGAGGAAGTGTCAAGACGCGGATTCCGTGGGGCCTCCTTCGGGGAACCGGAAGTGTCAAGAGGCGGATTCCGTGCGGCCGCCCCCAGGGAACAGGGCCTCCCGTACCTGCGGCACCTGCCCCAGAACGATGCCGAAGTGGGTGGCGTACGCGTCGAGCACCTCGGCGTCCGTGGCCAGTTCGACGCTCCCGCGCTCACCGCCCGCCGTCGTGGTGGTGAGGGTGCGGCCGCTGAGGGTGATCCGCCCGGTCCCGGTGAGCATCGAGCAGACCAGTGACCGCGTGAAGTGGGACCGGGGCGAAGTGCGGTGCCACCAGGCGCCGGCCGTGAAGTCGCCGAGGGCGCGCGGGCGCCGGTCGACCACGTACTGCCGCTTGCCGTCCCTGCTGACGTCCAGATCGCCTTCGGGGGTCTCGTCGATACGGAAGGTGCCGCCGGGGTCCTGCTGGTCCGCGCGTTCGCCGAAGGCCAGCGGGAAATGGCTGTGAGTTCCGAAGCCGACGTCCGCCAGCCGGTCACCGCCGTCGGAGGTACGCACGTGCAACGCCAGGTGGTCGTAGGGGATTCCGGGGTGCCCCTCGGCGTCGTACACACGGGCTTGCAACAAGGTGACCTCGAAGCCGAGCGCGGTGAGCAGCGCGCCGAACGCCCCGTTGAGTTCGTAGCAGAAGCCGCCGCGGTGGGCGCCGACGACCTTCGCGACCAAGGAATCCTCGGTGAGTTCGATGTCCTCGCCGAGATGGATGGAGAGGTTCTCGAAGGGGACGGCGCGCAGATGCGCGACGTGCAGATCGTGCAGGGCGCGCGTGGTGGGAGCGGCGGGACGCTCGGTACCGATGCGGCGCAGGTAGGCATCCGTCTGATCAGAATCCATGGGCAGATTCTCGTCCCCGGGCGCGTCATGGGCCTGCCCGGAGTGGTGTTGACTTTTTGACTTAGGTTAGGCTTAGCTAAGTTGATGTTGCTGTGTGCTGGGCCAGGAAGGCGGGGAACGATGCGGGTCCTCTTCGTGTGCGGATGACGGTCACCACGGGGGTGCTCGCGGCCGACGCGGCGCCCCGCAGGCTCGCGGGCGCCACGCCCCACATCGAGCGCGTCGCAGCACGCGCCGCCGACGCCACCGAGGCCGAACGTGCCGTCATCCTGGAGGAGTTCTGGGCGGATGCCGCGCGCCGCGGCACCCCCCTGGTCGAGGCGCTCGACGGCGACCCGGACCATTGCGCAGTGACCTTCCTGTGGCGCGGCCACCGGGCCACCCGCCAGGTCCTGCTGCTCGCCGAAGGCCTCGCGGACCCTGCCGGCCTCGCAGCGTCCCGGCTGAGCCCGCTGCCCGGCACGGACATCTGGCACCTCACCTACCGGCTGCGCGCCGACCACCGCGGCTCGTACCGCATGGCCTCCGACATCTCGCCCGGCGAACCGCCCGCCTCTCCCGATCTCCTCCAGCGGCGGCTGCTGTCCCTGTCCGCGCACGCCGCGCCCGACCCGCTCAACCACCGGCGTACTCCCGGCCGTTGGCCGGGCGCCGACACCTCCGTCTTCGAGCTGCCGCGGGCGCCCGCGCGGGCATGGACCGAGCGGCGCTCGGGAGTGGCCCGGGGGAAGGTCGAGCGGCACCGGCTGCCCGCAGGGGTGCTCGGCGCCGAGCGTGACGTGTGGGCGTACCTCCCGCCGGGCAGCCGGGAGGCCGAACTGCCGGTGCTCGTGCTGAACGACGGCGACATGTGGTTCGGGCGGCTCGCCTTCCAGGACGTGCTGGACGCCCTCATCGCCGACGGCGCGGTGCCGCCGCTCGCCGTCCTCGCCCCGGACTCCGTCGACAGGGCCACGCGCAGCCGTGAACTGGGCGCGCCCGACAGCCACGTGCGATTCCTCGCCGACGAGCTGCTGCCGTGGGCGGCGGGCCGCTGGCCCCTCACCACCGACCCCGCGCGCACGCTCGTCGCGGGCCAGGGCCTCGGAGGGCTGACCTCCCTGCACGCGGGATTCCGCCGGCCGGAACGCTTCGGCAAGGTCCTGGCCCAGTCGGCACCCCTCTCCGCACCCTCCTCTGTGGCCCTCAGCGAACCTTTCGCCGCGCCCTTCACCTCGCCCCCTTCGCGCCTCGGTGACGGCGCGTTCCGGCCCGTCACCGTGCGCCTCGACGTCGGACTGCGCGAGGGCGCGATTCTCGGCCACCACCGCGATCTGTACGAGACTCTGCGCTCGCGCGGCTGCCCGGTGACCCTGAACGAGTACAACGGCGGCCATGACTGGGCCTGTTGGCGTGCCTGCCTGGCCGAAGGGCTTGTGGGACTCCTGGGACACTGACCCGCCGGCCCTGGCAGACTGGTCCGCTCGCTCCGTGTCGCTGTTGGGCTGAACGGGTGAGGTCGCGTAAGAATGAGCCAGTGCAGATATCGAGTGCGAGCCAGGACGGGGTGGAGCGTTGAACAGCCACGACGTCACCGATGAACAGTGGGAAGGGCTCGCCCAGGTCGTACCGCTGCGCAGCCGCAACGAATGGCCGTCCTGGCCCGGACACCGCGCGATGCCCGAAGCGGAGACCGAGGCGCGGCGGCGTTTTGTGGTGATGCGGGTGAACATCTTCGCGGACGCCCGCGAGGTCGCCGAGACGGTGATGGCGCAGATTCCGGTCCTGCTCGACCTGACCGGTGCGGAGACGGAAGTCGCCAAGCGGGTCCTTGACTTCAGCAGCGGCGTGGTCCTCGGCCTCGGTTGCGGGATGCACCGCGTCGACAAGAACGTCTTCCTGCTCGCGCCGCCCGGGACCGAGGTACAGGGGCTCGTCGCGGCCGCACAGTCGTAGGCGCTGCGGGAGTCGCTCCCTGGAAATCCCTCATTCGTAGGAAGGTCACTCGGGCGGAACGGTTCCCCAGATCCGTCGCCGCCTACCGTCCGGACATGACTGTGCATCTCCCGGCGGCGGGCGCCGAGCCACTGTCGGGTCCGGACCGGAGCCGCGTCACCGAGCTGCGGCTCTCGGCTTTCGCCTCGCATCGGGGCGCCGTGTTCCCGCTCGGCCCGCTGACCCTGCTCGCGGGGCCGAGTGGGAGCGGCAAGTCCACCGCGCTCGCCGCGTACGAGGCGCTGGCGCGGCTGGGCGGGGGTGAGGAACTCGTCGACGTCTTCGCCGATCCCGTGGCCTGCGTGCCCGACCGCGCACGGGGCGACGAGCAGCAGCGGCGCGGCTTCCGCATCGGTTGCACGGTCGAGGGCCCCGTCGGAGCGGTGCGGCTCGACGTCGCCGTACAGGCCGAGCCCGAACTGCGCGTCGTGGGGGAGCGGCTGACCCGGGGCGGGCTCACGCTGCTCGAGACGGCGCTGCGCGATCCGGGGCGGCGCGCGGTGCAGGCCGCCTGGCACACGGCGGGCATGACGCCGGTCACGCGCGGACCGCTGCCGGACGACCGGCTCGGCACGGCGCTGCTCCCGCTGCGCGTCGCGGGCAAGACCGAGGGGCAGCGCCTGGTGCTCGCCGCTGCTGAGCAGGTGGTCGTCGCGCTGCGCTCGGTGTTCCCGTGCGCTCCACGGCCGGGCCTCATGCGACTGCCCGTGCCGCCCGGACTCATCGGCGCTGGGCGCCTGTTGAGCGGCTGCGACAACCTCGCGGAGGTCCTTCTCCGAACGCGGCAGGAGTGCGGCCACCGGCACGCGCGGCTCGTGGCGGCGGTGCGGGCGGGGTGTGCGGGGCCGGTCGCCGATGTGTTCGCGGAAGTGACCGACGACGGATCGGTCCACGCGCTCATCGACCGGGGCGGCGGGATCAGGTCGCCCGTCGGACGCCTCGGGGACGGCGAGTTGAGGTTTCTGGCGCTCGCTCTGGTGCTGCTGACGGGGCCCGGAGTGCTCGAGGTGGACCCGGTGGCCGAGGTGCCGTCGGCCTACCAGAGCCTCACCGTGCTCGCCGACGGCCTCGACCACTTCCTCGACCAGCGCCAGAAGCGCGCACTGGCCGAACTGGCCAGGAGCACCTGCGAACGCGGCCACATCCGCCTCGTCGGGACGGTGAGCGACGCGTCATGGGCCGCTCAGGTGGGCGGGGCCACGATGGTAGACCTTGGGGCGTGACGGAACTTGATGTAGCGGGACTGCAGCGCAGGCTGGCCGATTTCGCGGCGAAGCGGGACTGGGAGCAGTACCACACGCCGAAGAACCTGGCCGCCGCGCTCAGCGTGGAGGCCTCCGAACTCCTGGAAATCTTCCAGTGGTTGACCCCTGACGAGTCGGCGCGGGTGATGGCGGATCCGGACTCGGCGCACCGGGTGACGGACGAGGTCGCCGACGTGCTCGCCTATCTGCTGCAGTTCTGCGAGGTGCTCGGCATCGACGCGCTGGCGGCGCTCGCCGAGAAGATCGACCGCAATGAACAGCGTTTTCCGGCGACGTGAGTGGATGGATCGTCCACTGGCTATCCGTGGGCTGCCGATGGGCCTTTCGGGCCTTCCGGGCCTTCCGGGCCTTCCGTCGGTCACCGTGATCTCTCCGCAGCGCGTAGATCCGTCACTCTCCGGAGTGGGCGAGTTATCCCCACTCGATAACTTGTCCACAGATTTCCTGGTTGCTCTGGCTTTTCGTCCGGCTGGCACTCACTCTGGGTAGTGGGCAGAGCAGTTCGGGCGAACGTGCGGCGGGCGCGCGCGGGTTGGGTGGTGGTGCGCATGGAGGCGATGCGGCTCATCGAGGCGAGCAGGCACGCTCTGGCGCGGAGCCAGGAACCGTCGGACGTGGTCGCCGAGGTGTGGCAGTCCCAGGCTCTGGCACAGGCGATCGGCAGCCGCCTCGCGATCGCGGGACCTCCGGAGTTACGGGGCGAGGCGCTCGGTCTGAGCGAAGGCGGCGGCAGGGGACGCGGGGCTTTCGTCGCACCCGGCCTCGGGATGGAGGGGATACGGGCGTCGCGACTGACGGGCATCGGCCGGCCGCACGAGGTGTTGCGAGGCCTTGACGAACTGCTCGGCGATGTGGGCATCGCGCTCGTCGGCGTGGCCATGGGCGCGGACGACGAGGGGGTGTACTGGCAGTGCATGGAAGCGATCGACGCCGCCGACGAGTCGAGGGACCGGGTGCTCGAGATGCTGCGGCGGCTCGCGGTGCGCGAACAGAGCCTGCCCGAGCCCGACTCGGCGGCGGGGCCGCCATGATCCGGCGCTGTGACGGCGGCCGTTACCGGCCGGGTGGCACAGGGGCCGGGGGAGTGCCGGTGCCGTCAGAAGCGGGTGGGCTCGTCGCCGGTGGAGGGGCGAGGAGCAGGGGGCGCGGTGTCGTCTGCAGGGGGGCGCGGGGTGGAGGTCGTGGTGTCGTCTGCAGGGGGGCGCGGGGTGGAGGTCGTGGTGTCGCCGTCCGTCGTGGACTGCTGCAGATCCGCGTCGAGCTGCGTCAGGTCCGCGTTGAGCGCTGCCATCAGCTCCTCCATCTGCTGGAGCAGGCCCTTGGGTGGGCCCTGCTGCTCGGGCACGGACGTCTCGCGCGCGGCCTCCTGCTCGGGTACGGCTTCCTGCGACATGGCGGCCTCCTCGGCCCTCGCCCTCGCGGTGCCGGAGGGCTGCTGATGCGAGCGACGCACCAGCAGCGGCCGCCGGCGCGGGTGCCGGGCGGTCCGGCTCCGCCCGAGCCAACGATCACCCGCGTCGGCGGGTCACTGGGGCGGAGCCACCCCGGATGCCGGGTTGACGCGTTTTCACCCTGCCGGGGCCGCGCGGGACCGGCGCGGCCGGCGGAGTTGACGGGAGCGTCCGGTCCCTCGCGCCCTGGCCGGTCGCGGCCGGGTCGGTCGTGCTCGGGCGGGGCGCTGTCAGGTCAGCTGCGACATGACCTGGGAGGAGATCAGCTCCAGGTGGTCGAGATCGTCCAGGTCGAGGATCTGGAGATACATGCGCTGCGAGCCGACGGCCTGGTAGGCGGCGATCCTCTCGACGACCTCCGCCGGGGAGCCGGCGAGCCCGTTCGCCTTCAGGTCCTCCACCTCGCGCCCGATGGCGTCGGCGCGGCGCTTCACCTCCGCGTCCGTCTTGCCCACGCAGGCCACCAGGGCGTTGGAGTAGGTGAGGTCGTCGCCCTTGCGGCCGACCTCCTCCGCGGCGGCGCGTACGCGCTTGAACTGCTGCTCGGTATCGGAAAGAGAGGCAAAGGGAATGTTGAACTCGCTCGCGTAGCGGGCCGCGAGGGCGGGGGTCCGCTTGGCGCCGTGGCCGCCGATGAGGACGGGCACCTTGGGCTGCGCGGGCTTGGGAAGGGCGGGGGAATCGGAGAGTTGGTAGTAGGTGCCGTCAAAGGTGAAGCTCTCGCCGACCGGGGTCTCCCACAGGCCGGTGACGATGGCGAGTTGCTCCTCCAGGCGACCGAACTTCTCCTTCGGGAAGGGAATTCCGTACGCGGAGTGCTCCGCCTCGTACCACCCCGAGCCGAGGCCGAGCTCGATGCGGCCGCCCGACATCTGGTCGACCTGCGCCACCTGGATCGCGAGGACCCCCGGCAGTCGGAACGTGCCCGCGGTCATCAGCGTGCCGAGCCGGATCCGCCGCGTCTCACGGGCCAGTCCCGCGAGGGTGATCCAGGCGTCCGTGGGGCCGGGGAGGCCGTCGGAGGAGCCCATCACGAGATAGTGGTCGGAGCGGAAGAAGGCGCTGTAGCCGAGGTCCTCGGTGGCCTTGGCGACGCGCAGGAGCGTCTCGTAGGTCGCGCCCTGCTGCGGTTCGGTGAAGATTCGAAGGTCCATGCACCCATCTTGCCCGGTTGCCGGATCCACTTTCAGTCCCGAGCAAGCCGTGTTGCCGCTGCTCGGGAGCGGGGCCGCAAGGAGCCGCTCGGCCGTACGGCGCCGGGGGCCGGAGGTTAGGCTTCGGCACTGGCTGTCCGGGCGAGGGGCCCGGAGGTGGTGTTGAGGTTGGGGTGGTTGAGATGGTCGCCGGCAGGGTTATCCGGTTCGACGGCGCGCGGGGGTACGGCTTCATCGCCCCCGAGGATGGTGGCGAGGACGTCTTCCTGCACGCCAACGACCTGCTGATCCCGGAGCCTTTGGTGCACACGGGAGCGCGGGTCGAGTTCGAGATCGAGGAGGGCGAGCGCGGGCCCAAGGCGTCATCCGTCCGGCTGCCCAAGGGGGCGCAGACGCCGACGGCGCGGCTGCCGTTCGCGGGTGGCAGGGCCGAGGTGCCTCCGTCGATTCAGGCGTCCGCTCCGGGGTTCGACGACGGGGAGGAGCCGACCTGCGATGTGCTCAGCGTCGCGGAGTACTCGTTCGAGGTGACCGAGCTGCTGCTCGACGTGGCTCCGTGGATGACCGGTGAGCAGGTCAAGCAGCTGCGCGAGCAACTGGTGCAGCACGGAAAGGGCCACGGCTGGGTGGAGGGATGACGGGACGCGGGGCAGGTTCCCGGGGCGGCTAAAACCCCTGAGTGACTCGGTGATGTTCGCTGTACGGTCTACAGGCGCGCTGGAGCCGCAACCGTAAGTTTCCGCAGTTCAGATTGCGTTTCGAGGCATACCCGTGTTCCTGACGATCAGTACCTCCGGTACCCCCGACAGCCCCGCGACCGACCTCGGTTTCCTGCTGCACAAGCATCCCGAGAAGGCGCAGGCGTTCTCCACTTCCTACGGCACCGCGCACGTCCTCTACCCCGAGGCGTCCGAGGAGCGTTGCACGGCCGCGCTGCTGCTCGAGGTGGATCCCGTGGCGTTGGTGCGGCGGGGAAAGGGTAAGGGCCGGGGCGGGGCGCCCGACGCGGCGCTCGCGCAGTACGTGAACGACCGGCCCTACGCCGCTTCGTCGCTGCTCGCGGTCGCGCTGAGCGCGGTGTTCTCCAGCGCCATGCGCGGGGTGTGCAACGCGCGGCCCGAGCGGGCGCGGCGGCCGCTGCCGCTGCGCATCGAGGTGCCCGCGCTGCCCGCGCGCGGCGGCGCCGACCTGGTGCGGGGGCTGTTCGAGCCGCTGGGCTGGACGGTCGCGGTGACGCGGATCCCGTTGGACGAACAGTTCCCGGAGTGGGGCGACTCGCGGTACGTCCACCTCGTACTCGACGTGCCGGATGGGAAGTTGACCCTGGGCGAGGCGCTTCGGCACCTCTATGTCCTCCTCCCTGTGCTCGACGACGCCAAGCACTACTGGGTGTCGCCGGACGAGGTCGACAAGCTGTTGCGGGCAGGTGAGGGCTGGCTAGCGGACCACCCGGAGCAGAAGGTCATCACCAGCCGCTATCTGGCGCGGCGCTGGTCGCTGACCCGGGAGGCCACGCAGCGTCTCGAACTGGCGCGGCTCGCCGAAGCGGACGACACGGGAGTCGACGACCTCGACAACGCGGTCGACGAGGAAAGTGACACAGAGGAAAAGCCCGTGCCGCTCGCCGTGCTGCGGCGCGAGGCGATCATCGCGGCGCTGGCCGGCGCCGGTGCCGGGCGCGTGCTCGATCTCGGGTGCGGGCAGGGCCAGTTGGTACAGGCGCTGCTCAAGGACACGCGGTTCACCGAGATCGCCGGTGTCGATGTGTCGATGCGGGCGCTGACCGTCGCGTCACGGCGGCTGAAGCTCGACCGCCTGGGTGAGCGGCAGGCCGAGCGCGTCAAGCTCTTCCAGGGCTCGCTGGCGTACACGGACAAGCGGCTCAAGGGATACGACGCCGCAGTGCTCAGCGAAATCATCGAGCACCTCGACCTGGAGCGGCTGCCCGCCCTGGAGTACGCGGTGTTCGGCTCCGCGCGGCCGCGCACGGTGCTCGTGACGACGCCGAACGTCGAGTACAACGTCCGCTGGGAGACGCTCCCCGCCGGGCACGTGCGGCACGGGGACCACCGGTTCGAGTGGACGCGCGAGGAGTTCCGCGACTGGGCCGCGCGCGTGGCCGAACGGCACGGGTACGACGTGGAGTTCGTGCCCGTAGGGGACGACGACCCCGAGGTGGGGCCGCCGACCCAGATGGCCGTGTTCACACAGGCCGACAAGAACGAGAAGAACGAGAAGAACGACATGAGCGTCAAGTGCGACGCGAACGCCAAGACCACGAAGGAGGTGCAGGCAGCATGACGCACGAAACCGGCACCAGCACCGAAGCCGTGAGCGCGGGACGCGTGCTGCCCGTCACCGATCTCTCCCTCGTCGTCCTCGTCGGCGCCACAGGCTCCGGCAAGTCCACCTTCGGCCGCAAGCACTTCAAGCCCACCGAGGTGCTCTCCAGCGACTTCTGCCGCGGCCTCGTAGCCGATGACGAGAACGACCAGGGCGCGAGCCGTGACGCCTTCGACGTGCTGCACTACATCGCGGGCAAGCGCCTCGCCGCGGGCCGCCGCACCGTCGTCGACGCGACCAACGTGCAGAGCGAGAGCCGCAAGCAGCTGATCGAGCTCGCCAGGCAGTACGACGTGCTGCCCATCGCCATCGTCCTGGACGTGCCCGAGGAGGTCTGCGCCGCGCGCAACGCCGAGCGCGCCGACCGGTCCGGTATGCCCCGCCGCGTCATCCAGCGCCACCAGCGCGAACTGCGGCGCTCGCTCAAGCACCTGGAGCGTGAGGGCTTCAGAAAGGTCCACGTCCTCAAGGGAGTCGAGGAGGTCGAGCACGCCACCATCGTCACCGAGAAGCGCTACAACGACCTCTCGCACCTCACCGGCCCCTTCGACATCATCGGCGACATCCACGGCTGCGCCACCGAGCTGGAGACCCTGCTCGGCAAGCTCGGTTACGCCGACGGCGCGCACCCCGAAGGGCGTACGGCCGTGTTCGTGGGCGACCTCGTCGACCGCGGCCCGGACTCGCCGGGCGTGCTGCGCCGCGTGATGTCCATGGTCGCCGACGGCACGGCCCTGTGCGTACCGGGCAACCACGAGAACAAGCTCGGGCGTCACCTCAAGGGCCGCAAGGTCCAGCTCACCCACGGACTCGCCGAGACGGTCGAGCAGTTGGGGGCCGAGAGCGAGGAATTCCGCGCGAGCGTGGGGAAGTTCGTGGACGGCCTAGTCTCGCACTACGTCCTCGACGGCGGCAAGCTCGTCGTCTGCCACGCGGGCCTGCCCGAGAAGTACCACGGCCGTACGTCGGGGCGGGTGCGCTCGCACGCGCTGTACGGCGACACCACCGGCGAGACCGACGAGTTCGGCCTGCCGGTGCGCTACCCGTGGGCGGAGGACTACCGCGGCAGCGCCGCCGTCGTCTACGGCCACACGCCCGTGCCCACGGCGACCTGGCTGAACAACACCATCTGCCTGGACACCGGCGCGGTCTTCGGCGGCAGCCTCACCGCGCTGCGCTGGCCGGAGC
Source organism: Streptomyces sp. Je 1-332 (assembly GCF_040730185.1). Classification (NCBI taxonomy): domain Bacteria; kingdom Bacillati; phylum Actinomycetota; class Actinomycetes; order Kitasatosporales; family Streptomycetaceae; genus Streptomyces; species Streptomyces sp. Je 1-332. Next base: position 6,301,795 of record NZ_CP160402.1, read on the forward strand.
GCGAACTGGTCGACGTACCGGCGGAAAAGGTCTGGTACGAGCCCGCCAAGCCGCTGCGCACGGAGGGGCCCGGCGGCCACGACGGCCGGCCGCTCGACCTGAACGACGTGCACGGCCGCCGCGCGGTGGAGACCCGCCACGCCGGCCGCGTCGCGGTGCGCGAGGAGAACGCGGCGGCGGCCCTTGAGGTCATGAGCCGGTTCGCCGTCGACCCGCGGCTGCTCCCGTACCTCCCGCCGACGATGGCGCCGACCGCGACCTCGCAGCGCGAGGGTTACCTGGAACACCCCGCCGAGGCCTTCGCGTCGTACGCCGCGGACGGTGTCGGCCGGGTCGTGTGCGAGGAGAAGCACATGGGCTCGCGCGCCGTGGCCCTGGTGTGCCGGGACGCGGACGTGGCCCGCGAGCGCTTCGGCGTGGACGGCCCGACCGGCTCGCTCTGCACCCGTACGGGCCGCCCTTTCTTCGACGATGTAGAGGTCACCGAGGAGATACTCGGGCGCCTGTGCGCCGCCGTCACCGAGGCGGGCCTGTGGCAGGAGCTGGACACCGACTGGCTGCTGCTCGACGCCGAGTTGATGCCCTGGTCACTGAAGGCTTCAGGGCTGCTGCGGTCGCAGTACGCGGCCGTGGGCGCGGCGTCCGGTGCCGTCTTCCCCGGTGCGATCGCCGCCCTGCAGGCCGCGACGGCGCGCGGGGTGGACACCGGAGGGCTCCTCGCCGAGCAGCGCGAACGAGCCGCGGACGCCGCCGCGTTCACGGACGCCTACCGCCGCTACTGCTGGCCGACCGACGGCCTGGAGGGCGTGCGTCTCGCGCCCTTCCAGATCCTGGCCGTCCGGGGCCGCAGCCTCGCCGCGCTCCCGCACGACGCGCAGCTCGCCCTGATCGACCGCATGGTGGAGCACGACGGCAGCGGCCTGCTGCAGACCACCCGGCGGCTGTACGTCGACACGGGCGACGAGGCGTCGGTCCAGGCAGGCATCGACTGGTGGCTGGAGATGACGAGCCGCGGCGGCGAGGGCATGGTCGTCAAGCCGGTCGAGGCGCTGGTCCGCGACGGGAAGGGCCGGATCGTGCAGCCCGGCATCAAGTGCCGCGGTCGCGAGTACCTCCGGATCATCTACGGCCCGGAGTACACCCGCCCCGACCACCTCGACAAGCTGCGCGGCCGTTTCCTCGGCCACAAGCGCTCACTCGCGATCCGTGAGTACGCGCTCGGCCTCGAGGCCCTGGACCGGCTCGCGGCGGGCGAGCCGCTGTGGCGGGTGCACGAGGCGGTGTTCGCGGTCCTGGCCCTGGAGTCGGAGCCGGTGGACCCGCGGCTCTAGCCAAGCCCGACGGCTCTGGCCAAGCCCGACGGCTCTGGGCAAGCCCGACGGCTTTGGGCAACAGCGGGCGTCGGCCGCCCGGCAGGGGAAAGATGGACCCCATGGGATTCCATGTCGACTCCGAGGCCGGGCGGCTGCGCCGCGTGATACTGCACCGCCCCGATCTGGAGCTCAAGCGACTCACCCCGTCCAACAAGGACGCGTTGCTCTTCGACGACGTGTTGTGGGTCCGCAGGGCCCGCCAGGAACATGACGGATTCGCCGACGTACTGCGCGACCGAGGCGTGGCCGTGCACCTCTTCGGCGACCTGCTGACCGAGGCCATGGACGTGCCCGGCGCCCGCCTCCTCGTCCTCGACCGGGTCTTCGACGAGAAGGAGTACGGTCCGCTGGCGACGGACCACCTGCGGGCCACGTTCGAGAGCATGCCGTCGGCCGAGCTCGCCGACGCGCTGATCGGCGGGATGACCAAGCGCGAGTACCTGGAGCGCCACCCCGAGCCGACGTCCGTGCGCTTCCACTGCATGGACCTGGACGACTTCCTGCTCGGCCCGCTGCCCAACCACCTCTTCACCCGCGACACCTCGGCGTGGATCTACGACGGCGTCTCGATCAACGCGATGCGCTGGCCCGCGCGGCAGCGCGAGACCGTGCACTTCGAGGCGATCTACCAGCACCACCCGCTCTTCCGGGCCGAGGAGTTCCACATGTGGTCCCAGGGGCAGTCGGACTACCCCTCCACCATCGAGGGCGGTGACGTCCTGGTGATCGGCCGGGGCGCGGTCCTCATCGGCATGAGCGAGCGCACCACCCCGCAGGCGGTCGAGATGCTGGCGCACAAACTCTTCGCCGCGGGTTCCGCGCAGACGATCGTGGCCCTGGACATGCCGAAGAGACGCGCGTTCATGCATCTCGACACGGTGATGACGATGGTCGACAGCGACACCTTCACGCAGTACGCGGGCCTCGGCATGCTCCGCTCGTACACCATCGAACCCGGCGTCGACGGACGGGAGTTGAAGGTCACCGACCATCCGCCCGAGCACATGCACCGGGCGATAGCGGCGGCCCTCGGGCTGAGCGGCATCCGGGTTCTCACGGCCACCCAGGACGTGCACGCGGCCGAGCGCGAGCAGTGGGACGACGGGTGCAACGTGCTCGCCGTCGAGCCGGGCGTCGTGGTGGCGTACGAACGGAACTCGACCACGAACACGCATCTGCGCAAGGAGGGCATCGAGGTGATCGAGATCCTGGGCAGCGAGCTGGGGCGCGGCCGGGGCGGCCCGCGGTGCATGAGCTGCCCGGTGCAGCGGGATGCCGTCGACTGACGCCGTATATAAATGTGGGGCATCGTATAGACTTCCAGCGTCCCCGTACGCGTACCCCTGGAGCGCCATCATGGCCATCGACCTCACCGGCCGCCACTTCCTCAAGGAGCTGGACTTCACCGCCGAGGAGTTCCGCGGCCTGATCGAGCTGGCCGCCGAGCTGAAGGCGGCCAAGAAGGCGGGGACCGAGACGCGGCGTCTGCAGGGCAGGAACATCGCGCTGATCTTCGAGAAGCCCTCCACGCGGACCCGCTGCTCCTTCGAGGTCGCGGCGGCCGACCAGGGTGCTTCGACGACGTACATAGACCCGACCGGCTCGCACATCGGCGGCAAGGAGTCCGCCAAGGACACCGCGCGGGTGCTCGGCCGGATGTTCGACGCCATCGAGTTCCGCGGCGCCGCCCAGGCGACGGTGGAGGAGCTCGGCGCCCACGCGGGCGTGCCGGTCTACAACGGCCTGACGGACGACTGGCACCCCACCCAGATGCTCGCCGACGTGCTCACGATGACCGAGCACAGCAACAAGCCCCTCACCGAGATGGCCTTCGCCTACCTCGGTGACGCCCGTTACAACATGGGCAACTCGTACCTGATCACCGCCGCGCTCCTCGGCATGGACGTGCGCATGGTCGCGCCCAAGGCCTACTGGCCCGCCGACGAGATCGTGGCCAAGGCGCGCGAGCTCGCGGAGAACAGCGGCGCCCGGATCACCCTCAGCGAGGACGTCGCCGAGGGCGTCGCGGGCGCCGACTTCGTCGTGACCGACGTCTGGGTCTCCATGGGCGAGCCCAAGGAGATCTGGGACGAGCGCATCGCGGCCCTCGCGCCGTACGCCGTGACCATGGACGTCCTGCGCGCCACGGGCGACGCCGACGTGAAGTTCCTGCACTGCCTGCCGGCCTTCCACGACCTGGGCACGCAGGTCGGCCGCGAGATCCACGCCCGGCACGGTCTAAGCTCTCTCGAGGTCACCGACGAGGTCTTCGAGTCGGCGCACTCCGTCGTCTTCGACGAGGCCGAGAACCGTCTGCACACGATCAAGGCGGTCCTCGTCGCCACGCTCGCCTGAACGCGTTACCGCACGCTCACACGGGTGGGGCCGGGGAACACCTTCCCCCGGCCCCGCTTTTTTCGCGGCATACCCCCGCCGCTCCCCGCACCACCGAAATGAGAACCACCGCATGCGCCCGACCGGTCCGGCAGGACTCCGCATCAAGTCCCCCGAACTCCTCGTCGCCGAATCGGGCGCCGACCTCGAAGGCCATGGCCTGAAGCGCACCATGGGCCTGTTCCAGCTGGTGTGCTTCGGTGTCGGCGCGATCGTCGGCACCGGCATCTTCGTCGGCCTGTCCGACAGCGTCGCCGAGGCGGGCCCCGCGGTCGCCGTCTCGTACTTCCTGGCCGCCGTCACCTGCATCTTCACCGCCTTCTCGTTCGCCGAGCTGGGCGGCGCGATCCCCGTCTCCGGCAGCTCGTACTCCTTCGCGTACGCCTCGCTCGGCGAGCGCACCGCGTTCCTCGTCGGGTGGTGCCTGCTCCTGGAGTACGGCGTCTCCGTCTCGGCGGTGGCGGTGGGCTGGAGCCAGTACCTGAACGAGCTGCTCGAAAGCCTCACCGGCTGGCACCTGCCCGACGCGCTGTCCGCGGGTCCCGGTGAGGGCGGCGTCGTGAACCTGCCCGCCGTGGTCGTGATCCTGCTGGCCGCGGTGCTTCTCGTGCGCGGCATCCGCGAGAGCGCGCGGGCGACGGCCGCCATGGCCATCCTCAAGATCGGGATCCTGCTGTTCTTCCTGGCGATCGCGTTCACCGCGTTCAAGGCCGGCAACCTCACCCCCTTCGCGGGCGCCGGAGCATCCGGTATCACCGCGGGCGCCTCGCTCGCCTTCTTCTCGTTCATCGGCTTCGACGCGATCACCACGGCGGGCGAAGAGGTCAAGAACCCGCGGCGCAACATCCCCATCGCCATCCTGATCTGCATCGGCGTCGCCACGCTCCTGTACGTCGCCGTCGCCCTCGGAGCGATCGGCGCGCTGGGCGCGGACGCGGTCGCCGACAAGCCCGCCGCGCTCTCGCTGGTCGTCGACCAGGTCACCGACTCGTCGGTCGGCGGCGGCATCATCGCCTTCGGCGCCGTCGTGGCCATCGCGTCCGTCGTGCTGGCCGTGATGTACGGGCAGACCCGCATCCTGATGTCGATGTCCCGCGACGGGCTCATCCCGCGGGTCTTCGAGCGCGTCTCGCCGAAGACGTCGACGCCGGCGGCCAACACCTGGATCGTCGCCGCGGTCTTCGCCGTGCCCGCCGCCTTCTCGTCGCTCGACGTGGTGGTCAACCTGACGACGATCGGCACGCTGGCGATCATGGTCGCGGTGAACGTCGCGGTGCTCGCGCTGCGCCGCTCGGCGCCGGAGCTCAAGCGCACCTTCCGGGTGCCGCTGTACCCGCTGAGCCCGCTCCTGGGTGTGGGCTTCTGCCTCTATCTGATCTGGGGCACGGGCTGGACGACGTGGGTGCAGTTCGCGGTGTTCCTGATCGTGGGCTCGCTGGTGTACGCGCTGTACGGGCGCCGTCACTCACGGCTCGGCAAAGCCGCCGACGCCGACGCGCCTACGCCGCGGGAAGCGTGAACCAGACCGCCTTGCCGGAGTCGGTCGGGCGGTGACCGCAGGACGAGCTGAGGGTGCGGATCAGGAGCAGGCCGCGCCCGTGTTCCTGCCAGGGGTCGGGCTCGCTCATCGGCGCCGGGTTGCTGAGGTTGCCGGGCGGCAGCGGGTTCGAGTCGTGGACCTCGACCTGGCAGCCGGTCGGCAGGAGCTCGATGACGAGCTCTATCGGGTCCTGCCCCGAGGTGTGCTCCACCGCGTTGGCCACCAGCTCGGCCGTGAGCAGCTCGGCGGTATCGCTGTCGGCGGAGGACTCGATCTCCGCGAGCGCGGTACGCACGAGCGCGCGGGCGATCGGTACGGCCGCAGCGGTGTGCGGCAGCGCGATGCGCCACGAGGCAGGAGCGGGTGGTTCGTGCAAGGCGGGTCCGTTCAGGGCAGCAGGCGATCCTGCTTTCAACCGTACGAATCTTAAGCGCTATGTCGACAGGGTCGACGGTCGGGCTTGTCCAGGACGTCCGGCCCTTGAGCGCGCCTTGTTTATCGCGTGCTCGTGACGGTAGTCACGGATGAGTGATAACTTCGAATACGGAGAGCACTCCACGCTGTAGCACGAGGTGGACCGCCGCCGCCCCGACCGAGGAGGCCGCACGTCGTCATGAGTCCCTTCACCGGCTCCGCCCCCCGCACCCCCGACTGGCAGCACCTGCGCTTCGAGGTGGACGACGGGGTCGCCACGGTCACCCTCGCCCGCCCGGACAAACTGAACGCCCTCACCTTCGGCGCCTACGCCGACCTGCGCGATCTCCTGGCCGAGCTGTCCCGCGACAAGTCCGTACGCGCCCTGGTGCTCGGCGGAGAGGGGCGCGGCTTCTGCTCGGGCGGTGACGTCGACGAGATCATCGGCGCGACCCTCGGCATGGACACCGCCCAGCTGCTCGACTTCAACCGCATGACGGGCCAGGTCGTACGGGCCATCCGCGAGTGCCCCTTCCCGGTGATCACCGCCGTGCACGGGGTGGCCGCCGGCGCGGGAGCCGTGCTCGCCCTCGCCTCGGACTTCCGGGTGGCGGACCCCTCGGCGCGGTTCTCCTTCCTCTTCACGCGGGTCGGCCTTTCGGGTGGCGACATGGGGGCGGCGTATCTCCTGCCTCGCGTCGTCGGGCTCGGCCACGCCACCCGCATCCTGATGCTGGGCGACCCGGTGCGTGCCCCGGAGGCCGAACGGATCGGCCTGATCAGCGAGTTGACGGACGAGGGCAAGGCCCCCGAGGCCGCACAGGCCCTGGCCCGCCGCCTCGCCGAAGGCCCCGCGCTCGCGTACGCGCAGACCAAGGCGCTGCTGACCTCCGAACTGGACATGCCGCTCGCCGCGGCCGTGGAACTGGACGCGGCGACGCAGGCCCTCCTGATGACGGGCGAGGACTACAAGGAATTCCACACGGCGTTCACGGAGAAGCGCCCGCCCAAGTGGCAGGGGCGCTGACGATGAGTGAGCCGCGAGGAAGCGAGCTGCCGGCGCCGGGCGAGGGGCCGCCGCCTGGCGAGCGGCCTGCGGCCGGCGGGCGGCCCGTGTCCGGCGAGGCACCCGCGCCCGGCGAATCGCCCTTGTCCGGCGAGCGGCCTGTGCCCGGTGAGCGGCCTGCGGCCGACGGGCGGCCCGTGTCCGGCGAGGCACCCGCGCCCGGCGAATCGCCCCTGTCCGGCGAACCGCCCGCGTCCGGCGAATCGCCCGTGCCCGGTGAGCGGCCTGCGGCCGACGGGCGGCCCGTGTCCGTCGAAGCACCCGTGCCCGGCGGGCGGCCCGCGTCCGTCGAAGCACCCGTGCCCGGCGGGCGGCCCGTGCCCGGCGAACCACCCGTGCCCGTCGAGCCGCCCGCGCCCGGTGAGGCGACCGTCCCCGCAGCCGGGTCCGCGGCCGCCGCCCGGTCCGCGCGCGGTCGGCCGGGTAGCTTCGCCGAGGTAGTCGGGGCCGCCCGGAGGCCCACGCCCCCCACGCCGCCCGCGGCGCACCGTATCGCTGTCATCGGCGGTGGTCCCGGTGGGCTCTACGCCGCTGCCCTGCTCAAGCGGCTCGACCCGGAGCGTGAGATCACCGTCTGGGAGCGCAACGCCCCGGACGACACCTTCGGCTTCGGCGTCGTCCTCTCGGATGAGACGCTCGGCGGCATCGAGCACGCCGACCCCGTCGTCTATGCCGCGCTCCAGGTGGAGTTCGTGCGCTGGGACGACATCGACATCGTGCACCGGGGGACCCGCCACACCTCGGGCGGGCACGGCTTCGCGGCGCTCGGGCGGCGCAGGCTGCTCGGCATCCTGCATGAGCGGTGCCGGGAGCTCGGCGTCGACCTGCGCTTCCGTGCCGAGGCGCCGCCCGCCGCCGAGCTGGCCACCGCGTACGACCTGGTGATCGCGGCGGACGGCGTGCACAGCCTCACACGCGAGGCGCACGCCGAGGCCTTCGGGCCGAGCATCGAGACGCACCGCTGCCGTTACATCTGGCTCGCCGCCGACTTCGCCTTCGAGGCCTTCCGCTTCGAGATCGCCGAGACCGAGCACGGCGTGATGCAGCTGCACGGCTATCCGTTCTCCACGGCGGACGGCGGCGAGTCCACCGTCATCGTCGAGATGCGCGAAGAGGTGTGGGAGGCAGCCGGGTTCGCGGAACTCGACGAGCGTGACGCGACCGAGCGCTGCGCCAAGATCTTCGCCGACGCCCTCGGCGGCAGGACCCTGCGCGGCAACAAGTCCTCCTGGATCAACTTCCGCACGGTCGTCAACAAGCGCTGGTCGCACGGCAATACGGTGCTGCTCGGCGACGCCGCCCACACCGCCCACTTCTCCATCGGCTCCGGCACCAAGCTCGCCGTCGAGGACGCCCTCGCGCTCGCCGCCTGCCTTCAGGAGCAGCCCGGCATCCCCGAGGCGCTCGCCGCGTACGAGACGGAGCGCCGTCCTGTCGTCGAGTCCACGCAGCGTGCGGCCCGCGCGAGCCTGGAGTGGTTCGAGCGGCTCCCGGACCATCTCGGCCAGCCGCCGCGCCAGTTCGCGTTCAACCTCCTCACCCGCAGCCGCCGCGTCACCCACGACAACCTCCGCCTGCGCGACGCCCACTTCACCGAGTCCGTCGAGCGAGAATTCGGCTGCCCGGACGGTACGCCGCCGATGTTCACGCCCTTCCGCCTGCGCGACCTCACCCTGCGCAACCGCGTGGTCGTGTCCCCCATGGACATGTACTCCGCGGTGGACGGCGTCCCCGGCGACTTCCACCTCGTCCACCTGGGCGCACGGGCGCTCGGCGGCGCCGGTCTGGTCATGACCGAGATGGTGTGCGTCAGCGAGCGCGGCCGCATCACGCCGGGCTGCGCCGGGCTCTACACCGACCAACAGGCCGGCGCCTGGCGCCGGATCACCGACTTCGTGCACGCGCAGGCGCCGGGCACCGCGATCGGCCTCCAGCTGGGCCACTCGGGCCGCAAGGGCTCGACGAAGCTGATGTGGGAGGGCATCGACGAGCCCCTCGACGAGGGAAACTGGCCGCTGGTCGCCCCCTCGCCCCTCCCGTACAAGGCGAACAGCCAACGCCCGCACGAGCTGGACCGGGCCGGGCTCACCGAGATCCGCGAGCAGTTCACCGACGCGGCCCGGCGGGCCGAGCGCGGCGGCTTCGACCTCCTCGAACTGCACTGCGCACACGGCTATCTGCTCTCCGGTTTCCTCTCGCCGCTGACCAACCACAGGACGGACGAGTACGGCGGCTCCCTGGAGAACCGGCTCCGCTTTCCCCTCGAAGTATTCGACGCGATACGGGAGTTGTGGCCCGACGGCAAACCCATGACCGTCCGCATCTCCGCCACCGACTGGGCCGACGGCGGTACCACCGCGGACGACGCCGTCGAGATCGCCCGCGCCTTCGCCGCGCACGGTGCCGACGCGATCGACGTCTCCACCGGTCAGGTCGTCTCCGACGAGCGCCCCGCGTACGGCCGCTCCTACCAGACCCCGTTCGCCGACCGCATCCGCAACGAAACCGGTGTCCCCGTCCTCACCGTCGGCGCCATCTCCTCCTGGGATGACGTCAACTCGCTGATCCTGGCTGGCCGTACGGACCTGTGCGCGCTGGCCCGCCCGCACCTGTACGACCCGAACTGGACGCTGCACGCCGCAGCCGAGCAGGGGTACGCGGGCCCTGGCGTCGCCTGGCCCCAGCAGTACCGCGCGGGCAGCCGCCGCCCGCAGACGGGACGCACGGACGCACCCAAGCCTCGCCTCAGGCTGGGGAGTTGACCAACCCGCGAGCGGCGAGGACGCGTCGCTCCACCGGCGTGAACAACAGCCACTCCACCGCCACGCCGATGGCGAGGATGACCGCGACGGCGGCGAGCACCAGGGCCAGATCGTCCTGCTGCTTGCCCGCGTCGAGAAGGCGGCCGACGCCGGGCAGCGGCACGGACGTGATGAGTTCGGCGGTCATCAGCGCACGCCAGCCGAAGGTCCAGCCCTGCCGGACGGCGGCCACGAACCCGGGCAGCGCGGCGGGCACCCGTACATGCAGGATCTGGTGGAGCCCGCCCGAGCCCAGCGACCAGCCGGCGCGGGCGAGCAGGGGCGGCACCTGGTCGAGCGAGGCCGCGACACCCACGGCGATCGAAGGCACCGCGCCGAGCAGCACCACGGCGTACACGGCCCACTCGCTCTCGCCGAGCAAAACGACCGCCACCGGCACCAGCGCCGCCGCGGGCAGTGACTGCACCGCCGAGAGGGCCGGCCGCACGACTCTGCGCAGGAGTGCGCTGAGGGGAAGCAGGACACCGAGAGGCACGCCGATCGCCACCGACGCTCCGAATCCGTACAGACAGCGCAGCAGGCTGTGGCCGATCGCAGGAAGCAGCGTGCCGTCGGACCAGAGCCCGCCGAGAGCCCGCAAGGAGTCCGCGAGTGCCTGTAGGAAAGCCATCATTCACCGATCTCCTCGCGCAGCCGTGCCGTGATGTCACGGGCGAGCGCCGAAACGTCCGCGTCCTCGGACCTGCGCGGATAGGGGATGTCGACGTCCCAGACGTGCGCGACACGTCCGGGCCGTGCCGCCATCAGGACGATCCGCTGCCCGAGCCGCACCGCCTCGCGCACGTTGTGCGTGACGAACAGGACGGCCGGCTTGCGCTCGCTCCACACCCCGGTCAGCTCGTCATGTAGCAGATCGCGGGTGATCGCGTCGAGAGCGGCGAACGGCTCGTCCATCAGGAGCACTTCGCTGCCCTGGGCGAGCGCCCGCGCGAGGGCGACGCGCTGGCGCATACCGCCGGACAGCTCGTGGACGCGACGCCTGTAAGCTTCCGGAAGCCGTACGAGACGCAGCAACTCCGCTGCCTCCTCACGACGTTGCCCCTTGGCAACCCCCCGGCGCTCCAGAGCGAACTCGATGTTCCCGCCCGCCGTGAGCCACGGGAACAGGGCATGCTCCTGGAACATCAGGGCGGGCCGCCCACCGGGTACGTGGACGGAACCTGACGACGGGGCGTCGAGCCCCGCGACGAGGTTCAGCAAGGTCGACTTACCGCAGCCGGACGCACCCAGAACGCACACGAACTCGCCGGGTGCCACGCCGAGGTGGACGTCCCGCAGGATGGTGTTCCCTTCGACACTCCAGGAGGCGCCGCAGACAGTGATCGCGTTCGTCATGCGGCCCGTGCGGGTTCGGTGGTCTGCGCCATGCCCGCGGTGAGGGTCGCCCCGTCGACCGGGTCGATGAGCAGGAAGGCGCCGGTGCGGCGCACGTCGGCGTAGTCGTCGAGCACGAGGGGATCGGCGGTGCGCAGGGTGACGCGCCCCAGGTCGTTGGCGGCGAGTTCGGACACGCCGTCGCCGAGCTCCCGGACGATGGCACGGACCGTACGGGTCGTATGCCTGACCAGCACGGACTGCCCGACCCGCAGCGGCCGTTCGGCGAGGTGGCAGGCGCGGCCCGACAGGTACCGGGTGACGGCGGGCGACTGCGCGCCCGTGCTGATCAAATCCCCGCGTGCCACGTCGAGGTGATCGGCCAGCCGCAGGGTGAGCGACGAGCCCGCCTGCGCCGTGGTGACCTCCGTCCCCAGCACGTCAAGGGCGGTGATCACCGACGTACGCCCCGAGGGGTGCACGACGACGGGATCGCCGACTCGAAGCGCACCGGAGACCAACTGACCTGCGTAATAACGGCATTCGCCGTGCCGGATGACGTACTGAACGGGAAACCGTGGTGGCGCTTCGGTGAGATCGGCGCCGACGGGGACGGTCTCCAGGTGTTCGAGCAGCGAAGGGCCCTCGTACCACCCCATGGCGGGGGAGCGGGTGACGACATTGTCGCCCCGCAGGGCGGAGACCGGAATCGCGGTGAAGCAGGGAAGCCCGAGCCCGGCGGCGCAAGCCGCGAAATCCTCCACGATCTCGGTGAAGCGATGCTCGTCGTAGCCGCACAGGTCCATCTTGTTGACGGCGAGCACGAGGTGCGGGACGCGCAGGAGCGCGGCGACGGCAGCGTGCCTGCGGGTCTGTTCGATGACGCCGTTGCGGGCGTCGATGAGGACGACGGCGAGGTCGGCGGTGGAGGTGCCGGTGACCATGTTGCGGGTGTACTGCACGTGTCCCGGGGTGTCGGCCAGGATGAACCGTCGCCGGGGCGTCGCGAAGTAGCGGTACGCGACGTCGATGGTGATGCCCTGCTCGCGCTCGGCGCGCAGGCCGTCGGTGAGCAGCGCCAGGTCGGGGACGTCACCCGAAGAAGCCCGGGTGACGGCTTCGAGCTGGTCGGCAAGGACGGACTTGGAGTCGTGAAGCAGCCGCCCCACCAGGGTGGACTTGCCGTCGTCGACAGAGCCCGCGGTGGCCAGACGGAGAGTGTCGGTGGTGCTGGTGCTGGTGCTGGGAGTGGTCGTGGTTGTGGGCATGGGCCTGGTCATGGTTAGAAATACCCCTCGCGCTTGCGGTCTTCCATCGCGGCCTCGGACATCTTGTCGTCGGCTCTCGTCGCGCCTCGCTCCGTCAGGCGGGACGCCGCGATCTCGGAGATGACCGAATCCAGGGTCATCGCCTCCGAGTCGACGGCTCCGGTGCAGGACATGTCGCCGACGGTGCGGTAGCGCACGAGCCGCTTCTCGACCGTCTCGCACTCCGTGGGGCTGCCCCAGTCGCCCGGCGTCAGCCACATACCGTGCCGTCGGAACACCTCGCGGCGGTGTGCGAAGTAGATCTGCGGCAGCTCGATGCCCTCGCGGGCGATGTACTGCCACACGTCCAGCTCGGTCCAGTTGGACAGGGGGAAGACACGGACGTGCTCGCCGGCGGCGTGGCGGCCGTTGTAGAGCTGCCACAGCTCGGGGCGCTGGCGGCGCGGGTCCCACTGCGAGAACTCGTCCCGCAGCGAGAACACCCGCTCCTTGGCGCGGGCCTTCTCCTCGTCACGGCGTCCGCCGCCGAAGACCGCGTCGAACTTCTCGCTCTGGATCTTCTCGGTGAGCGGCACGGTCTGGAGCGGGTTTCGCGTCCCGTCCGGGCGCTCGCGCAGCTTGCCCGCGTCGATGTAGTCCTGCACGGAGGCGACGTGCAGCCGCAGGCCGTGCTCGGCGACGACGCGGTCGCGGTATTCGAGGACCTCGGGGAAGTTGTGCCCGGTGTCGACGTGAAGGAGGGAGAAGGGGATCGCCGCGGGGGCGAACGCCTTCAGCGCCAGGTGCAGCATGACGATCGAGTCCTTGCCGCCGGAGAAGAGGATCACCGGCCGCTCGAACTCGCCCGCCACCTCGCGGAAGATGTGCACCGCCTCGGACTCAAGGGCGTCCAGATGCGAGAGAGTCACGCCCCTCATACGAGCCCCCTCCCCGCGAGAACCGCGTACACCGCGGACGCCGACTCCTCCGGAGTCTGATGCTGCGTCGCCAGGGTGACATCGGGGTCGACCGGCGCCTCGTAGGGATCGTCGACGCCGGTGAGTCCCTTCAGCGCGCCTGCCGCGTGGCGGGCGTACAGACCCTTGACGTCGCGCTCGCCGCACACCTCGACCGGTGTGGCCACATGCACCTCGAGGTACGTCGTGCCGCTCGCCTCATGCCGCTTGCGCACCGCGTCCCTGCTGTCCGCGTAGGGCGCGATCACCGGAGCGACGACCAACACCCCGTTCCGGGCCAGAACTTCGGCCACCAGGCCGATCCGATGCACATTGGTGTCGCGGTCCGCGCGGCTGAAGCCGAGCCCCGCCGAGAGGAAGCGCCGTATCTCGTCGCCGTCGAGCACCTCCACCCGATGCCCCTCCGTCCGCAGCCGTCCCGCGAGTCCGCGCGCGATGGTCGTCTTGCCCGCGCTCGGCAGTCCGGTGAGCCAGATCGTGGCGCCCGGCGTCCGTGCCGTGGTCATCCGTCAGAGTCCTTTCGTGGCGCGATGCGCCTGTCTTTCCCGTGCCCGTGCCCGTGCCCCTGCTCGTGCCGCTCCGAGAGTTCACCGAAGAGCGCCTCCCACCGCGGGTGCACCGCGTCAGGGCCGTACGCCGACGCTGCCAGCAGTGCCGCGGTCCCCATCTCCGAGCGCAGCTCCTGATCTCCCATGAGCCGGCCCAGCGCGTCGGCGAGCGCGTCGGGGTCCTCAGGGGGCACGAGCAGTCCGTCCACGCCGTGGGTGAGCACGTCCGCGGGGCCGGTCGGGCAGTCGAAGCTCACCACCGGCAGCGCGTGGCTCATCGCCTCGATCATCACCATCGGCAGTCCCTCGAAGCGCGAACTCAGCACGTAGATCGACGCTTTGGCGAGCTCGTCGTCCAGACGGTCCGTGTGTCCCATCAGGAAGACGTGGTTGTACAGGTGGTGTTCCTCGATCAGCGCCCGTAGCTCCGCCTTCTTCTCGCCGCTGCCGTAGACCCTCAACTGCCAGTCGGGGAAGGTCTCGACGAGCTTCGCCCAGGCGGGGACGAGCAGGTCGAACCCCTTCTGCGGGAAGAGCCGGCCGGCCGCGAGCACGATCTTCGTGTGGTGGTCGGAGGGCACCTGGTCCAAGGAGTGGACAGCGTTCGGGATGCGTTCGATCCGGGTGCCGGGCAGCAGGTGGGCGTACTCCGCGCGGTCGCGCTCCGTCAGGACGGCCACCGCGTCGAAGCGGGGATAGGTCTCCAGGATGCGCTGACGCACGTCAGAGCGGTGCGTGCCGTGGTTCATGTGCTCCTGCGCGACCCGGACGACCCCTCCCGTGGCGTGCTCGGCGGAGAGGAAGTTCAGGCCGGGTCGTGTCGTCACCAGGATGCCGTCGCCGGCGCGGAGGGAGCGCAGATAGCAGATGATCGCGTCCTCGACGTACCGGCTGAAGTAGCGGTAGCCGAACTCGCCGCTCGGTATCTCCCGTGCAGGCGACTTCAGTTGGTGCGCTCTGCGCCGGTCGCGCAGCCGGGCGGCGAGGCCGCGCGGGGGTTCCTCGTACGGGCTCTCGCGCAGGTCGGCGAGTGTGGAGACGGTCACCCGGGCGTCGAGCGGGAACTGCACCGCGTCCCGGCGGCGGATCGCGCTCACCACCTCGACGTCGTGCCCGGCGGCCACCAGGGAGTTGGCCTGGTTCATGACGGTACGGACGGTGCCGCCACGGCCGTACGCGTGCAGGAGCAGATAGCGGATCCTCATGCCCGGCACTCCAACGACAGATTGTCCTCGACGGTGAAGTACGGCCGGACCAGAACGGCGCCCGAGTGCTGCGCCGGATAGACCATGATCTGCTTCTTGCCGCGTATGTCGTCGAGCCGCCGCCCGGCCCGCAGCCGTGTCTCCCCGTCGCTGAGATGCAGGTCCCAGCGGCCGGCGCCCTCGGCGTCGTGGCCGGCGAGATCCGCGACCGGCAGCTCGCAGTCGAAGCGCTCGTCGTCCGACACCCGCGCCGGGTACGCCAGTTGCTGCCCGCTGTGTCCCCTATGGACGAGAAGCAGCCGCCACTGGGGGGAGGCCGCCGCGCCGTGCAGCCTTCCCACCACCCGGATCATGCCGTCGCGCGGCCACACCTGCTCGATCTCCGCGTGCGGCTTCGGCTTCACGTCCGGTCACCGCCGTAGCCCCACGCCTCACACATCGGCCGCAGGACGGCAGGGATCTCGTCACCGGACGGCAGGGGCCGTCCCGCCTGGACGGTGCCGGTGCGGATCTTCTCGCGCCAGTCGCCGAGACCCTTGTGGACCTGGGTCTCGTCCCGCTTGCCGTACTCCAGCATCGACGGCTCGAAGCGGACGCCGAGGAAGGTGCACAGGGCGCGCAGCCTCTCCTCGGGGGCTTCGGTCAGCTCCTCGTAGCGCAGGGTGTGACCTCCCGTGAGTCCCTTGCGGGCGTTGTCCACGGCCTTCATGTAGCGCAGGGCGTCGGCCGCCGCCTCCTCGAAGGTCCGCTTCTCGGGGTCGGCCTCGTGCCAGGAGCGGGCGATGGACACCGGGTGGCGGAGCAGGAACACGAAGCGCGCGTCGGGCCAGCAGTCCTTGATGCGCCGGTAGGCGAACGCGTTGCTCGGTGTCTTCTCGACCATGAAGTCCTTGCCGGACCGCACCAGTTCACGGTGCAGGACGCGGTCCCAGAGGAGGTGCTCCAAGTCGCCGCGGCCCAGGTCGAGGGCGTTCATGGCGCGCTCGGAGAGCTTGCTGCCGTATCCGACCTCCAGCCTGCGGATGTGCAACTCGTGCGGCGAGTGCAGCTGGGAGTGGGAGCTGAGCAGCATCCGCAGCAGGGTCGAGCCGGAGCGTACCGGCGACATGATGAAGACGGGACGGCGCAGCAGCCGGTCGGTGGCGAGGTCGTCGGGACATCGGTAGGCGGGCGCGGCTCTGGGCGCCGTGACAGGGGCCGTGCCGGTGGCCGTGGGCTTCGGAGTGGACTTCGGCCTTGGCTTGGGCGGTGTGGTGGCAGGGGCTCTGCGCACCTGGAGGCCGGTGGTGGCGGTGAGCGCCCGGTTCAGACTGCGCTTCAGACTCATGCGTCCGGACGCTAGGCGCGCAATCTGAGAGGAGGGCCTGAGGATGCTGAGCGTTCCCTTAGGGCGCCCTCAAGGAGCCCTCAAGGACCCTCGGCTGTCACAAACCCCGCCCCCGCGTCCCGCAGCCGTCCGTCGAGTGCCGTGAACACCTCGGCGGACCGGTCCCCGGGCCACCCCTCCGGCAGGAGCTCACCCGGCAGCCCGGGGTCGGCGTACGGCAGTCGGCGCCAGGAGTCCAGGGCGAGGAGATAGTCGCGGTACGCCTCTTCCGGCGGGGTGTCCGGCCGTCGCTGCCAGGCCCTGAGTACCGGCTCGTGGCGGTCGAGGAACGCCTCGTGCTCCTTGGCGATGGAGGACAGGTCCCACCAGCGGGCCACCGCGTCCGCCGTCGCCGCGAAACCCAGGTGCTCGCCCCGGAACAGGTCGACGTACGAGTCGAGTTGGAGGCGCTCCAGGGTGTGCCGGGTCTCCTCGTACAGGTGCGCGGGGGCGATCCACACCCCCGGGGCGGCCGTCCCGAAGCCGAGTCCGGCCAGGCGTGAGCGCAGCACGTGCCGCTTCTGCCGCTCCGACTCCGGCACGGAGAAGACAGCGAGGACCCAGCCGCCGCCCTGCCGCGCGGCCGGGGGGGAGGCGTAGATACGCCGGTCGCCGTCCTCCAGGAGCTGGCGCGCGTCCGGCGACAGGGCGTACCCCGCCGCGCCCGCGGCCGTCCGTGCGGGGACGAGGAGGCCGCGCCGCTTGAGCCGGGACACCGACGAGCGCACGGAGGGGGCGTCCACGCCGACCGGGGCGAGGAGCCTGACGAGCTCGGCGACGGGCACCGGGCCGGGGGCCGCGCGCCCGTAGGCGCCGTAGAAGGTGACGATCAGGGACCGTGGAGTGTGCTGCTCGGACACGTGATCACTCTACGGGGCCCGGCTCCCGCAGCCGGAACCGTTGCAGCTTGCCTGTCGCGGTGCGCGGCAGCGCGTCCAGATAGACGATCTCGCGCGGGCACTTGTACGGCACCAGCTCGCCCTTCACGAACTCGCGCAGCCGGTCGGGGTCGCGTCGCGTGCCCTCGCGCTGGACCACGTACGCGACGACCGTCTGCCCGCGCAGCTCGTCCGGGCGCCCCACGACGGCCGTCTCCAGGACGTCGGGGTGGCGCATGAGCGCCTCCTCGACCTCCGGGCCCGCGATGTTGTACCCGGCCGAGATGATCATGTCGTCCGCGCGGGCCACGTAGGTGAAATAGCCGTCGGCGTCACGTACGTAGGTGTCGCCGGTGACGTTCCAGCCGTGGCGCACGTACTGGAGCTGCCGCTCGTCGCCCAAGTACCGGCAGCCGACGGGGCCGCGCACGGCGAGCAGACCGGGCTCGCCGTCCGGCACCGGCGCCCCCGAGTCGTCGACCACGCGCGCGTGCCACCCCGGCACGGGCCGGCCCGTGGTGCCGGGCCTGATCTCCTCGTCGGCGGCGGAGATGAAGATGTGGAGCAGCTCCGTCGCCCCGATGCCGTTGATGATGCGGTGCCCGGTGCGCTCGTGCCAGGCCTGCCAGGTGGCCGCGGGCAGGTTCTCGCCCGCGGAGACGCACCGCCGCAGCGAGGAGACCCCGGGCGCACCCGGCTTGCCCAGCTCGTCGAGCATCGCGCGGTACGCGGTCGGCGCGGTGAAGAGCACCGTCACGCCGTGCTCGGCGATCGCGGGCAACAGCTGCTTCGGGCCCGCCTGTTCGAGCAGGAGCGAGGAGGCGCCGACCCGCAGCGGGAAGATGACGAGCCCGCCGAGCCCGAAGGTGAAACCGAGCGGAGGGCTGCCCGCGAACACGTCGTCGGGCCCCGGCTTCAGGACGTGGCGGCCGAAGGTGTCGGCGATGGCGAGCACGTCACGGTGAAAGTGCATGCACCCCTTGGGGCGGCCCGTGGTGCCGGACGTGAAGGCGATGAGGGCGACGTCGTCGGCGGAGGTGGCGACGGGTTCGTAGACGTCGGGCTGCCGGGCGGCGCGCGCAAGGAGGTCGTCGTCCGCGTCCCCGCCGAAGGTGGTGACGGCGAGCCCGGGAATCCCGGCCTTGATCAGGTCGTCCACGGCGCGGGCGTCGCACAGCGCGTGGCGGACCTCGGCGATCTCGCAGATCGCGGTCAGCTCGTTCGGGCGCTGCTGGGCCAGGACGGTGACCGCGACGGCGCCCGCCTTCATCACCGCGAGCCAGCAGGCCGCGAGCCAGGGGGTGGTGGGGCCGCGCAGCAGGACGCGCTGACCGGGCCGTACGTCCAGTTCGCGGGTCAGGACGTGCGCGACGCGATCGACGTGCCGCTGAAGCTCGCCGTACGTCCACACCTCGCCGGAGCCCGTACGGAACGCGGGCCGGTCGCCGCCGAGCCGCTCCACCGTGCGGTCGAGGAGCTCGGCGCCGCAGTTGAGGCGATCGGCGTAGTGCAGTTCGGGCCGGTCGCGGACGAACGCGGGCCACTGCTCCGGCGGCGGGAGATGATCCCGGGCGAAGGTGTCCACGTGAGCCGATGGGTGGAGTCGCAGTGCACTCTTGGCGTCCACAGCGGGTCGCCCCCTTGCCGTTCGGGCTTGTGGTGAGCTCGCGCAACGAGCGTATCGTGTTGGTGACGGCAGTCAACGGTGCGCGATAGAGGAGGGGCCCGGCATGACGGCATTCTCGCTCAATCCGGAACAAACCGCCTGGTGTGCGGAGCTGCGCACCCTCGCCGACGAGCGGCTGCGCCCGCTGGCGGAGAAGGGTGAGCCGGGGCGCGTGAACCGGCCGCTGCTGGAGGCGCTGGGGGAACTGGGGCTGCTCGAAGTGCTTTTCGCGGGGGAGGCCCCCGGCGCCGGGCCCGCATCCCGCGCCCCGCACGCCACCTCCCGCACCCCGCACGCCACATCCGGAGCCCTAGGTCTCTGCCTCCTGCGCGAGTCCCTCGCCTACGCCTGTACGGAGGCCGAGACCGCCCTGGCCCTGCAAGGCCTCGGCGCACACCCGGTCGCCGCCCACGGCTCCGCGCGCCAGCGCGAACAGTGGCTCGCGCCCGCCCGCGCGGGGCGCGCCGTCGCCGCCTTCGCGCTCTCCGAGCCCGGGGCGGGCTCGGACGCCGCCGCGCTGGCCCTGAGCGCCGCGCCGGACGGCGCGTCCACCTGGCGGCTCACCGGCGAGAAGTGCTGGATCTCGAACGCGCCCGAAGCCGACTTCTACACCGTCTTCGCCCGTACGACCCCCGGCGCCGGCGCCCGCGGTGTCACCGCGTTCCTCGTGCCCGCCGACCGGGCGGGCCTCACCGGCACCCCGCTGGACATGCTCTCCCCGCACCCGATCGGCTCCCTCGCCTTCGACGGCGTGACGGTCACCGGCGAGGACGTACTCGGCGAACCCGACCGCGGCTTCCGCGTCGCCATGACCACCCTCAACCGTTTCCGCCCCAGCGTCGGCGCCTTCGCGGTCGGCATGGCGGCGGCGGCCCTCGACGCGACACTCGCGCACACCGCGGGGCGGGACGCGTTCGGCGGCAAGCTGAAGGACCTCCAGGCGGTGGCCCACCAGGTCGCGGAGATGGCCACCCGGACCGAGGCGGCCCGCCTCATGGTGCACGCGGCGGCAGCGGCGTACGACCGCGGCGAGCCGGACATCGCCCGGCGCGCCGCCATGGCGAAGCTCCTGGCCACGGAGACGGCGCAGTACGTCGTGGACGCCGCGGTCCAACTGCACGGCGCGCGCGCCCTGCAACGGGGGCACCTCCTGGAACACCTGTACCGCGAGGTGCGGGCACCGCGCATCTACGAAGGAGCGAGCGAGGTGCAACGCACCATCATCGCCAAGGAGTTGTACGCGACCCGGTCAGCCGACCAGTCCGCCGAGCAGTCCACCCCTCAGTCCGCCACCCGTGAGGAGCCCTCCGTATGAGCGTCGAGCGCGTCAACCCCACCGAACTCTCCCCGGCCACCGGCTTCTCGCACGCCGTCACCGCGACCGGCGGCCGCCTCGTCTTCCTCGCGGGGCAGACCGCGCTCGACACCGAAGGCAAAGTCACCGGCACCACCCTCCCCGAGCAGTTCGAGCAGGCACTGACCAACCTCCTCACGGCCCTGCGCCACGCGGGAGGTGCCCCCGCCGACCTCGCCCGCGTCACTGTCTACGCCACGGACGTGGCCGACTACCGCGAGCAGGCGGGCCAACTCGGCCGCATCTGGCGGAAGTTGGCGGGCCGCGACTACCCCGCCATGGCGGTGATCGGCGCGGTCCGCCTCTGGGACGAGGAGTGCCTGGTGGAACTGGACGGGGTGGCGGTCCTCGACTGAGCCGCATAGCGTCGGGGCCACCATCGGCGAGGAAACGGGGAGGCCATGGCACGGATCGAGCTCACGGCGGGACCGATCGAGTACGAGGACACCGGAGGGGCGGGCACCCCGCTCGTCCTGCTGCACGGCCTCGTCCAGGACGGCAGCGTATGGCGTCATGTCGTCGAGGAATTGCGGGACCAGTTCCGCTGCCTGGTGCCGACCCTCCCGTACGGCAGCCATCGCGTCCCGCTGAAGCCGGGCGCCGAGCTGACGCCGCTGACCATGGCGCGGCTGATCGGCGAGTTCGCCGACGTGCTGGAACTCGGCGACGACGCGGTGTTCGTCGAGAACGACGCCGGGCGGCTCCAGCAGCTGGCGGCCGAGCGCCCCGACCGCGTCGGCCGGATGGTCATCGCGGGCTGCGAGGCCTTCGACAACTACCCGCCGGGCGCGGGCGGCAAGATGCTGGACACCGCCGCGCGCGTCCCGGGCGGTATCGCGTTCCTGGTTCGCGTCCTGTCCGTACGCGCCCTGCGCCGCGTCCCGGGCACGGGATACGCCCTCATGGCCCACCGCCCGGTCCCTCATGACCTGACGGACCGCTGGATCGCACCCCTGCGCACCGACCCCGTGGCCCGTCAGATCCTGATCCACTATCTGCGCTCGGCACGCAGGACGGAGATGCTGGAGGCGGCCGAGGCCCTACGCACGTACGACAGGCCGGCCCTGGTCGTCTGGGGCAAGCAGGACAGGATGCTGCCGCCGGAACACGGCCGCAGATTCGCCGAGTTGCTCCCCAAGAGCCGTCTGGTGGAACTGGACGACTGCCGCACTCTGATCCCGCTGGATCGCCCCGACGGCCTGGCGGCGGCGATCCGGGAGTTCGTGGCGGCAACGTGAACCGGCGCCTCAGTCGCGCCTCCCGAACCCCATCGTGGCGAACGCGGCATTGTCCCGGTCCGTGGTGCCGTCCGTGATCCACCAGTGCGACGGCTCTTCGCCGTAAACGCCGAAGAGCCGGCTCTGGCCCCAGCCCAGGATCAGCTCCTCCTTGCCGTCGGCGTCGAAGTCGGCGGCGGCGCATGGATGCGCCTGACGCGAACGTGCCCTGGTCTTCTTGCCGTTCACCCAGGCCGGGCCTTCCCGGAGCACCTCGGTGGGGTCCTCGTCGCCGTCGATCAGGAGCGCGCCGTCGTCCGTGGAGACGAGGATGCCGTCCGTGCCGTCGCCGTCCGGGTCCGCGGACATGTAACCGCCGGGCCCGTAATAGGAGTTCTCGTCGCTCGCCGGGATCTCGTGCGTGGTCGGGGTGCCTCCCTTGCCGGGGTAGACCGCGAGCGAGGAGGCCACCTCTGGGTCTTCCACCCCGGCGTCCGGCTCGTTGTTGCGGCTTCCGTTGTCGCCGATGGCCACATCGCCGATGCCGTCACCGTCATAGTCGCCGAACGCCACCGCATTGCCCTCGCGCAGCTCGATGGAGGTGCGGGAGAGGCCGCTTCCATCGCGCGCCGGGTAGAAAACCGCTCCCGTCTGCTCGCCGTCGTCACTCTTGTGGACGAGGAGACCGGTCGCGTGCGGCTCGCCCGCGGGGTCGATGTCATCCGCGGCCAGCCAACTCCCCTTGCCGGGGCGGGTGTCGGTGCGTGCCGGGGCACCGGATCGGGTGAAGGGTCCGTACAGCAGGGTCGCCGTTCCGTCCTGCCGGACCGCCGCGATGTCGTGGTGCCCGTCCCCGTCGAAGTCGCCGCGCACCGGACCGGACAGGCCCTCGTACGGGGTGTCGGCCGGTATCCGGATCCGGGTCGCTTCCGCACCGGGCTTCGGTCCGCTCGGGCCGCCCCAGTCCACGGTCGGCACCGCCCGCTGCGCGGAATGGTCGGTCGAGACGAAATCGGGATAGCCGTCGCCGTCCAGGTCGGCGGTGGTGACGGTACCCGGACCGTAGTCGTAGACCGCGTGCGTCGAAGGGTCGAGCCCCTTGGCCGAGCCGAACACGACGGCGGTACGACCGTCTTCGGCCTGGCTGCGGGAGGGCAGCGGGATGAGCAGATCGCGGTGCCCGTCTCCGTTGATGTCGTCCGGGTCCTTGGAGCCCTTGCCGTCGGAGGGCACGGGACGGGAAGCGGTCGGCGTCGACACGGGGTTGCCGTCGCCCTTGGAGGGCGACGGCTTGCCGCGGTCGGCCTGCTCACCGCACCCCGCCGCGAGAAGGGCGAGCGAGGCACAGAGCACGACGAGGGCGCGTGTGCCGGGGACGGGGGTGCGTTCTGCCATGCGCCCACCCCAGCACCGCGCCTTCGTACATCTCCAGACAGGACCGGCGATCGTTGCCCAGTCGTGTCGGGGGAGCCGGGCCGCAGACCGTTCCTAGATGTCCCGGAACGTCTCGATCTGCGCGCCCACCGAGTTGAGCCGCTCGGCCAGCTCCTCATAGCCGCGGTTGATCACGTACACGTTGCGCAGGACGGACGTGCCCTCGGCCGCCATCATCGCTAGCAGCACGACCACGGCGGGCCGCAGCGCGGGCGGGCACATCATCTCGGCGGCGCGCCAGCGGGTCGGGCCCTCCACCAGCACCCGGTGTGGGTCCAGGAGTTGGAGACGGCCGCCGAGGCGGTTCAGGTCGGTCAGATAGATGGCGCGGTTGTCGTAGACCCAGTCGTGGATCAGCGTCTTGCCCTGCGCCGCCGCCGCGATGGCCGCGAAGAAGGGGACGTTGTCGATGTTCAGGCCGGGGAACGGCATCGGGTGGATCTTGTCGATCGGCGCCTCCAGCTTGGAGGGCCGGACGGTGAGGTCGATCAGGCGCGTACGGCCGTTGTCGGCGAAGTACTCCGCCGTACGGTCGTGGTCGAGCCCCATCTCCTCCAGGACCGCGAGCTCGATCTCCAGGAACTCGATCGGGACGCGGTTGACGGTCAGTTCGGACTCCGTGACGACCGCCGCGGCGAGCAGGCTCATCGCCTCGACCGGGTCCTCGGACGGCGAGTAGTCGACGTCGACGTCGATGTCCGGGACGCCGTGCACGGTGAGGGTGGTCGTGCCGATGCCCTCGACCTGCACGCCGAGCGCCTCCAGGAAGAAGCACAGGTCCTGGACCATGTAGTTCGACGAGGCGTTGCGGATGACGGTCGTGCAGTCGCTGCGCGCCGCGGCGAGCAGGGCGTTCTCGGTCACGGTGTCGCCGCGCTCGGTCAGCACGATCGGCCGGTCGGGGACGACGTCACGCGCGACCTCCGCGTGGTAGAGCCCCTCGGTCGCCGCGATGTCGAGCCCGAAGCGGCGCAGCGCGATCATGTGCGGCTCGATCGTGCGGGTGCCGAGGTCGCAACCGCCCGCGTACGGCAGCTTGAAGCGGTCCATGCGGTGGAGGAGCGGACCCAGGAACATGATGATCGAGCGGGTCCGGATCGCGGCCTCCGCGTCGATCGCCTCCATGTCGAGCTTGGCCGGCGGCACGATCTCCAGGTCGACCCCGTCGTTGATCCAACGGGTGCGGACGCCGATCGAGCCGAGGACTTCGAGGAGGCGGTAGACCTCCTCGATGCGCGCCACGCGGCGCAGCACCGTGCGTCCCTTGTTGAGCAGGGAGGCGCAGAGCAGCGCCACGCAGGCGTTCTTGCTCGTCTTGACGTCGATGGAGCCGGACAGCCGGCGATTGCCGACCACTCGCAGATGCATCGGCCCCGCATACCCGAGCGAGACGATCTCGCTGTCCAGCGCTTCGCCGATACGGGCGATCATCTCAAGGCTGATGTTCTGGTTGCCGCGCTCGATGCGGTTCACTGCGCTCTGACTTGTGCTGAGCGCCTCGGCGAGCTGCGACTGCGTCCAGCCCCTGTGCTGACGGGCGTCGCGGATGAGCTTGCCGATACGTACGAGGTAGTCGTCTGCCATGTTTCGCAGGTTATCTCAGATATGAGATGACGCACGAGCCGGGGTGGGCCATACGGGAAATAACCGATTCAGTACGGAAGTTCCCGTACGTCGCGTCGTCCCGCCGGGTCAGCCGCATCCGCACGACGCGTGCCGCCCACCGTGCACCGCGGCCTGCGCCGTGAGCCGCGGTCCGGCCGCCGCGCGCGTCACCCGGGCGGCGGCGGCGCGCCCGGCCGACGAGTCGGCGTCATGCACCACTGTGCCCCCGGTCAACGTCAGACGCACTTCGGAAGAGCTGATATCAGCCACCGGACACCGCGTCACATCGCGGTCGAGCAGCACCAGATCGGCCGACTTCCCCGTTTCGACGGTCCCGGTCCGATGGTCCATACGGAGCTGACGCGCCGTGCCGAGGGTGTGCATGAGCAGGGCCGACGAGCGGCTCAGCCCTTCCTTGTCCCGGTACAGATCACCCTCGCCCTCTGCTCCGAACCGGTCTACGGAGGTACGCACCTGGTTCCACACCTGGAGCGGATCCACGGGCCAGTCCGAGCCACCGGAGAGCCGCGCCCCGTGCCGCTCCAGGCTGCGCGCCGGGTACTGCCAACGGTGGCGCCCCGCACCGATGTACGGCAGCAGGGCGTCCATGGTCCAGGTGTTGCGGGTGGCCCACTGGAGCTGCATGCAGGGGATGACGCCGAGCTGCGCGAACCGCGGCAGGTCGGCGGGGTCGACGAGTTGGAGATGGGCGGTGGTGTTGCGCAGGCCGCGCGCCCCCGTCTCGCGCAGGGCGTACGCGTACCCGTCGAGGGAGGTGCGGACGGCGCGGTCACCGATGGCGTGCGCGTGCATCTGCCAGCCCTCCTCGTTGAAGGCGGCGGCCAGCCGGCCGTAGTCCGCCGCCGACACGTACAGGTCGCCGCGGTGGTCGGTGGGCCTGCCGTCCTTGTCGAGATAGGGCTTCAGGAGCGCCGCGGTCTGCGCCGGGTACTCGATGACCCCGTCGAGGAACACCTTGACGGTGCCGAACCGCAGCGCGCGTACGTCCTTGAACTGCTCGCGAAGCCCCCGCGCGAACGCCACCGCGGCCGCCGGGTCCTTCGTCTTGTCGGTGTCGATGCGCAGGGCGGGCACGATGCGCTGCGGCAGCTTCCCGCTCTCGGCGAGCGCTTTGTAGAGGTCCAACTCGTCCTTGCCGACGACGGCTTCCATGAACGTGGTGATCCCGGACGCGGCGGCCTCGGCGAAGATCTTCGCGGCCGCGGCGACGAGCTGCTCCTGGTCGGGCTCGGGGATGTGCCGGGTGACGAGCGGCTGGGCGTCGTCCTTGAGCACGCCGGTGGGCTTGCCGTCCCGGCCCTTGACGATCTTGCCGCCGACAGGGTCCGGGGTGGACGCGGTGATGCCCGCGATGTCGAGGGCGCGCTGGTTGACCCATATGTTGTGCCCGTCGCCGCCGCGCAGCGCGACGGGCCGCCGGGTCGGCAGCGCGTCGAGCATGGAGTGGTGCGGAGCGGTGCCGTGCGGAAGGAGCCCCACGGGGTTCCAGTCCTCCACCACCAGCCACCCGTCGGGCTCCTGATCGGCGGAGTCCTTCAGGAACGCGGTCAGGGTCTTGTGCAGCTCGGCGACGGTCTGCTCGGCACCGGCGAGGGAGGGGCGCAGCGAGCGGCTCGCGGCGTCCATGGGGTGGGCGTGCCCGTCGTGGATGCCGCTCATCAGGGTCCCGCCGGCCGCGTCGACGACTTCGGTGTCCCGCCCGATGAACCGCAGAAGCGAGGAGTCGCTCCCCACGGCGAGGATCTTCCCGTCCCTGCCGACGGCGACCGCTCGGGCGTGGTCGTGCTTCCGAGTGCCGGTGAAGACACGGGCGTTGTGCAGGACGAGGGCGGCGGAGCGCCGGGGGGAGGCGGCTGCGGGTGCACCCACCGCCGCGAGAAGCCCGGTGGCGCCGGCGGAGGCTAGGAGGCCGCGGCGGGAGAAGCGGGAGAAGGGGGAGAGGTGCGGGGACGGCATAGAACACTCCGGGAATCGAGTGGGTGGGCGGGAAGGATCCGCCGCGCAGCGGCGGCACGAACGCTGGCCGAGTAAGGCGTTAACCAGAAGCCACCCGCTTCGACGGAATCCGCATCCGTACGATGAGCCCCGTGCCCAGGCCAACCCTCGCCGACATAGCCCGCGCCGCGGAGGTGTCGACCGCGACGGTCTCGCACGCCCTCAACGGCACGGGCCGCCTGGCCGCCACCACCCGCCGCAGGGTGAGGGAAACCGCCACCGCCCTCGGCTACGCCACCCCCCGAACCGCCCCGCGCACGCGGACCCTCGGCGTCGCGGTGACCACGTACGCGAGAGCCTGGAACTACGCCGAGGTCGCCTACTTCTCCCGGGCCCTCACCGCGGCCACCTCCGCGGCCCACGCGCACGGCTACGCCCTGACCACGCTGCCCGCCGACCGCGCCGCCGACGACGCGTGGCACGGCCTCGCCGTCGACGGCATGCTGATCATGGACAGCCCGCGCGGGGACCCGATGGTCCACGCGCTGCGCGCCCGCGGCATCCCGCTCGTCTTCGACGGCGTCCCCGGTGACCCGCGCCCCGGCGACCACTGGGTCGACAACGACCACGAGACGACCACCCACGAGGTCCTCGACCACCTCGCCGCCTCCGGCGCCCGCCGCATTGCCCTGCAGTCCGGCAGCGGGAATGAGCACTACGCGCGCGCGGTGACACAGGCGTACGCCGGGTGGTGCGCGGAGCGCGGCGCCGATCCGCTGGTCGTGCCCTTCGACGGGACGGACGGCCAGGGAGAGGCGTTCGACACGCTGCTGCGGGGCCCGGACCGCGCCGACGCCGTCTACGCGGCGTACGACCCCGGCGGCCGACAGCTCCTGGCCGCGGCGGCCAGGCTCGACCTGCGCATCCCCGACGCACTACGGGTGGTGTGCGCGAGCGAGGACCCCGGATACGCGACGACACGACCGCCGGTGACCACGGTGACCCTGAACCCGGAACAGACGGCCCGCGCGGCCGTCACCCTCCTCGTGGACCTGATCGAGACCGGCACGGCACCGACCTCGGTCGTCGTACCGGCGGGCCTTCTGGTGCGCGACTCGTCCCGCGCGGGTCAACCGCCCGCACCAGGGCATGCCGGACTGTGAGCGGGCGCACTTCGTCGTCGCGCCGGGTCATGTACTAGAGTTATCTCGACATCGAGATATCTGCCGAGGCGCACCAGAAGCCGCCACCCGGTAAGGGTTACCTAACTAAGCCTTACCTTAGCGGATCGACGAGGAGTCGTGGCGGCAGGATGTGACGACAAACGCGCACATATATGAAGGAGACTGTCGTGTCGGCGAACAGCTTCGACGCCCGCAGCACGCTGCGCGTGGGCGACGAGTCGTACGAGATCTTCAAGCTGGACAAGGTCGAGGGCTCCGCGCGGCTGCCCTACAGCCTGAAGGTCCTCCTTGAGAACCTGCTCCGCACCGAGGACGGCGCGAACATCACCGCCGACCACATCCGTGCGATCGGCTCGTGGGACTCCCAGGCCCAGCCCTCGCAGGAGATCCAGTTCACGCCGGCCCGCGTGATCATGCAGGACTTCACCGGCGTGCCCTGCGTCGTCGACCTCGCCACCATGCGTGAGGCCGTCAAGGAGCTCGGCGGTGACGCGGACAAGGTGAACCCGCTCTCCCCGGCCGAGCTGGTCATCGACCACTCCGTCATCGCCGACAAGTTCGGCACGGCGGACGCCTTCGGCCAGAACGTCGAGCTGGAGTACGGCCGCAACAAGGAGCGCTACCAGTTCCTGCGCTGGGGTCAGACGGCCTTCGACGACTTCAAGGTCGTCCCCCCGGGCACCGGCATCGTCCACCAGGTCAACATCGAGAAGCTGGCCCGGACGGTCATGGTCCGCAACGGCCAGGCCTACCCCGACACCCTGGTCGGCACCGACTCGCACACCACCATGGTCAACGGCCTCGGCGTGCTCGGCTGGGGCGTCGGCGGCATCGAGGCCGAGGCCGCGATGCTGGGCCAGCCGGTCTCCATGCTCATCCCGCGCGTCGTCGGCTTCAAGCTGACCGGTGAGCTGCCCGCCGGCACCACCGCCACCGACCTGGTCCTCACGATCACCGAGATGCTGCGCAAGCACGGCGTCGTCGGCAAGTTCGTCGAGTTCTACGGCGAGGGTGTGGCGGCCACGAGCCTCGCCAATCGCGCCACCATCGGCAACATGTCGCCCGAGTTCGGCTCCACCGCCGCGATCTTCCCGATCGACGACGAGACGCTGAAGTACCTGCGCCTGACCGGCCGTGACGAGCAGCAGGTCGCGCTCGTCGAGGCGTACGCCAAGGAGCAGGGCCTCTGGCTCGACCCGGCCGCCGAGCCCGACTTCTCCGAGAAGCTGGAGCTCGACCTCTCCACGGTCGTCCCCTCGATCGCCGGTCCCAAGCGCCCGCAGGACCGCATCGTCCTCGCCAACGCCTCGCAGCAGTTCGCCCAGGACGTGCGCAACTACGTCATGGACGACGAGGAGGCCGGCAAGGAGTCCTTCCCGGCGTCCGACGCCCCGGCCTTCTCCAACGGCGTCCCGTCGAAGCCGACCACGGTCACCGCTCCCGACGGCTCGACGTACGAGATCGACCACGGCGCCGTCACCGTCGCCGCGATCACGTCCTGCACCAACACCTCGAACCCGTACGTCATGGTCGCCGCCGCGCTCGTCGCGAAGAAGGCCGTCGAGAAGGGCCTGACCCGCAAGCCGTGGGTCAAGACCACCCTCGCCCCGGGCTCCAAGGTCGTCACCGACTACTTCGACAAGGCGGGGCTCACCCCCTACCTCGACAAGGTCGGCTTCAACCTCGTCGGCTACGGCTGCACCACCTGCATCGGCAACTCGGGCCCGCTGCCCGAGGAGGTCTCCAAGGCGGTCAACGACGCCGACCTGGCCGTGACGTCCGTCCTCTCCGGTAACCGGAACTTCGAGGGCCGCATCAACCCCGACGTCAAGATGAACTACCTGGCGTCCCCGCCGCTGGTCGTCGCGTACGCCATCGCGGGTTCGATGAAGGTCGACATCACCAAGGACGCGCTCGGCGCGGACCAGGACGGCAACCCCGTCTACCTGAAGGACATCTGGCCCTCCGAGGCCGAGGTGAACGACGTCGTCGCCAACTCCATCGGCGAGGACATGTTCAACAAGTCCTACCAGGACGTCTTCGCGGGCGACGCCCAGTGGCAGGCCCTCTCGATCCCGACCGGCAACACCTTCGAGTGGGACCCGCAGTCGACCTACGTCCGTAAGCCCCCTTACTTCGAGGGCATGACGATGGAGACCACCCCGGTCTCCGACATCGAGGGTGCCCGCGTCCTGGCCAAGCTGGGCGACTCGGTCACCACCGACCACATCTCCCCGGCCGGTGCGATCAAGGCCGACACCCCGGCCGGCAAGTACCTCACGGAGCACGGCGTCGAGCGTCGCGACTTCAACTCCTACGGCTCGCGCCGTGGCAACCACGAGGTCATGATCCGCGGCACGTTCGCCAACATCCGCCTGCGCAACCAGATCGCGCCGGGCACCGAGGGCGGCTTCACGCGTGACTTCACGAAGGAGGACGGCCCCGTCTCCTTCATCTACGACGCCTCGCAGAACTACCAGGCGGCCGGCACCCCGCTCGCGATCCTCGCGGGCAAGGAGTACGGCTCCGGTTCGTCCCGTGACTGGGCCGCCAAGGGCACCGCGCTCCTCGGCGTCAAGGCCGTCATCGCCGAGTCGTACGAGCGCATCCACCGCTCGAACCTCATCGGCATGGGCGTCCTGCCGCTCCAGTTCCCGGAGGGCCAGACCGCCGAGAACCTCGGCCTCACCGGCGAGGAGTCCTTCTCCTTCACCGGCGTGACCGAGCTGAACGAAGGCCGCACGCCGAGCACGGTCAAGGTCACCACCGACACCGGCGTGGAGTTCGACGCGGTCGTCCGCATCGACACTCCCGGCGAGGCGGACTACTACCGCAACGGCGGCATCATGCAGTACGTGCTGCGTTCGCTGATCCGCAAGTAGGCTTTGCGCACGCAGTAGTTGAGGGCTGCACCCCCCGTCTTGCAGGGGGGTGCGGCCCTTGCCCTTTGTCTGCGGCCGCGTGGGGACTTTTCGCGCAGTTCCCCGCGCCCCTGACGGGGCCCTCTAGCCGCCGTACGGAACCGTGATCAGTTCCATGGGATGGCCGGACGGGTCCAGGAAGTACACGCCCCTGCCGCCGTCGTGGGTGTTGATCTCGCCCGGCAGCTTCTGGTGCGGGTCCGCCCAGTGCTCGATGCCGCGCGCCCTGATCTTCTCGTACGCCGCGTCGAACTCCGCCTCGGAGATCAGGAACGCGTAGTGCTGCGGGGTGATCTTGTCCGCGGGGATGGTGGCGAAGTCCAGGGTGATGGAGTTGCTCAGTTCCACCGCGATGAACGGGCCCCACTCCGAGGTGATTTCCAGGCCCAGCAGGTCCGTGAAGAACTCGGCGGACTCCCGGTTGTCCCGGGCGTGGATGATCGTGTGGTTCAGCTCTACCGACAAGGAATGCCTCCAAAAGGCATCTCCTGACACCTCCATGCCTCACCCAGCCGGTGACCGGCACGCGATGTCGCCGTGGATCTTAGGCACGGCGACATCGCGCTGTCGAGCTGTTTCCCGCCAATGACCGCCGGGAGGAGGCGTGACGGCCGTCCGTATGAGCCATGGGCCATGGGCCATGGGCCGCCAGGTGCCCCTCGCGCGCATCGGTACGGGGACTCAGTGTGGCCGACGAAGGTTCTGTTCGCGCACTGCCGCCACGCCCGCCGCCGCGACGAGGACCGCGATCGCCGCCCAGCCGAACGCCGCCCGGAAATCGGCCCCTTGAGCGCTGCCGCCGCCGACCGCCGCGCCCACCAGGACCGCGAGCCCCAGCGAGCCGCCGAGCTGGTCCACCGAGCGCTGCACGCCGGAAGCCGTGCCCGCGTCGTCCTCGGTCACGTCGGAGAGGGCCGCGTTCTGCAGGGCGAGCAGCCCGATGCCCATCCCGGCCGCCACGCCGGTCATGCCCGGCAGCACGTCGACCCAGAATCCGCCGTGGTCCGGCAGCCGGGCCAGCCAGCCGAGCCCGGCCGCCGTGAGGATGAGACCGAGCAGCGCGGTGTACTTCGTACCGACCGCTCCGATCAGACGGGGCGTCAGGAACATCGCGGCCAGCAGTGCGGCGCAGAACGGCAGGTATGCCAACCCGGCCTGGAGCGGCGTGAGTTCGACGATGTCCTGCATGTAGAGGGTGAGCAGGAAGAAGCTCGTGGAGAGGCCCGCGCTGAGCGGGACCGTCGCCGCGTTCGCGACCGTGCGCGTGCGGTGCGCGAAGAAGGACAGCGGCACGAGCGGACTCTTCGTACGCGCCTCTACGAGGATGAAGGCGGCCAGCAGCGCCACTCCGGCGAGCATCGCCGCCGCTGACCCGCGCAGGACACCGTAGACGAGCGTGAGGGGACCGCCCGTCAGGAGCGCGGCGCCGGGCAGATCGAGCCGACGGCCCGCAGCACGTGGACCGTCGGCCCGCACCAGCCTGGGCGTGATCGCGATGACGACCGCCGCCAGCGGCACGTTGACGCCGAAGATCCAGCGCCAGTCCAGGAGTTGAACGATTACTCCGGAGAGCAGTACGCCGACGACGAGCCCGCCCGCCGAGATCGCGCCCCACACCCCGAGCGCCCTTGCCCGCTCCTCCGGGCCGGGGAAGAGCAACGCGATCAGCGACATCGCGGCGGGCGACGCGAGAGCCTCGCCCGCGCCCTGCGCGAAACGGGCGACGACCAGTGTCTCCAGGTTCGGCGCGAGCCCCGCCGCGAGCGAGGCGAGCGCGAAGAGCGCGGCCCCCAGCAGGAACATCCGCCGCCGGCCCAGCAGATCGGTCAGCCGCCCGCCGAGCAGCAGCAGACCGCCGCCGACGAGGGTGTAGCCGGTGACGACCCAGGACAGGGCGGCGGGTCCCGCGTCGAAGCGTGCGCCGATGGCGGGGAGCGCGACGTTCACGACGGTGACGTCGATCGCGATGAGGAACTGGAGGAGGGAGAGAAGGGCGAGCGTGAGCGTGCGCCGGGGAGAGTTGTTCACGTGTACGAGCACTCCAGATCGGCCCCGGGCCGTCGAACGGCGGGGGACGGAGGAAGACAGGACGCTTCCGTGCCTCGGCCCGCGGGGGCGGGTGGGCACCTGGAGTTACTTGGTCACGGACACGGCGGTGACTGTAGTGGGGCGGGGGGTTGGGCGCACTCGATTTTCTTGGTGGTTTGTGGGGGTGGGGGGGGCTGTGGTGGTGGTCTGTGGTGGTGGTGAGGGCTGGGCGTGGCGGCCCGACTTTTGGGCACGACACGACGGCGCGTCGGGGCGGGGATGTATGACCTGTGCGGACTGGTTCTTCTGGGGCTGGGTCACGGGGTTGGCTCGGTTGGGGCGGGGCTTTGGGTGGCCGGTGGCGTTGGGGGTGGCCGGGGCCGCCCGCCTTACGGAGGGTGGCGGTTGCGGGTCGGGTGTAAAGGGCGCTCCTGCGTCGCGTCGGCTGCGCCGATTTCGCTTCGCTCCACCCTTGACACCCACCCCTCCACCGCGGGTGAACGCCGAGCGGGCGGCCCGGGAAGGGGGCGTAAGGGGGAGGTGGGGTGGAGTGTTCGGTCTCCTGCCGTCTGCGGACTGGTTCTTCTGGGGTGGGCGTCACGCGGTGAGGGGACCGCCGTCCGACAAGCCGGGACCGTTCGGAGCCCCTTCGGCGAGCGGGGACTGTCCGGTGGGTGGGACCCGTGGTGGGTCGGCGGGTTGGAGTCGTCTGGTCGGTGGCCGGAGGATCGGTTGGTGGGTCGGCCGGTCGGAATCGCCTGGCCGATGACAGGAGGCCCTAAGCCGGAAGCCGGAAGCCGGAAGCCGGATGGCAGATGGCAGATCGCCGAGCCGCTCGTCGATCGCAGGGAAATTCCATGCCACGCCTCCCTCATGCTCCAATCCGTGGGACTTTTCTGCATTCCGACCCCGAATCGTCCTCCCTGATGCCAGAGATGTCCGTTGTGGCTAGGTGGGGAAGGCGCTGCGAGGTCGCGGCAGTCAGTCAGTCACACACGTCTCAGGCGGCTCCCGTTCATTGGCGCCTGGTTGGATCGCCTTGGGGCAAGGGGGACCTACTTCGGCGAAGTAGTTATTGAGGATCGCGCGCGCCCCCCTTATGTCAGAACGCAACTTTGCCGAAGTAGGTCCGCCCCCCTCGCGCGCGACGGCGCCGGCAAGATCCGGTCGGTACACGCCTGACGAGACCGGCACCGCCTCCGGACCAACCGCGCACCTCTTCACCCTGACGGCATGCCGCGACGAACCAGTCCGCAGACGGCACGACACCCGACACCGCCACCGAACGTTCCCCGCTTGCCGGACGGCGGCCTCCTCACCGCGTGACGTCCACCCCGGAAGAACCAGTCCGCAGATGGCAGGAGACCGAACAGCCCATCCACCTACCCATACGCCCCCTTCCTGGCAGCCAGGTCACAAGGCTTCCTGCGGTGGAGGTGGGCCTGTCAAGGGTGGAGCGGAGCGGAATCGGCGCAGCCGACGCGTAGCGCAGCGGAGCGCCCTTTACAGGGCCGCCGGAACCGCCACACTTCGGAGCACCGGGCGGCCCCGGTGAGCATCAAGGCTCCCGGACAACCCGAAGCCGCCGCCCTTTCGGGCACGCGATGACGCGGTCAGGCTCGGGCCTGGGGGAGAACCAGGAATGCGGCCCAGGCGTCCGGCGCCACGGTGAGCTGCGGGCTGCCGTCCGGGTTCTTGGAGTCGCGGATGTGTACGGCGGTGGGGTGGGCGGCGATTTCGAGGCAGGCGCCGCCCTGCTCACTGCTGTAGCTGGACTTGAACCACTCAAGCGCGGTGCTGCCGCTCATTGCTCTCCTAGCAATCGGTCCAACAGGCCCTTGGTCTCATGGGGGTTGAGAGCCTGTGTCCGCAGCATCGCACATTTGCGCTCCAGGATGGACACCTCATCCGGGCTGGTGATCAACTGGCTGCCTCGCTGGGCCTCGGTATAGCCGAGCCGCTGGTGATCCGGAGTCTCGATCAAGATGAACGGCCCGGACAGCCCGGCGTGGAAGCTGCGGCCGACCGGCATGACCTGGAGAGTGACACCCGGCAGGGAGGCCAGTTCGCGCAGGCGGCGCAGCTGCTCGACGTACACATCGTCACCACCGAGGCGGTCCATCAGGGTCACCTCGGAGATGATGAAGCAAATCGTGGGTGGCTCCTTGCGTTGAAGGATGTCTTGTCGCTCCATGCGCGCCGCTACGCGTAGTTCGATCTCGTCCTCGGTGAGCGCCGGTACGTCGTTCTGGAACACACTCCGCGCGTAGTCCGGCGTCTGAAGCAACCCAGGCAGGACCTGGTTGTCGTACCAGGAAAGTGCGAGCGCCTCGCGCTCCAGGTCCATGTACTCCTCAGCCCACCGAGGAACCAAATCCACCTCCGGCATATTGTCGACAGCGGTCTCCAACGTCCGGTTGGTCCCCAGCAGTTCATCCAACTGCACGGCCAGGTCCATCTTCAGCGGCCGCCGCCCCTGCTCAATAGAAGCGATGGCCTCCTCGCCGATGACGAACCGCTCGGCCAAAGACCTCTGCGTGTACCCCGTAGCCTCACGGTGGACGGCTAACAACGCCCCCACCATCCGCATCGCCGAGGCATTCCTCCGTGACCGTCGCTTGGGACTGCTCATGACGTGCAACTCCCCACCAGAGGACAACCGTTCACGCAGCGAACCCGTACAGCCTGGCTGTACGGGTTCACGTACTGCTTCATGATGGCCACGCAGCGTGATGCTCGTCACGTGAATGAGGAATCTCCACGCGAACGCTTCTACCGGCGTGAACGCCGGTCCGTCCCCGCCGCCCGCGCCTTCGCTAGCGCCGCGCTCGCCGACTGGGGCATCAGTGAACGTGCTAGTGAACGTGCTTACGAAATCGCTCTCTGCGTGAGTGAGTTGGCGACCAACGCCGTTCTGCACGGGGTCCCGCCGGGGCGGGGGTTCCGTCTTGGGCTGAGCCTCTCCGGTGACGTACTCCGTGTCGAAGTGCACGACAGTGGCGCCGGGTGGCCCCGACTCGTCGGTGAAGGGGAAGATACCGACGAGTCGGGGCGTGGCCTGCTGCTGGTGGCAGCCCTGGCCGGCAAGTGGGGGGTCATGGAGCGCGACCCCGGGAAAATCGTGTGGTGCGAGTTCGGGCTGAGAGCTGAGCCCTGAGCCCTGTCAGCCGAGCAGTTCCACCTCCGCCAGCGTCGACGACTCGTCCAGGACCAGGCGGTAGTGCCGGTAAGTGCCCGGATCATCCACGGTGAAGGCCCGCGTCTGCTTCTCCCAGGCGAAGGACTGCCCGGACCGCTTGTCCAGCTCCTTCCACTTCTCGCCGTCGGAGGAGCCCTGGAGCACCCAGCCCCGCGGAGCCTTCGCCTTGTCGGACGACGACGTCAGCGTGTACTGCACGGCCTTGGTCTCCTTGGCGACCGGCAGATCCACCGAACCGGACTCCGAAGCCGCGTCCGTGTCGGAGGTGTTGTCGAAGAGCGCGCCGTCACCCTTGATGGCGTCACCGCGCGGCGACGGCACCTTGTCGTCCTGCGTCACCGACGTCGGCTGGGCGTTCTTGCCCGTGCCCCACGCCGACGGCTTCGGGCCCATGTCGAACTCGAGGACACCACCGCGGGCGATCTCCTTGTGGGGGAGCGCCGTCGAGGTCCACTTCTTGCCGTTGACCTTCAGGCCCTGGACGTACACGTTCTTCGCGCTGTTCTTCGGCGCCTTGACGACCAGGTCGCGGCCGTTGTCCAGGTGCACGGTCATCTTCGTGAACTGCGGGGAGCCGATGGCGTATTCGCCGCTTCCCATGACCAGCGGGTAGAAGCCGAGCGAGGAGAAGAGGTACCAGGCCGACTGCTCGCCGTTGTCCTCGTCGCCGTGGTAACCCTGCCCGATCTCGCTGCCGGTGTAGAGGCGGGAGAGGACCTCGCGGACCTTCTCCTGCGTCTTGGACGGCTCACCGGCCGCGTCGTACATGTAGGCGGCGTGGTGGGCGACCTGGTTGGAGTGCCCGTACATGCCCATCCGTACGTCGCGCGCCTCGGTCATCTCGTGGATGACGCCCCCGTAGGAGCCCGCGAACTCGGCGGAGCCGGTCTCCGGAGTGGAGAAGTACGTGTCCAGCTTGTCGCCGAGGCCCTTGCGGCCGCCGTAGAGGTTGGCGAGGCCGCGCGAGTCCTGCGGGGCGGTGAAGGCGTAACCCCAGGCGTTCGTCTCCGTGTAGTCGTGACCCCACACGCGCGGGTCGAACTTGTCGGAGGGGACGCGCCACTCGCCCTTCTTGTCCTTGCCCTGGAAGAAGCCCGGCGCGGTGCCTCCGCCCGCCGCCTTGTCGTCGAAGAGATGCACGTAGTCCCGGGCGCGGTTGAGGAAGTACTCCGACTCCTCCTTGTAGCGCTTCTCGCCCGTCTTCTTGTAGAGGGCCTGGCCCATCCGCGAGATGCCGTAGTCGTTGAGGTAGCCCTCGAGCGCCCAGGACAGGCCCTCGTGGGTCTCGCTCGGGGTGTAGCCGAGGAAGGGCGACGTCTCCATGCCCTTGCGGCCGACGCCCGAACTCGGCGGCACCACGGTCGCGTTCTTCAGCGCCGCGTCGTACGCGTCCTTCGCGTCGAAGTCCACGCCCTTGACGTAGGCGTCGGCGAACGCCACGTCCGACGAGGTGCCCGTCATCAGGTCCGCGTAACCCGGCGACGACCAACGCGACGTCCAGCCACCGTCCTTGTACTGCTGTACGAAGCCGTCGACCAGCTCACCCGCCTTCTTCGGCGTGAGGAGCGAGTACGCCGGCCAGGTCGTGCGGTACGTGTCCCAGAAGCCGTTGTTCACGTACGGCTTCCCGTCGACGATCTTCGCGCCGGTGTGGGTCGGGGTGTCCGGACCCGTCTGCGGCGAGAAGGGCGACGCGTACTGGTACTTCGACTTGCCGTTCGCCGAAGTGACCTTCTCGAAACCCGAGTTGGGGTAGAGGTACAGGCGGTACAGGCTGGAGTAGAGCGTGGTCCGCTGGCCCTCGCTCGCGCCTTCCACCTCGACCTTGCCGAGGATGTCGTCCCAGCTCTTCTGCGCGCGGTTCTTCACGCGCTCGAAGGACGTGCCGGAGGGAATCTCGCGGTTCAGGTTCGCCTTGGCCTGGTCGAGGCTGATCAGCGAGGTCGCGAGGCGCAGGTTCACCGTGCGGTCCTTGCCCGGCTTGAAGCGCAGATAGCCGGTGACGTCGCCGCCGCCCCCGCCGTCGAGCTTGCCGCCGGCGGTGACGGGCGAGTCGAAGGTCCCGTACACGAAGAGGCGGGTGGCGCCGGTGGAGAGCCCCGACTTCACGTCCGAGTATCCGCTGACGATCCCGTTCTCCTCGTCGAGGGTGAGGCCGCCCTTGTCGGAGACGTTGTCGAAGATGACGCTCGCGTCGTCACCGGGATAGGTGAACTTCATCATCGCCGCGTGATCGGTCGGGGCCATCTCGGCCTTCAGACCGTTCTCGAACGTCACGCCGTAGTAGTGCGGGCGTGCCGTCTCCTTCTCGTGCTTGAAGGGCAGTGCGCGCTTGGTGCGGGACGCGGACGGCGTGTCCTTGTCGACCGACGGCATCATCTGGAAGGTCTGCCGGTCGCCCATCCAGGGGCTCGGCTCGTGGCTCGCGCTGAACGCCTGGATCGTCGGCAGGTTGTCCGCGTTGTTGCCGCGCGCGTAGTCGTAGAGCCAGCTCAGGGAACCGGCGTTGGTCACCGGCGTCCAGAAGTTGAAGCCGTGCGGCACGGCCGTCGCGGGGAAGGTGTTGCCGCGCGAGAAGCCGCCGCTGGAGTTGGTGCCGCGGGTGGTGTCCGCGTAGTCCGAGGGGTGGGCCTTCGGCTTCGCCGGGGCCTTCTCCTTGAGGGACACGTCGTCCACCCAGCCGCGGAACTTCGCCGGACCCTTGGGGGAGTCGTACGCGACGAGCACCCGGTCGACGGTCTTGCCGCGTGCGACCTGCCCGATCCGCGCCTGGACGTTGTTCCACTGGTTGACGTAGAGCCCCTTCGCGGCGCCCTGGCCCTGCGGCGTCAACGGGAAGCCGTGCTGGTCCATCGCCTTGAGGTCACTCAGATAGGTGCCGTCGGTGAAGGCAAGGTCCACGGACACGTTCGTGGCGTCGTAGTCGAGGTCACCCTCCGCCATGGACGGGAAGACCCGGTAGGACAGCTCGGTGTCACGCCGCACCGAGACGTTCACGTCGAAGACCTTGTTGTACGAGTAGCCGCGCCCGTCCACCTTGTGGGTGCCCGCGTAGCGCAGCGCGCGCTTGCCGGTGAACCCGGCGCCCGACTTCGCGGTCGGGGAGCCGCTGGGGCCGCGGTCCACGAGGGAGAGCATGTCCTCGGGGACGGGCGACTCGGTACCGCCGACGGAGAGGTGGACGTCGGAGAGCTGGAGGGCGTCGGACGCGCCGTTGTTGGCGGTCACCTCCAGGCGGTAGTGCGCGTACGCGGTGCCGTTCTCGAAGTCGTACTTCTTGGTCTGGTGACGCTTGTCGAAGGCTTCACCCTTGCGGGTGTCCAGGACCTTCCAGTCCTTGCCGTCGGTGGAGCCCTTGAGGGTCCAGTCCTTGGGGTCGCGCTCGGCGTGGTCGTTCGCGGACGTCAGCGCGTACGTCACCGCCTTGGCCGGCTCGTCCAGGTCGTACTCGACCCAGCCGGTCGGCTCGAAGGTGAGCCACTTGCTGGTCGGCTCCCCGTCGACCAGGTTCTCCTTGACCTCGCCGCTCCCGGAGTTCTCCCCGCTGGCGCGGACCTCCGTGACGTGGTCGTTCACACTTCCGGGTATCCCCGAACTGAACGCGCCGTTGACACCGGCGGTCCGCTTCTTGCCGTCGGGGCCGGTCTCCACGGTGTTCAGCCAGTCGGGCTGCGCCTCGCCCTCTTCGAACGACGAGACGAACTCCTTGGCGGCCTTGGGCGGTTCCTCCGGCTTGGCGACGGCTGCGCCCTGCGCTGTCGCGACGAGCGTGAACGCGGCCGCTCCCAGGACCGCGGCCGAACGGTGGTGTCTGAAGCGAGGTCTGCGTGATCTGTGCGGCATCCCCGAACCCCTCCCTGCGAGTTGGACAACGTTGTCACATCGCTGCGCAGGGTCCAGTAGGGCGGCAAGTGGTGTGTGGTGTCAAGGCTGTTGAAGGCGCCGGACGGGGCGTGGAGGGGGCCCGGGGCCGGGGGAAAGTCCAAGGGGTACGGGAGAAAGTCCAATGAGGTGCAAGTGAGCGCCAGGGAAGATCAATGGGAGGGAGTGACGGCGGGTCCAAGTCGCGGCCGATCCGTTCGGCTGAATTTGCTCACGCCGTGAACGAACCAGGCCGTATCTCCGCGAGGTCTCAACTCGGGAAAGACTGCTGGCCGAGGCTGCGTTCGATCTTGCTCTGCTGCCGAGAAGTGGACTATACCTATCGGCACCCTGAGTGGCGGGTGCGAGCCCTTGCCATGTAGTTGTCGCACGCAACGCACCACGAAAGCTTCAACTGACCCGCGGTGTCGGGCCCTTCGCCACTGGCGAGCTGTCGGGAGCCCCGTACGCCGCCTGAGTCCTGGAAGGCGAGGACTTGAGCATGGGATCCACCAGCATCAACCGTCGTGACGTGATGAAGAGGGCGGCGGCCACCAGCCTTCTCGCGGTGCCGGCCGTGGGCGCCCTGAGCTCCTGCGCGAGCGGTGGCGGGGAAGAGGGCAAGGCCGAGAAGGGCGAGAAGTCCAAGAAGAACCCGCTCGGCGTGAAGGAAGACGCCGGGCTCGCCGTGGTCGTCTTCAACGGCGGCTATGGCGACAAGTACGCCCAGTTCGTGACCGACATGTACAAGAAGCGGTACCCGGACTCGAAGCCCGGCCAGAAGTCGACGGCGAAGATCGCCACTCAGGTCCAGACGAAGATCATCCGTGGCAACCCGACGGCTGATGTCGTCAACAACTCCGGCGCCGACCAGATGAACCCCGGCAAGCTGGTCTCCAACAAGCAGGTCGCTGACCTCACCGAGCTCCTTGACGCGCCGTCCTGGGACGACCCGAACGTCAAGGTGCGCGACATCCTCGCCCCGGCCGTCGAGGCGAGCGGCAACTTCGGTGGCTCGGGCACCTGGCAGGCCGGCATCTCGCTGACGGTCTACGGCACCTTCTACTCCAAGAAGCTTCTGGAGGAGGGCCTGGAGTCCGAGTACCCGAAGACCTGGGACGAGATGCTGGCCGTCTGCAAGAAGGCCAAGGCCAAGGGCATCCACGGCTGGAGCTACCCGGGCGGCCACCCCCGGTACATGTTCTTCAGCATCTACACGATGTTCGCCCAGCGGGGCGGGCGCGAGATCGCCACGGCCATGGACCACCTCGAGCCGGGCGCCTGGAAGAACGACGCGGTCAAGGACGTCTTCGAGGCCTGGGAGGAACTGGTCGCCAAGAAGTACGTCCTGACCGGCTTCGACGGCACCGAGGCGCACACCGAGATGCAGACCGCCTGGACCAAGGGCGGCAAGTGCGTCTTCGTGCCCAACGGCTCCTGGGTGGAGAACGAGGCCAAGGACACCACCCCGAAGGACTTCGGGATGTCGTTCGGCCCGAGCCCGTCACTGGACTCGGGCGACAAGATGCCGTTCGGCACGATCAACGCGCCTGCCGGTGAGTTCTACGTCGTCCCGGAGAAGGCGAAGAACCGGCAGGGCGGCCTGGAGTGGCTGCGGGCGATGTACAGCAAGGAGGCCGCCCTGAACAACTTCAGGGAGCTCTCCGCCCTCCCCGTGGTCAAGGGAGCCATCGACGGCCAGAAGCTGCCGTCGGGTGTGGCCAGTGTGCAGAAGGCGATCGAGGCCGCCGGCGACAACGTCGTCATCGCGAAGCACATGGACTGGTACAACGAGCTGTTCCGCGAGGACTTCAACAACATGATCGCCAAGTTCATGCTGGGCCAGATCGGCACCAAGCAGGCCATGGACATCATGGAGAAGGCCGGGGCCCGGATCCTCAAGGACCCGGACGTCGTCAAGGTCAAGAA
The DNA here is from genome assembly GCF_040730185.1 of Streptomyces sp. Je 1-332. Classification (NCBI taxonomy): domain Bacteria; kingdom Bacillati; phylum Actinomycetota; class Actinomycetes; order Kitasatosporales; family Streptomycetaceae; genus Streptomyces; species Streptomyces sp. Je 1-332. The sequence goes on from NZ_CP160402.1 coordinate 6,343,293, forward strand.
GTCCTGACCAGCGGCTGATCGACCGAGAACGCGGGCACGTGAGCGAGGCGGGGCGGAGTGGCGTGAAGAGTGACACCCGGGTGGACGAATCCCCACCTTCGAAGAAGGCACCGGACCGGCCGGGCCCACGCAAGGCGCCGGGCCTGCTGCTGTTCCTCCTGGCGGTGCTGCTGCCGCCCCGCTTCACACCGGAGAGCGTGCGCTACGACCGGCGCTACCGCACGCTCGACAAGTACCGCTTCATCGCGGGCTTCCTGTCGCTGCCGCTCGCGTTCTACGCCCTGTTCGTCATCTCGCCCTTCGTCCAGGCGATCTACTACTCGTTCACGGACTGGTCCGGCGGTCCCGTGGCGAACTTCATCGGCTTCGACAACTTCACGAAGATGTGGAACGACGAGCGCTTCTGGGAGTCCCTGGAGGTGAGCGTCACCCTGGCGGTCGTCGCCCCGGTGCTCACGCTCGTGCTCGGCATGTTCTTCGCCTACATGATCACGTCGGGCGGCCGGCACCGTAAGGGCCAGGCGATCGCCGGGGTCGCGGGCTCGTCGCTCTACAAGGTCGTCTACTTCTTCCCCCAGGTCCTTTCCGTCGCGATCATCGCGGTCGTCTGGGGCCGTGTCTTCAACACCAACAGCGGTCTGATCAACGGCGGGCTCGACAAGGTGGGCATCGACGGGCCCGCCTGGCTCGGCGGTGACCGCTCGCTCGCCCTCATCGCGGTGATGGTCGTGCTGTCCTGGAGCTTCGTCGGCTTCTACGTGGTGCTGTTCTCCGCCGCGATGGGCGCGATCCCCAGGGACATCTACGAGGCCGCGCTGCTCGACGGCGCGGGCCGGGGACGGACCTTCTTCAGTGTGACGCTCCCGCTGATCTGGGACACCGTGCGGACCGGCTGGATCTACATGGGCATCCAGGCTCTCGACTCGTTCGCGATCGTGCTCGTGATGGTGCCCGAGCACGTCCTGAAGGTGACTCCCGTCTTCCTCTACGAACGATTCCGAGACGGTCAATACGGCTATGCCACCTCCATCGGCGTCGTCCTCCTCGTCCTCAGCATGGCGTTCTCGCTGATCGTCATGAGGATCGGGAATCGCGACCGGATCGAATACTGAGACCCGCGGGAGCCACTGCATCATGACCACGACCACCGTGCCCCGCGAAGACACCGCCGACGCGTCCCGCCGTGAGACCGAATCGGTGGGCGGGTCGACCCTGAACGTCTTCTCGCACGCCTTCCTCGTCCTGTGGGTGATCCTCGCGGCGGGCCCCCTCGTCTGGGTCGCCCTGACCGCGTTCCGTCCATCGACGGAGATCCTCAGCGATCCGATGGGCTGGCCGGCCTCCTTCCACTGGGAGAACTTCACCAACGCGTGGACCGAGGCCAGCATCGGGCAGTACGCCCTCAACTCGCTGATCATCCTGGCGGGTTCACTGACCGGCACGATGCTGCTCGGGTCGATGGCGGCCTATGTGATCGCCCGCTTCACCTTCCCGGGCAACCGGCTGATCTTCATGCTCTTCGCGGGCGGGATGATGTTCCCGGTCATCCTCGCCCTCGTGCCGCTCTTCGCGGTGATGGAGAACTTCGGTCTCCTGGACACCCGTCCCGGCCTGATGATCGCGTACATCGCGTACTCGCTGCCCTTCACCACCTTCTTCCTGACGTCCTTCTTCCGTACGCTGCCGACCGGCGTCCAGGAGGCGGCGATGGTCGACGGGGCCTCGCACACGCGCACGTTCTTCCAGATCATGCTGCCCATGGCCAAGCCCGGCCTGGTGAGCATCGGCATCTTCAACTTCCTCGGCCAGTGGAACCAGTACCTGCTTCCGCTGCTGCTCAACAACGAGGAGGAGAGCCGGTACGTGCTGCCGCAGGGGCTCGCCTCGCTGGCGGTCTCGCAGGGCTACCGGGGCGACTGGGGGGCACTCTTCGCGGGACTGACGATCGCCATGCTGCCGGTACTCGTCGTGTACGCGGTCTTCCAGCGCCAGGTGCAGGCGGGGCTCACCGCGGGCGCTCTCAAGTGACCCTGTCAGGCTGTGATTTCAGCTTGGCCACGAAAGTGGTCTAGGCCTGTTGCGGCAATTCCGGCCGTGAGTAATGTCGGCGCCACGGCGCCGCGGGGGGACCTTTGCCCGCGTTCAAGTCGACACCGATGTCGAAGGGTTGAACAGCATGAGGAATCGCGTAATCGCCACCGGTGCGGCAACGCTCGCCATGGCCATGGGACTTACCGCGTGCGGCGGTGACAGCGACAGCGGCGACGGCAAGACCATCAAGCTCGTCGCCGCGGACTACGGCGACAAGGCCTCCAACGCGTCCAAGAAGTACTGGGACGGCGTCAAGAAGGAGTTCGAGAAGGAGAACAAGGGCTACAAGGTCGATGTCCAGGTCATCAACTGGAACGAGATCGACAAGCAGGTCAAGAACATGATCCAGTCGGGCAACCAGCCCGACCTCCTGCAGACCGGCGGCTACGCCGACAAGGTCGCGGACGACCTGCTCTACAAGGCCGACGAGGTCCTCTCGCCCAAGACGCGGCAGAACCTCATCCCCACCTTCGCCGAGGCCGGCGAGGTCAAGGGCACCCAGTACGGCATCCCGTGGGTCTCCTCCAGCCGCGTCATGTTCTACAACAAGGACGTCCTGAAGAAGGCGGGCGTGAAGACCCCGCCCAAGACCTGGGACGAGGTCGCCGCCGCCGCGAAGAAGATCAAGTCCTCCAAGGCCGCCGACACCCCGTACGCCCTGCCGCTCGGCCCCGAGGAGACCCAGGGCGAGACGATGATGTGGGAGCTCGGCAACGGCGGTGGCTACACCGACGAGAGCGGCAAGTACACGCTCGACAGCGCGCAGAACGTCGAGACCTTCGACTGGCTGCAGAAGGAACTCGTCAAGCCCGGCCTCACGTACTCCAACCCGGCCTCCACCGACCGCAAGACGGCCTTCGCCGACTTCGCGGCCGGCAAGGTCGGCATGCTCAACGGCCACCCGAGCCTGATCCAGATGGCCAAGGACGGCAAGGTCGACTACGGCGTCGCGCCGATCCCCGGCAAGGACGCCCCGCTGGAGTCCACCCTCGGCGTGGCCGACTGGATGATGGCGTTCAAGGACGGCGGCGCCGAGAAGGAAGGCGTCAAGAAGTTCCTGGACTTCACGTACTCCAAGAAGATGCTGGAGTTCGACGAGATGTACAACCTGATGCCCGTCACCCAGGACGCGCTCAAGACGATGCAGACCAACGGCAAGCACAAGGACCTGGAGCCGTTCTTCGAGGTCCTGCCGAACGCCAAGTTCTACCCCCTTGGTGACACCGCCTGGGACGTCATCTCCGCCGAGATGAAGAAGACCGGCGGCAAGGCCGCGAGCGACGACCCGAAGACGGTCCTCGGTGACCTGCAGAAGAAGGCGGAAGCGGCGGCTGCCGAGGCCAAGTAGCAGGCAGACAGCTCCCGTTCGCTCCGTACGCAAGGAGACCTTGTGTCACTGAAGGCCCCTCCGCCCCCGGCCGACACCGGCCGGGGACGGAGCGGGCGCGCACCCAGGCCCGTGAGCCGCCGCAGCGGCATCGCCCGGCTCGGCCCGCTGCCCTGGATAGCGCCCGTCATCCTGCTGATCCTCGCCGTGGTCATCTGGCCGGTCGTCGAGCTGATCCGCACCTCGTTCCTCAACATCTCCATCGCCGGCATCGTGCGCGGCAGCGCGGGGACCGACAAGTACAAGAAGCTCTTCGAGGAGACCGACTTCGGGGCGGTCCTGCTCTGGACGGTCGTGTGGACCGTCGTCGTCGTGAGCGTGACGATGCTGCTGTCGCTGGCCCTCGCCCAGCTGTTCAACCAGAAGTTCCCCGGCCGCACCGTCACCCGCTGGGCGCTCATCGCACCCTGGGCGGCGTCCGTCCTGATGACCGCCATCGGCTTCAAGTGGATGCTCAACCAGACCGCGGGTGTGCTCAACACGCTGATGCTGGACCTCGGCCTCATCGACAAGTCGAAGGACTGGCTCGGCCAACCGGAGACGGCCTGGCCGTGGATGATGGCCGTCGCGATCTTCGTGTCGCTGCCCTTCACCACGTACACCCTGCTCGCCGGTCTGCAGACCATCCCGGGTGAGGTCTACGAGGCCTCGCGGATCGACGGGGCGAGCCCCTGGCAGACGTACCGGCACATAACCGTGCCGATGCTGCGGCCCGCGTTCCTGGTCGGCGTGGTCATCAACCTCATCAACGTCTTCAACTCCTTCCCGATCATCTGGGCCATGACGCAGGGCGGTCCCGGCTATGACACCTCCACGACCATGGTGTTCATGTACAAGCTGAAGGAGACCGACATCGGCGAATCCGCCGCCATGTCCGTGGTCAACTTCGCGATGGTCGTCGTGCTCGTGCTGATCTTCCTGAAGGTCAGCCGATGGAACGAGGAGGACTGATGGCCACGGCGACGGAGACCCGCGCGGGGCCCCCGAAGAGCCCCGCGCCCCGGCCCAGGGCCAAGCGCACGTTCCGGCCGCGCACGCTGGTCATCACCGTGGTCGCCTGGGCCCTGGCGGCGATCTTCCTGGCTCCGTACCTGGAGATGGTGATCACCGCGCTCCGGCCCAAGAGCGAGCTGCGGGACCGGACGTACCTGCCGCAGAACCTGGAGTGGTCGAACTTCATCGAGGTCTGGAAGGAGTCGGAGCTCGGCCAGAACCTCCAGGTGACCCTGCTCGTCGCGGGCGGCGCGACACTCCTGGTGCTCCTGGTCTCGCTGCCCGCCGCGTACTACACGGCGCGCATGCGTTACCGCGGGCGCAAGGCCTTCCTGCTCCTCGTCCTGATCACCCAGATGTTCCAGCCCACCGCACTGCTCGTCGGCCTCTACCGCGAGTTCCACCAGCTGGACATGCTCAACTCGGTCTGGACGCTGATCCTCACCAACGCGGCGTTCAACCTCGCGTTCGCCGTGTGGATCCTGACGGCCTACATCAGCTCCATCCCGCCGGAGCTGGAGGAGGCGGCCATGGTCGACGGCACCAGCCGTTTCGGCGCCATGGTGAAGGTGACGCTGCCGCTCGCGCTGCCGGGTGTGGTCACCGCGGTGATCTTCACCTTCATCACCTCATGGAACGAGTTCGTGATGGGCCTCACGCTCACCACCGAACCCGACAAGCAGCCGTTGACCGTCGGCATCAACAACTTCATCGGCGCCTACACCGTGGAGTGGAACTACCTCTTCGCGGCCTCCGTGGTGGCGATCGTGCCGGTCATCGTGCTGTTCGCCTTCATCGAGCGGCACGTGGTCTCGGGTCTCACCGCGGGATCGGTCAAGTAACGGATCGGCCCGCACAGGCCGGGTCTGGGTGGTTTGGGGTGCATCCTCGCCGCTTGGACCCGGCCTGTCCCGCTGTTCGGGCGGGGCGATTTCCGTCAAGGACTTGACTGCGCCAACCCGTTCAGCAGAGCTTGGAGTTCACAACTTGTAAGGGCGGCGAAGGTGCTGCTTCTACATTTACGGCATACGGAATAAGGGTGGCTGAGTCAATGGAGACTCCGGGGTCGCAGTCGTCGCTGCACCGGGCCAATCTCGAGCGGGTCGTACGTGCCGTACGGCTCGCCGGATCGCTCACTCAGGCGGAGATCGCCAGGACGACGGGACTGTCCGCGGCCACGGTCTCCAACATCGTCCGGGAGCTCAAGGACGGCGGAACGGTCGAGGTCACGCCCACCTCGGCAGGCGGCCGCAGGGCCCGCAGCGTCTCGCTCAGCGGCGACGCGGGCATCGTCATCGGCGTGGACTTCGGCCATACGCACCTGCGGGTGGCCGTGGGCAACCTCGCCCACCAGGTGCTCGCGGAGGAGTCCGAGCCGCTGGACGTGGACGCGTCGGCCGCGCAGGGCTTCGACCGGGCCGAGCAACTGGTCAGCAGGCTGATCGCGGCGACCGGCGTGGACCGCTCGAAGATCGCGGGCATCGGCCTCGGCGTGCCGGGCCCCATCGACGTGGAGTCCGGGACGCTGGGCTCGACCTCGATCCTGCCGGGCTGGTCCGGCACGAAGCCCGCCGAGGAGCTCAAGGACCGCATCGGCGTCCCCGTGCACGTCGACAACGACGCCAACCTCGGCGCGCTCGGCGAGCTGGTCTGGGGCAGCGGCCGCGGGGTCAAGGACCTGGCGTACATCAAGGTCGCGAGCGGTGTCGGCGCCGGGCTCGTGATCAGCGGGCGGATCTACCGCGGGCCCGGCGGCACCGCCGGCGAGATCGGGCACATCACCCTGGACGAGTCGGGCCCGGTCTGCCGCTGCGGCAACCGCGGGTGCCTGGAGACCTTCACGGCGGCCCGCTATGTGCTGCCGCTGCTCCAGTCCAGCCACGGCACCGAGCTGACCATGGAGCGCGTGGTCGCCCTCGCGCGTGAGGGCGACCCCGGCTGCCGCCGCGTGATCGCCGACGTCGGCCGGCACATCGGCAGCGGTGTGGCCAACCTCTGCAACCTCCTGAACCCCAGCAGGGTCGTCCTCGGCGGTGACCTCGCGGAGGCCGGTGAGCTGGTCCTCGGGCCCATCAGGGAGTCCGTGGGGCGCTATGCGATCCCCAGCGCGGCCCGGCAGCTGTCCGTCCTTCCGGGGGCCCTGGGCGGCCGCGCCGAGGTGCTCGGAGCGCTGGCTCTCGCCCTCAGTGAAATGGGCGATTCAACCCTTTTGGATGGCTCTCTCCCTGCGACCGCACCTGCCTTCACTTAGATAACGCATGGCACCGTTGTCATCTCGTTAAGGATTTACTCCTTGACGCTGGTGTGGCGGCCGAGTTGACTTCGAGCCACCTCGGCCGCAACGACGCGGCCACGTCAGGGAGGTTCCCGAATGAACACGCGTATGCGTCGTGCCGCCGTTGCCGTTGCCGCCACCACCATGGCCGTCACCCTTGCCGCCTGTGGCAGCGCCAAGGAGTCCGGCGGTGACAAGGATGAAGCGGGCTCCGGCTCGAAGAAGGGCGACGCGCTGAACATAGGTCTGCTCCTGCCGGAGAACCAGACCGCGCGTTACGAGAAGTTCGACAAGCCGCTGATCGAGAAGCACGTCAAGGAGCTGACCGACGGCAAGGCCAAGGTCACCTACGCGAACGCCAAGCAGGACGCGACCGTACAGAACCAGCAGGCCGACACCATGATCACCAACAAGGTGGACGTGCTGATCGTGGACGCGGTGGACTCCAAGGCCATCGCCGGTTCGGTCAAGAAGGCCAAGGACGCGGGCATTCCCGTCGTGGCGTACGACCGCCTCGCCGAAGGCCCCATCGACGCGTACACCTCCTTCGACAACGAAGAGGTCGGCCGCGTCCAGGGCAAGGCCCTCCTCGAGGCTCTCGGGGACAAGGCCGATGGCGGCCAGATCGTGATGATGAACGGCGCGATCACCGACCCGAACGCCAAGCTCTTCAAGAAGGGCGCCGAGTCCGTCCTCAAGGGCAAGGTCAAGGTCGGCAAGTCGTACGACACCAAGGAGTGGAAGCCGGAGAACGCCAACGCCAACATGGAGGGCGCGATCTCGGCCCTCGGCAAGGGCAAGATCGACGGTGTCTACTCCGCGAACGACGGCATGGCGGGCGGCATCATCACCGCCCTCAAGGCCGCCGGCATCTCCAAGCTTCCCCCGGTCACCGGCCAGGACGCCGAACTCGCCGGTGTGCAGCGCATCGTGGCGGGCGAGCAGTTCATGAGCGTCTACAAGTCCTACCCGGCGGAGGCCAAGGTCGCCGCGGAGATGGCCGTCGCGCTCGGCAAGGGCGAGAAGCTCGACTCGATCGCCAAGACGACCGTCGACAGCCCCACCGCCAAGGACGTTCCCACGGTGCTCGTGCCGGTCGTCTCGCTGACCGACAAGAACATCAAGGAGACCGTCATCAAGGACGGCATCTACGCGGTCGACGAGATCTGCACGGCCAAGTACAAGGCCGACTGCGGCAAGGTCGGCCTGAAGTAAGTCCCCTCCTCTCCACGGGACTTCACCACCATTGAGGCCTGTCCGGCGCCCCGTTCCAACAGCCCCGCAGCTCCAGGCGGGGCGCCGGACAGAAACGCGCTCCGGTCGCGTACAGGTCTTCTCGCTCTTCTCGTTCTTCTCGTTCTCTTCTGTTCAACCTCCCGCCGGTCAGGCGGCGAAGGAGATGGTTCACGTGTCCGCTACGCCCGTGTTGGCGTTGCGCGGGGTCTCCAAGCGATTCGGTGCCGTCCAGGCGCTCACCGACGTCGAGCTTGAGGTCCACGCCGGTGAGGTGGTCGCCCTGGTCGGCGACAACGGCGCAGGAAAGTCCACGCTGGTCAAAACGATCGCCGGCGTGCATCCCATCGATGACGGCGTCATCGAGTGGGAAAGCAAGGCCGTCCAGATCAACAAGCCGCACGACGCCCAGAACCTGGGCATCGCGACCGTCTACCAGGACCTCGCGCTGTGCGACAACATCGACGTCGTCGGCAATCTCTACCTCGGTCGTGAGCTGCGCAGGCGCGGCGTGCTCAACGAGGTCGAGATGGAGCGCCGCGCCCGCGAGCTCCTCACCACGCTGTCGATCCGCATACCCAGCGTCCGCATCCCGATCGCCTCGCTCTCCGGCGGACAGCGCCAGACGGTGGCGATCGCCCGCTCGATGCTCGGCGAGCCCAAGCTCGTCATCCTCGACGAGCCCACCGCGGCGCTCGGCGTCGAGCAGACCGCCCAGGTCCTCGACCTGGTGGAGCGGCTGCGCGAGCGCGGCCACGCGGTCATTCTCATCAGCCACAACATGGCGGACGTCAAGGCCGTCGCGGACAAGGTGGCGGTGCTCCGGCTCGGCCGGAACAACGGCGTCTTCGACGTGAAGTCCACCTCGCAGGAAGAGATCATCTCCGCCATCACGGGCGCCACGGACAATGCCGTGACCCGTCGCGCGGCGCGCAATGGGGAGGCCCAGAAGTGAGCAGCATCGACAAGACCTCCACGCCCGGCGGCGCGCCGGGCGACGCGCCCGTCGACGCCCCCGCGGCGGCCGCCGACGCCGTCACCGCGGTGGACCCCCGCCTGCTCGTGCGCGAGCAGGGCTTCGCGGGCTACATCACCGAGTTCAAGCGGAAGATGCGCGCCGGTGACCTGGGTTCCATACCCGTCGTCGCGGGCCTCATCATCATCTGGGCGATCTTCGCCTCGATGAACTCGCGCTTCATGACCGCGGAGAACCTCAGCAACATCTCCGTCGCCATGGTCGGCACCGGCATGATCGCGGTCGGTATCGTCTTCGTGCTGCTGCTCGGCGAGATCGACCTGTCGGTCGGCTCGGTCAGCGGTGTCGCGGGCGCGGTCGCCGCCGTGCTCGCCGTCACGCACGGCGCTCCCGAATGGATCGCGCTGATCGTCGCCGTCCTCTCCGGCACCGTGATCGGCACCATCCACGGCTTCTTCTTCGCGCGCATCGGAGCCCCGGCGTTCGCCGTCACCCTGGCGGGCCTGCTGTTCTGGCAGGGCTTCATGCTCCAGATCCTGGGTGACAACGGCACCATCAACCTCGACTCCGAGGGTCTGATCGCCAAGCTGACCTCGTACTACTTCACGGACGTCGCGGCCGCCTACGGCCTCGCGGTCGTCGCGGTCGCCGCGTTCTTCCTCTCCTCCTTCCTGGACAGCCGCCGCCGCGACGCGGCCGGTGTCCCGTCCAGGCCGCTGAGCGAGATCATCGTCCGTACCGCGGCCCTGGCCGTGGTGGCCTTCGCGGCCGCGATCATGTTCAACCAGTACAAGGGCCTGCCCCTCGCCCTGGTGATCTTCCTGGTGGTCCTGGTCGGCACCGACTTCGCGCTGCGCCGCACCGGCTACGGCCGCAAGGTCTTCGCGCTCGGCGGGAGCGTCGAGGCGTCCCGCCGCGCGGGCATCAACGTCACGCTGATCCGTACGTCGGTCTACGCGATCGCCGGTACGTTCGCCGCGGCCGGCGGCCTCTTCATGGCCTCCAAGATCGCCGCCGCCAACCAGGGCGCCGGCACCGGTGACCTCCTGATGAACGCCATCGCGGCGGCCGTGATCGGCGGCACCAGCCTCTTCGGTGGCCGGGGCCGCACCTGGAACGCCCTCCTGGGCGTCATGGTCATCACCTCGATCCAGTACGGCCTGGCGCTCGAAGGCATCGCAACGCCGGTCCAGTACATGATCACTGGTGGCGTACTGCTCGCCACGGTCGTGATCGACTCCGTGACGCGCAAGACCCAGAAGACGGCAGGACGCGCCTGACCTGCCAGAACCCCGAACAGGGCTGCCCGACACCGCAACGGCGCGGTGTCGGGCAGCTCGCTGTCCGCCCCTGTCTACCGCCGAACGCGTGACGTGGAACTCACGGCCCGGACCCCGCCGCCGACGTCGGAACATTAGACTCAACAGGCCCGGCAACATTCCGGTCAACGCTCGAACAGCTCTACTGCAAGGAGGCACGGGTGCCGCTGCTGACCCGCATCAGGGGACCGCGCGATCTGGACCGGCTCAGCCTGGAGGAGCTGAACCAGCTGGCCGGCGAGATCCGCGCCTTCCTCGTAGACGCAGTGTCCAAGACCGGCGGCCACCTCGGCCCCAACCTCGGCGTGGTCGAGCTCACCATCGCCATGCACCGCGTCTTCGAGTCCCCGCAGGACAAGGTGCTCTTCGACACCGGCCACCAGAGCTACGTGCACAAGCTGCTCACCGGCCGCCAGGACTTCGGCAAGCTGCGCACCAAGGGCGGCATCTCCGGCTACCCCTCGCGCGCCGAGTCCGACCACGACGTGATCGAGAACTCGCACGCCTCCACCGTCCTCGGCTGGGCCGACGGCCTCGCCAAGGCCAACGAGGTGCGGGGCAAGGACGACCACGTCGTCGCCGTCATCGGTGACGGCGCCCTCACCGGCGGCATGGCCTGGGAGGCGCTGAACAACATCGCCGCCGCCAAGGACCGCCCCCTGGTGATCGTCGTCAACGACAACGAACGTTCGTACGCCCCCACCATCGGCGGCCTCGCGAACCACCTGGCGACCCTGCGCACCACGGACGGATACGAGCGCTTCCTGGCCCGCGGCAAGGACCTCCTGGAGCGCACCCCGGTCGTCGGCAGGCCCCTGTACGAGACGCTGCACGGCGCGAAGAAGGGCCTCAAGGACTTCATCGCCCCGCAGGGCATGTTCGAGGACCTCGGCCTGAAGTACGTCGGGCCCATCGACGGCCACGACATCGAGGCGCTGGAGTCCGCCCTGGTGCGCGCCAAGCGCTTCGGCGGCCCGGTCATCGTGCACTGCATCACCGAGAAGGGCCGCGGCTACAAGCCCGCCGAGGAGGACGAGGCCGACCACTTCCACGGCATCGGCCCGATCCACCCCGACACGGGCCTGCCGATCGCCGCGGGCGGCATGGACTGGACGTCCGTCTTCGGCGAGGAGATGGTCAAGCTCGGCCATGAGCGCGAGGACATCGTCGCCATCACGGCCGCCATGCTCCAGCCGGTCGGCCTGCGGAAGTTCGCCAAGGAGTTCCCCGACCGGGTCTACGACGTCGGCATCGCCGAGCAGCACGCCGCGGTCTCCGCGGCCGGCCTGGCCACCGGCGGCCTGCACCCCGTCTTCGCCGTCTACGCGACGTTCCTCAACCGCGCCTTCGACCAGCTCCTGATGGACGTGGCCCTGCACAAGTGCGGCGTCACCTTCGTCCTGGACCGGGCGGGCGTCACCGGCACGGACGGCGCCTCGCACAACGGCATGTGGGACATGTCGATCCTGCAGTGCGTGCCCACCCTGCGGATCGCCGCCCCGCGCGACGCCGACCAGGTCCGCCTCCAGCTGCGTGAGGCCGTCGAGGTGGACGACGCCCCGACCGTCGTGCGCTACTCCAAGGGAGCGGTCGGTCCCGCGGTCAAGGCCGTCGGCAAGGTCGGCGGCATGGACGTCCTGCGCAAGGCGGGCACCAGCCACCCCGACGTGCTCCTGGTCTCGGTGGGCGCCCTCGCTCCCATGTGCCTGGAGATCGCCGACCTCCTCGACAAGCAGGGCATCACCACGACGGTCGTCGACCCCCGCTGGGTCAAGCCCGTCGACGAGGCGCTCGCCCCGCTCGCCGAGCAGCACCGCGTGGTCGTCACCGTCGAGGACAACTCCCGCGCGGGCGGCGTCGGTTCGGCTGTCTCCCAGGCCCTGCGCGACGCGGGCGTCGACGTACCGCTGCGCGACTTCGGCATCCCGCCGCGCTTCCTGGACCACGCCTCGCGCAAGGAGATCATGGCCGAGATCGGCCTGACCGCCCCGGACATCGCCCGCCAGGTGACCGGTCTGGTGGCCAAGCTGGACGGACGCTTCGAGCGCGCCACCGCCGTCGACTCGGTCGAGGCCGGGGAGCCCGCGCGCGACTGACGTCGACGACCACCGCCGATGGGCCGGTTCCGACACCCTGTACGGGTGGTGGAACCGGCCCATTCGCGTGAATAGGCTCGCGCCGGTGCCAATGGGGTACCCGCCCTCTCGATCATGTCGAGGACGACAAGCGTGGAGGTACGTCCGTGGCAAGCAGCCTTTTCAGAACGAAGAGCATCGAGCAGTCCATCAAGGACACCGAGGAGCCGGAGCACCAGCTCAAGAAGTCGCTGTCCGCCCTTGATCTCACGGTCTTCGGTGTCGGCGTCGTCATCGGCACCGGCATCTTCGTGCTGACCGGGGCGGTGGCCAAGGAGACCGCGGGGCCCGCCACCGCGATCGCCTTCGCCGTCGCCGGCGTCGTCTGCGCCCTCGCGGCGCTCTGCTACGCGGAGTTCGCCTCCACCGTGCCGGTGGCCGGATCGGCGTACACCTTCTCGTACGCCTCGCTCGGCGAGCTGCCCGCCTGGACCATCGGCTGGGACCTGGTGCTCGAATTCGCGCTCGGCACGGCGGTGGTCGCCGTCGGGTGGTCCGGTTACGTGCGCTCGCTGATGGACAACGCGGGCTGGGAGCTGCCCGCGGCGCTCTCCGGGCCCGATGCCGCCGACGGCTTCAGCTTCGACATCCTCGCCACCGCGCTGGTGCTCGTCCTGACGGTCGTCCTGGTCCTCGGGATGAAGCTCTCCGCCCGCGTCACCACGGTCATCGTCGCCATCAAGGTGGCCGTCGTCCTGATCGTCATCATCGCGGGCGCCTTCTTCATCGACGCCGACAACTACAAGCCGTTCATCCCCAAGGCCGAGGAAGTGCCCGCGGGCAACAGCATCGATTCCCCGCTCATCCAGCTGATGTTCGGCTACGCGCCCACCAACTTCGGCGTGCTCGGCATCTTCACGGCCGCGTCCATCGTCTTCTTCGCCTTCATCGGCTTCGACATCGTGGCCACCGCGGCCGAGGAGACGAAGCTGCCCCAGCGGGACATGCCGCGCGGCATCCTCGGCTCGCTCCTGATCTGCACCATCCTGTACGTCGCCGTGTCGATCGTCGTCACGGGCATGCAGCACTACAGCGAACTGTCCGTGGACGCCCCGCTCGCCGACGCCTTCAAGGCCACCGGGCATCCCTTCTACGGCGGTGTGATCAGCTTCGGCGCGGCCGTCGGCCTCACCACGGTCTGCATGATCCTGCTGCTCGGCCAGACCCGCGTCTTCTTCGCGATGAGCCGCGACGGACTGCTGCCCCGGTTCTTCTCGCACGTCCACCCGAAGTACCGCACGCCGCACCGGCCGACCATCCTGCTCGGTGTCCTCATCGCGATCCTCGCGGGCTTCACCAGCCTCGACGAGCTCGCCGAACTGGTGAACATCGGCACGCTCTTCGCCTTCGTCGTGGTCGCCCTGAGCGTCATCATCCTGCGCCGCACCCGCCCCGACCTGCCGCGCGCCTTCCGCACCCCGCTGGTGCCGCTCGTACCCATCCTCTCGGTGGCGGCATCGGTGTGGCTGATGTTGAACCTGCCTGCCGAGACGTGGCTGCGGTTCGGCGTCTGGATGGCGCTCGGCTTCGTCGTCTACTTCGTGTACGGACGCTCGCACAGCCAGCTGGGCAAGCAGCACGGCAAGCGGGGGGACGCAGCCCCCGGCCGGTGACGTGCGGTAATCGCATCGGTCTACTTCCAGCCGATTGTCCGGCCCCGTATGTCCCGTTCAGGCAGGGACTGCGGGGCCGGATAGCGTGCTCACCATGCTCGCCGAGCCCTCCGCATCACTACGCTCCGTACGCGGGCTGCGGCTGCCGCGCCCGCATACGGAGAAACCCCACGCGGCGTACTGGCCGCGCCTGCTCCCCCTCCTCGCCGCGCTGGCCTGCGTCACCCGGATTCCTTCCTTCCGGTGGCCGCTGTGGAGCCCGGACGAGGGCTATCTCGCCGTCCAGGCAAGGATGCTGGCCGACGGGGGAGAGCTGTACGAAACGGTCGTCGACCGCAAGCCGCCGCTCGTCCCCTGGCTGTACGAGGGGGCGTTCGCGGTCTTCGGTGACGGGACGCTGCTCCCGCTGAAGGTGCTCGCGGTGGTGGCCCAGCTCCTGACCGCCGTGCTCCTCGTGGGCATCGCAAGGCGCCGCTGGGGCGACGGCGCCGGCCGCACAGCAGGCGTGCTCTATCTCCTCGTCTCGGTGGGCCTGAACCCCGAGGACGCCCAGGCGGCCACCTTCGAGGTCTTCATGCTGCCGTGCACGGCGGCCGCCCTGTGGTGCGCGGACCGGCGCCGCTGGGGGGCGGCGGGCGCGGCGGTCGCCTGTGCGTTCCTCGCCAAACAGACCGGGGGAGCGGTCCTGGTGCCGGTGGCGTGGCTGCTGTGGCAGGCGGGCGGCGCCCGAAGGGACGTACTGCGCCTGGGAGTTGGTCTGACCGCCCCGGTCCTCGCGGCGGCGGCTCTGACGCATCCCGCGGGGTTCCTCTTCTGGACGGTGACGGGCTCGGGGGCGTACGCCTCTTTCACCGGCTCCGAACTCCACGTGCTCTTCCGGGCCCTGACGAACACGGCGGTCCTCGCGGTGGCCTGCGGGGGGCTCATCCCGCCCGTGGTACGGGTCCTGCGCATCGCCCGCACAGGCGCAACGGAACTGTGGCTCTGGCTCGCCTCATCGGCGGCAGCGGTCCTGGCCGGCTTCCACTTCTTCGGCCACTACTACCTCCAACTCACCCCGCCTCTGGCCCTCTTGGCCACAGCGGCGCTCCACATCCTGCCTCGGGAGCGCACACGGACGGCGGTATCGGTCTCCGCCGCCGCGTGCGCGCTGTTCCTGACCTGGGGAATGCTCGCCCCCCGCCCCGAACTGGCGCACGCCACGCGCCTGGCGGAGACCGTCCGCGCGCTGACGTCATCCCAGGACAAGGTGCTGTTCTGGGGGATACACCCGGAGACGTACTGGCTGTCCGACCGCGCCCCCGCGAGCCGCTACCTCACGGCAGGGCTCCTGACCAACTACAGCGGCGGCAGGAACGGCCCCCAGGTGGGCGAAAGGTACGCGGTGGAGGGCGCCTGGAGGATCTTCCGCCGAGAACTGGCAGACCACCCACCCACGATCATCATCGACGACTCCCAGGGCAAGCCGTTCACCCCGGCCCGGCTGCCCTCCCTACGACGCATCCTCACGGTCGGGTACGAGCCGGTGGGTCGGGTGGGGGGAGCGGTCGTGTACGCACGAACGGACCGGTAAGAGGGCGCCGGGGCGGGCCCCGCTTGCGCCACCGTCATGCAGGCTGCACCTGCGGGAAGACGTCAGCTGTCGCGGACCGTTCGGGGGCCTACCGATTGTGCTCCCAGTTCGCCGACCCTCCGGCGCAGCTCGCGGTCGGCCGTGACGACCACGCAGGGGCTGTCCGCCGCCTCGGCGACCAGCTCCACGATGCGGTCGTCGCCGCTGCCGGGCGCGGAGACCACGCGTACGCCCTCGATCGACTCGACGTAGCGGGCCGCGCCCTCCACCACGAGGGTGATGTCCAGCGGCCCCGGATGACCCGGGATGCCCGTGTCGGCGTACGCGACGAGCCGGTCCCGTAGGCGCTCGGCCGCCCCGTGCCGGTCGCGCCACCAGCCGTCGGGCACCGAGCCCACGACGTTGGCGGCGTCCACGACCAGGAGAGTTCTCATGGCGCCACCCTGGCATACCGGCGGCCGGGCCCCGGCCGGAAGCCACGTGCGTCAAACGTAGACTCAAGGGCCATAGGCAGCCACGGTCCACAGGCTGGCCAGAGCACCGCAGCAGACGACCACTCGCAGGAAGGCCGACGCCGAGTCATGCCGCAGAGGTCCGCATCCGGGCCCGAGGGAGAATCCTCCCGCCGGGCCGCCGCCGGCCACGCCGCGACAGGCACCCTCGCGACAGGGCGCTGGCTGCTGCGGGGCACGGACGGCAGGCTCACCGCCTACGCCGCCGCGGGCGAGGGCCTGCTGCGCTGGACGGAGGCCCGCCCCGGCGGCCCGGAGTGGTCGGGCCCCGAGTTCTTCGAGGCACCGGACCTGACGCACCTCACCCTGGCCCAGGGTGCCGACGGCTACGTCCACTTCATCGGCCTGCGCAAGCGCGGGACTGAGGTCGACGTGGTGCACAGCATCCAGTACCAGTCGGGCCGCCCGCTCATGGACTGGCGCTCGCTCGGCAACCCGCACACCAAGATGGTCGAGCGCGCCCCGCACCTCGGCGCCCCGACCGCCGCCGTGGACGCCGCGGGCACGGTCCACGTCTTCGTGCGCGACGCGGTGAACAGCGTCCGGCTGCGGCGCGAGGGCAAGGGCGGCAAGTGGGAGGGGTGGAAGGACTTCAAGGTCCGCGAGGTCCTCGACGGCATCACGGCGCTCGCCACCTCCGCGGGGCGGATCGAAGTCTTCGGCCCGGCACAGAACAAGACGCTGCACTGGACCCAGGACAAGCAGGGCGCCGACTTCCAGCGCGCCGACGACATCCCGCTGCCCCCGTCCCCCGGCTCGGGCACGACCCTGGAGACCGCCGACGACCGCCTCACGTACTACGCCACCGACGCCCGCGGCGCAGGCGTGGTCGCGCACCGCGGTGCCGACGAGGACACGCGGCCCCTCGGTGGATCCCCGGCCGCCGGCCACACGGCAGCGGTCCGCGCGACGATAGAGGGCCACGACTGCACGGTCCTCGCCCACCGGGGAGCGGACGGCCGCCCGGTCATAGCGGCCTATCCCACGGAGGACGAGAAGGCGGGCATCTGGTGGTCCGAGACGGGCGAACCCTGCCTGGGCTCCCCTGCGTTGGCGCTGGACGCGCAGGGCCGCGTGGTCATGGCGGCCATCGGCCTGGACGGCACGCTGCGGCTCGCGCGTCAGAAGGCGGAGTCGGGCCTCGCGCTGGAGGCGTGGACGCGGGTCTGAGGGAGCCGCGGGTGAGGGAGCGCTGGTCTGAGGGAGCGCTGGTCTGAGGAAGCCGCGGGTGAGGAAGCGCGGGTCTGAGGGAGCCGCGGGAGTATGAGCGAGTCTGAGGGAGCACGGACACGGCGGCCTCGGCCGACGACCTCACCGCTCACGAACCCCCGCCCCGCGCAGGCGACTTCCTGGCCGACGCGGGCACGGTCCCGTCGGCCTTCAGCGCCGACCACAGCTCGTCGGCCTGCGGCTGCGCGGCGACCACGCGGTTCGGGTCGCTCCTGTCGTAGGCCACGGGCAGCGTGACCGTCTCCATGCTCCGGGGATCGAGGCCGTCGAGGCTCCTGGCGAAGGAGGCCAGGTCGGTGAGCGATCCGAGGCCGGAGTCGGTGGTGAGCGACTTGGTCGCGGCGTCGGCGATCTCGTAGAGCTTGGCGGGGTTGCTCAGCGTGCCCTGCTGCTTGATCTCCGAGAGGGCCGCCAGCATGAACTGCTGCTGGAGGCCGATGCGCCCGAGATCACTGCCGTCGCCTATGCCGTGCCGGGTGCGGACGAAGGCCAGCGACTGGGTGCCGTCGAGCCGATGGGTGCCCGCCGCGAGCCGCAGACCGCTGTCCTTGTCGTCGATCGGCTTGTCCGTGGTGACGGTGACGCCGCCGAGCGCGTCGACCAGCCCCTTGAACCCGGCGAAGTCGATCTCCACGAAGTGGTCCATGCGGATGCCGGTCATGTTCTCGACCGTCTTCACCACACAGGCCGGACCGCCCGCGGTGTAGACGGAGTTGAACATCACGCGCCGTGCCTCCGGCAGCTTCTCGCCGCCGGCGGTGGCGCACCCCGGCCGCGTCACCAGCGTGTCCCGCGGAATGCTCACCGCGGTCGCCCGGCCGCCGCCCGCGGGCAGATGCACCACCATGGCGGTGTCGGACCGGGCCGTGCCGCCGGTGTCGCCGCCCGCCAGGCCCTTGTTGTCGCCGGAGCGCGAGTCGGACCCGATGACGAGGATGTCCTGGCCGCCGTTGTCGGTGTCGGCGGGGCGGTCCATGCCGAGGGCGGCGTTGATGTCGACGCTGCTGAGGTTGCCGGACAGCTGGCGGTAGGCGAGGAAGCCGAGGCCACCGCCGACGACGAGCAGTCCCGCCAGGGTCCAGCACACGATTCTTCGGATCTTTCTGCCCCGCGGTAGCCCGGCCATGATGTTCGTCCTTCGCGCCCCGTCCCGGAATCGTCCGCCGGGACCGGTGGGGCACGGCCCGGCGCGGGACGTCACACGACGCCCCACTCCATTCGACGGTGCCGCGCACGCTCCGGTGCGGGGGCGAAAGTCCTGACCGGCCGAGCGGAAGTCCCGAGTGGGATTCCGGAATTGGCAAGGACCTTCGTCCTGGCCGGTCAGGACCAAAGCGTCCCGGTTCTATTCACCCTCCCCCGTAAGGTTGGAAATTCCGCTCTCGCGTGACGTTCTTTGCGTTACGTGCTTTACGTGACGTTCTTTATCGGCTGGTGGCTGAGGGGTTATGAAAAGGCATTCGCTGAAGGATGTCCAACAGCAGACGTGCAAGAGGCGCGATGCCTGGTGGACGGTTCTTCTCGTGGACCCCGTCGCCACCCGGCTCGTCCGGTTCCTCGCTCGCTTCGAACGTGTCACGCCGAACGGCGTGACGTGGTCGGCGCTCCTTGTCGGCATCGCCGCGGCCGGATTCTTCGTGCGGGGCGACCAGCTGTCCCTCGTCATCGGCGCGCTTCTCTACCACGTGAGCTTCATCCTCGACTGCGTCGACGGAAAACTTGCCCGCCTCAAAGGGAACGGCACGGTGTTCGGGGGCTGGCTCGACTACGTCTTCGACCGGATACGGGTGCTGTGCTGCGCCATCGCCCTGATGGGCGGCCAGTATCTGCGCACCGACGACGAGTGGTACCTCGTGGGTGCGCTTGCGGTCGTCTTCCTCGACATGCTCCGGTACGTCGACGCCCTGCAGATCTACAAGATGCGGGTGGCGATGCGACGCAGGATCGAGGACCTGGCCGCCGAGCGCGGGCAGGGCGCACGGGCCGGGAACACCCCGCCGGTGGTCTTCATGGAGGACCTGATGCGGGAGAACCCGGACCTGGACCCCGAGCGGCAGCAACCGCCCCGCAGCGTGACCGTCGTCGACCTGCACGCGGGGTTCCGCGGCCGCTTCCCCTGGTACGCCCGCGTACGCAGGACACTGACCGAGCACCGCATCCGGCCGCATCTGGTGAGCGGAATCGAATTCCAGATGGCGATCTTCATCATCGCGCCGCTGACGGGATGCATTCTCCCCGTCACGGTGGTCGCGGGCGCGCTGCTCGCCCTTTTCGAACTGGCCATCATGTACAAATTCTGGCTCTCCACACGGGATTTCAGCCGCGTCATGGAGAAACGGGAGTGGAGCCTCATATGACGCCGAGACTGAGCATCATCGTCCCCTTCTACGGGGTGGAGGAGTACCTCTTCGACTGCCTCCAGTCGATCGCCGAACAGACCTTCCGTGATTTCGAAGTCGTTCTCGTGGACGACGAGTCGCCGGACGGCAGCGTGGAGATCGCCCGTGATTTCGTGGCTCAGGACCCGCGTTTCCGCCTCGTGTCGCAGCGCAACGGCGGACTCGGCCACGCACGGAACACGGGGTTCACGCACGCGGATCCGGGTTCCGAGTTCATCACCTTCGTCGACAGTGACGACGTACTGCCGAACTACGCCTACAGCGTGATGGTCAAGTCCCTCGAAGAGAGCGGATCCGACTTCGTCGCGGGAAATGTCCATCTGCTGTACGGCGCGGGCACCCGGCAGTCCCCGCTGCACGCCCCGCTGGCGAAGAAGCGGACGCGTACGCACATCAGCGAGGTGCCCGACCTCGTCAATGACCGCACGGCCTGGAACAAGGTGTTCCGCCGTGAGTTCTGGGAGAAGCACGCGTTCGCCTTCCCCGTCGGGGTCCTCTACGAGGACACCCCGGTCACCATGCCCGCCCACCACAAGGCGACCGCCGTCGACGTGATCGAGCGGCCCGTCTACTACTGGCGCCAGCGTGAGGGTTCGTCGGCGCCCTCGATCACCCAGCGGCGCACGGAGGTCAAGGGCCTCGTCGACCGCGTCGCCGCCTGCGACGGCGTCAGCCGCATGCTGGCCGAGGCCGACGCCGCCGACGGCCGGCGGCGCAAGTACGAGTACGACCTGCGCGTCCTCACCTCCGACCTCCCGCCGTTCATGAAGGTCCTCCTCGACGCCGACGACGCGTTCCGCGCCCGCTTCCAGGAGCTGACCCGCGACTACCTCGGCCGTGTCGAGGCGGAGGTCCTCGACGCGCTGCCCGCCCAGCTCCGCCTGAAATGGCACCTGGTGCGCTCCGACGCGTACGAGGACCTGCTCGCCCTGCTGGCCAGGGAGCGGCGCGGCGAGAAGCTCGCCGTGCACCACGGTCTGCGGCACGCCTACCTGAAGTACACCCCCGAGGTCACCGGGCGGCGCGTACCCAAGTCCGTCCTGCGCTGCGACGACGAGCTCTCGGCCCGCGCCGTCCTGACCGACGTCAGCTGGCGGGACGGCCGCATGCGGGTCGAGGGGTACGCCTACATCCGGCACGTCGACGCGGCCTCGCGCATCGGTTCGTTCAAGGTGGTGGCGCTGCGTGAACGCGGCACCCGCCGCACGCTGCCGGTGCGCGTACGCTCCGTGCGCCGCCCGGACGCCACCGCGGGCTCGGGCCAGTACCACCGCAGCTACGACTGGGCCGGCTTCTCCTTCGAGGTCGACGTCCAACGACTGCGTCACCGCGGCGAGTTCCACCGCGGCACCTGGGGTCTGCGCATCGGGATCCTCTCCGGCGGCAAGCTGCGCCTGGCCAAGCTCGCCAAGGGCACCCGCGGCTCGGCGAGCCACCCGCCGTACTACTGCCCGGACGAGAAGACGCGCGTGATCCCCGCCTTCGGCGGCGGGGGACTGCTGCTGCGCGTGGAACCCGTCCGTGCCCTGGTCACCGGCCACCGGCTGTCCGGCGACCACCTGGAACTGCGGATCGACCTCGCCCGGCGCCACCGTGCCCGGGCGGCACTGCGCATCCAGCACCTCGTCCTCGGCAAGTACCGCGAGTACCCGATGGAGCAGCTCGGCGGCATGGAGGGCCCCGGGGTGCGCGTCGTCCGCATCCCGGCCTGCGATCTCGCGGAGTTCGGCGTCGACGGCCGGCACGGCTTCCAGCGGATGCTCAACACCTCGGACAGCAACGGCTGGCGCTGCCAACTGGTCCTCGGCAGGAAGACCGTACGCATGATGGTCGACCCGCGTCTCGCGGAGGGCCACTACCTCGCCCCGGACCGCCCCGGCGCCACCGCGGGCAGCAGGCAGCTGGTGGTGCACCAGAACACGTCGGGAGACCTGGCGCTCTACGAGACGGACGTCTTCGCGGTGGCCACCTCGGTGAACTGGGGGCCGGAAGGTGAACTCCACGTCGAGGGGCGGCTGTTGGGCTCCCACCGGGTGGGCGGGCGGCTCGTGCTGCACCACCGCGGCCAGAAGGAGGAGTGGACCTTCCCTGTAGAGGTGTCGGGCAAGGTGTCGGACGACGGGGCGGACTACGGGGCGGGCCGCCGCTTCCGGGTCACGCTGCACCCGGCCGCCGTCGACTCGCTCGCCGGTACCGTGCCGCTGCGGCCCGGCGCCTGGGACGTACGCTTCCGCGCCGAGGGAACCGACGCGGGCGCCGACAGCCCGGTGCGCCTGGACCGGCCGCTCCTGGGCTCCCTGCCCCTGGCGTACGGAGCGTCCGGCTTCACCGTGGAGCGGGCCCGCTTCAACCAGCTGATCGTCGTCGCCCCGTCCAGGGTCGCCGAGCAGGAGCGCGGACCCTACTGGCAGCGCAGGCTCCAGCACGAGGTCTACCCCGCCGCACGGCGCGAGCCGCTGCGTGACGCCGTGCTCTACAACAGCTTCACCGGCCGCCAGTTCTCCGGAAACCCGCGCGCCATCCACGAGGCACTGCTGCGCAGGCATGAACCCCTCGAACACCTGTGGGTCGTGCGTGACGACCAGGTGCAGGTGCCCGCCACGGCCAGGCCCGTGACCATGTGGAGCCGCGAGTGGTACGAGGCCCTCGCGCGCTGCCGCTACATCGTCTCCAACACCCATCTGCCCGAGTGGGTCGAGCGCAGGGAGGGCCAGGTCATCGTCCAGACCTGGCACGGCACACCCCTGAAGCGGATCGCCCACGACATCGAGAACGTGCGCTTCTCCGACCAGCGCTACCTGGAGAAGATGGCCGAAGAAGTGCCCCACTGGAGCCTGCTCGTGTCGCCCAACAGCTTCAGCACCCCGATCCTGCGCCGCGCCTTCCGGTACGAGGGCGAGATCCTGGAGTCCGGCTACCCGCGCAACGACATCCTGTTCTCCGACCGCGCCGCCGACGTGGCCGCCGAGGTGCGCGCCCGTCTCGGCCTGCCCGCCGGCAAACGCGTCGTCCTGTACGCCCCCACCTGGCGGGACGACCTCTTCCACAGCCCCGGCCGCTACAAGCTCGACCTGCGCCTCGACCTGGAGCGGGCCCGCGAGGAGCTCGGCCACGACCACGTCCTGCTGGTGCGCAAGCACCCCAACGTCGTCGACGACGTGCCGGGCGCGGGGGACGGCTTCGTCTTCGACGTCTCCAAGTACCCCGACATCGCTGACCTTTTCGTCGTCACGGACCTGCTCATCACCGACTACTCGTCGCTGATGTTCGACTTCGCGATCACCGGACGCCCGATGTTCTTCTTCACCTACGACATGGAGCGCTACCGCGAGAAGCTCCGCGGCTTCTACTTCGACTTCGAGGCGGAGGCACCGGGCCCACTGATCCCGGACTCCGAGACCCTGCTGCGGGCCATCCGGCACGTCGACTCCATCGCACCCCGGTACCGGCCCCGCTACCAGCGGTTCCAGTCCCTGTTCTGCGACTTCGACGACGGCCACGCGGCCGACCGGGTCATCGACCGCATGACGGAACTGGCCTGGCCGTTCCGCGCACGGCAGGTCGCCCGCGGGCGGCACCGCAAAGCCGCCTGACCTCCGCCACCCGATCCCCCCACCACGACTGGTAGTGATTGCCGTGAAGAACCCGTTCCCCCGTCGCCAGCCCCCGCCCGACTTCTCCAGGCTCTACGCCGTCGGCCAGGCCCTGGAGAAGCACCGTGAACTCAAGCAGGCCGCCTGGGTGTACGAGCAGGCGGTCCGCCTCGACCCGGACGGACTGCCCGTCGACCTGGAGCTCATCGCCTCGGAACCCCAACGCTTCATGTACCGGCGGCAGATGGCCCGCTTCCTGACCGAGCATCTCGACACGCTCAGGAGCAGGGTCGGGGACGGGCCCGTCGAGGAGAACACGGACCCGAAGATCTTCGTCTACTGGGCGCAGGGATTCGACGACGCGCCGCCGATCGTCCGGGCCTGCCGCAAACAGCTGGAGGCCCTGCACATCGGGGAAGTGATCGAACTCGACAGGGAGTCACTGCACCGGTGGGTGGACATCCCCGCCGACGTCCGGCTGCACGCGGAGCCCGACCGCACCCACTACTCCGACCTCGTGCGCTTCGCCCTGCTGCGCCGCTACGGAGGAGTGTGGTTCGACGCCACCTGCCTGGCGTCCGAATCGGTGTTCGGCAACTTCGACGCCCTGGTCACATCGGGCTTCTTCGCGTTCCGCTACCACGACGCGCTGATCTCCAACTGGTTCCTCGCGGCACGGCCCGGCAACTACATCACCGAGATGATGTACCAAGCCCAGTGCGCGTACTGGCGCCACCGGAACATCGACGTGCACTACTTCTTCCCGCACCACATGTTCGAGTCCCTGTACTACCTGGACCCGCGGTTCGCCGCCGTCTGGGACGCCACCCCCGACCTGAGCTCCCACCCGCCGCACGAGCTGCAGAAGGCGATGCAGGAGCCGTACGACGACGCCCGCTTCAGGCAGCTGGTCTCGAAGTCCTTCGTCCACAAACTGACGTACAAGCGCGACGCGAAGCCGGGCAGCATCCTGGAGCGCATCGCGAGCGCGGCGGCCTGACCAGGGCCTGGCGGCACGCTCCGGGCACGGCGAAGGGGTGTCCGGTCGGCCGAGCCGCCGGACACCCCTTGCACCACACGGACGTTACGCGGGAACGCTGGCCACGCCCGGCGCCAGGAACCGCTTGCCGGTGACGCGCTCGCTGACACCCTCACGGTCCAGGTACGGCGTGATGCCGCCCAGGTGGAAGGGCCAGCCGGCGCCGGTGATCAGGCACAGGTCGATGTCCTGCGCCTCGGCAACGACACCCTCGTCGAGCATGAGGCCGATCTCCTGCGCCACGGCGTCGAGCACGCGGACGCGGGTCTGCTCCTCGGTCAGGACGGTGTCGCCCTGCTTGAGGAGCGCGGCGACCTCGGGGTCGAGCTCCGGCTTGCCGGAGTCGTAGACGTAGAAGCCGCGCTTGCCGGCCTTGACGACCGCCGCGAGGTTCGGCGAGACCGTGAAGCGCTCCGGGAAGGCGCGGTTCAGGGTCTCCGACACGTGCAGACCGATGGCAGGACCGACGAGCTCAAGGAGCACCAGCGGCGACATCGGCAGACCGAGCGGCTCGACGGCCTTCTCGGCCACCGCGACCGGGGTGCCTTCGTCGATGACGTTCTGGATCTCGCCCATGAAGCGGGTGAGGATGCGGTTCACGACGAACGCCGGGGCGTCCTTCAC
Source organism: Streptomyces sp. Je 1-332 (assembly GCF_040730185.1). Taxonomy (NCBI): domain Bacteria; kingdom Bacillati; phylum Actinomycetota; class Actinomycetes; order Kitasatosporales; family Streptomycetaceae; genus Streptomyces; species Streptomyces sp. Je 1-332. The sequence continues at coordinate 6,368,285 of NZ_CP160402.1, forward strand.
CAGGACCGCGGTCTTCTTCAGCTTCTTGGCGACACCGAACGCCGTGGCCAGCGACGCGTCGTCCGTCTGCTCGCCGCGCACGATCTCCAGGAGCGGCAGGATCGCGACGGGGTTGAAGAAGTGGAAGCCGACGACCCGCTCGGGGTGCTTCAGCTTCGACGCCATCTCGGAGACCGAGAGCGAGGAGGTGTTGGTGGCGAGGATGGCGTGCGCCGGAGCGACGGCTTCCACCTCCGCGAACACCTGCTGCTTGACGCCGATCTCCTCGAAGACGGCCTCGATGATGAAGTCGGCGTCGGAGAAGCCCTCGGCCTTGTCGAGCACGCCGGAGACGAGCCCCTTCAGACGGTTGGCCTTGTCCTGGTTGACGCGGCCCTTGAGGAGAAGCTTGTCGATCTCCTCATGGACGTAACCGACGCCCTTGTCGACGCGTGCCTGGTCGATGTCGGTCAGGACGACCGGCACCTCAAGACGGCGCAGGAACAGGAGGGCCAGCTGCGAGGCCATCAGACCGGCGCCGACGACGCCGACCTTGGTGACCGGGCGCGCCAGGTTCTTGTCCGGGGCACCCGCGGGGCGCTTGGCGCGCTTCTGGACGAGGTTGAACGCGTAGATGCCGCTGCGCAGTTCGCCACCCATGATGAGGTCGGCGAGCGCGACGTCCTCCGCGTCGAAGCCCTTCTGCAGGTCGCCGTCCTTGGCGGCCGCGATGATCTCCAGGGCGCGATAGGCGGCCGGGGCGGCGCCGTGCACCTTGGAGTCCGCGATGCCACGGCCACGTGCGACGGCGGCGTCCCAGGCCTCGCCACGGTCGACCTCGGGACGCTCCACCGTGAGCGAGCCGTTGAGGACGGAGGCCGTCCAGATCAGCGACTGCTCCAGGAAGTCAGCGCCTTCGAAGAGCGCGTCGGCGATGCCGAGCTCGAAGACCTGCTTGCCCTTGAGCTGACGGTTCTGGTTGAGCGAGTTCTCGATGATGACCGAGACCGCGCGGTCCGCGCCGATGAGGTTCGGAAGCAGCGCGCAGCCGCCCCAGCCCGGTACGAGACCGAGGAAGACCTCGGGCAGCGAGAAGGCGGGCAGCGCCTTGGAGACGGTGCGGTACGAGCAGTGCAGACCGACCTCGACACCGCCGCCCATCGCGGCACCGTTGTAGTACGCGAAGGAGGGGACAGCGAGTCCGGAGAGCCGCTTGAAGACCTCGTGGCCACCCTTGCCGATGGCGAGCGCGTCCTCGTGCCGCTTGAGGATCTCGACGCCCTTGAGGTCGGCGCCGACGGCGAAGATGAACGGCTTGCCGGTGACACCGACACCGACGATCGTGCCCTCGGCCGCCTCCTTCTCGACCTGGTCGATCGCGGCGTTCAGGTTCGCCAGCGAGCCCGGACCGAAGGTGGTCGGCTTGGTGTGGTCGAAGCCGTTGTCGAGCGTGATGAGCGCGAAGCGCCCGGCGCCCGCGGGCAGGTCGAGGTGGCGCACGTGCGCCTGCGTGACGACCTCGTCGGGGAACAGCTCGGCCGCGCCCTTCAGAAGCTCGGTGGTGGAGCTGGTGGAGCTGCTCACTTGTCGCCTCCGGCGTCCTTGTGGTTCGGGTTCTCCCAGATGACGGTGGCGCCCATGCCGAAGCCGACGCACATCGTGGTCAGGCCGTAGCGGACGTCCGGCTGCTCCTCGAACTGCCGCGCCAGCTGCGTCATCAGACGCACGCCGGAGGAGGCGAGGGGGTGGCCGTAGGCGATGGCGCCGCCGTACTGGTTCACGCGGGTGTCGTCGTCCGCGATGCCGTAGTGCTCGAGGAAGGCGAGCACCTGCACGGCGAAGGCCTCATTGATCTCGAAGAGACCGATGTCGGAGATGGAGAGACCGGCCTGGGCGAGCGCCTTCTCCGTGGCGGGGATGGGTCCGTAACCCATCACCTCAGGCTCGACACCAGCGAAGGAGTACGAGACAAGCCGCATCTTGACCGGCAGGTCGTGCTCCCGGGCGAAGTCCTCGGAGGCGATGATCGACGCGGTGGCGCCGTCGTTGAGGCCCGCGGCGTTGCCGGCGGTGACGCGGCCGTGGGTACGGAAGGGCGTCTTGAGACCGGCAAGGCTCTCGAGCGTCGTCCCCGGCCGCATCGGCTCATCGGCGGTGGCGAGCCCCCAGCCGGTCTCGCCGGCTTCCTCGTTGGTCCGCCGTACGGAGACGGGCACGAGGTCCTGCTGGATCTTGCCGTTGGCGTAGGCCTTGGCGGCCTTCTCCTGCGAACGCACGGCGTACTCGTCGGCACGCTGCTTGGTGATGCTCGGATACCGGTCGTGAAGGTTCTCGGCGGTCATGCCCATGAAGAGGGCGGATTCATCGACGAGCTTCTCGCTCACGAACCGGGGGTTCGGGTCGACGCCCTCGCCCATGGGGTGGCGGCCCATGTGCTCGACGCCACCGGCGATGACGGCGTCGTACGCGCCGAACGCGATGGAGCCGGCGGTGGCCGTGACGGCGGTGAGCGCGCCCGCACACATGCGGTCGATGGAGTATCCGGGCACGGACTGCGGAAGCCCGGCCAGGATCCCCGCCGTGCGGCCCAGCGTCAGACCCTGGTCGCCGATCTGCGTGGTCGCGGCGATGGCGACCTCGTCGATCTTGGCGGGGTCGAGGGCCGGGTTGCGGCGAAGGAGCTCCCGGATGGCCTTCACGATGAGGTCATCCGCACGGGTCTCGTGGTAGATGCCCTTCGGGCCCGCCTTGCCGAACGGGGTGCGGACGCCATCAACGAAGACGACGTCCCTGACGGTACGAGGCACGATGGCTCTCCTCCAGGGTGCGGGTGCGCCTGCCGGCGCGCTTCCGGTCCCCATGCTACTTGCCGGTAACTAGACTGCCCAGTCCCGGCTCGGGGAGGCGAAGGTCACACTTGGGGGCGGCGTTGCGGGGCCGGGGGCTTTGCTGCTTGCCGGGGCCATCCGGTTGTCCCGAGGTTGGCGGTTCCGGACCGGGAGTCAAGGGCGCTCCTGCGTCGCGTCGGCTACGCCGATTCCGCTGCGCTCCACCCTTGACACCCGCCCCTCCACCACGCGAGGGAAGACGACCGGACGGCCCAGGGGCGGGACTCTCGGGGACTCCCGTGGGGCCGTTCGGTTTTCTTGCCGGGTGCGGACTGGTTCGTCGGGGGTGGCCGGTGGTGGATGGGGTGCGCGGCTCGTTCGGGAGGGGAGCCCGGTCTCGTCAAGCGTCTACCGACCGGATCTTCCGGGGTGGCCGGGACGGGGAGACGCGCGCGGTCCCGTCGGGATTTGCGCTCGGTCTCGTCAGGCGCCTGCCGACCGGATGTGCGCGGGTGGCCGGGGCTTGGAGACGTGTGCGGGCTCGGTGGAGTGCCAGGTGCAGAAAATTTCCGCTCCACCAATGCGGGGGTGGGGATCGGCGGGATTTTTCTGCACACCGCGTGATGGTGGTGCTGCGGGTGCCGTGGTCGTGCGGGTGCCGTGGCGCACCTACTTGCCAAAGTTGTGTTCTGGAAGTTGGGGGGCGCGCGCGTTGGCCGATGCGCCTTCTCGGAAATAGGTGCCGCACCCCCCACCAGCCCACAGCGTGCTGCTCGGTGAGTGAACGGACTCGTCGTCGGCTGCGTGTCACCGTCGCGCCCACGCGTGCCGATGCGTGCCGACGCGGTGCGGGTCTCGGCGAGCCCCTCGCCCCCCGTTATGTTTTCCGCGGTCCTGCAAGAGGGCCGCTGGCCTCCGGGCCCGGCATGGCTGGTCCCCCCTGTCGAAGCGATGACCTGGGGGGTGGTGCCACCGGGCCCGAGAGGCGCCGTTGGAGACGCTGATGAGAGGTCCGACTACCGCCCGGCCGAGCGCAATGCCCGGTCCTTCGCAGGCGGCAGGTCTGCATAACGTGGATGCGCGCACGACGCCAACGCCCAGGCCAGCACGCACAACGTCCGTTCGGGAGGACGGTTTGAACGAGTACGACGAGATAGGTGTCTTCCTGGGCCTGGACGTGGGGAAGAGCGCTCACCACGGACACGGACTCACCCCGGCCGGCAAGAAAGTCTTCGACAAGCAACTGCCCAACACCGAACCGAAGCTGCGGCAGGTCTTCGACAAGCTCCGCGAGAAGTTCGGCACCGTCCTGGTCGTCGTGGACCAGCCGGCCTCGATCGGCGCTCTGCCGCTGACAGTGGCCCGCGACACGGGCTGCCAGGTCGCCTACCTGCCGGGCCTTTCGATGCGACGGATCGCTGACCTCTACCCGGGCGAGGCAAAGACCGATGCCCGCGACGCGGCCGTCATCGCGGACGCCGCCCGCACCATGCCGCACACCCTTCGCTCGCTTCAGCTGACCGACGAGATCACCGCCGAGCTCACCGTCCTCGTCGGCTTCGACCAGGACCTGGCGGCCGAGGCCACCCGCACATCCAACCGGATCCGGGGCCTGCTCACCCAGTTCCACCCGTCCCTGGAACGGGTCCTGGGCCCGCGTCTGGATCACCCGGCGGTCACCTGGCTGCTGGAACGCTACGGATCCCCAGCCGCGCTGCGAAGAGCCGGACGCCGCAGGCTGGTTGAGGTGGTCCGGCCCAAAGCCCCGCGCATGGCAAAACGGCTGACCGACGACGTCTTCGATGCACTCGACGAGCAGACCGTCGTGGTCCCGGGCACCGGCACCCTGGACATCGTGATCCCCTCGCTGGCCCGCTCGCTCGGCGCCGTTCACGAGCAACGACGGGCGGCAGAATCCCAGATCGCAGCCCTGCTGGAGGACCACCCTCTTTCCAAGGTCCTGACGTCGCTGCCCGGCGTCGGCGTCAGGACCGCCGCCGCACTGCTGGTCACCGTCGGCGACGGCACCAGCTTCCCCACCGCCGCCCACCTCGCCTCCTACGCCGGCCTCGCCCCCACCACCAAGTCCTCCGGGACCTCGATCCACGGCGAACACGCCCCACGGGGCGGCAACCGGCAGCTCAAACGCGCGATGTTCCTGTCCGCGTTCGCTGCCCTGCACGATCCTGCCTCCCGCACCTATTACGACAAATGCCGGGCCAGAGGAAAAACCCACACCCAAGCGCTCCTCCGCCTCGCCCGACAACGGATCAACGTGCTGTTTGCAATGCTCCGCGACGGCACCTTCTACGAACCCAGAACCCCACGCCTCGCTTGACGAAAGACATAGAGGCACCCCCCCCGGGAACCCACCGCTCACCTCGTCCCCTGACGGCCACCCCGGAAGATCCGGCCGGCAGACGCTTGACGAAACCGGGACCCGTTCCCGACGGGCCCGCGCCCGTCTCCCCGCCCTGGTCGCCCCGCGCACATCCGGCCGGTAGACGCTTGACGAGACCGGGGTCGCTTTCCGAACGAGCCGCGCACCCCACTCACCGCCGGCCGCCCCCGACGAACCGATCCGCACCCGGCACGGAAACCCCAACAAGATGACGGCAGTGGTCGAGAGTCCCGCCCCTTGGGCCGTCCGGTCGTCTTCCCTCGCGTGGTGGAGGGGCGGGTGTCAAGGGTGGAGCGCAGCGGAATCGGCGTAGCCGACGCGTAGCGCAGCGGAGCGCCCTTGACTCCCGGTCCGGAACCGCCAACCTCGGGACAACCGGATGGCCCCGGCAAGCAGCAACGCCCCCGGCCCCGCAGGGCCGCCCCTCTCGGTGGCCTCGCGCCCCGGACCGGCGAACCCGACCAGCCAGCCCGCCCACCCGCCGAGCGCGAACCACCCCCCAGCCGACGTCACCCCCGACCGCGACTACCCCGCAGCAGTCAGCGCCCCCACCAAGGCCGGAGTGACCTGGGTGATCTGCCAGCGCCGTGCCCCGTGCGAGGCCAGCGCCGCTGCCACGGAATCCGCGTCCACCTGAGCCGGCGGCTCCCAGCAGACCCTTCGTACCGTGTCCGGAGTGATCAGGTTCTCCTGAGGCATGTTCAGTTCCTCGGCCAGCGCCGAGACAGCCGCCCGTGCCGCGGAGAGGCGCGCCGCGGCGGCCGGGTCGCGGTCCGCCCAGGAGCGGGGCGGCGGCGGCCCGGAGACCGCCTGCCCCGGCTGCGGGAGCTCGGAGTCGGGCAGGGCCCTGGCCCGGTCCACCGCGGCCTGCCACTGTTCCAGCTGGCGCCGCCCCATGCGGTGCCCGAAGCCGGTGAGACCGGCGAGCGCGTGCACATTCGGCGGCAGCGAAAGCGCCGCCTCCACGATCGCGCCGTCACTGAGCACCTTGCCGGGCGACACGTCACGCCGTTGCGCGACGCGATCACGCGCGGTCCACAGTTCCCGTACGACCGCCATCTGGCGGCGGCGCCGCACCTTGTGCATGCCCGACGTACGCCGCCAGGGGTCGACCCGGGGCGGCGCGGGCGGCGCGGAGGAGATCGCGTCGAACTCCTCGCGGGCCCACTCCAGCTTGCCCTGCCGGTCGAGCTCCTTCTCCAGCGCGTCCCGCAGGTCAACGAGCAGCTCGACGTCCAGCGCCGCGTAGCGCAGCCAGGGATCGGGCAGCGGCCGCGTCGACCAGTCGACCGCCGAGTGGCCCTTCTCCAGGACGAAGCCGAGCACGCCCTCGACCATCGCGCCGAGGCCGACCCGGGGGAAACCCGCGAGGCGTCCCGCGAGCTCCGTGTCGAAGATGCTGGTGGGGATCATGCCTATTTCGCGCAGGCAGGGCAGGTCCTGCGTGGCCGCGTGAAGGACCCACTCGGCTCCGGAGATCGCCTCGCCGAGCCCGGACAGGTCGGGGCAGGCGACGGGGTCGATCAACGTACTGCCCGCGCCCTCCCTGCGCAGCTGCACGAGGTAGGCGCGCTGGCCGTACCGATAGCCGGACGCGCGTTCGGCGTCCACGGCCACGGGGCCACTGCCTGCCGCGAACGCGGCGATCACCTCTGCGAGGGCGGTCTCGTCGGCGACCACCGGGGGGATGCCATCACGCGGCTCGTCCAGGGGGATCGGCGCCGTTTCGACGTCGTCCGGAGGGCCGCCTCCGGTGGTTCGCAGTGAACTGTCTGCTGCGGTCTCTTGGGCGTCGGTCACCTGTCAAGGGTATCTGTGTATGCACAGCGCCCGTCGACGGAACGTTCCGTCGACGGGCGCGCGAGGGGTGTAAATGAGTCAGTGGATGATTCCGGTGCGCAGGGCCACCGCCACCATCCCGGCGCGGTCACCCGTGCCGAGCTTGCGTGCGATGCGGGCGAGGTGGCTCTTCACGGTCAGGGCGGAGAGCCCCATCGAGACACCGATGGCCTTGTTCGACTGACCCTCCGCGACGAGGCGGAGAACCTCCACCTCACGGCCGGACAGCTCGCGGTAGCCACCGGTGTGGCTGGGCGCGCCCGGCGGGCGGCGGTGCATTCGGGCGGCGGCCGAGCCGATGGGCGCGGCGCCGGGGCGGGTGGGGAGACCGACGTTGTTGCGGGTGCCGGTGACGACGTAGCCCTTGACGCCGCCCGCGAGGGCGTTGCGTACGGCGCCGATGTCATCGGCGGCGGAGAGGGCGAGGCCGTTCGGCCAGCCCGCCGCGCGGGTTTCTGAGAGGAGCGTCAGGCCGGAGCCGTCAGGGAGGTGGACATCTGCGACGCAGATGTCACGAGGGTTGCCGATGCGGGGACGAGCCTCCGCGATCGACGAGGCCTCGATCACGTCGCGAACACCGAGGGCCCACAGGTGGCGGGTGACGGTGGAGCGGACGCGCGGGTCGGCCACGACGACCATGGCGGTCGGCTTGTTCGGGCGGTAGGCGACCAGGCTTGCGGGCTGCTCGAGGAGAACGGACACCAGGCCTCCTGGGGTGCGGGACTGAACCGGCTCGGGGGAGAAGCCGGGACGAACCGTGCTGTCAAGGTCACCAACCTCTTCGGCACCAAACCCGTCCGCCTTTAGAGAATGATCACGATTTGGTGAGTAACAATTCGGGCGATTCGGACACGCGATCGATCATCCGAAGATCAACCCGAATCGCAGTCGTTCAGAATCGTTCGCACTCACGGCGGCTCACGGCGGCTCACGGCGTTCACGGCCGCTCACGGCGCTCACGGCAGCCACGGCACCCACGGCGCTCACGGCGCTCACGGCGTCTGCGGTCCCCGCCGCTGGGGCAGCGACACCACCGAGCCGTCGCCACCGTGCGCCTGGTTCGCCGGCGGCAGCCCCGCCACCTGGCAGAGCAGATCGCACCACGCCGCGAGATGCGCGGCCGTGTCCGGCGTTCCGCCGGTCCCCTCGCGCGGCGTCCACGACGCCCGGATCTCGATCTGCGACGCGGGCGGCCGCTCGGCGAGCCCGCCGAAGTAGTGCGAGCCGGCGCGCGTGACGGTGCCGCTCGGCTCTCCGCACGCCAGGCCGCGCGCCTGCAGCGCGCCCGTCAGCCAGGACCAGCAGACCTCGGGCAGCAGCGGATCCGCGGCCATCTCCGGCTCAAGCTCCGCCCGTACGAGCGTGACGAGGCGGAAGGTGCCCTGCCAGGCGTCGTGCCCCGCCGGGTCGTGCAGCAGCACAAGACGCCCGTCCGCGAGGTCCTCGTCGCCGTCGACCACCGCCGCCTCCAGGGCGTACGCGTGCGGGGCCAGACGCTGCGGTGGCCGCGTCGGGTCGAGCTCGATCTCGGGCCGAAGCCGTGCCCCGCGCAGCGCCTCGACCGCCGCGCGAAAGGGCAACGGAGTCGAATCCGCCACCTTCCCCTCCGTACTTTCCATCTCGCCAGCGCCGTCCGACCGTTGTCCCTGAGCCGCAGCCATGCGGGGAAGATTAAGGGGAATGGCGGCTTCGCGCAGGGAGAGACACCCGTGCGGGGGGCCCCGGTCAAGGCAGCGTGCCCCTGTGAACCGGGGGCGTGACGGCGTCGGGCCGGGGTCGGGCGGGGGCCGAGCGGGGGCCGGGCGGCCGCGTGCGAGACTTTCCGCGTGAGTGCCAACAGCAGCAGCCCCGCGGGCCAGCAGAACGCAGCGACGGACGCCGTCAAGGATTCAGCCTTCATGAAGGCCTGCAGGCGTGAGCCCGTGCCGCACACGCCGGTCTGGTTCATGCGGCAGGCGGGGCGCTCACTTCCCGAGTACCGCAAGGTGCGCGAGGGTACGGCCATGCTGGAGTCCTGCATGATGCCGGAGCTGGTCACGGAGATCACGCTGCAGCCGGTGCGCCGCCACAAGGTCGACGCCGCGATCTACTTCAGCGACATCGTCGTCCCCCTCAAGGCCATCGGCATCGACCTGGACATCAAGCCGGGCATCGGCCCGGTCGTCGCCAACCCCATCCGCTCGCGCGCTGACCTCGCCCAGCTGCGGGATCTGACGCCGGACGACGTGAGTTACGTGACCGAGGCCATCGGCATGCTCACGGCCGAGCTGGGGTCGACCCCCCTCATCGGATTCGCCGGAGCACCTTTCACCCTCGCGAGTTACCTGGTCGAGGGCGGCCCGAGCCGTAACCACGAGAACACCAAGGCGCTCATGTACGGCGACCCGCAGCTGTGGGCCGACCTGCTCGACCGGCTCGCGGAGATCACCGGCGCCTTCCTCAAGGTGCAGGTCGAGGCGGGCGCGAGCGCCGTGCAGCTCTTCGACTCCTGGGTGGGCGCGCTGGCCCCCGCCGACTACCGCCGCTCCGTGATGCCCGCGTCGCAGAAGGTCTTCGACGCCGTGGCGTCGTACGGCGTGCCCCGCATCCACTTCGGTGTCGGCACGGGCGAACTGCTCGGTCTGATGGGCGAGGCGGGCGCCGACGTGATGGGCGTCGACTGGCGCGTCCCGATGGACGAGGCGGTCCGCAGGGTCGGTCCCGGCAAGGCGCTCCAGGGGAATCTCGACCCGGCGGTCCTCTTCTCCACGCGTGAGGCGATCGAGGCCAAGACGGACGAGGTTCTCGACGCCGCGTCCGGTCTTGAGGGGCACATCTTCAACCTCGGCCACGGCGTCCTGCCGACCACGGACCCCGACGCCCTGACGCGGCTCGTGGAGCATGTCCACACGCGGACCGCACGCTGACCGAGTCGTTTCGTGGTCGGTTCGTAGTTGGCTGAAAATCTCGCCTGAATGTGATGGGTGAGCCCGGTTCGGGACCGGTTCGGGACCAGTCCGGGCCCACCCGGCGTCCTACCCCGGGGCCCGGACCGCTGCGACCGCCTTGCGTGCCGCCACCAGGACCGGGTCCCACACCGGCGAGAACGGCGGTGCGTAGCCGAGGTCGAGCGCGGTCATCTGGTCCACCGTCATACGGGCCGTCAGGGCCACGGCCGCGATGTCGACCCGCTTGCCCGCGCCCTCGCGGCCCACGATCTGAACACCGAGCAGCCGTCCCGTGAGGCGCTCGGCGAGCATCTTCACGGTCATCAGGGCGGCGCCGGGGTAGTAGCCCGCGCGGCTCGTCGACTCGATGGTCACCGAGACGAACTGCAGTCCCGCCGCCCGCGCCTCCTTCTCGCGCAGGCCCGTGCGGGCGATCTCCAGGTCGCAGACCTTGCTGACGGCCGTGCCGACGACTCCGGGGAAGGTCGCGTAACTCCCGCCCACGTTCGAGCCGATGACCTGCCCGTGCTTGTTGGCGTGCGTGCCGAGCGCGATGTGCCGCTCGCGGCCCGAGACCAGGTCGAGGACCTCGACGCAGTCGCCGCCCGCCCAGATGTTCTCGTGGCCGCGCACCCGCATCGCGAGATCCGTGAGCAGCCCGCCGTACTCACCGAGGGGAAGACCCGCCGCGCGGGCGAGCTCCGTCTCGGGGCGCACGCCGATGCCGAGCACCACCACGTCCGCCGGATACTCCGCGTCCTCGGTGGCCACCGCCCTGACCCGGCCGTCGTCGCCGGTGAGGATCTTGGTGACCTCGGCGCCGTTCACCATCTCGATGCCCATGCCGGACATCGCGTCGTGGACGAGGCGGCCCATGTCGGGGTCGAGCGTCGACATCGGTTCCGTGCCGCGGTTGACGACCGTGACCTCGTAGCGGCGATGGATCAGGGCCTCGGCCATCTCGACGCCGATGTAACCGGCGCCGATGACGACCGCCTTGCGGCCCTCCGTGTCCGCCAGCGTGTCCAGGAGCGCCTGGCCGTCGTCCAGGGTCTGCACACCGTGCACGCCGGGGGCGTCGATGCCGGGCAGGGAGGGACGGACCGGGCGGGCACCGGTGCCGATCACGAGCTTGTCGTACGTCGTCCAGGCCTCCGCGCCGGATTCGAGGTCCCGGGTGCGGACCCGGCCGCCCTCGACGTCGATCTCCACGACCTCCGTACGCATCCGCAGGTCGATGTCGCGCTCCCGGTGCGCCTCGGGTGTACGCGCGATCAGCTCGTCCCGTGAGAGGACGTCACCGCCGACCCAGTAAGGGATGCCGCAGGCCGAGTACGAGGTGAAGTGGCCGCGCTCGAACGCGACGATCTCCAGCTCGTCCGGGCCCTTGAGCCTGCGTGCCTGCGACGCAGCGGACATGCCCGCCGCGTCGCCCCCGATGATCACCAGTCGCTCTCTCGCGCTACTCATACGGACACGCTACGACGAAGCGGCAGTTGGCGGCCCCCTAGTCGTCGCCACCCTCGCGCGCCGCCGTCACGGCGGGCCGCCGCGGCAGCCGGGGCCGCACCAGCCGCTGCCACAGCAGGAACAGCAGCGCCGCCACCGCCGCGAACGGCAGGACCGCGCCCAGGGCGACCGCGAGCCACCGCAGCATCGTCACGAAGGCGCTCCAGCCGCCGGACAACGCGTCCACGAACGTCGGGTCGTCGTCCGCGTCCGCCTTCTTCACGGCCGTCTCGCTGAGCGAGAGCGTGATGGTCGACATGCTCGTACGGTCCTTGAGCGAGGACTGCTGGGCGAGCAGCGCCTCCAGTTCGGACTGCCGACTGCTCAACTCCCCTTCCAGCGCGACCACATCGCTCAGCTTCGTCGCCTTGTCCATCAGCTCCCGCACCCGCGCCACGCTCGCCCGCTGCGACTTGACGCGGCTCTCCACGTCGACGACCTGCTCGGTGACGTCCTGCGCCTTGGCCTTGCGCTCGATCAGCTTGCCCGTGCCCTCCAGGGACGTGAGCACCTCCTCGTACCGGTCCTGCGGGACGCGCAGCACGATGCGGGAGCGTTCGTCGCCGTGGCCGTCGCGGTCCGTCGTCTCGTCGCCGACGGCGCCGCCCGCGTCGGTGGCGGCCGCGCGCACCTCGTCCAGGGCCTTCGGTACGTCCTTGACGCGGACGGTCAGGGTGGCGGTGCGGATGATGTGCGTGCCGGTGATCTTGGGCGGCTTCTTCTGGCCGGACTTGTCCGCCTGGCTGCCACCGCCCACCCCCTTGTTGTCCTGACCGCCGGAGTACTGCGCTTCCTCCTTGGCGCCGCCCGCCGCCTTGGCACCGTCACCGCCGTCGTCGTCGCTGTCGCCAGCGCTGCATCCGGTGAGGGCGAGGGCGACCGCGAGCAGGACGCCCGAGAGGGCCTGGACCGTGCGGTGCCTTGACGTGGTTCCGCTGGACGCGTGCATCGCGGCGTACCCCCCGAGGGTCGTGGTGACTGATGCTCCTTTGACGCGGGAGAGGGGCGAAACGATGGTTGCTGACCGGTCCCGATGGGGTCACGGTCGGGACTCGCGCGACTCGCGGAGCACGGCTCGTAGAGTGGAGCCATGCGCGAAACGGACACACGTACGGGTCATGTCGTAGTCATCGGCGGCGGGATCGCCGGACTGGCCGCCGCCCACCGATTGCTCGGCACCGGCGCCCGCGTGACCGTCATCGAAGCCTCCGACCGCCTCGGCGGCAAGCTGCTCCCCGGCGAGATCGAGGGCGTACGCGTCGACCTCGGCGCCGAGTCGATGCTGGCCCGCCGCCCGGAGGCCGTCGCCCTCGCCCGAGAGGTGGGCCTCGCCGACCGGTTGCAGCCACCCGCGACCGCGACCGCGGCGATCTGGACCCGCGGGGCCCTGCGGCCGATGCCCAAGGGCCACGTCATGGGCGTACCGGGCGACGCGTCGGCCCTGGCCGGAGTGCTGTCCGACGAAGGCCTTCGGCGCATCGAGCAGGACCGTGAACTGCCGCCCACCGAGGTCGGCGACGACGTCGCGGTCGGCGAGTACGTGGCCGCGCGCCTGGGCCGCGAGGTCGTCGACCGCCTCGTGGAGCCGCTGCTCGGCGGCGTGTACGCGGGCGACGCCTACCGCATCTCGATGCGCTCGGCGGTCCCGCAGCTCTTCGAGACCGCCCGCACGCATGCCTCCCTCACGGAGGGCGTCCGCGCCATCCAGGCCAGGGCCGCGCGGAACCAGCAGACCGGGCCCGTCTTCATGGGCATCGAGGGAGGCGTCGGGCAACTCCCGCTCGCGGTAGCCGAGTCGGTGCGTGCGCAGGGCGGGCAGATCCGCACCGGGACGCCGGTCACCGAGCTGCGGCGCACCCCGGACGGCTGGCAGGTGAGCACCCCGGAGCAGACCATCGACGCCGATGCCGTGGTCGTCGCCGTCCCCGCCTACGCCGCCGCCGCGCTCCTCGGCGTCGAGGCCCCCGCAGCCGCCGCCGAGCTCGCGGGAGTCGAGTACGCCTCCATGGCTCTGATGACCCTCGCCTACCGCCGCAGCGAGATCGACCTCCCCGAAGGCAGCGGTTTTCTCGTGCCGCCCGTCGACGGGCACACCATCAAGGCGTCCACCTTCGCCTCACGCAAGTGGGGCTGGATCGCCGAGGAGGACCCCGACCTGCTGGTGCTGCGTACGTCGGTCGGGCGGTACGGCGAGAGCGAGATCCTGAAGCGCGACGACGCCGAGCTCATCGAGCTCTCCCGGCACGACCTGCGCGCGGCCACCGGCCTTGACGCCCAGCCCGTCGCCGCCCGCGTCACCCGCTGGCACGACGGCCTGCCGCAGTACCCCGTCGGCCACCACGCGCGCGTGGCCCGCGTCCGCGAGCACGTGAGCAAGCTGCCCGGCCTCGCCGTGTGCGGAGCGGCGTACGACGGAGTGGGTATCCCCGCGTGCATCGCGAGCGCCTACGCGGCCGTGGACCAGCTGGGCGGTGACCTGGCCGGTGTGCAGGAGCTCACCGCCAACCCGGTGCAGAGTCTGCACGGCGGCGGAGGAGAATAGGGCCATGAGTGACGACGCCCCCGCCAAGAGCCCGAACGCGGGCAAGAAGGCCAAGGACCTCAACGAGGTCATCCGCTACACGCTGTGGTCCGTCTTCAAGCTGCGCGACCTGCTGCCCGAGGACCGCGCCGGTTACGCCGACGAGGTCCAGGAGCTGTTCGACCAGCTTGCCGCCAAGGACATCACCGTCCGCGGCACGTACGACGTGTCGGGGCTCCGTGCCGACGCGGACGTCATGATCTGGTGGCACGCCGAGACCTCCGACGAGCTGCAGGAGGCCTACAACCTCTTCCGGCGCACCAAGCTGGGCCGCGCCCTGGAGCCGGTCTGGTCGAACATGGCGCTGCACCGCCCCGCCGAGTTCAACAAGTCGCACATCCCGGCCTTCCTGGCCGACGAGACGCCGCGCAACTACGTCAGCGTCTACCCCTTCGTGCGCTCCTACGACTGGTACCTGCTGCCCGACGAGGACCGTCGCCGCATGCTCAAGGACCACGGCATGATGGCCCGCGGCTACCCCGACGTGCGCGCCAACACCGTCGCCTCGTTCTCGCTCGGTGACTACGAGTGGATGCTCGCCTTCGAGGCGGACGAGCTGTACCGCATCGTCGACCTCATGCGGCACCTGCGCGCCTCCGAGGCCCGCATGCACGTCCGTGAAGAGGTGCCGTTCTACACCGGCCGCCGCAAGTCCGTGGCCGAACTCGTGGCGGGCCTCGCCTAGGCAGTTCGGTGCGCTGTTAATTCGGTTGCCGCGCCCTGTCCGGTGCGGGTTTCATCGAGAGGTCGAAGCCGAGGACAGAAAGATGGTGCGTGTATGCCCAGGGCCCCGCGGATCAGCTCGAAGCCAGCCCATTCCGCGACGCACTGGAGTCCACCCCGTCATGTCCCGCAACACCTCTCGGCGGGCCCGCACTGAAGCGCGCGCCCAGTCCTTCCGCTGCCTGCAGTGCGGTCTCGACGTATCGATGACCGCCCCCGGCACCGACCACCGCAACCACTGCCCCAACTGCCTGTGGAGCCGTCACCTCGACGACACCCCGGGCGACCGGGACGCGGACTGCGGTGCCCGGATGGAGCCCCTCGCCATCTCCGTACGAGGAGACGGCGAATGGGTCCTCGTCCACCGCTGCACGCACTGCGGCGTCCTGCACGCCAACCGCACGGCGGGCGACGACAACGCCCTGCCGCTGACCCGGCTCGCGGTGCGCCCGCTGGCCCAGCCGCCGTTCCCGCTGGAGCGGCTCGGCGCACTGTGACCGGCTAGCGCTCCTTGGGGAGAGCCGCGGCCCGCGCGCCGGACAGGGGCTTGGGCTCCTTGTGCGGTGCGCACTCCGCGCGCCGCACGGGGAGCCTGCCCTCGAGGAGGTACGCCTCCATGTGGCCGTTGACGCACTTGTTGGGGCCCGCGCCGATGCCGTGGGTGCCCGCGTCCCGCTCGGTCACCAGGACCGAACCGTCCAGTCGGCGGTTCAGCTCCAGGGCACCCGCGTACGGGGTCGCGGCGTCCCGCTCGGCGGCCAGGATCAGCGTCGGGGCGAGCTCACCGTTCTCGGTGCGGACGTCCACGGGCTGCTGCCGGGCCTCGGGCCAGTAGGCGCACGGCAGGTTCATCCAGGCGTTGTCCCAGGTCTCGAAGGGCGCGACGCGCGCGAGGAGTGAGTTGTCGCGGTTCCAGGTCTTGAAGTCCGTCGGCCAGGGCGCGTCATTGCACTCGACCGCGGTGTAGACGGCGTTGCCGTTCTCCTGTTCCTTGGCCGCCTTCGGCTCGGGCGCGGCCTGCTCGATCAGCGGCTTCGGATTGCCCTTCACATACGCCGAGAGCGCCGACGCGCGCGCCGGCCAGTAGTCGTCGTAGTAGCCGGCCTGGAGGTACGCCGACTGCAGCTGGCCGGGTCCGACCTTGCCGCCCGCGGGCTTGGCCGCGAGCTCCTCGCGCACCTTCTCGTACCGCCGGAGGACCGCTTCGGGTGTCTTGCCCAGGTGGTACGTCTTGTCGTGCTTGGCCACCCAGGCGCGGAAGTCGCCCCAGCGCTGCTCGAAGGCCGCGGACTGGTCGAGGTTGTTGCGGTACCAGATCTGCTCCGGGTCGGGGTTGACCGCCGAGTCGAAGACCATGCGGCGCACGTGCGAGGGGAAGAGCGTGGCGTACACGGCGCCGAAGTACGTGCCGTACGAGGCGCCCATGAAGGTCAGCTGCTTCTCGCCGAGCGCCGCCCGAAGGACGTCCAGGTCACGGGCGTTGTTCAGGCTCGTGTAGTGCCGCACGGCCTTCCCGGAGCGCTTGACGCAGCCCTCCGCGTACGCCTTCGCCTGCTTGACGCGCTCCAGCTTGTACGCGGTGTCGGGGTGGGTCGGCGACTGCGTCGGGGCCTTGGCGAACGCCTTGGGGTCCTGACAGGAGATCGGGGCCGAGCGGCCGACACCGCGCGGCGCGTAGCCCACGAGGTCGTACGCCGCCGCGATGCGCTTCCACTCGGGGAGCATGCCGACCATCGGGAAGTACATGCCGGACCCGCCGGGCCCGCCCGGGTTGAACACGAGAGCACCCTGACGCTTGACGGACTTGCCCCGCCGGGGTTCGGCCCGCTCCGTGGCCTTGGTGCGGCTGACGGTCAGTCTGATCTGCTTGCCGTCCGGCTGCGCGTAGTCGAGCGGCACCGAGACCGTGCCGCACTTGATCGAGGGGGGCAGGCTCTCGACCGCGGGGCAGGCGCCGAAGCGGATGCCGGCCGCCTGCGCGCGCTGGGCCGCGACCTGGGTGCCGTGCTCCGCCCAGGAGGGGTAGGCGGGGTGGCTGTCGGCCGCGGACGCGCTTCCCGCGGGGGCGGCGACGAGTGCGGTCAGGACCAAGGATCCGGCGGTTCCGTAGAGGGCGGCTGCTGCTCTCATCGCTCTTCATCCCTTCATTCGGCCGTGCGTTGCTCGAACAAAAGGGATGATTCGTTTGGTAATAGGTGAAGTAAAGCACCGCCCCGCCGGTGTCGGGCGTGTCGGGCTCAATGACCCCGATGCGCCGCATCCCGGTGTGCGAAGGCCGCCCGCAGTTCCGGATCGGCGAGGGCGCGGGTGCCTCGTACGGCGACGGCGGTGAGGTCGGACCCGCCGCGCGCCGGGAGTGCGCTCAGGAGGAGCTGGCCCGCGGGCGAGGCCCAGCGGGGGTAGGGGTGGATCTCGAAGCGGGCGACGGCGAGGCAGCTCGCGTTCAGGACGAGGGGCAGCGCGAACCAGAGCGCTACGGGCACCTGGCCCGAGGGGTCCTGACCGGGCATCAGGAGCGCGACGGCTCCGAGGGCGATCACGGCCACCGTGGCCGTGCGCACCTGCCGGACCGCTCCCGCGACCCCCGACCAGGCGCCGTCCGGCAGGGCGAGGCCCGCCGCGACGAGACGGTCGGCGAGGGCGCGCATCGCGTCGGTGCCGGCCGCGGCGCGGCGCACCGGCGCTATCGGCGACTGTCCGCCGGGCCCTATCGCGCCGAGTACGGACCGCTCCATGTCGTCGCCGCCCACCGGGTCGACGACCGTCGCCCACCCGGTGTGCGCGAGCAGCAGGCGCCGGGCACGGGCCATCGACACCAGGGTGAGGTCGGTGACGCGGGCGGGGCCGCCGGAGAGGAACGCGGCTTCGTAGAGCGTCAGTTCGTGGCGGTGCGCAGGGGTCGCGCGGTGCGGGGCGGTGCGGTACGCGGTGAGGCAGAGCCGAGCACAGGACAGGCCCGTCGCGACCCAGGCCACGAGAAGGAGCGGAAGCCAGAACATGCCGGAGTTCTATGCGAGGGGGCGGGGGTGGCGCCATGGGTTATTCACCATGCGGACGCGGGGTCGCGGGAGGATAACGTTCCGCTCAGCCGCGGTCCTTGTCCTCGGCCTTCTTCTTGGCCTTGTCTTCGCCCACGTCGGGCTTGGGGCGGGATGCCGGTGGCGGCAGCGAGAAGGTGGGGGAGGGGGAGACCGGGGTCGCGGGGTCCGGTGAAGGGGTCGGGCCCGGTGGGGCGGGGGAGCGGGTCACCGGGACGGGGCCCGCCGACGCCGCGTCGCGCGCGAGGTCGTCGAAGTCGACGAGGCCCGTGCCTTCGAGGACCGTGATGTGGTCAAGGACCGTCGTGTTCGCGTCGTCCGCGAGGGCGCGCACCAGCGAGTTACGGGTGGTCGCGCGGACCTCGGCGACCACCGAGAAGACCTTGCCGTGGGCGGCGCGCAGAATGTTGGCGAACTTCTCGTCGTACGCGTCGCCGTGCGCGTCGCTCATCTCGTCGAGCCAGCCACGCTGCTGCGCGGTCGGCTGATTGGGCAGCTCCAGATTGAGCCGCGTCGCCACCTCGCGTACGCGCGCGTCCAGGAACGTGTGCCCCTCGACGAGGTGTTCGCCCGCCGTCTTGACCGCCTTGGTGGTGCCGCGGGCCTCGGCCTGCTGTCCGGCGGGGAGCTCCCAGAGGCCCGCGAGCCGCACCTTGGTGATGAAGTCCCGGTCGAGCGCGGAGAGCGGACCGAACTCCGTCGACACGCTCTCCGCGTCGAGTCTGTCCACGCCGGTACCCGACCTGTCCTCGTACGACCAGACGGGAAAGAGCAGCGCGGCCAGGGTCGCGACGAGTCCCGCGACGATGAGGCCGGTGCCGTTGATGGATCGCATGACGCCTCCAGTTGCACCGCCGCACGCTAGTGCGCCCCGAGGAGGCACCTGCGGGATACAGCCCGGAGTACGTCAACTGCCGTACCGGTAAGGGGCATGGGAAGCGGGGCGTCCGCTGCTCGCAGGGGGAGGGGGTGTTCGCGTCGCGTCGCTGGGCGGGAGCCGTGCGTGCGGGGTCGCGGCTAGGAGCCGCCTCCGCCTCCGCCGCCTCCTCCGCAGCCCCCGCCGCCACCGCCCCCGCCGCAGGAGGACGAAGAGCCTCCGCCGCAGCCTCCGCCGCCGGAACTGCCGCAGCTTGAGCCGCCGCACGCCGAGCTGCCTCCGCCGCACCACGCGATGGTGGTCCCGGAGCTTGCGTACGTCGAGGATGTCGCCGACGTACGTCCCGGGCGGACGCGGTGCGCGGCCTGCAGCTGTGCGCGCAGGTCGGGGTCGAGGACGCCGACCAGGCCCTCGACCGCCACGCGGTGCGCCGCGCCGGAGACGTGCGCGCCCGCGGCGCGGTACTCCGCGAGAGCGGTCCGGCCCAAGGCCGTCACCCTCGTCCGGGTGGCGCGGCCGCAGAGCAGGCCGGTCAGGGAGCCGACGACCCACGCCACGGTCAACGCGATGGTCGACACGCTCACGGGGTCCCATGAAGGGCTGTCACCGTCCTCGACGGCGATGACACCGATGACGAGGAAGAACCCGGCGAAAGTCAGGACGTTGTGCAGGATCTTCCGGCGGCGCAGACGGTCGAGGACCTCGGGGCGCACCATCAGGCCGCGCCGCGCCATCGTGTCGCCGATCGCCTGCACGGCGGGGCTGCGCATCACACCGATGCGCAGCCAGTGCAGAGCGCCGCTCGGCGCGGCGGCGTGCGCCTGGAGCGCCGCGCCCTCCACCGCGTTGCGGGCTTCGGCCGACTGGATCGCGACTATGCCGGGGAACGCGACCACCAGGCGCCCGTCCTCGTGCAGGGACGCGATCGCGGCGTCGGCGACCCTGCTGGGCCCCCCGGCGAGGAAGGCGGCCTCCAGCGGATCGAACACGGCGCCGTGCTGCGCGTCGGGCTGCAAAGGCGCCGCCTGCCGGATGCGGGAGACACCGACCAGCAGAGCGACCGCCGACGCCGCGATCAGGATGGCGAAACAAACCGACAGGATCTCCAAGACCATCGCCCCCTACCCCCGTCGCAGCGCGAACCGCGCCGCCCGCAACCACCGTGCGACCGGCCCCGCGTCCAGCGGCGCGGGCCCGGACCGTTCGAGCCACCACCGCGTCAGCCTGCCGCGCGCCTGAGCGTCCTCGGGCTGCCCGGACAGGAGCAGCCGCTCGGCGAAGTCCAGCGCGTCACGCCGGTAGCCGCCGGTCATCGGCCGGGCCTGGGCGTACGCGAAGAAGTCCGCGCGATAACTCCCGCCGAGAATCTCCGGCAGCTCGGGCGCCACCTTCGCCACGACGTCCGCCCGCTTGCCGGTCAACGCCCGGCTCTGCACGGCAAGCCGGGCCCGGTCGAACCCTTCGGGCGCGGGCGTCCCGGCCACCAGGGCGGACAGGAGCGCGGTCTGCGCGAGGGCGAGACGCTGGCGGGTGGCGTCGGGCACTGCGGCAGCTTCACCGGTCGCCGGGGCTGTGCCGGAAGCGCCCTCTCCGGAAGCAGGCGCCTTCGTGCGCACGGTCTCCCGTATCGCGTCGAGCTCCCGCTCCAGCTCCCCCGGCGCCGGAAAGTTCTCGTCCCGCTCCAGCAGGACACCCGGCGGGTTCACCCGTGCGGCCAGGTCCGAGAGGATCGCGAGGACCGGCTCGGGCACCGGGTGCGCGTGGCTGTCGTGCCAGACGCCGTCCCGCTCGAAACCGCCGGCGACGTGCACGTACGCGATGGCCTCGACCGGCAGCTCGTCCAGGGCCTTCGACGGGTCCTCGCCGCGGTTGACGTGGTTGGTGTGGAGGTTCGCGACATCGATGAGGAGGCGTACGCCCGTGCGCTCGACGAGCTCGTAGAGGAACTGTCCCTCCGTCATCTCCTCGCCGGGCCAGGAGATGAGCGCCGCGATGTTCTCCACGGCGAGCGGCACCGGCAGCGCGTCCTGCGCGACGCGTACGTTCTCGCACAGCACGTCGAGGGCGTCACGGGTGCGCGGCACCGGCAGCAGGTGGCCCGCCTCCAGCGGCTGCGAAGCCGTCAGCGGGCCCCCGGCGCGTACGAACGCGATGTGCTCGGTGACCAGGGGCGAGCCCAGTGCCTGCGCGCGCTCGGCGAGCGCGGCGAGGCGCGTCTCGTCGGGGCGGTCGGCCCCGCCGAGGCCGAGCGAGACGCCGTGCGGCACCACCGTGACGCCGCGCTCGCGCAGCCGCAGGAGGGAGTCGGGGACGTGCCCGGGGCACAGGTTCTCCGCGACAGCCTCGACCCAGTCGATGCCGGGCATCTGTTCCACGGCGTCCGCGATCTCCGGACGCCACCCTATTCCGGTCCCCAAATGCTTCATGTTCCCCCTCCTCCGCCAAGACCCCGCGTCGTGCCCCGTGTCTTGGGAACGTGTGCAGGAGTCATGGCCCCGGCCGCAGCGGCCGAACCCCTGAGGAGGGACGTTCAGAGCTACATTTGAGGTTCCGGCCGGTTCGTGTTGACTTCGCCGGGCGGCGGGGGCGAAGGCCGTGACGTGGTGGACACATCGCCGGTCGGGCCGGCCGCCGGGGGCACCGGGGGGACGCCGGAGGGCGGGGGAGGACCGCTGGGGCTTGCCGTCGCGGTAGCGGCGCCGCCGTTCGCGATGTCGTCGAAGTCGACGAGGCCGGTGGCCTCCAGCATCGTGATGTGGTCGAGGACCGTCTGGTTGGAATCGGTGGCCAGCTGCCGGATCAGGGTGTTGCGGGTGCTGTCACGCACATCGGCGATCGCGCTGAACACCTTGCCGTGCGAGACGCGCAGCAGGTTCGCGAACTTCCGCTGGTACGTCTCGCCGCTGGCCTCGGTCAACTCCTGCAGCCAGCCCTGCTGTTCGGCGGTGGGCTGGTTGGGCAGCTCCACGCCGAGCTGCGCCGCGACCGAACGTGCCCGCTTGTCGAGGTCCGTGTGGCCGACGATCAGATGGTCACCGGCCTCCTTGATCGCCTCGGTCGGCGCCCGCTCGACGGCCTGCTGACCTGCGGGTATCTCCCACAGGCCGGCGAGCCGCACCTTCACCAGCAGATCGCGGTCGGCGGCGGAGAGCGGACCCCATTGCGTGGCCACGGACCCGGCGGCCAGATTGGCGGGCCCCGTGCCCGAGCGGTCGGCGTAGGACCACATGGGGAACGCGAGCGCGCCCAGAGTGACCACGAGTGCCGCGATGATCAGAGCCGTGCCGTTGATGCGCCGCAATGTGCCGTGCCTTCCTGCCCGTCAACCTGCCGTGGGGGCAAGCTACTTCCTGGTACCGGTTCCTGGTACCGGGAGATACGGAAGAGGCGGGCGTGATGTTCAACGCTTCTTTCAACGCTTTCCCTGGCCGATGTGATGCTCCGGCGGCCGCCCCAGGAGAGCCAGCATCTCCTCCAGCGGCGATGCGCCCTCGGCTGTGGGCAGCGGCGGCGCGAACGCGGCTCCGGGGCCTCGGAGTTCAGGGTCCTTCGGGACCCGGCGGGCCACGTCGAGCGCGGCGTCGACGACCGGCCGGGGGAGGTCGAGGCCGACGTCGATGTTGGTTCCGAGGGTGGTGGCCACGTCCCAGGAGTGCACCACGTAGTCGAGCAGGTGGAAACCGACGGCGACCCGCCCCGGGAACGTCCCGCCGATCTCCGGCAGCGTGAACCCCCGCTCCAGGACGCCCTCTTCGGCGAACGCGGCCAGCACGTGCCGCACCGACTCCGCATAGACCTTGCACGGGTCGCGGCCGAGATCCGGCGCGATCCAGTACGTACGGTCGGCGCCCGAGCCGCGCGCCGCCGCCGCGAATCCGTGGTGCTGCGCGGCCATGTGGGCCACCAGATCGCGCAGCGACCAGCCGGCGCAGGGGGATGGGCGTTCCCAGTCGGTGTCGCGGGCGGTGCGGAGGATGCGGAGTGACGCTTGGAGGGCGGTGCGGTCGAGTGCGATGAGGTCGTGCGTGAAGGCGTGCATGAGTTCTCAGGGCTCCTTCGGAGAGTGAACAGTCGCCGCCCAGCGGGCCGGTGAAGGCATACGACGAGCTTAAATCTAAACGAACGGTCGTGCTACTAGTTTGTCGGAGCGGGACCGGAACCAGACCGGCGGGCCGCTCAGGAGTGTTCTGGTGCGGCGTCCAGGGGGAGTTGAGGGACCTGCGACGGGTCCGTCGCCGCAGCGCGCAGGCGTGCCGTGATGGCGGCGCCCGCCCTGCGGTAGACGCCCGGCTCGTCGTGCAGCACCGAGTGCGCGTTCGCCGTCTCCATCAGCGCGATGAGCTCGAAGGCGAGCTGGGGGGCGTCGGTGTCCGGGTGACATTCGCCGGTATCGCGGGCCTCCGCGACACACCGCTCGACCGTGCCGGTCCAGTCTCGGTCGGCGAGGACGAGCGCGTCGTGCACCGCACCCTCGCGGGCGTCGAACTCGGCGATCACCCCGTGGAAGAAGCAGCCGCCGGGAAAGACGCGTTGTTTCGAGTAGTCGAGCCAGCGTGCGCACAGTTGCCACAGGCGGTCGAGGCCGGGCGGGGACTGCGTGGCCGGTTCCACCACCGCGTCGAGGAAGATGCGGCCCGCCGCGCGGATGGTCGCGAGCTGCAGTTCCTCCTTGGAGCCGAACAGCGCGAAGACCCCGCTCTTGCTGAGCTTCAGCTCGGTGGCGATGCGGCCGACCGAGAGCGCGTCCAGGCCCTCGACCGAGGCGATGTCGACCGTGCGGCGCAGGACGAGACGCCGGGTGTGGTTGCCGCGTTCGACGCGCCCGTCGAGCTTGGCGCCGCGTGGGCGGACGCCGGCATCCGCACCTGCGCTTACATCCGCACGTACGCCTGCATCCGCGCCTGCGCCCACATCCGCACGCACGCCCACATCCGCACGCACGCCCACATCCGCGCGCGCATCCGCATCCACGTCGTCGCTCGCGCCGAGCTCGCTCGCCATGTCGGTCTCCTCAGCGCCGTTCGGTCGTGCGTTTGTGGAGGTACATCCTCCCTCGTGGCACCGGGATCGGGAGTGGCCTCGGCCCCGCGGCCTCCCTCGACGCGCGGCGGGAGGAATCCTCAACGCAGGGCGGGGTGGTCGGCGACCACGGTGCAGGAGCCGGGGGCGATCTCCGTGAAGCCGGCGTCCCGCACCACCGGCAGGCCGCTCGCCACGAGTTCGCGCCAGAGCGCGGCGTCCGGGGTGCGGACGGAGAGCGGGAAACCGGCGTCCCGCCAGGCCACGCGCTCCTCGTCCGACAGCTCCCACCAAGCCAGTTGGGCGCCGTGCCCCGCCTGCGCCATCGCCTTGCCCGCCGACATGTCGACATCGGGGCTCATCCACAGGACCGGCGCTGTCGCGTCCGCCGGGGGTACCGCCTCCGGGTCGTCCAGGTCCGTGCCCGAGACCTGGAGCCGGGCCAGGTCCTTGGGCCAGCCGTCCAGCGGCACCGGCGGGAAGACGCGGACCTCCGCCGACTTGCCCGTCACCGTGATACCCGGGAGTGCCTCGGCCCGCCGCCACTCGGCGCCGCGGGCGCGCCGCACCACCTTGCGGATCCTGGCGTCCTGCCAGTCCCGCATGGCCTGCGCCCACTCGCCGTCGCCGACGGACCGCTCGTCGCCGAGCATGACGAGCACCGCGCGGGCCGCGGTCTCCAGGGCGTCCGTACGATGCGGGGGCTCGGCACGCTCGATGCGGGCCACCAGCGGCAGTACGTACTGCGGCGCCTCGTCGCGTGTCGTCTGCTCCACGCGGAAGGGGCTGTCCTGGGAGTCCGGGGTGTCCTGCGGCTCGGGATTCCCGGCGGTCTGGTCGCTGCTCACGCGTCCAGTCTGCCAGGCGGAAGATCGGTCCCGTCAGCGGCTTTGCCCGAGGACTCCGCCCCCCCACCCAGGGCATCGGACCCAGCCGTCGGAGCCGGCCCGTCGGAGCCGTGCGCGAGGATGGCGGCATGGACAGTGATCTGGCGGGGGCCGCGCTGCGGCTGGACGGGGTGGGGCGGCGCTATGCCGTGCGCGGACCGTGGGTGCTGAGGGATGTCGTGCTCGGCGTCGGCGCGGGCACGCTGGTGCGGATCGAGGGCGCGAACGGCACCGGTAAGTCCACCCTGCTGCGGCTGCTCGCCGGGATCGACGCCCCGACCGAGGGCCGCGTCGTCGGCCGGCTCCGCACGGCGTACGTCCCCGAACGCTTCCCGGCGGCGCTGCCGTTCACGGCCGCCGGGTACCTCACGCACCTGGGCCGCATCCACGGCCTGGCCAAGGGCACGGCGGCGCGGGGCGCGGAGGAGTGGCTGGAACGCTTCGGGGCAGGGAGTTACGCCCGTACGCCCCTGTCGGAGCTGTCCAAGGGCAGCAGCCAGAAGGTCGCCGTGGCTCAGGCGCTCCTCGCGGCGCCCGAACTCCTGGTCCTCGACGAGGCATGGACGGGCCTGGACGCCGCGGCCCGTGACGAACTCGACCGGGCCGTCGCCGAGAGGGTCGCCGAGGGCGGCGCCGTCGTGTTCGTCGACCATGACCCGCGGCGGCTCTCCAGGGCTGTCGACGTGACGTACGCGGTGGTCGGATCGACGGTGAACGCCCGTACCCCTTACGCCACTTCACCGGATGCCGCCGAGGCACAAGCCCCTTCGGTCGCGATCGAGGCCCTGGGCCCACCGGGCGCCGCACCGCCCTCCGTGCCGGGCACCGTCATCACCGGCCACTCGCGGCAGGGCACGCTGCAACTGACAGCGCTGGCAACGCACTCGGACATCGCACTGCGAACACTGCTCACGGCGCACCAGCCGTGGCATGTGGTGTCGGTTTCGGCATTGGCGTCGGCTCCGGAACCGGCGTCGGAACCGGCGTCGGAACCGACTCGGATAGCGGTCCAGAGGTCAGCGTTGGCATCGGCATCGGCATCGGCGTCGGTATCGGCGTCGGTTCCTGACCCGGCCCCGTCCGCGCCCGCACTGACCCCCGGCCCCGGTCCAGCCCCCGGAGCCGGCCCCGGGAAAGCCCCCCGCCGCCCCAGCGATCAGCAAGGTCCGCGGTCGGTGAACGCTCTGCTCGGTTATCACTCCGCCCTGCTCCTGCGCTCCCAGCGCTGGCTCGCCCCCGTCATCCTTTACGCCGCGTTTCTCGCCGTCGGCGTACAGAGCGGGCAGCCGGTCCTCGACTCCCTCGCGTATGCCGCCGCCGCGTTGCTGCCTGTCGCCGCCTGGCTGGTGCGGATCTGTGTCGGCAACGAGCTGCCCGCCACTCGAAGTTGTTCGGCCGCCGCGGCCGGGCCCTGGCGGGCTCAACTGGCCTGTCTGCTCTCCGCGTTCCTCGCCACGGCCCTGCTCGGCGCCGTCGCCACCCTCGTCGTGTCGGTGATCAGCGACCCGGCGAGCACCGATCACCGGATGGCCGTGAACCGCCTCGCGGCGAGTGGTGCGGGGGTGCTCGCGATGCTGGTGAGCGCGCTCGTGGGCACCGCCATCGGCGCCGTCACCAGTTGGCCGCTGGTGCGCTCGCCGGGCCGGGCGATCCCGGTGATGCTGCTCGCCTCGTTGCTTGCCCTGGTGACCACGGGCTCCCCAGGGAAGGCCGTCTTGACCGGACTCGTCTCGGGGTCGCGGGAGGGAGTGGTGCCGATGCCGCTGCTGCCGGTCGCGGGAGCAGGGGTGATCGCGGTGGCGGCGGTCGGGCTGGCCTGCGGGCTGGCATCGCGCAGGGGGTGAGCGCGCCGCTGTCCCCGTGCCCGGCGGTTCAGCCGGAGCAGGCCGTGCGCTGCGCCTCGTGCCACTCACACACGGGGCACAGCGTCACACCCTTGTACGACTCCGGGTACTCGGTGGGCTCACGGCACAGCACACACTCGGCGAACGGACCCGCGCAGGAGTCGGTGGAGTCTGTGGTGGCGTCCATGTTGTCAGCCTAGCCGCGTGCGCGAGCCTCCCCCGCCGCCCTGATCTGCTCCGACACCCGGACGAAGCGGAAGCCGCGCTCACGCAGCTTCGGGACGATCGTCCGCAGGGCGCGCTCCGTGGTGGGAGCCGCGCTGCGGGTGCAGTGCATGACGACCACCGAGCCGGGCCGCACCCCGTCGAGCACCTGCCGGGCCACCGCGTCGGCGTCCGTCGCGAAGGCGTCGCCGCTCACCACGTCCCACTGCACGGCAGTGACGCCGCCCGGAGCCAGTGCCCGCAGCGCCCGCTTGTCGTAACAACCGCCGGGGAAGCGGAAGTACGGCACCTGGCGCTCGACGCCTGCCTTGCGGAAGGCGGCGAAGGCACGTTCCACGTCGGCGCGCATACGGGAGGCGGGGACGGTCGGCAGCCCGTAGCAGCGGTCGGTGAAGGCGTAGTGGCTGTACGAGTGGTTGGCGACCTCGAAGAGCGGGTCCCGGCCGATGTCCTTGGCCTGCGCCGGGTACTCCTCGGCCCACCGCCCCGTCATGAAGAACGTCGCGGGTACCTTCAGCCGGCGCAGCGTCGACACCAGCGCCGGATTGTCGAACCGTTCACCCGCCGCGGCGCGTGCCCCCTGGTCGGCGGTCATGTCGGCGTCGAAGGTGAGCGCGACGGCGGGGGCGGCGGACGCGGGGGAGCGGGGGGCGTTCTTGAAGACGGGGGTG
The DNA here is from genome assembly GCF_040730185.1 of Streptomyces sp. Je 1-332. Taxonomy (NCBI): domain Bacteria; kingdom Bacillati; phylum Actinomycetota; class Actinomycetes; order Kitasatosporales; family Streptomycetaceae; genus Streptomyces; species Streptomyces sp. Je 1-332. The sequence continues at coordinate 6,395,633 of NZ_CP160402.1, forward strand.
AGGCCCGCGGGGCCGGGGGCGAGCGTCGCCGGGCGGGGCGGTGCGCTCGCGGCGGGGCGCGCGGCCTTGTCGCGGTCGCCGGGTGCGGGGTCCGTGCCGCAGGCGGCGAGTGCGGTGAGGGCGAGTGCGGTCAGGGCGCAGGCGGCGGTCTGTGTCCGTGTCGGGGCGATCATCTGGCGAACGTATCGACATAAAAAGGACAAACTGCCAAAGGTGGCGGTTACGCTGCCCAGCACTGCCCCGGACGGCCGAACCACCGGCTGTGAAACTTCCGGGCAGTGCCCCGTAACCACACCTCATCGAAGGCATCGTGCGCGGCGGCCGCCCACGACTCACGCGTCGTCGACATCGAGCGCGGCGCCTTCACGGCACGTGCCCGGCAGGCACCCGGCACGCGCCCGGCTGGCACCCGGCACGCACCCGGCGCGTCTCACAGCTCGTTAGCCGCGCCGGCGCCCGCGGCGAGCTCCCCCCCGGGAAACCCGGGCCGATGAAGTCAACACCGCCTGACGTCAGGGTTGTTGACGAGTTGACGAGCCTCAGTCGCCCCACGCGGCCCCTAGATCCAGCCGTCCAGCGACCCCATGTACGCGTCGAAGTCGTCGCGGTGGATGGTGTGCCCGGCGCCCTTGACCGTCCGTACCTCGAACCCGCGCCCCTCCAACTCCCCCCTCAGCTCGTCGGACACGAGGAAACGGGGGTCCGCGACCTGCACCAATGACGGGACCGTCGGCGCGGCGGGCGTGCGGTCGACGGCGTTCGGCCCGGAGAGGGCGAGCGCGGTGTCCGGGTCCCAGGCGGCCAGCGTGGCGACCTCGACGTCGAGGTCGGCGTCATCCCAGCGCGGGTTCAGATTCGCGATCGTCGTCCGGGTCGCGTTCCGGAACTCGACGAACACGGAAGGGTCCACGCCCGCCGCACCGAGCGCCCACGCCGGGTCGGAATAGACGGCCCGTACCGGCGCGAGCCGCTCCACGGCGAGGGCCAGCGCCATCCCGCCCAGCGAGTGCCCGAGCGCGAGTTCCACCCCGCTCGGGACGGTGTCGACCAGGTCGTCCGCGAATATCTCCGGGCTGTAGGGGCCGCGTCCGCTCGCCCCGTGCCCGCGCAGGTCGACACCGATCACCCGGTACCCCTTGTCGGCGAGGGCGGGCCCCACGCGGCGCCAGGTGCGGTGGTCCGACATGATGCCGTGGACCAGGACGGCGACGCGCTCGCCGCTGCCCCATTCGCGGGTGTGCAACTTCATGGTGATGGCCTGCTTTCCAACGTCTTGCCTTGCGGTTTTCTCTCTCGAACGCCTTGCTTTCCGGCGTCTCGCTTTCCGGCGTCTCGCTTTCCCGGGTCTTGCTTTCCAGTGCCTCGCATTCCGGCGTTCGTACGTTGCCCTTGCCGATGCCTCAGCGAACTCCGCGTATCGGACGGACCGCGAGCGCGCCGAGGACGGACAGGACGGCGCCCGCGATGAACAGGGCCGTGTAGCCGCCGCCGTCGCTGCCTCCGCAGAGCGTGACGATGACCGAGGCGACGAACGGGGCCAGGATCTGTGGGCCCGCCTGCGCCATGTTCAGTACGCCCAGATCGCGGGCCGCGTCATCGGCGCTCGGCAGGATCATGGACACGAGCGCGTTGTCGACGGCCATGAAGCAGCCGAAGCCGAGGCCGTTGAGGGCGGCGAAGACGATCATCGCGGTCCAGTTCGGCGAGACGGCGGGGATGAGGAGGGCGACGGCCGAGATCACCGCGGAGGCCGCGACGAACAGCTTGCGCCGGTCCATCCGGTCCGAGAGCACACCGCCGACGACCGTGGAGACGGCCATCGCGACCGCGCTGATGGGCGCGAGGACGGCGACGGCGTCTTCCGGCTCCATGCCGGAGGGCAGGGCGATGTGGTCCTGGAGTATGTAGAGCTGGTAGCCGAAGACGCAGAAGTAGCCGAGCACGAGCAGTGCGCGCCCGATGAACGCCCAGCGGAAGTCGCGGTGACGCAAGGCGCCGAGGAACGCCGCGAACTGCTTCTTGAGCGGAGCCGACGTGGACGCATCCGACTTCTCCTGCAGCGGGGTTGACTCTTTCCGCGCGGGTGACTTCGGCTTCTCCCGGGCGAAGGCGGTGAACAGCGCGGCCGAGAGCGCCACGAACAGGCCGAGCACCAGATATCCCGTACCGAGGTGGTCGGCGAACGCCGAACCGATGAGCGCGCCGAGGGTCGAGCCGATCGGCAGCCCGATGCCGACGGCCGCGGATGCCCTGCCGCGGGCGGCGAGCGGCACGCGGTCCGGGACGATCGAGGTGAGGGCGGCCTGGAAGACGTTCATCACCGCCTGCCCCAGACACCAGGCGATCGTCACGAGCAGCACCGTCCGGACCCCGCCGAGCAGGGCCATCGCGCCGACGGCGGCCATGCCGCCGCCCAGGATCCAGGGATTGCGCCGGCCGCTGCGGTCGGAGAGGGCGCCCGCCACGGGGTTGAAGATGGTGGCGAAGACCGCGCTGACGCCGCTGACGAGGCCCAGCATCGCGACCTTGTCGGCCTTGTCGATGTGCTCGATCTGGAGGGGCAGCAACACGCTGCCCACGCCCACGTAGAGCGTGTACATCGCGGTGTTGGCCAAGGTCAGGAGGGGCATGAGGCCGCGGGGGGTGCTGGGGGTGCCGGATGTGCCGGTGGTGTCGGTGGTGCCGGCGGCCGGGGGCGGCTGGTCCTGGTGAGCGGAAAGGGCCACGGTGCCCTCCTCCTCAGAAGGTCGGTCGTGACGACCGAAGGGGTGGGTGACACGTGTAACTTGACACGTGTAAGTGCAATTCCTAGCACCCACCCCACGCCCGCACCAGAGCCGCGGCGGGAAAAAGTCGCAGTGAAAGGATGGGCAGCGGATGAACGGCAGTTCGGACCCGCAGAGGGGTGGCATGTCAGGTCCTCAGACAGGTAGGGGTGGGGCTGCGGGGCCTCGGGGGAGCGGGGTGTCTGCTCCTCAGACAAGCGGCGCTTCAGGTCCTCAGAGGAGTGGCGCAACCGGGGGCAGCGCAACCGGGAACAGCGCGCCCGTAAACCGCGGCGGAGAAGGAGGCGGAGGCGGAGGCGGTGGCGGAGACACGCCGCCCCCGACCAGCACCTCCGTCGCCCGCCTCGCCGGTGTCTCACGCGCGACCGTCAGCTACGTCCTGAACGGCTTGGCCGCGGGGCGCGTCAGCGACGCCACGCAGGAGAAGGTTCGCGTGGCCGCCGAGGAGCTCGGATACGTCCCGCACGCCGCCGCCCGCTCCCTGCGCTCCGGCAGCAGTGGGCTCGTACTGATCGCCGTGCCCGCCGATACGGTGCCCGCCTTCGGGCCGCTGTTCACGGGCTTCGTCGCCGCGTTCCAGGCGGAGTTGCAGGCGTACGGGTACACCGGTGTCCTGCACGGTGCCAGTGCCGGGAACGCCCCGCGGGACGCCGCCCGTGCCTGGGCCGAGCTGCGGCCCGCCGCCGTCATCGCCATGATCGGCGCCCCGCTCGACGAGGCCTCCGTCGAGACGCTGAAACGCTCGGGCACCTCCGCCGTCGTCTCCTACGGGCCGCCGCCCGCGCCCGGCGCGCACGGTATCGCCATGGACCAGGAGGAGGTCGGCGCCGTGGCCGGTGCGCATCTCCTCGGAGCCGGGCATAGGCGTATCGGCGTCGTCGTCCCGGTCGAGCACGGCCTCGCCATGTTCAGCGCGCCGCGCCTCGCGGGCGTTCGGTCCGCTGCCGCCGCGTATCCCGACGCGCGGGTGGAACCGGTCGAGCTCGCCTACACGGTGGAGTCGGCGGCCGAACTGGCGGCTCGGTGGAGGGACTTGGGCCTGGACGCCGTCTTCGCCTACAACGACGAGTACGCCATGCTCCTGATGCGGGCCTTGCAGGACACCGGCATCGACGTCCCCGGTGAGGTTGCCGTGGTCGGCGCGGATGATCTGCTGCTCGGCAGGCTGCTGCGGCCGAGACTGACGAGCGTACGCATTGAACTGCCCCCACCCGCCGAGGTGGCCGCCTTGGTCGACCGCCTCATCCGCGAGCCGGACACACCGCCGACGGTGCACGGGCGATCGACGGCGCACATCGAGGCCAGGGAGTCCAGCCGCAGGCAGGGGTGAGACTTCAACCAGCAGTCGGCAATTGGCAGGCCAACAACTGACTTGCAGAAAGCCACAACTGACGTGCCGACACTTAACGAAAGGCCTCACCCATGCGCTCGACCCTCTACAACGTTGCCTTCGACTGCGCCGACGCATTTGAACTGGCCCAGTTCTGGAGCAAGGTGGTGGGCCACCCGCTCAACGACGACGACCTCCCCGGCGAATCGACCGCGGCCATCGCCCTTCCCACCGGACTCCACCTCTACTTCGCCGAGGTCTCGGAGCCGAAGACCCAGAAGAACCGCGTTCACCTCTGCCTGCGGCCCGATAGCACCCGTGACGCCGAAGTGGAACGGCTCCTGGGGATAGGTGCGACCGTGGCGGCAGACCGCCGGAACGCCGACGGCTCGGGCTGGGTGGTCTTTACCGACCCCGAGGGCAACGAGTTCTGCGTGCTGCGCAGCGCGGCGGAGCGTGCGGCAGGCGAAGCGGCCAGTTGTGACCGTGCCGATGCCGCCCACTGACCGCAGCAGTTGGCCGGCATCCTGAGCGGCTGCCCCCGAGTGTCCGGCCCCCCGCCCTCCCCTTTGTTCACATGCAGTATCCCCAGAAGTGGCAGCGGCTGGTTGGATGTGCGACGACCACCCCCGTTCGGACGTTCACCCCCGTTCTCAGGAGATTCAGTGCCGCACCCAGCGTTGCGCAGGACGCACGCCGCCGCGATCACCACGGTGCTCGCCGCGGCCACACTCGCCGCCGTCGCTCCGTCCGCGACCGCCGCCGACGCGCATCCCGCCTCTGCCGACACTCCCGCACTCAAGGTGCTCTCGTACAACGCGTTCCTCTTCAGCAAGAACCTCTACCCGAACTGGGGCCAGGACCACCGCGCCAAGGCCATACCGGCCGCGGACTTCTTCCAGGGCAAGGACGTGGTCGTCCTCCAGGAGGCTTTCGACAACTCCTCGTCGGACGCGCTGAAGGCCAACGCCGCGAACCGCTACCCCCACCAGACCCCCGTCATGGGCCGAAGCAAGACCGGCTGGGACGCCACCGGTGGGGCGTACTCGGCGGTGACTCCGGAGGACGGTGGCGTGACCGTCCTGAGCAAGTGGCCGATCCAGCGCAAGGAGCAGTACGTCTACAAGGACGCCTGCGGCTCCGACACGTACTCCAACAAGGGCTTCGTCTACGCCCAGTTGGACGTCAACGGTACGAAGGTGCACGTCGTCGGCACCCATGCCCAGTCCACCGACCCCGGTTGCGGTTCCGGTGAGGCGGCCGCGACGCGCTCGCTGCAGTTGAAGGAGATGGACGCCTTCCTGGACGCCAAGAACATCCCGGCGGGTGAACAGGTCATCGTGGCGGGGGACTTCAACGTCGACTCCCACAGCGGTGAGTACGCCTCGATGCTCGCCGACGGCGGTTTCACCCCCGCCGACGGCCGCGACGGGCACCCGTACTCCTTCGACACCCAGGACAACTCCATCGCGTCCGAGCGCTACCCGGACGACCCCCGCGAGGACCTGGATTTCGTCCTGCACCGCAAGGGCCACGCCCGCCCCGCCACCTGGCGCAACGAGGTGGTCAAGGAGCAGAGCGCGCCCTGGACGGTCAGTAGTTGGGGCAAGGAGTACACCTACACCAACTTGTCCGACCACTATCCGGTGATCGGTTCCTAGAGCCTGACCCGAGCGCCCCTGGGCGCTCGGGTCAGGGCCGGTCAGGTCAGGTCAGGTCCGGTGCCAGGGGCCCGTCACCGCGAACGTGGTGCCGGGGGTATAGCAGTTGATGTACATCGTGTCGTGGTCCGGTGAGAACGAGACGCCCGCGAACTCGCCCCACTCGGGCTCATCGGGGGTGCCGATGTTCTGCCGGCCGCGCGCCATCGCGTAGACCTCGCCCCGGCGCGTCAGGCCGTACACGTGCTGGGCGCCGCCTCCGTCCTCGGCCACCATCAGGCCGCCGCTGGGCGCGAGGCAGATGTTGTCGGGGGACTCGCCGGGCAGCTGGATTTCGGTGCTCGGGCCGAAGACGATCACCAGGGTGAGACGGCGTTTCGTCGGTTCGTAGCGCCAGATCTGCCCGAAGTGGTCGGCCGCCGAGCCCTCCCCGCTGCGGGCGAACGACGACACGAAGTAGACGGAACTCCCGCCCCAGTAGCAGCCCTCCAGCTTCTGCGCGTGCGTGACGCCCTTGGGCCCGAAGTCCTGGAGGCGGATGGGGGTTTCGGCCGCGAGCGGGTCCGGTACGTCGACCCATTCGATGCCCGTGAAGCACGCGCCCGTCTCCTGGACCGCGGACAGGTCGGGTACACCCGGCACCCGCATCGCCTGCAGCTTGCCGCCCGCGCGGAGCGAACCGCGGCCGCCCTCGGGCTTCTTGGGCAGGAAGCGGTAGAAGAGGCCGAAGGGCTTCAGGAAGGCGTCCTCGGTCTCGTAGACCACGCCCCGTCTGGGGTCGACGGCGATCGCCTCGTGCTGGAAGCGGCCCATCGCGGCGAGCGGCACGGCTCCGGTGCGGCGCGGGTCGACGGGGTCGACCTCGAAGATGAAGCCGTGGTCCTTGGTGTAGCCGTTCGTGCCTGCCTTGTCCTCGGTCTCCTCGCACGTCAGCCAGGTGCCCCAAGGCGTTGGCCCACCCGCGCAGTTGACCGCGGTCCCGGCGATCGCGACGCGCTCGCTCAGGACGTTGTTGTGGCGGTCGAGCGCGAGCGCCGTACAGCCGCCCTTGCCCATCGGGTCGTAGGTGAGGCCCTTGACCGTGGGCACGGGGACTCTGCCGTCGTAGCGGTTCTCGTGGTTGCGGACGAGATGGGTGCCGCCCTTCCTCCCGCGGAAGGCGGCCATGCCGTCGAAGTTGCTCGGCACCTTGCCCTCACCGGAGGGCAGTTCGTCGCCCTCCCGGGAGAGGACCTTGTAACGGAAACCTTTCGGCAGATCGAGCAGCCCGGCGGGGTCGGGCACCAGCGGCCCGTACCCGGCCTTGCCCTGCGCGGCAGCGCTCCCCGCGAAGAGTTCCGTGAGCGCACCGGTGAAGGCGATTCCCGCACCCACCGCACCGGTACGGGCTAGCACTTGCCGTCGTGTCGTGGACATAAAAGGTCGACCTCCTGCTGGCGGACAGGAACATGACCGGATGTGTGTACCACGCGCCTGGGCGTGCGGGAACCACGCGCGTAGCGGTGAGTCGCTACGGCTTTACGAGGCCCCTCGCGTCCCGTGCGAGCGCCGTGAGCCGGGAGATCGCCCGGAAGTACTTCTTCCGGTAGCCGCCGTTCAGCATCTCCTCGCTGAACAGCTGGTCGAAGGGGACGCCCGATGCCAGTACGGGCACCTCGCGGTCGTACAGCCGGTCGGCGAGCACGACAAGGCGCAGGGCGGTCGACTGGTCGGGGACCGGCGTGACGTCGGTGAGGCAGACGGCGTCGAGCCCGTCCGTGAGCGCTCCGTACCGGCTGGGGTGCACGCGCGCGAGGTGGTCGAGCAGCTGCGGGAAGTCGTCGAGGCTCGCGCGGGCGGTCGCGTACGCGGCCTTGGTGACCTGCTCGTCCGTGTACGGAGCGGGCGCTTCCGGAAGGCCCCGGTGGCGGTAGTCCTCGCCGTCGATGCGCAGCGACTTGAAGTGGGTCGCGAGGCCCTGGATCTCGCGCAGGAAGTCGGCGGAGGCGAACCGGCCCTCACCGAGCTTGCCCGGCAGGGTGTTCGAGGTCGCGGCGAGCGCGACGCCCTCGTCGACGAGCCGTGCGAGCAGCGAGGAGACGAGCACCGTGTCGCCCGGGTCGTCGAGCTCGAACTCGTCGATGCAGAGCAGCCGGTGACCGCTGAGGGTGCGCACGGTCTGCTGGAAGCCGAGCGCCCCGACCAGGTTCGTCAGCTCGACGAAGGTGCCGAACGCCTTCTGCTCGGGGGCGGCGGGCGTCGCGTGCCAGAGGGAGGCGAGGAGGTGGGTCTTGCCCACGCCGTACCCGCCGTCGAGGTAGACACCGCGGGGGCCCGTGGGGGCGGCGGGCTTGGCGCGGCCGAACCAGCGCTTCCTGCCCGTACCGGAGGCGTGCGCCCCGCCGAGCCCGGCGGCGAAGTCGCTCAGGACCCGCACGGCCTCGGTCTGGCTCGGCTGGTTCGGGTCGGGTATGTACGTATCGAAGCGGACGGAGTCGAAGCGCGGCGGCGGCACCATCTCGGCGACCAGACGGTCGGCGGGCACATGGGGCTCGCGGGCGCACAGCGACAGGGGAGCCGCTTCGGCTATGGGGCTTTGCCCGGGGGCGGCGGTGGAGGACGACACGGTTCCTAACTCTAAGCGCCGTGCAAGACTGCTGGACATGCGACGCCTGTTCCCTGTGACCGACCAGACAGACGAAACATCCGTACGAGAAGACGAGACATCAGTACGAGAGTGGGGGCTCGGGGAGCTCGCCGACGCGTACGCCTACCCGCCGGGCGACACCCCCTGGCTGCGCGCCAACATGGTGTCCACGCTGGACGGGGCGGCCCAGCACGACGGCCGGTCGCACCCCATCTCGAACGCCACCGACATGCGGATCTTCGGCACCTTGCGTTCGGTAGCCGATGCCGTGGTCGTGGGTGCCGAAACGGTACGCCAAGAGGGTTACCGCCCGGCACGCGCGCGTGAGGCCTTCGCCGAGCGCAGGGCGGCGGCCGGGCAGACGGTGGTGCCCGCGATCGCGGTCGTCAGCGCGAGCCTCGACCTGGATTTCACCCTTCCGCTTTTCACCTCGCCCTTGGTGCCCACGCTCGTGGTGACCGGTGCCGAGGCGCCCACCGACCGGGTCGCGGCGGCCGAGAAGGCGGGTGCGGTGGTGGTGGTCGCGGGGGAGGGCGCCGTGGTCGAGCCGGAGCGGGTCGCGCCCGCCCTGGCCGAGCGCGGCCTCACCCGGCTGCTCACGGAGGGCGGGCCCCGGCTGCTCGGCCAGTTCGTGGCGGCGGGCGCCCTGGACGAGCTCTGTCTGACGGTGTCCCCGATGCTCACCGCGGGGGACGCGCAGCGGATCGCCTGGGGGTCCGCCCTCGCGGTCCCGGAACGCTTCGCACTGGCTTCCGTGCTGGAGGAGGCCGGGTTCCTGTTCACCCGATACCGTCGAACCTGACAATCAGCGGAATCAGTCGTTCCGTTTCGCTTCCGTTGGGCACACTAAAAGTCGCAGACCCCGTGCGGCCACGGGGCAGGATGGTTTCCGCAGGGGCCTGCCGAGACAGACTCTCGGCAGCCCACGGATGAGAAGGGCGCCTGTCGTGTTCACAAGCGTATTGATGATCGAGAAGGCCCTGACCTCCGCCGACGTGGAGTTCGTCACCACCTTGCACGGCGAGGAGACGGTCACCTTCCGGGTGCTGCTCCAGCCCCGCGGCGACCAGGCGGACCGCCTGCTGCGGGCCATCGACGACGTGGCTCTGGGGGAGCTCGACGAGGCGGCGAAGGAAGGGGACGTCCCCGAGGGGCAGGACGCCACGGCCCCCGCGCAGAAGGCGCTCGCGGTCTCGCTGACGGCCCTGCGCGCGTCGGGCTGCGACGCGACCGGACAGCTGATCGAGGACCACCCCCTGGACGCGCTCAGGGAACTGGTCGACGAGGCGAACGCGGACGAGGTCATCGTGCTGACCGACCCGCACTACGTGGAGGAGTTCTTCCACCGGGACTGGGCATCCCGTGCCCGGCACAAGGTGGGCGTACCGGTCCTGAAGCTGTTCTCGCACACCGAGGACTAGGAATTAGGCTGGGCCGGCCCAGTTACTAGGCTGGACCCCGCCGGGCCGCACGGCCCGGCGCGTTCAGTCGCCGTCACACCTGGAGAAAAACCTATGGCACCCGGCCTTCCCACCGCCATGGACCGACCGCACTTCATCGGCATCGGCGGCGCCGGAATGTCGGGCATCGCCAAGATCCTGGCCCAGCGTGGCGCCAAGGTCGCCGGCAGCGACGCACGGGAGTCGACCACGGCCGAGGCCCTGCGGACCCTGGGCGCCACGGTCCACATCGGCCACGACGCCGCGCACCTCGCGTCCGACGCGACCTGCGTGGTCGTCTCCTCCGCCATCCGCGCCGACAACCCCGAGCTCGCCCGCGCCACGGAGCTCGGCATTCCGGTCGTGCACCGCTCCGACGCGCTCGCCTCCCTCATGGAGGGCCTGCGTCCGATCGCGGTGGCCGGCACGCACGGCAAGACCACGACGACGTCGATGCTCGCCGTCACCCTCTCCACCCTCGGCCTCGACCCCTCGTACGCGATCGGCGGCGACCTGGACGCGCCGGGCTCGAACGCGCTGCACGGCGACGGCGACATCTTCGTGGCCGAGGCGGACGAGAGCGACCGCAGCTTCCACAAGTACGCGCCCGAGGTCGCCATCGTCCTGAACGTGGAGCTCGACCACCACGCCAACTACGCGTCGATGGACGAGATCTACGAGTCCTTCGAGACCTTCGCGGGCAAGATCGTCCCCGGCGGCACCCTGGTGATCGCGGCGGACCAGTCGGGCGCGGCGGAGCTGACGAAGCGCGTGCGCGCGGCGGGCGACCTGAACGTCGTCACGTACGGCGAGTCGGAGGGCGCCGACCTCCGCATCCACAAGATCACCCCGCGCGGCCTGACCAGCGAGGTCACGGTGATCCTGAACGGCAAGTTCCTGACCTTCACGGTCTCCGTCCCCGGCCGCCACTACGCCCAGAACGCGGTGGCCGCCCTGGCCGCGGGCATCGCCCTCGGCATCCCGGCACACAACCTCGCGTCGGCCATCGGCTCGTACACCGGCGTCAAGCGCCGCCTCCAGCTCAAGGGCGAGGCCGCGGGCGTCCAGGTCATCGACTCGTACGCGCACCACCCCACCGAGATGACCGCCGACCTGGAGGCGATGCGCTCCTCCGCGGGCGACGCGCGCATCCTCGTCCTCTTCCAGCCCCACCTCTTCTCCCGCACGCAGGAGCTCGGCAAGGAGATGGGCCAGGCCCTGGCCCTCGCGGACGCCTCCGTGGTCCTCGACATCTACCCCGCGCGCGAGGACCCGATCCCCGGCATCACCAGCGCCCTGATCATCGACGCGGCCGTGGCGGCGGGCGCCGACGTGCGCGCCGTGCACGACAAGGGCGAAGCCGCAGCGGTCGTCGCGGGAATGACGCGGCCCGGTGATCTCGTTCTCACCATGGGAGCGGGCGACGTCACGGACCTCGGCCCGCAGATCCTGTCAGAGCTGTCGTAGTACCTGTCAGAGCTGTCGAAGTAATCGACCGCGGTTCTCGAAGTAAGGGGTTCAGTCTCATGTCGTACGACGTCGAGAAGCCGGACGAGCAGTGGCGCGCGGAGCTGAGCCCCTCGGAGTACGCGGTGCTGCGCCAGGCGGGCACGGAGCCCGCGTTCGTGGGCGAGTACACCGACACCAAGACCAAGGGTGTCTACTCCTGCCGCGCGTGCGGCGCGGAGCTGTTCACCTCGGCGGAGAAGTTCGAGTCGCACTGCGGCTGGCCGAGCTTCTTCGACCCCAAGGACACGGACGCGGTCGAACTCCTGCAGGACACCTCGCACGGCATGGTGCGCACGGAGGTGCGGTGCGCACGCTGCGGCTCGCACCTCGGCCACGTATTCGAGGGCGAGGGCTATGCGACGCCGACGGACCAGCGGTACTGCATCAACTCGATCTCGCTGACGCTGGCGCCCGAGGAGGGCTGAGCGGGTACCCGCGTGCGCGTCGGAGTCCGTTCACGTGACGGGTGCCCGGCAGCGGATGGCCGCTGCCGGGCACCCGTTCGTGGTCCAGAACTTCAGAGCGTCAGAACGTCAGCTTCCAGCTGTTGATGTAGCCGGTGTCCTGCGCCGCCACGTCCTGCACGCGCAGCTTCCAGGCACCGTTGGCAGCTTCGCTCGACGCGTTGACCGTGTACGTCGCGATGACGTTGTCCGCCGAGTCGTTGCCGCTCGAGTTCTTCAGGCGGTACGCCGTGCCGTCGGGGGCCAGCAGGTCGACGACCACGTCTCCGCGCCAGGTGTGCCGGATGTCGACGTCCGCCTTGAGGGCGGCGGGGGCGTTGCCCGTGCGGCCGGTGATGTTGATCGACGAGGTCACGGCCGCGCCGTTGTCCGGGATGGCGACGTCAGCGGTGTTCTCGTACGTGTCGCCCGGCGGGACGGGGGTGCCCGCGCCGAGCGTCCAGATCGCGTGCGCTATGGCGTCGCTGTTGCGGTCCAGGGCCGTGTCGTTGATGTTCGACGTCGTGTCGCACGACGAGTGGTAGCAGCGGTCGAAGGCCTGGCCGGCCGTGCCGCCCCACTTCTGGGCCTGGGCACTGGACTTCGTACGGCTCGCGCCGGTGAAGAGGCCGCCGACCGGGATGCCCACGTTCTTGAAACTCGCGTGGTCGGAGCGGCCGTCGCCCTCGGTCTCTATCTCCGTGGGGACGTTCAGGCCCGCGTAGTAGTCCTTGAAGGTCTTCTCGATCGTGGGGTCGTCGTCGTAGACGAAGTAGCCCGGGTTCGGGGAGCCGATCATGTCGAAGTTGAGGTAGCCGGAGACCTTTGAACGCTCCGTCGAGGGCAGGTTGTTGACGTAGTACTTCGACCCGACCAGGCCCAGCTCCTCCGCGCCCCACCAGGCGAATCGCAGGTGCTTCGTCGGCTGCAACTGCGCGCGTGACACCGCGAGTGCCGTCTCCAGGACTCCCGCCGAGCCCGAGCCGTTGTCGTTGATGCCGGGGCCCGAGCTGACGCTGTCGAGGTGGGCGCCCGCCATCAGGACCTCGTTCGGGTCGCCGCCCGGCCAGTCAGCGATGAGGTTGTAGCCGGTGGCGCCGCTGGAGGTGAACTGCTGCACGGTGGTGGTGAACCCGGCCGCGTCCAGCTTGGCCTTCGCGTAGTCGATCGAGGCCTTGTAACCGGGGCGTCCGTGGGCGCGGTTGCCGCCGTTGGCCGACGCGATGGACTGGAACTGGGAGAGGTGCGCCTTGACGTTGGCGAGCGGGATGTCGGGGGCCGCGAGCGTCGGGGAGGGGGCGGCGAGGGCCGCGGGTGCGGCGGTGGCGAGCAGCCCGGCGGCGGCGAGGGTGGCGACGCCCGCGGTGGCCCGTCTCAGGGCGCGGGGTATGGCGGGTCTGGAGATTCTCATGTGGGGCTCCGAATTCCGAACAACGAGGGGGACGGAACGTACTGACGCCCTGCGACGCGGGTGCCGCAGGGCGCTGGAGCTGTCTGGAGCTGCGCTGAGCAGAGGTGGGGCGCGTGGTGCGTTGCCTGATGTTGGGGCTGGGGCGGGGCAGCGTCAAGAGGGGAAACCGGTCAGATGCCGGTCAGCCAGTTTCGGATATCGGACACCTGCGGGCCGACGCGTCCCACCGCGTCCTGGCCGTCGCCGGGCTCAGTCCTCTTCCGGTGTCTCCGGACGCAGCAGCGGGTGCTTCACACCCGGGAACACCCGGGCCTTGATCACCGGCTCGGCGTCCGCGCCCTGGACCACCGTCTCGGCGATGCCCCAGGGGCGGCCCGGCAGGACGACGAAAATCGTGTACGAGGACGCGCAGCCCATGCAGTCGTAGCGGTCCACCCAGGTCTCGACCTCGGTGCGGCTGCCGGGATAGCGGGCCACGTGGCGGTGGCGGGCGTGGCAGCGGTCGCACTTCTCGCCCGGCTCGCAGGTTCCGCCGCAGGGGCACGGCACGTCCAGGGTCTCGGCCGGCTGCCAGCGCTGCGTGACGACCGCTTCGGGGGTGGCGCCCATGTCCTTCATGGCCTTGAGGTTGCGGGCGGCGACGTTGTACGACTCGCCGGTCGACGTCATCCGGTTCCGGATCACGTCCTTGCGTCCGCGGTTCGTCGTCATTCTGGGCCTCCTGGGGTTCACGCAGCCCACCAGGAGGCCCATGAGATCGGTCCCTCTACGGTACCCGCCGTCCGGTGCGGGCCCGAATCCCGGACCGCGGTCCGGACTACTCGATGACGAGCTCGACCTCGATGTTTCCGCGCGTGGCCTTGGAGTACGGGCAGTACGCGTGCGTGGCCTCGACCAGCTGCTGCCCGGTCTCGCCCGCCAGGGAGTCCGGCAGCTCCACGCGCATCACGACCGCGAGCCCGAAGCCCGCGTCGTCCTTGCCGATGGAGACCTCGGCGGTCACCGAGACGTCCTTGGTGTCGACCTTCATCTCACGGGCCACCGCCCCCATCGCACTGGCGAAGCAGGCCGCGTATCCGGCGGCGAAGAGCTGCTCGGGGTTGGTGCCCCGTCCGTTGCCGCCGAGGGCCGGGGGCATGGCGAGTGCGAGGTCGATCTGGCCGTCTGAGCTGACGGCGCGGCCCTCGCGGCCGTTGGCGGTGGCGACGGCGGTGTACAGCGCGTTCATGGGTGTCCTCTTCCCTGGAGGGGCGTGCTCGGTGGCTACATCCAGAACCATTGCACACAATTAAGTTGTGCACAACTTAATGGCGCGTGCCAGGTACCCTGGACCCATGACGTCATCGCCGACCGCCGAACCCTCCGGGCCGACTGGACCCCCCGGGCTGACCGGGCCGACCGGGCCGCCGGGAGGCGAGCTGCCCGGCGTGCCCGACCTGCCCGGCGTGCCCGACGCCGAGCTGCTCCGCCTCGACCACCAGGTCTGCTTCTCGCTGCACGCCGCCTCGCGCGCCTTCGGCGGCGTCTACCGCGATGCCCTCAAGGACCTGGGCCTCACGTATCCCCAGTACCTGGTCATGCTGGTGCTCTGGGAACACGGCCCGCAGCCCGTGAAGGCGATCGGGGAGCGGCTGCGCCTCGACTCCGGCACGCTCTCGCCGCTCCTCAAGCGGCTGGAGGCGTCAGGGCTCGTCCGGCGTGAGCGCAGCGCCGCCGACGAGCGCTCCGTCACCGTTCAGCTGTCGGACGCCGGAGCCGAGCTGCGCGAGCGGGCGCTGCCCGTCCCACGCCGGATCCTCGCCTCGACCGGCCTGACGGTCGAGGAGGTGCTTGCCCTGCAAGGCCTCCTCGGTCGGCTGACGGAGGCGCTGGACGAGGCTCAGTGAGCTGTGGTTCAACCGGCCACGGCCCGCGTCAGCGCTTCAGCTCGCGCACGTACTTCCCGAACTTCTCCAGGCCGTCGATGTTGCGCGGCCCGCTGATGCCCTCGTTGTAGTCGAGGACGAAGAAGTTGTTCTTCTTCACGGCGGGCAGGTCCTTGGTGTGCGGGGACTTCTTCAGGAAATCGATCTTCTTCTTGGCGGGCATGTCGCCGTAGTCGAAGATGATGATGGCCTCGGGCTCGGCCTCGGCGACGGCCTCCCAGTTCACCTGGGTCCAGCGCTCGTCGAGGCCGTCGAAGATGTTCCTGCCGCCGGCGGCCTTGATGATGTCGTTGGGCGGGACCTGGCTGCCCGCCGTGAAGGGCTGGTCCGTTCCGGAGTCGTAGAGGAAGACGGGGAGCGGGTCGCGCTTGAGGGATTCGGGGGTCTTGGACTCGACGGCGGCCACGCGCTTCTTGAGGCCGCTCACCACGTCGTCCGCCTTCTTCTCCACCTTGAAGATCTTGCCCAGGCGGTTCAGGTCCGAGTAGAGGGCCTTGAACGGGGTGACCTTCTGCGGGTACTTGGGGTAGTTGAAGCAGCTCTCCGTGTGCATGAAGCTCTGGATGCCGAGCTTGTCCAGGATCTGCGGGGTGATGCCGCGCTGGTCGCTGAAGCCCGAGTTCCATCCCGCGACGACGAAGTCGGACTTGGCCTCCGCGACGAGCTCCTTGTTCAGCAGGTCGTCGCTGAGCATTTTCACCTTGGCGTACTCCGCAGCCCAAGGGGACTCGCTCACCGGCGGGTTGGCCGGAGGCATCACGTAACCGTGGACGTGTTTCGTCAGGCCGAGGCTGAACATCTTGTCCGCGCTTCCGCCCTCGTAGACCACCGCGCGCTGCGGGGTCCTGTACGTGACCGGCTCACCGCAGCGCTTGACGGTGACCTTCTTGGAGGCGCCCGCGGACTTGGAGTCCGTGTCGACCTCGGCGCCGCAGCCGACGAGCAGCAGGGAGGCCGCGAGCGCCGATCCGATGGTGGTGCGTGTTCTGGGCATGGTCCGGTGGTGCCTTTCAAGGGGAGTGGAGAGGTCACAGGGGAGTGGAGGGGCTGAGCGCGTAGAGGAGTTGGGGGTCGCCGGTCAGGGGGTGGGTGATCACGGTGGCCTTGACGCCGAACACCTCGTCGACGAGACCGGTCGTGAGCACTTCTTCCGGCGTCCCGGCGGCCACCAGTGAGCCCTGGGACAGCACTCCGATGCGGTCGCACGCGGCTGCCGCGAGGTTGAGGTCGTGCAGGACCACGAGGACGGTGAGGCCCGAACCCTTCAGGAGCGAGAGAAGCTCTATCTGGTGGCGGACGTCGAGGTGGTTGGTCGGCTCGTCGAGGACGAGGATCCGCGGCTCCTGGACCAACGCCCTTGCCAGCAGGACGCGTTGGCGTTCGCCACCCGACAGGGTCAGTACGCCGCGGTCGGCGAGGCGGGTGAGGTCGAGGAGGGCCATCGTCCGTGCGCACAGGTCGCGTTCGCGTGCGCCGAGTGCTTGGTTGCCGCGCAGGTGCGGTGCGCGGCCGAGGGCGACGACCTCCTCCACCGTGAAGTCGAGGTCCACCGCGCCGTCCTGGGCCATCGCGGCGACGAGTTGCGCGCTGCGGCGCGGCGCCAGGCGTGAGAGGTCGTCGTCGCCCACCCGGACCACGCCGGAGCTCGGACGCAGCGCGCGGTAGACGCACTTGAGGGCGGTGGACTTGCCGCTGCCGTTCGGGCCCACCAGGCCCACGATCTGGCCGCTGCCGACCTCCAGCGACAGGTCCCGGACGAGGAGCTTGCCGTCGATCTTCACGGACAGACCGTCGAGTGCGAGATTCATCGGATCCATCTCAACGCCCCCCGAACATATAGCCCTTGCGCCGCATCAGCGTGACGAACACCGGTACGCCGACCA
Organism: Streptomyces sp. Je 1-332; assembly: GCF_040730185.1. NCBI lineage: Bacteria > Bacillati > Actinomycetota > Actinomycetes > Kitasatosporales > Streptomycetaceae > Streptomyces > Streptomyces sp. Je 1-332. The sequence goes on from NZ_CP160402.1 coordinate 6,412,646, forward strand.
GGGCCGTGATGACCCCGAGGGGCAGCTCGCGCGGTGCGACGAGGGTGCGCGACACCAGGTCGACCCAGACCATGAACACCGCTCCGACCAGGGGTGCGACGGCGAGTACGCGGGCATGGGCGGCCCCGACCACCATGCGTACGAGGTGGGGCATGACCAGGCCGACGAAACTGATCGCGCCGCTCACAGCGACCATCACCCCGGTGATCAGCGAGGCGAGCAGGAGCAGGCCCTTGCGGTGCCGGTCGGGGCTGATGCCCAGGCTCGTCGCGGTCTCGTCGCCGAGCGCGAGGACGTCGAGCGCCCGGCTGTACCGGTGGAGCACGGCCGTGCCGAGCACCACGCAGGCGGCCACGACGGGGAGGGCGCCCCAGCTCGCGGCGCCGAAGCTGCCCATCGTCCAGTACAGGACCATGCTGGTGGCCTCGCTGTCCGGCGCGAAGTAGATGATCACGCTCATCACGGCCTGGAAGCCGAGTGCCATGGCTACCCCCGTCAGGACGAGCCGCAGCGGCGAGAGCCCGCCGCCGCGGCTCGCCGATGCGACGTACACGAGGAGGGAGGCGACGAGCGCTCCGATGAACGCTCCCGCCGACACCGCGTAGATGCCGAGGGCCGCGAGGCCGCCGGTGACGGTGACGGCGACGGCTCCGACCGAGGCCCCGGACGAGACGCCGAGGACGAAGGGATCGGCGAGGGCGTTGCGCACCAGCGCCTGGATGGCGACGCCGACCGCACTGAGCCCGGCGCCCACAAGTGCCGCGAGGAGCACGCGAGGTGTACGGATCTGCCAGACGATCTGATACGTCGTCACATCACCGGAGTCGATGCTCCCGCCGCTGACCGCCGCCCACAGGAGCCGGGCGGTGTCGCCCGGTGAGACGACGGCGGAGCCGAGGCCGATGGCCACGACGACGGAGCCGAGGAGGAGAAGCAGCAGCCCGGCACAACCTGCCACCAGCCCCACCCGGGAGGAAAGCAGACTCCGGACGCTCTTGGCCGGGGGGCCTGACGGAGGCGCTTCGGGGGCGGGGGCAATGGCTGCCGAGGGGGAGATCGCGGGCGGCGGGGGCATGGCGGGGCGGGCCTCTCGGTCGGGTTGGGGGGTAGTTGGGTTGGGGGTGGGTTCGGGTGCGGTGGAGACCTCGGCAGGCGCCGGCGGATGGCTGTGGAGGGCCGGCAGGGTGATGCCGTCAGGGGTGGGCCGCCGGGGGTGGGCTCCGCTTGCGTCGGGGATCGGCCGCCGGGGGTGGGCCCCGCTTGCGTCGGGGCAGGTGTGGAGGAACGGCTCCGGGGCGGCACTAGGTGACGGTCCCGCCTCCCTTCCCCGGACCGTCCGCGGCGGGGCTCTCCTTCGCAGGGCTGACGCGGCTTGTGGGGTTCTGGTTCGCCGGGTCGTCGTTCGTGGGGGTCTGGTTCGCCGGGCCGTCGTTCGTGGGGGTCTGGACCGCCGGGTCGTCGTTCGTGGGGGTCTGGACCGCCGGGTCGTCGTTCGTCGGGTTCCGTTTCGGCGGAGTTCCGTCCGCCGGTTGATCCGCGCCCGGGTCCCGATCGCCCGGGTCCTGATCGCCCGGGTCCCGGTAGCCCGGGCCCCGGTCGCTCGGGCCCCCGCCCTCCGCGTCTCGGCCCCCCGGGGCAACCGCTTCAGCCCTCAGCACGAGAACCGCCGCCACCAGTGCCGCGACCACCAGCAGCCCGAAGGCCGCGGCGATTCCCGGGTAGCCGGCCAGGCCAAGGCCGAGGCCGCCCAGGGCCGCGCCCGCGAAGACGCCGAGGCTCATTCCCGCCGCGTTCACGCTCAGGGCCGCTCCGCGTTGTGTGCCGCAGCGGCGGACCAGCAGGCTGATCACGCACGCGGCCACCACGGCGTGGCTCGCGGCGTGCAGGGACGTCATCGCGAGTGCCAGCGGGAGCCAGTGCGTGAAGTAGAAGCCCACGACCGAGACGAGCGCGGCGACCAGACCGATCGCCAGCAACCGCTCGGTGCCGATCCGCGGTTCCTCGGAGTTCGTGACCCGGCCCGTGAGGAGGTTGCTCACGAAGAACGACGCCCCGCTGAGTGTCCACACGAACGCGAAGAGCCCGGGGTCGAGTTGGAAACGGTCGTCGTAGTAGGCCGCCAGGTAGGAGAGGTAGCCCATGAACACCGCCGTGCGCAGCAAGGCGATGAGGAGCAAAGGGGCTACTCCCGGGATCCTGGCCAGCGTCGCGAACGAGGCCGCGTAGCCCAGGCGTTGGGTCGGCTCCATCGCCTCCACCCGCTTGTCCTTGCCGCGTACGTAGAAGACCGCCGCGAGCAGCAGCGAAACCCCCGTCACCGCGAACAGGTCACCCTGCCAGCCCCAGAGCAGCGCGGGCAGCGCGATGACCGGCGCCGCCAGCATCGCCGTCATCGACTGCGTCGCCGTGACGAGCGTCGCCGCGCGCCCCGCGGCCTTCCCCGAACCGAAGCGGTCGGCGGCGGCCGCGGTCAGCGCCGGGTTCAGTACCGACGTACTGGCGCCGACGAGCAGACAGAACACGGCGAGCAGGATGAAGTCCCCGCTCGCGCCGAGCGCGGCGGAGACCCCGAGCGCGGCGAGACCGCCCGCGGCGGCCCACTCCTTGCGCACCCGGTCGATCAGCGGGGCGAGCGCGGTACCCACCAACAGGGCGGCGAGGCCGCCGAGTCCGCGCAGCCCGCCCAGGGTCGCGACACTGCTGTCGGCGTCCTCGGCCATGGGCACCAGATACGTGCTGAAGATGGTGAACGGCAGCAGACCGACCGCGGAAGCGACCAGGACGGGCCACAGCGTACGGGCCATCCGCAGGTCGCCCGGCAGTGCTTCTTCAGTGCCGGCCGGCGACTTGGAAGTCGCTGACGGCCCCTTGGAGTTGACGCTCACGCCGCCTCCTTGTAGCGGTAGAGCGGCGTCTCGTCGGCGCTGAACTGCGAGAAGGCGAAGGGTTCCGCGGAGAGCCCGGTCACCCCGGCGGGCAGGAACGCGCGGGCCACCGCGCTGCCGCTCTGGGCGTACACCACGAGCGGTACACCGTGCTCGCGGCAGTGCGCCAGGATGAGGTCGAACGTGCCGTTGCTCAGCGTCATACCGGTGGCGACCACCGCGTCGGCCTCCTTGAGCACCTCCGTCATGTCGTCGGTGATCCGGTCGCCCCACTGGGTCGTACGGAGATTGAGGTCGCAGGGCAGACAGACGCCGCCCCGCTCACGTATCGCCGCGACCAGGGGGTTGACCACGCCGATGAGCGCCACCTTCGCGCCCGGCTCGATGTCCAGCAGCCCGGCGATCGCGGCGTCGCGTGCCTCCGCGCGGACCTCCGGCGTGCCGGTGGGCAGCGTGACGCGCTCGGCGTCCGCGGCGTCCCGGTGCGGGCTCACCTGCGCGAGATACGCGTCGAGCGCGGCGATGCGGACGGGTGTGGACTCGGCCCGCAGCAGTTTGTCGAGGCTGTGGCCAGAGGCGTTCTCGCAGAATTCCGGGGCGAGTTCACCGGCCTCGAAGGAACAGGCGCCGAAGGCCGTGCCGACGCGGAGCAGCAAGTAGTGGTTGTGGTACGTCACTTGGCCGCCCGCGAGCCGGGTGGTGTTGTACAGCCAGAACGCACTGGTGACGGAGAGGTCCTGCGGGTCGGGACCGTACGCGCCGGCCAGGACGGCGTCGATGAGCTCCGCGACGTTGTGGGGCGTGCGCGGATCGGGGTGTGACATGTGGTGTGCCTTCGGGGCTCGGAGTGGGAATGGGAATGGGAGTGGAGATGGGGGTGGGGATGGCTGCTGTCAGGGGAGGTCGGGCCAGGACGTCGTCGACCAGGGGTGCCGCAGCTCGTCGAGCGAGGTGATTTCGTGGGGCTTCAGGGTGTCGATGTCCGGCGCCTGGGCGTGTTTCGCGTAGGCGCTCTCGACATAGCGATGACCCGTGTCCGCCGCGATGAACACGTACGTACGGGAATCGTCTCGGCGCTGTTCCCACAGCGTGGTCAGATAGGCGGCACCGGTGGAAAGGCCTGCGAAGATTCCGCTGGTCCGCAGGAGCGAGACCGCGCCGGACACCGCGCAGTCGAAATTCACCCAGTGCACGCGGTCGTATGCCTTGTGCCGGACGTTCCGGAATTCGATGGCGCTGCCGATCCCGGCGATGATCATGTCCGGGTCGGCCACGTGCTCCGAGCCGAAGGTGACGCTGCCGAAAGGCTGCACACCGATGAGTGACACATCGCGGCCCGCTTCCCGCAGATAGCCGGCGATGGCGCCGGTCGAGGCCCCCGAGCCGACCCCGCCCACCAGGGCGAGCGGACCCTCGGGCACCTCGGCGTCGATCGTCTCGGCCACGTCGCGATAGCCGAGATAATGAATGCTGTCGTGGTACTGCCGCATCCAGTGGTACGAGGGATTCGCCTCGAGTATCTCGGCGATGCGCCGCACTCTCAGCTCCTGGTCGAGCCGGAGATTCTTCGAAGGCCGCACCTGTTCCAGCGTGGCGCCGAGTATTTCCAGCTGGACCCGCAGCGTGTGGTCCACGGTCGTGGAACCCACGATGTGGCATTTCATTCCATGACGGTGACAGGCGAGCGCGAGCGCTTGCGCGTAAATTCCGCTGGAGCTGTCGATGAGGGTGTCGCCGGGCTGCACGGCGCCGGAATCAAGAAGGTGGCGGACCGCTCCCAGGGCCGAATAGATCTTCATCGTCTCGAACCGGAGACAGACCAAGTCCGGCTCCAGGGATATGAGATCGGGTTTCTTCACCGCTTCGGCTATGTGGTCGTGCACGTCTGCCCCTTGTGTGTCCCTGGACGTGTGTCCCTGGGTGTCCCTGTGTGTTCCCGCGTCGGTCGCCGAGCCGAGAGCATCACACTAGATGAAAATGATTGTCAAGACGGATAGGGTTGTGGCAGCCTGTGGGCGCTGAAGGTGTCGGGACGTCGGGAGGAGACTTGTGAAGCTGTCCATGGAGGCCGGGCCGAGGCCACGCGCGGCGGGTGCGGGATCGGCCGGTATCGGAGTGGGCACCGCCTTCGGAACCTTCGGCGAGCTGCTTCAGGGCGTGCTGCCGGAGGAGGACGGGGACTTCCTGGTGACGTTGCCCGTCGCGCGGTGGACGATGGCCACGTTCCGGCGGGAGCCCGGCTCCGGGGGCGAAATGACGGTGCGGCCCGCGCGCAAGACCAAGGCGCTCCAACTTGCCCGCTCGATCGGCGAGTTGGCGGAGCGGCAGACCGGAGTGTCGGCTGGGGGGACCCTTCACGTCGACAGCGTGATCCCCGAGGGCAAGGGTCTGGCGAGCTCGTCGGCCGACCTGGTCGCGACCGCGCGTGCGGTCGGCCAGGCGCTGGGTGTCGCGATGCCGCCGACGCGTATCGAGCGGCTGCTCGCGGACATCGAGCCCACGGACGGGGTGCTCTACCCGGCGATCGTCGCCTTCCACCACCGCACGGTGCGGCTGCGCGGCATCCTCGGATCACTCCCGGTCATGGCGGTGGTGGGGATCGACGAGGGCGGCTCGGTCGACACGGTCGACTTCAACCGCATCCCCAAGCCGTTCACCCTGGCCGACCGTCACGAGTACGCGCGCCTGCTCGACCGGCTCGCGTGCGCCGTCCGCCGCCGCGACCTGGCGGAGGTCGGCAGGGTCGCGACCCGCAGCGCCCAGATGAACCAACTCCTGCGCCACAAATGGACGTTGGATCCGATGCGGGAGATCTGCCGGGAGGTCGGCGGCCTGGGTGTCGTTGTCGCACACAGCGGCACGGCCCTGGGCATCCTCCTGGACACCGAGGACCCCTCGTACACACAGCGCGTCAGCGCGGCGGCGCAGGCGTGTGGGGAGCTGATGGGTGGGCGTACGGGGGGTACGGAGGGTGGGGTTTCGGTGTACCGGACGTTGTCTTTCGCGAACGGGCCGGGCTAGAAGAGCACCCGGACCGTTCGGGCTGGAAAAGCACCCGAACGGGCCGGGCTAGAAGAACACTCCGCACCGCAGCAGCACGTTCGCGTACGGCGTGGCCTCGCCGGTGCGTACCACCAGGCGGGCCGTGGCCGTGCGCCGCTTGAGTTCCTCGTGGGGGACCAGGGTGAGGGGTGTGACGCGGGAGGACAGGAGAGCGGCCGTCGCCGGGTTCGCCTCATGGACCTCCGTCGCCGCCGTTCCGCCCTCCGTCACCAGCTCGGCGAGCAGCCCGTCCAGTACCTCCGCGAACGACGGGACCCCGGCCCGGAAAGCCAGGTCGACGACCCGCGGCCCCGGCGGGATGGGCATGCCCGCGTCGCAGATCAGGACCGTGTCCCCGTGGCCCAACTCGGCCAGCGCGCCGGACAGATGGCGGTTGAGGATGCCGGTCTTCTTCACGCGCCCGCCACCTCGTCCGCTGTCGGGTACGACTCCTGCGCGCCCTGCCGGGTGACCGAAGCGGCCCCCACGCGCGTCGCGTATGCCGCCGCCGTCGGGAGGTCTTCGCCCAGGCCGAGGCGCCAGGCCAGGGCCGCCGTGAACGCGTCGCCCGCGCCGGTCGTGTCCACCGCCTCCACCTTCGGGCTCGGCACCGTGACGGGGGAGCCGTCGCCGTCCGCCGTCAGTGCTCCCCGTGCGCCCAGGGTGATGACCACCGAGCGCGGGCCGAGGGCGAGCAACGCCCGCGCCCAGTCCTCGGGCGAGTCCGCGACAGCCGCGTCATCGCCCAGGACGTACCGCGCCTCGTGCTCGTTCACCACCAACGGGTCGCACGCCGCGAGGACTTCGGGCCGGAGCGGGGCCGGTGGAGAGGGGTTGAGGACGAAACGGGTGGCCGCGGGCAAGGTGCGTACGACCTCCGTGACCGACTCGATGGGGATCTCGAGCTGCGTCGAGACCACTCGGGACGCGGCGAGCAGGCTGCCCGCCGCGCGGATGTCCTCGGGTGTCAGCCGGGCGTTGGCACCCGGTGAGACCACGATGCTGTTGTCGCCCGACGGGTCGACGGTGATCAGCGCGACGCCCGTGGGCGCCCCGCCGACCAGCACGCCGACCGTGTCCGCGCCCGCCGCCCGCTGCGAGTCGAGCAGGAGCCGGCCATGGGCGTCGTCGCCGACCCGCGCGAGCAGAGCCGTGCGGGCTCCCAGCCGGGCCGCCGCGACCGACTGGTTCGCGCCCTTGCCGCCGGGGTGCGTGACGAGGTCGGAACCGAGGACCGTCTCGCCGGGGGCGGGCCGGCGCTCGACACCGATCACCAGGTCGGCGTTGGCGGACCCGACGACCAGGAGGTCGTACGTGGCGTCATCGATATGAGGCTCGCGGTCGTGCATCTGTGGGTCCAACTTCTGCTCGTACGGGGTTGAGGCAATGGAGCGCGGTCAGGAGAAGTCCGCCACGTTCTTCTTCGTGACCACCTTCACCGGGACCTTCACCGTCTCCTCGACATCCTTGCCTCGCATCGCCTTCACCGCGTTCTGTACGGCGATCCTGCCCAACTCCTTCGGCTGCTGCGCCACGGACGCGTACAGCGTGCCCGTCTCAACGGCCTTGAGTCCGTCGGGAGTTCCGTCGAAGCCGACCACCGAGACCGACTTGCCCGCCTTGTTGCCGAGCGCCTTGGCGGCGCCGAGGGCCATTTCGTCGTTCTCGGCGAAGACGCCGTTGATGCCGGGGTTGGACTGCATGAGGTTCGTCATCACGTCCAGGCCCTTGGTGCGGTCGAAGTCCGCGGGCTGGGAGGCGACGACCTTGATGCCGGGGTACTCCTTGATGCCCTCGGCGAAGCCCTTGCCGCGCTCGCGGCTCGCCGACGTGCCGGCCACGCCCTGGAGCGTGACGATCTTCCCCTTGCCGCCCAGCTTCTCCGCGAGGGTCTTCGCGGCGAGCTTGCCGCCCGCGACGTTGTCCGAGGCGACGAGCGTCGCCGCCTTCGCCTTGTTCACGCCGCGGTCGGCGGCGATCACCGGGATGTCCGACTTGTTGGCGCCGCGCACCGCCGGGCCCACCGCGTCCGAGTCGACCGGGTTGACGATGATCGACTTCATGCCTTCGCCGGTGAAGTTCTGCAGCTGGTTGGTCTGCTGTGAGGCGTCGTTCTGCGCGTCCGTCACCGTCAGGTCGACGCCCGCCTTCTTGGCCTCCGCCTGAGCGCCCTCCTTCATCTGCACGAAGAAGGGGTTGTTGAGGGTGGAGAGCGACATGCCGATCTTCGTCGACGTACCGGACGAACCGTTGTTGAAGAAGGAGACGGCGCCCACGACAGCCGCCACCAGCACCGCGGCGAGCCCGAGCTTCAGGACCTGCGGCCCCTTCTTCCCGCCACCGGCCGCCGCGCCCGTCGACGCACCCGGAGTCGCCCCCGCCTTGCGCCGCAACGTGTCGAGGAGAACGGCAAGCGCGATGACGACGCCGATCACGACCTGCTGCCAGAAGGCGGACACCGAAAGGAGGTTGAGGCCGTTGCGCAGAACCGCCAGGATCAGCGCACCGATCAGCGTGCCGGACGCCTTGCCGACGCCACCCGCCAGGCTCGCGCCGCCGATGACGACCGCCGCGATCGCGTCCAGCTCGTAACCCTGCGCGGCTTGCGGCTGCGCGGAGACCAGGCGGGAGGCGAGGACGATGCCCGCGACGGCGGCGAAGAGGCCGGACAGGCCGTAGATGACGAGTTTCTGCCGCTTCACGCGAAGCCCGGAGAGGCGGGCCGCCTCTTCGTTGCCGCCGATCGCGTACATGGAGCGGCCGATGTACGTACGGCCCAGGATGAGGGCGGTTACCAGACCCATCGCGATCATCACGATGACCGGGACCGGCAGCCAGCCGCCGATGGTGTCGCCGAGGTTGGAGACCGAGTCCGGGAACGGGATCGGGCTGCCCTGCGAGATGACCAGGGAGAGACCGCGGGCCACCGACAGCATCGCCAACGTCGCGATGAACGGCGGGAGTTTGCCGTACGAGACGAGCAGACCGTTGACGAATCCGCACGCTATGCCGGTGCCGACGGCGAGCACGATCGCGAGCCAGACCGGAAGCCCTTCGGACGTCGCCGACCAGGCCAGGACCGTCGCGGAGAGCGCGGCCACCGAGCCGACCGACAGGTCGATGCCCGCCGAGACGATCACGAAGGTGACACCGAACGCGAGGATCGCCGTGACGGCGGCCTGCACGCCCACGTTGAGCAGGTTCTGGGTGGTGAGGAAGTCGCCGGACAGCAGCGACATCGCCACCAGGAGGACGACCAGGGCGCTCAGCGCGCCGTTGTCGAGCAGCACGCGGCGCAGACCGGTGGCGCCACCCGCGTTGCTCTTCAGCGTTTCAGTGGCCACGGGAGGCCTTCCCTTCGGTTGCGTCGTTCTGTGTCGTTGCCGAGGTGTCGGCTGCCGCGGTGCTGACGGCGAGCGCCATCACCGCGTCCTGCGTCGCCTCGTCCGCCGCGAGTTCGCCCGCGATGCGGCCCTGCGCCATGACGAGCACGCGGTCGCTCATGCCGAGGACCTCGGGCAGATCGCTGGAGATCATCAGGACCGCGTGCCCGGAGGCCGTCAGTTCGTTGATGAGCTGGTAGATCTCGACCTTCGCTCCCACGTCGATGCCGCGCGTCGGCTCGTCGAGGATGAGGACCTTCGTGTCGGCGAGCAGCCACTTGCCGATGACGACCTTCTGCTGGTTGCCGCCGGACAGCGTGCGCACATGCTGGCCGAGGCCGGCCATCCGCACGCCGAGCTGCTCGGCGATCCTGGCCGCCGCGACCCGCTGCCCCTTGAGGTCCACGAGCCCGGAGCGCGTCGCCGAACGCAGCGTCACCAGACCGAGGTTCTCCTGCACGGAGGCGTCGAGCAGCAGCCCTTGCCCCTTGCGGTCCTCCGGTACGAGGCCGATGCCGGCGCCCATCGCGGCGATCACGTCGTGCCGGGGCAGCCGTTCACCGCGTACGTCGACCGAGCCCGCGTCGTACGGATCGGCGCCGAAGACGGCGCGGGCCACCTCGGTGCGTCCCGCGCCGACGAGTCCCGCGAGGCCGACGACCTCTCCGGCCCGCACCTCGAAGCTGACGTCGTGGAAGACGCCGTCGCGGGTGAGGCCCTTGACCGTGAGCAACTCGCCACCGGCGTCAGGGCGTTCACGCGGATACTGCTGCTCGATGCTGCGGCCCACCATCAGCCGTACGAGCTCGTCCTCGTCGGTCGAGGCGGGCACCTGGTCGACGCTGCGGCCGTCGCGCAGGACGGTCACGCGGTCGCCGAGTGCGGCGATCTCCTCGAGGTGATGGGTGATGAAGACGACGCCCACGCCGTCCGCGCGCAACTGCCGCACGATCGCGAAGAGTTTGTCGACCTCCTCGCTCGTCAGGACGGCCGTCGGCTCGTCCATGATCAGGACACGGGCCTCCAGGCTGAGCGCCTTGGCGATCTCCACCATCTGGAGCCGGGCGATGCCCAGTTCACGGACCTTGGCGCGCGGGGAGACCTGGACGCCGACCCGCTTCAGGAGCTCCTCGGCGGCCGACTCCATCGCCTTGCGGTCGATCATCCCGAAGCGGCGCGGCTGGCGGCCCAGGAAGATGTTCTCGGCGACGGTGAGGTCGGGTACGAGGTTGAACTCCTGGTAGATCGTGGCGATGCCGAGCCGTTCCGCGTCCTGGGCGCCGTGGATGCGGGTTTCCTTCCCGTCCACGAGGATGCGGCCGCTGTCGGGGCGGTAGGCGCCGGAGAGCATCTTGATGAGCGTGCTCTTGCCCGCGCCGTTCTCGCCGAGCAGGACATGCACCTCACCGCGGCGCAGGTCGAAGTCGACCGAGTCGAGCGCGACGACGCCGGGGAAGGTCTTGCGTATCCCCTCGATGCGCAGCAACTCGTCGGGGCCGCGGTCGGCGCCGCGCGGCAACTCGTCCGCTGTACTCACGTGTTGCTCCTCCGGTCGGTGGGGGACTCGCCGCAGGAGCGGCGTACGACGAGACGGGCGGGCAGGGTCACGGACCGCGGGCTCCTGCCCTCGATCAGGTCGACCAGGGCCTGCACCGCCGCCCGGCCCAGATCGCCGGTCGGCTGGGCGATGGCGGTGATCGGCGGGTCGGTGTGCACGAACCACGGGATGTCGTCGAAGGCGGCGAGCGCGATGTCGTGCGGCACGCGAAGGCCGCGCGCGCGGATCGCGTCGAGCGCGCCGAGGGCCATCAGGTTGTCCGCGGCGAAGATGGCGTCGGGCGGCTCGGGCAGCGCGAGGAACCGCTCGGTGGCGCGCAGCCCGCTGTCGGCCTGGAAGTCGCCCTGCCCGATGTACTCGGCGGGCAGCGGGAGCCCGTACGCGGCGAGTGCGTCGCGGAACGCTTCGACGCGCTCGCTGCCGGTGGTGGTGGCCGCGGGCCCGGCGATGATCGCGAGCCTGCGGTGGCCGATCGTGTGCAGGTGGGCGACCAGGTCCCGGACGGCTTCGCGGCCGTCGGCGCGGACGACGGGGACGTCCACGCCCGGGATCCAGCGGTCCACGAAGACCATCGGGGTGCTGGAGCGCGCGGTGTCGAGCATCAGCGGGGAGCCGCCGTCGGTGGGGGAGACCAGGAGCCCGTCGATCCGCCGGTCCAGGAGCGTGCGCACATGGTGGTCCTGCAGCTCGGGACGCTCGTCGGCGTTGCCGATGATCACGCTGTAGCCAAGTGCGCGGGCCGCCTCCTCGACGGAACGGGCAAGGGCCGTGAAGTACGGGTTCAGCACGTCGCTGATGACCAGGCCGAGCGTGCGGGTCTGGGCGGTGCGCAGGGAACGGGCGACCGCGTTCGGGCGGTAGCCGAGGCTCTCCGTCGCGGCGATGACGCGGGCACGGGCGGCCGGGCTGACCGAGGGGTGATCGTTCAGGACGCGCGAGACCGTGGCGACGGATACGCCTGCCTCGGCCGCGACGTCCTTGATGCTCGCCATCGCCGCTCCACCTCCTCGTGGAATCGATTACACGGAGGATTGGAATCGATTACACGGGCAGGTGGCAAGACCCTGACGGGGCAGCGAGACCAGATTGTGATGCGGGGCGCTCAGGTGAGCGGGACGATCACAGGCGCCCCGCGGGTCGCTACCGGATCAGTGGAACGGCACCGTCAGCCACGGGCTGTCCGGGTCCGAGACCAGCTCGCGGTGCGCCTGGAGGACGGTCGTGTACCAGTCCCCGAACTGCTCGTCGTCGAAATGGAGGCATCGCCCGAGGACGTAGCCGGCGGAGAACTCCTCCCACGAGGTGTACGCCGACCGGGCCGCGCGGCTCGCCTGCTCGATCGCAGCCTCCAGCTCGGCGTGGGTCGCGTACCGGGCGCCGCGCCCCCAGCGGGCCATCTTCGACGCGCGCCCGATGTCCCAGGCCGCGACGGTGCGGACATGGCCGTCGGGCGGTAGGAGTTCGTCGGCCCTGAAGCGGGACTCGTAGCGGATGATCTTGCCGACGAGGCCGCGCAGCGCGGCGACGAAGTCGTCCAGCTCGGGGTCGTCGCCCGGCTTGTGCGCGACATCGTGGCCGCCGGTCTCGGCCATGCGGTCGCGGATCGTCACCTCCACGCACTGACGCCACAGCTCCGGGTCGACACGCGGGCCGAACTGCTCGATCAGCGACGTACGGGCGCCGAGGACGAAGTCCCAGTACCAGGGGCTGACTTCACGGTTCAGGAGCCGCTCCTGCGTGTCGAGCCAGTCCTCGCGGCCGTGTACGCCCCACCACTCCGCGAGGCGCTCCACCTCCGAGTCGTACCCCGCGCCGTGCCAGTCCAGGGTGTTCCAGGCGTCGCCGTTGGCGAAGCAGAGGTGGGCGCCGCAGGCCAGGCCGTGCAGCAGGGCGGGGGACTCCGGGGCGCCGGTGCGGCGGGTGTCGATGCGGTCGTGCAGGCGGCCGTCGACGTAGAGGTCCGCGTGCAGGTCCGCCCAGACGTCCCGTTCCTCGTCCGTCGTCAGATAGAACTGCTGGCAGGGGGTGGCCGCGTTGACCACCAACAGGTCGATGTCGTCGGGCAGTTCGTCGGCGAGCGTGCCCAGCGTGACGAACTCGTACACCACCTCGGGGTGCGGGCGCGGGAGAAGACCGACGGTGTACATCTGCGCGATCCGGCGGCCGTCGGGGATGTCGACGGTGAGGACCGGGCGCTCGGTCGCACCCGGCACGATGTCGGCCGCCGCCACCGGGCGGTACAGACCCGTGACGGCTATCGCCCGCAGATAGGTGTAGCCGTCGTCGGCCTCGCACAGTTCGTACAGGTGCTCTTCGAGGTCGGCCGGCGCCCGCCAGGGGGTGCCGTCGTCGGGAGCCTCGGCGCTCGGGAAGATGTCGTCGTGGTTCTCGTCCTCGGTTGCGGGGACGGCTGCGCCGTGCATGCGGGAGTCTCCGTGGTCGACGGCGCGCGGGCTCGCGCGCGGGGTTCGCGGTGGATCTTGAACCGTATCCGATGGCTAACGTGCCCTCGGCACGTGGACCGGCACCGACTTGAGCCCGTTGATGAAGTTGGAGACAAGGCGCCGCGGCGCTCCGGCCAGCTCCGGAGGCGCGGGCCACGCGTCACGGAACTCCTCGTACAGGACGCGGAGTTGGAGACGTGCGAAGTGTGCGCCCAGGCAGACGTGCGGGCCATCGCCGAAGGATACGTGGGGGTTGGGGGAGCGGGAGAGGTCGAGCCGGTGCGGGTTCGCGAAGACGCGTTCGTCGTGGTTGGCGGAGGCGTGGAAGACGACCACCTTGTCCCCGGCGCGGATGGTCCGGTTCGCCAGGATGGTGTCCTTGGCGGCTGTCCGGCGGAAGGTGAGGACCGGGGGGTGGTGACGCAGGAGTTCGTCCACGGTCGTGGAGATCGGGGCGTCGCCCTCGCGGAAGCGGCGGTACTCGTCCGGGTGCTCGGCGAACGCGAGGAGACCACCGGGCGCCGCACCGCGCACGGTGTCGTTGCCCGCGACGGTGAGCAGGAAGAAGAACATCTCCAGCTCGGGGGCGGTCAGTTCGGGGTCGGTCGCGAGGGTGGTCATGATGTCGTCGGCGGGTACGCGGCGCTTGTGTGCCGCGAGGTCGCGCGCGTAGTCGAACATGTCGCGCAGCATCGCCGGTGAGCGGGGGTTGACCGGCTTGCCGTCAGGGCCGAGCGTCAACGTCCCTGCCTCTTCCGGGTCCTGGTAACCGATCACGCGCTGGGTCCAGTGCAGCAGCAGGCCACGGTCGCTCTCCGGAACGCCGAGGAGGTCGGCGAGGTTGAGCAGGGCGTAGTCGTCGGTGACGGCGGAGACGAGATCGCAACTGCCATCGGAGTCACCGGCCCGGTCAGCGGCCGACGCGAGCAGGGCGCGGGCCCGTTGGCGTACCAGGGACTCGAAGCGTTCGACGCGCTTGGGCGTGAACGCACGGCTCACCATCCTCCGTAACCTGCCGTGTGCGGAGGGATCCTGATTGAGCATCATGCGTCGGATGAACGGCAGGTCGTCCGGGTCCGGGTCGCGGATCTGCGTGGCGCCGAGGTACGACGAGTACGTGGCGGAGTCCCTGAGTACCCGGACGACGTCCTGGTGCCGGGTCACCGCCCAGAAGCCGGGGCCCGCAGGCCAGTCGAGCACGCGCGGCTCGTTCTGCCAGGCGACGGGGCACCGGTCGCGCAGGATGCGATAGCGGTCGTGCGGCACCCCGGCGGCGTACTGCCGAGGGTCGAACACGTCCGGAACTGCGGTCAGTTCGGTGCTCACGAAGGGCTGTCTCCACTCACTCGGTCACTCTCGCCGTCCTTGCGCAGAAAGTCCTCCACGGCGCGGATGAGGGCCAGCGGCGTCTCGTCCATCGCGTAGTGGCCCGCCTGGGGGAGTTCGGTGAGTTCCGCGCGCGCGTACCAGCGCAGCCAGGTCCGGCGCATCAGCTCCGCTCCCAGCGCGGGGTCCAGCTCCCCGACCACCGCGAGCGCCGGCACGGTCGAGCCCTCGATCCGGTCGTGGAAGTCCTCGCCCGCCCAGGAGTCGAGCCAAGCGCGGAAGGCCTTCGCGTCGCTCACCTCCAGTGAGCGCTCCACCATGCGGTCGAGCCAGGCCGCCGGCCGTGCGCCGCCGGTGGTGACATCGATGATCGCGCGCCGGTTGCCCGGCAGCCGGTCGGCCTCGGCGAACAATTCCCACTGTTCCGGAGGCAGTTCGAGGCCGGAGGCGGGCACGGGCGAGACGCCGACCAGCCTGCGGACCCGATGCGGTGCGATCGCGAGGACCCGCTGGGCGACGCTGCCGCCCATGGAGTGGCCGATCAGCGAGAAGCGGTCCCAGCCGAGGAGGTCCGCCAGGGCGACGACATCGGCGGCCCCCTCGGAGGTCGTCCAGGCACCGGCGGCGTCCTTCGCCTCCCCGTATCCGCGTAGATCGACCACCGCGTACTGGAACGACGCGCGGTCGAGGTCCGCGAGCACCGGCGCGAACGCCGAGCGGTCGGCGAACCAGCCATGCACGGCGATCACCTTGTGGGGGCCGTCGCCCAGGAGGGCGTGCGGGAGCTGGAAGGACGGGGAGGAGGCCATGTCGACTCCGATCACCATGCGGAAGGCGTCTTGAGGAAGTGGCCGCGCGTGCCGGCCCGGGACCACGTTGGACCCAACCCCTCGGGGCCGCAAGGGTGCACCGCGGTGCACTGGCGCGCACCGCCTCTCCGGAGAGCGGAGCGTGGTGCGAGTGATGACCGAGGAAGGTGAAAACTTGGCGGACGGCCTGCGATCGAGGCGCGCGGATGGTCACAATGTGGCATGGCCATCCGCCGACGCAGCTATCGGCTCGACGAGGAGCCGGTCACCGGAGCCGTCCGTCTGATCCCCGCGCAGGCGGGGCCGCAGGAGCAGGAGAGCGAACAGACCCCGGAATCATCCGACGTGGCCGAGTATGTGCGCGCCGTCGGCCATCGTGCGGGACTCAGCCGCAGCAGACTCCCCGGGGGCGGCGCGCTCCTGTGCGCCACCGTCGACGCGGGGCGCCGGGTCGACGCCGTGTGCGTCGACGCGCTCGATGAACTTCCGCTGCCCGCGCTGGACTTGGCGACCGAGCAACTCGTCGGCTTCGCCCGCGAGAACGCCCCCCGGGTCGAGCCTTTCCTCGCCGACGTGCGCCGGTTGTTCGACGAGCGGGCCGGACGGCAGATCATCGTCGCCGAACACGACCCGCTGACGGTGGCCCACTGGGTCGCGCTCGCCTGTGCCTCGCTCCCCGGACCGTACGCGTCATCGCTGACGTTCAGCACATGGACGGCGCAGCCGCGGCGCGCGCCGCAGCAGATCCTCGGCATCGGCCCGGACGCCGACTTCGACCGGTTCGACGGCACGACGCTCGACCACCTCTACCGCGTCCACGACGGTATCGGCGGCCAGGGAAGCACCCCGATACCCGACACCTGGGCCGAGGTGACCGCCCGGCAGTGGATCGAGGGGACACCACCCGAACCGGGCGCCGATGACGACCCGTTCGCGCTGACGCGACCGACCCTCGACGTACGGCAGTTGGCCGCGATGTCCGGTGACACCCGCCGGGAGATCGTCCGTGCCCATGCCGCAGCCGTGGCCGAGCAGAGCGCCGGCAGCCCTCTCGTCGACGAGCTGTACACCCTGTGCCAGGAGCTCGGCGCACAGGACCGCGCCGCCGCCGAACCCCTCGCCCTCGCCCTGGCCCGGCACTACGTCTCCGTGGCCGAGGACCAGGACACGCTGCCCGACCTGGCCGCCTGCGAACGGCTGCCGCTGAGCGCGGGGGCCTGGCTGCGGCTGCGCGGGGAGTTCGGCGGGCGCGCGGACGACGAGCTGCGCCGCAGACTGCGCGCCCCCATGGGGACCTGGACCGAGCCCTTGCGGCTCGCGCTCGCCCTGGGCGCGGACGCGGGGCGCGGGCTGGACGAGGCCATGCGGCGGCTCGCCACGGCCCTGCTCAACCCCGGGCGGCGCGAGTGCGCCGAAGCCGTCGAGGTCCTGGAGGCGCTGGGCCACACCGGTCTGGACCGGCGGGTCCTGAAGCTGCTCGCGCAGGACCTCACCGACCCGAAACTGGACCGGCTGCGTGACTTCGCCAACGCGCCGCAGGGAGCGTGGCTCCTGCGGCACATCGACGACGCCCCCCTGCCCCTGCGCCTCGCCGAAGCCGCCACGCGCGCGAAGAGAGAGCCCGGCGGACCGCGGGGCGCCGACCTCTTCGACGCGCTGACCGAAATGCTGCCGGGGCGGCGGGTGCGCGATGCCGAGACGCTGAGGCTGATGTGGCGGCTGGTGTGGGGCGGGCGGCAGCCCGACCGCGTCGACATGATGCGGCTCGCGCGGACCTGCACGGCGCGCCTGATCATCGACGCGGGCTACGGCATCCGTCTCGTGGGCCTGCTCATGGAGCCGGAGCGGGTCGACGCCGAGCTGGTGGACCTGGCCAGGGCTCTGCAGGCCCTGCGCCTCGGCCCGCGTGAGCGCGCCACCGCCAAACTCCTCGTACTGGCCGAGGACTTCGCCGACAAGCGCGTGCCCGCGGACCGCGCCGTCGGCGAGCTCGGCACCACCCTGCGGCGTGCGTCCCCCGTCCACGTCGTCCTGCGCAGGGGAGTGGACGAGCTGGTCGCGCGGGGTCTCGCCAGGGTGGACCCGGCCGACCTGTACCGCTCGGGGGCGCTGGGCGTCCTGATGGCGGCGGAGGGCAACGTGCTGCGGGCGTACCGCTCTCACCTGCTCGACAACGGCGCATGCGAGCGTCTGGTCCACGCACTGCCGCACCACCCCGCTCACATCGCCGCGCTCTACAACGCGTGGCGGCCCCGCCAAGGGCGTGGGATCACGGTGGAGTGGCAGCGGGTCTCCGAGGAGCTGCTCGCGCGGATTCTCGCCCCCGTGCTGCCCCGGCTCCAAGACCTGGCGCTCGACCAGGTCGCCACGGAGCTGGCCCGGCTCGCGGAGGGGCGGGGGCAGCAGTGCCTCCAGGAATGGAACGCGTGGCGCAACCGGCAGGCGGAGGCGCAGGGGCCACCTAGACCGCAAGGCCCACCGAGACAGTAAAGCCCCCGAGACCGTACGGCCCCCCGAGACCGTAAGGCCTCACCTCCTGACACCTCTTCCACAGACGACCGACCCCTGTTCCACAGACGACGCGCGAGAGGACCAGCGTGAGGAAGACCAGCGACACCAGTGTCACCGTCGAGGCGCAAGCCGCCGCCGACAACTTCCCCGGCGGAAGCATGGCCAACCGCCCCGTGCACTTCATCTGGATGCTCGACTGCTCGGGCTCCATGGGCGTGAACGGCAAGATCGGCGAACTGAACTTCGCCATCCGCGAGGCCATCCCCGAGATGCAACAGGCCGCCGAGTCCAACCCGGCCGCCTCGCTGCTCGTGCGGGCCATCTCCTTCGCCAGCGGCGCGAGTTGGCACGTGGGTGAGCCGACCCCGGTGGACCGGTTCTCCTGGGAGGACGTGCACACGTACGGCGGCACCGACATGGGCGCCGCGTTCAAACTCGCGGCGGGCGCGCTGCAGACACCGCCGATGCCGCAGCGCGCGCTGCCCCCGGTCCTCGCGCTCGCATCCGACGGGCAGCCCACCGACGACTGGCGCGCGGGCCTGCGGGAGATCGACGCGACGCCGTGGGGCAAGCGTGCCGTGCGGGTCGCGGTGGCCATCGGGGACGACGCGGACAAGAGCATGCTCAAGGAGTTCCTCGGCAACCCAGAGCTGGAGCCCCTGCAGGCCAAGAACCCCCGCCAGCTCGCCGCCGCCATCCGGTGGATGTCGACAGCCGTCGTCAAGGACGCGTCGACGCCGAAGGTCGAGGACGCCAGGCCCGCGTCCCCGCTCGGCCCGGCGCCGCTGACCAAGGACGACGAAGACGACATCTGGTGAACGGCCCCTCGACACCGGCAGGCACCCAGCGGGCGACCGACAGCTGGGCCCTGCTCAGCGCCACGGTCAAAGGGGTCGGCAAGAAGTACAGCCAGGACAGCTGCGGAGCCCTCTCCGTCGCCGAGGGGCGCGCCGCGGTGCTCACCGTCGCCGACGGCCATGGCTCCGCCGCCCACTTCCGCAGCGACTTCGGCTCCCGGTGGGCCGTCGAGGAGTTCACCGCGTGCGCGGAGGGCTTCGCGCGGGAGGCCGTGCGGGTGGGCGCCGACGCGACGGGCTGGAACGGCCTGCGCGCCGAGGCCCGCAGGCTGCCGCAGCAGGTGGCGCACCGCTGGCGCGAGCGCGCGCTCCTGCACGACTGCAACTCCCCGGCGCACGGCGCACGCCGCCTGACGGCCCCGGCCGACGAGCCGCCCGACCTCGCCGTGTACGGGAGCACGCTCATAGGCGCCGTCGTCACTCAAACCATGCTGTTCTGCTGGCAGTTGGGCGACGGGGACATCGTCCTCGTCGACGCGGAAGGCACCCCGCACACACCGCTCTCGACAGGACCCGACATGGGGGACGAGACGGACTCGCTGTGCGAGCCCGAGCCCTGGCGCAAGATGCGGTCGCACTGGCAGCCCTTCACCGGGGGCGCGCCACCGGTCGTGCTCCTGTCCACCGACGGCCTCTCCAAGAGCTTCGCCGACCACCAGGGGTTCCTGGACTTCGCCACCGGCGTCACCGAACGCGCCGCGGGGCAGGGCGTGCCCGCGGTGCAGGCGCAGCTCGCGGACTGGCTGGAGCGGGCCGCCAAGTACTCCGGTGACGACACCACGTTCGTGGGCGCCTTCGCGGCCACCGCACTAGCTGAGACCGAGAGAGGAACCGCATGGTGAACGGCATGCTCGCCGCCGGAAAGACCCTGGTGGCCGAGTCGGGGGAGAAGGTCAAGGTCGCCGAACTCTTCGGCTCCGGCGGCCAGGGCGAGGTCTACCGCGTGACGACGCCACAGGGCGACCGCGCGCTGAAGTGGTACTACCCGCAGCTGGCCGACGCCCGCCAGCGGCAGATCCTCGAAGGGCTCATCGCGCGCGGCTGGAGCGACGACCGCTTCCTGTGGCCCACGGCGATCGTCCTCGACCCGGAGGGCAGCCAGCCGGGCTTCGGCTATCTCATGGACGTACGCCCTTCGCGCTTCCAGGACCTGCCCGCACTGTTCCGCCGCGACCCGTCGGTGTCGGCGGCGACGATGCGCACGCTGGTCACCGTGGCGCTGCACACCGTCGAGGCGTACAGATCGCTGCACTCCAGGGGCATCGCCTACCGCGACATCAACTGGGGGAACATCTTCTTCGACCCGCGCACCGGGGACGTGCTGGTGTGCGACAACGACAACGCGGTGGTGGAGGGCGAGTCCGCCGCGGTCGCGGGGACGATGGACTTCATGGCGCCCGAACTGGTCCGCCGCGACAAAGGGGTGCAGCCCGGCACCCAGACCGACCTGCACTCGCTGGCCGTCCTGCTCTTCCTGCTCCTGATGAACGACCACCCGTTCAACGGCGCGCAGGCCCTGCAGATCCGCTGCATGGACGAGGCCGCCAAACGGCGTCTCTACGGCACCGACCCCGTCTTCGTCTACGACCCGTCCGACGCCCGCAACCGGCCCGTCCCCGACGAGCAGCCGACCGTGGTCGCCACCTGGGGAGCGCTGCCGCCGATCCTGCGGGACCTGTTCATCCGTACCTTCACGGAGGGGGTACGGACACCGGTCAAGCGGGTCCGCGAGTCGCAGTGGTGCCACGCCCTGAGCCAGGTCCTCGACGCCATCACCCAGTGCGGCTCCTGCGGCAAGCAGAACCTCACGCAGCCGGACGGCGCCGCCCCCGACTGCTGGAAATGCGGTCGTACGCTGGTGCTGCCGCCGCGGCTCGAACTGGTCACCGGTACGGGGACCTCGCGCACCCGGCGCGGCATCAGGCTCGCCCCGAGCGCGCGGGTCTACGCCCATCACCTCGTCGAGTATCCCGACCGGCACGACTTCCGGGCCGTCGTGGGCGAGGTGACCGCACACCCGCAGAACCCGGGAAGGTTCGGCCTCACCAACCACACCAAGGACGTGTGGACCGCGCGGAAGGACGACGGGACCGTGCGGGACGTGGAGCCCGGCCGGACCATCGCGCTGCGGGAGGGACTGCTGCTCGAGTTCGGGGGCGGGGCCGAGGCGGAGGTCCGGGGCTAGGCGGAGGTCCGCGGCTAGGCGGGGCGAGAGGACGCGGGCGGCTGCTTCGTGCGCCACCGCCGCCACCACGTCCGCCACCAGGGGGTGGGCGCCGGCGGGAGCGGTGGTGGCGCGGCGGGCAGCACGGCCCGCGCGGACGGCGCGCCGATGGCCACGGCGTCCGGCCTCGGCAGCGCGGTCACGGTGAACCGGCACTCCGCCGGGGAGACCTGGAGCGCCACGGGGCGCCCGGAGACGTGCTGGCTGCGTGCCACGCGCCGCTCACCGCCGCGCAGCCCGTCCTCCCAGGAGATGAGGGTGAGGACGGCGGGCTCGGGCCACGCGAACCGCAGCTCGGCGCGGTCGGCGGCCACGCGCCGCACCTCCAAGTCCCGTACCTCCCCCTGGTGTTCGACCACCACGTTCGGTCCGGATACCGCGCGGTCGCCGAGCACGCTCACGGCCGTCATCCGCAGCCGCTCACGGGGCGGCGGCAGCACGTCGACGGAGGTCGGCGGCGTGCCGTCGGGCGGGCCAAGGCGGCCCACGTGCTCGGACACGTCGGCGCCGGCCGGCACGGGATGAGCGAACCACGGCACCAGGTGGGCATCCCCGCGGGCGGGCGGACGCCACGCGACACGTACACGACCGTCGTCGAGGCGCCGTACGGAGAGCTCCTCCACCGGCGACGGCCAGCGTTCGACACGGGCGGTGACCGTACGCCCCGGTGACCGGACGAGCCGCCCGCCGGGGCCGGCGTACGCGCACCGGACCTCGTAGACGTAGCCGCCCACGGCGAGCGGCGTGTCCAGGAGCCGGTCGTGCTCGCAGAACACCCGCTGCCCGGGGCCGTTGTCGCCCTCGGCCCTCCGCACGGCACTGACCTCCAGGGCCGAGGGGTCCGGCAGCCACCGCAGCCGCACGCCGTCCGGCACCGCTTCGACGCGCAGCTGCGTGACGTCCGGGGTGAGCAGCACCTGCGCGGTGACGCGCGGGATCCCGGCGATGCGGTCCCCGCGCATCGGGAACACGGCGTAGCGCAGCGGACGCCCGGTGGGGGGATCGAGGTCGGCCCGTGCGAGGGCGGTGTCGTCGGCGGACACCTCGACGGCGAGTTCGGGAGCGCCGTCGGGGTACCGCAGCACGCGGTACGACACCGGGGAGGTGCCCGGGCGCGAGTGCGTGTGCGTGTCCCGGCCGTGCCCGCTCGGGGCGCGCCAGGAGAGTCGTACGGTCCGTTCGCCGACGGCGGCCGTCACCTCCGACTCCGGTGAGGTGGTGGGGGCGTCGGCCAGAAGCGCGGCCACGCGCAGGAGTCCGGCCCGCGCGTCCACGTCGTCGCGGGCCTGCCGCAGGGCGTCGAGCCAGGCGCCGGCCGCGCCACGGAGGTCGCCCTTGCCCGTCAACTCATCTGCTGTGCGGCAGAGTTGGCTGACGGCGGCCGCCCGGGATCGAAGCGTGCCGAGCAGCGCGGACAGTACGTGATCCGTGGCCGCCGGGGCGAGCAGCTCCGCGAGCCGTTCGGCCTCGCGCAGACCGGTGCCGGGCCAGACGTCGTTGAGGGTCTCGGCGGCGTTCCGGGCCTCTCCGGCCGTCGGGAAACGGACGGCGGAGACGGCGTCCGCGAGCGGCCCGGCCTCGGCGTGGTGCACTCCGAGGGCGACGGCGTGCGCGGCAGAGGGAGGTGTGCGGGAGGCCCCGCCCTTACCCTCCGCGACGCTGTCGACCAGCCGGCAGCACAACTCCCACAGGACGATGCGGCGCAGGCCCATCGGGTCGTCGCGCACGACGGTCTCCAGGGTGTCCACGACGGCGGCCACGTCCAGGGCGCGCGGGTACCCGGAGGCCATCCACTGGGCGCGGCACTCCTGGACGTACGCCAGGTCGGCGCGCCGCCACAGGCCGCCGCGGGCGGGGAACCACAGGCCGTCGAGGATGCGGAAGCCGTCGTCGGTCTCCGCCTGCGGCAGCGTGCCGAAGAGCGCCTGCGTCGACTGCCCCGAAGCGTTCGCGGGAGCGGGAGCGCGGAGGGCGTCGGCGGCGTGCCGGAAGCCCAGTTTCCTGATCTCCGCGTGCAGTTGGACGTAGCCGCGCATCGCGGGGAAGGCGGGGAGGCTCGGCAGGGGGAGCCTGGAGATGTCGTCCGGCGGGCGCTCGCCGGGGAGCCAGTTCGTCATGGATCAGCCGCCGGGCACCGTGTAGAAGTACACCCTGACCGTCGCCGTCGACGCGGGGTCGCCCAGTTTGTGGAAGTCGTCCGTCGCCGTCTTCTTGGTGAACATCCCCGGACGGCCCTTGTCGAGCAGCGAGTTGACGCGGTGCGCGTACGCCTCGCCGCTCCTGGACCCGCCGAACGTCAGCACCAGCGCCGCCTCACGGCCCGCCCACCTCCCGGTGCTCTTGTGGATCTGCGCGGCGAGATCACCCTTGTCGGTGCCCTTGACCCGGAACTCCTCGGGCTGCAGCTCCACCGAGCGGGGACCTGTCGGTGTGGGGGACGGCGAGGGCTTCGGGCTCTGTTTGGACGCCTTGGGGCGGTCGGCCAGGGGGTCCGGACGGTCGGCCATCGACACCAGGGCCAGGACGAGGAGCAGATCGGCGAAGAGCCATCCCGCGAGTACGACCACGCTGATCCGCCCCCGGCGCCGGGTCCGGCTCACGCGTCGCCTCCGGCGGGCGGCCGGTGCGGTGGCCACGGTGGCGGATCGACGGGGTCGGCGGGGGCGGGGATGTGTCGTCCGCGGGCATGCAGGGCGCGGGTCGCCTCACTGCGGAGACTGTCGTCGGCGACGTGCTCGTCGATCGTCTGCTCGTCGGCCCTCCGCTCGGCGAGCCCCTGACCATCGGCAGCGAGCCCGTCTCCGGCGTGCGCGTCGGCCGTGTCGACGCTGAGGCCGCTCCACGGATCGCCGCCCGTCGCTTGGACGCCCGTCGCTTGGACGCCCGCCGCTTGGACGCCCGGCGCATGGACGCTCCCCGTGCCGCCGTTCACCTCCGCGCCGCCGCTCCAGCCGTGCCCATGGCCCGCGGCCCCGGCAGAGGCAGGCACGGTCGGCGCCCCCAGCGGCATCGAAGACCCCGCCAGCGCACCGATCCGTGCGTCGAGCCGTGCCGCCGCGTCCTGCCAGTGCGCCGCCGCCGCGTCCCACCGCTCCGTAGCCTCACGCATCCCGTCCACCGCGTCGCCCGTACGCCCGGTGCTCGCGACCAGCGCCTGCGACGCGCGGTCGGTGGCCTCGGCCACCGACTCCGACTTGATGACCAGCGACTGCTGCGCGGCGATCAGGGACTTCAACGAGGCCTCGACCGTGTCGCCCGCCGCCTTGACGCGGTCGGCGATACCGCGCGCCGCGTCCGCGCCCGCCGTGCTCGCCTTGTCCGCCGCCGTCCGGCCGTCGCGCAGGGTCTGCTCGATACGGGATGCCGCGACGCCCAGCTTCGGCACTTCGAGGGTGAGCGCGTCCGCCGCCGCCTTCAGCGCGTCGATGGACTGGCTCACCGCCGTCGTCGTACCGGTCAGCGCCTTGTGGCTGGTCTCCGCCTTCGACGCGAGCTGCCGCATCTGGCCCGCCGCCTTGGTGAGCTCGGAGGTGAACTGCCTCGGTGAGGCGCTGCGGTGCGGGGCCAGCACCATCTGCGTACGCGTGAGGACGGAGGCGAGTTCGGCGAGCAGCCGCTCCCGCTCGCTGTGTTGCTCCGTCTCCTCGCGCTCCGTGCGCGACCGCACCCGTGCGTGCCACACCGACAGCAGGACGAGGAGGGCGATCAAAAGCACCGCCATCAGGGCGACGTTCTCGAAGCGGCCGAGAGCCGACAGATGCCCGCCGAAGCCCGACTGCCACAGCTGGAGGAAGGGGCGCGTCGATTCCTTGGGATCCTCCTTGCTCAGTTCGCCGTACGCCCGCACGGCCTCCCGCAGCCCGAACCACGTGACCAGGAGCGGGATGAACACGAGGATCCCGAGGGCGGCTTCGAGGCGGCCGTCGTGGCGCCCGGCCCGCCCGGCGGGCGGCGTGAGGACGCTCTCGGGACGTACGTAGGCGTCCACGAGGTCCACCTCGGCCCACCGGTCGAGCTGGTGGGCCGGTTTCAAGTCCGCTGCAAGCACCGACAGTTCGGCCGAACGGGGCGCGAGCGATGGATGGGCCGCCAGACGCTGCAGCTCGTCGACGAGTTTCTGCTTGTCCAGCAGTTCTGCGGGCGTCAAACGCTTCCCCCTGTTCTCGGGCCCCGCCGGTGGCGCCCGTCGCGGTTCAACCGCCGCAACAGGGCTCCGGCATCGGCATGTTCAGGATTCCATGTGAGGCACTTCCCCAGGGCCTCGATCGCTTCATCGCGCCCCCCGAGTCGCTGTACTTCGACCGCGTGCCGGTAGGTGCGCTCCGCGAGCAGGCCGCGCACGCGCTCACTGGTCGGGTCGTGGCCGTACGCGCACCGCAGCCAGCGCTCGGCGTCGGGGAAGTGGGCGGGCGAGGTGTCGGCCATCGCGGCCGCGCAGTGCACGTCGATCATCGCGTCGAGCACGTCGGCTCCGGCGGGCCTGGTGGCCGCCCCCATCCACGCCGCGTGCGAGGCCTGCACGGCATCCTCGTACCGGCCTAGTTCCAACAGACTCTCCGCGCGGGCGAGTTGACGCAGCGCGACCCGGTCGGCCGGAGGCGGTGTCGGTGCGTCGGGCGCGACCGACGGCGGCTCCGCCGTCAGCTCGTCGAGCAGCTCGGCCGCCTCCGAGACGATCTCCCGCAGGAGTGTCACCGCCTCTCCCGCGCGCCCCTGTCCCGCGAGCAGCCGCGCCTGCTGCACATCCCTGCGCGGCGAGAACGAGAACTCCCGGGCCTGTTCGACGCCCCCGACCACCGTGGCAGGCAGGGCGGGCGCGTCCGACAGCGTGTCCTCCGCCGGGTCGGCGGGCTGTGGCGGGCCCTCCTCCAGCGCGGCGGACCCGGCGGCCCCGCCCGCGAGCCGTACCGCGTGCTTCAGCGCCCCCAGGGCGAGCAGCTCGGGCGGCGCCTGCACCCGGTGCCGGCCGAGCTCGGCCACCCCCGAACCGATCTGCTCCATCAGGGTGGTGCCGCCCGTCAAAAGCAGCGTGTCGACGTCCGCGGGCCTCATCCCGGCCTGGTCGAGCAGCGACCGCGCACGGTCGACCGTGCGCCGTACGTGCCGGGCGAGATAGGCGTCCACGTGGGGCCGTGTGAACCGCACCTCGAGCGGCGGCCCCGCCCCCACGTCCAGGGACAGCTCGGCGGCGCCCGCGCCGCCCGGTGTGCTCAACGCCTCCCGCGTCTCCTGCGCCCGCGCCCGCAGCGCGAGCCACACCTGAGGGTCCACCCCGGACACCGAGCCGGGACCGCGGTGCTCGCGGAGCAGACGTACCGCCGACGACAGGACCTCCCCGTCGAAGGCGCGCCCGCCCGAGGTGGCCGCCCCCTCGAGGCCGAGCGCGCGGTAGTGCCCCCGCACCCCGCGCACCAGGCCGAGTTCGAAGCCCTCGTACCCCATCCCGTACACGAGGAAGGTCCCGCTGTCCCGCTCCGAGGCGTGCCCGGCCACCGCGGCCATCGCGTCGCTGATGAGCCGCGTGGGGGCGAGGCCTGCCTCCTGCGCCGCGTCCCGCAGCGCCGCACGCTGGGCCGACCGGTAGGCGACGGGAACGCTGATCACGGTCTGCGCGACCGTCGCCGACGTCCGGGCCTCAAGGCGCTCCCGCAGCTCCCGCAGCATCCGCACCACCAGACGCTCCGGTGGGTACGAAGCCCCCCGCACCGGGACGGGCCGCCCGCCGCCGACCCGGCTCTTGAGGCTGGGGAAGGAGACGGGCAGGACGCCCGCCGGTGCGGGCTCGCACAGCAGCCACGGCCAGTCGGGCCGGTCGGGCCGGTCGAAGGGCGCCGCGTCGAGCCGGCGCGCGGGCTGTCCCGGCAGCGCGAACAGCGCACGCAGGCCCGTGCCGCCGAAGTCGAGCCCGAGGCACACGGAGTCGCGCCCCACCGCTGCACTCATCCGTCGACCGTGTCTTCCCCGACCTGGAGGATGCCGCCGTAGTCGGGCCGGTCGGGCAGCGACCGCACCCGGCGCTCCGACTGGGCCACCGCCACCAGACTGCGGAGGTTGCGGGCCTGCTGCGACGTCTGCACCCGGTTGCCCTGCCGGTGTGCCTGCTTGACGAAGTCGACCGCCTCGTTGATCTGCCGCACCGTGTCCGGCGGCGCGCCCTCCGAGGCCAACTCCGCCTGCCGGAACTGGCTGGCCAGGCCGCACTGGTGGAACACGTCGTCGAGGAGCAGCTCGGTGAGCCGCTTGTACTCACCGCTGTCACCCATCGCCGCCGCCCGTTGGGCCTGCTCGATGTCGCGGCGCACCTTCATCGCCTGCACCGGCTCGATGTACGTGCCGTACCGCTTCAGGAAGTGGTCCGCCTCCCGCTCGGCGTACCCCAGCTCCTCGCGCAGCACATGGCTGTCGACCTCCGCGCCCGTCTCCGGCGGCGGGGTCCTCGGCCGCTCTCGCTTCGGGTTCGCCTCCAGGGTCATGTCCGTGCCGCGCACGTTGATGCGTACGGTGATGATGCGGTCGGCGGAGTAGTTGAACGACACGTCCACGTGCCGGTTGACCTCGATCTCCTGCGGCAGGTCGAACTCGACGACGCCCTGCTCGTGGTTCTCGCTCGCCACCTGGCTGTCGCCCTCGTAGACCGGGACGCGGATGCGGCGGCTGTCGGTCGCGTGGAAGGTCCGCTGTCGCGGCTCGGGCAGCGGATAGGGCGAACCGGCCGGAATGATCTCCACGAACACATCGCGCTGGGAGCCCTTGACCGCGGCGATCCCCATGGCCATGGGCGTCGACTCGTACAGGCCCGTCGAACCGACGGGACGGGCGTTGACCAGGCTCTCCGCACAGTCCTCGCAGGTCTGCGCGGAGTCGTCGTTGACCTTCGCGCACCGCGGGTCCGGGCACTCCACGCCGTCCAGGGTCTCGGCGAGCACGCCCGCGCCGAAGGCGACACACTCCATGGGGTTGATGTTCCTGCGGACCTTCTCCTTGCCGAAGTACCCCTCGACCGCCTCGTACACCGGCCTGGTGAGCGTGCCGCCGCCCACCAGGAGGACGTCGGAGATGTCGCCGGGCGCAAGTTCGTAGCGGCCGAGGGTCTCCGTCACCAGGTCCATCGTCCGGGACACCAGCGGCGCGATCATCGCGTTGAACTCGCCCTGGGAGAGCGTCATCTCGACGTCGAGCACGCCCTTCTGGCCGGTGTACGCCGCCGGGATCACGATGTACGTCTCGTCGAGGTCGTTCAGCTCACGCTTGGCGCGCTCGGCGGCCTTCTTCGCCTGGAAGAGGAACGACTTGTCGCCCGACGGGTCGACCTGGTGCTCGTCCCGCATCCACTGGATGATCCGCTCGACGATGGCGAGGTCGAAGTCGTCACCGCCGAGCCAGATGTCGCCCGCCGAACGCAACACCTGGAACTGGCTGTTGCCCGCCCCGTCCTTGACCGCGTTCAGGACCGAGATGTCGAAGGTGCCGCCGCCCAGGTCGTAGACGAGGACCCGGCTGCGCTCGCCGCCCGGCTTGTGCAGGCCGAAGGCGACGGCGGCGGCCGTGGGCTCGTCCACGATCTTCTTCACCACCAGGCCCGCGCGCTCGGCGGCCTCACGGGTGGCGGCGCGCTGGGCGTCACGGAAGTACGCGGGCACGGTGATCACGGCGTGCGTCACCTGTTCGCCCAGGGTGCGCGTCGCGTCCTGGACGAGCTTCTCCAGGATCATCCGCGATACGTCGGCGGGGGTCAGGATCTTCTCGCCGAGCACCACGTGGGCGCGCGGGTCGTCGTCCGGCCCCGCGACGATCTCGTAACTCAGCCTGCCGCGCGCCTCGGCCACCGACGTGTCCGCGAAGTCCCGGCCCATCAGTCGCTTCACGGACACCACCGTGTCCTTGGGCTGCCTCATCGCCCAGTTCAGCGCGTCCTCGCCGACCAGCGGCTGGTGCGGGCGGTCCTGCCGGGCCAGGCCCACCACGGACGGGGTGAGCCGTTCGCCCTTGCTGTTGGTGAGCACCGCGATGTTTGCGCGGTGCGGGTCGTGGGCGGCGACCGCGCTGTTCGTGGTGCCCAGATCGATGCCGATGGCCTTCATGAACGCTCCGTTCCCTGCTCAGGGCCGCCGGTGACGGCGACGACCACCCGGGCGGCGCGCAGGACGTGCCCCCGGTATCGGTATCCGCGCTGCTGAACCTCCAGGACCTCGTCGTCGGCGGCACCGGGCGGTGCGGCGCGGACCTCGGTGACGTGGTGGGTCTCGGGGGCGGCGCGCTCACCGACGCGGCCCACGGGCTCGACTCCCTGGCCTGTCATGGCCGTTTCCAGCTGCCGCGAGATCAGTTCCAGGCTTCTGCGGTAAGACTCCGGGTCGCCCGACCTGCCGTCGGCGAGCAGCCGGTCGAAGGAGTCCAGGGTGTCGGCGAGCACGAGAAGAAGCTGTTCGGTCAGCACCCGGTGGGCGGCGTCCCGCGCGGCGATGGCCAGCGAGTTCTCGTAGGCGAGACGGGCGGCGGTGGCCGTCGCCGCGGGGGGCGGGTCCTGCGTACTCATCGAAGGCGGTTCCTCAGATGTCGAAGGAGATGAGGTCGTCGAGGAGGTGCACGATGTGATCCGGCAGCGGGTGTGGGGGCGGATCCTCGCGCCCGCGAGGCTCCCGCACCAAGAGCGTGGCGTCGAGTGCGGCGTCGAGCGCCGCGTCCGCCGCCGCTAGCTCCGTGGTCAAGTCAACGTCGTACAGGAGCAGTTCGGCCAGCATTCTGCGGCGTACGACGCGCAGCTCCTCCCAGGCCTGCTGGGTGGCCGGTGTCATCAGGCGCCGCGCGAGCAGCTCGAACGAGACGTCCTGAAGGCCGGCGTGCGTCATGCCGGGGGTGACGCCCACCTCGGCGAGCGCGTCGTAGGGGTACGGGCCGCCGTCCCAGCTCGTCGCGGGGTCCCTGATCACTGTTCGTCTCCTTCTGCCGCGCTGTCGGTGAGGCCGTCGAACCGCCGCCGCACCGCGTCGAGCAGAGCCCGCCGGATACGGCTGTTCGTCGGGTCGGCGCGGGTGGCGCGGATCAGGTGGTGCAGGGCGCGCCGGATGTCGCCGCTGCTGAGGGATTCCTCTGCCTTGTCCGTCAACAGGGCTGACCATGCTCCTAGTTGGGTTTCATCGGGCGGGTCCTCCTCGCTGTCGCTGCGCATCAGCTCCCGCAGTCCTGCCACCCCGAGGTCCTGGGCGAGGAGCCGCTCCAGCTCGTCGAGGGCCTCGCCGAGGGTCTCTCGGTAACCGTGCGTCAGGGCCTGCCCGAGGCCCACGTCCAGGAGGCCGAGCGCTTCGTGGAGGATCTCCAGGCGGCCCGGGATCGTGTGCGTGTGCGCGTCGAGGGTGAAGACCAGGGCGCGCGCGAGATTGTCCCGGGCGTGGCTGGACGCCGGGTTGAGGGCCAGGGCGCGGCGCAGGTCGGCCTCGGCCCCGTAGGCGTCGGAGCGCATGCCGTACTTGGTCCGTGTGTAGCCGCGCCACACGCCACGCGTGGACAGCAGCGCCGACAGTCTCGCTCGCAGTTGATCAACCAGGTCGCGGTCGAGCGGATGCAGGACAGGCGGTACCGCCTCGACGAGCGTGACGGCCTCGTCCAGGCAGTCGCCGCGCTGTGCGCCACCGCGGTCGACCAGCGCCTCGACGCGGCCGAGCACGGCGGTGACCACCGCCTTCTTGCTGCGGGCCTGCATACCGGCCCGCCGGGACACGCGCACGAGCTCGGCCCACTCGTCGAGTGCGCGGTCGAGGCCGCCCGCGCCGTCGGTGAGGGCGGTACGGGAGAGGGCAAGGCGCACCCGCACGGCCAGCTCGACGCCGTCCTGGAGCAACTTGGTCCGCCGCTCGGCAAGTTGCACGTACGCGGGGTTGCGGCGCAGGAAGTCCTGGCAGTACGCGCACGCCTCGATGTGCGCGGCGGGGGCGGGGGCGGATGCCGGGCCCGCGCAGTCCTCCGGAAGCGTGGTGAGGGTGGCGAAGGCCGGCAGCGCACGCAGGGCGGGCTCGAACTTGTGGACTTCGGAGAGGGCGAAGCTCTGCGCCAACTCCGAGAAGGCCCACCGTAGTTCGCGCGCCGCATAAGCCCCGGGGTCCTTTCCCTGCTCGGCTGCCGCGTCCAGGGTGGCGGCGAGTGCGCCGAGCGGTGCCTCCAGGTGGAGCAGGCGCAGGTAGCGGGGGCCGCAGGCGAGGGGTGCGGAGCCGGTGCCGGGCACGTCGCGCAGGCCGCCCAGGTCCTTCAGGACGCGGGCCGCGCCGAGTTCGGCCTCCAGGAGGGCGGCCAACTCCGCATAGGCAGCGGCCTGTTCGGGCCGCTCCTGCTCGGTGTGCCGCTGTTCGCACGCGGACAGCTGCCCGAAGAGGTGCTGGCTCAGTTCGAGTCGCAGCTGGGCCATGTCCTCGCCCGGCAGATCCCGTGCGTAGCAGGCGGCGCGCTCGGCCCGCCAGCCGTCCCAGTACTCGTCGTCGCTCAGGAGCGCGGCCCAGTAGGCCAGCGCGGACTCCCAGGCGGTGACGGCGTGCTCCCAGGCCCCGCTCTGCTCCAGCTCCTGCGCCTGCCAGAGCCGGGCGGCGGCGAGTCCATGGACGACGGCCATGTCGCCCGGGGCCGCCGCGAGCCGCCGCTCCCATTCGGCGGCGGCGGCTTCCCGGTCCCGGGCGAGCAGCAGCAGGAGGGGCGCGTCGCGCGGAAAACGTTCGCACAGGTCGCCGATGAGCCCGGCCCCCGCTCCCGCCCCGGCTCCCGTCCCGGACCCCGCCCCGTCGTCCGGTGAGAGTCCGGCCATCGCGTCGCGCAGCGCGGCGGGCGAGTGCCACCGGTACAGGAGCGCGTCCAGTTGGAGCCGCCGCGCCGGAAGCCGCAGCCGGTCCCAGGCGACGCGCTCGGACCACGTCATGCCGCCGCGTTCGAGCAGCGTGTACGAGGCGTCGTTGACCACGTCCATGGTGGCGCCGGGGTCGACGCCCGCGTCGCGGAGCGCGAGGTAGGGGTACGTCGGGTCGCTGGACGCGAAGGGGTCGGCGACGAGCGGGGCGCTGGTGAGGCCGTCGGCCCACGGCAGCAGTTCGAGCAGCCGCCGGAGCCTGCGGCAGCGCGCGTCGGCCCGGTCGAGGCCGTCGCCGGCCTGCTCGTACGCGGCGACGGCGTCGCTCCACCGTCCGTCCGCCTCCAGCAACCGGCCCTGTGCGTAGGCGAGATGGGCATCGGCGTCTCGGTGCCCCGCACATCGCTGGAAGGCGTCGGCGGCCTGCTGCCACTCCTGGTGGGCGTCGGCGAGGCGCCCGCGTGCGTAGGCGCAGAGCGCGGCGGCGTCCCGGTACTCCCCGAGTGCGGCGGCCTCCTCCTGCACCCGCCCCCAGTCACCCTCGGCCTCGGCGAGCCGCACCTGGGCGTACCTCCGCCGGACGCCGGCATCCGCAAAGCCTGCGGCCTCGGTGCTCAGGGCGCCGTAGGCACACACGACACCACGCCACTCCGAAGCGCCGGCGGCGCCCGCCTCGTCGATCCGAGCTCGCGCATATCGCCGCCGCACGACCACATCCTCCCAACTACCGGGCAGCGCCTCGTAGCTGAGGAGCGCATCGGCCCAGGAGTCACTGAGCTCGTGGGCGCGGGCGAGGGCGTAGAGGTGGAGGTTGCGGGGTTCTCGGCGGGGGTCGGGCTCGCTGTCCGGGGAGGCCGCGTTCGCCCCGTCGGCAGCTTCGGTGGGGCAGGACAGGGGATCCCGGTGGGTGGTGTTGTCGGCGCTCGCTTCGGGGTCCCCCGTGGGGAGCCCCCGGGCGTAGATCTCGCAGGCCCCCGCCCAGTCGCCCCTTGCCTCGGCCAGGCGGCCCTCGGCCTTGCGGCGCAGGGCGCCGACCGTGCCGGCGCGGCCCGTGTCGGGGACGTCGGCCAGCAGGCTCAAAACCGCGTTCCAGTCGCCGCGCAGTTCGGCGGCGACGCGGGCGCGCGCGTAACGGCGGCGGTCGCGCACATCGCCGTGGGCGTACGTGTCGGGCAGCCGGCCGAAGCCGTCGATCACGCCGGACCACTCGGCGCGGGCGTCGGCGACCCGGCCGCGTGTGTACAGGAGGCGGTCGGGCACGTCGAGGAGGTCCGACGAGAGCCGGGCGAAGCAGTCCAGCGCGTCCTGCCAGCGAGACTCGTCCTGGCAGCGGCGGCCCCGCGCGTAGGTCCCCAGCTCATCCGCGTCGTCGAGCCCGCCGCCCGCCTCGGCCGGCCCCGCGGCGACGCACTCCGCGAACGCCTGCGCGGACTTCGGCCAGTCACCGTCCGAAGCCGCCAACTGGCCCTGGGCGTAGTACATGCGTGGCCGCACGTCCCGGTGCTCCGGGGGCAGCAGGTCGAGGTTCGCCCGTGCTTCGGGCCAGTTGCCGGTGGCCGCCGCCTCCAGCGCCTGCTGGTACACCCGTTCGCGTAACCCGCTCAACCACGGCTCCGCGTCCCACCCTTGGGCGGCAGCGGCTTCCAGGTCGGCCATCGCCTCCGGCCAGGCTTCGCGGTCCGCTGCACAACGCCCCCGCGTGTACAGCAGCCGCACACCCGCGTCCAGGAATCCATCGGCATCGGCGAACCCCGCCACGGCGTCGGCCCAGCCGTCTTCCCTCTCGGCGGCACGCCCGGTCGCGTAGGCGTGCCAGTGGGGGAGGTCGGGGCCGGGGGTTTCATTCCCCGCCTCCCCGAACGCCGCCTCCGCCCCCGCCTCCGCGAACGCCGACCGCGCCGCCCCCCACTCCTCCGCCTCCGCCGCAGCACGCCCCCGTACGTACGCCGCCCGAGCCGCGGAGTCCTCGAGCCCTCCGCCCGCCGCGTACCCGGACTCCGCCCCGCCCCACTCCCCGGCGTCCTGCGCGACCCGCCCGCACACGTAGGCCGCGCCCGCCGCTGCGCCGAGGTGGTCGGGCCGCAGGGCGAGGACATCGGCGTACGTGGCCGAGGCGGACGCCCAGTCCGAGCGGTGGCGGGCCCGCTCGGCGGCTTCGAAGGCCTCCGACACGTGGAGTTCGTCGCGGGCCGCGGCGAGGCGGGACGCCGTGTCCCTGAGGCCCGTGGGGTGCGCGCGGAGCAGTTCCTCGTACCGCGCCACCGCCTCGGCCCAGTCGCCGGACTCCTCGGCGGCACACGCCTGCTCCGAGAGCCCGCTGAGGTGACGCGAGCGCTCCACCTCCGCGGTGAGGCAGGCCGGCGGGGGACCGGGCAGCGCGCCGCGGAAGGCCTCGAACCGCTCGACGACCGCCTCCGCGTCCGCGTCACGCTCCGCGGCCAGCAGCGCGCACAGCTCCTCCAGTTCGTCCCAGGCGAGCTCGAACGCCGCCTCCGCGCGCAGCCGCCGCTGTTCGTCCTCGAACTGGCGGGTCTCGGCCCGCAGTATCCGCTGCACCTGCGCCCACTGCCCCAGGTCGCGCTGGTACCGCGCCGCGCCGATCAGGACCGTCGACTCGACGTGCCCGACGGGCCGTTGGAAGGCCAGCAGCGCATCCGCCCCTTCACGCAGCGGATCGGCGACCGCGCCCCCGTCGTCCCGCACCTCACGCGCCTTGAACAGCCAGCCCTGACGGCACGACTCGTGCAGGAACAGCGCGGGCGTCGCCCACTCGACCGCCGTGTGGCCCGGCAGGTGCGAGATGCGGCGGCGCGCGGCGCCCATGGCCTCGTCGATGGTGCGGTTCGCCGCGAGCCCCTTGAACAGCTCCGGGCTGAACTGCCCCGCCGACACGTCACTCACCCGCCCCCGCATCGCCACCACGGCGGGGACACCCCCGCCGATCAGCGCCTGGGCGAGCCCGGAGAAGGGCTCCGCGAGCGAACTGTCCGCGCCGGCGCAGAGGTTGAGCGCGACGAGGCGCAGGCCCGGCGCCTTGAGGAGGATCCCGCTGAGAAGATCGGCGGGCACGCGGTCGACGCCGCCGCCCTCGGTCTCCAGGGCCACCACCCCCTTGCCGAGTTCATGGTCGTACGTCCCGTGCGCGATCAGCAGCAGTGCGGTGGGCAGAGGGGAGTGGGCGCCGATGGCCATCTCCAGGCTCTTGCGCGTCGCACGTTCGAGCACGGTGGTCTGCACGGCGACCTCTGGCAACTCCTGCCGCAGCGCTGCCACTTCGGCGTCGAGGCGCAGGGGTCGCAGACCCGCGTCGAGGGGCGACGCGCAGGCCACGAGCAGCCGGATCAGGCTCGGCTCGTCCGCGGGTTCGGGGAGCCGCTGGCCCAGCGGGCCGCCGGGCAGCGAACGCACCAACGAGTAACCGTGGTTGAGGGCGAGCGACTGCTGCGGTTGCCCCGGCGGCGCGCACAGCGTCTCGAAGGGGAGATCGCGCAGCTCCTCCGGCACGTCGAACCGGATCCGCAGCCCGCGCGCGGGCCGCATCCGCTGGGCCCGCTCAAGCGCCAGGCCGACGCAGGCGCCGACGCCCTCCGGGTCGGGCCCGGTGCCGGGCCCCCGCTCCCCGAAGAGCAGCCGGAAGACGCCGCGCCCAAGGCCCCGAAGCTGGGCCACGGTGTGCTGCTCGCCCATCGGGGCGAGGCCGAGCTCGGCGGAGATCAGCTGGTCCCACTGGTCACGGAACGCCGCGGGCTCGCCGTTCACCGCGATCACTTCGGCGGCGGACGCGGGGCCGTTCGCCGTGACGAGGTAGCGGGACGTGCCGATGGGCCGTATACGGATACGGAGTTCCTCGTAGGCGAGCATCGGGCGCCGTCACCTCCCGCTCTCTGGCCGCGCGGCCTCTTGCGGCGCTGCTTCTTGCCGCTCTGTCACGACGTGATCCAGGTCTGCCAGGGCCGCGTCGCGCTGCTCCGTCAGCTCGGGATCCTCGGGGAAGTGGATGAGCGCGGCGTCGATCCGGTCCAGTGCTTCCCGCAGGGACGCCCTGGCCCCGGACACGCTCCCCGAACGCCACCGCCGCGCCGCGAGCCCGCGCAGTACGACACTGAGGCTGACCTGCGCGCGCAGCAGATGCGGGTTGAAGGCGACGGAGCGCCTCAGGTCTGCCGCGGGTCCGTCGAGGAGGGTGCCGTCCCGATTGGCCGCGGAGATGGCTCGGTCGGCGAGCAGCCGTGCCAACTGCCCCTCCAGTCGCCCGCGTTCATTCGCGCCGGTGATGGAGCGGACCGCCTCCAGCGTCTCCACGGCCCGGGTCGGATCTCCCGCGCGATGCGCCGCCCGCGCCGCGCCGAGCGCGAGGTCGACGACGGCGACCTGGGTCTCGCGGTAACGGTCTGTCTCCCGGCCATGCACCAGGGCGCGCCGCCACGAGGCCGCCGCCGCGTCGAAGTCGGGCCGCTCCGTGTTGAGTTCGTGGCGCCCCAGGTCGATCCGGGCCCGCAGCGCCAGAGCCCGGGCGTCGCGGGTGAGGCGGTGGTGCTTGTCGGGATGCCCGGCATAGGCGGGGTTCAGCTCGTCGAAGCGGGGGCAGTCCGGTTCGCAGATGGCGGCGGCGACGGCCCGTTCGCGGCAGTCGGGGCAGCGCAGTTCGGTGAGCGCGGCGAGGGCGTCGGCGGGCTTGTCCTGCTTCAGGAGGAGCTGAGCGAAGCCGAGTTCGGAGAAGGCGTAAGCCAATTGGGTGCTCCCGGTCGCGGGCCCGGTCCAGGCCCCGGCCCCGGTCGCGGTCCCGGTCGGGCTCACACTCGCGGCGAAGGCGCCGAATGCGTCGACGAGCCCGAGCCCAGTGACACGTAACGGACCGCCCACCAGAGGGGCCCGCTGCCCGGCCGCCGGGAACCCACCCGCCCCGGCCAGGATCCTGGCGGCGTCGGCCTCCCGCTGAAGCAGCGCACCGGGCGGCACACGGCCATCGGTGGCACTCTCGGGCAGCCGTCGCTCAAGCAGCTCCCGCAGATCGGCCCGGAGCCCCGCATCGAGCCCGGCCTCCACGAGCACGCCGAACCGCGCCTCGGCCGAGCCGCGCCGGTGCTCCCAGAAGGAGTCGTCATGCAGAAGCGCACCCCAGGCGGCGACACACTGCTCCCATCCCCGGCCGTCGACTCCGGCCGAGTTGAGGAGAGCGAGCCCCAGGGTGTGGGTGATCCGGTGGTCGGCGGGTCGCCGCCGAGTGGCACCCGCCAAGAGCTCAATGGCGGCTTCACGCCGCCCGCCGAGGACAAGGACAACGGCGTACAACGGCACGAACGCATCCCCGACAGCGCCGTCCAGCGACAGGGACCCCTCAACCAGCCGAGCAGCTCGCCCAACCTCCCACCCCTCCAGACCACCACCCCACTCCACCCCACCCGCGTCCCCCTGCCCGTCCAGCACCCCCAACGCCGCCTTGCGCAGCAACAGGCCAAGGCCACCCTGCGCTCGCTCGCCCGACAGCGCGGCCATGACCCAGCGGCCGTCCGCGTCCAGCGCGTCCTCTTCCCTTGCCGTGCGCAGATCGGCCAGCGCTTCCTCGTACCGCCTCAACCGCGCTCGCACATAAGCCCGTTGAACGCGCGATCGGGGATGTGGGCGCGTGCAGTCCAGCGCCGAGGTGAAGTACTCGTCCGCCGATGCGTACGCCCCCATGTGCGCCGCCGCGCACCCCAGCCAGTGCAGGGGATCGGACGCCTCGGGGTGCGCCTCGTGCGCCCGGCGGAAATGCACGGCCCCCTGCTCGAAGTCGCTCGCCGCGAGGCGGATCCGCCCGAGGCCCACATCGGCCCGCGCCCGGAGAGCCTCGTCGCCCCCTGCCTCGCCCCCGGTCAGGGCCAGCGCCGCCAGGAAGTCCCGCTCGGCGGCTTCGAAGGCGCGGCGCGCCAGGCTCGACTCGGCCCTCGCGCACACATGTTCCGCGCCGCTTTGGTCCGTCTGCGGCCCCACCTCACCACCCCCGATCCCCGGCGGGTCAGCCGGCGGCCGCCTCGTCCAGTTCGGAGCGCCAGCGGCCCTGTTCCTTGTCGTAGTGCAGCGGACCCTCGCTGAAGTGAGCCAGGTCGAGGGCGAGGAGCTGGTCGTACGCCGCGCCCGGCAGGCCCGGCTCCAGGACCACCCGCAGTCCCGTACGCCGGTCCTGGAGCACCAGGGGGCGAGGGGCGGAAGTGGCAGGGGCCGCGGGGTCCGTCGTGCGCGGCGACCTGCGTACGACATCCTTCAGCGCCGTGTACGAGTCCTTCACCGCCTCCGCGCCAAGACCGCTCAGGAACGCCTGCAGTGGCAGGGACGCCAGCATGATCCAGGGGATCTCCGCCGCGCCCCGATGGTCGACCGTGCGGCGCACCCGGGCCGTGTGGACGCCCAGGCCTTCCAGAGCGGAGACCAGATCCCGCCGCAGGTCGTCGGGGGCGTCCCGGTCGAGAAGCAGCTCCGCGGGCAGCGGGGCGTCGGTCATGTGGGCGGTCCTTCCCGGTCGGCTGGTGTCGGGCGTGGTCTCGTCGCTGACGTGGAAGCTGATCTCCGTCCCGCAGCCTAGAGGCGGCCACCGCGCCGGTGCGGGGAAACCTACGATTCCGCCGCCGCGGCTTCCACCGCCTTCCGCTCCAGCTCGGCCAGGAGCGCGCCGGTGGCAGCCCGGCCCCGGTCGGTGTCCTGCAGCGAGTGGAGCTGACGCTGTGCCCGTATCGCCTGGGTGTAGTCACCGATGAGCTCGAACTCCTCGCGGAGGAACGCTAGTTGCGGCCGACTGGGGTTGGTGGCGTCGAGCTCCCTGATCAGGTAGGCGCGGGCCTGCTCCACCATCCCCTGCTCCCGCGCCAGCTCCAGCCAGGTGCATTCCAGTTCGTCGTCCGGGTCCACCCCATAGTTGGAGTCATCGAACGAGCGCGCCCACTCCCGGACTTCACCGGCCTCCTCCGGAAGCCCGGCCAGGCCGCACCAGGTGTCGTACGTCGTCTCGTGGACCTCGCGCAGCAGCGGTAGGTCCTCGGGCAGGCACTGGAGTCCCACGAGGACGACGGCGAGCCGCAGTTCGTCGG
This sequence comes from Streptomyces sp. Je 1-332, assembly GCF_040730185.1. Classification (NCBI taxonomy): domain Bacteria; kingdom Bacillati; phylum Actinomycetota; class Actinomycetes; order Kitasatosporales; family Streptomycetaceae; genus Streptomyces; species Streptomyces sp. Je 1-332. The sequence continues at coordinate 6,451,577 of NZ_CP160402.1, forward strand.
ACATGGAGGCGTCCGCCTCGTGCTTGAGGAGGTGGCGCAGGAGGGTGTGGTCCGTGTTCCGCCGGTCGTACTGCGCGGCGCGGAGCACCGCCACCCTGCGCCCGCGGTTCCCGGCCACGCCGTCCCAGACCGTGCGGTCGCCCGTCCGCAGCAGGGCCAGGTCGGTGCGCCCCTTGGCGAGCACCTGTTCCCACAGGGGCGGGCGGGGGTGGGGGTCGAGACGCCGGTACGCCAGGTGCTCGACCGCGTTGAGGAGGAGGTGGTCCGGTTCGGTGTGCAGGAGCGCCGCGTGCAGGCGCGCGACCAGCTGCACGGGGGAGCGCTCGGGGAGCCCGAGCGCGCCGCGCAGCTCGGTGCGGCGCTCGTCGAGATCGGGCACGCAGTCCTCGCGGAAGTCGCCCTCCGTGTCGGCGATCTCGGCGAGTATCCGCGCCTCGCCGTCGGTCGGCGACAGGCCTACGTAGTCCTGCCAGCCGGGCAGCCCGACGAGGATCTCCAGGGCTTCGTCCACGCTGTCCCCGATGGTCCCGGCGGCCCCCTCGGAATCGGCGTACAGCACGGAACCGTCCCCGCACACGAAATACGTGCCCCCGGAATCGTCCCCCGCGATCGGTTCCAGCGGACCGCCCGACGCGAGGCGTACCTCTTCGACGTGGTCCGCGCGGGACAGGTCGAATGCGAAAGGGAACGCGGCCAGCTCGGCCAGGCGTGGATCCTGTCGCAGCAGGCGGAGTGCACGTTCGGTCATGCTTCGAAAGTAACAGCGGTCACTGACAGCAGACCCACAACAGGACTCCCCAATTCCCTATGCGCTTTCCGATACTTTTACTGCGGAATGGGAGATTCGCGGAACTGTGCCGGGGGTGCCGGGAGTCTTCTCATGTGAGGGGGCGGCCACTGACCAGGCCGCTCAACCGGCCTCAGAGCAGGGGAATTCGGGGCATTCGGCCCCAGGGCTGAGGCGCATTGCGTATGCATTGATCAACACGGGGGTGTTCATCTTGACCGACATCATTGAGCGCATCGCGGAGAGCCTCACGGAGCGCCCGGCGGGGAGGCCGGCGGAGGAGTCGACGGGGGAACTGACGCCGTACGTCACGCCGCTGCCGGTGCCGCCGGTCCTGCGGCCGGACTCCGTCGACGTACGCGACGAGACCGATGTGCCGGCGGAGACCGAGGTCGCGCTGCGCCCGGCCTGGATCCGTCTGCACCCGCAGCTGCCGCCGACCCTGATGTGGGGGTACGACGGATGTGTGCCGGGGCCGACGATCGAGGTGCGGCGCGGCAGGCGCGTCCGGATCGCGTGGACCAACCGCATCCCGAACGGCGCCGAGTATCCGGTCACTTCAGTAGAGGTGCCGCAGGCCGTCCCGAGCCCCGCCACCCTGCCGGGGCGCGCGGGCGTCGAGCCGAACAAGGACGTGGCCGCGCTGCCGCCCTGGTCGGTGACGCACCTGCACGGCGCGCAGACCGGCGGGGGCAACGACGGATGGGCGGACAACGCCGTGGGGCCCGGCGACGCGCAACTGTCCGAGTACCCGAACGACCACCAGGCGGTGCAGTGGTGGTATCACGACCACGCCATGAACATCACCCGCTGGAACCTCCAGGCGGGGCTGTACGGCACGTATCTGGTGCGGGACGACGAAGAGGACGCGCTCCATCTCCCCTGCGGGGAGCGGGAGATCCCGTTGCTGCTCGCCGACCGTAACCTGGACACGGACGAGGACGGACGTCTGAACGGCCGCCTGCTGCACAAGACCGTCATCGTCCAGGCCGAGAACCCCGAGACGGGCAAGCCGGTCTCGCTCCCCTTCACGGGCCCGTACAGCACGGTGAACGGCCGCATCTGGCCGTACGCGGACGTCGACGCGGCCTGGCACCGCTTCCGCCTGGTGAACGCGTCGAACGCCCGTATCTACGACCTCGTCCTCGTCGACGAGGACAACAACCCGGTCCGGGGTGTGATGCACCAGATCGGCAGTGACGGCGGCCTGTTGCCGCGTCCCGTGCCGGTCGACTTCGACGAGGAGCTGCCCACGCTCACCGTCGCGCCGGCCGAGCGTATGGACCTCCTGATCGACTTCCGTGCCCTCGCGGGCACGCGGGTGCGTCTGGTGAACAAGGGCCGCGACGAGGCCCCCGGGGTGCCCGACCCGGCGAACGACGTGCGCTACCCGCAGGTCATGGAGTTCCGGGTGCGGGACGCCGAGGTCGAGGACCCCTTCGCGCTCCCGGAGATCCTCTCGGGCTCGTTCCGCCCGCTGAGCCATGACGTCGAGCACGGCCACCGCCTGATCGTCCTGACGCCGCCCGCCACCAAGGGCGGCGGAGGACATCCGGAGATCTGGGAGATGACCGAGGTCAAGGACGCGGGCGACATCCGGGTCCCGACCGAGGGAGTCATCCAGCTGCGGGGCGCCGACGGCAAGACGAAGACCTACCGCCGCACCGCCCGCACCTTCAACGACGGTCTCGGCTTCACCATCGCCGAGGGCAGCCACGAACAGTGGAGCTTCCTGAACCTCGCGGTGGACCCACCGGTCACCCACCCCATGCACATCCACCTGGCCGACTTCCAGCTCCTCGGCCGCGACGCGTACGACGTCTCGGGCTTCGACGTCACCGTGGGCGGCACCCTCGCGCCGGTCGCCTTCGACCCGAAGAGGGAGATCCCCCTCGCCCCGAACGAGCGGGGGTGGAAGGACGTCTTCCTGGTGCCGGGCGGACAACTCCTGCGGGTGATGGGCAAGTTCGACGGGGCGTACGGCCGCTTCATGTACCACTGCCACCTCCTGGAACACGAGGACATGGGCATGATGCGGCCCTTCGTCGTCATGCCGAAGGAGGCCCTGAAGTTCGACCACGGCGCGGGACACGGCGGCCACGAGGGAGGTCACACGGGCTGACGGCGGCCGCACACCTGGACGTCACTCTTTCGTGAATCGTCGCGCCGGGTGACGCCGGGTAGTTCTGTGGCCGGAGGCGAGCCCATGGAACAGACTGCGTTGCGTCCCAAGCCGATGCCCGGACAGGAATCGGGGCCGGGCGGCGAATACGGCAGAGTCGGCAGATTCGGCGCCGGGCGGAGGTTCGGCATCGGGCGGAAGACCCGCGGCGGGCGGACACCCGGCACGGGCCGCAGAGGCGGGTCCGGCTCCGGCTCCGGGTCCGGAGCCGGACCCGGGGCCAGGTCCGGCCACCGTCCGCACGCCGCGCGGCGGCGCGGACGGCGGCTGATCACCCTGCTCTTCGGGCTGCTCTTCTCGGCGGTCCTCGTGTTGACGGGGGTGGGCCTTGGCACCGTCAGCGCTACGGTCATAGGCATGAGCAAGCTCGCCGACATGCAGAAGCAGGCGCAGAAGCAGGCGCAGGCGCAGGGCGACGCCAAGGGCAAGGGTGCACAGGCCCCACCGGGCGGCCCCGCGGGGCCCGGCGCCCCTGCCGCTCCGGGTACGGCGCCCAAGCCCGCCACCCCGCCGAAGCCGCCGCGGAAGGAGCCCGACAAGGCACGGGAGCGGACCGCCGCGCGCCCCACGCTCGGCGTCGAGGCCGTCGACGCCCCCAAGGGCGCGGGGGCCCTGCTCGTGGGCGTGCACAGCCCGGGTCCGGGCTATACCGCCGGTCTCGTACGCGGTGACGTACTGCTCGCCCTCGGCAAGACCCGCGTCACGTCGGCCAAGGCCCTGGCGGCCGCGGTCGCCGCAGCCGCACCGGGGAGGAACGTCACTGTGACCGTCCGCCACGCGAGCGGAGGGCGGCAGCTGCTGTCGGTGACGCCGGGCTTCGTGACATGAGGTGGCGTGCGGTGAGCTGGCGCGCGGCGAGGTGGCGTGCGGCGACGTGGAGTGCGGTGAGCTGGCGTGCGGCGAGGTGGCATGGCGTGACATGACGGGAGGGGTCCGCCGCGAATCGGCTCGCGCACGCGCCAGGGCAGGGGCAGGATCGGCACCACCGGTACCGCGCGGTACCGCCGTACCCGCCGTCCCGCCGAACCGCCGTGCACGCCGCAGCGAGCAGCCCTGGAGGCCCCCATGACCGGCACCCCCGCGACCGGTACAACCGGCACCCCCGCACCCTTCACCTCCGACGACTACAAGGCCCGCATGGACCGCGCCGCGGCCGACGCGGCGGACGCGGGGCTCGCCGGGCTGCTGGTCGCGCCGGGCCCCGACATGGTCTGGCTCACCGGCTACCGGCCCACCGCCGACACCGAGCGCCTCACCGTCCTCGTGCTCGCCGCGGGGCAGGAGCCGGTGCTCGTGGTGCCCACCCTGGAGGCCCCGGACGCGGAGCTTGCCGCGGGCGCGAGGGCGCTCTCCTTGCGGGACTGGACCGACGGCAAGGATCCCTATGCGGCGACCGCGCCGCTCCTGGACGTCGACGGCCGCTTCGGGATCAGTGACAACTCCTGGGCCATGCATCTCCTCGGCTTCCAGAAGGAGCTGCCGAACACCTCCTACGTGTCCCTCACCGAGGCCCTCCCCATGCTGCGGGCCGTCAAGGACGCCGCCGAGCTGGAGCGCCTCGCTGCCGCGGGCGCCGCCGCGGACTCCGCGTACGAAGAAATCAAGAAGGTCCCCTTCGCGGGCCGCAAGGAGACGGACATCGCCGCCGATCTCGCCGACCTGCTGCGGCGGTTCGGGCACTCCCAGGTCGACTTCACCGTCGTCGGCTCGGGGCCGAACGGCGCCAACCCGCACCACGAGGCGAGCGCGCGCGTCATCGAACACGGCGACATGGTCGTCCTGGACTTCGGCGGCCTGCTGCACGGTTACGGCTCCGACACCTCGCGCACGGTGCACGTGGGTGAGCCGGGGGCCGAGGAGCAGCGCGTCCACGACATCGTCCGCGAGGCGCAGGAGGCGGGGTGCCGGGCGGTGCGGCCCGGCACCGCCTGCCAGGACGTCGACAGGGCGGCGCGGGCGGTGATCGCCGATGCCGGGTACGGCGAGCAGTTCATCCACCGCACCGGGCACGGCATCGGCGTCACCACCCATGAGCCGCCCTACATGATCGAGGGCGAGGAACTGCCGCTCGTGCCCGGCATGTGCTTCTCCGTGGAGCCCGGCATCTATCTGCCGGGCCGCTTCGGCGTGCGCATCGAGGACATAGTGACGGTCACCGAGGACGGCGTACGGCGCCTCAACTCCACGCCGCGAGAGCTGGCGATCGTCAACTGACCGCCCCCGTAGGCCTCATCCCGTAGACCTACCCCATCCCGTGACCTGCCTCCTCCCGTAGCCTCATCCCGTAGTGCTCAGGGCGTCGCGAGCACCACGCACGACTCGGCGGGCAGCCGCAGCAGCCCGTCCGCGCCGGGTGCGGTGACCGGCTCCCACGCCGCGAGCACCCGCGCGCCACGGCCGCCCAGCGGGATGTCGACCGTCTCCTTGCCGATGTTCACCGCGACCCGCAGATCACCGCGCCTGATCGCGAACCAGCGCTTCTGCTCGTCGTACGCGACCCGCAGCGCCGCCAGGTCGGGGTCGAGGAGGTCCCCGCGGGAGCGGCGCAGGGCGATCAGCTCGCGGTACCAGGCGAGCACGCGCGCGTGGGGGTCGGTCAGGGGCTCTGCCCAGTCGAGACAGGAGCGGTCCCTGGTGGCCGGGTCCTGCGGATCCGGAATGTCTCCCTCGGCCCAGCCGTGCGCCGCGAACTCCCGCCGCCTGCCCCGGCGTACGGCATCGGCGAGCTCGGGATCGGTGTGGTCCGTGAAGAACTGCCAGGGCGTCGCGGCGCCCCACTCCTCGCCCATGAACAGCATGGGCGTGAAGGGCCCGGTGAGGGTGAGCGCGGCGGCGCAGGCGAGCAGGCCGGGGGAGAGGGTGGCGGAGAGCCGGTCTCCTTGCGCGCGATTGCCGACCTGGTCGTGGGTCTGCGTGTAGCCGAGGAAGCGGAACGCGGGAGTCCGGGCGCGGTCCACGCGGCGGCCGTGCCGGCGCCCCCGGAAGGTCGAGTAGGTGCCGTCGTGGAAGAAGGCGCCCGTCAGCGTCTTGGCGAGCGCGGCGAAGGGCGCGCGGGCGAAGTCTTCGTAGTAGCCGCTCGCCTCGCCGGTGAGCGTGGCGTGCAGCGCGTGGTGGAAGTCGTCGTTCCACTGCGCGTGCAGGCCGAGACCGCCCTCCGCGCGCGGGGTGACGACGCGCGGGTCGCCCTGGTCGGACTCGGCGATCAGCGCCAGCGGTCTGCCGAGCTCGTCGGCCAGCTCGTCCACGGCCCCCGAGAGCTCTTCCAGGAAGTGGCACGCGCGCGTGTCCCGCAGCGCGTGCACCGCGTCCAGGCGCAGGCCGTCCAGGCGGTAGTCGCGCAGCCAGGCGAGCGCGCTGCCGGTCAGGTACGCGCGCACCTCGTCCGAGCCGGGGGCGTCGAGATTGACCGCGGCGCCCCAGGGCGTCTGATGGGTCTCCGTGAAGTAGGGCCCGAAGGCGGGCAGATGGTTGCCCGAGGGGCCCAGGTGGTTGTGGACGACATCTAGGACGACCCCGAGGCCGTGGGCGTGCGCGGCGTCGACAAACCGTTTCAGCGCGTCGGGGCCGCCGTACGGCTCGTGCACGGCCCACAGGGAAACACCCTCGTACCCCCAGCCGTGCCGCCCTGGGAACGGGCACAGCGGCATCAGCTCCACATGGGTGACGCCGAGCTCGGCGAGGTGGCCGAGCCGCCCCGCGGCCGAGTCGAGCGTGCCGTCCGGTGTGTACGTCCCCACGTGCAGCTCGTACAGGACCGCGTCCCGCACCCCGCGCCCCGCCCAGGGCGCGCGCCACGCGTACCGGTCGTGGTCGACGACGGCGCTGAGCCCGTCGGGGCCGTCCGGCTGGCGTCGCGAGCGGGGATCGGGCAGTACGGGCCCCTCGTCGAGCGAGAAGCCGTACCGCGCCCCGTCGGCGGCGTCCGCCCGCGCCGTCCACCACCCGGCCCGGCCTTCGGCCCGCTCCATCGCCCTGGTGGCGCCCTCGCACTGCAGCGCGACGCGCTCGGCCCCGGGTGCCCACACCTCGAACTCCACCGACAGTTCCCCCTCGTGCGCCATCCGCCGCCGTCCGTCCGTCTGCTGCCATCTGCTTCCGTCTTCATCCGTACGTCATCCGTGGTGACGTACGTTCCATCGTGCTGCAGAAGTGATCGGTTCGCGGTCGTTCCGCGTTTTCTGGACACCCCGGCCGAGCTGACCGACAATCACCAGGGTGACGTCGTCCTTTGAGATCCACACGTACCCCGCGCGGCTTACCGACGCCGAGCGCGACAGGGCGCTGGAGGTGCTCAGGGAGGGCGCCGCCCTCGGCAAGCTGTCGCACGACACGTTCGTGCGGCGCATGGAGCTCGCGCTGGCGGCCCGTCAGCCCGACGAACTCGCCGCCCTCACCGCCGATCTGCGGACCGAGGGACGCCTGGCGCGGGCGGTGTTCGGCACCGTCGGCGCGGTCTCCGGATTCACGGTCCGGCTGCGCAGGGCCTGGCAGGCCGAGAAGCTGCCGAAGCTGCTTCTTCCGGTGCCGGGGAACCCGTATCCGCTGCGGATCGGCCGCGACCCGGCGAACGGCCTCAGGCTCAGCCACGAGACGGTCTCCCGGGTGCACGCCGAACTGAGCAGGCAGGGCGGCATGTGGGTGCTGCGCGACCTTGGTTCGACCAACGGCACGTCCGTGAACGGCCGCAGGGTGATCGGCGCGGCCGTCGTGCAGGACGGCGATCAGGTCAGCTTCGGGAAGATGGGCTTCCGGCTCTCCGGTTCGTGAAGCCCGCTTTCGTGAAGCCCGCTCTCGTGAAGCCCGCTCTCGTGAAGCCCGCTCAGTTCCCCACGCGCGCGTGGCGCGCGGCTGCGACCGTCGTCCGTGACTGGTGCTCGACCTGGTTCTCCAGTGGCACCCAGCGAGCCCTGAACCGCTCGGCGAACGCGTCGCTCCACTGCAGGACGAGCCGTTCCAGGCGTGGCGCCGCCCGGTCCCCCGCCGCGTCGAGGACCCGCAGCAGCATCGCCGCGGCCCGCAGTGGAAGGCGGCGCCCGAAGGCGTCCACGCTGCCGATGTACGCCATCGACGTCCCCGCGGGCGGCAGCCGGGCCCAGTCGTCGGCGAGGCCAGGCACCAGGTCGAGCGCCCAGCGCGCGGCCCGCAGCAGTGGCCCCCGCGCCTCCGGTAGCCGTGGCAGCGCCTCGTCGAGGATGTCCTCGACCAGGCGCGCGTCCCGCCGCAGCCGCTGCGAGAAGCCGCGCAGCGCGAGCACCGGTGAGGGATGGACCGCCGCGTCGTCCACGAGGTCGCTGGCCCACATGGGGACCTCGACGATGGCCGTCAGGCCGCCGTACCGGTGGGCGTGGTGCCAGGTGGTGTGCCGGGCGTCCTCGGGAAGGCTCGGATAGGCGGCCGCCGAACCGGGGCCCGGCAGCACATGGACCCCCGGCCCCGAGACCGGCCAGCCCGCCGCGTCCGAAGCCCCCGTCTCCACCGGTATGTGCAGCTCCGCGGCCGACTTGGCGAACGGCTCCGCCAGTCCCGGTATGTCCCGCGTCAACTGCACCCAGCTGCCGCCGAGATCGGTCCCGTGCAGCGACACCTGCAGGTAGGGCCGCAGTTCGTCGATGACGCCGGTCAGGACGCGGGTCTCGGGAGGCAGCCGGTCCGGCGGCAGCACGGAGGGGGACCACTCGGGCTGCTCGGGGCCCGCGGGGCGGAAGAAGTGCCGGTGGTAGTCGAAGAGGGAGCGCGGGGCGGGCGTGCGGTGCAGGTTCGCGCCGTCCGGGTCGGCGCACAGGAGGAAGTGCCAGGAGGTGTCGGCGCGCAGATCCTCGTCGCGCAGGGTCCACTCCGCGAGGTGCAGCAGTGTGGAGCCGCCGGTCGGTTCGTTCGCGTGCGCGCCCGCGACGACCAGAACGGCGCGCGGGGAGCTGCCGACGGACAGCAGGTGCAGAGGTCTTCCGGCGCGCGACGCGCCCACCTGGCGCAGGGAGCTGAGCTCGGGGCGATGAGCGGCCAACCCCCGGGCGGACAGCACGAGTTCGGCCACACTGGGATAGCGCTGCTCCGCCAGTTGACTCACCCCCGTCTTGTCCGCTGACGCAACCCGCAGTACGCCACGCGTTCGGGCACGTGTCAAGCGTGCGACCCAAGGGATGTCACCCCACGTCGCCCTTGTCCGACAGTGTCACCCGAATGGGTGTATGGGAACTGCGTGAGCGGCCCTTCGGTGATGCTCTGAATCCGTGCCCCCGAGAACCGTGACGTCGAGCTCGGCCCTTCGCGGGCACCCTTTGTCACCGTCCCCGCCGAGTCCGTCCTCAACCCCCGGACGGACCGCCACCCCCAGCCTGCCGGCCCCCGGCAGCCTGCTGGCCCCCGGCGTGGAGCGTGATCCCTACCCGCTCTACCGCACGCTCCGCGAGGGCTTCCCCGTTGTCCGCGACGAGCTCCTCGGGGCCTGGCTCCTGAGCCGGTACGCGGATGTGCGGGCCGCGCTCGTCGCCACCCGGCTCGGTCCGCCGGGCCCCCGGCCGAGCCCGGTCCACCTCAGGCTCCTGGAGCCCGCGCTGCGGTCCTCCGCAGGGCGCACCGCCTTCGTGCTCGCCCGGCGGATAGCCGGGCGGCGAGAGGCCGACCTCGTCGCCGAGTTCAGCGCCTGGCTCCCCGCGGCCGCCGCCGTCGCCGCCCTCGGACTGCCCTGGGAGGACGCCACGCGCGTGCAGGAGTGGTGCCGTACGGGTCACACGCAATCCGGCGCCCTCCACCCGGAGTTGGCCGCGCTGCTGCGCCCCCACATAGCGCGGCGGCGTGCCCACCCCGGTGCCGACCTGCTCTCCGTGCTGTGCGGCGCCCGGGTGGACGGGCAGGCGCTCTCCGACGCCACCGTCACCGGTCTCGCCGGGACGCTCCTCACCGGAGGCGGCGAGGCCACTGCCCTCGCGCTGGCCTCCTTCCTCGCCAACCTCCTCGATCACCCCGCCCAGTTGAACCTCGTGCGGGCCCGCCCGGGGCTGATACCCGGCGCCTGGGCGGAGTCCCTGCGCCGCGACCCACCTGCTCCCGTCGTACTGCGCCGCGCGACCGCGCCGATGACCCTGGGCGGCACCACGCTGCCCGCGGGAGCCGTGCTGGCCTGCCTCGTCGGCTCCGCGGGCCGCGATCCGTTCCGCTTCGCCGACCCCGACCGCTACGACATCTTCCGCGCGGACCCGGTGGACCCGGCCGGCCCGGAAGCCCCCGCGCACCTGGCGTTCGGCGCCGGACAGCACCTCTGCCCGGTCTCCCCCCTGGCCGGCCTCGTCGCCGAATGCGGCCTGCGGGCCCTGCTCGACGCCATGCCCGGCCTGCGCTGGGCGCCCGGCTTCAGACCCGCGCCCCGGGGCCTGATGGCGCGGGCGCCACGCCTGCTACTCGTCCGCCCCTCCTGAGACCGGCTCCCGCCCTGCCGGGACCCGCTGGAGAAGCACCACTGGCAGCTCCCCGAGGAGTTCCTCCACGCGCGCGTGCCCCGTGAACTCCCGCCCCGGGGCGAGCAGATCCACCCACCGCCCCTGCGGAAGCTCAAGTTCCGTATCGCGCCAGCCGCCCGCTTCGGCCAGGCGCGAGGAGAGCCGGGTGACCGCCGCGATCACCTCTCCGGAGCGCGCGAAGGCCACGCAGTGCCCCGCTCCGGAACCCCGCGCCGCCAACGGCTCGTACGTCGCCGCGCCGCCGAAGAGCTCCGGGCGCCGTCTGCGCAGCCGCAGCGCGGTCGCCGTGAGCGCCAGCTTCTCCTCGGAGAGGTCCCAGCGGTCACGGTGCTGCTCCAGGTACTCCAAAACGTGTGCCTGGAACCGCACGGGACGCCGGTTGTCCGGGTCCACCAGGGCCCGGTACTCGCCCTCCGTGCCCTGGTAGAGGTCGGGCACCCCGGGCATCGTCAGCTGGAGCAGCGCGGCGCCGAGGACGTTCGCCCGCACATGGGGCCGCAGGGCGCCCGCGAACTCCGCCACGGTGTAGAGCGGCGGCCCGCAGGGGCCCGCCTCCACGAACGCCGTCACGGCCTTCTCGTAGGCCTCGTTCGGCTCGGTCCAGCTGGTGTGCAGGCCCGCCTCGCGCACGTGCTTCAGGAGGGCGTTCTGCAGCCGTTCGTCGTAGGGGAAACCGAAGCCGACGGCCGTCTGCCAGGCCGCCCAGGCAAGTTGGGGATCCGGCGCGCTCGTGCCGCCCACGCGCGCGGTCTGCTCGGTGACGTCGACCAGGAGGTCGGCCCACCGCTCCGGGCACTGCGTGAGGACGGCGATGCCCGCCCGCACGTCGGCGCTGCGCTTCGTGTCGTGCGTGGTCAGCACCGTCCCCCCGTAGGGCCAGTCGCGCTGCACGCGCGCGCAGTACGCGTGGAAGGCCTCCGGGGAGAGCGCGGGGCGCTCGGGGGCGCCGCCCACCTCGGCCGCCGACAGGAGCGGCGCGTGCCGGTAGAACGCCGTGTCCTCGACGGCCTTGGCCCGCAGCGCCGACGAGGTCTGCGCGAACCGCGCGCGAAAGCCGTCGACCGCCGGCCCGGACCCGAGACGGCCGAGGGCCAGGTCCCGTACGACGTCGACCGCCTCTGCCTCCTCCCGCACGGCGAAGGCCGCCTTCGCCTCCTCGGCGGCCCCCACCGTGAGCACCGAAGCCGGTTCGGCGCCCCCGGAGACGTAGGGCCGGTAGACGGGAAGCCGCACGAGCAGCTCCAGGAGCGCGGTGCGCAGGGCCCACGGGGCGTGGTCGCGCAGTGCGGGGTCCGCGGCGCAGAGCGCGGTCGCCTCACGCGTGAGGCGGTCGGTCTCGGCGGCCAGCTCATGGGTGAGCACCTTGTACGCCGCCCGCCGCACTGTCGCGTCCCAGTCGCCGCCCCGGTCCACCGCCGGCGCCGCGAACCGCCGGTACTGGCCGAGGAGCTCGCCCGCCCCCGCCGGGTCCGTGAAGAGGCCGTCGAGGTGGCGCAGCGCGTCGTAGCCGGTGGTGCCCGCGACGGGCCACGCGGCCGGCAGGCGCTCCCCGTCGGCGAGGATCTTCTCGACGACCGTCCAGCGCCCGCGTGTGGCTTCGTGGAGCCGCTGGAGGTATGCCCCCGGCTCCGCGAGCCCGTCGGGATGGTCGATCCGCAGCCCCTCCACGACCCCTTCCCGCAGCAGTTCGAGGATCTTCGCGTGGGTCGCGTCGAACACCTCGGGGTCCTCGACGCGCACCCCGATGAGGTCCGAAATGGTGAAGAAGCGCCGGTAGTTGAGTTCCGTACGGGCAAGGCGCCACCACCCGAGCCGGTACCACTGGGCGTCGAGGAGCTGAGGCAGCGGCAGCTCAGCGGTGCCGTCACGCAGGGGGAACGCGTGCTCGTGGTAGCGCAGTACGTCGCCATCCACCCGCAGACGCTCCAGTTCGTCCCCGATCCCGCGGCCGAGCACCGGCAGCAGCACGCGCCCGTCGCCCGCGTCCCAGTCGATGTCGAACCACCGCGCGTACGGCGACGCGGGGCCCTCCCGCAGGACCTCCCAGAGGGCGTGGTTGTGGCGCGGCACCGCCGCCATGTGGTTCGGGACGATGTCCACGACGAGGCCGAGCCCGTGCGCCCGCGCGGTGCGCGAAAGGGACCGCAGCCCCTCCTCGCCGCCCAGCTCGTCGCGCACGCGCGCGTGGTCCACGACGTCATAGCCGTGCTTGGACCCCGGAACGGCCTCGAGGACCGGAGACAGGTGCAGGTGCGAGACCCCCAGCGATGCCAGGTACGGGACGGCCGCCTCGGCGGCCTCGAAGGGGAACTCCGGCTGGAGCTGCAACCGGTACGTGGCGGTGGGCGGCGGCGGGACCGCGGACTCTGGGCGCTCAGGCGTCATGCGAACGTACGTACCCGCCTGGCGGGCTTTCGTGCCATCGACTCATGCTTCTGGCCGTCAGAGTGTCGCTAGCTTCGGACGATGGCTGCAAAAGCACAGGTCGCACAGGACGGGCCGCGGGACGACCGGGACAACCCCGAGAACCGCGAGTACCGGGGCGCGCCCGGCCTCCTGGAGACCTACCGGGAAGTGATCGGGCACACCGGAGCGCTCCTTCCGGTGATCTCGTTCCTCGGCAGGCTCCCCGTGGCCATGATCCAGTTCGGCAGCGTGCTGCTGGTCACCGAGACCAGCGGATCGCTCGCCACGGGCGGCGTGGTCGCCTGCGCGCTGGCACTCGGCCAGGTGACCATGGGCCCGCTCGTCGGCCGCCTCGCCGACCGGCTGGGCCAGCGCTCCGTCGTCCTCGCCTTCTCGCTGCTCAACGCCGTGGCGATCGCGGTGTACACCCTCGGCGCCCTCCTCGACCTGCCCACGCCCGTGCTCGTCGTCCTCGCGGTGCTCGCCGGCGCGAGCATCCCGGGCATCGGGCCGCTGGCCCGCGCACGCGCCGTCCCGCTGGTCCGCCGGGCAGGCGGGGACAGTCGGCAAGTCAACACCGTGCTGTCCCTGGAGAGCACGATGGACGAGCTCTCCTTCGTGCTCGGCCCCGCCTTCGTGGGCCTGGCCGCGGTGGCGGGCCACCCGGCCTACGCCTTCGGCGCCGCCGCGCTCCTGGTCGCCGTTTGCGGCTCCGGTTTCGCGCTGCACCCCACGGGCCGGACGGTACGGGCGACCCAGGAAGCGCCCCATGTGACGGGGGAAGCACCACGCGCGCGTGGCGACCGCGGCCGCCGGCGCCTCCCGCGCGCGGTCGTCGTCGTACGCGTCGGGCTCGTCTTCGTCGGTGTCCTGCTCGGAGCCTGTGGAGCGGGCATCACGGCCCTCACCGAGGAGTTGGGGCAGCCGGGCCAGGCGGGGCTCGTCTACGCCGCCATGGGCGTCATGAGCGCCGTCGTGGGGCTCTCCATGGCCGCGCTGCCCGAGCGCTTCGGCCTGTACGCGCGCTGGCGCGTGGCGACGGCCGCGGCGGCGCTGCTCTCGCTGCCGCTGGTGTGGACGGACAGCATGACGGGTCTGTACCTCGTGGTGACCGTCTTCGGGGCGATCTTCGCCCCGAACCTGATCACCGGCTTCGCGCTCACCGAGCGCTCCTGCCCGCCCCAGCGCCTCGCCGAGGGGATGACGTTCGCGGCGAGCGCGTTCGTCGGCGGCCAGGCGGTCACGCTCGCCGTGGCGGGCCGCCTGGCCGAGTCCTACGGCCCCGGAGCGGCGTTCGCGCTCGGCAGCGCGGCCGCCGCCGTCGCGTTCCTCGTCGCGCTCGTCGCCCGCCCCCCGGCGGAGGGCGGGCGCGAGGTCACGCGGGACGCCGCAGGACGGTGAGGCTGCGGTCGGTGAGCGTCAGGCGTTCACCGGCCCCCGCCTTCGCCCCCGTGTCCGGCGGCACGCCCTCCGCCAACGAGGTGTCCACGATCACCTCCCACTGGCGGCCGTGATTGACCGGGACGACGAACTCCAGCGGCTGGTCCGACGCGTTGAACATCATCAGGAACGAGTCGTCGGTGATCCGCTCGCCGCGCGTACCCGGCTCGGAGATGGCGTTGCCGTTCAGGAACACCGTCAGGGCCCGGGCCTGTGACGCGTCCCAGTCCTCCTGCGTCATCTCCTCGCCCTCCGGCGTGAACCACGCGATGTCGGACAGCTCGTCGTGCGTGCCCTCGACCGGGCGGCCGTGGAAGAACCGCCTCCTGCGGAACACGGGGTGGTCGCGCCGCAGCCACGCCATCGCGCGCGTGAACTCCAACTGGCGGCTCTCGCCCTGCGGCCAGCGCACCCAGGCGATCTCGTTGTCCTGGCAGTAGGCGTTGTTGTTGCCCCCTTGCGTGCGGGCGAACTCGTCGCCGTGGCTGAGCATCGGGACGCCCTGCGAGAGCATCAGCGTCGCGATGAAGTTGCGCATCTGCCGCTCGCGCAGCTCCAGGACTTCCGGGTCCTCCGTATCGCCCTCCGCGCCGCAGTTCCACGAGCGGTTGTGGCTCTCGCCGTCCTGGTTGTCCTCGCCGTTGTCCTCGTTGTGCTTGTCGTTGTACGAGACGAGGTCGTGCAGCGTGAAACCGTCGTGGCAGGTGGTGAAGTTGATCGACGCCAAGGGGCGCCGCCCGTCGTCCTGGTAGAGGTCGGAGGAGCCGGTGAGCCGGGACGCGAACTCCGCGAGCGTGCGCGGTTCGCCCCGCCACAGATCGCGCACCGTGTCGCGGTACATGCCGTTCCACTCGGTCCACAACGGCGGGAAGTTGCCCACCTGATAGCCGCCCTCGCCGACGTCCCACGGCTCGGCGATCAGCTTCACCTGACTCACCACGGGGTCCTGCTGCACGAGGTCGAAGAACGACGAAAGCCGGTCCACCTCGTGGAACTGCCGGGCGAGCGTCGCCGCGAGATCGAAGCGGAAGCCGTCCACGTGCATGTCGGTGACCCAGTGCCGCAGCGAGTCCATGATCATTTGGAGGACGTGCGGCGACCGCATCAGGAGCGAGTTGCCGGTCCCCGTGGTGTCCATGTAGTAGCGGGGATCGTCGGTGAGGCGGTAGTACGAGGCGTTGTCCAGGCCCTTGTAGGAGAGCGTCGGGCCCAGGTGGTTGCCCTCGGCCGTGTGGTTGTAGACGACGTCGAGGATCACCTCGATGCCCGCCTCGTGCAGCGCCTTCACCGCCTGCTTGAACTCCAGGACCTGCTCACCCCGGTCGCCCCAGGAGGCGTACGCGTTGTGGGGCGCGAAGAAGCCGATCGTGTTGTAGCCCCAGTAGTTGTTCAGGCCCATGTCGACCAGACGGTGATCGTTCACGAACTGGTGCACCGGCATCAGCTCCAGCGCCGTCACCCCCAGTTGCACGAGATGATCGATGACCGCCGGATGCGCGAGCGCCGCGTACGACCCGCGCAACTCCTCGGGAAGATCCGGGTGTCGCATGGTCAGGCCCTTCACATGGGCCTCGTAGAGCACGGTCTCGTTGTACGGGGTGCGGGGCGGCCGGTCGTCGCCCCAGTCGAAGTAGGGATTGACCACCACGGACGTCATCATGTGCGGCGCCGAGTCCATGTCGTTGCGCTGGTCCGGGGCGCCGAAGCGGTAGCTGTACACCTCCTCGCCCCAGTCGATCCTGCCGCTGACCGCGCGCGCGTACGGGTCGAGAAGGAGCTTCGCCGAGTTGCAGCGGTGCCCCTGCGCGGGGTCGTACGGACCGTGCACACGGAAGCCGTACCGCTGGCCCGGCATCACGCCGGGCAGGTACGCGTGGCGTACGAACGCGTCGGACTCACGCAGCTCGACGGCTGTCTCCGAGCCGTCGTCGTGCAACAAACAGAGCTCTATGCGGTCGGCGGCCTCGGAGAAGACCGCGAAATTCGTACCGGCGCCGTCGTACGTGGCACCGAGTGGATACGCCTGCCCTGGCCACACCTGCATGCATCTGACTCTTCCACTACCGCCCCCTCGGCTCGGGGTCACTTCGCTCAAGGTTCCCCGAAAGTAGGGCAACCACCCAGGAGTTGAGTCCGTCTAACCGATCGACCACATACTCGGTATGCCCATGAGTGGGACACCAGGGGAAGAAGGGGGAGGATGTGCGCGAACTAGTCAGACGCCATCTGGGGAAGGTAGTGGCGGGCACGGCGGTCGCCGTGGCCGCCACCGCCGTGATGGTAGGAATCACACTGCCGGGACCGGCCGGGGCGGGGGAGTCCCGAGGTCAGGACCGCAGTGTGGCCGCGGGAGCGGCGCAGCAGAACGCGATCCCGAAGGACGCGGTCGTCGAGGCCGCGCCCGAAGAGGGCGAAAAGGGCATCGGCAGCGACCCGTTGACCGACGACGAGATGAAGCGGGCCGAGACGATAGCCATGAAGGGCGACCTCCGCAGGTCCGCCCGTGACGTGGAGGGGGACCGCGGCCCCCAGCTCCTCGCGAACAATCTGAGCGAGGTGGACCCGACCGAGGCCGTCGACCCCGACAGGCCGCGCCGCGCGGACATCGTCTACTACGACTACAAGAACGACGCGCTGGTCACCAAGACCGTCAATCTCGCCACCGGCAAGGTGGAGGACACCGACACCTCGCACGGCGTCCAGCCGCCGCCGGCCAAGGACGAACTCCGTGAGGCCGCGGAGCTGTTGATCGCCGACCCGCTCGGCGCGGACCTCAAGAAGGACTACAAGGACGCGATGGGCAAGGAGCTCACCTCGCCCGGCCAGCTGACCCTCAGCGCCTTCGTCTTCCACAAGGAGACCGTCGAGAAATTGCCGGCCCCGCTCGCCAAGTGCGGCGAACACCGGTGCCTCAGCGTCGTCAGCAAGGTCGTCAACGGTCCCTGGATCGACACCCGCGACCTCATCGTCGATCTGAGCGACCGCAAGGTCACCCGCCTCCGCTGAGCGGCACAGGCACCCGCTCGCACCCTTTCGCTTCCGCACAAGGGAGTCATCTCGCATGCACGTGAACAGACTTGGGCGCGCCCGCAAGCGCGCCTCCATCGGCCTTGCGGTCACCGCGCTCCTGGGCGCCGCCGTCGCCGCAGCAGGCCCGGCGGGCGCCACACAGAACAGCGCCAAGGACGCCCCCGCTGCCGCCGCCCCGGCCTGCAGCGCCGACTACCGCATCGAGCAGACCGTCGACGGCGGCACCACCTGGCGCATGTGCTGGCACTACAACACCAACGCCGGTCTGGTGCTCGACAACATCTCGTACCAGCCGAAGAACGAGCCCAAGCCCATACCGGTCCTCACCAGCGCCCGTCTCGCACAGGTCCACGTGCCCTACGACGACGGCGAGAACGAGTACCAGGACATCACCGGCGCCTCCTTCGGCACGGACCTCCTGCCCCTGAAGCCCGCCGAGTGCCCCGGCGGCACCATCAAGACCGTCAAGGTCGGCAACTCCTCGCCCATCCCCGGCGGCAAGGTGAAGGGCCTGTGCACCACCACGCGCGCGCGTGGCCACGCCTACCGCATGACCCCGGACATCTACGAGAATCCGGAGAAGATCTACCAGGCGCAGGGCAAGGACCTGCTCGTCTACACCGTCAACCAAGCCTCCTGGTACGAGTACATCACCGAGTGGCGCTTCTCGTCGGACGGCACGATCACCTCGAACGTCGGCGCCACCGGCAGCCTCTCGCCCAGCGACTACAACGGCACCGACGGCCGCGGCTGGCCCATCGGCAAGGGCGCGAGCGACTACGCGGAGAGCCACAGCCACAACGTCTCCTGGCGCCTCAACTTCGGCCTCGACGGCTCCCCGAAGGCCAAGGTCGAGCAGTACGACTCCAAGGTGACGCCGCCCACCGGAAACGGCCAGCCCAAGACGAAGACCACTCGTACCCCCGTCACCAAGGAACTCATCGGTGACGTCAAGGGCATGCGCTGGTGGCGCGTGGTGAGCACGGCGGGCAAGAACGAGGACGGCCACGCCAGGTCGTACGAGATCGTGCCGGGCCGCTCCGTCAAGCACCCGGGACGCGCCTACAGCAACCACGACGTGTACTTCACCGAGTACAAGAAGTGCGAGCAGTACACGAGCGACAACCTCTCGTCGAACTGCGGGCCCAAGAGCGTCGACAAATGGGTCAACGGCCAAACGCTCAAGCACCCGATCACCTGGGTCAACATCGGGTTCCACCACGTCGCACGGGACGAGGACCAGCAGCCCATGCCGGTCCACTGGCAGGGCTTCTCGATCGCCCCGCGTGACGTGACCGCTATGAATCCGCTCACTCCCGCCGACCTCGCCGGCCAGAACGGCAATCCAGAGGGCGGTAGTTGAGAAAGCTCCCTCTCCATCCTGCTGCACCGGCCGCCGCTCCCGGAGTACCCTTCCTTGATCGTTGAACGGGGGAGTGCTCGGGGGAGCGGAAGGGGTGCGCTGGGTGAGCTCGGGAGGGCGGGAACTGCCCCCTGGTGACGAGGGTCACGAGGGGGGTTCCGCGGACGGCCCGCCCGGAGCGGTGTCCCTGGCGCGGCCGATGGAGATGGGATCCCAGATCGGACCCGAACTGGACTGGGGCGCCGACGCCTGGCGCGAGGTGCGCACCCGCGCCCAGCGCGCCGGGCGGGCCTACATCTGGCTGAATCTCGTGGAGCAGCGGCTGCGCGCGGTCGTGGCCGCTGTCCTGCGCCCCATCTACGAACCGGTCCACGCCGACGACTGGGTGGTCGCGGCCGCCGGGCCCGCCGGACAGGAGTGGGTGCAGCGCGCCGTCGCCGTACGCGAAGTGAGCCGCCGCAAGGGCTACTTGCTCGACCCGGCGGACGACAACGTCCTGAGCTTCCTCACGCTGCCCCAGCTGCGCGAGCTGATGGTGCAGCACTGGCCGTGCTTCGAGCCGTACTTCGACGACCGCAGGGACGTCGAACTCGCCCTCGACGAGCTGGAAGTGACCCGCAACGTCGTCTCGCGCAACCGCGCCCTGTCCACCGCCGTGCTCGCCCAGGCGGAGCGCGCTTCGGCGAGGCTCCTGGACATACTCGGCACGGGCACCGACACACCCTCCGCACGCCGGTTGCCCGTCGACGCCGTCGAGTCCCTGGTCGGCGACCGGTACGCCGACGTGGTGGGCGTCCACCCGGACCGGGTGCGGCTCCTGCGGCAGTTCCCCGCCGAGGACATCTTCGGCGGCGCCCGGCGCGTCGACGCGATCGGGATAGGCCTGAACCTCCTGGTGCAGAACTTCTCCGGACGCCGCCTGGTGCGGCTCGCCGAGTCCGGCTGCCGGGTGCGGCTGCTCTTCCTCAACCCGGCGAGCAGCGCGGTCAAGCGCAGGGAGCGTGAACTGGGCCTGAAGCGGGGCGAGCTGAGCCGCAGCGTCGAGATGAACATCCTGCACATGCGCCGGGTACGGGCCCGGCTGCGTGACCCGGGCGCCTTCGAGATCCAGGTCTTCGACGAGACGCCGCGCTTCACCGCGTATCTGGTCGACGGGGACGGCGCCGACGGCATCGCGGTCGTCCAGTCGTATCTGCGCAGGACGCGCGGGATGGAGGCGCCGGTGCTCGTGCTGCGCGGCGGCCGCCGGGTGGTCAAGGCGGACGAGCCGGACGAGAACGGACTCTTCGCGACGTACCGGGAGGAGTTCGAGCTGGCCTGGGCGGACTCGCGGCCGGTGTCCTGAGGCCGACCTCCCGCGCAGCTAGCCCGGTCTCCCGCGCCGCTCAGGCCGGCAAGCGGAACGCGGACCTCGGATTGTCAGTGGTGCGTGGGATCGTGGTGGTCAATGGGGGAAAGCACCACAGAGAAGGGGGCGGCCATGGGCTGGCACCGGGAGCTGCTGATCGGTTTCGACCTGGAGACCACCGGGACGGACCCGCACGAGGCGCGCATCGTCACGGGCGCGGTGATCGAGGTCAGGGCCGGCGAGACGCTGGGCCGCAAGGAGTGGCTCGCCGACCCGGGCGTCGAGATCCCGGCGGAGGCCGTGGCGGTGCACGGCATCTCGACCGAGCGGGCGGCGGCGGACGGCAGACCGGCCGCGGAGGTCGCCGACGCGATAGCGGCGGTCCTCGTGTCGTACTGGCAGACGGGCGTCCCGGTCGTCGCGTACAACGCCACCTTCGACCTGACCCTGCTCGCCGCGGAGTTGCGCAGGCACGGACTGCCGTCCCTGCGTGAGCGGCTGGGCGGCGCGGAACCGGCCCCGGTCATCGATCCGTACGCGATCGACCGCTCCGTCGAGCGGTATCGCAAGGGCAAGCGGAACCTCGAAGCGGTCTGCACCGAGTACGGCGTGCTCCTGGAGTCGGCGCACGACGCCACGTCGGACGCCCTGGCCGCGGCCCGCCTGGCCGGCGCGATAGCCGAGCGTCACCCCAAGCTGGCCGCTTTCGGCCCGGCGGAGCTGCACCGCCGCCAGGTCGAGTGGTATGCCGAGTGGGCGGCGGACTTCCAGAGGTTCCTCAGGAAGAAGGGCGAGACGGACGCGGTGGTGGACGGGACGTGGCCGCTGCGCGAGGAGTTCAGCGCGTCCGGCGTCTGACGTCTCAGAACGGATACCACCGCACGGTCGCATCCCCGTCCCGCAGCGACGCCACCCGGCGGCGGAACTCGGCCAGGGCCTTCGGATTGGTGGGGGCGTGCTGCGCGACCCACGCGCAGCTGGCCGTCTCCCGGGCGCCGCGGAGCACTGCGCACCCTTCCCACTCCCGCACATCCCACCCGTACTCGTCGACGAACCCGTCGTACGCGTCGGCCGGCAACCCGTAGCGGTCCCGGGAAAGCGCCATGACGACCAGATCGTGCTCGCGCAGATCGGAGGAGAACGTCTCGAGGTCCACAAGAACCGGCCCGTCCGCGCCCACCAAAACGTTCCGCGGCAGGGCGTCACCATGAATGGCCCCGGGAGCGAGCCGTGGCGAGAGCGCCGACGCCGCCGCCTCGAACCCGTCCCTGCGCTCGCGCAGGTAGTCCGCGTCCTCGACGTCGACCGCGTCGCCCGCCAGGCGCAGCCACCTCTCGACCCCGCCGAGGAGCTCACGCCGTGGCAGCTCGAAGCCGGGGGCCGGCAGCGCGTGCACGTGCCGCAGCAGTGCGGCGAGGTCGCGCGGCTCAGCGGGCCGCACGGCCTCCGGCAGCCGGTGCCACACCGTCACCGGATGCCCGTCCACCAGGCGGGGTTCGTCCTCGGCGGCCCGCACCGCGGGCACCCCCGACTCCTCGAGCCAGCGCGCGACCCGCAACTCCCGCCGCGCACGGTCGAGAAGCTCGGGCGCCGCCCGCCCGACCTTGACCACCGACCCGCCGGAGCCGAAGACCGCGTTCTCGCCGAGCGCCAGCAGCGCCGCGTCCCGGTCGAGACCCGCGGCGTCCAGTACGTCCCGTGCCCGCGCCTCGTCCATCCGTTGCCTCCCGCACCCTTCGTTCCGTTCGCCACGTTCGCCGGCACAGTCTCCCATTCGCACTGGCCAAGCGGCTGCGAGGCCTGCGTAGCTGCTTGACGTATCAAGATCCCATCAGCACGATGACGGGGGCCGCCTGGGCGGCCAAACCCCGATGAGCCGCCCAAAGGAGCCGATTCCGTGACATTGGCGACCGCGCAGAAGCGGTCAGCGAACGGCGCGTCCGCCCGCAGAGGTGCGGACCACGGCGCCTGGTTCCTGGTCCTGCCCGCGCTGATCCCGATCCTGATCCTCAGCGTGGGCCCTCTCCTCTACGGCATCACGCTCGCGTTCACCGACTCCCAGTCGGGCCGCACCGAGCCCACCGAGTGGATCGGCCTCCTCAACTTCCAGGACCTGTGGCACGACACCCTGTTCTGGGACTCGTTCCGCATCGGCCTGCTGTGGGCGGTCGGTGTGACCGTGCCGCAGTTCCTCCTGGCGCTCGGCCTGGCCCTGCTGCTCAACCAGAATCTGCGCTTCCGCTGGCTGGCGCGCTCGCTCGCGATCATCCCCTGGGCGATGCCCGAAGTGGTCGTCGGCATCATGTGGCGCCTGGTCTACAACCCCGACGCGGGTGTCCTGAACGAGACCCTGAGCAACCTCGGCCTGGGGGACGGCCGCGACTGGCTCACGGGCCTCGGCACCGCGCTGCCCGCCGTCATCGTCGTGGGCATCTGGGCAGGCATGCCGCAGACCACCGTCGCGCTGCTCGCCGGACTGCAGAACACCCCGCGTGAACTGCACGAGGCGGCCGAGGTGGACGGCGCCGGAGCCTGGCGCCGCTTCCGCACGGTCACCTGGCCGGCGCTGAAGCCGGTCGCCCTCGCCATCACGGCGCTCAACTTCATCTGGAACTTCAACTCCTTCGCCCTCGTCTACGTCCTGACGAACGGCGGCCCCGGCGGCCGCACCCGCCTCCCCATGCTCTTCGCCTACGAAGAGGCCTTCCGCTACGGCCAGTTCGGCTATGCCGCGGCGATGGGCTGCGTGATGGTCGCGGTGATCTCGGTGATCCTCGCGTTCTACCTCGTGGGCCGACTGAAGGGAGGCGACGAGAAGTGAGCACCACACGCACCAGCAAACCCGCGCGCGCCGGACAGTACCTCGCGCTCCTCGGCTACCTCGTCTTTCTGGCCTTCCCCTTCCTCTGGCTGATCTCCACGGCCTTCAAGCCGCCGCGCGAGCTGGCCAGCCTGCACCCCACCTGGATTCCCAAGGACCCGACCCTCGCCAACTTCCGGCAGGCGTTCGACGAGCAGCCGCTCCTGCGCGCCGCGGGCAACTCCCTGATCGCGGCCGTCTGCGCGGCGCTCATCGCCGTCGCCATCGCGACCCCCATGGCGTACGTCATGGCGCGCCACCGCACGTTTCTCGCGCGGGCGGCCACGGGCTGGGTGGTGGTCAGCCAGGCGTTCCCCTTCGTCCTGGTGATCATCCCGCTCTTCCTGGTCCTGAAGAACCTCGGCCAGATCAACTCGCTGCCGGGTCTGATCATGGTCTACGTGGTCTGGGCGCTGCCCTTCGCGCTGTGGATGCTGGTGGGCTATGTGCGCGCCGTACCCACGGAGTTGGAGGAGGCCGCGGCCGTCGACGGCGCGGGCAAGCTGCGTACGCTCGTCTCGATCACCGCGCCGCTGCTCGCGCCCGGCATCGTGGCCACGATCCTCTTCGCCTTCATCACCGCGTGGAACGAGTTCTTCTTCGCGCTCGTCCTGCTCAAGACCCCGGAGAAACAGACGTTGCCGGTCGTCCTCACGCACTTCATCGGCGCGGAGGGTGCCGCCGACCTCGGCCCGCTCGCCGCTGCCGCGTTCCTCGCCACCCTCCCCTCGCTCGTCATCTTCGCGATCATCCAGAAGCGGATCACGGGCGGCATGCTGACCGGGGCGGTGAAGAGCTGATGCGCGCACGCCTCACCACCGCGGTGACCGCCGCCCTCGTACTGCTGCTCGCCGGATGCAGCGGTGACTCCGAAGGCTCCGACGACGGCAGGATCACGCTCCGCTTCCAGTCGCTGGCCTGGCAGAAGGAGTCGGTCGACGCCAACAAGGAACTGGTCAAGGAGTGGAACGCCAGCCACCCTGACGTCAAGGTCGAGTACGTCCAGGGCAGTTGGGACAGCGTCCACGACCAGCTCCTCACCTCCTTCGAGGGCGGCGAGGCGCCGGACATCATCCATGACGCGTCGGACGACCTCGCCGACTTCGCGTACGGCGGGTATCTCGCGGACCTCGGCGAGCTGCTCCCCGACCGGCTCAAGTCCGACATCCCGAAGCGCAGTTGGCAGACGACGACGTTCGGGGACGGCGTCTACGGCGTGCCGTTCCTCCAGGAACCCCGCGTCCTGATCGCCAACGCGAAGTGGCTGAAGGAGTCGGGCGTCCGTATCCCGACCCCCGAGAAGCCCTGGTCCTGGGACGAGTTCCGCTCGGTCACCAAGGAACTGAGCGACGGCAAGGGCAAGTACGGGGTGGCATGGCCGCTCAAGGAGCCGGTGTCAGCGACGCTCAACCTCTCACTCTCCACCGGCGGCCGGATGTTCCACCGCGGCGAGGACGGCAAGGTCGACATCCGCTTCGACAAGGCCGACGAGATCATGCCGCGCACGGTCCACGATCAGGTCAACACCGACAAGAGCGCGTCCAGCACCACCCTGGGCATGGGCGGCTCCGACACGCTGCCGGGCTTCTTCGGCGGGAAGTACGCGATGGTCCCGCTCGGCTTCTCCTACCGTCAGCAGATCGTCCAGCAGGCGCCCAAGGGCTTCGACTGGCAGGTGCTTCCCGCCCCGGCCGGAGCGGAGGGCCTCGCGCAGGGCGTCAGCCCGCAGACGCTGTCGGTCTCCGAGGACACCGAACACAAGAAGGAGGCGGTCGAGTTCATCGACTTCCTCCTTCAGCCCGAGAACATGGTGCGCCTCGCGCAGGGCGACTGGATGCTTCCCACGGGCACGGAGGCCTTGAAGGACCCGGCCCTGCGCACCGAGAAGAACGACTGGGCGGTGGGCACGGCCCTGGCGAAGGATCTCCGCTCGGCCCCCGCGCAGTCGGTGCGGGGCTATGCGGAGTGGAAGGACAAGGTGGCGACCCCGGCCCTGCAGGAGTACTACAGCGGTGCCATCGACCTGGACGAGCTGAGACACCGGCTGGTCGAGGACGGGAATCTGGTGCTCGCGCGGTACCAGCGGTAGGCGCGGTTCCCCGCGCCCCCTCGGGGGCGCGGGCGACGCTCAGACCGCCACCGACTCCTCCATCTCCTCCTCGGACGCCGCGGCCTCAGCGGACTTCGCGGACTTCGCGGAGGGTTCGTGGCGCCGGCCCCGCTCCCAGAGCGCCGCGATGGCGGTGATCAGCAGGCCGGCGAGCAGCCAGACCGCCAGCGTCCAGACGTGTCCGCCCAGCGCGTGGCCACCGAAGTAGAGGTGGCTGCGGATGCCCTCGACGAACCCGGCGCCGTTCCAGAAGGCGTGCAGCGAGCCGAAGAAGCCGTTCTGGAGCTCCGGCCTGAACAGGCCACCGGAGGACGTGAAGTTGAGCATCACGAAAAGGATCATCATCGTCAGCGTCGTCCAGCGCTTCAGGAACGTGTGCAGCCCGACGCCGATGAAGAGGATGCCGGCCGAGTACAGCCACGCCATGGCCCACACACCCCACAGGCCCTGGTGCGCCAGGTGGAAGACGGGCCCGGCGAGCGCCGCGCCGATCAGGCTCACGGCGAACGAGACGCCGACCGCGAGCCCCGCCCGCGCCCGCATCCGCATCCCGGCCCCCGCGGCGCCGAGCGCAGCCACCGACGCGTACGAGCCGATGCTCACCGCGACGAGCAGGAAGAACAGGCCCTGCCCTGTGGGGTCGTCGTCGACGGTCGCCGCGACGTCGGTGACCTTCAACGGGACACCGTGCCCGGCTGCGACCGGCGTGAAGACCTTCTCCACCGCCATGGCGCTCATGTCGGAGCCCGCGGTGGCCACGATCACCTCCGGGGTCCTGGCATCGGGGATGTAGGCACCCGAGATGTCCATCGACCTGAGCTCGTCGACCGCCTGCGCGCGGGAGCCGACGGTCCGCACGTCCAGAGCGTCGCCCGCCTTGTCCTTGACGGTCTGCGCGAGGGCCTGCGTCTGCTCGCCCGATCCGACGACGGCGACCGGCAGGTCGTGCGGCTCCGGAGTGACGAACGCGCCCATGTAGGCGAGGCCCATGCCGAGGCACATCAGCAGGGGCGTCACCAGGTGGAGCAGGACGTGGCGGAGTGGTCCGGAGGCGGTTGCCGGGCCGGCTGATGCCTTGTGGGCGGGCGCCGAGGTGGCGGTCATCGGGGAGACCTCTCGAAATGGTTGGCTTATACACTCATCCTTGGTGTTGTACTGTACAACCATTCGCGAAGAGGGAGAAATCGTGGCCGACGGTGACGGGTCCGACAGGGATGGGTCCATCGAGATCATTCAGCGGGAGATGACGGCGTTCGCCCGGCGGGCCCGCGCCACCGCCGCACGCATGCACCCCGAGCTGTCGCTGGTCTCGTACACGCTCCTGAGTCATCTCGAATACCAGGGCGGATGCCGGGCCACGGACCTCGCGGCGCACTACACACTGGACAAGTCGACGATCAGCAGGCAGGTGGGCGCGCTGGAGAAGGCAGGTCTCGTGGAGCGGCGGCTCGATCCGACCGACCATCGGGTGCACGTGCTGCATCTCACCGACCGAGGGGTCGATGTGCTCGCACAGGTCACGGACGCGCGCCGGGTCGCGTTCCATGAGCGCCTCGCGGAGTGGGGCGAGTCGGACCTGGAGAAGTTCGCCGAGTGCTTGCTGCGCTACAACGACGCCGCGTCGCGCGGTGACCTGACTGTCGAGTAGAGAGGGTCGCATCGAGCGAGTGGGAGAGAGGTCCATCGAGAGAGGTTGCACGAGACGTCTCGTCTCGCCTAGAGTCGGCGCATGACCTCACGCCAGCGTGCCCACATCGCCATGTTCTCGATCGCCGCGCACGGCCACGTCAACCCGAGCCTCGAAGTGATCCGCGAGCTCGTCGCCCGCGGCCACCGCGTCACGTACGCGATCCCGCACCTCTTCGCCGAGAAAGTCGCCGAGACCGGCGCCGAGCCCGTCCTCTTCGAGACGACGCTGCCGGGCCCCGACGACGACCCCGAAGCCTGGGGGACCGAGCTGATCGACAACATCGAGCCGTTCCTCACCGAGGCGATCGAGACGCTGCCGCAGCTGGCGGCGGCGTACGCAGGCGATGAGCCCGACCTCGTCCTGCACGACATCACCTCCTACCCCGCACGCGTGCTCGCCCGCCGCTGGGGCGTGCCCGAGATCTCGCTCTCGCCGAACCTGGTCGCCTGGGACGGATACGAGGAAGAGGTCGCCGATCCGATGTACGCCGAGCTGAAGGAGACCGAGCGCGGGAAGGCCTACTACGCGCGCTTCCACGCCTGGCTTCAGGAGAACGGGATCACGCAGCACTGTGATCCGTTCGTCGGCCGCCCGCCGCGCTCGCTCGTCCTGATCCCCAAGGCGCTCCAGCCGAACGCGGACCGGGTCGACGAGAGCGTGCACACGTTCGTCGGCGCCTGCCAGGGCGACCGCTCGGCGCAGGGTGACTGGCAGCGTCCCCCGGGCGCGGAGAAGGTGCTGCTCGTCTCGCTCGGCTCGTCCTTCACCAAGCAGCCCGGCTTCTACCGCGCCTGCATCGAGGCGTTCGGGGAGCTGCCCGGCTGGCATGTGGTGCTCCAGGTCGGCAAGCACGTCCAGGCGGCCGAACTGGGGGACGTTCCCGGGAATGTGGAAGTCCGCCCGTGGGTGCCGCAGCTCGCGGTCCTCAAGCAGGCCGACGCCTTCATCACGCATGCCGGTGCCGGCGGCAGCCAGGAGGGGCTCGCCACCGGGACACCGATGGTCGCGGTGCCGCAGGCCGTCGACCAGTTCGGTAACGCGGACATGCTCCAGGGGCTCGGGGTCGCCCGGCACGTACCGATGGAGGAGGTCACCGCACAGGCGCTGCGGGACGCGGTGCTCGCCCTGGTCGACGACCCGGAGGTGGCACGCCGCCTCGCCGAGGTCCGGGCGGGGATGGCGGGGGAGGGCGGCACGAAGATGGCGGCCGATCTGATCGAGGAGGAGCTCGCGAAGGCGGCCGGGCGTGACACTCCGTGAGGCATTTCCGTTCCGTCACGGGTGTTTCTGTTACGTACCTGTCGTTCGATAACGCTCAGGTAACGCATGGTGGTTCTGGCATGGGTATTGACTCGTCCTGAAAGGTTGACCGTTACCCCCGGCCAAAGGTTGCACACTCAGGTTCTTGTTCCTTGAACCAATACCTTCCTAGCGTGAGGTGAACGCTCCGCGAACGCCAGGAAGTTGACCCCCATGCGACGAGACATACCGCCCCTCGACGAGGTGCGCCGCATCACCCAGAAGAAGCGCGACGCGTGGTGGACCGTGATCCTGGTCGATCCGGTCGCCACGCCGCTCGTGCGGTGGACGGCGATGCGGACCGGAATCACGCCCAACCAGATCACCTGGGGCGCGTTCTTGCTGGGGCTCGTCTCTGCGGGGTTCTTCGCGCTGGGTGACTGGCAGTGGCTCGTCGCCGGCGCCGTCGTCTACCACTGCAGCTTCATCCTCGACTGCATGGACGGCAAGGTCGCCCGTCTCACCGGCACCGGTTCGGTCTTCGGCGCGTGGCTCGACTTCGTCTTCGACCGCATCCGCGTGATGGCCTGTGCGGTGGCCCTGATGGGCGGCCAGTTCCACCGCACCGGGGATGCCTTCTACATCTGGGCCGCGGTCGCCGTGGTCGCCCTCGACACGCTGCGCTACATCAACGGCCTTGAGATCTTCAAGATCCGGCACACCATGCGCAAGCAGATCAAGGTCCGCATGAGGGCGGCCCGCCGGGCCGAGAACGAGGCCGAGCTGGCCTTCATGGAGGACCTGCTCCGGGAGAACCCCGAGGCCGACATCGAGCAGGACCTTCAGAAGACGCGGTCGGAGCAGGGAGTTCCCGAGGCCCCGGAGACTGCTGTGCCCGCTCCCAGGCGTCAGGTCATCGACCTGCACCAGGAGTTCCGGGGCAAGTTCCCCGCCTATCTCCGGGCGCGTTCCTTCCTGCTGCGGCACCGCATCCGTACGCACCTGGTCAGCGGCATCGAGTTCCAGATGGGCGTCTTCATGATCGGCCCGCTGTTCGACGTGGTGCTTCCGGCGACGATCGTCTCCGGGGCCCTGCTCCTCGTCTTCGAGCTGGCGATCATCTACAAGCTGCTGCTCTCGACGCGGGACTTCACGCGGACGATCGACTCCTTCGAGGAGCGCAAGCTGATCGCCGCGGCGTAGACGCGTACCGCCGAGTTCGTCATCGAGCGCCGGACAGGCTGGGGACCTCCAGCCCATCCGGCGCTCGACGTGCGTCACAAGCCCCTTACATCTATGAGGACTTGAGGGATTCGGCCTCGCGGTGTCCGATCTGCCGCCGGGGGCCCGTTTTGTTATTACAGAACCTTGTTGAACAAGTCACAGGTGTATGTAGGTATTGATCTGCGCGCGTCAATCAGACATGGTTTCGTCCCAACGCCAGGAGATCTTCCGGATCTCAAGGGTCGTTGCAGTGAAGTTTTGAAACCCCCCACATCCCCCCACATCACCACGAGGAGACCCCTCTTCATGGCAACTCACAAGCGTGCACGCTCGGTGAAGCTCGTCTCGGCGATAGCCGCCACGGCCACCGCAGTCGGTGTCACCGTCTTCGCCACCTCGTTCGCCGGCGCGGCGACCCCCGCCGAGGGCAAGGTGTACGGAGCCGACGCCAAGGGCGCGGTCTCGGGCAGCTACATCGTCATGCTCGACGAGAAGGCCGACAAGGGCGCCAAGTCCGACCTGGCCAAGGAGTACGGCGGCGAGCTGAAGCGGAACTACTCGTCCGCGATCAACGGCTTCTCGGCCAAGAGCCTCAGCGAGACCGAGGCCAGGCGCCTGGCGGCCGACCCGGCCGTCGGCAAGGTCGTCCAGTCGAAGAAGTTCACCATCGACGCCACGCAGGACAACCCGCCGTCGTGGGGCCTCGACCGCGTCGACCAGGCGGACACCGCGGGCGACAAGAAGTACACGTACCCGGACGCCGCCGGTGAGGGCGCCACCGCGTACGTCATCGACACCGGTGTGCGCGTCAGTCACAAGGACTTCGGCGGCCGCGCCACGTCCGGCTTCGACGCCATCGACAACGACGACAACGCGGACGACGGCAACGGCCACGGCACGCACGTCGCGGGCACCATCGCCGGTGAGGCGCACGGCGTCGCCAAGAAGGCGAAGATCGTCGCGGTCCGCGTCCTCGACGACCAGGGCTCCGGCACCACCGAGCAGGTCGTCGCGGGCATCGACTGGGTCACCAAGAACCACCAGGGCCCGTCGGTCGCCAACATGAGCCTGGGCGGCGGCGCCGACGAAGCGCTCGACGCGGCGGTCCAGAAGGCGATCGCCGCCGGCGTCACCTTCGCGGTCGCGGCCGGCAACGAGTCCTCGGACGCCGGCCAGGGCTCGCCCTCCCGCGTGAAGGAAGCCATCACGGTCGCCTCCTCCACCAAGGACGACGAGCAGTCGGACTTCTCCAACTTCGGCTCGGTCGTGGACATCTACGCCCCGGGCTCGGACATCACGTCCGCCTGGAACACGGACGACAACGCCACCAACACGATCTCCGGCACGTCGATGGCGACCCCGCACGTCGTGGGCGCCGCCGCCCTCTACGTCGCGGCCCACCCGGACGCCAAGCCGGACGCCGTCGCCAAGGCGCTGACCGACGGCGCCACGGCGGACAAGATCTCGAACCCGAGCGAGGGCACGCCCAACAAGCTGCTCAAGGTCGTCGAGTAAGCACCCTCTCGTTGCTCCCAGGAGCGACACCCACAGGACCGACGGCCGTCGCGCCCACCCCCACGGGGCGCGGCGGTCGTCCTATGGTGTGCGGATGACGGTCAAGGCATACGCGGCTCTGCTCCGCGGCATCAACGTGGGCGGCAGCAGGAAAGTGCCGATGGCTCAACTGCGCACGCTGCTCGACGGCCTCGGACTCGGCGACGTACGCACCCATCTGCAGAGCGGCAACGCGGTCTTCACCTGCGAGGCCGGCGACGAGAACACGCTGGCCGCGCTGATCGGCGCGGCCATCGAGCGGCACTTCGGGTTCACCGTGGACGTCCTGGTGCGCGACGGCGCCTACTTGAAGGGGGTCGTCGACGCCTGCCCCTTCCCCGCGGCCACGCTCGAAGGCAAGCAGCTGCATGTCACGTACCTCTCCGAGCCGGTCGACGCGTCCCGGTTCGACGCGATCGACGCGGCGGCCTTCCTGCCCGAGGAGTTCCGGCTCGGCGACCGCGCGCTCTACCTCTACGCACCGGACGGCCTCGGCCGCTCGAAGCTGGGCGCGGCCCTGGCGCGGCCCGCCCTGTTCCGGGGCGTCACCGCCACGTCCCGCAACTGGAACACCGTCACCAAGCTGGTGGAACTGACCCAGGAGCAGGACCGTGGCTGACCGCACGCCCGCCGTCGAGGCGGCCATCGAGGCCGAACTGCGCCTGCTCGCCCCCGAGGTGCGCGCGTCGCCCGAGCTGCTCGGGCAGCTGCTGCACCCGGAGTTCACCGAGTTCGGCACTTCCGGCACCCACTGGGACCGCGCGTCCATCATCAAGGCCCTGACCGAGAGCACGGACAGGGAGGGCCGCCCGATCATGACCTCCCGGATGCGTGGCGTCCAGCTCGCCGAGGACATCGTCCACCTCACCTTCGACACCGACAGCAACGGCCGTACGTCGCATCGCAGTTCGCTGTGGCGTCTTCACGAGGGCGAGTGGCTGCTCTGGTTCCACCAGGGAACGCCGTTCTGCGCGGACGGGCAGGAGCAGCGGTCCAGCCGTCGTCAGTGAGCGGTCCAGCCGCCGTCGAGGACGAGGTTCGCGCCGGTCATGTACGAGGAGCGGTCCGACGCCAGGAACAAGGCCGCCTCCGCGGCCTCCTCCGGGGTGCCGAGCCTTCCCAGCAGGGTCCGTTCCTCGAACTGCCTGCGCCGCTTGTCCGGGTCGCCCGTCGAGTCGAGGGCCGTCTGCAGCAGGTCGGTGAGGATCACGCCGGGGCTCAGGGTGTTGACCCGGATACCGTCGGCGGCATGGTCGACGGCCACCGCCCGGCTCAGCTGCAACACACCGGCCTTGGACGCCGAGTAGGCCGCGACCGCCTCCGAACCGACCAGCGCGAGCTCGGAGGCGACGTTGACGATCACGCCACCACCGGCGTCGCGCATCGCGGGCACAGCATGCTTGACGCACAGGAAGACGCCCTTGAGGTTGACGTCCATCAGCCAGTCCCACTCGCCGACCGTGGTGTCCTCCACCCGCTTGGCGAACTCCACCCCCGCGTTGTTCACCAGCGCGTCGAGCCGCCCGAACCCTTCCACGGCACGGCGCATCAGAGCGACGACGTCTTCCTCGCGGGTGACGTCGCAGCGCACCGCGAGCGCCTCCCCGCCCTCGTCCGCGATCAGCCGCACGGTCTCCGCGAGCGGCCCCTCCTTGTCCCCGGCCACCACGACCCGAGCCCCGTCCGCCGCCAGACGCCGTGCGATGGCGCGCCCCAGCCCGCTGCCCGCTCCGGACACCACCGCACACCGGCCGTCCATGGTCATGCTCCGCTCCCGTTCACTCGTCACCGTCCCATTTGAACCTGTCCTCAGCCGAGGACCGAGGTCATCAGGAGCGTGGTGCGGCCGTTGTCCTCGGGGACCGCCTTGCCCTGGGTGTAGCCGAGGCGCTTGAGGACGGTCAGGGAGGCCGTGTTCTCCGCGTCCACCGTCGCGTGCACCTCGGTCAGGGCCAGGGTCTGATGGCCGTACGTGGTGAGCAGGCGGGCCAGCTCCGTGCCGAGCCCCACGCCCCAGCTGCCGCGGAAGAGACCGTAGACGATCTCGTGACCGTCGAGCCATTTCTCGGGCGACGGCTTGATCTCCGCGTGGCCTATGTAACGCCCCTCGTGCCGCACCGCCCAGACCGGGTACTGGTTCTCGGCGTACACGAGGCCGAAGATCCGGCGGAACAGCGCGTGGGTCTGCTCCACGCTCTGCATCCCGTCCCCGAACCAGCGGCCCACGGCCTCGTCCTGGAGGAGCGAGACGAAATGTTCCTCGTCGGCGGCGACATAGGGGGACAGAATCAGGCGCTCGGAACGGAGTACGGGGGTCATCGGCGTGACGGTAGGGGCACAAGGGGTAGTTCGGCAACCGGATTGACTAATCCGCGGGCCGCGGAAGGCCGATCGGGTTGGGGAAGGGGACGACGCCCGCCGCCAGGATCTGGCGCACCGGCCGTTCCAGCGAGGCGAGCAGCGTGTCCGCGTCCCGCGCGGCCAGCGGGCGCAGCAGGCGCGCCGACAGGCGGTCCGTGGCGTCCTCGATCAACTCGCGCTCGGTGCGGCCGTGCTCGGTGATGTGACCGTCCCCGTCCACGAGGCCGCGCCCGCGCAGCCGGTCCACCGCGTGCGCCCACTCCTGCTCGTCCCACCCCCTGTCGTGGCGGATCGTGTCCTGGTCCACGCGGCCCGTGGCGGCGGCGAGCACCAGCGACTCACAGGCGTCGAGGCCGTGGTCGGCCAGTGCGGCGACATGCGCGTCGCCCCTGAACTCGCGCACGCACGTGACCAGTTGCCACAGCCGCTGCACCGGGTCGGTCCGCTCGCTCACGTCGCGGTTCGCCGCGAAGAGCGGGCGGGCCAGCGCAGGCGCGTCCTCGACCATCGCCGCGAGCGGCGGACACAGGGCGGCGGCCTGGTCGTCGATGTCCGGGACCACCGCGCGCAGGGCCCGCGCCGTGCAGGCGGCGCGCTCCTCCACGATCCGGCCCGGCGACACGTACTGCCAGGCGGACGGAAGGGCTCGCTCCACCATGCCGGGGGCGAAGACCCCGAGCGCGGCCGTCGCGGCGCCCGACTCGACCGGGCCCATGGGAGCCGTGCGGGCCGCGAAATAGCCCATCCAGAAGCCCTTGAGGCCAAGCGTCCTGCCCAGGTCGCGGCAGCGCTCCTCGAAGTAGATCACTGCGTGCAGGGGCTCGGTCCGCAGCCAGAGCGTCCGGGATCTGGAGAGCGTCATGAACCCACAAACTAGGCCAGCACGGGAACCCGCGCCACCCGCCCGACCACACCGTTCGCGGCACATGCCTCGTCGTGGCGCCGCAGGAGCAGCCGTGCCAACCCGGTTGAGGGGCCGAGGACTTGGGCCGTGACGTCCGCTTCGGCGGCGCCGCGCTCGATGCGGTCCGGCAGGAAACCCGGCGCGATGACGTAGGGAGCCACCGCCACCCTGCGCACTCCGAGAGCACGCAGCTCCCGTACGGCGTCCTCGGTACGGGGCAGAGATGCGGAGGCGAACGCAGGCCGCACGGCGCACCAACCGGTGTGCCGCCACTCCCGCGCGATTTCAGCGATCACTGCGATCGCCTCCGGGTCGGATGACCCCGCCGAGGCCAGCACGACCCCGGTCGAGGACTTGTCGGCGGGGGAGAGCCCCGCCTCGTACAGCCGCTGGTCCAGAGCGGTCAGGAGCAGGGGAGAGGGGCCGAGGACCGCCGCCTGCCGGATGCGGAGGCGGGGCGGTGCCTGGCTCAGGACCGCGGGGATGTCCGACTTCGCGTGGAACGCCCGCGTCAGGAGCAGGGGAAGCGCGATCACGTCGCGAACTCCCTCCGCGTCCAGGGATTCGAGGACCTCGGGGACCGAGGGCGAGTTGAAGTCGAGGAACCCCGTCTCCACACGCAGCCCCGGCCGCTGCTCCCGCACCCGGCGCACCAGGGCGCGCACCGTCGCGGCATGCCGCGGATCGCGGCTGCCGTGGGCGACGACGAACAGGACGGGGCGGGCGGGACGGCCGTACATGGTGGGTCAGCTCCTCACGAGGAGTCCGCGGCTGCGCAGGACGCGCCGCTCAAGCGGGCTGAAGATCAGCAGGTCGATGGCGATGCCGACGACGAGGATGAGGAGGATCGCGAAGAACACCTGAGCCATGCTGCTGTTGGTGCGGCCCGCCTCCAGGAGCTGGCCGAGCCCCATGCCCAGGTCGGGCGACTGAGCGATGATCTCCGCGGCCATCAGCGAGCGCCACGAGAACGCCCAGCCCTGCTTCAGGCCCGCGAGATACCCGGGCAGCGCGGCGGGCATGACGATGTGCCAGGTGTGACGCAGGCCGGTCGCGCCGAGCGTGCGGCCCGCCCGCAGGAACAGCGGCGGCACCTGGTCGACGCCCGCGACCAGACCGTTGGCGATCGAGGGGACCGCGCCGAGCAGGATCACCGCGAACATCATCTGGTCGTTGAGACCGAGCCAGATCACGGCGGGCGGCACCCACGCCACCGACGGCAGCGATTGCAGGCCGGAGAGAATCGGGCCGATCGCGGCCCTGATGAAGCGCACCCGGGCCACGATCAGACCCAGCGGCGTACCGATCGCGAGGGCCATCAGGAAGCCGAGCAGACCGCGCGAGACGGACGTCCAGATGTACTCCAGGAGCGTGCCCTGCAGCCAGGCGTCCTGCACCTCGTGCCAGACGTCGCCGGGCGGCGGCAGCACGTAGGTGTCGGTGACGTTCGTCCACACCAGGACCTGCCACACCACCAGGACCAGCAGCACGGCGGTCACCGGCGGCAGGACCTTCTGGACGAGCGTCTGGCGCAACGGCGTACGCCGGGTCTGGACCGCGTCCAGGGCGTCGAGGCCCGCCTCCAGGCCGGCCAGGTCCTGGCTGCTGTCCCGGTCGGCCTTGTCGACCGGGGTCTCAGTGCTGGCCATGTCGGCGGATCTCCCCACGCAGTTGTTCGGTGATCTCGACGGACAGTTCCGCCACGGCGGAGTCCTCGATGCGGCGCGGGTGGGGGATGTCGACGCGCCACTCGTGCGCCACCCGGCCGGGACGCGACGAGAGGAGCACGACGCGCTCGGCGAGGCGGACGGCCTCGCGCACGTTGTGCGTGACGAAGAGGACGGAGACGTTCGTCTCGCGCCAGATGCGGGTCAGCTCGTCGTGCAGGACGTCACGCGTGATCGCGTCGAGCGCCGCGAACGGCTCGTCCATCAGCAGGATCTTGGCGTCCTGCGCGAGCGCTCGGGCCAGCGCCACCCGCTGGCGCATGCCGCCCGACAGCTCGTGCACCCGCTTGCCGTGCGCCCCTTGCAGCCGTACGAGGCCAAGGAGCTCCTCGGCCCGCTCGCGCCGCTCGGCCTTCGCGACGCCGCGCAGCTTCAGGGCGAGCTCGATGTTCTTGCCCGCGGTCAGCCACGGGAACAGCGCGTGCTCCTGGAACATCAGGGCCGGGCGGCCGTCGGTGGCGATGTCGCCCGCCGACGGCTTGTCGAGCCCGGCCACCAGGTTGAGCAGCGTCGACTTGCCGCATCCCGAGGCTCCCAGGAGGGTGACGAACTCTCCCGGAGCGACATCGAGCGTGATGTCGTCAAGGACGAGCTGCTGCCCGGCCGGCGTGGCGAAGGACTTCGAGACATGCTCGATCCGGGCTGCGTGCGGG
The DNA here is from genome assembly GCF_040730185.1 of Streptomyces sp. Je 1-332. Lineage (NCBI taxonomy): Bacteria > Bacillati > Actinomycetota > Actinomycetes > Kitasatosporales > Streptomycetaceae > Streptomyces > Streptomyces sp. Je 1-332. The sequence continues at coordinate 6,487,912 of NZ_CP160402.1, forward strand.
GCGGCCGTGATCTCGTCCGCCGCCTTGGCGAGGGTGGGTGTCGCCATGGTCGTCACCTCCTGGGAACTGGTCTGATTCCGGGGTTACTTGACGCCGAGACCGGCGTCGTCGACAGCGGACTTGCCCTCGCCCTTGAGGACCTTGTTCAACGGCCTCAGGTCGTAGATGCCCTTGAGGTTCGGCTTCTCCAGGAGGCCTGCCTTCACGGCGTGCTTCGCCTCGGAGTCGAGCGTCGCGGCCAGCGGGTCGTCGGTGGTCTGGATGGACTTCCACGCCGGGTCGATGACCTCGGCGGGCAGCTCCTTGCCGGACGCCTCCTTGAGGGCGGCGTTGGCGGACGCCTTCGCCTTCTCCGGGTTGTCCTTGATCCACTGGTTGGTCTTCACCGAACCGCGCAGGACGGCCTGGACGACCTTCGGGTGCGCCTTCAGGAACGACTGCGACACGATGATGTTCGTGATCACGAACTTCTTGTCCGGCCACAGGTCGGCCTCGTCGAGGATCGCCTTGCCGCCCTCGGCGACCAGCTTGGAGGCGGTCGGCTCCGGGACCCAGGCACCGTCGATCGAGCCGGAACGGTAGGCGTCCGGGGTGATCTTGTTGTCGGTGCGGACCACCGAGACATCGCCCTTGCCGCTCTCCGCGTCGACCTTCCAGCCCTTTTCCTTGATCCAGTTGAGGAAGGCCACGTCCTGGGTGTTGCCGAGCTGAGGCGTCGCGATCTTCTTGCCCTTGACGTCGTCCAGGGACTTGATCTTGTCCGGGTTGACCACCAGCTTCACGCCACCGGATGCCGAGCCGCCGATGATGCGCAGGTTCTTGCCCTGGGACTTGGTGTAGCCGTTGATCGCGGGCGAGGGGCCGATCCAGCCGATGTCGATCGACTTCGAGTTCAGCGCCTCGATCTCCGAAGGACCCGCGTTGAACTGCGTGTACTTCGCCTTCGTCGCGCCGAGTTCCTTCTGGAACAGGCCTTCCTGGTCACCGACGAGAGCGGTGGCGTGCGTGAGGTTCGGGAAGTACCCGATCCTCACCTCGTCGAGGCCCTCGATCTTCTTCGCGCCCGCGGCCACCTCGGCCTTGTCGTCATCGTCCTCCGCGGCGGATCCGTAACCGCAGGAGGTGATCACCACGGCGAGCAGCGGCAGGGCGGCGACGGCGACCAGGGCGCGGCGGCGGCCGGTGGTGCGTGGAGTGCGGAAGCTGGCAGGCACGGGAGGTGGTCCTCTCGTTGGCCCGGTCCCTACGCCCTCAGGGCGTGGCCGGGAGATCGGCGGGTTTTCGTCTTCGCAGGTGGAACTCGCGGGGGGTGTGGGCGCGCAAGCGGTGCGCGTACGTCACTACGCACATCGCCCGACTCCGCCCTGCCCCGCGCCGAGGGCGCCGCTGCCGACGCGGCCGCCCTCCTTCGCGAAGGTCGAGAAATAGTCGATCGTGGCCATGGTCAGAAGTCCCAGCCCTCGTCGTCCGCCGCCTTCTTGGCCTCTTCGACCGTCTCGACGGCTTCGGCGAACGCGTCGCCCGCCATGCCCGCCGCGAGCGTCGTGCCGTCGGCCGGGTCGATCAGGAGGAACGAACCGGTGCGGCGCGAGGCGGCGTACGAGTCGACGGCGATCGGCTCGGCGGTGCGGATCACGACGCGGCCGATGTCGTTGGCGACCAGCTGCCCCGGCTCCGGGTGCTGGGAGAGGTCGTCCAGGGTGAGCCGCGAGGGGATCTCCTTGACGATCGCCTTGACCGTGCGGGTGGTGTGCTTGAGCAGCACCCGCTGGCCCACGCTCAGCGCGGTGTCCGCGACGTGGCAGACCGTCGCCGTGAGGTCCTGCGAGGTGCCCGGCTGGTCACCGCTCGGCACGATCAGATCGCCGCGCGCGATGTCGATGTCGCTCTCCAGGAGCAGCGTCACGGACTGCGGCGTCCACGCGACGTCCACCGGCGTGCCGAGGAGGTCGATGCCCGCGATCTTCGACGTCTTGCCCGAGGGCAGCACTGTCACGGACTCGCCGACGCGGAAGGTGCCCGCCGCGATCTGTCCCGCGTAGCCGCGGTAGTCGGGGTGCTCGGCGGTCTGCGGGCGGATCACATACTGGACGGGCAGGCGCGCGTGGCAGGAGGTCAGGTCGTGGCTGACCGGGACCGTCTCCAGGTGTTCGAGGACGGTGGGGCCGCCGTACCAGTCCATGTTGGAGGAGGGCTCCACCACGTTGTCGCCGGCGAGTGCCGAGATGGGGATCGCGGTGATCTCCGGGACGCCCAACTCGCTGGCGTACGCGGTGAACTCCTCGGCGATCTTCGCGAAGACGGTCTCCTCGAAGTCGACGAGGTCCATCTTGTTCACGGCGAGCACCACGTGCGGGACGCGCAGGAGCGCGGCGACGGCGGCGTGGCGGCGGGTCTGCTCGATGACGCCGTTGCGGGCGTCGACCAGGACCACGGCGAGGTCGGCCGTGGAGGCACCGGTGACCATGTTCCGCGTGTACTGCACGTGCCCGGGGGTGTCGGCGAGGATGAACCGGCGCTGCGGGGTGGCGAAGTAGCGGTAGGCGACGTCGATGGTGATGCCCTGCTCGCGCTCGGCCCGCAGGCCGTCGGTGAGCAGCGCCAGGTCGGGCGCCTCGGCGCCGCGGCTGGCGGAGGCGCGCTCCACGGCTTCGAGCTGGTCGGTGAGGACCGACTTGGAGTCGTGCAGAAGACGGCCCACGAGGGTGGACTTTCCGTCGTCGACGGAGCCCGCGGTGGCGAACCGCAGCAGGGTGGTGGCCGACAGCTGCTCGGCGGAGAGCGGCTGTGCCTTGTCGGGTTCGGTGGTGCTGGTCATGTTTAGAAGTACCCCTCGCGCTTGCGGTCTTCCATCGCGGCCTCGGACATCTTGTCGTCGGCGCGGGTGGCGCCACGCTCGGTAAGACGGGACGCGGCGATCTCGGTGATGACGGCGTCCAGCGTGGTGGCGTCGGAGTCGACGGCTCCGGTGCAGGACATGTCGCCGACGGTGCGGTAGCGCACGAGCCGCTTCTCGACCGTCTCGTCGTCCTTGGGGCCGCCCCACTCGCCCGCGGTCAGCCACATGCCCGAGCGCCGGAACACGTCACGCTCGTGCGCGAAGTAGATCTGCGGCAGCTCGATGCCCTCGCGGTCGATGTACTGCCACACGTCCAGCTCGGTCCAGTTGGACAGCGGGAACACGCGGACGTGCTCGCCGGGGGCGTGGCGGCCGTTGTAGAGCTGCCACAGCTCGGGGCGCTGGCGGCGCGGGTCCCACTGCGAGAACTCGTCCCGCAGCGAGAACACCCGCTCCTTGGCGCGGGCCTTCTCCTCGTCACGGCGTCCGCCGCCGAAGACCGCGTCGAACTTCTCGCTCTGGATCTTCTCCGTGAGCGGCACGGTCTGGAGCGGGTTTCGCGTCCCGTCCGGGCGCTCGCGCAGCTTGCCCGCGTCGATGTACTCCTGCACGGAGGCGACGTGCAGCCGCAGGCCGTGCTCGGCGACGACGCGGTCGCGGTACTCGAGCACCTCGGGGAAGTTGTGCCCCGTGTCGACGTGAAGGAGCGAGAAGGGGATCGCCGCGGGGGCGAACGCCTTCAGCGCCAGGTGCAGCATGACGATCGAGTCCTTGCCGCCGGAGAAGAGGATCACCGGCCGCTCGAACTCGCCCGCCACCTCGCGGAAGATGTGCACCGCCTCGGACTCAAGGGCGTCCAGGTGCGACAGCGCGTAGGGGCTGTCCGTCTCCTCGGTCACGGTGGCCACGGTGGTCGTCATGCTGCACCCCTTTCGTTCGCTTCTCCGCCTGCGCGGCGCAGAGGTGCGGGATTCGCGGTCGTCTGCGGCTGGGCGGCCACGCATGCGTCGCTCACAGGACACCCCTTTCGATGAGCAGCGCGCGCACGGCCGCCGCGGACTCCTGCACGGTCTGGTCCTGGGACTCGATGCGCAGATCGGGTGACTCGGGTGCCTCGTAGGGGTCGTCGACCCCGGTGAGCCCGGAGATCTCACCGGCCGCCTGCTTGGCGTACAGACCCTTCACGTCACGTACGGAGCAGACCTCCACCGGCGTGGCCACATGGACCTCCAGGTAGGGCGTGCCGCCCGTCTGGTGGCGCTTGCGTACCGCGTCGCGGCTGTCCGCGAACGGCGCGATCACCGGCACCAGGACCTTCACGCCGTTACGGGCGAGCAGTTCGGCGACGAAGCCGATGCGCTGCACATTGGTGTGCCGGTCCTCGCGGCTGAAGCCGAGGCCCGACGAGAGGAACTCGCGGATCTCGTCGCCGTCGAGTACCTCGACCCGGTGGCCCTCCTCGCCGAGCCTGTCCGCGAGTTCGTACGCGATGGTGGTCTTGCCCGCGCTGGGCAGGCCGGTGAGCCAGATGGTGGCTCCGGTGGTCACGTGCTTCTCCGATTCGTTCTGCGGCTCTGTCCGCGGCTCTGGCATCAGTGGATCCCGCACTCGGTCTTGGCGTTGCCCGACCAGCGTCCCGCGCGGGCGTCCTCGCCCTCCAGGAGGCGGCGGGTGCAGGGCGCGCAGCCCACGGAGCCGTAGCCGTCCATGAGGAGGGGGTTGGTGAGGACGCCGTGCTCGGTGACGTAGGCGTCCACGTCGTCCTGCGTCCAGCGGGCGATCGGCGAGATCTTGACCTTGCGGCGCTTCTCGTCCCAGCCGACGACCGGGGTGTTCGCCCGGGTGGGGGACTCGTCGCGGCGCAGGCCCGTGGCCCACGCGGCGTACGAAGTCAGGCCCTCCTCAAGGGGCTTGACCTTCCGCATGGCGCAACACAGGTCGGGGTCACGGTCGTGCAGCTTCGCGCCGAACTCGGCGTCCTGCTCGGCCACCGTCCGCTTCGGCGTGAGCGTGATGACGTTGACGTCCATCACGGCGGCCACGGCGTCACGGGTGCCGATGGTCTCGGGGAAGTGGTAGCCGGTGTCGAGGAACACGACGTCCACACCGGGGCGGGCGCGCGAGGCGAGGTGGGCGACCACCGCGTCCTCCATGGAGGAGGTCACGCAGAAGCGGTCGCCGAAGGTCTGCGAAGCCCACTGGAGGATCTCCAGGGCGGAGGCGTCCTCCAGGTCGCGCCCGGCCTGCTCGGCGAGCGCCTTCAACTCCTCGTCGGTGCGCTGCCCCTGTTGCTGAACGGTCGTCATATCTCTTCCCCTCCACCGCTGTTGCGCTGAACTCCCTGGGCGAGCAGCCCGAGGAACTTCAACTGGAAGGCTCGATTGCACGCGGCGCATTCCCATGCGCCGTGACCGGTTTCGTTGGGACGCAGGTCCTCGTCGCCGCAGTAGGGGCAGTAGAAGGGCGCGGCGCGCTCGCTCATGACAGCGCCTCCTCGCTGGCACGGGCCACCCAGGTGGCGAAGCGCTCGTCGTCCGCGCGCTCCTCCTCGAAGCGCCTGATGACCCGCTCGACGTAGTCGGGCAGCTCGTCCGAAGTGACCTTCAGACCTCGGACCTTGCGGCCGAACCCGGCCTCCAGGCCGAGTGCGCCGCCCAGGTGCACCTGGAAGCCCTCGACCTGGTTGCCCTCGCTGTCCAGGACGAGCTGTCCCTTGAGGCCGATGTCGGCGACCTGGATGCGGGCGCAGGCGTTCGGGCAGCCGTTGATGTTGATGGTGATCGGCTGGTCGAACTCCGGGATGCGGCGCTCCAGTTCGTCGATGAGCGAGGCGCCGCGCGCCTTGGTCTCGACGATCGCCAGCTTGCAGAACTCGATGCCGGTGCAGGCCATGGTGCCGCGCCGGAAGGGGGAGGGAGTGACCCGCAGGTCAAGGGCTTCGAGGCCGGCGACGAGGGACTCGACCTGGGCCTCCTCGACATCGAGCACGATCATCTTCTGTTCGGCGGTGGTGCGCAGTCGGGCAGAGCCGTGGGCGGCGGCGACATCGGCGATCTTCGTGAGCGTCGCGCCGTCCACGCGGCCCACGCGGGGTGCGAAGCCGACGTAGAAGCGGCCGTCCTTCTGCTTGTGCACGCCGAGGTGGTCGCGCCAGGTGCCCGCGGGCTGCTCGGGCGGGGGCCCGTCGAGGAGTTCGCGCTCGAGGTACTCGTCCTGAAGGATCTGCCGGAACTTCTCGGGCCCCCAGTCGGCGACGAGGAACTTCAACCGGGCGCGGTTGCGCAGCCGCCGGTAGCCGTAGTCGCGGAAGATGCCGATGACGCCGGTCCACACCTCCGGCACCTCGTCGAGCGGCACCCAGGTGCCGAGCCGCACGCCCAGCTTGGGGTTGGTGGAGAGCCCGCCGCCGACCCAGAGGTCGAAGCCGGGCCCGTGCTCGGGGTGGTCGACGCCGACGAAGGCGACGTCATTGATCTCGTGCGCGACGTCGAGCTGCGGCGAGCCCGAGATGGCGGTCTTGAACTTGCGCGGCAGGTTCGAGAACTCGGGGTTGCCGATGAAGCGGCGCTGGATCTCGTCGATGGCGGGGGAGCCGTCGATGATCTCGTTCTCGGCGACGCCGGCGACGGGCGAGCCGAGGATGACGCGGGGCGTGTCACCGCAGGCCTCGGTGGTGGAGAGCCCCACGGCCTCGAGCCGCTCCCAGATCGCGGGGACGTCCTCGATGCGGATCCAGTGGTACTGCACGTTCTGCCGGTCGGTGAGGTCGGCGGTGCCGCGCGCGAACTCCTGCGAGATCTCGCCGATGACGCGCAGCTGCTCGGTGGTCAGCCGCCCGCCGTCGATCCGCACCCGCAGCATGAAGTACTCGTCGTCCAGCTCCTCCGGCTCCAGTACGGCGGTCTTGCCGCCGTCGATGCCCTGCCGACGCTGGGTGTAGAGCCCCCACCAGCGCATACGGCCACGGAGGTCGTTCGGGTCGATGGAGTCGAAGCCGCGCTTCGAATAGATCGTCTCAATGCGTGTCCGCACATTGAGACCGTCGTCGTCCTTCTTGAACTGTTCGTTGCCGTTGAGCGGCGTGAAGTGGCCTACGGCCCACTGGCCCTCACCACGGTGACGGCTCGCCTTGCGCCTGGGCGCGGCAGTCGTGGGCTTTTCGGGGGTGGCAGCCATGGCTATTACGTCCTTCAAGGGCGGGCTGAGGGCGGCTCTGACCTGCACACTTCGCGCAGGAGGCGCGGCGGTGCGCAGAAAGGCGGTCAGGAGGAGAGAGGCGGCGGCGCTGGTGCTGTCAGCTCGCCGGACACATGGCGCTGGACATGCGGCAGAGATCGACGTGACGCCGACTCACCAAGGCAATTCCAGTGCGATCCATGACGGAAGCGTGTCATGGGACTTTCGGCCCAGTCCACCATTATCCAAAATGTGGACCGATGGGTCTCGTCATGCGAGACAGTGTGGTCTCGGTCACTTCGTGCGGAACCCCCGAGGGGGTCGGAGGGGCTACGCGCCGGGCCAGGGGCCGGGGGTGGGAACGTCCGGCTCCTGCTCGACCTTCGTGTCGAACAGCTTGAAGCCGCGTCGCAGATAGTTGTCCATGGCGTGCTCGCCGTCCTTGGAGCAGGTGTGCAGCCACACCCGCTTGGTCGGGGTGAGCTCGGGCCACCGCTCGGCGAGGTCCCAGGCCCGCCGCACCGCGTACGAGAGCAGGTGTCCGCCGATCCGCCGGCCCCGGAAGGCGGGGATGAGGCCGAAGTACACGATCTCCACGACACCCTCGTCCCGCGCTGCCAGTTCCACGTACCCGGCGGGCGTCCCCCTCTCGTACGCCACCCAGGTCTCCACGCCCGGCTGCCCGAGTTCTTGCTGCCACTGGGCGTAGGAGAGGGAGAGGCGGTCCGTCCAGCGGATGTCGCCGCCGACGGAGGCATAGAGGAAACGGCTGAACTCGGGCGATGGGATCTCGGCCCGGACGATCCGCACGTCGTCGCCTTCGGGGGCGGCGGCGGGCAGCAGATCCGTGGGAGCGGTCTGCTCCAGGGACCAGGTGGTGACAGTGAGGCTCATGCAGGTCAGAGAATCACGGCGCCGGGGCGGCGGCCAAGGCGGGCACCGGCACTCAAGGCTCCGGCGCCCTCCGCGCCGCGCGCACCGCGGGCGCCGTCGAGTGCGGCAGCAGATTCGCCGGGTGTTCCGGCAGGATCACCATCACGTCCACATCCTCGGGGAAGCGGTAGGGGCGGTGGGCCAGGAGTCCGCCCAGGTAGCGCCGGACCCGGGAGAGCTCGGCGCGGACCGTCACCGTGCGCGCCGGATCACCGAACATGTCATCGGCCAGGCCCGAAGCGCTGCGGCCCTTGCGGTGGGTGCTCAGGAGGAACAGCAACTCCGCGTGGCGCGGGCTGAGTTCGTGCGTCCAGCCGCCGGTGCCGTCGCCCTCGACGGTGACCGACCAGCGGCGCGGCCCGCTCACGTCCAGGATCACGCGGGTCGCGGTCAGCGGCCGCGGGTCGTCCTCGACGCGCAGCAGCCAGCCGCCGGGCAGCGGCTCCACCGCGCAGGTGCCGAGCGAGGGCAGCCACATGTGGCCCGCGGCCATGGCCTTGGGCAGCGCGAGCCGGTCCGTGGGCGGCATTCCCGTGACCGCCGCCGTCCACCCGTGGGTGTCCACAGCAAGGGCGCGCCCCGCGAGGCGCGCGAGGACCGGCGCCGCCACCGAGCGGAGCCGGTCGAGCGCCGTCACATGTGTCTCCCGCAGCCGGGCCTCGGCGAGCTTGGCCACCGAGTCGACCAGGGCGAGCGTCGCCGGATGCATCGTGTTCAGCGGACCGCTGATGTCGACCACGCCGAGGAGGCGGCCGTCGCGGGGATCGGTGATGGGAGCACCCGCGCATGTCCACGCGTGGTGCGTCTCCACGAAGTGCTCGGCGGAGAACACGTGCACGGGGCGGCGCACGACGAGCGGTGTCCCGATGCCGTTCGTGCCGACGACGTTCTCCGCCCAGTCCGCGCCGAGTTCGAAGCCGAGCGAGTCCGCCTTGCGCAGCACCGCCGAGTTGCCCTCGCGCCACAGCACCCGGCCTTCCGGGTCACAGACGACCATGATGTGGTGCGCCGCGTCCGCCACCGAGACGAGCGCGTCGCGCAGCACCGGCATGATCTCCGTCAACGGCGACGCGCGCCGGCGCTCCTCGAGCTCCTCGACGCCGAGCAGCCGGGAGCGGTAGTCGTGGTCGGGATCGACCCCGTCGAGCTTCATGCGCTCCCAGGACTCCTCGATCACGGGACGCGGCAGCACGCGCGGGTGCAGCCCGGCGAGCGCCGCGTGACGTACACCCGCGAGGAGCCGTGCGGCCTGCGCACTGTCCATGGCGGAGATCCTCGCGAGGCTGATCGTCGAAGTCGCGTTCATCACCGGGTCCTTCCCGAGCAGAGCCGGCGCGTCAGGGCACTCACTCATCGTGCCCCTTCGGCGACCGCAAGGGTATTGGTTCATTGATGAACAGCTGACTTGCAACCATCTGCAACTCTCGCGAACGGCCGTGCGGCGATCGAAGCTGATGCCGACGCCGTTCGCGCGGCGTGCACGCTCCTCAACGGGGCCAAAATGCGGGGGTGGTGCCGTGTCGGCGCAGCACCACCCCCGCGCTTGTCGTCATGACCCGCCGGACAGCGCCTGGTTGTCGCGCGGAGCCGCCCGCTCCACCACGGAGGCCAGATCGAGGCTGTGCGGCAGCGTCCCGAACGCCGAGCCCCAGTCACCGCCGAGCCGCGAGGCACAGAACGCGTCGGCCACCTCCGGGGGCGCGTACCGCACCAGCAGCGAGCCCTGGAGCACCAGAGCCATCCGCTCCACTAGGCGGCGCGCCCGCGCCTCGATGGCGTCCAGGTCGGCGAGTTCGGTGAGCAGCCCCTTGATCGCGCCGTCCAGGCGGTGATCGGCGCCGCGGGCGAGGCCCACCTCCTGGAGGAAGGCGTTCAGCGCCAGCGGCTCCCGCTGCAACGCACGCAGCACGTCCAGCGCCTGTACGTTCCCCGAGCCCTCCCAGATGGAGTTGAGCGGCGACTCGCGAAGGAGCCGCGGCATCCCCGACTCCTCGACGTAGCCGTTGCCGCCGAGCACCTCGAGGGCCTCCACCACGAGGGGCGTGCAGCGCTTGGTCACCCAGTACTTGGCGGTCGGCACCGCGATGCGCAGGAACGCGCGCTCCTGCTCGCTCCCGTCGTCGTACGCGGCGGCGAGACGCAGCGCGAGCGTCGTGGCCGCCTCCGACTCCAGCGCCAGATCCGCGAGGACGTTGCGCATGAGCGGCTTGTCGACGAGCTTGCCGCCGAACGCCTCGCGGTACGTGGCGTGGTGCACGGCCTGCGCGACGGCCTGCCGCATGAGCGCGGCCGAACCCACGACACAGTCGAGCCGCGTGGCGGCCACCATCTCGATGATGGTGCGCACCCCGCGCCCCTCCTCCCCGACGCGGCGCGCCCACGTCCCGTCGAACTCGACCTCGCTCGACGCGTTCGACCTGTTGCCCAGTTTGTCCTTGAGGCGCTGAATGGCGAAGGCGTTGCGGGTGCCGTCCTCAAGGACCCGCGGCACGAGGAAACACGTCAGTCCCGCACCGGTCTGCCCGAGCACGAGAAAGCCGTCGGACATGGGCGCGGAACAGAACCACTTGTGGCCCGTGAGCTCATAGGCGCCCTCTTCCGCGAGAGCACGCGCGCGTGTCGTGTTCGCGCGCACGTCGCTGCCGCCCTGCTTCTCCGTCATGCCCATCCCGAAGAGCGCTCCGGCCTTCTGGGAGGCGGGCCGCAGACCTTCGTCGTAGACGATGGAAGCGAGCCGCGGCTCCCACTCGGCGGCGAGCGCGGGATCCGTCCGCAGCGCCGGAACCGCCGCGTGCGTCATGGAGACCGGGCAGCCGTGCCCCGCCTCGACCTGCGACCAGACCAGGAACCCGGCCGCGCGCCGCAGATGGCCGCCGGGCTGCGACCAGGCGGTCGTCAGACCCGACGACACCGCCTTGCCGAGCAGCCGGTGCCACGCCGGATGGAAGGTGACTTCGTCGATGCGGTTGCCATAGCGGTCATGGGTGTGCAGAACGGGCGGATTCTCGTTGGCCAGGAACCCCCATTCCCGCGCCTGCGCCGAACCCGCGGTGCGCCCGAGCAGGGAGAGGTGCTCGCGGGCGCCGTCGAGGAGCGCGGGATCGAGATGCCGTTCGACCCCCTCCACGAGCGCGCGGTCAGACGTAAAAACGTCATATCCCACCAGGGGCGGAGCCTGGTTGGTCACTGTGTGGGTGGTGGCTGCCATGCCGCTACGGTAAGGAGGTGCACCAGGCAAAAGAAACACCCGGGAGGCCGTCCGGCCGCTGGCACCGGGCCCGCGCTCTCTACAGCAACGTCTCCAAGCGCAGGACCGCCTGGCTGCTGCTCAAGGACACGGTCAACTCGTGCGTGGAATACCGCATCCTGGGACTCGCCGCCGAGGCGGCGTTCTTCACGCTGCTTTCCGTGCCGCCGCTGCTCCTGAGCCTGATCGGCCTGCTCGCGTACGTGGACCGGTGGACCGGCGCGAACACGATCGCCAGCGTCGAGAACAACATCCTCGAGGCGTCCCGCACGGTCCTCTCCGACAAGGGAGTCCGGCAGATCGCGGAGCCGATACTGGAGGACGTGATGCGGGTCGGCCGGCCCGACGTCATCTCCATCGGTTTTCTGTTCGCCCTGTGGTCGGGCTCGCGCGCCGTGAACGTCTTCATCGACACGATCACGGTCATGTACGGCCTCGACGGCGCGCGCGGCATCGTCAAGACCCGCCTCCTCGCGTTCGGCCTGTTCATCGTGGCGCTGCTGATCGGTTCGGTGGCGCTTCCGCTGATGGTGGCGGGTCCTGACGCGGTGGTGAATCTGGTGCCCGGCTCCACGACGGTGGTGCAGATCCTGTACTGGCCGGTGGTGACACTTCTGTCGGTGGTCTTCCTGACGACGCTGTACCACGTGTCCGTGCCGGTGCGCTCGCCCTGGGTGGAGGACATGCCGGGCGCGTTGATCGCCCTGGGGATGTGGGTCCTCGGCAGCTTCCTGCTCCGGATCTACCTGACGAGCACGGTCGAAGGCCCCACGATCTACGGCTCGTTGGCGGCGCCGGTGGCCGTGCTCCTGTGGATCGGCGTATCGGCGTTCGCGGTGCTTGTGGGCGCGGCCGTGAACGCGGCCATCGACCGGGTGTGGCCCTCCGTCGCCACGGCTGCCGCCCGTGCGGCCAACGATCGGATACGGGAGGCGCGGGCGGTGGAGGTGGTTGCGCGGGCCGCGGCTGCGAGGGAGGCCTCGCAGGACCCGGACGACCCCGACATGCCGTCGGAGTTCCCCGAGCGGTGGTCCCGCTTTCTGCCCCCGGATGACGTCTCTTCGAGGCTGCGGCATGTGAAGAAGAACGGGGCGAACGGGGAGAAGCCGCCGGAGTAGGGCGGATTCATCCCCAACCCCGCCCCTTCCCGAAAACTCGCTCGGCGCGAGGGCCCTCCTCAAACGCCGGAGAGGCTGAAAGATTCAGCCCCTCCGGCGTTTGAGGAGCGGGGTCTGGGGCGGAGCCCCAGGTAGGTCCGGGGCGCAGGCACGGTTTTCGGGAAGGGGCGGGGTTGGGGAATTTCACCCCTTCCAGACGCCCGCCTCCGCCTGCTCCCGAGCGAAATCAGTGAAGTCACGAGGCGCCCGCCCCAGAATCTCCCGCACCCCCTCGGAGAGGTACGCGTTGTGGCCGTCCAGATTCGTCTCGAAGAGTTCGGTCAGGAACTCGACCTCCTCCGCCGGCACCCCGTACCCGGCGAGAGCACCCCCGTACTCCCTCGCCGAGACGGGGACATACCGGATCTCCCGCCCCGCGGCCGCCGACACCTCGCCCACCGCGTCCCGGAACGAGAGAAGCCGCGGCCCCGATATCTCCACCACCTGCCCCGCGTAACCCGAGTCGGGGCGCAGGACCGCCGTCACCACATCCGCGACATCCCGCGCGTCGATGAACGGTTCGAGCACCTCCCCGGCAGGGAACACCAGCTCCCCGGCCCGCATGCCGTCGAGCAGCGGGCCCTCGCTCAGGTTCTGGGCGAACCAACTAGCCCGTACGACGGTCCACTGCGCACCGGACTCCCGCACCGCCCGCTCGGCCGGCTCCGCCTGGTCCTCGCCCCGCGCCGACAGGAGGACGAGCCGCCGCACGCCGAGCTCCACCGCCCGCCGGGAAAGCGCGCCCACCGCGTCGCCCGCGCCGGGCGCGCCGACGTCCGGCACATAGGCGAGGTACGCGGCGTCCGCGCCCCGCAGCGCGTCCTCCCACGTCGACGGGTCGTACCAGTCGAACCGCACCGCCTCTGACCGCACCGCCCCTGACCGCACCGCCCCCGAGCGCGATGCCGCCCGCACCGTGCAGCCCGCCGCCTCGGCGGCCTCCGCGACCCGCCGACCGATCCTGCCGGTGGCGCCCGTGACCAACACCCTCATGTCCCGCATGCTCTTCGCGTTCCGCGTGTTCAGCGCGTTCTCTGTCATGACTTCAGTGAACTGGCCCGCGCCACAAGGAACCATCCGCCAAGGACTCACCCCCATACGCGTACGTCTACGCTCGTGACATGGACGTACTCGCAGGCTTGCTGGAAGGCCCCCGCGCCCGAGGAGCCTTCATGATCCGCGCGTGCTTCGACCCGCCCTGGTCCGTCCGCATCGCGGACGAGGCACCGCTCTCGGTCATGATCATGGTGCGGGGCACCGCCTGGATCGTGCCCGACGCCGGCGAACCCCAGCTGATCCGCCCCGGAGACGTCGCCATCGCCCGCGGCCCCGACCACTACACCGTCGCCGACGAGCAGGCGGCGCCGCCCCGCGTCGAGATCCGGCCCGGCGAACGCTGTGTGCCCCTCGGCGACACCCCGGCCGACCAGTACCGGGACCTGGGCCCGCGCACCTGGGGCCAATCGCTCGACGGCGCATCGGAGATGCTGATCGGCACCTATCAGGCGCGCGGCGAGATCACCGGACGGCTGCTCGACGCCCTGCCGCCGCTCCTCGTCCTGCCCACGGAGGTGTGGGACTGTCCGCTCACCCCGCTGCTCGCCGACGAGATCACCAAGGACGAGCCGGGGCAGGACGTCGTGCTCGACCGGCTGCTCGACCTGCTGATGATCGCCTCGCTGAGGGCGTGGTTCTCACGGCCGGAGGCGGAGGCCCCCGCCTGGTACCGCGCGATGGGGGACCCGGTCGTCGGACAGGCGATCCGGCTGCTCCAGGACGACCCCGCACACCCCTGGACGATCGCCGTGCTCGCCGCGAAGACGGGCGTCTCGCGGGCCGCGCTCGCCCGGCGGTTCACCGAACTCGTGGGCGAGCCGCCGATGGCGTACCTCACGGGCTGGCGGCTCGCGCTCGCCGCCGACCTGCTGCGGGACAGCGAGCAGACGATCGCCGCCATCGCCCGCCGTGTCGGATACGGCAGCGCGTTCGCGCTCTCCAGCGCCTTCAAGCGGGTGTACGGGGTCAGTCCGCAGGAGCACCGCTCACCGGCCGCGTGACCCATTGGCGGCGTAGCCTGGAGAACGTGTCGTACGAGACCGTCGAGTACGCGGAGCGGCCGTCCCGGCTGGCGGGCGCGGTCCTGTGGACCCGGGCCTCCCGCGGCGCGGCGGGCCCCGTGTACCCCGTCCTGCCCGACGGCTGCATGGACCTGCTGTGGACCGGCGGCACGCTCCTGGTCGCGGGCCCCGACACGCGCGCCCACCGCCCCGAGGCGAACGTCGCCGCCCGGTACGTGGGCATCCGTTTCTACCCGGGAACCGCCCCCGCCTTCCTCGGCGTACCCGCGCACGAACTGCGCGACCGGCGCGTCGACCTCGGCGACCTGTGGCCGTCCGCCGAGGCGCGCCGTCTGACCGAACGCATGGACGCGGCCCGCGATCCCGCGGCCGTCCTGGAGTCCGTCGCCCTGGCACGCGTGGGAGGGGCGGAGCCGCCCGACCCGCTGCTCGCGCACGTCGTCAGGGCCCTGGACGCGGGGCGCAGCGTCGCGGCGACCGCCGAGGAGGCGGGCGTCAACGCCCGGCTCCTGCACCGGCGTTCACTCGCCGCGTTCGGCTACGGCCCCAAGACCCTGGCCCGGATCCTGCGGTTGCAGCGCGCGCTGGCCCTGGCCAGGGGAGGACTGGCATACGCGCAGACCGCGGTCGTCGCGGGCTTCGCGGACCAGGCCCATCTGGCCCGTGACGTCAAGGAGTTGGCGGGCGTGCCGCTGAGCGAGCTGCTCAGTCCGCGGCAGGGGTATGCAGCGGCGCGAACAGGTCGACGCCGTTGCCGTCCGGGTCGAGGACCGAAGCGTACCGCTGGCCCCAGAAGGCTTCCCAAGGCTTGAGCTCACCGTGATAGCCGGCTCCGACCAGCTCCTCGTACGCCGCGTCGACGCCCGCCGGGGTCTCGCAGTGGAACGCGAGTCCTATGCGGCCCGAACCGCTCGGCGGCTCCCAGTTCTCGACGAAGGAGCGGATGGTCTCCTCGGTGTCGAACGCGATGCGCAGGCCGCCGGGGAGCGCGGCCTCGACGTGCGGCTGGTCCTCGGAACCCGCGGGGAACTCCAGGCCGAGGCGGCGGTAGAAGGCGAGGGTGACGGCCATGTCGGCGACGACGATGCCGACGAGGTCGAAGCGGGGGGTGATGTTCGTGGTCATGTCTCGCAGCGTAGACAGCCCTCCGCCACCCGTATTGAAGAAAACGGACGCCCATCGGCCGACTGTCCCGTGCCGCGAATCCTCGCTACGGTGGATGCCATGGACTTGCCGAGCGACAACCGACTGGCGGCTGCCGTCGTGGCGCATCGCGGGCGTGTGCTGCTCGTGCGGCGCAGTGAGACCGAGCGGTTCCTGCCCCGGGTGTGGGGCGTCCCCTGCGGCAAGCTGGAGCCCGGCGAGAGTCCCCTGGACGGCGTGCTGCGGGAGCTGAAGGAGGAGACCGGTCTCCTCGGTGAGGTGCTCGCAAAGGTCGGCGAGTCATCCTTCGTCAGTCAGTACCGCGGGCACGAGGTCAAGAACTGGCAGGACAACTTCCTGGTGCGGCCGCTGAGCCTCGAGGTGTCGCTGCCCCATCCCGACCAGGACCACCGCTGGCTCGCCCCGGCCGACCTCGGCACGGTCGAGATCGACGACTACAACCGGGACATCGTGCGGCAGGCGTACGCCTCGTCCGTGTTCGGCGGGTAGCCTCCCGGCGCTCGGTCACGGGGCGATCAGCTTCGCCAGCGACTCCAGCTCCGCCAGGTACTCCTCCACCTCCATCGGCCGCTTCACGACCGCTTCTGCGCGGCCACCCGCGTGCGAGTCGGACTTCTCGGCCGAGCCGGTGAACACGTCCGTGTACCGCCGCCGCCCCGCCCCCGTCTCCAGGAACAGGGTCACCGCCGTCCCCGCCGAAGCGCACCACGCGCGATGCAGGGCGTACGACGGCAGGCCGTATCCGCTGCCCGCGGCGTACTCCGCGGTCTGCGTGAGCCGCAGCCGCGCCAGGCCCGCGGGCTCCAGGAGCCAGTGGCCCTCCACGTCCGACAGGGACTCGCGGTACCAGGCCGCCGTCATGCCGCTGTCGCCGCGGTCCGCGGTGGCGCTCACCGGCTCGTACAGCTCCATGCCGAGCCTGCCCCGCACCACGTAAGAGGCGAGCGGGGAGCGGTGGTTGTGGATGTCCTCACGGCCCGCGGACCGGGCGCCGGGGTGCCAGACGTGGGCGCGCAGCATGTGCCGGGGTCCGCCGTCGATCAGGAGCAGCTTGTCGAAGCCGAGGACGTGGCGGTACGAGAGACGCGCGCACCCCGGGGCGGCGGATCCTGCGTCCGTGGCCAGTTCGCGCACCAGGCCGAAGAGCCGTTCGGGGGAGCCGAGTTCGGCGACGGCGGCGCGGGCGGCCCGCACGAGCCGGTCCTCCGGCAGCGCCGCGTCCAAAGCCTCTTCCAGGAGGCGCCGGGCCCTGAGCGCGTGCCGGCCGTGCCGACTGTCCCGACCACCACCCATGCGGTCACTCCCCCCTCGGTCGCGAGCGCGCCGCGGGGATCACCGCCCACCCGGCTGATACATCCATACGGCATGGGCCCGCAGCGCCGAAAGCCCCTGATAGGTCATCCACAACGGGCGGCCGAGATCGTACCCGTCCCAGTTCCAGATCCCGTCGTCCTGCTGGCGCCACACGGCGTCCACCGCGCCGTCGACCAGCGCGTGCCACGCGTCCTCGCGGCCCTCCTCCGTCGCGATCTCCCAGGCGCCGGGCGTGAGCAGCGCCCGCATCATCCAGGCGGCGGTGAAGTGCCGTACGGAGAGCACCTCTTGGCGCCAGGAGTCGACCGGATGCGGGCGGCGCACCTCCTCCTGGGTGTTGCGCAGGTCGGCGCAGTCCTCGTGCTCGGGAGCGGGGCAGGCGAGCAGCCAGCGGACGCCGTCCTCTCGGGCGGCGCGGGAGTTGCCGTCCTCGCCGAGCACCCGGGCGGCGCGGTCGAGCGCGACCACCGCCTGCGCGGTGTGCACCGCCGACGGGCGCGTGACCGGGGTGCGCAGGGCGGGGCCCCAGCAGCGCCGGTGCTCGCGCAGCGGGTCGGTGACCGTCCGGTCGACCAGCTCCGCGCGCAGCCGCGCCAGGTCGGGGGAGTCCGGCGCCGCGCGCAGCAGGCCGCGCAACATCGTGGTCACGACATGGGTCCTGCCGACCCCGGACGGTTCCAGCTCCTCGGTGAAGCACGCCGCGCACCGCGCCGCCTCCTCCGCGAGCCGCTGCGGATCCGCGCCCGCCCGCGCGAGCGCCCCGAGCACCAGCGCCGTCACTTCGGGGCGTGCGATCGACCCTTGCGAGCGTGCGGCCCAGCCGCCGTTCGCGAGGCGCAGCCGCCACAGGGTCTCCACCAGTTCCGAAGCGCGCAACCTGCCGTCGGGAACGCCGAGTTCGAGCACGATGTGCAGTCCGTAGGCGGTTCCGGTGGGGGTGGGGCGCACCGGCATCGTCTGCTCGTCGAGGGCATGTGCCCAGCCGGTGAGACGGCCGTTCTCCGGTGAGTCGACGGAGGCGAGTTCAGCGGCGAGCGTGCCATACGTGGCGGCGGCGAGCAGCGGGAAAGGGCCGGGCGCGGGAGCGGCCGGCGGGGCCACCGGGGCGGGCTGCCGGGTGGTGTCGTCCGCGTCCGACCTGGCCCGGATCAGCGCGGCGGCCAGCCAGGCGGCGACCCCCGTGCCGACGCCGCTGACCGCCGCGATGCCGTAGCGGGCGGTGTCGGCGGGGATCGTCGCCGGCAACACGCCCACCAGGGACTGGAACACCGCGTACCCGGCCGCTGCGCAGCCGAAGCCGCCGAGCCAGCCCACGAACCGCCCGGGGCGCGAGTCGCCGGGCGGGGGAGGAGGAGTGGACGGTGGTCTCAACGGGCTGCGGCCGAGCCGCGGTTGTGACAAGGGGTGCTCCCTCCCCCCAAGGCGGCACGTGGTTCGACGATGACCTCCAGTCTAGTGCTGAGTCACCGGAAAACGCCGGTCAGAGCGAGGTTCCCCCGTGTGGAGCCGGCACCGACGGCTCCTCCTCGGGCGCGGCGCCCCGATACGAGAAGGTGACCGCGAACTCGGCGGGTGCGGCATGGAGTTCGTAACGCGGCAGAACCCCGGGACCGCACGACTGCGAGCCGATGCCGTGCTGCCCGTGGTCGAGGTGGACCCACACCGTGTCGCCGGGGGTGAGATCCGTACGGTGCGTGGCCGCGTCGAGCTGCTCGGTGCTCCAGCGGCGCGCCGTGAACCAGAAGGCGGGCTCGCCGACCATCCGTACGCCCTCGCCGGTGAAGCCCGCACGCAGCTCGGCCCAACGGACGTCCGCACGGGCGCCGTTCTCCTGGGGACGGACGTAGGGCGTCTGCATCCGCTCGACCGGCGAGAAGTGCCGACTGATCATGGATGCTGCCGCCGTGTCCGGGTAGGCCTCGCCGATACCGCCGAACCAGTGCGCGTACCCGTACGCGGCAGGCAGCCCGAGCCGGATGCCGAGCCGGGGCAGCGGCGCCGTCCACTCGCCTTCGGGCGTGACCGAGACCGTGAGCGTCAGCCGGTCGCCGTCGGAGGTCCATCGGTAGACCGTGCGCAGGCCGATGTCACGCGCGGCGGGTGCCACGCGGGTGCGGACGGTGAGGCCGTGGTCCGTCAACTCCACCGCGTCGCGCCGGTGTTGCATCCGATGCAGGCCGAGCTCCCGCCAGACGAGGCCGTGACGCTGCCCGCCCTGCCAGGACGCACCGTTGTCGTTGTCGGTGGGGGCGCGCCAGATGTCCAGGCGGGGGCCGCTGGACAAGGTGATGCCGTTCAGAGTGAGCAGCTCGCCGGTACGGGCGTCGAAGGTGCCGGGGCCGAGCGTGATGAAGTGACCGCCGTGCACCGGGCGTTCACCGGTGGCGGCGGCGACGGCGGGCCGTTGCGTGACGGGGAACTCGGCCCGCGCGACGACGTGATCCAGCTTCGCCCAGTTCGTCTTGACGCCGACCATCGCCGTGAGGTGCAGGAGGGTCTCGGCCCGGCGGCTCGCGGGCGGCGCGTCGGGCAGCTTCAGGTCGACGGATTCACCGGGGCCCAGGTCCGGCGGCACGGCCAACTCTCCGGCCTCGTACACCGCGTCGGTGTCGCTGATGTACGACCACTCGAACGACAGGTGGGACAGGTCCGCGAAGTCGTGGAGGTTGGTGATCCGGGCCGTCCCCGCTGCCGCGTCGTACGCGAAACCCACGGGCTGGATGACCCGCTTGTACACGTCGAGCCCCGGCGACGGCAGCCGGTCGGGGAAGACCAGGCCGTCGCAGACGAAGTTCCCGTCGTGCAGCTCCTCGCCGAAGTCGCCGCCGTAGGCACAGCCGAACTCCGGGTGCCTGAGGCCGTGGTCGATCCACTCCCAGATGAAGCCGCCCTGATTGCGCTCATGCGCGTCGAACAGCTCCTGGTACTCGCTCAGGCCGCCGGGGCCGTTGCCCATCGCGTGGCCGTACTCGCAGAGGATGAAGGGGAGTTGACGCCGGGACTCCGGACCGTCCGTGTCCGCCCGGTGGCCGATGCGCTCGACCTCGGCATGGTCGGCGTACATGCGCGAGTACATGTCCGTGTCCGCGCAGGAGCGGTCGCCCTCGTAGTGGATGAGGCGTCCGGTGTCCCGTGCGCGGATCCAGTCGGCCATGGCGGTCAGGCCGCGGCCCGTGCCGCATTCGTTGCCGAGGGACCAGATGATCACCGACGCGTGGTTCTTGTCGCGCTCGACCATGCGGGCCGCGCGGTCGAGGAGGGCGGGCGTCCAGCGGTCGTCGTCGACGGGGTTGCCGCGCCAGCCCTGCGCGGTGAAGCCGTGGGTCTCCAGATCGCACTCGTCGATGACCCACAGACCGAGCTCGTCGCAGAGGTCGAGGAATGCGGGGTGCGGCGGATAGTGGCTGGTGCGGACCGCGTTGATGTTGTGCTTCTTCATCAGGAGCACGTCGGTGCGCATGGTGTCGAGGTCGAGGGCGCGGCCCGTCTCCGGGTGGAACTCATGCCGGTTCACGCCACGGAACAGGATCCGCCGGCCGTTGACCTTGATGACGCCGTCCTCGACGGCGACGGTGCGGAAGCCGATCCGGAGCGGGACGCGCTCGCCCGCCGTGGCGAGGACCCCGTCGTAGAGGCGTGGTGTCTCGGCGGTCCAGGGCTCGACGGCCACCGTCACAAACTCGCCCGTGGGGACGTCGATCCCCAGCTCGGGCACGCTGACCCGCCCCTCGACGTCCGATGCGACGCACAGGGTCCCCGTCCCCGCGCGATGGTCGTACGACGCGTGCGTGAAGAAGTCGAGCGCGCAGCCCTCGGGGCGGTGCAGCAGGGTCACGTCCCGGAAGATGCCCGGCAGCCACCACTGGTCCTGGTCCTCCAGATAGGAGCCGGACGACCACTGGTGGACGCGGACCGCCAGGACGTTGCCGGACGGTTTCAGAAGGTGGCCCACCGCGAACTCGTGGGGCAGCCGGGAGCCTTTGAACTCGCCGAGCTCGGTGCCGTTCAGCCAGACGCGCGCGCAGGACTCGACGCCGTCGAAGCGGAGCGTGCCGCCGCCGGTAGCGGGCCAGGCGTCCGGCAGGTCGAAGGTGCGCAGGTGGTCGCCGGTGGGGTTCTCGGTGGGCACGCGGGGCGGGTCGACCGGGAAGGGATAGAGCATGTTGGTGTAAATGGGCGCGCCGTGGCCCTGCAGTACCCAGTGACCCGGCACCGCCACGGTGTCCCAGCCCTCGGTGTCGAAGCCGCCCGAGGCGAAGGAGTCGTCGGTGGTGTCGGCGGCAGGGGAGAGCCTGAAGCGCCAACTGCCGTTCAGCGAAAGGGAGATGGCATCCGACCTCGCGTACCACGCGCGGGGCGGGAGGCTGCCGGTGCCGGGGGATACGTCCTCAAGGTAGGGGAGCTCCATGGCTTCCATCAGACAGGGGCGGGGCGGGACGTCACAACACTCACGCGGCGGGGGTTGTTGGATTCTCGGTGGCGTAGTTGGACGAATCGCGCATGAGGTGCGGATTTCGTCGTACGGCGTCGATCGGCCGGACGTAAATCGTTGAGGTATGGCATTAGGGTCGCGATATCGGTAGCTTGCGGTGGCGTGACCACCAGCGAACAAGAAAGCGGGCCGGAGAGCGCCCCGGAGAGCACCCAACCCGTGCCCCCACCCTCACCTCCACCCCCACCCCTGTCCGGCACGCTCCCGCAGACCGACCGCACACGCCACAGTCGGCTGCGCGAGCAGGGCAGCCAGGACCGCGCCGACCTCGAAGCGATCCTCGACGCGGGGTTCGTCTGCCACCTGGGCGTCGTCGTCGACGGGCACCCCATGGTGGTGCCGACCGTCTACGGCCGCGACGACAGCAGGCTGTATCTCCACGGCTCGGTCGCGAGCCGCAGCCTGGCCGCCGATCCCGACGCCACGGTCTGCGTCACCGTCACGCACGTGGACGGTCTGATCCTGGCCCGCTCGGTCTTCGAGCACGGCGTCAACTACCGCAGCGCGATGATCTACGGCGTCCCGCGCAAGGTCACCGACCCGGACGAGAAGCTGGCGGGCCTGCGCCTGCTCACCGAGCACGCGGCCCCCGGCCAGTGGGACTACGCCCGACGCCCGAGCCGCAAGGAACTCGCCGCCACGACCCTCCTCGCCCTCTCCCTGGCGGAGGCCTCGGTCAAAACGAGCGTGGGCCCTCCGGACGACGGCGAAGGCCCGGACGCGGAACTGGGACTCTGGGCCGGAAACCTCCCCCTGACGTCCAGTTGGGGCACCCCGACCGCCGACCCGCTGCTGCCGCCGGGCATCGCGGTCCCGCGGCACATCGCGGAGCGGGGCGGGAGGCGGCACGGCTGAGGGGGACGAGAGCCGGGCCGGCCGGGGCTGAGCCGCTGCTCCGATCGGTCCGTGCTGCGGGGCGGCGGGGCGCTCACCCTTGTCGTCGCCCTGGGCATCTGCTTGACTCCGCCCGCCAGAACGCGAGTACGCCAGAACGCCAGTACGCCATCTCACCGGCGGAGGTCGCCATGGACATCACCCGCAGACGTCTGTTGGCCGCCCTGTCGGCCGCCGGTCTCCTGGCGGTGGTCCCCGCACCGCCCGTCAGCGCCGCCGTGGCCGCGGCCGGCGGCGAACGCCTCCTGGCCAACACCGTCGGGATCTTCGCGGGGACCGCCGAGTCCAACGCACGCCCAGAGACGGCCGCCAAGCTCGCCGCGATCGACAGGACGGCCCGGACGAACCTGAAGGCGATGGACGACGCGGGCGAGGGCGAGCTCTTCGCCGGTCAGGCGCTCGGCACCGACGACGCCAACCTCAACACGGCCTTCAAGCGGCTGTACGAGATCGCCCTCGCCACCCGCACACCGGGCTCCCTCTCCGACCTCCACGGGAACACGGCCGTGCAGCGCCGCGTGATCGACGGCCTCGGATGGCTGCACGAGCGCTACTACGGCGACCAGTCCAAGGGCTACTACGGCAACTGGTTCAACTGGGAGATCGGCATCTCCCAGTCCGTCAGCAAGACCCTCGTACTCCTCGTCGACGAAGTGCGCGCCTACAAGCCCGACCTCGTCACCACGTACGTCGCCTCGATGGACGCCTACCTCCGCAACGGCACCGACGGTGACGTGAACCTGGACTCGCGTTTCCACACCGGCGCCAACCTCGCCGACATCACCACCAACCGGATCCTTCAGGGCGCGCTCCTCGGCTCCGGCGGCGAGGCCCGCATCCGCAAGGCCCTCACCGACCAGCTGACGGTCTTCGTCACGATCGACCCCTACCGCCTCAACCACGGTGTGACGGACGGCCATTACGCCGACGGCTCCTTCATCCAGCACGCCTCCGTCGCGTACACGGGCTCGTACGGCAAAGGTCTGCTCACCCGGGTCGTGCAGAGTCTCAAGATCCTCGACGGCACGGGCTTCGCGCACGGCGAGGAGCTCGTGCCGACCATCCAGAAATGGGTGCGCGACGGCTTCGCGCCGCTCATCTTCGAGGGCTGGATGATGGAGATCGTCAAGGGGCGCGCGGTGTCGCGGCCGGACGGCGGCTACGTCGACGTCGCGGTCGTGGTCGAGGCCGTGGTCGACCTCTCGTCCCTCTCCACCGGCGCCGACGCCACCGCCCTGAAGAGCTACGTGAAGCACATCCGCTCCACCTCGCGCGCCGCGCTCGACCCGACCGCGTTCGTATCGCCGGTCAGCGTCGCGCTCTACGCCGACATCATCGGGGACGCGTCGGTGCCGCCCGCCGACCTGAACCCCGCCTCGCGCAGCGTCGCCTTCAACGCCATGGACAAGACCGTCCACCGCAGACCGGGTTACGCCTTCGCGCTCGCGCGCAGCTCGGACCGGATCAGCAAGTACGAGTACATGAGCGGCGAGAACCTCATGCCGTGGTTCCAGGGCGACGGCGCGTACTACCTCTACCTCTCAGGTCAGGACCAGACGCAGGCGTACGGGGTCGACTACTACACCACGGTCTCGCCGTACGGCCTGGCGGGAGTCACCGCGCCCGTCGAGCAGCGCCGGACGGTCCCGGACCTCTACGGGAAGCCGTACTACGACAACCCCGGCCACCCCCTGAACTTCACCGCGTCGTCCGAGTCGCAGAACAAGTACGTCTACTTCCCGCGCGGCACCAACCAGTACTCGGGGGGCGCCGTCCTCGGGACGTACGGCGCGGCCGGGGCGGTGCAGTCCAGTGACGCAGCCTTCCACGACCGGGAGTTGCTGCCGGACGACTTCGTCGTCCACCGGGGCGCGACGGCGACGAAGTCGTGGTTCCTGCTCGACGAGGAGATCGTCGTGCTCGCGGCGGGGGTCGGCGACGGCGCGGGGCGGGCCGTGACGACGACGGTCGACGCGCGGACCGCGGCACCGGACGACCAGGTCTCCGTCACCGGGGAGCTGCGTGACGGCCGCCCCTGGACCGGCGCGGGCACGGGCGACCTCCGGTGGCTGCGCTACGCCAACGCCACGCAGCGCACCTCCGTCGGCTACGTCTTCCTGGACACCCCGAAGGTGCGGGTCGCCCTGGACAAGGTCACCCGAAGCCGCCGGGCCGTCCGCACCGCGAACCCGGACACCGCGGTGACGCGCACGGTCCTCGGCGTGAGCGTGGACCGGGCTGCCGGGGCCCGGCCCGTCCGCCTGGCGTACGCGCTCGTGCCGAACGCGGCCGACGCGGGGCTGCGGTCCTACCGGGGCGGACGGCCGCTGGAGGTCCTGGCGAACACGGTCCGGCTGCAGGCCGTCAGCCACGCCGGCCTGGGCCTGACCGCCGCGAACAGCTTCACGGCGGGCCGTCACGAGGTCGCGGGTCTGCGGATCGATGGGCCCGCCTCCGTACTCGTACGGCGCGAGCGGCGCGGCACCACCACCGTGGCGGTGTCCGACCCGACGATGGACCGCGCCGGGATCAGCGTGTGGCTGCGCGGCCGTCCGCTGCGGGAGGTGAGGGCGGACAAGGGGGTGCGCGTGATCCGGGCCCACGGCGGGACCCGGATAGACGTGAACACCCGCCAGGCGTACGGCAGAAGCTTCACGGTGACGCTGCGGGGCTGACAACTGCCGCGAGGGCGGAGGGGCTTGGTCCGATGCCGCTACTGCAGTGGGGTCACTGAGCCCACAGCCAGGCCGAACAGCTACTCACCCGGGGAATCGTCGACGGTGACGGCCCGCACCGGGCAGGCCCGCACGGCCTCGCGCACCAGCGGGTCACCGCCGCCGTCAGCGCGGCCGGGGAGCACCTCGCTGAAGCCGTCGTCGTCCTGGGTGAAGACGCTCGGCGCGGTGAGCGCGCACATCCCCGCGCCCACGCACCGCTCCTTGTCCACATGAACGTTCACGCTCATCGCCTCCGCTCCTCCATCTCCTACCAAGTGACGGGGAGTTCGAGCATCCCCTGGATCGTGTCGCCCGGCTTGAACGGAATCTCCCGTGCGGGCACCGCTAGGCGCAGCTCCGGCATCCGGTCGAAAAGCGTCCGCAGGGCGATCTCGATCTCGGTGCGGGCGAGGTTCTGACCGAGGCACTGGTGGATGCCGAAGCCGAAGGCGAGATGGTGGCGGTCGGCACGGTGGAAGTCGAGCTCCTCCGGCGTCTCGTAGGCCGCGCCGTCGCGGTTGATGAGGGAGGTGGAGAAGATGACGCCGTCGTCCGCGCGGATGGTGCTCTCAGCGATGTCGATGTCCTCCTTCGCCACTCGCAGCATGCCGTCCGCGATGGACAGGAAGCGCAGCAGCTCCTCGACGGCCGCCGGCATCAACTCCCGCTCGGCGCGCAGTTCGGCGAGCTGAGCGGGGTGTTGCAGGAGCGTGAACACCCCCAGGGAGATCATGTTCGCCGTGGTCTCGTGCCCCGCGACCAGCAGGATCGTCGCCAGGCTGACCAGTTCGTCGCGGTCGAGCGCACCCTCGACGAGCTGCCGCTGGATCAGCTCGTCGAGGAGCCCGTCTCCCGGCCTATGCCGCTTGCGGTCGATCAACGCGTGGAAATACGCGTCCAGTTCGTCCCGCGCCAGCTCCGTGTCCTCGGCGCGGGGGCCGCGAAGCAGCCGGCGCGACTGCTCCTCGAAGAACTCGTGATCGGCGTAGGGCACTCCGAGGAGGGCACAGATCACCATGGAAGGAACCGGCAGCGCGTACGCGCCGACCAGCTCGGCCGGTGACCCCTGCGCCTCCATGGCGTCGAGGAGCCGGTCGACCGTCTCCTGGATCCGGGGCCGCAGCGCGGCGATCCGCTTGACGGAGAAACTGGGGATCAGCATGCGGCGCTGCGCGTTGTGCACGGGGTCGTCGACGCCGAGCAGGGCGACCCGGCGGTTGCGTATCCGCGCGAAGCGTTCGGTCGGCGCGGGAAACGCCTCGTTCTCGCGGTCGGTGGACAGGCGCGGGTCGATGAGCAGATCACGGGCGGTGGCCTGCCCGGTGACCACCCAGACGGAACGCCCGTCGAACAACCGCACCCGCGAGAGCGGCCGGGCCTCGCGGAGCGGCTCGTACGACTCGGGCGGGTGGTAGGGGCAGGTGCGGTCCTGCGGGAAGGCGACTGACTCGGACGCGACTGACTCGGTCATGGACGTACCTCACAAGCGGAGGGGCTCCTTTTACCTGTCCCATTGGATGCCTGGGGCATCTAGTTGGTCCACGCCAAGACAAGCCAGATCGCACCCGATCCGCGGCGCGAGACTGGCCGGAACCAACGGGTCGACGGCAGGATGCTTCAGGAACCCGGAGGCTCCGCCCCGCCCTGCCCCTGCGTGCGTATCGCTCGCGGGGTCGTCCTCCACCAGCGGCGGCAGCAGCGGTTCAGGGCCGACTGTTCGGAGAGGCCCAGGAGCAGGGCGACCTGACCCAGGGGGAGGTCCGTTTCCGTGAGGTAGCGGTGCGCCGCCGTGCGTCGTTCGGCGTCGATGACCTCGGCGAACGTCGTGCCCGCGGCGCGCAACCGGCGCTGCAGGGTCCGCGGATGGACGTTCAGGAGGTGCGCGACGGTGCCGATCTCCGGTGGTGATGTGCCGAGCGAGCGGCCCACCACGGCTCGCACGCCGCTGACGATGTCCGTTCGCTCCGCGGGCAGTTGCTCGTCCAGATACGCGAGGGCGAGGCGGCGCAGATGGGCGTTGCCGCCGCCAAGCGACCGGTCGGCCAGGCTGAGCGGGACGCGCAGCAGCGCCGCGGGGCGGTCCGCCTTCACGGGTACGCCGAAGAAGTCCTCGTACGCCGACAGCGGGGCGAGGAGCGGATGCGGCAGTTCGACCGAGCCGAGGCCGTACGGGCCGACCAGGTAGACGATGGCCCGGTGCATGAACCCCAGGGAGAGGTCGATGCCCTGCGGTGGCGCCGCCACCCCCTCGCGCACGCCGTAGCGCAGGGCGGCCACCCCCGGCGTGCCGTACGGGTCCGGCTCCAGGCTCAGGCTCAGCGAGCGCGCGTGGACGAACAGATAGCGCGTGGTGCACTCCAGGGCGTCCCCGAGCGTGGCGGAGTTCTGGATGGCGAGGGCCAGGGCGCCGAGCATGCCCAGGTCCTGCCGGGCCGCGATGCGCAGGCCGAGGTCGGGGCAGGCGAGGTCCTCCGCGGCCAGCTCCAGTACCGTGGCCATCGCCTCCTCCGGCACCAGGAGGTCGTCCCCGTCGAGCGCCGCCGTGGGCACGCCCGCCTGCCGGGCGTACGCCTCGGCGTCGCCGCCTAGCTCCGCCACCGTGGCGCGGAAACCACGCAGCCCCGCCGATCTGATCACGGACATGTCGTCCAGGGTCAAAGATCTGTCGTCCCGGGTCAATTCCTGCCGGGTGTACTTCCGGACACTGAAGGAATGACGTACTCCGCAGACTCAAGGACCGAAGGCCCGGAAGGCGCCGCCGAACCCGGCACCCCCGTCGAGCACATCGACGTCGTGATCGTGGGCGCCGGGCTCTCCGGCGTCGGCGCCGCATACCGGCTGCAGACCGAGTGCCCCGAGCGCTCGTACGCGATCATCGAGGCGCGGCAGTCCATGGGCGGCACCTGGGACCTGTTCCGCTACCCGGGCGTCCGCTCGGACTCCGACATGTTCACCCTCGGCTACGCCTTCAAGCCCTGGCGCGACACGAAGGTGCTCGCCGACGGCCGGTCCATCCTGAGCTACATCAAGGAGACGGCGGCGGAGTTCGGCATCGACCGGCGTATCCGCTACGGCACCAAGGTCGTCGGCGCGGACTGGTCCACCGCGACGGCGCGCTGGACGGTGACCCTGGAGCGCAGCGACTCGGATGGCAGCCGCACCCTGACCACCATCACCTGCGACTTCCTGTACTCCTGCGCGGGCTACTACAACTACGACCAGGGCCACGCACCGGAGTTCGCGGGCGTCGACTCCTTCACCGGCACGGTCGTGCACCCGCAGTTCTGGCCCGAGGACCTGGACCACGCGGGCAAGCGCGTGATCGTCATCGGCAGCGGCGCCACCGCCGTCACCCTGGTACCCGCGATGGCACGGAGCGCCGCGCACGTCACCATGCTGCAGCGCAGCCCGACCTGGATCGGCTCGCTGCCCTCGCGGGACAGGCTCGCCGACGGCATCCGCGCCGTACTGCCCGCGAGCGCCGCGCACCGGGTCGTGCGGACGAAGAACATCCTCTTCGCCATCGGCCTCTACCAGTTCTGCCGCCGCAGCCCGAAGGCCGCGCGCAAACTGCTCACCGGCCTCAACAAGCGCATCGTCAAGGACGACCGCCTGGTCGCCGACCACCTCACGCCGTCCTACGACCCCCGGGACCAGCGGCTTTGCGCGGTGCCCGACGCCGACCTGTTCGAGTCGCTGAAGGCGGGTGACGCCGAGATCGTCACCGACCACATCGACCGCTTCGTCCCCGAAGGCGTCCGGCTGAAGTCCGGCCGTGTCCTGGAGGCCGACGTCGTCGTGACCGCCACCGGGCTCCAACTCCTCGCCTTCGGCGGCATCGAGCCCCGCGTCGACGGTCAACCGGTCGAGCTGAACCGGCAGTTCGTGTGGCGCGGCGCGATGATGACGGGCGTACCCAACTTCGCCGTGTGCATCGGCTACACCAACGCGTCGTGGACGCTGCGCGCCGACCTCACGTCCCGGCTCGTCTGCAAGGTGCTCAACCACATGCGCGCCAACGACTACGCGGCGGTGGAACCGAAGCCGGCCGGCACGCTCGACGAACGTCCGCTGCTCGACCTCGCCTCCGGATACGTCCAGCGCTCCATCGACGCCTTCCCCCGGCAGGGCGACCGCGGCCCCTGGAAGGTCCGGCAGAACTACCTGCTCGACGCCGCGTCGACGATGCGCACCAACCTGCGCCGGACGCTGGCGCCCACGCCGCTGTCCGCCGTGCGCCGGGCCCGCGCGGCGGCGGCCGCGTCACCCGTCCCGGCCGGGGGCGTCGCGGCCGGGCCCGTCGCGGCCGGGCGGGAAAAAGGTTGGCGCTCCGACTGAGGCCGGGGCTAGGGTTGGTTCCGTTCCACCGGCGGCCGTGAAGGCCGTCGGTCGTCGGCGGAGTGTGTGAATCCAGGAGGTGTGACCGATGGCTGTCGTTGAGATGGGCGCTGCCCGCATCGAGAAGTCCGTTCATTCCACCTCCGTGGCCACCGGCTGACCTTCCTCTTATGACGCGCGCCAGCGTGCGCGTGCGCCGGGGCCACCCCTGTGAAGGGTCCCCCTTGTCTTCCTCTTCTCCATCCCAGAGTCGATCCCACGCTTCATCCTCGGCCCCGCACCCTCTCGCGCCCTACGGCTGGGACGAGGACTGGGAAGCCGAGTTCACCCCGTACGCGGCGCAGGGCCTGCTGCCCGGCCGTGTCCTGCGCGTCGACCGAGGCCAGTGCGACGTCGTCACACCGAACGGCACGGTCCGTGCCGACACCGAGTTCGTCGTGCCCCGCGACCCGATGAAGGTGGTGTGCACGGGGGACTGGGCCGCCGTCGACCCCGACGGTGGCGATCCCCGGTACGTCCGTACGCTGCTGCCGCGCCGGACGGCCTTCGTGCGGTCCACGTCCTCGAAGCGGTCCGAGGGGCAGATCCTCGCTGCCAACGTCGACCACGCGATCATCGCGGTCTCGCTCGCCGTCGAGCTCGACCTCGGCCGGATCGAACGGTTCCTGGCCCTGGCCTGGGAGTCCGGGGCCCAGCCGCTGGTCGTCCTCACCAAGGCCGACCTGGTTCCGGACGCCACCGGCCTGTCCTATCTGGTCGAGGACGTCGAGACCTCGGCCCCCGGCGTCCAGGTGCTCCCGGTCAGCGCGACGACCGGGGAAGGCGTCGACATCCTGTGCGCCGTCGTCGCCGGCGGTACGTCCGTCCTGCTCGGCCAGTCCGGAGCGGGCAAGTCGACGCTGGCCAACGCGCTGGTGGGCGAGGACGTCATGGACGTCAACGCCGCCCGTGACGTGGACGGCAAGGGCCGCCACACCACGACCACCCGCAACCTCCTCGTGCTCCCCGCGGGCGGCGTACTCATCGATACGCCGGGACTGCGCGGCGTCGGCCTGTTCGACGCGGGGGCGGGCGTCGGCCAGGTCTTCGCCGAGATCGAGGAGCTGGCGGCCGACTGCCGCTTCCACGACTGCGCCCACGCGGCCGAGCCCGGCTGCGCGGTACTCGCCGCCGTGGCGGACGGCACACTCCCCGACCGCCGCCTCGACAGCTACCGCAAGCTGATCCGCGAGAACCAGCGCATCGTCGCCAAGACGGACGCGAAACTCCGCGCGGACATGCGCCGCCTGTGGAAGCTGCGGGGCGCGGAGGGCAAGGCGGCGATGGAGGCGAAGCGGGGGCGCGTCCGCTAGGGGGTGGGCTTGGGGGGGGGTGCCTCTATGTCTTTCGTCAAGCGAGGCGTGGGGTTCTGGGTTCGTAGAAGGTGCCGTCGCGGAGCATTGCAAACAGCACGTTGATCCGTTGTCGGGCGAGGCGGAGGAGCGCTTGGGTGTGGGTTTTTCCTCTGGCCCGGCATTTGTCGTAATAGGTGCGGGAGGCAGGATCGTGCAGGGCAGCGAACGCGGACAGGAACATCGCGCGTTTGAGCTGCCGGTTGCCGCCCCGTGGGGCGTGTTCGCCGTGGATCGAGGTCCCGGAGGACTTGGTGGTGGGGGCGAGGCCGGCGTAGGAGGCGAGGTGGGCGGCGGTGGGGAAGCTGGTGCCGTCGCCGACGGTGACCAGCAGTGCGGCGGCGGTCCTGACGCCGACGCCGGGCAGCGACGTCAGGACCTTGGAAAGAGGGTGGTCCTCCAGCAGGGCTGCGATCTGGGATTCTGCCGCCCGTCGTTGCTCGTGAACGGCGCCGAGCGAGCGGGCCAGCGAGGGGATCACGATGTCCAGGGTGCCGGTGCCCGGGACCACGACGGTCTGCTCGTCGAGTGCATCGAAGACGTCGTCGGTCAGCCGTTTTGCCATGCGCGGGGCTTTGGGCCGGACCACCTCAACCAGCCTGCGGCGTCCGGCTCTTCGCAGCGCGGCTGGGGATCCGTAGCGTTCCAGCAGCCAGGTGACCGCCGGGTGATCCAGACGCGGGCCCAGGACCCGTTCCAGGGACGGGTGGAACTGGGTGAGCAGGCCCCGGATCCGGTTGGATGTGCGGGTGGCCTCGGCCGCCAGGTCCTGGTCGAAGCCGACGAGGACGGTGAGCTCGGCGGTGATCTCGTCGGTCAGCTGAAGCGAGCGAAGGGTGTGCGGCATGGTGCGGGCGGCGTCCGCGATGACGGCCGCGTCGCGGGCATCGGTCTTTGCCTCGCCCGGGTAGAGGTCAGCGATCCGTCGCATCGAAAGGCCCGGCAGGTAGGCGACCTGGCAGCCCGTGTCGCGGGCCACTGTCAGCGGCAGAGCGCCGATCGAGGCCGGCTGGTCCACGACGACCAGGACGGTGCCGAACTTCTCGCGGAGCTTGTCGAAGACCTGCCGCAGCTTCGGTTCGGTGTTGGGCAGTTGCTTGTCGAAGACTTTCTTGCCGGCCGGGGTGAGTCCGTGTCCGTGGTGAGCGCTCTTCCCCACGTCCAGGCCCAGGAAGACACCTATCTCGTCGTACTCGTTCAAACCGTCCTCCCGAACGGACGTTGTGCGTGCTGGCCTGGGCGTTGGCGTCGTGCGCGCATCCACGTTATGCAGACCTGCCGCCTGCGAAGGACCGGGCATTGCGCTCGGCCGGGCGGTAGTCGGACCTCTCATCAGCGTCTCCAACGGCGCCTCTCGGGCCCGGTGGCACCACCCCCCAGGTCATCGCTTCGACAGGGGGGACCAGCCATGCCGGGCCCGGAGGCCAGCGGCCCTCTTGCAGGACCGCGGAAAACATAACGGGGGGCTTGGGGGGGGCTTGGGGCGGGGGCGACGCGCCCCGCGTCGTCCCCCACCCCCCGGCCGCACCCCCCACCAGTCCTCTCCGGCCCGCCCGTCCGTCCTGCCTGCGCCGCAGCTGCTCGGCTCGCCGGTGGGAGGCGCCGCCGCGCCAGTCGCTGCCAGCCCCAGCCAGCTGCCTGGGGCTGGGAAGGGGGCGGGGGCGGGGATCGCCCCCGCCCCCGTCGTCGTGTCGGTTCCTGGGTGGGCTTCGGGGCCCAGGGGTGGATCGCAACGTGGTGTCCGAAAGCCGCCAGCCGGTGTGGGCTCGGCGTCGCACACTGGGGAGTGTGATCGATGAAGAGAACAGGTACGAGGCCGTTCGCAGTCGGGACGCTCGCTTCGACGGGGAGTTCTTCTTCGCCGTCGAGACCACCGGCATCTACTGCCGGCCCAGCTGCCCCGCCGTCACCCCGAAGCGGCAGAACGTCCGCTACTACACCACCGCGGCCGCCGCCCAGGGCTCCGGGTTCCGGGCCTGCCGACGCTGCCGCCCGGACGCCGTGCCGGGGTCCGCGGAGTGGAACGTACGCGCGGACGTCGTAGGGCGCGCCATGCGCATGATCGGGGACGGCGTCGTCGACCGCGAGGGCGTCCCCGGACTCGCCGTCCGCCTCGGCTACAGCGCCCGGCAGGTCCAGCGGCAGCTCACCGCCGAGCTGGGGGCCGGCCCCGTCGCCCTCGCGCGGGCCCAACGGGCGCACACCGCCCGGGTGTTGCTGCAGACCACCGCCCTGCCGATCACGGAGATCGCGTTCGCCGCGGGGTTCGCCAGCGTGCGCCAGTTCAACGACACGATCCGGGCGGTCTACGCCCTGACTCCCACCGCCCTGCGCGCCGCCGCGCCACGTGGCCGGGGCGCGGGTGCGGGACGGGCCACCCCGGCCGCCGGGATTCCGCTGCGGCTCGCCTACCGAGGGGCCTACCAGGCAGACGCCGTCTTCGACCTGCTCTCCGAAGAGGCCGTGACGGGAATCGAGCAGGTCAGCGGTGAGCGGGGCGGGCGGACGTACCGGCGTACGCTGCGGCTGCCGTACGGCACCGGGATCGTGGCCGTCGAGGAGAGCGAGCACGGGGTCGGCGGGTGGCTGGACGCCAGGCTCCACCTGACCGACCTCCGTGACCTCACGACCGCCGTGCAGCGGCTGCGGCGGCTCTTCGACCTCGACGCGGATCCGTACGCCGTGGACGAGCGGCTCGGCGCGGACGCGGGGCTTGCTCCGCTGGTCGCGGCCCGGCCCGGCCTCCGGTCGCCCGGGGCCGCGGATCCGGAGGAGTTCGCGGTGCGGGCCCTCGTGGGGCGTGCGGAGGCTTCGCTCTTGGTGGAGCGGTACGGGAAGGCGCTGGACGCGCCGTGTGGATCCCTCACCCATGTCTTCCCCGAGCCCGGCGCGCTCGCCGGGGAGCCGGGGCCCTTGGGGGAGCTGGCTGCCGCGCTGGCCGACGGGCGCGTTCGGCTCGACGCGGGGGCGGATCGGGAGGACGCGGAGGCCGGCCTCGCGGCCTTGGAAGGGGTGGACATGGGGGTCGTGGCGGCTGTTCGGATGCGGGCGCTGGGGGATCCGGATGTGGGTTTGCCCGGGGTGGCGGTGTCCGAGGGGTGGCGGCCGTGGCGGTCCTATGGCGTGCGGCATCTGCTGGTGGCGGGGTGAGGAATTTGGCCCCCACCCCGCCCCTTTCCGGAAACCGTGCCGGATGGATTCCAGCCTGTCCGGCGTTTGAGGACGAACTCGGCGGAGCCGGTGACAGACGGCAGCCAGGGCTCCCGCGCCAGCGGGTTTTCGGGAAGGGGCGGGGTGGGGGACCAGTTACTGCTCAAGCCCCCAGCTATGGATCCTCCGAGGATGGATCCGGATCAGCTCCTCGCTGAAGTGAGGGCCCAACTCATGCGGGCCCGCGAGGAGTTCCGCGTCCCCCCGGATGTCGACGCCCCGCACCTTCCACGGCCGCTCACTCACGATGTCGTCGACGACCAGTGACACCTTGGGATTCTGCTGGAGGTTCCGCCACTTCTTGGTGGTGCCCAGCGCATACCCGCCGATCAGGATCGTCCCGTCGTCCTGCGGGAAGAACCCGACGGGATTCGCCTGCGGCTGCCCCGTCGCGTCGACGCTGGCCATCCGGCCCAGACGTTGGGACTTGAGGTATGCCCGCTCGGCCTCGCTGAATTCCGTCATGGAGCGAGCCTAGGCCGCAGGCGGGCCCGAGTGAGGCGCCTCCTTGCTCGGGACGAGCGGGACAGGGACCGGAGGCTCACCCCCAGATCACAGCCCCCAGCCACGCCCCCGCGATGAGCAGGCACGCGAACAGCTCGGTCAGCACGCTCCAGCCGCCCGCCCGCATGGCCGTCCGCGTGGCGGTCACCGCCTCCCCGTGGCCTCCGAGCCGCAGCCGTTCCCCCAGGTAGATCCCCCCGATGAAACCCGGCAGCGACCCGATCACCGGCACCACACAGAAGCCGACAAGGGCCCCGGCCCCCGCATACACAGCCGTCCGGCGCGTGGCGCCGCTCTGCCGGAAGCGCCGTGGCGGCAGCAGCCACCGGATGCCCTGCGCCACGAGGAGCACCACGGAAGCGCCGACGAGGACCCACCAGGCGACCGGGTCCGGGTCCTTCAGGGCCCACCACAGAACCGCGGCCCACACCAGCCACGGCCCCGGCACGCCGGGTACGAGCACCCCGCCGATCCCGAGCAGCAGCACCACTCCGACCAGCAGGAGTTCCCAGGCTCCCATCTGTCAAGCGTGCCGGAAACGGGGCAAAACCGCAGGTCGCACGAGTTCCCGCAAGCCTCCTGAGCAGGCTCGGCGGGGCCTCAGCGCGCCACCCAGCCCCGCTCGTACGCATGCCAGCCCAGCTGCAGCCGTGTTGTCACGCCCGTCAGCTCCATCAGGCGCTTGACCCTGCGCTGCACCGTCCGAAGGCCGAGGTCCAGCTGTTTGGCCACGCTCGCGTCCGTCAGGCCCGCGAGCAGCAGCGACAGGATCTCCAGGTCAGCGCCGTCGGGACCGTCGGGGGCGTCCTCGGTCACCGCGTGGCCGCCCTCGCCGAGCCGCAGCGGCAGCGCGTCCCGCCACACCGCCTCGAAGAGCCCCGTCAGGGATTCGAGCAGGCCGCTCGCGTGTACGACGAGCGCGGCCGGCTCCGCCCTGCGCGAGGTCAGCGGCACCATCGCGAGCGAGCCGTCGGCGATCACCAGCTTCGTCGGGACGCGGTCCACGACCCGCACCTGTTCGTCGCGGCCGATCGCCGCCGACAGCTCCAGAAGACCGGTGGGGAGCGCGAGGACGGACCGCTCGACCACCACGCGGTAGGTGACGCCGCGGCCCGCCGCCTGCTCCTCCGCGTCGTTCTCCACGCCGGTCACCGCCACCGGGTTGCCGGTCACCAGCGCGCACACCTCGTGGCTCGCGCCCAGCTGCAGCTGCAGGAAGCGCTGTGAGACCGCGCCCGCGCCGGTGACCACCTCGACCAGGTCGTGCACCGCGGGCTCGGCGGCCTGCGCGCGGTACTCCTCGGCCAGGAGCTTCGCCGCGAGTTCCGCCTTCTCCAGCTCGTGCCGCTGCTGGGTCAGGAGCGCGCCGAGCGCCACACCGGGCGGGGCCGCCACCCACCGGCCCGCCTTGCCGGAGGCCTGGGCGGCCAGGCCGTGCAGTTCGAGGCGGCGCAGGGCGCTCACCGTGTCCGGCTCGCCCAGCGAGAGCCGCCGCGCGAGATCGGGCACGTCGGCGGCGCCCACCGCCACCAGCGCGCGATACGCCGATTCGTGCAGCTCGTCCAGACCTATCGCAGCCAGCATGCGGCGACGCCCCTCCCCACGGATCCGTTACGACGGCGCCCTGGCGGAAAACAGCCACGGCGTAAACCCGCCCCGGGACATCATCCCCGTACCCCCCGGCTCTCTGCCAAGGTGACGCCACCGCAGCACCAACGGCAGCCGCGGTAAAAGCCTTTGGTCCGATTTCGGCTGTGATTCCGCATGCCCCGCACCGGCATGTCCGTCAACCGCGTGCCCATCAACCCTGGGGAGAGCGATGCGCCCGATATCGCGCACGGCCTTGGGAGCGGCGTCCGCCGTCGTCCTCGCCGTCACCGCGACCGTCCCGTCCGTGGCAGAGCCGCGTACGGCGGCGGACACGCGCCCGCTGGTCGGCGGCGCCCCGCAGGGGGAGGGGAGCTCCGTCGTCACCCTCGTCACCGGCGACCGTATCCTCGTATCGACCGACGGCAAGAAGCGGGCGGGCGCGAGCGCGCTGCCCGGCGCCGACGGCGCGGTGCCCCTCGTCCAGACCAGACAGTCGGGCAAGGACCTGTACGTCTACCCCGAGGGCGCCGTCCACGCGATCGCCGCCGGCAAGGTCGACGAGGAACTCTTCAACGTCACCGGCCTCGTCCGGCAGGGTTACGACGACGCGCACGCCAAGAACCTCCCGCTGATCGCCGTGTACGACGACTCCGTCGACGTCACGCGCTCGGTGCCCGCCACTCCGCGCGGCGCCGAGCGCGACCTCGTCCTCGAACCTGTCGACGGTGTCGCGCTGAAGGCCGACAAGAAGAAGGCCGCGGACTTCTGGGCGGATATCACCTCACCCAAGTCCCGTGCCGCATCCAACCTGAAGAAGCTCTGGCTCGACTCCAAGGTCCAGGCCACCCTCGACCGGTCGACGAAGCAGGTGCACGCCCCCGAGGCCTGGGCCGCGGGCTACGACGGCAAGGGCACCAAGGTCGCCGTGCTCGACACCGGCGCCGACGCCGAGCACCCCGACCTCAAGGGCCGGATCGGCGCCGCCAAGAACTTCACCGACTCCCCGGACGGCGAGGACCGCCAGGGCCACGGCACCCACACCACCTCCACCGTCGGCGGCACCGGCGCGGCGAGCGGCGGCAAGAAGAAGGGCGTCGCACCCGGCACCGAGCTGCTGCACGGCAA
Source organism: Streptomyces sp. Je 1-332 (assembly GCF_040730185.1). Lineage (NCBI taxonomy): Bacteria > Bacillati > Actinomycetota > Actinomycetes > Kitasatosporales > Streptomycetaceae > Streptomyces > Streptomyces sp. Je 1-332. Next base: position 6,525,081 of record NZ_CP160402.1, read on the forward strand.
GGTGCTCAACGACAGTGGCTCCGGGGCCACTTCGTGGATCATCGCGGGCATGCAGTGGGCCGTCGACGAGAAGGCCGATGTCGTCTCCATGAGCCTCGGCAACCCGGCGCGGACCGACTGCACCGACCCGATGAGCACGGCCACGGAGGAGCTCGCGCAGTCGAGCGAGGACACCCTCTTCGTCCTGGCCGCGGGCAACACTGGACCGAGCCTCAACTCCGTGTCCTCGCCCGGCTGCGCGCCGAGCGTCCTGACCGTCGGCGCCGTGGACCGCGACGACTCGACGGCCTCGTTCTCCAGCCGTGGACCCGCCTACGGCTCGCACACCCTCAAGCCGGAGATCGCCGCACCCGGCGTCGACATCTCCGCCGCCGCGGCGGGCGGCAGAGGCGTCTACGCCTACCAGTCCATGAGCGGTACGTCGATGGCGACCCCGCACGTCGCGGGCGCCGCCGCCCTGGTCAGGCAGCGCCACCCGGACTGGAACGCCCAGCAGATCAAGTCGGCCCTCGTCTCGTCGGCGGACAGCGCCATCCCCGGTGACGTGACCGAGACGGGTGGTGGCCGCCTCGACGTGAAGGCCGCCATCGACCAGAAGGTGCTCGGCTCGCCCGCCGTGCAGGGCGGCAGCTTCGGATGGCCCCAGGACAACTCGGACCGGACGACGGTCGACGTCCCGTACACCAACACCACGGGCAAGTCAGTGGAGTTGAAGCTGGCCGTGCAGGGTGTCACCGGCAACGACGGCTCGGCCGTGCGGTCGGACATCGCCGGGCTCGGCGCGCGCTCCGTCAAGGTCCCCGCCGGGGCCACGGTCAAGGTCCCGCTGAAGCTGGACCCCGACGCGCACCTCAAGAAGGCCCAGTACGGGGACGTGACCGGACGCGTCCTGGCGAAGGCAGGCGGGGGCGTCGCGGTCTCCACGCCCTTCTCCCTGTACGTGCAACCGCAGACGGTCAGCCTCCGCGTGAAGCTGGTCGACCGCGCCGGCAAGCCCGCCGACGGGCCGTCGTCCGTCGACCTCATCGGCACGGACGACGCCACCGGTGAGCGCCGCTTCAACGAGGGCGCCAACGACCAGACGTACCAAGTCCGCCCGGGCACCTACTTCCTGACCGGATTCATCGCTACGCCGGCTTCCGACGGCGGCACCTTGACCGACTCGCTCACGCACATCGCCCGGCCCCAGGTCGAGGTGAAGAAGGACATGACCCTCACCCTCGACGCCCGCCAGGCACATCGCCTCACGATCAAGACGGACAAGAAGTCCGAGGTGCGCGGCGCCACCCTCGGGTTCGCCCGCAGCTGGGGCACCGACAACTGGCTGCACGCGGGCACCGCGGCAGGACCGCGTTCCATCCGCGGCTTCTACCAGTCCGTCGAGGGCAAGGCGACCGACGGCACCTTCGAGTCGAGCACCTACTGGCGTGCGGCGGCGCCCCTGCTCTCCGAACTCGCCGTGGTGGGCGGCACATCGCTGCACCCCACGCCCGCGTCCACCGGATCGGCCAACCTCGACGGCACGGGCAAGGCGGCTCTCGTGGACGCCGGGTCCGGCACTCCCGCGGAGCTGGAAGCCGCAGGGGTGAAGGGCAGGATCGCCCTGGTCAAGGTCCCGGACGGCGGCGGCGCGAACGCCGTGGCGACGAACGCGAAGGCGGCAGGCGCGCTCGCGGTCGTCGCCCACCGCACGGCACCAGGCCGCTGGTACCCCTCGGTCGGCCTGAGCGGATCCCCGCTGCCGGTACTCGGCATCCCGACGACCGAGGCGACCGCGCTGCTCACCGAACTGGCGCAGGGCAGCGTCGAGTTGAAGTGGAAGGCAACGGCGAAGAGCCCCTACGTCTACAACCTCGCCTTCCCCGAGACCGGCCAGGTCCGCGACGACCGCACCTACCGGGTGCGGGACAAGGACCTCGCGGCGAACGAGGCGACGTACCGCGCGATGGGCACGGCCACGGACTATGTGGACCTCCCGTCCGCCGTCCGTCCCTCGGGTCTCGAGGTGTACTTCGCCGACATCGAGTCGGTCCCGGCCCCCGGCAAGCGCACCGAGTACTACTCCGCCGGCACGACCGGCTGGGGCCACCAGGTCTCCAGCAGCTTCCCGTTCGGGGAGTTCATGATCGACCCGGTGCGCACGTACGAGAAGGGGGAGCGGCGCAGCGAGAAGTGGTACGAGGGTGTGCTCACCCCCGTCGCGCCACGGGACGCCGACGGCGGCCTCGGTCTCGCCGGAGAGCGGCAGGACAACCTGATCGGTGTCGCGCCCGGATTCTGGGGCGACGGCGAACACGCCGGAATCCAGGGCGGGTTCGGCGACATCGGCGGCCTGGAGCTGAAGCGGGACGGTGAGGTCGTGGGTGAATCGGGCTGGCCGTACGGCGTGTTCCCGGTCCCGGCCGACGACTCGGCGTACGAACTCAGCCTCCACACGCACAAGATCGGCTCGAAGGTCTGGAAGCGGTCCCTGAACACGCGGACCACGTGGGCGTTCCGTTCGCACCTCGACGAGGAGGCGTACTCGCAGGGCATCCCGATGCTGTTCCCGCGCTACGAGCTGCCGGAGGACGGCATGAAGACGCTGGCCGCGGAGGACGGCCAGAAGATCGGGATCGCAGCGACAGGACACGCGGGCTACAAGCCCGGCGCGCTCAAGTCGGCGGCCCTGTCCTACTCCTACGACGAGGGCAGGACCTGGACCGAGGCGAAGACGTCGGTCTCCGGCGGCAGGTGGACCGCCACCGTGGATCACGCGGGAGCCTCGGGCAAGGAGGTCTGGCTCAAGACCGAACTGACGGATACGAACGGAAGTTCCGTCACTCAGACGGTGGCCCGCGCCTACGACGTGCGATAAACACACAGACACCGCCGGGCGGTCCTCCCGTGGGGGGTGGGCCCGCCCGGCGGCCCTCATCACTCTTCCGGTGGCCGGAATTTCCGGATGCACCGTTTTCGTACGGCCTTTGCGGTGGACAATAGGGGCATGAGCCAGCAGGGGGAGAGGCACGACGGAGCCTCCGGCCAGGAGGACGACTGGTGGGGTCAGCTCTACGACGACTCCGCTCATGACACGGGTCCGGCCGAGGCGGCCGACACTCTCGACGACAGGTTCGCGTCGGCGGTTTCCGCGTCGGCGGGCGAGGGCGTGGTCGTCGCCGCCCCCGAGGACGAGGGCGAGGGCGAGGGTGCGCACGGAGCACCGCCCCGCCCCGGCCGCTTCCCCGCCCCGGAGCCGCCGCCCCCGGGTTTCCAGGACCGGCGAAGCGCCTTCGACTCCGCCCCGGGCCTCGCTCCCCGGCCGCCGGACTCCGCGCCGCCGCGGGAGCCATCGCCCCCGCCCTCTCCCGCAGCGCCCCCGCCCTCTCCCGCAGCGCCCCCGCCTCCCTCGTACGACCCGCCCCCACCCGCCGCCCCCGTCCGCCAGGACGTCGCCCCCTGGGAGTCCACCGCCGCGCCCACGGGACCGGTGACCTTCCCGGCGCGCCCGTCGAAGCAGCCCGGCGACCCGAGCCGCACCACCGCCGTCCCCGGGCCACGCGCGCCCGAGGAGTCCGCGGTTCCGGAACCGCAGGCACTCGCGCCGGTGGAACCGCAGGCATCCGCCCCGCCGGAATCGCGGGCTCCCGCTCCAGCGGACGCGGGACCCGCCGTGGTGGCGGCAGCGCCCGTGGACGCAGTCTCGTACGTCGGTGACGGGCCGCCCACCTATGACGCCGAGCCCACCGTCCTGCCCACCGCCGACCCCGACGACCTCGGTGATCTGGTCGCCGACACCGTGCTCGACGGCGCCCGTTACGGCAACTCCACCCTGCGGGCCGTCTCCGTGCGCGGGGACTCCGCGCGCTATCGGGGCGAGCCGCGCCGCGACTCGCTGCTCACCGCGCGGTTCGGGACCGGGGAGAGAGCCCTGGTCCTGGTGGCCATGGCCACCGGCGCACGGGCCACTCCGGGCGCCCATCGCGCCGCCGCCGAGGCCTGCGCGTGGATCGGGCGGGCCGTGGGCCGCAGCCATCAGCGCCTCTCCGAGGACATCCGGGCCGCCCGGCGCGGGGACCTCAAGAGCGGCCTTCACCGGCTCACGGACCGCAGCCTCGGCAAGCTCCGCGCGCACGCCGCCGACCTCGGCATCGAGCCCGAGGAGTACGCGGCGTCGCTGCGCTGCCTCCTCCTGCCGGCCGACCCCGAATGCCGTACCCGCGTCTTCTTCGGTGTCGGCGGCGGCGGACTCTTCCGGCTCAGGGACGGCGCGTGGCAGGACATCGAACCGCACGTCAGCGACTCCGCCGGTGACGCCGGGCCGCCCGTGGTCGGGTTCGGTTCCATGCCGCCGCAGACCCCCGACGGCGATCGGCTCACCATGGACATGGGGATCATCACGCCCCCGAGTCCCTACGAGCCCGCACCCGAGCCGCCGCCCCGCGAACCGTTCCGCTTCCGGGCCTCCGTAGCCCGCCCGGGTGACGCCCTGATGCTCTGCAGCGGCGGCCTCGCCGAGCCCCTGCGCGGCGAGCCCGAGCTGGCCGCCCATCTCACGCAGCGGTGGGCGAAGAGCGGTCCACCGGGCCTCGCGACGTTCCTCGCGGACATCCAGGTCAGGGTCAAGGGCTATGCGGACGACCGGACGGCGGCCGCGGTCTGGGAGGCGTGAGCGCCGGTCTTTGGGAGGCGTGAGCGTCCGCCCTGTGAATTCATGGACCCCAAGAGAACAAGGGGACTGAAGGGTTCGTGAAGCCATGGCCAAGCAGAACGTCGCCGAACAGTTCGTCGACATCCTCCACCGCGCCGGTGTGCGCCGGATGTACGGAGTCGTGGGCGACAGCCTCAACCCGGTCGTGGACGCGATCAGGCGCACCAAGGGCATCGAGTGGGTGCAGGTCAGGCACGAGGAGACGGCGGCCTTCGCGGCCGGTGCCGAGGCCCAGATCACCGGCAGCCTCGCCGTCTGCGCGGGCTCCTGCGGCCCCGGCAACCTCCACCTGATCAACGGCCTCTACGACGCCCACCGCTCCATGGCGCCCGTCCTCGCCCTCGCGTCCCACATCCCGTCGAGCGAGATCGGGCTCAGCTTCTTCCAGGAGACCCACCCCGACCGGCTCTTCCAGGAATGCAGTCACTACTGCGAGATGATCTCCAGCCCGCAGCAGATGCCGCGGCTGCTCCAGACCGCCATCCAGCACGCGATCGGGCAGTCCGGCGTCAGCGTCGTCACCCTGCCCGGAGACATCGCCGACCAGCCCGCCCCCGACAAGTCAGCCGAGAGCGCCCTGGTCACCTCGCGCCCCACCGTGCGCCCCGGGGACACGGAGATCGACAAGCTCGCCGAGATGATCGACAAGGCCGGCAAGGTCACCCTCTTCTGCGGCAGCGGCACGGCCGGCGCACACGCCGAGGTGATGGCGTTCGCCGAGAAGATCAAGTCCCCGGTGGGCCACGCACTGCGCGGCAAGGAATGGATTCAGTACGACAACCCGTACGACGTCGGCATGAGCGGACTCCTCGGCTACGGCGCCGCGTACGAGGCCACCCACGAGTGCGACCTCCTGATCCTGCTCGGCACCGACTTCCCGTACAACGCCTTCCTGCCCGACGACGTCAGGATCGCCCAGGTCGACGTGCGGCCCGAACACCTCGGCCGCCGCACGAAGCTGGACCTCGCCGTCTGGGGCGACGTACGCGAGACGTTGCGCTGCCTCACCCCGCGCGTCGCGCCGAAGAGCAACCGCAAGTTCCTCGACAAGATGCTGAAGAAGCACGCGGACGCCCTCGAAGGCGTCATCAAGGCCTACACCCGCAAGGTCGACAAGCACGTCCCGATCCACCCCGAGTACGTCGCCTCCGTGGTGGACGAACTCGCCTCCGACGACGCGGTGTTCACGGTTGACACGGGCATGTGCAACGTCTGGGCCGCCCGCTATCTCTCCCCGAACGGCAAGCGCCGCATCATCGGATCCTTCAGCCACGGCTCGATGGCCAACGCCCTGCCGCAGGCGATCGGCGCCCAGTTCACCGACCGTAAGCGCCAGGTCATCTCCATGTCGGGCGACGGCGGATTCTCCATGCTGATGGGCGACTTCCTCACCCTCGTCCAGCACGACCTGCCGGTGAAGGTCGTCCTCTTCAACAACTCGGCGCTCGGCATGGTCGAGTTGGAGATGCTCGTGGCCGGGCTCCCTTCGTTCGGCACGGACAACCACAACCCCGACTTCGCCGCCGTGGCCCGCGCCGCCGGTGCCTACGGCGTACGCGTGGAGAAGCCCAAGCAGCTCGCGGGCGCTCTGAAGGACGCCTTCTCGCACAAGGGGCCCGCGCTCGTCGACATCGTCACGGACCCCAACGCCCTCTCCATCCCGCCCAGGATCAGCTCCGAGATGGTGACCGGCTTCGCGCTCTCCGCCAGCAAGATCGTCCTGGACGGCGGCGTCGGCCGCATGGTCCAGATGGCACGCTCGAACCTGCGGAACGTGCCACGGCCTTGACGTTTCATGCGACGGATCAGGCGGGCCGCAGCCGCAGCGTCACGATCTGGAACGGCCGCAGCGCGAGGACGAGCCCCGCGTCGTCGGTGTGCGCCGTTTCGAGCGGACGCTCCAGGAGGTCGGTCACCTCGGCGGCGCTGACCGCGAACGACGTGGTGAGCGTGGCGGCGGCGCGTCCGCCCCGCGACTCGTAGAGACGCACCACGACGTCACCGCTCCCGTGGTCCGCGAGCTTCACCGACTCAACGGTCACGGCCGGATTGTCCACGCTGACCAGCGAGGGCAGCACGGGACCTTCGGCGACCCGCAGCGGCAGGTTCAGCGCGAGGCCCTCCGCGACCGCGTCGCCCGTCGTCGCCCCGGGCAGCAGGGCGTACGTGAACCGGTGCACGCCCAGATCCGTCTCCGGGTCGGGGCTGTGCGGGGCGCGCAGGAGCGTGAGCCGCACGGTGGTGCCGAGCCCCTCGCCGTGCGGCGCGCGCGTCACGTCATGGCCGTACGTCGAGTCGTTCAGGACCGCGACGCCGTACGATTCCTCGGCGACCCGCAGCCACCGGTGCGCGCAGATCTCGAAACGGGCCGCGTCCCAGCCGGTGTTGGCGTGCGTGGAGCGGTGGACGTGACCGAACTGGATCTCGGCGGCGGACCGTTCGGCGTGCACGTCCAGCGGGAAGGCGGCCTTGAGCACCTTCTCCGACTCCCGCCAGTCGACCTCCGTGACGACGTCGATCCGGCGGCTGCCCGCGGCGAGCCGGATCTCCTGGGTGATGCGCGAATCCCCGAAGGCCCGCACCACACGGACGGCGACCCGCAGCGGCCCGTCCTCGACCAGCTCCACCGACTCGGCGTCCGTGAGGTCGGTGTGCGTGTTGCGGTAGTGCTTGTCCAGGTCCCACGCGTCGTAGTGCGTGGGGTGATCGGGGTGCAGCTGGAGGAGGTTGCCGCGCGATCCGGGGGAGAGGACCTCGCGGTGCGCGTCGATGTCGTGCACGGAGGTCAGCAGCCCGTCCGCGTCGACGGCGACGCGCAGATGCTCGTTCAGGAGCTGGATCTCGCCGTCGGCGAGCAGGGCGGTCGCACCGGTCTCCCGCGTGTACGAGGCCGCCTCTTCGAGACTCTTGCTCCCCAGGGCCGGGACGTTGACGTGGACGAGGGCGCCGTCTTCGGCCGTGACGACCTCGCTGCGGGGGTACGGCGACGCGTTGAGCGCGACGGGCCCTCCCGGGCCCAGGGAGCGCACCGCCGACGCGGTGATCTCGTCGAGCTCGGCCAGCACGCGCGCGTACGTGTCGCGCGCTTCCCGGTGCACCCACGCGATCGACGAGCCGGGCAGGATGTCGTGGAACTGGTGCAGGAGCACCGTCTTCCAGAGCCGGTCGAGGGTGGCGTAGGGGTAGACGTACGCGGGGTCGCGGACCGCTGCGGCCGTGCACCACAACTCCGCCTCGCGCAGGGCGTGTTCGGTGCGGCGGTTGCCACGCTTGGTGGCCGCCTGCGTCGTGTACGTCGCGCGGTGCAGCTCCAGATAGAGCTCGCCGGACCACACCGGCGCCTTGGCGCCGTACTCCTCCTCGGCGGCGGCGAAGAACGCCGACGGCCGCTCGATCTCGACCCGCGGTGACCCCTCCAGGGACCGCAACCGCCGTGCCTTCTCCAGCATCTCGCGCGTCGGGCCTCCGCCGCCGTCGCCCCAGCCGAACGGCACGAGGGAGTGGGTCGCGCGTCCCTTCTCGGTGAAGTTGCGTTCCGCGTGGGCGAGTTCGGCGCCGTGGATCTGGGAGTTGTAGGTGTCGACGGGAGGGAAGTGCGTGAAGACCCGGGTGCCGTCGATGCCCTCCCACCAGAAGGTGTGGTGCGGCATCTTGTTGGACTGGTTCCAGCTCAGCTTCTGGGTGAGGAACCAGCGGATGCCCGCGAGCTTCGCCAGTTGCGGGAAGGCCGCCGTGTAGCCGAAGGAGTCCGGCAGCCAGATCTCCTCGGTCTCCACCCCCAGCTCGTCGCGGAAGAACCGCATGCCGTGCGTGATCTGCCGGGCGAGTGCCTCGCCGCCCGGCATGTTGGCGTCCGACTCGACCCACATCGAGCCCACGGGCGCCCAGTTGCCGTCCGCGACGGCCTTCTTGATTCGCTCCCAGATGTGCGGCTGGTGCTCCTTGACCCAGGCGTACTGCTGGGCCTGTGAACAGGCGAAGACCAGCTCGGGATAGTCCTTCGCGAGCGCCGTCACATTGGCAAAGGTGCGCGATGCCTTGCGTACCGTCTCGCGCAGCGGCCACAGCCAGGCCGAGTCGATGTGGGCGTGTCCGGTCGCCGACACCCGGTGCGCGCTGGCGTGGGCGGGGCTCGCGAGGACCTCCGTCAGCTCGGCCCGTGCCGCCGCGGCCGTGCCCGACACGTCGTGCAGATCGAGGGCGTCGAGCGCTCGCTCCAGGGCGCGCAGGATCTCGTGACGCCGCGGACGGGCGGCGTCCAGTTCGTACATCAGCTCGGACAGGACTTCCATGTCCAGGGTCAACTGCCAGACGTCCTCGTCCAGTACGGCGAGATCGGCAGACGCGAATCGGTAGATGAGGCCATCACCCGCGGTCAGTACGTCGCCCAGGGGGGTCGGTTCGAAGTCGTGCAGGACGGCGGGGTTGGCCGCGGCCTCCAGGAGGAGGTGCACCGGCTCGCCGCCCTTCGCGGAGGCGGCCACGGGGATGTGCCGGTTGCGGGGGTGAATGCCCTTGAGGGGGACGCCCGAGGCGTCGTACACGAGCCCCTCCGCCTGGAAGCCGGGGCCCTCGCCGGTGAAGCCGGGGTCGATGACCACCTCGACGTGGCGCCCGCGCCAGTCATCCGGCACCTGGCCCCGCAGCCGGAACCAGCTGGTCGACCAGGGCTTTCCCCAGGCGGTGCCCGTCTCGAAGGGCTCGTACGCGGCGTCGATGGCCTCGGCTACGGGGACCGGTTCGCCCGGCGCGTGCCAGACGGAGAGGGCGAGCGGCACACGGTCCGCGTACTGGGCGGGGCGGATGAACTGCCGCAGGGCGCGCTCGAGGCGGCCCTCCACCAGCAGTCGGTCGTCGTGCACGGCGGCTCCTCTGAATGCTCGGGCGGGCCCGGAGGCGGTGCGTCCGGGCCCGGTCAGGATCATGCGGAAACGGTCCACCGCTTCACTTCCCCGCCGGGCTCGGGTGCACCCACCGAAATGGTTGACGAATGGACATGAGTGCCGCCAACCGAGTGGGGCATGCATTCCGTGAGGGTGTTCGAGCAGGGAGGAATGGACTCAGATCGTGGGCGGGGGTCATGACCAGGCAGTTAAGAGGGGGCGGTCCCATTCATCTCGGGACCTCTTCGCCGAAGGCAAGGGACGAGGCGATCGACGACAAGCCGGTGGAGCTCCAGCGGGCTCAACTCCGGCGCAGATTGGGGCGATCCGACCTGCGAGCGGTCCCTGAGGTCAGGGGCGCGCTGCGTGAACTGCTCCGGACCTGGGGGAGGCCCGGACGATCCGAGACAGCCGAGCTGCTGACCAGCGAACTGGTCACGAACGCACTGGTGCACACCGACCGCGATGCCATCGTGACGGTGACCGTGCGGCCCGGCAGGCTGCGCGTGGAGGTCAGGGACTTCGTGGGGCGCCGCCCGAAGCTCTGCGCGGCGGACGCCGACGACAGCACGCACGGCAGGGGCCTGATGCTCGTGCAGTCCCTCGCCGACGCGTGGGGCGTGCGGGCGCACGGGGTCGGGAAAGTGGTGTGGTTCGAGCTGGACGGCGGCCCGGCCTGAACCGGACCGCCGGCCAACTCCCGTCCTGCGCTGCTGACATCAGCCGAACTGCTGCTCCAGATCCTTGAGCTTCTGCTCCAGGGAGTCGAGCCGTGGCAGCGTCTGGGTGTCGTCCTCGGCGGTGAGGTCGACGGTGACGGGTTCAGTGCCGTTCTTCACGGCCTGGAGCGAGGGACGGGAGCGCAGCGGCAGCTGGTCCTGTTCCTGCGGCGCCGGGCCGGGTGCTATCGCGGGGTCCGCGCCGACCTGCCCGGACCCGGCGGCCGGAGCGACGGCTGGCAGATCGACCTGCCGCCCGCCGCCGCGGCCCGGGAGGCTGCGATGGCCTCTGCTGATCGCCTTGAGCTGCGCACGCTCCAACTTCTCGCGGCCCCGCCTGGTGATCCGGGTGCGCTCCTTCTCGCGCCGGTCCTCGCGGACCTCCTCGACCGCCTCGTCCAGGGTGCGTACGCCTTCGAGGAGCATCAGCGACCACGCGCCGAAGGTCTCCCGGGGCGCGCGCAGCCACCGTACGATCCGGATCTGCGGCAACGGCCGTGGCACCAGGCCCTGTTCGCGCAGAGCCGCCCGGCGGGTCTGCTTCAGCGCGCGGTCGAAGAGCACCGCCGCCGACAGCGACATCCCGGCGAAGAACTGCGGCGCGCCCGCGTGGCCGAGCCCTCTGGGCGCGTGCACCCAGTTGAACCAGGCGGCGGCGCCCGCGAACGTCCACACCAGGAGCCGCGAGCCGAGGGCCGCGTCACCATGGCTCGCCTCGCGCACGGCGAGCACGGAGCAGAACATCGCCGCGCCGTCGAGCCCGAACGGGACCAGGTACTCCCAGCCGCCGGTCAGGTTGAGGTTCTGCCGGCCGAAGCCGACCAGGCCGTGGAAGGAGAGTGCGGCGGCGACCGCCGCACAGCAGAACAGCAGAACGTACGAGGCCGTTCCGTAGATGGCCTCCTTGCGCCTGCGGCGCTCCTCGCTGCGTTCCCAGGAGTCGTCACCGGAGATACCGGCGGTCGCCTTCTGCCCGGCGCGCTTGCCGCGTGCGAGTACCGCCACCGCCACCAGCATGCCCAGGAGCAGGACGCCACCCGGAAGCAGCCAGTCCAGCGATATGTCGGTCAGTCTCATCTGGGGTCCCTTGCGTCGCGGTAGGGCGTTCGGGCGCCATAGTGGCCCAATCCCGATGGCCCCCAGTGGGCTTTTGGAGCAAGAGAACGCCAAGGGGGGTGCAAAGGGGTGCGACGCGCGCCGTTTTGCTCGAACTCAGGCCTCAGTAAGGAGAGTTGAGTTCGATTAAACGAACACGAAAGGGTGGTTCAGGAGGGAGGGGTTCGCGGTTTCGGCTAGGGACGGGACGGGGCTGCGGGTCAGGCCGCCGCTGCGGCGCTGAGGCGCGCGACGCGCTCCGCGTCGCAGGTGCGCGGGCAGGTCACACAGGTGTCCTCGGGGCGCAGTGTGTAGAACATGCAGCAGCTCGCGCGGTCCCGCGTCGGCAGGGACTCGCCGTTCGGGCCCCTCAGCTCACGGAACCCCGCCGTCCCCACGTACGGCTTGGTGGCACCCGGTAGCAGCCGTTCGAGCTCGGTCGTGGCGCGCTGCTCCTCGCCGAGGAGATGGGCGATGTACCAGAGCCCCTCGACGATCTCGTCCGTGGCGACGCTCCACAGGGCGCGCGAGCGGCGCCGCATCCGTGGCCCGAAGGCGTCCAGAAGCGGTCCCAGGTGCTCGGCGACGGAGGCCCGCACCTCCGCGCGCAGCGCCTCCTCGTCCGGCACGACGTGGGCTCCGGGGAGTGAGGCGGCCGGATCACCGGGCAGACAGGCGAAGCCCGCGCTGCGGACGGCCAGGCGGCCGAGGGTGCGCTGGAAGGACACGTTCTGTACGGGGAAGCGGGGCACCCTGCGGTGCAGGAACCACGGCAGAGTGATCAGCAGGGTGGCCGGCCAGGCGTAGCGGTGCAGCGCGAAGCTGGCGATGACGTCCGGACGCCCTGCCTGGCCGTAGTCCTTGCGTACCTGCGCCTCGTCCCACGCCATGAAAGCGTCGAGGTCGGCCCCGCCCTCCGCGAGCCGGGAAGCGGTGACCCAACCGCCGCCCTGGGGGGCCTGCTCCTCGTCGACGAGCTCGGTCACGCGCAGTCCGGGAAACACCTCGGTGAGGCGGGCGTAGGCGTCCGCGAGGGCGCTCGGGGCGCTCTTGGTCAAGGTGGGTACGGACATGCGGGGACCACCGAATCACGATCGATTGCAGGTAAGCCTAACCTTACCCAGAATGATCGAGGTTTCAACTGCGGGGCTGTCCGCCTATGGTGCCTCTCGTACCTTTCGGACCGAGCGGACTTTGGGGTGGACCTCGTGGAGCAGGCCAGAGCGCATGACGCGTACCGCCTCGCCGTCCGCGTCCCGGAGCAGGTGCGGGCCGCGGCGGCCCGGGACGCGACGGCCCGGGATGCGAGCCCGGCGGCGCCTGCGACTGCCGTCCGGGGTGAGCACACGCACGGGGAGGCGGCGCTGCCCGGGCCCCGCGCGCCCCGTAAGACGGTCCAGCGGAACTCGGTACGCGGGCAGATCCTGGACGCCCTGCGGGACGCGCTCGTCGGGGGCGACCTCGCGCCCGGCGAGGTGTACTCGGCGCCGGTGCTCGGCGAGCGCTTCGGGGTCTCGGCGACTCCGGTGCGCGAGGCGATGCAGCAGCTGGCGATCGAGGGCGCCGTGGAGGTCGTGCCGAACCGCGGCTTCCGGGTCACCGAGCGGAGCGCGCGCGAGCTGGGGGAGCTGGCGGAGGTACGGGCGCTGATCGAGGTGCCGGTGATGCTGCGGCTCGCCCGTACGGTGCCCGCGGCGCGGTGGTGCGAGCTGCGGCCCCTCGCGGAGGCGAGTGCGGTGGCGGCGGCGGGCGGTGATCTTGCCCGGTACGCGGAGGCGGACCGGGCCTTTCACGGGGCGGTGCTCGGTCTCTCCGGGAACCAGCAGCTGGTGCAGGTGGCGGACGACCTGCACCGGCGGTCGCAGTGGCCCCTCGTGAGCGGGCCCGTCCACGCCCGCCGTGCGGACCTTGTCGCTGACGCGGCGGAGCATATGGCTCTGCTGGAGGCGTTGATGGCGCAGGACCTGGGGGTCGTCCAGTCCCTGGTGCGGGAGCATTTTGCGGGGGCGGGGGGCTGAGGTCCGGGCGGTCCCTGCGGGGCATTCCCCAATCCCGCCCCTTCCCGAAACTGGGGCTCCGCCCCAGACCCCGTACAAGATGGCCTCAAACGCCGGCCGGGCTGGAAGTATCCAGCCCGGCCGGATACTTCCAGCCCGTCCGGCGTTTGAGGACGAACCCGGCGAAGCCGGTGATGACGCCCACCAAGGCCCCCGCGCCAGAGCGGGTTTTCGGGAAGGGGCGGGGTTGGGGAAAGGAAACGCCCCTGCCCTAAGCCGCCTACGCCGCCGGCGCCGGAGGACTCAAATGCTGCGCCAGCCAAGACGGCACCCCGCCCATCAGGCGGAAAAGGCGGGCCGCCTCGGCCCGGAGGCGTCCCGCCTCAGGCTCCGGCTCCGTATCAGCCAGCGCAGCCAGCGCGGGAGCCGTACCCACCAGATACCCCAGCTCCTCCCGAATCCGCAGCGACTCCGCGAACCCATGCCGCGCCTCGGCCGACTCGCCCTCCCGCAGGGCGAGTCCGGCCAGGTGGCGCCAGGTGAAGGAGAGCAGCAGAGGGTCGGAATGCGCCGTCGCCCCCGCGTGCGCCCGCCGGTAGGCGGCCCGCGCCGCCTGGGGCGAGTCCGAGATGTGCTCGGCGATCAGGCCCCGGCGGAAGTCGAGCAGCGGGCGCCCCGAAGCATTCGGGGCAAGGAGCGCCGCCGCTCGCCCCAGCGCCGTACGCGCCTCGTCCGCCCGGTCCCGCACGGCAAGGACCGTGGATGCGTACGCCAGTTGGCCGCGCTCGCACGCCGCAGCCCCACGGTCCTCGTCCGCCACGGCCAGCGCCTCGGCCGTCCGCAGCCCGTCCTCCGCCTCGGCCCAGCCCTCGCCCGTGAACAGGCACCGCTCCACCAGGAGTGAGGTTCTCTGCAGTGCGGGCCCTGGGCCCTCCCGTGAGGCCAGCAGCGCTGCCGCGTCGGTCCAACAGCCGCGCGAGCGCAGCCGCCATACCGCGGTCTGGAGTGGATCGTCCCCTGCAGTCGTTCCGGAACCAGACATGGCGGTATGCGCCACGTTGCCCTCCCCGAGCACGCCATTGAGCTGTTGAGTCGTGGGCGCATCTCAGCACGGATCGGCGCACCCGGCCAAGAGGCTGGGTGAAAGAATTCACAAAGGGCGGGTCATGAAAGGTGTTCGGCGCAGGTCGTCCGAGTCAGCTCATGCGCAGTGCCAGGAAGAAATCGAGCTTGTCCTCGAGGCGCGAAAGGTCACGACCCGTCAACTGCTCGATACGGCCCACTCGGTAGCGCAGCGTGTTGACGTGCAGGTGCAGCCGCGCCGCGCAGCGCGTCCAGGAACCGTCGCAGTCCAGGAACGCCTCCAGGGTCGGGATGAGCTCGGCCCGGTGGCGCCGGTCGTAGTCCCGCAGCGGGTCCAGGAGGCGGGCCGTGAACGCGCGGCGCACGTCGTCCGGGACGAAGGGCAGCAGCAGGACGTGCGAGGCCAGCTCCTGGTGGCCCGCCGCGCAGACCCGGCCCGGCCGCGCCGCCGCGACCCGGCGGGCGTGCCGGGCCTCCTCCAGGGCGCCGCGCAGGCCCTCCGCCGAGTGCACGGAGGCGCTGACGCCGAGCGTGAGGCGGCCGTCGCCGTCGAGGCCCGCGGAGAGCGGCTCGCGGACGGACTCCAGGAGGGAATCGGCCAGCAGGCCCGTCTCCGAGTCGTGCTCCCCGGAGACCGCGGGCAGCGGCACGAGTGCGATCGCCTCGTCACCCGTATGGGCCACCGCGATGCGGTCGGACGGTTCGGGCCCCGCCGACAGCGGGTCGACGAGGATCTCCTCCAGGAGGGACTGGGCCACCGGGCCGCCCTCGATGTCGCCCCCGTCCCACTCCACGCGGGCCACCACGACCTGCCAGTGCGGTGCCGCGCCGAGGCCGGGCAGCAGCACGGGGGCGGCGACCCGCAGGCGCGCCGCGATCTCCGCGGGGGCCGCGCCCGTCTGGACCAGCTCAAGGACCTCCTGGGCCAGCCTGCGACGCACCGTGCGGGCGGCGTCGCGCCGGTCGCGCTCCACCGCGATCAGCTGCGTGACGCCCTGCAGCAGGTCGAGCCGCTCCTCGGGCCAGTCGCCCGCGTCGGCCTCGACCGCCAGGAACCAGTCGGAGAGAACCGTCTCGCGCACGTCGCGCAGGGCGGCCGTGCTCGCCGCGGCGGCCGCCGACGCCGAAGCCGCGGCCGGACCGCGCCCACTGCTCCGAATGGGGAACAGGGAGTACGTCGTGCCGTCCAACTGGACGCGGTGCGGGCCCCTGCGCCCCGTACGGACGGCGGCCAGGTGCTCGCCCCCCAGGCGTGCGCAAACGGCCGCCGGGAGGGCGGGGCCCGCGGCGCTCGACCCCGCGATGGCACGGCCCGCGGGCGACAGGACCCAGGCCCGCAGGTCCAGGTCGGAGCCGAGCAGGTCGAGGACGACGTCGGGGCCGCCGCCGGTGGGGCCCGACGTCATCAGGCGGCGGTGGCGGTCCACGACGGCCGCCAGGTCACCTGCCCGCTCGCCGGAGACCTGGCGCACGACATGCTCGGTGATCGTCGCGAAGGCGACCGACTCGTTCACGGCGAACAGCGGCAGGCGGTGCCGCGCGCAGGCGTCGACGAGGTCGGCAGGGACGTCCCCCAGCTCGGCCTCACCAGCGGCCAGGGCCGCCACTCCGGCGCTCGCGAGGATGCGTACGAAGGGTTCGGTGTCCGAGGCGTCGCGGCGCCAGGCGAGGCCGGTGAGGACCAGCTCGCCGCCGGCGAGATACCGGCTCGGGTCACGCAGGTCCGTGGTCATCACACCGCGCACGGTGCGGTCGAGCTCGTCCTCGCCGCCGAGCAGCCGCAGGCCCAGCGCGTCGGTGTCAAGGAGTGCGCGCAGCCGCATGGTGGTCGCCGCCGATCTTGTCTCGAATGGGATGTACAGGCAGTTCGCGTCTGTCGACTCTGTGTGGTCGACGGCCGCCCCAGGCCCCTGTGTCCTGGGGTCCCTGCGGTTTCCGGGGGGAAGCCGCGAGGTTACTGAGGCCCGTTCTTCATACGAATCTACAAGACGCGCGCCTTGGCCAGCCAACTCCTTCATGGTTTCGGTGACTGACCCCATCGGACGGCGGAGCGGTGTACTTGGCCCAATCCGCGTTAACAGCACATGAACAAGCAGTCGAGAGGCCTCCGGCCCGACTTGGCTGGATCCTCTCGAACGAACGACCCAATACGAAGAAGAGAGCCTCATGGACTTCCTTCGCCCTGCCAGCTGGGAGGAGGCGCTCGCCGCCAAGGCCGAGCACCCGACAGCTGTGCCGATTGCGGGTGGCACCGACGTGATGGTCGAGATCAACTTCGACCACCGTCGTCCCGAGTACCTGCTTGACCTCAACCGCATCGCCGAGCTGCGCGAGTGGGCGGTGGGCGAGGAGACGGTCCAGCTGGGCGCCTCGGTTCCCTACACCACGATCATGGAGGAGCTGCGCACCGAGCTCCCCGGTCTCGCGCTCGCCTCGCACACGGTCGCATCCCCCCAGATCCGCAACCGCGGCGGTGTCGGCGGCAACCTCGGCACGGCGTCGCCTGCCGGTGACGCCCACCCGGCGCTGCTCGCCGCCGACTGCGAGGTCGAGGTGGAGTCCGTACGCGGCTCGCGCCTCATCCCGATCGACGACTTCTACACCGGCGTGAAGCGCAACGCCCTCGCCCAGGACGAGCTCATCAAGTCCGTCCACATCAAGAAGGCGGACGGCCCGCAGCAGTACTCGAAGGTCGGCACCCGCAACGCGATGGTCATCGCCGTGTGCGCCTTCGGTATCGCCCTGCACCCCGAGACCCGGACCGTACGGACCGGCATCGGTTCCGCGGCCCCGACCCCCATCCGGGCGAAGGCGGCCGAGGAGTTCCTGAACGCGGCGCTCGACGAGGGCGGCTTCTGGGACAGCAAGAAGATCATCACCCCCTCGATCGCCAAGCAGTTCGCGGAGCTCGCCTCCGGTGCAGCCAACCCGATCGACGACGTCCGCGGCACGGCGAACTACCGCCGTCACGCCGTCGGCATCATGGCCCGCCGCACGCTCGGCTGGACCTGGGAGTCGTACCGCGGCAACGGCCGCAGCACTGAGGGAGTCGCATAATGCGCGTGAACTTCACGGTCAACGGCCGTCAGCAGGAAGCCGACGACGTGTGGGAGGGCGAGTCCCTTCTCTACGTCCTGCGTGAGCGCATGGGGCTTCCGGGCTCCAAGAACGCCTGTGAGCAGGGCGAGTGCGGATCCTGCACCGTCCGTCTCGACGGCGTGCCGGTGTGTTCGTGTCTGGTCGCCGCCGGACAGGTCCAGGACCGCGAGGTCGTCACCGTCGAGGGCCTCGCGGACTACGCGAAACACCGCGACGACGCCCACCCGGGCGGCGCCTGCGGCTCCGTCTGCGGCGGCACCAGCCTCCAGGAAGCCCGCCAGTGGCAGGCCAAGGGAACGGACGGCCAGACCGGCGAGGGCGGCGAACTCTCCTCCATCCAGCAGGCGTTCATCGACGCCGGCGCCGTCCAGTGCGGCTTCTGTACCCCCGGTCTCCTCGTCGCCGCCGACGAGCTGCTCGAGCGCAACGCCTCGCCGTCGGACGCCGACATCCGCGAGGCGCTCTCCGGCAACCTCTGCCGCTGCACCGGTTACGAGAAGATCCTGGACGCGGTCCGCCTGGCGGCCGCCCGTCAGGAAGAGACGGTCTGATCATGGCTGGAACCAAGACCACCACGGGCGCGCCCACCGAAGTCACCCAGAAGCACAACAAGGGCGGCATCGGAGAGTCCACGCTCCGCCCCGACGGCACCCTCAAGGTCACCGGCGAGTTCGCCTACTCCTCGGACATGTGGCACGAGGACATGCTCTGGGGCCAGACGCTCCGCAGCACCGTCGCGCACGCCGAGATCGTCTCGATCGACACCGTCGAGGCGCTCAAGACTCCGGGCGTGTACGCCGTCCTGACGTACGACGACCTGCCCGCCGAGATGAAGAACTACGGCCTGGAGATCCAGGACACCCCGGTGCTCGCGCACGGCAAGGTCCGGCACCACGGTGAGCCGGTCGCCCTGGTGGCGGCCGACCACCCGGAGACCGCCCGCCGTGCCGCCGCGAAGATCGTGGTCGAGTACAAGGAACTGCCCCTCATCACCGACGAGGCCTCGGCGACCGCTCCGGACGCCGTGCTCGTGCACGAGGGCCGCGACGACCACCACATCGGTCACGTCCCGCACCCCAACATCGTGCACCGCCAGCCGATCGTCCGCGGCAACGCCGAAGAGGCCGCCAAGAAGGCCGACTTCATCGTCAAGGGCGAGTACACCTTCGGCATGCAGGACCAGGCCTTCCTCGGCCCGGAGTCCGGCCTCGCCGTACCGTCCGAGGACGGCGGCGTCGAGCTGTACGTCGCCACCCAGTGGCTGCACTCCGACCTCGACCAGATCGCCCCCGTCCTCGGCCTGCCCAAGGACAAGGTGCGCATGACGCTCTCCGGCGTCGGCGGCGCGTTCGGCGGCCGTGAAGACATCTCGATGCAGATCCACGCCTGCCTCCTGGCGCTGCGCACCGGCAAGCCGGTCAAGATCGTCTACAACCGGTTCGAGTCCTTCTTCGGCCACGTGCACCGCCACCCGGCGAAGCTGTACTACGAGCACGGCGCCACCAAGGACGGCAAGCTCACGCACATGAAGTGCAAGATCGTCCTGGACGGCGGCGCCTACGCGTCGGCCTCCCCGGCGGTCGTGGGCAACGCCTCGTCCCTGTCGGTCGGTCCGTACGTGATCGAGGACGTCGACATCGAGGCGATCGCCCTCTACTCCAACAACCCGCCGTGCGGCGCGATGCGCGGATTCGGCGCCGTCCAGGCCTGCTTCGCCTACGAGGCCCAGATGGACAAGCTCGCCGACAAGGTGGGCATGGACCGGGTCGAGTTCCGCCAGCTCAACGCCATGTCGCAGGGCACGCTCCTGCCGACGGGCCAGTCGGTCGACTCGCCGGCCCCGGTCGCCGAGATCCTGCGCCGCGTCAAGGCCCGCCCGATGCCGCCCGAGCGCCAGTGGGAGTCCAGCGAGGGCGCCGACGTCCGCGCGTTGCCCGGCGGACTCTCCAACACCACGCACGGCGAAGGCGTCGTCCGCGGTGTCGGCTACGCGGTCGGCATCAAGAACGTCGGCTTCTCCGAGGGCTTCGACGACTACTCCACCGCCAAGGTGCGCATGGAGGTCATCAACGGCGAGCCGGTCGCCACCGTGCACACCGCGATGGCGGAGGTCGGCCAGGGCGGCATCACCGTCCACGCGCAGATCGCCCGCACCGAGCTCGGCGTCCAGCAGGTGACCATCCACCCCGCCGACACCCAGGTGGGCTCCGCAGGGTCGACGTCCGCGTCCCGTCAGACGTACGTCACCGGTGGCGCGGTCAAGAACTCCTGCGAGCTCGTCCGCGAGAAGGTCCTGGAGATCGGCCGCCGCAAGTTCGGCTCGTACCACCCCGCGTGGGCCACCGCCGAGCTGGTCCTCGAAGGCGGCAAGGTCCTCACCGACGGCGGCGAGGCCCTCGCGGACCTGGCCGAGCTGCTCGACGGCGAGAGCGTCGAGGTCGAGGCCGAGTGGCGGCACCGTCCGACCGTGGCCTTCGACCTGAAGACCGGTCAGGGCAACGGCCACGTCCAGTACTCGTTCGCCGCGCACCGCGCGGTCGTCGAGGTGGACACCGAGCTCGGCCTGGTCAAGGTCATCGAGCTGGCCACCGCGCAGGACGTCGGCAAGGCGCTCAACCCGCTCTCCGTGGTCGGTCAGATCCAGGGTGGTACCACCCAGGGCCTGGGCGTCGCGGTGATGGAGGAGATCATCGTCGACCCGAAGACCGCGAAGGTGCGCAACCCCTCCTTCACGGACTACCTCATCCCGACCATCCTCGACACGCCGACCATCCCCGTCGACGTACTCGAACTGGCGGACCCGAACGCGCCCTACGGCCTGCGCGGCATGGGCGAGGCCCCGACCCTCTCGTCGACCCCGGCCGTCCTCGCGGCGATCCGGAACGCGACGGGTCTGGAGCTGAACAGGACGCCGGTACGTCCCGAACACCTCACCGGTACCTGATCCCAAGATCTCTCCGGGCGGCGCGTGCCTCCCACGGAACGTCACACTTCCCCTCGCCCGTGCCGCCCGGAGAACCCCAGTACCGCACCGCTCGCGGTCATCGCAGTACCTGAGCAGCACCCACGCACCACCCACGCAGCACCCACGCTCTTCGGAGCCCCAGTTCGTCTCGGGCCGTCCCCCGGGTCGTGCAGCCAAACGCACCATCCCAAATCCCGCAGTCTCCACAGGCCCAACCCTTGTTCGATCAGCCTGTTGCGGGTGCCCCTATGAACCTTGGGAGTTAGGCACCATGACCCAGCAGTCAACGGAGCCGAAGACCACGGCAGCGGACGCCGGCAACGGCACGCGCGTCCCCGCCGGCAGGTCCTGGCTCGACCGGTATTTCCACATAACCCAGAGAGGGTCGACGGTCGGTCGGGAGGTGCGTGGCGGCATCACCACCTTCATGGCGATGGCCTACATCATCCTTCTGAACCCCGTGATCCTCTCGGTCCCCGACGCCACGGGACACCGGCTCGACGGTGATCAGCTGACCACCGCCACCGTCTTCGCGGCGGCCGCCACCACCATCGTCATGGGCATCCTGGGCAACGTGCCGCTCGCCCTCGCGGCGGGACTCAGCGTCTCCGCCGTCATGGCCTTCCAGGTCGCCCCGGAGATGACCTGGGGCAACGCGATGGCGATGTGCCTCATCTACGGCGCCATCATCATCCTGCTGGTCCTCACCGGCCTGCGGTCCCTGATCATGGACGCGATTCCCCTGGCACTGAAGCACGCCATCACCATGGGCATCGGCATGTTCGTCACGCTGATCGGCCTGGTCCAGGCGGGCTTCGTCACCTCGATGCCGTCCGAGCACGGCGACATGGGGTCGAAGCCGATCCAGTTGGGCATCGACGACAAGCTCATGGGCTGGCCCGTCCTGTGCTTCGCCGTCACCGTCCTGCTGATCTTCCTGCTCCAGGTCCGCAAGGTCCCGGGCGCGATCCTCATCGGCATCGTCGGCGGCACCGTCTTCGCCGCGATCGTGAACCAGCTCGCGGGCATGAACGCCAAGGACTGGGGCCTGAACGCCCCGGAGCTCAGCGGCTCCATCGTCTCGAGCCCCGACTTCGGCCTCTTCGGCGAGGTGTC
Organism: Streptomyces sp. Je 1-332; assembly: GCF_040730185.1. Classification (NCBI taxonomy): domain Bacteria; kingdom Bacillati; phylum Actinomycetota; class Actinomycetes; order Kitasatosporales; family Streptomycetaceae; genus Streptomyces; species Streptomyces sp. Je 1-332. The sequence continues at coordinate 6,546,728 of NZ_CP160402.1, forward strand.
CTTCAGCGGCATCGGTGACATCGGCGGCATCACCGTGGGTGTCATCGTCTTCACCCTGGTCCTCGCCGGCTTCTTCGACGCCATGGGAACCATCATCGGCATCGGCCAGCAGGCCAACCTCGCCGACAAGGACGGCAAGATGCCGGGTCTGAACAAGGCCCTGGCGATCGACGGTGCCGGTGGCGTCGTCGGTGGTTTCGCCGGTGCCTCCGGCCAGACCGTCTTCGTCGAGTCCACCGCGGGTGTCGGCGACGGCGCGCGCACCGGCTTCGCGAGCGTCGTCACCGGTCTCGCGTTCGCGCTCTGCCTCTTCTTCACCCCGCTCGCCCAGCTCATCCCGACCCAGGTCGCGTCCGCCGCCCTCGTCGTCATCGGCGCGATGATGCTGAGCAACGCCCGGCACATCGACTGGACCGACCAGGCCACCGCCATTCCGGTGTTCCTGACCACGGTCCTGATGCCGTTCACGTACTCGATCACGGTGGGTATCGCGGCCGGTGTCATCGCCCACGTCCTGATCAAGGCCGTCCAGGGCAGGGCCCGCGAGATCGGCTGGCTGATGTGGGTGCTCGCGCTCGTGTTCCTCGCCTTCTTCGCGCTCCATCCGATCGAGAACTGGATGGGCGTCAAGTAGCCCATCCTGGAATCACACACCCGTTAGGAGACGGACATGCTGGACATCGCCGCGGAGCTGAACCGGTGGGTCGAGCAGGGACGCGACTTCGCCGTCGCCACCGTGGTGGCGGTCGGCGGCAGCGCGCCCCGGCAGCCCGGCGCGGCCCTGGCCGTCGACTCCGACGGCACGGCGATCGGCTCCGTCTCCGGCGGGTGTGTGGAAGGCGCCGTCTACGACCTGTGTCAACAGGCGCTCGAAGACGGCGAGAGCGTCCTCGAACGCTTCGGATACAGCGACGAGGACGCCTTCGCCGTGGGCCTGACCTGCGGCGGAATCATCGACATCCTCGTCACCCCGGTCCGCGCGGACTCCTCCGTGCGGCCGGTCGTCGCGTCCGCCCTCGCGGCGGCCGCGTCGGGCGAGGCCTCGGCCGTCGCCCGCATCACCTCCGGGCCCGCGGACCTCGTGGGCCGGGCTCTTCTCGTACGTTCCGACGCCGACGCCCCTCATGAGGGCGGCCTCGGCGGACACCCCGAACTGGACCGCACCGCGGCGGGCGAGGCCCGCGCGATGCTGGACGCGGGGCGCACCGGCACAGTGGAGATCGGTGAGGACGGATCGCGCTGCGGGCAGCCGCTCACGCTCCTCGTCGAGTCGAGCGTCCCGCCGCCCCGCATGATCGTGTTCGGCGCGATCGACTTCGCGTCGGCGCTCGTCAGGATCGGCAAGTTCCTCGGCTACCGCGTGAGCGTCTGCGACGCGCGGCCCGTCTTCGCCACGGCGGCCCGCTTCCCGGACGCGGACGAGATCGTCGTCGAGTGGCCCCACAAGTACCTGGAGCGGACGGAGGTCGACGGCCGCACCGTCCTGTGCGTCCTGACGCACGACGCCAAGTTCGACGTGCCCCTGCTCGAACTCGCCCTGCGCCTCCCGGTCGCCTACGTCGGCGCCATGGGATCGCGCCGCACACACGAGGACCGCAACAAGCGGCTGCGCGAAGTGGGCGTCAGCGAGCTGGAGTTGACCCGGCTCCGCTCGCCCATCGGCCTCGACCTGGGGGCGCGTACCCCGGAGGAGACGGCCCTCTCCATCGCCGCGGAGATCGTCGCGAACCGGCGGGGCGGCAGCGGGGTCTCGCTGACGGGCGCGCACACGCCGATCCACCACGAGGGCGCGCGGCGTCCGGCCGGGCGCATCGGATCGGTGGCCTGACGCCAGGGGCCGGTGGGTCGAGCGTCCGGGGTCGGTGGCCTGACGTCTCCGGTCGGACAGATCCACGGGTTCATGACATGCGCCTGCTACGTTGCGTCACATAATGCCCATTATGTGACGTACGGGAGCGTTTGTGAAAGTCGCCTGCGTCGGTGGCGGGCCCGCCGCCCTCTACCTCTCGATCCTGCTCAAGCGGCAGGACCCGTCCCACGACATCACCGTCCACGAGCGCAACCCGGCCGGGTCCACCTACGGCTGGGGCGTCACCTACTGGGGCGGCCTGCGCGACAAGCTCCGCGCCGGTGACCCCGAGTCCGCGCGCGCCATCAGCGAGCACTCGGTCCGCTGGAGCGACGGCGTCGCGCACGTCGGCGACCGCAGAACCGTCCACCACGGGGACGAGGGCTTCGGCATCGGCCGCCACCGGCTCCTCGACATCCTCACGAACCGGGCCCGGGACCTCGGCGTACGCGTCGAGTTCGAGCGGGAGATCACCGACGCGGCCCAGCTGCCCGACGCCGATCTGATCGTCGCCGCCGACGGCGTCAGGAGCGCGCTGCGCGAGCGCCACACCGGTCACTTCGGAGCCGAGGTCGCACTCGGCCGCAACAAGTACATCTGGCTCGGCACCACCAAGGTCTTCGACTCCTTCACCTTCGCCTTCGTGGAGACCGCGCACGGCTGGATCTGGTGCTACGGCTACCGCTTCAGCGACGAGCGGAGCACCTGCGTCATCGAGTGCTCCCCGGAGACCTGGACGGGCCTTCGTCTGCACGAGGCGAGCGAGGCCGAAGGGCTCGCCCTCCTGGAGCGGCTCTTCGCGGGGCCCTTGGACGGGCATCGTCTGATCGGCCGCGCGCACGCCGACGGCAGCGCGCAGTGGCTCAACTTCCGGACGCTGACCAACCGGACGTGGCACCGCGGCAACGTGGTCCTGCTCGGCGACGCCGCCCACACCACGCACTACTCGATCGGCGCGGGCACGACGCTCGCCCTGGAGGACGCGATCGCCTTGGCGGGCGCGCTACGGGGGAGCGATGCGCTGCGGGGGAGCGATGCGCTGCGGGGAGGCCCGCGGCTCACTCCCGCTCTCGCGCGCTACGAGCGGGAGCGGCGCGCCGCCCTGCTCTCCGTGCAGAGCGCGGCGCGCTACAGCGCCCAGTGGTACGAGAACCTGCCGCGCTACATCGGCCTCGACCCGGCCCAGATGTTCGCGCTCCTCGGCCAGCGCCACTCCCCGCTGCTCCCGCACGTCCCGCCGCAGCTGTACTACCGGATCGACCGCGCCGCCGAGCAGTTGGAGCCGCTGCGCAGGATGAAGCGCTGGCTGGGCCCGAGGGTTGCCCGCACCCTGCACGGCCGCTCGCGCCCGCAGACTCCTCGGGGCTGAGCCGCGGCGCGCCGGGGCACGCGTACGGGCGCGGCGGGTCACGCGTACGGCCGCGGCGGGGGAGAGGTGAGCAGGCCGTCCACCGCCCGTCCGAACATGTGGCGCGCGGCGGCCCGGAGCACCCCGTCGAAGGCCCGCGGCAGCCACCGCACCCGCAGTTCCTCGCGCCAGACGACCGCCGAACCGGCAGTCCCCGGCCGGGCGGACACCTCGATCTCGGCCCACCCCGTCACGAACGAACCCCGCTTCTCCAGTCGGCACATGCCGCCGCCCTCCGTGGCGGGGCCCCACGTCACGACCTCCATCACGTCGTCGAACCCGAGGGGGCCGAGTCCGCTGCGGGCGACGAACACCGTGCCCTCGCCGCTGGGCGGGGGCGTGCGCACGGTGATCCGCGTCAGCGGCACCACATCGGCATGCCGCTCCCACGTGGTGAGCCGGCGCCAGACCTCGGCGGCGGGCAGAGACGATTCCCGCTCGATACGGAAGAGAGCCACACGTCGATCCTGCCAGGGCTAGGGGCGGTAGACCTTCCCCGGCTCGGCCTTCCCCGGCGCGAGCAGCTGCGGAACCGTCACGAAGACGTAGCCGCGCTTCTTCAACGCGTCGATGATGCCCGGCACCGCGGGCACCGTCCCCTTGTAGATGTCGTGCAGCAGGATGATGCCGTCCCGCTTGGTCTGATCGATGACGCGCTTTCGGATCAGGGCGGAGTCGTTGGTCGTGTAGTCCTTGGCGGTGACGCTCCACAGGACCTCCGAGAGGCCCTCCTCGCGCGCGATCTCGTTGACGTCGGGGTTGGTGCGGCCCTGCGGCGGGCGCATCAGCGTCGGCTCGTGGCCGGTCAGCTTCTCTATCGCCTCGTCGGTCCTGCGCAGTTCCTCGCGCGCCTCGTCCGGCGTGATGTCAGTGAGGATCTTGTGCGACCACGTGTGGCTCGCCACCTCGTGCCCCTCGGCGGCCATGCGCTTCACCAGCTCGGGGTGCTCGGCGATGTGGTTCTTGCCGAGCAGGAAGAAGGTGGCCGGCACCTTCTCCTCCTTGAGGATGTCGAGCAGCCGCGGCGAGTTCTCGCTCGGCCCCGCGTCGAACGTCAGGGCCACGCACTTCGCCTTGCGGCAGTCGACCGTTCCCAGCTTCGCCTGGCGCTCGACGCTCACGGACGCCGCGTCCTTGCGGACGGAACTGGGCGCCGTCGTGTCCACCTTCGTGCATCCCGTCAGGGCGACGGCCATGACCGCGGAGGTCATGGCCGTCATGGAAGCGGCTCGACGGAACGCTGGGGTGGATCTCTTCATCTTGCTTTTCGCAGCAGGCATGGCGAGCACTATACATAGCGTGTATAAACGCCATGTATATACGGGGTGCATAGACGTACGGAGGTCTCTAGTGGCCGTCCGTAAGGGCCCCTATTCAGGCGTCGACTCCCTAGCCCCGGAGAGAGGTATGTGACATAGTACTGACGTGACAGAGCGGCTGACCTGCGATGTTGTGGTTGTCGGCGCCGGGATGGTGGGCGCCGCGTGTGCCCTGTACGCGGCGCGGGCGGGGCTGTCCGTCGCCCTGGTGGACCGCGGGCCGGTGGCCGGCGGTACGACCGGGTCCGGCGAGGGGAACATCCTCGTTTCCGACAAGGAGCCAGGGCCGGAGCTCGAGCTGGCCCTCCTCTCCGGCCGGTTGTGGACGCGGCTCGCTGCCGAGCCGGGCGTGGGCGAAGCCATCGAGTACGAGGCCAAGGGTGGCGTGGTCGTGGCGTCGTCCGAGGAAGGACGCGCGGCGCTGGGGGAGTTCGCCGCCGGGCAGCGCGAGGCGGGGGTCGACGCGCGGGCCGTCACGGCCGACGAGCTGCACGACCTCGAACCGCACCTCGCACCCGCCACGGCAGGCGGCGTCTTCTATCCGCAGGACGCCCAGGTGATGCCGTCCCTGGCCGCGGCCCAACTACTGCGCATGGCACGGCGTTTGGGGACCGAGCTGCGCACAGGCTGGACCGTCACCGCAGTGCTGCGAACCGCGGCCGGTGCGGTACGCGGGATCCGTACCGACGGTGGCGAGATCCACGCCCCGTACGTCGTGAACGCGGCGGGCACCTGGGGCGGCGACCTCGCCGCCCTCGCCGGAACCACCCTGCCCGTGCTGCCCCGGCGCGGCTTCGTCCTGGTCACGGAGCCACTGCCGCGCATGGTCCGGCACAAGGTGTACGCCGCCGACTACGTGGCGGACGTGGCCAGCGGTTCCGCCGCGCTCCAGACGTCACCGGTGGTCGAGGGGACAGCGGCGGGGCCGGTCCTGATCGGGGCGAGCCGCGAACGGGTCGGCTTCGACCGCTCCTTCTCCCTGCCGGTCATGCGGGCCTTGGCGGCCGGGGCGACCCGGCTCTTCCCGTTCCTCGCGGACGTCCGCGCGATGCGCGCGTACATCGGCTTCCGCCCCTACATGCCGGACCACCTCCCCGCCATAGGCCCCGACGCCCGCGTGCCGGGGCTCATCCACGCCTGCGGGCACGAGGGCGCGGGGATCGGACTGGCCACGGGGACGGGCCACTTGATCGCACAGACGCTGGCCGGGACGGCCCCGGATCTGGACCTGACTCCGTTCCGTCCCCACCGTTTCGCCGACAGCCGGTCGTCCGAGGAGGCGCCTTGAGTGGACGAATGAGTGGACACACCGTCACGTTCGACGGCCGGGAGATCCCGGCCCTGCCGGGCCAGACAGTGGCCGCGGCGCTCTGGTCGGCGGGCATCACGGCCTGGCGCACCACAAGATGGGGCGGCGAACCAAGGGGAGTCTTCTGCGGGATCGGCGTCTGCTTCGACTGCCTGGTGGAGATCAACGGGCGGGCGAATCAACGGGCTTGCCTGGTACCGGCGGCTCCCGGAGATGTGATCAGGAGCGGAGATGAGGACGTTGCGTGACGGCGGTGGCGCTTCCCCGGGGCGCGGCTGGTCGCTACGGGGCAATCGGGTAGGTGGGCGGGAAGGCTCGTTCGTCCAGGGTGGGATGCGGGGTTATGGGCGGGTGGGCGGTAGAGGCGGGAGAGGCCCGTTCGGCAAGGGCCGGATCCCGGGGGCCCAGCGGTGACGCCGGAGGCGCCGCCCCGCACACTGGCGGTGATCGGCGCGGGCCCCGCAGGCCTCGCCGCAGCGCTGGCCGCCGCGCAGCGGGACCTAAGGGTCACGCTGATCGACTCCGCCCCGCAGGCAGGCGGACAGTTCTACCGCCGCCCCGCAGCCGCGCTGGGCGCCCGCCGCCCGCAGGCCCTGCATCACCAGTGGCGTACATGGGAGCGGCTGCGGGACGGGCTCGCGGAACAGATCGCGGCGGGCGGCATCACGCACCTGACGGAACATCACGTCTGGTTCGTGGAACGCGTAGAGGGAGAGGGCGGCTTCGCCGTGCAGGCCCTCATCGGCCCCGAGCAGCAGGAGTCCGTGGCCCTGCGCGCCGACGCCGTGCTCCTCGCCACCGGCGGGTACGAGAAGGTCCTGCCCTTCCCCGGCTGGACCCTGCCCGGCGTGGTCACCGCCGGTGGCGCGCAGGCCATGCTCAAGGGAGGCCTCGTCCTGCCGGGCCGCACCGCCGTTGTGGCCGGAACCGGGCCGCTGCTCATGCCCGTCGCCGCCGGGCTCGCGGGGGCCGGGGCCGAGGTGGCCGCCCTGGTCGAATCCGCCGACCCCAAGGCCTTCGCGCGGCACGCCGCCACCCTCGCCGCCCACCCGGACAAGCTCGCCGAGGCGGCCCGGTACGGCGTGCAACTGCTGCGCCATCGCGTCCGGTTGACGCCCCGTCACACCGTCGTCCAGGCGCACGGCAAGGCGTCCCTTGAAGCTGTGACCATCGCCGCGCTCGACCCCGCGGGGCGCGTCAGGCCAGGCACTGAGCGGCGTTTCCGGTGCGACACCCTCGCCGTCGGCCATGGCATGCTGCCGCACACCGATCTCGCCGAAGGGCTCGGCTGCCGCGTCGACGGCCTGAACGTCGCCGTCGACGCCGAGCAGCGCACCGACGTCCCCGGCGTCTGGGCCGCGGGGGAGGCGACAGGCATCGGGGGAGCCGCCCTCTCCCTCGCCGAAGGGCACATCGCCGGACGTTCGGCCGCCGCCCGGCTCCGGGGGCGTACACCCGACCCGCGCGCCTGGGCTGCCGCCGCCAAGTCCCGTACCAAAGCACGGGAGTTCGCCGCCGCGATCAGCCCCGTGTACGCGCCTCCCGCGCACTGGGCCGAGCAACTCCGCGACGACACCCTCGTCTGCCGCTGCGAGGAGGTGCCCGCGTCGGCGGTCCGCGAAGCCGTCGACGAGCTCGGGGCCACGGACGCGCGCTCCGTGAAACTCCTGACGCGGGCCGGCATGGGCTGGTGCCAGGGCCGGATGTGCTCGGCGGCCGTCGCCGGACTCGCGGGCTGCGAAGAGCGCTCCGCACGGCGGCCCTTCGCCAGACCCGTCCCCCTCGGCGTACTCGCGCAGACCCCCGACGAAGACGAGCCGACCCCCTCCTCTTGAGCCGCCACGAAGGGACCCCGCCGATGACTCAGCCCGTGACCCCGCCCGCAGCACACCCCGCCCGCCCCTGGCGCGGCGTCCTCGTCGCCACCGCCCTCCCCCTGAACGAGGACCTCTCCATCAACTACGGCCGCTTCGCCGAGCACTGCGCCTGGCTCGTCGAGAACGGCTGCGACGGCGTCGTCCCCAACGGGTCGCTCGGCGAGTACCAGGTGCTCACCCCCGACGAACGCGCCAAGGTCGTGAAGACGGCCGTCGCGGCGGTCGGCGGGCCGCGCGTGATGCCCGGCGTCGCCGCCTACGGCTCCGCCGAGGCCCGCCGCTGGGCCGAGCAGGCCAAGGACGCGGGCTGTGCCTCCGTGATGCTGCTCCCGCCGAACGCCTACCGCGCCGACGAGCGCTCCGTCCTCGCCCACTACGAGGAAGTGGCCAAGGCAGGCCTCCCCGTCGTCGCGTACAACAATCCCGTCGACACCAAGGTCGACCTGATGCCCGAGCTCCTCGCGAAGCTGCACGCGGAGGGGTACATCCACGGCGTCAAGGAGTTCTCCGGCGACGTGCGCCGCGCGTACCGCATCGCCGAAATCGCCCCGGAACTCGACCTGTTGATCGGCGCCGACGACGTCCTGCTCGAACTCGCCCTCGCGGGCGCCAAGGGCTGGATCGCCGGTTACCCGAACATGCTGCCCGCCGCGTCCGTCGAGCTCTACCGCGCCGCCGTGTCCGGCGACCTGGGAACGGCCACCAAGCTCTACCGCCAGCTGCACCCCCTCCTCCGCTGGGACTCCAAGCCCGAGTTCGTCCAGGCCATCAAGCTGTCCATGGACCTCGCCGGGCGTCACGGCGGGCCCTGCCGCCCCCCACGGGTGCCGCTCCTTCCCGAGCAGGAGAAGGCCGTACGCACCGCCACCGAGCGAGTCATCGCCGCCGGGCTCGGCTAGCAGCTCCACGGCACCAGAGCGACAAGCGAAAGGCACCGCACATGCGCAGCAAACTCGTCCTGCACGCGGTCGACTCGCACACCGAAGGCATGCCGACGCGGGTGATCACCGGCGGCATCGGCACCGTCCCCGGCGCGACGATGAACGAACGCAGGCTCCACTTCCGTGAGCACCGCGACGACATCAAGCAGCTCCTGATGAACGAACCGCGCGGGCACGCGGCCATGAGCGGCGCGATCCTCCAGCCGCCCATCAGGACCGACTGCGACTACGGCGTCATCTACATCGAGGTCTCGGGCTATCTGCCGATGTGCGGGCACGGCACCATCGGCGTCGCCACCGTCCTGGTCGAGACCGGCATGGTCGAGGTCGTCGAGCCGGTCACCACGATCCGTCTGGACACACCGGCGGGCCTCGTCGTCGCCGAGGTCACCGTCCAGGACGGTGCGGCGAAGGCCGTCACGCTGAAGAACGTGCCGTCGTTCGCCGTCGCCATCGACCGCGAGATCACCCTGCCCGACGGCCGTTCGGTGACGTACGACCTGGCCTACGGCGGCAACTTCTACGCGATCCTGCCCCTGGCGCAGTTCGGACTCCCCTTCGAGCGCGGGCGCAAGGACGAGATCCTCGCGGCGGGGCTCTCGCTGATGGAGGCGATCAACGCCGAGGGCGAGCCGGTGCATCCGCAGGACCCCTCGATCCGCGGCTGCCACCACGTCCACCTCTACGCACCCGGCGCCACCGCCCGCCACTCGCGGCACGCGATGGCCATCCACCCCGGCTGGTTCGACCGCTCGCCGTGCGGCACCGGCACGAGCGCGCGCATGGCCCAGCTGCACGCGCGCGGGGAGCTGCCGCTGGACACGGAGTTCGTCAACGAGTCCTTCATCGGCACGCGTTTCAGTGGCCGGCTCCTCGGCACCACCGAGGTCGCGGGAATCCCCGCCGTACTGCCCAGCTTCACCGGCCGTGCCTGGGTGACGGGCACCGCGCAGTACCTCCTCGACCCGGAGGACCCTTTCCCGGCGGGGTTCGTGCTCTAGCGGGCTGGGATACTCGACGCAGCCGTACGACGTGACATTGCACCCAGGAGGAACCGCCCCCATGGCCGCCCGGCGCACCCCCGCCCCCTCCGCTGCCCCCGCGGCCCTGCCCAGCCTCGGCGGGACCCGCAGCAGCTACCGCGAGCGGGTCGCGGACGCCCTGCGCGCCGCGCTCATCGCGGGTGAACTGCGGGCCGGCGAGGTCTACTCCGCGCCCACCCTCGCCGTCCGCTTCGGCGTCTCCGCCACCCCGGTCCGCGAGGCCATGCTCGACCTCGCCAAGGAGGGGCTCGTCGACACGGTGCCGAACAAGGGCTTCCGGGTCACCGCGGTCTCCGGGAAACAGCTCGACGAGTACAAGCACATCCGCGCGCTCATCGAGATCCCCACCACGGCGGAGCTCGCCACGTCCGCGGACCCCGCCGCGCTTGAGGCACTGCGGCCGGTGGCGCGGGAGATCGTCACCGCGGCGACGGCCGGCGACCTCATCGCGTACGTGGAGGCCGACATCCGCTTCCACCTCGGCCTGCTCGCGCTCTCGGGCAACGACCACCTGGTCGAGGTGGTCGGCGACCTGCGCAAGCGTTCCCGCCTGTATGGCCTCCAGGCGCTCGTCGACGCGGGGCGCCTCGATGTGTCGGCCGAGGAGCACCTGGAGATCCTCGACGCGCTGCTCGCCCGCGACGAGGAAGCCGTACGCACGGTGCTGACCCGCCACCTCGGTCATGTGCGCGGCCTGTGGGCGGCCGATTAGCGCCAAGGCCGTGTCGGTCGTCGCCGGCATGCATGGGCGACGTTCGCGTCTGCCAAGTGCGTGGCCGTTGAAGCTAGTTCGGGGGTGCCCGTCGGCGTCCGCCCGAGTAGGGTCGGGGGCTGCGTGACGGCCGGCGGTCGCCGCCTGACGTCTCGCGGGCAGTACGGCGGGCCTCCGGGCCCGTACCCCCCACACACAAAGAGCCGCGCGTGCGCGGCCGCAGATCAGGAGCACCAGTGCAGGGCACCCCCCACATAGCCAGCACACCGCACGACGGGCGATTGCCGTCCGAGCCTCCCTGCCCACCGGGCGCGCTCGGGCACCCGGCGCGGCAAGGCGTCGCCACGGCGAGGCAGGACCCGGTCGTGCGGCTGCCTCCCGCCGAGCCTCAAATCCCCGTGTTCATCGACGAGTCGGGCTGGCGCAGGCGGACGCTGCAAGGGCTCGGACTCGCCGTGGGCTGCGCCTGCGTCGGGTATCTGCTGTTCGTCGGCACGCTCGTCAGCGGGTTCTGGCAGCCCGTCGGCACACAGCCGCCGAGCACGAACGCACCGGCCGGCCCGCACTCACCCGCGGCCCCCTCCCGCCAGGACGCGGCCTCTTCACGCCAGGACGCGACCCCCTCCCGCCAGGACGCGGACACGTCGCCGGAAGACCCCGGCGCTCCCGTCCCCGCCGGGGCCCGCGCGGACCGGGACGACCACCGCCGCCCGCCGGCCGGCAGATCAGCCCCGCCGGCCGGAGGCCCGAAGCAGTGAGCCGGCGCGACGCCGCCGTCCGCCGACCACCGCGCGGACACTGGCTCGTGCTCCTGCTCGTCCTCCTCGTGGTCGCCGTCGTGCTCCTCTTCGAGGGCTGGACCACCCACCAGGTCGACGCCGCACGCACCAAGCCGCCGTGCACCCGGCCGATCCCGCGCGAAGCGGACGACGGCAAGCCGCTGCTGCGCTTCGGCCCCAAGGGGGTCACCACCGCCAACATGCCACCGGGCACCGCGGCGCTCACCTTCGACGGCGGACCCGACCCGGTGTGGACGCCGCGCCTGCTCGACCTGCTGCGCAGGCACCACGCACGGGCGACCTTCTTCGTCTACGGGAAGGACGCGGCCCGGCATCCCGAACTGACGCGGCGGATCGTGCGCGAAGGCCACGAGATCGGCTCGTACACCTACAGCGGCGGCGATTTCGGCGTCGCGTCCCCGCTGCGCACTCGCCTCGAACTGTCGCTCACCCAGACCGCCTTCGCGGGCGCGGCCGGCGTCCGCACCACCCTGCTGCGGCTGCCGCACACCACCGCGGCGGACACACTCTGCGGCCCGCAGTGGCCGGCCGCGAAGCGCGCGGCCGAGCAGGGCTACCTCGTGGTCGCGTCGGACTACAAAGACCGCAAGCCGTGGCGCGGAGTGGTGACACAGCACAGCCAGACCGACCTCGGCTACCGCGAGGCCGAGAAGTTGCTGCGCGACCCCAGAGTGACGTCGTTCACCACCGTCAGCGGTGGCCTGGGCCGCCCCTCCTTCACGCAAGCGGTCCCGGTCGCCCAGGAGATCGAGGGCGAGGGCCTGATCTGGTCGCAGCGGCTCGGCAAGGCGTTCCTCAACGTGATGGTGTGGACGCTGACCCTCGCGGGCGTGCTCGGCGTCCTGCGGATGCTCCTGTTCGCGTTGTTCGCCCGGCTCCACGTACGCAGACTGCACCGGTACCGGCCCGGTGCGCCACGGCTGCGCGAGGTCCGTGACCCGGTGACGGTCCTGGTGCCCGCGTACAACGAGGAGGCCGGTATCGCCTCCACCGTGTACTCGCTGCTCGCCTCGACCCACCCGCACTTTCAGGTCATCGTCATCGACGACGGCTCGACCGACGCCACCGCCGACATCGCCGAGGACATCGACGACCCGCGGGTGACGGTGGTCCGGCAGCCCAACGGCGGCAAGCCGAGCGCCCTCAACACCGGCCTCGCGCACGCCCGGTACGACATCGTCGTGATGGTCGACGCGGACACCATCTTCGAACCGGAGGCGCTCGCCCGCCTCGTCCAGCCGCTCGCCCACCCGGCGGTCGGCGCGGTCAGCGGCAACACCAAGGTCGGCAACCGCCGCCGCCTGCTCGGCAAATGGCAGCATCTGGAGTACGTACTCGGCTTCAACCTCGACCGGCGGATGTTCGAGGTCCTGGAGTGCATGCCGACGGTGCCGGGAGCCATCGGAGCCTTCCGCAGGGACGCCCTGATGGGTGTGGGCGGCGTCAGCGACGAGACCCTGGCCGAGGACACGGACCTCACGATGGCGCTCTGGCGGGCCGGCTGGCGCGTCGTCTACGAGCAGTCGGCGGTCGCGTGGACCGAAGTGCCGGTCAGCGTCCGGCAGTTGTGGCGGCAGCGCTACCGCTGGTGCTACGGCACCCTCCAGGCGATGTGGAAGCACCGCTACGCGGCGGTGGAGGTCGGCCCCGCGGGACGCTTCGGCCGCCGGGTCATGCTCTACGTCACGCTGTTCCAGATAGTGCTTCCGCTGTGCGCACCGGTCGTGGACATGTTCGCCCTGTTCGGGGTGCTGTTCCGCGACCCCGTGGAGGCGGCTCTCGTCTGGTGCGGTTTCCTCGCCGTCCAGCTGGTGACCGCCGCGTACGCGCTGCGGCTCGACCGCGAACGGCTGCGCGTGCTGTGGGTGCTGCCGCTCCAGCAGTTCGTCTACCGGCAGTTGATGTACCTGGTGGTCATCCACTCCGTGCTGACGGCGCTGCTCGGCACCCGCCTGAAGTGGCACAGCATGAAACGCACCGGCACCGCCGACCCGTATCTGCTCGAAGCGCCGCCCCAGGAGGCGCGGCGGAGTCTGCAAGGGAGCTGACGATGACAGACCCACTTCCGTTCACCGACCGGCCCAGCTCCCGCTACGGGCCCCGGCGCGCCCACGCCCGTCAGGCGAAGAAGAAGCGCAGGCGGCTGCGGCGCGCGGTGCTCGCCGTGCTGACCGGCGCCGTCGTCGCGGCGGGCGGCACGTACGGCTGGGCCGAGACACGGCTCCAACGGGAGGTCGACCTCGGCGCGTACGGGGACCGTCCGCCACCCGGCGAAGGCACCAACTACCTCATCGTCGGCTCGGACAGCCGCGACGGTCTCTCGCCGGACGCCGTGCGGGATCTGCGCGCCGGCGGGGGCGGCGGACGGCGCACCGACTCGATGATGCTGCTGCACACCGGCGCGCACGGGACCAGCATGGTCAGCCTGCCGCGCGACTCCTGGGTCACCGTGCCCGGCCGCCTCGACACATCGACGGGCAAGACCAAGCGCCCCGAGGGGGACAAACTGAACGCCGCCTTCGCCTACGGCGGCCCCGAACTCCTCGTGCACACCGTGGAGCGGAACACCGGGCTGCGCATCGACCACTACGCGGAGATCGGCTTCGCGGGGTTCGTGAACATCGTCGATGCCATCGGCGGCGTACGGATGTGCCTCGACCGGGACATCAAGGACAAGAAGTCGGGCGCCGACCTGCGCCAGGGCTGTCACACCCTGGACGGCAAGCAGGCGCTCGCCTTCGTCCGCCAGCGGCACCAGGAGAAGGAGGGCGACCTGGGCCGGTCGAAGAACCAGCAGAAGCTCCTGTCGACCCTCGCCCACCAGGCCGCGAAACCCGGCACCCTCTTCGACCCGACGGAGATCGGCCCGGCGATGCGGGCCGGGCTCGAGACGCTCATCGTCGACAAGGACATGAGCCTGCGCGATCTCAGCGAGATGTTCCGCGCCGTGCAGAGCGTCTCGGGAGGACAGGGCAAGCGGATCAACGTACCCGTGTCCGGCTTCGGCGTCCCCACCTCCAAGGGCAACGTACTGAAGTGGGACGCCGAGAAATCGGCCCGCCTCTTCGCCGACCTGCGCCAGGACAGGCCGCTGACATGACTCAGGCCATCTCGGGCTGTGGTTCCGGCTGGAGCGCGGGCGCGTCCTTCGGCTCCCAGGGCCGGGTGGTCCGTACGTAGCCGTGGATCACGGACAGCATCGACGCCATGACCAGGGGGCCGAACACCCACGGATGCCGGGCCATCTCCATCGGCAGGTAGCGGTAGGTCACCAGAAGCGCGGCGAAGACCGCCGTGCCGTGAGCGATCAGCCGGATGCCCGACGGGTCCCAGCCGCGGTCGTACGCGCGCAGGGCGCCCTCGACGGTGAGGGCGAACACCACACCGGCCACGAGGTCCACGCCGTAGTGGTAGCCGAAGCCGAGCGTCGCGCTGAGGGTGGCGACCAGCCAGAAGGTCCCCGCGTAGCGCAGAAGGCGCGGGCCCTTGCGGGAGTGGATGAAGATCGCGGTGGCCCACGCGGTGTGCAGGCTCGGCATGCAGTTGCGCGGGGTGAGCCCGTCGTACGGCACCGGGTGGGGGGCGCTGATCGGCGGCGGGGTGTGCGGCCACAGGTTGGCCGCAGCCCACTGCAGGCCGCCGGTTCCCGAGGTGCCCGGACCGTAGGCGAAGATCGGCCCGACCACCGGGAAGATCATGTAGACGGCGGGGCCGAGCAGGCCGATCACCAGGAAGGTGCGCACCAGGTGGTGGCGCGGGAAGCGGCGCTCGGCCGCCACGTTCCGCAGCTGGTACAGGGCGGCGACGACCGCGGCCACCGCGAGCTGGGCGTAGACCAGGTCGATGACGTGGGGGACGAGCGGGCCGCTGGCGTCGAGTATCCGGCCCGCGAGCCACGACGGGTTGCCCAGCGCGTGATCGGCGACCGCGAGGTAGGGGTCGAGCACGGTCGGGCGGGTCTTCGCCGTGATGAGCAGCCAGGTGTCACCGGTTTTTCGGCCGGCCACGAGGAGCAGACCAAGCCCGACGCCCTTCAGGAGCAGGACACGTTCCTCGCCCGCGCGGCGCGTGAACGCGACGAACGCCCAGCCCAGCATCACCCATAGCGCGCCGTTGCCGAAGAACTGGCCTTCGGGCACCTCGGCGTCGACCGCCCACCGCACCACCACGAAGACGAGGTCGATCCCGATCGCCGCGCCTGCCGAGATGAACCGCTGCCGCCAGGTGAGCACCACCATCATCAGCGCCAGACCGCCGTACAGCGGCCCCGGTTTGGGCGGGAAGAGCACCTCGCGCGCCTGATTGGTGAGCGGCCCCGGTACGCCGCCGTAGCGGCGCGCGGCGATCTCCAGCGCGATCAGGAAACCGAGGGCCACCACGCCCGCCGCGACCCAAAGGATCACGCGCGGCCGAGACCGAGCAGGCCGTGCGGGACCTGCGGGACCTGCGGGCTGTGCGGGACCTGCGGGCTGTGCGGGACCTGCGGGCCGCGGAGCCCGCACGGCGGAGTCGGTTCTGCGAGGTATTCGCGAAATCACTCGCGAAACTATAGGTATCCACTTTTTCCCACCGACGGCGGGGCAGGGTACTCCCTCGGTCGATGGCCGAAGTCGCCCCCTACGGGACCGAGGCCTCCGAGCGGCATGTTTGCATATGTCCATGATCATTAGCGCAGAGCAAACACCGGGCAGCGAGCAAACACCGGGCGGCGTCCAGCAGATATCGGGCAGCCCGCAGCAGGCCCTCCAGCAGGCCCTCCAGCAGGCGCCCGCCCCGCGGACGTACGTGGACCGCATCCTGGAGCACTGGAACAAGGACGGGGACGCCGAGGCGCTTGTCCAGGGCGCGCGGCGGCTGACCCGGGGCGAGGCCCGGCGGCAGCTGTTCCGGCTGGGGCACGCGCTGCGCCGCCGGGGACTCGAACCGGGCGACGGCGTAGGGCTTTTCCTGGCCAACCGTGTGGACTCGGTCCTGGTGCAGCTCGCGGTCCACCTCATCGGCTGCCGCGTCGTGTTCCTGCCGCCCGAGCCGGGCCCGGGCGAGCTCGCCGCGCTGGTCGAGCAGTCCCGGGCGCGGGTCGTGGTCACCGACCCGCTCTTCGCGCCGCGGGCCGCCGACGCGGCAGGCCGCAGCGTCCACGCCCCCGAGCTGCTCAGCCTCGGCCCCTGCGAGCAGGAGTGCGAGGACCTCCTCGCCCTGGCGGCCGAGTGCCCCGAGGTGCGCCCCGAGGGCGTGCCCGCCCCGGGTGAGGACGAGGCCGTCACCGTCCTCTACACCGGCGGCACGCTGGGCCGCCCGAAGCTCGCCGCGCACAGCCACCGGCTCTACGGCGCGCTGGTGGACCGGGCGCAGGACGCACCGCAGGAGTCCCGCCCCTCGGTCTTCCCGGTCATGGCGCCGGGCGCGGACAGGGTGCTCGCCGCCACGCTGCTCACGCACGGCAGCGGCCATCTCACCTCGGTCCAGGCGCTGGTGACAGGTTCCGTACTCGTCGTCCTGCCGGAGTTCGAAGCGACCGCGGCACTGAAGGCGCTCCGCGACGAGCGGATAACGGCCACCATGTTCGTACCGCCGATGCTGTACGCGCTTCTCGACCACCCGGAGTGCGTACCGGGCGCCCTGCCCGCGCTGCGCCGCATCGTCGTCGGCGGGGCGGCCTCGTCACCCAGCAGGCTGCAGCAGGCGGTCGAGGTCTTCGGACCGGTGCTCAGCCAGGGCTACGGCCAGTCGGAGGCGCTCGGCATCGCCGCGTTCGGCGCGGAGGACCTCGCGTCGGAGGGAGCCAGGCGCCCCGAGCTCTGGCGCAGCTGCGGCCGGGCGATATCCGACACCGAGATCGAGATCCGCGCCGGGGCCGACGCCGAGGACAGCACAGCGGCGCTCCCCGCCCGCCAGGTCGGCGAGGTGTGTGTACGGGGCGAGACGGTGATGCTCGGCTACTACGAGGACCCGGAGCGCACCGCGGAAGCACTGCACGACGGCTGGCTGCGCACCGGGGACATGGGCTACCTCGACGCCGACGGCTACCTCTTCCTCGTAGACCGGGCCAAGGACATCATCGTCACCGGCAGCACCAGCGACAACGTCTACTCCCGGGTCCTCGAGGACTTCCTGCTCACGCTGCCCGGAGTGCGCAACGCGGCGGCGCTCGGCGTACCGGACGAGGAGTTCGGGGAGGCCGTACAGATCTTCCTGGCCACGGCCGAGGACACGAACGTCGACCCGGCCACGGTCGGCGCGGCGGTGACCGCCGAGCTGGGTGACCTCTACACACCCCGCAGGACGATCCTGCTCGACCGCCTGCCGACGACGAAGGTCGGCAAGGTGGACAAGAAGGCGCTGCGGGCGGCTTGGACGGCTGGGGCGACGGCGGCGGCCGGCTAGAGCTGGCCCGGTCGCCCCAGAAGAGGCTCGCCGCTACAACCAGTCCCGTCGCTTGAAGATGAAGTACAGGCTGACGCAGACCACGGCCATCAGGGCGATCGCGAAGGGGTAGCCGAACGCCCAGTGCAGCTCCGGCATTTCGTCGAAGTTCATGCCGTAGATCGTGCCGACGAGGGTGGGGGCAAACAGAATGGCGGCCCACGAGGAGATCTTCTTGATCTCCTCGTTCTGTTCGAAGCCCGCCTCCGCGAGCGCCCGCATCTCCGCGTTCTGCTGCTGGGTGACGAGCGTCGAGTTGACCGTGAGGATCTCGGTCAGGGCCTGGCGGAAGCCGTCGACTCGTTCGCTGGTGTGCGTGACGTGGTCGGCGACGTCGCGCAGGTAGCGCTGGAGTTCCTCGTCGGTGCGGTACTTCGCGAAGCCCGCCATCAGGGAGTGCAGCATGGACACCAGGGGGCGGGTCGCCCGCTGGAACTCGACCATTTCCCTGGAGAGTTCGTAAATGCGGCGGGAGACCTCCGGGTCGCCGCTGAAGACCTCGGTCTCGATCTCGTCGATGTCGTTCTGCACGCCGGCGACGACCGGGGCGTACCCGTCGACCACCGCGTCCAGGATCGCGTACAGGACCGCCTCCGGGCCGAGCTTGAGGAGGTCGGGGCTCTCCTCCATGCGGCGGCGTACGGCGGTCAGGTCCGGGGCGGCGCCGTGGCGCACCGTGATGACGAAGTCCGGGCCCACGAACACGTGCAGTTCACCGAAGTCGACCTCCTCCGGGGCGTCCAGATAGCGGGCCGCGCGCAGGACGACGAAGAGGGTTTCTCCGTAGCGCTCCAGCTTGGGCCGCTGGTGGGCCTCCATCGCGTCCTCGACGGCCAGCTCGTGCAGGTCGAACTCGGCCGCCAGGGAGAGGAGTTCGGCCTCCGTAGGGCGCGCGAGGCCGATCCATGCCATGCCGTCGCGCTGCTCGCGCAGCTCTCGGAAGGTGTCGGCGAGGGAGGCGGGCGTCGCGACGCGGACTCCGTCGCGGTAGAGCGCGGCCTGTACGACGCTCGCGGCTTCCTGCGGTGCGGAGGGAGGGGGCGCGGGGGCGGCCTCGGGGTTCCCGGAGCCCCCGTTCCCGGAGGCCGAGGAGGTGCCGGCCGGGGCAGAGCGCCGCCAGCCGTGCCTCTTCGCGCTCGGTACGGGCCGGGCCCGGCGCTCCGCCATGCTGGCTGCCTCCGATGTCGGGCGGTATTGGACAGTGTTTGTCGGTTTTCGGTTCTCGGTTTTCGGTTCTCGGGTTGAAGCAGGATATACGCCTCAAATGTCACGAGCGTGGCGACATCTCGAACGCCGGGCACGTCGTACGTCGGGTACGCCGCGCCGGACTTGCGACCGCAGGTGTCCGCCGGCCCGGCTAGCGTGCCGAGCATGACGAAGACGCCGAGTACGCCGAGCACGCCGAAGACCCCGAAGTCTGCGGGCCCTCAGTCGAAGCCGCCCCGCGCGCAAGCCGACCGGCACACCGCCCCCGTACTGAGTACTCGCGCCCTCAACCGCGCCACCCTCGACCGCCAACTCCTCCTGCGTCGCTCGGCCGACCTCTCCGTCGAGGGCGCCGTCAGTCACCTCGTCGGCCTCCAGGCGCAGAACGTGAAGCCGCCCTACTTCGCCCTCGCCGCGCGGCTGGCGGAGTTCGATCCCGAGGACCTCTCCGCGCTTCTGGCCGCCCGCGATCTCGTACGCATCGTCACGATGCGCTCCACCATCCACCTGCACACCGCCGACGACGCCCTCGCTCTGCGCCCGCTGGTGCAGGCCGCGCGCGACCGTGAGCTGCACGCCTTCCGCAAGGGGCTGACCGGCGTCGACCTGGGGGAGCTCGCCTCGCTCGCCCGCGCGGCCGTCGAGGAGGAGCCCCGGACCATGAAGCAGCTGCGGGAGATCCTGCTGCTCCGCTGGCCCGACGCCGACCCGCAGTCGCTCGCCGTCGCCGCCCGCTGTTCGCTTCCGCTGGTCCAGGTCACCCCGCGCGGCCTGTGGCGGCGCAGCGGACAGGTCGCTCTCACCACCGCCGAGCACTGGCTCGGCCGCCCGAGCGAGCCGGTGCCCGCCCCCGACGCCACCGTCCTGCGCTACCTCGCCGCGTTCGGGCCCGCCTCCGTCAAGGACATGCAGACCTGGGCCGGTCTGACGCGGCTGCGGGAGGCCTTCGAGCGGCTGCGGCCCCAGCTGTGTACGTACCGTGACGAGAACGGCGTCGAGCTCTTCGACCTCCCCGACGCGCCCCGCCCCGACGCGGACACCCCGGCTCCGGCACGCTTCCTGCCCGAGTTCGACAACCTCCTCCTGTCGCACGCGGACCGCACCAGGATCGTGCCGGCCGACTACAAGGGCCGTACCTGGAAAGGGAACTTCGCCTACAGCACCCTCCTGGTCGACGGTTTCCTGGCGGGCGTGTGGCGCATCGAGGAGGGTGCGGGAGCGGGAGCGGGAGCAACCAAAGAGTCCGCCGTCCTCACCATCGAGCCGTTCGGAACCTTGACCAGAACCCAAAGGCGCGAACTTGCCGAGGAGGCAGACCAGTTGTTGAGCGGGCCGATGAACCAGGCAGCCACGTACGACATCCGCTTCGGCACGGTCATCGAGCACTGAGCCGCACTGCGAGGGGCACGGAACGGCCAAGGCCTCAGTCCGCACGTCCCGTCGCCGCGACCGTCACGCCGAGCCCGATCATCGTCACGCCCCCGGCCCCGCCGATCAGCGAAAGGCGCCGCTCCGAGCGCGCGAACCAGGTGCGCGCCGCGGACGCCGTCAGACCCCACAGCGTGTCCGTGACCAGCCCGATGCTGATCGGGACGAGACCGAGGAGCAGCATCTGCGCGGGCAGATGCCCCGCCGAGTGGTCGACGAACTGAGGCAGCACCGCCGCGAAGAACACGATGCCCTTCGGGTTCGTCACGCCGACGAGCGCGCCATCCAGGACCGTACGCAGATCAGTGCGTGCCTCGCCGGGGGAGGCAGCCCCCATGGACTGGGCCCGCATCTCCTTGCGGTGCCGGAAGGCCTGCACACCGAGGAAGATCAGATAGGCGGCTCCGGCCAGCTTCACCGCCATGAACACGGCGGCCGAACGCTCGACGAGCGATCCGACGCCGAACGCGACCGCGACGACGAGGACGTACGACCCGAAGACGTTGCCGATGGCCGTCGCCAGGGCGGTGCGCCTGCCATGGGCCAGGGCCCGGCCGATCACGAACAGGACGCTCGGCCCCGGGATCACGATCACCAGCAAGGACATCGCCGCGAAAGCGAGAAGCCGGTCGGTGGCCACCATGCCCATCATCCCCTCCAGAGCCCATTCAGCCGTTCGTACAGCCGTGTTCGGCCACCACTCCTGCAGCAGCCATCCGCCGGCCATGCAGCAGACCATTCAACCCGACGCTCCCGGCAGTGCGCCCAACAGCGCGCCCGGCAGCGCTCCACCGTCGCTCGCTCGGTGTCGTGAGTCTCGTCGTCACTTCGTGAGACGAGACTGGCGTTGTGGCCGCCGAACCACGCCGATTCGGCGATCATGCTCGGGCAGAAGAGAGCAGGGCAGGGCAGGGCAGGGCAGGGCAGGGTGACGCATCGGTCGGGAGGCCGGTGCGGGAGATGCGAGAAGGGTGGTCGGTGGCTCATGACGGACAAGGGCGTGACGGAGGAGTTCCGCGCGGCGAGGGACTTCCTGCTGCGGCATCGCGAGGACTACGACGCCGCGTACGAAGGGTTCAGCTGGCCCCGGTTCGAGCGGTTCAACTGGGCGCTCGACTGGTTCGACGTGATCGCCGACGGTAATGACCGCCCGGCCCTCCACATCACCGAGGAGGGTGGGGGCGAACAGCGCTTCAGCTACGCCGAGTTGGCGGCACGCTCGAACCAGGTGGCCAACTGGCTGCGCGAGCAGGGCGTCACGGCCGGCGACCGGATTCTGGTGATGCTCGGCAACCAGGTGGAGCTGTGGGAGACCGCGCTCGCCGCGATGAAGTTGCGCGCCGTGATGATTCCGGCCACCCCACTGCTCGGGACAGTCGACCTGCGGGACCGGATCGAGCGGGGCAGGGCGCGGCATGTGATCACGCGAGGGGAGGACGTAGGGAAGTTCGAGGGCGTTCCCGGCGCGTATACAAGGATCGTGGTCGGGGAGGGCTCCGGCTCCCCGAGCGCGGGATGGCTGGCGTACGCGGACACGGCATCGGCTGCTGAAGACTTCGAGCCGGACGGCCCCACGGAGGCCGACGACCCGCTGATGCTGTACTTCACCTCGGGCACGACCTCGCAACCGAAGCTGGTGGAGCACACCCATGTGTCGTACCCCGTCGGGCACTTGGCCACGATGTACTGGATCGGGCTGAAGCCCGGCGACGTACACCTCAACATCTCGTCACCCGGCTGGGCCAAGCACGCCTGGTCGAACCTCTTCGCCCCCTGGAACGCGGAGGCGACGGTCTTCATCTACAACTACACGCGCTTCGACGCCGGCAGTCTGATGGCGGAGATGGACCGGGTGGGCGTCACCAGCTTCTGCGCCCCGCCCACGGTGTGGCGGATGCTGATCCAGGCAGATCTGGGTCAACTGCGTACGCCACCAAGGGAGGTCGTGGCGGCCGGAGAGCCGTTGAACCCCGAGGTGATCGAGGCGGTGAACCGCGCCTGGGGCGTGACGATCCGGGACGGCTTCGGCCAGACGGAGACCGCCGTCCAGGTGTCCAACTCCCCGGCCCAGCGCCTGACCCCCGGCTCGATGGGCCGTCCGAGCCCCGGCTACCGCGTCACGCTCCTTGACCCGGTCACCGGCGCACCGGGAGCGGCGGAGGGCGAGATCTCCCTCGGCCTGGTGGCGAGGCCCGTCGGCCTGATGACCGGCTACCACGGCGACGCGGAGCGCACGGCCGAGGCGATGGCGGACGGCTACTACCCCACGGGCGACATCGGCTCGCTCGACGCCGACGGGTATCTCACCTATGTCGGCCGTAGTGATGACGTCTTCAAGTCCTCCGACTACAAGGTGTCCCCCTTTGAGCTGGAGAGCGCCCTGCTGGAGCACGAGGCGGTGGTCGAGGCCGCGGTGGTCCCCGCACCGGACGAGCTGCGGCTCGCGGTGCCGAAGGCGTACGTCGTGCTGGCGAAGGGCTGGGCGCCGGGCGAGGAGACGGCAGAGGCGATCTTCGCGTACACGCGATCGGTGCTGGCCCCCTACAAGCGCCTGAGGCGTATCGAGTTCACCGAGGAGCTCCCCAAGACCATCTCCGGCAAGATCCGGCGGGTCGATCTCCGGGACCGTACGGCATCGGGGGCGGTGGACGAGTGGCTGGAGCGGGGCAGGAGTTGAACACGCCGACGCGGCTTCACGCAGGCATCCGTTCGAGGGTCGACGCAGCGAGGGTCGACGCAGCGTTGACCCCCACGTCACACTTGACGCCGTGCTTCACAAGGGAGGGGCTGCGGTGGATGGACTGAGCGAGACGGCTGAACAGGGCGAGACGGCCGGACCGGGCGAGACGGCTGGCCCGGGCGAGGCGGCTGGACCGGGGGAGAAGGCTGGACCCGGCATGCTCTC
The DNA here is from genome assembly GCF_040730185.1 of Streptomyces sp. Je 1-332. NCBI lineage: Bacteria > Bacillati > Actinomycetota > Actinomycetes > Kitasatosporales > Streptomycetaceae > Streptomyces > Streptomyces sp. Je 1-332. Next base: position 6,569,948 of record NZ_CP160402.1, read on the forward strand.
CTACACCCACGGCGTCAGTTCGACGCCGCTGCTCGGGGACACCGTCGGGCGCAATCTCGACCGGGCCGTCGAGGCCTGGCCCGAGCGGGACGCGTTGGTGGACGTGGCGGCGGGGACGCGCTGGTCGTACGCCGAATTCGGCTCCGCCGTCGCGCAGTTGGCCCGGGGCTTCATGGGGGTCGGGGTCGCCAAGGGGGATCGCGTCGGTATCTGGGCGGTGAACTGCGCCGACTGGGTTCTCGTGCAGTACGCCACCGCGCGGATCGGCGCGATCATGGTGAACATCAATCCTGCTTATCGCGCCCACGAGTTGGAGTTTGTGCTCAAGCAGGCCGGGGTGACGGTGCTGGTCGCCTCGCAGGCGTACAAGTCGAGCGACTACCGGGCGTTGGTGGATCAGGTGCGGCCCGGCTGTCCCGAGCTGAGGTCCGTGTACTACATCGAGGACGGCTCCTGGGATGAGCTGCTCGATGCCGCGGCGGTGGTGACCGACGCCGAACTGGGTGCTCGTGAAGCCACGTTGAGTTGTGACGACCCCGTCAACATCCAGTACACCTCGGGCACCACCGGCTTCCCGAAGGGGGCGACGCTCTCCCACCACAACATCCTCAACAACGGTTACTGGGTGGGCCGGACGATCGGTTACACGGAACAGGACCGGGTGTGCCTGCCCGTGCCCTTCTATCACTGCTTCGGGATGGTGATGGGCAATCTGGGCGCCACGTCCCATGGTGCCTGCATCGTCATCCCCGCACCGTCCTTCGACCCCGCCGCCACGCTGCGGGCGGTGGAGCGCGAGCGCTGTACGTCGCTGTACGGGGTGCCGACGATGTTCATCGCCGAGCTGAACCTCCCCGACTTCGCCTCGTACGACCTGAGTTCGCTGCGCACGGGCATCATGGCGGGCTCGCCCTGCCCGGTCGAGGTGATGAAGCGGGTGGTCGCCGAGATGCACATGGAGGAGGTGTCCATCTGTTACGGCATGACGGAGACGTCCCCGGTCTCGACGCAGACGCGGCGCACGGACGACCTGGAGCGGCGGACCGGCACCGTGGGCCGTGTGCTGCCGCACATCGAGGTGAAGGTGGTCGATCCGGTCAGCGGAGTGACGCTGCCGCGTGGCGCATCCGGCGAGCTGTGCACGCGGGGCTACAGCGTGATGCTCGGCTACTGGAACGAGCCCTCGCGCACCACGGAAGTGATCGACGCCGGGCGCTGGATGCACACCGGCGACCTGGCGGTCATGCGGGACGACGGTTACGTCCAGATCGTCGGCCGCATCAAGGACATGATCATCCGGGGTGGCGAGAACATCTACCCGCGGGAGATCGAGGAGTTTCTGTACGGCCATCCGAAGATCGCCGATGTTCAGGTGGTGGGTGTCCCCGACGAGCGCTACGGGGAGGTTCCGCTGGCCTGCGTGATCCTGCGGGACCCGGCGGATCCGCTGACCCTGGAGGAGCTGCGGGGCTTCTGCCAGGGGCAGTTGGCGCACTACAAGATCCCCGCCGGACTGCGGCTCCTGGAGAGCTTCCCCATGACGGTGTCCGGGAAGGTACGGAAGATCGAACTCAGGGAGCGGTACGGGGCGTAGTCCCGGCCGGGGTGAGATCGCGGCGCATGGTCACGCGCGGCCAGCGGTCGAGGCCGAGCTCGGCCTCGTGGGCGCGGATCTTCCGCAGCCCCGGGGTGAGTTCGGCCTCGCCGAGCACGCGGAAGCCGATGCGGGCGTAGTACGGAGCGTTCCAGGGGACGTCCGCGAAGGTGGTCAGGGTGAGGGCTTCCCTGCCCTCCTCGCGGGCACGGTCGGCGGCGTGCTCGATCAGGGCTTGTCCGATGCGGCGGCGCGCCGCTCGGGGGTGCACGGTGATCTGCTCGATGTGCTCCGCGGTGTCCACGGGTTCGCTGATGAGGTACGCCAGGGGTGCGAGGTCGGTGCCGTCCGCCTCGGTCGCCACCCAGGCCCGGCCTGCCCTGCGGAAGCTTTCGAGGGTCTCGATGCCGGGGGGCTCGTCATCGGCGATCGGCGCCATGTCCAGGGCGCGGAAGAGTTCGCCTGCGGCGCGCTCGATGTCCTGGAGTGCGGGGAGCTCGGCTGTCGTGGCGGGGCGGATGAGCATCTGTCGAGTATGCCGTCGGCCCGCCCACCGCCCACCGCTCACCGCTCACCCCGCGGCCACCAACTCGTCCGCCGCGCCGTTCACCGGCTGCGGGGTTCCCGCCAGGTCGATGACGAACAAGGGGATGGCCAGGGTGTCCGCCCGGGCGCGGGCGGGTTCCTCGTAGCCCGCCAGGGAGAAGCAGACGCAGGTGACGGCGTCGGACATCGCGCTGAGCCATACGCACTCCACGTCACGCAGTGACGTCGGCTGCACGGACGGTTCGATCAGGGCGAGCACGCCCCGCGCCGACACCCGCACCCCGGAAGGCGCCCGCTTGACCGCTCCCCGGATGTCCCCGTACCCGAGCCACCGCAGATACAGCCCCGCCACCGTCACCGCGTCCCGCGCCGTACGCACCGGCACCGGCTTGAAAGCGGGCCGGGGCGTCGGGGCGGTCCGGGGGAGCGAGATGTGCGCCGGGGGGAGGGGAGGGCGGGCCGGAGCGGTGGGAGAGGAGGACGCGGTGGGAGGAGAGGAGGGAGCGTCCGAAGGCGCCTGTACGGCCCGCACCGGAATGCGCAGCACCGCCCCGCACGCGCAGCCCAGCTCGGGCTGCGGCCACTGGTCCCTGCGTCCGCACATCCTGCACCGCACGGTCACCCACTCGTCCGCCCACGTCCGGTCCGTCACCGGCGTCACCGTCGCGCCGCGCGCCACCGGCACCGCCACGGGGGCGCCGCACGCGCAGGGGTAGGACGGCGGGGCGTACACATGATCGCGCCGGCAGACCGGGCACCGTACCGGGACGCCGCTCTCCGTCATCACCCTCACCCGTCACCGCTCACCGGTTCGTGCTGTCCATTCTCCCCCAAGTGGGTTGGCGGTGGGGGGTAGTTGAGCCAAGAACAGCGTGCCCGCCAGGGTCAGTGGACGCACTCCGCGGGGAGCCAGGGCAGCGTCCCATGTGTCCCGGCGTCGGTCAGCCCGGCGACCTGGCGGCGCGGCACCGCACCGAGCGCCCGGACCTCGCGGGCGGAGCACCTGCGGAACCCCTGGTCGCGGGCGAGGGTGGCACGCCCCCCGGCAGGGCGGCCGCGCGTCCCGTCCCATCGTGTCCGTCGCATCCGCCCAGTCCGCCCAGTCCGTCGTGCGCCGGGAGCGCGGGAGCCGTCCGAGAGTTCCGAAACCCCCCTGCCCGAGCAGAGGCCCGGCCGTCCAGCGGCCGTCCAGCGGTCGTACTGCCGCCGTACCGCCGTGGGCTCTGCCCGGCAGGCGACGCCTCTGGTGGGTCGGCCACGGTCGAGTCCCGAGGGTGTGGCCCCCACGGTGTGGCCCGAATTCGCCCGCTGGGAAGCCCCCTTCGCGCTGCCCGGTTCCCGGACATCTCTTGACTGTCCGCGCCGCGCCCCCCTACATTGCTTCCATATAGCAGAACATAATTTCCACAATGCGGAAACAGAAGCTCACCGCGGGGCGCGACGGGAGCCGGATCCGCCAGCCGTATCCGTCAGCCGCATAGCTGATGAAGCTGTCGAAGCTGTTGTCGAAGCAGGAGAACCCCATGGCCCGTATGACCGCTGTCCGCGCGGCAGTCGAGATCCTCAAGCGCGAGGGCGTCACCAACGCGTTCGGTGTGCCCGGCGCCGCGATCAACCCCTTCTACAAGGCGCTCCAGGAGGGCGGTGGCATCGACCACACCCTCGCCCGGCACGTCGAGGGCGCCTCGCACATGGCCGAGGGCTACACCCGCGCCAACCCCGGCAACATCGGCGTCTGCATCGGTACGTCGGGCCCGGCGGGCACCGACATGATCACCGGCCTGTACTCCGCGACCGGTGACTCGATCCCGATCCTCTGCATCACGGGCCAGGCGCCGACGCACCTGCTCCACAAGGAGGACTTCCAGGCCGTCGACATCGCGACGATCGCCAAGCCGGTCACCAAGATGGCCGTCACGGTCCTGGAGGCCGCGCAGGTCCCCGGCATCTTCCAGCAGGCGTTCCACCTGATGCGCTCGGGCCGCCCGGGTCCGGTCCTCATCGACCTGCCGATCGACGTCCAGCAGACCGAGATCGAGTTCGACATCGACACGTACGAGCCGCTGCCGGTCTACAAGCCGACCGCGACACGCGCGCAGATCGAGAAGGCCATCACCTACCTGGTCGAGTCCGAGCGTCCGCTGATCGTCGCCGGCGGCGGCATCATCAACGCCGACGCCTCCGACCTCCTGGTCGAGTTCGCCGAGATCACCAACACCCCGGTCGTCCCGACCCTGATGGGCTGGGGCACCATCCCCGACGACCACGACCTGAACGCGGGCATGGTCGGCCAGCAGACCGGCCACCGCTACGGCAACGCCACGTTCCTGGAGTCGGACTTCGTCCTCGGCATCGGCAACCGCTGGGCCAACCGTCACACCGGCTACAAGCTGGACGTCTACACCCAGGGCCGTAAGTTCGTCCACGTCGACATCGAGCCGACCCAGATCGGCAAGATCTTCGCCCCGGACTACGGGATCGCCTCCGACGCCAAGGTCGCTCTCGAACTCTTCGTCGAGGTCGCCAAGGAGCTCAAGGCCGCCGGCAAGCTCCCCGACCGTTCCGCGTGGGTCGCGTCCCACCTGGAGCGCAAGGAGACCCTCCAGCGCCGGACGCACTTCGACAACATCCCCATGAAGCCGCAGCGCGTCTACGAGGAGATGAACAAGGCCTTCGGCCCGGACACGCGCTACGTCACCACCATCGGCCTCTCGCAGATCGCGGGCGCGCAGATGCTGCACGTCTACAAGCCGCGCCACTGGATCAACTGCGGCCAGGCGGGCCCCCTCGGCTGGACCATCCCGGCCGCCCTGGGCGTTGCCACCGCGGACCGCGACACCCCGGTCGTCGCGCTCTCCGGTGACTACGACTTCCAGTTCATGATCGAGGAGCTGGCGGTCGGCGCGCAGCACCGCATCCCGTACGTCCACGTCCTGGTGAACAACGCCTACCTGGGCCTGATCCGCCAGGCGCAGATCGGCCTGGACATCAACTTCCAGGTCAACCTGGAATTCGAGAACCAGAACAGCCCTGAGCTGGGCGTCTACGGCGTCGACCACGTCAAGGTCGCCGAGGGCCTGGGCTGCAAGGCCATCCGCGTCACGGACCCGAACGAGCTGGGCGAGGCCTTCGAGAAGGCCAAGAAGCTGGCCCAGGAGCACCAGGTCCCGGTCGTCGTCGAGGCGATCCTGGAGCGCATCACGAACATCTCCATGAGCCCCACGGCCGACATCAGCGCGGTCAAGGAGTTCGAGGAACTCGCCACAGAGCCGGGCCACGCGCCCACGGCCATCAGGCCGCTGAAGGTCTGACGCGGCGCTGATCACTGACAGGGGCGGTCCACCCGTGGGGGGTGGGCCGTCCCTTTAGTGTGTGCGGATGGAATCGCTTGAGGGCCTGCACGTCATGACCTGTGCGGACGCCGCGGAGCTGGACGCCTGGCTGGCCGCGCACCACGGCACCGCACCGGGCCTGTGGCTGATGGTCGCCAAGACGGCCTCGGGCGTGCCCTCGGTGACGGCGGGGGAGATCATCGACACGGCACTCTGCCACGGCTGGATCGACGGCCAGCGCAGGTCGTACGACGACGTGTACTACCTCCAGAAGATCACCCGGCGCCGGCCGCGCGGCCTCTGGTCGAAGGTGAACGTCCAGAAGGTGGAGGCCCTGACGGCCGCGGGACGCATGCGCGAGGCGGGCCTGGCAGAGGTGGCGGCGGCCAAGGCGGACGGGCGCTGGGCGGCCGCCTACGAGTCGCAGCGCAACGCCACGGTCCCCGACGACCTGGCGGCGGCGCTCGCGGCGACCCCGGCGGCTCGCAGGACGTTCGAGGCCCTGGGCAAGTCGGACCAGTACGTGGTGTTGCACAGGCTGATGACGGCGAAGACCCCCGCGACGCGTGCCGCCCGCCTGGAGCGGATGGTCGCGAAGCTCGCTTCGGGCGAGAAGGTGAGCTAGGCAGGCTGCTGTCTGCGGGGTGCGTCGTGGTTGCTCGCGCAGTTTCCCGCGCCCCTGGCGGGGCTGCCGGTGGGCGCCCCTTTAGGGGCGCGGGGAACTGCGCGACCAGCCCCCACCCACCCGCAGACAAAGAAGAGCGGCGAGCACGGGACCGTCCGTACTCGCCGCTCTGGCTCTGCTGAAATGCCGTACTGCCATGTGAAGTTGTAGCCGCCCGACCGCGCGCGACTGGCGGAACATGCATACGCGCTGCCGGACGGAGTCATGGGGGCCCAGGGGCCAAGAGCTCCAGGCCAAGGCCCAGGGGCCAGAAAACGGCTGGGACCGCGGCGGCTGCGAATGGCTCTGCGGGTTCCTCTTCCCTCAGGTCGAGAAGGGGATCGCAAGGCCTTTACCACCGCACTGGCTCGCATGGCCGCCGCGGTCCTCGTCCGGCCCGGTCCACCACGGGACCACCCCTCATCCGGGTCCGTGATGGCGCGGGCACAGCACCGGTGAGCTGACCTCCCGTCAGATCACCGGTGCAGCTCGGGAGTTCTAGTCCTCGCGCAGGGCGCGGACAGCCTCCTCCACGCGCTTGCCGTAGTCGGCGTCGGCGGCGTGGAAGTGGGCCAGGTTCTTCTCGATGACGTCGTCACGGGTGACCTGCGAGAGGCCGCCCGCGATGTTCGCCACCAGGCGCGCCTGCTCCTCGGCCGACATCAGGCGGTACAGCTCGCCGGCCTGGAAGAAGTGGTCGTCCTTGGTGTGCAGCGGAGCCTCGTGCGTGCCCGTGTGGCCCTGGATCGCCAGCGGGGCGGAGAGCGGCTGACCGGTCTCGGCCGGGCCGTCGTACGAGTTGGGCTCGTAGTTCTTGCGGTCACGGCCGTACGCGTTGGCCGCCATCAGGCCGTCACGGCCGTAGTTGTCGGCCTTGCCGCCGAGGACGGCCTTCGGCGCGTTCACCGGGAGCAGGGTGTGGTTGACGCCGAGGCGGTAGCGGTGCGCGTCCGCGTAGGCGAACAGGCGGCCCTGGAGCATCTTGTCGGGGGAGGGGCCGATACCCGGAACGAAGTTGTTCGGGGAGAAGGCGGCCTGCTCGACCTCGGCGAAGACGTTGTCGGGGTTGCGGTCGAGGACCAGACGGCCCACGCGCTGCAGCGGGTAGTCGCTGTGCGGCCACACCTTCGTCAGGTCGAAGGGGTTGAAGCGGTAGTCCGCCGCGTCCGCCGCCGGCATGATCTGCACGTGCAGCGTCCAGGACGGGTTCACGCCGCGCTCGATGGCCTGGAGGAGGTCCGTCTGGTGCGAGTTGGCGTCCTTGCCCGCGAGCTCGGCGGCCTGATCCGACGAAAGGCTGCGTACGCCCTGGTTCGTCTTGAAGTGGTACTTCACGAAGAAGGCCTCGCCCGCCTCGTTCGTCCACTGGTAGGTGTGCGAGCCGTAGCCGTTCATGTGGCGGTACGACGCGGGGATGCCGCGGTCACCCATCAGCCACGTCACCTGGTGCGTCGCCTCGGGGGAGTGCGCCCAGAAGTCCCAGACGTTGTCCGGCTCCTGCTTGCCCGTGAAGGGGTCGCGCTTCTGGGAGTGGATGAAGTCGGGGAACTTGATCGGGTCCTTGATGAAGAACACCGGGGTGTTGTTGCCGACGAGGTCGTAGTTGCCCTCTTCGGTGTAGAACTTCAGCGCGAAGCCGCGCGGGTCACGGACCGCGTCCGCGCCGCCGAGGCTGTCCGCCACCGTGGAGAAGCGCAGGAACGTCTCGGTGCGCTTGCCGATGGCGCTGAGGAAGTCGGCGGAGGTGTAGGCGGTGACGTCGTCGGTCACCTCGAAGTAGCCGTAGGCACCGGAACCCCGCGCGTGCACCACACGCTCCGGGATGCGCTCGCGGTTGAAGCGGGCGAGCTTCTCGAGGAGGTGCTGGTCCTGGAGGAGAAGCGGGCCACCGACGCCGGCGGTGGCTGAGTTCTGATTGTCGGCGACGGGAGCGCCGGACTCGGTCGTGAGCACACGCTTCGACATGGTGGCGGGATTGACCTTCCGTACGGACTACTGAAACTGCTGAAGTGACGTGAGCGTAAGTACGCCTGAACAGCTACGTCAACAGTTTGTTGAAGTTGAGGTTAGGGTTCCGGGCCGCGGCGACGCCTGGGCGCGACAGGACAGGTGTCAGCGCCGCCACGGCCCGGAAGTTGAGGGAGCTCTCGCGAAAACCCTTGGGGCTGCTTAGAGCTCGGCGCCCGAGAGGCGCTCCACGCCGCGCAGCAGCGCGGAGTGGTCGAGGCCGCCGTCACCCTGCGTGCGCAGCGAGGCGACCAGCTGGGCGACCACGGCGCCGACCGGGAGCGAGGCACCGACATTGCGGGCGGCGTCGGTGACGATGCCCATGTCCTTGTGGTGCAGGTCGATCCGGAAACCGGGCTTGAAGTCGCGCTTGAGGAAGTTGTCCTTCTTGCGGGTCAGGACGGTCGAGCCCGCAAGCCCCCCGTTCAGGACGTCGAGGGCGGCGGTCAGGTCCACCCCGGACTTCTCCAGGAAGACGACGGCCTCGGCGCACGCCTGGATGTTCACGGCGACGATGAGCTGGTTGGCGGCCTTCACGGTCTGACCCGAGCCGTGCGGACCGCACAGCACGATGGTCTTGCCGAGGGCGTCCAGGAGCGGCTTGGCCTCGTCGAAGTCGGCCTGCTCGCCGCCGACCATGATGGAGAGCACGGCCTCGATGGCACCGGCCTCGCCACCCGACACGGGGGCGTCGAGGACGCGGATGCCCTTGTCCTTGGCGGCCTTGGCCAGGTCCACGGAGGTCTGCGGGGTGATCGACGACATGTCGACGATCAGCGCGCCCGACTTCGCATTCTCCAGGATGCCGTCCGCACCGTATGCGATGGCCTCGACCTGCGGCGACGCGGGCACCATCGTGACGATGACGTCGGCGTCCTTGACGGCCTCGGCGATGGACTTGGCGACGGTGCCGCCGGCCGCGGCGAGGCGGTCCAGCTTGTCCTGCTCAAGGGTGAAGCCGGTGACGGAGTAACCAGCCTTGATCAGGTTCTCGGACATGGGGGAGCCCATGATGCCGAGTCCGATCCACGCGATCTTGGGAAGGTTGCTCATGAGGGAGCCTCTCTAAAACTCTTCTACTTCAACGAATCGGGTGCTGGGTGCCGAGTGGGCGGGTGGGAGACACCCGCCGCGAAGCGGCGGACTAGCCGGCGGCCGGCAGCCAGCCGAAGGCCTCGGCGCTGGGCCGGTCGCCCGGCTTGTACTCCAGGCCGACCCAGCCCTCGTATCCGGCCTTCTGGAGCTGGTCCAGCAGCTCTTCCAGAGGCAGCGACCCCGTCCCGGGGGCCCCACGGCCAGGGTTGTCGGCGATCTGCACGTGCGCGGTCTGGGCGACGTAACGATCGATGACGGCCGGGAGGTCCTCACCGTTCATGGACAGGTGGTACAGGTCCATGAGGAACTTGGCGTTGCCGAGCCCGGTGGCGGAGTTCACCTTGTCGATCACGGCGATCGCCGCGTCCGCGCTCACGATCGGGCAGCGCGGCGACTCCGGCTTGTTCAGGGCCTCGATCAGCAGCACCGCACCCACGCGGTCGGCCTCACGGGCCGCCAACGCCAGGTTCTCCAGGGCGAGTTCGTCCTGAACGGCGGGGTCGACACCCTCCACCCGGTTGCCGTAGAGCGCGTTGAGCGCCTTGCAGCCGAGGGACTCGGCGAAGTCCGCCGCCACCGAGAGGTTCGCGCGGAACTTCTCGCTCTCCTCGCCCGGAATCGACAGGGCGCCGCGGTCCGGTCCCGGCAGCTGTCCCGCGTAGAAGTTCAGGCCCACCAGCTGTACGCCGGCGTCCGTGATCGCGGCCCGGAGGGCGTCGAGCTCGGACTGCTCGGGGGTGGGGGCGTCGACCCAGGGCCACCACAGCTCGACCGCCGTGAAGCCCGCCGCGGCGGCAGCCGCGGGGCGCTCCAGGAGCGGGAGTTCCGTGAAGAGGATCGACAGGTTCACATTGAAGCGCTGGTCGGAGTATCCCATGGGGCTTCCGCGCTCCTTCCGTATAGCGGAAGTTAATTTCTGTCTGATGGAAGATTGCCGTCGAGGATCCGCCCTTGTCAAGAGGGGGCTGCCGGAAAATCACCACGCGGCAGCAGTCGGCAGTAGGTTGTGCGCGTGCGATTGAGAGTGGAGTTCACGACCGAACCCTTCGACCTGGACGAGGCGCCCGCCCATGCGGTGGTGGCCCGGGACGTCATCCAGGGGGCCGAGCTCGACGCCGTGGACGTCGGCCCCTTCGGCAATACCGCGGAGGGCGGCGCGGACGAGGTCCTGACCGCCGTCGACGCGCTGCTGCGCAAGGCCCTGGAGGCGGGTGCCACGCGCGTCTCGCTCCAGGTGAACGTGCTCGGAGAATCGGGGGAGGCCGTCGAATGACCGGTGCCAGAGACGACCACGGCCCCTTCGTGGCCGCCGTCAAGCCGCTCGTGGACGCCATGGGCGGCGAGATCGTGCCCCCCGACGAGGCGGGCACCGACGACGTCGTCCTCGCCTGGGAGGGCGAGGACGTGGTCGCCGTACGCCTTCCACAGCTCGCGGACTCCCTCGACCACATCCTGCTCGCCCTGGAGCGCAAGCGCGGGATGCCCCTGTCGGACCTCGACCGCAAGGCCAAGCAGGAGGTCGTACGGATACTCGAGGCGCGAGGCGCCTTCGCCGTGCGGCACGGGGTGGAGACGGTCGCCGGCGCGCTCGGCGTATCGCGCTTCACCGTTTACAACTACCTCAACCGTTCCACCTGACCTCGCGAACCTCCCAGGTCAGAGCGGTTTGGAAGGCCGCCGTCCGTTAACCGGACGGCGGCTTTTGTTTCTCGAAGTTTTCAACAAAGTGTTGACGTGGTGTTTCGGCTGGCGTTAGCTATCCGCAGCCCGTCCAGCACAAGGCCGTAAGGCCACGGAGGCACCCGTGACTTCGAGCTCGACGCCGGGCCTTGCCCGGTTCAACGCCTTGCAGGAGAGTGCGGCCACCGCCGCTCTCCACGAGGCATGCGCCTCATCGGCCTGGGGAAGCAAACTGCTCTCCCAGCGCCCATTCCCCACCGTCGAAGCCCTCTTCGCCGCCAGCGACGCCGCCATGGCCGAGCTGAGCGCCGAGGATCTGGCCGAGGCGATGGCCGGGCACCCGCCGATCGGCCGCCCGAAGCCCGGGGACCCCACGTCGTCGCGTGAACAGCGCGGCATGGCGGGGGCCTCCGAGGAACTCAAGGCCGAGATGCTCGAACTGAACCTGGCCTACCAGGACCGGTTCGGACATGTCTTTCTGATCTGCGCCACCGGGGCGACCGGCGAGCAGATGCGTGACGCGATGAAGGCACGGATCGGCAACACGGCCGAGGCGGAGCGCGAGATCGTGCGCACCGAACTCGGGAAGATCAACCGAATCCGTCTCACCCGTCTCGTAGAAGAGGACAAGGACTGATGAGCACTGACACCACCGCCTCGGTGTCCACGCACATCCTGGACACCAGCGTCGGACGCCCCGCCGAGGGCGTCGCCATCTCGCTCACCGCCCGCAGCGGCCGTGACGCCGAGTGGGTGGCGCTCGGCGGTTCCGCGACCGACGCGGACGGGCGCTGCAAGGACCTTCCGGCCCTGCCGGAGGGGACCACACACGTACGACTCGACTTCGAGGTCGAGGCGTACTTCGACAAGAAGCAAGCCGAGGCGCAGCAGGACGCCCCCCGCGTAAGGGACAGCGGTGCGTTCTTCCCGGAGGTGGCGATCACTTTCGCCGTCACACCGGGCGAGCACTACCACGTACCGCTGCTGCTCAACCCGTTCGGCTACTCCGTTTACCGAGGGAGCTAGCAGACATGCCCACGATTCTCGGCCAGAACCAGTACGGCAAAGCAGAGAACCGCGTCGTCAAGATCACGCGGGACGGCGACACCCACCACATCAAGGACCTGAACGTCTCGGTCGCCCTCTCCGGCGACATGGACGACGTCCACTACTCCGGCTCGAACGCCAACGTCCTGCCGACCGACACCACCAAGAACACGGTGTTCGCGTTCGCCAAGGAGCACGGCATCGAGTCCGCCGAGCAGTTCGGCATCCACCTCGCCCGTCACTTCGTGACGACGCAGGAGCCGATCCACCGCGCTCGGATCCGGATCGAGGAGTACTCCTGGGAGCGCATCGCGACCTCGGACAACAACTCCAAGTTCATCGGCTCGGACGAGGTCAACCACTCCTTCGCCCGCAAGGGCCAGGAGCTGCGCACCAGCCAGATCACCTTCGACGGTGAGAACTGGGAGATCATCTCCGGGCTCAAGGACCTCACGGTCATGAACTCCACCAACTCGGAGTTCTGGGGCTACGTCAAGGACAAGTACACGACGCTGAAGGAGGCGTACGACCGCATCCTGTGCACCGACGTGTCGGCCGCCTGGCGTTACAACTGGACCAGCGACGCGGACCGGATGCCCAACTGGGAGAAGTCGTACGAGCAGGCCAAGAAGCACATCCTGCAGGCCTTCGCCGAGACGTACTCCCTCTCGCTGCAGCAGACCCTCTACCAAATGGGTTCGCGCGTCATCAACAGCCGGAGCGAGATCGACGAGATCCGCTTCTCGCTGCCGAACAACCACCACTTCCTGGTGGACCTCGAGCCCTTCGGGCTGAAGAACGACAACGAGGTCTACTTCGCGGCGGACCGTCCCTACGGCCTGATCGAGGCCACGGTTCTCAGGGACGGGGTCCAGCCGAAGATCCCGGTCGACATGACCAACCTCTGATACGGGACGCGCGCCCCCGTCCGTCCGCAGCGGACGGGGGCGCGCCACACCGGAGGGAACAGCAGCAATGGCACAGCCTGCAAAGGGGCCGGCGAAAGGCCCGTGTTCCACCCCATCGGACATAGCTGACAGCGAGTCAAATCCCGACTGTCATCCGGTGGATGAGAAGCTCCACCCCTCGCGGCTCGTCCCCGCCGCGCTCCAGCACATCGCCGCCATGTACGCGGGCGTCGTCACTCCGCCGCTGATCATCGGCCAGGCCTGTGGCCTGGACACCGTGGCCCAGACCCGGCTCATCGCGGCGGGCCTCCTTATCGCAGGACTCGCCACCATCCTCCAGACGCTCGGCGTCAAGGGATTCGTCGGCAACCGGCTCCCCTTCGTCAACGCCGCCTCGTCGGCGGGCATCGCGCCCATCCTCGCCATCGCCGAGACCAACGCCAAAGGCGCACAACTCCCGGCCATCTATGGCGCGGTGATGGTCGCGGGCGTCTTCTGCCTCGCCATCGGCCCGTTCTTCGGCAGACTGCTGCGCTTCTTCCCGCCGCTGGTCACCGGCGTCGTCATCACCCTCATCGGCGTCACGCTGATGCCCGTGCCCGTGAAGTGGGCGCAGGGCGGGGACGACACCGACCCGACGTTCGGCGACATGAAGTACCTGGCGCTCGCCGCCTTCACCCTCGTCGTGATCCTGCTCTTCCAGCGCTTCGGACGCGGCTTCCTCAAGCAAGTCGCCCTGCTGGCAGGCATGTTCATCGGAACGCTGGCCGCGATCCCCTTCGGGATGGCCGACTTCACGTCCGTGCAGACGGCCCCGCTCGCCGCCCTGCCGACGCCGTTCGCCGCCGGCGCCCCCACCTTCCAGCCCGCCGCGATCCTCTCGCTCTGCATCGTGATGCTGGTCCTGATGACCGAGTCGGCGGCCGGCATGCTCGCCCTCGGCGAGATCTGCGAGCGCGAGACGAACGGCAAGACCATCACGCGCGGCCTGCGCACCGACGGCATCGCGACGCTCGTCGGCCCCGTCTTCGGCGGCTTCCCGACCTCCGCCTTCGCGCAGAACGTCGGCGTCGTCTCGCTGACCCGCGTCCGCAGCCGCTACGTCGTGGCCGTCGCCGGTGGCGCGCTCATCGTGCTCGGGGCCTTCCCGGTGCTGGGAGCGGTCGTCAACGTGGTTCCCATGCCGGTACTCGGCGGCGCGGGCATCGTCCTGTTCGGCTCCATCGCCGTGAGCGGCATCCGCACGCTCTCCGAGGCCGGCCTCGACGACAGCTCCAACATCATCCTGGTGGCCGTGGCGCTCGGAGCGGGCATCATCCCGCTCGCCGCGCCCACCTTCTACGCCGAATTCCCGGCCTGGGCGCAGACCGTCCTCGGCTCCGGAATCAGTGCGGGAGCGCTGGCAGCGGTCCTGCTCAACCTGTTCTTCAACCATCTCGGCACCCGTGGCCCCGCGGCCGCGGCACTCAAATCTTCCTAGGGTCATGCCGTGCCCACATCGCCACTCACCACAGAAGGAAGAAGCACCATGGCAGCACCGGCAGACCTGCAGCGCATCGTCATCGAGAACTGCGCGATCGCGACCGTCGACGCGAACGACACCGAGTACGCGTCGGGATACGTCGTCGTCGCGGGCAACAAGATTGAGTCCATCGGCGCGGGCAAGGCTCCCGAGGGCCTCGCCAACGTCGTACGCCGTGTGGACGGGACCGGTCACCTGGTGACCCCCGGCCTGGTCAACACCCACCACCACTTCTACCAGTGGATCACCCGCGGCCTCGCCACCGACCACAACCTGTTCCAGTGGCTGACGGCGCTCTACCCGACCTGGGCCCGCATCGACGAGCAGATGGTGAAGGCCGCGGCCCAGGGTTCGCTCGGCATGATGGCCCGCGGCGGTGTCACCACCGCGATGGACCACCACTACGTCTTCCCGAAGAACTCGGGCGACCTGTCCGGCGCCATCATCGGCGCCGCGAGCGACATGGGTGTGCGCTTCACCCTCGCCCGCGGCTCCATGGACCGCAGCGAGAAGGACGGCGGCCTGCCGCCGGACTTCGCCGTCGAGACCCTTGAGGGCGCGCTCGCCGCGACCGCCGAGACCGTCGACAAGCACCACGATGCCTCCTTCGACGCGATGACCCAGGTCGCCGTCGCCCCCTGCTCCCCGTTCTCGGTCTCGACCGAACTCATGAAGCAGGGCGCGGAGTTGGCGCGCGCCAAGGGTGTACGTCTGCACACCCACGGCAGCGAGACGGTCGAGGAGGAGAAGTTCTGCCACGAGCTCTTCGGCATGGGCCCGACCGACTACTTCGAGTCGACCGGCTGGCTCGGTGACGACGTGTGGATGGCGCACTGCGTCCACATGAACGACTCCGACATCGCCGCGTTCGCCCGCACCGGCACGGGTGTCGCGCACTGCCCCTCCTCCAACGCGCGCCTCGCGGCAGGCATCGCCCGCGTACCGGACATGCTGAAGGCGGGCGTCCCCGTCGGCCTCGGTGTCGACGGCACCGCGTCCAACGAGTCCGGCGAGCTCCACACCGAGCTGCGCAACGCGCTGCTCATCAACCGCCTCGGCGCCCACCGCGAAGCCGCCCTGAACGCACGTCAGGCGCTGCGCCTCGGCACCTTCGGCGGTGCCCAGGTCCTGGGCCGCTCCACGCAGATCGGGTCGCTCGAGCCGGGCAAGCTCGCCGACCTGGTCCTCTGGAAGATCGACGGTATCGGGCACTCCTCGATCGCCGACCCGGTGACCGCCATCGTCTTCGGCGCGGCGGCCCCGGTCACGCTCTCCCTCGTCAACGGCCGCCCGATCGTCGAGAACGATCGTCTGCTGCACGTCGACGAGGACGCCATCGCCCGCTCCACGCGGGAGGAGGCGCAGCGCCTCGCGCGGATCGCCGCCGGGAGCTGAACACCTGGAACTCCGGTCAGGGGGGACGGCCCCTGACCGGACTTGAGCAGCCGAGCGGGCTGCTCAAGTGCCGCCCCGGAACGTGGCCCAAAGCTTCACGTTCCCGGGGCGGTCAGTACTACCTGGGCGCACCACCCACCGGTTTCGCCGGTACTTCTCAGCACCACTTCTCAGCACTACTTCTCGGCACCACCCACAACTTCATACCGAGCAAGCCCTTGCACCACGCACCACCTCCCAGAAGCGAAAAGTGCCGGCAGAGCCGCCCGTACTGGAAAACAACCGGAGGAGCCACAGTGGCCACTCAGCCCAGGTTCACCAAGCAAGGCACCACCCCAGGCACCACTCCAGACCCATCCGATGTCGACGGCGAGAGCGCCATAGCCGGCGAAAGTGCCGTCCACCCCGTCGACCAGAAGCTCCCGCCGCTCAAGATGGCGACGACCGGTCTCCAGCACGTGGCGGCCATGTACGCGGGTGTCGTCGCCCCGCCGCTCATCGTGGGCGCGGCGATAGGCCTCTCCGCGAAGGAACTCACCTTCCTGACCGGAGCCTGTCTGTTCACGGCAGGACTGGCCACCTTCCTCCAGACGCTCGGCATCTGGAAGATCGGCGCCCGTCTGCCCTTCGTCAACGGCGTCACCTTCGCGGGTGTCGCCCCGATGATCGCGGTCGTCGAATCGACCGACAACAAGGACGACGCGCTCCCGATCATCTTCGGTGCGGTGATCGTCGCGGGCGTACTCGGCTTCATCGCGGCGCCGTTCTTCTCGAAGCTCGTCCGCTTCTTCCCGCCGGTGGTGACCGGCACGGTCATCACGCTCATCGGCATCTCGCTGATGCCGGTCGCCTTCGGCTGGGCGCAGGGGCCGGTTCCGGGCGCGGATGACTACGGCTCGATGAAGAACCTGGGCCTGGCGGGCATCACCTTGGTGATCGTTCTGCTCCTTCGCCGCTTCACCACCGGCTTCGTCAAGCAGATCGCCGTGCTCCTCGGCCTCATCGTCGGCACGGTCATCGCGATCCCGTTCGGGGTCACGGACTTCAGCCCGGTCGGCGACGCGGACATCGTCGGCTTCCCGACTCCGTTCCACTTCGGCGCCCCGCAGTTCGCGGCGGCGGCGATCGTCTCCCTGTGCGTGGTGATGGTCGTCTCCATGACCGAGTCCACCGCCGACATGCTGGCGCTCGGCGAGATCGTCGACCGCCCCGCCGACGAGAAGACCATCGCGGCCGGCCTGCGCGCGGACTGCCTCGGTTCGGCGGTCAGCCCGCTCTTCAACGGCTTCATGTGCAGCGCGTTCGCGCAGAACATCGGCCTGGTCGCGATGACGAAGATCCGCAGCCGGTACGTCGTCGCCGTGGGCGGCGGCTTCCTGGTCCTGATGGGCCTGTGCCCGATGGCGGCCTCGCTGATCGCGGTCGTACCGCGGCCGGTGCTCGGTGGCGCGGGTGTCGTCCTGTTCGGATCGGTCGCGGCGAGCGGCATCCAGACGCTGGTCAAGGCGAACCTGGAGCGCGACAACAACGTCCTGATCGTGGCCGTCTCGCTGGCCGTCGGCCTCATCCCGATCGCGGCGCCGGAGTTCTACCACGCGTTCCCGGAGACCGCGAAGATCATCCTCGACTCGGGCATCTCCACGGGCTGTGTCGCGGCGGTGCTGTTGAACCTGGTCTTCAACCACATCGGCAAGCGGGGCGAGGACGACGACGTGACCAATCCGATGGAGCCTGGGGGAGAGATCGCTGAGCAGAGGGTCCACGAGGAGCGCGAGGTGCACAAGGGGTCTTCCCCGGCGGGGGCCCACTGACGTAACGTGCGTGACGCCGCCCGTATGGCGGAAGTTACTTTCCAGTCGGAGTTGTGGTCGGCTCCGCCGCGCGCCTCGTGGACTCCCGCGCGGCGGGGTCGACTTCCGGCGTCACGCACACGGAAGAAGCGCCACCATGAGTTCTCAGCACAGCCCTGGCGAGAAGGCGGCGGCGGTCGGCGCAGCCGACCCCACCGACGCGGCCCCCGAAGTTCATCCGGTCGACGAGATCCTGCCGCCGGGCCGGATGCTCGTCGCAAGCCTCCAGCACGTCGCCTCCATGTACGCCGGCGCGGTCTCGGTCCCGCTCGTCGTGGCCGTCGCCGCCAAGATGTCGCCGGGGGACACGGCCGTACTCATGGGCGGCAGCCTCCTGATGGCGGGCATCGCGACGCTGCTCCAAACCCTGGGCATAGGCAACTTCATCGGTTCGAAGCTGCCGTTCGTGAACGGCGTCTCGTTCGCGGGCGTCGGCGTGATGCTGACGATCATCACGACCCAGGGCGGCGTCGAGGCGGGGATGCCGGTCGTCTTCGGGGCGATCATCGTGTCGAGCATCTTCGGCTTCCTGGTGAGTTCGTACTTTTCGCGACTGGTCCGCTTCTTCCCGCCGGTGGTGACGGGATCGGTCATCACCTTGATCGGCGTCTCGCTGATCCCCGTCGCGTACGACTGGATCGTGGACGATTCGGCCACGGGCACGCCGGAGCCGGGCAGCATCGGCCTCGCGGGTGCGACGGTCCTGGTCATGCTGTTGCTCCAGCGCTTCACGCGGGGGTTCCTCAAGCAGATCAGCATGCTCTTCGCGATGATCTTCGGAACGCTGCTCGCGATCCCGATGGGCCTCGCCGACTTCTCCAAGCTGGACGACGCCGCGCTGGTCGGCATCCCCTCGCCACTCCACTTCGGAGCACCGGAGTTCAACATCCCGGCCATCATCTCGATGTGCGTGGTGATGCTGGTGATCCTGACGGAGTCGACGGCGGACATGATCGCCCTGGGCAAGATCGTCGACAGGGATGTGGACGAGAAGACGATCGCGCGCGGCCTGCGCGCCGACGCGCTCGGCTCGGCTCTCAGCCCTCTCTTCAACGCCTTCCACGCGAGCGCGTTCGCGCAGAACATCGGCCTGGTCGTCATCTCCAAGGTGCGCAGCCGGTTCGTGGTGGCGCTGAGCGGAGCAATTCTGGTCCTGATCGGCCTGAGCCCGGCCGCTGCGAGGCTGATCTCCGTGGTTCCGATGCCGGTCCTCGCCGCGGTCAGCCTCTTCCTCTTCGGCTCCATCGCGGTCAGCGGCATCCAGACACTGCTCCAGGCGGACCTGCATCGGGGCGACAACGCCCTGATCGTGGTGGTCACCCTCGGCGCGGGCTTGGCCCCGGCACTCTCGGACGGCTTCTACGACGCGTTCCCGGCCTGGGCGCAGATTGTTCTGGGGTCGGGGATTTCTACGGGGTGTTTGTTGGCGGTGGCGCTGAACTTGGTGTTCAACCATCTGGGGAGTGGGGCGAGTTCGAGTCCTGCCGAACCGGAGCCTGCGGTCACGCACTGAGCCCAGCGGTGCGGCTCGGCTCGGGCGGTGCGCGGGAATCCGACATCACCCTCGCCGCGCCACGTCCGTGTCGCATACGTGCCGGACCAGGGCTGTACGGCCCTGCTGAACTCGGCGGCATGCCCGCACCCGCCACGAAGCACCCGACCCACCGCCGGCCTGATGACGACCCTGCCCGGCATCCTCGCGGCGTCGCCGCACCGGTTGTCGGCGGTGGCCGTGATGGCTGGGGCGGGGACGAATCCTGTTTCGGGCAGCGTCGAAAGTTCTTCCTCCGGCGCCGGGCGACCGGCAGCGTTGTCACCGGAAAGATGACCGCAATCCACGGTTCGGGGGAACCATGCTCATCGCATCACGCTCCATCAAAACCGCACTCATCGGAGTGAGCAGCGCCACGCTGCTCGCCACCGGGGGCATGGCCGAGGCCTCGGCCTCGGCCGCGCAGAAGACGACCACCACCGCTGCCGCCGCCAAGAAGCGGATGAGTTCCGCCGAGTCGGAGAGCTGGGGTTACGGCAAGGTCAAGTGGACGTTCACCAAGGGCCACCGCGGGACGTTCTCCAATATCGACTCCTACGCGAAGGACAAGAGCTGCGACAGCAAGGAGGTCTACGTCCAGCTCCACGCGAGGACCACCTCCGGCAAGACGCTCAAGGTCAACCTGGCCCAGGACGACTGGTGCAGCGGCGGCGGTGACTCGTACAACAACAGGACGTGGAGGATCGGCTACAACGTCAAGTGGGCCCGCGCCGTCGTGTGCAAGAACGAATGGGGCCCCAACAACACCTGTAAGGCCGGCAACAAGCAGTACTACCCGTTCTGATCCCTGTCCGAGGGAGGTGGGGAGGCCCAGGGCGCGGGGCGGGGCGCGCCCTGGGCCCGGGGTTTCTCAACCGGCCGTCGCCGGGGCCCTGTCGGTCGCCAGCTTGATGGCGAGGACGCCCAGCACCGTGCCCATCACGTACCGCTGAATTCGCAGCCACGTCGGGCGGCGGGCCAGGAATACCGCGATGGTGCCCGCCGCCAGGATGATGGCGAGGTTCACTCCCAGGCTGATCGCGATCTGGAGGCCGCCGAGCACGAAGCCCTGGAGGAGGGTGTGGCCGGCTGACGGGTCGATGAACTGGGGGATGAGCGAGACGTACATGATGGCGACCTTCGGGTTCAGGAGGTTCGTCAGCACTCCCATGGTGAACAGGCGCCGGGGGGAGTCGGGGGACAGTTCCTGGTGGGCGAAGACCGATAGGCCGCCCGGCTTGAGTGCCTTCCAGGCCAGCCATGCCAGGTAGGCCGCTCCCGCGAGTTTCACGGCCAGGTACAGCTGCGGGACGGCGAGGAAGACCAGGGACAGGCCCAGGTTGGCCGCCGTCAGATAGATGATGAACCCGACGGCGACCCCCGCCAGCGAGATCGCTCCGGCCCGCCTGCCCTGGGTGATGCTCCGCGAGACCAGGTACATCATGTTGGGGCCGGGTGTGAGCACCATGCCCAGGGACACCACTGCGACGCCGAGCACCGCGTTCGTTCCGATCATTGGACAAGGATCGAACGGTGGTGCCGTGCAGCACCAGCGACGAATGCTTTACGCGACACGTAAGCGCTGCTACATCGGCGCGGGATGTGCGTGTGCGGTGTCCCGCGCCGATGGTGTCGGTCAGCCGATGCGGTAGGCGTCCCCGTACACCTTCCACTCCAGTGGCGGGTCCAGGTTCAGGTTGCCCTCGTTCAGGAACACCCGCTGTGCCGTGTCGACGCGGCTGGTGTCCTCGTGTGCCTCCTCCTGCTTCATCGCCCAGACGCGTGCGTCGAGGAACGCGTGGAGGTACGTCACCTCGTCACCGCCCTGCGCCGGCGGTTCGGCCGAACGCAGGGCGCGCTGGCGGATGTTGCGGAAGCTGGTGCTGTCGCCGCCGTCGCCGTGCATGACGATCGCGTCGTAGTACGCGAACTGTCCGAGGACGCCGATGCCGTCGGCCTTGCCCTGTCCGACCGCCGGGTTGAAGTAGACGCGGTCGCGCTCGTCGTTCTGCGCCCTCTGGAACTCGGAGTCCTCGGCGGCCCTTTCCCAGTCGCCCTTGTACGTGGGGTCGAGGCCCTCGTGGGAGTCGGTGCCGTCCACCTCGCGCAGGGCGGGGAGGTACTTGGCGAGGATGTTGCCCGGCGCGCGTTGGGTGTAGAGCTCGACGAGGTCGAGCATGTCGCCGGTGCCCGAGCAGAAACCGATGATCCCAGCGGTGTAGCCGCGGCCGTCGCCTATGTCCTCGCAGTAGCGGTAGTACTCCTTCCAGTTGAGGTCGGAGTTCTCCGCGCTGCACACGATCTTCATGGCGATCTCCTTCTTCGCCGGATCGTCGAGCCCGCCCGCCTTCGGGGTGGGGGCGGCGCCTGCCGTCTGCGAGGCGATGACCGGGCCCGCGACGAGCGAGGCGCCCAGGAAGGCGAGCACTGTGCGGCGCGAGGTGTGGGTGGGGGGAGTGGGGATGTGACGGGGAGTGGGCACGGGGCCTCCAAGGTGGGGGGAGTACGTCGATCCGATGACGCTTGGGCTCTTCCGTGTTCTGTTAGGAAGGTTTCCTACCAGAGTTCGGAGGTGCCGTATACCCGTCAAGGGAGGGCGAGTTGCCGATCTTGGAGGCCTTGTCCCGCCGGTTATTGAGTGTTGGTCAGCCGTTCGCGCACCTGCACGGCGACTTTGTACGTGTCTCCGGTCGGCCGGGTGGCGAGGTGGCCCGGGTCGCGAACCCAGCCGTCCTCGATGGCGAACCAGTCGATGGCCTTCGGGTCGCGCTTCTCGTCGAGTGCGGCCCTCAGTTCCGCGAAGTACGTTTCCCAGCGCAGCCGGTAGAGCCCGCCGACGAGGCCGGCCCACTCCCGGTTGGCGTAGTCGCGCAGCCCCGCGTCCGCCCCGGCCCGCGTGCCCCACACGGTGAGCAGCGACAGCTGGTCGTACGCGAGACGCTCGCGCTCCGTCGCGTCCGCGCCCCACGAGCGGGCATCGGCGACCCAACGGCCCAGGAGGTGGCGGGAGTCGGTGGCCACCAGTTCGTCGAGCAGGTCCATCAGGGCGAGCCAGGTGCGGGTCAGGCGGTCGAAGCGGTCCTTGTCCTGATCGTCGTACGCCTTCTTGATCTGGGGGAGCAGTACCCGGCTGCGGTTGGAGAGCGCCTGCCGGGCCACGTCCAGGACGTCGCGGCGGTAGGCGGATGAACGCCTCAAGTCGGGGCGTGTGGCCAGCAGTTCGGTGAGTGCGGGTTCGAAGTCCTCCGGCTTGTACCGCATCGCCTTCGGGGACCAGGCCGCCGCCGACTTCGCCGCGAGGTCGGGGCGTGCGCCGAAGAGGCCGTCCGCGCCCTCGGACCACTCGTCGGCGCGGGTCGTGCCGTACGCGGTGCGGCGCAGGATGTCCCAGGCGGCGGCAGCGTGCGGGTCGGCCGCGCCGTAGCGGGACACGGGCCAGTCGTCGAACCAGGAGGCGAGGTCCAAGTCGCCCGTCCGCCAGGCGAGTTCCGAGAAGAGCTCGAAGGCGGCGGGGTTGTTGTCGGCCGCCTCCGGCATCAGGGAGATCCCGCGCTGCGTGCTGCCTTCCTTGGTGCGCCACTTCTCGTAGAGCGCGGCCCAGTCGGGGGTGTTGGCGCCGAGTGTGGTGTGGCCGCCGAAGTTCCAGATCGAGCCGAAGGTGTAGGGGGTGTCGTTCCAGTCGGACTCGCGGTCGGTGATCTTCGAAAAGCGGTCCGAGAGGCCGTCTACCACGAGCATCCTCGACTTGTCGACGGCGTCGACGATGGCCTGGGGAGGGTTGCTCTGCCAGCCGAGGATCACCCAGGTGGCGCCGGGGTGCGCGGACCGGAGGGCTTTCTCGACGGCCTTCGCGGCGACCGGCACCGGCACGTCGCCCGGCTTTCCGCCCTCGTGGAGGAGGTCCATCTTGTACATCGTCGACGCGCCGAACAGCTCGTCCTGCGCACGGTAGAAGGCGGCGGCCACCCGGCCGAAGTGCTCGGTGCGCGGATCGAGCCAGTCGGGGCGCGCGAAGCCGACCCAGTCGCCCTGCGGCACGGTCCTCGCGCCGGGGTTCTTGGCGGCGAAGCCGGGCGGAACGGTTCCGAAGTAGCCCGGGAGGACCGGGGTCATGCCCAGCTCACGCAGCCGGTCGGTGATCCGGCGCCCCAAGGCGGCCCGTTGGTCCAGGAGTTGACGCGAGACCGGATACGGGAAGGTGGACATGTTCTGGAGCAGCCACCACGGCTGATGGGCCGGGGCTGGGATCCACTCGCGCATCTCCTGGTCGGAGTAGCCGAACTCCTGGAACACGCGGTGGTAGAGCGCGTCGGCGCCGACGTAGACGAGCACCTCGTTGTAGCCGTGCAGGGCGAGCACGTCGATCTCCCGCTCCCAGTACGACCAGTCGTGGTACGCGCCCGTGTAGCCGTCGTTCGTGTCGTTGAGGGCGAAGCGGTGCGGGGCGTTCGCACGTCCGGCCGCCGGCTTGTCGAGGCCGGGGAGCCGGTCGGGCAGGTCGAGCTGGTCGCCGGCCCAGGTGATGTTCACCCGGGCGGTGTGTTTCAAGTAGTGGCGCAGTCCGGTGAGTTGGACGGCGGGCGTCGGTCCGGCGATCTCGATCCTCCCGCGCCGCCCGGACACCCGGAAGGTGTCGGTGGGACCCGCGGTCGTGAACGTCAGCTGCTTCCAGTGTCCTGGCAGCAGGCGCCGGGCGGCCTTGACCGCGGGCGAAGCGGAGGCCGGGGCGCCGTCGGCGGTGGAGCCGGAACAGGCGACGGCGGCGCCGGTGGTCCCGGCGATGGTGGCGAGGAAGGTGCGACGGGCAAGGGGCATGACGTAGGGATACCCTCCCGGTTCGGCGGTGCTCGGCAGCCGCCCGGCCGAAGCGGGACGGCGCACCACGATGAACCGCGCGCGAACCATGGTCAAGTACGCGCGGCCATCGCCGGCGCCCGGCTCGACCGCACCGCCGCGCGGCAGGAGCGGTGACGCGATGTCGTCCGGCGAAGCGGCGTCCTGAGTGTGGCCCACTCCCGGGAATTTGGAGCAGTCATCGGAGCGGTGGCGTGCGAACATGCCAACCTCGAACCCATCAGGGCCGGTTGGGCGCATTGACATCCGATGTATTCAACCCTACGTTCCCGAGCGACCCGTCAACCTCAGGGAGCCGCCCCCATGCGCACACAGCTCAGTCGCACCCGGCGAAGAGTCGCCGGGATCGCCTTGCTCCTCGCCTCGGCCCTCGCCGCGACCGCCGTCCCCGCCGCGGTCGCGGCGCCGACGGAACCCCCGGCCGCCGCACCCCGCGCGGCCGAGCGGGCCGACTCCGCGGGCCCGGGAACGGACCACGCCACCGACGACCCCTTCACCGCCGACCGCACCAGCTGGTTCCGGCAGGACCGCTTCGGCATGTTCATCCACTTCGGCGCCTACTCCAACCTGGAGGGCGAGTACAAGAAGGCCGACGGCTCCCTGTGCCGGGACGCCGAGTGGATCCAGCGCCAGTGCGACATCCCGAAGGCCGAGTACGAGAAGCAGGCCGCGACGTTCAATCCGGCCGACTTCGATGCCAAGGCCGTGGTCAAGGCGGCCAAGGACGCCGGAATGCGCTACATCGTCATCACCTCGAAGCACCACGACGGCTACGCGATGTGGCCCACGAAGGTCAACGACTGGAACCTGCGCGACCGCTCGTCCTTCGACAAGAACCGCGACATCCTCGCCGAACTGAAGAAGGCCTCCGACGACGCGGGCATCAAACTCGGCTTCTACTACTCGATCTGGGACTGGCACGACCCGGACTTCCCCGACCCGGCGACCTTCCCGAAGTACGAGAAGCGGATGCGCGCCCAGCTCAAGGAGCTGGTCGACACCTACGACCCCGCCCTGCTCTGGTTCGACGGCGAGTGGGACACGGACAAACCCCACAACCCCTGGACGGCGAAGCACGGCGAGCAGCTGGAGGCCTACCTCCGCGACATCGACCCGGACCTGATCATCAACAACCGCGTCGGCAAGCGCCGCGTGGTCGACGGCGACTACGGCACCCCCGAGCAGGAGATCCCCGGCGCACCGGTCGACGGCCAGCTCTGGGAATCCTGCATGACCCTCAACGGCCACTGGGGCTTCGCGCGCTACGACACCGACTGGAAGTCGTCGGCGACCCTGGTCAGGAACCTCCTCTCCACGACGTCCCGCAGCGGCAACTACCTCCTGAACGTCGGCCCCGACGCCCGCGGCCGGGTCCCGCAGCCCTCCGTCGACCGCCTGCAGCAGATGGGCGACTGGCTGCGTACGTCGGGCCAGGGCGACGCGGTGTTCGGCGCGCGCTTCGGCGGGCTCGTCGAGGAGCCCTCCTGGGGCTCGGTCAGCCGTAAGGGCGACAAGCTGTACGCGGCGGTCACCCAGTGGCCGGCGTCCGACGCCGCCCTGCACCTGAAGGCACGTACGGACTTCGAGGTGAAGTCGGCGCGGGTGCTCGGCAGTGATCAGAAGGTGACGGTCACCCGGTCCGGCGACGGCATCGACCTGAAGCCGTCCGGTGCCGCGACCAACGACACCGCCACGGTCATCGAGCTGAAGGTGGACCCGGGGCCGACAGCACGGCCCGGCAAGGGCAAGGGCCTGCGGCAGGAGATCTTCGACAACGCGGAGCTGAGCGGCACCCCGAAGATCACCCGCACCGACCCCACCCTCAACCACGCCTGGAAATACGAGGGTTCACCCGCGGCGAGCATCCCCTCCGAAAAGTTCAGCGTCCGCTGGACCGGCAAGCTTCAGCCGCGCCGCTCCGAGACGTACACCCTGACGACCGTCTCGGACGACATGGCGCGGGTGTGGGTCGACGGCAAGCTCGTCATCGACTCGTGGACCCCGCACGAGCCGAAGATCGACAAGGGGCAGGTGGCCCTCACCGCGGGCAAGCGCCACTCGATCAGGGTCGAGTACGCGGAACGGACCGGCGAGGCCCACCTGAAGCTGCTCTGGTCCAGCCCCGGCCAGGAGCAGCAGATCGTGCCCGCGACACAGCTGTACGCGCGCTGAGCGGGAGGCGCACGCTGCTCCGCTGAACGGATCGGGCCCCAAGTCCTGGGAAGTCAGGACCTGGGGCCCCTGCCGTGAGGACCAATGGCGGGCACCTTCCGGTCCGCGAAATTGACAGTGTTGATCGACGCCCGGCTGGGCAGACGACCGTTCGTCGATCTCTGACTTCCCAGGTCAGGCGGTCGCCGACAGATTATTGCCGATCAAGAGAGTGACTGCCCCGTGAGCGCGCCCGAAGCCCCTGAAACACCGGATCCCGCTCCGGAGGCCATAGCCCGGCACCGGGCGCTCTTCCGCGCGATCCACCGCCGCAAGAACCCGCGCCTGCGTCAGTCGGACATCACCGTCACCGAAGAGGCGCAGGTCAGGCGAGCGGTCAAGGCCACAGCCCTCGGCAATGCCATGGAGTGGTACGACTTCGGCGTCTACGCCTACCTCGCGGTGATCATCGGCAAGGAGTTCTTCCCCTCCGGCAACGACACCGCGCAGACCCTCTCCTCGCTGGCCACCTTCGCCGCCGCCTTCCTCGTGCGCCCCATCGGCGGCATGTTCTTCGGGCCGCTGGGCGACAAGGTCGGCCGCAAGAAGATCCTCGCGTTGACCATGATCATGATGTCCACGGCGACCCTGGCGATCGGTCTGATCCCGAGCTACGCCACCATCGGCGTGTGGGCCCCGGTGCTGCTCGTCCTGTGCCGCATGGTGCAGGGCTTCTCCACGGGCGGTGAGTACGGCGGCGCCGCGACGTTCATCGCCGAGTACGCGCCGGACAAGCGCCGCGGGTTCTGGGGCTCCTTCCTGGAGTTCGGCACGCTGATCGGCTACACGGTCGCGGCGGTCCTGGTGACCGCCCTGACCATGGGGCTCAGCGACGGCGCCATGCAGTCCTGGGGCTGGCGCATCCCGTTCCTGGTGGCGGCGCCGCTCGGACTCATCGGTCTCTATCTGCGGCTGAAGCTCGACGAGTCGCCCGCCTTCCAGAAGATGGCGGAGGCGGAGAGCGGACCGGCGGCCGAGCGCCAGAAGAAGTCCCTCAAGGACTCCTTCTTCGGCCAGTGGCGCGCGATGCTGCTCTGCATCGCGCTGGTCGCCGCGTTCAACGTCACCGACTACATGCTCCTGTCGTACATGCCGACGTATCTGACGCAGCTCGGCTT
The DNA here is from genome assembly GCF_040730185.1 of Streptomyces sp. Je 1-332. Taxonomy (NCBI): domain Bacteria; kingdom Bacillati; phylum Actinomycetota; class Actinomycetes; order Kitasatosporales; family Streptomycetaceae; genus Streptomyces; species Streptomyces sp. Je 1-332. The sequence continues at coordinate 6,597,302 of NZ_CP160402.1, forward strand.
CGGCGAGACCGGTGGCCTGATGTCCATCGTCATCGTCATGCTGATCCTGATGGCGCTCATCAACTCCGTCGGCCGCCTCTCCGACCGCATCGGCCGCAAGCCGGTCCTGATGGCGGGCTCGGTGGGCTTCTTCGTCCTGGCCCTCCCGGCCTTCCTCCTCATCAAGCAGGGCGGCACGGTGGCGGTCTTCACCGGACTGCTCATCCTCGGCCTCGCCCTGGTCTGCTACCTGGGCGTCATGTCCTCGTCGCTGCCGGCCCTCTTCCCGACGGACGTCCGCTACGGCTCCCTCTCCATCGGCTTCAACATCTCGGTCTCACTCTTCGGCGGTACGACCCCGCTGGTGGTCGCGGCCCTGATCGGCGCGACCGGCAACGACCTGATGCCCGCCTTCTACACGATGCTCGCGGGCCTCGTCGGCATCATCGCGGTGGCCGCGATGAAGGAGACGGCCCGCAAGCCCCTGGAGGGCTCCCCGCCGTCGGTCGCGACGGACGAGGAGGCCCGTGAACTGGTGGCGGCGCAGCGTTCCTGAAGTCAGTCGCACATACGGCGCGTGGTGAGGGAGCCGCCCGCGTTCTCGTCGTCCGTGCCGAGGGCCGCGAGGTCGGAGCCGGGGACGCACTGCAGCCCCTCGATCTTGTAGCCCTCGAACTTCTCCAGGAGCTCGGGTGTCTCGGCGACGGAAAGACGCACCTCTCCGGCGGAGTTGACGCTCAGCTTGCCCGCGTCGCTCACGGCGGAGTCGAACGGCCCGTCGTCACCGGCGTCCGAAGCCGAACTGACAAGGACGTGGCCCGACTTGGTCACCTCGATGTCTGAGGCGTGGCGCACGTTCCCCTTCGGGTACGGCACACGCAGGGACGCCCTGCGCACCGAGCCGAACTTCGACTCGCCGTAGGAACCGACCGAGAACGGCGCCGCGTACAGCGTCGCGGGGCGGTCCGCGCCCGCGCCGCGGTCCGCCCAGACCGCCGCCATCTTGCCGTTGCGGGAGGTCAGCGTGAAGCTCTCGAAGTCGTCGCCCATGCCGATCGAGGGCAGCGGCGTGATGTCGAGGACCTTCACGGCCTCCCCGGCGTCGGTCAGCTTGAGGTGGTAGACGAGCCCGCGGCTGGCCAGGGCCACGTACTCGTCGGACGTCCCCGGCACCGCGTCGACCGCCTCCAGGTCGACGGGCTCGATGCTGTCCTGCCAGGTGATCGCCTCGACGGCGGCGGGCCTGCCGGGACGGTGGGTCACTTCGGCGATGCGGTTCTCGCCGGGGCGCTTGTTGTCGCGTACGACGAGGGCGCGAAGATCGTCACCCGAGCGAGAGGTGACGGTGAGCCCGCTGATGCCGGACTTCACGTCGTCCCCGACCTGGTGCCATCGTCCGGCCTCCGGCTGCGCCGCGGAAAGACCGGTGCTGAGCACCACGGCAATTCCCGCGCCTAGGGCGGTCATTGCGGTCAGAAGGGACTTACGCATGGTCAGGGGCCTTTCGCTCGGTGTGCGACGCGCGTAGATTTTTCACGGCTGGCCGGACCGTAATCGCCCGGCCGACCGTGAGGCAAGGGAAGTACCTGGATCGGTCTAACCAGTCGACGGGCTCACGCCGTCGTGCGTTCGCGGTGGTCCTGCTCCCGCTCGCGTCCGACGGCGTCGACGGCGGCCGTCGTCCCGCGCCCGGGGCGCAGCAGCGCCGCCGCCAGGGCGAAGCCCGCGGCCGCGATCCCCGTGGCCACCCAGAAGGCGAGGCGGTAGCCGTCGGCCGTGGCCGCCACGGTCTGCCCGCCGTCCGCGAGCAGGCTCTCGGTGCGTCCGGCCGCCAGCGTGGTCAGCACGGCAAGTCCCAGTGAACCGCCCACCACCTGCGTGGTGTTGAAGAGCCCGGAGGCCAGTCCCGCGTCCTCCTCGCGCGCCCCGGACATCGCGAGCCCCGTCACGGCGGGCATCGCCGCCGCGAACCCGGCGCCGAGCAGCAGCATCGCGGGGAGTACGTCGACGACGTACGAACCCTCGGCGGGCAGGCGGCCGAGAAGGGCGAGACCGGCCGTGATGAGGACGAGCCCGGAGAGCAGTGAGCGGTACGGTCCGAAGCGGCCGATCAGCCGGGCGGACAGGCCCACCATCAGGACGCCGATGACGACGGGCGCGGGCAGGAACGCGAAGCCGGTCTTCAACTCGCCATAGCCCAGAACGCGTTGGAAATAGAGCGCACCGATGTACTGGAAGCCGTACATGCCCGCGATCATCAGGATCTGCACGGCGTTGGCGCCGGTCAGGGTGCGGGAGCGGAAGACGCGCAGGCGCAGCAGGGGACGGGCCGCCTGGTGCTGCCGCACGGCGAACGCGGCGTACAGGGCGAGGGACAGGGCGGCGAACGCGAGCGTGGTGGGTGTCCCGTGCTCCGCGGAGCCGACGATGGTGTAGACGGTGAGCATCAGGGCGCCGGTGACGAGCGCCGCGCCCGGATAGTCGGCGCCCCCGGAGAGTCCTGTGCCGCGGTCGGCCGGCAGGACGCGTACCGCGGCGACGAGCGCGACGACCCCGACCGGCAGGTTGATGAGGAAGATCCAGTGCCAGTTGAGGGCCTCGGTGAGCGCGCCGCCCAGAAACGTGCCGAGTGCGCCGCCCGCGGCGCCGACCGCGCTGAACACCGCGATGGCCCTGGCCTGTTCACGCGGCTCGGGGAACAGCGCCACCAGCATGCCGAGCACGACCGCCGAGGTCATCGCCCCGCCGACCCCCTGCACGGCGCGCGCCGCGATGAGCAGACCCTGGTCGGTGGCGACCCCGCACAGCACGGACGCGGCGGTGAACATGGCGAGACCCGAGACGAACATCCGCTTGCGGCCGATGAGATCGCCGAGCCGTCCGGCGAGCAGGAGCAGGCCGCCGAAGGCGATGAGGTAGGCGTTCACGACCCAGGCGAGGCCCGGTGCCGAGAAGCCGAGATCGCTCTGGATGGCCGGCATCGCGACGGTGACGATGTTTCCGTCGATGATCGTCATCAAGAGGCCCGAGGACAGCACGGCGAGCGACGCACGGCGGGAGTGTGGTGTGGTGGATGGGCCCTGAGCCCTGGCCTCGGACACGATGAAAACCTCCATGAGCTGCATAGGTGCACGACTTGTAACGGGGCTCATCGTGCGTGACTATGGAGGCCGGGAGAAGGAGGAACTTCAATGTCCCAAGGGAACACCGGTGTTACGGCGCAGGTCGTGAACGCGCAGGCGTGCCCGCTGCGCGAAGTTCTTGACAGGGTGGTGGGGAAATGGAGCATCCCGATCCTGGTCGCTGCGGCCCACGGCCCCATCCGCTTCACGGAACTGGAGCGCAGCATCGATGGCATCAGCCGCCGCATGCTGACGCTGACCCTGCGGAATCTGGAGCGCGACGGCCTGCTCACGCGCACGGTGCATCCGACGGTCCCGCCGAAGGTCGAGTACGAACTGACGCCGGTGGCCGAGGAGTTGCACGGCACCCTGCTGACCCTGACGGGCTGGGCCGAGCGGCACCGGGTGACGATCGCGCGGTCGCGGGCGGACTACGACGAGAAGCGGGTGCCGGTGGAGGCCTGACCCCGAGGCCCGACCCCCGCCTTTGAAGGCCGCGGGGGAGGCTACGGCTTGCGGCCCACCGCGCCGTACGCGTCGACCGGGGTCGTGTCCTCGGATTCGGGGCGCCACCGCGTGACCTGCGCGACTCCGGGGTCCACCAGCTCCAGGCCGTCGAAGAAGCCGGCGATCTCCTCGATGCCGCGCACGTGGTAGGGGATCGCGCCGCTCCTGTTGTACGCGTTCGACGCCGCGATCATGCCGTCGCTCGTGGCGGTGCTGTCACTGATGACGAGATAGCTGCCGGGCGGCAGACCTGCCATGAGCCGGGACACCAGGTCGCACGCCTGCGCGTGATCACCCACATGGCCAAGGGTGTTGAGAATCATCAGGGCGACCGGCCGGGAGAGGTCGAGGGTCGCGCTCGCCCTCTCCAGGATGGCCTCGGGGGCGTACAGGTCGGCGTCGATGTACGCGGTCTCGCCCTCGGGCGTGCTGGTGAGCAGCGCGCGGGCGTGGGCCAGGACGAGCGGGTCGTTGTCCACGTACACGATCCGGGAGTCGGGGGCCACGCGCTGGGCGACCTCGTGCGTGTTGTCCGCGGTCGGCAGGCCCGTGCCGATGTCGAGGAACTGGCGGATGCCCCGCTCCGTCGCCAGATGCCGGACCACGCGGCCGAGGAAGAGCCGGCTCAGGCGCGCCACGTCGACGAGACCCGGGTGGATCTGCTTGATGTGGTCGCCCAGTTCGCGGTCCTTCTCGTAGTTGTCCTTGCCGCCCACGAAGTAGTTCCAGAAGCGCGCGGAGTGCGGCGTGCTGGTGTCGATGCGCGCGCGTATGTCCGCGGCGGCGTCGGCTTGGGGGTCGCTGTCCGGCACGGGGGCCTCCGGTGAGTGATCGGGGTCGGCTGCTACTTGAATGAACGATCACCCGCCCGTCCAGTTCCCGCCACCCCCCTTCGGATGCCCCAACTCCCTTGCAGCAGAAGGCCGGTCAGAGTCCGATCACGGCCGGATCGTCCGCCAGCGCCCTGAAGTACTCGCGCGGGTCGGTCACCATCTGGCGTGCACTCAGGTCCAGGAGGCCGCCGATGGAGTGCAGTTCGGCGGCCTTGGTGCCGTCCGCCTTGCGGATCGACTGCTCGATACGGAACGTCTTGCGCTCGCCCCAGATGAACTCACAGGTCACCTCCACCTCGTCACCCGCGCGTAGCTCGCTGAAGTAGCGGATGGTGTTCTCCAGGGCGACGGGGCCGACCCCCTTGGCGAGCAGATCGGCCTGCTCGATGCCCGCCGCGCGCAGCACCGACCAGCGTGCGTGCTCGGCGTACTGCAGATAGACGGCTTGGTTCAGGTGGCCCTGCGAGTCCGTCTCGTACCCACGGACGCTGATGCTCACGGAAAACGGCTCCGCCACGACATTCCCTTCAACGGTTCTTCACGGTCACTTCGATGGTCTGCTTCTTCGGGGCGAGGCAAGGAGGTAGCGCACGCCACCCGGCCGCTCGGCGTGCTCGCTGACCTGCCAGCCCGCGGCTACCAGGGCGCTCGCGCACGCCCGCAGCCCGTCCGCCGCCTGATCGCGCACGGCGACCGCCTCGGGCTGCGGTGTGGCGGCCACCCGATAGCCGTCGGGCCCGGGGCGGCGGCCCGCCGCCTCCAGGGCCAGCGCGGCGGCCTGCACCAGATGCGTCCGCTCCCAGGCGCAGGGGCGCTCCCGCGCGCCGTCCGGATTGGTCATGCGGCGCATCTCCAGGAGCCCTTCCCAGGCGCTGCGTACGTCACGTGCGCGGGCCTCCGGTCTCTCCGCGCCCGGCGGTGGCGCGGGCTCGGTGCCGGTGCGCGCGGCGAAGAGGCCGGAGGCGGCGGGGGCGTCCGGAGGCGGACCGGGGGTCTCGGCGACGGGAGGGCTCTGCGCGCCCTCCCGTATGCGATGGCCCGTCGGCGTCAGGAAATAGGCGTGCGGCGGCCGGGGGTGCCGGAAGGCGAGGCGGTGGCGCACGAGTCCCGCCAGCTGTGCCTCGCTCCCGGTGAGACGGCCGGTCGCCGGGTCCGCGGCCTCGATGATCCGCCGCTGGGCGGCCGTCGGAGGCTTCGTCATGAGCCCACCTCTTCCCCAGGTCCTAGTGCCTGGTTCCGATAGTGCCTCGCGCCACTGACAACGGCCGCCGGACGTCATCTTTCCGGCGTCTGCCGGCTCAGCGAAGTGTTCCCGTCGCCGGGTCGACCACCTTCTCGGCGACGAGTTCGAGCGTGCGCCGGTCGTCGTCGGCGGTGCCCCGCTCGTCGGGCGTGCCGGGGTAGGTGTCGAGCAGCACGTCCGTGGCGCCGAGCCCGGCGAGGGCCTCCAGGTCGGCGCGGAGCTGGTCGGGGCTGCCGTGCCCGAGGGGGCGGTCCTCCGTGTCCGGCTGTTCGGTGAGCCTGAGCTGGAGGCGGGGCACCAGGTCCGGCGCGGGGCGCCCGGCGGCCTCGGCCTCGGCCGCGATCCGGGGCAGCGCCGCACGCAGGAGCCCGAGGGTCGGCATGAACGGGTGCCAGCCCTCGCCGAGGCGGGCCGCGCGGCGCTGGGCGGCGGGGGAGTTGCCGCCGACCCAGACGGGCAGGGGCGTCGCGGGGGCGGGGGCGTTGCGGATGTCCTCGTAGGAGACGTGCCGGCCCTGGAACGAGGTCGTCTCCTCGCTCCACGCGGCACGGATCGCGGTGAGGTACTCGTCCGTGATGGCGCCGCGCTCCTCGAAGGGGACGCCGAGCGCCTCGTACTCGGCGCGGGACCAGCCGACACCGGCGCCGAGGATGAAGCCCGCTTCGTTCAGCTGGTCGATGTTGGCGGCGAGGCGGGCGGTCTGGAGGGGGTGGCGGTAGGGGATCACGGTGATCGTCGTGCCGAGGCGCAGCCCGGGGACGCGGCCCGCGAGGTGCGCGGCGAGCACGAACTGGTCGTAGAACGGGGCCGGATAGACCGCGTGCACGTCGGGGGTGACCGTTATGTGGTCGGAGATCATCGCGAAGCCGAACCCGAGTTCACGGGCGTCGGTGGCCTGGCGGACGAGGGAGTCGGGGGTGGTGCCGGAGCCGAAGTTGAGGAGGTTCACGCCGTATCGCATGGCGACAAGTCTTGATGATCTTGGGGGTGCGTGTCGAACCGGGCCGGCCGGCGGCACCGGCCGGCCCGGTCCTCCCTCGGTTACCTGCTCATCCTTCGGTCACTTGCTCATCGCGAAGCGCATCAGGGCCTGCTCGTCGCCCTGCTTGATCTTCCCGGTCTCGTTGATGACCTGGAGCTTCCAGCTCCCGCCGTCCCGGATCGCCTTGGCCACGGCGCAGCCGTTGTCGTTCGTGAGCAGGCTCGGCCAGATGTCGGCGACCTGCTGGGTGCTGCCGCCCGTGGCGTCGTACACCTTGAAGCTGATGTTGCGGGCGTTCTGGAAGGCGCTGCGCTTCTTGTACGCGGCGGCGACGAACACGATGGCCGTGATGTTCTCCGGCACCCGGTCGAACTCGACGGTCACCGTCTCGTCGTCGCCGTCCCCCTTGCCGGTCTGGTTGTCGCCGCTGTGTACGAGCGAGCCGTTGCCCAGCGGGTCGAGCGAGTCGAGACCGGCGAGGCGCACCGGGTCGGCCCCCGCCATCGCGATGGCGATCAGGTCGAGGTCGGTGCCGGCCTTCTGGCGGAGCTTGCCCATCAGACCACCGCTGCTGCCGACGGTGGGGTCCCAGGACACGCCTATGGACAGACGGGTCACGCCGCCCAGGTCCGCGGGTCCGTCTTCCTTCTTGAGCGTGATCATTCGCGATCCTTCGTGGTGGTGAGAGAGCTATATGGGACAGAGTGTGCCTGGTTTCACGGCCGAATGTTCCAGCTCGCCACCACCGGGCGGCCGTGCTCCGTGCTGAGGCGGCAGACCGTCCCCGTCGCCAGCTGGAACAACGCCCCGCCCGACACCGGCAGTCCGAGCCGCCGGGCCGTCAGCACCCGCAGGAAATGGGAGTGCGCGAAGAGCACCACGCTGCTCTCGTAGTTGGCGAGAGCCGCGTCGACCTTCGCCAGCATCCGGTCCGCCCGCTCGCCGACCTGCTCCGGGGACTCACCGGGATGCTCGGCGGGGCCAGGGGCCACGCCGTGCGTGAACAGATACCAGTCGGGGTGCGTGCGGTGGATCTCCACCGTCGTGACGCCCTCGTACGCCCCGTAGTCCCACTCGCTCAGGTCGGGGTCCACCCGGGCGTCCGGGAACCCCGCCAACTCCGCCGTGTCCCTGGCCCGCTGCCGGGGGCTCGTGAAGGCCGCCCCGATCCGGAACCGCCCCACGAGCCCCGCGAGGCCCCGCGCCTGTTCCCTGCCGTTCTCGGTGAGCGGGATGTCCGTCCAGCTGGTGTGCCGGCCGTTCATCGACCACTCGGTCTCGCCGTGCCGGACGAGGAGCAGGTCACCCATGGTGCGGAACTTCCTGTCTGTCGATGGATCCGAAGCGTTCGCCGACGGTCGTGTCGGTGGTGGCACAACCGGAGCCGCCGACGGCCCGGTCCCGCCACCACCGAGACTAGATCCCCGCAGGTACGCGCGCCGGGCGCCCCGAGCCGCGCGTCAGGCGATAGCCACCGATGCCGGCGAGCGCGCCGAGCACACCGCCGCCCGCCGTCCACAGCCAGCGGGACGACCACCAGCCTGACGCCCAGCCGTCCTCCGGCTCACTGGAGGCCGCCGCCATCTTGGTACCGGTCCCCGGCACCAACGGCTCCGCGAGCGCGCCGTCCACCGCCTGCGCGCCGCCCGCGTCGCTGGACGTCACCAACGCCTCGGCCCGCATCGGAAGACCCAGGTCGTCCGCCTTGAGGCCGGTGACCGTCAGGCGTGCGTAGTACGTGCCGGGCAGCGGGTCGTCGGCCCACGGCTCGGACCAGCCGCGCACGGTGCGCAGCGCGCAGGACAGCTCGACCGTGCCGGCGTCCTGCGCCACCGCCTTGGTCTGCGCGCCGAACCGGCACGCCTGGCGGCGCCGGAGCCCGTCGTACACATCGAGCTGCCAGGTGGAATCGCCGTGCCTCGCGGCGTCCTCGGGCAGCTTCACCGTCGCGTGCACGGTGGGGCGCTGCCCGGTGTCCGCGGGGAACGACCAGTACAGGTAGTCGCCGGTGGACGCCTCGGCCGTCGCCTCCTGGTCCTGCTGGATCGCCGTCGCCGTACGGAAGGACGTCCCGGCCTCGGAGGGCGCGGCGGACTTGTCGTCCCCGTCGTCGGAACCTCCGGCGAACGCGGCTCCGGCCGTCCCGGCCAGGGCGATCAGGACGGCACCGGCCAGCACGCCGGCGCGGCTCAACACACGCTTCGTACGCATCAGTTGGTCCTCCAGACCGCGAAGCGCCAGCGGGAGAGCCAGCCCCAGACCAGACCGGCGACGAAGCCGGTGAGGATCAGTACGCCGAGCAGCCACCAGCCGTTGCCCAGGCCGAAGGACGCCACGTCCGACGCCTCGTCGGGCGCGGCCACCAGATCGACGGCGAGCTCTACGGGGAGTCCCGGGGTCGTCTTCACCGAGGAAGGCGCCGAGTAGGAGTTACTGACCTGGAGACACACGGCCTCGGCGGCGGGGTCGCTCCCGTCCGTCGCGTCGTCCGTCGCGTCGTCGTCCGTGTCGTCGCCCTCCGGCTTCGGATAGCGCAGGCCGGTCGAGATCACGTCCGTACGCCCGTCGCCCGCCTCGGAGCCCCGCACGATCTCACGGCCGTGCACGGTCGAGGCCCGCAGCAGCACCCCGTAGTCCTTGTTCACCGCGCGGTCGGCGCCGACGCTGACGGAAGCGCGCAGCTCCTGGCCGGGCTCCACGTCGACGCGGTACCAGCGGTGCTCGCCGAACTTCTCGCGGTCGGTGTAGACGCCCGCCTTCAGCCGCGGGGCGTCGGTGCACTGGGCGGCGCCCTCCGTGGCCACCGGGGTGGCGACGGGGTCCGCCGCGCGGTCCACCAACTGCTTGACACGGCCGGAGAGTTCATCGGTGTGCCGCACGGATGTGTACGTACCGCCGGTGGCCTCCGCGATGCAGCTCAGCTGGTCGCGGGTCTTGGCGTCCGGCACCAGGCCGAGCGTGTCGACCGTGAGGTGGATGCCCTCGGCGGCGATCTTGCGGGCCACCTCGCACGGGTCGAGCGGCTGGCAGGTGTCCTCGCCGTCGGAGATGAGGACGATGCGGCGGCTGCGCTCCGTGTTGTCGTCCTTGAGGTCGTCGGCGGCCTTCAGGAGCGTGGGGCCGATCGGCGTCCAGCCGGTGGGCGCGAGCGTGGCCACCGCGGTCTTCGCTTCGGTGCGCCCCGCGCGGTCGAGTTCCGCCACCGGGTAGAGGAGCTCGGTGTCCTTGCAGCCCGTCTTGCGGTCGTCGCCGTGGTAGTTCGCGCCCAACGTGCGTATGCCGAGCCGGACTTCGTCGGGCGTGGCGTCCAGCACCTCGTTGAACGCCTGCTTGGCCGCCGCCATCCGGGACTTGCCGTCGATGTCGCGGGCCCGCATCGAACCGCTGACATCCAGGACCAGCTCGACCTTGGGGGAGGGGCGTGCCGGTTCTTCGTCATCGGCGGCGGCGGGGCCCGCCGCGCCGAGCCCGGCGGTCAAGGCTGCGAGCAGGGCGAAGGCCCCGGCCGCCAGCCGTTGTCTTGTGATCATCGCCGGATCTTATTGATCTTGACGTGCATACCCAAACCGGCGGGTGGGTATGAGCTTGTGCCGCTTCAGTCGGGGCGACGGTCACCGCCTCACCGCCTCAGCTCACGGCCCCCGAACCCCCCGCCCCCGTCGGCCTGCTTCCACCACGTCTCAAGGGCCGTCTCGTCCATCGACCGCCACGGCGGCGTCTCCTCGACCAGCGCACGGCCGAGGCGCCGCCCCAGATCGACCATCGCGGCACCGGAGACAGTGCGGTCGGTGTCGTACGTGTCGAGCGCGTCCGGCCAGGTCGTGGCCGTGGCGAAGGCGGACTCCAGGACCGTCGCGTCCTGCAGCGCCTTGACCGCGCCGGCCCCGGTGTGCGGCCGGGCGACGGTGGCGGCGTCGCCCATCAGGAGCAGACGGCCCGCGGTGCGGCGGGGCGCCGTGAAGTCGTACATCGGCTGGAGGAAGACCTCGTCGGCAGCGGTCGCGCGGACGAGATCACCCCAGTAGGGAGGCAGCAACGCCTCGCACACGTACGCGAGATGAGAGGAGAGGGCCTCCGTGAGCCCGCCGGGCGGCAGGCTCGTCGGGGCGGTCAGCCTCAGGTCGAGACCGAGCCCCAGGTCGAGGTCCGGCGGCGGCGCCGTGTACAGGACCCAGTTGACGCGGTGACCGCCGACTTCCTGGTCGGGAATGCGGTAGACGATGACGTGTCCGCCGGGGAAGACGACGTACGCGCAGTCCTCCTCGGCCCACAGCTCCGGGTCCGGCAGCCGGTCGACGGGAAAGGCGCCACGCCAGGCGAGGTAACCGGCGTACGTGGGACGGACGGTGGCGAACGCGGCCGTACGGACCACGGAGCGGTAGCCGTCGGCGCCGACCACGAGATCGAACCGCTCGGTGCCGTCGGCGGTGACCACTTCGGCGCCCTCAGGGCCCTTGGCCGCACCCGGCCGCACCTCGTCCACGGTCACGCCCGTGCGGAAGTCCACGGAGCCGGGCACGCGGCCGCGCAACTCACGCCACAGAGGACCCCAGTTGTACGTACGAAATGGGAACGGCATCGTCCCGATCTCGTGCCCGAGCGGCCCCGCGGCCGACCCGTCCCGCACATACCAGCGGCGCCGCGCCAGCTGCACCCACGGCATGTCCGCGTCCAGGTACCCGGCGGAATCCAGCTCCGCGTAACGGGAGTTGTGCACCGCGAGCCCGACACCGCGGTCCGCCAGACGGCCCGCGGCCCGCTCGTACACCGTGATCTCGTCGGCGCCACCGCGGTACGCGGCGAGTGCGGCGGCGCATCCGGCGATGCTCCCACCCACGATGGCGACCCTGCCTCCACGCATCATCGCGCCATCCTGGCAGCCCGGGTGACCCTCTGTCAGTGCAGGGACACCCCGCGGCCGGCGAAGAACGGCTCGAAGTCCGAGAGCGACATGTCCGCCGTCCGTGTCCCGGCGTCGACCCCGGACGGGTTGTGCAGGTGCAGGCCCCCGTCGGCGGCACGACCCGTGACCAGCACCAGATGGCCGCCCCGGCCGGGCGACGGCCGCTGCGGGCGGCGGATCTCGTAGTGCACCGAGACCATGACCGAGCGGCCCTCGTCGAGCAGGCCGGTGATCTCGTCCACCGTGAGGTGCCGGTGGACCGTGGCGTTGACGCCGTGCACCTCGCGTACGTACTCCGCGAACGGCGCGTAGATCAGCCCGCGGATCGTGCCTGCCGCGCCCTCTGCGGACTCCGTGTACGCGCCGTACTTCAGCGCGCCGTCCCGCAGCTCGAAGAGCGAGGGCGCGGACGGGCCGAGCGCCATCCGCAGGCATGTCAGACCGCACAGGTGGCCGCACCAGCGCGCGTAGTCGTCGAGGGTGGCCGCGCCCGACTCCGCCCAGGCGGGGTCGGCCGCGCGGTCGAACTCGCCGTACACGATGGGCCCGACGAGCTCGGGCGACGCGAACTGGGTGAGGGAAGGCACCCGGCAGCTGGAACAGAGCGACACACGACCCCCGTCGTCCGGTGGCATCACCGGTCACATCACTGGCGGTAGCCGCTCAGGAAGCGGCCGATGCGGCTGATCGCCGCGTCGAGGTCGTCAGCGTAAGGCAGCGTCAGGATGCGGAAGTGGTCGGGGCGCGGCCAGTTGAAGCCCGTGCCCTGGACGACCTGGATCTTCTCCTGGAGCAGCAGGTCGAGGACGAACTTCTCGTCGTCGTGGATGGGGTGGACCTTGGGGTCGAGGCGCGCGAAGGCGTAGAGGGCGCCCTTGGGCTTCACGCACGAGACGCCGGGGATCTCGTTCAGCTTCTGCCACGCCATGTCGCGCTGTTCGTACAGCCTCCCGCCGGGGAGGGTGAGTTCACGGATCGACTGCCGACCGCCGAGCGCGGCCTGGATGGCGTACTGGGCGGGGGCGTTCGGGCACAGGCGCATGGAGGCGAGCATGGTCAGCCCCTCCAAGTAGCTCTTCGCGTGCTGCTGCGGGCCCGTGACGACCAGCCAGCCGGACCGGAAACCCGCCACGCGATACGTCTTCGACAGGCCGCAGAAGGTCAGGACGACGAGGTCCGGGGCGAGGGCGGCGACGCTGTGGTGCACGGCGTCGTCGTACAGGATCTGGTCGTAGATCTCGTCCGCGAAGACCATCAGGCCGTGGCGGCGCGCGAGGTCGAGGATGCCCTCCAGGATCTCCTTCGGATACACGGCGCCCGTGGGGTTGTTCGGGTTGATGATCACGACGGCCTTGGTCCGGTCGGTGATCTTCGACGCCATGTCGTCGAGGTCGGGGTACCAGTCCGCGGACTCGTCGCACGTGTAGTGGACGGCCTTGCCTCCGGAGAGGGTCGTCACGGCGGTCCACAGCGGGAAGTCCGGCGCGGGGATGAGGACTTCGTCGCCGTCCTCCAGGAGGGCCTGTACGGCCATCGTGACCAGCTCGGAGACGCCGTTGCCGAGGAAGACGTCGTCCACGGAGACCTCGTCGAGGCCCAGCGCCTGGTAGCGCTGGGCGACGGCGCGGCGGGCCGAGAGGATGCCGCGCGAGTCCGTGTAGCCGTGCGCCTGGGGGAGCATCCGGATCATGTCCTGGACGATCTCCTCGGGCGCTTCGAAGCCGAACAGCGCGGGGTTGCCGGTGTTCAGGCGCAGGACGCTGTGGCCCGCCTCCTCCAGGGCGTTGGCGTGCTCGATGACCGGCCCCCGGATCTCGTAACAGACCTCGCTGAGCTTGCTGGACTGCCGGAACTCCATGCGCTGTGCCTCCCGTGACGTGAGTTACTTGGTTTTACCAAGCTGGAGCTTGGAAAGTCCAACAACTTGCATAGACTGTGCCGCATGGGTCGCACGCCACCTGCCGCCAGGTCCCGCCGAAGCTATGACCAGTACTGCGCCGCCGCCCGCGCGCTCGACGCCGTCGGTGACCGCTGGACCCTGCTGATCGTCCGGGAGCTCCTGACCGGGCCGCGCCGTTACACCGATCTGCACGCCGATCTGCCGGGCGTGAGCACGGACGTCCTGGCGTCCCGGCTCAAGGACATGGAGCGCGAGGGACTGACGACCCGCCGCCGCCTGCCCCCGCCCTCGGCCGCGTACGTCTACGAACTGTCCGAGCGGGGCCGCGAGTTGCTGCCGGTCCTCCAGGCCCTCGCCACCTGGGGCGCACCCGCCCTGGAGGAGCGAGGCCAGACGGACGCGGTCCGCGCCCACTGGTTCGCGCTGCCGCTGCTTCGGGTCCTGACGGGTCTCGGGGCGGAGGGAGTGGTCCAGGTCCGCCTGGACGAGGGGGAGTTCCACGTACGGGTGGGGGGCGCCGCCGAGTCGTACGGCGACGGGCCCGCCGCCGAAGCCCCCGACGCACTCCTGACCCTCGACGCGGAGACCTGTGTCGCGGTGGGCCGGGGCGCGCTGACGGTCGCCGAAGGGGTGCGGGCGGGCCGCATCGAGGTGTCCGGCGAGAGTGTCCTCGCCAAGGCCCTGCGCGCGGGCTGACCCGGCGAAACCGGATCGTGGTCGGAGCGGCCCCCCGCATACAGTTGCCGTGTGCTGCGTGAAGTGACTGCTGTCCGGTATGTGAACCCGCTGCGGACCGGGGGCTCCGTGCCCGGCGTCGTCGAGACCGACGACCTCGGTACGTACGTCGTCAAGTTCACCGGTTCGGCGCAGGGCCGCAAGGCGCTGGTCGCCGAGATCATCGTCGGTGAGCTGGCCCGCCACCTCGGCCTGCGCTTTCCCGAGCTCGTGCTGGTCCACTTCGACCCGGCGGTCGCGGCCGACGAGCCGCACCAGGAGGTCCAGGACCTCCTGCACGCCAGCGCCGGCCTCAACCTCGGCATGGACCTCCTGCCGGGCGCCGTGGACTTCACCCCCGAGGCGCTGGACGTGGACCCGCTGGAGGCGGGCAAGGTGGTGTGGCTCGACGCGCTCACCGCGAACGTCGACCGGACGGTGCACAGCTCGAACCTGATGATCTGGCCCACGTTCGGCATCCAGCCGCCGAGGCTCTGGCTGATCGACCATGGCGCGGCCCTGGTCTTCCACCACCGCTGGGGCGCGTCCGCGCCGGACAAGGTGTACGACTTCCGCCATCACGCCCTCGGGGGATACGCCCCCGATACGGCTGCCGCCGATGCGGAGCTGGCGCCTCTCGTCACGGAGTCCGTCCTCCGTGACATCGCCGCCCTGGTCCCGGACGCGTGGCTCGCCGACGAGCCGGGCTTCACGTCTCCCGACGAGGTGCGTGAGGCGTACGTCGCCTTCCTGCTGGCCCGCGCGCGTGCCTCGGCGGTCTGGCTGCCGGTGGACTTCCCCTCCCGGGGGGAGCTGGCGGCGGCTGACGCGAGGCGCGCTGCCGCCACCGAGAGGGGCCGTCCGGCCTGGCTGAAGCGGGTGCCTGATCTGCACGGGGAGCCTGCGGCTGAGCAGGATTGGTCGCGGCACATCGGTTAGTACGTGCGGGCTGACTGTGGCCGGTCGCGCAGTTCCCCGCGCCCCTTGCGGGGCACGACTGAGCCCCCGGCGCTGTGCGGTGCCGGGGGCTCGGTCATCGGGTCGAGCTCAGCGCAGCTGCTCGTACGCCGGGAGCGTGAGGAAGTCCGCGTAGTCCGCGTCCAGGGAGACCTGGAGGAGGAGGTCGTGCGCCTGCTGCCACTTGCCGGCCTCGAAGGCCTCGTCACCGATCTCGGTGCGGATGTTCGCCAGCTCCTCGGCGGCCACCTCGCGGGCCAGGTCGGCCGTCGCGGTCTTGCCGTTCTCGAAGACGACGCCCGCGTTGATCCACTGCCAGATCTGCGAGCGCGAGATCTCGGCGGTGGCCGCGTCCTCCATGAGGTTGAAGATGGCGACGGCGCCGAGGCCGCGCAGCCACGCCTCGATGTAACGGATGCCGACCTGGACGGCGTTGACCAGGCCGTCGTACGTGGGCTTCGCGTCGAGCGAGTCGATGGCGATCAGGTCGCCGGGGGCGACGCTGACGTCCTCGCGCAGACGGTCCTTCTGGTTGGGCTTGTCGCCGAGGACCGCGTCGAACGACTTCATCGCGATCGGGACCAGGTCCGGGTGCGCGACCCAGGAGCCGTCGAAGCCGTCGCCGGCCTCGCGGTCCTTGTCGTTCTTGACCTTCTCGAACGCGACCTTGTTGACCTCGACGTCCTTGCGGGACGGGATGAACGCCGCCATGCCGCCGATCGCGTGCGCGCCGCGCTTGTGGCAGGTGCGGACGAGGAGTTCGGTGTACGCCCGCATGAAGGGGGCGGTCATCGTCACAAGATTGCGGTCCGGCAGGACGAACTTCGAGCCGCCGTCACGGAAGTTCTTGACGATGGAGAAGAGGTAGTCCCAGCGGCCCGCGTTCAGGCCCGAAGCGTGGTCGCGGAGCTCGTAGAGGATCTCCTCCATCTCGTACGCGGCCGTGATCGTCTCGATGAGGACCGTGGCGCGGACGGTGCCCTGCGGGACGCCGACGTAGTCCTGCGCGAAGACGAAGATGTCGTTCCAGAGGCGGGCCTCCAGGTACGACTCCGTCTTCGGGAGGTAGAAGTACGGGCCCTTGCCGAGGTCGATGAGGCGCTTGGCGTTGTGGAAGAAGTACAGGCCGAAGTCGACGAGCGCGCCGGGGATCGGGGTGCCCTCGAACTGCAGGTGGCGCTCGTCCAGGTGCCAGCCGCGGGGGCGCATGACGACGGTGGCGAGCTCGTCGGCGTCCTTGAGGGCGTACGACTTGCCGGTGCGCTCGTCCGTGAAGTCGACGCGGCGCTCGTAGGCGTCGGCCAGGTTGAGCTGGCCGAGGACCACGTTCTCCCAGGTGGGCGCCGAGGCGTCCTCGAAGTCCGCGAGCCAGACCTTGGCGCCCGAGTTCAGGGCGTTGATGGTCATCTTGCGGTCGGTCGGGCCCGTGATCTCCACCCGGCGGTCGTTGAGCGCGGCCGGGGCCGGGGCGACCTTCCAGGAGTCGTCCGCGCGGATCGCCGCGGTCTCGGGGAGGAAGTCGAGCGTGGAGGTGCGGGCGATCTCGGCGCGGCGCTCGGAGCGGCGGGTGAGGAGCTCGTCACGGCGGGGCGTGAAGAGCCGGTGCAGCTCGGCCACAAAGGCGAGGGCCGCGTCGGTGAGGACCTCCTCCTGCCGCGGCAGAGGCTCCGCGTCGACGATGGCCAGCGGGGACTGCGCTGGTGCGGACATGAGCTGTCACTTCCTTCAGCGAGCTTCACAAGCGGTGCCGCGGCGACCGCCGGGCATTCGCAGTGACACTCAGTGCCACCGGAGCCGAGATACGGCCGTGGACCCCACTTGAGGGAACGGGTGCTTCTGAACAGTGGATACTAGTTTCCTCATAGTGGAAGTTCAATCGTCTGTTGATGTCGAGATTCTCTTCATCGACAGAACGTGTCGCTGAGTGCCATGCCGGTCACTCAAGGTGGATCAGGTCGGCGGGCGTGTCGATGTCGTACGCTTGGGCCACGTCCCCGCACTCGACGAGCGTGATGTCCCCCGCGTGTTCCTTCAGATAGGCGCGCGCCCCGCGATCACCGACCGCGCTCGCGGCGATGCCCGGCCAGTGGTCGGCGCCGAAGAGCACGGGGTGGCCGCGCTCCCCCTCGTACGCGGCTGCCGCAAGGGTGGCGGGGGATCGGTAGGCGGCGTACACGCGGGCCACGGCGGCGGGGCCGATGCCGGGTTGATCGACGAGGGAGACGAGGGCGGCGTCCGCTTCGCCGCCGCGCAGGGACGCGATCCCGGCCTGCAGGGACGAACCCATCCCCTTCGCCCACTCGGGATTGTCGATCAGCACGCAGCCGGGGAGCGAGGCCTTCTCCCGTACGGCGTCGGCGTCGGCGCCGAGCACGACGTGCACGTGCGTGCAGCCGCCCTCGCGAAGTACGCGGACCGCGTGCTCCACGAGGGGCCGCCCCCGGTGGTCGAGAAGCGCCTTCGGCCGGCCGCCGAGCCGTCGCCCGCCGCCCGCGGCGAGGAGCAGCCCAGCGATCATCGGATTCGTCATGGTCATGGCTCCTGCATACCGCACCCTGCCCGTGCGGTGCCTTCCGGCCGGAAAGTGGCGCGTCCCGCTTCCCGTGGCGTTTACTGACCCGCGTCCCTCTGGTGTCTGACCAACGCCGTGCGGGACGGCGAGATCTGACCGAGCAGGGGGAGAGCTGTGTTGCGGAGTGTGGGGCAGAGGCGAGTGGCCGACAGCGATGAGGATCCGCGGGTCGCGGAGCTGGACACGGCTGTGTCCCGGCTGCGCCGGGAGCTCGCCGCGCACCCGGTCGAGTTCCCCGACCGGGGCATCGCCGAGGACGAGCTCGCGGCACTGGCGGCGATGGCCCTGAGCGGCGCCCCTGAGGTACCGAGGCTGCGCCGCTCGCTCCTGCTGGTCGCAGGCGCGATCGGCTCGGTCAGCGCCCTGGCCTCAGGCCTCGCGGCGGTCCGAGGAGCGGTCGAACTCTTCGGCGACCCGCCCCCGAAGTAACCCCCAGTCGGCACAGGGGCCGTCAAACACCGGACGCCTCGCCGATGCCCACCCTCCCGTCGACCAACCCCACCACCCGGTCGGCGACAGCCAACCGCGCGCGGTCGTGCGTGACCAGGACCGTCGCCGTCCCCCACTCCCGCGTGAGCCGGGCCAGCAGATCGAGGACCGCCGCGCCCCGCTCGTGGTCCAGGGCGCTGGTCGGTTCATCCACCAGGAGCACCTCGGGTGCGTTCATCAACGCCCGTGCGATGCCGACCCGTTGCCGCTGTCCGCCCGACAGCTGGTGCGGGCGGCGATGCGTGAGGGACGCCAGGCCCACCGTGTCCAGCAGCTCCCGAGCCCGCTCCCGAGCCGCCGCCCGAGCTCGCTTCCGCCCCCGCTGACGCACTTCGCCCGCGCGCCCACCCCCCTCCAGGCGCGCCATCAGCTCCACCTGCTCCAGCGCCGTCAGCGACGCCAGCAGGTTCGGCTGCTGGAAGACGATCCCCATCCGCCTCCGCCGCAACTCCGCCCGCTCGGCCGCCGAAAGGGCCCCCGTCTCCGTACCTCCGACCAGCACCCGCCCCCGGTCAGGAGACACCAGCGTCGCCGCCACCGCGAGCAGGCTGGACTTACCGGAACCGGAGGGGCCGACGACCGCCGTCATCGTCCCGGCGGGGACCTCGAGGCTGACGCCGTCCAGCGCCGTGAGCCTGCCCTCACCATCCGGATACGTCAGCGTGATGTCTTCGAGGAACAGACTCATCGGGCACTCCCCAGCGCGGTCAGCGGATCTACGGCGGTGATCCGCCGTACGGACAGGCCCGCGCCCAACGCCCCGAGGGCGATCATCACGGCGGCGGGCCACAACACGGTCGGCGGATCGAGTACGAACGGGACGTCGCCGCCGCTGATCGCGGCGCCCACCACCGCCGCGATCCCCGTCCCCAGGGCCGTACCGGCCGCCAGTATCAGCACGGCCTGGCCCAGAGCGTCCCTGAGCAGATACGGCGTCGACGCGCCGAGCGCCTTCAACACCGCGATGTCACCGGCGCGTTGGATGGTCCACACGGTGAAGAACGCTCCTATGACGAGCGCGGAGATGACGAAGAGGAAACCGCGCATGAGCTGCAGCGAACCGTTCTCCGCCTGGTAGGAACCGATGGCCGTGAGCGCGCCGTCGAGGGACTTCGTCTCCGTGCCCGCGGCCTCGTCCCCGGCCGCGAGGTCGGCCCCGCCGCCGGTCCGCAGCGCGATGACCGTGGCCTGCTCGTCCATCGACGTACCCCGGTGACCGAGCCCCTGCCAGTCGTCGAGGACGGTCCACACGACGGGCGTGTGGCTGTACGAGGCGTCCGAAGCGACCCGCGCCACCCGCTCCTCGACCCCGCTTCCCCTCCCGCTCCCGCTTCCGCTTCCGCCGAGCCGCACCGTGTCCCCGGGGCCGACCCCGAGGTCAGTCGCCGCCTTCTCGGAGAGCACGGCCTCGCCCGGCGCGATGCCGGCCGGGGCGATACCGGAGTCCGGCTCGACGCCGAAGGCGGACACCGCGGCCGAGCGGTCGCCCGCGGTGGCGTTGAGGGTGCTGATGCCGATGGGCTCGGCGGACCGTACGCCGGGCTGCTCCGCCCAGGTCCGCCAGGCGCGCTCCTCCACCCGGGAGTTGGTGAAGGAGACGGACTGGCCGGACGGTGGCGCGGCGAAGGCGATGCGGTCGGCCGGGAGGCCGGTGATCGCGGAGGTGTTCTCCCTGGCGAGCCCGGCGGTGAGCCCGGAAAGCAGCCCCACGAGCAGAGTGATGAGCACGACGACGGCTCCCATCAGGGCGAACCGCCCCTTGGCGAACCGAAGGTCTCTCCATGCGACGAACATGCCCCCACCCTCCGTCCACGCCCGCCCTCACGGCATCGCGCCACAGCACGCTTCACCCGAATCGAAGGGGGGAGTCCGAGCTCAACCTTTCGGTTGACGGAAGCGGGGGCGGCTGCGCCTACGCTGGAGGGTCCGATGAACACCTCCACCGAGCCGCCACCCTCGCCCCGGGCGGGGCAGCCGCCCTCGTCCCGGACCACCCCCGTCACCCTCACCCTGCGCCTGTGCCTGCACGCGCTCCTCGCGGGGCTGCTCGCGCTCGCCGTCGTGCGGGCCGTGGCCGACGGGGCGCCGCACGGTGGTGCCGTCGTGGCAGTGGCGGTCGCGATGGGCGGTGTCTACGCGGCGGGCACGCTCAGTCCCGCCGTGGCGCGGTCGCGGCGCGCGGCGGCGGTATGGCTCGCGGCGCTCGGTGTGTGCTGGGTGGCGCTGCTCGTGCTGTCGCCGGACGGGCTGTGGACGGCCTTCCCCCTCTACTTCCTGCAACTGCATCTGCTGCCCGTGCGCTGGGCCCTGCCCGCCGTCGCGCTGACCGCCGCTGCCGCCATCGCCAGTTTCGTGGCGCACGGCTCCGCACTCTCGCCCGGCAGCTTCATCGGACCGCTGCTCGGCGCGGCCGTGGCGGTCGCCACCGTGCTCGGGTACGAGGCGCTGTACCGGGAGAGCGAGCGGCGGCGGCAGCTGATCGACGAACTCATGGCCACGCGGGCCGAACTCGCGGCGGCCGAGCGGACCGCGGGCACCCTCGCCGAGCGCGAGCGTCTCGCGCGCGAGATCCACGACACGCTCGCCCAGGGGCTCTCCTCGATCCAGCTCCTGCTGCGTGCCGCGCAACGCGCGCTGCCCGCGGGCTCGCCCGCCGCCCCGCACATCGAGCAGGCGCGTGCCGCGGCGCAGGACAACCTCGCCGAAGCACGTCGCTTCGTACGTGCCCTCAGCCCGCCCGACCTGGAGCGCGGCTCGCTGGCCGGAGCCCTCGAACGGCTCTCCGCGTCCCCCGGAGCCGAGGTCGACGTCAAGTTCACGGTGAGCGGCAAGCCCGCCGAACTCCCCACCCCGTACGAGGTCACCCTGCTCCGCACCGCCCAGTCCGCCCTGGCCAACACGTTGCAGCACGCGGGCGCTGAACGCGCTGAGATCACCCTGAGCTTCATGGACACGTCGGTGTCCCTGGACGTCGTCGACGACGGGCGCGGTTTCGACCCGGCGTCGGCGCCCCGCGGGGACGGGGGTTTCGGGCTGCTCGCGATGCGGGCGAGGGCCCGGTCCCTCGGCGGGACGCTGAGCGTGGAGTCGGCGCCGGGCCAGGGGACGGCCGTCGCGGTCAAGCTGCCGCTCCCGACGGAGGCCGCGCTGTGAGCCCCGGGGTGCCGGAGGCTGCGGGCGCCGGGGTAGGAGAGCCCGTCCGGCTGCTTCTCGCTGACGACCATCCCGTCGTACGCGCCGGGCTGCGCGCGGTGCTCGACACTGAGCCCGGCCTCGCCGTGGCGGGGGAGGCGGCGACGGCCGAGGCCGCGGTGTCGCTCGCCGCGGCCGGTGGGTTCGACGTCGTACTGATGGATCTTCAGTTCGGAGCGGGGATGCACGGGGCGCAGGCCACGGCCGCGATCACCGCGGAGCCCGGCGCGCCGCGGGTACTCGTCCTGACGACGTACGACACGGACGCCGACATCCTCGCCGCGGTCGAGGCGGGGGCCGCGGGATATCTCCTGAAGGACGCGCCGCCGGAGGAGCTGGCCGCGGCGGTGCGGACCGCGGCCGCGGGGCAGTCCGCGCTCGCGCCCGCGATCGCCCATCGGCTGATGGACCGGATGCGGGCGCCCGGGGAGGCCCTGTCCGCGCGGGAGTTGGAGGTGCTCAGGCTGGTGCGGGAGGGCCTGTCGAACCTGCAGATCAGCAAGCGGCTCTTCCTGAGCCAGGCCACCGTCAAGTCCCATCTGGTGCACATCTACGCGAAGTTGGGCGTCGAATCGCGTACGGCCGCCGTGGCGGTGGCGACGGGCCGGGGGCTGATCCGGGGCGGCGCCGGTCAGTAGCCGACCACGTGAGTCGCCCACATGCCCCGACGCCCGTGGTTACGCCGCCGGACCCGAACTGGCCAGCGCGGCGCTCAGCTCCACCGCCACTTCCTGCAGCACCGGCACGATCTTCTCCACCGCGGCCTCGGTCACCCGGCCCGCCGGACCGGAGATCGAGATGGCCGCCGCCGTGGGGGAGTTGGGGACCGACACGGCGAGGCAGCGCACCCCCATCTCCTGTTCGTTGTCGTCGACCGCGTAGCCCGCGCCGCGGACCACCTCGAGCGCGTCGAGGAAACCCTCCGGCGTGGTGATCGTCTTCTCCGTGGCGGAGGGCATCCCGGTGCGGGAGAGCAGGGCCCGCACCTCCTCCGGCGGGGTGTGGGCGAGGAGAGCCTTGCCGACGCCCGTGGAGTGGGGCAGGACCCGGCGGCCCACCTCGGTGAACATGCGCATGGAGTGCTTGGACGGCACCTGTGCGACGTAGACGATCTCGTCCCCGTCGAGCAGCGCCATGTTCGCGGTCTCGCCGGTCTCCTCGACCAGGCGCGCGAGGTAGGGGCGCGCCCAGGTGCCGAGAAGGCGCGAGGCGGATTCGCCGAGGCGGATCAGACGCGGGCCCAGGGAGTAGCGGCGGTTGGGCTGCTGACGTACGTAGCCGCAGGCGACCAGCGTGCGCATCAGGCGGTGGATCGTGGGCAGCGGCAGGCCGCTGCTCGCGGAGAGCTCGCTCAGGCCGACCTCGCCGCCGGCGTCCGCCATCCGTTCGAGGAGGTCGAAGGCGCGCTCGAGGGACTGGACACCACCGCTGGCAGCGGGCGGCTTGGAGGCGGCGACTTCGGTGGAGGCGTCGCTGGCGCTTGACGTCGGCACGGCGCAGTCCTTTCGGGGCTGACGGGCAAGGCAGCAGCCTACCGGGCGGTTCCTCGCGAGGTCCCTTCGCGGCTCTGGCTTCCGAGCCGGTCAGGGCTGCTCAGGGACCGGTCGGGGAGCCTTTGTCCGCTTCTCCGCCGACACCCCCGGTGATCGTTCGACGGCCCGGTTGTGCGTAGCTACGTTCTGGCCTGTGGAATTCTAATTCCACTTTGTGGAAACGTCCAGAGTGCTCCAGGTGACCTCTTGACGGTTCGGGATCGGCCGTGAAGACTCATTCAACAGAACGTTGAATTCCGTTTAGCGGAAACGAATGGTCTGTGTAGCGGAAAAGAACGAACACACAGACGACAGTGAACGCACAAGCAACAGCGAAGAGAGGGCGTTGAGGACGTGGACGTAGAACTGGTGCTGCGCTCGACTCGCGTGATCACCCCGCAGGGAACCCGCCCCGCGTCGGTCACGGTCTCCGGGGGGAAGATCGCGGCCGTGCTCGCACACGACGCCGACGTACCGGCGGGAGTCAGGGTCGAGGACTTCGGTGACGACGTCCTGCTGCCCGGCCTCGTCGACACGCACGTCCATGTGAACGACCCGGGCCGCACGGAGTGGGAGGGCTTCTGGACCGCCACCCGCGCCGCCGCCGCCGGTGGCATCACCACCCTCGTCGACATGCCGCTCAACTCCCTGCCGCCGACCACCACCGTCGACAACCTGCGCACGAAGCAGGACGTGGCCCGCACCAAGGCGCACATCGACGTCGGCTTCTGGGGCGGCGCCCTGCCCGACAACGTCGGCGACCTCAAGCCCCTGCACGACGCCGGTGTCTACGGCTTCAAGTGCTTCCTCTCGCCGTCCGGCGTGGACGAGTTCCCGCACCTGGACCAGGACCGTCTCGCCACCTCCATGGCGGAGATCGCGGGCTTCGGCGGACTGCTCATCGTGCACGCCGAGGACCCGCACGAGCTGGACGCGGCCCCGCACAAGAGCGGCCCCAAGTACACGGACTACCTGGAGACCCGGCCGCGCGTCTCCGAGGACGCCGCGATCGAGGGCCTCATCGGGCTCGCCAAGCGGCTCGGCGCCCGTATCCACGTACTGCACCTGTCGTCGTCGAACGCGCTGCCCCTGATCGCCGCCGCCAAGCGCGAGGGCGTCAAGGTCACCGTCGAGACCTGCCCGCACTACCTCACGCTCACCGCGGAGGAAGTCCCGGACGGTGCCAGCGAGTTCAAGTGCTGCCCGCCCATCCGCGAGGCCGCCAACCAGGATCTGCTCTGGGACGCGCTCGCCGACGGCACCATCGACTGCATCGTGACGGACCACTCGCCGTCCACCGCCGACCTCAAGACCGACGACTTCGCGACCGCGTGGGGCGGCATCTCCGGCCTCCAGCTGAGCCTCCCCGCGATCTGGACCGAGGCCCGCAAGCGCGGCCACAGCCTCGAGGACGTGGTGCGCTGGATGTCGACGCGCACCTCCGAACTGGTCGGACTCGACCAGAAGGGCGCCATCGAGGCCGGCCGCGACGCCGACTTCGCGGTCCTCGCGCCCGACGAGACCTTCACCGTGGACCCCGCGGCGCTGCAGCACCGGAACCGAGTCACGGCGTACGCGGGCAAGACCCTCAGCGGCGTCGTGAAGTCCACCTGGCTGCGCGGCGAACGCATTCTGCACGGCGGCGAGTTCAGTGAACCCGCAGGCCGACTTCTGGAAAGGAAGAACTGATCACCGTGACGGCGATACCCACCTTCACCGGCGACGCCAGCCCCTACGGCGGCGGCGACCCCTACGCGGACTACCGCACCGCGGACTTCCCCTTCACGCAGTACGCCAACCTCGCCGACCGGCAGCTCGGCGCCGGTGTGATCGCCGCCAACGACGAGTTCTTCGCGATGCGCGAGAACCTGCTCCTCGACCACGCCGCCGTGTTCGACCCGGAGCACTTCGGCCACAAGGGCAAGGTCATGGACGGCTGGGAGACCCGCCGCCGCCGTGGTGTCTCCGGCCAGCACCCGTGGCCGACCGCCGACGACCACGACTGGGCCCTGGTCCGCCTCGGCGCCCCCGGCGTCGTACGCGGCATCGTCATCGACACCGCCCACTTCCGCGGCAACTACCCGCAGGCCGTGTCCGTCGAGGGCACGAGCGTGGACGGTTCGCCGACCCCCGAAGAGCTCCTCGCGGACGACGTGAAGTGGACGACTCTCGTGCCGCGTACGGCAGTTGGCGGCCACGCGGCCAACGGCTTCGCCGTCGACATCGAGCAGCGCTTCACGCACCTGCGCGTCAACCAGCACCCGGACGGCGGCATCGCGCGCCTCCGCGTCTACGGTGAAGTCATCGCCGACCCCAAGTGGCTCGCGGCGCTCGGCACGTTCGACGTCGTCGCCCTGGAGAACGGCGGCCAGGTGGAGGACGCGTCCGACCGCTTCTACTCCCCGGCCACCAACACCATCCAGCCGGGCCGCTCCCGCAAGATGGACGACGGCTGGGAGACCCGCCGCCGCCGCGACAACGGCAACGACTGGATCCGCTACCAGCTGGTGCAGCAGTCCGAGATCCGCGTCGTCGAGATCGACACCGCGTACCTGAAGGGCAACTCGGCGGGCTGGGCGGCGCTTTCGGTCCGTGACGGCGAGAGTGGCGAGTGGGTCGAGGCGCTGCCCCGCACCCGGCTGCAGCCCGACACCAACCACCGCTTCGTCCTGGACGCCCCGGTCGTCGGCACGCACGTGCGCATCGACATCTTCCCGGACGGCGGCATCTCGCGGCTGCACCTCTTCGGTTCGCTGACCGAGGCGGGCGCGAGCCGCCTGGCGGCACGCCACCAGGAGCTGGGCGGCTGATCAGCTTTGGCCGAAGCCCTCGAGCGAGCTTCGGCTGAAGCCCCCGAAGAACGTGGGGCGCACCGGGTGGACAGCCCCGGTGCGCCCCATACCCATGCCCGCGAACCCCTGCCCGCGATCCTCGGCTAGGCGGTGTACCCGCCGTCGACCACGAGCTCCGCGCCCGTGATGAACGCGGCGTCCTCCCCGGCGAGGTAGGCGACGAGCGAGGCCACCTCGTCGGCGGAGCCGAAGCGGGCCAGCGCGGTCGCCGCCCTCTGCGGCTCGGCGAACGGCCCGTCGGCCGGGTTCATGTCCGTGTCGATCGCGCCCGGGTGGACCACGTTCACGGTGATCCCGCGCCCGGCGAGCTCCCGCGCCAGGGGCTTCGTCATGCCGGTGAGGGCCGCCTTGCTCATCGCGTAGAGCGTGCCGCCGCCTCCACCCGAGTACCGGGCGAGCGCCGAGCCGGTCGAGATGATCCGGCCCCCGTCGGCCAGCCTGCCGGCCGCCGCCTGCGAGGCCAGGAAGACCGAACGTACGTTGATGTCGAGCACCCGGTCGACGTCCGAGAGCGCCAAGTCCCCTATGGGCCCGAGGACTCCGATCCCCGCGTTGTTCACCAGGACGTCGAGCCGGCCCAGGTCGTCGGCCGCGCGCTCCACCGCGCCCGCCGCGTCACCGGGGTCGGCGGCGTCGGCCCTGATGGCGAACCCGCGCCGCCCCGTCGACTCGATCTTGGCCACGACGTCGAGAGCCGCGGCCTCCTCCTTGACGTAGGTGATGGCCACGTCCGCACCATCCTGAGCGAGCCGCAGAGCGATCGCCGCGCCCATGCCGCGGCTGCCGCCGGTGACGAGTGCGGTCTTGCCGGTCAGAGAAGACATGTCAGTGCCTCGTTCGCGTAGATAAGGGGCGATTCGCCCGAGAAGTTCCGTGGGTTCAATGAAAGCGGGCTGCCTCCGCCGTCGCTGGCGGGAAATGGACACCGATTTCCCGCCGGAGCGGATACGGTGATCGCCCCGCGTGAGAGCCGCCGAAGTCTCCACACCGCCCCACCTGTTGGAGACCGCGCCCCGTGTCGACGCTCACCGCTCCCGCCGCGCCCGCAGCGCGCCGCGCCTGGCTCACCGATCTGCCCGTCCTGCTCGTGGCCGTGGTCTGGGGCGCCAGCTATCTCGCGGCGAAGGGCATCACGACGACACACACGGTCGTCGCGGTCCTGGTCCTGCGGTTCGCCGTCGTGCTGCCGGCACTCGTGGTGGCCGGATGGCGAGGCCTTCGCGCGCTGACGGTGCCGCAGTGGCGCGGAGCGGGAGCGCTCGGCCTCGTCCTGAGCGGGATCTTCCTCCTGGAGGCCTATGGCGTCGTCCACACATCGGCGACCAACGCGGGCCTCATCATCAGCCTCACCATGATCTTCACCCCGCTCGCCGAGGCCGCGGTGACGCGGAGGAGGCCGCCGCGCGCCTTCCTCGCGGCGGCGGGGCTCTCCGTGCTCGGCGTGGTCCTGCTGACTCAGGGCGGCGGTTTCACGCAGCCGTCCGTGGGCGACGGCCTGATGCTTCTCGCCGCGCTCGCCCGCACGGTGCACGTCCTCGCGATGTCCAGGATCAAGGCGCTCAAGGACGCCGACGACGCCGCGTCTCTGCCGCTCACCACCGTCCAACTGGGCTCCGCCGTCTTGGTGTTCGCGGTGCTGGCCGCCGCGGGAACGGGCGTGTCGCCCTGGTCCGTCGCAGTGGATTTCGGTCCGCGCGAGTGGGCGGGGCTGCTCTTCCTCTCCGTGTTCTGCACGCTCTTCGCCTTCTTCGTGCAGATGTGGGCGGTACATCGGACCTCGCCCTCACGGGTGAGCCTGCTGCTCGGCACGGAGCCGCTGTGGGCGGCCGCCGTGGGGATCGCGGTGGGCGGGGAGCGGCTCGGGGTGGTGGGTCTGGTGGGTGGTGTGCTGGTCCTGGTGGGGACCAGTTGGGGCCGCGGGGTGCGGTGATACGTTCCGTGGTCGATCAGCCAGGAGATCGGTCAGCCAGCAGGTCGATCCACCAGGGGGAGCCCGTGAACGAGTATTTCGAGCAGGATTTCGCCGCGGGCGCGGAGAAGCGCCGTATCTGGGGCGGGGTGCTCTTCCTCGCCGCGGGGGTCATCTGGGCCGTGCTCGCCTGGCAGTTGATGGTGCCGTTCAGTGAAGAGGACGACGACTCGTCCAGCAGTCGCAAGTGCCAGTCGGTGCTCTTCTACGAGGGGGACGCCCCGACATGGCAGGACTCCACCTGGGAGGACTGCCGCGCCCAGCGCCGCTGGCCCGAGATGCTGGGCTGGCTGGGACTCTCCGTGCCGCTGTCGGTGGCCGGCGCGGTGCTCTACACCGGCGGGACCACCAGCCTGCGGATGCGTGAGTACATGGCGCAGCACCGCATAGCTGCCGCGAAGAGCGCCGCGCGCAAGGACTGACGGCGGCGAGCCGGCGGCGAACATGCGGCCAACCGGCGGCGTGCCGACGCCACTTGGTTAACTCCCGGAAAATTCACCGCACTTGACGTTGACACGCCAACCTCTACGCGCGTCACACTGGTCGCATGCGAATCCCCCCACGAATCGTGAGCGTCACCGCCCTCGCCGCCGCCCTGTTCGTCGGCGCCCCCGTCGCCGCCTCCGCGAGCGCGGCCCCCGACCACCACGCCCCCGTGTCGACGGCGTACTCCGTCACCGCCGTCGCCGCCGTCGGCGACATCTGCTACTCCGCGCTGCCCGCCCAGGCGCACGACACCCTGGACCTGATCGAGGCGGGCGGCCCCTACCCCTATCCGCAGGACGGCACCGTCTTCCAGAACAGGGAAGGCATCCTGCCCTCGCAGGGCTCCGGGTACTACCACGAGTACACCGTGAAGACGCCGGGCTCACCGGACCGCGGCGCCCGCCGCATCGTGACCGGTGAGGAGAACCAGGAGGACTACTACACCGCCGACCACTACGAGTCCTTCGACCTGGTCGACTACGCCTGCTGAGGCCGCTGCGGCCCCCCGTGACCGCAGCGACCCCGGATCAGCAGGCACTAGCGGGTCTTCCGGCTCTGCGCGACGGCGAACAGCGCGAGCGCGAGCACGATCAGCGTGACGCCCGCGTAGACCTCGTAGCCGTCGAGGAACCCGATCCGCCGCACGAGACCCCAGCCGCTCAGCCGGCCGGTCAGCTCGTGCACCAGGGCGGCCACGCCCTGGACGAGGAAAAGGAATCCGAAGACCTCAAGTACCTGCTTCATACCGGAGAGCCTCGCTCCGTGGACCCCCCACGCACATCGGCCACGGGGTGAGGCTTCTTCCTCCTCACCCCCTCCGAAAGTCTCCGCCTGCGCGACTTTGGTAGACGATCACGTCCGTACGGCGCCCTGCGCCCTCGGCAGTGCGTAGATTTGTCGACCATGAGCGGCAATGAGCCCCTGCGTGTTCCCCCGGCGCCCCCGGCCCTCTTGGCCAGGCGCTCATGGGCGCTGCCCTCGGCCGTCGCCGCCGAGTTCGACCCGGAACGCGGGCCGCGCAAAGGCGGACGCAGGCCCCGCCGGACAGCCCGCGACTGGGTGGTCGACTTCGCCTGCTTCGGTGTGGCCGTCGTCATCGGCATGGTGGGCGCGGACGCGGTCGGCAAGAACCCGAACGTCTCGCCCGGCATCGCCGAGGCCGACCAGCTGATCGGCGCGCTCGCCTGCGCCGCCGTCTGGCTGCGCAGACGCTGGCCGGTCGGGCTCGCGGTCGCCATGGTGCTGGTCAGCCTGGCCTCGGACACCGCGGGCGGCGCCGCCGCCATCGCGCTGTTCACCCTCGCGGTGCACCGGCCCTTCCGGTACGTCGGCTGGATCGGCGGGGTCTCGATCGCCGTGGTTCCGTTCATCTACTGGCTGCGTCCCGACGCCGACCTGCCGTATCTCGTCACCGTCCTCGTCGGTGTGCTGATCAACGCCTCCGTCATCGGCTGGGGCATGTTCGTGCGCTCTCGCCGCCAGCTCCTGCTGAGCCTGCGCGACCGCGCGATCCGCGCCGAGAACGAGGCAACGCTCCGCGCCGAGCAGGCCCAGCGCCTGGCCCGCGAGTCCATCGCCCGGGAGATGCACGACGTGCTCGCCCACCGTCTCACCCTGCTCAGCGTGCACGCGGGCGCCCTGGAGTTCCGCCCGGACGCGCCCCGCGAGGAGATCGTCCGCGCCGCCGGTGTCATCCGCGAGAGCGCCCACGAAGCGCTGCAGGACCTGCGCGAGGTGATCGGCGTCCTGCGTGGCGGTGGCGAGGACGGGGAGGCATCGGGCCGGCCACAGCCCACCCTCGCCGCGCTGGAGACCCTGGTCGCCGAGTCACGCGACGCGGGCATGAAGGTCGCGCTCGACCACCGGGTCGCCGAACTGGCGGCGGTGCCCGCCGCCGTAGGCCGCACCGCCTACCGCATCGCCCAGGAGGGTTTGACCAACGCCCGCAAGCACGCCCCGGGCGCCGAGGTGACCGTCCTGGTGTCCGGCGCCCCCGGCGAAGGCCTCACCCTGTCGGTGCGCAACCCGCCGCCGCCCGGCGACGTGCCGAAGGTCCCCGGTTCCGGCCAGGGACTGATCGGCCTCACGGAACGGGCCACGCTGGCGGGCGGCCGCATCGAACACGGCTCTGCTGCGGACGGCGGCTTCCGCGTCGACGCGTGGCTGCCATGGGACTGACCGCACCGGGCGCGACGGCGAACTCCGAGCGCAACAGTGCGGTCCCGTCTCGTTACTGTGGGGCCATGAACCCGATCCGCGTGCTTCTCGTCGACGACGACCCGCTGGTCCGCGCCGGTCTGTCCTTCATGATGGGCGGCGCGGACGACATCGAGATCGTCGGTGAGGCGGCGGACGGCTCCCACGTGGCACCGCTGATCGGCGAGCTCCGCCCCGACGTCGTCCTGATGGACATCCGCATGCCCACCATGGACGGCCTCGCGGCGACGGAGGCCCTGCGCAAGCGCCCCGACGCCCCCGAGGTCATCGTCCTCACCACCTTCCACGCCGACGAACAGGTGCTACGGGCCCTGCGGGCCGGGGCCGCCGGGTTCGTGCTCAAGGACACCCCGCCCGCCGAGATCGTCGCGGCGGTACGGGCGGTCGCGGCGGGGGAGCCGGTGCTCTCGCCCACGGTGACGCAGCAGCTGATCACGCAGGTGACGGGGGTCAATCCCCAACAGGGGCGTCGCGAGCGGGCGTTGGAGCGGCTCGCGCTGCTGGGGGAGCGGGAGAGGGAGGTGGCGGTCGCGGTGGGCCGGGGCGCGTCGAACGCGGACATCGCGGCTGAGCTCTTCCTGAGCGTGGCCACCGTCAAGGCCCACGTCTCCCGCGTCCTGACGAAGCTGGACCTCAACAACCGGGTGCAGATCGCGCTGTTGGCCCATGACGCGGGGCTGCTGGACGGCGTGGAGTGACCCGCTGAGCGGGCCGAAGTGCCCCTACGGGCCGGGGGGATCAGCCGTCCGCGACCTCCGTCATCCTCACCAACCGGCCTTCCCTGCGCGACAGTTCACACGCCTCCGCGATCCGCAGCGCCGCCAGCGCCTCCCGCCCGTCGCAGGGGTTCGCCCGCTCTCCCCGTACGACATCCACGAACGCGGCGAGCTCCGCCTCGTACGCGGGGGTGAAGCGTTCGAGGAAGCCGGGCCACGGCTTCTCGGGCGGTGGCGGGCCGGACGGTTCCACGGACGACAGCGGAGTGCGGTCGTCGAAGCCGACCGCGATCTGGTCGTCTTCCCCGGCCAGTTCCATGCGTACGTCGTAGCCGGCGCCGTTGCAGCGCGTGGCCGTCGCCGTGGCGAGCGTGCCGTCGTCCAGGGTGAGGACCGCCGCGGCGGTGTCGACGTCGCCCGCGTCACGGAACATCGACGGCCCGGCGTCCGAACCGGTCGCGTACACCTCGGTCACCTCGCGGCCCGTCACCCACCGCAGCATGTCGAAGTCATGGACGAGGCAGTCGCGGTAGAGGCCGCCGGAGAGCGGGAGATACGCGGCCGGCGGCGGCGCGGGGTCGGAGGTGATCGCCCGGACCGTGTGCAGCCGCCCGAGCCGCCCCGACCGCACGGCCTCGCGCGCCGCCGCGTACCCCGCGTCGAACCTGCGCTGGAAGCCCAGCTGGAGCACCGTGCCCGCGGCCTCGACCTCCGCGAGCGCGGCGAGAGTACCCGGCAGATCGAGGGCGATGGGCTTCTCACAGAACACCGGCAGGCCCGCGCGCGCCGCCTTGCCGATCAGCTCGGCGTGCGCGGCGGTCGCCGCGGTGATCACCACCGCGTCCATGGCCCCCGACCGGCCCTTCCCCGTGAGGACGTCGTCCACCGAGGCCGCGGACGCCGCGCCGATCCGCGCCGCGAGCCCGGCCGCGCGCCCCGCGTCGGCATCGGCGACGACCAGCGCGTCCACCTCGGGATGCCGCTGCAGAGCCGCGGAGTGAAATGTGCCGATACGACCCGTCCCGATCAATCCGATGCGCATGAACCCCACCCTCGCCACGGCTCGCGGTCCTGTCAATCCTTTGTCCGGACAATAGAACTTCAGAGATAGTGGCTTCCGCTTCCGTGATCAAGGAGGACATCCGGGATCGCAGCAAGTCAGCGCCGAATCAGTGCAGGTCAGAGGCATACAAACGGAGGGGTGCGAGCCGTTGCCGAACGGAGTTCTTACCTGGTCATTCCCCGGCTTTCCCTGGCTGTCGTCAGCGTTCTGTCCCCCGGCGGTCCCCCGCGATGTCCCCCTGCAAGGAGCTCTGGCGCTTCCAGCCAACGTGCCTGTTCAAAACCCCAGGTGACTGGTCCCTCGGCAATCGACTGACTACCGGTCCGGGTTCGTGGGCGGCATCGGACTTAGGCGGGGCCGGTCAGCCAGGCCGTCGACGGTCCGTCCTTGCTGTCGAAAGCCACCCGGTGGAAGTCCTCCAACGAAATGCCGGAGTGTCCGGGCCGTACCGTCCCGTCGTATACGGAGTCGGAGACGCATAGCGCGAAACCGTCGTCGCGTTCGCGCGATGCGGTCCGCAGGAACTCAGCGTCCAACAGACGGCAGGCGCGGTTGAGGTCGGAGCCGATCCAGCCGTCGAGTTCGTCGACTGCCACGTGTCCTGTTGAGAGCACTACTCGCAGCCTGATCTGTGCCGAGCTCGCGGTCATTCGATTCACCGCCCGCAGTTGCACCGGCACCTCGGTGAGCAGGGTACGGAGGAGCGCGATCAGCGAGGCTTCGGCGGCGATCAGCTCCATGACTGAGTCTCCGCGGTCGGCACGTTGGTGTTGGGTCTCGTCGATTCCTGAGGCGGTCAGTACGCGGTCGACGATGCCGTAGAGCGTGCGGCGCAGGTGGCGTTGCTCGACGTCGTCGCGGTCGCTGTATTGCGCGATGTCGAGCAGGAGGAGGGTGCGGCTCACGGGGGCCGTCGTGATGGGAGCCGACGACGTTGCTGGGCGCTGTCCCGCTGTGGCTGCCCGCATCCAGAGGGCATGCATGGGTTCCAGCTGCTGCTCGGCAATGACGACGGGTGCCATGGACGAGAGGATCTCAATGAGCGCATCGACGACTCGCCATCGAGGAAGGCGAGGGCTGCTGAAGGCATCGTGGATCGAGCTTCGAGAGATTCCCGCGTCCCGCAGGTTCCGGGTCATCTCCGCAAGGCTGGGGAGGCCAGCCAGGAGGTGCAAGTGGTGGAGGGTGTCGTTGAACTCGCGGTGCTCACGGCCAGTCAGATCCGGCTTGTGGAATACCCCTGGTCGCCCCATGCTCGCCCTCCGTCCAAGACCGTCCAACAGCATGGCATCTCAGCTGATCCCAGAGGATGGCATCCATAGATGTTCAGGGCTGGCCTCTAGGCGTCCAGTTCACACACGTCCGCCGTGATGCTCGAAACCGCACTCGGATAGCCCGGGGTGGTTAATGGGAGGGCAAGAGATCATGTGGACAAAGAAGACGGTCCGGCGGCTTGTGAACACTGCGCTGTTTGCGGTGATCCGTGGGGCTGCTACGGCTGCCGGCGGCGCAGTGGTTGCAGGTGGTGTGTGGTGGTTGCAGCGCCGCTAGTCGCGCCGACGTGGTGCCGTGACGGCATCAAGTTGTTCGAGTGGCGGTTCGGCGTAGCGTCTGAAGTCCATTGTCAGCGTGCGATGTCGCATCGGTCGGCGTGGAGTGTGCCGGGTGAGTTGGCGCAGTCGGGGCAGCGGTCTGTGGCCGGTGCGTTGAGCTGGATTCGTGGGTCGACGGTGGTGGTGGGGGTGTCGAGTCGGCCGAGCCAGAGGGTGGGGAGGGCGTTGTTGAGGTCGCGGCCGGGGGTGATGGTGTTGAGGCCCATGGTGCGGTGGATGAGTTCGCGCAGGAGCGTGGGCGGGAGTTGGGCTGTGGCCCAGTGCAAGGTGAGTCCGCGGGTTGGGTGGTTGTGGGTCATCGCCTGCGCCCGGGATGGATGACTGCCTGTCTCCCGGCCGTTATGAAGGTATCGAGGCGCGCGGCCTCAGTCCTTGACGCTGTGCGGAGGTTCGAGCAGCAGAGCTCGGTGGGTCTTGCGGTCTTCGCTGCGCTGCACCGCTTCGCCGGTGCCGAGGATCGCCGCGGCCAGGGCGAGGATCAGTCCGGTCGGTAGCCCATCTGCGGGGTTCTGACAACACTAGTCAGAACCCCGCACGTCGCCTCGTGATCAGCAGATCGGAGCGAGCATGACTGATGAGGGACTCGAGTACACGCCTCGCTACCACAAGATTCTGGGTACAGCAGAGGCCATTGCGCGAACTATGGGGCATACCCATGTGGGCACCGAGCACCTGTTCCTCGCCATTCTGCAAGACCAAGATGCCGTTCCCACTCAGGCGCTTGCCGAGCAGATCGCCCCGCAGAGGATCACCGACGGACTGACGAGGATCATGCACTCAGCAGAGTACTCGGGCGCTCCGGAAGGCGATTTCCCATGCGAGTCAGATCTCTAAGGTGTGCTCGCAGACGGCACGTTCAGGGCATCATCGAGCGCGGGACTGTGCGACAGGGCCTGACTAGTCTTACGGTCTTCGATGCGCTGTACTACTTCGCCGGTGCCGAGGATGGCGGCAGCCAGGGCAAGAATCAGCCCCGTCGGTAGTCCGTCCACGTAGTAGGCGATCAGCGAGAGTGCTGCTGAGACGATGGCGTACAGGCGGGTGCTGTTGCTGTGGATGAAGTTGCTCAAGTTCAGTTCCCGTAGGCGAGTTGGTGTAGGAGGTCCCAGCCGCGGCGGCCGAGCGAAGGATCGTCGGGACGCCCGGTGCTGAAGAGGTTGTGCTTGCGGTTGAACCCAGAGACACTCTTCTGGGTCTGCTGGCCGTAGTTGTCCGACAGCGGCACCGAGCGGTCGAGCCAGCCGGTGTCCTTCAACGCCTGCTGGAGATGCTTGGCCGAGGGCGAGCTGCGGCCCGGAGCGAGGCCGGCAGGGAACGGCGGCGGCGTGTACGGCTTCACGCTGCTCTTCCCCGGAACCTTGAGCCGCTGGCCAGCCTTGATGACGTACGGCGCGGCGATGCCGTTGGCCTTCGCGATGGCCTGCCAACTGACACCGAGGCGCTTCCCAATCTCAGACAGTGTGTCGCCGCTCTTCACCGCGTACGTCGCGCCACGAGAACCACCGCTGGGCTCCCCGGCCGTGGGGCGGCCCTTCAGCCGGGCGGCAACCTGGCCGCGCAGCCAGCCCATGCCGAAGCCCTTGGGGTCGATCTTCCCGGGCTGCCACTCCCGGTGCCCGATCCCGCTCGCCGAGCTCCAGCCGTGCGCACGGCACAGCGCCGCCGAGACCCGCTCGATTGCCTCCAACTGGGCTGCAGGCCAAGGGTCATGACCGTCGCCCAAGTTCTCGCATTCAAAGCCGTAGAACGACGTGTTGCCGTCCGTATCGGCCTGATTCGCTGAAGGAAGGGATCGCTCCGCAGTGACCGCACGAAGAACGTCTCCGTCCCCCCGGCCAGCATGGTTGGCGCGGCCGTTCCCGATCAGATAGACCGTGCCGTCCTTCGCGATCACGCCATGGCACAGCGGGCCCGGTAGCCCCGCATATCCGCGCTCACAGATACTGACGGTGTTGCTTGGACCGGACGTCACGGTGTGGTGAATCATCACGCCGCGCACAGGCCCCCAAGGGCCCTTGTGGTTTCGATTGTGGGACCGCCAGCCAGCACGCTCGACGACACGTACGCCTTCAGCGTGCAGTGCCGCGACCAGCCGGTCAGAAGTAAGAGGTGTTGCCAACTCGACGCCCGAAATCTCCCCGCGCCCCAACTTGATGCTGAAAGCTGCTCGACACTGCCTACGGCGGTGCACCGCGCGAGACGATCCACAGCTGTATAGCCATGAGCAGCAACGGGGCCACGAAGGAAGAGATCACCAGCCGCCTCGTCGCGGCAGCCTGCGCCTGGTCCTCGCGCCGCTGCTGCTCGGAACGATCGAGGCCCTGATCGTGCTCACCGCGCAGGCCGGACAACCCAGCTTCGAGTTGACTGATGCGCTGATCCAGCGCCCGCTGATCAGCCCGATACACGTCCTGCGTGACCACTTGATCGAGGCGTGCAGCGAGCTGAGCGAGGTCGCCACGGAGATCCTCACGCAGCTGTGAGACAGCACGATGCAGCTCCCACAGCGTGGGCTCGGCGCTCGGTGGCACAGACACCGCGATCACTCCTGGCGGCCCCGAGCCCTACCTCGATCGTACGGGTACGAGAGCCGCGACAGGCGCCTGACCTGCCGAGACGCTACGCGAAGACGCGGCGAGTTACCAAGATGCGCAGCGCATGACTAGGGCCCGTATCGGGTCGTGATCAATCTGTGGGTTTCGCCTTCGTGGCGGGGGCGAGTCCGGTAGTCCGGAACGTATGACGCGTGGGCAACTGAGCGACGAGGAGTGGAAGTACGTCGAGCCCTACCTGCCGGTTGGTGAGTACGGCCCGTATCCCGCCAGGCTGCGGCAGCAGTTCGAGGGCGTCATCTGGAAGTTCCGCTCAGGAGCGCAGTGGCGGGAGATGCCGGCCGAGTTCGGCGCCTGGTCGACCGTGCACAACCGCTTTAGGCAGTGGCGCGACGCCAGTGTCTTCGAAACCCTGCTGGAGGGCCTGATCGCCGAAGCCGCCAAGCGTGACAGGGTGGACTTGTCGCTGGTCAGCGTGGATTCCACCCCCTCCCGTGCCCACCACGACGCGGCCGGGATGCACATGGACGACGAGGTCCTGACCGCCCTGGACAGCCCTTCTGGGGCGCTCGCGGGGCGGCCAGACCAGCAAGGTCCACCTCGCAGCCGACCGCCGTTGCCGCCCGCTCGCGATCATTCTGACCGCCGGGCAGGCAGCCGACAGCCCGCAGTTCATCCCCATGCTGGACAAGGTGCGGGTCCGCGGCCCGGTCGGCCGTCCGCGTACGCGTCCGGATGCGGTGGCGGGCGACAAGGCCTACGCCTCCCGCGCCAACGTGCCCACCTGCGCAAACGCGGCATCAAGGCGGTCATCCCGGAGAAGAAGGACCAGGCCGTCAACCGCAAGAAGAAGGGCCGCCGGGGCGGCCGCCCGGTCACCCACGACGCCGATCTGTACAAGGAACGCACCACCGTCGAACGTCTGATCAACCAACTCAAGGCGTGGCGGGGCATCGCCACCCGCTTCGACAAGACCCCCGAGAGCTACCTCGCCGGACTCCACCTCCGCGCCTCCATGATCTGGATCAAGGACCTCACCCGGACCACATGATGACGACCCGATACAGGTTCTGGATCGCCGCAATCCGCCTCTGGCTACGCTCCTGAACAGGGTCAGGGCGTCAAGGTGCCGGCCAGGATGCGCAGCCCCGCCTCCTGGTCGCCGGTCCAGCTAAAGGCGGCATCCGCGCAGCGCATCCGACCCCACAGGAGTAGTACCAGCTGTTCCGCCGTCGCTGTGAGCGTGGCCACGGCAGTGCCAGGGCCGTACACCCAGGATGTTCCGGTCTCCGTCGCGTGCAGTCGCAGGGCGTGCTGCGGGTGCTGGGCTTGTCCCCGGGCTATCTGCCGTGGTGCCATCGTGTCGAAGACCTCGGCCACGCCTTCGCCGGCCAGGGCCGGGTCGAGCGGTCGACTACTGCCCAGTGCGTTCTCGGCATCCCAGCGGTGAATGAGTGCCTCCAGCGCACGGCGCCGTTGCCAGAAGCCCGCCGTGTGCGGCGGATGGAAAGTCCAGGCGCTCGCACTCGGGTCGGTGTCGAGGGCCTTGAGCAGAGTCCCTGAACTCTCCTCGAACCACCGCAGAAACTCATCAGGATCACGCGGGGGCGAGGTGGGCTCGTGCTTGCCGTGCTGCTCGGTGACTGCGGCCGCCGCCCACAGATTTGAGCTGCCCAGGTGCTCGGCCAAGTCGCGGAGCGTCCACTCGCCGCAGTGTTCGACGGGTACGGACAGATCACCATCGAGGCATGCGCGGAACGCGTCGAGTTCGTTGCTCAGGTGCTGCAGCAGAGATTCCGAGTCCATGACCAGCGAACCTAACCCAGCCCACTGACTTCGCGACCCGGACGCCCCCGTCGCCTACTCCGCTGGTGACCAGGGAGCGGAGCGCAAGTACGCGACGCTACGCCGGTCACGGACCCCTGAAGGTCTGTCAGCCGCCTTGCCTACCGCGACCATGGAGACGATCGCCCAGCCCGGGTTCGGGTCCAGCTCCTTGGTGAGCCCTTCCAGGCCGAAGGCCCGGAATTGGTGCGTGGCGAGTCCCATAGCCTGAGCTTGAACAGTCATGTGGGCGACGGCCTGGCCGAGGTCGTAGTCCGCGAACTCGGAGTAAAGCAACTGTGTGTCATCAACGTGCCGACGCGTCAGCGTGACGACGAGCAGGCTCGCATCCGTCGCCCAGCGGGCCGAGCTCGGCGCAAGGTGAGGGAGCACCCGGTCATGCTCCGGCTCACCGGGCCTGCCGATGAAGAAGCCCCACGGCTGGGAGTTCCCCGCCGACGGTGCCCACCGTGCGGCTTCCAGCAGCAGCCCGAGGGCATGGTCGTCGACCACCGCTGACGGGTCGAACCGGTAGGGGCTGAAGCGCCCGGCAAGCAGTGGGTGTATGCCGCTGGGCGGCTCCTGAGGATGGTGCACGTTCCGCTGCAACCGGCGACCGTGAGTGCGTATTCCGGCCGGTGCAAGCACAGACACCGGCCACGCCAGACGATCTACCAGAACGAAGATCAACGAGGGGGAAGCCCACACATTGATCACGACTCGATACGCGCCCTAGTCCGACAAGGAAACTTCAACTCCCACGATCACCGGGGAGAGGTGAAGCAGCTGACCGTGGTACTCGGCCGCCGCGGCGGCCGAGTCTCTCGTGCGTGACGCACCAAAAAGCGCGGGGCGAGAGCCGACCGTGTGCCCGTACCCGCGCACATCGAGGTTGCGTACCGCGTGGATTCGCGGCAATACCGAAACGTGCCCCCTGTCGTCGAGGCACGACGACGGCGCCGACTAAGGGTTGTCGATGTGGTCTGAGATCCAGTCGACCGTACCGATGACGGCATGGATCGTTTCGGGCACGTCATTGGTTACCACATGAGGTGCTCCGAGGATTCCCGAGACCGCCAGGACCGCGGCTACCGCAGCCTTGGACTCGATTCTCTGCGATCTGGATGGATGTTTCAGGCCATCTACGAGAATCTTGGCGGCGGCAACAGCTTGCGCCGATCCGCCTGCCTCGGCGACGAACTCACGGGCCCACCGTTTGGCACGCCGACGCTCTTTGGCCGTGCTCCCGGGCATGAACTCATCGAGGAAGCGGGAGTCGATGCGGGCAGGCCGACGCTCGGCCGCAGCGACGGCTGCTACGACATCGGACGCCAACGGAGGCTGCGCATTCAGGGATTCACCGCGCCGAAGAGAGCGAGCGGCTGCAATGCCTAGTACTGCCTTTGAGGAATCCAGCATTAGCTCACAGCGCCGAGACCGCCCCCCCTTGACGGCACTGCTTCGCCAGCAACAGCGCCTCGTCGTAGGGATGTTGGTGTGGGAGGCTGTCGTCATTCGCGCACGGGCGAGATGGCTGTGGCGGTGTTCGAGAGGAGCGCAGTGTGAGGCAGGAAGGCGGCTTCAGTGCCGAGGAGATCGACACCAGCAGGCCGCATCCAGCGCGGATCTACGACTACCTCCTGGGCGGCAAGGACAACTACGAGGTAGACCGCAAAGCTGGCGACGAACTTGCTGCCGCTGCGCCCGAGGTGAGAATCGGCGTCCAGTCCAACCGGGAGTTCCTAAGTCGCGCCGTTCGCTACGTCGTCAGCAACGGCATCCGCCAGATCATCGACATCGGCACCGGGCTACCCACCGTTCCCAACGTGCACCAGACCGCGCAGGCGATATCGCCGGACGTACGGGTTGCCTACATCGACAACGACCCGATCGTGAACACTCACGCCAACGCACTGCTCAGCGACGCCGGCGCGACCAGTACCGTGCTCGCTGACCTGCGCGACCCACAAGCCATCATTGACCACCCCGATGTCCGCCGGATCATCGACTTTGACGAACCGGTCGCCCTGTTCCTGGTCGCCATCGTCCACTTCCTCACCGACGCGGAGAAGCCCGCGCAGATCGTAGCCACTCTGCTCGATGCACTACCGGCCGGGAGCTTCCTCGTGCTCTCGCACGCCACCAGTGACTTCGCTGACCGCAGTGACGCCGAAGCCGTCTACAACCAGGCCACCGCAACCTTGAACCTGCGGCCCCGCACAGAGGTCATGCGGTTCTTCGAGGGCCTCGAACTCATTGAGCCCGGCCTGACGCAGGTACCGTTCTGGCGCCCGGACACCACGCCACCGCCAGGATCCACAGAGGTCGGCATCTACGGCGGCGTGGCACGCACGACCAGATGATCTGCCTACGCAGTGGAGAGTGGACCGTCCTGTCCATCAGACGCAGCTCGCCTGCGATCGCTTCACGTTCCTCATAGCCTCTCGGGCCATGCAGGCATCGTCATCTACGTGGCCAAGCTTTTCGCAACCGAGTTGTCACTCGCTGAGCGCAGCTTGGCCTCCGACTGGTCGCTCGCCACCTATCAAGACGGCCACTCAGCTGTTTCGATCGGAAGCTGTATGCACGCTGCTGTTCCCGCAGGTCAGGGCGCCATAGGGTGTGGTGGAAACTCTGCTTGCCCTTCGTGGGCATGTAAGGATGTGCCGTTAGCGCAGGCTTCAGCCCCCACTTCAAGATGGAACGACGGGCTGCCCGCGTGCCCCGCCATCTCAGCCGGAGATTTCATGTCCTATACAGACGACATCACCTCATCCTGGACCCGGATCGTGCGTTGGCTGGAGAGCGAAGCCCCTGCCAGTGCACAGGCACTCAATCCGCCGGCCACGGTTGCTGACATTCGACAGTTGAATGATGCTCTCGGGTTCCGCGTGCCTCAGCCTCTAGAGACGTGGCTGCGCTTGAACAACGGGAGTACCGCGAAGGACCCGCGCATCTCCATCCCCGGGGGCACCCAGCTCATCCCTCATCTGGACTCCAAGATTTTTCCCGGAGGTGAGGTGTTCCTGGACTGTCAAAGTATCGTTGCCCATCACCGGCAGTTTCTGCGTATCGCCGAGGACATCGGCGACGAGGACTGGTGGAAGCCATCGTGGGTTCCCGTTCTGGCTGAGTCTGATGCCCACTACGGGCTGACCCTGGACGCCGGACAGACCGGTGAGAGTGTCCCGGTCCTGGCCTACCGGGAGACTGACTACGCCAAGTCTTATGCCTCATCACTTGAGGAAGTTCTGGAGGCTATGGCTGACGCGCTGGAGAACCCCGAGGCAGGCAGTGTCCTCACGCGCGGACGGCGCGCGTACGTCCAGGACGGACGGGTGGCCTGGGACTGACCGGCCTTCGCCTATACGTTGACAACGGCGGCCTCAAGACCAGGTTGCGGTCTTCGAGGCCGCCGTCGCGTACGGCTTGGGAGAGACGGGCAGCCTCTGGGGCTGCTAGGGCAATGTTCTTTGTCTACATGGCAGTGGGGCTACGGCTTCTGCGCGTCCAGCCAGTAGTCGTCGCCTTCCAGGACGCGGTTGTTCCTCCGGAAAGTCGGGAACAGGCTCATCGACTGTGTGTTCTGATTGTTGGACATGCTGGATCGGCCGCACGGTTCGTTCCACGTCGGTACGTGGTATCGGGAATCCGGGACGAGCCGCCATTTCCCGTCCGAGCCCTTCTGCGCGATGGTGTTCAGGCACTCATTACCTGAACCGACGCCCGAGGCTGGCGCGTTGGCGTTCTTGCCTCCCCAGGACTTGGGGGTGGCGGCACTGTGCCAGCTCGCTGCGAAGGGGAACTCGTCACACGATGGCACATCGTTTGCGCCCAGTTCTGGTGACATGGTCGCCAGCGGGCTGCGTGTCCACGACGTCGGGCAGATCTTGTCACGGTTGTGGTCCACGATCGATTTGTTCGAGGTGGGCGGGTCTGGCACCAGGACATCGTCCGAGAGGAAGGTGAGTGGATCGCCGGTTCCCCGCAGCCCGTAGTGGCCCGGGAGCATTTTCTGGACCAGCCAGGCGTGCGCCGCTGCCGCCGGGAACTTCTTCGAATTCATGACGTATGTGGGCTTGTACCAGCTGAATACGCAGCCCGCCGCGGTCTTTACCTCGACGTCACAGCGGATGTCGAAGGGGCTCTTCTCGATGGTGGGCGTGCTAGCAGTGTTCACCCCGTCGAGCTTCCCGCGGAAAGTCCAGCGAGGGTTGATGACCGAGTGGTCGGTGCCCTTGTTCCATTTGATTGTCTGTGTGGCGATGGCGGTGTGGGTGTCGCCGGTGGTGAAGGTCGTGCTTCCGGCCCACACCGGGTCTTCCTTCACGCAGTAGCCCCGGCAGTCGAAGTCGACGTTCAGGGTGGCGTTCTTGGCGCCGGTCATGCTCTTGAGCTTGATGTAGACCTTCTGCGTGAAGGTGTCGCTGTTGGGGTCGGTGTGGATTTCGTGCCGGTAGGTGAACCCGGCGCTCTTGGTCGGGTTTGCCTGATTGATGTACACCTCGTCCACGATGCACGCGTCGGTTCGCGTGTAGGTCATGGAGATTGCCGAAACCGAACAGCTCTTCGTTTCCCCGGAGGAGGCCCTTGCTGATTTGGAGGCCGGAGTGTTCTTGGATGTGCCGGCCTCAAGTAGCGGTTTGCCACTGTCTCGCTGCTTGGCCGACGTCCCGTTGTCGGCCGCGTCGAAGAACCGGCCGTTGATCGTGTTCGGCGGCTCGACTGGTGCCGGGTCGGGTGCGTTGGGGTCGGGGTTGCCGAAGGTGAGGTCGGAAGGGATGCCGGAGTAGTCGCCGGGAACGAACGCGAGCGCGTCCCAGGCGATGTCCTTGGTGCCGTCGCCGCCGTTGAAGTTGTCCAGGCTAACTTCGGGTCTGTTGTTGGCGAACCAGTAGGCGCCCAGGTCGACCCACTTGTTGGACTGGTTGTCTGTCTGAGAGATCGCCTTCTCAGTGGTGCCCTGGTCATGCTTGATGCGGTAGACGGCCTTGGAGGTCTGTGCACCGTGGTCGGGAATGTGTGCGTACACCTTGGCCATGCCGAGTCCAGGAATCTCCTTGCCCAGCTTCCAGGTGCCGTTCACCTTCATCCGGTCGCCCGGCGAGGGGGAAGACTCAGGTGAACGGGTGTGAGCGAACCAGAAATGGTTCTGGTAGCCGGCGCCAATCTGATGGGTATCGATCTTGCCTGGATAGGTGGTGACCGTGTCACCCGTGTCGGAGTCGGTGATGTCGGATGGCTGGTAGGTGAAGGCGAAGGTGCCGTCGGACTTCGCGGCGCCGCATCCACGGCTGCCCGCTCCTGCCGGGGTGGTCCCCTCTGGCAGGTCGTCGACGATCAGAGCATCGGCGGGGAGGCCGGTGGAACAGCGGGGCGGGTAGGAGTTGGCGTCGGCCTGCTCGGGGTAGCTGGTGGTGAAGCGGTGCACGCTGTTGCC
The DNA here is from genome assembly GCF_040730185.1 of Streptomyces sp. Je 1-332. Taxonomy (NCBI): domain Bacteria; kingdom Bacillati; phylum Actinomycetota; class Actinomycetes; order Kitasatosporales; family Streptomycetaceae; genus Streptomyces; species Streptomyces sp. Je 1-332. Next base: position 6,640,959 of record NZ_CP160402.1, read on the forward strand.
GCATTCGGCCTGCGCGTCGCAGTCTTTCCACTTGGCTGATTTGTCCCACCAGCAGTGCAGCCAGTGCGGGTTGGTGTCGCTGTCGCCCGCATCGAGCTTGCAGGCTCCTTGACCCGGGTCGTTGGTGTCGCTGTCGCTGATCTTCGAGGGGTCGCAGTTGTTGTCCGCGGTGCAGAACAGATCGACGGGCGGCTTGGCGGCGGTACGTTGCGCCTCACTGTTCCACCAGGCAGGCCGGTATCCGGCCTGGAAATCACCGGGCCCGAACATGGCGGAGATGGGTCGAGCGGCCCATCCGATGACCTTTTCCTGGTAGGGCCAGTCCTGCGGGTGCGCCGCGTGGCTGTAGTCGTCATTGCCGGCCGCGTTCTCCAGGAACGGGGTGCGGTTGGCTTTCCACAGCGGGTTGGCCGGATTGTTGGTCCAGCCCAGGCCCTTGTGTCCTGCAGAGTCCGCGGCGCTGTAGAACCCGGAGTTGTAGGCCCACAGGGCGAAGAACCAGTTCTCGATCCACTGTGGGTGACCGTTGTTGATCTTCATCCCGGCGCCGTGAAGGTCGTTCCACTTCCTGGTCAGGATTGTTGTGCCATAGGCGATGTTGGCGGTGTAGTCCAGCGCGACGGCTTCCTGGGTTGCGGGGGGAAGGGCTGTTTCGCCCTTCTTCGTCTTTCCCGCCAGGCGCATGCCGTCAGTGGCCTGGGTGATGCCGTAGCCGCAGTCGGCGTCCGAGAAGTTGATGCGCCAGGGGTCGGCCTGGGTGCCGTCGGAGGCGTACTGGGTCCCGTAGTAGTTGCCTATGAGGCTGTTGGCGGTCACACCGGGTACGGCGAATCGGGTTGCCTGCCACATGTTGGATTCCTGCGCGGTGATACCGAGCATCACCTGGGCGGGGATGTGCCACTTGTCGGTGACGTCGGGGTCCTCGTTGTCGAGGGTTCCGTTGGGATCGCCGGCCAACGTGTGCGCCGGGAACAGCCCGTTGGGGCTGTACCTGTCCATGCCGGTGTTCTTCCAGTTCGCCGGACGGTCAAAGCGCAGTTCTCCGACGACGGCCTGGTCCACAGCCCATTCGACCTGGCGCGGGGTGGGCTGAAATGCTTGCTTCTTGACGTCGTTTCGGGCCACCGCGCAGTAGCGTTCGTCGCTGCCTTCACTCGGGCTGGTCGGCGAGGCCGCCAGAGGTTGGATGCGAAGGTTCTGCGTGGAGACGCCTCCCTTGGAACTGCCCTTCGTCTCAGGTGCGGTAAGCGCGGGGGAGGAGCGAGTTCCGGTGTCAGCGTTCTTCCCGGTAGCGGCAGGCTTGGCATCCAGCGTGACCGACTTGCCAGTGCCCAAAACCGTCAGATGTGTGCGAGCCGAACGCACGGAATCTGCTTCTTTGGGGGCGATCAGGCTGGTCTTGCCGTCCGCCCACGTGGTGGAGACCGCGGCGTGCCCCAGACTGGACATGCGTGCGCCCTTGGCCAGGTGTCCGGGGTTGGAAAGGCGGGCGGGCAGCTTGCCCTTGCTGGTGGCCTTGCCTGTGATGAACACGCGCCCGGCGGCCGTGGGGGTCAAGCTCCAGTCGGTGAGCCTGCCGGAAGCCACTGTGGCCGCATGCGTCTTGCCGCCGCGCGTCTTGTCCTTCGTGAGGTACTTGGCGCGGCTCTGGGGTTTCTTGGAGGCCTTCTTGTCCAGGTCACGCTCGATGTATGTGACGCCGCCGTCGGCGTCGGCGGTGATGTCAAAGGGCACCGTGCGTGTGCGGAGAAGCTCGGTCTTCTTGGTGCCGTTCAGGCGGACCAGTTTGTTGCCGTGGGCGGCAACGATCCCGTGCTGTGTCGGGATCGCGGAGGTGACCTGCCCAGGGTAAGTGGCCGGCTTGGACTGCTTGCCGGTGTGCGTGTTCACGGTGACCAGCCGGGTCTGCTGCTTCTTGTCGCTGTCGGCTGTGAGCTGGGTGAACACAGCCTGCTCGCCGTTGCCGCAGCCTGGGCTGAAATAGGCAAGCGATGCGGTGAAGGGCAGCTTGGTGACCTTGCCGGAGGTGAGGTCGACCACGGCGGTGAACGCGCCGCGCGCCATCAGCTCGGGACGGTTGGTGAATGTGCGTGGAGCGTATGCGACGGCTGCGAAGGCATTGACTGCGAGGCCCAGATGCGGGAACGGGGGCTGGTTGTAGTGACGGCCCAAGGAATCAACGCCGACGAACCCGAACTCCAGCCGCCTGCCCTGCGGCGCGTCCGTCCCGACCGCACCCACGATCACGGGCCCGGCCCGATGGACTTCGGACTGCCACGACGCCCGATACTTGCCGGTGACCACCCGTGGGCCCGGGCGGCCGGAGGCATTGCGCTGCACCTGCACCACCAATGCCTTCGCGCCGTGCCGCTTCGCGATCTCAGCCGCGGACACCGCCGCCTTCCCGCCACGGTTCAACACCGCTGCGAGGTGTGACGGGTCCTGAAATGTCCCGCCGCTCACTGCGCCACCAGCGTTCGGTTGTGCTCCTCCAGCCACACGGTGCGCAGCACCGGGAACGACGGCACTTCACCCAACGCCGATACCCGGTACGTACGGCCAACGGCCTGCTCGTCGCGAGCCTCAACGATGAGGACAGTGTCGTTCTCCCAAACCTCCGGAGCCTCAAGCGGCAACAGCAGCCGGTAACCGGCACGCACCTCCTGGACATACGCACCGTCTTGCCCCGAACCCTTGCTGCGGATCCGCTCCTGATGCGCGTAGAGCCCCGCCTTGTCCTCGTACACAGTCACTGGCGGTGTCGACAGAAGGTCGCCAGTCGCCGGGTCGAGCATGTCGTCACCACTGCCCCGGCTGACCTGCACCTTGTCCGGCATCAGATGGCGCTCCGCAAACCGGACGAGCCCGGACTGGTCAAGCACCCGCAGCCCACTCCCTCAGCTGCGCCAGCATCCCGCGGGTCAGCTCACCCGGCCGCCCATCCAGGTCATCCCGGTCGAGAACAGCCTCATCGAGCTTCTGCCAGTCCACCGCCTCAAGGAAGCCGATCACGACATGCCGCACGTCCGCGGGCTCCACAACCACCTCGGCCAGGCCGTCGTACTCCACGCCACGCCATCCCTGCTGAACGTACAAGGTGACCTCGGGGCCGTCGTCGACGGTCTGCGTGATCCTGTACGCCTCAACAGCCGATGCGACATCGTGCCCGTCGATCTCGATGACCGCGGACTCCTCCGGGCGGGCAGCGATCCGAACGCGGCGGGGCTCCAGGTACGTGCTCATGAAGCCGACCCTAGGTGCGCGAAGCTCAGCGGTTACGGGTCAGCGGCGGAGCTGCTGCCCGCTGGGCCCGAACTCGTAGTTACTCGCCAGCCTTGCGGTAGCGGGCGCGACGGCCTTCTTCCTTCACTAGTACTTCCTCGTGGGCGAGGTCGCGAAGCAGCTTGCGCGCTTGCTTCTCGTCGACGCTGTGCCCCAGTGTCTCCAGCACCTCAACAGCACGCGAGGGGTCCAGGTGCCACCCTCGTCCAGCACGGCGTTCTCCAGACAGCCGGACTGTGTGCCCTTCTGCCGCTGTCTCGGGCGGCCGTTCCGCTCCAAGATTCGGTAGACCCGAGAGGGGGGCATGCTCGCTGCGATGCCCAGCGCGGATCGGTCGGCGTCCTCGCTGGTCTCATCCGCCTTGACCATCGCCAACTCACGCCAGCCTTCCAGGTGCTGGATGAGATGACTGATGTGCGCGATGTCTCGCAGCAGATCCATGAACTCTGTCGCTGTGGGCGCCGAGGCGGCCCGATCCTCACAGAGGGCGTCGTACAGGGCGCGGGCCACGTCGTCGGACCTGTGCTTCGTGGCGAATTCCGTGGCGTCGTCACCGAAGTTGAACTTGATACGCGTTGGCATGATGCTCCTCCCCTAGCGTTCGCTAGACATAGCGATACACGCCTTGCGAACGCTAGGGAGGTGTCATCGTTACAGTCCCGCACGCTTCAACAACAGAGGAAGGTCCTGGCTCTTGACGAGGGTGACGCCTTGAGGGTGCTGGTTGGTCATCTCTGCGAGTTTCACAGGGGAGTTGTGTAATGCGCGCGTTGCCTGCTCGTGCAGCGTCGCGGAGAATCTCCACGGGTACTTGGCGTCCCAGGTCACCCCGTAGGGCTCGTCCTCGACGTAGCCCATCGCCGCGACCTTCTTCTCCGGGGTGGCGAAGTAGATCCAGATGCGGTCTCCGCGCTGCATGTGGCGAGGCACGGACAGCCACCAGTCCTGCCGGGGGCTGGTTTGAGCGAGGGCCAGCACGTGGCGTGGCGTCGACGGCCCGCCGTCCATCTGATTCTTCTTTGGGTCCAGGATGTACAGCCAGTTCCTCATGGACTCGTCGCCCCCCTCTGCCCGCCCACCGCAGACCGCAGGGGCTTCAGCAACGGTAGCCCCGACTTTGAAACGGGATATAGGTTCCGAGCAGGCGTGGCAGCGGATAGCGGCATCGAGGTCGCGCAGCCATTCCCTCTTTGAATTTGGGTCTGGCCGACATCTCGGGACCGTCATGATCGACTGCCTATAGCGATCGCGATGCTGGGCAGGATCCAGGGAATTGCCGGGCAGTAGAGGGGAGTTCACGCGTCTGAGGTATTTGGTCGAGGTGGGCCGAAGGTAATGACTGTGTACGTCTCGCCGGGTCCCGGCGGGCGCGTCCAGGAGCGGGTGACGAAGGTGTGCAGTCGGCCGTGGTCGAGGGCGAATCGGGGCAGTGTGGCACCGAACGTCGTGGCGATCGCCGTCAGGGCGGCGGCCTCGCCCGGCAGTTCCCGGTTCCGGCCGCCGCTTCGAGCCTCGGAGAAGAGGCGGTCGGGGTCCAGGTCCTGCGGAATCTCTCCGGAGCGGTCGCAGCGTTCGCCCAGGACCGTGTACGCGTAACGTTCTGTGCTGCGCTGGGCCACCGAGAGGTGGAACAGAGCGCCCCTGTCGAACTCGTCGGACGAGGCCCAGACCACGACGGCGCGGCCGTGTCGTGAGGCGGCGACGGCCGGGGAGGTGAACCGTGCCTCGTTGAACGGGTGTGGCGCACTGTCGAATGCGAAGCTCCAGCCGTGCCCGGCCCGGCCGACGGCGACCAGTGCTTTGTCGTCGTACGAGGAGGACGTCCCACTCGACCGCAGTTTCGAACGCGCATCCCACAGGGTCATCGGCTCGTGCAGCTCCGTGCCGTCCTCGGCGCCGATGAGGGCGGGCAGCGCGTCGGGCTCTACGCCCTCGACGAGGAGGAATCGGTAGCCTCGGCGCTGGCCGTTCGAAGGCCGTTCGGCGAGCCACGCCATGCCTTGGGGGTCCTCGTCGACCGGAACGGCCCGACTGCCGGTCGCCTCCTCGCCTCTGGGGGTGGCCAGCAGCGCCCGACCACGCTCCTGCGTGAGCAGCGGCCCGAGCAGCGGGTCGGCGACGAGGCCGACGGGTGCGAGGTGGTCAACACCCAGCGGCTGCCACTGGGGCAGCGCGGTCAGCAGCGTCCGCCAGGCCGCGTCCACCTCGCCCCACCGTGCCTGTTCCCGGGCCCTCTCCACGGCGTCGCCGAACGGGCCTGAAGCGGTGTAGGCGTAGGTGCCCTCCCGCAGTTGTCGCAGCACCACCCGCTCCAGCGCGCGCACCTCGTCGGACCTGCCACGCACGTGGCCCTCATATGCCCCGTCGCCACGCCAGGTCCGCTCCCCGCGGCCGGCGATCAGGGCGGGCAACAGCTCCGGCGCGTACACCGGGTCGGCAGCGAGCCCGTCGAAGTGCTTGGCGTGGCGGTCGCCGAGCAGCCACACGATCTGGTCCCGCAGCGCCCCGGCGCGGGGCCTGCCGTACTTCTGCGCCTGCGCGAAGACCGCTTCGGCCCGCTCGTAGTCGCCGCGCAGCGCGTCACGCCGCGCCTCCTCCACCATGGCGTCCAGCGATTCGGTCGTGGCGTTCACGAATTCCGGCGCGTCGTCGGACCGAGCCCGCAGGCTGTGGAACTCCCGGTAGGCATCCTGCATGAACTCCCAGAAGGACGCGTGCCGTTCCGGAGGACTGGCGCGCCAGGGGGCCCACGTGTACACCGCCCATTCGCCGAGCGGGTCCACGTCTTCCGGGTCGAGCATGACAGTCATGGCGTCGGAGTCCACGGCCAGTTCGAGCCCTCGCGTCCAGATCGTGGCTTCCAGGACCTCCTCCCGCGTCGCATCCTCGTCCAGGTTCTCCTGGAAGATCTCGGCGAGTCCCGCGTCGTCCTCGTGCCAGCGGGCCTCCTCCGTGCCCGCGAGCAGCCACACGAACCCGCCCGCATGCCGCCAGCCGTTGGTGACCTCCAAGAACGTCTGGTACGACGGCGGCAGCCGGTGCCCAAGGCGTTCTTCGAGAGCCGCGACACGCGCGGGCGCCGCGGGTTCGAAGCCGAGCCAGCGGGTGCGACGGGCCTCCTCATCGCCCGAGTCCCGCGCATCATCGGGATCGTATGCGTCCGCCCACTCCTCGCTCCACCGCGTGAGGAAACCCCGCCAGTCGTAACTCGCGCCAGCTGTCTCAGTCATGTGTGCGATCGTCGCACCCGGCACTGACAACGCCCACCCACGAGGCGCGAGGCGGGCCCAGAGTGTGATGGCATCACCTCAGTCTCACCAACGCATGCCGATCGCGCTCGGGCGGGAATGCCTGGTCATGCGGGACTTAACCATGCTGCAGGAGGCTCTGCTGCCGAAGGCGGTAGGGCTGGTGCTCGACCAGTTCACGGAGATGGACAGGCTGGTCGTGGTCGACGCCCACAGCAATGTCGGGGAGGTTGGCGTGTCCCGACTGTGCGGAGGTCTCCCGGCGGGTGCACAGCCGGCATCAGCGGCGCCTCGCCGAACTGCCTGTCGGCGGGGCGAAGTGGTGGTTCGGCTGACGGTGCGGCGGTTTCAGCGGCAAGACGTCATTGGGCACACAGCCGCTTCGACAACGAAGACGTTGCCACCGACGGGCAGACGCACCCGTTCCTGCGGGAGCACCTGGCTGAGCTGAACACCGACGGGCTGTAGGGGAATGACAAGACGAACACACGGCGTCCCGCACCGAAGTTTGGTGTGGGGGCGCTGTCGGCCTGCCTCGGGCCACAATGGCCGCCTGGACGACCGCGGCCAGGTCACTCGCGTCTTCACCTTCGCAGTCACCGTCGAACACCCTGACAGCATCCGCCAGGGCGGCAACGTCGGGCACTGCTGGATCGGACCATCAGCATCTCGGACACCCTCAACGGCATCGACGGCATGCTCCGCACCAGCATCACCGCCAGCCTCCGGGAGATGTCCTACGGCCCTTCACTTGTCCACTCGATCTCCTCGGCCTCACGCCGCGACCACCAACGACACCAAGATCAAAGGACTTTGGAACAGCACTGGTTTATGGATGGTCTGACGATAGGTGGCGATCGCGGACCCGAGATAGTCGAACCACTGTCGGAGTGTGGCACCGTTTGGCGCCAGAATTTCGAGACCCAACGTCTCCGTTACCTGGTCCAGTTCGCTCTCGGATTACACAAGCGAGAGCAGCTCAGGTACCTCACGCATGACGCGTTCGAGGTCGTCGCCGGGGGGTGGCGGAGAGGTAGTCGCTGAGAGCCTCATCCGGGCGGGCCGCGATCCGAACGCGGCGGGGCTCCAGGTACGTACTCATGCCCCCGACAGTAGGTGCGTGAAAAGCAGGGCCCGCGCCATGAAGATGCTTCCGAACCGCAGTATCTGGGTTTCGATTCAGTGGGCGCCGCTGTTCACCGTTGGCGTTGGATCAGGGAGTCGTAGGCGCCGAACGGGGGGATCGGCTCCCAGTTGCTGCTCATGTCGATGCCCCGGCGACTCTCGCTGGAGACATCGTCTCCGATTTCGATCTCCTGTACGACAATTCCGTCCGGGTTGAAGTCGTATGACTCCATGCGCTCGGAATCTGCATATCCGCCACGTTCAGTGGAATCGCCGTAATCATAGAAGGTTACCGTTTCAAGGAACAGTGCTCCATTGAGGATGGTGAAGGTGTACTCGAAAGACGTGCGTCCGTAACCGTCCATGAAGACGACAGCGGCATAGCCGGTTTCCAGACGGATGTGCACACGTAGTTCCGGAGCGGAAGTCTCCGCGGGGCGGGCGACTGCGGTGTACAACTCCCCAGAAGCGTGGCGGGCCTGAGCCTCCTCAGGCTTCAGCGGACCCATCGACTCTTCGGTGAGCGTGTTCCAATCCTCACAGTAGGTCCAGTTGGTGTGGCCCAACCTCATGGGGCGGCTTGCCGTCCTTGTCCCGCACCTTGATCCGGCGTGGCCGCATCAAGGAACTCCTGTACGTCCAATGTGAGAAGAAGGTAGTAGCGCCTCAGGGAGGCCAACCTTTCGTAGATTTGTCGGGCAGTGGCTTCCTGCCGTCCGATGTCCGAATCGAAGTCCCTGACCGCGAAAACCGAGTTGTACCGCTCGAACGGCATCCCTTGGTCTTCCTCATACTCATGTTCCAGCTCAAGCTCGATGGCCGCATACCCGAGGTTCGCGCTGTAGTCAACGTCAGGGTTGCTGTCGAGCGCACGCAGCTGGACACCGCAGGCCCAGGCGAGATCAGCGACCAGCTGCTCATGTGGAGAGCTCGGATGGACGAAGACGTAGTGATGCTCGCTCATGTGAAGGTTCCTAGGGCCAGGTAATGTTGTAATTATTGCCAATGATCCTGATGGAGTTCATGCGCCCGGGTGGGTTGTTACGCAGCCACTTCCCGAGTACCTCCCTCGCCTGATCCTCGCTGACCGTGCTATTACGCGTATCGATGATCGCGTCACGCGCCTGCTTCTTGGCGGTGTTGAGATTGTTCTTGATCGCATTCGGGGTGGCCTCTGGAGCCAGAGACTTGAATTCAGTCGGAACTCCGTCCACCAGCGAGTCTGCCCGCTTCTCGCCGTCTACCGTCGATTCCTTAACCGCCTTCACATGTTTACCCTCCCCCTCCAGTTCCTCGGCGATTCTGCGTTCCTTCGGCGAAAACGGCTTCTCCGACTCATCGATAGAACCCCGGCCTGTCGGTGAGCCACCCCCCTTCCCGCTACGCGACTCCGACGGCATGGCGTCATTGCTGCCACCCTGACTCCCGTTCGCCATAAGGGCAATACCCACCACGCCGAGGGCGCTGATCTCGGCGACTCCCAGTGATCCCGCCGCGCCTGCGGCCACCCCGCCGCCGGCCAGGGCAAGACCGGCGGGCGGGAAGAGCATGAGGAGCCCGAAGAGCGCGACGATGGTGAAGGCGATCCCCGCATACAGATCGAGGTCCTCCAGAAATGCCAGGAGCATCGCTGCAGGGCCGGTGGCGTCTCCGTCCAGCGGCTCGCCCTGGCGATAGTGGACGAACAGCAACAGCCCCCCGGTCACCATGGACCCCGCCGCCGCCCACACGCGCAGCCGTATCAGCGCGACGACCTCAGCCAGCGGCTGCTGGCTCGCCTTCCGCCAGGCGCGCAGCAGGAGCGCCAGCAGCAGCACCGTCCAGGCCATGGCCGCGATCCCGAACCACAGCAGAATCCGGGGGCCGTTACCGGTGGTGAACCACTCCTGGAGGCCCTTCGTGGACGTGAATGAGCCCACCCCGAGGAAGAGCAGTGACGGCAGCATCAGGATCAGCGGAATGACCAGCATCGGCCAGCGTCGCCGCCAGGGCCGCAGGTGGCGCGCCGACTTGAGCAGGCTGCGCACCCGGGTCGTCTCCCAGGCGCCTTGGTGGTTGGAGGCGTTCATCCGTGCCGCGGTGTTCGCAACCGCGGCATGCAGGCTCTCCAGGCGGTCAGGGGGGACGCGTCCGGCGGCATAGCAGAGGGACCGGCGCATGCGGGCGAAGCGCAGCGCGATCAGCAGACTCCAGGGCACGCGCCAGGCCGCGAAACCGCCCAACGCGGCCAGTCCAGTGCGACCTTCGCGTTCGGCGTCCAGCAGGATGGCGGACATGGCGCCACGGCCCCGGCGTATCGCCGCGTAGTCCAGGCCCATGGCGAGCACCAGGCAGACCAGGGGTGCCCATTCAAGGACGGCGTCGGGAAACTTGAACAGAGTCTTGGCCCACCCGGGGCCGCCCGAGCCGCCGCCGGTGTAGTTGAACAACGCGTGGTGCCCGATCGCGTAGACCAGCGGCAGCACGCCCAGCAGGCGCCGCCAGCCCCGGGCCCGCAGCAACAGCGCCACGCCCAGCCCGTCGACGGCTCCCCACACCAGGTGCAGATTGATGCCCAGGCTTGTCTGGGTGAAGCTGAAGTCCAGGCTGCCCAACGAGTTCGGCAGCCACGTGCTCAGCACGGTCGACCAGTCGGGAATGTAGGGGGAGCCCTTGCCGATGCTGCCGATCCCGCCCGACAGCATCCAGCCCCCGCCGCCGGGCAGCGGGAAGGCCCGCTGGGCGTCCAGCATGTGTGAGAGCAGGACCTCCAGGAGGCCGAGGCCGGCGCCGGTCGCGGCGCCCAGGACGACGAAGTCGGCGAAGCCCAACTGGGAGCGGATCTTCAGGTTCACCCCCGCCAGTACCAGAGGCGCGATCTGCGCGAGTTCCTCGACCACCGGGACGAGGGTGTAGGAGCCGCTCCCCATCGCCTCGGTCAGTGACTGGCTCGGACGCGAGACGGCGGCGCGCGCGTAGAAGTACTCGATGAGCACTGCCATGACGCCGCTGCCGTACACACCGACCGCGACCGTCACCAGCACGGTGGTGAGTTTCAAGGACCGCACCGGCGAGGCCAGCAGGGCCAATTGCAGGACGCCGTATATCGCCGCGGCCGCCATAATGAGCGTCACGCACAAACCCCCGATAGCCAACAACCAGCACAAGCCCCAGGAGGCTAACAGCACACCATGCCGCCGCGAATGGCTGGCCCTTGGCCCGCCGAGAAGACGCTGGATGACGGAGGGCATTTCCCTTTTGGGGCCTAACTCGCACTACAAGGCACGCTGTTGCCGAGCATGCAGGCAAATTCCGCCCATGCGCTCACATCTGGAGAGATATTGGATACGATCACTCGCCTCAACGGCAGATGAGATGACGCCGTGAAGAGTGGGTGAAAAACACGCACGCCGCAGATGGCACAGGGTCCGGGGGGGAGTTGAACCCGCCATGCATTTGCCCGACCTTCAGTGCACTACCGTGAAACATGTCCTATCCGAGCTGCTGGCTGCTTCTCGGACCCTGCTCTGCCCCCGGCTTCGTGAGACCGGGGCAGAGCATGCTCACCCCTGCGGATCAGACTTGTGCCCTCTTAGGAGTCCCTGCGAGCAGAGCCTTCCGGATCGCCCACACGCGGTGGAATTACTCCCGGAACCCCTAGATCGGGCAGGGCCGGAGCCGTGCGTGGCGGGGTGAGGAGCGCCTGCTCGTAGCAGGCATCCATGATCCGATGCAGACGGCGTGAGCGGCGAGTCTTGGCCGTCGCTATGCGGCTTGCGCGGGCGCGGGCCCAAAAGGAGCGGCCGATCTCGCCGGCAAAGATCTCGTCGGCTGCAGCGGCAACCCACTCATCGGTAAGGTCCCCGACCTCGTACTCCATGGACCAGTGCGAGATCGCGAGATTCACATACAAGTGCTGACGGCGCAGCAGCACAGTACGAGTGGAATCGGGGCCGCCCCAGCAGTCCAGGTACTCGGGATTGTCCATGGCCATCTTGGTCAGGTCGATGTGCATGGTCCTGGAGCCTTGCAGCCGTGTCGCCTTCGCTTCACGGGCCTGAAGCACCAAGGACACCGCCACGCCAACAACCGCCAGCGCGGACAGCAGCGCCGACACCGCCCCATAAGCTTGGGCGATCTCGCTGACGTCCTGCCACTCCCTGTCCGTGGCGGGGTCGAAGGCCCGCAGCGCGAACGGCGACAAGACCACGAGGCTCAGAGCGCCGACGATCGCCAGAACCGACAGGGCCAGAAGAGCAGCTCGGGACCGATACCAAGGCCGCTTCACACTCGGGCGCTGATTCACCATCGGTGGGCGTGGGTCCGCAGTCACTTCACACTCTCCGCACACCGGGCACGAAGCACTGGCTCCGTCTCCCGCGCATGGAAGGCTGCAAGATCCTCACCCGCGGAGTACAAGGTCTCAAAGTCTGTCCGGCACGCATCCATCAGGAGTGGATCAGTGTGCCGATACGCGCCAGCCAGAGCACCATCTGGCTTGTACCTCAACTCAAAGAGCGAGTACGTCCCGAGAATGACAAGTTCGGAAAACCAGCGGGGGGGTGCTTGAAAGCCGGGTCGGCCCTGGCCGACCAAGACACGAACCTGCTCCCCAAGATCAACACGCTGCCGCAGCACAGCCATCTCCCACACCACATAGTCCGATACAGGAAGCTCGATATATCGGACACGACGCAAGCGGAGCCCACGCTGCTCAGCAGCGGAGAACTGCCGAGCCATCTTTGGCCGTTCGCCCGTCAGGAGAGCCATCGACTCGCGCCACGCCCCACGATCGAAAGCGTCCCACGAAGCGAACCCCGGCTCCCGGAAACGCTGACCGCACTCCACCTTGTCGACCACCGACACGCTCTCGTGCGCATAGTCCTCCCGGAACGCCGCCAGATAGTCAGAGACGGGAAGAAGCGGGCCACGCTCAGCCTCGGGCAGGCCCACCACGCGACGGATCCCGTCTGGGCCAGCCTCGGCATTGCAGGGCTGGCCCACGTCACCCGCATCACGCATCGGGAATATCCGGCTTGGCCGCAACTACCAGACTCCGCGGAAGAATCACCAGCCGCTCGTCCGGACCGATCGACGCATCCTCAGGAAGACGCGCAACAAGCTCCGATGGAGCCTCGCGGCCGATCACCGCCACATCACCATTCGACAGTTCCCACATATCCGGACACGTCTCCGTGGAACTCGTCAACCCCAACTCGGCGGGCGAACGCCCCAGTCGGCGAGCAAAACCAGCATCCGGATCCGCTTCCCACGGCCGCCCCATAACCCACCCCGAACTTGTAGCGGTGCGCCTACAGCAAGTGAAGATCGAAGCGAGGCTAACAATCACCCCGCCCACTCGCAATGGGCCGCCAGCCCAGCTGCCCCACGAGACCACAGCTCCAATCGAGCACCCTGCTGGTCACGGGCCGGGCTTGAAGAACTCGGCCACAGGCACATAGTGGTGCCATCGCTGCTTGAACACCGCCAGGAGCGTAAGTATCCGAAGCCCTCGTCTGGACAGACGAACGCATCGCCCGCTGGAAACTCACCGGCGAAAAGCCCAGCCCCGTCATGGTGTGGACCCCCGACCAGACCGGCGAATTCCTCGACGCCGCAGCCGACCACCCCATGTACATCATGTGGCACCTCATGGTGTTCCGCGCCCCACGCCGCGGCGAAGCAACGGGCCTGCCCTGGACCGAAGTCGACATGACCCACGGGGCCGCCAGGATTGTCGAGCAGCTGTCCACCAACACCGCCTACGAGGTATGGGAAGACACCCCCAAGAGCCGCGCAGGCAAACGCAGCCTCACCCTCGACCACGCCACCTTCGCCCTACTCCAAGCCTGGCGCGACGTACAGAAAGCCCAGCAAGCTGAGTAGGAACAAAAACACCGAGACAACCCCGCCAAGTACGGTCCCTACATCAACTCCGGCAAGGTCTTCACCCAAGCCGACGGAAGCCCCTGGCACCCCAACAACGTCTCCCAAGCCTTCGAGCGATTCATCAAACGCCTCGCCCTACCACCCATCCGACTCCACGACCTACGACACTGCGCGGCGTCCCTCAGCCTCGCCGCCGGCCTGTCCATGAAGGCCATCCAGGCCCTACTCGGCCACAGCAGCTACCAGCTCACCGCCGACACCTACACCTCGCTGATGCCGCAGTTCGAACAGGCAGCAGCCAACGCGCCCGTCGACCTCGTACCACGCCGCAACGCAGCTGAGCAGCCCACCCCAGAGGGACCCCTCGCCGTGGCCACGGTGGGGGACGAGGGATCCGTCGCCACCGCAGACGCAGGGGAGACACTGTCCGAGGCCAACGAGTCTGATCAAAGTGGCGAAGAAGGCCGCCGCCTTCGCCTTGTCCTGCCTTCCGTGGCCCCGGCTGAGGCCACGGGCGCCGCCTGACGCACTCTCCGCCGTTCGTCCCCCGCGCCACGAAATAGCCCCTCGGAGATCACCCTGAGGGGCTACTGGACGCTTGCTGTGTCAATCGTGGTCGGCTCGCAGGTACCGGTGGCCGAGGGGCCGCACTTGGAGGCCGCATCCGCAGCCAGCCCCCACATCCTGGTGAGTTCGGCGGCATCCGGCGTCGCGTTGAAGTCGCCGAGAACGAACGCGCGGTCGTGCCGGGTCACCTCCGCCGCGAGTACGCCGGTCTGTTCCGCCCGGACTGCTTCTTGACGTCGTTGGGTCAGGTGTGTGTCGAAGACCCGGGCAGGCTGGCCGTCCACGAGGGCGGTGACTGCCAAGTACCCGCCGTCTGCCCGAGGCTATGGGACGGGTTGTCGGGGGCATATGAGGTCCCTGGATCTCATCGCGCTCGGAGGGAAGCTGTCATCTTCTCTGATGTCAGCGACACGATCGCGACGCCGAACTACGGTGTACCACTGTGGTGTTCGGCCGAAGCGGTGGCGGCGGGACCTGCTTCCGACGAACTGGAAACGCTGGATCGTTCCGCTGTCCTTGCCACGCGCCCTGATCTATTGAGAGAAGCACTGTAATGAGCAGCGAACCAGCAGACATCCACCAGATAGACACGTCCCTGCCGCACAGCGCACGCGTCTGGAACTACTGGCTGGGCGGCAAGGACCACTACGCATCTGACCAAATGGCAGGCGACGCCTATAAAGAGAAGTTCCCCCTGATTGTCCCGATGGCCCAGGAGTCTCGCGATGTACTGCGTCGCTCGGTGACCTGGATGGCGCGGGAAGGCGTCAAACAGTTCCTCGATGTGGGTGCCGGGTTACCCACAGCCAACAACACCCACGAGATTGCTCAACGCATCGCGCCGGACAGCCGGGTGGTCTACGTGGATCACGACCCGATCGTCCTGATGCACGTCGACACGCTCCTCAGGAGCACACCTGAAGGCGCCACGGACTACGTGTTGGCAGACATGCGCGACACCGAGACGATCCTTCAAGGCGCCGCGAAAACATTGGACATGACCCGGCCCATCGGTCTCGTGATCAATGACGTACTGGGTCACATTTCCCCGTGGGAAGACGTTCTGACCTTGGTGCGTGGTCTGGTATCAGGTCTCCCTTCGGGCAGCTTTGCCTCACTGACACACTCCGATGCCGACGACGAACTGCACCGCAGTGTGCAGGAGGAGTACAACAACTCCGGCGCGATCCCCTACATCCTGCGCAGCCCGGAGCAGACGATCTCCCTCTTTGATGGCCTTGATCTCGTCGATCCTGGATTCGTTCCCTGGCCGAAGTGGAAGCCGGACGCGGCCATGCCGGGCTCGCTGACCATACGGGCCGGCTGGGTTGGCGTGGCACGGGTACCGTGACGTCGCCCGCGGCGAACTCCACGGGCGCGGGCCACGCGCAACTGGGCGTACATCGTGCAGTTGCAGCAGGGTCCTCGTTTCGGGGGTCGCCGACCCCGACGCCGTGATCGAACACCGGCCAGTCGGGTGCGGCGGTTACTAAGAGGTCATCTCGTTTGGGCCGCCGCTCCTGCCAGCGCGGTTGGCTTCTCACATACCGCGGTCTGGGCCGTACCAAGGCTCGGGACGTTCGTCGACGGACATCGGCAGGTGTCGCATCTGCACAGGGCCTGGATAGAAGGCTGCGCTGTTGGGACCGGTCATGTCTTCACCGATGAGATAGCGGTAGAGCCACTCGGCGAAGCTCATGCGGTGCTCCGCCCAGGTTTCGTCGTAACTCACCAGGAGCCGGGGGACACTGGTGGCAGCGATGAGAAAGATTGCCTCTCCTCGGTCGGTGCTCGCGATCGGCCACAGCCCGTTGCGGGTGCCGAAGCTCAACTCGTCGAGTCCGAAGAGCTGGCGCGGGTCCTCGTCCGCGTCGAGATCGAGCTCGTCCCACGGCACCTCGGACCATGCTTGGATGCTTCTTTGGATCTCCTGCCCCAGGTTCCATCGCTCGGTCGCCGGATGATGGAGGTACAGGTGGCCATTGAGCTGGATCGGGGCGTAGGCGTCAACCAGGACCCGGTAGTCGGGCGGCAGTTGTATACCGAGATCCGCGTGGAGACGGTCCCAAGCAGCAGGGTCCGCAAAGCGGTTCTGGGCCGGGCCGAGCATCGCCAAAACGGCGGGCAAGTAGTCGGTCATGCAGTCCTCGATGGTGTGTGCCCGGCTCGGTCCTCCACGGCAGGCCGGCGTCGTATGGGGCCGTACTCTACGGATCACGTCGCAGTGATGCCCTTCGCCAGTCTGCGGTAGCAGATCAGGGCGGCGGCGATTGCGGCGAAGGCGAGGAAGTGTTCTGCCTTGCGTTCATAGCGACGGTGCAAGCGGCGGCACCCAGCGAGCCACGCGACCGTGCGCTCCACGGTCCAACGGTGGCGGCCCAGCCGTTGTGAGGACTCCGTGCCCCTGCGGGCAATGCGCGGGACGATGCTCCGGGCGCGAAGCCATCGGAGCAGGTGGTCGTAGTCATAGCCCTTGTCGGCGTGAAGCTTGTCGGGCCGTCGCCGACGCGGTCCGCGTCGGGAGCGGATCGGCGGGATACCCCGTACCAGTGGTTCCAGCCCCTGGCTGTCATGGGTGTTCGCAGCGGAGATGCCGATGGAGAGAGGCAGACCAGTCCGCTCAGTGATCAAGTGGATCTTTGAGCCCTTCTTGCCGCGATCTACGGGGTTCGGACCCGCCAGGTCCCCCCTTTCATCGCCCGCATGTTCGCCGAGTCGATCGCGCATCGCGACCAGTCCAACTCTCCTCGGACGCCGAGTTCGTCCAGCACCAGGCGGTGGAGCTTGCCCCACACTCGAGCCCGGCTCCACTCAGTGAACCGCCGGTGTGCGGTCGGCCCGGACGGGCCAAAGCCCGGTGGCAGCTGTCTCCACGTGCAGCCGGTCGTGGCCACGAACACGATCGCCGCCAGCACCTGTCGGTCTCCATACCTGCGGCGGCCCCCACCCTGAGGCCGTACGGGAGCGGCCGGTACCACCCGCTGGAACAACTCCCACATTCTGTCCGGCACCAGACGCTCCACCATCGCCAGCCGCCCGGGGCCCTGATGCCGTGCCGGTCGCATCCTCCCGGCGGCCGAGGAACCTGCTACCGCAGAAGCAGGGCAGAAGCAGAGCAGAAGCAGATGAGACGAAGCCCGCCGCCAACGAGCCTGATCAGAGCGGCGAAGACAGCTCCCGCCTTCGCCTTGTCTTGCCTTCTGTTCCCGCGGTTGAGGCTCCGGGTGCAGCCTGACGCGCTGTCCCCCGTTTGTCCCCCGCACTACGAATCACCCCCCTCGGAGATCACTCTGAGGGGGGCTTCTCGCTGTTCCATTGCAGGTCAGAGGCGCGAGAGCGATCCACGAACCGCTTGGAATTTGTCCGGACAACAGAACTTCAGAACTTCCCGTCATCATTCCCTGCGACTACGCTCGCCACGTGCCCAAATCAGCCGCCAGATCAGCCGCCAAACCAGCCGTGGACCCGACCGTCTCGCTCCAGCTCGGCGTCGACCGCAGCAGCCCGGTCCCGCTGTACTTCCAGCTGTCCCAGCAGCTGGAGGCGGCGATCGAGCGCGGTGCCCTGACGCCGGGCACCCTGCTCGGCAACGAGATCGAGCTCGCGGGGCGACTCGGTCTGTCCCGGCCGACCGTCCGCCAGGCCATCCAGTCGCTCGTCGAGAAGGGGCTGCTAGTCCGCCGCAGGGGCATCGGCACCCAGGTCGTGCACAGCCAGGTCAAGCGCCCCCTCGAACTCAGCAGCCTCTACGACGACCTGGAGGCCGCGGGCCAGCGCCCCGAGACCCGTGTCCTGCGCAACACCGTCGAACCGGCCTCCGCCGAGACCGCGGCCGCGCTCGGCATCGCGGAGGGCGAGGAGGTCCACCTGGTGGAGCGGCTCCGCCTGGCGCACGGCGAGCCCATGGCCTACCTCCGCAACCACATCCCGTCCGGGCTGCTCGCCCTCGACACCGCACGCCTGGAGGCCACCGGCCTCTACCGCCTGATGCGCGGCGCGAGCATCACCCTGCACAGCGCGCGCCAGTCCGTGGGCGCCCGCGCCGCCACCGCCGATGAGGGCGAGCGGCTCGGCGAACCGGCCGGGGCCCCGCTGCTCACGATGCAGCGCACGACCTTCGACGACACGGGCCGCGCGGTCGAGTTCGGTTCGCACATCTACCGGGCCTCGCGCTACTCCTTCGAGTTCCAGCTCCTCGTACGGCCGTAGGTCTCGACGTCCTAAGTCCCAGTGCCTTTTAGGTCCCGCGTCCCGACTTCCGCGTCCCGACTCCCGCGTCCCGAGTCCCAAGTCGCTCACAGTCGTCAGAATGTTCTGACAAAGCCATTGACGCTGCCGCGCACCCGCCGCTAGAACTCCCCCAGCCGCATTCGGGCGGCCGGGAGAAGAGGTGGTCCCACCATGCGCAGTCCCACCAGGCGCACAGCGCGCACGGCAGCAGCTCTCGTAGCGGTGATCGCGCTCGCGGCCGGCTGCAGCAGCTCCGGCGGCAAGGACGACGAGGACAAGTCGGGTGACGGCGGGGGAGGCGGGGGAGGCGGCAAGGGCGTCAGCACGCCGCGCCTCAAGATCGCGATGGTCACGCACTCCGGCGAGGGCGACACCTTCTGGGACATCGTCCAGAGCGGCGCCAAGCAGGCGGCCCGCAAGGACAACGTCGAGTTCCTCTACTCCAACGACAAAGAGGCCAAGGGCCAGGCCGAGCTCGTCCAGTCGGCGATCGACAAGAAGGTCGACGGCATCGTCGTGACCCTGGCCAAGCCCGAGGCGATGAAGGCGGTCCTCGGCAAGGCGGAAGCCGCCGGGATACCGGTCGTCACGATCAACTCCGGCGGCGAGTTCTCCGCCGAGTTCGGCGCGCTGAGCCACATCGGCCAGGACGAGTCCGTGGCGGGCGAGGCCGTCGGCGACGAGCTCGACAAGCGGGGCAAGAAGAAGGCGCTCTGCGTCATCCACGAACAGGGCAACGTCTCCCTGGAGCAGCGCTGCGCGGGCGTCAAGAAGACCTTCAAGGGCTCGGTCGAGAACCTCAACGTCGAGGGCACCAACGCGCCGAACGCCCAGTCGTCCATCAGCGCGAAACTCCAGGCCACCAAGGACATCGACGCGGTGGTCACGCTCGGCGCGCCCATCGCCGCCCTCTCGGTGAAGGCCAAGGAGGACGCCGGAGGCGCGGCCGGCAAGGCCGAGGTCGCGACCTTCGACCTGAACGCCGAGGTGGTCAAGCGCCTCAAGGCCAAGGAGGTCGGCTTCGCCGTCGACCAGCAGCCCTACCTCCAGGGCTATCTCGCCATCGACGAGCTGTGGCTCTACAAGACCAACGCGAACGTCCTCGGCGGCGGCAAGCCCGTCCTCACCGGACCCGCCGTCGTGACCGAGAAGGACGTCCCGAAGCTGGAGAAGTACACCGCCCGCGGTACCCGATGAACGCATGCGAGATCCGCGTGGTCGATACTTGGGCGGCTGGGGCCGGGGATCCGGACCGGCCGCACCGAGGAGCAGAGCTAGAAGGGCACGGCGTCGTGGCAAGGGTTAAGACAGGGGTACGTGCGGTGGGCGCCGTGCTGGTCGCGGCGCTCGGGGTGTCCCTCGCGGGGTGCAGCAGCACCGGCGGCAAGCGCGCCGAGGACGCACGCAAGGCGGCGACGGCACACGGCAAGGCCGCGGTGAGCACGCCGAGGTGGACGTTCGGCATGGTGACCCACTCGGGTGACGGTGACACGTTCTGGGACATCGTCCAGGAGGGCGCCGAAGAGGCGGCCCGCAAGGACAACATCAAGTTCCTGTACTCCCACAACGCCGAGGCCCAGCAGCAGGCCCAGCTCGTGGACTCGTACATCGACAAGGACGTCGACGGCATCATCGTCAGTCTCGCCAAGCCGGCCGCGATGAAGGGCGCCCTGGCCCGCGCCAAGAAGGCCGGTATCCCGGTGGTCACCGTGAACTCGGGCTCCGCGGAGTCCAAGGAGTTCGGCGCGCTCACCCACATCGGCCAGGACGAGACGATCGCGGGCGAGGCGGTCGGCGAGGAGCTCAACAAGCGCGGCAAGAAGAAGGCGCTCTGCATCCTGCACGAGCAGGGCAACGTCGGCCACGAGCAGCGCTGCGAGGGCGCCAAGAAGACCTTCGACGGCAAGATGCAGAACCTGTACGTGACCGGCACGAACATGCCCGACGTGCAGTCCTCCATCGAGGCCAGGCTTCAGTCCGACAAGTCCGTCGACTCGGTCGTCACGCTCGGCGCGCCCTTCGCGGACACCGCGGTGAAGGCCGCCGACAGCGCGGGCAGCAAGGCCGAGGTCGACACCTTCGACCTGAACGAGAAGGTCGCGGCCGGCCTGAAGGACGGCACGCTCGGCTTCGCCGTCGACCAGCAGCCCTACCTCCAGGGCTACGAGGCCGTGGACCTGCTCTGGCTCTACAAGTACAACGCCGATGTGCTCGGCGGCGGCAGGCCGGTCCTGACCGGTCCCGAGATCGTCACCAAGGACCAGGCCGCCGAGCTGGAGGAATACGCGAAGCGAGGAACGCGATGACAGCGACCGCACCCGCACCGGCGCCGTCGCCGGACACCAAGACGGACGAGCGCCTCCTGAAGGCATCGCCGCTGAAGAAGCTGATGGGCAGGCCCGAGCTCGGCTCCGTCGTCGGCGCCATCGCCGTCTTCATCTTCTTCGCGGTCGCCGCGGACAGCTTCCTGCAGGCCACCAGCCTCGCCACGGTGCTCTACGCGGCGTCGACCCTCGGCATCATGGCGGTGCCGGTGGCGCTCCTGATGATCGGCGGCGAGTTCGACCTGTCGGCGGGCGTCATGGTGACGTCCTCCGCGCTGATCTCCTCGATGTTCAGCTATCAGATGACGGCGAACGTCTGGGTCGGCGTGCTCGTCTCGCTCCTTGTGACGCTCGCGATCGGTGTCTTCAACGGCGTGATGCTGACGCGCACCGACCCGCCGAGCTTCATCATCACGCTCGGTACGTTCCTGATGTTGACCGGCATGAACCTCGGCTTCACGAAGCTGATCAGCGGCACGGTGTCCACGAAGTCGATCGCCGACATGGAGGGCTTCGCCTCCGCCAAGGACGTCTTCGCGTCGACGCTCACCATCGGCGGCGTCGACTTCAAGATCACGATTCTCTGGTGGCTCGGCCTGATCGCGGTCGCCACCTGGGTCCTGCTCCGCACCCGCGTCGGCAACTGGATCTTCGCGGTCGGCGGCGGCGAGGACGCGGCCCGCGCGGTCGGCGTCCCGGTCGCGGCGACCAAGATCGGCCTCTACATGGGCGTCGCCTTCGGCGCCTGGATCTCGGGCCAGCACCTGCTGTTCTCGTACGACGTCGTCCAGTCCGGCGAGGGCGTCGGCAACGAACTGATCTACATCATCGCGGCCGTCATCGGCGGCTGTCTGATCACCGGCGGCTACGGTTCGGCGGTCGGCGCGGCCGTGGGCGCCCTCATCTTCGGCATGGTCAGCAAGGGCATCGTGTTCGCCGAGTGGAACCCGGACTGGTTCAAGTTCTTCCTCGGAGTGATGCTGCTCCTGGCGACCCTGCTCAACCACTGGGTCCGCAAGCGCGCGGAGGCGACGAAGTGAGCACCGAATCGACCGCAGTCACCGACGTCGTGTCGGGGCCGGACCGCACCCCGCTCGTCGAGCTCGACGACGTCAGTAAGTACTACGGCAACATCCGCGCTCTCGAAGGCGTATCCCTGGAGGTCCACGCGGGCGAGATCTCCTGTGTCCTCGGCGACAACGGCGCGGGCAAGTCGACCCTCATCAAGATCATCGCGGGTCTGCACCAGCACGACGCCGGAACCTTCCGGATCGAGGGCGAGGACGCGAAGCTCAGCACGCCGCGCGACGCCCTGAACCACGGCATCGCCACGGTCTACCAGGACCTCGCCGTGGTCCCCCTGATGCCGGTCTGGCGCAACTTCTTCCTAGGCTCCGAGCCGACGAAGGGCGTGGGCCCCTTCAAGCGCCTCGACGTCGACCTCATGCGCGAGACGACCCGCGCGGAGCTGCTGCGCATGGGCATCGACCTGCGCGACGTCGACCAGCCCATCGGCACCCTGTCGGGCGGCGAGCGCCAGTGCGTGGCGATCGCGCGCGCGGTGTACTTCGGCGCGAAGGTCCTCGTCCTGGACGAGCCCACCGCCGCGCTCGGCGTCAAGCAGTCGGGCGTCGTCCTGAAGTACGTCGCCGCGGCGCGGGACGCGGGCCTCGGAGTGGTCCTGATCACCCACAACCCGCACCACGCGTACCTGGTCGGCAACCGCTTCATCCTCCTGAAGCGCGGCACGATGTTCGGCAGCTACGGGCGTGACGAGGTCACCCTGGACGAGCTGACCCGCCAGATGGCGGGCGGCTCCGAACTGGACGACTTGCGTCACGAACTGGAGGTCGGGGGAGCCCCGTAAGGGGCGCGGGGAACTGCGCGCTCAGCCCTCGAAATGCCGCAGTCGCGTCTGCTCGGTCACGCAGCAGACGCGGCTGCGGCTTCTCTGTGGTCGCTCGCGCAGTTCCCCGCGCCCCTGACGGGGCACCCCGGGGTGCCGCGCACCCCGGGGGCCCGTCGTGCGCGCCCCCGCGAGAGTGAGGCAGAATCGCCGCAATGAGCACCTACCGCGACCTCGCGCACCGCGGCTCCGCCCGAGCCACCGTCCTGCGGACCGTGGGCACGCGTGAGCGCCGATCACATCTGACGGCGCCCCGCGTGCCCACCGTCGGCATCGACATCGGCGGCACGAAGGTGATGGCGGGCGTCGTCGACGCCGACGGCAACATCCTGGAGACCCTCCGCACGGAGACCCCGGACAAGTCCAAGAGCCCCCGGGTCGTCGAGGACACCATCATCGAGCTGGTCCTCGACCTCTCCGACCGGCACGACGTGCACGCGGTGGGCATCGGCGCGGCGGGCTGGGTCGACGCCGACCGCAACCGCGTCCTGTTCGCCCCGCACCTTTCCTGGCGCAACGAACCCCTGCGCGACCGTCTCTCGGGCCGCCTCGCGGTCCCTGTGCTCGTCGACAACGACGCGAACACGGCCGCGTGGGCGGAGTGGCGCTTCGGCGCGGCCCGCGGCGAGGACCACCTGGTCATGATCACGCTCGGTACCGGCATCGGCGGCGCGATCCTGGAGGACGGCCAGGTAAAGCGCGGCAAGTTCGGGGTCGCCGGCGAATTCGGGCACATGCAGGTCGTCCCCGGCGGCCATCGCTGCCCCTGCGGCAACCGCGGCTGCTGGGAGCAGTACAGCTCCGGCAACGCGCTGGTCAGGGAGGCCCGCGAGCTCGCCGCGGCCGACTCCCCGGTCGCGTACGGGATCATCGAGCGGGTCAAGGGCAACATCCCCGACATCACGGGCCCTCTGATCACCGAGCTGGCCCGCGATGGTGACGCGATGTGCGTGGAGCTGCTCCAGGACATCGGCCAGTGGCTGGGCGTCGGCATCGCGAACCTCGCGGCCGCCCTCGACCCGTCCTGCTTCGTGATCGGCGGCGGTGTGTCGGCCGCCGACGACCTCCTGATCGGCCCGGCCCGCGACGCGTTCCGCCGCCAGCTGACGGGGCGCGGTTACCGCCCGGAGGCCCGTATCGCCCGCGCCCAGCTGGGCCCCGAGGCGGGCATGGTGGGCGCCGCGGACCTGGCACGCCTGGTGGCCCGGCGCTTCCGGAGGGCGAACCGCCGCCGCGTGGAGCGCCACGAACGCTACGAGCGGTTCGCGGAGGCGCGCCGTACCAACGACCGTACTTCTCAGGGAACTCAGTAAGCAGATGACCGTCCCCCGCCAGCCTTCGTCCCCGGATTCCCCGGACCCCTCGGGTTCCCCGGAATCCGCCGACGGAGGCGGCGGTCCCCGCGAGGACCGCCGCCACATGATCCGCCGCCGCTGGCTGACGGCCACGATCATCGTGCTCCTGATCGGCGTACCGGCCGGCTATCTGGTGATCTCCGCGAACCAGAGCCGCAACAGCGGCCGCGACAAGGAGGCCAAGTACTCCGCGACCGGCCTCACCGCGGGCTGGCCGTCCAGGGTGCAGCGCCGCCTCTACGACGTACCGATCCCCCCGTACTCCCGGGAGGTCGCCTACTACGAGACGAACAACTGGCGCACCAGCCGCCTGTACGCCCAGTTCCTGACGAGCAACAAGGGCCTGGACAAGTTCCTCAAGCGGATCGGCACGAGCACCGGTGAGCTGAAGAAGAACGACATCACGATCAGCAAGCGCGACCGCAAGGTGGTCGGCTGGGAGTTCACCGACCCGGGCCCCTGGCTGGGCCTCACCCATGTGAAGAAGGACCCGGCACCGACCCTCGACGTGGTGGTGAACCGCGCCAACTCGGAGCACCCGATGGTCTATGTAGTGTCTACGACAACCCCGTAACTGGCGTGTTTCATCGGTGAGTTGCCCGATGGGCGGCTCGTACGATGACGCCCATGATCTCCAGAGAGACGTCCGAAGAGGCATCTGAAGAGGCATCCGAAGAGGAGTACGACAGACGCCGGCACGCGCAGTGGTGTGCGGGGGAGGCGCGGGCGGACGGGGTGGCACGCAGGGACATGCTGCGGCTGCTCGCGGCGGCGGGGGCCGCGGCGACGCTGCCCGTGGCGCTGGGTGCGCCCCGGGCACGGGCGGCAGGTGGCGCGGTCGCAGCCGGGATCGTGAAACCGCTCCCCGCCGACCGCTTCACGATCCGCGGCACGAACGCGGAGACGAGGTTCGAGGCGCTGGCGCAGACGGGCTTCCACACCCCCGCATCGCACTTCTTCGTACGCAACCACACGGCGACGCCACGCCTGGACGCGAAGACGTGGAGCCTGAAGATCTGGGGCGACGGCCTACGGGGCGCCGGAACCACGGAGTTCACGCTTGCGGACCTCAAACGCCTCCCGTCGACGACCCGCACCGCCTTCGTCGAATGCGCGGGCAACGGCAGAAGCTTCTTCACGACCCAGCAGGGCGGCGAGGTCTCCGGCACGGCCTGGACCCTGGGGGCGATCGGCAACGCACGCTGGCGCGGCGTACGCCTGTCCGAAGTCCTGCGCAGGGCAGGCGTATCGCGCGACGCGGTGGACGTGCTGCCCAGCGGCCTCGACGCGGAGTACGTCACGGACGACGGCACGAACCTGGGCAGGGTCCGCCGCCCGTTGCCGCTCTCCAAGGCGATGGACGACGTGCTCCTGGCGTACGAGATGAACGGCGCACCGCTCCCCGCGGACCACGGTTACCCGGTGCGGGTCCTGGTCCCGGCGTGGGTGGGCATAGCGTCGATCAAATGGGTGGGCGACATCGAGGTCTCGTCGACGCCTCTCTACTCGCCCTGGAACACGCGGTTCTACCGCCTCTTCGGCGACCAGTACCCCCCGGAGGGCAGCGCCCCGCTGACCCGCCAGACCCTGAAGTCCGCCTTCGAACTCCCCTGGAACGCAAACCTCCCGGCGGCCACGACCCACCACCTCACCGGCCGCTCATGGTCGGCGGCGGGCGCGATCACCCGCGTGGACATCAGCACGGACGAGGGCAGAACCTGGCACAGGGCCCACCTCAAGGACACGCCCCACCGCGCCACGTGGACCCGCTGGACCACCCCTTGGCGCCCCGAAACCCCGGGCCCGACAACACTCCTGGCCCGCGCCACGGACACGACGGGCCACACCCAGCCGGAGACGACGGCGTACAACACGCAGGGGTATCTGTTCGACGCGGTGGTGCGGCATGCGGTGAGGGTGGTGTGAGGCCGTCGCGCCCCGGACGGCCAGGGAGTTCCGCGATCAGCCGAGGCTCGACCACCGCTCATACGCCGCCGCCCCCACCCCCAGGTCCTCCCAGGCCATCCCCGCGGACTTGAACAGGCGGGGGCGGCCCTCCGTGACCTTTACCTCGCCCCGTACCAACTCGGCCAGAGTCCGCAGCCGTTCCGTGTCGAAGGCGCCCGCGGACACCGCGAGTGCGATGTCACCGCACTCGCGCAGTGCCACCTCATGCGACTCGGCCACCACCAGGCCGCGGCGCAGGAGCTCCTCGTCCACCTCGCGCGCGTCCGGTTCGTGTGAGCCGACCGCCGCGACCGTCGCGTGGGCCGGGAGCAGTGCGCTGTCGAACAGCGGCTCGCGGGCCGTCGTGCAGCAGCAGACGACGTCGGCTCTCGCGACGTCCGCCGGGGTCGCGGGCGCCGCGGACAGGCCCGCATCGCGGCAGCGGTCGACGAAGGCCGCCACCCGCTCGGGATTGCGCGCCACCACGTCCACGTGGGCGAGCGTCGGGCGTACCGCGCGGACCGCTTCCACGTGCCCCCAGGCCTGGGGGCCGGTCCCGAAGACCAGCAGGCGACGGGCGCCCGGGACCGCCAGATGCCTGATCGCGGCGCCCGACACCGCGGGGGTCCGCAGGGACGTCAGCGCGATGCCGTCCAGCAGGGCCAGCGGCGTGTGGGTCTTTCCGTCCAGGAGGAGGTACACGCCCTGGACGCGGGGGAGGTCGCGGGCCGCGTTCCCCGGCGTGACCGTGGCGACCTTCACTCCCGTGTACGACGTCGTGGAGGACGGCATCAGGAGGAGCTGGCCGCCGGGTACGCCCACCATGCCTCGCGGCGGCTCCGTCTCCGGGTCAAGGCCCGTCCTGAGTACGGCTTCCACCGCGTCGACGGCCGTTGACATCGGGACGAGCCGGGCGATCGCGTCGGCATCGATGTAGGGCGGGGCCTCGCTCATGTCGGGTCCTTTCGGGGCTCTGACCGCGGGTTGGTCAGCGGGGGGCGATCCGGCTGCGGACCAGGAAGCGGCCCACCGACTCGTCGCCGGACGGGTGCAGGGCGACGGCGACGGGCCCCGCGAAGGTATATCCGTGTTCGGCCGCGTGACGACACACGTGCCCCACCAGCTGCCGCGACACCTCGTCGGTGTGCTCGGTGAGCCGGCGGTGACTCTCGGACGGCAACTCGACGACGAACGCATTGGGCACCAGGACGCGCTGCCGGTCGAGGATCAAGGCGTTGTCGTCGCACTCCCGTTGGAGTATGGCCACCACCTCCGCGGGCCGACGCGGCGACGGAATCACGAGGGCCCACAGAGGGGAGGTCCATCGTTCCATGGTCTGTTCGACGGTGTTGAGGAGTCCCATCGAACTCGCCTGCCCGACAACGGCTACGGCACGCTCGCCCATACGAGTAGTCACTTGTTTGCAGCTCGCCCGAAACGGGGTACTCCGGCGGCGCACGATTTCCACCTCGTCCACTCAGGAAGATCCGGCGGAGGCTGTAGTGCACCAAGAGGAACCCGATGAGGAGCGCCGTACAGGCCGGATCAGGGGGGCCATGCGACGAGTCGGTGAAGCCTATGCCCCGGATGACCAGCACCAGCACCAGCACCAGCACCGGGACCGGCTCAAAGGGCATCTCGCGGCCGTCGTCGCGTTCGGCGCGTACACCGCCGCTTGGGGAACCGTGGCCACTCGGCGAAGGAGCAAGGCCCCGGACAGCTTCGCGCCTTGGGATGTCCTGCTGACGGGAGCGGCCGTGTTCCGGCTGAGCCGGCTGCTCAGCAAGGGGTCCGTCACGAGCCCGCTCCGGGCTCCCTTCACCCGTTACGAGTCCGCCACGGGCCCCGCCGAAGTCAGCGAGAGCCCGCGGGGCGGGGCCGTCACGTCGGCCGTGGGAGAGCTGGTCACCTGTCCGTTCTGCCTGAGCGTCTGGCTGACGACCACGTTCACCGGCGCTCGCCTGGTGTGGCCGCATGCCACGCGCACCGTGACGGGGGCCCTGACCTCTCTGGCGCTCGCCGACACCCTGCAGTTGGGCTACGACGGTTGGCAGCAGAAAGTCGAGGAGTAGGGGGTCTACGCCTCGACCCAGGTGCGGAGCGTGTCGCTGGTGTACTGGACTTCTTCCATCAGGCGGGTGGCCTCGATGACCAGGACGCCGTAGGGACGGGTGGCGTCGGCCAGCGGCAGCCCCTGGGCCTCGGCCTCCTCGGCGACCTCGCGGCGCCGTGCCTGAGCGTCGCGGGCCAGCCCGGCCAGACGTCGTGACTGCTGGGCCAGGGTCGTCTCGTCCAGGGTGCTCAACGCCAGGGCGAACTCCGAGACCGCTTCCAGGAAGGCCGCGTACCGGTCGAGGAAATGCGGTACTGGTAGTCGTTCTCCGCCTCCTGCCGCTGGTCGAGACTCCGCGTCAACGACGCCAGTTGGTGCAGGGTCCGCTCCAGAGCGTTCAGGACCGTGTCGTACCCCTGGAAGGTGAGGTGCCTCCGATGGCGGCGCAGCAGCCGTCGGGGGTTGTACTGAACGCTCTCCTTCGCGGTGGCGACGCCCGCCCTGGCCTGAGTGATCAGGTCGTCGGTCTGGGCGGCCTGCTCGCGCCACCGTGCGGTAGCGCACGTTCCTGATGGACGAATCGCTCGGTCACGGCGAGGATCAACTGCCGGTGCGCCGGGCGCGCCTGGCCCCGGGAACGCCGGAATGGACAGGGCGGTCTGGCGCGGTCACCGGGTCGGTCGCGGCTGGTCGCCGAGTTCCTGCAGTTCGCGTCGCCGATCGGGTACACGTGGGAAATGCACACTCACAGCCATACAGTCCTGGCCGCCTCCGGTGGCGCTTCGCTGCTCCTCATCCTCGTCGGCGTGGTTGTGGTCGTCGGCCTCCTCGCCATGTTCATCGCCGGAAAACGCCGCGCCGCCCGGCGCAGCCGAAGCGGCCCGCCCGCGCACGGAGCCAACCCCACCGGCGGCGAGGCCCAGCGCGGCTCCGCCTGGCAGACCCCCGATGACGACCCCGACCAGGGGAACCCTCACCGCTGACCGGTGGGCTCCGTGTAGACGCCGGATCCCGGGGCACAGAGGGATGTGTTGCGGGGGCGGCAGAAGTCACTGGGGAGTGTCGGGCCGCCCCCGCCGCTTCCTCCTTCCGACCCTGCCTGTGGGGGAGGCGCCGGGCGGTGGCCGTGCGTATGCGCTTCCGCCATGTCCTGCCTACGGTGGTGATGTGGCCGGCTCGGGCGGGTGACCCGCACGAGGCCGAGCGGCACACTGACCGGAGGTAGATCCTGATGCGAGCACTCACCTGGCACGGCAAGCGCGACGTCCGGGTGGAGACCGTCCCCGATCCCGTGCTGCGGGACCCGACCGACGTCATCGTGCGGGTGACTTCCACCGGTGTCTGTGGTTCGGACCTGCATCTGTACGAGGTCCTTGGGCCCTATCTCGACCCCGGCGACATCCTGGGGCACGAACCGATGGGGATCGTCGAGGAGGTCGGCGCCGGAGTCACCGAACTGTCGGCCGGTGACCGGGTGGTGGTGCCGTTCAACATCTCCTGCGGGCACTGCTTCATGTGTGACCGAGGCCTGCAATCGCAGTGCGAGACCACCCAGGTCAAGGAGCGCGGCACGGGTGCCTCGCTTTTCGGGTTCAGCAAGCTTTACGGGCAGGTGCCTGGCGGGCAGGCGGAACTGCTGCGGGTGCCGTTCGGCAACACCTTGCCGATCAAGGTGCCGGAGGGTCCCGCGGATGACCGGTTCGTGTTCCTGTCCGATGTGCTGCCCACCGCCTGGCAGGCGGTGGAGTACGCCGACATCCCGCCCGGCGGCACGGTGACCGTCCTGGGCCTTGGGCCGATCGGCGCCATGGCGGCGCGTATCGCGCTGCACCGGGGCGCGAGCCTCGTCGTGGGCGTGGACCTGGTGCCCGAGCGCCTGAGCCGCGCTCACGGCGACGGCGTCAAGGCCCTGGACCTGCGTCGCTATGGCAAGGACCTCGGCGACAAGATCCGGGACCTGACGGAGGGGCGGGGCACGGACGCCGTCATCGACGCCGTCGGGATGGAGGCACACGGCGCGCCCCTGGCCAAGGCGGCCCACTGGGGCGTGGGCCTGCTCCCGAACGCCGTGGCCGAGAAGCTCATGGACCGCGCCGGCATCGACCGGCTCAGCGCCCTCTACGCGGCGATCGACATCGTCCGCCGCGGAGGCACCGTCTCGGTGGTCGGTGTGTACGGCGGCGCGGTCGACCCGATGCCGCTCCTGACCATGTTCGACAAGCAGATTCAGCTCCGCATGGGACAGGCCAACGTCAAGCACTGGGTGGACGACATCCTCCCGCTCCTCACCGACGAGGACCCCCTGGGAGTCGACGACTTCGCCACCCATCACATGTCCCTGGAAGACGGCCCCAAGGCGTACCAGATGTTCCAGGACAAGGAAGACGGCATGATCAAGACGCTGCTCAAGCCCTGACGGGGTGCCTGTTCCCAACGTACGGGGTGCCTGTTCCTAACGTGGTGCCTGTTCCTAAGAGCGTGTCGTGAAGGGGCCGCTCGCGTAGGCGACCGGCTGGTCTTTCGCGCTGTGCCGGGCGTGCAGTGCGGCGCGGCCATGCTGCTTTTCGCGCCTTCCCTCGGCGCGCAGCGTCTCGTTGCGCAACACGATGCCGTCCACCTCCTTCTTGCGCCCGGCGATCTGTTTGATCACTGCTTTCACCCAAGTCATGCCCGCCACCCTTCTGCTCGGCGTCCTTCGCCCACCCCAGGGTCCCCGGTAGTGACGCGTTCACGCGGGACGTTGGTCCCCCAGTTGGCGGGACCTCGTACTTCGGGACCTCCTACTTCGGGACCTCCTACGGCGCTCAGGACACCGGACAGGCGTCCGGGCCCGATGCGGAGAGCGTGGCGAGGACGCAGTAGCCCGTCCTGGGGTAGTAATCGCCCATCACCTGGGCTGTGCGACCGGAGTCGCTGCCCGTGGGCACCTGTTGAATCGCTTCGGCGAAACCGGTGGCGGCGAGCATGTTGCGCAGGATCAGCACGTGCTTCGCTGTCGGTGTCGCCGCGGACAGGGGGACGAAGGTGACGCCCGGGACGGCATCGATGGTCGCGCGCTGCGCCTCCGTGCCGACGACGTACGTGTACGTCCCGTCCGCTGAGAGACGGGTGTCGGTGTCCGTGCGGCAGCCGGGATCCACTGTGCCGTCGGGGAGGGGGTTGGCGACCACCTCACCGGGCCCCCACCACAGGTTGTTGCACATCGACCAGTACCGCACCTGGGCTTTGGGGTCGGGCCATGGCCGCGCGCGGTCACCGGTGGTCGAGGCGGGGGCCTTGCCGCGGACGATGAGCACCTGCCCTGCGGGCGGGGCGTCGAAGCCGGCGGAGACGTAGGCGTTGTCGGGGTTGGGGTACAGCCCCGACCCGCCCTGGCGGGCGAAGGCCGGGCGGGCCGGGGTGCCGGAGAGGTCGGGAGCGGAGACTCGCGGGGCGTCCGGGGTCTTCGCGGTGTCCGCGGTGGCGGTAGGGGCCGTAGGGGCCGTAGGGGCGGAGGTCAGGGCGTCGGCGCAGGTGGCGACGTGGACGCGGTGGCCGTTGCGGTGGAAGGTGACCTTCGGCAGCCGGATCTTCCCGTCGGGCAGGTACACCCGGAAGATGACGGTCCCTTCGGCGCCGTCGGGTGTTCCCGCGGGCGAGAGCGGCAGCGTGTTGTGCCCGGCGTCGGCCCGGTCCGTGACGGTGACGGAGAACTTGCCGCCTGCGCGGCTGTGTTCACGGTAGGGGTTGTGACTGCCCCGGTCGGGCGCGATCTGGTGGTCGCCCAGGACGGAGGGCTCTGCATCGGGGCCGGTGAAGCTGTCGCGGGCCGCGTCGTAGGAGGCGAACGACATGTAGCGAGCGTCCGGGTAGCGCCCGTCGAGGGTGATGGTGAGGCCGTCCTGCACGGTGTGGTGGAGCAGCCAGTACTGGGAGTTGGTGTCGGGGTAGGCGACGTTGGATGTCCGGTAGCCGAGCGGATGCCAGGCGCAGTCGGGCGTGGTGGGCACCGAAGGGTCGGCTCGCGCGGCGCTCGCGGGCGCGCCCGTCGTCAGGGCGAGAACGGCGGCGAGCAGTAGGGGCTTCCAGGACCTCATGCGGGTGTCCTTTCCGGCAGGGGGTGAACCGTCGGCTGTCATGCGGTCGCGGCACCGTTCAGCCAGGCGCCCGCGGCCGTGAGCAGATGGCGCACCCCGGCGGCGACGGCGTGGCGGTCGGAAGGCGCGTAGCGCGGGGAGTGGTTCATGACGGTGCCCGGCGGGAGCGCGCCGCGTTCCAGGGCGGCGACGGCCTCGGCGTCGAAGTCGGCCGGGTCGGCGCCGCCGAAGTGGAACATGACCGACGGGCAGTCGGCGGCCGCCGCGAACCGGCCGAAGTCCTCGCTGGCCGACAGCGGATCGCGCAGTACGTGGCTCATCGTCCCGTCGGCGTCAAGGGCTCTCAGGACGCGTTCGGTGGCGTCCGCGTCGTTGACCGTCGTGCGGAAGGAGTCGTAGGTACTGATGTCCGGCTCCCGGCCGGCGCCCTGGGCCTCCGCTTCCGCGCGGACGATGCGGCGCAGGTCGGTCAGTACGGACTCGCGGGTTCGTTCGTCGAAGGTCCGCAGGCTGCACAGGAGTTGGGCCGTCTCGGGGATGACGTTGGCGACGGTTCCGGAGTGCAGTGCGCCGACCGTGAGGAGAGGCGAGGGCGACAGGGGCGCGAGCCGGGCAGACAGCGTCTGCAGCCGCATCACCACGGCCGCCGCCATGACGATCGGATCGACGGCGAGGTGCGGTGCGGAGGCGTGCGCGCCCGACCCGTACAGGGTGACGCGGATGCTGTCCGCCGCGGCCATGACGATGCCCGGCCTGGTGACCACCAGACCGGCGGGCAGGGGCCCCACATGCTGGCCGAGCACCACAGTCGGGCGGGGAAAGCGGTCGAGGACGCCGGCGTCCAGCATGGCCTGCGCACCGCGGCCCACCTCCTCGGCGGGCTGGAAGACGGCCACCACCGTCCCCTGCCACGCTTCGGGATACGCGGCGAGCTGCCGGCAGGCTCCGAGGAGCGCGGCCACGTGCACGTCATGGCCGCACGCGTGCATGCGGCCCGCCTCGACGGAGGCGTAGGGCAGACCGGTCTCCTCGTGCACGGGCAGCGCGTCCATGTCCGCCCTCAGCCATACGACGGGCCCGTCGCCGTTGCGCAGGACGGCCACCACCCCGGTGCGGCCCACCTGTCGCGTGACCTCCCAGCCTCCGATGCGGCCCAGTTCGGACACGACGGTGGCCGCGGTGCGGTGCTCCTCGAAGGCGAGTTCGGGGTGGGCGTGCAGGTCTCGGTAGACGTCCTCCCAGTGCGGGAGGTGGGCAGGGAGGTCAGCCGTGAGGGCGGTGGGGGTGGCCGGCGTGGCCGGGGCGCTCGGGGCGCCCAGGGCGCTCGGGGTGCCCCGAGCGCCCCGAGCGCTCGGAGCGTTCTCAAGCGGAGTGGTGGGCTGCGGACGCATCGCTGTCGTCCTCCTTCGTACGGGTGTCGCCGATGACGGCGCGCAGGCGCGCCAGGAACTGGGGGGAGGTCTGGGGGACGCTGAGCACGGCGGCGACGGCGAGGGCGGGGCCGAGAGCCAGCGACCAGAAGGCGAGTCGGTAGGAGTAGGTGTCGACCACGTGCCCGAAGAGGGCCGGGACCACGATCCCGGAGAGCTGCCCGCCGAAAAGGATGATGCCGGAGGCGGCGCCCGTCAGACCCGGCGGCAGACTGCGCAGGGGCACGGAGAAACAGGGCATGTAGCACAGACCGATCACCCCGCTGATGAGGGTGGCCACGACCACGAACCCCGCCGACGAGGTGGTGAGCGGCAGCACGACGAGCAGGACCGCGGCGGCAGCCATGGCCGGTACGACGATGCGTCCCGGCCGGCCCTCGAACCGGTCGGACAGGCGCCCGCCGACGACAGCGGTGACCGCCGCGACCAGCGTCGGCGCCAGCGAGACCAGGCCCGCGTCGGCCACCTCCAGACCGCGCTCCTCCATCAGGTAGGAGGCACTCCAGCTGTTGAGCCCCCAGACCACGGTGTCGTAGCCGAAGAACATCAACGCGAACCCCCAGATCACCGGGGATCTCAGGAGGGAGGACGCGGCACCTTCGGCCCGTTCGAGGGCAGGGCCCGTCAGGGCGGCCGGGAGGGGCTCGGGCATGCGGCGGCGAATGGCGATCACGACCGCGAGGCCCAGCACGGACACTGCGGTGAACATCACGCGCCAGTCGAAGTGCGCGAGCAGCAGCCCGCCCAGCACGGCGGCCAGCAGGCCGCCGACCGCGTTCGAACTCTGGATCCAGCCGTTGGCGGTGAGCCGCTGTCCGGGGAGGCTGCGACGGCTGAGCGTGTCGATCGCCGCTGCCGGGAACAGACCCTGGGCCACACCGAAGAGGCAGCGGAACACCAGCAGCGCGGCGAAGGACCAGGCGACCGCGGTGAGGCCGGTGAAGAGCGACCACAGGACCAGCGCCACGCACATCACACGGACACCGCCGAAGCGGCCCGCGATCAGTCCCGCGGGAATCTGGGTCAGCGCGTACGTGACGAAGAACGCGGAGAGAATCAGGCCGCGTTCGCCGTGCGTCAGGCCGAAGGTCTCCCCGATCGACGGCAGGGCCAGGTTGATGACCTGCCGGTCGATGTAGTCGACGGCCCAGGCGACGAAGAGCAGGACAGCGGTGGACCGGGTCGTTCTGTGCATGGGTGGTTCCCTCCCGCTCCGCGAGGTGAGGCGTGGCCGACACCTTGCCCCGCGGGCCGATCGGCACCGCCGTAACGCCGGAATCCGTCGCCGGAGCTCCGGTGTCGCCGTAAATCGTCGGCGCGGGGGCGCGGGGGCGCGGGGGCCCGGGGGCCCTATGGAGCGGTCGACGGCCGTGCTCCGCGGAGGCTTCTGTTCCGCCGTCGGCATTGACAGGGTGATCGGCACGGGCAGGATGAGACGCGTGCCGCCCATCGCTACCGTCTCGCCCCGCCCTCAGAACCGCATGACGTCGAGGGGCCGGTCACCGAACTCACGGAAGTCGACCTGGCGTTGATCGAGGCGCTGCAGTTGCAGCCCCGGGCGCCGTGGTCGCGGATCGCCACGGTCATCGGCATCGACGCCACCACCGCGGCGCGCCGCTGGCGGCGCCTGACCGCCAGTGGCACGGCTTGGATGACGGCCTATCCGACGCACCACGCCACGGTCGTCGGCTACGTGGACGTGGCCTGCGAGGCGAACGCGGTGGAACCCCTGACCTCGCGCATACGCCACTGGGGACCGGTGTTCAGCCTCGAACGGACCACGGGGGACCACCAGTTGTTCCTGTCGGTCGCCGCCCGCGATCTGCCCGCGCTGGACGACCTCGTCACCCGGCGGCTCGGCGGCCTGCCCGGGGTGCGCTCGGTGCGGCTGAGCATCTGCACCGAGGTGCACGGGGAGGGCAGCGGATGGCTGGTGCACACACTCAACGACCGGCAGCGTTCCGACCTGACGCGCGGCGAGCGGCGTGCCCGGCCGCGGCCGGGCACCGGGCCGTTCGAGAGCGACCGCAGGCTGCTGCTGGCCCTCGGCGTCGACGCCCGCCGCGGCCACACCGAGCTGGCGCGGGAGTGCGGGCTGAGCGAGGCCACGATACGCCGCCGACTGCGGCGTATGACCGGCCACGGTGAGGTCTACTTCCGCTGCGACCTCACCCAGCAACTGGCCGGCTGGCCGGTCATCGCCACCTTCCGTATCGCGGCTCCCGGGCCCGGCGCGGACGCGGTGGCTCGCACGCTGGCGGCACTGCCCGAGACACGGGTGTGCTCCACCGTCACCGGGGCGGACAACCTCCTGCTGTCGGTATGGCTGCGTTCCCCCTCGGACTGCGCCGCGCTGGAGGAGCGCATCCTGCAACGCCATCCGGATGTCAGGGTGAGCGCCCGCAACATCACCCTGCACACCGCCAAACGCATGGGACGGCTGCTGGACCGACGGGGCCGCGCCCAAGCCCACGTGGCGATCACCGCGGCACCGGAAGGTCTGGTACCGCATGACGTGAGGCGGCCCGAGAGGTCTTCCACCTGGCCGAACAGCCACAGCCAGGACCCCGCTCACAGGGGCTGTGCGGCTCCTGCCGACTAGGTGCTGCTCATGCGGATGCGGCGTCTGTCAGCGTATCGAGTGGCCGCCGTGAGTAGCGCTGTTGCTCGGCTACCTGTTGCGAATCGGTCGCGAACGATCGCCTGTGTCAGTTCCATGATGCCCGAGGGCTGGGACTGAGCATGCTCTCTGTTTCCCGGTGGGAATGCTGTGGCGGGCGGGAGGATTGGTGGGTGCTGTCCCGGGGCTGGGGTCTGACTCCTGACATCTCTGACCGTAGCGCTGCCTCTCGGCACGCATTGCCCCTGCTGGCGCGCACTCATCCTGAGCCACGAACGTATCAGTGGTGACGTCATGGCACCGTGGCCCTACATCTCTCGCCGGCACCGGAGGAGGCAGCACCATCGTGGACGTGCAGCGCATGATGAACGGATTGATGCAGGCCGGGTCGCAGGGCGAGAGCGAATACACGGTGCGACCGCACTTCATCAGCACGAAGACGTTCGCGGCCTTCGCCTATGTCGCCGACCAGCTGGGCTACCGCTATGTGGGCCATGCGCCCGGCACCGGCGCCACGAACAATCCGTACTTCTCTTTCCAGCGGACCCCGGATGCTCGCGAGCGAGCCATGGCAGCCGTCGCCGCCCACCCCGGCATGCTGCACGGCGGGCCGCTGCCCGGGATGCGGCCGGGCGGCGGGCTGCGGCCGTTGCCCGAGGTCCAGCCCGAAGTCGACCTGCTGCACTCGCAGATGACCTTTGACGCCTGCAGCCGCTACAGCCGACGCGTACTGGGCAATCTCCTGATCCTGCTGATCATGGGAGCTGTCTTTCTTGCTTTCCGCGGCTACACGGTTGACCGTGTGCTCGTCGCCGGAGGGGCCTGGCTGGCGCTCTTCGCGCTCTATCTCATCGGTCTCGCGGTCACCCGCCGCAGGCGAGCCACCCATCTCGCGCGGTTGAACAGGGCAGGCGTGGAGTGGCCTCCACGCCGGACGCGGTGAGAACCCGCCAACT
Organism: Streptomyces sp. Je 1-332; assembly: GCF_040730185.1. Taxonomy (NCBI): domain Bacteria; kingdom Bacillati; phylum Actinomycetota; class Actinomycetes; order Kitasatosporales; family Streptomycetaceae; genus Streptomyces; species Streptomyces sp. Je 1-332. Next base: position 6,677,946 of record NZ_CP160402.1, read on the forward strand.
CTACTTTTCGGCGCCGGAGTTCTTCTTCAGCTCGTCGTGGAGCTTCTGATCCAGCTTCTCGAATTCCTCGGACGCCTTGTTGGCGAACCGCCCAGGGGCGTTGGCCCGCTCCAGCCTGCCGCACACCCTGTCCGGTGTCGTCGGCGCCCGCCTCGCTCCGGCCGTGATGCGCCGCATCGGTCCCCGGGCTCTGATCGTGCTGGCCGCGCTGCTTGCCGCGGCGGGGTTCCTCTGGCAGAGCCGCATCGGCCCCAACAGCACCTACCGGGAGGGCTTATTGGCGCCCGCGGTCGTGATGCCGGCCGGGATGGGCCTGCTCATCGCCCCGATCACTACCACCGTCACCTCCGGCATCGCCTCACAGGACGCAGGCGTGGCCTCGGGACTGATGAACGCCACCCGCCAAATCGGCGTGCCGTCGGCCTGGCCGCCCTGGTCACCCTCGCCGCCACCGGTACGGCTGCCTCCTACCGCACGGTGTTCCTGGCCATGGCGGCCGTGTCCACGACAGTTGCCGCCTGGCCTGTGCGCTGCCTGCCCCGCGCCGGCCAGAAGCCGCCGGTGCACCCGACCACTAACGACCTCGGGGGAAATTGAGGTCGGGACGTGTTGGCCTGGCGATTCGGCTGGTGTGTGATCAGCGGGTGCTGTCGCGGAGGAGGACGAGTTCGGTGCTTGTCCGGCCGCGGGTGGGCCGCTGCGCGGAGCGGTCGGAGACCAGGGCGGCGATGGCCAGGTGGGTCTCGGAGTAGGTCTCGCGGCGTCCGGTGAAGCGTCGCAGGGGTGCCCATTGCCGCAGTTCAGCGTGGGTGTGCTCGACGCAGATCCGGGCCGAGGACTGGCGCCGTCGTGCCTCGGTCCAGGCTCGCTTGTCGCCGTCGCAGGCCGTGCCCTTCGGCTTCTTCGGTGGGGCGGTGACCTGGCCGGGGAACTCCTTGGCGAGCCCTGCGTACCCGGCGTCGACCTCAGATTTCACCGGTGGACGGAGGCGGAACTGTTCGGCGATACCCTCGGTGCGCACGGCGGTCTGGTCGTGCATTCGGCCGGGCCGGACGACTCCGGACAGCAGCATCCGGCCCTGCCCGTCGCTGATCGTGGTGGTCTTGATCGTGTTCTGCCGCCGCTTGCCCGATACGAAGGCACGCCGTCCGGGGAGCCCTGGTTGCGGGCGCCTGACCTGGGTTTCGGCGCCGTCGATTCGGAGCGTGACGGCCTCGGCGTAGGCGAAGGCGTCCTCCAGGGTGTGCAGCCGTACTCCGGGCTGGTCGGGCACGGCAAAGCCACGGGCCGCGAGCAATGGACGGACCTGCCGGATGGCCGCCGAGACGGTGGAACGGTCCACGCCGAACAGCTCGGCCAGGACCTCGTGCGGCAGCTGGTGACGCAGGTGTACCAGGGTGAGCAGCAGCCGGTCGCAGAAGACCAGCTTCGGCTTGCGCCCGGCGCCGGCTGCCCTGCGGCGTTCACCGCCCCGGGCTTCGTGGAGGGCGGACTGACGTGCCGCCTCCCACGGGGCGGCGAGTTCGGCGAACAACTCGCCGAAATGTGCGCGGGAGACCCCGGACAGGGCAGGATGGGAACAGGCCGCGCGGGCCCAGGTCAGCTTCACAACTCACCCAACCCGCGCGGCCCTTGTCAGGTCACGCGCCGAGTATCTCCGTGTTCTGGCAGGCGACCAGGCGCCATTGCCCGTCTTCCTTCGCCATGACGTAGAGCGGCGTACCCGGGTTCCCGATGGGCTGACCATCGAGCGTCAGGTACTGGGCATGCACCTTGACAGCGGCGACGTCGGGGCGGATGAACAGCACATCCACCACCTCGTAGGTGGCCGTCGAGTCCTTCATGGCACCGGGAAGTACCTGGTGCGTGAAAGCCGATATCTCATCGCGCCCGGTGAGGCGCTTGCCGTGGCCCGTGGTCCAGATCGCGTCGCTCCGGAAGAGACTGACGAACTCGTCCACGAGCTCGTTCTGCTGGGAGTGCTCAAGAGTGGCGATCACCTTCTTGAGCGCCACCATCTCGGCTTCCTGTACCTGCGCATCGATCACAGTTGCGTTCATAGGGGCCAGCATTGAACCTCAACCAGGCTTGAGGTCAAGCATCTTCAGATATTGCTCCCCAGGTCGTAAGTCCGGTCAAGGCTGTTCGCCGACCGGCTCTTCGCCCGTGTCGTCAGCGCCTGCCGCCGCGCCGTAGCTCGGTGGGCAGGGGCAGTGCAGCCAGGATGCCCGGGGTGCCGATCGCGGCGACGAGGGCGGCATCGCCGGGGATAGGTGTCCGGTGAACGGATCAGGCTGTCTGAATAACGGTCTGGTTTCGTTCGCTGGACTTTCGAAGATTACGCATGGTTATGTGACATGCATCACTATAGAACACGTAAAGATCGTGGTAGAACTGCGCAACTCCGCAGGTGGCACCAGCCCTCGCCGCGTGGCGGAGCGGCCGGCACGCACCGGCAGTACGACCAGGGTGATCACGTTCCGAGTCCGCGGCACGTGCGCACTGGGTCGCCAATCGGACAACGGCGTCTGCTCAAAGACCGCACATCTTTCCGGCGCAACCCCCAGCGCCGGCCCTGCGCCATCGAGGTAGCCATCGTGTCACTCGACTCCATCACCAATTCCGTCGACAAGGCCGTCAGCGGATTCTTCGAGCCCATAGCCACCTGGCTCGGGGAAGTCGTCTTCTACTCCGTCCCCGTCGCCGGTACGGAAGTGCCCCTCATCGTTGCCTGGCTCGTCGTCGCAGGTCTGGTCTTCACCGCCTGGTTCGGCCTCGTGCAGGTGAGAAAGTTCAAACTCGCGGTAGACGTGGTGCGTGGGAAGTACGACGAGAAGGGATCGGCCGGAGAGGTCAACCACTTCCAGGCGCTGACAGCCGCCGTCTCCGGCACCGTCGGTCTCGGCAACATCGCCGGCGTGGCCGTCGCCGTCTCCGTCGGCGGCCCCGGCGCCACCTTCTGGATGATCCTGTGCGGCCTGCTGGGCATGGCCACCAAGTTCGTCGAGGTCACCCTGGGGGTGAAGTACCGCGAGGTGCACGCGGACGGCACCGTCTCCGGCGGCCCGATGCACTATCTGCCCAAGGGCCTGACCGCCCGTTTCGGCAAGAACGGCAAGAAGCTCGGCAAGATCCTCGCGGTCCTCGCCTCCGTCATGATCCTTTTCTTCGGCCTCTTCGGCGGCAACCTCTTCCAGGTCAACCAGTCCTACGCTCAGCTCGTCTCCGTCACGGGCGGCGAGGACGGCCTGATGGGCTCCTCCGCCGGTGCGCTGTTCTTCGGCATCCTGGTCGCCGCCCTCGTCGGCATCGTGCTGCTCGGCGGCATCCGCTCGATCGCCAACGTGACCAGCAAGCTCGTGCCCTCCATGGCCGGCATCTACATCGTGGCCTGCCTGGTCGTCATCCTCGTCCACGTCACCGCCGTGCCGACCGCGATCGGCAAGATCATCGAGGGGGCGTTCAACCCGCAGGGTGTCGCCGGCGGAATCCTCGGCGCGCTGATCATCGGCTTCCAGCGAGCCGCGTTTTCCAACGAGGCGGGCCTCGGCTCTGCCCCGATCGCCCACTCCGCGGTCAAGACCAAGCACCCCGCGAGCGAGGGCCTGGTCGCCCTCCTCGAGCCGTTCATCGACACCGTCATCATCTGCACGATGACCGCGCTGACGATCGTCATCGCCAACCCGGCCAGCTATCGCGAGGCGCGGAACGGCGAGTCCATCGGCGGTGTCACCATCACCTCCGACGCCTTCGAGACCGTGATGCCCTGGTTCCCCTACATCCTCACCGTCGCGGTGATGCTGTTCGCCGTGTCGACCGTGCTCACCTGGGGCTACTACTCCCTCAAGGCGTGGACGTACCTCTTCGGCCGCAGCAGGGGCAGCGAGCTCACCTTCAAATCCCTCTACACCCTGTTCGCGATCGCGGGCTCGCTGCTGACGTTGGAGACCCTGATCGGCATGGCTGACGCTGTGCTCTTCATGCTCGCTGTCATCAACATCATCGGCCTGTACCTCCTGGTTCCGGTGGTCAAGCGTGAGCTGAACTCCTTCCTGGAGTTCGTCCGCGCTCGCCGCGCCGGGGAGACCACGGACGGCGGTGATGAAGACCAGGAGTCGGTGAGGACCACCGTCTGACCGCCCCCGCGGCCCGGCTCCTGAGCGGGCCCGCCCACACCTGACGCCTGGTGTGGACGGGCCCGTTCGCCATGGCTGTACAACACGTTTGAGCAGGTGAAACGAGGTCTGGCGGGGGGCGCGTAGGGCGGTTAGGGTGTAAAGGACGCGTCAATGGTCCGCTCCGCAGGCGGCCGTATCGGGCGCGTGGTGTGCCGGGAAGTCTGGTCGGCGTCCTAGGGCCCTCATGCCCTCATGTCGATGCCCTGGAGGATTCCCCTGATGGCTGCCGCCCCCCGTGAGCGTTCCCCCTTCCTCGGCCTCCTGCCGCTGCCGGAGCGCAACGCAGTAGTGCAAGCCCTGAGGACGGAGACGGTGGGGGGACTGGTGCTCCTCGCGGCCGCCGTCGTGGCGCTGGTGTGGGCGAACACCCCGTGGAGCGGGGTCTACGAGCAGATACGCGACTTCCACTTCGGCATACCTGCCCTCGGCCTGGACCTGTCCGTGGAGCATTGGACCGCCGACGGACTGCTGGCCATCTTCTTCCTGGTCGCCGGTATCGAACTGAAACGTGAACTGGTCGTCGGCGAGCTCCGCACTCCCGCCACCGCGGCACTGCCGGTCATCGCCGCCCTCTGCGGCATGATCGTGCCCGCCGCCGTCTACGCGATCACGGTCACGGTCGGCGGAGGCAGCCTGGAGGGTTGGGCCGTGCCGATGGCCACCGACATCGCCTTCGCCCTGGCCGTCCTTGCCGTCCTCAGCACTCACTTGCCTGCCTCGCTCCGAGCGTTCCTGCTCACCCTCGCCGTCGTCGACGACCTCGGCGCGATCCTGATCATCGCGATCTTCTTCACCAGCGACCTGAACTTCGCCGCTCTGGGCGGAGCCTTCGCCGGACTGGCCGTCATCTACCTGCTCCAGCGCTTCCGCGTACGGGGCTGGTGGTGGTACGTCCCACTCGGCGTCGTCACGTGGGCGCTGATGTACAACGGCGGTGTCCACGCCACCGTCGCGGGGGTCGCCATCGGCCTGATCCTGCGGACCACCCGCGACAAGGGCGAGAGCGCATCCCCCGCCGAACGGACCTCCCACCTGCTCCACCCCGTCTCCGCAGGCGTCGCGGTGCCCCTGTTCGCCCTGTTCGCCGCCGGTGTCGGCGTCTCGGGCGCGGCCCTGGGGGAAGTGTTCACCCAGCCGGAGCCGCTGGGCGTGGTTCTGGGCCTCGTCATCGGCAAGACCCTCGGCATCTTCGTGGGCACCTACCTCGCCGCCCGCTTCACCCGGGCCCAGCTGAACCCGGACCTCGCCTGGGCCGACGTCTTCGCACTCGCGGTCCTGGCCGGGATCGGCTTCACCGTCGCCCTGCTGATCGGCGAACTGGCCTTCCCTGACCCGGCGACCGCCGAGCAGATCAAAGCCGCGGTTCTGATCGGCTCCCTCATCGCCGTCGGCCTGGCGGCTCTCCTCATCAAGCGGCGCAACGGCGTTTACCGGCGCCTATATGACGAGGAGACCCGCGACGACGACCACGACGGCATCCCCGACATCTACCAGCGGGCCGATACCACCAGGCGCTGACAGAGAGCCACGCATGGACGCCACCGTGCTGCCTGTGGCAGTCATGGCCTCCGCTCTGGATCATCAGAACGGCCTTGAATGAGATCCGCACCCCGGGCAGCGCTCGCCGAGAATGGGCCTTCGCCACCGATGGCGAGACCATCCTCGCCGGTGCGGTGGCCGCCTTGTGCCTGGGGGCCACGGGCTGGTCCTAGGGGGAAACGGCGCTGTTGCGTGGGCGGAACTGGCAGGACTGCTGGTGGCTTACCTGATCGGACCGCGTCGCCCCGGCGCCTGAGCCCGGCGGGTCGCTCGCAAGAAATGTGAAGGGCGCCTTAGCTCGCCCTGTGGACCCGAGTAGGGGTGGCTGGCGGCTGGACATAGCTCGAGAGGCGGTTAACGGGGTGGGGAGGAGGTCGATGCCCGGCCGGGCACCAGGGCCGGTGACGGGGGCCGGTGTTCACCCGGAGCCGATATGCAGCCGGATTTCCTTGCGATGCCACATGACCGATCGCCCCGCCGATCGTACGAGGCCCACCGCCCGCACCTCCGCCGGGCCGCCACCTCGAAGAACTTCTGCAGCGTGAACCCGAGTCGGGGACGCCCCCGACTCGGGTTCGACCGAGGGCTGCCTCAGTCGCCGGACCTCTGCCCTCGGCCCGGCACCGTAGGCGTGCTCGTAGCCTCTGCCTCCGCCTTGGCGTCGTTGACCGCCGCGGCGGCCTGCCTTGTGGCCTCGTCAACAGCCGCAGCGGCATCGAGAGAAGGCGTCGATTCCGCCTTGGGCTCTGGAGTCCCGCCCCCGTCCGACGTTTGATCAGAGCCCGCAGCGCGCGCTTCTTCGGGCCGCGCAGGTGTGGGGAGGCCCATTGCTGAGTGATCGTTGAACGCGCCGGTGACAGTGCGAACCGCCTCGGTCAGCTCTCCCGGGATCACCCAGAACGTGTTGTTGTCGCTGCTCGCCAAGTGCGGGAGCGTCTCGAGGTACGGACGGCGACAAGGACAGGCCACCGCGCTCCCGGGGCGCTCGCGCCCCGGGAAGCAGGCCCGATCCAGCCGCCCTCCCCAAAAACCAAGCCTCCCGGCAGCCACACAACGGAGGCGTCACGGCAGTCGCCCGATGGGCGGTTCTTCTTGCCGCGATGCAGGAGAAGAACCGGAGTTGCTTTCCCTGCCAAGGGTGTGGTGCTGCTCGTCGTAGGCGACCGACAGCAGGACAGCGACGATCACCAAGCCGAGCGCAGCGCGGGACGAATCCGGAGCGCATATCGCCAGATGACGGACATCTGTGACCTCTGGAGTGGAGGTGGGGGGCGGCAGCTGTCGACCAGACTTCCGGGCTCACCTGGATCGATTCTGGCGGCGAGCATCGCAGGACCGCGGGTGCGGCGTCGTGAAGTGGGCCAGGCGGGCATGCCTATGCCTCCGGGCCGTGTGCGTGGACCCGGTGGTGTCGCCGGAGGAGGTCGGCAAGGCCCTGGCGGGTGGCAGCGAGGACGACCCGGTCCTGCGGCTGCAGCACGTAGCCGGGGTGGAGGTCCCAGGTCAGGCCGGTGGGGCGTTCGTCGCCGTCTCCGGCGGGGGCGGATGCCAGGTCCGGGAGACGTTCGTCGGGTGCGGTGGTGTCGAGGGCGAGGACGCGCCACGCTCCGGCTCTGAAGGATTCGGCGACGGTGCGCCCTTCGAGCTGGGGGTGGCCGGCGACATTGAGGGCGGCGAAGAGCAGGACTCTGCGCTCGACGGGGATCGCTCCGAGGACCTGACGGCCCATCATCGCCCCTGCGAAAGCGGGGGCGGCGAGGGTGGAGACGCTGCGGCTGCGGGTGAGGGCCTGGGGATGTGCGGCGCGCAGGGTGCGGTAGACGGCGGTGGCGAACGCGTCGTCGTACAGGCGCATCGCCACGCGTAGGTCGGGCTTGACCGAGCGTGCGTAGAGGGCTGCTTCGAGATTGGTGGTGTCGCTGCTGGTGAGGGCGAGCAGGGCGTGCGCGCGGTGGATCTTCGCGGATTCCAGGACGCCCTCGTCGGTGACGTCCCCGATGACGGTGGGCACACGCAGTCGTCGGGCCAGGGGGATGCCGCGGGCTTCGGGGTCTTCTTCCACGCACACCACGGGGATGCCGAGTTCGCGAAGCCGGGCGAGTACACGAGTGCCGATCTTGCCGAGTCCGAGCAGGACTACGTGGCCGGAAAGACCGCGAGGCGGTCGGCGCAGGGCGGCCGAGTTGCGGAAGGTGCCCAGGGCTTCCAGGACGGCGGCGAACAAGACGGGCAGGAGCAGCAACCCGGCCAGCCCGGCGAGGAGTTGGAGGATCTGGCGGGAGGTGGCTTCACCGAGGGCAGGGTCATCGATGGCGAAGAGGTCGAGCAGAGTGAGGTATCCGGCGTGCAGCGGGTGAGTGCGCGGGGCGGTCAGCCAGTTCGCCACCGCCAGGCCGAGTACACAGGTCGCGAGCCCGGCCAGGGACCAGCGCAGACGGGGCGAGAACAGTGAACCGAACGGCAGGCCACGCCCCGCGAGGCGACCCGGCGGCACTGCGGGCGCGGCGTGCGAGACGGCCTCCAGGGCGATGGTGCCCCGGCCCGTCGCAGCGGCCACCATGCGGTCGTCGGGCAGCAGCAGTGGCCCCTGCCCTTGACCGCTGTCGTCGGAGCCTTCGTCGCCTGCTGGGTCGTTGGTGGTGGCCGACAGCAGGGCGAGGGTGCACAAGCCGGGGTCAGCGACCTGGCCGCGGCCCGGCGGGGTGCGTTCCACTGCACGCAACAAGAGCCCGTCGGCCTGGACGACCTTGCTGGTCCCGGCGACCGCGGTGGCTGCCAGGGCAGGGGCAGCGGTATCGGCGTCGGACAGGACAGTGGTGGAGGTGTCGAGTGCCGTGGGGTCGAGCCCGGGCGCGGCGACGGCCGCGGCTTGGTCGAGGAGCTCCTCCAAATGCTGGCCGAGCTTGCGGTTGTAGAGACGGATCACCAGCCGCAGGCGGGGGTTGAGGCGACGGGCGGCCAGTGCGGCGTGGATGTTTGTCTCGTCATCGTCGTAGACGAGCGCCAGCGCGGCGGCTCCACGCACTCCTGCCTCGATCAGGGTCGCCTCGTCGGGTTGTGGAGCCTCCAAGACCCGTGGTTCTTGCGTCCCCTCGCCGGAGGCACGGGAGGGCCGGCTCATCACGGCCTGTATGCGGCCGAGGAGAGCGGTGGCCGCCCGGCCCGCCGAACCGCTCGGAGCTCCGTCGCCCGCTCGTGAGGACGGTACGACGACCGTGACGGTCTCGCGGTAGACCGAGTGCAGTTCCGCGGCCAGGCGTTCGGCGAGCGCATCGTCGCCGCACACGATCATGTGGCCTGCCGGCGGGAGCTGTTGCATCTGTTGAGGAAGAGAGGACACATCCCGTGGAGCGCGATGGGGGGCCTGGTGGTTCCCACGGTTCACCATCCATCCTCTCCCTCACACCATCGGACATCGGCCAGCTGCAGCAGTAGCCGGGCGCCGGCCGCAGCGGCGCATGCGAGGCGCTTCCTCCGTGATGTCGAGTCCATACATCGCGCCGGCGGTCAGCCACCGGGACACCGACTCGTCTGGTGTTCGTCGGAGCGAGCGGCGGGTACGGCGGTGTCGGAGGGCTCATCGACGTGGAAGAGCCGGGCGATGGGTACGTCGGTGCTGCTGTGGGCCACGATCGAGAAGGCGATGCACACGGCGATGAGCGTGTACGCCTCCTCGCCCTGGGGGATCCCGGCCTGCAACACCAGCAGCCCGTAGACGACCGAGGCGAAGCCCTTGGGCCCGAACCAGGCGGCGACCAGCTTCTCCTGGCGGGTGAAGCGGGTCCCGAGCAGGGAGAGCATCAGCGAGGCGGGCCGGATCAGCACGATGGCCAGGACCACTGCGCCGTACCCGCCGAGGGACAGATCGCCGAACAGGCTCGGAGTGAGCAGCGCGCCGAACACGAGCAGAGCGGCGAACTTCGCCAACTCGGCCAGCGCCTCGCCCAGCGGCTCGAACGTCTCCTTCGCCTCGACCGAGCGGGCGGTGAGGACCGCGCCTGCGGAGAACGCCGCGAGGTAGGGGTTGGCGTGCGTGAGGTGGCACAGCGCGTACAGGATCACGCCGATGGCGAGCGGGAGCAGGGGCTGCAGTTTGGGCTCCGCGCCGAGGTGGCGGAAGCGGACCAGGGCGATGACCAACATCGGCAGGACGACGCCGAAGACCAGGCCGAGCAGCAGCTCCAGGCCGATCTTCGCCAGGGAGGATTCGGCATGTCCAGAGGTGGGCCCGGCCGCGGCAATGAGGATGAGGACAACCGGCAACGCCAGACCGTCGTTGATGCCGCTCTCTACGTTCAGCAACTGCCGCAGCTTGGAGGGGACTTCTTTACGGCCCACGATGGCCGAGGCAAACACTGGGTCGGTCGGGGCGAGGACCGCGCCGACAAGGAAGGACGTGGTCCAGTCCAGGCCGACCAGGTAGTGGGTGAGCAGGGCCACGCCGACGAACGCCAACGGCATGCCAAGGCCCAGGGCGCGAGCCGGGTTCTTCCAATTGGCTCGGAGCTTGGGGAAAGAGACGTGCATGCCGTCGGTGAACAGCACCGCGAACAGGGCGAGATCGGCCGTCACGGACACGATCTCGCTGTCCGGCGTGATGTGGATCAGACCGAGGAATCCGTCGCTGACGAGCGCGCCACCGACGAGGAAGAGGAACGAGGTGGAAAGCACCGTGCGGGCCGCGAGGCCGGACAACAGCACTGCGATCAGCAGTGCGACTCCGAAGACGACGATGAGCACCATGGCCGGAATTCCCCGATCAGCGAAGAGACTTGTCTCAAGACGCCGACCAGACTTCCCGGCACACCGATGGGAACCCTACACGTTCTTGATGCGGCATTGACAGGTTCTTGATGGGGGTTCGAGTGGCGCGAATGTTGCCTGAACCTGGCACGGCGAGGGCTGTTGAGACGGTCCTGCCGCGGTAGGTTCCAAGCCGTTTCCTGATCGTGCCCGGCAGTGACTGCGGTGACCGGTGAACTGAGGCGAGGGAGGAGTCGCCTCTCATCGTTCGGGGTCAGCCAGGGCACGGAAGAAGCCGATCTGGTCCAGAGTCGCCGTCGCTCTCTCGTTGGCATGCGTGATGATCAGGCGTGTGCCCCTCTCGCGGGCCGCCATGAGCGCCGAGAAGAGCGCCATGCAGCCTTCTGGGCTGAGACAGGTGACCCGGCCCAGGTCCACTTCCAGAACTTCCAGCCCGGCGCTGAGCGCGTGAACCAGCAGCTGTCCAGTGGAGGCGGCGTTCTCGCCGCTGATCTCGCCGCGCAGCCGCACCACCTTGTGCGCGGGCGGCTGCCTGGGCTCGGACCGTCGGCGGGGGCGGAAAGGGGGCATTACAGCTCCAGAGGGCAGCGGGAAACGACCGCCGACCAGACTTCCCGGCACACCTGTGCACCGCGCTATGGCCCACTCCCCGAATACGCCCACAGATGTACAGCCGATGCGCCGCGCGGAGCTCCGGTCGTCAGGCGGGTGACTCAGCGCATTCGAGGGGGACGGCCGTGGCGGGCGTCGACTGAGCATGCCGCGCCCGGCATCAATAGCGCGTAAAGATTGCCGGAATACGGCAGTGAACTGTGGTGGCCCGGCAGGTGAGTATGGGCCTGGCAGGAACGGGGGCTTGGCCCCGATGCCGGATTACGGAAGCGTAATCCGGCATCGGGGTCGGAGCTGCGGAGGCGTGAAGGGGGATTGACGGATGACGGAGTTTCTAGAGGCAGCCGCGGGTTTTCCGGCCGTCCTCTTCAGCTCCGCCCTGCTGGTCGTCATCGGCTTCTGGCTGCTCGTCATGGTCGGCGGGGCCGAAGTGGACAGCTTCGACTCGGACGTGGACCTCGATGTGACGGGGCTCGGCGGCGTGCCGGTCACCGTGGCGGTCTCGATGGCGGTCGTGGTGGCGTGGTTCAGCACCCTTGCCGGGTCCGTGCTCATCGGCAGGGCCGGTCTGACCGGGTTGGCCCACGCGGCGACCGACCTCGTGCTGCTGCTCGTCTCCGTACCGGTGGCCTGGGGGGCGGCACGCGCTCTCGTACGTCCCTTGGCGAAGCTCTTCCCTGATGAACCCGGGCCGTCCCGGCAGGACTTCATCGGGTCGCTCTGCACCATCCGCACGGGGCGGGTGGATGCGGGCTTCGGCCAGGCGGAGGTCACTGCCAGGGACGGCGCCGTCGCCCTGGTGCAGGTCAGACAGAATCCGCAGGCCCGCGAGGGCGCGCTGACCGCCGGCAGCAGCGCGCTGCTGTACGCGTACGACGATGCCGGCGAGTTCTTCTGGGTCGCGCCCTACGCGGCGTCGCTGGACCCCGGTCACCCGCGCGTCGACCACGGCTGAACGCCCGGCCCGAACACCTCTGCCGCACCGCGCGCCTCAGCTGCCCCGCTCGCTCCACTCGCTCACTGGGCATCGACGCCCAGGAACCTTGAGGACTTCACCATGGATGCCATCACTTTGGGCATCGGCGTGTCCGTCGCCGCTGTCCTGCTCATCGTCATCGTCCTGCTGTTCACGGTCACCCGCTTGTTCCGCAAGGTCGAGCAGGGCAAGGCGCTGATCGTCTCGAAGATGCGGAAAGTCGATGTGACCTTCACCGGTCAGGTCGTCCTGCCCGTGCTGCACAAGGCCGAGGTGATGGACATCTCGGTGAAGACCATCGACATCATGCGCACCGGCCGTGACGGCCTGATCTGCCGGGACAATATCCGTGCCGACATCCGCATCTCCTTCTTCGTACGGGTCAACAAGACCATCGAGGACGTCATCCGCGTCGCGCAGGCCATCGGCACGGCGCGAGCGAGCGACCAGAACACGCTGCAGGAGCTGTTCAACGCGAAGTTCTCCGAGGCGCTGAAGACGGTCGGCAAGCAGATGGACTTCGCCGACCTCTACACCAAGCGTGACGAGCTGCGGGACCGCATCATCCAGGTCATCGGCACCGATCTGAACGGCTACAGCCTGGAGGACGCGGCGATCGACTACCTGGAGCAGACGCCGCTCGCCCAGCTTGACCCGTCCAACATCCTGGACGCACAGGGCATCCGGAAGATCACCGAACTGACGGCCGTCGAGCACGTACGCACCAATGAGTTCACGCGGCACGAGGAGAAGGAGATCACCCGGCAGAACGTCGACGCCCGCGAGGCCATCCTCGAACTGGAGCGGCGCCAGGCGGACGCCGAGATCAAGCAGAAGCGCGAGGTCGACACCGTACGGGCCCGTGAAGAGGCCGAGACGGCGCGGGTGGTGGAAGAGGAGCGGCTGCGGTCGCAAGGCGCCTTCCTCCTCACCGAGGAGAAGCTCGGCGTGCAGCGGGAGAACCAGGCCCGTGAGGTCGCCGTCGCGCAGAAGAACCGCGAGCGGGTCATCGCCATCGAGAACGAGCGCATCGAGAAGGACCGCCTGCTCGAAGTCATCGCCCGGGAGCGGGAGACGGAGCTGACCCGTATCGCCGCCGAGAAGGAGGTCGAGGCGGAGAAGCGGGAGATCGCCGAGGTCGTCCGCGAGCGGGTGGCCGTGGACCGAACGGTCGCCGAGCAGGAGGAGTCCATCAAGAAGCTGCGGGCCGTGGAGGAGGCGGAGCGCGGACGCCAGGCCGTGATCATCGCCGCCGAGGCGGAGGCGCAGGAGGGCCTGGTCAAGAGCATCAAGGCGGCGGAGGCCGCCGAGCAGGCGGCCACGCACCGTGCCGCCGAGGAGATCACCTTGGCCGAGGCCCGGCTGAAGGCGTCCGACCTGGACGCGCAGGCCAAGCTGCGGATCGCCGAGGGCGTGCAGGCCGAGTGCGCTGCGGAGGGACTCGCGGCCGTGCAGGTCCGCGAGAAGGAGGCCGGCGCCATCGAGAAGGCGGGTCGTGCGGAGGCCGAGGCGACCGAGGCCCGGATGCGTGCGGAGGCTCAGGGCGTGGAGGCCAAGCTGAAGGCCGAGGCGGCGGGGCTGACCGAGAAGGCCGTCGCGATGGCGGCACTTGACGAGGCGTCCCGTGGTCACGAGGAGTACCGGCTCCGCCTGGAGGCCGAGAAGGACATCCGCCTGGCGGGCATCGAGGTGCAGCGACAGGTCGCCGAAGCGCAGGCGACGGTCCTGGCCACCGGCCTGGAGAACGCCGACATCAGCATCGTCGGCGGCGAGTCCGTCTTCTTCGACCGCCTGATGTCTTCGATCTCGCTCGGCAAGAGCGTCGACGGGTTCATGCAGAACTCCGAGACGGCCCAGGCCCTGGCCGGACCGTGGCTGGACGGCACCGCGAGCTTCACCGACGACCTGTCCCGGCTGCTCGGCTCCGTGTCGACGTCCGACGTACAGAACCTCACTGTCTCCGCGCTCCTGATGAAGCTCATGAAGGGCGGAGGCGAACAGGCCGGGCAGCTGCGTGAACTACTCGACAAGGCAGGCCAGTTGGGCCTTGCCGACATGCCGATCGCCGAACTGAACGGCGCTCTCAAGAGCTGAACGGCTCTCCCAAGAGCCGACAGAGACCGGCCGGGACCGCTCCACGGGGGTGAGCGGCCCCGGCCTCCTCATCCGTCCCGTACGTGAGTGCCGGACGGCACCGCACGCACGCACACACAGGAAGGGAAGCCGGACATGGAGAGCGGGACCGGTCTGGACGCGGGAACGTACGAGGTGCTGCGCGACCGTCTGGCGGTGCAGGCCAGGCAGCTGGCCGATCGCGTCACCGCCCTCAACGACCGGCGCGTGGCCGTTTTCGGCTCGACCGAGCTCACTCTCACCGGCACCGACAGCATCCGCACCGGGCAGCCGTGTGTACCGCGAGACGTCATCGCCGTCGGCGACATCCTGCTCTTCGGCTACCACGTCCACGTCGGCCACAAGCCCGACACCGCCATCGGTGACGTCTTCGCACTGCACGACCGCGACCTGAATCGCCTGCCCGACGACGCGGTGCCCGGACTTCTGGACGGCCCGGACTTCGTGCGCGAATTCGCCGCGCTCTTCCGCTACTACCGTGACGCACGGCTCCTCCAGCTCCGGCACGTCGACGGTAAGGTCCTCGCTGTCTTCAGGACCGGCGAGAAGGCCGAGGACATCCGGGTCCTTCGCTGGACACTCTCGACCGACGGGCAGGCCGAGTTCCTGGACGCCCGCGGCGAGCGCGACCACGTCTTCCCGCCCTCGCACGACTTCGACTGGACCGAGGCAACCCGCGAAGACCACGTCCTGGGCCGCCACCCGCACATCTCCATCGGCGGCGAGATCTTCGTCGAGACGGTCGGCGGCACCCTGACCATCAAGGTCGAGAACGACACCGAGACGGAGGGAGGGGTCTACGAGGAGCCGGTCGAGGAACCGCTGCAGTCCCTCGCCGACGCGGACGTGTTCCACGCGCGCGTCGGCGCGCTGATCCTGCTGCGCGTGCGCCCCTACAAGGAGGACGCCTGGCGCCACCTCGTCTTCAACACCCTTACCCGGCACGTCATACGCCTGGACGGCATCGGGCAGGCATGCCGTCGCCTGCCCGACGACCAGGGCATCGTCTTCCCCGGGGGCTACTGCCTGGCCACGGGGACGTACAAGACCTTCGACGCCCTGGACACCAGCGGCCTGGAGTTCGAGCGCGCGGTGCGCTCTCCCAACGGTGAGGACGTCGTCTTCGCGTTCCACGCGCGTGTGGAGGGGCGCACGCTGCTCCTGCCGTACAACATGATCCGCAAGGAGGTCGCCACCCCGCTGTCCTGCCACGGGTACGCACTCTTCGACGACGGCCTGCTGGCCGTGCTGCGAGCCGACTCGACGGAACCCGCGCGTGTCCACGCGCTGCAGCTGTGGCAGTCCCCCTACGTCTCCGACACCTATGCCGCCTCCCGCCCGGTGGGGGAGGGGCCGCTGGCGCGCATCGGCAACGCGGACCTCGTACGGGGCATCTCCGACTGCCTCTCCATCGCCCGGTCCGTCACCGAGACCACACCCACCTCCGAGGTGTACGAGGCGCTCGCCGCGGCCTGCGTACGGGCCGCCGACTCCTACCACTGGCTCGGCGACCGCGAAGCGGGGGACCTGGGGGAGCCGCTGGACGCCGTGCGCGAGACAGCCGAGCAGGTGGTCGCGGAGTTCGCCACCGTGCTGGCCCTGACCCGGCAGGCCACGGACGCGCTCACCGAATCGTCCGCACGCATTGCCGCGCTCGTTCGCCGCATCCGTGGGGAGGCCCCGCGCGACGCGCCCGCATGGGTGGAGCGGATCACCGAACTGCGCCGTGCCCAGGGGCATTTGCTGACGCTGAAGGACATGCGGTACGCCGACACCGACCGGATCGTCGAGCTTGCCGAGGAACTGGCCGGGGACATCGCATCGGCCGGGCAGCGAGCCGTCGCCTTCCTGGAACGCCCGGACGCCTTCGCCGCCCACCACGCCGACATCGAGCAGCTGACCGCCGACGCCGACGCACTCGCCACGGTCGCCGAGGCGGCCCCCCTCGCGGACCGGCTCCAGGAACTGACCGAGCAGCTCCAGACCGTCACCGAGGTCGTCGCCGGCCTCGACATCGGCGACGCCACCATCCGCACCGGCATCCTGGAGCGCGTCGCAGCGGTACTAGCGGGCGTCAACAGGGCCCGTGCCGCGCTGGACGCCCGCCGCCGCGAACTGACCGCGCACGAGGGGCGGGCCGAGTTCACCGCCGAGTTCTCCTTGCTCGGCCAGGCCGTCACCGGTGCGATCGCCGCTGCCACGACCCCCGAGACCTGCGACGACCAACTCGCCCGCCTCCTCCTCCAACTGGAGAACCTGGAAGGGCGGTTCGCCGACTCGGACGACTTCCTCGCAGAACTCGACGCCAAGCGCACCGAGGTGTACGACGCGTTCGCCTCCCGCAAGCAGACGCTCGCCGACTCCCGCGCCCGGCACGCCGAGCGCCTCGCCGTCTCGGCCACCCGTGTCCTGGAGACGGTCGCGCGCCGCCTGGCCACGCTCGCCTCCGCGGACGAGATCAGCACCTACTTCGCCTCCGACCCGATGGTCGGCAAGGTGCGTCGCACCATCGACGAGCTGCGTGAACTCGACGACCAGGTGCGGGCCGAGGAACTGGAAGGACGCCTGAAGGCGGCCCGGCAGGAGGCCGCTCGCGCGCTGCGCGACCGCACCGAGCTGTACGGGGACGGTGGCGACACCATCCGCCTGGGCCGCCACCGCTTCGCGGTCAACACCCAGCCCCTCGACCTCACCCTCGTCCCGGCCGCGGACGGCGACGGCATGGCCTTCGCGCTCACCGGCACCGACTACCGCTCACCCGTCACCGACCCGTCCTTCGCCGCACTGCGTCCCTACTGGGGCCAGGTCCTGCCGTCGGAGACCGTCGAGATCTACCGCGCCGAACACCTCGCCGCCCGCCTCCTTGCCGAACACGGCCCCGAGGCGCTCCTGGACCGTGATGACCTGCCGGGCCTCGTACGCGCGGCGGCGGAAGCCTCGTACGACGAGGGGTACGAGCGCGGCGTCCACGACCACGACGCGACCCTCATCCTCGGAGCCCTGCTTCGCCTCCACGACGGCGCGGGACTCCTGCGGCACACCCCCGAGGCGCGCGCGGCGGCCCAACTGTTCTGGGCGCACCGAACGAAGCCGGAGGAGCGCGACCTCTGGCAGCGGCGCGCGGTGTCGCTCGCCCGCGCCCGCGACACCTTCGGCCTCGCGCCCGCCATCGACGACCTCTGCGCGGAACTCGCCGAGCGGACAGGCGGACCCGCCGCCGCGTACCTCTTCGAAGAGCTCACCACCGGGCCCGCCGGGTTCGTCACCACGGCGTACACCCGCACCTTCCTGGACAAGTTCCGCCGTGCCATGGACAGTTCGGCGTACGAGGATGACCTCGCGGGTATCTCCGACCTCGGTGCGCGGCGACAGCTGGTCGAGGCGTGGCTGTCCTCGTACGCGACCGCCACGGGCGAGGGCGCCGACGACCTCGCGGAGGCGGTCGCCGTCGAACTCTGCCCCGACCTGCGGCGCTACGACCGCGAGGCCCCACTCGCCGAAACCGTCGACGGACTCCTCGGCACCCATCCGCGCATCGAAGGGCGCCGCCTCACCGTCCGCGTCGACGAACTCCTCGCCCGCACGCACGATTTCCGTGCCGAAACCCTCCCCGGCTTCCGCACCTACCAGGCCCGGCGCGCCGAGCTCGTCGCTGCCGAACGAACCCGCCTGCGGCTGGACGAGTACCGGCCCAAAGTCATGTCCGCCTTCGTCCGCAACCGCCTCATCGACGAGGTGTACCTGCCGCTCATCGGCGACAGCCTCGACAAGCAGCTCGGCACGGCGGGCGGCCTGCTGCTGCTCATCTCCCCGCCCGGCTACGGTAAGACGACCCTGATGGAATACGTCGCCGACCGCCTCGGCATGGTCCTGGTGAAGGTCAACGGCCCGGCGCTCGGTCACGGCGTCACCTCGCTCGACCCAGCCGAGGCTCCGAACGCGACGGCCCGCCAGGAGATCGAGAAGGTCAACTTCGCGCTGGAGGCGGGCAACAACGTCCTCCTCTACGTGGACGACATCCAGCACACTTCGCCCGAACTGCTGCAGAAGTTCATCTCCCTGTGCGATGCCCAGCGCCGGATGGAAGGCGTCTGGAACGGCACTTCACGCACCTACGACCTGCGCGGCAAACGCTTCGCGGTCTGCATGGCCGGCAACCCCTACACCGAGGCCGGCGCCCGCTTCCGCATCCCCGACATGCTCGCCAACCGCGCCGACATCTGGAACCTCGGCGACGTCCTCACGGGCAAGGAGGACGCCTTCGCCGTCAGTTTCGTCGAGAACGCCCTCACAGCGAACCCGGTCCTCGCCCCGCTCGCCGGGCGTGACCGTGCCGATCTGAACCTCCTGATCCGCCTCGCGGAGAACGACCCCACCGCACGCGCGGACGCTCTCACGCATCCCTACGCCCCCGCCGAAGTGGAACGTATCGTCGCCGTGCTCAGGCACCTGCTCACCGCCCGCGCGACGGTCCTCGCGGTGAACGCCGCCTACATCGCATCGGCGGGCCAGTCCGAGGACACCCGCACCGAACCGCCCTTCCGGCTCCAGGGCTCCTACCGCAACATGAACAAGATCGCCGCCAGGATCGACCCCGTCATGAACAACGCCGAACTCAGCGCCCTCATCGACGACCACTACTCCGGCGAGGCCCAGACCCTCACCACCGGGGCCGAGGCCAACCTCCTCAAGCTGGCCGAGCTGCGAGGCACACTCACCCCGGAACATGCCGACCGCTGGGCCGGCATCAAGGCCGCCCACGTCCGCGCCCGGACACTCGGCGGCCCCGACGACGACCCCCTGGTCCGCGCCGTGGCCGCTCTCGGCCTCCTCGCCGACCGCGTCGCCTCGGTCGAGACCGCCATCACCCGGGCCACCGACCCGCGCCACGCCCTCACCAACTCGAAGGCCCGGCACGCCAATCGCCCCTGAGCGAAGCCGGCCCACGGGCCACTTCTCAGTGCTCTTGATAGCGCAGCAGAAGCATCGCCGCGTCATCGTGCAGCGGCCCCTGCGCATGCCGTACGAGCTCGGCCCGGATCGCGTTCAGAGCGGCCTCGGGATGATCATCCTTGAGCAGAGACGAGTGCTCTCCGAGGGGGTAGAAGGCGCCGTTGTGGTCACGGGTCTCGCTGACGCCGTCGGTGTAGAGCAGGACTTGGTCACCCGGCACGAAGTCCACCTCGTACGGTTCCGGGGCGACGACGTCATGCAGGCCCAGACCCAGAGGCAGCGCGTACCGCGGCGGTTCGGGAAAGCAGGCCGTGCCGTCCGGCCGTACGACCATGGGGGCGGGGTGGCCGTAGTTGAGCAGTGTCATCGTGTGCCGGTCGGCCACCTCGGCGAGTATGGCCGTCACGAACTTCTCGCCCCGCAGTTCCCGGTTGACCACACGCTCCACTCGGTCGCCGACAGATGTCAGGTTTGGCTCGTCGTGGGCCGCCTCACGGAAGGCGCCGAGGACGAGGGCAGCGGTCTCCACCGCCTCAAGTCCCTTGCCCTGCACGTCTCCCAGGATGATGCGCACGCCGTGCGGGGAGGCGACCACCTCGTAGAGATCGCCGCCGATGCGGGCCTCGGCGACCGCGGAGGTGTACGAGGACGCGATCCGCAAGGGCCCGGCGCTTCGCGGCACCGGACGCAGAAGCACCCGCTGGGCGACCTCCGCGATCGAACGGACGCTGGCTAGTTCCGCCTCGCGGCGCTGGCGCATCACCGCGGCCGCGACACCCGCCGCGGTCACCCCGGCCACCGAGGCCATCGCGGTGTAGAGGCGGCGCTGCGAGTAGGACTCGTTGTAGATGCCGAGGGCGGTGCACAGCAGCAGTGCCGCGGCGCCGATGAGCGCCGTACGCCGCCAGCCGCCGATGAGGCCGGCGAAGGCGGGACCGAGTGACACCAGAGGCAGGTAGCCCACGCCCGGTCCGGCCCCGACATCCACCGCGGCGACGATCACCATGACGGCGAAGGGAAGAACGGCCAGAACCGTGAGGTGCGGGGGCTTGTGGTCGGACATGGCGTGCTCCAGGTTGCGCCTTTGGTGACGAGCAGCCTTCCGTGGCGCCCACTCTCCAGGTGAACTCTAGGGAGGGTTTGTCCGGCCGACGTGTCCGGGTGCTTGCCCCGTTACTGAATCGCAGTCACCAGCCCGTGGCCTGTGGGTCCTTCAGCCGTCGCCCGGGACGGGCTCCCGCAGTCCCGCCGAGACGCCCCCGCCGACGTTGCGCTAGAAAGGCGTCAGGACTTCACGATATCGGGGGCGATCATGACCGACCGCGACGTAGCGGCCAGCTACCTGGAGGGCTACCCACGGTTGATCGCCGATGCCTCCGCCACCGGCCGTCGCTTGACCCGCGACGAACTCGACTCCCGGCGCTCTCTGGGCGAGCAGGCAGCGGAGGCCGGCCATGGGATGAGGGCCCTGGTGGCCGCCCACCTGGCCGCGGCGCGGACGCACTGGCCCGCCGGCGCCGTCGCGCCGGACAGCGTCCTGGCGGTTGTCGCTCAGTCACTTGACGCGTTCGCCGAGGGGTACGAGCGGGCCCAGCGGGCCGCGGTGCGCCAAGAGGAGGCGGCCCGTCGCGAGTTCATCGACGACCTGCTGTACGGCCGCAGCGACATGGGCAAGCTCGCCGAACGCGCCGAACGGTACGGGCTGCGCCTTTCCTACGCCCATGCCGTGGCCGTTGCCCGGGGCGCGGCCGCGTACGAGGAGGGTGATCCGACTCCGCGCAGCGTGGAACGCGCCTTGATCAGCCGTTTCGGCGACCGCCATATCCTGCTCACCACCAAGGACGGCCGCCTCGTCTGCGTCGCCCCTGCCGACCAGGACGAAGTGCTCGCCTTCTTCGCCAAGCACGCCTACGCGGCCACCGACGGAGGTCAGGTCGCGATCGGTCGCCCTCAATCCGGTCCCGGCGGTGTCGTCCAGTCCTACGAGGAAGCCCTCAACGCACTGGAACTCGCCGAACGGCTCGGCCTCAGCGACCCGGTTCTGCGTGCCGCGGACCTTCTCGTCTACCCGGTTCTCACCCGCGACCGGCAAGCCATGGCCGACCTGGTCGTCAACACACTAGGGCCGCTGCAGCGCGCCCGCGGCGGCGCCCAGCCCCTCATCGACACCCTCGCCGCCTACTTCGACTCCGGCTGCGTCAGTGCCGAGGCCGCCCGCCGACTCGCCCTCAGCGTGCGCGCCTTCACCTACCGCCTGGACCGCATCCACAAGCTCACCGGAGCCGACCCCGCCGACCCCGTCCACCGGTACACCCTGCAGACCGCGATCATCGGCGCACGCCTCCTGGACTGGCCCGATCAGCAGATGTGACCAACTCGCCACGGCCGATGTCCGGGCGGGCTTCGGTGTGGTTCGAGGTTCGAGGCAGGGGCGGCTGGTGTCGTGATCAGTGGCCGGCGGTCAGCTGTCCGGCCAAGGCCCGCACGCAGGCGATCAATCGGCTCAAGTCCGTTCTCATCACTGCCGATCCAGCCTTGCGGGAGGAGCTGGCTGGACTGGGTAATGCCGAACTCTTCCGGATCGGGGATTGGTCCGGACACGGCTGTCGCTTTGCTGATCGCGGTGGGGGGCAACCCGGAACGGCCGGGCAGTCAGGCGTCGCTCGCCGCGCTGTGCGGGGTCAGTCCCGTCGAGCGTTCCTCTGGCCGCCGGCAGTATCGCCGCCTCAACCGCGGCGGCCGGGTGGTGGTGCCGTTCAACGTCTCCTGCGGACATTGCTACATGTGCGACCGTGGACTGCATTCGCAGTGCGAGACCACCCAGGTCAAGGAACGCGGCACGGACGCGGCGCTCTTCGGGTCTACGGCCAAGTGCCCGGGGACAAGCAGAGTTCCTACGGGTGCCGTTCGGCAACACCTTGCCCATCAAGGTGCCGGAAGGACCTGCGGACGATCGTTTCGTCTTCCTCTCCGACGTCCTGCCCACCGCCTGGCAGGCCGTGGAGTACGCCGACATCCCGCCCGGTGGGACGGTGACCGTCCTGGGACTCGGACCGATCGGTGCCATGGCTGCCCGGATGGCGCTTCACCGGGGCGCGAGCCTTGTCGGGGGGTGGACCTGGTGCCCGAGCGGCTCAGCCGCGCACACGCGGACGGCGTCAAGGCTCAAGGCCCTGGACCTGCGCCGGTACGGCAAGGAGCTGGGCGACAAGATCCGCGACCTGACCGACGGGCGCGGCACGGACGCCGTCATCGACGCCGTGGGAATGGAGGCGCACGGCGCGCCTCTGGCCAAGGCGGCTCAGTGGGGCGTGGGCCTGCTGCCCGGTGCCGTGGCGGAGAGAAACTCATGGACCGTGCCGGCATCGACCGGCTCAACGCCCTCTACGCGGCGATGCACATCGTCCGGCGCGGGGCACTGTCTCAGTGGTCGGCGTCTATGGCGGCACGGTCCACCCCATGCCGATTCTGACCATGTTCGACGAGCAGACCCAGCTACGCATGGGACATCCGCGCCGCGTCATGGGCGCTCTCGTGCGCCTGCACGCACTGCGCGCCACCGGTCATGATGTCCCGTGCCGTCGTGGTGGCCATGGTGAATCGCCGACCCATCTCTGCTTGCGGATGCCCCGCACGCCTTGATGCCGGAGCTGTCCCGCTTCGGGTGACCGGGTCCGGCGCCGGTGAAACAGGTTGGTCGGAAGTTCCCCACGACTCGGATGATCTCTGTCCTTGAAGCGTGAAGGAGTGCGAGTGAGCCGGGGCAGTCGGGGCAGTGGGCGAAGTGGCGCGACCGGCAGGAGCACAGAGCGTGATCCGCTGAGGGCGCCTGTGAGCAGCCGGTGGGCTCCGGATCGAGCCTTAAGGAAGAGCGGAAGAAAGTGAGTTCACTATGGCGGCTGGACGGGCGGACGCTCACGAGTCGTCGGGGTGGTTCGTACGGGGGCGGCAGTGGTGGGGCCGGGCTTTCCACTACGCGGGTTCCGAGCGCCAGAGCGTGCTGCTGGTCACGAAGAGCACCCTCGCGGCCACGCTCGCCTGGATCGTCTCCTACTACGCTCTTGACGCGCAGTCCCCGGCGTTCGCGCCCTTCTCCGCGGTGATGATCATGTATGTCACCGTTTACCAGTCGGTGACACAGTCCCTGCGCTATGTCGGCGCGGTCGCGGCAGGGGTCGCTGTCCAGGCTGCGCTCGGCTTCCTCGCGGGCCCAGATCTGCTGACCTTCGTGCTGGTGGCGGCCATCGCCCTGTCGATCGGGCGCTCAAGGGTTCTGGGTGTGCAGGGGCCACAGGTGGCCACCGCCGCGTTCTTCGCGTTCTCCACCTACAGCAGCGCCACTGACAACATGACCCGCATCTCGCAGCTGGGACAGATCGTGCTGCTGGTCCTCATCGGCTGCGCCATCGGCACCGCGGTCAACGTCACCATCGCCCCGCCGCTGCGCTACCGCAGCGCCGAGCACAGCGTCCGCATCCTGGCCCGAGCGCTCTACGACCTCACCGCCGACATACACCCCGCCCTGCGCGAAGGCGCGCCGGAGGCGGACACCACCGCGCATTGGCGCGAACGCGCCAACCAGACGGACAGCCTGATCGCGCAGGCCAGGGCCGGCTTGCACACCGCAAAAGAAAGCATCCACTACAACCCCCGACGGCTGCTGAGACGCCATCGTGGGCATCTGACCTTCCAGGGATACGAGACGGTGCTGAACGCCCTGGAACGCACCCTGAGCCAACTGGCCTCCCTGACACGAAGTCTCGACCAGTGGAAGCAAGAGGAGAGCGAGTACGAGTACCGCTCCTTCCTGGATCGGTACGCGGCGTTCCTCGAAGCCACCTCCGAGATCGCTTACGCGCTGAGCACCCTGGACGAGAAGGAACTGAGCCGGCAGACGGAGCATCTGGACGGACTGGTCCGCGACGCGCAAACGCGGCGTCGAGAGGTCGCCGAGGAGGCCGAGGCCCAGACCCTCCCGCTGGCTGACCCCACCCGGCCTTACGGGGCCCTGGTCATCGAGGCCACCCGCCTCATGGAGGAGGTCCAGCACACGAACGACACTCTCCAGAGCTGGGTAGAGGCGTAACCCGCCCCCTCCGGGAGGCTACGCCTGGGGCAGGGGCGTCATGACGAAGCCGCTTCGAGGTGCCGTAGGTATGCGCCGCAGCGGAATGCTGAGGTCCTGGGCGGGCACGTCGTAGCGCAGCGCGGCCAGCAGGGGACGAGGGTTTCGAGGACCGTCAGCGTGCCGTCCTCCCCAGGGCAGCGGTGGTTGGCGGCGGGGTCGCCTCCGCCCTGGGGCACCAGTTCGTCGCGGTCGGGCTCACGCCCCACGAAACGGCCGTGGTCGAAGTTGTACGGCTTCGGCCAGAGATCCGGGGCGTGGTTCTGCCGTACAGGTCGAGCAGGACCATGCTGCCGACAGGAATGTCCTGCCCGTCCCAGAGCAGGTCGGCTGCGGCAAGCCCGCCGACGAAGGGGGCGAAGGGGTAGAACCGCCGGACCTCGTGAGCGAAGGCACGCGCGTAGGCCGTGTCACCGCCGGCGAGGAGCTTGCGGTGTTCGGGCCTGCGGTGCAGAGCATGCCCGGCGAAGGTCAGGAACCCAGCTGACGGCGACCGTCGGGCGGAGCACGTTCAGGACCTCGACCGCCGCGGTATGCGCATCCAACGGTTGCCCCCTCGGCGCCACGGTGGGTGGCCACGGCCGCAAGGACCGAGTCCGCGGGAGCGGCTTCCGTCCCGTTGCGGACCGCCTCGACAAGCCGGGCGATCCGCTTCTCCTGACGGCTGCGGGCGCGGTGGGCACGTAGGTGGCGGGGCCCGGGGGAGGCGAAGCCGTCGATCATGGCCACCAGACCGCGGGCCATCTCCTCGGTGTCGACGTCGTCGAGGGGCACGCCGGACCAGGCGCACACCGCGCGGGTGAGCAGCAGGCTCGACTCGTCGAAGAGCACTACCTGGTCGCGGCCCGCCCACCGCTGGCGGGCAAGGTCCCACTCGGCCCTGAGGTGCTCCGCGAGGGGGTGGAGACCGCTGCGGTCTTTGAGCAGGGCCATGAACAGGGCCTTGCGTGCCCGATGTTGCCGGCCGTCGAGCGTGTGCACAGCCCCGCGTCCGAAGAGAGTGTCGAGAACGGGGCCCGTCAGCGCGCCGTGGCGCTCGATGTGGTTCTCGTCGTAGAAGAAGCGCACCGCTTCGGGGCTGTGGATGGCCACAGCGTTCTTGCCCATGAGCCGGGCCCGCGCCGGCTTGCCTTGGCGCGGCGATGACGGTCGGGCAACCACGCGTGTCCCTGGGCCGTCAATGCCAAGGTGCTGTCGAACACGCAGAGCCTCCGTCTGCTGTGAACTATGCCGTGAACCGGGTGTGGAGATGCACGTGGACGTAGGGGTACGGGCATGGGCTGCGAAGGGAGCTTGCGAGGGCAGCGGTCAGGCGTCGCGATGGTGGGCGTCTTCCTGCGCGTCCTCGTTCGGGGACAGCGCGTCCGCCGCCTCGCCGTCCTTGCCGCGCCGTTCCCCGTCGTCCACCACGCTCGTCTCGGCATCGTCCGCCTCGTGCAGAACCTCGTCGGCGGCCGTGGCCGGGTGCGCCTCGTCCTGTGCGGGCTGGTGCTTCCTACGGGTACTGCAGTTGTCGGTCAGCGGCCGAGGGCCTTGGCCAGTTGCTGTTTGTTCATGGATGAGCGGCCGTCGATGTTGCGCTTTTTGGCCTCCGCGTAGAGCTGGTCCTTCGTGGGGCCTTGGGAGCCGCTGTGGGAGCGTTCGCCGCCGCGCTGTGAGGCGGATTTCTTGTCCTGCGTGGAGGTATTGCTCGCGGTTTTCGATTCGCCGGAACGGGCTCGTTCCTTGTTCACGGTGCGTGCCGCGATCTCCTTCGCGCGGCCTTCGGAGGTGCCGCGTTTCTCCGCGCCTTCCTTGATGTGCTCGTACTGGCGCTCACGCTTCTTGCTGGATCCCTGCGGCATGACGTACTCCTTCCGGAGCGGATGTGGTCCACCGGCGGGCTGCCCGATGACCTTCCGCGTACCCTCCGGCGGGCCTCTCATCCAGGACGCGGACTGATCCCATCTGACGTGGAGCCCTGGGAGGCGTGCGAGCAGACCGCGACCGAACGGATGAGTACCGCAGGCCGGGTCTTGCCAGGGGGCGTCGGCAGCTGAGGCACACGGCCGCCTTGCGTCGCACCCCTGCTCGAAGGGACTGGAGCACGGTCACGTGGGAGCATGGAACGCAGGGCCGGGTCTGGTCCGCACCGGGCCGGGCGCCTGGTCGGTGAACCGGATCATGTGATGGGAGCGATCGCAATGTCGAACCCGCAGCAGCCCGAACAGCGGCGCAGCGACAAGGGCGGGGCCACCCCCCAGGACAGCGCCGAACTAAAGGCGCGACAGACCGGCAAGTCCCGCCGAGCGGGTGCTCACGACCACGGAACGGACAAGGGCAGCAAGGGCGGCGGCCCCGGCGGCGGGACCCCGCCCGAGGAACGCCCGGGCCATCCGTAGCCTCTGACCGAAGAGGCTTCGGGGTTGCTGTAGGGCCTGCGGATCAGCTGACGAGGATCTGGGTGGCGGACTCTTTGAGTTTCCCGTTCGCCCAATGCAGTTGCCGCTGCGTATCGGGGTGGCAGCGCTGTACGGCGTTCAGCAGTCCGGTGTCGCGCAGGCCCTGGGCAGCTTGGCCGAGGAGTTCCCAGTCGACCGAGACCCCCGATGCTTTGGTGTAGATCTCCCGGAGGTCGCGCAGCAGGGAGAGCGCGGCCTCGGGCCTTCGGCCTGTCAGTTCGGCGGCCTTGTCTCGCGCGCGGGCTGCCATCGTGAGGCTGCCCACCGGTTCGGGGTCGAGGTGGGCTCCGAAGCGCTCGCCGAGCGTGGCCAGGGTACGGACGTGGTCTTGAGACCAGCGGGCCATGTCCCGGCCGAGATGGTAGATCTCGTGATCGACCTTGTGACGTTCCGCGACGTGAAGCAGCGTATGGGCGAGGTCGTTCTCGTCGTGGTGCATGGCGTGCAGGAGCAGGTTGATTTTCACCGGGCGGCTCCCTCCGCTGAGGCGCTGAGGTTCTCGTGGGTCAGCGCTGTGGGTCCGCCGGCAGTTTTGGGCACGTCTGCGGAGACGGGCGCGGATGCGGCGGTCGTGGGAGCTGGCGCCGGTCCCGCGCGGTTTTCGATGCGACGAAGCGCGGCGGCTGCGGTCTTGAAGAGCGGTTGCTTGGAGGCGGGGTCCCAGTCGGTGAGGGTGAGTTCGTTCGCGGCACGCCCTGCATCCTGCGGGCTTTGTCCGGTGTCCCAGTTGCCGAAGTGGAAGGGCAGGAAGAGCACCCCGTCGCGGACGCCGCTGACCCGGAGCCTGGCGTGCACTTTCCCCCGAGGGGTGGTGATCTCCATCAGATCGCCCTCTCGGAAGCCCTGAGCCGTGGCGTCGCCGGAGGAGCATTCCACCCAGACCTCCGGTGCGGCGGCCTGGAGTTGGGGCGTGCGCGCGGTTTTGGTCCGGGTATGGAAGTGGTAGAGCGTGCGTCCGGTGATCAGTGCGTAGGGGAAGTCGGCGCTGGTCTGTTCGTGGGGTGGCTGGTACCCGGCAGCTTTGATGACTGCTTTGCCCGAGGGGTTCATCGCCTTGTACTCGGTAGGCTCCACGGGGGCTCCGGTGATGAGGTCGCGACCGTAGTTTTCGCAGCGCTGAGGGTCGCTCCAGAAGTCGGCTTCCGCGTACAGACGTTCGGTGCCTTCGGGGTTGGCCTCGTTGCACGGCCACTGGATCCCGCCGTGTTCGCGAAGCTTGGCGTAGGTCAGGCCCGTGTAGTCGCACAGACGGCCGCGGCTGCACTCCTTCCACGCTTCGAAGGCACTCTCCGCGTCGTGCCACTTCACCAGTGGGTCCCCGTCTTTGTCGCGCAGGTCGAGCCTGCGCGCGTAGTCGAGGAAGATGGCCAGGTCAGGGCGGGCCTGGCCGGGCGGTTCGACGGCCTTTTCCGACAGGTGGACGGTGCGGTCGGCATTGGTGAACGTTCCGGTCTTCTCCCCCCAGGCGGCGGCAGGCAGTACGACGTCCGCTAGTTGAGCGGTCTCGGTGAGGAAAATGTCCTGCACCACGAGGAAGAGCCGCTCTTGTGAGAGAACGGATCGGATGCGGCGCAGTTCGGGCAGGGAGATGGCCGGGTTGGTGCCGCTGACCCACAGCATGCGAAGGGATCCGTCCTCGACGTAACGGATCATCTGCATGGCGTGCGTGGGCGGGGCGAAGTGCGGGATCCGTGCCGGGTCGACGTTCCAGACTTGGGCGAGTTCTGCCACGTGGTCGTCGTTGGCCCAGTTGCGAAAGCCGGGCAGGTCGCCGTCGGCTCCGCATTCGCGGGTGTTCTGCGCCGTGGGCTGCCCGTTCATCTGCAGGATGCCGCAGCCGGGCCGGCCGAGCATGCCGCGCACCAAGTGCAGGTTGTTGACCTGCACGGCGGCGGCCGTGGCCTGGTGAGACTGGTAGAAGCCCTGCAGTACCGTGGACAGCAGACGCCGCGCGCCTCCCAGCACGCGCGCTGCCTCCCGGATCTTCTCTGCGGGCACGTCGCAGATGTCCGCCACCCGCTCGGGCGGATACCCCTCGACCCGCTCGCGCAATTCATCGAAGCCGACCACGTGGTCGTCGATGTAGCCCTGGTCGATCCAGCCGCCCGCGATGACCTCGTGCAGCAGTCCGTTCATGAGCGCCACGTTGGTGCCGGGGTTTGCCGCCAGGTGCACGGTGGCGGCCTTGGCGACCGGTGTCAGGCGGGGATCGACACAGATCAGCGCGGGCGGATTGGGGCCGGCGAGCCGGTCCAGGACGCGGCTCCACAGTACGTTCTGGGTCTCGGCCATGTTGTGCCCGAACAGGGCGATGACGTCAGCGTGATCGATGTCGGTGTACGAGCCGGGCTGGCCGTCGCAGCCGAACGACTCCTTCAGGGCCTCTGCCGCGGTGGCGGTGCACAGGCGGGTGTTGCCGTCGACATGATTGGTACCGATGCCGCCGTGCGCGATGACACTGAGGGTGTAGTACTCCTCGGCGAAGAGCTGACCGCTGGTGTAGAAGCCGATCGAGCTGGGCCCCTGCTCATCCAGCAACTGCCTTGAACGGGCGGCGATCCGATCCATGGCGGTGTCCCAGTCGCACGCCACCAGGCGCCCGTCTACGCGGATCAGGGGCTGGGTCAGCCGGTCGGGCGAGGAGTTGGCCTGCCACGCGAACAGGTCCGTCACGCCGAGCCTCCCGCGGTTGACCCGGTCCCCGGCCCTGCCGCGGACACCGACCATGCGGCCGTCCTTCACGGCGATGTCCATGGCGTCTCCGTTGGAGTGCAGGATCGACGCCGTCGACACCCACCGCTCGACGTCTTGGGCTCGCACGCCTTCGGCGAGGTGGGTGTCCACCCGCACCGGCCACTCCTGGCCGCAGCCGTAGGGAGTCCGGCTTCCCCAAGGCTCAGCGATCCGGTCCACTTGCCCCACACCGATCACACCCTTCCACCGTCACAGCCGTCGGACCTGGTTGGCTCTGCTCATCCCTCGGTACCCGTGGAGGCGTGCGGGGTTCCGACGGGCTTGGACTCGGGAGAACCGCGCTGGCGCAGGTAGACGGAGAGGATGGCCATGGAGGCCACGGCCAAGAGCTCGGACTGCCAGTTCTGCAGGCTGCGGCTCCAAAAGTCCGCAGACGCGATGTACTGCGTCCAGCTGATCGGAGCCTGGAGCTGCCTCAACTGCTGTTCGTTGTACGCGGCGGCCCCCGCGATGGACTGCGCCAGCCACGACAGAAGGAACAGCGCGGCCATCACCAGACCGAGCGACCGCGAGAAGATCGCCTGGCGCATCCCTCCCACGCCTGCCCAGCGTGGTGAGTCAGGGCCCGCATGCGCGCCCATCCGCTGGTCCTGATCAGATTCGGTGCCGGCTTTGTGCATCTCCTTGGATTCCGGTGAACCGCGTTGCAGCAGCCAGACGGTGGCGAAGATGTACAGGAAAAACTGCAGGTACTCCGACTGCCAGTTCTCCGTTACGTCCACGGCGAAGTCGGAGGAAGCCAGGTAGCTGAGGAAGCCGATCTGCGCGAGCCCGTCGGTGGTGAGCTGGTTGTTGAACTCCGCCCAGCCTGCGATGGCTTGACCTGCGAGGGCCAGCAGAAAGGCGATACCGAAGCCGAGGCTTATGCCGTTCTCGCGCACGAAGCGGCGCACGCGGGGCTTCCCTGAGCTGGTGGCGCCCTCTTCCTGGCCCGGTGCGCCGCGCTCAGGCGTTGGTGCGGAGGCGGTCATCGGTGCATCAGCCCCACCACGATGAAGTAGGCCAAGCCGCCCAGGACGACGGTCAGGCAGAGCGTGAACATGGTGCGCACCCGTCAGCCTCCCTTCACCGTGCACTGGTACGGCTGGGCGGGGCGGGGCTGGCACCCCGCGGCCACGACTTTCCACCCGTCCGGGAACTGGGACAGAAACAACGTGTCCGAGGCCAGCACTGCGCGTGCCTGACGTCCGTAGACATCCACGGAGCGGACGGAGCCCCCAGCCGGGATGCCCTGCGCTCCGATAGCTTCGACACACGGCTTCTTCTCGGAATCCTCCACCTCACCACGCGTCTCCGGAGCCAAGGCCGCACACAGTGCCGTTCTGTCCCGGCCGGCCAGGACGTGCTCGAAGGCAGTGGCTGCGGCTGACGCGTCCGCACTCCGCTCACCGGCACCGCCACAGCCGGTGAGGGCAAGCACCAGCGGACCCAAGGTGAGGAGTAACCGTGTGCTGTGCCGAGGTCGTTCGCTCACCCGGGAGCCCTTTCCGGCAGGTACAGATTCGGTCCCATCGTGGACCCGCACTTACCCGAAATGCTGTCAGACACGCGTGGTGGGCCTGGGCGGCGCCGTTCCGGAACCAGGGTTCAGCGCAGCACACCCCCGTCCTTCCTAAGATTGCGTTGTGATCGGGCCTGTTGCGTAGGAGAGCGGCTGGTCGCCCGCGCTGCGCCGGGCCTGCAGTTCTCCGCGGCCACGCTGCTGCTCGCGCCTTCCTTCGGCGCGCAGGGTTTCGTTGCGCAGCACGATGCCGTCCGCCTCCTTCTTGCGCTCACTCGGGACGTTGGTCCCGGCGCCCGAGGAACAAGAGCCGGTAGGGCCCAGGTCCAATGCAGGTGGCCGGGTCCTACGACAAGGAGGGCCACGAGACGGCCGCGGCTTCGACACCGGAGGGGACCCGGACGGGCGAGAAGTGGTCGGATCACAGCCAGCTCACCTCGCTGACGGTCGGCGGCAAGACCTACGCCGGGCAGTATGGCTCGACCGACCAGAGCGAGCGCGTCAAGCTGGGCGACACCTACTTCCACAACGGCCCGATCGGCCTGTCGGCAACGTCAACTGCGGGTGTGGACACGGGCTTTAACCGGGAACCGGAGGGCACACTCAACTCCATGACCCGGGACGGAAAGGCGGACTACTACCTCACCGACGCCCTCGGCTCCGTTGTCGACACCGCCGACGAATCCGGCACGAAGGTGAACTCCTATTCCTACAGCCCTCGTGGCGTCACTCGCACTGCGAGCAGCGAAAGGTCGCCCAGCCCTACCGGTTCGCCGGCGGTTACCAGGACGTCACTGGCCTCTACCATTTCGCGGCCCGCTACTACGACCCCAGCATCGGCCGCTTCACTCAGCCCGACCCCTCCGGCTAGGGGAAGAATCCATACCTGTACGCCGAAGGTGACCCCGTCAACCGAATCGATCCCGGCGGATTGTGGTCGATCAACGAC
Organism: Streptomyces sp. Je 1-332; assembly: GCF_040730185.1. Lineage (NCBI taxonomy): Bacteria > Bacillati > Actinomycetota > Actinomycetes > Kitasatosporales > Streptomycetaceae > Streptomyces > Streptomyces sp. Je 1-332. Next base: position 6,709,871 of record NZ_CP160402.1, read on the forward strand.
ACCATCAACACGACCATTGCAGTTATAGGTCTGGCCGCAGCAATCCCCACGGGCGGAGCTTCGCTCACTGTTTTGGGAGGGATCGGCTTGGCGACAGCCCAAGCTGACACGGTGTGGGCCGTGGGCTGCGGGTTCTCAAAACTCACGAGCCCGCTCGACCTGGACGCCAATGAGCGCGAGGCTCTGCTTCAGGGCGCGCTTGACGTGGTGCGTGCCGAGCTCCCGGAAGGCATGGACGCCAACGCTCACATGCCCCTCTCCGAGGTCGTACCGCTGGCCTGACATCAGCAGGTTCGGCGAATGCCCGGCGAGATTCCGGCGTGGTTCGCCGATCACTGAACGAAGAGTTCGATGCCACGACAGTCGGGAGGATAGGTGGGTGCTGACCCGGGCCCGCGGTCTGATTCATGACATGCCTGACCAGAGTGTCTAAGCCTCACAGTGTCGGTCGTTGGTCAGGGACGGCGCGTTGTCGGTGCCGGGCTGGCGGGGCGTGTCCCGACAGGGGGCTGCCGCTCGTTTGGCGTCCTCACGTTTCTGACCGCCCACGCGGCCCGGTGCTGGCAACGCGATGCGCCGTCGGACCGGGAGGGGGCGTGTCCAGTTCGGCCTGTCCAGCACGCCGCCTGCTGCGCAGGCCCGTCGTCGTCTCCTTGCAGGGGCGGTTTTGCTGGGAGTGGATATGCCATCGGGCCAGGAAGTGGCAAGCCGTGAGGCGGCCGGAGGGTTCTTCCACCTGGTCAAACAGCTACAGTCAGGACCCCGCTCACAGGGGCTGTCGTGACAGATGAGAGGGTCGGGCGAGTGAGCGAGACACCGACGAACACCCTGCAATACCGCTTTGACGGGCCGGAGGACGCCCCGGTCCTGATCCTGGGCCCTTCCCTCGGGACCACCTGGCATATGTGGGACCGGCAGGTGCCCGAGCTGGTCAAGCAGTGGCGCGTGTTCCGCTTCGACATGCCCGGGCACGGGGGCGCGCCCGCGCACCCCTGTGGCTCCGTCGGCGAGCTCGCTCAGCGGCTTCTCGCCACGCTCGACGAGGTCGGCGTGCAGCGCTTCGGTTACGCGGGCTGCGCGTTCGGCGGTGCCATCGGCGCCGAGCTCGCCCTGCGGCACCCGCAGCGGGTCGCGTCCCTGGCGCTGATATCCGCCTCGCCACGCTTCGGCAGCGCCGACGAGTTCCGCCAGCGCGGGGTGATCGTGCGCAGCAACGGCCTCGACCCCATCGCGCGCACCTCCCCGGAGCGCTGGTTCACGCCCGGCTTCGCCGCCGCGCAGCCCGCCATCACCGACTGGGCCGTACAGATGGTGCGGACGACCGACCCGGGCTGCTACATCGCCGCCTGCGAAGCTCTCGCCGCCTTCGACGTGCGTGCCGAGCTGGGGCGGATCGGGGTGCCCACGCTCGTCCTGGTCGGCTCGGAGGACCAGGTCACCGGGCAGGGCGAGGCCCGCACCCTGGTCGCGGGCATCCCGGACGCCCGCCTCGCCGTGGTGCCGGGAGCGTCCCACCTGGCCCCGGTCGAGCAGCCCGCGGCCGTCACCGACCTTCTCGTACGCCACTTCTCCACCGCCTGGCAGCTCGCGCCCGACGCCACAGGGACGCACGCGGCGATCAGCGCACCGCCGGTCAAGCCGGTGCTCGCGCCGCCGATCCCCGTCTTCCCCGTCGCCGAGATCGGCCCCACGGAGCAGCCCGAGGCCGTGGGCGGCGGACGCCCCGACCCGTACGAGGCGGGGATCAAGGTCCGCCGCGAGGTGCTCGGAGACGCGCACGTGGACCGCGCGCTCGCCGCGGCCGACGACTTCTCCACTGATTTCCAGGAGCTCATCACGCGCTACGCGTGGGGCGAGGTCTGGAACAGGCCCGGCCTCGACCGGCGCTCCCGCAGCTGCGTCACGCTCACCGCGCTCGTCGCGGGCGGCCACCTCGACGAGCTGGCCTTCCACACCCGCGCGGCCCTGCGCAACGGCCTCACCCCGCAGGAGATCAAGGAAGTCCTGCTCCAGGCGGCCGTCTACTGCGGCGTACCCGCGGCCAACTCCGCCTTCAAGGTCGCCCAGGCCGTGATCCGTGAGGAAACCACGCCCCAGGAGTAGCAGGATGGGGGCATGACGACTGCCGCGAAGCGCATCAAGCTCACGAAGAAGACACACGCCTGCGTCCGCCTGGAGCGGGACGGACGAAGCCTCGTCATCGACCCGGGCGGCTTCAGCGAACAGGACGCGGCGCTCGGCGCCGACGCGATCCTCGTCACGCACGAGCACCCCGACCACTTCGACGAGGACCGGCTGCGCGCGGGCCTCGAAGCCAACCCCGCCGCCGAGATCTGGACCCTGCGCTCCGTCGCGGAGAAGATCTCGGCGGCCTTCCCGGGGCGGGTGCACACCGTCGGGCACGGCGACACCTTCGAGGCCGCCGGGTTCGACGTGCAGGTGCACGGCGAGCTGCACGCCGTGATCCACCCGGACATCCCGCGGATCACGAACGTCGGTTACCTGGTGGACGGTTCGGTCTTCCACCCGGGCGACGCGCTGACCGTCCCGGAGCAGCCGGTGGACACCCTGATGCTGCCGGTGATGGCCCCCTGGAGCAAGATCTCCGAGGTCATCGACTACGTGCGCGAGATCAAGCCCCAGCGTGCCTACGACGTCCACGACGCGCTGCTCACGGACCTGGCCCGGCCGATCTACGACTCGCAGATCGGGTCGCTGGGCGGGGCCGAGCACCTGCGGCTCACGCCGGGGGAGTCCGCCGAGCTGTGACCGGCGGCCCCGGGGCTGTCAGTGGCGCCCGGTAGGTTGGGAAGCATGCGCATTGCCACCTGGAACGTGAACTCGATCACCGCTCGGCTGCCCAGGCTCCTCGCCTGGCTGGAGAGCAGCGGTACGGATGTGCTGTGCATCCAGGAGACCAAGACCACCGCGGAGCAGTTCCCCGCCGCCGAGCTGCGCGAGCTCGGCTACGAGTCGGTGGTGAACGCGACGGGCCGGTGGAACGGCGTCGCGCTGGTCTCCCGCGTGGGCCTCGACGACGTGACGACCGGACTGCCCGGCGGCCCCGACTACGACGGGATCCAGGAGCCGCGCGCGATCTCCGCCACCTGCGGCCCGGCCCGCGTCTGGTCGGTCTATGTGCCGAACGGCCGCGAGGTGGACCACGCGCACTTCGCGTACAAGCTCCAGTGGTTCGAGGCCCTGAAGGCCGCGGTCGCCGCCGACTCGGCGGGCGACCGCCCGTTCGCGGTCCTCGGTGACTTCAATGTGGCGCCGACCGACGCGGACGTGTGGGACCCGACCCTCTTCGAGGGCGCCACGCACGTGACGCCCGCCGAGCGCACGGCGCTCGCGGCGCTGCGCGAGGCGGGCCTCTCGGACGTCGTGCCGCGCCCCCTGAAGTACGACCACCCGTTCACGTACTGGGACTACCGCCAGCTCGGCTTCCCCAAGAACAGGGGAATGCGCATCGATCTGGTGTACGGGAACGAGGCCTTCACCAAGGCCGTGACGGACTCGTACGTGGACCGTGAGGAGCGCAAGGGCAAGGGCGCCTCCGACCACGCGCCGGTCGTAGTCGACCTCGACGTGTGACACAGCGGTGAGCGGGTGCGGTGACGGCCGGAAGAGCACCTCCGGCCGCCGCCCGTCCCTTACGGCTCCAGCAACCGCAGATCCACCGACTCCGCGATCGCGGCGAGCCCCGCGTCGCCGGGATGCAGATGGTCCCCGCTGTCGTACTCCGCCCGCATCCGCGCCTGATTCGCCGGGTCGCGCAGCACCGCGTCGAAGTCCAGGACGGCGTCGAAGTCGTCGCCGCCCCGCAGATAGGCGTTGACCTTCATCCGCTCGGCATCCGCCGCCGCCGTGCACAGTGACTCGCCCTGGCAGGGCGCGATCGTCGCGGCCACCACACGCAGGCCGCGCGCGTGCGCCCGCCCGGCGATCTCCCGCATCCCGGCGACGACCTGATCCGCCGACGCGCCCCACCGCACGTCGTTGACCCCCTCGAAGAGGACGACCGTACGGGCCGACGTCTGGGCGAACACATCCCGGTCCAGGCGGTGCAACGCGCTCACGCCGCCCGTGTCCGTGGAGACACCGTCGCCGGGGTAGCGGTCCGCGACCACGCGATTCGCCGAGATCCCCTGGTTCAGCACGCCGAAGCGCGGCACCTCGTCCTGCTGGAGCAGCCGCGTCGCGAGGACGTCGGGCCAGCGGTGGTTCGCGTCCTGCGTCGACTTCACGCCGTCCGTGATGGAGTCGCCGAGCAGCACGACCGATCCGGGTCCGCCCGACACGTCGACGCCCGTGAGCAGCGGCCAGGTCGTGATCGTCGAGGTGTACGCCGCCGGGGAGCCGTCCGCCGCGTGGTCGCCGGGACCGCTCACGTACGAGCGCTGAATGGCCTGGCTGTGGACGGGCGCTGTCGTCACCGTCTCCGGGAGGTGGAAGCTCACCAGGAGGTTGGTGTCTTCGGGTACGTCGAAGTCGAGCGGGTCGCTGAACACCTGTGCTCCCGCCGGGAGTTCAGCACCCCTCTTGCCCCGGAAGGACAGCGGCACGGGCTCGCCGCGCGCCCCCGCCCCGGACTCCTGCACCGCCACCGTCGCGCTCCCGATCCGTACCGGAGCCGAGGCGAAGGTGTTGTCGAGCCGGATCCGCACCCGGGGACCGCCCGTACTGGTGTGGACGACGAGCCGCACGGTCCGGTCGGCCCACGGGCCCACCGCGGTGTACCCGGCCGTCGACGTCGACCAGCTCCCGGTCCACCCCTTCGCCGGCTGCCGCACGGAGAGCGCGAAGACGTGCAGATCCGGGGCGCCCGGGTCCTTGGGCAGGGTCACCGACGTGACATCGCGCCCACGCGCCACCGGCACGGTCACGACGTACAGCTTTGCCTTCTCGGCGAGTTGGCCGCCCGGAGTGTTCACATGCGGCAGCGCGACCGCCTTCGTGGCGAGCGGGCCCGCGCGCCAGTCCGGCGCCGTCAGACGGTACGTCCCCTTCGAACCGTCCCCGTAGCGCACCGTCCCCGTGCCGCTCGCCTCGCCGCCCGTGCCCGCGACCAGGAAGGCCAGGGCGTCCCCGCGCCCGCGCACCCGCACGGCCTGCCCGTCGGCGCGGACGTTGTCCGCCTCGCCCGGCTCCGTGCGCGGCAGGGTGAGCCGCGCCCCGTCCACGGCGAGCGAGCGTCCCGGGGTCCAGCCCGCCGCGTCGAGATCCCGCGCCGAGAGCGAACCGCCCGAGCCGTCGAAGTCCGCGTCCGCGGGTCGCGCGTCGTCACTGACCGCCCTGTTGTCGAAGAGCCGCTCCAGAGGGAGCGGCCCGGGTCTGTGCGGGGCGGCTTGCGCCGTTGCCACGGGGACGGCACCGGCGAGTACCGCCAGTACGGCTGCCGCTCCCCATGAACGTCGGCCTGGACGTTGGAGCATGTGGACCCCCCAGGGCTGTAGCTGACGTGACGACAGGTGCGCCATGAAGCTAAGGAGGTGAGGGATAAGCGTCAATGAGGTGCGCGTGAACATGACCCGAACTCACCGCGATGCCGCACTCGCGGGGTGGCATCGCTCCTGACCCCGGCTCGGGGTCTTCGGCTTGCGGCGCGGACAGGCACACCCGAACGGCGCGGACAGGCGCACCTGAACAGCCATGGTGGGAGGCGGACTTGTCTGTGAAGCTGTCCCGATGACCACCACACCAGAATGGGAGCAGCGCTCCACCGACCTGTGGGCCGCCATCGACGAGTTCGACGCCGCGGACTTCCGCGCGAAGATCGGGGCGCTGGCCGATGAGCTCCCCGAGGGGCACCCCGTCGGATACTTCGAGCGTGCGTCGGCGAACGACTCGACCGGCGAGGGCCGGGCGGCCGTACCGCTCTACCGGCAGGCGCTCGAGGCCGGGCTGACCGGCGAGCGCAGGCGACGGGCCGTGATCCAGATGTCGAGCACGATGCGCGCGCTCGGGGACGCCGAGAGGAGCGTCGAGCTGCTCACCGCGGAGCGGGACCACGGTTCCGACCAGCTCGACGACGCGGTCACGGCTTTCCTGGCGCTCGCGCTGATCGACGTCGGCCGTGAACGGGAAGCGGCGGCGCTGGCCCTGGGCGCGCTCTCCAAGCACCTGCCGCGCTACAACCGCTCTCTGGCGAACTACGCGAAGATCGCCGTCGGTGAGGAGCCGACGGCGTAACCGCCCGGAGCTTGGCCCCGTGGTGATCGCCGCGGGGCCGCGGGCGCGCGCGGCGTGATTCGCCTGATTCCGTGATCAACTGATGCAAGATACATTCTTGGAGATACGGACATCCGCGCCCTGGGAACAGGGAGACGGGTGGGAGATGAGCTCGTGCGACCACGCGTCAACGAGGGTCCGGCAGGGCGAGCCCGGCCGGTCCGTCGCAGGCCGGATCCGTCCCACCAGTCGCGCATCCGGCGTTGACGTCCAACGGAGAGGCCGATCATGAACATCTCCTTCTTCGACAGGTGGCGCAGGCAGTCCGCCGACCGGAGCCCAGGACTCGCCTCGGTGTTCGACGAGGATCCGGCCGGCGTGGCCGAACTCCTCTCCGAATGCGAGCTGCTGCGTTCCCAGGCGGCCACCGCCGGGCTCGAACTCGACGACTCCCCGGGTTCGTTGACCGCGCTCGACCAGCTCCTGCCACGCTGGCGCGACGACCCCGAACTGCTGCCGTGGCTCGGCAACGACGCGGGTCTCTACCTCGGGTCGGTCATCGTCCGCCGGGTGCCCGGCGCCACCTGGCACGTCTGGCCCGGCGGCAGCCCCGTCGTGTGGCTCCCCTCGGGGCGGGAGATCCAGGTGGTCGAGGCGGGGCTCGACTGGGCGGTGCAGGGCGCTCCGGAGCTGTCCCAGGTCTACGCGGAGGCGTCGGAGTCGTAGTCGCGGGATGACGTAAGTGCAAATACGGTTAATGCCCATAAGTGCGTGTCGTCCAGTAAGTGCCGTTTTCACGTGGATAGTTTGCGCGGACCGACACCGCTGAGAGTGGGCAGGGCAGGGCATGGCCGTCGATCCGCTGATCGAGCTGCGTGAAGTGAACAAGTACTACGGGGAGCTGCATGTCCTCCAGGACATCAACCTCACCGTCGGCAAGGGGGAGGTGGTCGTGGTCATCGGCCCGTCAGGGTCGGGGAAATCCACGCTCTGCAGGACGATCAACCGGCTCGAGACGATCCAGTCGGGAGCCATCGCACTGGACGGGCAGCCGCTTCCCGAAGAGGGCAAGGCCCTGGCTTCGCTCCGTGCCGACGTAGGCATGGTGTTCCAGTCCTTCAACCTCTTCGCACACAAGACAGTGCTGCAGAACGTCTCCCTCGCGCCGGTCAAGGTGCGGGGCAAGAAGAAGGACGACGCCACGCGGCGCTCCCGCGAGCTCCTGGACCGGGTGGGCCTGGCGACACAGGCCGACAAGTACCCGGCGCAGCTCTCGGGCGGCCAGCAGCAGCGCGTGGCCATCGCACGCGCGCTCGCCATGGAGCCCAAGGTGATGCTCTTCGACGAGCCGACATCGGCCCTCGACCCCGAGATGATCAATGAGGTGCTCGAGGTCATGCAGGGACTCGCCCGCGAGGGCATGACCATGGTCGTCGTCACCCACGAGATGGGCTTCGCCCGTTCGGCCGCCAACCGCGTCGTCTTCATGGACGCGGGCCGCATCGTCGAGGACCGGGCCCCCGAGGACTTCTTCAGCAACCCGGAGAGCGACCGAGCCAAGGACTTCCTCTCCAAGATCCTCAAGCACTGACGGGGGGACAGGCATGATGCGTACGACACGTCTGCTCGCGGCGCTCGTCCTCGCCGCCTGCGCCGTGACCGCCTGCGGCAAGGAGGGCAGCCCCCCGGTGAAGGGGCCGCAGCCCGACGAACTGCCCAAGTACCAGGTCGCGACGGGCTTCACACTGCCGCAGTCCAGTACCTGGAAGAAGGCCAAGAGGCGCGGTCACCTCGTCGTCGGAGCCAAGGAGGACCAGCCGTTCCTCGGCGAGAAGAACCCCGCCACGGGGCAGTACACCGGCTTCGACATCGAGATCGCCAAGATGATCTCGGCCTCGCTCGGCTTCGACCCGAACTCGATCCGGTTCCGCACGATCGCCTCGGCGAACCGCGAGACCGCCCTGCAGAACGGGCAGATCGACTACTACGTCGGCACCTACACGATCAACGACCTCCGCAAGAAGCTCGTCGGCTTCGCCGGCCCGTACTACATGGCGGGCCAGGGCCTGCTCGTGCGCACCGACGAGGACGACATCAACGGGCCGCAGGACCTGAACGGCAAGCGGGTCTGCTCGGCGGCAGGATCGACCCCCTACCAGCGCATCCAGAAGGAATACCCGAAGGCGATCCTCGTCGCCTACGACACCTACTCGGTCTGCGTCGACAACCTGCTGACCTACCAGGTGGACGCCGTCACCACCGACGACGCCATCCTGATCGGCTATGCGGCCAAGGTGCCAGACGAGCTCAAGGTGGTCGGCAAGCCGTTCTCGAAGGAGCCCTACGGCATCGGCGTCCCCAGAAGCGACAACGCCCTGCGGTTCGCCGTCGACGACGCCCTCGCCGCCCGGGAGAAGGACGGCGACTGGAAGAAGGCCTACGACGCCACCCTCGGCCTCTCCGGGGTCCCGGCGCCCAAGCCGCCCGCCATCGACCGCTACCCGGCGAGCTGAGGAGGCGTCGTGGACGTACTGACAGACAACTTCTCCACCTTCGGTGAGGGGTTCCTCGGCACCGTCGAACTCACCGTGTACGCCTCCATCCTGGCCCTCGTGCTCGGCTTCGTCATGGCGTCGTTCCGGGTGGCGCCGGTCGGCTCCTTCCGGGTGTTCGGCACCGCCTGGGTGACGGTTCTGCGCAACACCCCGCTCACACTGCTCTTCTTCGCGGTGCTGCTCGGGCTCCCGCGCTTCGGACTCGTCCTGCCCTTCAAGGTGTTCGCCGTACTCGCACTCGGCTGCTACACCTCCGCCTTCATCTGTGAGGCACTGCGTTCGGGCATCAACACCGTCCCCAAAGGCCAGGGCGAGGCGGCCCGCAGCCTGGGGATGACCTTCGGACAGACGCTGTCCATGGTCGTGCTCCCGCAGGCCTTCCGGTCCGTCATCTCACCGGTCGGCTCCAACCTCATCGCACTGGCGAAGAACTCGGCGATCGCGGGCGCGTTCAGCGTCACCGAGCTGCTCGGCACGTACAAGACGCTCAGTGAGCTCGGCTACAACATCATCTGGACGTTCGTCTGGATCGCCGTCGGCTACCTGATCATCACCCTCGCCATCAGCGCCATCTTCAATGTCCTCGAAAAGCGCTGGGGAGTCGCCCGATGAAAGCCCTCTCCCACGATTCCACCGCCCTCTACGACGTACCAGGCCCGAAGACCGAGCGCAGACACAAGCTCTACGGACTGCTCTCCACCGTGGTGCTGCTGGCCCTGTTCGGCTGGATCCTCTACCTGCTCTTCGACACCGACCAGTTCACCGAGACGAAGTGGATGCCCTTCGAGTACAAGGGCATCCAGGAACTCCTCCTGAGGGGCCTCGGCAACACCCTCAAGGCCTTCGCCATCTCCGCGGTGCTCGCGCTCGCGCTCGGCGGGCTGCTCGCCATGGGGCGGCTGTCCGAGCACCGGCCCGTGCGCTGGCTGGCCACGCTCCTCGTGGAGTTCTTCCGCGCGATGCCGGTCCTGGTGATGATCTTCTTCGTCTTCGTGGCGCTGAAGGTCCAGGCGCTGCCCGCCCTGGTCACCGGGCTCACGCTCTACAACGGCTCGGTGCTCGCCGAGGTCTTCCGTTCGGGCGTCAACTCCGTGGACCGCGGGCAGCGGGAGTCGGCGTACGCGCTCGGCATGCGCAAGACGCAGGTCATGAGTTACGTCCTGGTGCCGCAGGCCCTGCGCGCCATGCTGCCCGCCATCATCAGCCAGTTGGTGGTGGCCCTGAAGGACACCTCGCTCGGCTTCTTGATCACCTATGAGGAGTTCCTCCACGCCGGGAAGCTGATCGCGTCGAACCTCGACTACGATCTACCTTTCATCCCCGTGGTTCTGGTGATCTCGCCGATCTACATCGGGATGTGCATGCTGCTCTCGTGGTTCGCCCAGTGGGTGTCCAAGCGACAGCGGCGCAATCCCAAGACCGAGGCCGCGGAAGTGGCGCCGGCCGAACCAGGGACGCTGCTGCCGGGTCCGCAGTAGCTAAAGGGGCCAGAGCCCGACCCGGCAGCAGCCGGTGATCACTGTTCGCGCAGCGGGACCGACACGTACGACGGGTCGGACGCGGGCGAGGAGAAGGTCAGCTGCGAGCCGGACGGGTTGTGCTCGATGTAGAGCGGGTCGACCGTGTCGACCACCAGGGCGAGCCTGTGTCCTGCCGGGACGTCGTAGGCCGTGGAGAACAACTCCAGGTCCACGCCGAACGGTTGGCCGGGGGTCTTGCCGTGGAAGGTGTACGGCGCGTTGCTGACCAGCTTGCCGAGGCCGAGCGGGCCCACGTCGTAGAGGTACGCGACGAGGGTGCCGCTCTCCTTGGTGCTGGTGAGCGTGGTGTGCAGCTTCGCCGTGCCGCGCACCCGCTGGGCCGTGTCGTACTTCTCGGACTGCCAGACGCCCGCGTAACGCCGCGGAAGCAGCGGCATGGAGGCCATCGGCGGGATCTTGAGGAACTGGTCGAGGGTGTTCGAGAGCAGGACGGTGCCGCCGTTGGCGCCCGAGTCGACGTTCGCGCGGAGCGTGGTGGAGCCCGCCAGGTCGATCTTCTTCTGCGTCGCCCCGACGGACTTCCAGTCGGGGTAGCCCTCGTAGCCGCCCGTGGAGCGCGACTTGAGCTGGACGGGCTGCTCGCTGTCGACGCCGTTCTTCTCGCCCTTGAGGTGGCGGTCGAACCAGCGCTGGGTCGAGGTCCAGGTGTCGTTGGGCAGCCCGAACAGGCCGGTCAGCTCGGCGGTCGCGTGGTCGCCCGGCCGGAATTCGAGGCGCTTGGGGCCCGTCAACTGCTCGTAGAACTCGGCGTATTGGTTGGGCGGGAAGATCGTGTCGCCCCAGGCGTTGCCCAGCATGACGGCCGCGCCGTTCTTGTTGATCTGGTCGATGTAGGTCGCGGGGGAGCGCTTGGCGCCCCACGCGATCATCTCGTCCTCCTTGTCCAGGTTGGACGCGAGGAAGTCCTTGAGGGTCTGCTGGAGTTCGGGGCTCGGGCGGCCGGTGAGGACGCCCGCGCCGCCGAGCAGACCGGCGGCCTGGCGGTGCTGGGTGCGGCCGCTGTAGATGGAGTCGATGAGGTCGCCCCAACCGCTGAGCGCGGCCACGGCCTTGATCCGTTTGTCGTGCCCGGCGGCGAGCAGACTGATGCCCGCCCCGTACGAGACGCCGCCCATGCCCACCTTCGCGGGGTCGGCCGGGGTGTTGGCCAGCGTCCAGTCGATGACCTTCGAGGCGTCCGCGATGTCCTCGGGGCCGCCGGTCTCGATCTCGCCGCCGGACTGCCAGAAGCCGCGCGAGTTGTAACTGACCACGACATAGCCGGAGTCGGCGAGCTTCTGGGCCTGCGCGACGTACTCGATCTGGGGCATGGCCCAGCTGGTGGGCAGCACGATCGCCGGGAACTTCGCTCCCGCCTTCGCGCCCTTGAGGGTGAAGACGTTGGCCTTGAGGACCGTGCCGCCGTCGCCCGGGATGTCGACGAAGCGTACGTCTGTGGCGCTTGCCGCCTGTGGAGCGGCCGCCGGGGCAGCCTGGGCGGCCGGGGCCAGGCCGAAGGCGGCGCCGGCGATGAGAGTCGCCGACACGGCGCCCACGGTGGTCGTACGCAGAGCCTTGCGCGGTTGTCCCACGGGTCACTCCCTACTCGTGCAAGCAAAGTGACCCGACGGTAACCGCGCGTCCTTACCGGTGGTAACCCGTCGGTAAGTTACGCACCGGTAACGATTGTTGAGTTGTGTACCTTCGCGGCGGCCGTCAGCTCAGCGCGCTCTTCGTCTGCCAGTCGGCCCAGGAGAGGTTCCACTCGCCGTAGCCGTTGCCCGGGTCGGGCACGCCCTTCGAGCCGCTGCCGGAGACCTCGAAGGGGTCGCCGACCTGGACCTGGCCGTAGAGCCAGGAGGCGTCGCCGTCGCTCATGCCGATGCAGCCCGAGCTGTGGTTGGTGTTGCCGAAGAAGCGGGCGTTCCAGGGAGCCGCGTGCGCGTACATGCCCGACCAGGTCAGACGCATCGAGTTGTCGACCATCTTGTCGTAGGCGTCGCCGAGGCCGACCGTCTCGGAGCGCATGTTGATCGTGCCCTCCTTGGCCATCAGGACGGACGTGCCGCCCCAGGACGCCTTGTCGCCGCCGGGGGTGCCCGCCGACATCGGGACGGTCCTGACGCTCTGTCCGTCGCGCACGAGCGTCGCCCGCTTGCTGTCGAGGTCGACCTTGACCTTCTGGCTCTTGCCGACCGTGAAGCCGGTCGCGTAGTCGCGGACGAACCAGCCGCCGCCGGTGCCCGAGTCGATCCCGCCGAGGCGGGCGTCGAGCTTCACCTTCGTGCCGGACTTCCAGTACTCCTTGGGGCGCCAGTCGATGCGGTCCTTGCCGTCGTAGTTCTTGATCCAGCCCCAGGACCCGGTGGTGTGGTTCGAGGTCGTCACCTTCAGGTGCTTCTCGACCTCCGCCTTGTTCTTCACCGGGTGGTCGAAGACGACCGACAGGGGCTGCGCGACGCCGACCGTGGTGTCCTTGCCGGGGGTCAGCGACAGCTTGTTGACCTGCTCCGGGGCGGCCGTCCTGAAGGAGGCCCGCGCGCTGGTGCCCTCGTCCGTCGTCGCCTTCACCTTGTACGAGGTGCCGGGCACCGCCTTGCGGTCCGAGGTCCAGGTGGTGCCGCTCGCGCCGACCTTGCCGGCCAGCTTCGCGCCCTCGGAGTCGGTGACCTCGACCTGCTTCAGCTTGCCGTCGGCCAGCTTCACCTTGACCGGGGAGCCCGCCTTGGCCTGCTTGCCCTGCAAGTTGACCGATAGGTCCGGCTTTTCCGCGGCCGTGTCGGCGGACGCGGGGGTGCTGCCCGAACAGGCGGTCAGGGCGGCGGCCAGCGCCGCCAGGCCCGCGGCCGTGACCGCGGCCCCGGTGTGGCGGGGGCGTGTGGGGCGTCGACGACTCTGCGAGCTCAGGGGCCTCAAGGGAACGTACCTCCGTGCGAATGTGGAACTGCACGGTGAGAGGGACAAAGGTCCCGGTGGGTTGCCTCTTGCCCCGAATTTCCCGACTAGGTCACAGAGGCGGCCTATGGGACGGGCGTGACCATCGGCGCCCGGTGACCGCTCACCTACTTGGCGCGATGGGAAGTGCGGGGCGGAGTGATCGCGGGCGCCGGGGCCTGGGCGGCGCGGGTGACGTCACCGACGAGCTCGACGACGTCGGGACCGTACGCCTGGGAGTTGACGACCTTCAGGAGCAGGACGAAGGTGTTGGCGCCGTGCTTGCGGGCGAGGCGCTCGTGGTGCCGGGCGAGATAGCGGGTCGCCGCCTGGTTGGTGATCGCGCGCTGACCGCAGAAGACGAAGACGGGTCTCGCCTCCTGGTCCTGCCCCGCGGTGAGCCGCGCGAGGATCACGTACTCCGTGATGCCGCCCTCCATGCGGTAGCGCTCGCTGCCGATCTGGAAAGCCCCGCGGTCCGGGCCGGGTTCCGGGTCGGTGTTGATGCGCACGCCGGGCAGCAGGGAGTGCATGTGCGCGGCCATGCGGCGGTTGACGGCCGGGGAGCCGACGCAGAACTCCGTGCGCTCGCCGAAGCTCTGCTGGGCGGCGTCGTGCGCGACGAGCTGGGCGTGCGCCCCGCAGTCCTTGATCAGCGCGGCCAGTTCGAGCAGCGCGAACACGTCGTGGCGTACGACGGTGAGCTCGGGGCCGCCCGCCTCGCGGTTCACCACGAGCAGCGACTCGGCGTTCTCGGGCAGCCCGAAGAAGGCCTGCTTGCGGCGGAGCTTGCGCCGCCACAGGTAGGTACGGGTGAGCCAGCCCAGCACGGCACCGAGGCCGGCCGCGATCAGGCCGAGGACGATGTAGCGCACGTCTTCAGTCATGGGGGCGCATGCTAGCGGGCTCTAGGACCCGTGTTCGAGGGGGTCCTGACGTGGCAGGGGAAGCGAAGTTACGCTGCGCGGACAGTTGTTGACTGGAGGTACGAATGCGTCGTGCTGTCGTACGGAATCTGACGCTATTGGCGGTCGGAGGGGTGTTGGTGTCGGTCGGAGCGGCCGTGCCCCCTTCGTCTCCGCGCATCGCTGAAACGACTTCGAAGACCCCGCAGAAGACACCACTCGCCGTCGGTCATGGCGGTGCTGTCTCCAGCGTCGACCCGGACGCGTCGGCCGCCGGGATCGAGGTCCTGAGGAAGGGCGGCAACGCCGTGGACGCGGCGGTCGCCACGGCGGCGGCCCTCGGCGTGACCGAGCCCTACTCCGCGGGCGTCGGAGGCGGCGGCTACTTCGTCCACTACGACGCCAAGAGCCGCAAGGTCAGCACGATCGACGGTCGCGAGACGGCCCCGCGGACGGCGGACTCCGGCCTCTTCCTGGAGGACGGCAAACCGATCCCCTTCGCGGACGCCGTCACCAGCGGCCTCGGCGTGGGCACCCCCGGCACCCCGGCGACCTGGCAGTCCGCGCTCGACAAGTGGGGCAGCAAACGGCTCGGCACGCTCCTGAAACCCGCCCAGCGGCTCGCGCGCGACGGGTTCACGGTGGACGGGACCTTCCGCTCGCAGACCGAGTCGAACCAGGCGCGGTTCGCCGACTTCCCGGCCTCGGCGAAGCTCTTCCTGCCCGGCGGCGAGCTGCCCGTGGTCGGCTCCACGTTCAAGAACCCCGACCTCGCGCGCACCTACGAGGAGCTGGGGCGCAAGGGTGTCGGTGCGATGTACCGCGGCGGCATCGGCAAGGACGTCGTACGGACCGTGAACAAGCCGCCCGTGGACCCGGCGTCCGGGCGGGTGGCCCGGCCCGGTGACCTGTCGGCGAAGGACCTGAAGGCCTACGCGACAAAGCGGCAGGCGCCGACGAAGACCTCCTACCGGGGCCTCGACGTCTACTCGATGGCTCCCTCGTCATCCGGCGGCACAACCGTCGGTGAAGCGCTCAACATCCTTGAGCGGACCGACCTTTCGAAGGCGTCGAAGAAGAAGTACCTGCACCGGTTCATCGAGGCGAGCCGTGTCGCCTTCGCCGACCGCGGGCGGTGGGTGGGCGACCCCGCCTTCGAGGACGTACCGACGAAGGAGCTGCTCTCGCAGAAGTTCGCCGACTCGCGGGAGTGCCTGATCCGCGACGACGCGACCCTGAAGAGTCCGCTCGCACCGGGCGACCCGCGTGACCCGGCGTCCTGCAAGTCCGGCGACAAGGCGGCCCCGACCACGTACGAAGGGGAGAACACGACGCACCTCACGGCTGCCGACAAGTGGGGCAACGTCGTCGCCTACACCCTGACCATCGAGTCGACGGGCGGCAGCGGGATCACCGTGCCGGGGCGCGGGTTCCTGCTCAACAACGAACTGACCGACTTCTCCTTCGCGTCGGCCGACCCGGCGGTGCACGACCCGAACCTGCCGGGCCCCGGCAAGCGGCCCCGGTCCTCGATCGCGCCGACGATCGTCCTGGAGAAGGGCAAGCCGCTGGTCGCGCTGGGATCGCCCGGCGGTGCCACGATCATCACCACGGTGCTGCAGACCCTGACCGGGTTCGTCGACCGTGGCCTTCCGCTCGTCGACGCGATCGCCGCGCCGCGCGCGAGCCAGCGCAACGCCGCCCAGACCGAGTTGGAGCCGGGCCTCTGGGAGAGTCCGCTGCGGGCCGACCTGGAGGCGATCGGGCACTCCTTCAAGCAGAACCCGGAGATCGGCGCGGCCACCGGGGTGCAGCGGCTGCCCGGCGGGAAGTGGCTGGCCGCCGCGGAGAAGACGCGGCGCGGTGGCGGGTCGGCGATGGTGGTGCGGCCGGAGTGAGGCGGGGGCGGGCGGGCTGCGGGCCGCGAGGGCCCGCCCGCACGAGCCCGCCCGCCAGGCTGCCTTACGGAGTCACAGCGCCGTCAGGATGCGCGGTCCGTCGTTCGTGATCGCCACCGTGTGCTCCGCGTGGGCCGCGCGGCTGCCGTCGTTCGTGCGCAGGGTCCAGCCGTCCGGCGCCGGGTGGTAGTGGTCGCTGCCGCTCGCGATCACCATCGGCTCGATGGCCAGGGCCATGCCGTGCCGCAGGGGCATGCCGCGGCCCGCGCGGCCTTCGTTCGGAACGCCCGGGTCCTCGTGCATGCTGCGGCCGATGCCGTGCCCGCCGAAGCCTTCCGGGATGCCATAACCCGCGTCCCTGCACACCGTGCCGATCGCGTGGGCGATGTCGCCGATGCGGTTGCCCACGACGGCCGCGGCGATGCCCGCCTCCAGGGCGCGCTCGGCGGTCTCCACGAGGCGTACGTCCTCGGGGCGGGGGGTGCCGACGATGAAGCTGATCGCCGAGTCGCCCGCCCAGCCGCCGAACTCGGCGCCGAAGTCCGCGGAGAGCAGGTCGCCGTCGCGCAGGCGGTAGTCGGTCGGGATGCCGTGCACGATCGCGTCGTTCACCGAGGCGCAGAGGACCGCGGGGAACGGTGTGGGGGCGAAGGAGGGGCGGTAGCCGAGGAAGGGCGAGGTCGCGCCCGCGTCCCGCAGCACGGCGTGCGCCACCTCGTCCAGTTCGAGCAGCGAGACACCGACGCCCGCCGCCTCCCGCACCGCCGTCAGGGCCTGGGCCACGATGCGGCCGGCTTCGCGCATCGCGTCGATAGATGTGTCTGTCTTGAGTTCCACCATGCCAATAACTATACCGGTATGAGAATGGGTTTCTGTACGGGGACGGTCTAGACTGACCGCATGGTGCGGACCCCCCTGACCCCTGAGGAGCGCGAACGCGGCGAGCGGCTCGGCCGTCTCCTGCGGTCGGCGCGTGGCGAGCGGAGCATGGTGGAGGTGGCCGCGAGCGCCGGCCTCTCCGCCGAGACGCTCCGCAAGATCGAGACGGGGCGGGCCCCCACGCCCGCGTTCTTCACCGTGTCGGCGCTCGCCGTGACCCTCGGCCTTTCGCTGGACGAGGTCGCCGAGACGTGCGCGCTGGTGCCGCTCGCACCGGCCTGAGGCCGGGGTGCCGCGGCCGCCGAGGTCACCGCGGGCGGCCCCACTCGGGGGCGTGTTCGGCGGCGAAGTCCGCGAAGGCGCGAGCCGGCCGGCCGGTGATCCGCTGCACCGCGGGGTCCACACGGTCCTCGGAGCCGTGCGCGATGTCGTCGTCCATGGCGGCCAGCATCCGCGCGAACGCCTCGGGTACGCCGATGGCTGCGAGCCGTTCAGTGAACTCCGCGACCGGGACGGGGCGGTGGCGGATCGGGCGCCCCGAGACCTTGGACACGACCTCCGCCACGTCCGCGTAACTGAGCGCTTCCGGCCCTGTGATCAGGTGGGCCGTGTTGTGCGGCCGCTCGTCCGTCAGGGCTCTTACGGCGACGGCCGCGATGTCGTCCGCGTCGACGAAGGCCACGCGTCCTTGCCCGGTGGCCGTCACGATCTCATCCGCGGTGCGGATGCTCTCGACGTGGAGATGGCCCGGGGCGACGAAGTTCTGCATGAACCACGAGGGGCGCAACACCGCCCACTCGGGAGCCAGTTGACGCAGGGCTCGATGGACTTCGCCGACCCCGGGGTCTCCCTCGGCGATCGCTGAGGAGCTCAGCAGCACGAAGCGCCGCACACCCGCCTCCAGCGCGCGTTCCAGGAACGGCACCATCAGTCGGGCGGGTGCGGAATCCCCGATGGGCGGCACCAGATAGATGCCGTCCGTGTGGATGCCGTCCGTGCCGGTGAGGGCGGGGCCGTGCGTGGTGGGGTCGGTCCAGTCGAAGCGGACCTGGTGGGTGCCCGGCGCCGGGGTGCGGCTTCCGGTGCGCACGTACATGCCCTGGTCGGTCAGGGCGGCCGCCACGCGGCTGCCGGTGGTGCCGGTGCCGCCGGTGATCAGGAAGCGCATCGTCAGCGGCCCTCTCCGGCGTGGGCGGCGCCCACGGGGATCTCCCCGTCGAAGGCGTCAGCCGCCAACGCGCCGTTCCAGTAGTCGCGAAAGCGCGTGATCTGCCCCTCATGGACGGTGACGACCTGGATGTACGGCATGTCGAAGGGGCGCCCGGTGGCGACCGCCAGGCCGGTGCCGCGCAGCTCCACGACGATGGTCTCGGGGTCATCGGTGCGGTGGACGGTCAGGTCCTCGAAGCTCCGCAGGTCGATGTGGTCGGGGTAGTCGGCCATGTATCCGCGTACGGCGTCACGGCCGACGAGTCGGCGCGGGGCCCCGGGGAGCGCGAAGGGGAACTCGAAGACTCCGTCCGGCGCCCAGAGGGCGACCCAGCCGTCGATGTCCTTGGCGAGCAGGAGGTCGAGTGAGCGGGTGAATACGTCGGTCGCTGATGCGTTCGTCGTCATGGTGGCGACGTTAACCTGACCCCGGGTCCGTTTACAAATACCGGACCTCGGGTCGACTTATGCTGGGGACCCTGCCGATCCGCCCCCGCGCGGTCCACCCGCGCTCCCGGAGCGCCCATCGAGGAGGAACCATGGCCGCCGCCCGCAAGGAGCGAGCCGACTCCGTCCGCAACAGGGCAGCGTTGCTGGCCGCCGCCGCCCGGCTGTTCAAGGACGCCGACGACCCCGACGGCGTCAAGATGGCCGACATCGCCCAGGCCGCCGGGGCCGGCAAAGGCACGGTCTTCCGGCATTTCTCCGACCGGCTCGGCCTGGTCCGGGCGCTGGTCGTCGAGGAGACGCAGCAACTGCGCGAGCAGGTCACCGACGGTCCGCCGCCGCTCGGACCCGGCACGCCGGTGGCCGAGCGGCTGCCCGCGCTCATGGCCGCGCTCCTCGACCTCAAGCTCGACCAGCGCGCGCTGATGCTGGCCCTGGAGCGGGCGGGGGCCGGCAGTCCTTACCTCAATCCGGCGTACGACCTCTGGCACTCCGAAGTCGCCGGGATGCTGTCCGGCGTACACCGTCGCGAGGACGCCGACTACCTCGCGCACACCCTGCTCGCCGCCGTCCGCAGTGACCTGGTCGAGCACCTGACCAGTCAGGGTGCCGCCCCCGGGCAACTGCACGCGGGGCTGCGCACGCTCTGCGCCTCCGTTCTCGCTCACGGCGCGGGCGGCGGCGTGTGAGGTGCTGTCGTGCGGTCGGAAAACCGCGTGTAGTCGTCCCGTAACACATCTGGTGTTATCTTCCGGACCGGAAGACTGCAGGCTCCATGGGGCGGTGCTGGCTCGGATGGCAGTAGGACAACTCCCTGATCAGGTCCGGGAGTTCGCGCGGTACCTGAGAGACCTCCTGACGCGCCTCGATCAGGGCGCCGGGTGGTGCGGCGTGTTCTGGTCGCGTGACCCCGAGGGGATGCGGGCCTGCCTGGACGGCTCGGAGGTTCCCCCCTGGGATGTGGTGGAGGCGCTGCTGCACGACCTGGCCACGGGGTACGGGGCGCAGGCCGCCGAGCGCGAGGCGGAGCGGGCGCGGGCTCTGCACACGGCCTCGCTGGCCGCGTACGACGCGCGCCCCGGAGGCCGCGGGCTGCTCGGTGAACGCCTCGACATGATGCTCACCGAGCAGCGGTTCGCCGTGGAGCGCCAGGTGGAACTGGGCTACACCCTCGCGGCGGCGGACACGCCGGACGAGGTGGAGCGGCTCAACCGCGATCTGGCCTGGATCCGCGACGACCACGAGCGTGCGACCGCGCGGTGCGCGGAACTCCGGCAGCGCATCGAGCGGTTGGACCGGGCGGACCGCCCGCAGTGGGTCGACTTCGGGACCCCCGTGTCGGACGACTTCGCGGCGGTGGGGGCGGACGACTTCGCCGACTTCGGTGCCTATGCCACCTCCGGCGACTACGACGAGCAGCCACGGAACGCCTTCGGGGTGCCTGCCGCCGACGACTTCGGCTCCCGTGACGCCGACGGCTTCGACTCCCGTGCAGGCGACGGCTTCGGAGTCGGTGCCGGGGGCGCTGCGGGCGCGGTCGGTGATCCCGGCGCCCGCGCGCCGGAGTTCGGTGCCGCACCGGACGGGCAGGACGCCCCGGCTCCCGATGCCCGTACCCTGTCGGCCGACTCCGCGGAGCGGGCAGACGAGACCCGCGTCCCCAAGCAGGGCCGCAAGTCGCGCGACACCTCCCGCCGTCCGCGCAGGCCCCGCGGCGCCCGGTTCGCGGGGTTCTCCGGCGCGGACGACGAGGACGCGGACATCACCGCGGCCGGTTCCGGCGCCGTACCGCGGACGCCCGCGCAGTCGCCCGCAGCCAACAGCCCGCGCGGCGCGCGGTTCGCGCCCGCCGCCGAAGAGCCGGGCGATACCGGGCGCCGCGAGGTCGCCGAGCCGGACCGCGATGCCGAGCGGATCACCGCCGAAGCCGTCGCCGCGCTCATCGAGCTCCGTGGCGAGGGCCGCAGCGGCGAGGCGCACGGCGTACTCGTCGAGGCCGCGGGCTGGCCCGCGCGGCGCCTGCCCGTGTTCGCCGGTGAACTGCACCGCGCGGGCCTCGGTGCCGACTGGTCGACGCTGCTCTGGGAGGCCGCGTCGCTGCCGCCCGATCGCCTTGTCGCCCTTGCGGACGCCCTCGCCGGGGCGGGCCGCGCCGACGACTGCCGCAAGCTGCTGCGCCAGGGAGTCTCCCGCCCCGCCCCGGAGATCGCCGAGGCGGTGCTCGCGCTGATCGACGCGGGCCGCGAGCGCGAGGCCCGCGCCCTGCTCGACGCCTACATCCGCGTACGGACCCCCGAGGACACGGCAAGCTGTGCGCACACCGATCCGTACCGCCTCATCCCGCTGCTCCTGCAGGCTGCCCAGGGAGTGTCGGACGAGCGTCACTGGGATCTCGTGCACGCGCTGCGTGTTGCCGGATTCAGTGCCTGAAGTTGCCGGTTTCAGTGCCTGAAGCGCCCGAGGAAGCGCCTGACGCGCCGGTTGCGTCTGCGCGTTCCGCGCCGCTTCTCGCCCGCTTGGGTGCGAAACATGATCGACTCCGCCGGTTCACGGCGATGGTCTTGCCCAGCCCGTCGGGGAGGCTTACGTTTTCCTGTCTACGCACCAAGTCTACGGGCGTAGAGGCTCTCTGACGTCCCGTCGAAGGAGCAGCTCATGGCCAACGTCGTACGCGCCGCACTCGTCCAGGCGACCTGGACAGGCGACACCGAATCCATGATTGCCAAGCACGAGGAGCACGCCCGCGAGGCGGCCCGCCAGGGTGCGAAGATCATCGGCTTCCAGGAAGTGTTCAACGCCCCCTACTTCTGCCAGGTGCAGGAGCCCGAGCACTACCGGTGGGCCGAACCCGTGCCGGACGGGCCCACGGTCACGCGGATGCAGGAACTCGCCCGCGAGACCGGCATGGTCGTCGTCGTCCCTGTCTTCGAGGTCGAGCAGTCCGGGTTCTACTTCAACACCGCCGCCGTCATCGACTCCGACGGCTCGTATCTCGGCAAGTACCGCAAGCACCACATCCCCCAGGTCAAGGGCTTCTGGGAGAAGTACTACTTCAAGCCGGGGAACGCCGGCTGGCCGGTCTTCGAGACGGCGGTCGGCAAGGTCGGCGTCTACATCTGCTACGACCGCCACTTCCCCGAGGGCTGGCGCCAGCTCGGCCTGAACGGCGCCCAGATCGTCTACAACCCCTCCGCCACGTCCCGCGGCCTCTCCGCCTACCTCTGGCAGCTGGAACAGCCCGCCGCGGCCGTCGCCAACGAGTACTTCGTCGCCGCCATCAACCGCGTGGGCGTCGAGGAGTACGGCGACAACGACTTCTACGGCACCTCGTACTTCGTCGACCCGCGCGGGCAGTTCGTCGGCGAGCGGGCGAGCGACAAGACCGAGGAACTCGTCGTCAGGGACCTGGACTTGGGGCTCATCGAGGAAGTACGCCAGCAGTGGGCGTTCTACCGGGACCGCCGCCCCGACGCGTACGAAGGACTGGTACAGCCGTGAGTGACCTCCACACCCGCCACAAGGCCGTCCTGCCCGAATGGCTCGCCCTCTACTACGCCGACCCGCTGGAGATCACCCACGGCGATGGCCGCCGCGTCTGGGACGCCGACGGCAGGCAGTACCTCGACTTCTTCGGCGGCATCCTCACCACCATGACCGCCCACGCGCTGCCCGAGGTCACCAAAGCGGTCAGCGAGCAGGCCGGGCAGATCATCCACTCGTCCACGCTCTACCTCAACCGGCCGATGATCGACCTCGCCGAGCGGGTCGCCGGACTCTCCGGCATCCCGGACGCCCGGGTCTTCTTCACCACGTCGGGCACCGAGGCCAACGACACGGCCCTGCTCCTGGCGACCGCGCACCGCCGCTCGAACCAGATCCTGGCCATGCGCAACAGCTACCACGGCCGCTCCTTCACGACCGTCGGCATCACCGGCAACAACTCCTGGTCGCCGACCAGCCTCTCGCCGCTCCAGACGCTGTACGTGCACGGCGGCGTCCGCAGCCGCGGGCCGTACGCCGCGCTGAGCGACGCCGAGTTCATCGAGGCCTGCGTCGCCGATCTCAGGGACATGCTCGGGCAGGCGCGCGGGGGAGTGGCGGCGCTGATCGCGGAGCCCATCCAGGGGGTCGGCGGCTTCACCTCACCACCGGACGGGCTCTACGCCGCGTTCCGCGAAGTGCTGTGGGAGCACGGCGTCCTGTGGATCTCGGACGAGGTGCAGACCGGCTGGGGGCGCACCGGTGACCACTTCTGGGGCTGGCAGGCGCACGCGGCCAGTGGCCCGCCGGACATCCTCACCTTCGCCAAGGGGATCGGCAACGGCATGTCCATCGGCGGTGTCGTCGCGAGCGCCGAGGTCATGAACTCCCTTGACTCCAACTCCATTTCGACGTTCGGCGGCTCACCGGTCACCATGGCGGCGGGCCTCGCCAACCTCACGTATCTCCTGGAACACGACCTCCAGGGAAACGCGCGCCGGGTCGGCGGTCTGCTCATCGAGCGGCTGCGCGCCATCTGCGCCCAGCTGCCCGTCGTACGCGAAGTGCGCGGCCGGGGCCTGATGATCGGCATCGAGCTGGTCAACCCCGTCACGGGCGAGGCCGATCCGCGGGCGGCCGGCGCCGTGCTCGAAGCGGCCCGGGAAGGCGGACTCCTCATCGGCAAGGGCGGCGGCCACGACACCAGCGTCCTGCGCGTCGCCCCGCCGCTCTCGCTGACCGTGGCGGAGGCGGAAGAGGGGGCGGCGATCCTCGAACAGGCGCTGCGGAGCGTCTAGTTCACGTGCCCCGCGGTAGTTCACGTGCCTTCCGGTATGAACGTACGAGCATGAAAGGGAGCGCCCCATCATGAGCACCCGCACCCTGATCCGCGGCGGACTCGTCATCACCGCCGCCGAAGAGACCCACGCCGACGTGCTGATAGAGGACGGCAGGATCGCCGCGCTCGCCGCGCACGGCTCGGGCGCCGCCGAGGCCTGGACCGCGGACCGCGTCATCGACGCCTCCCACAAGTACGTGATCCCGGGCGGGGTCGACGCGCACACGCACATGGACTTCCCCTTCGGAGGGACCTTCTCGTCCGACGACTTCGAGACGGGTACCCGGGCCGCGGCCTGGGGCGGCACCACGACCATCGTGGACTTCGCCGTGCAGACGAAGGGGCAGGCGCTGCGCGCGGGCCTCGACGCCTGGTACGCGAAGGCGGACGGCAAGTGCGCGATCGACTACGGCTTCCACATGATTCTCTCGGACGTCAACGAGAGGACCCTGAAGGAGATGGACCACCTCATCGAGGAGGGGGTCAGTTCCTTCAAGCTCTTCACCGCCTACCCCGGCGTCTTCTTCAGCGACGACGGGCAGATCCTGCGGGCGATGCAGCGGGCTGCCGTGAACGGCGGGCTGATCATGACGCACGCGGAGAACGGCCTCGCCATCGACGTCCTGGTGGAGCAGGCCCTCGCCCGCGGCGAGACGGACCCGCGCTACCACGGCGAGGTGCGCAAGTCGCTCCTGGAGGCGGAGGCGACGCACCGGGTGATCAAGCTCGCCCAGGTGGCGGGCGCTCCGGTGTACGTGGTGCACGTGTCCGCGCAGGAAGCGGTGGCCGAGTTGGCCAGGGCGCGCGACGAGGGCCTGCCGGTGTTCGGCGAGACCTGCCCGCAGTATCTGTTCCTCTCCACGGACAACCTCGCGGAGCCCGACTTCGAGGGATCCAAGTACGTCTGCTCGACCCCGCTGCGGCCACGCGAGCACCAGGCGGCGCTCTGGCGCGGCCTGCGCACGAACGACCTCCAGGTGGTCTCCACGGACCACTGTCCCTTCTGCTTCGTCGGGCAGAAGGAGCTGGGCCGCGGGGACTTCTCCAAGATCCCGAACGGCCTCCCGGGCGTCGAGAACCGCATGGACCTCCTCCACCAGGCCGTCGTCGACGGGCACATCAGCCGCCGCCGCTGGATCGAGATCGCCTGCGCGAGCCCGGCCCGGATGTTCGGCCTCTACGGCAAGAAGGGCACGATCGCGCCGGGCGCGGACGCGGACGTCGTCATCTACGACCCGACCGCCGAGCAGATCATGTCGGCGGAGACACACCACATGAACGTCGACTACTCCGCGTACGAGGGCAAACACGTCATGGGTCAGGTGGAGACGGTCCTCTCCCGCGGTGAAGTGGTCATCGACCAGCGGAAGTTCACCGGGCACGCCGGGCACGGCGCGTACGTCCCGCGCGGCACCACCCAGTACCTCGGCTAGGAGAGGCGACGCACCATGGACTTCGGACTCGTCCTGCAGACCGATCCACCGGCCGGCCAGGTCATCAGCCTCATGAAGCGCGCCGAGCGAAACGGGTTCCGCTACGGCTGGACCTTCGACTCCGCCGTGCTGTGGCAGGAACCCTTCGTCATCTACAGCCAGATCCTGGCGAACACGGACCGGCTGATCGTCGGCCCGATGGTCACCAACCCGGGCACCCGCACCTGGGAGGTGACGGCCTCCACGTTCGCCACGCTCAACGACATGTACGGCAACCGCACGGTGTGCGGCATCGGGCGGGGCGACAGCGCGATGCGCGTGGCCGGCCGCACCCCGAACACCCTCGCCCGGATCAGCGAGGCGATGAAGGTCATCCGCGCACTGGCATCGGGCGAGGAGGCGGACCTGGGCGGCACGACCATCCGCTTTCCCTGGATCGGGCCGGACGCCCAACTCCCGGTGTGGATGGCCGCGTACGGACCCAAGGCGCTGAGGATGGCGGGCGAGGAGGCGGACGGCTTCATCCTTCAGCTCGCCGACCCGTATCTGACGGAGACGATGGTGAAGGCGGTCCGCGACGCCGCCGCCGCGGCGGGCCGTGACCCGTCCTCGGTGAAGATCTGCGTCGCCGCCCCCGCCTACCTCACGGAGGACGACTCACCCACCGCCCTTGCCCACGCCCGCGAGCAGTGCCGCTGGTTCGGCGGGATGGTCGGCAACCACGTCGCCGACCTGGTCGCCAAGTACGGCGCCCACTCGGACCTGGTCCCCGAGGCCCTCACCGAGTACATCAAGGCCCGCGAGGGTTACGACTACTCCCATCACGGCCGCGCCGACAACCCCGACACGGCCTTCGTCCCCGACGACATCGTGGACCGCTTCTGCGTCATCGGCACGGCACGCCAACACAGCGCCAAACTGACGGAGTTGAAGCGACTTGGCGTCGACCAGTTCGCGCTGTACGCGATGCATGACGCCCGCGAAAGCGTCATCGACGGGTACGGGGACACGGTCATCCCCGCTCTGAGGTGAGCGGACCCTCTCCGAGCAGCCCCACCTCCAGGTCGGCGACGACCCCGTAATGGTCACTGGCCCCTACGCCGTCGATCGGCTCGTCGAAGGCGAGAAAGGCGCTCCGCACGCGGGCGAAGGCATGTCGGTGCGCGTGCGGGGAGCCGACGAGGACGTAGTCGATCCTGCGGCGGTGGCCGGGCTGGCGTACCAGGAGTTCGATGTCCTCGGCCGCACCGGTCCGCGTAGGGCGGAGCCGTGGCGGCGCTCTGCGACTGATGGGTGCCGTGCAGCTCCGTTCCCGCGATGAGACGGGGCAGTTGATCCGGCAGGACCTCCTGGAAGGCGACGAGATCCGGCGCGAGCCTGCGCAGCTCGGCGTTGATCAGTGCCGACCGCGCGGCGGCGTCACCGCGGCTGTTCCATACGTTCAGCGTCACGACGCGCACTCTCGTCGCCATCAGATCCGGGCCTTCCGGACCGCGATGACGTCGAACTCCAGCGTCACCTTCGGGCTCACGAGCACCGAGGTCGCGGCGTTCCAGTTCACGCCCCAGTCCTTGCGGTTGATGGTGACGCTGCCCAGGAAGCCGACCCGGAAATCACCCCTCGAGTCCAGCTCGGCGGCGGTCAACTCGACGTTCATCGTGATCGGTTGGGTCACCCCACGGATGGTCAGATCGCCGGTGACCTTGTAGGTGGTCTCGTCGACCGGCTCCACCTCGGTCGAGTCGAAGGTGAGGGTGGGATGGCTGTCCGTGTCCAGGAAGGTGCTGCGCAACTGGTCGTCGCGCTGCCGGTGGTGGGTCTGGAGACTCGCCGCCCGAATCGAGAGGTGGGCGCCGGACTTCGACGGCTGGTCGCCGCAGAGGTACGCGTTGCCCTCGTACTCCGTGAACTCCCCGCGCACTCTGGTGGACATGGCGTGCCGGGCGATGAAGCCGATCCGGGTGTGGGCGGTGTCGATGACGTAGGCGCCGGTCAGCTCGCCGAGGCTGATCGTGGTGGGCATGGGGGCACTCCTCAAGGGGGTGGGAAGTCTTGATGGGGGTGGGAAGGGGGGGTGGCGGTTCGGGCAACCGGTCAGGTGGAGTGGCCGATCAGGTGACCCGGCCAGTCGCCCGGACCGCCAACTGGCCCGCTAGCCGAGCTGGCCGACCCTTGTAGTCGCCGGCGGGCCGCTGGGTGAAGACGTTCAGGCGGTTGAAGGCGTTGATGATGGAGATGCCCGACACCAACGCGGCGAGCTGGTCCTCGTCGTAGTGCTTGGCGGCGTCCGCCCACGCCTCGTCGGTGACACCCCCGGCCGCGTCCGCGATGCGGGTGCCCTGCTCAGCGAGTTCCAGGGCGGCGCGCTCGGCGTCGGTGAACACCGTGGCCTCACGCCAGGCCGCGACCAGGCTCAGGCGCACCGCGCTCTCCCCGGCGTGCAGGGCCTCCTTGGTGTGGATGTCGACACAGAAGCCGCAGCCGTTGATCTGACTGGCGCGGAGCATGGCCAGTTCGCGCGCCGCGGCCGGCAGCGTCGAGCCCGCGAGCGCCTTGCCCGCGGCGGTCAGGTGCTTGACGGCCTGGGCCGAGACCGGATTGGTGAGGAAGTCGAGACGGGTCTGCATGGTGCTCTCCCTTGCCTGTTGGGCCGGTCCATCCCCCGGATGAACCGGCCGTTCGCGGGATCGTGTCGTCCCAGCAGCACCGACGAGACAGCCCCGCGGAATGTGAGGCGAGGGCCCGACGTCACATTCCGCGGGGCTGTCTCGTCGTACGGGGGACGGCACATTCGGCACAGGGAGCGGCGACACCATGAGGACCCAGTTCAAGCCCGGAGACGGACGGCATGACCCGAGCCTGAGCACGGTCATGAGTGAGCGGCGCCAGCTGATCAATCTCGCGTACCGGCTCCTCGGCTCGCTGGCCGACGCCGAGGACGTCGTACAGGAGGCCTACGTCCGCTGGTACGCCATGACCCCGCAGCAGCGGGAGGCCGTCGAATCCCCCGGGGGCTGGCTGACGAAGGTCGCGGGGCGCATCTGTCTCGACCAGCTCCGCTCGGCGCGTGCCCGGCGCGAGAGCTACGTGGGTGAATGGATCCCGGAGCCGCTGCCCGACCGCACGGAGTGGGCCGGCGGGCGGCCGGGCGGCGCGAACGCCGACCCTGCCGACCGTGTCACGCTCGACGAGTCGGTCAACATGGCCTTCCTCGTCGTGCTCGAATCGATGACCCCGGCTGAACGCGTCGCGTTCATCCTGCACGACGTCTTCCGCTACTCCTTCGCCGAAGTGGCCGAGGTCGTCGGCCGGAGCCCGGCGGCCTGCCGCCAGCTGGCCTCTTCGGCACGCCGCCGCATGCGCGCCTCGGACGCCCCCGCGGCTCCGACGACGACGGCGGCCCGCCGCGCCGCCGTCGTCAGGGACTTCAAGCACGCCTGGGAAACCCAGGACATCGCCGCGCTCATCGGCCTGCTCGACCCCGACGCCACGGCTCTCGCCAACGGCGGCGGCCTGGTCAACGCCGCGCCCCACCCCATCTCGGGAAGCGCGGAGATCGCGGCCTACGTGGTCGCCATCGCGGGCAGGGCGCCCGACCAGACCCTCCTGGAGCGCACGGTCAACGGCCAGCCAGGCCTGGTGATCCAGCAGGACGGAACCACCACGGCGGTCCTCGCCTTCCACATCACGGGCGACCGGATCACGCACTTCTGGGCGGTACGGAACCCGGAGAAGCTGCGGCCTTGGATGGCGGGCTGAGGGGGCGGCGGGCGGAGCCGGGCCAGAAAGGGGAAATCTCTGGCCATGGCATGATCTCCGCGTGACCGTCCTGCCTTTCAGAGTCCTACCGTTCAGAGTCCTACCGCTCCGCGCCCTACCATCCAGAGCCCTTCCGATCAGGCACGTCGCCGTCCTCTCGGCCGTGGTGCTGCTCGCCTCCGGCTGTGGGCTCTCGGCGGAGTTGGAGCGGGAGCGGGATCCCGGGCGTACCGCGACGGAGGCTGCCACCGGGGAGGGGGCGCGGTCCGCCGTGGGGGGTGGGGTGTCCGTGCCGCCCGGATCTGGTGCGCCGACGGGGATTCCCGTTCAGAGCGGGCCGCCGGAGCTGCCCGACGTGCCCTCGTCCTCGTGCCCGGCGTCCGGTGTCCGTGTCGAGCCGGGCATGGTCGAGGCCGCCATGGGGCTGCGCGCGATGCGGGTGACCGTGACCAACTGCGGCAAGGGCGTCTACCGCCTGAAGGGCTATCCGAAGCTGCGGGTTCTCGACGAGCGCCGCGAACCCCTCGACGTACAGATCCTCGAAGGGCCCGAGCCCGTCACCACGATGGACGACCCCGGGCCGCACCCCGTCTCGCTCAAGCGGGGCGAGGAGGCGCACACCGTGCTCGTCTGGCGCAACACCGTCACCGACACGACGACCACCGCCGTCAGCGGCACCTATCTGGAGGTCACCCCGGCCCCGGGCACCCGCCCCGGCACCGTGACCCCCGAGGGCGGCATCGACCTCGGCAACACCGGCCGCATCGGCACGACCGCCTGGCAGCGGAGTCCGGCGGACGACGCCGACCCGTCCAGGCCTACGGCACCCGCGCCGTCCACTCCGGCGAGCTGAACTTCGTCCGGGCGAGCTCGCGCGCCCTGGCCATCTCCTCGTCCGTGGCCTTGCCCGGAGTCAGGCCGTACCGCGTGCGGAAGGAGTCGAGCATTCGCTCGATCACGGCCTCGCGCGGGAGGCCCGTCTGGCGGCGCAGCGGGTCCACGCGCTTCTTCGCGCTCCTCGTGCCCTTGTCCGAGAGCTTCTCGCGGCCGATGCGGAGCACCTCGACCATCTTCTCCGCGTCGATGTCGTACGACATCATCACGTGGTGCAGCACGGCGCCGTCCCCGCCCGCGAGGCGCTTCTGCGCGGCGCCCGCCACCTTCCCCGCGTCGGTGGCGATGTCGTTGAGCGGTTGGTACCACGCCTTGATGCCCATGTCGCCGAGAGCCTCGAGCACCCAGTCGTCCAGATAGGCGTAGCTGTCGGCGAAGGACAGGCCCTGCACGAGGGAGTCGGGGACCGAGAGCGAGTACGTGATGGTGTTGCCCGGCTCGCAGAACATGGCGCCCCCGCCGCTGATCCGGCGCACCACCTCGACGCCGTGCCGTTCGGTGCCCGCCGGGTCCACTTCGTTGCGCAGCGACTGGAAGCTGCCGATGACGATGGCTGGCGACTCCCACTCCCACACCCGCAGCGTCGGCGGACGGCGCCCGGCGGCGACCTCCTCGGTGAGCACCTCGTCCAGCGCCATCAGCAGGGCGGGGGACTGCGGGGCTTCGTGGATGAGCTGCCAGTCGTAGTCGGTCCAGTCCGTGGCGTGCGCGAGGGCGCGGCGCACCGCGACGCCCACGCCCTCCGACGTGAGCCCGTACATCACCGTGCCCTCGGGGAGCGCCGCGTCGATGCGGGCGGCGAGGCCCGCCGCGTCGGTGTCGGCGGGGGCGCCCTCCAGGGCGTGGCTGAGGGCGTCGAAGGCCTCGTCGGGTTCCAGGAAGAAGTCCCCCGCCACGCGCACGTGCCGCAGCGCCCCGTCCTCGACCTCCAGGTCCACCACGACGAGCTTGCCGCCGGGGACCTTGTACTCACCGTGCACTGTGCTTCCTCCGGGCCTGCCTGAATCGCGAACACCGTCAGCCTGCGATTTCATAACAGGACAACTCGACCCACCAGGGATAGATTCCCGCAGCCGACGAGGAATCCATGAGCCACGCCGAGACGAGCGACCGAGCCACCGAGGGCGCGTCACCGGCCGTCAAGCTGACCCTCACGACGCTGACGATGATGGTCGTCGGCTCGATGGTCGGCGCCGGGGTCTTCTCGCTGCCCAGGCGGTTCGCCCAGGAGACCGGAGTCGCGGGCGCGCTGATCGCCTGGGCCATCGCCGGTACGGGCATGCTGATGCTCGCGTTCGTCTTCCAGGCCCTCGCCGTCCGCAGACCGGACCTGGACGCCGGTGTCTACGCCTACGCGAAGGCCGGGTTCGGCGAGTACCTCGGCTTCTTCTCCGCCTTCGGGTACTGGGCCAGCGCGTGCGTCGGCAACGTCACCTACTGGGTGCTCATCATGTCGACCGTCGGCGCCATCTGGCCGGCCCTCGGCGACGGCGACACCCTGCTCGCCGTCGTCCTGTCCTCGATCGGCCTGTGGGCGTTCTTCCTGCTGATCCGGCGCGGGGTCAAGGAAGCGGCGGCGATCAACAGGATCGTCACTGTCGCCAAGATCGTGCCCATCCTCGTCTTCGTGATCCTGGCGCTGTTCCTCTTCAAACCGTCCGTGTTCGCGGACAACTTCGGCGGCGCCGACTACGCGGGATCGCTCTTCAACCAGGTGCGCGGCACCATGCTGGCCACCGTCTTCGTCTTCCTCGGCGTCGAGGGCGCGAGCGTCTACTCCCGGCACGCCAAGCGCCGCGAGGACGTCGGCCGGGCCACGATCCTGGGCTTCCTCAGCGTCTTCGCCGTCTTCGCCTCCGTCACCATCGTGTCGTACGGGATCATGCCGATGGCGGAGATCGCCGAGCTGCGCCAGCCGTCCATGGCGGGTGTCCTGGAGGAGGCCGTCGGCACCTGGGGCAAGGTCTTCGTCAGCGTCGGACTCATCGTCTCCGTGCTCGGCGCCTACCTCGCATGGACGCTCATGGCCGCGGAAGTGCTCTTCGTCGCCGCCAAGGACGACGACATGCCCCGCTTCCTGCGGAAGGCCACCTCCGAGGACGTGCCCGTCCCCGCGCTCCTCATGACCACCGCGCTGAGCCAGGTGGTCCTGGTCGTCACGATGTTCTCCGACGACGCGTTCAACTTCGCGCTCGACCTGACCAGTGCGCTGAGCCTGATCCCGTTCCTGCTCGCGGCCGGCTTCGCCGTCAGGATCGGCCTCGGGCACGGGAGTGAGGACGTCGCCGGGCACAGCACCCGCAAGGAACTGGTGATCGCGGAGATCGCCACGCTCTACACGGCGTTCCTGCTCTACGCCGCCGGGCTCAAGTTCGTCCTGGTCTCCTTCATCCTCTACGCCCCCGCGACCCTCCTCTTCATCAAGGCCCGGCGGGAACAGAACCGGCGCCTGTTCTCCCCTCGCGAGGCCGTCATCTGCGCCGTCTCGATCGCCGGCGCCGTGGTGGGCGTGATCGCCCTCGCGGCGGGCTGGATCGAACTCTGACCGGCCCCTGACCCCAGTTGCCATCGACCGAAAGGCGCACCGTGACCAGCGTGACCAGCCACGACAACCCCGCCGCACCGACGTTCGGTGTCCACTCCGAGGTCGGCAGGCTGCGCAAGGTCCTGGTCTGCGCGCCCGGCCTCGCGCACCGCAGGCTGACCCCCACCAACTCCGGCGACCTGCTCTTCGACGACGTCATGTGGGTGGAGAACGCCCAGCGCGACCACGCCGACTTCGTCATCAAGCTGCAGCAGCGCGGCGTCGAGGTCGTCGAACTGCACGACCTGCTCGCCGAGACCATGGCGCTCCCCGAGGCGAGGACCTGGCTCCTCGACCGGAAGATCACCGCGAACGAGGTCGGCCCCGGGCTCATCGACGGCACGCGCGCCTTCCTGGAGACGCTGGAGCCCCGGCAGCTCACCGAGTACCTCATCGGGGGCCTCGCCACCGCGGATCTCCCCGACGAGTTCCGCTCCGGATATCTCGCGCTGGTGCGCGAATCCACCGGCGTGAGCGAGTACCTGATGCCGCCTCTGCCGAACACCCTCTACACCCGCGACACGACGTGCTGGCTGTACGGAGGCGTCACGCTCAACCCGCTGTACTGGCCGGCCCGGCACGACGAGACGCTCCTGATGAAGGCGATCTACCGCTTCCACCCCGACTTCACCGGTGCCACGGTGTGGTGGGGCGACCCCGAACTCGACTGGGGCCAGGCGACGTTCGAGGGCGGTGACATCATGCCGGTCGGCAACGGCGTCGTCCTGATGGGCATGAGCGAGCGCACCTCGCGGCAGGCCATCACCCAGGTTGCCTCGGCGCTGTTCGAGAACGGCGCGGCCGAGCAGGTCGTCGTCGCCGGCATGCCCAAGCTGCGGTCCGCGATGCACCTCGACACCGTCTTCACCTTCGCCGACCGCGACATCGTCACGCTCTACCCGAAGATCATGGACGACGTGCACTCGTTCACGCTGCGCCCCAGCGACAAGGCCGCGGGCGTCGACATCACGGACGAGGGCTCACGCGCGTTCGTCGACGTCGTCGCCAAGTCGCTCGGACTGCCCGAGCTGCGCGTCATCGAGACCGGCGGGGACGTCTACGCCTCGGAGCGCCAGCAGTGGGACAGCGGCAACAACGCCGTCGCCCTGGAGCCGGGTGTGGTCTTCACCTACGACCGCAACACCCAGACCAACACGTTGCTGCGCAAGGCGGGGGTCGAGGTCATCACCATCGTCGGCGCCGAACTCGGGCGCGGTCGCGGCGGCGGACACTGCATGACGTGCCCGCTCGTACGCGACGCCGTGGAGTTCTGAGGTGGCTGACTTCTGAAGCGGCCTTGCCGGTACGGGGGTTCAGTACCGCTGGGCCTTGACCAGCTTCGCGGAGAGCTTCGGTTCCGGGGGCTCGTGGCTGATGGCGTAGCGCTGGGCCCGCTTGCCCGGTTCGAGGTTCTGCGTGCCGACGTAGCGGGTCTCCACGACCTTGCCCGAGGCGTCGACGAAGTCGACCTGCACGGCGAAGTCGGCCGTTTTGTCCGTCCTGTTGGTGAAGGTCACCACGGAGGCGAGCACTCCGCCGGTCTCGGAGCGCGGCTTGCCCGTCATGGAGACGTCCGGCATCGCGTTGCCGCGCCCGTCGACACCCTTCAGGGCGGACTCGGCTGCCTGGTTGGCCCGTTCCGTGTCGGCGGACACGGACGCCTCGAACTCGTCAGCGCGCTCCGAGGCGGAGGCCTCCGCCTCGGAGGCGGACGCGCGGGCGGACTCGGCGGCCTCGGACGCCTGTGACTTGAGCGGTGACGCGGTCTTCTCCGAGAACGACGAGGAGTCGGGGGCGGTCGGCCGGTCGCTGACCGTCCTGCTGTTGGCGGAGGAGGGCTCGTCGCTGTCGGAGCCGCACGAGACGAGGGCGGCGGCGGCCGTCACCGTGGCGGCGAGGGTGAGGGCGGCGGAGACCGCGGGCCTGCGGCGTCCGCGGTCTTCGCGGCGCCGCTTGCCGCTGAGCGGCATGGGGTTCATTCGGTGCGGTCCTTTCCCTGCTCCTGGTACTCGCTGCCTGTGTTCGTTGCCTGCACTCGCTGCCGGTGTTCGCTGCCTGTGCGTACGGGGGTGTCAGTACCGCAGCGCGCAGGCGATCCGGCCCCGGTCGGCGAGCGTGCCTTCGGGTACGAAGCGGACCTGCGCGCCGGTGTCCAGGGCCCGCTCCACGATGTCGTCCACGACGTCGTCCACCGCGTCGAAATCGTCACCGTCCGCCGGGACGAGATGCCCGCCCTCGTCGCGCACGGTCGCTTGGTAGCTGTCCTCCACGACGAGGAGACGGACCCGGTCCGTCGTCACGTTCTGCCAGACCTCGTCGAGCCCTGCGGCGTAATGGCGCCGCCCCTGCGCCAGCTCCAACTCGCGTACGACGGAGTCGATCTCGTCCTTCTCCCGGGTGGCGAGGAAGGGGCGCGCCGCCTGCCACACCGCGTCCGCGGGGCCGTGCGCGAGGCCGCCGTGCGGTACCCGCGTGGCCTCCTTGGCGACCGTGCCGACGTCGTCGATGAGGGAGAGCGCGTGGGCCTCCCCGGCCACGAACAGGGGGCGCGGATGGGAGTGCAGGACGCGGGCCGCGGCGTGGTCCGCGTCGCGCAGGAACTTGCGGGTGTGCTCGTCGCGGAAGGTGCTCGGCAGGTCGCCGATCCGCTCCTTGCGCTCGGCGTCGGGGTCGTCGAGGCTGCGGGTCAGCGGGAAGCCGTCCGCCGTGTGCTCGACGACGCGCTCCGGGGTGCCGCTCCACAGCGAGACGCGGTCGGCGGAGAGGGCGAGGACCCAGTACGGGCGCTCGGCGGCCTGAGCCGCGACGACGTTGCGTGTCAGGAAGGTGTCCGAGAACACCACGCGGGACGGCACCGTCCTGCCGAGTGACCACACCTGGTGCTCCCCGGGAGCGGCGAAGACGGCGAGCCCGTCCTCGGCGTGCACCAGGTCGATCTCCGCCACCGCCCGGTCGAGCTGCGCGGCCACCTCGATCCGCTGCTCCCTGGCCACCGCCGGGTCCGATTTCAGGTGCTCCTTGGCCTCGGCGACGAGATTGCGCAGCCGCACGGGATCCTGGGCGTTGTCCGGCTCCCTGCGGTGCGTCGGCAGCAGGACCGAGACGGCGGGATAGGGGCGGGGCCGGCGCAGCCCGGCCAGTGTGGCCGGGTTCAGGGAGGGGTGCATGGAGTGACCCTTTCGACACCTGCGGGTGTTACACCATTGAATGCACCATATGTCTGTTACGGGGGCACGGCACCTCCCCGAGTGACTGCCCCAGGGGGCGCGCGAGAGGGCGCCCGCAGGGTTGCCCGAGGGGCTGTTCGTGCAGGTGATGCGACCAGGACGGTGCGCGGGGGCCGGGTCACGTGGGATTCATCTCGAATCCATGAGCCGTTCCCCCGGGCCGCACGGATTGTCAGTCCGGCGTGCTCTCATGGATGCATGATCGAAGCGATCGAAGACTTTCTTGTACGTGGCGTTCCCGACGTCGAAGAAGCCCTCCGCAAGGCCGCCGCGGCCGAGGTCATGCCGCGGTTCCGACAGCTCGCCGAGGACGATGTCGTCCAGAAGAGCGGGCCGCACGACCTCGTGACGGTGGCCGACCGCCTCGCCGAGGAGCAGCTGACGGCCGCGCTCACCACGCTGCTCCCGGGCTCCGTGGTCGTGGGAGAAGAAGCGGTGCACGCGGACCCCTCCCTGTACGAGGCGATACGCACCGATGCGGCGGTGTGGATCGTCGACCCCGTCGACGGCACACGCCAGTTCGTGCACGGCGACCCCGGATTCTGCATGCTGATCGCCCTGGCATGGCGCGGCGAGGTGCTCGCCTCCTGGACCTACGCCCCGGCGCTCGACGAGATGGCGGTCGCCGTGCGCGGCAAGGGCGCCTGGCTCGACGGAGAGCGGCTGGTGGCCGGTTCGCCGGGGGAGGTCCTGGAGGTGGCGACCTCGCACCCGGACTTCACCACGTCCGAGCAGAAGCACGCGTTGCTCGGCCTGCGCGTGCAGGGTGTCGCGCCGCGGCCGTGCGGTTCGGCGGGGCTGGAGTATCTCGCCATCGCCAAGGGAGAGTTGGACGCGGTCGCCTTCTCCTGGGAGCTCGCCTGGGACCACGCGGCGGGTCTGCTGCTCGTGGCCGAGGCCGGCGGCAGCAATCTGACCGTCGCCGGTGAGCCCTTCCGGATCGAGGGCGGCAACGCGCTGCCGTTCACGGCCGGCCGGGACGCCGCCACCGTCGACAGGGTGGTGGAGTTGCTGTCGGCCGCGCTCTGATCCGCGGGGCCTATCCTGGGCGGCGAAGGCCATCGGCTGACAAAGGAGTCCGAAGGTGCCGTCGATGCTTGACGCCGTCATCGTGGGGGCGGGACCGAACGGTCTGACCGCTGCCGTCGAGCTGGCCCGCCGCGGCCTCTCGGTGGCCGTGTTCGAGGCCAGGGACACCGTGGGCGGCGGGGCGAGGACCGAGGAGCTGACGCTTCCCGGGTTCCGGCACGACCCCTGTTCAGCCGCGCACCCCCTGGGCATCAACTCGCCCGTGTTCCGCACCATGCCCCTCGACCGGTACGGCCTCGAGTGGCTCCAGCCGCGGCTGCCCATGGCGCACCCTTTCACGGACGGCAGCGCCGCCGTGCTCTCCCGCTCCGTCGCCGAGACCGCCGCCTCGTTCGGGCCGCGCGACGCCGGGGCGTACAGGCGACTTGTCGACCCCTTCGTCAGCAAGTGGGACGACCTTCTGCGGGACTTCATGGCGCTGCCGTCGACCGCGCTGCCGCGCGACCCCGTGACCCTCGCGCGCTTCGGCCTCGCGGGACTTCCGCCGTCCACCTGGCTGATGCGGCGCTTCGGCGAGGACCGGGCCCGCGCCCTGTTCTCCGGGCTCGTCGCCCACGTCATCGCGCCGCTCGGCGGGATCGCCACCGGCGCCGTCGGCATGGTCTTCGCGCTGGCCGCGCACGCCCGCGGCTGGCCGGTCGCCCGGGGCGGCTCCCAGTCGATCTCGGACGCGCTCACCGCGTATCTGAAGGACCTCGGCGGCGCGGTCCACACGGACTACGAGGTCAAGCGGCTCGACGACCTGCCGCCGGCGCGCGCGTACGTCTTCGACACCTCGCCCACCGCCCTCGCCCGGATCGCGGGCCTCGGGCACAGCTATGAGCGCTATCGCTACGGCGCGAGCGTCTTCAAGGTCGACTACGCCCTCGACGGGCCCGTCCCGTGGGCGGCGGAGGAGGCGCGGTCGGCCGGCACCGTGCAGGTGGGGGGCAGCAGCGCCGAGATCGGGGCCGCGTTGCGCGCCGCGTCCCGGGAGAACCGTGCGCCCGACGCGCCGTTCCTGATCACCGTGCAACCCAGCCTCGTCGACCCGTCCCGCGCGCCCGCGGGCAAGCAGGTCTTCTGGGCGTACGGTCATGTGCCGAACGGCTGGGACGGCGACCTCACCGACGCGATCGAGCGCCAGCTGGAACGCTTCGCGCCCGGCTTCCGTGACCGCGTCCTCGCCCGCGCCACCGCGGGTCCTGCCGCGCTCGCCGCCCGTAACGCCAACTACGTCGGCGGTGACATCGCCTGCGGCGCGGCCAGCGGCCTCCAGCTGCTGCTCCGCCCCAAGATCTCCCTCTTCCCGTACGGGACCGCGCACCCGGCGGTCTTCATCTGCTCGTCCGCGACGCCGCCGGGGCCCGGGGTGCACGGTATGTCGGGGCACAACGCGGCGAAGGCGGTGTGGCGGAGGCTTCGGGTGGCGTGAGGGGCCTTGGGGCGGCCGCGGGGGTCGTTTTCCTGGGCCCCTGCATCCGATCCTGGGCGAACGAGCCTTCCCGCCGCCCACCCGCCCGTTCACCCCGCGTCCGATCCTGGACGAACGAGCCTTCCCGCCCACCCGCCCGTTCACCCCGCGTCCGATCCTGGACGAACGAGCCTTCCCGCCGGCCGCTCGCCCGTTCACCCCGCATCCGATCCTGGGCGAACAAGCCGAGCGGCCGGCACCGACGTCGGACGTCCATGTCGGATTCTCGCCAGCCACCCCCACCCCCGATCCCCGATCCTTGACGCATGGCGACCACCACCGCGACCACCAGCATCAGCCGGCCCCCCTCGATGCACACCGACGCCGAGCGCTGCGTCCGGGCCGTGCAGTCGAAGGATGCGCGGTTCGACGGATGGTTCTACACCGCGGTGCTGACCACCCGGATCTACTGCCGGCCCAGCTGCCCCGTGGTCCCCCCGAAGCCCGAGAACATGAGCTTCTACCCGAGCGCGGCAGCCTGCCAGCAGGAAGGGTTCCGGGCCTGCAAGCGGTGTCGGCCCGACAGCAGCCCGGGGTCCCCCGAGTGGAATCAGCGCGCCGACCTCGTGGCCCGCGCGATGCGCCTCATCGCGGACGGAGTCGTCGACCGGGACGGCGTCCCCGGCCTCGCCACCCGCCTCGGCTACAGCACACGCCAGGTGGAACGGCAGCTCCTCGCCGAACTCGGCGCAGGCCCCCTCGCCCTGGCCAGGGCACAGCGCGCCCAGACCGCGCGCCTCCTCATCGAGACAACCCCCCTGCCCATGGCGGACATCGCCTTCGCCGCGGGCTTCTCCTCGATCCGCACCTTCAACGACACCGTCCGCGAAGTCTTCGCCCTGGCCCCCGGCGAACTGCGGGCCCGCGCTCCTAAGGGCGCCGCACAGGCATCCGGCGCCATCTCGCTCCGCCTCCCTTTCCGCGCGCCGCTCAACCCCGACAACCTCTTCGGCCACCTCATCGCCACCGCCGTACCCGGCGTCGAGGAGTGGCGCGACGGTGCGTACCGCCGCACACTCCGTCTTCCCTACGGCCACGGAGTCGTCGCCCTCACCCCCACCCCGGACCACATCGCCTGCCGCCTCAGCCTCACCGACCTGCGCGACCTCACCCACGCCATCAGCCGTTGCCGCCGGATGCTCGACCTGGACGCTGACCCCGTCGCGGTGGACGGCAGGCTCAGCGCCGACCCGCTGCTCGCACCCCTGGTGGCCAAGGCGCCGGGGCGCCGCGTGCCGCGCACGGTCGACGAGGCGGAGTTCGCCGTACGCGCGGTCCTTGGCCAGCAGGTCTCCACGGCCGCCGCCCGTACCCACGCCGCCCGTCTGGTCACCGCGCACGGCGAGCCGATCGACGACCCCGAGGGCGGCCTCACTCACCTCTTCCCGGCGCCAGAAGCCCTCGCCGCGCTCGACCCCGAGGCACTCGCGCTGCCGCGCAGCCGCCGGGCCACGCTGACCACGCTCGTACGCCATCTCGCCGACGGATCACTCCGGCTCGGCGTGGAGAGCGGCTGGGACGAGGCGCGCGCCCGGCTCACCGAACTGCCCGGTTTCGGCCCCTGGACGGTCGAGGTCATCGCCATGCGGGCACTCGGCGACCCCGACGCCTTCCTGCCCACCGACCTCGGGATCCGCCGCGCGGCACAGGAACTCGGCCTGCCGCACACCCCGGCGGCGCTCACCGCTCGGGCGGCGGCCTGGCGCCCCTGGCGCGCGTACGCGGTCCAGTACCTGTGGGCCACCGACACCCACCCCATCAACGCCATCCCGGCCTGAGCGCCGGCCCGAGAGGACAAGCCCCATGCACAGCCAGCGCCAGCGCCACCGCCACAGCCCCCGCCGACACACCCTCATCGACAGTCCCTACGGCCCCCTGACCCTCGTCGCCACCGACGGCGTCCTCAGCGGTCTCTATATGACGGAGCAGCGCCACCGCCCACCCGAAGAGACCTTCGGCGACCGCGACGCGAGCCTGTTCGCCGAGACGATCGACCAACTGGAAGCGTACTTCGCGGGCGAGTTGACGCAGTTCGACCTGCCGATGCGCCTCGACGGCACGCCGTTCCAGCGCACCGTCTGGCAGCAGCTTCAGCTCATCCCGTACGGCGAGACCCGTACGTACGGCGAGCTCGCGGCAGTGCTGGGCAAGCCCAACGCCTCACGCGCGGTGGGCCTGGCCAACGGCAAGAACCCCATCGGGGTCATCGTCCCCTGCCACCGGGTGATCGGCGCGGGCGGCTCCCTGACCGGCTACGGCGGCGGACTCGACCGCAAGCAGCGCCTGCTCGCCTTCGAGGGCGCGGCAAGGAACTAACCGGCCCGCAGCCCGTTCTCCAGCTCTACCGGACCCGTCCCCGCGTCCAGCGCATCGAGCCCGGCCCGCACCCGCAGCCCCAGCTCGTGGGGCAGGAACCGCGCAAGGTCCTCGCGGGCCACCAGACGCCAGGAGATCAGCTCCTCCTCCTGAAGCCTGATCGACTTCACCTGGTCGTCGCCGAGCACCCCGCCGTCGTAGAGGTAGGCGACCAGCGGTGGCCGGGCCGCGCCCTGCACCCAGTCCACCGCGAGCAGCGCACCCAGCTCGACGTCCAGGCCGATCTCCTCGGCGGTCTCGCGGCGTGCCCCCTGCCGGGGTGTCTCGCCCTCGTCCGACTCGATGGTGCCGCCGGGCAGGGCCCATCCCTCGCGGTAGTTGGGCTCGACGAGCAGCAACCGCCCCTCGGAGTCCCGGAAGAGCGCGGCGGCCCCGGCGATGACGCGGGGGAGGCCGGCGATGTACGTGGCGTAGTCCTGAATGGTCACGTGCCAAGCGTAGACAGCTCCACGGTCCGTGCCGCGAGGTCGCTGATCCGAGCCCCGTCGAAGCCGAACACCGCGCTGCGTACCCGGTCGTCGAGAGGGTCGCGCCACTGGGCGGGGATCGCCTTGGCGCCGCACAGCACCCCCGCGAAGGACCCGGCGGTCGCGCCGTTCGAGTCGGTGTCGAGGCCGCCGCGCACTGTCAGGGCGATGGTCCGGGTGAAGTCGCCCTCGCCGTAGAGGAGTCCCGCGGTCAGGACGGCCGAG
Organism: Streptomyces sp. Je 1-332; assembly: GCF_040730185.1. NCBI lineage: Bacteria > Bacillati > Actinomycetota > Actinomycetes > Kitasatosporales > Streptomycetaceae > Streptomyces > Streptomyces sp. Je 1-332. The sequence goes on from NZ_CP160402.1 coordinate 6,750,715, forward strand.
TTCGGCACCGCGTGGATCCAGCCGAGCCCGGAGGTCTCCGACTCGGCGGTGGCCAGTGTCTCCTCCCAGCTGAGCCCGGCCTCGTGGAGCGTGACGACCCGGCGCACCGTACGGGCGAGCCGACAGCTGGACGGGATCACGCCGAACGCCACGTCGAGAGCGGCGCGCGGGGTCGCGGACGTGAAGGCTGCGGCGATGAGCGCCGCCGCCCACATCGCCGCGTAGACGCCGTTGCCGGTGTGCGAGAGCACGGCGTCACGGCGGGCGAGGGAGGCCGCGCGGCGCGGCGCGCCGGGGTTCGTCCAGCCGAAGACGTCGGCACGGATGAGGGCGCCGATCCACTCCTGGCAGGAATTCTCGTACGTCGCGGTGAGCGGCGGCTTGAGCCCGTTCACGAGATTCCGGTACGCGGCGCGTTCCGCGGTGAACGTCTGCAGGTAGGGGAGGCGAAGCAGCCACAGCTCGCCGACCTGTTCGGTGCTGAACGTGAACCCGTGGGTCTCCAGGAGGTGCAGCCCGAGGATCGCGTAGTCGACGTCGTCGTCGCGGCAGCTGCCGTGCACCCTGCCGCGTACGCACTGCTGCCACTCGGGCCGCAGCTGGAACTCCTCGACCCAGGAAGGGGGTTCGGGCAGGTAGTCGGTGAGCGGCAGTGCGTCGGCCTGACGGAGGTAGCGTTCGATGCGCTCACGCGTCCAGTAGTCGCCCCGCTCGATGGGTTTGCCGAGCATGTTGCCCGCGATCCGGCCTAGCCAGCCGCCGAGGACGCGGTCGGCGAGGAGGCGGCCGGCGAGTTCCGTATGCGCTGGGGTCATGTGTCCGGTTTACCGAATCCGGGAGGGTTATGCGCGGTCCGCCGGGACGGGTTCGGCACGGAGCGGGAGACGTTTGTCCGGTTTCCGTCCGGGCCGGCTCGGACGAAGTCGCTGATCGATCATTTCTGCGATCGAGCTGTACCGTTTTGTGCCGCCTTACGATCATTTCGGGGCGGAATGGATGCCTCCGAAATGCGGGCGGCCATGGGCAGGCGGCCCCTCCTCCGGTTATGGTCGCAGCGGCGCGACTGCCTTGACGCGAGCAAGGCCCGGAAAGCAAGGGGATGCAAGGTGGCGGACGCTGCTGGGACGGCGGGGCATGTGCTCATCGCCGCGGACAAGTTCAAGGGCTCACTCACGGCCGTGCAGGTCGCGGAGCGGGTGACGGCCGGGCTCCGCCGTGTCGCCCCGCAGGTGGAGGTGGAGGCCCTGCCGGTGGCCGACGGCGGCGACGGCACGGTCGCCGCGGCGGTCGCGGCCGGTTTCGAGCGCCGTGAGGTGCGGGTGACGGGGCCGCTCGGCGACGAGGTCACCGCGGCGTTCGCGCTGCGGGACGGTACCGCCGTGGTGGAGATGGCGGAGGCGTCCGGCCTCCAGCTGCTGCCCGAGGGCGTCTTCGCGCCGCTCACGTCCACGACGTACGGCTCCGGGGAGCTGCTGCGCGCCGCGCTGGACGCGGGCGCGCGGACCATCGTCTTCGGGGTTGGCGGCAGCGCGACGACGGACGGCGGGGCCGGGATGCTGGCCGCGCTCGGTGCGGTCTTCCTGGACGCGGCCGGGGCGCCGGTGGCGCCGGGCGGCGGCCCGCTGGCCACGCTGGCCACGGCGGACCTGTCCGGTCTCGACCAGCGGTTCGCCTCGGTCGATCTGGTCCTGGCCAGCGACGTGGACAATCCGCTGACGGGACCGAAGGGTGCTCCCGCGGTGTACGGGCCGCAGAAGGGGGCGAGCCCGGAGGACGTCGCCGAGCTGGACTCGGCCCTCGCGCACTTCGCGCAGGTGCTCTCCGAGTCGGTGGGCTCCTCCGCTCTGGAGCACGCGCAGTCGCCCGGGGCCGGGGCGGCGGGCGGTATCGGCTACGGGGCCCTGGTCGGGCTCGGCGCGAGCTTCCGCCCCGGGATCGAGGTCATGCTGGACGTCCTCGGCTTCGCGCCGGCGCTTGCGCGGGCGTCGCTGGTGATCACCGGGGAGGGCTCGCTGGACGAGCAGACCCTCCACGGCAAGGCTCCCGCGGGGGTCGCTTCGGCGGCTCGCGAGGCGGGCGTGGAGGTCGTCGCGGTCTGCGGTCGCCTGGCCCTTCCGGCGGAGGCGCTGGGCAAGGCGGGGATCCGGCGGGCGTACGCGCTCACTGATGTGGAGCCGGATGTCGCGCGGTGCATTGCTGAGGCGGGGCCGATTCTGGAGACGGTGGCGGAGGGGATCGCCCGGGATTTCCTGCGGTAGGCGGGGGCGGGGTTTCACCTCGGGGCGGTGGGGCTGGTTGCGCAGTTCCCCGCGCCCCTTGGCGGGGGCCACGCTGGATGGGTACACCGCGGGCCGGTGGGGGTCGGCCGCGCAGTTCCGCGCGCCCCTTCCGGGGCCTGAGCGTGGTGTCGTACGTCCGGGTCGGTGGGGGTTGGCCGCGCAGTTCCCCGCGCCCCTTACGGGGCCTGAGCGTGGTGTCGTACGTCCGGCCCGGCGGGGGCTGGTCGCGCAGTTCCCCGCGCCCCTTGGGGGCCTGAGGTCGGCTTGGTACGCCTTGGGTCGGTGGGGCTGGTTGCGCAGTTCCCCGCGCCCCTTACGGGGCCTGAGCGTGGTGTCGTACGTCCGGCCCGGCGGGGGCTGGTCGCGCAGTTCCCCGCGCCCCTTGGGGGCCTGAGGTCGGCTTGGTACGCCTTGGGTCGGTGGGGACTTGTCGCGCCGTTCCTCGCGCCCCTTACGGGCCCGGGGTATCCAGCCCGTCCGGCGTTTGAGGACGAGCTCGGCGTAGCCGGTGATGGGCGGGGCCCCGCTGCCGAGGGCTAGGCGGCTGTTCTAGCCCGGCGCCAGCCGGTACGCGTCCAGGGCCAGTGTCATCTCCATCAGGTCCCGTGGGCGCGCCAGCGATCGTGACGTCAGTTGTTCCAGGCGGCGGAGGCGGTTGAACACCGTGTTGCGGTGGCAATACAGCCGCCCCGCGGCCCGCCCCGCCGAACCCTCGCACAGCAGCCACGCGTCCAGCGTCTCCAGGAGTACCGCTCTGTCCGCCGGTTCCAGGGACAGGACCTCCCCGAACACGTCCGACACCAGACGCCCCGCCAGCTCCGGCTGGCTCACCACCAGAGCCGTCGGCATCCGCTGGTCGAGCCGTACGATCCCGGTCGCGTCCGGTGGGCACGTACGCAGGGCCAGTTCGGCGAGGCGTCGCGCGTGGCCCAGCTCGGACAGTCCCGCCACCACCGGGCTGATGCCGCCCGGCCCGGGGCACCGCCCCTCCAGCGCGGCGGCCAGCTCGTCCAGGCCGTCGTCCGCCCCCAGGGCCACCACCCCCACCTCCCGGTCCGTCCGCATCCGCCAGACGAAGCGGAACCCGGCCCGCTGGATCTGCCGGTGGAACGCGGCCCGCCCGTCCCGCCGCTCGGCGCGCAGCACCACCACCGCGTACGGCCCGCGCTCCGGCAGATCGAGCCCCGCGGCCACCTGCGAGGTCAGACCGGGGGCCGACTGGCCCTCCAGGAGCGCGTCCAGCAGCGCCTGCAGCTGCTCGTCGGTGCGCCGCCGCAGCTCCATCTCCGTCGCCCGGTACGCGTCCGACGCGGCCGCCGCCTGCGCGTCCACCGCCGACCACACCATCGTCGCCGACCGCATCAGGACCGCGAGCTTCTCCGGGTCCTGCCCCACGGTGCCTTCGAGCAGCGAGTCCCAGACCAGGTAGCCCGCGTTGCGGTACGAGTGGACCACCAGGTCGAGCGGCAGGCCCTGCTGGGCCCGGCGGCGGCCCGCCTCCTCCGCGTACTCCAGATCGCGGCGCGGCGACGCACGCGGCGCCGAGATCGTCTCGATGCCGATCCGCATCGCGTCCTCCGCCTCCCGCCACTGCTGGTCGTACGGCAGCACCCGCGCGTACACCGGCGAGTGCTCGAAGAGCTGCCGCAGATGTTCGTCCACCAGCTCGGGGATGCGCGGCTTCAGCGCCGCGCACGCCTCCTCCAGCACCTTCCAGTCGTGTCCCGTCCGTGGCCTGCGCCCGCTCATGGTGCCCCCATCGCCGCCGCCCGCCGTGCCTTCGTGCTGCGGAGGATGCCACCGCTCGGCCACCCCTGGCAGGCCCCTGACACGGGGTGTTGTGCCCGTGCACAACGGGCGGCCGGTCCCGCTGGTCACCCGCAGCGATTCGGACACAGGCCGTGGACGGGCGGGCGCGGCGGTGCTGGGCTGAGCGCCACGCGGAGGGCAGCAACAGGACGCGGCAACAGAACGCGGCAACAGGACGCAGCAACAGGACAGGGGGTCCCAGGTGGGTGGTTCCGGACTGGTCGTACAGGACGCGTCAGTCGGATACGGACCGGTACGCGCACTGCGCCAGGTGTCGCTCGAAGTACCGGACGGCGCCGTCGTCGCCGTGCTCGGCGGCAACGGCGCGGGCAAGTCGACGCTCCTGCGCGCCATTTCACGCACCCTCGCCTTTCACCGGGGGGCTCTCACCACCGGCTCCATCCACTTCGGCGGACGGCGCATCGACACTCTGCACGCGGACCGGGTGGTCGCCGCCGGGGTGTCCCAAGTGCCCGAAGGCAGGCGGGTGTTCGCCCGCATGACCGTCGCCGACAACCTGCGGGCGGGCGCGCTCGGCTCCGCGGGGAGCCGGGGCGCGAAGGACAGGGCCCTGGAGCGCGTCCATGAACTCTTCCCGGTGCTCGCCGAGCGCGCGGGCCAGCGCGCCGGGCTCCTCTCCGGTGGCGAACAGCAGATGCTCGCGGTGGCCAGGGCGCTGATGGCCTCACCGAAGCTGCTGCTCCTGGACGAACCCTCCCTGGGGCTCGCCCCGTTGATGGCGGCACGCATCGCCGACACCATCCAGGAGATCAACGCCCAGGGCACCGCGGTCCTCCTCGTCGAGCAGAACGCCGCGCTCGCCCTGCGCCTCGCCTCACGGGCGTACGTCCTGGACGTGGGCGAAGTGGCACTCGCGGGCCCCGCCGACGAGCTGTCCGCGTCCGACGAGGTACGCCGCCGCTACCTCGGCGTGGTCGACGAGGCCGCCGCGGCGGACGCCTCGCGCGGCGTCAGCGCGCTGCCGGTGCTGCGGAGATGGGCGGGCCGACGATGACCGACGACCACTCGGCGCCCGGAGCGACACCGCCCCAGCCGGACGTACCCGCCCTGGAAGTACGGGAGTTGACCGTGCGCTTCGCGGGTCTCACCGCGCTGGACGCCGTCAGTTTCACCGTCCGGCCCGGCACCGTGCACGCCATCATCGGGCCCAACGGCGCGGGGAAGTCCACCTGCTTCAACGTCCTGTCCGGGGTGTACCGCGCCACCGGCGGCAGCGTCCGCTTCGGTGAGCACGAGCTGACGACGATGCCTCCGCACCGCATCGCCGACCTCGGCGTCGCCCGGATCTTCCAGAACCTGGCCCTGCCGCCGCGCGCGACAGTCGCCGACAGCCTGATGCTCGGCCGCCACCGGCTGACCCGCACGGGGTTCCTCGCCGCGGGACTTCGCCTTCCGTCGGCGGCGCGCGAGGAGCGTGCCCACCGCGAACGGGTGCGGGAGATAGCGGCGTTCGTCGACATCGAGCACCAACTGCACGCCCCGGCGGGCGTATTGCCGTACGGGCAGCAGAAACTCGCCGAACTGGCCCGCGCGCTGTGCATGGAGCCCCGGCTGCTCCTGCTCGACGAGCCCGTCGCCGGCATGACCGCGGACGAACGGCAACGCACCGCCGCCGTCATCGCGGGCGTCCGCGACAGCCTCGGAATCTCGATCGTCCTGGTGGAACACGACATGGGGGTGGTGATGCGGCTCGCGGACGCGGTGACCGTACTGGACTTCGGGCGCCGGATAGCCGACGGCGCCCCGGCCGACGTACAGAACGACCCGGCGGTCGTACGGGCCTACCTGGGAGAGGGGACGACCTCGTGAACACCTTCGTCGAGCTGCTCCTCAACGGCCTCTCGATGGGGTCCGTCTACGCCCTCATCGCCCTCGGCTTCGTCGTCATCTTCCGCGCCACCGAGGTCGTGAACTTCGCGCACGCCTCACTGCTCCTGGCCGGCGGCTACGTCACCGCGTCCCTCCACGACGACATCGGCTTCTGGCCGGCGCTGCTCGTCGGCATCGCGGGCGCCGCCGTCGTCGGCGCGGCCATCGAGTTCCTCGTCATGCGCCGCTACCGGGGCGCGGACCACAGCGTCCTGGCCATCGTCACGATCGGCGTCGACATCCTGCTCACCACCGAGCTCACCCGCCGCCTCGGCACCGACGTGCTCGCCCTCGGCGACCCCTGGGGCGACTCGGTGCTCACCATCGGTTCGGTCTCCATCGCCCACACGCGGATCGCCGCGTTCGTCGCCGCCGCGCTCCTCATCACCGTTTTCCTGCTCGCCTTCCGCTACACCTCCTGGGGCGTGGCGATGCGCGCCGCCGCGGAGAGCCCGGAGACCGCCGCCCTGATGGGTGTGCGCCTGGGCAGGGTCTCGCTCGGCGCCTGGGCGGTAGCGGGAGGCCTGGCCGCCGTGGCGGCGCTCTTCCTCACCGTCTTCCCCACCCCGGGGCTCGAACGGGCCACCTCGCTCGCCGCCCTGAAGGCGTTCCCCGCCGCGATCCTCGGCGGCCTCGACTCCACCACCGGTGCGCTCGTCGGGGGCCTCGTGGTCGGGGTCACCGAATCGCTCGCCACCGGCTATCAGAGCGAACTCACCTTCCTGGGGAGGGGATTGGGCGACCTCGCGCCCTACCTCGTGATGACCGTCATCCTCCTCATCCGGCCCGCCGGACTCTTCGGCACGAAGGAGCTCGCCCGTGTCTGAAGTCCTGGCCCGCGGACGGGAGCTGCGCTCCCGAGGCCGTACGAGGCTGACCCGCCCCCGCACGTACGTCTGGATCGCGGGCAGCGTGCTCCTGCTCGCCCTGCCCTTCTACCTCGACCGGTTCTGGCTCCAGGCGGGTCTGTTCGCCATGGCCGCCGCGATCGGCGCGATCGGCATCAACCTCCTCACCGGCGCGACTGGCCAGCTCTCCATGGGGCACGCCTTCTTCCTCGCGATCGGCGCGTACGGATACTGCGTCTTCGCGGGGGAGGGGGGCGACACCGGCCTGACCGGACTCGGGCTCCCCACCTGGATCGCCGCCGCCCTGGCCGTCGGCGTCGCGGGGGTCGCCGGCGGACTCTTCAGCCCCATCGCGGGACGGCTGCGCGGTGCCTACCTCGGCATCGCCACCCTCGCGCTGATCTTCATCGGGCAGCACGTGCTCTTCAACGCCCATGACCTGACCGGCGGTTCCAACGGGCGTGACGTACCGCCCCTGAGCGTCTTCGGTATCACCTTCGACGACAGCGAGCTCGTCGTGGCCGCCGTGCCGTTCGGGGCGTCGGAGAAGCTCTGGTACGCGGGGCTCGTCCTCCTGCTCGGCTGCGGACTCTTCGCCCGCGGCGTGCTGCGCGGGCGCCCCGGCCGCGCCATGAACGCCATCCGCGACCACCGCATCGCCGCCGGTGTCATCGGGGTGCCCGTGTCCCGCTACCGCGCGGGCGTCTTCGTCCTGTCGTCGATGTACGCGGGCCTCGCCGGGGTGCTGCTCGCCCTCGTCTTCCAGCGCACCGTGCCGGACTACTTCGGCATGACGCTGTCGCTCGAATACCTCGCCATGATCGTCATCGGTGGCCTCGGCTCGGTGGCGGGCGCGGTGGCAGGCGCCGCCGTGGTGTCCCTGCTGCCGCAGCTCCTGACCCGGTACAGCGACGCGCTGCCCCTGGTCTCGGCCCCCGGCACCGGCGGGATCACACCGGGCGAGGCGTCCCGGTATCTGTACGGCGCCGCCGTCGTGGCGGTGGTGCTGTTCCTGCCCGGCGGCCTGGCCGGCATCGCCGCCCGGCGCTCCAGGCCGACGTCGGGCCCAACCGCAGGGGAATCAGGGGAGGAACGATGAGTTCACGCAGGTCGACAAGGGCGAAGAGGGCCACGGCGACGGCGACGGCGCTCGCCGCGCTGCTCGCGGTGGCCGGCTGCAGCTCGAAAGCGGGGGACAGCGAGGGGGACAAGAAGGACGCGGGCGGGGTCAAGGCCGGCGTCGGAGTCTCCGCCAAGACGATCAACCTCGGTGTGCTCACCGACATGACCGGCGTCTACGCGACCCTCGGCAAGAGCGTCACCCAGGCCCAGCAGCTCTACGTCAAGCAGACCAACGCCGACGGCGGCATCTGCGGCCGCAAGCTGAAGCTGACCGTCCGGGACCACGGCTACGACCCCCAGAAGGCGGTCGCCGCGTACACCGAGCTGGAGCCGGACGTCCTCGGCTTCGCCCAGTTCATCGGCTCGCCGTTCGTCGCCGCGGTCAAGCAACGGATCGACGGCGACAAGAGCCTCGTACTGCCGCAGGCCTGGTCGGCGAACCTCCTCGGCAGCCCGTACGTCCGGGTCGTCGGCTCGACGTACGACCTGGAGACGATCAACGCGATCGACTTCCTGATGAAGGAGAAGGGCCTCAAGAAGGGCGACAAGCTCGGTCATGTCTACTTCGAGGGCGACTACGGCGAGAACGCCCTGGCGGGCTCGCAGTACATGGCGAAGAAGTCGGGCCTGACCGTCGTGGAGCAGAAGATCAAGGCGACCGACAACGACATGACGGCGCAGGTCGCGGCCCTGAAGAAGGCCGGTGTGAAGGCCGTGGTGATCAGCGCGGGCCCGCGGCAGGCGGCCTCCTTGGTCGGGGTCGCGGCGGCGGGCAAGTTCGACGTGCCGATCATCGGCAACAACTCGGCGTTCGCACCCCAGCTCCTGGGCACGCAGGCGGGCCCGGCCCTGGCCAAGAACTACTACGTGGCCTCACCGACACTCCCCATCGGCGCGGACACCCCCGCGGCGAAGAAGCTGGTGGGCGACTACCAGAAGGCCTACCCGAAGGACGCCCTGGACAACGGCGTGACGGCCGGCTGGACCGCGGCGTCCATCTTCGGAGAGGCCCTCAAGAAGGCCTGTGAGAGCAAGGACCTCACCCGCGAGGGCGTCGACAAGGCGCTCCTGACGATCGACTCCTTCGACACGGGCTTCGGCGTCACCCAGGACTTCAGCGACCCCAAGGCCCCCTCGTCGAAGGAGAGCGTGATCCTGCGCCCCGACAAGAGCGTGACGGGCGGCATGAAGGTCGCGAGGGAGCCGGGAGCGGCGCAGGCGGCCGAGGGATACACACCCGGCGCCTGAGAGGTGTTCGAACAGCCAGAAGGGGCCCGAACCAAGTGGTTCGGGCCCCTTCTGCAACGTTCAAGCGCCGCTACGGCACCTGCGCCGCCCGTGCCTCACGCCGGTTGTCCCGGAAGTTGTTCACCCTCCGTGCCGTGGCGAAGAGGGGGATCACCGCACCGAGAACGACCTGGAGCGCGCAGCCGGTCTGCAGGAGCAGCAGTCCGCCCGGGGCGTCGAACGCCCAGGCGGCGAGCAGCCCCATGGCGGCGACGATCCACGCCAGCATGGCCACCGCGAGCGGGCCCCGCGGCTTGGGGTACTCGACACGGCTGACCATGAGCCAGGCCGTGCCGGTGATCGCGAGGAGCGTCGCCCAGAAGGGCAGCTCCAGGAGCACGATCGAGACGACCGTGAGCGCGCCGAAGGGCGATGGCATGCCCTGGAAGGTGCCGTCCTTCACGGTCACGCAGCTGAACCGCGCAAGCCGCAGCACCACCGCCAACAGCACGACGATCGCTCCGACCGCGGCCACTCTCTGGTGCGCGTCGTCGGCGACCATGCCGTAGACGAGCACGAAGTACGCGGGGGCCAGACCGAAGCTGATCAGGTCCGACAGGTTGTCGAGCTCGGCGCCCATCGGCGAGGACCGCAGCTTGCGCGCCACGAGCCCGTCGAAGAGGTCGAACACGGCCGCGCAGAGCATGAGGATCACGGCGGTCGCGGCGGAGTGCCGTGCCATGCCGCTTTCGTTGCTGCCCTGCAGGTGCGGGATGAGGATGCCCGTGGTGGTGAAGTACACGGCCATGAACCCGCACGTGGCGTTACCGAGGGTGAGGGTGTCCGCTATCGAGAGGCGGAGTGAGAGAGGCATCTCCTCGTCGGCCTCGTCCTCGGCCGCCTCGGGAACCCAGCCCGCTTGTGTTTCAGGATCAACCACGGTCAATTCGAGTCACCCCAGCCACGGTCTTCTGACCGACCTCGACGTCCACGTCGACACCCTCGGGAAGATAGATGTCGACACGGGAGCCGAAGCGGATCAGGCCGATCCGTTCGCCCTGCTCCACCTTCGTGCCCTGGGGCACGTAAGGAACGATGCGCCGCGCGACCGCGCCCGCGATCTGGATCATCTCGATGTCACCGAGCTCGGTGTCGAAGTGCCAGACAACGCGCTCGTTGTTCTCGCTCTCCTTGTTGAACGCCGGGACGAACCCGCCGGGGATGTGCTCCACGGACGTCACCGTGCCCGCGAGGGGCGCGCGGTTGACGTGGACGTTCAGCGGGCTCATGAAGATCGCGACGCGGGTGCGCCCGTCCTTCCACGGCATGATGCTCTGCACCACGCCGTCGGCCGGGGAGATGACCCGGCCCTGGGCGATGTCGCGCTCGGGGTCGCGGAAGAACCACAGCATGCCCGCCGCCAGAGCGGTAACGGGTACAGCTACGGCCGCGGCGCCCTTGGAGCGACGCGCACGCACGAGGCTGAGTGCCGCGGTCGCGACAGTCGGCAGGAGCCACGGCGATGCTCCGCGCGCAAGGCGTACGCCAGCGAGGCTGTCGCGTGGTGCAGAGGTTTGGCTGTGGGGCATGGATGACCTTCGTAGCGGATGATGCCGCGCATGAACGGGGGACGGCGGCTTTATCCGGATGGTATCGGTTGCGAGCCACAACTGGGCAAGCCAGGAAGCGGAGTCGGCGGCCGAAGAGTGCTGACAGGGTGTGACCTTCTTCTCGATGAAAACACCCCAAATCGGGCATCTAGCCCTGGAATCGATACTCTTCGAGCAGTCGCCGCCCAATGATCATTTTCTGGATCTCGGCGGTACCTTCGCCGATCAGCAGCATGGGAGCCTCACGGTACAGGCGCTCGATCTCGTACTCCTTCGAGAAGCCGTAACCGCCATGAATCCGGAACGCGTCCTCTACGACTTCTTTGCAGTATTCGGAAGCGAGGTACTTCGCCATCCCTGCTTCGAGGTCGTTTCGTTCCCCGGAGTCCTTTTTGCGTGCTGCATTCACCATCATCGCATGGGCGGCCTCGACCTTGGTAGCCATCTCGGCCAGCTTGAACTGAATCGCCTGGTGCTGAGCGATCGCCTTGCCGAAAGTGTGACGCTGCTGGGCATATGAGACACCGAGCTCAAATGCACGCTGAGCGACCCCGCAGCCACGCGCCGCGACATTCACGCGGCCGACTTCGACGCCGTCCATCATTTGGTAAAACCCTCGGCCGGTGGTCCCGCCGAGCACACGATTGGCCGGAATTCGCAGTCCATCCATGATGAGTTCGGTGGTGTCCACCCCCTTGTATCCCATTTTGTCGATCTTGCCCGGAATGGTGAGGCCGGGGCGGACCTCTCCGAAGCCGGGCTCCTTCTCGACGAGGAAGGTCGTCATCGACTTGTGGGGCGCGGTCCCCTCGGGGTGTCCTTCATCACTTCGGCACAGAACGGCCACCAGAGTCGACGTTCCGCCGTTCGTGAGCCACATCTTCTGACCGTTGAGGACGTACTCGTCGCCGTCCTTGACGCCCTTCGACGTGATCGCCGACACGTCGGAGCCGAGCCCCGGCTCCGACATGGAGAACGCGCCGCGCACCTCGCCGGCCGCCATCCGCGGCAGGAAGGTGTCCTTCTGCTCCTGCGTCCCGTGCTGCTTGAGCATGTAGGCGACGATGAAGTGGGTGTTGATGATGCCGGATACCGACATCCAGCCACGCGCTATCTCCTCGACACACAGCGCGTACGTGAGCAGCGACTCGCCCAGACCGCCGTACTCCTCGGGGATCATGAGCCCGAAGAGGCCCAACTCCTTGAGGCCGTCGACGATCGCCTGCGGGTACTCGTCACGGTGCTCGAGCTCCGTGGCGACCGGAATGATCTCCTTGTCGACGAAGTCCCGGACGGTGGAGAGGATCTCCTGCTGGATGTCCGTGAGACCTGCGGTCTGCGCGAGTCGGCTCATGGCTACTTCTCCTGCGTCTTCTTGGAAGTGTCCAGGAGCTCAGGGCGGCCGGGCTGCTCGCCGCCGCGCTCCTTGATGTACGTCTCGGTGGGGACCATCACCTTGCGGCGGAACACGCAGACCAGCGTGGAGTCCTGCTTGTAACCCTTGGTCTCCACGTAGACGATCCCGCGGTCCGACTTGGACTTCGACGGGGTCTTGTCCAGGACCGTGGTCTCGCCGTAGATCGTGTCGCCGTGGAAGGTCGGCGCCACGTGCTTGAGCGACTCGACCTCCAGGTTCGCGATCGCCTTGCCCGAGACGTCCGGCACGGACATGCCCAGAAGCAGCGAGTAGATGTAGTTCCCGACGACGACGTTCTTACCGAAGTCGGTCGTCTGCTCCGCGTAGTTGCTGTCCATGTGGAGGGGGTGGTGGTTCATCGTCAGGAGGCAGAAGAGGTGGTCGTCGTACTCGGTGACCGTCTTTCCGGGCCAGTGCTTGTAGACGTCCCCGACGGTGAACTCTTCGTAGGTGCGGCCGAACTGCATGTCAGGCCTCCGGGGCTTCGAACTTGGAGGTACGGGTCATGCCCGCGGCGCGCCCCTTGCCGGAGATGACCAGCGCCATCTTGCGGCTCGCCTCGTCGATCATCTCGTCGCCGAGCATCGCGGAGCCCTTCTTGCCGCCCGCCTCGGACGTGTAGAAGTCATAGGCGTCCAGGATCAGCTCGGCGTGGTCGTAGTCCTCCTGGGAGGGCGAGAAGACCTCGTTGGCGGCGTCGACCTGGCCGGGGTGCAGGACCCACTTGCCGTCGAAGCCGAGCGCGGCGGCGCGGTTCGCGACCTCGCGGTAGCCGTCGACGTTCTTGATCTGGAGGTAAGGGCCGTCGATCGCCTGGAGGTTGTTGGCGCGGGCGGCCATCAGGATCTTCATCAGGATGAAGTGGTAGGCGTCGGCCGGGTAACCGGGCGGCTGCTCGCCGACGACCAGGGACTTCATGTTGATGGACGCCATGAAGTCGGCCGGGCCGAAGATGATCGTCTCGACGCGCGGGGACGCCTGCGCGATGGCGTTGACGTTGTTCAGGCCCTGCGCGTTCTCGATCTGCGCCTCGATGCCGATCTTGCCGACCTCGAAGCCCATCGTCTTCTCGATCTGCGTGAGCAGGAAGTCCAGCGCGACGACCTGGTCCGCCGTCTGCACCTTCGGCAGCATGATGCAGTCGAGGTTCTGGCCCGCGCCCTCGACGACCGTGACGACGTCGCGGTACGTCCACTCGGTCGTCCAGTCGTTCACACGCACGACCCGCGTCTTGCCCGTCCAGTCGCCCTCGTTGAGGAACTTGACGATGGTGTGCCGGGCCTCCGGCTTGGCGAGCGGCGCGCAGGCGTCCTCCAGGTCGAGGAAGACCTGGTCGGCGGGGAGGCCCTGGGCCTTCTCCAGGAAGCGCGGGTTCGAACCCGGGACCGCGAGACAGGAGCGACGCGGGCGGAGTCGGTTGATGGGCGCGGTCATGCGGGGACCTCCAAAGGGTCGAGCAGAGGGTCGAGCTTGTTCGCTTTCCGGATCTCGTCGACGATACGGCCGATGATCTCGGTGATACCGAAGTCCTTGGGGGTGAAGACGGCGGCCACACCCGCCGCCTTCAGGTCCTCGGCGTCGCTGTTGGGGATGATGCCGCCCGCGATGACGGGGATGTCAGGAGCGCCCGCCTCGCGCAGGCGCTCAAGCACGTCCGGCACGAGCTGCGCGTGCGAGCCGGAGAGGATCGAGAGGCCCACCGCGTGCACGTCCTCGGCGAGGGCGGCGTCGACGATCTGCTCGGGCGTGAGCCTGATGCCCTGGTAGACGACCTCGAAGCCGGCGTCACGCGCACGCACCGCGATCTGCTCGGCCCCGTTCGAGTGCCCGTCGAGGCCCGGCTTGCCGACCAGGAAGCGCAGCTTGCCCGTGCCGAGATCGGCGGCGGTCCTGGAGACCTTCTCGCGGACGAGGGCCAGCGGCGTGCCCGCCTCCGCGGTGACGGCCACCGGAGCGCTGGAGACGCCCGTGGGAGCCCGGAACTCCCCGAAGACCTCCCGCAGGGCGCCGGCCCACTCCCCGGTCGTCACACCGGCGCGTGCGCACTCCAGGGTGGCCTCCATGAGGTTGCCGGTGCCCGCGGCGACCTCCTTGAGCTTCTCAAGGGCCTTGCAGGGGCGCGGATGGTTGAACGGCGGCTGGTAGCGGGTGTCGCGCCAGGTGCCGAGCGCCTTCACGACGCGGTTCTCGACGGCCGGGTCGACCGTCATGATCGCGGTGTCCAGGTCCGACGTGAGCGGGTTCGGCTCGGTCGACTCGTAGGCGTTGACGCCGACGATCTTCTCCTCGCCCGACTCGATGCGGGCCCTGCGCTCGGCGTGCGAGGTGACCAGCTGCGACTTCAGGTAACCGGACTCGACGGCGGCCATCGCGCCGCCCATCTGCTCGATGCGGTCCATCTCGGCGAGCGACTCCTCGACGAGGGACTCCACCTTGGCCTCGATGACGTGGCTGCCGTCGAAGATGTCCTCGTACTCCAGGAGGTCGCTCTCCAGGGCGAGCACCTGCTGGATGCGCAGCGACCACTGCTGGTCCCACGGCCGGGGCAGGCCCAGGGCCTCGTTCCACGCGGGAAGCTGCACGGCACGCGCGCGTGCGTCCTTGGACAGTGTGACGGCCAGCATCTCCAGGACGATGCGCTGGACGTTGTTCTCGGGCTGCGCCTCGGTCAGGCCGAGGGAGTTGACCTGCACCCCGTAGCGGAACCGGCGCTGCTTGGGGTTGGTGATGCCGTACCGCTCGCGTGTGACGCGGTCCCAGATGCGGCCGAACGCCCGCATCTTGCACATCTCCTCGACGAAACGGACGCCCGCGTTCACGAAGAAGGAGATACGGGCGACCACGTCACCGAACTTCTCCGGGGGCACCTGCCCGGAGTCGCGCACGGCGTCGAGCACGGCGACGGCGGTGGACATCGCGTAGGCGATCTCCTGCACCGGAGTGGCCCCGGCCTCCTGCAGGTGGTAGCTGCAGATGTTGATCGGGTTCCACTTGGGGATGTGCGCCACCGTGTACGTGATCATGTCGGTGGTGAGGCGGAGGGAGGGCACCGGCGGGAAGACGTGCGTCCCGCGCGAGAGGTACTCCTTGACGATGTCGTTCTGCGTCGTCCCCTGGAGCTGCGTGATGTCCACGCCCTGCTCCTCCGCGACCACCTGATAGAGCGCCAGAAGCCACATGGCCGTGGCGTTGATCGTCATCGAGGTGTTCATCTGGTCCAGGGGGATGTCCTGGAACAGCCGTCGCATGTCGCCCACGTGCGAGACGGGGACCCCGACCCGGCCGACCTCACCGCGGGCGAGGATGTGGTCCGGGTCGTAGCCGGTCTGCGTGGGCAGGTCGAACGCGACCGAGAGGCCCGTCTGACCCTTGGCGAGGTTGCGCCGGTACAGCTCGTTGGACGCCTCGGCCGTGGAGTGACCGGCATAGGTCCGCATGAGCCACGGCCGGTCCTTCTGACGCTCTGTCATGTGCGAACCCTCAGCCCTCAGACGTTACGGAAGCGGTTGATGGCGTCGATGTGCTGCGCGCGCTTCTCGTGGTCGCGCACGCCCATGCCCTCACGGGGAGCGAGCGCGAGGACGCCGACCTTGCCCTGGTGGAGGTTGCGGTGCACGTCGTAGGCGGCCTGACCGGTGTCCTCCAGGGAGTAGACACGGGAGAGGGTGGGGTGGATCTTGCCCTTGGCGATGAGGCGGTTGGCCTCCCAGGCCTCGCGGTAGTTCGCGAAGTGCGAACCGATGATCCGCTTCAGGGACATCCACAGGTAGCGGTTGTCGTACTCGTGGTTGTAGCCCGAGGTCGAGGCGCAGGTGACGATGGTGCCGCCCTTGCGGGTGACGTACACGCTCGCGCCGAAGGTCTCGCGGCCCGGGTGCTCGAAGACGATGTCCACGTCCTCGCCGCCGGTCAGCTCGCGGATGCGCTTGCCGAAGCGCTTCCACTCCTTGGGGTCCTGGGTGTGCTCGTCCTTCCAGAACTTGTAGCCCTCGGCGTTGCGGTCGATGACCGCCTCCGCGCCCATGGCCTCACAGATGGCGGCCTTCTCCGGGCTGGACACGACACAGATCGGGTTGGCGCCGCCGGCCAGTGCGAACTGGGTGGCGTACGAGCCGAGTCCGCCGCTCGCGCCCCAGATCAGGACGTTGTCGCCCTGCTTCATGCCGGCCCCGTTGCGCGAGACGAGCTGGCGGTAGGCGGTGGAGTTCACCAGGCCGGGGGATGCGGCCTCCTCCCAGCTCAGGTGGTCCGGCTTGGGCATCAGCTGGTTGGACTTGACCAGAGCGATCTCGGCGAGGCCGCCGAAGTTGGTCTCGAAGCCCCAGATGCGCTGCTCGGGGTCGAGCATCGTGTCGTTGTGGCCGTCCGAGGACTCCAGCTCGACGCTCAGGCAGTGCGCGACGACCTCGTCGCCCGGGTTCCAGGCGTTCACGCCGGGACCGGTGCGCAGCACGACGCCCGCCAGGTCGGAGCCGATGATGTGGTACGGCAGGTCGTGGCGCTTGGTGAGCTCGCTCAGCCGGCCGTAGCGCTCCAGGAAGCTGAAGGTGGACACCGGCTCGAAGATCGAGGTCCACACGGAGTTGTAGTTGACCGAGGAGGCCATCACGGCCACCAGGGCCTCGCCCGGCCCGAGTTCGGGCACCGGCACGTCGTCCAGGTGGATCGACTTGCGGGGGTCCTTGTCGCGGGTCTCGAGCCCGGCGAACATCTCCGCCTCGTCCTTGTGCACGGTGATCGCGCGGTACGAGTCGGGCAGGGGGAGTGCGGCGAAGTCGGCGGACTGTGCGTCCTGCGACTGGATCGCGTCCAGGATTTCCTTCACGGTGATGCCTCCGGCGAAGTGCGGCCCCCCTCTGAGGGGAGCACGCTCTTGAGGGTTACGTCGGGTGCTGCTGATGCAGGTGGTGGAGGGTGTGCCGTCGGTTCGGCGAAGGGTGGTGCTCGGCAGCGCTTGGTGTGGCGCGGGAGGTTGCCTGTGACGCAGGCGTCCGGGCGCACGAGCCGTGGCTTGTGGGGACAGCCGGCGTACGGAAGTTCTCTGCACGCCGGCCGCCCGGACAACATCAACGTATGACACCGCGTGCCAGTCGGCAAGACACTGAGTGCCATCAATTTTTGATGGATGATCGATCAGTGCAGGTCAGAGGGTGTGGCGGCACGACGAAGGGGGCGCTACCGGTGGGTAGCGCCCCCTCAAAAGCCCAGGACGAAAGTGCGGAAAAGGGACTCTACGCCTCCCGCAGCGCCTTCTCGATCGTCCGCATGATCTCGTCCAGCGGTGCGTCCGTCCGGGCCACGGTGACCAGCACATCGCCCCCGGTGCTGACCGAGGCCGCCGGTGCAGTGGTGGTGTCGCGGCCCGCCCCGATGCCCGAACCGAAGGTCCTGCGGACGATGGCGAAGGCGTGGTCCAGTTGGGTCTCCACATCACCCTGGCCGCCCGCGCGCAGCCACCGGCGAAGGACGTGATTGTGCGCGGTCACCACCGCGGAGGCGGCCACCTCGGCGAGCAGCGGGTCGTCGTTGCCGTCGTGGTGCGCCTGCTCGTCGAAGTGGCCCAGGAGATAGCGCGTGAAGAGCCGTTCGTAGCGCGCCACGGAGGCGATCTCCCGCTCGCGCAGCGTGGGGACCTCGCGCGTCAGGCGGTAGCGCTCGACGGACACGGCGGGCGACGCCGCGTACATCTTCATGACTTCCTTGATGCCCCGGCACACCGTGTCGAGCGGGTGCTCGTGCGGCGGCGCCGCGTTCAGGACCGCCTCCGCCCGGATCAACGTGTCGTCGTGGTCCGGGAAGATCGCCTCTTCCTTGGAGCGGAAGTGCCGGAAGAAGGTCCGGCGTGCGACACCGGCCTGCGCGGCGATCTCGTCGACCGTCGTCGCCTCGTACCCCTTGGACGCGAAGAGCTCCATCGCGGCGGCCGCCAGCTCCCGGCGCATCTTGAGACGTTGGGCGGCGGCGCGGCTGCCGGCCGCGCTCTCCGGAGCGTCGGGCGTAGCGGGCGTACGTGAGGACTTGGCGGCCTTGGGCATGACCCGAACGTACTGCATATGCGCAGCCGAGTGCTCCTGTGGGACGGGGCTGAGCGGCGGCGGGACGGGGCCGAGCGGCGGTGGGACGGGGCCGCCCGACGGTTCGAGCAGCCCGCCCCAGTCCGTGCGCGGTCTTCCGTCGGGCGCGCTCCCGTCCGCTTCCGGCCTACCGTCGGGCATATTCGCGGAAGCCGCGGCCGGTCTTGCGGCCGAGGCAGCCCGCGGCCACCAGGTGTTCGAGCAGGGGAGCGGGGGCGAGGCCCGGGTCGCGGAACTCGCGGTGCAGGACCTTCTCGATGGCGAGCGAGACATCCAGGCCGACGACGTCCAGGAGCTCGAAGGGGCCCATGGGGTAGCCGCCGCCGAGCTTCATCGCGGCGTCGATGTCGTCGAGCGTCGCGTAGTGCTCCTGGACCATCTTGACCGCGTTGTTGAGGTAGGGGAACAGGAGCGCGTTCACGATGAAACCGGCGCGGTCGCCGCAGTCCACCGGGTGCTTCTTGATCGTCGAGCAGACCTGCCGGACCGTCGCGTGCACGTCGTCGTCCGTGAGGACCGTGCGGACCACCTCGACCAGCTTCATCGCCGGTGCCGGGTTGAAGAAGTGCATGCCGATCACGTCGCCGGGGCGTGAGGTGGCGCGGGCGCAGGCGACGACCGGCAGGGACGAGGTCGTGGTCGCCAGGATCGCGCCCGGCTTGCAGACCTTGTCGAACGCCGCGAACAGCTGCTGCTTGATCTCCAGGTCCTCGGCGACCGCCTCAAGGGCAAGATCGACATCGGCGAACGCGTCGTACGTACCGGCGGGAACGATCCGGTCCAGGGTCTTCGCCGCGGTCTCCGCCGTCATCCGCCCCTTGTCGACAGAGCGTGAAAGGGACTTGGCGATACGGGACTTGGCCTTCTCCGCCTTCTCCTCGCTGCGCGCGGCGAGCACCACGTCGTAACCGGCCTTGGCGAAGACCTCGGCGATGCCGGACGCCATGGTCCCGGAGCCCGCGACTCCGACCGAGCGGATGGTGCGCCCGCCGCCGTGCCGCCCGTCCTCCGGCGGGGTCAGCGCGTCCCGCACGACGACCGAACTGCCGGGCGCCTCGTACGAGTAGAAGCCGCGCCCCGACTTGCGTCCGGTCAGGCCCGCCTCGCTGAGCTGCTTGAGGATCGGGGCGGGTGCGTGCAGCCGGTCGTGGGACTCGGAGTACATCGCGTCGAGCACCGTGCGGGCGGTGTCGACGCCGATCAGGTCGAGCAGGGCGAGGGGGCCCATCGGCAGGCCGCAGCCGAGGCGCATCGCGGCGTCGATGTCCTCGCGGGACGCGTACTTGGCCTCGTACATCGCCGCGGCCTGGTTGAGGTAGCCGAAGAGCAGGCCGTCGGCGACGAATCCGGGCCGGTCGCCGACCGCGACGGGCTCCTTGCCGAGCGCGTACGCCAGGTCGGTCACGGAGGCGACGGCCGCGGGTGCGGTCAGCACGGACGACACGACCTCGACCAGCTTCATCGCCGGGGCCGGGTTGAAGAAGTGCAGGCCGAGCACGCGCTCGGGGCGCTGCGACTCGGCGGCCAGACGGGTCACGGACAGCGCGTTCGTGCCGGTCGCGATGATCGTTCCGGGGCGCACCACACCGTCGAGTTCACGGATGATCTGCTGCTTGATCTCGTACGACTCCGGGGCGACCTCGATCACCAGGTCGGCGTCGGCCGCTGCTTGAAGATCGGTGAAGGTGCGGATACGGGCGATCGCGTCACGCCGCTCGTCCTCGGTGAGCTGCTCACGGCGCACGGCCCGCGCGGTGGACGACTCGATGGCGGCGACGGCCTGGGCGCCCGCGGCCTCGCTGATGTCGATGCCGATGACCTCGCGTCCCGCGCGGGCCAGGACCTCGGCGATGCCGGTGCCCATCGTGCCGAGACCGATCACGGCGACGGTGTTCAAGGGAGTGTCCATGCGTGGACTCCAGGAAGTGAGTGACGACTGAGGGGCGCACGCGGTGCGCGGCAACGGCGGCGCGGCGTACGGGAGGAGAGCTGCTGTGTGTCGTGACCGGGCGGCGAAGCGCGTACGCCCGTGAGGAGTCGGCGGGCTCTGTCCCGGAGCCGCCGTACTGGGTGGAGCTGAGGTGCTCTGAGCACCGAACCGACAAGCACTCGCTCGCACCGGCTGCGTCACCAGGCCGCTGCGAGTTCAGGTACTGCTGACGGGGAGTGTGCCCCGCTCACTTGAGATTAACCGGCGAGTAACGAGCGCGCCAGTCCCCAGGGTTTGTGATCTACATCGCGGATAGGCTCCCCGTCATGGACGTGGAGTTGCGCACGGTGACGGAACGCTTACGCCGCGAGGCAGGAGTCTCGGAGAGTTACGAGAGGCTGGTCGCGACCGGCGATGTGGAGGAACTGGCGGAGGTGCTCGCCGCGGCGGGTCAGCCACTGTGGGCACGGGAGCTCGCGGCGGTCCGTCTCGGCGCCGCCGGGGACAGCCGGGCCTTCGAGTCCCTCGTGCTGCTCCTCAACCACCGTGATCCATCGCGCTGTGCGGCCGCCGCGTACGCCCTGGCCAGGCTGGGTGATCCCCGTACGGCGCGGGCGGCAGCCGCCCTGGCCACCAATGAGCTGCGGGTCGCCTACGCCCTGCACCCCGTACGTCTGCTCACGGAGCTGCGCGCGCCCGAGTCGGCGCCCGCCCTCATCACCACGCTGAAGCGCAGACTCGCCCCGCACGACCCCTACGGGAAGATCGCGCTGGCGTGCGTGGAGGGCCTCGGCGCACTGGGAGACCCACGGGCCCGCCCCGTCCTGACGGAGGCCTGCGGCTACCCACGTCTCGCGGCGGCGGCGTCCGCGGCCCTCGCCCGGCTGCCGGCCTAGCGTCCTACAGGACGGCGTACGCCTCGATCTCCATCAGGACCTGTGGCGATACCAGCGCGGAGACCTGGACCGCCGATGCGGCGGGGAGGCGCGCCGGGTCCAGGTATGTGTCCCGGGCGGCCCGTATGGCGGGCATGTACGCCATGTCCGTGACGTAGTACGTCAGCTTCACGACGTCCCGGAAGCTGCCGCCCGCGGCCACGAGGCAATGCCACAGATTGTCGAACACCTGCCGTGCCTGCGCCGCCGGGTCGTCCTCGCCGACGAGCTGCCCCTCCTTGTCCAGGGGGAGTTGGCCGGCTATCGCCACGAAGCGGCCCGTGCCCATCACCACGTGCGTGTACTGGGTGGCGGGAAAGACGCCGTCGGGGGCGTTGATGTGGGTCAGTTGGCTCATCGCGCCATCCTGGACCACGGGTTCAGAGCAGGGTGAGCTGCGTGCCGCCGGGTGGCGCCGGCTCGGGATCGGGGGGCTCCGGGGTGCGGATGCGGCGGGTGGCGCCCGCGCGTGTGGGGCCGATGCCGAACTCCTCGGCCAGTTCGTGCACTTGGCGGGTGATCCGGCGCTGGTACCACTTGGGTGCGTAGGCGCCTTCTGCGTACAGCCGCTCGTAGCGCCGCACGAGATACGGGTGGTGCTGTTCCAGCCAGGCCATGAACCACTCGCGTGCTCCGGGCCGCAGATGCAGCACGAGCGGCGTCACGGAGGTGGCCCCCGCGGCGGCGATGGCCCGTACGGTCGCCCGCAGTTGCTCGGGCCTGTCCCCGAGGAAGGGGATCACCGGTGCCATCAGGACCCCGCACCCGATGCCGTGATCCGTCAGCGTCCGTACGACGTCGAGGCGCCGTTCCGGGGCGGGTGTACCCGGCTCCACGGTGCGCCACAGTTCCTGGTCGATGAAGCCCACCGAGACCGAGATGCCGACGTCCGTGACGTCGGCGGCCTGCCGCAGCAGGTCCAAGTCCCGCAGGATCAGCGTGCCCTTCGTGAGGATGGAGAAGGGGTTCGCGTGATCGCACAGGGCGGCGATGATCCCGGGCATCAGGCCATAGCGCCCCTCCGCCCGTTGATAGCAGTCGACGTTCGTGCCCATCGCGATGTGCTCTCCGTGCCAGCGGGGCGAGGCGAGCCGGCGGCGCAGCAGGTCGGGGGCGTTGACCTTGACCACGATCTGGCTGTCGAAGCCCAGCCCCGTGTCCAGGTCCAGATAACTGTGGGTCTTGCGGGCGAAGCAGTACACGCACGCGTGCGTGCAGCCCCGGTACGGGTTCACCGTCCATTCGAAGGGCATGCGGGACGCCCCGGGCACCCGGTTCACGATCGTTCTGGCCCGGATCTCGTGGAAGGTGATCCCACGGAACTCAGGGGTGTCGAAGGTCCTCGTGGTGACCGCGTCCGCGCCGAACAGCGCGGCATCCGCGGTACCCCGTGAGGGCCCGTCGGCGAGGTTCTCCCAGCGCATGACGCCTCCTCGGTAGCACTGACCACAGAATAGAACATACGTTCCCTTGATCGTGCGAACCGGCGGCGACCCGGTGGCGGCCCGGTCCCTCGACGACCCCGATTTGGGGGGCCGGTAGGCAGGGTGGTTGGCTTCCGGGGATCACCCTGAACAACCGAGTGCTGGAGGAAGTGCCATGGCGCAGGTCGAGGCGACCACGGAGCGGATCATCGCGGCGCGGCCGGAGGACGTCTTCGACGCGCTCGCCGACTACGAAGGCACGCGACCGAAGATCCTGTCGGAGCACTTCAGCGAGTACGAGGTGCGGGAGGGCGGCGACGGCGAGGGGACGCTCGTCCACTGGAAGCTCCAGGCCACCAGCAAGCGCATCCGGGACTGCCTCCTCGAGGTGAGCGAGCCGACCGACGGGCAGCTCGTCGAGAAGGACCGCAACTCCTCCATGGTCACCACCTGGACCGTGACCCCGGCCGGGGAGGGCAAGGCGCGCGTGGTCGTCACCAGCGTCTGGAACGGCGCGGGCGGCATCGGCGGCTTCTTCGAGAGGACCTTCGCCCCCAAGGGGCTCGGGCGGATCTACGACGAGGTGCTCGGCAAGCTCGCCGCCGAGGTCGAGAAGTAGGGTCACAGCTGACCGGCCCTCAACTCCGGTAGCCCATAAGGGTTGTTGTCACGCTCACCGTTTCGAGTGGTTTTCTGTTCGGGCCAGTTGTACGGCGTAGGGCTCCCACCGGCGCATACGTGTGCCGGACCCCGCGCAGGGGCGACTCGTCGCGCTTGCTCGCAGTTGTCGCGTAATGCGAGAAATGCGGCGCAGGCGCGACGAGGGGAGCAGGACGTGGGCGGCACGACGTTGGTGAAGGGCGCCGAGCGGGGGGACTTGGCGGTGGCGGTGGCGCCCCCGGGGGCCGACACGGCGCCACCACCCCAGGAGCACATGTCGGCGACGGCGGGTCTCAGCCCCGGGCGCGTCCGGATGGTCTTCGTCGGACTCATGCTCGCCCTGCTGCTCGCCGCTCTCGAGCAGATGATCGTCGCCACCGCGCTCCCGAAGATCGTCGGAGAGCTGCACGGCCTGGACAAGATGTCCTGGGCGATCACCGCCTACCTGCTCACGTCCACCATCGGGCTGCCCATCTACGGCAAGCTCGGGGACCTCTTCGGGCGCAAGGGCGTCTTCCAGTTCGCGATCCTCATCTTCATCATCGGCTCCGCGCTCGCCGGTTGGTCGCGCACGATGGACCAGCTCATCGCCTTCCGCGCCATCCAGGGCATCGGCGCGGGCGGCCTCATGATCGGCGTGCAGGCGATCATCGCGGACATCGTCCCGCCCCGGGAGCGCGGCCGGTACATGGGCCTGATCGGCGCCGCGTTCGGTCTCGCGTCGGTCGCGGGACCGCTGCTCGGCGGGTTCTTCACCGACCATGTCACCTGGCGCTGGTGCTTCTACTTCAACGTCCCCTTCGGCCTTGTCACCTTCGCCGTCGTCAGCTTCGGCCTGAAGCTGCCCAAGCCCACCGCGAAGGCCCGACTCGACGTGCTCGGCGCGCTGTTACTCGCCTCCGCCTCCACCTGCCTCGTACTCCTGACCAGTTGGGGCGGCACCGAGCACGCCTGGGGCTCGCGCGTGATCCTGGGGCTCGCGGCCGGGGCCGTCGCCTCGGTCGTGCTCTTCGTCGTCGCCGAACACTTCGCCGCAGAACCGATCATCCCGCTGCGCCTGTTCCGCGACTCGGTCTTCAACGTCACCGGCCTCGTGGGCGTGGTCGTCGGCATCGCCCTCTTCGGAGCGGCCAGTTACCTGCCGACCTTCCTCCAGATGGTGGACGGCGCGAGCGCCACCGAGTCCGGCCTTCTCATGCTGCCGATGATGGGCGGCGTCGTCGGCGCCTCGATCCTCTCCGGCCAGCTCATCAGCCACACAGGGCGCTACAAGATCTACCCGGTCGTCGGCGGCATCCTGTCCGTCATCGGCATGTGGCTGCTCTCGCGGCTCGAAGCGGACACACCCCGGCTGCACTACAGCATCTGGATGGCCGTCCTGGGCGCGGGCGTCGGCCTCGTCATGCCGGTGCTCGTCCTCGCCGTGCAGAACGCGGTGCGCCCCTCCGACCTCGGCACCGCCACCAGCGCCAACAACTACTTCCGGCAGATCGGCGGCAGCGTCGGCGCCGCGATCTTCGGCACGCTCTTCGCCGACCGGCTCGCGGACTCGCTCGCCGACCGCATCCCGGCGGGAGCCGGACTTCCCGACCCCGAGGCCATCACCCCGCAGCTCGTCCACGCCATGCCGCCCGCGCTGCGCGACGGCTACATCCAGGCGTACGCCGACGCGATGCCCCGGATCTTCCTCTACCTGGTGCCGGTGCTCGCCCTCGGCATGCTGATCACCTTCTTCCTCAAGGAGACTCCCCTGTTGTCCAGCGCAGCGTCCCAGGACGCCCCCACGGCCGAGCCCACTCCCATCCCGCAGGCCCGCACGTCGTACGCGGCCGGCGTGCCCGTCTGCGGCACCGTGCAGCACCCGGACGGCACCGTGGTGCCCCGCGCCGCCCTGACCCTCATCGATGTCGGGGGCCGGCAGATCGGCCGCGGCGCGAGCGGTGAGGACGGGCGGTACGCGCTGTCCACGCCGGGCTCGGGATCGTTCGTCCTGATCGCCGCAGCGGGCGGCCACCAGCCGCAGGCCGTCACCGTCACCGTCGGCGAGCGCCCCGTGGAGCTCGACGTGGTGCTCGGCGGCGCCGGACGCCTGGCCGGCAGCGTGGTCACCGCCGACGGCACACCGGTCAGGGACGCTGCGGTCACCCTCACCGACGTACGCGGAGAAGTCGTCGCCACCACCCGCAGCGGGCGCGAAGGCGGCTATGTGATCACGGAGTTGGTGGCGGGCGAGTACACCCTGGCCGCCAGCGCACCCGCCTTCCGCCCGGCGGCCCTGCCCGTCAGCGTGCAGGCCTCCCGCGAGACCCGGCAGGACGTCGAGCTCGCGGGCGGAGCCGTCCTGCGCGGCACCGTGCGGGCCAGCGGCGGGCGGCCCGTGGAGGACGCCCGCGTGACGCTCCTGGACGCGGCGGGCAACGTCGTGGACACCCTCACGACCCGGGAGGACGGCACCTTCCGGTTCATCGACCTCTCGTCCGGCGAGTACACCGTCATCGCCGCGGGTTACCCGCCGGTGGCCACCGTGCTCCAGGTCGCGGGAGGGGGGCGCACGGAGCGGGATCTGCAGCTCGGCCACGAGGACTGACCGCCGGAGGCGCCCCGTGCGTCCCAATTCCCCTATTGCCCCGCACGGCAACCTGTGGCGGTCGTACGGTGGTTGGGGCGGCACAGGCCTTCGCGGTGCCGCCGGAAGGAGCGTTGGCCATGGAATACGGCACCCCGGACGGGCCGGTGGCGCAGCATGCCGTGGCCGGCCGGATCCCACTCGCCGTGGTCGTGATCGACGGCGCGGGCCTCGTGTCGCACTGGAGCACCGGTGCGCGCAAGCTGTTCGGGTACGCGAAGGAGGCGGCCGTCGGAACCCCGGCGGGCGATCTGCTTCCGGTGGCGGGCGCGATCCCCGAGGGCCACGCGGACTTCGGCGAGTACGACGGCCTCGGCCCCGACCTGGAAACCTCCCTCGACGGACGCATCTCCTACCCGGCCGCCGGGCGCGCACGGCTCTCCGTGCCCGGCGGCGAACACCACCGCGTGGACGTCCTGTGGTGGGCCTACCCCCTCGTCGGTCCCGGACCGGAGCGCCTGCTCGTGCTCGCGGCGGACGCCGACCGCCTCGCCGACGACGACCGCGAGCCGGGCCAGGTCGAGCGGATAGCACCGGCGTTCGCCCTGCACACCGACTTCCCCGGAGCGGACGAGCTGGCCGGCCGGCTGCCCGAGATCCTGCCCAGCATGAGCGTGGGCGAGAGCTCCCGCATCGTGGCGCAGATCCTCGAACTGGGCTATCCCGTCCTGGAGTACAGCAAGCACGACCGCGTGCCCGTCACCCCCGACTGGGGAGTGCCGCGGCGCGCCGAGCGCAAGGCGCGCAGGCTGCGCGCCCAGCGGGCCGCGGCCGAGGGACTCACGCCCAGGCCCGTCGCCTCGGAGGAGGCCGATGACCTCGAATACGCGGCGGTGCGCGAGCACCTGGAGTTCCTGAACGAGGTCAGCGGCCGCATCGGCTCATCCCTCGACCTCTCCCGGACGATCATCGAGGTCAGCCGTGCCGTCGTGCCGCGGTTCACGGACGTCGCCGGCACGTATCTGCGCGAACAGGTCGTCGCGGGCGAGGGCTTCCCCGAAGGGCCGCCGGACGAGACCACGATGTGGCACCGGGTCGCCCTGGAGCACACGGACGAGCCGGGCCGCTGGGACGACGTCGTACCCGTCGGCGAATCCATGCCCTTCCCGTCGCACACGCCGTTCTTCCAGTGCATGACCTCCGGCGATCCGGTGCTCGTGCCGCGCATCACCGAGGAGATGGGCAACGCGATCGCCTCGCAGTTCGAGAAGCGCGACATCCGTCCGCTCATCAACCACCGCTCGATGCTCGTCGTACCGCTGAAGGCCCGCAATGTGGTGCTCGGATTCATGATCCTGCTGCGTCACCGGGAGCGGCCCGTCTTCAACGACATGGACCGCGTCACCGGCGCTGAACTCGCCGCCCGCGCGGGCCTCGTGCTCGACAACGCCCGCATGTACACCTACCAGGAGAGCGTCGCCGACACCCTCCAGGACAGCATGCTCCCGCACATCGAGCCGCGCATGACGGGCTGCGACATCGCCACGCGCTATCTGCCGGGCACGCTCCTCGGCCGGGTCGGCGGCGACTGGTTCGACTCCGTGAAACTGCCCGGGTCGCGCACCGCGCTCGTCGTCGGCGACGTGATGGGCCACGGTCTCAACTCGGCGGCGATGATGGGCCAGTTGCGCACCGCCGTGCAGACCATGGCCGCCCTGGACCTGCCGCCCGCCCAGCTCCTGCGCAACCTCGACGACCTGGCACAGCGACTCGGCGAGCACTACCTCGCGACGTGCCTGTACGCGGTCTACGACCCCATCGCGAGCGAGCTGCACCTCGCCAACGCGGGCCACATCCCGCCCGTGCTCGTCCGCGCCGACGACGGCCGCAGCGAACTCCTCGACCTGCCCACGGGGGCACCCATCGGGGTGGGAGGCGTGCCCTTCGAGGCGGTCACCGTCCGCGTGGCGCCCGGCGACCGGCTCCTGATGTGCACCGACGGCCTCGTCGAGGTCCGCGGCGAGGACATCGGCGTCGGCCTCGCCACCCTCACCGAGTCCGCCGCCCACCCGGCCGCCTCCATGGACGCCGCCTGCGACACCATCATCCGCGCGCTCAACACGCGCGGCGGACGCAAGGACGACGTGGCGCTCCTGATGGCACGCCTGAACGGCGTCGCGGACGAGGACGTCGCGAGCTGGCGGCTCGCACTCGACCCCAGCGAGGTGAGCAGGGCCCGCGAGCTGGTCCGCGACCAGCTGGGCGCCTGGGCACGGGACACCCTCGCCGAAACCGCCCAGCTCCTGGTCGGCGAACTCGTCACCAACGCCGTACGGCACTCGCGCGGCGGCGGAGTCGGACTCCGCCTCGTCCGCTCCGGGGCCACGCTGATCTGCGAGGTCGAGGACGACGACCCCACCCTTCCCACGCTCCTGAACGCGGGCCCCGGCGACGAGTTCGGGCGCGGACTGCGGATCGTCAGCGTGCTCGCCAAGGAGTGGGGGACCAGCCGTACGGCCTCCGGGAAGACCGTGTGGTTCGAACTGGGGCCACCGCGCAAGTGATTGATGGCGCCGGTGACTTGTCCATGCTCCCCGGCCGCGATAGACCGATCTTGCCGTCGGCTTCGGCGGCCGTCGTCGCACCCTGGGGAGCTGGGCATGAGCGTCACGAGTCGGTACAGGGAGGCCTGGGAGGGGTTCTGGCGGGAGGCTCCCGGCGAACCCGGGGCGGTCTTCTGGGACGCCGAACCCGCGCTCACCGTCGGCATCCACCTCGCCCTCTTCGAACCGCACATGGTGGCGGCCGGCCTGCCCGTCGTGGACCTCGGCTGTGGCAACGGCACCCAGACCCGCTTCCTCGCCGACCGCTACCCACGCGTCCTGGGCGCCGACCTCTCCGCCGCCGCCCTGCGTCACGCACGGAACGCCGACCCGGCGGGACAGGTGGAGTTCCGGCAGGTCGACGCCGCGGAGAAGGCGGAGGCGGAGCAACTGCACGCGGAACTCGGCGACGTGAACGTCTATATGCGCGGTGTGCTCCACCAGTGCGATCCCGGCGACCGCCAGTCGCTCGTCGACGGCATCGCGGCGCTCGTCGGCGAGCGGGGCAGAGCGTTCGTCGTGGAGCTCGCCGAGGCCGCCGGGGCGGTCCTGAAAGGCCTCGCCCAGAGCGCCGAAGGGCCGCCTCCGAAGCTGGCGCCGGTGTTCGCGCACGGCATCGCGCCGGGTGAGGTCGCCGACGCCGCGGTGCCGCAGTACGTCGCCGCGGCGGGCCTCGAGGTCCTCGCGAGCGGCGAACTCCCGCTCACCACCACCGAGTTCACTCCGGACGGCACGCGGATCGAGTTGCCGTCCAAGTGGCTGGTGGTGGGCCGCGCCGGGTGAGCCCGGCCGCACATTCGCAGGTACGCGTCAACCGTCCATACGTCGACCCGATGGGCCTCTTCGAACGTCTCCGTCCGCCGACGTGCCGGGGGCTCGCCGGCGTGTCAAGATCGCGGGCAGGGGCTCGTACGCCGATGGGGTAGCGCCATGCCGAGCGATGCAGCCAGCAGCCGAAGCCGGCGCCCGCGCCCGCGCTGGGCCGGCTGGGCCGACGGGCTGCCGCCCGCGTCGGGAGCCGTGGTCATGGCCACCGCCGTGCTCTCCGTCGGGCTGCATTTGCTCGGCGTGGAGTGGGCATCGCTGGCGCTGCTCGTGGTCGCGGTGCTGGTCTGGGCGTTCCTCGCCACCGTCTTCGTCACGCATCTGCTGACCGAGCGGGACCGCTGGCTCCGCGAGATCGACACCGCGCCCGCCCTGACCGCCGTCGCCGCGACGGCCGTACTCGGCACCCGCCTCTCCCTGCTCGGCCACCAGCCGGTGTCCGTGGCGTTGCTCGGCCTCAGCGTGCTGCTCTGGCCGGTCCTGATGTCCCACGTCATCCGCCACTGGCAGAGCAAGGTGCCGGGCGCCGCCTATTTGGTGTGCGTGGCCACCCAGGCCATCGTCGTCCTCGCCGCCACCGTGGCCACCGCCGACCGGCAGGCGTGGCTGATGTGGCCCGCCCTCGTCCTCTTCGCCATCGGCGTCGTCCTGTACGCGGTGGTGCTGCTGCGCTTCGACTTCCGCCAGCTCGCCACCGGCAGGGGCGACCACTGGATCATCGCCGGCGCCATGGCCATCACCGCCCTCGCCGGATCGAAGCTGGTCGCCGCCGCCGTGCCGGACGGCGTTCTGCGCTGGGCCACCCCGGCCCACGACGTCCTGCGCGTCATCACCCTCGTCGCGCTCGGCGTCGCCTTCGCGTGGTACGCGCTGCTCGTCGTCTGTGAACTGCGGTGGCCACGCCTCCACTACGACGTACGCCGCTGGGCCACGGTCTTCCCCCTCGGCATGACCGCCGTCGCCGCGCTCTCCGCCGCCACGGCCACGGACGTTCCGGCGCTCTGGACCTGCGGAAGGGTGCTGCTCTGGGCGGCGCTCGCGGTCTGGGCCGTGGTAGCGGTCGCCGCGGTCCGTGCGGCGCGCGAACCCACCGACCGGCCCACCTCGGCCGACGTCAGCCGGCCACGGTGA
Source organism: Streptomyces sp. Je 1-332 (assembly GCF_040730185.1). Classification (NCBI taxonomy): domain Bacteria; kingdom Bacillati; phylum Actinomycetota; class Actinomycetes; order Kitasatosporales; family Streptomycetaceae; genus Streptomyces; species Streptomyces sp. Je 1-332. The sequence goes on from NZ_CP160402.1 coordinate 6,781,065, forward strand.
TCCCCCAGCGGCCTCGGCCGACCGGCGCGCGACGCGGGTGCCGACGGATCTGGTCCAGGAGTTGACGAACGCGTAGCGTGAGGCGGCATGAAGATCCTGATCAGCGCAGACATGGAGGGGGCCACCGGCGTCACGTGGCCGGCCGACGTGCTGCCCGGTACGCCGCAGTGGGAGCGGTGCCGTTCGATGTTCACCTCGGACGTCAACGCCGCCGTGCTCGGCTTCTTCGACGGGGGCGCCGACGAGGTGCTCATCAACGAAGCGCACTGGACGATGCGCAACCTGCTCCTCGAGAACCTCGACGAGCGGGCCGAGATGCTCACCGGGCGGCACAAGTCCCTCTCCATGGTCGAAGGCGTCCAGCACGACGACGTGGACGGCATCGCCTTCATCGGCTACCACGCGGGCGCCGGCATGGAGGGCGTGCTCGCGCACACCTACCTCGCCAACTCGATCACCGGCGTGTGGGTCAACGGCGACCGGGCCAGCGAGGGGCTGCTGAACTCCCACGTCGTCGCCGAGTACGGGGTGCCCGTCGTCCTCGTCACCGGCGACGACCTGGCCTGCGAGGACGCGCTCGGCTATGCGCCCGGTGCGCTGAAGGTCGCCGTCAAGGACCACGTGTCGCGGTACGCGGCGGTCTGCCGCACCCCGCGGCGGACCGCGTCCGACATCCGGGCCGCGGCGAAGGAGGCGGCGCCGCTCGCTGTGCGGCACGAGCCGGTCCAGGGCGGACCCTTCACCGTCGAGCTCGAGTTCGATGCCGAGCATCTGTCGATGGCGTCCACCGTGGTGCCGGGCGTGCGGCGGACCGGCGAGCGGAAGATCGCGTACACCAGCGAAACCATGTACGAGGGCATTCGTACGTTCAAGGCGGTCACGACGATCGCGTCGGCGGCAGTGGAGGAGCAGTATGGCTGAGGGGCAGGAGCAGCCGGGGCATCAGGCCGCCGGACACGTCGACGAGCAGGCGCTCGACGAGGTCGTCCGGTTCACCTCCGACCTCATCCGCATCGACACCACCAACCGGGGCGGCGGTGACTGCCATGAGCGGCCCGCCGCCGAGTACGCAGCCGAGTGTCTCTCCGGAGCCGGGCTCGAACCGAGGCTCCTGGAGCGGACACCGGGCCGTACGAACGTCGTGGCACGCATCGAGGGCACGGACCCCTCGGCCGACGCGCTCCTCGTGCACGGTCACCTGGACGTCGTGCCGGCCGAGGCCGCGGACTGGAGCGTGGACCCCTTCTCGGGGGAGGTCCGCGACGGTGTCGTGTGGGGCCGTGGCGCCATCGACATGAAGAACATGGACGCGATGATCCTCTCCGTGGTGCGCGGCTGGGCACGCGCGGGGGTGCGGCCCCGGCGGGACATCGTGATCGCGTTCACCGCCGACGAGGAGGCGAGCGCCGAGGACGGGTCCGGCTTCCTCGCCGATCAGCACGCGTCGCTCTTCGAGGGATGCACGGAAGGCATCAGCGAGTCGGGTGCCTTCACCTTCCACGACGGCCGCGGCAACCAGCTCTACCCCATCGCCGCGGGGGAGCGCGGCACCGGCTGGCTCAAGCTGACCGCGCGCGGCAAGGCGGGCCACGGCTCGAAGGTGAACCCCGAGAACGCCGTGAGCAAGCTGGCGGCCGCGATCTCCCGCATCGGCGAGCACCGCTGGCCGGTGCGGCTCACCCCGACGGTCCGGGCCTCGCTGGACGAACTGGCCGCGCTGTACGGGGAACACGCCGACCTGGACGTGCCCGGATTCGACGTGGACGCGCTCCTGCTGAAGCTCGGCCGGGCCGCCGACCTCGTCGCGCCGACCGTCCGCAACAGCGCCAACCCGACGATGCTGCACGCGGGTTACAAGGTCAACGTCATCCCCGGGGAGGCCGTCGCCTACGTGGACGGCCGGTATCTGCCCGGTGGCGAGGAAGAGTTCGCCGCCACTCTTGACCGGCTCACCGGAGTGGACGTCGACTGGGAGTTCCACCACCGTGAGGTGGCGCTGCAGGCGCCGGTCCGCTCGTCGACGTACGCGAAGATGCGGGCGGCCGTCGAGGAGTTCGCACCCGAGGGGCGGGTCGTGCCGTACTGCATGTCCGGCGGCACGGACGCCAAGCAGTTCTCGCGACTCGGCATCACCGGCTACGGCTTCTCGCCGCTGAGGACACCGGAGGGGTTCGACTACCAAGCGCTCTTCCACGGAGTCGACGAGCGCGTACCCGTCGACGCGCTGCACTTCGGCGTCCGCGTGCTCGACCGGTATCTGAGAACGGCCTAGGGAACACAACCGATCATGGGGGAAGAGAAGGACATGATGGAGACCCAGGCTTACGGATCATGGCCGTCGCCCATCGACGCGGCGCTCGCCGCGGCCCACGACGGCTCACCGGCCTACGTGGGCTTCGTCGGGGACGAGGCGTGGTGGACCGAGCCGAGGCCCGCCGAAGGCGGCAGGCGCGCTCTGGTGCGGCGGCGCCCGGACGGCACGGAGGAGTCCGTGCTGCCCGAGCCGTGGAACGTGCGCAGCCGGGTCATGGAGTACGGGGGGCGTTCATGGGCCGGGGCCGTCGGACCTGACGGGCCGCTCGTCGTGTTCGCCGACTTCGCGGACCAGCGCCTGTACGCGCATGCGCCCGACACTCCGGGAGCCGCGCCGCGCCCGCTGACCCCGCTCTCCGACGTGGGCGGCGGCCTGCGGTACATCGACCCGTGCGTGCACCTGGACCGGGGCGAGGTCTGGTGCGTCCTGGAGGAGTTCACGGGGGAGGGGCCGACCGACGTGCGCAGAGTCGCCGTCGCCGTGCCGCTCGACGGCTCGGCGGCCGGTGACCGCGCGGCGGTGCGCGAACTCTCCGACGACCGGCACCGCTTCATCACCGGGCCGCGCCTCTCACCGGACGGCACGCGCGTGGCGTGGATCGCCTGGGACCACCCCCGGATGCCGTGGGACGGCACGGAGTTGCTGGTCGCCGAGGTCCGTGCGAACGGCACGTTCGGCGCACCCCGGGTCTTCGCCGGCGGCCCGGAGGAGTCGATCGCGCAGGTCGAGTGGGCCCCCGACGGGCGGCTCCTCTTCGCCAGCGACCGCACGGGATGGTGGAACCTCTACCGCGGTGACGCGTCCGACGGCGGGAGTTTCTCGTCGGGAGTGCCGCTCTGCCCGCGCGAGGAGGAGTTCGGCGGCCCCCTGTGGCAGGTCGGATCCAGCTGGTTCGCGCCCCTGGACAGCGGTCTGGTCGCCGTCGTGCACGGCAAGGGCGCCACCGCGCTCGGCGTACTCGACCCGGAGACCGGCGAAGTGGTCGACGCCGCGGGACCCTGGACGGAGTGGGGTGCGACCGTGGCGGTGAACGGCACCCGCGCCGTCGGCGTCGCGGCGAGCCCTCGCAGCGCGTACGAGGTCGTGGAGCTGGACACCAGCACCGGCCGGGCCCGCGTGATCGGCGCCGCGCACGACGACCCGGTGGACACCGCGTTCTACCCCGAGCCGCGCATCCGCACCTTCAGCGGCCCGGCGGGCCGCGAGATCCACGCGCACGTCTACCCCCCGCACCACCCGGCCCGCATGGCTCCCGACGAGGAACTCCCGCCGTACGTGGTGTGGGTGCACGGCGGGCCCACGGACCGCTCCCCGCTCGTACTCGACCTGGAGATCGCCTACTTCACCTCGCGCGGCATCGGCGTCGCCGAGGTCAACTACGGCGGCTCGACCGGCTACGGCCGCGCGTACCGCAACCGCCTGCGCGAGCAGTGGGGCATCGTCGACGTGGAGGACTGCGCCGCGGTCGCCCTGGCCCTGGCCGAAGAGGGCACCGCCGACCGCGACCGTCTCGCGATCCGTGGCGGCAGCGCGGGCGGCTGGACCACGGCCGCCTCGCTGACCACGACGGACGTGTACGCCTGCGGCACGATCATCTACCCCGTGCTCGACCTCACCGAATGGGCCGCGGGCGGGACCCACGACTTCGAGTCGCGGTATCTGGACTCGCTGATCGGGCCGTTCGACGAGGTGCCCACGCGCTACGTGGAGCGTTCGCCCGCGGAACAGGCGGACCGGGTCACCGTGCCCTTCCTGCTGCTCCAGGGGCTCGACGACGTGATCTGTCCCCCTGAACAGGCCGAGCGTTTCGTCTCCGAACTGCGGGGGCGCGGTGTGCCGCACGCCTACATCGCCTTCGAGGGCGAGGGGCACGGGTTCCGCCGCGCGGACACGCTGATACGGGCCCTTGAGGCCGAACTCTCCCTGTACGCCCAGGTGTTCCGCCTGAAGCTGTCCGGTGCCGCGCCCACCTTGGAGCTCGCCAAGTGAAGTCCCTGACGCGTCCCGCGCGGCTCACCCCCGGGGCGCGGGTCGCCGTCGTGGCGCCCAGCGGTCCCCTTCCGGAGGAGCGGCTCCAAACGGGCCTCGACATCCTGCGCGGCTGGGACCTGGAACCGGTCGTCATGCCTCATGTCCTGTCCGTGGACGGCGAGTTCGGCTATCTCGCGGGCACGGACGCCGACCGTGCCCGCGACCTCCAGGAGGCGTGGTGCGACCCCTCCGTCTCCGCGGTGCTCTGCGCGCGCGGCGGCTATGGGGCCCTGCGGATGGTGGAGTCGCTGGACTGGGCGGCGATGCGGGCGGCGGGCCCCAAGGTGTTCGTCGGCTACAGCGACATCACCACGCTGCACGAGGCGTTCGCGGCGCGGATGGGCCTCGCGACGCTGCACGGTCCGATGGTCGCGGCCCTCGACTTCCTCAAGAGCGCCCGCGCGCAGGAGCACTTGAGGGCCACGCTCTTCGCGCCCGAGCAGGTCCAGGTGATCGCGTCGGGCGGGGCCGCGCTCGTGCCCGGCCGCGCGCGGGGCGTCACCCTCGGCGGCTGCCTCTCCCTGCTCGCTTCGGACGTCGGCGCCCCTGACGTACGCGCGTCGGCGCGGGACGGGCTGCTCTTCCTGGAGGACACAGGCGAGGAGGCGTACCGCATCGACCGCTACGTCACGCAGCTGCTGCGTGCCGGGTGGCTGGAGGGGGTGTGCGGGGTCGCGCTCGGCTCGTGGGTGGACTGCGATCCGTACGACACGGTGCGGGCGCTGCTGCTCGACCGGCTCGGCGGCCTCGGGGTGCCCATGGTCGAGGAGTTCGGGTTCGGCCACTGCGACGGGGCGCTGACGATTCCGTTCGGAGTGGAGGCTGAACTCGACGCGGGGGCGGGGACGTTGACGCTTGACGTGCCCGCCCTGATGTGAGTCCGGACTCTCGCGGTCTGCGCTGAATTTCCGTCAATTCCTGCCGAGAAACTCCCGTCACGAGCGTTGACCAGCACCTGACACGTGTCACAGCATGATCCTGGCCGGTTACTGACCGGTCGGTAGTCGGCTGTCGGCCGTCCTCAGCGTGGAGGTCTCGTGTCCCGTCGTACCGCACCCCGTCGTGCCCGCTCCCGCTCCCGCGCGCCGCTCGCCCTCGCCGTCGGCGCCGCGCTGGCCGCGCCCCTGGCCGTCGCGGTGCCCGCGCCCGCGAGCGCCACCGGTCAATTCACCGTCACCCCGCTGAAGTTCACGGTCGAGGTGGGCGGCAGGAGCTGCACCGTCGACGCGGACCTCTACCGCCCCGCCGGAGTGGACGCCGTGCACCCCGCGCCCGCCGTCATGACCACGAACGGTTTCGGCGGCAGCAAGTCGGACGGCGGCACGGCGGCCACCGGCAAAGCGTTCGCCGAGCGCGGCTACGTCGGACTCGTCTACTCCGGGCTCGGCTTCGGCAAGTCCGGCTGTCTGATCTCCCTCGACGACCCGAAGATCGACGGCAAGGCGGCATCCGGACTCGTCGACTTCCTCGCGGGCAAGCGGGCGGCCGACGACGGCACGACGGTCGACTACGTCGCCAAGGACGCCGGGGCCGATCCACGCGTCGGCATGATCGGCGGCTCCTACGGCGGGGCGATTCAGCTGGCGACGGCCGCGGTGGACCACCGGGTCGACGCCCTCGTACCGATGATCACCTGGAACGACCTGGGTTACTCGCTCGACCCGAACAACGCGTCCGACCGCAGCGTGCCCGGCGCGGCCAAGTGGCAGTGGATGAACGGCTTCTACCTCATCGGCGAGGGGCAGCCGCTCCTCGAACCGAGCCTCGATCCCTCCCGTATCAACTCCCTCACCTGCCTGCACTTCGTCACCAAGGCCTGCGAGACGATCCGTACGCTCAACTCGGGCCGCTACCCCGCCGACAAGACCAAGGCCCTCCAGGAGTACGCGCGCAGCGTCTCGCCCGTCTCGTACCTGCCCCAGGTCAAGACGCCCACCCTGCTGGTCCAGGGCCAGACCGACACCCTCTTCAACCTCAACGAGGCGCAGGCGACGTACGAGACGCTCAAGGCGCAGGGCACCACGACGAAGATGATCTGGCAGTCCGGGGGCCACAGCGGCGGCCTGACCGACGCCGCGTCCGGGGAACTCAACCTCTCCGAGGGCAACTTGGAGACCAGTTACGTCGGCAAGCGCGTGCTGTCGTGGTTCGACCGCTACCTCCGGCAGAACAAGGGCGCCGACACCGGCCCCGCCTTCGCATACCACCAGGACTGGGTCCCGGCCGGCAGCGGACCGAACGGCTCCTACGCGACCGCGTCCAAGGTGCCCGTCCTGAGCCAGAAGGTGTACCTGTCTGGGGACGGCAAGCTCGTCGACGCCCGCAAGAAGGTCGCGCGCGGCAGCCGTGGGTACCGCAACTGGCTGATCCCCACCAGCCACTCCGAGAGCTCCCTCGCCGGCCTGATCGGCCTGCCCGACCCCGCGCCGCGCGACACCAAGGGCACCTACCTCGACTGGACGACCGAGCCGCTGACCGCCGCCACGGACGTGGTGGGCTCCGCGAAGGCCACCCTCAAGGTCGTCTCGCCGAGGACCGAGCGGGTGCAGAACTCCGGTGACGCGGCCGACAAGCTGGTCCTCTTCGCGAAGCTGTACGACATCGCGCCCGACGGCAGGAAGACGCTCGTGCGCCGCCTGGTGGCGCCGGTGCGCGTGCCGGACGTGACGAAGCCGTTCACCGTGTCGCTGCCGGGGATCGTGCACCGGTACGAGGCGGGGCACAAGCTGCAGTTCGTGGTGGCGGCGAGTGACGACGCGTACGGGGGCAACAGGGGGGTGAAGCCGGTGACGGTCACCAGCGCCCCCGAGGACACCGGGGTGATCGAGCTGCCCGTGGTGGGCTGACCGGGTCCGGGCTCACCCGTACGGCCCCGGCCCCCGCCCCGGCGGGGCGTCCACCGCGCGCGAACCGGGTCCAGTTGCCCATGCTGGACCGGGGGAGGCCGGTCGAAGCTCCGAGGGAAGGTCCACGTATGAGTCCCAGCAGCTCCACGGGTGGCGCGAAGGGCGGCTCGGGCGGCGGCGGTGGCGTCATGACGCCCGGCAGGATCGCCGTCCTCGTGATCGCCGCCCTCACCCTGGTCTTCATCTTCGAGAACACCCACCACACCAAGATCAGACTCCTGATCCCCGAGGTGACGATGCCCCTGTGGGTGGCACTCCTCGGCACGGGCCTGATCGGCGCGCTGTGCGGGGCGTACTTCATGCGGCGGCGGAAGTGAGGACGGGGTACGGGCAGCGGCCGGGCAACGGCTAGCGTGGCCCGATGCCCGACAGCACCCGCCCCCTCGCCGAGGGCCCCCACGCAGTCATACGTCCCTACACCTACGACGACGGCCCCGAGTTCACCGCACGCGCGCGGGAGAGCAGGGAGCTGCACAGCCCCTGGCTCTTCCCGCCCACCACGGACGCGGCGTACGCGAAGTATGCGGGCCCGCTGATCGAGGGCCGGGGAAGGGCGGGGTTCCTGGTCTGCGAGCGGGACCCGGAGCGGCCGGCCGGTGGCGCCATCGCCGGGTTCATCAATATCAACAACATCGTGGCGGGCGCCTTCCGATGCGGGGCGCTGGGGTACGGCGCCTTCGCGCACGCGGCGGGGCGAGGCCTGATGGGGGAGGGGCTCGGACTCGTCACGCGGTACGCCTTCGACGTGCTGGAGCTGCACCGTCTGGAGATCAACGTCCAGCCCGGCAACACCGCCTCGATCGCGCTCGCCCGCCGCTGCGGCTTCCGGCTCGAAGGGTTCTCGCCGGACTTCCTCTTCATCGACGGAGCGTGGCGTGACCACGAGCGCTGGGCGCTGACCGCCACGGAATAGCCGGGCCGTGGGACCGCCGCGCGCCTTTGCGCAATTCTGATCGCGATAGCCCCTGGTCGGGACGGCGTCGAGCGTGTTCCATGGTGATCGTGACGACCACCGTGCGACGTGACGTACTGACGCTGCCCGCCGCCCCGTTGGGCCCCGAGAACCCGCTGCCGCCGCTCCGGCCGCTCCGTGAAGTGCACACGCTGGACGAGCGCGGCAGAGAGGGGCTGCCGCGCGACATGGCGCGGCAGCTGGGGTACGCGCCGTTGCGCGGCGTCCTGCCGACGCGGGTGCTCGACGGGTACGGACGCGAGCGGACCGACACGACGCTCGACACCCTGGTCATCGAGAACGACCGGCTGCGCGCCACCGTCCTGCCGGGCTTCGGCGGCCGTGTCCACTCCCTCTTCCACAAGCCGACCGGCCGTGAACTCCTCTACCGCAACCCCGTGTTGCAGCCCGCCGCCTTCGCGCTCAACGGCGCCTGGTTCTCCGGCGGCATCGAGTGGAACATCGGCGCCACCGGCCATACGACGCTGTCCTGCGCGCCCCTGCACGCCGCGCGCGTGACGGCGCCCGACGGCGGCGAGATGCTGCGCCTGTGGGAGTGGGAGCGGCTGCGCGACGTGCCGTTCCAGGTGGACCTGTGGCTGCCCGAAGGCTCCGACTTCCTCCACGTCGGCGTGCGGATCCGCAACCCGCACGAGAAGGCGGTGCCGGTCTACTGGTGGTCCAACATCGCGGTGCCCGAGGAGCACCGCGTCCTCGCCCCGGCCGACGAGGCATGGCACTTCGGCTATTCGGGCGTGCTGCGCAAGGTTCCGGTGCCGGAGACCGACGGGGTGGACCGGACCTATCCGCCGCGCAGCGAGTACGCCGCCGACTACTTCTACGACGTACCGGACCGCACGCGCCGGTGGATCGCCGCGCTCGACGACGACGGGCACGGCCTCGTCCAGACGTCGACCGACCTGCTGCGTGGCCGCAAGCTCTTCGTGTGGGGCTCCGGCGCGGGCGGCCGGCGCTGGCAGGAGTGGCTGACGGAGCCGGGCACGGGCGGGTACGCGGAGATCCAGGCGGGCCTGGCGCGGACCCAGCTTGAGCACGTACGCCTGGACGCGGAGGGCGAGTTCGCCTGGCTGGAGTCGTACGGGCCGCTGTCGGCCGACCCGGGCCCGGTGCACGGCTCCGACTGGCGGGCCGCGCGCGAGGAGGTCCAGGGGCGGCTCGCGGACGCGCTGCCGCGCGGTGCGGTGGAGGAGGCGTACGACGCCTGGCGGCCGTGCGCGGACACCGAGCCCGGTGAGGTCCTGTCCACCGGGTCAGGGTGGGGCGCGCTCGAAGTCCTGCGCGCGGGTCACAAGTTGCCGGGCACGCCGTTCGCGGAGTCCACGCTCGGCCCCGAACAGGAGCCGTGGCTGGAGCTGTTGCACTCCGGCGCCGTCCCCGAGCCACGCCGCGTTTCGCCGCCGGGGCCGACCCTGGTGGCCCGGCACTGGCGGGACATGCTGGAGACGGCGCCCGCGCGGCCGGTGGCCGAGTACCACCTCGGCGTGGCCCAGTGGCACGCGGGCGACCTGGCCCAGGCGGTGCGCAGCTGGGAGCGTGGCCTCGAACTGGCCCCGTCCCGCTGGCCGTTGCTCCGGTGCCTCGCGGTCGCCGATCAGGACGCGGGCCACATCGAGCGCGCCGCCGACCGGTACGCGGAAGCCTTCGACGACCTGTGCCAGGAGCGGCGCGACGACGGTGTCCTGTGGACGTCCGCGGGCGCCGCCCTCGGCAGGGAGGCGATAGCCGTCCTGCTCGCGGCGGGGCGGACGGCGGCGGCGCGCGGGGTGTGGGAGCGCCTGCATGCCGAGACGCGGGCCGAGGGCCGCTTCCGCCTGGTGGAAGTCCAACTGCTCGTCGCGGAGGGGGAGAAGACCCGGGCGCGGGCGATATTCGACGAGGGCTTCGAGGTGGCCGACCTGCGCGAAGGCGCCGAGATTCTCGGCGAGCTCTGGCACGCGGTGAGCGACGACCCGCTGCCCGCTCGGTACGACTACCGGATGCGAGCCGCTTCGGGGGAGTGAAGGCCCCTGTGTGTGGTGGGGGGCGGGGTCAGTCACCAGCCCCCCACACACACTTCCTGGCTAAAAGGCGCTAACAAAGCCGTTGGACGTGGCGGTGGGTGATCAGGCAGACGGCGAGACCGAGGAAGGCCTCATGGATGTCGTCGCGCCGTTCCCAGCGGATGCGCAGGCGGCGGAAGCCGTGGAGCCAGGCGATGGTGCGCTCGACGACGTAGCGGAAGATGCCCAGGCCGGTGCCGTGTGGCTCGCCTCGTTTCGCGATCACGGGGCGGATGCCGCGCTGCCAGAGCAGGCGGCGGTACTTGTCGTGGTCGTAGCCGCGGTCGGCGAGAAGCGCGTCAGGGCGTCGGCGCGGTCTGCCGACCCGTCCCGCGACGGCTGGGATCTTGTCGAGCAGGGGCAGGAGTTGGGTGACGTCGTTGCGGTTTCCGCCGGTCAGGGTCACTGCGAGCGGGATGCCCTGGCCGTCGACGATGAGGTGGTGCTTGCTGCCCGGCCGTGCGCGGTCGACCGGGCTGGGCCCGCTTTTGGGCCTTTACGAGCTGCCCTGACGTGGGAGGAGTCGATCACCGTCCGGCCCCAGTCGATCTGGTTCTTCGAGCGCAGCTTCTCCAGCAGGACGACGTGGAGTTGGTCCCAGACGCCGGCGTCATTCCAGGCGGCCAGGCGCCGCCAACAGGTCATTCCCGAGCCGAAGCCAAGCTCCTGGGGCAGATACTCCCACTGGATGCCGGTATGCAGCACGAACAAGATCCCGCACAGGGCCTGCCGATCGGGCACCCGCGGTCTGCCCTGTGCCAGCTTCGGTCCAGGCTCGGGCAGCAACGGCTCGATAAGCGACCACAGTTCATCCGACACGATCCACGGCCGCGACTGACGTTTCGCCACAACCAGACCAACGAGCCGACGCGCCAAGAGTCACATGATCAACCGCTTTTGTTAGAAGCAGTAAGCCAACTCACCGTTCCTGGCCACGACATGGCCACCGTGCACCACCATGTCCCGCTGCGGCATGTCCACCAGGACCTGCGGCAGGCACTCCCCGCGCACGAGGATGAAGTCGGCCGGAGCGCCGGGCTTCAGGTCCGCGTGGTCGAGGCCCATCACGTCTGCGCCACCGTGCGCGCCCACGTTGTAGCAGTCGGCGAGCTCGTCGTCGAGGCGGACGTCGGTAACCCAGCCGAGGATGTGCGCACGGTGCAGCATGTCGGCGTTGCCGAACGGGCTCCACGCGTCGCGCACCCCGTCCGAGCCGAGCCCCACCCGCACCCCGTGATCGCGCAGCTTCGCGATCGGCAGGACCAGCGACTCGTTCGGCGCGACCGTGGTCAGGGAGATGTCCTGCTCGCCCAAGTCGGCCGCCATCCTGCCCAGTTCGGTGTCGGAGAGGTTCGGCAGGCAGAAGACGTGGCTGACCGTGACCTTGCCGCGCAGTGAGAGCGCGCGGGTGCGGTCGATGATGGCCCGCAGCACCTTCGTACCCTTCTCGTCGCGGTCGTGGAGGTGGATGTCCACGCCGACCCCGTGGCGGTCCGCGAGGCCGAAGACCAGGTCGAGCTGTTCGTCCATCGCGTGGTCGAAGCTGATCGGGTCGATGCCGCCGACGAGGTCGATCGCGCCGGAGCGGGCCGCTTCCTCCAGGAGCTCCGCCGTGCCCGGGGTCCGGACCACGCCGTGCTGCGGGAACGCCACGATCTGCACGTCCAGGGCGTCCCGCAGCCGCTCACGGGCCGTGTTCACGCCTTCGACGCCGGCCAGGTCGTAGGCGGGCGCCACGTCCACGTGGGCGCGCATCGCGCGGGTGCCGCGGGTCACGGCGTGCGCCATCAGGCCGTACGCGCGCTCGCCGACCGGCCGGGACTGGGTCCTGAACAGCTCCACGTCCTGGGCGCAGTAGTCGGCGATGCCGCTCGCGGGCTTCCGCGTGACCCAGTCGCCGCCCCACGTCGTCTTGTCCGGGTGGATGTGAGCGTCGACGAGCGAGGGCAGGGCGACCCGGCCACCGCAGTCGATCACCTTGGCGCCCTTGGGTGCCCGGCCGTCCGTGATCCGGCCGTCGACGACCGTGAGGTCCACGGGCGTCCTCGCGCCGAAGGGGCGGACATCGCGGAACACCATGGCCTTGGGGTGGCGACCACCGCTGCCGCGGGACGAGGCGGTGGCAGGGGAGCCGGCCGACACGGCGGCTCCGGTGCCCGCGAACGCGGCGGCAGCGCCGAGTACGCCGCGACGGGAGAGAGGCGTCATGGGGGTCTCCTTCAAGAGGTGTGGTGCGCGGGCAGTTCCAGGTGGCGCGGGGGAGTTCAGAGTGCGAAGCCCGAACGGACCACGCGTACGGGCTTCTTGAGGACCGTCACGTCGGCCAGCGGATCGCCGTCCACGAGGAGCACGTCACCGGCGAAGCCGCGCGCCAGGCGGCCCGCCGTGCGGTCGAGGCCAAGGAGCTTCGCGGCGCCGGTGGTGGCCGTGCGGATCGCGTCGAGCGCGGAGAGCCCGGCAGCCCGCATGAGCTCCACCTCGCGGCCGATGGGCTTGATCTTCCCGCCGGACGAGTCCGTGCCGGCGGCCAGCGGCACACCCAGCTCGTGCGCGGCGAGCACGGCACGCTGCAAGGCCGGCAGGTACTGGCGGCCGCGCTCCGCGAGCACGGGGTCCGGCGAATCGGCGAGCCCGGCGATCGCGGTGAGGGTCGGGGTGAAGTACGTGCCCCTGCGCCGCATCTCGTGCAGCGTGCGCTCGCCGACGAACGCGCCGTGCTCAAGGGAGCGGACGCCCGCCATGACGGCGTCATGGCAGCCCTTCTCGCTGTAGCTGTGGCAGAGCACGCCCTTGCCGCCGCGCCGGGCGGCAGCGACCACGGCGGACAGCTGCTCGCGGTCGTACACCTGGGCCAGCGGATCCTGCTCGGGCAGCCCGGCGCGCTCGTTGACCCGGGTCTTGATGACATCGGCACCCCGGGCGATGTTGACCTCGACGACGCGGCGCAGCGCCTCGGGCGAGCGCACGCCGCCCCGGAGCCTGGCCAGCGGGGTGAGCTCCGGGTCGGCGAGGACCGTGTCGCCCAGGTCGGGCGTGACGAAGACACCGGCGGCGCGCAGCCTCGGCGCCTGCTCCGGAGCCTGGCGGGCCAGCTCCCGTACGGCAATGTCCTGGTAGAAGTTGGTCGAGCCGCTGCGCGCGCTGGTCGCCCCGTACTGAACCGCGTCGCGCGCCTCGGCCGCGGTGTTGAGGTGGATGTGCGCCTCGACGAGACCCGGCAGGATCCAGCGTCCGTGCGCGTCGAGCACCTCGGCCTTTTCGGGCACTTCGGCGCTCCCGCGCCTGCCCGCCGAGCGCACGACTCCGTCCACGATGACGACCACCGCGTCCTCGGTCACCTCGCCGGTCGCGGGGTCGAGGAGGGTGCCGCCCTCGATGACCAGATCCCCGCCGGCCGGCCGCCGCCCCTCGCTCGCTGCCGTGGCGTCCGTCCGGGGCGCGGCGGCGGTCAGCGCGGCGGTGGTCCCGGCGAGCGCGGCGGCCCCCGCGAGGACACCACGCCGGGTGAGCCGGGAGGAGGGCGGAGGGATGGACTCGACGCACATGGGGCTGCTCCAGGACGGGTTACGGAGGGAACGCGTCCGCAGTTTGTATACCAAGCTGGAGTGGCCCGCAAGGAGTGGCGGGGGAATGTGGAGATTTCGGCAGAGCCAGGTCCAGGAGTGTGGCCAACATGCAGGGCTTGGTATACAGAGTCCAGCAGGAGCCCCCGTCAGGCGCCGTTCTCGCCGCTCTCGCCGCTCTCTTCGAAGAGCGACCGCAGCGCCACCGCCTGGCTGTCCCGCACATGCAGCAGCGTGCTCGCCGCCGCCGTCTCCTCGTCGCCCGACGCGATCTGGCGGTAGATGAGGTCATGCTGGGCCCGCATGTGGTCCGGCTCGGCGCGCATGCCGAACAGGAGCTGGAGCTGCCAGCTCAGCTGCTCCATCGTGCGGGCCAGGAGCGGATTGCCGGAGAGGGTCACGATGCCTTCGTGGAAGGCCGTGTGCGCCGCGACCTCGCGCGGTCCGTCGTCCACGTCCGACGCCTGCTCGGCCTGGTGGAGCGTGGCCCTCAGTGCGTCGAGACCCGGTGGCTCGTCCGGCGCGCTCCGTGCCACGCGGCGCGCCGCAAGCAGGGACGCCTGGACCGCGAGCGGCTCCCACACCTCGTACAGGTGCCGCACATCGGAACGTTCCAGGCGGCGCACCCGCACCCCGCTGTGCGGCAGGAGTTCGAGCAGGCCCTCCGCGACCAGCGCGCGCATCGCCTCCCGTACGGGGACCCGCGACATCCGCAGCTCCTCGGCGACCTCACGCTCCACGAGCCGCGAGCCCAGCGGATAGCGCCGGTCCACGATGCGTTGCCGGACGGCCTCGCGGGCCTGGGCGCTCAGCGAAACCCGCTCCGTACCGCCCGCCGTGCTGCCCGCTGTACCGTCCGCCGTACTGCCCGCCACGTGCACCGTCCTCCGTTCGGCCGCCTGCCGTGGAGGATACGGGCAGACCGGTCAGGTCGCGGGGCGCCGGTCCGCGTACTCGAAGACCGTGCCGTCCGGGTGCACCGCGATGAGGTTGCGGCCCACCGGCGTAGGGACGGGGCCCGCGATGACCCGGGCACCCGACGCGTTCAGGACGGAGTACGCCTCGTCGACGTCCGGTACCGCGATGGTCGCCGAGACCTTGCGGAGGATCTCCAGCTCATGCTCGGGCCCGCTCATCAACAGAAAGCAGCCGATTGCCGCGACCGAGACGCCCTCGCGCTCGAAACGCTGCGCGGTGTTGCCCGCGAGGCGTTCGTAGAAGGCGACCGAGGACTCCAGGTCCTCGACGCAGATACGCAGCGTGGCTCCCAGGATCTCCATACGGGCGAGCCTAGTTGGCCCGGCCGCCGCGCGAGATCGTTTCGGGGGACTTTTGGGAGTTCCAGCCCGTGGCGGCCACCACATCGGCCGCGATGTCCTGGACGCGCCGTCCGTCCGTCGCCACCCGGTGGGTGCCGTCGGCCGCGTCCTCCTCCAGGCGTCGGGCCGTCAACGCGCTGCGGCGCAGCTGCTGTTCGAGCTCCGAGCCCAGTTCACGCGCCCTCAGCCGCGCCTCGACGGTGGCGTCCGACGCCGTGAGGAGCACACGGATGATGCGCGGGCCGCGCAGGGCACTGGTGAACAACCACTCCTCGCTCCCGAGCACGCTCGCCGTGTTCGTGTAGACGAGACGATGGCAGCCGAGGGCCGTGTAGTTGGCCCAGAGCGCCGCGAGATTGCGCTCGGTGATCCCGGAGCGGTGCGGATCGCCTTCCGGCGCCGGATGGACCGCGTCCAGGACGTCGCCCTCGATGTACGCGTGCCCCACGTCGGCCGCCCGCAGCAGCGCCGCGACCTCCCAGCCGACCGAGGACTTGCCCGCCCCGGAACGGCCGCCGATGAGCAGGGCCTCGGTCATTCGCTCTCCCATGTGCCGAGCGTGGCAGGGCGGGGCGTACTCACGCGACCCGGTATTCCTCGACCTCCTCCGTGCGCCGCAGCTCCAGGCCGTGGCCGACGCCGCCGTCGGGGCGGACGTGGCCGCCCGTCGGGTCGAGGGCACCGTCGAAGAACATCGACTCGATCCGCACATGGTCGTGCAGCCACTCGATGTGCCGCAGATTCGGCACGCACGCGGCGACCGCGGCATGCGCGTGCGGGGAGCAGCGGGCCGAGACCTCGATGCCGTGCGCCTGCGCGAGGGCCGCCGCGCGCAGCCACTCGGTCAGACCGCCGCAGCGCGTCGCGTCCAGCTGCAGGCAGTCCACGGAGGGGATCATCCGTGCGAAGTACGCGAGGTCGTAGCCGTACGCGCCGGCCGCCACGTCGCAGACCAGCGCGTCCCGCACCAGCGCGAGCCCCCGCAGGTCGTCCGACGGCACCGGCTCCTCGAACCAGCCCACACCGTGCTCGGCGAGCACCCGGCCCACCCGTATCGCCTGCTTGCGGGTGTAGGCGCCGCTCGCGTCGACGTACAACTCGGCCTGCGAGCCGATGACATCGCGCGCGGTGCGCACCCGCAGCACGTCGCGGGCCGCGGCCCGCCCCCAGGCCTCGCCGACCTTGATCTTGACGCGGGGGATGCCCTGACCGTGCACCCAGCCGTTCAGCTGCGCCGCCAGATGCGTGTCGTGGTACGTCGTGAAGCCGCCGCTCCCGTAGACGGGGACCTCGTCGCGGGCCGCGCCCAGGAGGCGTACGAGCGGGATCTCCAGGAGGCGCGCCTTCAGGTCCCACAGGGCGATGTCGATCGCCGAGACGGCGCCGGACGCGGCTCCGGGGCGGCCGGTGTCGCGGATCGCCTGCGTCATCGCCGTGTGGGCCGCGGGGATGTCGAGCGCGTCCATGCCGGTGACGACCGGCGCGAGCTGCTCGGACAGGAGGGCGACGGTGGACGCGGGGCCATAGGTCCAGCCCGTCCCCGTCGCGTCGCCCGCGGTGATCTCGACGATCACGATGGTCGTGCTCTCCCACGCGAGGGTGCCGTCCGCCTCCGGGGCGTCCGCGGGGACCGAGTAGGCGGACATGGCGGGGCTTTCGATGCGCACTGCGTCCTTCATCGGGACCGTCCTGGATGACGTGCGGGGGTGGGGGCGCGGAGCGGGGCGGGGCTGACTCGAAACCCCCCACACCTGCGACGGCGCCCGGTACGGGTATCCCGAAGCCCGAGGGGCAAACCGGGCGCGGCGCCGGATCCGGCCCGCGTCTCCCCGGTGCTGATGGCGGTGTTCGACGGCGGTGTTTGACGGCGGTTCGCAGGGGCAACCCGAAGGGCCCGCGTGCCAGGGTCGTCGGGAGGCCGGGCGCGCCAGGAACCGACGGCCCGCGCGACCGGCGGACCGCCGGAGACCGACTGCGCCGAGACCGACTGCACCACATCCCAAGGAGGGCCCGCCATGACCACCAGCGAACTCGCCCCACTCGCCCGGCAGTTGCGGGTCGACTCCGTCCGCGCCGCGGCCGCCGCGGGCTCCGGGCACCCCACGTCGTCGATGTCCGCCGCCGACCTGATGGCGGTGCTCCTCGCGCACCATCTGCGCTACGACTTCGACCGCCCCGACCATCCCGGCAACGACCGCTTCATCCTCTCCAAGGGGCACGCCTCGCCCCTCCTGTACGCGGCCTACAAGGCGGCGGGCGTCGTCAGCGACAGCGAGCTGCTGACCTTCCGCGAGCAGGGCAGCCGCCTCGAAGGGCACCCCACGCCGCGCCGCATCCCGTGGGTCGAGGTCGCCACCGGGTCCCTCGGCCAGGGGCTTCCCATCGGCGTCGGCATGGCCCTTTCCGGCAAGCGGCTCGACCGGATCCCCTACCGGGTCTGGGTGCTGTGCGGCGACAGTGAACTCGCCGAGGGCTCGGTGTGGGAGGCCGTCGAACACGCGGGATACGAGCAGCTGGACAACCTGACCGCCGTCGTCGACGTCAACCGCCTCGGGCAGCGCGGCCCCACCCGTCACGCCTGGGATCTCGACGCCTACGCACGTCGCTTCGCCGCCTTCGGCTGGCATGTCGTCGAGGTCGACGGCCACGACCTGGAGGACGTCGACCGCGCCTTCCAGGAGGCCCGCTCCACCACCCGGCAGCCCACGGTCGTCCTCGCCCGCACCGTCAAGGGCAAGGGCGTCGCCGCCGCCGAGGACCGCGAGGGCCTGCACGGCAAACCGCTGCCGGACGCGGAAGCGGCGATCGAGGAGCTGGGCGGCGCGGACGGCGGGGCCGGCGTGCGCGTCGAGGTGCGCAAGCCCGCCGCCGCGCGGGCGCTGCACGCGACGCGCAGCGGCCACCTGGAGCTGCCGCGCCACGAGGTGGGCGAAGCCGTCGCCACCCGCACCGCCTTCGGTCAGGCGCTGACCGCGCTCGGCACCGCGCGCGGCGACGTCGTGGCCCTCGACGGGGAGGTCGGCGACTCCACGCGGACCGAGTACTTCGCCAAGGAACACCCCGACCGCTACTTCGAGTGCTACATCGCCGAGCAGCAACTCGTCGCCGCAGCCGTGGGGTTGGCGGTGCGCGACTGGGTGCCGTACGCGTCGACGTTCGCCGCGTTCCTCACCCGGGCCCACGACTTCGTCCGGATGGCGGCGGTCAGCGGCGCCGGCATCAACATCGTCGGATCGCACGCGGGTGTGGCCATCGGCCAGGACGGGCCGTCCCAGATGGGCCTCGAAGACCTGGCGATGTTCCGCGCCGTACACGGTTCGACGGTCCTGTATCCGTGCGACGCCCACCAGACCGGCAAGCTCGTCGCGCAGATGGCGGATCTGGACGGCGTACGGTACCTGCGTACGTCACGCGGCGACGCGCCGGTCATCTACGGGCCGGGCGAGGAGTTCCCCGTCGGCGGCTCCAAGGTCCTGCGCTCCTCCGACGCCGACCGGATCACGCTGGTCGCGGCGGGCGTGACCGTGCACGAGGCGCTGAGCGCCGCCGAGTTCCTCGACCGCGAGGGCATCCAGGTGCGCGTCATCGACCTGTACTCGGTCAAGCCCGTCGACCGCGCCACCCTGCGCGAGGCCGCGGAACGCACCGGCTGCCTGCTCACCGTCGAGGACCACCGGCCGGAGGGCGGCATCGGAGACGCCGTCGCCGAGGCCTTCGCCGACGGAGGCCCGGTGCCGCGCCTGGTGCGGCTCGCGGTGAACACGATGCCGGGCTCGGCGTACCCCGACGAGCAGCTGCACGACGCCGGCATCGACGCCGAGTCCATCGCGGCGGCCGCTCGGCTGCTCGTGGAGCAAGCGGTCGTGCGCTGACCCCGCACCCCCCGAGAGCCGCAGGAAAGGAACCCCCACATGACCAGCGCACGAACGCTGCGGGCGGGGCGTCGCACCGTACAGCTGCACCGTCCCGACAAGGTCCTCTTCCCGGCCGGCGACGGAACGGGCCATACGAAAGGCGACCTCGCGGACTACTACCGGGCCGTCGCCCCGTTCATGCTGCCCCACCTGCGCAGTCGCCCCCTGATGCTGGAGCGGCACCCGGACGGGGTCGACGGGCCCCGCTTCATGCAGAAGGAAACCCCCGACCACTACCCGGAGTGGATCACCCGCGTCGAGGTCGCCAAGGAGGGCGGCACCGTCCACCACACGGTGTGCGACGACACCGCCACGCTCCTCTACCTCGCCGACCAGGCCTGCCTCACGCTGCACCGCTGGACGTCCCGCGCCGCCGGCGCCGGCGGCATCACCCACCCCGACCGGCTCGTCTTCGACCTCGACCCGGCCAAGGACGACTTCGGCCCCGTCCGCGAGGCGGCGGGCCTCCTGGGCGAACTGCTCGACCACGTCGGCCTGCCGTCCGCCCTGATGACCACGGGCTCGCGTGGACTGCACGTCATCGTGCCCCTCAACGGCCGCCACGACTTCGACGACGTACGCGCCTTCGCACGGGACGTCGCCGAGACCCTCGCCCAGGCCCACCCCGAGCAGCTCACGACGGCCGCCCGCAAGAAGGACCGCGGCGACCGCCTCTATCTCGACGTGCAGCGCAACGCGTACGCGCAGACCGCCGTCGCCCCGTTCTCGGTCCGTGCCAAACCCGGTGCGCCGGTCGCCGTGCCCGTCGCCTGGGACGACCTCGACGACCCCGCGCTGGGCGCCCGCCGCTGGACCATCGAGGACGCCGTCGAGCAGGCCCGCACCGATCCCTGGGCGGGCCTTCTGCGGTCCGGGCGCGCCCTCGGCCCGGCCCGCCGCAAGCTGCGCGCCCTGAGCGGCTGAGGTACGGCTTCGTCAACCCGGGCACGGCTGAGCCCGCGGGCTTAAGGGCCCGCGGGCTCATGGACTTCAGGGTTCCGAGTGCGGCTACCACCGTGCGGCGGCTACCACCGGTACCAGCGGGACCTCGTCCCACTGGCCGTCGTGCTGCGCATCAGGAACCCGACCAGCCAGATGACGAGCACGGCGATGGCGATCCACCAGAGGATCTTCACGGCGAACCCCGCGCCGAAGAGGAGCAGGGCCAGCAGAAGGACCAGCAGAATAGGAACCATAGTGTCTTACCTCCTGCTGCTCCGTGTATCCCCAAAGGGTCGCTCTACGCGGCCAATCGCAAACCTGTGTCAGTTCACTCGCGGCAGAGGATCTCGGCACTCGAGGCAGTGGAACTCGTCACTTACGGCAGAGGATCTCGCCGTGCAGCACGGTGAACCAACCGTCGTCACGCGAGCCCCACTCCCGCCACGCGTCGGCGATCGTCCGCAGTTCCCCGGCATCGGCGTGTCCGTCCCGCACGGCTCGTTCCGCGTAGGCGGAGGCGACCGTGCGGTCCGCCCAGAGCCCGCTCCACCAGGCGCGCTCCTCGGCCGAGCTGTAGCACCACGTGCCCGAGCTCGCGGTGACGTCGTCGAAACCGGCCGCCAGGGCCCAGGACTTGAGGCGGCGACCCGCGTCCGGCTCACCGCCGTTGGCGCGGGCCACCCGCAGATACAGCTCCAGCCAGCCGTCCATGACGGGGGAGTTCGGGTACCAGGTCATCGCCGAGTAGTCCGCGTCGCGGGCGGCGACGATGCCGCCCGGTGCGCAGACGCGCCGCATCTCGCTCAGGGCGCGCACCGGGTCGCCGACGTGCTGGAGCACCTGGTGCGCGTGCACGACGCAGAACGAGTCGTCGGGGTAGTCCAGGGCGTGCACGTCCGCGACGGCGAACTCCACGTTCTCCAGGCCGCGTTCGGCCGCCGTCGCGCGGGCCCGGTCCAGGATGCCGGGCGCGTGGTCGACCCCCGTCACGTGCCCCTCGGGGACGAGCTCGGCCAGGTCGGCGGTGATGGTGCCGGGGCCGCAGCCGATGTCCAGGATCCGCATGTGCGGCTTCACCGCGTCGAGGAGGTAGGCGGCGGAGTTGGCGGCGGTCCGCCAGGTGTGGGAGCGCAGGACGGACTCGTGGTGTCCGTGCGTGTAGACGGCGGTCTCCTCCGGCATGACGGGAACTCCTTCGCGTTCGCTGCCGCTCGCTGCGGCGGATCGAACGCTACGCCGCCATGTCGAATAATGAGACCCACGTATCAGTATGTGGTCAGCGTGGTCATTCCGCGAGGTGGGAGTGGCTGGTACACGTCGGCGCCTCGGGCAGCGATCCGAAACGTATTTGCGGCAGGCGGCGCCCGCCACGGAGAATCCCCCGCATGGGACATCTGGAAGCCGCGCACATCGAGTACTACCTGCCGGACGGCCGAGCCCTGCTCGGTGATGTCTCCTTCCGTGTCGGTGAGGGCGCCATCGTCGCCCTCGTCGGGGCGAACGGCGCGGGGAAGACCACCCTGCTCCGCCTCATCTCGGGCGAGATCCAGCCCCACGGCGGCACGGTCACGGTCAGCGGCGGCCTCGGCGTCATGCCGCAGTTCGTGGGCTCCGTACGCGACGAGACGACCGTGCGCGACCTGCTCGTCTCCGTCTCGAACGCCCGCATCCGCGAGACCGCGAAGGCCGTGGACGTCGCCGAGCACCTGATCATGACGGTCGACGACGAGGCCGCCCAGCTCCAGTACGCCCAGGCGCTCTCCGACTGGGCCGAGGCGCACGGCTACGAGGCCGAGACCCTCTGGGACATGTGCACCATGGCCGCGCTCGGCATCCCGTACGACAAGGCGCAGTTCCGCGAGGTCCGCACGCTCTCCGGCGGTGAACAGAAGCGCCTCGTGCTCGAGGCCCTGCTGCGCGGCGGAGACGAGGTGCTGCTCCTGGACGAGCCGGACAACTACCTCGACGTCCCCGGAAAGTGCTGGCTGGAGGAGCGGCTCAAGGAGACCCGCAAGACCGTCCTGTTCGTCTCGCACGACCGCGAGCTCCTCGCCCGCGCCGCCGAGAAGATCGTCAGCGTCGAGCCGGGCCCAGCGGGCGCCGACGCCTGGGTGCACGGCGGCGGCTTCGCCACCTTCCACGAGGCGCGGCGCGAGCGCTTCGCGCGCTTCGAGGAGCTGCGCAGGCGCTGGGACGAGAAGCACGCCCAGCTGAAGAAGCTGGTGCTCAGCCTGCGCCAGGCCGCCTCCATCAGCCACGAGCTGGCCTCGCGGTACGCCGCCGCGCAGACCCGCCTTCGCAAGTTCGAGGAGGCGGGGCCGCCGCCCGAGCCGCCCCGCGAGCAGGACATCACCATGCGGCTCCAGGGCGGGCGGACCGGCATCCGGGCCATCACCTGCAAGAACCTCGAACTGACCGGCCTGATGAAACCCTTCGACCTGGAGGTCTTCTACGGCGAGCGGGTCGCCGTCCTCGGCTCGAACGGCTCGGGCAAGTCGCACTTCCTGCGCCTCCTCGCCGGCGGCGACGTCTCGCACACCGGCGACTGGAAGCTCGGCGCGCGCGTCGTGGCGGGCCACTTCGCGCAGACCCACGCCCACCCGGAGCTCTTCGGCCGCACGCTTCTGGACATCCTGTGGCGCGAGCACGCCCAGGCCAAGGGTCCCGCGATGTCGCGCCTGCGCCGCTACGAGCTCACGGGCCAGGCCGAGCAGCGCTTCGAGCGGCTCTCGGGCGGCCAGCAGGCGCGCTTCCAGATCCTGCTCCTGGAGCTGGAGGGCTCCACGGCCCTGCTGCTCGACGAGCCCACCGACAACCTCGACCTGGAGTCGGCCGAGGCGCTCCAGGAGGGCCTTGAGGCATACGAGGGCACGGTCCTCGCCGTGACGCACGACCGCTGGTTCGCCCGCTCCTTCGACCGCTATCTGGTCTTCGGCAGCGACGGACTCGTGCGCGAGACGCCCGAGCCGGTGTGGGACGAGCGGCGCGTGGAGCGGAAGCGGTAGCGCCTCCCGGCTCCAGGAGGACAATGGCGGGTATGGCAGACACGACTGGTACAGCCGGACCGTCCGACCTGAACGACCAGGAGCTCCTCGCCCGGCACGCCGCCGCCCTCGACCTGTTCGGCGACCGGGTGCACGCGATCGGAGCCGACCAGTGGGACGCGCCGACCCCGTGCACCGACTGGTCCGTGCGCGACCTCGTCGGCCACCTGACCACCGAGCAGCTCTGGGTGCCCTCACTCGTCCGCGACGGTGCGACCATCGAATCCGTCGGCGACGCCTTCGACGGCGACGTGCTCGGCCCCGACCCCGTCGCCTCCTGGGACACGGCGGCCGCCGCCTCCCGGGAGGCCTTCGGCGAGCCGGGCGCCATCTACCGCACGGTCCATCTCTCCTTCGGTGACACCGCGGCCGACTTCTACTGCGGGCAGATGATCACCGACCTCGTCGTGCACGCCTGGGACCTGTCCCGAGCCATCGGCGCCGACGAGGAACTTCCGGAAGACCTCGTCGCCTTCTCCCTGCACGAAACGAAGCCGTACGCTGCTGACCTGGCGAAGAGCGGGCTCTTCGCACCCGCGGTGGAACCGCCGCAGGACGCCGACACCCAGACGGAGTTGCTGAGTCTGCTGGGGCGCGAGGTGTAGCCGCGGGGGAGCGTCGGTGATGTCGGGGGAGTGGGTGAGTCGCGCGTGAGCGCCGAGGCGCCGAGGACGTCCATGAGCACGTCCTTGAGGACGTCCTTCAGGACCGCGGACGTGGACGAGGCACGGCAGATGATCGGTGCCACGTTCTACAGCAACTTCATGGACGTCATCGAGGGGCCGCGCGCCTTCCGCGCCGAGTTCGACATCGGGCAGCTCGGTGCGCTCACCCTCGGCGAGCTCAGCTGTGGCGCCGATGTGCGGATGCGGCTCGGCGAACTGGGCGCGTACCACGTGAACATACTGCTCGGCGGGCACATGCGCTTTCGCCAGGGCGGCGCCGCCGGCACCGTCGCGACGGCGGAGCGGGCCGGGGTCTTCCAGCCCGTCGGCGACACGGTGGTGGAGCGGTGGACCGGCGACTGCCGGGTCCTCGCCGTGAAGATGGACCGCGAGGCCCTCGACCGGCGCCTGGAACAGCTCATCGGCCGGCCCGTCCGCGCCCCGCTGACGCTCGCCCCCGCACTCGACACCACCCGTGGCCCCGGGCGCAGTTGGGCCCGGCTCGTCGCCACGGTCGTCGAGGATCTGCGCGCGGATTCCGGAACGCCGCGGGGCCAGGCGTCTATGTACACGTCACCTCTGATCGTCGCGCCCCTCCAGGAGGCGATACTGAGCGGTCTGCTGCTGGCCGCGGAGCACCCCTACCGCGCCGAACTCGCCGCTCCGGCACAGAGGTTGCGCCCGGCTCCCGTGAAGCGCGTGATGGACGCCGTCCAGGAGCGCCCCGAGCATCCGTTCACGACGACCGTCCTCGCCGCCGAGGCGCGGGTGGGGGTGCGCTGGCTCCAGGAGGCCTTCCGCCGCTACGTGGGCATGTCGCCCATGGCGTACGTACGGGACGTGCGGCTGACCCGCGTACGCGACGAGCTGCGCACCGCGGAGCCCGGCACACGCAGCGTGAGCGAGGTGGCGCACCGGTGGGGCTTCGGTCATCTGGGCAGATTCGCCGAGCAGTACCACGCCCGCTTCGGCGAGCTGCCTTCGCAGACGCTGCGGGGGTGAGGGCGAGTGACGCCGTGCGGGCGGGCCGCGAACCATTCGGGCCGTACGCCATGCGTGCCGTGCGTCAGCCGGACGGTGCGTCAGCAGGGCCGAGCTCCAGCCGGCCCGTGCCTCGTCCGGTCCGTGCCTCATCCCGCACGTGCCTCATACGGTCCGTGCGTTATCCGGACAGTGGCGGCGCTCAGCGGATCGTGAGTGACGGGCCCCTGATTTATCGTTTCACCTGTCTCCGGCTGGGCCGGTCGCTGCCCACGGGTCCATAACCCGCCCCAGGGGCGTGACCGTGACGGACCACCGGGGACGTTCCGGCCCGGCCTCAGGCCGGGCCGGGCCCGCGCCGCGGGTCCGGTCGCTCCCCCGCACCCCCCGTGCAACCGGGCCCGCACCCTTCGACGGGTCCGGACGGGGCCGCTCAGGCCGACGCCGCGAGATCCGTGAGGGTCACCATCCCGACCGGCTGTCCGTCCTCGACGACGGGCAGCCTGCGTACGGCGTTCTCCAGCATCAGACGGACCGCGGACGCCACCGCGTCGTCCGGGGCGACCATCACGGGATTCGGCGTGCAGATGGCCTGCGCGCTGACGGTGAGGGGATCGGCGCCGTCGGCGACGGCCCGCAGCGTGATGTCCCGGTCCGTGAGCACGCCGACCAGCCGGCCGGACGTGGCCACCAGGACATGGCCGATGTCCTGCGCGCGCATCAGCTGTGCGGCTTCCACCAGCGAGGCATCGGGACCTACCGCCACGACGCCCGGAGTCATGACGTCCCTTACGACGACAGCCATGGTGGGGCCCTTCCTATGGGGGGTGAGTCGCTGTGCCGCAGTACCCCTGCCGAGACGGTCCATGCGGGTTTGCCCGGAAGAAGTGGGGAGACCCGGACCCCGCACCCCCACGGCTGCGGGTGCCGCCGCTCGTCACGCACATGTGTTTGCCTCGCGGGCCTCGGGGCAGGCGGAGTTGAACAGTGCTTCGGACCGGAGGCACGTCCGTGGGAGCAGTTCGCGCTCGCCCGGGTGTGCCCCGTCGCGATGCCGCGCGCACCCCACGGTGACTCTTCAACCCAAGGCACCGACAAGGGAGTTGCGACGCATCATGCGATCCGACGCGCGACAGACGAAGCGCCATCCGCACGACGACGCCCCCGACACCGCAGCCGCGTTCCGCAGGCTCACCGAGATGCCGCACGGTCCGGAACGAGACGCACTGCGCCAGGAGTTGGTCAAGGCCTGGCTGCCGATGGCCAAACGGCTCGCGAGCCGTTTCCGCAACCGCGGTGAGGCGCTCGACGACTTGCGCCAGGTGGCGGCCCTCGGCCTGGTCAAGGCCGTCGACCGCTACGACCCCGAGCGGGGCAGTGCCTTCGAGAGTTATGCGGTGCCGACCGTCACCGGCGAGATCAAGCGTCACTTCCGTGACCACATGTGGACCCTCCATGTGCCGCGCCGGGTGCAGGACTTGCGCAACCGGGTGCGGTTCGCCCGCCAGGAACTTACCCAGACCGTTCCCGGGCGCGCGCCGACCCTCGTCGAGATCGCCGAGAAGGCGCAGCTCTCGGTGGAGGACGCGGCCGCCGGTCTCGAGGCGCTCGACAGTTTCACCGCGCTCTCCCTGGACGCCGAACTGCCGGGCAGCGAGGACGGTTACGCGCTGCGCGACGCGATCGGCGCGCCCGACCCCGCGCTCGACGTCGTCGTCGACCGCGAGGCCGTCAAGCCCCGCATCGCCGCGCTGCCCGAGCGGGAGCGCGACATCCTCTACATGCGCTTCTTCGGCGACATGACACAGAGCCGCATCGCCGAGCAGCTCGGCATCTCCCAGATGCACGTGTCGCGTCTGATCAGCCGCTGCTGCGACCGCCTGCGCGAAGAGGTCATGCAGGACGCCGCCTAGGCTCTGCCCGGGTCAGGGCCAGGGCGATGTGGCGCGACATCACGTCGGCCGTCTGCGCCTCGGCCATCGAGAAGGCGAGCCGCGCCGCGCCCCGCTCCTGAACAGCGTGAGGACACCCTCCACCGGCCCGTCCGACCGCCCCCGCAGCGGCACGCACAGCAGGGAGGTCACCTGCGCCCGTACGAGGACGGGGGCGCCGGACGCGTCGCAGCCGAAGGAGTCCGGGTCCTCCGGACGCACCTGCAGCATGGGCGCCCCGCCGCGTGCCGCCTCGATCACGAGGGGGCACGCGGCGGGCGCCTGCGCGAGGACGTCGGCCACCGGCGCGCCCTTTGGTCCCAGCACGGTCGTACGCCGCTGCCGTGCGGCCCCCTCGTCGGCGATCACCCAGTCCGCGAACCGCGGGTGCAGAACACCCGCCGCCCGTTCGAGCACGGCCGCGCGGTCCCCGGCGGGCGCGGTGAGCAGGGCGGTGGTCATGGCGTCCGCGAGGTCCATGCGGGCCGCGTGCCTGGTCGCCTCGCCGAGGTCGGGCGCGGGAGGCCGGAAGGTCTCCTGCTGCGATCCGCGCGAGCCCGCGGGCCGGGTGCCCGGCTCGAGCACCACCAGGACCGCGGGGCGCGGCTCGGTGCCGGGCCGCAGCGCGGTGAGCGTCGCGCGGACCGGCCGCCGTCGGGGCGGCGTACCCGCCGAAGGGCCCCGAAGGCCCCCGCCCCGCCGGAGGCTCCGCGCGCGGGAAGCCGCACGTCGCGCTTCGATTGACGTATGCGGACGGAAGCAGAAGGACATGGCCCTGTCCGGTACGGGCCGCCCCTGCCGGAGCCGGGGCTTCCTGTCCTGCCCGAGTTGTCCGCCGTGCTCGCCGGTGCCGCGGGCCGCGCCCATGCCGAGCCGCCCGGCGGCAGCCCCGGCCTACGGGAGGCCGCGAGCGGCTACTGGGGGCGGCGTGGCCTGCCGGTGGAGCGGGGTCACGTCGTCGCCGCGCCCGGCGCCGCGCCCCTGCTGCTCGCGCTGACCGCCGCGCTCGGCGGCGACGTGCTGCTCCCGCGGCCCTGCCCCGCCTGGTGGGCGCCGCAGGTACGGCTGCTCGGCCGGGCGGTGTACCACGTGCCGACGCCCGCCGAGTGCGGTGGCGTGCCTGATCCCTACGCCCTGATGGAGACCGTTCGCCGCGTCCGTGCCGAGGGCGGCACCCCGCGGCTGCTCGTGCTCTCCGTCGCCGACGACCCGACGGCCACGGTGCCACCGCCGGAAGTGCTGCACGAAGCCGTGGAGGCGGCCGCGGGCGAGGGGCTGCACATCGTCAGCGACGAGACCTGGCGCGACACCCTGCACCGCCCGCACGACACGGTCCTGGTCAGCCCGGCCGAGATGGCTCCGGAACGCGTGACGGCACTCGCCGATCTCTCCGGAGCGTTCCTGCCGCCGGGCTGGCCCGCCGCGGTCGCCCGGTTCCCCTCCGGCGCGCGGGGCGCGACGCTGCGGGCCCGCACCCTCGACGTCCTCACCGCGCTCGGAGCGCAGGTCGCGGCGCCGGTCGGGGCGGCGGCGTCGTACGCCCTGGGCGAGCCGGACGAGATCACCGACCGCCTCGCCCGCGCGAGCAGCCTGCACGCGCGCGTGGCCGCCGCCGCGCACCACGCGGTGCTCGCGGCGGGCGCGCTGGCCCGGCCCCCGGCGGCCGGCCGCCACCTCTACGTGGACCTCGGCCCCCTGCGCACCACCCTCGCCGCCCGCGGTGTCGGTGACTCACAGGACCTGGAGGACTTCCTCGGCGAACGCCTCGCCATGCCCGCGCCCGGCGGCCACCGCTTCGGCGACGACCTGGCGGCGCTGCACGTACGCCTGGCCACCGGGCCGCTGCTCGGCGCGGACCGGCAGGAGCGCCTGGCCTCGCTCACCGCGCCGGACGCGCTGGAACTGCCGCATGTCAAAAGGGCGTTGCGCAAGCTCGCAGCGGCCTTCGGCTAGGACTCAGCGGACCCCGCGGGCCCCGCGTGCCGCACCTTGCGCCACACCGCCGGCGCGGCGCTGATCAGCACCGTCAGAGCGACCGCCACCAGCACGCCCTGCCACGGCTCCTTGAAGAGGGAGCCGCCGAGAATGCCGATCAGCTGGTACGTCACGGCCCAGGCGAGGCACGCCGGAACGTCACCGCGGGCGAAATCGCGCAACGGCATCTTCGCCATCAGACAGGCCAGCATCACCGGAATCCGCCCGGCGGGCACGAGCCGGGACAGGACGAGGACCAGGACGCCGTGGTCCTCGAGCTTGCCCTGCGCCTGCGCGAGACGGTCCTCGGGCGCGCGGTCACGGATCGCCGCCAGCCAGCGCGAGCCGTTCTTCGAGTGCATGCCGCGCCGGCCGAGCCAGTACAGCGCCATGTCACCGAGGAACGCGGCGAACGCCGAGACCCCGAACACCACGAGCAGCGCGAGGGGGGCATCCTGATGCACGGCCACCACGGCCGCCGAGCTGACGAGCGCGCCCGTCGGCACCACCGGCACCAGCGCGCCGACCACGATGAGCAGGAACAACGACGGATAGCCGACCGCCTGGCCCGTGGACGTCGGCGACACCTGTATCGCCAGGGAGAGGATCATCGAGGGTCTCCCTTGTGGACCTCGGGCCGTACGCTCTCGCCGTGCCCAAGACGGTGCACGGCCACCTCGGGCGCGAGCCGCGCCGCTTGGCGCACGAACTCCTCACCCGGCGTGTGGAATTCATGCGGCCGTACGGCGTCCAAGCCGATCGGCCAGTACGTCCCGTAATGCACCGGCACCGCGCTGCGCGGCGCGAGCTCGGCAAGCGCCAGGGCCGCGCGCCCCGCGTCGAGATGACCATGGCCGAGATACGGCCCCCAGCCACCGACCGGAAGCAGCGCCACGTCGACGTCCCCGACCTCGTCGGCCATCGAGTCGAAGAGCCCGGTGTCCCCGGCGAAATACGTCCGCGCCTCACCCCGCACCACGAAGCCGAGCGCGGGCGCGGTGTGTGGGCCCACGGGCAGCCGCCGCCCGTCGTGCCACGCCGTCACCACCCGTACGGTGAGGTCGCCGATCCGCACCTCGTCCCCCGGAACGACATCGACGAGGCGCAGATGGGAGAGCCTGCGCGCGAGCCCCGGCACCTGCCGGCGCGCGCCGCGCGGCAGCAGCACCCGGGTGCCGGGGGCGATCCGTGCCAGGGACGGCAGATGCAGATGGTCGGCGTGCAGATGGGACAGGAGCACGGCGTCGGCGACGGCCGCCTCGGCGGGCGGAAGCGCGCCTCTGCGCCGGCGCAGATGGGCGAGGCGACGGGCGAACACCGGGTCGGTGAGCACCCGCAGCCCTGAATCCTCGACCGTGCAGGTGGCATGACCCCACCAGGTGATCTCCACCGGCACCCCGGTTCCTCCTTCGCGCGACTGTCTACGAGCCTACGGCCAGGAGTAGGGTCTTCGGCTGACGCCAGTGGTGCGCAGACCGGAGGTGAGGGGGACGCGATGGAGGACACCGCGAGCGTGACAGCGCTGCGGGTCGCGGCGATCGCCGGCCTGACACCGCTGGAGGAGCTCGACGCCGATCCCTTCCTGGTGGACTCCCGCAGCCAGCACGCGATGTGCGCGCGGTGGGCCGCCGCCAGGGGCTACGTCATCACCCGTGAACTCGTCGTTCGCGGGCTGCCCGCCGACCACCCGGTGCTCTGGGCCGACGTCGACAAGGGGCTCGTGGACCTCTTCGTCGTGCCCAGCCGCCGGGTACTCGACCTCGCTCTGCGTTCGCCGGACGAGTTCACCGCGGAGTGCGGGCGGCGCGGGGTGCGGATCGAGACGGCGGGCCTCGCCGAACCCTCGTACGACGCGGTGATGAAGGCCCACGTCCACCGGCGGCTCTCCATGCCGACAGCGGGGTACGACGGCCGCTGACCCCGACCACGACGGCCGCTGACCCGGCCCCGACGGCTCCTGACCCGACCCCGCCCACCGACCCGTACACCCTGTGACACGCTGGTGTCCTGATCTGTCATGAAACGTGAGGCGGCGCGGCGTGGGGCGAAAGCGATGGCGGGCCATCGGCAGCGTGCTGTGGAGATCCGTCGCGGTGTGGCTGGTCAGCACGCTCACCATGCTCGCGCTCGCCGGCATCCTGCCCGACTTCCAGTTGCAGGCCGACGACGATGACAGCGCCACCCGCATCGCCAGCACGGCCGCCCTGGGCGCCGGCGCCTTCGGACTGCTCTCCTCGCTGGTGTGGCCCCTGCTCGTGCGGGCACTGCTGCTCGTGCCCGCGCTCGTGCTCGGCCTGCTCGCCTTCGCCCTCAACGGCTCACTGCTCCTGCTCGCCCTCAGTCTCATTCCCGACGGCCGCGGTGAGGCCAACCCCGAGACCGCCGTCGTCGTCGCCGCCGTCATGTCCGCCGTCGCCTCCGCCACCGGCGGCGCCCTCGCCGTC
This sequence comes from Streptomyces sp. Je 1-332, assembly GCF_040730185.1. Classification (NCBI taxonomy): domain Bacteria; kingdom Bacillati; phylum Actinomycetota; class Actinomycetes; order Kitasatosporales; family Streptomycetaceae; genus Streptomyces; species Streptomyces sp. Je 1-332. The sequence goes on from NZ_CP160402.1 coordinate 6,812,105, forward strand.
CGCGACGACGACGCCTACCGCCGCCGCCTCTACCGCCTCGCCGACCGAAGACGCCGCCGTCTCGCCGAGAGCCGGGTCGGCCCCGTACCGCCCGGCACCGTCTTCATGCAGCTCGACGGCGTCGGTCACGACGTCCTGTGCGCCGCCGTGCACAGGGGCCTCATGCCGACCGTCGCGCGCTGGCTCGGCCAGGGGGGCGAAGCCACCCACCGGCTCACCCGCTGGCGCACCGACTGGTCGAGTCAGACCGGGGCGAGCCAGCTCGGCATCCTGCACGGCTCCAACCACGATGTCCCCGCCTTCCGTTGGTACGAGAAGGACACCGGGGAGGTCATGGTCTCCAACCGGCCGGCGTCGGCCGTCGAGCTCCAGCGCCGCGCCATCGAGCGCACCGGCGACGGCGGCCTCCTCACCGTCGACGGGGCCAGCCGCGGCAACCTCTTCAGCGGCGGCGCCGAGCAGGTCGCGCTCGTGCTCTCCATGGCAGCGCGCCGTGGCAAGGAGAACCGCTCGCGCGCCGGCTACTTCGCCTACTTCTCCGACCCCGCCAACGCCGTGCGCACCGCCCTGTCCTTCGTCGCCGAAGTCGGCCGCGAGATCGGCGAGTCGACCCGCGCCCGGCTCAGGAAGCGGCGCCCCCGCGTCGGCAGGGGCGGGCTCTACCCCTTCATCCGTGCCTTCGCGACCGTCGTCGAGCGCGATGTCGTCGTCGCCGCGGTCATCGGGGACATGCTCGCCGGGCGCAGCGCCGTCTACGCCGACCTCGTCGCGTACGACGAGGTGGCCCATCACTCCGGCCCCCGCGGCGGCGACGTGGACAAGGTGCTCCAGCGGCTCGACCGGTCCCTCGCGCTCATCGCGAAGGTCGCCGAACACGCGCCACGCGCCTACCGCATCGTGGTCCTCTCCGACCACGGCCAGAGCCCCGGCGAGACCTTCCAGGCCCGCTACGGCCTCACCCTCGCCGACCTCGTCAGGGCCGGCTGCGGACTGCCCGTGCCGCGCAAGGCGCAGCGCACGCACAGCGGCGCCGAGGCACGCTCCACGGTCCGCGCCGCCCTGCGCCGCCCGGTCGAGGAGGGCGCGGGGCAGCACCGCCCCGCCCACCGCGCGGAGCCCATCGTCCTCGCGTCCGGCAACCTCGGCCTCGTCTCCTTCCCCGACGTCGCGCACCGGATGACCCGCGAGGAGATCGAACTGCGCCACCCGGCGCTCCTGCCCACCCTCGCCAACCACCCGGGCGTCGGCTTCCTCCTCGTACACAGTCAGGAGCGCGGCGCGGTCGTCCTCGGCGCGCGCGGTGCGGAGGTGTACCTCGACGAGCGGCCCGGTGACCTCGGGCCGCTGGCCGACTTCGGGCCGGGCGCCGCCGACGCCGTGCGCCGCACCGACGGCTTCCCGCATGCCGCCGACATCATGGTCAACTCCTGGTACGACCCCCAGGAGGGCGAAGTGCTCGCCTTCGAGGAGCAGATCGGCTCGCACGGCGGACTCGGCGGCGCGCAGGCCCATCCCTTCCTGCTCTCCCCCCTCGTGCTCTCCGCGCCGGTCGACGAGGGGGAGGAACTCGTCGGGGCCGAACGCGTCCACGACGTGCTCCGGGGCTGGCTCGGCGAGTATCTGGGTCCGGAGATTCCGCTGGTCACAGGGGTTGCCGGGGCTGCGGACGATTCCCGGCCCGGCGACCCGGAGGGCACAGCTTTTGCGGTCGCCGACCCTGCCGCACAGGACAAAACACACTGATTTTGTACGGCCCCCGCCGTGCCCGACCATGTCTCTCGCCCCGGCGATCCCGGGCGTCCCACGCGATGAGAGGCACCACCCCATGCACGACACCGGAACCGCGATCCAGCCGGCTCCGGCTCCCGACCAGGAAGAACAGCGGACAGAGCGGCACGCAGAGCAGGCCGACGCCGAGCAGGCCGAGCACGCAGAGCAGGCCGAGCACGCCGAGCCCGGCAGCAGGCACGCTCGCCGTTTCGGCCTTCCCATCGCCACCTGCCTCGTCATGGGCAACATCATCGGCGGCGGCATCTTCCTGCTCCCGGCCTCCGTCGCCCCGTTCGGGACCATCAGCCTCGTCGCGTTCGGCGTCCTGACCGCGGGCGCCATCGCCCTCGCCCTGGTCTTCGGCAGGCTCGCGCGGCGCGACCCGCGCACCGGCGGACCGTACGTCTACGCACGCGCCGCGTTCGGCGACTTCGCGGGCTTCCTCGCGGCCTGGTCGTACTGGGCCACCACCTGGGTGTCGAACGCCGCGCTCGCCGTCGCCGCCGTCGGCTATCTGGACGTCCTGATACCGGTCAACGACCACAGGTGGACCGCCTGCCTGGCCGCCCTGGTGCTGCAACTCCTGCCCGCGCTCGCGAACCTCGCCGGCACCCGCTACGTCGGCGCGGTCCAACTCGTCGCCACCGTACTGAAGTTCGTGCCCCTGCTGCTCGTCGCGATCGGCGGCCTCTTCTTCTTCGACAGCGCCAACCTCGGGCCCTTCCAGGCAGGCGACGGCAGCCCGGTCGGCGCGGTCTCCGCGTCGGCCGCGATCCTGCTCTTCTCCTACCTGGGCGTCGAATCAGCCGCCGTCAGCGCCGGAGAGGTGCGCGATCCGCGCCGCAACGTCGGCCGCGCCACCATCCTCGGCACGCTCGGCGCCGCCGTCGTCTACCTGCTCGGCACCCTCGCCGTCTTCGGCACCGTCGCCCACGACAAGCTCGTCGGATCCACGGCGCCGTTCTCGGACGCCGTCAACGTCATGTTCGGCGGCTCCTGGGGCGGTACGGCCGTGGCGCTCGCCGCGCTCGTCTCGATGGTCGGCGCGCTCAACGGCTGGACCCTGCTGAGCGCGCAGGCGCCGTACGCCGCCGCCAGGGACGGGCTCTTCCCCGCCGCCTTCGGCAAGAAGAAGCGCGGAGTGCCGACCGTGGGCGTCGTTGTCACCGTGGTCCTGGCCTCGCTGCTCACCGTCTACAACTACACGGCGGGATCGAGCGGCGTCTTCGAGTCGCTGGTCCTGATCACCACGTTCACCGCCACCGTGCCCTACCTCCTGGCCACCGCCGCGCAGATCTACTTCCTCGTGTCCGGGCAGGGCGAGCGCGTCAACCGCGCCCGCCTGACGCGGGACGGCATTCTGGCGGGCATCGCGTTCGGCTTCTCCATGTGGCTCGTCGCCGGTTCCGGATACGCGGCCGTCTACCAGGGAGTCCTGTTCCTCTTCGCGGGCGTGCTCGTCTACGCGTGGATGGCGGCCCGCAAGAAGCGGACCGCCACCCACTGACGTCCTCCCTGTGAAGTCCTACCTGGCGAGCGGTGCGACCACCCAGCGGCGGGTGGTGAACATGCTGTCGGGAGCCCCGATCTCGATCAGCTTGCGGGCGGCCGGGTAGGCCTCGTTGCCCTCGATCTCATAGCCGACGTCGAACGTGCCCGGCACATCCCTGACCTCGGGCTCGCGCTGGGCGGCGGCGCCCTGGCCGCCCTGCTCGTCGGCCGTCACGGCGGCGAGTTCGGCGAGCAGCTTGCGCTGGGCCGCGGCGAGCGCCTCGCGCGGGTCGCGTGCCCGCGGCGCCGCGACCGTCGCCGACGCGCCCTCCGGCGGCGGCGAGATGTCCGTGCTCGGCTCGCGCGTCGTGCCGGTGGTCTCGCGCGTGGAGATCTGCGCCTGGACGACGGTCGCGTCGTTGTCCAGGGCCACGCGGATGAGACCGCGGTCGGGCGTGATGACCGGGATGCCGTCGAAGACCTGCCGGAACGTCACATGCGTCTCCAGCGACACCGGCTCACCCAGCTCGGAGCCGTCCTTCGCCCCGGAGTTCTGCATCAGGTCGTGCACACTGTCCACGACGAGCTCGGCGCCGTCGGCGTGCTGCTCGGCGAAGGCGCGCGCCGCGTCGACCGCCTGCTCCGTGGGGAGTTGCCGCAGGTTGCGGTGGTTGGCCTCGGCGAGCTTGACCCACCGGACGGCGTGCGGAGCGGTGGAGACGATCCGGTCGCCGGAGGTGGCGCTGAGCACGCCCTGCTGCTCGACCTGCACCTCTTGCAGGGCCGCCGACGGGAAGTCGGCGATGTGGCCCGCCTTGATGAGCTCCTCGCCCGGGTCGCGCGGCGCGAGCTGCACGATCTGCGGGCCGGCCGGCGCCTGCGTCAGCGGCTCCCTGAGGCTTTCGCGCGCGTTGTACCAGCGCCACGCGTACCAGTTGTCCTGCACGTGCTCGCGGTACAGGGTGCGCTCGCCGTTGAGCCGGGCGTTGGCGTCGGCCTGGTTGACGCCGACCGCGCAGACCGAGGGCGCCTGGCCCTTGTGGATGTCCCAGCTGGCGTTCAGCCACGCGTCGGTGAAGGTCTGCCCGGCCCGCCACTTCTCCCAGAACTTCTTGCCGTAGTCCGGGCTGTCGATGCTGACGGTCTCGAAGCCGAAGATCATGCGGAAGCCGATGTTGGGCCCCGCCCAGGTGCGGATCGGGGAGTGCCCGCCAAGGACCCGCAGCGAGGTGCAGGTGGACCAGAAGACGTAGTTGGCCTTCTCGTTGCCGAGCGCCATCCGGTTGGAGATCGCGTCACTGCGGCCGTCCCAGACCGCGCCGAGCGGTGCGAAGAAGACGCCGTTGCCGTCCATGCCGCCATGGCCCGAGTGGTACACGGCGACCACCGCGTCCATGCCGTAGCGGTCCTGCCAGTTGTCGTACGTCTCCTCGTACGCCCAGACCTGCGCCCCGCCGTCCGCGAACCAGAAGTTGCGGTCGTAGAACTGCTGGAGGTACGCCAGCCACCCCGTGGCGTCGGCGTGTGTGTGGAAGAGAGGTGACTGGTTGACGAACTTCTGGATGCTGAAGGCACCCCACCAGCCGAACGTCGAGTCACGGTCACCGGCGGCTCCCGGCTTCGCGCCTTCCAGCGGAGACGGACCGCGTTCCGAGAAATTCATGCGCATGGCCAAACCCCCTGAAGTGTCTCCTCGTCCCGTGGGCGAGGGGGCCTCAAAGTGTCACCGCGGGCGCGCCTTGCCCAGTTGGCATTTCGGCCATAGCGACGGCGCCCCGGAACTGCCGTGCCGCCTCAGGCACCCCCGCCTCCCCGTGGGCCGGTCTTCCCTGTGCGCCGAGTCCGGGTGTGATCGGATGGGCGCACGGACGTTCCGCGACGCATCACGGAACCGCACTGAAGGGATCTACATCGTGGCTACCACGCGCTCCGCGCACACGGTCTGGGAAGGCTCTCTGACGGAGGGCTCGGGAACCGTCACCTTCGACTCCTCCGGGATCGGCGAGCAGGCCGTGTCCTGGCCGGCCCGCGCCGAGCAGGCCAACGGCAGGACCAGCCCCGAAGAGCTGATCGCCGCCGCGCACTCCAGCTGCTTCTCCATGGCGCTGTCGCACGGTCTGACGGGCGCGGGCACCCCGCCCACCCGCCTGACGACCTCGGCCGACGTGACCTTCCAGCCCGGCACCGGCATCACCGGCATCCACCTCACCGTCGAGGGCGAGGTGCCGGGCCTCGACGAGGCCGCGTTCAACGCCGCCGCCGAGGACGCCAAGGCGAACTGCCCCGTGAGCCAGGCGCTGACGGGCACGACCATCACGCTGTCGGCGAAGCTGGCCTGAGGTCGGCCGGAAGCCCTTTCCGGCCATTTCCGACCGTGCCGCCGCCCCTTCCGGGGCGGCGGCACAGTCATGGGCGGCATTGACAACACGCCGCTCAAGTTTTGTGATGGAGGTCGAAGTACGCCGGGAAACGGGCTCGTGGTGGAAGGGACTGGACATGGCACGTGCAGTCGGGATCGACCTCGGTACGACGAACTCAGTGGTGGCGGTACTGGAGGGCGGTGATCCCACGGTCGTCGCCAACGCGGAGGGGGCGCGCACCACGCCTTCGGTCATCGCCTTCGCGAAGAACGGCGACGTACTCGTCGGAGAGGTCGCCAAGCGGCAGGCGGTCACGAACGTGGAGCGCACCGCACGCTCCGTCAAACGCCATATGGGCGACGGGAGTTGGCGCTTCCCGGAGGGCGGGTCCGTGGACGGCACGCGGTACACCGCGCAGGAGCTGTCGGCCCGCGTCCTGCAGAAGCTCAAGCGCGACGCCGAGTCCTACCTGGGCGAGGACGTCACGGACGCGGTCGTCACCGTGCCCGCCTACTTCGACGACACGCAGCGCCAGGCCACCAAGGAAGCCGGCGAGATCGCGGGCCTGAACGTCCTCCGCATCATCAACGAACCCACGGCCGCGGCCCTCGCGTACGGCCTGGACAAGGGCGACGACCAGACGGTCCTCGTCTTCGACCTCGGCGGCGGCACCTTCGACGTCTCGCTCCTGGAGATGGGCGACGGCGTCATCGAGGTCAAGGCCACCAACGGCGACACACAGCTGGGCGGCGACGACTGGGACCAGCGCATCGTCGAGTACCTGGTACGGCAGTTCAAGAACGCGTACGGGGTGGACCTCGGCAAGGACAAGATGGCGGTGCAACGGCTGCGGGAGGGCGCCGAGAAGGCCAAGATCGAGCTGTCGTCGTCGAGCGAGACGGACATCAACCTGCCGTACGTGACGGCGTCGGCGGACGGCCCCCTGCACCTGGCGGAGAAGCTGACCCGCGCCCAGTTCCAGGAGCTGACGGCGGACCTGCTGGAACGCTGCCGCGGTCCCTTCCACCAGGCGGTGAAGGACGCGGGCATCAAGATCTCGGCCATCGACCACGTGATCCTGGTGGGCGGCTCGACACGCATGCCGGCGGTCACCGAACTGGTCAAGGAACTCACCGGGAGCGAGCCGCACAAGGGGGTCAACCCGGACGAGGTGGTGGCGCTCGGCGCGGCACTCCAGGCCGGTGTGATCAGGGGTGACGTCAAGGACGTCCTGCTCCTGGACGTGACGCCGCTGTCCCTGGGGATCGAGACCAAGGGCGGCATCATGACCAAGCTCATCGAGCGCAACACGACCATCCCCACCCGGCGTTCGGAGACCTTCTCGACCGCCGAGGACAACCAGCCGTCGGTCGGCATCCAGGTCTTCCAGGGGGAGCGGGAGATCGCGGCGTACAACAAGAGGCTGGGTGTCTTCGATCTGACCGGACTGCCCCCTGCGCCGCGCGGTGTGCCCAAGATCGAGGTGACCTTCGACATCGACGCCAACGGCATCATGCACGTCTCCGCCAAGGACGAGGCGACGGGGCGCGAGCAGCGCATGACGGTCACGGGCGGCTCCGCCCTGCCCAAGGACGACATCAACCGCATGGTGCGCGAGGCCGAGGAGCACGCGGAGGAGGACCGCAAGCGGCGCGACGCCGCCGAGACCCGCAACCAGGCGGAGCAGCTCGTCTATCAGACGGAGCGTTTCCTGCGGGAGAACGAGGAGCGGATTCCCGCGGAGACCCGAACCGAAGTGGAAGCGGCGGCCACGGAGTTGAAGGACCTGTTGAAGAACAGGGCCGACGACACGGCGGCGCTGCGCGCGGGCGCGGAGAAGCTGGCCTCGGTGAGCCAGCGGATGGGCCAGGCCATGTACGAGAGTTCTGGCGCGGGCGCCCAGGAGCAGGCGGCGCCGGGGTCCACCCCCGAGGAGGGCGTGGTCGACGCGGAGATCGTGGACGACGAGAAGCCGGGGGCGCAGGGAAAGGGAGGCGAGGGGTAGCCCACGCTAGGACCCCGTCTTCTCCCACCCCCGCCGCTCCGGACGCGGTCCCACCCGGCGGGGGTCCTTGCTCCGGTAGACCACGTACGGCCGGAACAGATACTGCACCGGCGCGCTGAACATGTGCACGAGCCGCGTGAACGGGATCAGCGCGAACAGCGCCATGCCGACCACGGCGTGGATCTGGTACATGACCGGCACCCCCACCATCCGGTCCGTGTCCGGCTGCAGGGTGAACAGGCTGCGGGCCCAAGGCGCCATCGACTCGCGGTAGTTGTAGCCCTCTCCCGACGCGTGCGTCAGCTTGGCCACCATGCCGAGCACGATCGCCGCGAACAGCACGAGATACATCAGCTTGTCGTTGGCGGTCGTCGCCCGGAACACCGGCGCGTTCGTGCGCCGCCGGTAGAGCAGCAGCAGGATGCCGAGCACCAGCAGAATCCCCGCCGCCGTGCCGCCGTACAGCGAGAACAGGTGGTACGTGTGCTCGCTCACGCCCACCTTCTCCGTCCACGACTCCGGGACGAAGAGCCCCACCAGGTGTCCGACGATCACGAACAGGATCCCGTAATGGAACATCGGCGAGGCGATGTTGAGCAGCTTCGACTCGTAGACCTGCGAAGAGCGCGTCGTCCAGCCGAACTTGTCGTAGCGGTAGCGCCACAGGAGGCCCGCCACAAGGAGGACGAAGGCCACGTACGGGATGACGCCCCACAGCAGCGTTCTCATCAGTGCTCCCCGATCAGTGCGAAGGGTTCAAGGCCGACGTCCTCCCGCGGTGGCCCCGACCGGGCAAGCGCCTGTGCCTCGGCCCGGTCCTTCGGCGAGGGGCCGGGCAGCGTCGAACAGACCGCCTGGAGGACGGACGCGTAGGGCGTGCCGAAGTCGGTGAGGGCAAGCCGCAGCAGCTCAAGGCCCGGTCGATGTTCCTCCAGGAGGACAGGGCCCGCGTGCGCGGAGAACTCCAGGACCGCGGGCAGGAAGTCCGGCAGCTCCTCGCCGGTGAACTCCAGGCCGTGCTGCCGGTAGACCTCCTTGAAGCGCACCAGTGCCATGCCGCGCCGCCGCGTGTCACCGTCGCGCCACCAGCTCAGATAGAGGCTGTGGCGGTTCTTGAAGTCGAAGACCTGGACGTAGTGCGCGGCAAGGTCGGAGGGTTCGGTCGCCGCCGCGTGCGTCAGGAAGCCCTGCAACTCCGGTGCCGCAGCCGTCAGTTGCGGCAGCAGGCCACGAAACTCCTCGTCCGGGTAGGCCAGGCAGTGCGCGGCTGCCTGGTAGAGCACGGCGTGGTCGCTCACAGAGTGTCCTTGTCGGTCGCGGAGGGCTGCTCGTCGGCGGTCTGCCGGTCCCGCAGGGTGTGGAAGTTCTCGATGGTCACGAGCGGCAACTGCTTGCGGCCCGAGTCCTGCCCGAACGGGCCGTCCCCGCCCGCCCCCGGACCGCCCTCGAAGTCGAGGCTGCACGAGTCCGGCAGCGCGGACTCCTCCAGACGCTGCGCGTCACCGACCGCCGCGGTCGGAATCACGTAACGGTCCTCGTACTTGGCGATGGCGAGCAGCCGGTACATCTCCTCGATCTCCTGGCCCGACATGCCCACGGCCTCGGCCACCGAACTCTCGGGCCGGTCACCGAGGTTGATGGCCCGCATGTGCGCCCGCATCGCCGCCAGCTTCTCCAACGAGGCCCGCACCGGGCCCACATCACCGGCCGTGAAGATCTCCGCCAGGTATTCGAGCGGGATGCGCAGGGTGTCGATCGCGCCGAAGAGGTTGTCCAGGTCCTCGCCGTCGTGCCCGGTCTCGCTCAGCGCGTCCACGACCGGGGAGAGCGGCGGGATGTACCAGACCATCGGCATCGTCCGGTACTCCGGATGCAGCGGGAGCGCCACCTTGTACGTGCTGATCAGCGCGTGCACGGGGGAGCGGCGTGCCGCCTCGATCCAGTCGTGGCCGATCCCGGCTCGCTCGGCCTCGCGCCGCACCTCGGGATCCTCCGGGTCGAGGAAGACCCCCAACTGGGCCTCGTACAGAGCCTTGTCGTCCTGCACGGATGCCGCTTCCGTCACCTTGTCGGCGTCGTAGAGGATCACGCCGAGGTACCGGAGGCGTCCCACGCACGTCTCCGAGCAGACGGTGGGCAGGCCCACCTCCAGGCGCGGGTAGCACATCGTGCACTTCTCGGCCTTGCCGGTGCGGTGGTTGAAGTACACCTTCTTGTACGGGCACCCCGTCACGCACTTGCGCCAGCCGCGGCAGCTGTCCTGGTCGACCAGGACGATGCCGTCCTCCTCGCGCTTGTACATCGCGCCGGACGGACACGACGCCACGCATGACGGGTTCAGGCAGTGCTCGCAGATCCGCGGCAGATAGAACATGAAGGTCTGCTCGAAGGCGAACTTCACCTTCTCCGCGGCTTTTTCACGGGTCTTGGCGACCATCGGGTCGAGGTCGCCGTACTCGGTGGCGCCGCCCAGGTTGTCGTCCCAGTTGGACGACCACTCGATCTTCATGGGCTTGCCGCTGATCAGCGAGCGCGGCTCCGCCACCGGGTAGTCGTCGCCCAGCGGGGCGTCGGTGAGGTTCTTGTACTCGTACGTCCAGGGCTCGTAGTAGTCCTTGATCTCCGGCAGCTTCGGGTTGGAGAAGATCTCCAGGAGGGCCTTGATCCGGCCGCCGTTCTTGAGCTTCAGGGCGCCCTTCTTGTTCAGCTCCCAGCCACCGCGCCACTTCTCCTGGTCCTCGTAGCGGCGAGGGTAGCCCTGGCCCGGACGGGTCTCGACGTTGTTGAACCAGACGTACTCCATGCCGTCGCGGTTGGTCCACGCCTGCTTGCAGGTGACGGAGCAGGTGTGGCAGCCGATGCACTTGTCGAGGTTCATGACCATCGCGATCTGTGCCATAACGCGCATCAGTACTGAACCTCCTGGCTGCGGCGGCGGATGACCGTCACCTCGTCGCGCTGGTTGCCCGTCGGGCCCAGGTAGTTGAAGGCCCACGACAACTGGGCGTATCCGCCGATGAGATGGGACGGCTTGAGGATGAGACGGGTCAGGGAGTTGTGGATGCCGCCGCGCTTGCCGGTGGTTTCGGTCTTGGGGACGTTGACCGTGCGTTCCTGCGCGTGGTGCATGTAGACCGTGCCGGCCGGCATCCGGTGCGAGACGACCGCCCGCGCGACCACCACGCCGTTGCGGTTGACCGCCTCGATCCAGTCGTTGTCCTTCACGCCGATCGCCTCGGCGTCCTGCGGCGACATCCAGATGCACTGCCCGCCCCGGGAGAGCGACAGCATGAAGAGGTTGTCCTGGTACTCGGAGTGGATGGACCACTTGTTGTGCGGGGTGAGGTAACGGACCGTCACCTCTGCCTCACCGTCCGGGCCGAGCTGTGGCTCCCCGAACAGGCGGTTCATGTCCAGGGGCGGCCGGTAGACGGGCATCGCCTCGCCCAGCTCGTGGATCCAGTCGTGGTCGAGGAAGAAGTGCTGGCGCCCGGTGAGTGTGTGCCAGGGCTTGAGGTGCTCGGTGTTGAGCGTGAACGCCGTGTAGCGCCGCCCGCCCGCCTCGCTGCCCGACCACTCGGGGGAGGTGATCACGGGAACGGGCGCCGCCTGCGTGTCGGCGTACGTGATCCGCTTGCCCTCGTGCTCGGCGGCCAGGTGCGCCATCTCCTGGCCCGTACGCGCCTCCAGGGTGTGGAAGCCCTGCGTGGCGAGGCGCCCGTTGGTCGTGCCGGACAGCGCGAGGATGGTGTTCGCCGCCTTCACCGCCGTGTCCAGGGCGGGGCGTCCGTCCGCGGGCCCGCCGCGTACGACGCCGTTGCGTTCGCGCAGCTCGTCGACCTCCTGGTCGGGCCGCAGGGCGATGCCCTTCGCGGGCAGGCCCAGCTTCTCCGCCAGCGGGCCGAGCGCCGCGAACTTCGCGCCGATCGCCGTGTAGTCACGCTCGACCACCGTCAGGCCCGGCATCGTCTTGCCGGGGATCGCCTCGCACTCGCCCTTGCGCCAGTCCAGGACGACACCGCCGGGCTGGGCCGTCTCGCCGGGGGTGTCGTGCTGGAGGGCGGTGGCGACGACGTCCTTGCGTACGCCGAGATGGTCCACGGAGAGCTCGCTGAGCCGTTCCGCGATCGCCTTGAACGTGTCGAAGTCGGTGCGGGCCTGCCAGGGCGGGTCGACCGCCGGAGTGAAGGAGTGGACGTAGGGGTGCATGTCCGTGGAGGACAGGTCGTGCTTCTCGTACCAGGTCGCCGCGGGCAGGACCACGTCCGAGAGCAGCGTCGACGACGTCTGGCGGAAGTCGAGGGAGACGAGCAGGTCGAGCTTCCCCTCGGGCGCCTCGTCGTGCCAGGTCACCGTCGAGGGCCGCTCGTCGGGCGCCGCCTCCTCCGCCCGCAGCGAGGAGTGCGTGCCGAGCAGATGCTTGGTGAAGTACTCGGCGCCCTTGGCCGACGAGCCGAGCAGGTTGGCGCGCCACAGGGTCAGGACGCGCGGCCAGTTCTCGGGGGCGTCCGGGTCCTCGCAGGCGAAGTTGAGGGTGCCGGCCTTGAGCTCGTCGACGACATTGGCGACCGGGTCGCCGGAGGCACCCGAAGTGTCGCCCAGGTCAAGGGAGTTGCGGTCGAAGGTCGGGTAGGAGGGCATCCAGCCCGTGCGCGCCGACAGGGCCAGGCAGTCGGCGCCCGTCATCCCCGCGAACCGTCCCTCGCCGAGGGGCGAGGCGAGCACGTCCGCCGCGAACTTGTCGTAGCGCCACTGGTCGGTGTTCAGGAACCAGTACGCGGCGCCGATCATCTGCCGTGGCGGCCTGCTCCAGTCGTTGGCGCTGGCCAGCGTCGCCCAGCCGGTCGCCGGGCGGCACTTCTCCTGCCCCACGTAGTGCGCCCAGCCGCCGCCGTTGCGGCCCTGGCAGCCGGTCAGCTGGAGCAGCGCCAGGAAGGCGCGGTAGATCGTCTCGGAGTGGAACCAGTGGTTGGTCCCCGCGCCCATCAGGATCATGCAGCGTCCGCGTGACTTCTCGGCGGTCTGCGCGAATTCCCGCGCGATCTTCACCGCCTTCGCGGCCGGGACCGAGGTGTGCGCCTCCTGCCAGCCCGGGGTGCCGGGCGCGTCGGCGTCCTCGTACGAAGAAGGCCACTCGCCCGGGAGGCCCTCGCGTCCGACGCCGTACTGCGCGAGCAGCAGGTCGAAGACCGTCGTGACCAGCGGTCCGTCCTGGCCGCCGAGCCGCGTGGCGGGCACCCCGCGGCTGACGATCTCGCCCCGCCCCTGGCCGTGCGTGCCGCCCTCGGTGTCGAAGCGGGGGAGCAGCACCTCGACGCCGGTCGCCACCTCGGAGTCGTGCAGGGTGAGTTGCGGCTTGATGTTGCCGAGCTCCAGATTCCACTTGCCCTTGCCGGAGTCGGTCCAGCGGAAGCCGAGCGAACCGTTCGGGACGGCGGGTTGCCCGGTGTTCTCGTCCAGGACCGCCGTCTTCCAGTCGCCGCCCTCACCGCTCTGGCCGAGGTCGGTCGCGCGCAGGAACTTCGACGGGACGTACGCGCCGTCCCGCTCGGTCAGTGTCACCAGGAACGGCAGGTCGGTGAACTTGCGCACGTAGTCCGTGAAGAAGTCCGTCTGCCGGTCGACGAAGAACTCCTTGAGGATGACGTGGCCCATCGCGATGGCCAGGGCGCCGTCCGTGCCGGGGTGCGGGTGCAGCCACTCGTCGGCGAACTTCGTGTTGTCCGCGTAGTCGGGGGACACGGCCACGACCTTCTGGCCGCGATAGCGCGCCTCGGCCATCCAGTGCGCGTCCGGCGTTCGCGTCACCGGGACGTTCGAGCCCCACATCATCAGATACGCCGCGTCCCACCAGTCACCCGACTCCGGTACGTCGGTCTGGTCGCCGAAGACCTGCGGCGATGCGACCGGAAGGTCCGCGTACCAGTCGTAGAAGGACAACATGGGCGCGCCGATCAGCGACATGAAGCGGGCGCCCGCCGCGTGCGACACCATCGACATCGCGGGGATGGGGGAGAAGCCCGCCACCCGGTCGGGGCCGTGCGTCTTGATCGTGTGGACGTGCGCCGCCGCGATGATCTCCACGGCCTCGTCCCAGGTCGCCCGCACGAGCCCGCCCTTGCCGCGCGCCTGCTGGTATCTGCGGCGCCGCTCAGGGTCGCTCTGGATGTCGGCCCACGCGAGCACCGGGTCCTTGAGCCGGGACTTCGCCTCCCGGTACATCTCCAGGAGCACGCCGCGCAGGTACGGGTAGCGCACGCGGGTCGGCGAGTACGTGTACCAGGAGAACGCGGCGCCGCGGGGGCAGCCGCGCGGCTCGTACTCGGGCCGGTCGGGGCCGACGCTCGGATAGTCCGTCTGCTGGGTCTCCCAGGTGATGATGCCGTCCTTGACGTACACCTTCCAGCGGCAGGAGCCCGTGCAGTTCACGCCGTGCGTCGAGTTCACGACCTTGTCGTGGCTCCACCGGTCCCGGTAGAAGGCGTCCGCGTCCCGGCCGCCGACGAGACCGATGCTGTGCAGGTCGGGGGCGGCGGTGCCGCGGCGGAAGAACTTTCCCGCACGCAGCAGCGCGGCGCCGGGCTCGGTCGTCTCTGTCACCCTTGAGCTCCCTAGGTCTGCCTTTCAACGAACCTAGGTCCGGGGCGGCGGGGGCACACGGCGGCGACCGCCGTACGGGTTGCGGGGACGCTCGTGGCGTCGGCGCTTACGTCCGAGGTAATCGACCCCCGCATGCGGTCCCGGCAGGGTGGTCCCACCGGACCCGGTCCGGCGCACTCCGGACCGGTTCCGGCCCCCCTTTCCCTGTAGCTGCCTGGAGGCCACCCGTCATGTCCACGTACTCCGCGCACCCCCTCACCGCACTGGCCCGCACGAACGACCCGAAGACGATGCTGCGCCGCTTCCTCGCCCTCGACGCGGTCGTGACCACCGGGAACGGCCTCGCGTACACCGCGGCCTCGGGCCCGCTCGGCCGCTTCCTCGGGGTCGACGCGGGGCTCCTGCTCGGCCTCGGTATCTTCCTCACGCTGTACGGCGCGGGCGTCGGCTGCCTCGCGGCACGCAAGAGCCCGCCCGCGCTGCCCGTCCGGGCGGTGATCGAGGCGAACGCCGCCTGGACGGTGCTCAGTGTCGTCGCCCTGATCGCCTGGCTGACGCCCAGCACCGCGGGCGCCGTGTGGATCCCTCTTCAGGCCGTGACGGTCGGAGGCTTCGCCGCCCTGCAGTACGCGGCGCTGCGGTCGGTCTGACTCAGGACGCCGACTGGAGGTACTTGACCGTCGCGGGGTCGGCCGGGAGCAGCGTCTCGATGGCCAGCTCGGCGACCGTCACGTCCATGGGGGTGTTGAAGGTGGCGATCGACGAGATGAAGGACAGCAGCCGCCCGTCGTGCTCGATGCGCAGGGGCAGCGCGAAGTACGGAACGCCGCTCTGCGGCCCGTCGGCCTCGAACACGTCGACACCGGGGTCCTCCACCGGGTACGCCGCCACCTCCTCGTACACCGCACGCAACGCGTCCGAACGCTGCAGCGCGATCTGCCGCTCCATCTGGTGCAGCAGATGCCCGCGCCACTCGCGCAGATTGCGGATCCTGGGGGCGAGGCCCTCCGGGTGGAGCGTGAGCCGCATGGCGTTGAGCGGCGGCTTGAGGAGGTGCTCGGGGATGCCGTCGAGGATCATGGCGATGCCACGGTTCGCCGCGATCACGTCGTACGTCGCGTCGATGACCAGGGCGGGGTAGGGCTCGTAGCCGCGCAGGAGCTGCTCAAGGCCCTCCCGCAGGGCGCCCATCGAAGGGTCGTCCATCGGGGTCTCGCGGAACCGGGGCGCGTAACCGGCCGCGAGGAGCAGCGAGTTGCGGTCCCGTACGGGGACGTCGAGGTGCTCGGCGAGGCGCAGCACGATCTCCTCGCTCGGGCGTGACCTGCCGGTCTCGATGAAGCTGATGTGCCGTGCCGAGGAGCCGGCGCGCAACGCGAGCTCCAGCTGGCTCACCTTGCGCCGCTCGCGCCAACCGCGCAGCAGCGGGCCGATGCCGGTACTTTCCTTGGTGGACGCGGCAGTTGTCATACCCAGACAGTAATCCACGGCTCCTTGCCCGGCGGCGGCTTGATCAGGGTCTCGCGCAGGGTGCTGTGGCAGGCTGAGGCACAAGGGATACAGACACATGCGCCGCGCCGTACGCACACCACTCGGAAGGGAAGGGGCGCGGCCATGCCGGTCGAACCACTGTCACAGAAGGACGTCGAGGAGCGGCTCGCGGAGCTGCCCGGCTGGTCACTCGAAGGCGACCGGATCACCCGCTCCTTCCAGCTGGGCTCCCACTTCGCGGCGACCGCGATGGTGGTGCACATCGCGCAGATCCAGGAGGACCTCGACCACCACTCCGATCTGACGCTGGGCTACAACACCGTCTCCCTGTCCGTGCACACGCACAGCGTGGGCGGCGCCCTCACCGCGCTCGACTTCGAACTGGCCCGCCGGGTGGAAGAGCTGGCGGCCGGACACCGGGCGGCCTGAGCGAGCATGCTGGACTACGGCAAGGAAGCGGACCGCTATGACGCGTCGCGCGGCGGCGAGCCGCGCGCCGACGCCGCTGCCGCAGCGGTCCTGGGCCTGCTGCCGCCGGACGCCCGCACTCTCCTGGACGTCGCCTGCGGCACGGGCCTCGTCACCCGACGCCTGGCGGGGACGGGCCTGCGGGTGACCGGAGTGGACTCGGCGCACAACATGGCGCGCATGGCGTCGGGCCGGCTGCCGGGAGCCGTCGTCCTGGGCGACAGCCGCCGGCTCCCCTTCCCCGATGCCTCGTTCGACGCGGTGTGCACGGTGTGGCTGCTCCATCTGCTCTCCGGCGCGCAGGAGACGAGGGCGGTGGTCGCCGAGTGCGCGCGGGTGCTGCGGCCCGGCGGCGTGTTCGTCACGACCGTCGACAAGGCCGCGGCGCACGACGTCGGCAGCGACATCGACGCCGTGCTCGCCCCACGTCCGGTGCGCCCCGCGGTCGACCGCGGCCGGGCGGTCGAGGCGTACGCGGCCGCCCATGGCCTGGCACCGTCCGGCGAGGCCTGCTTCCGGGGCCACGGCCAGGGCCGTACGCCCCGCTCCACGATCGAGGACCTCCACCGGGGATGGTTCACCAGCATCCCACCGGACGGCCCCCTGGCGGCACGCCTCACGGAGGGCCTGGCCGCCCTCCCCGACCAGGAAGTACCGCGCGCCGACCCACGGTTCACGCTCAGGGCGTTCCGGATGCCGTCCCCGAGGCCGCCCGTCGCGTGAACCTGCCTCGGCCGGCCCGTCGAGTTTGCCGAAACCGCAAGGCGACTGGCCGACGGGAAGGCACCGGAGCAAGGTGGACACGACCCAGGACCCCAGGGACCCGACCGATCCCGGACAACAAAGGCGGCGCCACCCGATGACTCACGACGACGGACAAGGCCCGGACCACGGCCCCAAGCGCGCCCACGGCCACGACCGCGCCCACGGCCACCACCACGAGGACATCGACTGGGCCGCCATGGGCCCGATGCTGGAGCGGAACGCGGAGCTCGCCGCCCCGCAGAACCGTGAGATCGCCGAGTGGCTGCGCACCTGGCAGCTGGAACCGAAGCTGATCGCGGATGTGGGCAGCGGCTCGGGGAGCACCTCCTTCCTCCTCGCCGAGATCTTCCCCAACGCATGGGTGACGGCGGTGGACCCGGCGGAGCCGCTTCTGGAGCGCGCGAGGGAGCGGGCCGCCCGCGAGGGCCTGTCGGACAGGATCCGCACGCTCCACGCGGAACTCCCTGCAGGGATCGCCGAGTTGCCGTCCGCCGACCTCCTGTGGATCGGCAGGGCCCTGCACCACGTCGGCGACCAGGAGGCGGCACTGACCGCCCTCGCCGAGCGCCTGGCACCCGGCGGCGCGATCGCGCTCCTGGAAGGCGGCCTGAACCAGCGCAGCCTGCCCCGCGACATCGGCTTCGGCCGCCCCGGCCTCCAGACGCGCTTCGACCTGGCGGACGACATGTGGTTCACGCGGATGCGCGCGGAGCTCCCGGGCGCGAAGTCAGTCACGGAGGACTGGCCCACGCTCCTCACCGAGGCGGGCCTGCGCCACGCGGGCACCCGAACGTTCCTCCTGGACCTGCCGTCCCCGGTCTCCGCCACGGCCCGCGCCCACCTGATCTCGGAACTCGCCCGCCGCCGCGAAATGCACGAGGAAACCCTGGACGCCGACGACTTGACCACGATCGACCGCCTCCTGAACGAGAACGACCCCCAGAGCCTGCACCACAGGCCGGACGTGTTCTTGTTGTCGGCGCAGACGGTGCATGTGGGGGTCAGGGCGTAGGCGGGCAGTGGCCGGGGTGGGCGTAGAGGGTGAGGCGTGCTCCGTGCACGCGTCGGCTCTCGCACGGCGCGAAGTGTTCCCCGAGGACCGTTCGCTTCACGGCGGCGACGTCGGCGGGGTCGGCCGGGGCGCCGGTCGGATCGCCGACGGCGAGTACGCGGGTGTGCCCGAGCATCCGGGCCCGTAGGACGGACGCCGGCACTTCGGTGCCGTACAGCGTGTGGGAGGCGGCCGGGCTCCGGTCGGCGGCAAGATCGTCGAAGCCGTCGGGAACCGTGAGGCCGGGCAACAGGGAGGTGATCCTTCGCCATCCGGGCAGGTACAGCACGCCGTCACCCGGCCTGCCGAGGCTCCGCATCTCCCGCGCGACGGCCGTGACGTTGTCGGAACGGCTCTGCGGTGATCGCAGCTGTGTGGCAGTGGGGATCAGTGAGAGCAGGGTCGTCGCGGCGGCCACCGCTGCCAGAGCGATCCGCGGCCGTCCGCCCCGCGCCACACGGTCGAGCGCCCCGCCGAGCAGCAGCGCGAGACCGGCCGTGCAGTACAGGACGTAGCGCTCCACGTAGAGCGGCTTGAAAAGCGAGAGCAGCATCAGAGCAGCCGCAGGCACGACGAGCAGCGGGAGAGCGACTCTGGGCAGACCGGTCGCGGGCCGTACTCCCGTGCGCCCCTTGAGGAGTAGGAGCACGGTGCAGGCGGCCCCGATCAGCCACACCCTGGCGGCGCCCGTGAAGGCGCTGCCGCCGACCTCGATCCAGCTCACCTGCGTGGCCTGCGCCCGGCTCAGTGCGGCGAGCGGGGCGACGACGATGACGACGACCGCCGCGGCGACAGCCCATCGGCGGCGTTCCGCCCGCGGCACCGCGACGGCGTGCGCGAGCAGTGCGAGCACGGCGAACTCGTGCAGCAGACAGGCCGCGAGGACCAGCCCGCCGTACCCCGCCCACAGCCGGGGGCGGCGCGTCTGCGCCGCACGCACCAGCAGCCAGGTGGCCCAGACGACGAGTGCGCACACCATCGCGTACGAACGGCCCTCCTGCGCGAATCGCTGGACCTCCGGGAGCAGTGCGAACACCACTCCGGAGAAGAGTCCCGCGCGCGGCCCCGCGAGTCGCCCTCCGATGAGCGTCACGCCCACCGCGGCGGCGCACATCGCGAGTACCGAAGGCAGCCGCAGGACGAGCAACGGGTCGACGTCGTGGAAGATCGCGTAGAGCCCGTGCACGCACACGTAGTAGAACCCGTGCACGGCGTCCACAGTGCCCAGCGTGTGCCAGATGTCGGCGAGACCGCGGTGCGTCACGTCGTACGTCACCGCCTCGTCCCGCCACATGGCGCCGCCGCGCCGTATGCCCCACAGGCCGAGGGCGAGGGAGAGGAGCACGGAAGGCAGGACGGACATCGGCCACTGGGTGAAGACGGGTGGCCTACCGGCGTCCCGGACCGTGGTCGGCGACGAGGCGGGACGGCTGGGCTGAAGGGTGTCGATGACAGGCTCCCCGTGGCTGAACGTCGGCTCGAAGTGGGCCCCTCAAGGACCCGAAAGCACGAGTTCAGCCGCCCGCGGATTGATAGGCAGCCCTGTCCCGCCCCGCCTATCAATTGCTAGCGTGGGCCCGGATCTTGACCGGCGAGGGCCGGGGGAGGGGGACCGGG
The DNA here is from genome assembly GCF_040730185.1 of Streptomyces sp. Je 1-332. Lineage (NCBI taxonomy): Bacteria > Bacillati > Actinomycetota > Actinomycetes > Kitasatosporales > Streptomycetaceae > Streptomyces > Streptomyces sp. Je 1-332. Next base: position 6,831,723 of record NZ_CP160402.1, read on the forward strand.
GGATGGGGCGACGGGAGAAGCCGCTGGAGCCGGCGGCCGGCCCCGTCCAGCGCCTGGCGCACGAACTCCGCAAGCTCCGGGTGGAAGCGGGCAGCCCCACCTACCGGTCGATGGCCGAGCGCGTGCCCTACTCGGCGCCCACACTCTCCGCGGCAGCCGCGGGGGAGCGGCTGCCGACCCTGCCCGTGCTGCTCGCCTACGTGTCCGTGTGCGCCGGGGACCCGGAGGCGTGGACCAGACGCTGGTACGAGACGGTCGCCGAGGACGCCGAACGCGACAGGGAGGGAGGAGATTCGCCCTATCCGGGGCTCGCCCGATTCGGCACCGACGAGCGGGAGCACTTCCACGGGCGCGGTGATCTCGTGGCCGAACTGCTGCGGCTTGTTTCGCAGCACCGCGTCACGGCAGTGATCGGCGCATCGGGCAGCGGCAAGTCCTCGCTGCTGCGGGCCGGTCTCATCCCGGCATTGCGAGAGACCGTCGACGCCCGGCGCCCCGCGGCGATCCGCATCCTCACTCCGGGCGACCGGCCGGCCCGCACGCATCAGGGTCTCCTCACGCCCTCCGACGGCGAGGGCGACACGCTCCTCGTGGTCGACCAGTTCGAGGAGGTCTTCTCGCTCTGTCACGATCCGGCCGAACGGGATCAATTCCTGGCCCGGTTGCTGGTGGCCCGCGCCCCCGAGAGCCGCCTGCGCGTGATCGTCGCCGTACGGGCCGACTTCTACGGCCGGTGCGCCGAACACGGCCCCCTCGCCGAAGCACTGTCCGAGGCCGGTCTCCTCGTCGGGCCCATGTCGCCGAGCCGTCTGCGCGAGGCCATCGTCAGGCCCGCGGCGGCCGAAGGCCTCATCGTCGAGCGGGCGTTGACGGCCAGGATCGTCGCCGACGTGGCGGACGAGCCGGGCGGCCTGCCCCTCATGGCGCACGCCTTGCGCGAGGTGTGGCGGCGCCGCACAGGCAAGACGCTGACGGAGGCGGCGTACGAGGCGATCGGCGGGGTACGCGGCGCGATCGCGCACACGGCGGAGGAAGCGTTCGCACGCTTCACCGAGCCGGAGGCCATGACGGCCCGCACACTCCTTCTGCGGATGGTCGCGCCGGGGGACGGCACGCAGGACACCCGCCGCCCCGTCGACCGCGCCGAACTCCCGGCCGGCTGCGACGACGTACTGGAGGCCCTGATCGGGGCCCGCCTGCTCACCGTCGACGGCACGACGGTCGACCTCGCGCACGAGGCCCTGCTCAGCGCCTGGCCCAGACTGCGCGGCTGGATCGAGGGGGACCGGGAACGGCTGCGGCTGCATCGCGCACTGACCGAAGCGGCCGTCATATGGCGCGAGTTGGGGAGCGATCAGGGAGCGGTGTACCGAGGGACGCGGCTCACCGCGGCGCGCGAGACCTTCGGCGAAGACCCGGACACGGCCGAACTGACCCGTCTTGAGCGGCAGTTCCTGGAAGCGAGCGTCGCGGCGCACGACGAAGGGGTGCGCGCGAAGGCGCGCGCGGCTCGCCGCACACGTTCGCTGCTGTCCGGCCTCGTCGTGCTCCTGTGCCTCGCGGTCGTCGCGGGAGTGGCCGCCTGGCAGCAGAACCGTGACGGGGAGCGGCGCCGGGCGGAGGCGGAGGCTCGCCGGATCGTCGGCGTCGCGCGGACGCTGCGTGCGTCGGACCCGGCGACCGCGATGCGGCTGAGCGTGGCGGCCTGGCGCGTGGCGGACCTGCCCGAGACCAGGGAGGCGGTGCGCGGCGCCGCCGCGTGGCGGGAGCGGGACGCGTTCTCCGGCCTCGACGACGGCACCGCGCCGGGCGCCCCCCGCTTTCTGAGCGCGGACGGCCGCACGCTGACGTCGATGGCCCGTGACCGTGTGGTGCGCTGGGACATGCGCGACCGGCGCCGCATCGACGCGCACACCAGGCCGGGCAGCTACGAAAGAAGCATGGACGTCAGCGCCGAGGGGAGGCTGATCGCGCAGCACGGCGAAGACGGCGTTCAGGTGTGGGACATGCAACGGAAGCGAGCACTCGGCCGACCCTTCGGGCCAGGTGAATGGCGCGACACGGAAGGGGAGTTCGGGCCCAGTGGGCGGACCTTCGTCCTCCGCTCGGGGACCCGGGGTGGAGCCACGGTTCAGGTGTGGGACGTCCGGCGCCACGAGCTGCTCGACGAGATCTCCGGCCGAGCGACCGACAGCCCGGCCCCGGCGCTCAGCCCCGACGACCGGCTGCTCGCGACCTGTTCCGCCAAGGACGGCCGCCTCTCCCTCAGGGACACGGTGAAGGGACGGGAGATGCGACGGACGTGGCCGCGTGAGGTGGACGAACAGGCCTGCGGCGCTCCGGGGCTGATGTTCACGCCCGACAGCCGCGCGCTGGCGTTCGACGGGAAGGGCGGGCTCCGGACCTGGGAGCCGCGAACCGGACGGGAACGTCCGAAGATCAAGGTGCCGGGTCTCGACGAAGACAACCTGTCCTTCAGTGCGGACGGTGACACGGTGGCTGCCCTCGGGGACGGGGACATCACACTGTGGCGGACCGAGGCGCCCGGCACTCCACTGCTGCGCCACCCCGTCCCCGACCGCGGGGCCACCGACGTGCGGTGGGACGCGGAGGCAGGCGTGATCCGCTACATGGCCAATGCGGAGGTCGTCAGAACCATCGAGGTCGGCAAGGCTCTCTCGACGCACCGCCTGAAGCAGCCCCTCGCCGCGGCGCGCTTCAGCCCTGACGGGCGGACCCTGGCGTCCGTCGAAACCGGCGGCGACGGAGCCGAGTTCAGGCTGCGTGACGCGCGCGACGGCACGGTGTCCCGGGCGCTGCCGGGCCAGGGATGCCAAGACTGCGGAGCACCGGCGTGGGCGTTCTCACCGGACGGCCGCAGATTCGCGTACGGGGTCGCGGGCCGGCACGGCACCACCGTGCGGCAGTGGGACGTCGGACGCGGCAAGGGGGCGTCCCGCACTCGAGTGCCGTCGTGGGTCGAGAGCCTTGTCGTCCCGGCCGAGGGGGCGGACGTGGTGACCGGGGGCGCGCCCCTGGAGGTGCAGGACAACGACAACTGGCACGTCGAGGTCTGGAAGGTGGAGGGCACGACCCGCACCAAGGCGCTGCGCCGCCGGACCGCCGGTCATTCCGGCACCCTGGCTCCCGACGGCCTCTCGCTGCTCACCTGGGACGGTGTGCTGACCGACCTCGAGACGGGCCGGTCGGTCAGTGCGCTGCGCGGCGAGGACATGCTTGCCGCCGCTGTCTACAGCCCCGACGGCCGCCATCTCGCGGTGTCCGACACCAACGGCAGGCTCACCTTGTGGGATGCGCGAGGCACCCGCGTCCTCGGAGTGCTCTCGCCGGGTTCGTACGACAGGGGCAGTGCGAGCGAGCCACTCGGCTCCGTCCTGTCCTTCTCCGAGGACGGCCGCTACGTCGCGGCGGGCGGGGAGGACGGCACCGTACGCGTCTGGGAGACCGGCACGCCACGTCTGCAAGGCACCGAGTACCCCGGGACCGACGGCCCCGTCCTGGCCCTCGGCTTCGCGGGCTCCCAACTGCGCGTGGCCACACCGCGCGTTCCCACCCGTTCCCTGGCCATCGATCCCGAGCGGGCGGCGCAGGCCGTGTGCGACAGGGCCCGCGGCGGCCTCACGCGGGAGCAGTGGCGGACGTACCTGCCCGGCCTCGGCCATCGGGAGACCTGCACGGACTGAAGGGCGCCCCCACCGGCCCGAGCCGGTGAAGGCGCCCTTCGTCTCGTTCAGTGGCTTGGGGCGACCGACTCAGGACACGTCGAACGAAGCCGGGTCCGGGCCCAGGCGTCGGTCCTCGTTCAGGGCGCTGATCGCCGCCATGTCCTCGGGGTCGAGTTCGAAGCCGAAGACGTCGATGTTCTCCTTGATCCGGGACGGGGTCACGGACTTGGGGATCACCACGTTGCCGAGCTGGATGTGCCAGCGCAGGACGACCTGGGCCGGCGTGCGGCCGTGCTTCTGGGCGATTGCGATGATCGCCGGGACCTCGAGGAGGCCCTTGCCCTGGCCGAGCGGGGACCAGGCCTCCGTGGCGATGCCCTGTTCCGCGTGGAACTCGCGGGAGGCGCGCTGCTGGAGGTGCGGGTGGAGCTCGATCTGGTTGACCGCCGGGATGACCGACGTCTCGGCGAGCAGCTGCTCCAGGTGCTCGGGCAGGAAGTTCGAGACACCGATGGACTTCGCGCGGCCGTCGGCCTGGATCTTCTCGAAGGCCTTGTACGTGTCCACGGCGAGGCCCTTGGAGGGCAGCGGCCAATGGATCAGGTACAGGTCCACGTAATCGAGGCCGAGCTTGTCCAGGGACGCGTCGAAGGCGCGCAGCGTCGAGTCGTATCCCTGGTCGGTGTTCCAGAGCTTCGTCGTGACGAAGAGCTCCTCGCGGGCGATGCCGGAGGAGGCGATGGCCTTGCCGGTGCCCTCTTCGTTGCCGTAGACGGCAGCGGTGTCGATGCTGCGGTACCCGGCCTCCAGCGCCGTCGCGACGGCCGACCGGGCCTCGTCGTCCGGGACCTGCCAGACGCCGAAACCGAGCTGCGGCATCTCGACGCCGTTGTTCAGGATGATCGGGGGGACCTTGCTCACGAGCTTTCGATCCTTAAGTCGTCGGGTGGTACTCCCATGGTCAACGAACACGTGCGGTGCCGCATTCCTTGACCACTCCCATGTGCACGACTCTATTGCACATCTTTGAACTCGGAATACTTATGTGAACGACCGGTAAATGCTCGGATGTGCGGTGGCTAAGCCGCCGTCGTGCCGAGATACGCGTCCCGCACCCTCGGGTCCGCGCGTACCTCGGCCGCCGTGCCCTCGGCCAGGACGGTGCCGAGGTCGAGGACCACGACGCGGGCGCAGAGTTCCATCACGAACGCGACGTTGTGCTCCACGAGGAGCACGGCGCAGTCCTCCTCGTCCGCGAGGTGCCGGATGACGGCCGACAGCTGGCCTCGCTCGTCGGCCGTCATCCCGGAGGCGGGTTCGTCCAGGAGGAGCACCCTGGGCGGGTCCGCCACCGCGCGTGCCAGTTCCACCATGCGGGCCCGGCCGACCGGGAGAGCGCCCGCGTAAGCCTGGGCCAGGTGCTCAAGTCCGCACTCACGCAGCACGGTTGAGGCCCGAGCGCGTCGGTCCTTCTCGTACGTACGCCGGGTGGGCGCCGCGAGGAGGTCCGCGCCGAACCCGCCACCGCCGCCGCGCCACTCCTGCGCGACGAGCAGATTGTCGGCGACCGTGAGCTGCCCGAAGAGCTGCTGGCGCTGGAAGGTGCGGCGCATGCCGTGGCGGGCGCGCCAGACGGGCGAGCGGCGGGTGACGTCGGCGCCGTCGAGCAGGACGCGCCCCCGGTCGGGGCGGCGGATGCCGGAGACGACGTCGAACAGGGTGGTCTTTCCTGCTCCGTTGGGGCCGATGAGGCCGCAGACCTCGCCGGGGCGCAGGCTCAGGTCCACGCCGTCGAGTGCGTGGATTCCGCCGAAGCGGACGCCGATGCCGGACGCTTCGATGACGTTCTCGCTCATGGCCGGCCCACTCCCTCGGTGCTGCCCCGCGCGGCGATGCCCAGATAGGCCTGGGTCAGCTGGTCGGCCCGGACCTCGGAACGCGGGCCGCACCAGGAGACCCGGCCCTGCGCGAGGTAGGCGACGGTGTCGGCGATACCGAGGATCTCCGCCGCCTTCTCCTCCACCAGGAGCAACCCCGTCCCGGCGTCGCGGAGTTCGGCGAGCAGCCGGAAGACCTCGTCGACCACGCGGGGGGCGAGGCCGAGGGACGGCTCGTCAGCGATCAGGACCTCGGGCGGGCGCTGGAGGAGAGGTGCGAGGGCGAGCATCTGCTGCTCTCCTCCGGAGAGAGCGCCGGCGGTGACCTTCCGCCGTGCGGCGAGGCCGGGGAAGCGGTCGTACACGGCGTCGCGGGCGGGCGCCTCCCGGAGGTGCAGGGCGAGGTTCTCCTCGATGGTGAGGGAGGGGAAGATGCCGCGGCCCTCGGGGGCGAGGAGGACTCCCGCCCGGGAGCGGCGGACGGGCCCGCTGCCGGTGGCGTCCGCCCCGGCGACGTGGATCCGCCCCCCGGTGGGCGCGATCAGCCCTGCCGCGACTCGGCACGTCGTCGACTTGCCGGCGCCGTTGGGGCCGAGCAGGGCCAGGATCTCACCCGGGTGGACGGTGAGGTCCACGCCGTGGAGGACGGGGGCGCCGTCGTATCCGGCGTGGACGTCGTGGAGGGCGAGGGCTTCTTCCTCCCCGCTCCCGCCCCTTCCCGAACTGGGGCTCCGCCCCGGACCCCGCTCCTCAAACGCCGGAGGGGCTGGAATTTTCAGCCCGTCCGGCGTTTGAGGACGAGGCCGAAGGCCGATGCGGGGGTCCGGGGGCAGAGCCCCAGGTTTCGGGAAGGGGCGGGCTTGGGGAAGTTCACCGCCGGAGGCAACCTCAGCTCCCGACACCCGCACGCGCCTGCGATGCCTCCGCACCGACACCGCCGCGCAGTACCCATCCGGATCATTGGCCAACGCCAACCCGGCCAGACCGAACAGGATCACCGGCAGCTGCACCGACTCCGTCACGTAGTCGGCGATCAGATGCGGCACGATCGCGAAGACGAGCCCCGCCACGACCGCGAACTGCGGCCTGCGCACGCCCGCGGCCACCACCACCGCGAGCCACACGAGCCCCGTCATGGCGGTGAAGTCCGTCGCCGTGATCCGGGTGTTGAACGACGCGTACATCACGCCGCCGAAGCCCGCGAGCCCCGCCGACAACGTGAAAAGGAGCAGCTTCGTGCGCACCACCGAGACCCCGGAGGCCATCGCGGCGGCCGGAGCGGAGCGCACCGCCAGCATCGCCCGCCCCGTCGCTGACCCCCGCAGCGCACTCAGCGCGGCCACGGCCGCCGCCACGAGGACGACCATCGCCACGCCCATCGCGCGGTCGTCACTCAGGTCGACGGGGCCGAAGACGGCGCGCGGGATCTCCCACCCGGTGTCGCCGTTCCTCAACCACCCCATCTGGAAGAGGACTTGGTCGGCGAGGAAGGCCAGGGCGAGCGTGGCGAGCGCCAGTGACCGGCCGCCGAGCCGCAGCGCGGGCAGGGCGACCAGGGCGCCGAGCACCGCCGCCCCGCACGTCCCCACCAGCGCCGCGGCGATGAACGGCCACCCTTGGCTCATCAACAGGCCCGCCACGAGCGCCGCGCCCGTCACGAACGTCGCCTGCGCCAGGGACACCATCGCGCCGAGGCCCGTCACCACGGTGAAGGAGATGAAGACCAGGGAGATCGCAAGGCCCTGCGCGAGGATGCCGCTCCAGAAGGGCGTGGTGACCGTGTAGAAGGACAGGGCGAGCAGCACGCCGCCGACGGTCCACGGCCCCCAGCGCCGCATCCACGACTTTCCCGCCAGATAGTCGACCGGCGGCGCGTCCACCGCCGCCGTGCCCGCCGTCCGCTGCCGCCGCGTCATCAGGAGCAGCCCGGCGAAGAGGATCAGGAAGGGGACCGCCGTACGGAAGCCGGTGATCTTCTCCGCGAAATCCGCGTACCCGGCGACCAGGTTCTGCAGGACGCCCAGGCCGAGCCCGCCCGCGAACGCCAGCGGGATCGACATGAAGCGCCCGAGCACCGCGGCCGTGGCCGACACGAACAGGAACAGGGTGAAGTCGTGCGAGGAAAGCCCGAGGAGGGGCGTGGCGAGGACGCCCGCGAGCCCCGCGAGCCCCGACGACAGCATCCACGCCACCGTCGAGAGCCGGTCCGCGCTCATGCCCCGCAGCTCGACGAGCGAGCGGTTGTCCACGGCGGCCCGCAGCCGGAGCCCGAGCGGTGTGTGCCGCATCAGGATCCACAGGCCGATCGCGACCACGGCCGTCGCGACCCAGGTGATCAGCTGGTCGGAGTCGATGCCGACCCCGTCCATGAGCTGCCAGTTCTCGGCGGGGCTCGGCCCGACGCCCGGAAGTCCGAACTGGTTCTCGGCCGGCTTGACGGACGCCCCCGCGTCCTCCAGAAGCTCCACCACCCACAGGCCGAGCGCGGGCAGCGCGACGAGCAGTCCGATCGTCGCCACGATCTGCGCGGTCTCGCCCACCCTCGCCAGCTTGCGGAACATCAGCCGGTCGAGACCCCAGCCGAGCGCCGGCGCCACGACGAGGACGAGCAGCAACGCCGTCGGTACGGCGGGCCAGCCGAAGCCGGAGTGGAGTTCGTAGAAGGCGAGCGCGCAGAGATAGGCGGTCGCGCCGTGCGCGAAGTTGAAGAGGCCGGATGCGGAGTAGGACAGGACGAGACCCGTCGCGAGCAGCGCGTACAGGGCGCCGGAGACGAGACCGCTCAGCACGAATCCCAGCAGGTCGGACACGAGTGGCCCGCCCTTCTACTTGAAGGGGATGGGTTCGTAGCACCTGAAGGGCGACGACACCGAGTACGTGCCGTCCTTCAGCTGCACGAGGGCGCCGCAGCCGAACGACTCCTTCTGTCCCTTGGGCAGACTGCGGTCGCCGACCATCGTGTCCTTGTCCGAGAAGCCGTTCGCCGCCGCCTGGAAGGCGTTTACGGTCAGGTCCTTGCCCGCCTTCTCGGCGATCGAGAGGAAGAGGTCCGCCGACATATAGCCGGTCATCATGTGCATGTTGAGCGGGACATCCTCGCCCGCCGTCTTCCTGATGTCCGCCTTGAACTGCTTCATCGCCGCCGTCTTCTGCTCGAAGGGCTGGAAGGACAGCAGGATGTGCACGCCGTCGAGCGCCTTCCTCGTCGCGCTCTTGGCGAGCAGACCGGGGTCGTAGTCGGTCGGGTCCGTGATCACGCCCTTGAACCCGGAGCGCTTGACGGCCGTGAACAGGCCGATGTTGTACGGGGTCTGCATCACGGAGACAACGACGTCCGGCGCCTTGCCGCCGTCGGAGCGCAGGATCTCCTTGGTGTACGCCGACCAGTCGCTCGGCACGGAGGTCGCGGGCACGGTCGACTTGGCGTACGTGACCTGGTAACCGGCGGCAGCGAAGCTCTGCTTGTAGGTGCGGATGGCGAAGGTGCCCGCGTCGTTGTCGTTGGCGAGGATGGCCACGGACTTGCCCTTCGAGCCGTCCGTGACCTTCTTCAGGCCCTCGGGCCAGCTCTGGGTGATGGTGCCGCCCGGCATCGGGACCATGCAGCCGCCGAAGCCGTACATGTAACTCGGTCCGCAGAAGGGCGGGATGGTGCCCCAGCCGAACGTCGGCACCTTCTGCTTCTGGAGGAAGTCGGCGCCGGAGAAGGTGACCGAGCTCATCGGCGAGATCGCGAACACCTTGTCCTGCTGGACGAGTTTGCGCGCCGCCGCGAGATTCTTGCCGGGGTCCTGGCCGTCGTCCTCCGCGCCCAGGTAGTCGATCTTCCGCCCGTGTACGCCGCCTTCGGCGTTCGCGCGGTCGAAGCGGGCCTTCGCGCCGAGGTCGGTGTCCTTCTTGCTGTAACCGCTCGCGGTCGTCATGGAGACGATGCCGCCGACCTTGATGGAGTCGGCGCTCACGCCACGTACGGAACCGCCTGCCTTGTCTCCGCCGCTCGAATCACTGCTGTTGGAGGCGGAGTTGCAGGCGGTGGCGAGCAACAGCGCGGCCACGGCGGCGGTGATGGTGCGGATCGATCGCGACACGGGTCAGCCCCCTGAAGTCGAAGTGGGGCTGATTCTGTGCGGGACCTGATGAACCGTCAATAACTGGCACGGCAGTAATTGATGAACCGTCAGAAACTCCGCCCCGGCACCCTCAGGCCCGGTACAGGGCCTCGACCTCAGCCGAGTAAGCCGTCTCGATCGCCTTGCGCTTGAGCTTCAGCGAGGGAGTGAGCAACCCGTGCTCCTCGGAGAACTGATGCGCCAGTATCCGGAACGTACGGATCGACTCGGCCTGTGAGACAAGGGTGTTGGCGGCCACCACAGCCCGACGCACCTCGGTCTCCAGATCCGGGTCCCGCACCAGGTCCGTCGGGGACATCGGCGGCTTGCGGCGCATGTTCAGCCAGTGCTCGACGGCCTCCCCGTCCAGCGTGACGAGCGCCGCGATGTAGGGGCGGTCGTTGCCCACCACGATGCACTGCGCGACCAGCGGATGGTCGCGCACCCGCTCCTCCAGCTGCCCCGGCGAGACGCTCTTGCCGCCGGAGGTCACCAGGATCTCCTTCTTGCGCCCGGTGATCGTGAGGTAGCCGTCCTCGTCGAGCGCGCCCAGGTCGCCGGTGGCGAGCCAGCCCTCATGCAGGGTCGCGTCGGTGGCCTTGGGGTCGTTGAGGTAGCCCTGGAAGACGTTGCCGCCGTTCAGCCACACCTCGCCGTCCTCCGCGATGTACACGGTGGTGCCGGGGATGGCCTGGCCGACCGTGCCGTAGCGGGTGCGCTCGGGCGGGTTGGCGGTCGCGGCGGCCGTCGACTCCGTGAGGCCGTACCCCTCGTAGATCTCGACGCCCGCGCCGGAGAAGAACAGGCCGAGGCGCCGGTCCATCCCGGAGCCACCCGACATCGCGTGCCGGACGCGACCGCCCATCGCGTCGCGCACCTTGGCGTAGACGAGCTTCTCGAAGAGCGAGTGCTGCATGCGCAGGGCCGCCGAGGGCCCGGGGCCGGTGCCGAAGGCCTTGGCCTCCATCGCGTCCGCGTACCGCACGGCGCACTCCACGGCCTTGTCGAAGGGGCCGGTCTTGCCGTCCTTCTCGGCCTTGCGCCGCGCCGCGTTGAAGACCTTCTCGAAGATGTACGGCACGGCCAGGATGAAGGACGGGCGGAACGCGGCCAGGTCCGGGATGAGCGCCGCCGCGTTCAGGCTCGGCTGATGGCCCAGCTTGACCCCGCCACGGACCGCCGCGACCTGCACCATGCGCCCGAAGACGTGCGCGAGCGGCAGGAAGAGCAGCGTGGTCGCCTCGTCGCCGCGCCGGGAGTGGAAGACCGGCTCCCAGCGCTGGATGACCGTGTCCGCCTCGAACATGAAGTTCGCGTGCGAGATCAGGCACCCCTTGGGGCGGCCCGTGGTGCCCGAGGTGTAGATGATCGTGGCGATCGAGTCGGGCGTGACGGCGCGGCGGTGGCGGTTGACCACCTCGTCGTCGACGTCCTGGCCCGCCCGGTACAGCTCCTCCACGGCGTCGGCGTCCAGCTGCCACAGCCTGCGCAGCTGCGGCAGCCGGTCGATCACCGAGCCGATCGTCATCGCGTGGTCCTCGTGCTCGACCATGGCGGCCGACACCTGCGCGTCGTGCAGCATCCAGAAGACCTGCTCGGCGGAGGACGTGGGGTAGACCGGCACCACCTGGGCGCCGACCGTCCAGAGCGCGTAGTCGAAGAGCGTCCACTCGTAGCGGGTGCGGCACATGATGGCGACACGGTCACCGAAGCGCACGCCCTGGGCGAGCAGCCCCTTCGCCAGCGCCATCACCTGGTCGCGGAATTCCGCCGACGTGACGTCACGCCACTCGCCGTCGGTCTTGCGGCCGAAGGCGACGTGGAGCGGATCCCCAAGGGCATGGTCGAACACGACGTCGGCAAGGCCGCCCACCAGCGGCGCCGACGCCAACGGAGGGTTCGTGAACTCGCGCAATGATGCTCCTTGTGGCGCTCCGCACAGCGCCGGTGACGGTACCCCACCGCGCGGCCCGGCGGGAGAGGGGTGACCGACCCGTCGGTACGTACCATCGACGCTGGTCAGCCGGTGAAATCCGGCCACAAGGGGGAGAGGCGGGACAGATTACTTACGGTTGAGTAAGTTTCGGTGGCGTAATCTCCACCGAATCTGTACGCAGCGGTTACGGCTGTGGCTCCGCCGCAGGGACTCTCGCGGAGGACCGCCTACCCCCGCTGACGCCGCCGGTGCAGCCGGTCGCCGCCCGCGAGGATCGAGGCCGCGAGCGCGTCCGCCGCGCCCTGCGCCGAGGCCCGCCGCTCCCCGTGCAGGAGGACGAAGTCGACCGCGCCGAGCTCCGGAAGGCCCGCCCGCTCCGGGACGCGGACCAGGCCCGGCGGGATCAGGCCATGGGAGTGCGCCATCACGCCGAGTCCCGCCCGGGCGGCGGCCACGAGGCCGTTCAGGCTGCCGCTCGTGCAGGCGATCCGCCAGGCACGGCCCCGCCGCTCCAGGGCCTCGAGGGCCAGCGCGCGGGAGATGCCGGGTGGCGGGAACACGATGAGCGGCACCGGCTTCTCGGGGTCGAGGCGCAGCCGCTGCGCGCCGATCCAGACCAGCTCGTCATGCCAGACCAGCTCGCCGCGTGGGTCCTCCGGACGCCGCTTGGCCAGGACCAGATCGAGCTTGCCCGAGTCCAGCTTCTCGTGCAGCGTGCCGGACAGCTCGACCGTCAGCTCCAGATCCACGTCGGGGTGGTCGTGCCGGAACGACTCCAGGATGTCGGTGAGCCGGGTCAGGACGAAGTCCTCCGACGCCCCGAACCGCAGCCGCCCGCCGAGCCGCGTCCCGGTGAAGAACGCCGTCGCCTGCTCGTGCACCTCCAGGATCCGCCGCGCGAAGCCGAGCATCGCCTCGCCGTCCTCGGTCAGCTCCACGGAGTGCGTGTCCCGCGCGAAGAGCTGGCGTCCGGTGGCGTCCTCCAGGCGGCGCACGTGCTGGCTCACCGTGGACTGGCGGAGCCCGAGCCGCCGCGCGGCCTGCGTGAAGCTCAACGTCTGGGCCACGGCGAGAAACGTACGGAGCTGGGCGGGGTCGTACATGGTCACGAGCTTATCGCGGAACGTGATGACAGTCAGAGCGGTATCCGGGATTCCCGATCGCGGTGAACGGGAGGATCATCGAGAGGGCACGACATGCACCGAACCGTTGGAGCGAAGTGAAACGCCCGAGCTGGCCCACCTGGATGCCGATCGACCCCTACATCCTGGCGTTGCTCGGCACGGTGGGCATCGCCGCGCTGCTGCCCGCGCGCGGCACCGGAGCCGACATCGCGGGCGGGGCGTCGACCGGGGCCGTCGCGCTCCTGTTCTTCCTCTACGGGGCACGGCTCTCCACCCGTGAGGCCCTGGACGGGCTCAAGCACTGGCGGCTTCATGTCACCGTCCTCGCCTGTACGTTCCTGCTCTTCCCACTGCTCGGACTCGCGGCCAAGGGGCTCGTTCCGTACGTCCTGACGCCCGCCCTCTACAGCGGGTTCCTCTTCCTGACGCTCGTGCCGTCCACGATCCAGTCGTCGATCGCCTTCACCTCCATGGCACGCGGCAACGTCCCCGCGGCGATCTGCGCGGGCTCCTTCTCCTCGCTCGCCGGCATCGTCCTCACGCCGCTGCTCGCGGCGGCCCTGCTCGGCAACAGCGGGGGCGGTTTCTCCGCGGACTCCGTCCTGAAGATCGTGCTCCAGCTCCTGGTGCCGTTCCTCGCGGGGCAGTTCCTGCGCCGGTGGGTCGGCGCTTTCATCGCCCGGAACAAGAAGGTGCTGAGCCTCGTCGACCGCGGCTCGATCCTGCTCGTCGTCTACACCGCGTTCAGCGAGGGCATGGTGCAGGGCATCTGGCACCAGGTGACGCCACTGCGGCTCGGCGCGCTGCTCGGCGTGGAGGCGGTGCTGCTCGCCGTGATGCTCACCCTCACCTGGTACGGCGCCAAGAAGATGGGCTTCGGCCGCGGGGACCGTATCGCCATCCAGTTCGCCGGGTCGAAGAAGTCCCTCGCGGCCGGACTGCCCATGGCGAGTGTCCTGTTCGGTGCCCACGCCTCGCTCGCCGTACTGCCGCTGATGCTCTTCCACCAGATGCAGCTGATGGTCTGCGCGGTGATCGCCAAGCGCCGTTCGCGGGACCCGGAGAACGCCGAGGACTTCGTCACCGAGCCGTCGCGATCCGAAGCGACACGAACCGCGGTCGGTACAGGGACACGTTCCGGCTGACGTTGGCCGCCGCGCTCGCGGGCGCCGCGTCCAGCCAGTTGACGTCGTAACTGAGCAGCAGCCGCCCGTTCTCGCTGAGCGCGGGATGCGCCTGGGGGTTGTACGCGGCCATGTCCTGCTCGGCCGAACCGTCCTTCGGAAGAGGCGGCGCGAAGCCCTTCGCGGGCCCGTGCCAGGGGCCGGTGGGCGAGCACGACCAGTACGACGTCACGGTCGTCAGGCCCTCGGCTCCCGCGGCCATCGTGAACAGGACGTACGTCCCCTTCATGCGCACCACGGTGAACGCGCTGCCCACGCCCTTGCGTTTCCCGTCGCCGAGCACGGCTTCCGGTTTCCCCGTCTCCGTCCAGTCCTCGCCGTCCCAGTACCGCCACGCGCCGGGCTCCGCCAGCCTGCCCTTGGGCACGCGCGCCACATACGCGTGCGAGGCGGGGCGGGATACCGCCTTGCCGTCGTTGCCGCCGAAGACGTACGTCCAGTCGCCGTCGTCCACCGTCGTCGTGCCGTACAGGACCCGCTGGTCCAGGTCTCGCACGGCGCTCTGGTCGGAGACCTTGACGATGCCCTCGACGCGCAGGTCGGGCAGCGAGAGCGTGGCGACCTCGGTGGCGTGCGGCACTCCGTAGATCCACGGGCCCGTGCCGGTGGAGCGGGTCCACAGCAGGACGCGCACGACCTTCTCGGACGAGCCGGGGGAGCGGGGCTCCACCTTCGCGGCGACCGGCCAGCGCCACTGCTGCGGCGCGGGGTCGGGGAAGAGCGGGGTGGGCAGGGTGCGCTCCAGGGTGCCCGAACGCGACATGACCACCGCCGAGTTGCGCACCATGGGAGCGGTCGCGTCGCGCCAGGTGTGCGGCTGGCCCACCGGGTTGGGCGGGGCGTGCACCTGGCCGAGGAAGGTGTCGGAGAACAGCCAAAGGAGACGTCCGTCCGGCAGGCGCACCGAATGCGTGCCGTCGCCGCCGGTCCAGTCGTCCGCCCGCTCGGTGTCGTCGCCGTAGCGGGCGAACGCTCCGGTGACCTCGTCGTCGGCGGTCCAGGATGAGACGGTGCGCGCCTGACATGCGTCGCCGCCCTCCCGGTCGTCTTCCGGGAGGGCGGTGAGCAGCACGGCCGCGCAGGTCAGGGCGAGCAGCAGGACGATCCAGGTCCTGCGCGCGCTCCAGCCTCGGCGTCGACCTTGGTCGGCGGACACGTGCGGGACGTTAGTTGCTCCCGTGGACGTGGTCCATGGGGAGCCATGCGACGGTGTCCCGCGTCACAGGGGCCTTGGCCGCCCCGCTCCTGCCGAGTGCGGTCAGCTGGTCGTCGCTCAAAGCGCGGTCGTAGACCCGCACTTCATCGATGGAGCCGGTGAAGTGGGCTCGGCTGTCGACCCGTTGACCGACATGGAAGCCGAACCCGGAGGTGCGGGTGACCGTGCCGGGAACGTCCGCCGTGGTAACCCGCGTACCGTCGACGGACAGCGTCAGCTCCCCGCCGCCGCGCCGCAGCGCGATGTGATGCCACTGGCCGTCGTTGTAGGCACCGGTGGTGCGCACGGAGGCGGACCTGGGGGGAGAGGAGCCCTCACGCGTGGTGATCAGACCCGTGACGCGGTTGCTGGCGGGTTCGCCGCGCAGCCACACCTGAGGCTGGTTGGTGCCGATGCCGCCCATCCAGAGCAGCGGCTGCTCACCACTGGTCGCGGAGTACCGGAACCACAGGGAGGCAGTGAAGTCCTTCGTCCCTAGCGGGAGTTGGCTGCGGTAGGGCAGCCGTACGGCATCATTCGAGCCGTCGAAGGAGAGGGCCTTGCCGAACCGTCCCTCGGAGGTGGACGCCCCGCCCAGCACGGCCGCGGGCTTCGCGTGCGGCGCGCGGTCGTTGGTCCTCGGGTCAGGGCCCCGGCGCGGCTGCAGCCAGTCCTCGGTGAAGCGCGCGAAGCGGATCTCGTCACGGGCGTCGACCGCCCCGCCCTCGTACATCAGGCCCACGTGCTCGTCGTCGGCCCGCACCATGTCCGAGTAACCGGACCAGTCCGTGGTGACCGTCGTGCCACGGTCCACGCTGTCCCAGGTGCGGCCGCCGTCGTACGAGGAGCGGATCTGCATCGTGCGGCGGCGGTCCGGGTCGCCGGGGCAGGCGAGCAGCATCCGCTTGCCGAACTGGAGCGTGGAGCCCTGTACTTGGGGTGTGTAGAGGTCGGGAATGGCCTGGAACGGCGCGGCATAGGAATCACCCCCGTCACGGCTGATCGTGTGCGTGCGATGCCCGAGGTCGGTGCCGTCCTGCTCGCGCCCGCTGACGTAGACCGCGCCGTCCGGGCGCTCCGTGATGGTCATCTCGGACGGCTTCTGCCGGAACATGCCGTCCTGCGCTATCGGGTACGAGGCCTTGGCGCCGATCCTCCAGTTGTCGCCGCCGTCGTCGCTGACGATCAGGGACGCGTGGTTCGCGGTGACCCGCCTGCCGTCCCACGTCTCGGTGTTGGCGGTGAAGACGAGCCTCCCGGCGTGCCGGCCGCGGGTCAGCTGGAGGCCGTGCACGGGCCCGGTCGCGTACCAGGAGTTCCAGTCCTTCGGCAGGATCTGGTCGCTCAGGTCACGCGGCGCCGACCAGGTGCGGCCGTCGTCGTCGCTGTACTGGAGGTGCGGGGTGCGGTCGCAGGGGACGGTGCAGTTCCCGCTGTCCGTGCGGCCGGTGTTGTAGGTCTCCGCCAGGAGGATGCGGCCGGTCCTGCGGTCCACGATCGGCGCGGGGTTGCCGTGCGTGTCACCGGCGCCCTCGTTCACCACCTGCAGCGGGCTCCAGGTGCGGCCGCCGTCGTGCGACCGTTTGACGACGATGTCTATGTCGCCCGCGTCACCGCAGTCGTTCACACGCCCCTCGGCGAAGGCGAGGAGGGTGCCCTTGACCGTCTTCACCACGGCGGGAATGCGATAGCAGGCATACCCGGCATCCTGCGAGGCCTTGAAAAGCACCTGCTGCTCGAACCCCGCAGTGCGGACGTCCGGCGCCGCCTGCGCGGCGGGCCCGGGAAGCAGGGCCCCGACGGCGACGACGGTCAAGGCGGCCGTGGCGGTGCGCAGGGATCTGAGGCGTACATGGAGAGCTGATGGCATGGCGCGGCCCACCCTTCAAGGTGACTGGACATCCTGACATCCCACGTCCAACGTTCGCGCCTGAGACGCTACTTGGATGGCTCGACACCCCACAAGAAGCGTGCGTGGCACGAATGGACGCGGCCTGGTCAGGGGCCGGAACCCGTTCAGGGCAGCTGACGGAGCGGTACCGGGACCCCGCCGGCGCAGGGGGCGCTCCCCGCCGGTCGGGGTCCCGCCGCCGTGCAGCGGGGAGTGGCCGGTCAGCCCTGGGAGGCCGCGGCCCGCACGGCGATCCGGTGCTCGCCCGCGTACACGTTCATGGAGGAGCCGCGCAGGAAGCCGACCAGCGTCAGGCCCGTCTCGGCGGCCAGATCGACGGCGAGTGACGACGGCGCGGAGACGGCGGCGAGCACCGGAATGCCCGCCATCACCGCCTTCTGTGCCAGTTCGAACGAGGCGCGCCCCGAGACGAGGAGCACCGCCCGGGACAGGGGCAGCCCGCCCTCCTGGAGGGCGCGCCCGACGAGCTTGTCGACCGCGTTGTGGCGGCCCACGTCCTCACGTATGTCGAGGAGCGCGCCGTCCTCCGAGAAGAGCGCCGCCGCGTGCAGGCCACCGGTCCGGTCGAAGACGCGCTGCGCCGCACGCAGCCGGTCGGGGAGGCACGCGAGCAGGTCGGACCCCAGCCGGACCGGGGGAGTGTCGGCGATCGGGAACCGAGCCGTCGTCCGGACCGCGTCCAGGCTCGCCTTGCCGCACAGGCCGCAGGACGAGGTGGTGTAGACGTTGCGTTCGAGGTTGATGTCGGGCAGGAGGAGCCCCGGGGCGGTCTTCACGTCGACCACGTTGTACGTGTTCGAGCCGTCCGCCGTGGCCCCGGCGCAGTAGACGATGGACTGGAGTTCGTCCGCCGAGCCGAGCACCCCCTCGCTCACCAGGAAGCCCGCCGCGAGCGCGAAGTCGTCACCCGGCGTGCGCATGGTGATGGCAAGCGGCTTCCCGTTGAGTCTGATCTCCAGAGGTTCCTCCGCGACCAGGGTGTCCGGCCGCTCGGTGACGGCCCCGTCCCTGATGCGGATGACGCGGCGGCGCTCCGTGACTCGTCCCATGTCGATCAGTCCCGGTTCTGTACGTGCTGGTAGCCGAAGCGGCCCTTGATGCAGAGGTTGCCGTGGGTCACCGGATTGTCGTGCGGCGAGGTGACCTTCACGATGTCATTGTCCTGCACGTGCAGGGTCAGATTGCAGCCGACTCCGCAGTACGCGCACACCGTCGTCGTCTCGGTCTGCCGCTCCTCGTCCCAGGTCCCGGCGGCCCGCATGTCGAACTCGGACTTGAAACTGAGGGCGCCGGTCGGGCAGACCTCGATGCAGTTCCCGCAGTACACGCACGCGGAGTCGGTCAGCGGACCGTCGTGCTCGACGGCGATCCTGGCGTCGAAGCCGCGGCCCACCACGGAGATGGCGAAGGTGTTCTGCCACTGATCACCACAGGCGTCGACACACTTGTAGCAGAGGATGCACTTGTCGTAGTCCCGGACGTACAGGTCGTTGTCGACCCTGGGCTCTTCGTCGAGCCGCGCGGCGTCCGGACCGAAACGGTCGGGCTTGGCCTCGTACTCCTTGAGCCAGCCCGCGACCTTCGGCGTCGTCGACATGTCGACGGATGAGGCGAGGAGTTCGAGCACCACCTTGCGGCTGTGGCGGGTGCGCTCGGTGTCGGTCAGGACGGTCATGCCCGGATCGGCCCGGCGTGAGCAGGCCGGGGCGAGCGTACGGGCGCCCTCCACCTCGACGACACAGACCCGGCAGGCGTTCTTCGGGGTCAGGGTGTCGCCCTCGCAGAGGGTCGGGACGTCCTTGCCCGCGGCCCGGCAGGCGTCCAGGATGGTGGACCCTTCGGGCACCCGGGTGGCCTGCCCGTCCAGCGTGAACTCGACGAGACGGCGCGGGATTCCCAGCGGTACGGCTGTCACTTGTACGCCCCCAGACGGTCGATGGCGGATTCCACGGCGTTCCACGCGGTCTGGCCGAGCCCGCATATGGAGGCGTCCCGCATGGTTCTCCCCACCTCGCGCAGGAGAGCGATGTCACCGGCGGCATCGGCCCCCGTCCGCTCGACGATGCGGTGCAGGGCTTCCTCCTGGCGGACGGTGCCGACCCGGCAGGGCACGCACTGACCGCAGGACTCGTCGCGGAAGAACTCGGCGATGCGCAGCAGGACGCGGGGGAGCGGCACGGTGTCGTCCAGGGCGAGCACGACGCCGGAGCCGAGGGTGGTGCCCGCCTCCCTCGTCCCTTCGAAGGTGAGCGGGATGTCGAGCTCGTCGGGCCGTACGAAGCCGCCGGCCGCGCCGCCCAGGAGGACCGCGCGGAGGTTGTCCGGCTTCCCGGAGAGGGTGAGGAGTTCGGCGAGGGTGGCGCCGAAGGGGAGCTCGTAGATGCCGGGGCGTTCGACGCTGCCGGAGACGCAGAAGAGCTTGGGTCCGGTGGATGTGGCGGTGCCGATGGCGGCGTAGGCCTGGGCTCCCATGGTGAGGATGGGGAGGACGTTGACGAGGGTCTCGACGTTGTTCTCGGCGGTGGGCTTGCCGAAGAGTCCCTTCTCCACGGGGAAGGGCGGCTTGGACCGCGGCTCTCCCCTGTACCCCTCGATGGAGTTGAAGAGGGCGGTCTCCTCACCGCAGATGTAGGCGCCGGCGCCGCGCCTGATCTCGATGTCGAAGGCGTACCCCTGCCCGAGGACGTCGTCCCCGAGGAAGCCGCGGGCGCGGGCCTGTGTAATGGCGTGCTGGAGCCTTTGGAGGGCGCGGGGGTACTCGCCGCGGAGATAGAGGTAGCCGAGGTGGGCGCCCGTCGCGTACCCCGCGATGGTCATCGACTCGATGAGGGAGTACGGGTCGCCCTCCATGATCACGCGGTCCTTGAAAGTGCCGGGCTCGGACTCGTCCGCGTTGCAGACGAGGTAGTGGGGATGGTCCGGCTGGGCCGCGGTGGCCTGCCACTTCTTTCCCGTGGGGAAGGCGGCGCCTCCTCGGCCGAGGAGGCCGGAGTCCGTGACTTCGCGGATGACTTCGGCGGGGCCGATGGCGAAGGCCTGCCGCAGGGCGGTGTAGCCGCCGTGGGCGCGGTAGTCGTCCAGGGATGTGGGGTCCACGGTGCCGATTCTGCTGAGCAGCAGGAGTCCTTCTCGGCCTGCCTGGGGGACGGCCAGGGCCGCGGGGGGCTCTGGCGGGGCGGACTCGGGGGCGAGGGCGGCTTTGGTGAGGGTGTCGGGGGTGGCGGGGGCGAGGGTTGCGGTGACGTAGGTTTTCTCCCCGCTCCCACCCCTACCCGAATCCCCCGGCTCCGCCGCCACCCGTGGCCGTAGATCACCGGCTCCGCCGAGTTCGTCCTCAAACACCGGACGGGCTGAGACCCCCTCGCCCGGCCGTGGTCTCTCAGCCCGTCCGGCGTTTGAGGACGAGCCGTCAAGGCGATCGGTGGTGAGCTCAGGCCCTCGCGCCAGCGAGTTTTCGGGAAGGGGCGGGGTTGGGGAAGAAGGCGCCGCAGGCACACCGGCCCGCACCACCAACCCGGCGGGAGCCCTCTCGCACAACCCCAGGCAGGGCGAGGCCTCCACCGCCACCCCGGACCCGGGGCCAAGCCGCGACGAAACCTCCCCGCACAACTCCGCCCCACCCCCACAAGCAAGGTCCGTACACACCCGCACCACCGTCGCGGCCCGCGGCCGCACCGAGAACATGGAGTAGAAGGTGGCCACCCCGTACGCCTCGGCGGGCGGCACCGTCAGACGACGGCAGAGATAGTCGAGGCCCCCCTCACTCACCCACCCCACGCGATCGTTCAGCGCGTGCAACCCCGGCAACAGCTCATCCCGCCGCTCCCGCGCCGCACGCCCTCCCCGGGCCCACCGCAGATCCGCGTCGCTGCGGTCATCGGCACCCTCCCAGGCGGACTCCGGCGGCCCGAGCACCGCGTCGACCGCCGCCCGCTCCTCGTCCGTCGGCTTGCTGTCACCGAAGTGCAGATCCATACGTCACCCCACCTCACCTCACGTCGTCGGCACGGCCAGCTTGTCGATACGTATCGCCGACGCCTTGAACTCCGCCGTGCCCGCGATCGGGCAATTGGCCTCGATCGTGAGCTGGTTGGTGTCGACCTCGTCGGGAAAGTGCATGGTCATGAAGGCCAGACCGGGGCGGAGCCCGGGGTCCACCCACACCGGTGCCGTCACCGTGCCGCGCCGGGAGGACACGCGGACCTCCTCGCCGACCACGACCCCGTAACGCTCCGCGTCCTCCGGACACAGCTCGACGTACTCGCCCCGCCGCAGCGGCGAGGCGAAACTCCCGCTCTGCACACCGGTGTTGTAGGAGTCGAGCCGCCGCCCCGTCGTCAGGCGGATCGGGTAGGAGTCGTCGGTGAGGTCGACCGGCGGGTCGTGCGCGACGAGCCCGAAGGGCGCGAGCACGCCACGCCGTTCCGGGTCCGCTTCCCACAACCGGCCGTGCAGGTACGTCGGTTCGACCCGCTCCTGAGAAGGGCAGGGCCACTGGATGCCCTGCAAGGACTCCAGGCGGTCGTACGTCATGCCCCAGTGGTCCGGCGACACCGACCTCAGCTCGTCCCACACCGCCTGCGCGTCCGCGTACTTCCAGTCGTGGCCGAGCCGTTCGGCGAGGTCGCAGAGGATGTCGATGTCCTCGCGCGCCTCACCGGGCGGCCGCACGGCCTTGCGCACCCGCTGGACCCGCCGCTCGCTGTTGGTCGTCGTGCCGTCGGTCTCCGCCCAGGCGGCGGTCGCGGGGAGCACGACATCGGCGAGTTCGGCTGTCTTCGTGAGGAAGATGTCCTGGACCACGAAGAAGTCCAGGGCCCGCATCCGCCGCATCGCCTGCTCGCTGTCCGCCTCCGACTGTGCGGGGTTCTCGCCGATGCAGTAGACGGCCTTGAGCGCGCCCTCCTCCATCGCCTCGAACATCTCCGTCAGATTCAGCCCGTAGCGCGGCTGGATGACCGTGTCCCAGGCCGTCTCGAACTTCATCCGCGAGGCAGGGTCGAGGATGTCCTGGAAGCCGGGCAGGCGATTGGGGATCGCGCCCATGTCGCCGCCGCCCTGCACGTTGTTCTGCCCGCGCAGCGGCTGCAGGCCCGAGCCGTAGCGCCCGACGTGGCCGGTCAGGAGCGAGAGGTTGATCAGGGCGCGGACGTTGTCCGTGCCGTTGTGGTGCTCGGTGATGCCGAGTGTCCAGCACAGCTGCGCCCGTTCGGCCCGGGCGTAGGCGTGCGCCAACTCCCTGATCGCGGCGGCCGGTACGCCCGTCACCTTCTCGGCGAGCGAGAGGGTCCATGGCTCGACCAGGGCCGCGTACTCATCGAAGCCGGACGTCGCCCGCTCGATGAACGCCCGGTTGGCCAGGCCCGCGTGGATGATCTCGCGGCCGATCGCGTGCGCCATCGGGATGTCCGTGCCGACGTTCAGGCCGAGCCAGCTCTCCGCCCACTCGGCGGTCTTGGTGCGGCGCGGGTCGACGGCGTACATGCGGGCGCCGTTCCTGATCCCCTTCAGGACGTGCTGGAAGAAGATCGGGTGCGCGAAGCGGGCGTTGGAGCCCCACATCACGATCAGGTCCGTGTGTTCGACCTCCTCGTACGAGGACGTGCCGCCGCCCGAGCCGAAGGCCGCGGAGAGGCCCGCGACGCTCGGCGCGTGACACGTGCGGTTGCAGGAGTCGACGTTGTTCGTGCCCATCACCACACGGGCGAACTTCTGGGCCACGTAGTTCATTTCGTTGGTCGCGCGAGCGCAGGAGAACATCCCGAACGCGCCACGTGCCGCATCAAGGCCCGCCGCCGTACGGGCCAGCGCCTCGTCCCAGGTGGCCCGGCGGAACGGCTCGTCGCGCGAGTCGCGGACGAGGGGGTGGGTGAGCCGGGTGTACGTCGTGGGCACCCGGTCCCGTTTCCTGCTCATGCCGCGCTCCATGTGTTCTCGTTCATGGCGCGCTCCTCGTTTTCTCGCTCATGCCGCGCTCCTCATGCGGTCGGCCAGCAGGTCCGAGATGGCGTGGACGGTGTGGAGCGTCGGCACCGGGACCCCGGTGATCTCCGCGAGTTCGACGACGGCCGCGAGCAGCACGTCGAGTTCAAGGGGTTTGCCGCGCTCCAGGTCCTGGAGTGTGGAGGTGCGGTGGTCTCCGACGCGCTCGGCGCCTGCGAGGCGCCGCTCGACGGAGATGTCGGGGCGGCAGCCGAGCGCCGCCGCGACGGCGAGCGTCTCGTTCATCATGATCTCGATGACGCGGCGCGTGCCGCCGTGCAGACACATCTCGCGCATCGTGGCGCGGGAGAGCGCGCTGATCGGGTTGAAGGAGATGTTGCCGAGCAGCTTGATCCAGATGTCGCCGCGCAGGTCGGGCTCGACGGGACACTTCAGGCCGCCCGCCCGCATGGCCTCGCTGAAGGCGAGACAGCGCTCGGAACGCGAGCGGTCGGGCTCCCCGACGGAGAACCGTGTGCCCTCCAAGTGCCGTACGACGCCCGGCCCTTCGAGCTCGGTCGCCGCGTACACCACACAGCCGATGGCCCGTTCGGGCGCGATCACCGCACTGACCGCGCCCTCGGGGTCCACGCTGCTGACGCGGTGGCCGTCGTGCGGGCCGCCGTGCCGGTGGAAGTACCACCAGGGGATGCCGTTCTGGGCGGCTATCACCGCCGTCCTGTCGTGCAGGAGCGGCTCGATCAGCGGCCCGCACGCCGCGTACGAGTTGGCCTTCAGGCCCAGGAAGACGTAGTCGACGGGGCCGATGTCGGCCGGGTCGTCGGTGGCGTGGGCGCGCGCGGTGAAGTCGCCGCGCGGGCTGTGGACACGTACTCCGTGCTGCCTCATGGCCGCCAAATGCGGTCCACGGGCGACGAGATGGACGTCGGCACCGGCGCGGTGCAGCGCGGCTCCGACGTAGGCGCCGATCGCACCGGCGCCGAGGACTGCGACTTTCACGGTGGCGCGCTCCGTTCGGTCGAGGGATCCGAAGAAGGCTCAGGATCGACACCGCATGCTCGTGACGGACTACTTCGCATGCCATAACGGTCGATGGAATATTGTCTACAGTATGGAAGTTGGCCCAGCAAGGGGTCGCGCGGCACATTGCATACCGTCGACGCAATCGCGCTCGCCTCTTCCCAACTCCCCGCCCCGCTTCCTACTGTTCGGGATCATGAGGCCCCCCGTCGCACCCCCGGGCTGGAGCCGCTGGCTCGTACCGCCCGCCGCCCTGTCCGTCCACCTCTCCATCGGCCAGGCCTACGCCTGGAGCGTCTTCAAGCCCCCACTCGAATCAGCCCTCGACCTCAGCGGCACCCAGAGCGCGCTCCCCTTCCAGCTCGGCATCGTGATGCTCGGCCTCTCGGCGGCCTTCGGTGGCACGCTCGTCGAGCGCAACGGACCGCGCTGGGCGATGACGGTCGCCCTCGTCTGCTTCTCGTCCGGCTTCCTGATCGCGGCCCTCGGCGCGGCGATCAGCCAGTACTGGCTGATCGTCTTCGGTTACGGCTTCGTCGGCGGCATCGGCCTCGGCATCGGCTACATCTCGCCCGTCTCGACCCTGATCAAGTGGTTCCCGGACCGCCCCGGCATGGCGACCGGCATCGCGATCATGGGCTTCGGCGGCGGCGCGCTCATCGCCTCGCCGTGGTCCGCGCAGATGCTGGACTCGTTCGGCACGGACTCCGACGGCATCGCGCTCGCCTTCCTCGTGCACGGCCTCACCTACGCCGTCTTCATGGCGCTCGGCGTGCTCCTGGTGCGCGTGCCGCGTACGGAGGGGGCGCGCAAGCCCGGGGTTCCCGGCGCCCTGGACGGGCCGCAGGTCTCCGCGCGGGCGGCCGTTCGGACACCCCAGTTCTGGTGTCTGTGGATCGTGCTCTGCATGAACGTGACGGCGGGCATCGGCATCCTGGAGAAGGCGGCGCCGATGATCACCGACTTCTTCTCCGACACCTCGACGCCGGTCTCGGCCGCCGCCGCGGCGGGCTTCGTCGCCCTGCTCTCCGCGGCGAACATGGCCGGGCGCATCGGCTGGTCATCGACGTCCGACCTGATCGGGCGCAAGAACGTCTACCGCGTCTACCTGGGCGTCGGCGCGCTGATGTATCTGCTGATCGTCCAGTTCGGGGACACGTCGAAACCGCTCTTCATCGTCTGTGCGCTCGTGATCCTCTCCTTCTACGGAGGCGGCTTCGCGACGATCCCGGCGTATCTGAAGGACCTCTTCGGCACCTATCAGGTGGGCGCGATCCACGGCCGCCTGCTGACCGCCTGGTCGACGGCCGGTGTTCTCGGCCCGCTGATCGTCAACTGGGTCGCCGACCACCAGGAGGAGGCGGGCAAAAGCGGGGCGGGGCTCTACGGCCTCTCCCTCACGATCATGATCGGGCTCCTTGTCATCGGTTTCGTGGCGAACGAGTTCGTCCGCCCTGTCCACGCCCGCCACCACATCCCCGCCCCGAGGGAGGCAGCCCATGACGGCACCGACCAGCACGCCGCCAAGTGATCCGCCCCGCCGTCGGCCGCTGATCGTCGCCGCCTGGCTCTGGGTGGGGGTTCCGCTCGGATATGGGCTGTATGAACTCGTACACAAGGCCACCCAGCTCTTCACCGGGTGACGCCATGATGAGAAGTGGCCAAACACCACGCCCGATTCCTGTCGCTTTACGTGTCCTGTTACTGGTGAGTCGCTGAGCAGACTGGACGGTCCCGCATCTCCGGCAACAAGGGGGACCCGTTCATGCACGGCTCACGCATCGCCGCCGTCGGCCACTATCAGCCCGCCAAGATCCTCACCAACGAGGACCTGGCGGGCATGGTCGACACCAGCGACGAGTGGATCCGCTCCCGCGTGGGCATCCGCACCCGTCACATCGCCGGACCCGACGAGCCGGTCGACGAGCTCGCCGCGCAGGCCGGGGCCAAGGCCCTCGCAGCCGCGGGCCTCGCGCCCGACGCCGTCGACCTCGTCCTGGTCGCCACCTCCACCGCGATCGACCGCTCACCGAACATGGCGGCCCGGGTGGCGGCCCGCCTCGGCATCCCCTCGCCGGCCGCCATGGACATCAACGTGGTCTGCGCGGGCTTCACCCACGCGCTCGCCACGGCCGACCACGCCGTGCGGGCCGGGGGCGCCACCCGCGCCCTGGTGATCGGCGCGGACAAGATGTCCGAGGTGGCCGACTGGACGGACCGCACCACGTGCGTCCTGGTCGGCGACGGCGCCGGTGCGGCGGTCGTCGAGGCGTGCGGCCCGGGCGAGGAGCCCGGAATCGGACCCGTGCTCTGGGGCTCGGTGCCCGAGATGGGCAACGCCGTACGGATCGAGGGCACGCCCCCGCGGTTCGCGCAGGAGGGCCAGAGCGTCTACCGGTGGGCGACGACGCAGCTGCCGCCGCTCGCCCGCAAGGCCTGCGAGAGGGCCGGCCTCACGCCGGAGGACCTGGCCGGTGTCGTCCTGCACCAGGCCAACCTGCGCATCATCGAGCCGCTCGCCGAGCGGATCGGCGCGGTCAACGCGGTCGTCGCGCGCGACGTCGTGAACTCGGGCAACACCTCCGCGGGCAGCATCCCGCTCGCCCTGTCCAAGCTGGTGGAGCGCGGCGAGATCAACCACGGGGACCCGGTGCTGCTCTTCGGCTTCGGCGGGAACCTGTCGTACGCGGGCCAGGTCATCCGCTGCCCGTAGCGCGATCGCCCCATGTGACCGGACCGACTCCCCCTGGTGCTGGCCATTGTGCTCAGTAGACTGTAGACAAAAGGCAATCGTCGAGGAGGGGACCGCGATGTTGTCCACAGGACTGCCGCAGGGGGCGGTGCCCAAGCTGGAACGCCCTGGTCCGCTCCGTGAGCGGGTCTACGAGGCGCTGCTCGAACTCATCACGACCCGCGCGCTCCAGCCGGGCCAGCATCTCGTGGAGAGCGAACTGGCCGGGCACCTGGGCGTTTCGAGGCAGCCGGTGCGCGAGGCCCTGCAGCGGCTGAACACCGAGGGCTGGGTCGATCTGCGGCCCGCGCAGGGCGCGTTCGTGCACGAGCCCACCGAACAGGAGGCGGACCAGCTGCTCACGGTCCGCACGCTCCTGGAGGCGGAGGCCGCCCGGCTCGCCGCGGCCAACACGGGCACCGCGGGGATCACCGCCCTGGAAGAACTGTGCGCCAAGGGGGAGAAGGCCGTTGCCGACGGTGAGGTGGACCTGGTGGTGGCCACGAACGCGGCCTTCCACGCCAAGGTCATGGAACTCGCCGGCAATGTCGTCCTCGCCGAACTCGCCGGGCAGGTGGACCGCCGCGTGCGCTGGTACTACACACCGGTGGCCCGCCAGCGCGGCAAGCAGTCCTGGATCGAGCACCGCCAGCTGATCGCGGCGATCGCGGAACGCGACGAGAGCCGGGCCACGGAGATCATGCGCGCGCACACGGAACACACGCGGGAGACCTACCACCGGCGCCAGCGCGACGCCTGACGAGCACCCCGAGGGTCATGCGTGGGACACGCCTGTCCCCACCTTTGTCCTGTGACTGGAGAAAGTCATGGGTAATTCGTGCGCAACTTCTTCCCACTCCCGGCACGCGCTGCTACGTTCCCCTCGAAAGCCCGGCGAGCTGAACGAAAGCCGGGCGTGACGACATGAGTTGCCCACGAGGCGGGGAGGGGCGCGTGAGACGTATGACGGCTCGACCCGCCAATGCGCACCAGGCGCGACTGCTGCGGCTGCTGCGTGACGGAGGGCCCAACTCCCGTGCCCAGCTGGGCGATCAGGTCGACCTCTCGCGGTCGAAGCTGGCCGTCGAGGTGGACCGGCTCCTGGAGACTGGACTCGTGGTCGCCGACGGACTCGCCGCCTCGCGCGGCGGCCGCCGCTCTCACAACATCCGCCTGGCCCCCGCCCTCCGTTTCCTCGGCGTGGACATCGGCGCGACCTCGGTCGACGTAGCGGTGACCAATGCCGAGCTGGAGGTCCTCGGCCATATCAACCAGCCCATGGACGTGCGCGAGGGCCCTGTCGCGGTCTTCGAGCAAGTCCTCGCCATGGCGGCCAAGTTGAAGGCCTCCGGGCTCGCGGAAGGGTTCGACGGCGCCGGTATCGGTGTCCCGGGTCCCGTCCGCTTTCCCGAGGGCGTCCCGGTCGCCCCGCCGATCATGCCGGGGTGGGACGGCTTCCCCGTACGGGAGGCCATCAGCCAGGACCTGGGCTGCCCCGTCATGGTCGACAACGACGTGAACCTGATGGCGATGGGGGAACAGCACGCGGGCGTCGCACGCTCCGTGGGCGACTTCCTCTGCGTCAAGATCGGTACGGGCATCGGCTGTGGAATCGTCGTCGGCGGTGAGGTCTACCGAGGGGTGACCGGCAGCGCGGGCGATATCGGCCACATCCAGGTCGAACCGGACGGGCGGCCCTGCGCCTGCGGAAACAAGGGCTGCCTAGAGGCGTACTTCAGCGGCGCGGCACTCGCCCGCGACGCGGAGGACGCCGTCGGTTCCGGGCTCTCGATGGAGCTCGCCACCCGCCTGGAGGCGGCCGGGAAGCTCAGCGCGGTCGACGTCTCCGCGGCGGCCGCCGCGGGGGATTCCACCGCACTCGACCTGATCCGCGCGGGCGGCAACCGCACCGGCCAGGTCATCGCGGGACTCGTCAGCTTCTTCAACCCGGGCCTCGTGGTGATCGGCGGCGGTGTGACCGGCCTCGGCCATACGCTGCTCGCCGCCATCCGCACCCAGGTCTACCGCCAGTCGCTGCCCCTGGCGACCGGCAACCTCCCTATCGTCCTGGGCGAGTTGGGGCCCACCGCCGGAGTCATCGGCGGCGCCCGGCTCATCAGCGACCACCTGTTCTCGCCGGCCTGACCGGCACGTACGACCCCTGCGTCACCTCCGTACGACCCCGTACGACCTTGAGTACACCTCACCCAGCACAGCGCCCTGCTCTGCCCTGCCCTGCCCGAAAACCGTCGGCCGCACCCGCCCAAGGGAACCGTCATGGCACCAGAACCACCGCTGCTCACCATGTCCGGCATCACCAAGTCGTTCCCCGGCGTCCGCGCCCTCGACGGCGTCGACCTCCAGGTCCTGGCCGGCGAAGTGCACTGCCTCCTCGGCCAGAACGGCGCCGGGAAGTCCACGCTCATCAAGGTCCTCGCCGGGGCCCACCAACCCGACGACGGCGAGATCGCCTGGCGCGGCGAGCGCACCACGCTGAAGTCGCCCATCGCCGCCATGCGCCTCGGCATCGCCACCATCTACCAGGAGCTCGACCTGGTGGAGGGTCTGTCCGTCGCCGAGAACGTCCACCTCGGACACGAGCCGACGGCGGCCGGTTTCGTCGTGAAGGGGCGCGTGGCAAAGACCTCAACCGCCGCGCTGCTCAAGCGGCTTGGGCACGGTGAGATCGACCCGGGCACGCTCGTCGGTGATCTCTCCGCCGCCCAGCAGCAGATCGTCTCGATGGCCCGCGCGCTCTCCCACGAAGTGCGCCTCATCGTCATGGACGAGCCGTCGGCCGCCCTCGACCCGGACGAGGTCGACAACCTCTTCCGCATCGTCGGCGACCTCACCGCCGAAGGCGTCGCCGTCGTCTACATCTCCCACCGCCTCGAAGAGATCCGCCGCATCGGCGACCGCGTCACCGTCCTCAAGGACGGCCGCGCGGTGGCGGGCGGACTCCCGGCCAAGGAGACCCCGACCCGCGAGGTCGTCGCCCTGATGACGGGCCGCAACGTCGAGTACGTCTTCCCTGACCGGCCGAGCGAACCACCCCTCACCGAACCGGTGTTGAAGGTGACGGGCCTCGCCCGCGAGGGCGAGTTCGCACCCCTCGACCTCGAACTGCGCCCCGGAGAGATCGTCGGCCTCGCCGGACTCGTCGGCTCCGGACGCTCCGAGATCCTGGAGACCATCTACGGCGCCCGAAAGCCTTCCCGCGGTCAAGTGACGGTGGAAGGGCGGGTGCTGAAGCCCGGCAGTGTCCGCGCCGCCGTCCGCGCGGGGCTCGGGCTCGCCCCCGAGGAGCGCAAGGCGCAGGCCCTGCTGATGCTGGAGTCCGTCACCAACAACGTGTCGGTCTCCTCCATGTCCCGTTTCTCGCGCGGCGGTTGGCTGGACAGGGGAGCGGAGAGGAAGGCCGCGCAGTCCGCGACCCGCGAGCTCTCCTTGCGCCCCGACAACCCCGGCGCCCCCGTGCGCACGCTCTCCGGAGGCAATCAACAAAAGGCCGTCCTGGCCCGCTGGCTGCTCCGCGGCTGCCGCGTCCTGCTGCTCGACGAGCCGACCCGCGGTGTGGACATCGGCGCCCGCGCCGAGCTGTACGCCGTGATCCGCAGGCTCGCCGACGACGGCCTCGCCGTCCTGCTCGTCTCCAGCGAAGTGCCCGAAGTCCTGGGCCTCGCCGACCGTGTCCTGGTCCTCCGCGAGGGCCGCGTCGTCCATACGGCGCCCGCCCGCGACCTCGACGAACACCGCGTACTCGACCTCGTACTCGAAGGGAGCCCGGCGTCATGACGCAGCCCGCATCGCCGCCACGGCCCGCCGCATCGAAGAGCCAACCGGCGGACAGTGCAAGCCCGTTGCGGACACTCACCGCGCGTGTCGACGTGCGGACGCTGTCCCTTCTCGGTGTGCTCGCCGCCTTGGTCCTGATCGGCGGCATCACTCAGCCCGACTCGTTCCTGGACACCGACAACGTCCAGCTGATCCTCACCCAGGCGTCCGTCATCGGTGTCGTCACGGTGGGCATGACCTTCGTGATCATCTCCGGCGGCATCGACCTGTCGGTCGGCGCGATCGTCGCCCTCGCCTCGGTGTGGGCGACGACGGTCGCCACCCAGGAGTACGGCTTCGCGGGCATCCTGTTCACCGCGGTGATCGTCGGCATGGCCTGCGGTCTCGTCAACGGAATGCTCATCGCGTACGGCGCGATGGTGCCGTTCATCGCGACGCTCGCGATGCTGGCCGCCGGCCGTGGTCTCGCCCTGCAGATCACCGACGGCAAGACGCAAATGGTCACCGTGGACAGCGTGTTGAAGCTCGGTGAGCGCGACTCCTACATCCTCGGCATACCGCCGCTCGTGCTGGTCTTCGCGGCCGTCACCGTCGTCGGCTGGCTGCTCCTGAACCGCACCACCTTCGGGCGGCGCTCGGTCGCGGTCGGCGGCAACGCGGAAGCGGCACGCCTCGCCGGCATCGACGTACGCAGGCAGCGCCTCTACCTCTACCTGCTCTCCGGGCTCTGCTGCGGGATCGCGGCCTTCCTGCTGATCATCCTCTCCGGGTCCGGCCAGAACACGAACGGCAACCTCTACGAGCTCGACGCGATCGCCGCCGCGATCATCGGCGGCACCCTGCTCAGCGGCGGCCGGGGCACCATCACCGGCTCCGTGCTCGGCGTACTGATCTTCATGACGATCCAGAACATCTTCGCGCTGAACAACCTCCAGAGCGACGTCCAGCAGATCGCCAAGGGAGCGATCATCGTCGCCGCGGTGCTCGTCCAGCGGCGCACGTCATCCCATACCTGACCTGACCCGCAGACCCGCAGACCCGAAGGGTTCACCGCCATGCCAGACACATCCCCATTCGCGAGCCGCAGAGGCCTGCTCTTCGGAGCGGCGGCCCTGTCGACCGGTGCCCTCATCACCGGGTGCACCAGCAATGAGCCCAAGGACGACGACTCGGACGACAAGAGCCAGCAGGTCGCCGACGACAAGCCCGGCAAGAAGGTCACCATCGGCTTCGCGGGCCCGCAGGCCGACCACGGCTGGCTGAACGCGATCAACGACAACGCCAAGGAGCGGGCGAAGAAGTACTCGGACGTCACGCTGGAGTCCACCGAGGGCTCGAACGACACCGCCGCCCAGATCGGCCAGGTCGAGACGCTGATCAACAAGAAGGTCGACGTCCTGGTGGTCCTGCCGGCCGACGGCAAGGCGCTCACCCAGGTCGGCCTGAAGGCGATGCGGGCGGGCATCCCCGTCGTCAACCTCGACCGGGTCTTCGCGTCGCCGCAGGCCTACCGCTGCTGGATCGGCGGCGACAACTACGGCATGGGCCTCAGCGCCGGTCACTACATCGGCGAGAAGCTCAAGGACAAGAAGAACGCCAAGGTCGTCGAACTGGCCGGACTCGACAACCTGGAGCTCACCAAGCAGCGCACCAAGGGCTTCGACGACGCCCTGAAGAACTACTCGAACATCGAGAAGGTCGCCCGGCAGGCCGCCGAGTTCACCGTCGAGTCGGGCCAGTCGAAGATGTCCCAGCTCCTGCAGGCCCAGAAGAACTTCGACGCCCTGTGGAACCACGACGACGACCAGGGTGTGGGCGCCCTGCGCGCCATCAAGCAGGCCGGGCGCGACGACTTCCTGATGGTCGGCGGCGCGGGCGCGCTCTCCGCCATGCAGGCCATCGAGTCCGACGACAGCGTGCTCAAGGCCACCGTCCTGTACCCGCCGTCGATGGCCGCGTCGGCGATCGACCTGGCCCGCGCACTGGGCCAGAGCAAGGGTGTCAGCGGGATGGCGGAGTTCGAGATCCCTGCCTTCATCACGCTCTACTCGGCCGTGGTCGACAAGGAGAACATCAGCAAGTACATGTCCACCGGCTTCAAGTGATGCGCGCGTCCGCACCCCCCACCGAGCGTCGACGAGGAGGAGTACCGCATGCGTGAGACGGAACACGAGGCCGGGACAGGGAAGCGGCGGCTGGGGGTGGGCATGGTCGGATACGCCTTCATGGGCGCCGCCCACTCCCAGGGCTGGCGCACGGTCGGACGTGTCTTCGACCTGCCGGTGCAACCGGTCCTCTCTGCGGTCTGCGGGCGCGACGCGGTCGCCGTGCGCGCCGCGGCGGACCGCCTCGGGTGGGCGGGCGCCGAGACCGACTGGCGCGCGCTCGTGGCCCGTGACGATGTCGACCTCATCGACATCTGCACCCCCGGTGACAGCCATGCGGAAATCGCGATCGCCGCGCTCGAAGCGGGCAAGCACGTGCTGTGCGAGAAGCCCCTGGCCAACACCGTCGAAGAGGCCGAGGCGATGGTCGAGGCCGCCGAGCGGGCGCGCGCACGGGGGCAGGTGGCGATGGTCGGCTTCAACTACCGGCGCGTCCCCGCCCTCGCGCTCGCCCGGCAGATGGTCGCCGACGGGCGCCTCGGCACGCTGCGGCACGTCCGGCTCACGTACCTCCAGGACTGGCTGGTCGACCCCGGCTTCCCGCTGACCTGGCGGCTGCTCAAGGAACGCGCGGGTTCGGGCGCGCTCGGCGACCTGGGCGCGCACATCGTGGACCTCGCGCAGTATCTGGTGGGGGAGCCGGTGGCGGGTGTCTCGGCGCTGACGGAGACGTTCGTACGGGAGCGGCCGTTGCTCGACGGGGCGTCGAGCGGGCTCACCGCGGAGGGCGGCAGCGCCACCGGTCAGGTGACGGTGGACGACGCGGCTGTCTTCACGGGCCGCTTCTCGTCGGGCGCCCTCGCCTCCTTCGAGGCGACCCGTTTCGCCGCGGGGCGCAAGAACGCCCTGAAGGTCGAACTCAACGGCTCGGACGGTTCGTTGGCCTTCGATCTGGAGCGTCTGAACGAGCTCTCCTTCCACGATCACACGGAGCCGGCCACCTCATCGGGCTTCCGCCGCATCCTGGTGACCGAGCCGGGCCATCCGTACCTGGAGGCCTGGTGGCCGCCGGGGCACGGACTCGGCTACGAGCACACGTTCGTGCACCAGGCCCGCGACCTGCTGCACGCGATCGCCACGGGGGAGCAGCCCGAACCGTCCTTCGCCGCGGGTCTTTCGGTGCAGCGGGTGCTCGCCGCGGTGGAGGAGAGCGCGGCGAAGAACTCGGTCTACACCCCGATAGCCGCCAACCCCGTCACGGTCTGAGGAGGCCTGTCCATGCCCCGCGACTTCACGCTCTTCACCGGCCAGTGGGCCGACCTGCCGCTCGAAGAGGTCTGCCGCCTCGCCCGCGACTTCGGTTACGACGGCCTCGAACTCGCCTGCTGGGGAGACCACTTCGAGGTCGACAAGGCGCTGAGCGACAGCTCCTACCTGGACTCGCGCCGCCAGCTCCTCGACAAGTACGGCCTCAAGTGCTGGGCCATCTCCAACCACCTGGTCGGGCAGGCCGTCTGCGACGCGATCATCGACGAGCGGCACCAGGCGATCCTGCCCGCCCGCATCTGGGGCGACGGGGACGCCGAGGGCGTACGGCAGCGGGCCGCCCGCGAGATCGAGGACACGGCGCGGGCGGCGGCCGCCTTCGGCGTCGACACGGTCGTCGGCTTCACGGGCTCGGCGATCTGGCATCTGGTGGCGATGTTCCCGCCCGTGCCGGAGTCGATGATCGAGCGCGGCTACGACGACTTCGCCGAACGGTGGAACCCGATCCTCGACGTCTTCGACGTGCAGGGCGTGCGCTTCGCCCATGAGGTGCATCCCTCGGAGATCGCGTACGACTACTGGACGACGCAGCGTGCCCTGGAGGCCGTTGACCACCGCACGGCCTTCGGTCTGAACTTCGACCCCTCGCACTTCGTGTGGCAGGACCTGGACCCGGTCGGCTTCCTCTACGACTTCCGGGACCGCATCTACCACGTCGACTGCAAGGAGGCGCGGCGCCGTCTGGACGGCCGCAACGGCCGCCTGGGCTCGCACCTCCCGTGGGGTGACCCCCGCCGCGGCTGGGACTTCGTGTCGGCCGGCCACGGCAACGTCCCCTGGGAGGACGTGTTCCGGATGCTGGGCTCGATCGCGTACGAGGGCCCGATCTCGGTGGAGTGGGAGGACGCGGGGATGGACCGCCTCCAGGGTGCGCCGGAGGCGCTGAAGCGTCTGAAGGCGTACGACTTCGAGCCGCCGACGGCGTCGTTCGACGCGGCGTTCGGCGGCAACTGAGCCGCCACGGCAGGCGGCCGGGCTGAGCCACTTTGTCCTGGGCAAGGAAAAAGCTGAACTCTATTGCTGTGCAAGGGCTTTCCGTCCAAGACAAACGTGGCTACCGTCCCTGATGTGTACAGGACATGAACCTGCCCGGGGTGACGGCGCACCCCGGCGCCCAGCGCCCACCCCCGCACCACACCCGCGTACGACCGTCCCCCTTCCGGAGGAACTCCGTGCACAGGAAACGCCTCAGACTCCGCAAGTCCCTCGCGCTCCTCACCGGCACCCTGCTGGCCGGCGCCACCCTCAGCCTCACCGCCCCCACCGCGAACGCCGCCGACCCGGAGGCCGTCCGCGCCGCCCAGGAGCAGGCCGCCGAGGAAGCGGCGGCTCCGGCGGCCGAAGACTTCCAGCAGGTGACGCTCGCCAAGGGCGAACCCGAGACGGGCGAGCCCATGACACTCGCCGTCCTGCCCGACCGCTCGGTCCTGCACACGTCCCGTGACGGAACGCTCCGCCTCACGGACGCCGCGGGCAACACGAAGATCGCGGGCAAGATACCGGTCTACTCGCACGACGAAGAGGGCCTCCAAGGCGTGGGCCTCGACCCGAAGTTCAGCGAGAACCGCGCGATCTACCTCTACTACGCGCCCCCGCTCGACACCCCGGCGGGCGACGCCCCGGAGACCGGCACGGCCGAGGACTTCAAGAAGTTCGACGGCGTCAACCGCCTCTCCCGCTTCGTCCTGAAGACCGACGGCACC
Organism: Streptomyces sp. Je 1-332; assembly: GCF_040730185.1. Classification (NCBI taxonomy): domain Bacteria; kingdom Bacillati; phylum Actinomycetota; class Actinomycetes; order Kitasatosporales; family Streptomycetaceae; genus Streptomyces; species Streptomyces sp. Je 1-332. Next base: position 6,867,369 of record NZ_CP160402.1, read on the forward strand.
CTGGACAACGCCAGCGAGAAGAAGGTCCTCGACGTCCCCGCGACCCGCGGCATGTGCTGCCACGTCGGCGGTGACATCGACTTCGACAAGGACGGCAACCTCTACCTCTCGACGGGCGACGACTCCAACCCCTTCGCCTCGGACGGCTTCACGCCCATCGACGAGCGCGCGGACCGCAACCCCGCCTTCGACGCCCGCCGCAGCGCCGGCAACAGCAATGACCTGCGCGGAAAGATCCTGCGCATCAAGGTCGCCGACGACGGCACGTACACCGTCCCGGACGGCAACCTCTTCGCGCCGGGCACCGAGAAGACCCGTCCCGAGATCTATGCGATGGGCTTCCGCAACCCCTTCCGCATGAGCGTCGACAAGCCCACCGGCACGGTCTACGTCGGTGACTACGGCCCCGACGCGGGCGCCGCCGACCCCAAGCGCGGACCCGCGGGCCAGGTCGAGTTCGCCCGTGTGACGAAGCCGGGCAACTTCGGCTGGCCGTACTGCACCGGCAAGAACGACGCGTACATCGACTACGACTTCGCCACGCAGACCTCCGGCGCCGCCTTCGACTGCGCAGCGCCGAAGAACGACTCGGTGCACAACACCGGCATCACCGACCTGCCGGCCGCGCAGGAAGCCTGGATCCCGTACGACGGCGGCTCCGTCCCCGAGTTCGGCACCGGCTCCGAGTCCCCGATGGCGGGCCCCGTCTACCGCTATGACGCGGCGAACACCTCCCCGGTGAAGTTCCCGGAGGCCTACGACGGCGACTTCTTCGCCGGTGAGTTCGGGCGGCGCTGGATCAAGCGCATCGAGCAGGGCGCGGACGGCGCGGTCTCGAAGATCAACCCGTTCCCGTGGACCGGCACGCAGATCATGGACATGGAGTTCGGCCCCGACGGCGCGCTGTACGTCCTCGACTACGGCACCGCCTGGTTCGGCGGCGACGAGAACTCCGGGCTCTTCCGCATCGAGAACGCCACCGAAGGCCACTCCCCGGTCGTCGAGGCGAGCGCCTCCGTGACCAGCGGCCAGGCCCCCCTCAAGACCAAGTTCACGGCGAAGGCCACCGACGCCGACGGCGGCACGCTGACCTACGCGTGGGACTTCGGTGACGGCGGCAAGTCGACGCAGCAGAACCCCTCGTACACGTACAAGAAGAACGGCGTCTACACCGCGACGGTGACCGTCAAGGACTCCACCGGACGCACTGGCTCGGCCAGCGCGCATGTCACCGTCGGCAACACCGCGCCCAAGGTGACCCTGGAACTCCCGGGTGACGGGCAGCTGTTCACCTTCGGCGACAAGATTCCCTTCAAGGTCAAGGTGACCGACAAGGAAGACGGCCCGATCGACTGCACGAAGGTCAAGGTCACCCACATCCTCGGCCATGACAGCCACGGTCACCCGGTGACATCGGCCAACGGCTGCGAAGGCACCCTCCAGACGTCGGCGGACGGCGAGCACGACCCGAACGCCAACATCTTCGGGGTCTTCGACGCCGAGTACACCGACAAGGGTGCCAATGGCCAGCCCGCGCTGACCACCCACGACCAGAACGTCGTCCAGCCCAAGCACCGCCAGGGCGAGCACTACAACGACTCCAAGGGCGTCTCGGTGGCCAACCACACCCCGGCGCACGGCGGAAAGACGGTCGGTGACATCAACAACGGCGACTGGATCTCCTTCAAGCCCTACATCCTCGGCAACGCCACCAAGCTGACCGCGCGCGTCGCGTCGGCCGGCGAGGGCGGCACGCTGGAGGTCCGCAGCGGATCGGCCAAGGGCACCCTGCTCGGCAAGGCCAAGGTCGCGCCGACCGGTGGCTGGGAGACGTACAAGGAGGTGAGCGCCGCCCTCAGCAAGGCACCCAAGAAGACGACGACGCTCTTCCTGGTCTTCAGGGGCAAGGGCACCGGCGCCCTGTACGAGGTCGACGACTTCACGTTCACCACGAGCTGAGGAAGGGGCCACTCCACCATGCGGGCATCCGCACGTATCACCATCGCCACCGCTACGGCCGCCTTGCTCATCGGCTGCGTATCGGGCCCGGCGGTCTCCAGGCCGGAGCCAGCGGGTTCGGCGGCGGGTTCGAAGGCGAGTTCTAAGGCGGGCGAGAAGGTCCTGGTCTTCTCCAAGACCGCGGGCTTCCGCCACGACTCGATCCCCGACGGCATCGCGGCCATCAAGGAACTCGGCGCGGCGAACGGCTTCACCGTCGACGCCACCGAGGACGCGAAGGCCTTCACGGCCAAGAACCTCGCCCAGTACGACGCCGTGATCTGGCTCTCCACGACCGGTGACGTCCTCGATGGCAAGCAGCAGGCGGCGTTCGAGGGCTACATCAAGAAGGGCGGCGGGTACGTGGGCGTGCACGCCGCCGCCGACACCGAGTACGACTGGCCCTTCTACGGCGGACTCGCGGGCGCCTACTTCCAGTCGCACCCCGCGATCCAGCCCGCGAAGGTGCAGGTCGAGGACCACGGGCACCCGTCCACGGCGCATCTGCCGGGGATCTGGGACCGGACCGACGAGTGGTACAACTACCGCTCCAATCCCCGAGACCGCGCCCACGTCCTCGCCTCGCTCGACGAGTCGTCCTACTCGGGCGGCTCCATGTCGGGCGACCACCCCATCGCCTGGTGCCAGGACTACCAGGGAGGCCGCTCCTTCTACACGGGCAGCGGCCACACCAAGGAGTCGTTCGCCGACCCCGCGTACCGCACGCATCTGCTCGGCGGAATCCGCTGGGCGGCGGGCGCCTCGCAGGCCGACTGCCGTCCGGAGAAGGGCTACACGCCGATCTTCGACGGCAGGGCCAAGTCGCTCGAGGCCTGGAAGCAGGCTGGCCCGGGCTCGTTCGAGCTGAACGAGGGCGAGGGGACCCTGACAACCGTCGGCGGCATGGGCATGCTCTGGCACGACGGGGCGAAGGAGCTCGGCTCCTACTCCCTCAAGCTGGACTGGCGCATGGACGGCGACGACAACTCCGGGATCTTCGTGGGCTTCCCGGCCTCCGACGACCCCTGGTCGGCCGTGGACAACGGCTATGAGATCCAGATCGACGCCACCGACGTCCCGGAGAAGACCACGGGCTCCGTCTACGGCTTCAAGTCCGCCGACCTGAAGAAGCGCGACAAGGCGCTGAATCCGGTGGGGGAGTGGAACACGTACGAACTCCGGGTCGAGGGTGAACGCCTTCGGATCTATCTCAACGGAGTGAAGATCAACGACTTCACCAACACGGATCCGGCGCGGAGCCTGAAGGACGGTCACATCGGCATCCAGAACCACGGTGCCGATGACCAGGTCTCCTTCCGCGACATCCGGGTGAAGGACCTGCCGGCCCGCACCGCGTCGGGCGTGGGCCGCTAGACGACGGCGGGCGGAGGACGCCGGACCTCCGCCCGCCGTCTTATCCCTGCCTGCCGCTCTATCCCCGCCCGCCGTCTCTTTCCCTGTTTCTTCCCTGCGCGTTCGCCGCGTTTACGACAGGAGGCAGCCATGTCCAACTCTTCCGCTACCGGTTCCTCTGGTTCACCCGGCTCCTCGGGTGGCGAGCTGACCGGGGTGTGGCTGATCGGGGCGCGCGGTTCGGTCGCCACGACGGCTGTCGCGGGGTGCGCTGCCGTGACGGCCGGTCTGCACCCGCCGACCGGCATGGTCACGGAGACCTCGGCGTTCGCGGACTGCGGTCTGCCAACGTTGTCGTCGCTGGTCTTCGGCGGCCACGACGTGATGGAGTGCCCGCTGCCCAAGCGCGCGGAGCAACTGGCCGCCGGGGGCGTGCTCCCGCACGGCGTCCCCTCGGCGGTGGGCGCGGAACTGGCCGCGGCGGACGCGGAGATCCGCATGGGCGGGCCGCGCCGCGGGGACTCGGACACCAGGACGGACGAGGAGCTGATCGACTCGTTCGCCGCCGACCTCCGCGATTTCGTACGCCGCCGGGGGCTCGCCCGTGCGGTGGTGGTGAACGTGGCGTCGACGGAACCGGTGCCGGTGGAGGGCGAGGACCGGCTGCCCGCCAGCTCCCTCTACGCCGCGGCGGCGCTGCGGGCGGGCTGCCCGTACGTGAACTTCACCCCGTCGGCGGGCCTGCACCACCCGGCGCTCGCTTCTGCGGCCGCCTCGTCCGGGCTTCCCTACGCGGGCCGGGACGGCAAGACGGGCCAGACTCTCCTCCGCTCGGTTCTCGGCCCGATGTTCGCCCAGCGTGCGCTGGCCGTCCGCGCCTGGTCCGGCACCAACCTCCTGGGCGGCGGTGACGGCGCTGCCCTCGCGGACCCGGCCGCAGCCGCGGCGAAGAACGCGGGCAAGGAACGGGTCCTCGCCGACACGCTGGGCTCCGCCCCGGAGGGCGAGGTCCACATCGACGACGTCCCGTCGCTCGGCGACTGGAAGACCGCGTGGGACCACATCGCGTTCGACGGCTTCCTCGGCGCGCGCATGGTCCTCCAGACGACCTGGCAGGGCTGCGACTCGGCCCTGGCCGCCCCGCTGATCCTGGACCTGGCCCGCCTGACGGCCCGCGCCCACGAGGCGGGTCTGACCGGCCCGTTGGGCGAGCTGGGCTTCTACTTCAAGGACCCGGACGACGGCTCCTCATCGGCCCTGGCCGAACAGTACGAGGCACTCGTGGGGTTCGCTGGGCGGCTTCGGGGGGTGGGTGCGTGAGGGACTCCGGGGTGGAAGCTGAGGGGGCTGCGGGGGCTGGCATGGGTGTGGGTGTGGGTGTGCGCGTGGGTGGTGAGGCTTCTCGCGGTGGGGTGGGGGCTGGCGTCGGTGCTGAGGCTTCTCGCGACGGGCAGGAGGCCGGCGTAAGTCGTGAGGCTTCTCGCGGTGGCCTGCGTCTGGGCACGGGCCGCGACTGGGCCGAGCTGCTACGCGTCTCCGCTCTGTTCACCGTCCCCGGGGACGCCCTCGCAGGCGCGGCGGCGGCAGGGCTGAGCCCCAACCGCCGCACACTCCTCGCCATTGCCGCCTCGCTCTCCCTCTACGAGGCGGGCATGGCCCTCAACGACTGGGCGGACCGGGCGGAGGACGCGATCGAACGCCCGCACCGCCCGCTGCCGTCCGGCCGCATCGCCCCCTCGGCCGCACTGGGCGCGGCAGCGGCTCTGACGGCAGGGGGCCTGGCCCTGGCAGCCGGCGCGGGGCGCCCTGCCCTGGCGGTGGCGAGCGGCTTGGCGGCCACGGTGTGGGCCTACGACCTGGGCCTGAAGCACACCCCCGCGGGCCCGGCAGCCATGGCCACGGCCCGCGCCCTGGACTTGCTCCTGGGGGCGGCGGCTACTTCGGCGGGGGTTGCTGCGGCCGGGGCTGCGTCGGCGGGGAGCGCTTTTCGCGGTCTCAGGTCCGGCCATGCTCTGGGTGACGCCCCCCGGCTTCTCGCTGCCGTGCCCGCCGCCCTGGTACTGGGCGCCCATACCCTCGCGGTGACGGCGGTCTCGCGACGAGAGGCGCAGGGTGGTTCGACGGCGGTCCCGCTGGGCGCACTCGCCGCGACAGTCGCGCTCGCGCAACTGCTGGCCCGAAGCGGTGGGGCTGCCGGCGGCCCTGGCGGCATGGACGGCTTTGGCGGTACCGGTAGCCCTGGCAGCACCGGCGCGGACGCCGGCGCCGGAACCTCTCAACTCCCGGCAGGCCGCGGCGGAGCAGCCACCCGCGGCCTGCCGGGCTTCACCCCGGGGGAGTCGACGGGTGCCCGCCTGGTAGGCCTGGCGGGCCGGGTGGGAGGGCGGACGGAAGGTCGGCGCAGGCGCAACGGTGGCCTGCTGGGCTTCGCTGCGGCGAGCTCCGGCGGTGTCGCTCGGCGAGCCGGAGCCCGCGGCGTTGTTCAAGCCGCGCTCGCCGTCACCTACGCGGCCACCGCAGCCCGCCCCCTCTTCCACGCCGCGCTCAACCCCTCGCCGCAGCTCACCCAGCGGGCGGTGGGCGGCGGCATCCGGGCCATGATCCCGCTCCAGGCCGCACTCTCCGCCCGGGCTGGGTCCCTCGTGCCCGCCCTCCTGGCCGCCGCTCTGGCCCCGGCGGCCCGCAAGTTCGGCCGGAAGGTGAGCGTCACATGACGGAGACAACGGACCGGACGGACCTGACCGACCGGGCGAGTACCCCGCAGCCGCAGGCGGGACCGGCAGCTTCGTCCCCCCTCCGCTTCGGATACGGCACCAACGGCCTGACCGACCTCCGGCTGGACGACGCCCTGGGCCTCCTCGCCGACCTCGGTTACTCCGGCGTCGGACTCACTCTCGACCACATGCACCTCGACCCCCTCGCCCCCGACCTCGCCGCCCGCACCCGCCACGTGGCCCGTGGCCTGGAACGCCTCGGTCTGACGGCGACGATCGAGACCGGCGCCCGCTACGTACTCGACCCGCGCCGCAAACACGGCCCCTCCCTCCTGGACCCGGACCCGGACGCCCGCGCGGCCCGCGTCCGCCTGCTGATCCGTGCCGTGCAGGTCGCCGCCGACCTCGGTGCCCACGCAGTGCACTGCTTCAGCGGCATCACCCCCGAAGGCACCCCCGAGGACACCGCCTGGCAGCGGCTGGCCGAAGCGCTCGGTCCCGTACTGGACGCCGCGCTCGGAGTCGGCGTCCCCCTGGCCATCGAACCCGAACCCGGCCACCTCCTCTCCACACTCGCCGACTTCCACCGGCTCCGTCACGAACTGGGCGACCCTCCGCTGCTCGGCCTCACCCTCGACATCGGCCACTGCCAATGCCTCGAACCGCAGTCCCCCGCCGACTGCGTACGCGCCGCCGCCCCCTGGCTACGGCACGTCCAGATCGAGGACATGCGCCGCGGCGTCCACGAACACCTCCCGTTCGGGGACGGAGAGATCGACTTCCCGCCCGTCCTCGAAGCCCTGGCCTCCACCGGCTACCAAGGCCTCACCGTCGTCGAACTGCCCCGCCACTCCCACGCGGGCCCCCAACTCGCCTCCCAATCCATCGAGTTCCTCAACAAGGCAGCGACCGAAGCTCTTCGCCAAGGTCCGACCCCCATCCCGGCCGGAGGAGGAGCACCGTGACCGAAGGCCCCGTCATAGACGACCTCCGCACCCGCCTCGAAGCCGCCCTCGGCGGAGCCGCCCGCGCATGGTTGGACCAGGCCACCGCGGAGGCCACCGCCCACCGCGGGCGACCGGAGCAGAACGACACCCCCACCTGGGAGTTGCGCTTCGCCGAAGCCGGGCGACGCTGCGGCCAGGACCACGCCGACGCCGCCCGGGTGCTGCTCCTGCACGCGGCCGACGCGGCCCCAGCCACTCTCACCCGCGTCTACGAACAAGGCACCGCGGCCGAACGCCGCGCCGTCCTGCACGCCCTGCCCCACCTGGTCCAGGGCCCTGAGGCGCTGCCCCTGGTCGAGGACGCCCTGCGTACCAACGACACGCGCATCGTCGCCGCCGCCGTCGGCCCGTACGCCGCCTGGCACCTCCCCCCGCACGACTGGCGCCACGCGGTGCTCAAGTGCCTGTTCACCGGCGTCCCCGTGGAAGCCGTCGCCGACCTGGACCGCCGCGCCCGCGCCGACGCCGAGCTCGCCCGGATGCTCGGCGACTACGCCGCCGAACGCACCGCCGCCGGCCGCCCCGTCCCCAGCGACCTGCACCGCGTCCTGGCCCTGACCAACGCCCCTACGGCCCCCGAGACCCCTTCCACCGGCGAGGAGCAGGAGTCCTGATGCGCATCTTCGACCCCCACATCCACATGACGTCCCGTACCACCGACGACTACCAGGCCATGTACGCCGCGGGCGTCCGTGCCGTCGTCGAGCCCGCGTTCTGGCTCGGCCAGCCCCGCACCTCACCCGCCTCCTTCTTCGACTATTTCGACTCCCTCCTCGGCTGGGAGCCCTTCCGCGCGGCCCAGTACGGAATCGCCCACCACTGCACCATCGCCCTCAACCCCAAAGAGGCGAACGACCCCCGCTGCACCCCGGTTCTGGACGCCCTGCCCCGGTATCTCGTCAAGGACAACGTCGTCGCCGTCGGCGAGATCGGCTATGACTCCATGACGCCCGCCGAGGACGCCGCGCTCACCGCCCAGCTCCAGCTCGCCGCGGACCACGGGCTGCCCGCGCTCGTCCACACCCCGCACCGCGACAAGCTCGCCGGTCTGCGCCGCACCATCGATGTCATCCGGGAATCCGCGCTGCCCCTGGACCGGGTCCTCATCGACCATCTCAACGAGACCACGGTCAAGGAGGCCAAGGACAGCGGCTGCTGGCTCGGGTTCTCCGTCTATCCCGAGACCAAGATGGACGAAAACCGGATGGTGGCCATCCTGCGCGACCACGGACCCGAGAAGGTCCTGGTCAACTCCGCCGCCGACTGGGGCAAGAGCGACCCGCTCAAGACCCGCAAGGTCGCCGACACCATGCTCGAGTCCGGCTTCAGCGAGGACGACGTCGACCTGGTGCTGTGGCGCAACCCGGTCGCCTTCTATGGGCTCAGCGGCCGCCTCGCACTCGACGTCACGGACACCGAAGGCACCCACGAGGGCAACTCCATCCTCCGCGGCGGGGAGTGAGCCATGCGCTTCCGGCACCCCGACGGCAGCGTCGTCCACCTCGCGTACTGCACCAACGTCCACCCCGCCGAGACTCTCGACGGCGTCCTGGCGCAACTGCGCGACCACTGCGAACCCGTGCGCAAACGGCTCGGCAGGGACCGCCTCGGCATCGGCCTGTGGCTCGCCAAGGACGCCGCGCTCGCCCTGGTCACCGACCCGGCCGCCCTTCGCGGGCTGCGCTGCGAACTCGACCGGCGCGGCCTCGAAGTCGTCACCCTCAACGGCTTCCCGTATGAGGGCTTCGGCGCCGAAGAGGTCAAGTACCGCGTCTACAAGCCGGACTGGACCGACCCCGAGCGCCTCTCCCACACGACCGACCTGGCCCGCCTCCTTGCGGCCCTCCTCCCGGACGACGTCACCGAAGGCACCATCTCCACCCTTCCTCTCGCCTGGCGCACCCCCTTCGACACCCACGACGCAGAGGCCGCCCGCGCCGCCCTCACCGCACTCGCACAACGCCTCGACGCCCTGGCGGAGTTGACCGGCAAGTCGATCCGCATCGGCCTTGAACCGGAACCGGGCTGCACCGTGGAGACCACGGGCGACGCGATCGCCCCCCTCACCGCGATCGGCCACGACCGCATCGGTGTCTGTGTCGACACCTGCCACCTCGCCACCTCCTTCGAGGACCCGCGGACCGCGCTCGACGCGCTCGCCATTGCGGGCATCCCCGTCGTCAAATCCCAGCTCTCCGCCGCCCTGCACGCCCAACACCCCCATCTCCCCGAAGTCCGCGAAGCCCTCGCCGCCTTCGACGAACCCCGCTTCTTGCACCAGACCCGCACCCGCACCGCAGCCGGACTACGAGGCACCGACGACCTTGGTGAATCACTCGCCGGCGGCGCCCTGCCCGAGACGTCACCCTGGCGCGCCCACTTCCACGTCCCTCTGCACGCCGCTCCCGCGCCGCCGCTCACCTCCACCCTCCCTGTACTCAAGGACACGCTCGCCCACCTGGTCGGCGGGCCCGAACCCCGCACCCGTCACCTCGAGGTCGAGACCTACACGTGGCAGGCGCTGCCGCCCGAACTGCGACCGCGCTCCCGCCCCCAGCTCGCCGACGGCATCGCCGCCGAACTCACCCTCGCCCGCGATCTCCTGACGGACCTCGGCCTGAAGGAACTCCCATGAGCCCCACACCCCTCCTCGTCCTGGACGTCGTCGGCCTCACCCCCCGTCTCCTCGACCACATGCCGCACCTCAAGTCCCTCGGCCAGTCCGGCTCCCGGGCGCCGCTGGGCACCGTCCTGCCCGCGGTCACCTGCGCCGCCCAGTCCACCTTCCTCACCGGCACCACGCCCGCCGAGCACGGCATCGTCGGCAACGGCTGGTACTTCCGCGAGCTCGGCGACGTACTCCTGTGGCGGCAGCACAACGGCCTTGTCGCCGGAGACAAGCTGTGGGACGCCGCCCGTCGCGCGCACCCCGGCTACACCGTCGCCAATATCTGCTGGTGGTACGCCATGGGCGCCGACACCGACATCACCATCACCCCCCGTCCCGTCTACTACGCCGACGGCCGCAAGGAACCCGACTGCTACACCCGGCCCCCGGCCCTGCACGACGAACTCACCGAGAAATTCGGCACGTTCCCCCTCTTCCACTTCTGGGGCCCCGGCGCCGACATCGTCTCCAGCCGCTGGATCGTGAACGCCACACGCCACATCATCAGCACCCGCCACCCCGACCTGGCCCTGTGCTACCTCCCTCACCTTGACTACGACCTGCAGCGCTTCGGCCCCGACGACCCGCGCTCCTTCCAGGCCGCAGCCGAACTCGACGCGACCATCGCGCCCCTCCTCGACGACGCGAAGGCAGAGGGCCGCACCGTCGTCGCCCTGTCCGAGTACGGCATCACCCGCGTGGACCGCCCCGTCGACATCAACCGTGCCCTGCGCCGTGCCGGCCTGCTCGAAGTGCACACCCAGGACGGCATGGAGTATCTCGACCCGATGGCTTCGCGCGCCTTCGCCGTAGCGGACCACCAGATCGCCCACATCTACGTGCGCAGGCCCGAGGACCTGGAAGTCACCCGCCAGGCACTCGCCGACCTTCCCGGAATCGAGCAGCTCCTCGACGACGAGGGAAAGAAGACCCACCACCTGGATCACCCGCGCTCCGGCGAACTCGTCGCCGTCGCGGAGCCGGACGCGTGGTTCACGTACTACTACTGGCTCGACGACGACCGCGTGCCCGACTTCGCGCAGCTGGTCGAGATCCACCGCAAGCCCGGCTACGACCCTGTCGAGCTCTTCATGGACCCCGAGGACCCGTACGTCCGCGTCAAGGCCGCGTCCGCACTGGCCCGCAAGAAGCTCGGCATGCGCTATCGCATGGCAGTCGTGCCCCTGGACCCGTCACCTATTCGCGGCAGCCATGGCCGCCTCCCCACGAGCGAGGACCCCGACTCCGGACCGCTCATCCTGTGCTCCACCCCCCGCGCTGTCGGTGACCGCGTCGCGGCCACCGATGTGAAATCGCTGTTGCTCCAACTCGCGGGCCTGCACTGAGCCCTGGCGGGCCCGCATCGCCGAATTGGAATTGCTGGAATCTGCTTGATCTCCAATTAACCAGACGGCTCGGACCGTGCCATCAGGGTCCGCCCCTGATCCATCCCTGATCCGTTGCTCGAACCCATCCCTGATCCATCCCTGACTCGATCCCGGGAGACCCGCATGACCCGCAACCACACCTCAGCCGACCCCGAACTGGCCCAGAGGCTCAGCAGACGCGGAGTGCTCGGCGTCGCGGCCGGCGCCACCGCCGCGGCCCTGATCGGCACCGCCGCCACCGCGACGACCGCCACGGCCGCCCCCGCCACCGACGCGGCGGGGAAGGGCCGCGGCCGAGCCGTCCTGCCTCCGGGCCGACTCGGCATCCAGCTCTACAGCCTCCGCGACAAGGTCTCCACCCTCGGATTCGCGCCGGTCTTCGCCGAGTTGGAGAAGTACGGCTACGACGAGATCGAGTTCGCCGGATACACCCAGGGCTCGGCGGGCGACATCACCCTCGCCCAGCTCAAGAGGCTGGCCCACGACCACGGGCTGAACCCGATCGGCAGCCACGTCGGCTACTACGACGACAACAACCCGAACGCGTACACCTTCGCGCAGAACCTCACGAAGGTCCTCGACGACGCCGAGGCGCTCGGGCTCAAGCACATCGGAACCGCGGCTGGCCCCTTCCGTTATGGATCGACCGTCGACGGCTGGAAGCGCGCCGCCGAGGACTTCAACACGTACGGAGAAGCCGCCCGCAAGCGCGGCATGAAGTTCTACCAGCACAACCACGCTGAGGAGTTCTCCTTCGCCACCGACAAGCCGAAGGTCCGCCTCTACGACGTGCTGCTCGCGGAGACGGACCCCGACTTCGTCTTTCTGGAGATGGACATCTACTGGGCGTTCTCGGCGCAGTTCCGCTTCGGCAAGCGGGCGGACGGCACGCCGGCGCCGTTCGAGCCGATCAGCTACGTCCTCAAGCAGCCGCACCGTTATCCGCTGTTCCATGTCAAGGACGGCATACGTGACGAGACCACCCGCGACGGCTTCCGCATGTCGGACGTCGGGGACGGCGACATCGACTACAAGAAGTTCCTTTCCAAGGTGACCGCGCGGACCCATAACGGCCGCCGCTACCACCACTGGCAGACGGAGCACGACAACCCGGTCGAGTCCTTCGCCTTCGCCCGCAAGTCCAGTGCGCACCTGCACTCGCTCCGCGAGCGCTGCGGGGACTGACCCGGGCCCCGGCGCAACTGAGCGCGGAACACAACAGCGGCCGCCCCGTGCACCTGAGTGCACGGGGCGGCCGCTGGTCCTACGGCACTTGACGGGGCTCGTGCGATCAGGCCATCTCCTCACCGAGGGGTTGCGGATTGGGTTTGATGCCTTTGTCCTTCGGCCTTCCGGGCTGGGACAGGAAGAGCGCGATGAATCCCGCGAACAGGGAGATCGAGCCCGCCAGTGTGAAGGCCCCGGTGTGGCCCCAGTTGCTCACCACGACCGCGCCCATTCCGGAGCCGAGAAGACCGGACACCAGCTTGGAGCTGTAGACCAGGCCGTAGTTGGAGGCGTTGTTGTTCTCGCCGAAATAGTCCGCCGTCATCGCCGCGAACATCGGGAAAATGGCGCCGCCTCCGAAACCGGAGATACTGGAGAAGACCAGGAACAGCGGGAGGTTCTTGATGTCCGCGGCCCACAGGATTCCGTACTGGGAGAGGCCGAGGACGATGCAGACGAAGATCAGGCAGCGTTTGCGTCCGTAGAGGTCCGAGAGCCAGCCGATGACACCTCGGCCCGTGCCGTTGACGATGGCCTTCAAGGACATGGCCGTGGCGACGATTCCGCCGGCGAATCCGGCTTCCTTTCCGATGTCCACCTGGAAAGCGATGCCGAAGATGTTCACGCCGGATGTGCACAGCAGACAGAACCACATCAGCGCGACGCGCCCGGTCTGCCACGCCTCCTTGGGCGTGTACTGCCGCACGGCGGGCGGGTTCATCGCCAGCGCGCGCCTGGCCCGCGGGTCGTCCGGCGGCCGCAGCGGGTCCACGTCGGCCGGCCACCAGTTCTTCGGCGGGTCACGGAAGAAATAACCGGCCACGGCGACCATCGCCGCCAGGAAGAGGCCGACGCTCACCAGCACCCAGCGGAAGTTCGTCAGGTCCATGTAGCCGGTGAAGAGGAACACGAACGGCACCGAGCCGTAGGCGAATCCGCCGTTGACGAATCCGGTCTTCCCTCCCTTCCGTTCGGGATACCACTTGCCGACCATGTTCACGCAGGTCGCGTACACCATGCCGGCGCCCATACCGCTGAACATGCCGAAGCCGATATAGGCGACGATGACATGCGGCGCGAACGCCAGTGACAGATAGCCGAGCAGCGTTCCGACAGCGCCGCACATCATCGCCCAGCGTGCCGGAAGCTTGCCGCTCTCGCGCAGCTTGCCCGCCGGGAAGGCCACCGCTGCCTGGAAGAAGACCCAGACTCCCAGCATCCAGAAGATGTGGGTGTCGCCCCACGAATGCGCGGTGTGCAGGGTGTCCTCGGCCGACGCGAACGCGTACTCGGCCGAGCTGATGCCCATCATGCCGATCCACGGCAGGATGACCATCCACTTGCGTTTGCGGCCCATGATGTCGATGTCGGTCTCACCGACTCGGTACATCCGGCCGTTGGCGTCCGTCACCTCCCGGTACGGGACGGCGGTAAGTATGTCGGTTGTCGTCATGTTGGTTCAGCACCCCTTGCGTCGAAAAGATCCTGGCCAGCGCCCCCTGTCCAATTCCTTTCGTGTGCGCACGGGTCCCGGGGCCGGCCGGCGCGCACCGCCGACCGGCCCCCGCACCGGTCACCTCATGGGCCGCCCCCCCAACAGACCGGCCGCTCGGGCCCACCGGTACTTCGCGCCGAGCGCGGCCACCGGCTTCTCCGTCGTGTACGGGTACGCCACGACACCCCGCTCGAAGAGGTACTGGCAGGCCTCCTCCACCTCGACATCGCCCGCCAGGGATGCCACGACGGGCTTCTCGATGCCGCGCTCCCGGAACTCCGCGATCACCCGGGCCGTTAGTTCGGCGAAGACCATGGGAGGGGTGACGATGGTGTGCCAGTAGCCCAGGACGAGTGCGTGAATGCGGGGATCCTCGAGGCCGAGCCTGATCGTCGCCTCGTACGTCGACGGGGGCTCGCCCCCGGTGATGTCGACAGGGTTTCCCGCCGCCCCGAAGGGCGGAATGAACGCCCGGAAGGACGCGTCCAGGTCGTCGGGGATCTCCATCAGCCGCAACCCGTTGTCGGTCACCGCGTCCGAGAGCAGCACCCCGGACCCGCCCGCCCCCGTGATGATCACGATGTTGTCGCCCTGTGGTGTGGGAAGCACCGGCAGCGCGCGAGCGTACTCCAGCATCTCGTTGAGACCGGGGGCTCTGATGACGCCCGCCTGCCTGAGGATGTCGTCGTACACGGCGTCATCGCCCGCCAGGGCGCCCGTGTGCGATCCCGCGGCCTTCGCTCCGGCAGCCGTGCGTCCGGCCTTCAGGACCACGACCGGCTTCTTCGGGACGGTCGCCCGCGCGGCCTCCACGAAGGCACGGCCGTCCTTGAGGTCCTCCAAATGCATGGCGATGCACTGGGTGTTGGGGTCCTCACCGAACCACGTGAGGAGATCGTCCTCGTCGAGGTCGGACTTGTTGCCGAGTCCGACGATCGCCGAGACGCCCGTCTTCGTGGTGCGGGCGAAGCCGAGGATGGCCATCCCGATGCCGCCGGACTGACTCGTCAGAGCGACCCCGCCCTTGACGTCGTACGGCGTGCAGAACGTCGCGCAGAGGTCCTGCCAGGTCGAGTAGTAGCCGTAGATGTTCGGGCCGAGCAGCCGTACGCCGTGCCGCTCGCCGATCGCCACGATCTCGTCCTGGAGGGCCTGTTCACCGGTCTCGGCGAACCCGGAGGGGATCAGGACCGCGTTGGGGATGCCCTTGCGACCCACCTCCTCCAAGGCCGAAGCCACGAACTTGGCGGGGATCGCGAAGACCGCCACATCCACCTCACCGGGAACGTCCGTGACACTCTTGTACGCCTTGCGGCCCAAGATGTCATCGGCCTTCGGGTTCACCGGATGGATCTCGCCGGAGAAGCCGCCGTCGATGAGGTTGCGCATCACCGAATTGCCGATCTTGCCCTGCTCGTTGGAGGCACCGATCACGGCGACGGAGCGGGGCTCCATCAGCCGCCTCATCGACGTGAGCATCTCCTCGCGCGTGTACGTACGGCGCGGTTTCGTGACCCCTTCGGAGAGGATGACGCGGATGTCCGCGGCGATCGCGCCCTCCGGGGTGGCGATCACCGGGTTGAGGTCCACCTCCGCGATCTCCGGGAAATCGGTGACCAGTTGGGAGGCCCGGCGTATCTGCTCGGCGACGGCCCACCGGTCCACCGCCGGCGCGCCCCGCACCCCTCGGAGGATCTCCGCGGCACGGATCGAGTCGAGCATGGAGGCGGCCTCGTCCGCGTCGACCGGCGCGAGACGGAACGTGACGTCCTTGAGGACCTCGACGAGTACGCCGCCGAGCCCGAAGGCGACGACCTTCCCGAACGTCGGGTCGGTCACCGCCCCGACGATCACTTCCTGGCCGGAGGGCAGCAGCTCCTGCACCTGCACGCCCTCGATCCGTGCCTCCGGCGCGTACGCACGCGCGTTGTCGACGATCTCGCAGAAGGCGGCCCGTACGTCGGTGGCGCCTTCCACGCCGACCATGACGCCGCCCGCGTCGGTCTTGTGCAGGATGTCGGGGGAGACGATCTTCATGACGACGGGCCCTTCGAAGCGTGCCGCGTAAGCGACCGCCTCGTCCACGTCCGTCGCCAGCTCCTCGCCCGGCACGGCGATCCCGTACGCGTCAGCGAGGATCTTGCCCTCCGGCGCCGTCAGCGAGGTGCGTCCCTCGGCGCGCACGGCGTCGAGGAGCGCCCGCACCGTCAGTGCGCGGTCTTCGGCCATCAAGTCTTCGGCCATCAATCAGATCACTCCGTTCGACTTGAGCAGGCGCAGTTCCTCGTCGCCGAGGCCCAGCTCACCGACGAAGACCTCCGCGTTGTGCTCGCCGAGGAGCGGCGAACTGACCACGTCGACGGGGGAGTCCGACAGCTTCAGGGGGGAGCCGACCGTGGTGAAGGAGCCGCGCCGCGGATGCGCGACCTCGACGACCATCTCGTTCGCGGACAGCGAGGCGTCCTCGATGATCTCCTTGGTGGAGAGGATCGGGCCGCACGGGATGTTGTGTGCGTTGAGCCGCTCGAGGACGTCCCACTTGGGGAGCGTCGCGGACCACTCCTCGATCAGCTGGAACATCTTGCCGAGCTTGGGAAGCCGGGCCTCCGGGGTGGCCCATTCGGGGTCCTCGGCGAGCTCGGGGCGCCCGATGAGCTCGGTGAGCGGCTGCCAGCCCACGGGCTGCACGATGACGTACACGTAGTCGTTCGGGCCACCCGGCGCGCACTTGACCGCCCAGCCGGGCTGCCCGCCGCCGGACGCGTTGCCGGAGCGCGGCACCTCGTCCCCGAAGTCCTCGTTCGGATACTCGGCGAGCGGTCCGTGGGCCAGGCGCTGCTGGTCGCGCAGCTTGACCCGGCACAGGTTGAGCACCGCGTGCTGCATGGCGACGTTCACGCGCTGCCCGCGACCGGTGTTCTCCCTCTGGAAGAGGGCGGCAAGAATGCCGGCGACGGCGTGGATGCCGGTCCCGGAGTCGCCGATCTGGGCGCCGGTCGCGAGCGGCGGGCCGTCCTCGAAGCCCGTGGTCGACATGGAGCCGCCCATGGCCTGTGCCACCACTTCGTAGGCCTTGAAATTGGTGTACGGGCCGTCTCCGAAGCCCTTGATCGAGGCGTAGACGATCCGGGGGTTGATCTCCTGGATGCGTTCCCAGGTGAAGCCCATCCGGTCCACGGCGCCGGGCCCGAAGTTCTCGACCATCACATCGGAGCGCCGGATCAGCTCCGTCAGGAGCTCCTTGCCGCGCTCCGTCTTGGTGTTGAGGGTGATGCTCCGCTTGTTGCAGTTGAGCATCGTGAAGTAGAGCGAGTCGACGTCCGGGAGATCACGCAACTGCTTGCGCGTGATGTCCCCGGAGGGGGCCTCGAGCTTCACCACGTCCGCACCGAGCCAGGCGAGCAGCTGGGTGGCGGACGGCCCGGACTGGACGTGTGTCATGTCGAGGACGCGTACGCCCTCAAGAGCCTTGGTCGTCATCGCACGGGCTCCTCACTTGTACATGGTCTGGTTCATGGTTCCGGGGGCGTACGCGTCCGGATCGACCCATACGTTGATCAGCGAGGGCTTGCCCGACTCGCGCGCCCGCAGCAGAGCGGGGCCGATGTCGGCGGGGTCGCGGACCTCTTCGCCGTGACCGCCCAGCATCTGGGCGAACTTGTCGTAGTGGACGTCTCCGAGGGTGTTGCCGATCCGCTCGCGCTCCTCGCCGTATTTGGCCTTCTGGCCGTAACGGATCTGGTTCATCGAGGAGTTGTTGCCGACGATCCCGACGAACGGCAGGTTGTAGCGGACGAGCGTCTCGAAGTCCCACCCGGTCAAGGAGAAGGCGCCGTCTCCGAAGAGGGCCACCACCTCCTTGTCGGGCCGCGCCTGCTTGGCGGCGAGCACGAAGGGGACGCCGACGCCGAGCGTGCCGAGCGGGCCCGGGTCCATCCAGTGGCCCGGCGACTTGGGCTGCACGACCTGTCCGGAGAAGGTGACGATGTCGCCGCCGTCGCCGATGTAGATGGAGTCTTCGGTAAGGAAGTCGTTGATTTCGCTCACGAGACGGTAGGGGTGGATGGGCGCGGCGTCGGACTTCAGGTTCGGCAGCCGCTTCTCGATCGCCGTCTGCTCGGCGGCACGCAGCTCGTCGAGCCACTCCTTGCACTTGGAAGCGCCGCCGTTGAGCCGCCCGGACGCCGCCTCGGTGACCGACTTCAGGATCAGTCCCGCGTCACCGACGATCCCCAGATCGATGTCCCTGTTCTTGCCGACGGTGCGGTAGTCGAGGTCGATCTGCACGACCGTCGCGTCCGGGGAGAGCCGCTTCCCGTAGCCCATACGGAAGTCGAAGGGTGTCCCCACGATGACGATGAGATCGGCGTTGGAGAAGGCGTAGCGCCGCGAGAGCTGGAAGTGGTGGGGGTCCCCGGGGGGCAGGGTCCCGCGGCCCGCGCCGTTCATGTAGGCGGGCACGTTCAGGGCCCGCACGAGCTCGATGGCGGACGCGGTGCCCCGCGTCGTCCAGACCTGGCTGCCGAGCAGGATCGCGGGCTTCTCGGCGTGCGCGAGCAGGTCGGCGAGCTTCTCGATGGCCTCGGGGTCGCCGGCCGAGCGGGTGGACGCGCGGTACTGCCCGGCCTGCGGCACCCGGGCCTTGTCCACCGGCACCTTGGCGTCGAGCACATCGCGCGGTATCTCCAGGAAGGACGGTCCGGGAGCGCCGTGGAAGCACTCGCGGAAGGCCATCGAGACCATGTCGGCGGCGCGTGCCGTGTCCGGCACGGTCGCGGCGAACTTGGTGATGGGCGTCATCATGTCGACGTGCGGAAGGTCCTGCAGTGACCCCATCTTGTGCTGGGTGTGCGCTCCCTGGCCGCCGATCAGCAGCATGGGGGACTCGGCGCGGAAGGCGTTCGCCACACCCGTGACGGCGTCCGTGGTTCCCGGCCCCGCCGTCACCACCGCGCATCCCGGCTTACCGGTGAGGCGCGCGTAACCGTCGGCCGCGTGGGCGGCGACCTGCTCGTGGCGTACGTCGACGACATCGATCCCCTCGTCGACGCAGCCGTCGTAGATGTCGATGATGTGGCCGCCGCACAAGGTGTAGATGACCTCCACACCCTCTGCTTTGAGTGCCTTGGCGACCAGGTGCCCACCGGAGATGTGGGTCTGGTTCGTGTCGCTGCTGCCGTCGGACATGGCGAAGTCCTGTCCCTTCGTAGGGGAGTTGGAGCTCTCAGATGCTGCTCGCACACTGCTCGGAGGTGCTCTCGCGGTAGATTGCATACAGTCGACGAATACTGTATGAAGCTTGTTATCCCGCATCCGGTCAGTGGTGTCCAGGGGGCGTGCGGCACTTTTCGGAGGCGGGGGGTTCGCTCCCCGGAACGACACGGCGTCAGGAGCCGGAATGGACCTGTTCGAGCACCAGGCAAGGGAACTCTTCGAGGAACACGGCATCTTGGTGCCGCGTGCGGAGGTCGCCGAGTCGGCGAAGGAGGCACGCGCGGGCGCCGAACGCCTCGGCGGCCGCGTCGTCGTCAAGGCCCAGGTGAAGACCGGCGGACGCGGCAAGGCCGGCGGCGTCAAGGTCGCCGCGAACCCGGCCGCCGCCGAGATCACGGCACGTCAGATCCTCGGCATGGACATCAAGGGCCACACCGTGCACAAGGTGATGGTGGCCCAACCCGTGGAGATCGCATGCGAGTTCTACGTCTCGTACGTACTGGACCGCACGGCGGGACGCTTCGTGGCGATCGCGTCCGCCGAGGGAGGCATGGACATCGAGGAGGTGGCGGCGAGCAGGCCGGAAGCAGTCACGCGCGTGGAGATCGATCCGGCAACGGGAGTGAGCGAGGCGAAGGCGGCCGAGATCGCCGCAGCGGCGGGACTCCCCGAGGCCACCGCCGACGTACTGGTCAAACTGTGGCAGGTGCTGATCCGCGAGGACGCGCTCCTCGTCGAGGTGAACCCCCTCGTCCGCACCGCCCAGGGAGAGATCCTCGCCCTCGACGGCAAGGTCACCTTGGACGACAACGCCCGCTTCCGCCAGGCACGCTGGGGTGCGGACGACTCCGCCCACGACGACCCCCTGGAGGCGGCGGCCGCGTCCAAGGGCCTCAACTACGTCAAGCTCGACGGCGAGGTCGGCATCATCGGCAATGGCGCGGGCCTCGTCATGTCCACTCTCGACGTGGTCGCGGGCTGCGGAGCGCGCCCCGCGAACTTCCTCGACATCGGGGGCGGCGCCTCCGCCCAGATCATGGCCGACGGCCTCTCCGTCATCCTTTCCGACCCCGCGGTCAAGTCCGTCTTCGTCAATGTCTTCGGCGGCATCACCGCGTGCGACGCCGTCGCCGACGGCATCGTCCAGGCGCTGGAATCGGTCCAGTTGACCAAGCCGCTCGTCGTCCGCCTCGACGGCAACAACGCCGTGCGGGGCCGCGCCATCCTCGACGCGCGCTCCCACCCCCTCGTCCAGCAGGCCCCCACCATGGACGGCGCCGCACGCCGCGCCGCCGAACTCGCGGGTCACACCAACGCAGCCTAAGGAGCCGGGACATGGCGATCTACCTCACCAAGGAGAGCAAGGTCCTCGTCCAGGGCATGACCGGCGCCGAGGGCATGAAGCACACCCGCCGCATGCTCGCGGCGGGCACGGACATCGTCGGAGGCGTCAACCCCCGCAAGGCCGGCCGGACCGTCGACTTCGACGACCGCGCCGTCCCCGTCTTCGGCTCCGTCCGCGACGGCATCGAGGCCACGGGCGCCGACGTCACCGTGGTCTTCGTGCCTCCCGCCTTCTCCAAGGCGGCCGTCACCGAGGCCGCCGACGCCGGTATCGGCCTCGCTGTGGTCATCACGGAGGGCATCCCCGTGCACGACTCCGTCGCCTTCCACGCGTACGCCAAGGAGCGCGGCACGCGCGTCATCGGACCCAACTGTCCCGGGCTCATCACCCCCGGCCAGGCCAACGCGGGCATCATCCCCGCCGACATCACCAAGCCCGGACGCGTCGGCCTGGTCTCGAAATCGGGCACGCTCACCTACCAGCTCATGTACGAACTGCGCGACGTCGGCTTCTCCACCTGTGTCGGCATCGGCGGCGATCCCGTCGTCGGCACCACGCACATCGACTGCCTCGCCGCCTTCGAGGACGACCCCGACACCGAACTGATCGTGCTCATCGGTGAGATCGGTGGTGACGCGGAGGAACGCGCTGCCGCCTACATCAAGCAGTCCGTCAGTAAACCCGTCGTCGCCTACATCGCCGGCTTCACCGCACCCGAGGGCAAGACCATGGGCCACGCGGGAGCCATCGTCTCGGGCTCGTCCGGCACCGCGCGCGCGAAACAGGAGGCGCTGGAGGCAGCCGGGGTACGCGTCGGCGCCACACCGACGGAAACCGCCCGCCTCGTTCTCGACCAACTCGGGGCATGAGGCATCCCGCCTCGTTCTCAGCCCGTACGAGCCATGCACCTCCCGCCCCGATCTGTGCACCGTGAGCGGAGACATACGAATGGCACCCACCCTCCCCAACCCTCGCGTCCTCAAGGCCGGTACCGCCTGGAGCGAAGCCTGGCGCCGCTGCATCGCCGTCGCGCCCGAGGCCTTCCGCGACGACCGCGTCCTCAATCTCTGGAACGGCGCATGGCAGGCGGACGGCCGCGCCCTCCCCGCCACATCACCCGTCGACGGCAGCCCCATCGCGGGCCCGCCACGCCTCGACTCCGCCACCGCCCAGCAGGCCGTACGCGCCTCATTCGACCAGCACCGGGCCTGGCGTCACATCCCGTTGGACGAACGGCGAGCCCGCGTAGCCGCCACCCTCGACGCTCTCACCGAGCACCGTGAACTGCTCGCCCTCCTCCTCGTCTGGGAGATCGGCAAGCCCTGGCGCCTCGCCCAGGCCGATGTCGACCGGGCCATCGACGGCGTGCGCTGGTACGTCGACGGCATCGAACCGATGGTCGACGGGCGGACCCCGTTGGACGGTCCCGTATCCAACATCGCGAGCTGGAACTACCCGATGAGCGTGCTCGTTCACGCAG
The DNA here is from genome assembly GCF_040730185.1 of Streptomyces sp. Je 1-332. Classification (NCBI taxonomy): domain Bacteria; kingdom Bacillati; phylum Actinomycetota; class Actinomycetes; order Kitasatosporales; family Streptomycetaceae; genus Streptomyces; species Streptomyces sp. Je 1-332. The sequence continues at coordinate 6,889,258 of NZ_CP160402.1, forward strand.
TGTTGGTACAGGCACTCGCGGGCAACGCGGTCATCGCCAAGACCCCGACCGATGGCGGCGTCGCCTGTCTCACCCTGGCCTGCGCGCTGGCCGCCCGCGAAGGGATCCCCGTCACCCTCGTCAGCGGCAGCGGCGGGGAACTGTCCGAAGCGCTGGTCCGCGCACCGGAAATCGGCTGCGTCTCCTTCGTCGGCGGACGTGACACGGGCGCCGCCGTCGCCACCGCCGTCGCCGACCTCGGCAAGCGGCACATCCTCGAACAGGAAGGACTGAACACCTGGGGCATCTGGAACTACAGCGACTGGGAAGCGCTCAGCGCCGTCATCCCCAAGCTCTTCGACTACGGCAAGCAGCGCTGCACCGCGTATCCGCGTTTCGTCGTCCAGCGGGGCCTTTTCGACGAGTTCCTCGCCGCCTATCTCCCGGCCGTGCGCACCGTCCGCGTCGGTCACCCCCTGGCGGTCGAACATGCCGAGGACCCGTTCCCGCAGCTGGACTTCGGCCCGCTGATCAACGCGGCCAAGGCGAAGGAGCTGGGCGACCAGGTGGCGGAGGCGATCGACCGCGGTGCCGTGCCGTTGTACCGCGGCGCTCCCGCGGCGGACCTCTTCCTGCCGGGCCAGGACACCGACGCGTACGTCCACCCCGTCACGCTCCTCAACCCGCCGCCGTCCTCGCCGCTGCACCACGCGGAGCCGTTCGGTCCGGTCGACACCATCGTCCTCGTCGACACGGAGGCGGAGCTGCTCGCCGCCATGAACGCGTCGAACGGGGCGCTGGTCGCCACGCTGTCGACCGACGACGCCGCGACGTACGAACGTCTCGCGCCGCAGATCCGCGCGTTCAAGACCGGCCGGGGAAAGCCGCGTTCGCGCGGTGACCGGGATGAGCTGTTCGGCGGGTTCGGCGCGTCATGGCGCGGAGCGTTCGTCGGCGGCGAGCTGCTGGTGCGGGCGGTCACCCACGGCCCGGCGCTGGAACGGCCGCCGGGGAACTTCCCGAGTTACCACCTGATGGCGTGAACCGGGCTCCGATGGCGTGAGCCCGGGTGCGGCAGGGGGTCGGTTGCCTAGCCGATGCCCTGCCGGTCGGGCAGCAGTGCGAACGCGCGGTCCGCCGCTTCCGGGATCGTGCGTTCCACGGTCTGCGTGAGCAGCTCGCGGTGGCGCAGGAGCGGCTCTCCGCGCTCCTCGGGAACGAGCCGCAGCAGGTCGTCCAGGCCGGCCAGCATGCGTCGGGTGACCTGCGGGTTGCCGACCGCGCACCCCCGGATCTCGGCGAACCCGAGATCCACGAGCGCGGCCCAGTCCGGCACGGGCTGCACCATGCGCACGGCCCCGCGCCGGTCACGGTGGCGCAGGGCGCCCAGTGGATACCCGGCCACCGAGGCCAGGAACTGGATGATGCGGTCAAGGGCCTGCACGGCGGTGGTCGGGTCGTTCACCGCGGGGGAGAGGGCCCGCAGCGCGATGTCGGCGAGCTGGCGAAGACCGAACCCGAGGTCCTGGTGGAAGGTGCGCTCCACGCCCACGTACACCGTGTACCGCAGTGCCCGGCGGGGCGGCGCCGCCCCGCCGTGGACGGTGAACACCGGGGTGCCCGGCACCACGAAGTCCCCGATGCGTGGCAGCAGCCGCAGCACCACACCGTGGCGGCCGGCCGCTCGCACCACGCGGGCGATGTGCACGTCCCGCAGCACACCGGCCCGCCCCTGGTGAGTGATCCGGGCGGTCGCGGGGCCGAGGTGCTCGTCGTCCGGCGCGCCTTCGGTCGGGTGTTTCGCCGCCACCCGCAGCGACTCCCGGGCGATCCGGTCGATGACGAAGCTGATCCGCATCATGCGGAGCGTGCCGTTCACGTACGCCACGAAGAGCACCAGGCTCAGGAACACCATGGCCATCGCCAGGAGGGACTCGAGCAGCGGCACGTTCGTCAGGAGCCGCGGATCCGTCTCGCTGTCGAAGGACGTCAGCGTCATCAGCGAGAAGAGGAACGTCGCCAGGAAGACGGTGAGCGTGGTCTTGGTGATCCGCGACCTGATGTACAGCCGCACCACCCGCGGGCTGAACTGCCCGCTCGCCATCTGCACGGCCACCAGGGAGATGCTGAAGACGACGCCGATGAAGGTCATCATCGCCGAGCCGATGGTCTTGATCACCTCCTTGGCGTCCTCGGCGATCCCGATCATGTTCTCGAGAAGTTCGTACTCCCCGGCGTCCTGCGCCGACGACACGATCTGGCTGTCCAGCTCCGACGCGACGAACCACAGCACCACGGCCCCCACGAGCCCGGCCGTCGGAGCGAACCACATGGTGTCCCGCAGATGCTCCCGCAGCGGGGACAGCAACCGAGGCCGCCGTACCTTCACGCCGCCGAGCGTTCCCGTAATCAAGCCGTCACTCATGGTGAGACTCTAGATGCGCCGGAACGGGCCGCCGGGTATCCGCCCGCCGACGGACGGATACGCAGGTGAAAGGCACTCCGAAAGCTTGGTATTGTTGTCCATGTCGCCGCGGGGAACACCCCGCGAACGGCAGACACCTAGTCCGGGTGGCGGAATGGCAGACGCGCTAGCTTGAGGTGCTAGTGCCCTTTATCGGGCGTGGGGGTTCAAGTCCCCCCTCGGACACCAGCCAGACCCCACGGCCTCTCTGAGGCCGTGGGGTTTTGTCATGCCTCCAAGAGCGGCATGACAGGACAGGCGTGGCGGATCAGGCGGTGGCTTCCGACGTCGGGCGCGGGTCGGTCTCCGTCTCGGCGGCGTCGGTCCCGGTGTCCACCTGGCGTACCGGAATGAACGCCGCGACCACCGCCGCCGCGAGGCCCACCCCGCAGCCCATCAGCATGGCGGCCCGGAAGCCGTTCTCCGACGGCAGGAGATGACCGCCGAAGTCCGTCGTCATCTGGGCAAGGACCACACCGATCACGGCTGCCGCTGCCGAGCTGCCGATCGAACGCATCAGGGTGTTGAAGCTGTTGGCCGACGCGGTCGCCGACTGGGGCACCGCGCTCATGATCAGGGCGGGCATGGCGCCGTACGCGAGGCCCACACCCGTGTTGCAGATGAGCGTCACGACCAGCAGGCCCCAGGTCGAACCCATCAGAAGCAGGGAGGAGCCGTAGCCGACAGCGATGACCAGGGCCCCGGCCGACAGCGTCACCTTGGGGCCGCGGGCGGCCGAGAGCTTGGCGCCGAGCGGTGCGAGGGCCATCATCATCAGGCCGGCCGGGGCCATCCACAGACCCATGGCCATCATCGACTGGCCAAGGCCGTAGCCGGTGGCCTCGGGCAGCTGAAGCAGCTGGGGCACGACGAGCGACTGGGCGTACATCGCGAACCCGACGAGCACCGAGGCCGCGTTGGTCATCAGGACCTGCGGCCGGGCGGTGACGCGCAGGTCGACCAGCGGCTCGTCGCTGCGCAGCTCCCACCGGCCCCAGGCCAGCAGGACGACGGCCGACGCGGCGAACAGGCCGAGGGTGGTACCGCTCGTCCAGCCCCAGTCGGAGCCCTTGGACACGGCGAGCAGCAGGCAGACGAGACCGCTGCCCAGGCCGATCGCGCCCAGGGCGTCGAAGCGGGCCGACCCGGTCGCCAAGCGTCCCGCCGGCACGAACAGCCAGGCCAGGAGGGCGACCAGGAGACTCAACGCGGCGGCGACCCAGAACAGCACACGCCAGCTGGCGTTCTCGGCGACGGCCGCGGCGAACGGCAGGCCGAGCGCACCGCCCACGCCCATGGACGCGCTCATCAGGGCGATGGACGAGCCGAGCTTCTCGGGCGGCAGTACGTCACGCAGGAGGCTGACGCCCAGCGGCACCACGCCCATGCCGAGGCCCTGCAACCCCCGGCCGACGATCATCGGCACCACGGAGGAGGCAAGGGCGCAGACCACCGACCCCGCGACGAGCGGCACCACGGAGACGAGCAGCATTCGCCGCTTGCCGTACATGTCACCGAGCCGCCCGGCCACAGGTGTCGCCACCGCCGCCGAGAGCAGGGTGGCCGTGACCACCCACGAGGCGTTCGACGGGCTGGTGTCGAGCATGCGGGGGAGGTCGCCGATCAGGGGCACCACCAGCGTCTGCATGACCGCGGCCACGATGCCCGCGAGGGCGAGTACCCCGACGACGCGCCCCGGGCGGACGTCGGGTTTCGAGCTGACCACTGGCTTCTCCTTCGGCTTTCCGGGCGGCGCCGGACGGGACCCGGGCGGCTTCCGGACGAACGCGTGACCTGAGACGGCCCCGCGATGTGCACTATACATATGAAGTGCATGATGCATATGCCGGATAGAATGCCCGCATGGACAAGCCCGGTCGTCGTATGGACAAGCCCGCTGGCCGCACGGAGAAGCCCGTTCGGCAGGTCGAATTCGAGACGATGCTGCTCGGTCGGCACTCGCATCTGTTCAACCCGCGCGCCCGCTCTTCGGGCGGGCGCCTCGACCGGAGCGCGTACATCCTGCTCAGCCGCATCCAGATGGACGGCCCCATGTCCATCGGCCAGCTCACCGACGCCTTCGGCCTCGACGCGTCCACGCTGAACCGGCAGACCGCGGCCATGCTGCGCGGCGGTCTCGTCGAGCGCATCCCCGACCCCGACGGCGGCATGGCCCGCAAGTTCCGCATCTCCGCCGAGGGCGCGCGGCAACTCGACGCCGACCGAGCCGAGTACACCCAGGGCCTTGAGAAGGTCATGGACAGTTGGTCGCCGGAGGATGTGGCGTCGTTCGCCGCGCTGCTCCAGCGCTTCAACAGCGACATCGAGCGCCTGGAGGGGCACCCCTGGCCGCGCCCGTGAACCCGCCCGCGCGCCCCCTCGTACCTCCGAACGGGCGATCGCGGGCCCGGGTCGTCCGCCGTACCGGCGCGAGGGCGTAACGGCGCCTGTCGTACCGGCGTGACGTGGGGCCGCTGCGCGGGACACGGGCGGCCCTGCGCCCGTCGGGAGGCCGAGTGTCCGACGATGATGCAAGAAGTCGATCGGAGAACTCGATGGCGATCGGAGAACTCGATGCTCATCAGACGGCAGCGCCCCGCGGCGGCCCGCCACCCTGCCGCGGCGCCGCGAGCGTCCGGTCACGGTGGTGCTCCGCTTGCCGACGGCCGGCCCCGACCGGAGGGCCGCCCCCGGCTACGCCTCATACGCCTGCGGCAACGCGCCCCCTTGGTCGGCGGTCACCCGTGCACAGGCCACCGCCCCGAGGCCGGCTTCGAAGTCACCGCCCACCTGCCGCCGCACCCCGAGAACACGGAAGAGAAACGCACTACATGACCCTCCGCGTCCTGCTTGCCGACGACCAGGCCCTCCTCCGGGCGACCTTCCGCATCCTGATCGACTCCTGCGACGACATGGAGGTGGTCGCCGAGGCCACCGACGGCGATGAAGCCATCGAGCTCGCCCGGACCCACCTCCCCGACCTCGCCCTCGTGGACATCGGCATGCCCAGCACGGACGGCCAGGACGCGACCGCCCTGATCTGCGCCGCCCCGGAGCTCGCCGCCACCCGCGTCCTCGTCCTCACGACCGCCGAGACCGGCGAGCACGTGGCCCAGGCCCTGCGCGCGGGCGCGAGCGGATTCCTCGGCAAGGACGTGGGCGTCGAAGAACTCCTCGACGCGATCCGGACCGTGGCCGCGGGCGACTCGCTGCTCTCCCCGACGGCCACGCGCGCCCTCGTGACGCGCTTCCTCACCACCCCCGAGGCCGGCGACCACCTGGCGCCGCCCGAGAGCCTCGCCGCGCTCACCGACCGCGAGCGGGAGGTGATGGTCCTGGTCGCCGAGGGGAAGTCGAACGCCGAGATCGCCGAACTGCTCTCCGAAAGCCCGCAGACCGTGCGCACCCACGTGCGGCGCGCCATGGCCGGGCTCGACGCCCGCGATCGCGCCCAACTGGTCGTCATCGCCTACCAGTCGGGCCTCGTCCGCCCTGCGCCACCCCTGTGCTGAACCCGGGCATCCGCGAGGCCGTCCCTCACTTCTTGAGCCCGTCCATCGCCGCACGTGTGTCGGACGTGAGCATCTCCTCGACCTCCGAGGCGGTCGGCGGCTCGGTCTTGTCGTCCGCGCCGCCGTAGTAGCTCCAGCGCGTCTCGATCGTGAACCAGCCGTCGCGCACGGCGAGGGTCATGCCGTTGAGATCGTCATCGTCGGAGCCGCTCGTGTCGGTCACCAGGTACGCCTCGTCACCGATGCCGCTCACGGCCTTGGTCTTGTAGGTGTACGTCTTCTGCGACTGGTCCTCGTAGGCCTTCTGCTCCGAGGCGAACTCGCCCTTCGGGTCGGTGGCCTTGTGCCAACGGGCGGTGGAGGAGACGTAGATGCTCGAATAGGTGTCGGCGCCCGCCTCCGGGTCCTTGAGCTTGCGGCTGCAGTAGCTCTGGTCGAAGCCCTTCTGCCGGGTGCCGTAGTGGGTGGTGGCGGTGGAGTCCGAGTCGAGCTCGTACTTCTTCTTGAAGGCGTCGAGCGGGGAGACGTCGCAGAGGTTCTTCGTGTACTGGTATCCGGCGAGGTCAGCCTTCGCCTCGTCGCCGCCGCTGCCGCTGTCGGAGCCGAGGTTGCCGGTGGCGAAGAGCGCTCCCGCCCACAGGGCCGACGCGACCACGACACCGCCGATTCCCCACACCCAGCCGGGCGTGGGCTTACGCGGTCCTGCCGGGGGCGCCGGAGGTGCGGGCGGCTGGCCATAGGGGCCGGCCTGCTGTCCGTACGGGTTCGGTGGCTGGCCGAAGGGCTGAGGGGAGGCCTGGGGCGGAACCGTGCCCGGGGGCTGCTGATACGGATTCGGGGCCTGCTGGTATGGGTTGGGCTGATTTGGCTGGTGGGGCTGGGGATTCGGTATCGACATAGGCGGCAATGTACCGCTGGGCTCGGGGCGGGCGGAGGTGGCCCGTACCTGGTCGTCCCCGGGGTGGCCTGTTCAAGTAAGGTCACCCTTAGCTATGTGTACGCAGTGCATCCCTGGAGGCTCCCCCATGCCGCTCACCGCTCCTCCCGACGGGGCCACCCGCCGGCCGCCCCGCATCCCCCGGCCGCTGCCGGTCGAGCGTGTGGACAGTGCGTGGGTGGGCCGGGCCGTGGAGCGTGGCGACTTCTGGGGTGCCGTGCGGACGGCGGGCGGGGCACCGGTCGTCGAGCCCGACCCGCAGGGCGACGACGAGTACCGGGTGGTCACCTTCCTGTGGCGCGGCACGGACGCGACCCGAGCGGTCCTCGTCATGCCGAACAAGATCGTCGACCCCCGCGACATGGCCGCCAACCTGATGGAGCGGGTGCCGGGAACGGACATCTGGCACTGGTCGATCCGGATGCGCGCGGACTGGCGGGCGACGTACAGCCTGTGCGTGGACGAAGGGGGCGGCCCTCGGCGACCCGAGGGCGATTACTGGCCCTGGCTGCGCCGGCAACAGCGCTCCGATCCCCTCAACCCGCGTACGCTGACGCGTCGTTGGGGCGGCGAGCCGGTCTCGTGTGTCGAGCTGCCGCAGGCTCCGGCCGGCGACGACTGGCAGCGCCGCGAGGGCGTGGCGCGCGGCACCGTCAGCACGCACACGGTCCGCAGTGAACTCCTCGGCAACGAGCGGCGGGTGCATCTGTACGAGCCGCCGGGTGGCGGACGCGACCTGCCCGTCATGGTCCTGATGGACGGCGAGATGTGGCAGCCGGGCCTGGACGTCGCTTCCCTCCTCGACAACCTCATCGCCGACGGCCGCATCCCGCCGCTGGCCGCCGTGCTCCCCGAATCCCTGGGCGCGGACCAGCGCTGGGACGAACTCGCCTGCAACGAACGGTTCGTCGGGTTCCTGGAGACCGAGCTGCTGCCCTGGGCGGGCGACCTGCTTTCCCTGACCGGCGATCCCGCACGGACCGTCGTCGCCGGTCAGAGCCTCGGCGGCCTCACCGCGGCATACGCGGCCGTCGTCGCGCCGGGGCGCTTCGGCCGCGTCCTCGCGCAGTCGGGGTCCTTCTGGTGGCCGGATGGCCCGGACCTCGAACGCTCCGAGTGGCTGACCGCCCGTATCGCCGAGAGCGAGCGGCTGCCGGTCCGGTTCTGGCTGTCGGCGGGCGAGCAGGAGTGGGTGGCGCTACCCGCCATGCGCAGGCTGCGTGCCACGTTGCGCGAGAAGGGTTACGAGGACGCCGTGTACCGCGAGTTCAACGGCGGCCACGACTACTTGTGCTGGCGTACGGAACTGGCGGACGGGCTGGTCGGGCTGCTGGGCACGGAGTCCGCGGGCGAGCCCTCGGCGGGGGCCGCTGCCGCGTAGGCGTGGGCGTAGGCCTCGGGGGCGTGGGCGTAGGCCTCGTGGGTGGGGTCGGCGTCCTGTGGTTCTGTCCCGGGGACCTACGAAGCCGGGGGCTTCGCCGTGGCGACTGCTGCCGCGTAGCCCTCGGGTGCGGTGACGTCCCGTACCGTCCAGCCTCGGACGTCGAGGGGTGTGGGGCCCGTGCCCACCAGGAGCGATGCCATGCCGCTACCGGCGAGGCCCTCGCCCGTTCCCTTGAGACAGGCCTCCTTGCGGGTCCAGCAACGGGCGAAGGCCAACGGCCTTTCATCAGAGGGGAGTTCGGCCAGCTCCGACTGCTCCCGGTGGTGCAGGGACGCCGCCACGTCCGCCATCGTGCTCGCGGACGGGAGTCTCTCCACGTCGGCACCGACCGGGCGGTCCGCGAAGGCGAGCAGCGCCAGGCCCTGCGTATGGGAGAGGGAGAAGTGCGGGCCCGCCCCTCCGGCGACGGCGGGGCGGCCGTGCGGCTCACCGCACAGCGGGCACGGCAGCCGCACCAGCTCCACCGCCGCCGGATCGACGCAGAGATACGCGCCGAGCCGCAGACGGAGCGCGGTGTGCGCCGCCGCGTACAGCTCCTGGTCCGCCGGGCGCCGCAACGCCGCGGCCCGGCGCCGCTCCGCCGCGTCGAGGAGCGACACGTCGAGCGGGGCCGGGCGGACGAACTGGATCTCCGTCACGCGGGCGGGTCCTGGAGGCGAGCCACACAACGACCGTACGTCTCCGGTCCGTACACCGTGGCCCATCCCTCGGGTGTGGCGCGGAAGACCGGCCACAGGGAGTGCTCCCCGAGCGCGTTCTCCAGGACCAGGTGGGTCGGCTCGGTGTCGGCGTCGGTGTTCACCGCGTCGAAGGGGCCGGGCGTGGTCGTCATGCGTGGTCCAGCTCCTTGAGGCGGGCGGCGAGTACGGCACAGACCTCGTCGAGGCGGCGCGGCTGGGTCAGCTCCGGGTGCAGGCAGTCCACGTCGTGGTTGATGATCGCACCGGTGACGTACGGCGCCCAGGCGTCCCGCGTCAGCCAGTCCTCGGCGCGCGGCGCGGCGGCCGTGAAGAACAGGGCGTCGCCGTCGAAGGGGCGGTGGTCGTGCTCGCGCATCAGGCGGGCGTTGTTGACGACGATGTCGAGGACCGCCGACAGGGTCCTGTCCGGCAGGCCGGCCAGGGCGCTGCCTTCGCGCTGGAGCGTGGCCAGGACGTCCTCGCGGGTCAGCTCGTGCGTCAGGTCGTAACCGGCCATCCGTAGCAGCGCCTTGAGGGCGTCCGACTCGGCGGGGACCGCGGCGTCGCGCCACTGGTCGGAGGGGTAGGCGTCGAGCAGCGCGAGCAACTCGACCTCCTCGCCCGCCTCTTGGAGCAGCACGGCGACCGTGTGGGCGAGGACACCGCCCACCGACCAGCCGACCAGCCGGTAGGGGCCGTGCGGGCGCACGGCCCGCAGCGCGTCCACGTACTCCGCCGCCAGCTCCTCCATGGTGGCCGGGAGCTCACCCTCGCCGTGCAGGCCGCGCGCCTGGAGGCCATACACCGGCTGCCCGGGGTCGAGTCGCGAGAGCAGACCCGAGTAGCACCAGCTCATGCCGCCCGCCGGGTGGAAGGCGAACAGCGGGGTGCGGTCGCCGCCCGCGCGCAGCGGAAGCAGTACGTCCAGGGCGTGGTCGGCCTCGCTGCGGTCGGCGTCCAGGTGGGCGGCGAGCGCCGCCGGGGTCTGCGCCTGGAAGAGCGTGCCGATGGTGAGCTCGGCGCCCAGCGTGTCCCGGACCCTGGCGACCAGACGGGCCGCCAGGAGCGAAGTGCCGCCCAGGTCGAAGAAGGCGTCGTCCACGCCGAGTTGGGGCACACCGAGGATCTCTGCGAAGAGCCGGGTGAGCGTCTCCTCGCGGTGGCCGCTCGGCACCCGGCCGCCGTCGCCGCACCCCTCGAAGGCGGGGGCGGGCAGCGCGCGCCGGTCCAGCTTGCCGTTCGGGCTGAGCGGGAAGTCGTCGAGGACGAGGATGGCGCCCGGCACCATGTAGTCGGGCAGTGTGCGGGCGAGCCCTGCGCGCAGCTTCTCGGGGTCGGGAACGGCTCCGGTGTCGGAGGGCGTCACGTACCCCACGAGCCGCTGGTCGCCCGGCCGGTCCTCGCGGACCAGCACGCTGGCCGCGCCCACCGCAAGATCGGCGGCCAACTCGGCCTCGATCTCACCCAGTTCGATGCGCAGGCCCCGCAGCTTGACCTGGTGGTCGGTGCGGCCCAGGTACTCGATCTCGCCGTGCTCGGTCCAGCGCGCCAGGTCGCCCGTGCGGTACATGCGGGTGCCGGGCGGACCGTAGGGGTCGGCGACGAAGCGGGACGCGGTCAGTTCGGGCCGCCCCAGGTACTCGGTTGCCAGCTGGGTCCCTGCCAGGAACAGCTCGCCCTGGATGCCGGGAGGGCACGGCTGGAGCGCCGCGTCCAGGACGTACAGGCGCGTGTTCCAGACGGGCTTGCCGATCGGGACCGGGCCCGTCGCGTCGGTGTCGCACGGGTGGTACGTCACGTCGACGGCGGCCTCGGTCGGACCGTAGAGGTTGTGCAGCGGTACGCCGTCCAGTACGCGCCCGAACTCCCGCACCGTCTCGCGCGGCAGCGCCTCGCCGCTGCAGAAGACGTGCCGCAGGCCGACACAGTCCGCGGCGGCGGGCTCGGACAGGAACACCTGGAGCATCGAAGGGACGAAGTGGCAGACGGTGACGCCCTGTTCGCGGATGACGCGCGCCAGATATGCCGGGTCCTTGTGGCCGCCGGGTTCGGCGATGACGAGCGTCGCGCCCACCCGCAGCGCCCAGAAGAACTCCCACACCGACACGTCGAATCCGGACGGCGTCTTCTGCAACACCCGGTCACCGGCGGCGAGTTCGTACTCGGACTGCATCCAGCGCAGCCGGTTGTCGATCGCCGAGTGCGGCACGACGACACCCTTGGGGCGGCCGGTAGAACCGGACGTGTAGATGACGTAGGCGGGGTGGTGCGGGGTGAGCGCGCGCGGCGGGTCGTACGTGCCGTACGGCGCCGTGTCCAGGCGGTCCAGGGCGACGATCGGCACACCCGAAGCGGCGGGCACCCGGTCGGCGCGGTCGGCGATCACGCAGGCGGGACCGGCGTCCTGAAGCATGTACGCGAGACGGTCCGCCGGATAGTCCGGGTCCAGCGGGAGATAGGCGCCGCCCGCCTTGAGCACGGCGAGGAGCGTGACCACCAGGTCGAGCGAGCGGGGCACGGCGACCGCCGCGAGCGCGCCCGGACGTACGCCGACCTCGATGAGATGGTGGGCGAGGCGGTTGGCGCGGGCGTTCAGCTCGGCGTAGGTGAGCTCCTGGTCGCCGAAGACCAGGGCGGTGGCGTGCGGGGTGCGGACGGCCTGGCCCTCGATCGGGCCGATCAGCGTGGTGGGCGGCAGCGGCTGCGCGGTGGCGTTGAACTCCTCCGTGACGAGGGGCAGTTCCACACGGCGCGCGATCGTGTGCTCGGCCAGCGGCGTGTGCGGGCCCGCGTCGGCGACGCGCTCCAGGAGTTCCATGAACCGCGCCTGGTGGACGGCGAGTTCGTCCGGCTCGTACAGGGCGGGGTTGCCGTCGTAGTCGATGCGCAGGCCGCTGCCGTCGGCGCGGTCGTAGACGTTGACCGTGAGGTCCTCGACCGGGCCCGCCGACAGGTTGTGGGCGTCGGTTCGGGCGCCCGCGAAGGTCAGGCCGTAGTCGAACGGCATGACGTTGACCAGCGGGCCGACCAGGGACCGGCCCTCGCCGAGGAGGCCCAGGTCCCGGCGGATGTCCTCGTAGCGGTACCGCTGGTGGCGGCGGGCGGCGCGGATGCCGAGCACGACCTGCCGGGTCAGCTCGGCGAAGGTGGCCTGCGGGGTCACGGTGAGCCGCAGCGGCAGCACGTTCATCACCATGCCGGGCACGCGCAGCGCCACCGATCCCATGCGGCCCATCATCGGCAGGCCGAGTACCACCTCGGCGGAGCCGGTGGCCCGCGAGACGTACAGGGCCTGCGCGGCGACGAGCACCTCCGGCCAGGTCGCCCGCATCGAGGACGCCGACTCGCGCAGCCGCGAGGTCGCCTCGGGGGAGAGGCGGGCGCTGCAGCGGTGGAAGGTGCGGGAGGGCAGCGCGGTGCGCCCGGCCAGGTTGGGGGCGTCGGGGCGGTCGGCGAAGGCACCGTCCCAGTAGCGGCGGTCCGTCTCGAACGTCTCGGACGCGCGGTACGCGGTGTCCTCCGCGACCAGGTCCTCAAGGCGCCCGAACGGGCTCTCGCCCGGCTCCTGGCCCGCGGCGAACGCGGTGTAGACCTCGGCGGTGCGGCGGGCGAGCAGCGAGTAGCCGAAGCCGTCCATCACGATGTGGTGCACCCGCTGGTACCACAGCCAGCGCTCGTCGCCGACGCGGAACAGCGCGTGCGCGAACAGCGGTCCTGCCGCCAGGTCGAACGGCGTGGCCAGGTCCTCGCGCATCCACGCCTGCGCCTCGGCGTCCGGGTCGGACGCGGCACGCAGGTCGCGCACCTTCAGCGGTAGCGTCGGATCGGCTACCGCCAACTGAGCTGGCCCGTCGGCCCCTTCGATGATCCTCACGCGCAACGCGTCGGCCTCGGACACCACCTGACGCAGCGTCCGCGCGAAGACGGACGGGTCGATGGGACCGTGGATCTCCAGGCACTCCGCCGTGTTCTGGGCCGGACTGCCGGGGTCGAGCGCCTGCGCGAACCACATGCCCGACTGGGCAGCGGTGAGCCTCATGCCGAGGCTCCCAGAATCGGTGCCCAGGCCTCGATGGCGGGCTGTTCGGCCAGGTCCACGAAGGTCGCGGTGATGTCGTGATCGCGGCGCCACCGCTCGATCAGCGACATGATGCGCACCGAGTCGAGGCCGTAGTCGACGAGGTTCTCGTCGACGGGGATGTCGGCCGGGTCCTCGCCCAGGACGTCGGCGACGTCGGCCCGTATGAGTTCCACGGTCAGCGCCATGTCAGATCCCCTTCAGAACAGCGTCGGTGGTGGTGACGACCGCGCACCGGCCTGCCGCGTAGCGCAGCGCCATGTCGTGGTCGGCGCGGGAGAAGTCGGCCACGGCGTCCGCGACGACGAACGCCTGCACGTCCCGCATCCATGCGTCGCAGGCCGTCATCAGGACACCGATGTGCGCGTACACACCGACGACGACGATCTGGTCCCGGCCCGCCTCGCGCATGCGCTCCTCGAGGTCGGTGCGGACGTACGCGCTGTACTTCCACTTCGTGAGCACCGTGTCGCCGGGCTCCGGCGCGACCGGGCCCGCGATCGCCTTCGCGTGCTCGTCGTCGGGAAGGCCGGGGCCCCAGAAGTCCTGCTGGAGACCGCGCTCGGCCGGCGTCTGGCCGCCCGGCTGGGCGGAGTACAGGACGGGAACGCCGGACGCACGCGCCGCCTTCGCCAACTCGCCGACGTTGGCGAGGAGTTCCGTGGTCGGCGAGGTGCCGGGCGTGTAGGCGGTCAGGAAGTGGTTCTGCAGGTCATGGACGAGCAGCACCGCACGCTGCGGGTCGATGGTCCACGCGACCCGGTTGTCGGGCAGCTCCTCGGGCGAGGGCATCGGGTACGGCGTGACGGCGGGGAGCGCCATGGTGGGGCCTTTCGGGAAACTCAGGAAAGCTGGGTGCATCGGGGTGCTGCCGGGCAGAGGTCAACTGCCCGGAGCCGCGGCGGTCGTCCGCTGGTCCTTCTTGCTGATCTTGCCGATGCCGGTCTGCGGGAAGGCGTTCACGAACTCGACCCGGTCGGGCACCTTGTACGCGGCGAGACCGCGCTCCCGCACGAACTTCTTGATCACGACGGGCTTGAGCGGTTCGGTGTCCGCGCGCAGGATCACGTACGCGAGGGTCCGCTCGCCGAGATACTCGTCGGGGACGGCGACGACCGACACGTCATGGACGTGGGGGTGGGCGAGGATGATGTTCTCGACCTCCTCCGGCGCGATCTTCTCGCCGCCGCGGTTGATCTGGTCCTTCGCCCGGCCCTCCACCACCAGATGCCCGGTGGGGGTGCGGCTGACGATGTCGCCGGTGCGGTAGAAGCCGTCGGCGGTGAACGAGCGTGCGTTGTGCTCGGGCGCGCGCCAGTAGCCGCGGATGGTGTACGGGCCGCGGGTCAGCAGATGGCCCGCCTCGCCGTCCGGCACGTCCTGGTCGAGGTCGTCGACGATGCGCACCTCGTCGTCCGGGGAGATCGGACGGCCCTGGGTGGTGACGATCGTCTCCGCCGGGTCGTCGAGCCGCGTGTAGTTGACCAGGCCCTCGGCCATCCCGAAGACCTGCTGAAGGGTGCAGCCGAGCGCGGGTGCGACCCGGCGCGCCGCCGACTCGCTGAACTTCGCACCGCCCACCAGGAGCACCTCGAGGCTGGAGATGTCGTACGGAGTGCTGCGCCCCGCGTCCGTCCACACCAGGGCGAGCGGCGGGACGAGACCCGTGATCGTCACCCGTTCCCGCTCGATGAGCGGGAACGCGGTGTCCGGGTCGGGCTGCGGGCACATCACGACACGGCCGCCCGCGTACAGCAGACCGAGCGAACCGGGCGAGGAGAGCGGGAAGTTGTGGGCCGCGGGCAGCGCCACGAGGTAGACGGAGTCCTCCGTCACCCCACAGAGCTCGTTCGAACCCCACAGCGAGTACATGTAGTCGTCGTGGGTGCGGGGGATCAGCTTGGGCACACCGGTGCTGCCGCCCGACAGCTGGAGGAACGCGAGGTCGGAGGGCTCGGGCCCGTCGATCTCGATCGGCTCGCTCGGCACGTCGGCGAGTGCGGTGTGCTCGCCCGGGTCGCCCACCACGAACACGTCGCGCAGCGTGGGCACTTCGGCGCGGACCTTGGACGCGAGGTCACGGTGGTCGAAGCCGCCGAGCCGGTCCGGTATCACGTAGGCGACGGCCTCGGTGAACTCGCAGAAGTAGTGGATCTCCGTCTCGCGGTGTGCGGGCAGCGCGAAGACCGGCAGGGCGCCGATCCGGAAGAGCGCGAAGATCACCTCGAAGAACTCGGCGACGTTCGGCAACTGGACGACGACCCGGTCGCCCTTGCCGATGCCACGAGCGGCGAACCCCGCGGCCAACTGATCGGCGCGCACGTCGAGTTCGCCGTACGTCCAGTTGCGGTCCCCGTCGGTGATCGCGACCCGCGCGGGGTGTGCGTCGGCGCGCTCGCGGAGCATGCCGCCGAAGGTCTCGCCGCGCCAGTACCCGGCGGCGCGGTACCGCTCGGCGAAGACCTCCGGGATGCGCGGCGCGTCCACGCGGCTCTCTGCCGTCGTCATCGGTCGACCCCCACCGCATCGAGGAACGTACGGAACTTGGCGCCCGTCTCGGCGCGTTCGGCCTCCGGCGAGGAGTCGGCGACGACGCCCGCGCCCGCGAAGAGCCGCAGCCGTCCGGCGCCGTCCTGCGTCTCCTCGGCCTCCGCGCAGCGGATCGTGACGACCCACTCGCCGTCGCCGCGCGCGTCGCTCCATCCCACCATTCCGGTGTAGTGACCGCGGCCGAAGGGCTCCAGCTCCCCGATCACGTCACGGGCGTGCCCGGTAGGGGTACCGCAGACAGCCGGAGTCGGGTGCAGGGCGGTGGCCAGCTCCAGGGCGGAGGTGGCCGGCTCGGCGAGATCGCCGGTGATGGTCGTCGACAGGTGCCACATGGTGGCGGTGCGGACCAGGGTGGGCCGCTCCGGCACGTCGAGGTCGGTGCAGAACGGGGCGAGGGCCTTGTGCACGGCGTCCACGACGACCGCGTGCTCGTGCAGGTCCTTCGCCGATTCGAGCAGCGCGGCAGCCCGGCGCACGTCCTCGGCGAGATCGGCGGAGCGGGGCGTCGAACCGGCCAGCGGGTTCGCGGTCAGGCGACTGCCGTGCCGCGAGACGAGCAGCTCCGGGCTGGCGCCGAGGAGGGTGCGGCCCGCGCCCGACGGTACGGCGAAGGAGTAGCCGCGCGGGTCGCGCCGTGCCAGGCGCTGGAGCATCGCGGGCAGGTCGAGCGGTCCTTGCGTGGACAGCTCCAGGGTGCGGGCGAGGACGACCTTGTCGAACTCACCGCTCTTCATGCGGGCGACGGCGGCCTCGACCGACGCGGCGTACTCCGCGCCCGAGGGGACCTCGCGCACCTGCCAGCCGCCGGCCGTCGCGGGCGGCGGCGTGGGCAGCGCCACGAGCGGGTCGGTGCGCAGGGCGGGCGCCCAGCGCGCCGCTTCGGGCACCGCGAGCACGGCGGGCTCGGCGGGGTCGAAGGGGATGGAGCCCACCACGACCGGGGCGTGGTTGCCCGCGCGCAGCTGCGCGCCGAGGGTGGCGGCGACCCGCTCCGTCAACGGCCGCTCGTCGTGCGGCACTTCGGCGGCCGTGCCGTGGGCGAGGAGGGTGCGGGTGGGCGACGCGAAGAACCGGGTGTCGCCGGGTCGGTAGGCGTCGAGCAGCGCGGTCGCCGCGCCGACGGCCCCGGGGGTGGTGGGGGCGGCGTCTGCGACCACGTCGTTGGGGGGTGTCACGGATGACTCCTCGTCAAGTAGGGGAGGGCGGCGCGGCTTTTCAGGCGCGCAGGGTGGCGCCGCCGTCCACGTACAGGTCGTGCAGGGTGATGTGCCTTGCCCGGTCGGAGACCAGGAAGGCGACCGCGTCGGCGATGTCGGAGGGGTCGGCGATCCGGCCGAGCGGAATGCCGACCCGGTACGAGTCCGGGTCGCCGTCGATGACCCGGGCGGCGGCCTGCTCGTGGTCGCCCGTCCACAGCTGCCGCTGCATGTCGGTGTGGGTGGAGCCCGGCGACACGACGTTGCAGCGCACGCCGTCACGGGCGACCTCGAGGCCGAGGCATTTGGTGAACATCGTGGCGGCCGCCTTGGACGCGGCGTACGCGGCCATCTGGGTGCGGGGCACCCCGGCGGCGTTCGAGCCGACCGTCACGATGGAGCCCTTGCCGCGCGCGGTCATGCGGCGGGCCGCGGCGCGCGAGGTGTGGAAGACGCCGTTCGTGTTGACGGCGAAGGTCTCCGCCCAGTCGGTGTCGGTGAGTTCGACGACCCGGGCGGGCCGCAGGATGCCCGCCACGTTCACGAGGATGTCCAACGGCCCTACGGTGCGCTCGACTTCATCGACCGCGTTGTCCACGGCTGCCGCGTCGGTGACGTCGAGGACGATGCCGCTGACGCGGCCGCCCGACGACCGCTCGGTGGCGTCCTGCTCCTTGACGTCGGGCGACCGGTCGGCGGCGACGACCCGCGCGCCGCGCTCGGCGAGCGCGCGGGCCACTGCCTGACCGATACCCCGGCCCGCGCCGGTGACCAGGGCCACTCGGCCCGCGAGCTCAGGGTCGGTTATGCCGGAAGTCACTTGCCCATCGCCTTCTCGACGTCCTCGAGGACGGAGACGGCGGCCTGCGCGCCACCGAGGCTGGTCCACTTCGAGCCGTCGATCTCGGTCGTGTGGTTCTTCTTGACCGCGTCGAGCTGCTTGTACGCGGCCTTGCCCTTCAGCTCCTTGAAGAGGTCGGCGTCGGGACCGGCCGATGCGAGGGTGCCGATGAACAGCCAGTCGGCGTCGATCTGCTTCAGGTCCTCGTCGCTGAGCGGCGTCGAGTGGCCCTCGCCCTTCTTGTTCTGGATGCCGGGCCGCTTGAAGCCGAGGTCCTTCAGGACGTCGGAGATGAACACGCCCTGCTGCATGACGGCGGTGCCCTTGGCGGAGTAGCGCGCCACGGAGACGCTCGCGCCCGCGTTGTCGCCGAGGTTCTTCTGCACGGCGGCGGCCTTGGTGTCGTAGTCCTTGAGGTACGCGCTCGCCTCGTCGGACTTGCCGAGCACCTTGCCGGTGATCTCCAGGGACTTCTTCCAGTCCTTGGTCCTGTCGATCGTGACGACGGTCGGGGCTATCCCCTTCAGCTGCTTGAGCACCTGCGGGTCGGCGAGCTGCCCGGCGAGGATGACGTCCGGCTTGGCCTGGAGGACCTTCTCGATGTCGGGTCCGGTGACCGCGCCCACGACCGGGATGCCCTTGGCCTGGTCGGCCAGATACTCGGGGGCGCCCTTCTGGCCTCTGCCCGCGGACAGACCGACGGGCTTGACCTTCAGGGCGAGGGCCGAGTCCAGGTCCATCTCGCTGAGCGCGATGACCTTCTTGGGATTGGCCGGAACCTTAACCTCCGCACCGGAGGCGTCGGTGACGGTGACCTTCCCGGCGTTCTTGGCCTTGGCGCTGGACCCGGAGTCGTCGGACGAGTCCGAACCGCAGGCGGAGAGGGTGAGCGCGGAGGCCAGGGTGAGGGCCGCAACCGCGGTCAGCCGGGTGCGCGGGGAGTGGTTCGAGGACATGTCCGTGTCTCCATGCTTCTGAGTCCGGGGGTTCAGTCCGGACATAAGGGTCATCTCTGGCCGTGTCGGGGCATGACGAAGTACCCCTGAAGGAACAGGGAGTTCGCCGCCACCCCGACTCGGGGCTCCAGGTCAAGGTTAGGTTAGGCTAACTTCATGTTGGTTGCGCAAGAGGGGCGGGTCCCAACGTCCGGATCCAGACCTCCGATACCGGGCTTGGCGAAGATGCATCGCCCCACGCTGTGGGCGGCTGCCGCCCTTGTTGTCCTGCTCCTGCTGCTCGGCCTGCTCTCGCTCCTGGTCGGATCCGGGTCGACGCCGATGGGCCGCGCCTGGGACTTCCTGATGGGGGACCCGTCGGCGCGGGCCGACGCCCAGATACGGCTCGCCGTCATGGACGTACGCCTTCCGCGGACACTCGCCGGCGTCCTGGTGGGCGTCGCCCTCGGTGCGGCGGGCTGCCTGCTCCAGGCCGTCACGCGCAACCCGCTCGCCGAGACGGGCCTCCTCGGGGTCAACTCGGGTGCGGCGCTCGGCGTCGTGATCGGTCTCACATACTTCGAAGTGACCTCGGCGTACGGCGTGTTGGTGTGGGCCCTGGTCGGCGGCATGGCGGCGAGCATGGTCGTGCTGCTGCTCGCCGCGTCGGGGCGGGCAGCGGGCTCGCCGCTGCGGCTCGTGCTCGCCGGATCGGCGCTCGGCGCCACCTTCCACGGCATGACGTCGTACGTGCTCCTGGGTGAGCAGGCCACCTTCGACACCTACCGCTACTGGACCATCGGTTCGCTGGCCGGCATCAAGACATCCGAGACGTACCCCCTGATCCCGCTGATCGCGGCCGGGCTGCTGATCGCCTTCAGCTGCGTACGCCCGCTCTCCGCGCTCGCGCTCGGCGACGACAGCGCACGCTCCCTGGGCCATCACCCGGGGCGGATCCGCCTCACCGTCGCGGCGGCGGTCACCCTCCTCGCGGGCTCCGCGGTCGCCATCGCCGGACCCATCGCCTTCCTCGGCCTCCTCGCCCCGTACGCCGCGCGTGCCGTCACCGGCCCCCGGATGGCGGGCCAGTTGGTGCTCTCCGCGCTGGTCGCCGCGAACGTGATGATCGCCGCCGACCTCCTCGCCAGGGTCGTGATCCGCCCCTGGGAGACCCCGGTCAGCGTGCTCCTCGCCTTCATCGGCGGCCCGTTGCTGATCTGGATCGCCCGCTCGCAGCGGATGTCCACGGCGGGGGCCGCCGCGTGAGTACCGAACGCACGCCCGGCTCGGGGGCCGCGGACATCACCCCGCCCGACTCCACCGCAGTCCGCGTCGGGACCTTCTCCTGGCTCTTCCCCTACCGCAGCGCCCTCGCCGCCGTCGGGCTCACGCTCGTGATCGCTGCGGTCGTCTCGCTCGCCACCTTCGCCAGCTCCACCGGGATGAGCTTCTCCGACAGCCTCTCCGGACTGCTCGGAACCGGCGACTCCGCCACCGTCATGCTGGTGCAGGACTTCCGCCTGCCGCGGATCGCCGTGGGGCTCATGGTCGGCGCCGCGCTCGGCATCGCCGGGTGCCTGACTCAGACGCTCGCCGGAAACCGGCTCGCCACTCCTGACATCATCGGCGTCAACGAAGGCGCGACGGCGGCCGTCGTCGCCTCCGTCGTCGGATCGTCCACCGGCATGATCGGTGACTGGTGGCTCGGGCCGCTCGGCGCCGCGGCCGCGGCCATGGTCGTCGTCGCCTGCGCGGGCGGTGCGGGCAGCGGGGGATACCGGATCCTGGTCGTCGGCATCGGCGTCTCCACCGTCATCGGCGCCGTCACCGACCTTGTCATGTCCCGCGAGAACGACAACACCGCGGGCGGTGTCTTCCTCTGGACGGTCGGCTCGCTCAGCGGCCGCGACTGGAGCGTGGGAACGCCCCTGTCGCTGATCCTGCTCGTCCTCGTGCCGCTGGCCCTCGTGGCCGGGGGCCGCCTCCAACTCCTGCGGTTCGACGACGACATGGCGGCCACCCTCGGCGTGAACGTCCGCCGCGTCCGCGCGGTGACCCTCGCGCTCGCCGTCGCCCTGTCCGGCGTGGCCGTCGGCATCGGGGGGCCGATCGCGTTCGTCGCGCTCGCCGCGCCCGTCGTCGCCGGGCGGCTCAGCGGTCCGACCCGCGTCCCGATCATCGGCTCGGCCCTGGTCGGCGCGGCCCTCGTGGGCGCCGCCGACGCGCTCGGCCGGGTCGTCGCCCCCGTGGAGATCCCGGTCGGCGTCATCACCAGTGTCCTGGGCGGACCCTTCCTTCTCTGGGTCCTCTTCGGCAAGAATTCCGAGCAGCAGACCGGAAAGGCCTGACCCCGTGCAACTGACCGTCGAGGCGCTCACCTCCGGCTACCCCGGCCACACGGCCGCCGTGGACGGCGTCGACCTCACCATCCCCAGCGGACAGGTCGCCGCGATCGTCGGCCCGAACGGCTGCGGGAAGTCGACACTCCTGCGCTCCATCTCCCGGCTCCACAAGCCGAGTTCGGGCACGGTGCGGGCCGGGGACGAGGACGTGTGGCGGCTCACCCAGCGGCGCGCGGCCCACCGCATCGCGCTGCTCGCGCAGTCGCCGCAGGCCCCCGAGGCGGTCACCGTCGCCGGACTCGTCCGCTACGGGCGCCACCCCCACCAGGGCCTGTTCCGTCAGTGGTCGCGCGAGGACGAGGCCGCCGTGCGCGAGGCCCTCGAAGCCACCGGCACCACGGACCTCGCCACGCGCCGCCTCGACCACCTCTCCGGCGGCCAGCGCCAGCGCTGCTGGCTGGCGATGGTCCTGGCCCAGCAGACACCGATCGTGCTGCTCGACGAGCCGACAAGCGCCCTGGACCTCGGCCATGCGGTCGAAGTCCTCTCCCTGGTCCGAGAGGTGGCCGCCGCGGGCCGCACGGTCGTCATGGTCCTGCACGACCTGGCAAGCGCCGCCCGCTACGCCGACACGGTCATCGCCATGAACGCAGGCAAGATCGTCGCCAACGGCCCGGCCCGCGAGGTGGTGACCGCCGAACTGGTCAAGGAACTGTACGGAATCGAGGCGGACATCCTCCAGGCGCCGGGGGACGGCTCTCCGGTGGTCGTGCCGACGATGACGGCGAGGCCGCTGGGCAGGGCGCCGGAGACATCGGCGGAGCAGGCGCGGGAGGGGACGGCCGAGGGTGCGCCCAGCAAGCTACCGGAGCAGGCCCCCGAAGCGACCACCGCGAAGGCCTCCACCACGACCTCTCGCGAAGGCGGCTGATCCGGGCTGACGGGCGCCGGTGGGCGGGACGGGGTGCCTCTGCTTGCGGAGGCGGGCAAGGGGGCGGCTAGCCCCGGCTGACGGCGAAGTCCGCGGCCGTCCACGCGAGCCCGACCGCCCCGTCGATCATGGCCTGTTCGGCGAGGGGTGTGGCTGCCGCGGTGGCGAACTCCGGCTGGTGCGGGGCGCAGCCGCCCCCGGTGATGTCGAGTACGGGGTGAATCGACGGCACGACGTGCGAGACGTTGCCCATGTCTGTCGAGGCGAAGGGTCCGCGCCGCTGCGGTTCGGGGCGGCCGAGGGCGCGGGCGTTCGCCTCCCACAGGGCGAGGAGGGAGGCGTCGGACCGGAAGTCGAGATAGTCGGGCGCGGGCTGTTCGAGCTCCACCGCGCAGCCCGCCGCGAGCGCCCCTGCCCGGAAGCAGTCCGCCACCCGCTCGCGCAACTCCCGTAGTTCCTCCACCGATGGAGTCCGCAGCGCGTACGCGGCGCCGGCCCGCTCGGGGATGGCATTGAGCGCCGTCCCCGCCTCCGTGGTGATGCCGTGCACCTTCCACTCCCCGGGCAGCTGCTGCCGGAGCAGCCCGAGGGCCACCTGCGCCACGGTCAGCGCGTCGGCTGCGTTCCGTCCGTCCTGCGGGTTGAGTGTGGCGTGCGCGGACTTGCCCGTGTACGTCGCTGTCAGCGCCCCCATCGCGTACGAGTGGAAGTCGGCCACCTCGAACGGGCACGGGTGCACCATCATCGCCGCGTCAACCCCCTTGAACGCCCCGGCGTCGAGCAGCAGCGCCTTCCCGGCCCCGCTCTCCTCGGCCGGAGTGCCCAACACGCGCACGGTGAGCCCGAGTTGGTCGACGACCGGAGCGAGGCCGAGCGCGGCCCCCACGCCCGCCGCCGCGATCAGATTGTGCCCACAGGCATGCCCCATGCCGGGCAGCGCGTCGTACTCGCAGGCAAGCGCGACCGTCACGGGCCCCGACCCCACGGTCGCCTCGAAGGCGGTCTCCAGCCCGTACGCGGGCGCGGTCACCGCGAAGCCGTGCGCACGCAGCACGTCCGCGCACCACCCGGCGGCCCGCCGCTCCTCGAACGCGATCTCCGGGTGAGCGTGAATCCGCCGGCTGAGCCCGACGAGCTCGTCCCGCACGTCACCGACCCGAGCCCGGATCCCCTCCTTGACCTGCTCCACGCCGCCTGCCACGCCGCCTGCCACGTCGTCTCCTCGCCGTTCCGCTCATCGCTGCCGGGACAGCTTAAGGCGGGCGCCGGACGGACCGGACGGGCCGGACGGTTCAGACCGGCAGCAGCCGTCCGATCAGCGCGCTGAGCTGCCGTGCGCTGCGGCACTCGTGCATCTCCACCAGCTCGGCGTACGTCCCCGCCGCCGAGTCGCCCGTCTGCCACTGGGCTCGGCCCTCCGGGTTGAGCCAGTAGACCCGGCGGGCGCGGGAGGCGACCGCGCGCAGGGCGGGGACATTGGGGTCGCTCATGTTCGTGCGGGCGTCGCCGAGCACGAAGACCGTGGAGCGCGGGGAGACCGCCTCCGCGTAGCGCTCGGCGAACTCGCCCAGGGCGGAGCCGTAGTCACTGCTGCCGTGGTAGCCGGTGACCGCGGCTCCCGAGAGGATGCGGCTGCCGAGGCCCTCGGGGTCGGCCGTGCCGCGGGCGATGAGGTCAGTGACCTCGTCGACGCGGTTGACGAAGGCGAAGACTCGCACCTTGCTGAACTGGTCGTGCAGCGCCTGCACGAGCAGCATCGTGAAGTTGGCGAAGCCCGCCACCGAGCCGGACACGTCGCACAGGAGCACCAGTTCGGGGCGTGCGGGGCGGCGCCTTCGCAGCACCGGGCGCATCGGGATACCGCCCGTGGACAGCGAGCCGCGCAACGTTCTGCGCAGGTCGATCCGGCCGCGCGCCGCCCGGCGGCGGCGCGCGGCGAGGCGCGTCGCCAGCTTGCGGGCCAGCGGCTGGACCGCTCTGCGAAGCTCGTCGAGCTGGGCGCGGCCCGCGATGAGGAAGTCGACCCGGTCGGCGGTCGGGGCGACGGCCCGCCGCGCGATCTCGTCCGCGCCGCGCCGCTCCGCGACCCGGCGGCGCGCTTCGGAGCCCACGAGCGCGCGGAAGTTCTCGATGCGGCGGCGGACCTCGTCGGCGGCGAGACGGTCGGTGAACTCGGCGTCCCCGTCAGCCCCTTGGCGGATACCGGCCAGGATCCGCGCCAGCAGGGTCTCCGGGCGCAGCCGCGAGAGCGTCTGGTGCGACGACCAGCCGTCCGAGCCTCCGGTGCCTCCGGCGCCTCCCGGCCCGGGCCGCGTCCCGTAGCCGCCCATGCCCTCCACCGCCTCGGCCGCCAACTGGGCCAGCAGGGACCGGTCGTTGGCAGCCAGGGCGGCAGCCAGGCGGTCACGCAGGTCTTCCCTGTCGAATTCCTGCGCGGCGTCGAGTTCCTGCTCGGCGCCACGGGAACTCGTCGCAGCGTCCGGAGCCCCGATCCCGCGCGGAAAGTACAGGTCGAAGACCGGGTCGAACACCGGCCGCTGCCCCTCACTGTGCAGCAGCGCCGCGGCGAGACCCTCCCGCACCCGCTCCCGGTCGGCGAGGCCGAGCGCCTCGATGGCCTGGCCGGCGTCCACCGTCTCGCCCGTGCCGATCCGGATGCCGTGCGAACGCAGCGCCTGCACGAGTGCGGTGAGCCGTTCCGGGACGCCGGTGCCCACCCCGGTATCCACCCCGGTCACACGGCGTCCAGGTCCAGCTTGGCCGCCGCCTTCAGGACGTCGTCCTGGTGCTTTAGTACGACACCGAGGCTGTCGCGTACGACGTCCTCGTCGAGGGAGTCGGCGCCGAGGGCGAGCAGCGTACGGGCCCAGTCGATCGTCTCCGCGACCGACGGCACCTTACGCAGGTCCATCGCGCGCAGCGCGCCGACCATCCGGACGACGGACCGCGCGAGGGCCTCGTCGAGGCCGGGCACCTTCAGGCGCACGATGCGGCGCTCCAACTCCTCCTCGGGGAAGCCGATGTGGAGGAAGAGGCAGCGGCGGCGCAGCGCCTCGGAGAGCTCGCGGCTGGCGTTCGACGTGAGGACGGTGAAGGGACGGCGCGTCGCGGTGATGGTGCCGAGCTCGGGGACCGTGACCTGGAAGTCGCTCAGGACCTCCAGGAGCAGCCCCTCCACCTCGACGTCCGCCTTGTCGGTCTCGTCGATCAGGAGCACCTTCGGCTCATCGCCCCGGATGGCGGTGAGCAGCGGGCGCGGAAGCAGGAATTCCTCGCTGAAGATGTCCGTGCGCGTCTCGTCCCACGTCTCGTCGCGGCCCGCGGTGATGCGCAGCAGCTGCTTCGCGTGGTTCCACTCGTAGAGCGCGCGGGACTCGTCCACGCCTTCGTAGCACTGGAGCCGGACCAGGCGCGCGTCCGCGACCTGGGCAACGGCCTTCGCCAGCTCGGTCTTGCCGACGCCCGCCGGCCCCTCCACGAGGAGCGGCTTGCCCAGGCGGTCGGCCAGGAAGACGGTGGTGGCGACGGCCGTGGAGGCCAGATAGCCCGTATCGGCGAGCCGCGAGGCGACATCGTCCACGGATGAGAAGAGCAACGGGGCCTCCGGGGCTGAACGAAACGGCGCGATGGCTCTCCTCACTCGATCAGCAGCACGCGCCGCTCCACAACGGCGGCATCGCGTTTGCGTCGAACATCACGCGGTCGAACGTCATGTCGTTGTGCGTCACGCGGTCGAACCTCACGTCGTCGTACGTCACGCGGTCGAACGTCACGTGAGGGCGCCGGTACCCGCCGCGGGCTGCTGAGTCCAGTTCCGAGACCCACCGGGGAACGTGGACCCTTCTCGTATCCTTGCGGAATGAGGCGGACCTCCTTTGCCGACTGGCCCTGCTCCATCGCCCGCACCATGGACCTGCTGGGCGACTGGTGGACCCCGCTCGTGCTGCGCGAGGCGTTCTACGGGATCAAGCGCTTCGACGCCTTCCAGCAGGAGCTCGGCATCGCGCGCAACACCCTGACCGACCGGCTGCGCCGCCTGGTCGACGAGGGGCTTCTGGAGAAGCGCCCCTATCAGAGCGAGCCGGTGCGCCACGACTACGTGCTCACCGAGAAGGGCCGCGACTTCTTCGGCGTGCTCGCGGTGATGAACAGCTGGGGCAACCGCTGGCTGAGCGGTGACGAGGGCGCGCCGGTCGTCTTCGAGCACGACCGCTGCGGGCACGAGACCGACGTGGAGGTCGTCTGCGGCCACTGCAAGCAGCCGATGTCGGCCGACGACACGCACGCACGCCTCGGCCCCGGCTACCCGGCACGCCTTGCCGAACGCCCGGACATCCGGGCCCGCTTCAGCCGCTGACCCCTCCCAGCCGGGCCGAGCCCTCACCCTTGACGAGTGAGTCTATCTACGCAACTCTCATGGTCAGCGAGGCAAAGGCTGCCAACAGAGAGGCGACCCACGATGGAGTGGACAGGCGCGCGCTACGCGGACGAACCGACCGCCGAGGTGCGCACACGGATAGCCGCGCCACCGGAACACGTCTGGGAGCTCGTCTCCGACATCGGCCTGATGCCCACCCTCAGCACGGAGCTGCGGTCGGTCGAGTGGCTGGACGGCGCGTCCGGGCCCACGCCCGGCGCGCGCTTCGTCGGCCGCAGCGAGCACGCGTCGTTCGGCGCGTGGCAGACCACGTCGTACGTCGTGGAATGCGAGGCCCCGCGCGTGTTCGCCTGGGCGGTCGAAGACCCCGAACGGCCCAGTGCGCTCTGGCGGTTCAGCCTCGCCGGTGCGGACGGTGGCGGCACCGAGCTGACCCAGTGGATGCAGATGGGACCGGGCCGCTCCGGACTGTCGTACGCGATCGACCGGATGCCGGAGAAGGAGCAGAAGATCGTGTACGTACGGATGCGGGAGTTCGAGGCGAACATGACGGCCACGCTGGACGCGATCAAGAAGCTGGCCGAGGGCGCCGCTCGCGGGACGGCGGACGCCTGATGCGCACGTCGACGACCATCGAGGCGTCCGGGGCGAACTGGCGGGAGACCGTCGACTTCGTCACCGAGGCCGAGAAGCTGGGGATGGACATCTGCTGGGTCGCGGAGGCGTGGGGCTCCGAAGCGCCGTCCCCGCTCGGCTACTTGGCCGCGCGCACGGAACGCATGCTGCTGGGCTCCGGCATCATCCAGCTCGCGACCCGCACCCCCGCGGCCATCGCCCGCGCGGCCATCACCCTCTCGAACATCTCCGACGGCCGCTTCCTCCTCGGGCTCGGCCCGTCAGGACCGCAGGTGATCGAAGGCCTGCACGGAGTGCCGTTCGCGAGGCCGCTGACCCGGATGCGGGAGACCGTGGAGATCATCCGCCGGGCGGCCACGGGGGAGAAGATCGCGTACGCGGGGCGGGAGTTCACGCTTCCGCTGCCCGGCGGCGAGGCCAAGCCCATGCGTCTGTCCATGCGCGCCGAGCACGAGTTGCCCATCTACCTGGCCACACTCTCGCCCAAGATGCTGCGCCTGACCGGTGAGATCGCCGACGGCTGGCTGGGCACGAGCTTCGTCCCGGAGGGCGCGAAGGAGGCCTACTTCGACCACCTCGACGCGGGCCTGGCCGCCTCCGGCCGCACCCGCGGCGCCCTGGACATCTGCCAGGGCGCCGAAGTGGCCTTCGCCGATGACGAGGACGCGCTGCGCGCGATGGTCGCGGGCCGCAAGAAGGAGCTGGCCTTCAGCCTGGGTGGCATGGGCTCCGCCAGCACCAACTACTACAACAACGCCTACAGCAGGCAGGGTTGGGCCGACACCGCGGCGGAGGTCCGCACCCGCTGGCAGTCAGGTGACCGTGACGGCGCCGCCGCTCTGATCACCGACGACATGGTCCTCGCCACCACCCTCATCGGCACCGAGGACATGGTCCGCGAGCGCCTGCGGGTGTGGCGCGAGGCGGGCGTGGACATGGTCCGCTTCTACCCGGCGGGCGACAGCCTGGAGGCACGGCTCACGACGCTCGGGCGGGCGATCGATCTCGTGCGGGATCTGGAGCGGTCCGAGGTGTAGACGGGGCCGACCTGCACCTCCGAAGATCGTCAACTTCCGCTGTGGGAGGCGCCGTTGGCTCCGTGAACCCCCTGATCTAGTCTGGTATCCGCCTGAGGGGGAGACGAATGAGTGGAAGCGTCGAGCACACCCGGGACAGCGAACGGCCTGGCCCGGCCGGCAAGGGCGAACGGGTGGCCGACTGGGCGGACGGCCGCCTCGGCGTCCACACCCTGGCCAAGAGCCAGATGCGCAAGATCTTTCCCGACCACTGGTCGTTCATGTTCGGGGAGATCTGTCTCTACAGCTTCCTGATCCTGATCCTCACCGGGGTCTGGCTCACGCTCTTCTTCGAGCCGAGCGGCTCCGAGGTCATCTACGACGGTGTGTACACGCCGCTCAAAGGCATCCAGATGACCCGGGCCTTCGAGTCCACGGTCGACATCAGCATGGAGGTGCGCGGCGGTCTGCTGATCCGGCAGATCCACCACTGGGCCGCGATCGTCTTCGTCGCCGCCATGCTCGTGCACATGATGCGGGTGTTCTTCACCGGCGCCTTCCGCAAGCCGCGTGAGGTCAACTGGCTGTTCGGCTGGACGCTGCTGTTCCTCGGGATCATCACCGGCCTCACCGGATACTCGCTCCCGGACGACCTGCTCTCGGGCACCGGCATCCGCTTCGCGCAGGGTGCGATCCTCTCCGTCCCGGTCGTGGGGACGTATCTCTCCTTCTTCCTCTTCGGCGGAGAGTTCCCGGGCGACGCGATCATTCCGCGGCTCTTCAGCGTCCATGTCCTGCTGTTGCCGGGGATCATGCTGGGGCTCGTCGTCGCCCACCTGATCCTGGTCTTCTACCACAAGCACACCCAGTTCGCCGGGCCCGGCAAGACCGAGAAGAACGTGGTCGGGGCGCCGTTCATGCCCATCTACATCGCCAAGGCCGGTGGCTTCTTCTTCCTCGTCTTCGGCATTCTGGCGATCATGGGTGCGGTCGCCACCATCAACCCCGTGTGGGTGATCGGGCCCTACCGCCCGGATCTGGTCTCCACGGGCGCTCAACCCGACTGGTACCTGGGCTTCTCCGAAGGCCTGATCCGGGTGATGCCCAGCTGGGAGATCAACGCCTGGGGGCACACACTCGAACTGGGCGTCTTCATCCCGTTCTCGCTCTTCCCGCTCATCCTGATGGCCATCGCCGTCTATCCGTTCATCGAGGCCTGGGTCACCGGCGACAAACGCGAGCACCACATCGCGGACCGGCCGCGCAACGCCCCGGTGCGCACCGGGCTCGGCGTGGCGTGGCTGACGCTGTTCGCCGTACTGATGGTCGGCGGCGGCAACGACATCTGGGCCACGCACTTCCATCTCTCCATCAACGCGATCACGTGGTTCGTGCGGATCGCCTGCTTCGTCGGGCCGGTCATCGCCTTCTACGTGACCCATCGATGGTGCATGGGGCTCCAGCTCCGCGACCGTGAGAAGGCGCTGCACGGCCGGGAGAGCGGCACCATCAAACGCCTGCCCCACGGTGAGTACGTGGAGGTCCATGTGCCGCTCA
This sequence comes from Streptomyces sp. Je 1-332, assembly GCF_040730185.1. NCBI lineage: Bacteria > Bacillati > Actinomycetota > Actinomycetes > Kitasatosporales > Streptomycetaceae > Streptomyces > Streptomyces sp. Je 1-332. Next base: position 6,918,734 of record NZ_CP160402.1, read on the forward strand.
CCCAGGGTGAGTTGTACAAGCTGACCGCGCACGAGCAGCCCAAGCCGTACGAGATGGGCCCGGCGGTCGACGAGCACGGCGTGGCACGCAAGGTCACGCGCGGCGAGCGGATGCGGGCACGCCTGGGGCGGGCCATGTACGGCCCGTCGGCGCAGGTCCCGAAGGCGACGCCCGAGGAGTACCTGGAGATCCAGCAGGGCGGCGGGGACGGGCACCACTGAGGGGCCATCGGCGCTGCCTCCGTCACTTCGTCAGGAGCCACCAGACCCGGTCGTAGGCGAGGATGTGGTAGACGACGAGGGTGATGAGGAACCAGCGGGCGACCCGGCGGATCTCCAGCTGGTAGAGGGCCGCGACCGCCCAGAAGAACACGGCGAGTTCGAGGAGCAGCCGCAGGGGGCCGGGTGTCTCGTAGTCGGTCTCGCCGGAGCGCGACTCGTCGCCCGAGACGGCGAAGGCGCCCCAGGCCCAGCCGACGAAGACCGGTAACGCGACGACGGTGAGCCAGCGCCAGGGGGACGGCGTCCTGCGCCATGCCCACAGGCCGAAGCAGCCCAGCGCGAAGAGTTCGAAGAGAAAGCGGATCACGAGCATGGCCGGGTTGTAAGCCAGGGCGATGGTGGTCAACGGGCCCCCCGAGAGAGATGACGTGAGAGGCAGCGTAATTACGATACGTGCGTTGCGTAAAGGGGGCGGGCTGGTTGAATGTGCGTCATGACCACCCCTGCCCGACGTGGCCGCCCCCGAAGTGAGGGCGCCGACGCCCGCATCCTCGCGGCGGCGCACGACATGCTCATGGAGCGCGGCTACGAGCGCTACTCGATCGACGAGGTCGCCCAGCGGGCCAAAGTCGCCAAGACCACGCTCTACCGCCGCTGGCCCACCAAGGACCACCTCATCGTCGCGGTCGTCGCCAAGATCCAGGACGACGTCCCGGTGGCGGACACCGGGGACATCCGGCATGACCTGGTGACGTACCTCGAAGCCGTCGTGGCGGGCCTGGACCGTATGCGCCGGGTCGGCGCGTCGACGGACGGGCCCTCGGCCGGCCTGGTCGCGGAGCTCGTCGCGGCAGCCGCCCGCCACGCGGACGTCGGCGAGGCCGTACGGGCGGTCTTCGCCCGCCGCAACGCGCTCCCGATCGCACTCCTGGAGACCGCCCGGGCCCGCGGCGACCTGAACCCCGACGCCCGCCCGGACCTGCTCTTCGACGAGTTGGCGGGCGCGATCTACTACCGCCTGCTGATCACCGGCGAACCGTTCGGCGGCGACTACGCGTCCCGCCTCGTCGACCAGGTCCTGGCCGGGGCCCGTGCGTCATCCGCGGGTACCGGAGGAAGCTGATCGCGCCCCGCGCGGTCAGTGCTGCGGTTAGCCTCACGGAGTGACACAAGTGCCCGAGAAGACGCCGAAGTTGTACGCCATCAGCGATCTGCACGTGGCGTACGACGACAACCGCACGTTCCTCGACTCCCTGCGCCCGGAGACCGACGAGGACTGGCTGATCGTGGCGGGGGACACCGCGGAGCGCATGGCCGACGTCGAATGGGCGCTGCGCACCCTCACCGACCGTTTCGCCAAAGTGGTGTGGACACCGGGCAACCACGAACTGTGGACGCCCCGCGACGACCCGAACCAGCTGCGGGGCGAGGCCCGCTACCGCCATCTCGTGGAACTGTGCCGCTCCATGGGCGCCGCGACCCCCGAGGACCCCTACCCGGTCTGGCGTGGCGCCGGCGGCCCCGTCACGGTGGCCCCGCTGTTCCTGCTCTACGACTACACCTTCCGCCCCGCGGGCACGCACGCGAAGGCGGACGCCCTGGAGGCGGCCCACGCGGCGGGCGTCGTCTGCACCGACGAGGTGTTCCTGCACCCCGACCCCTACCCGGGCCGCGACGACTGGTGCCGTGCCCGCGTGGCGTTCACCGAGGAGCTGCTCGCCCGGCGGACACCGGGCCTGCCCACGGTCCTGATCAACCACTGGCCGCTGGTGCGCGACCCCACCCGGATCCTGACCTACCCCGAGTTCGCCATGTGGTGCGGCACCGAGCTGACCGCCGACTGGCACGTGAAGTACGAGGCGGCGGCGGTCGTCTACGGCCACCTCCACATCCCGCGCACCACCTGGCACGACGGAGTCCGCTTCCAGGAGGTCTCGGTCGGCTACCCCCGCGAGTGGCGCCGCGACCGCCATCCCGCCCCGCGGCTCCGCCAGATCCTGCCGGAGCCGCCGGACGCCGGGTAGCGGGGGCGGTCAGGGGCGTGCGGGTGACGGCAGGCCGGCCGTCTCCTCCAGCTGCCGGTCGGCGGCGATGCCGAACTCCCGGAGCCAGTCCGGGCGTACGGCTGCCATGCCGAACCCCGAAGGGGTCGGCAGCGGTCCGTGCGACAGGTCCTCCTCGCGGTAGCGGCGGCAGTCGCGGTGCCAGGTGTAGATGCCGGCCATCCAGTTCTGCAGATCGCGCACATAACCGTCGAGGATGCCCCGCGTCACCTGCGGCAGATTGAACTCGTCGTAGAGGGCGGGGAGTTCATGGGCGACGATGTGCTGGAACTGGCTCAGCCGTGACTTCATCAGGTCGTCGATGATGCCGAGCGCCGTCGGGTAGTCGCAGCCGAAGAAGTTCTGGACGACGAGGATGCCGTTGTGGATCTCGCCCTCGTACTCGATCTCCTTCTGGTACGAGAAGACGTCGTTCATCAGGGCGCCGTAGTCGCTGGCCGCGTTCTCCAGGTTCTGCATCGGGCCCGTGCGGTAGATGTCCGGTGGCACCTGGGGGCCGTGGCCGAGGCGGCACAGGCTCATCGTGAGCGGGGAGCCGAAGGTCAGGCGGCGCATCTCGATGTAGTCGACCGGGTCGGGGATGCGGTTCTGCGCCTGGTTGTCCAGCTCCCAGAGCCAGCTGGCCGTCATCACCTCGATGGCGGCGCGCAGCGTGCGACGCCCTTCCTGGTCCATCGGCTCCGCGGTGCGCACCCACAGGTCGGCGAGCCCGCGCTCCATCGCGCACGTCGGCGCCGGCATGCCGGCGAAGTCCAGCGGCATGAAGAGCGAGAGCCGTTCGTTGCAGAGCTTCGCTCCCGCCAGGTCGCGGGGCCTGCCGAACACCACGGGGAAGTAGTCGTCGCCGTACGTCCCCCAGGTCAGCCACTGCGAGCCCAGGTCGAGAGCCTCCAGGTCCGCGTCCGGATGGATGCCCGCCGCGCAGAGCGGGAAGTCGTAGCCGTCCACCTTGCGCGCGTCCCAGATGTCCGAACTCGGCACCCCTGCCTGCGGTTCGAGCATGCCCATCCGGTCCGCCCACCGCACGGTGCGGGGGCGCGCCTCGTCCAGATGCGGTGAGAGCCGGGTCGCGTACGGCAGGTTGAACTCGGGGAGCCGGGAGGGGCCCACCCGCTGGAAGGGGACGTGCGTGTAGCCGCGCAGCCGCCGCGCTCCCGTCGCGGCGATCAGCGCCTTGATCCCGGCGGCCGCCGTGCCGGGTCCAGTCGGGCCGTCGAGCGGTGAGGGCGCGGCGCCGCCGTTGTTCATGTAGCGGCTGGACACCATGTGCCACTCCTGACCGCCGGACTGCCAGTCCTGGAGGCCCTTGGTGTACGCGAGGACATCGGCGCACTCCTTCGGGGGCAGCCCGGTCTCCGCGAACAGCGGGGCGAGTTCGGTCAGCGCCGTGTTCTCGAACTGCTGCATCCGCGAGGTCAGGAGATCGTTCACGGCATCCGCCGCCTCCTGCGTGGAGCAGCCGAGGAACGTCTCAAGTACCAGCACACCATTGGAGAGTTCACCCTCGTCCTCGATCTCCCGCTGGTACGAGAAGAGGTCGTTGCGCAGGTGGACGGCGTCGGAGAACGTCTCCTTGAGGACGCGCAGCGGCCTGGAACCGGCGACGGCCGGGGGGACCTCCGCGCCCGTCGCGTACTCGATGAGCCCCGCGGACCAGGGCGCGCCGCCCACCTTGCGGCGCATCTCGATGTACTCGACGGGGTTGGCGATCCGGCCCTCGTTGATGTTCGCGAGTTCCCACAGGGATTCGTTGAGCAGATTCGTCGTGCTCTCGGCGAACCGCGCACGCCAGTCCCGCGACATGAACGGCACCGTCCGCGCCCACAGGTCCGCGAGACCCGCCTCGACCGGATTCGTGGGCTCCGGCACGGGAGCGGAGAGGTCCATCGGCATGAAGGCGGGCAACCGGTCGAGGTAGGCCTTGCCGCCCTCGCGGTCCTGGGTCCGTTTGAACAGTTCGAGGAAGTGGTCGTCGAAGAAGAACACCCACACATACCAGTCGGTGACCAGGGACAACGCGGGACCGTCGCAGTCGGGGTGGGTGTACGCGCACAGCAGTGCGTAGTCGTGGGCGTCCAGGTCGCGCTGCTCCCAGACACCCGACCCCTCCAGCATCCCCATGCCTCGTGCCCACTCCCTTGAGTGCTCCCTCGCCTCTTCCAGGTGCGGGTTGAGGCGAGCGGGATGCACCATGTAGAAGCTGGGCAGTTCAAAGGGCTGCGACATACGGCGTTCTCCTCGCGGCGGCGGCTCGGGACCAGCGGAGCACTACCCGAGCGGGGGCGACCGATGCCGTGGCCGCCGCAGCGTCACACCATCGCGTGACCCGGCGGAGTTCAAACAGCGAGTCGGCGCACCGGAGTTCGGGCGGGCAGGTCAGCGCACCGGTGCGCCGGGTCCGAGCGGAATACCGAGCGCCCACCAGGCGAGGAACAGCAGCGTCCAGGCCACGGTCATCGCGACGGCGAGCGGCAGCGTGTAGGAGGCGAGGGTGCCGAGCCCAGCGGACTTGCGGTACCGCTGAAGAAACCCGAGCGCCATCACGAAGTACGGGCTCATGGGCGTGATGGCCGTCGAACCGGAGTCCGCGATGCGGAAGAGCGCCTGCGTGGTCTCGGCGGGGACGTCCACGAGCATCAGCATCGGTACGAGGACGGGGGCGGCCAGGGCCCACATCGCTGACCCGCTGGTGACCATGACGTTCACGACGGTCAGGAGCAGCAGGATGAGCAGGAAGACGACCACGATCGGGAGTTGACTGTGTTCGAGTGCCTCGGCGGCCCTGACCGCGAGGACGTCGCCGATGTGCGTCCAGTCGAAGTAGGCGAGGAACTGGGCGATCGCGAAGAACAGGACGAGCACCGGAGCCATCTGCTTGACGCCCTCGACCATGAGCTTCGGCACGTCGCCGGGCTTGCGGACGGAGCCGGCGCGGACTCCGTAGACGGTGCCGACGAGCGCGAACAGGAAGGCCACGATCGCCGCGATGCCGGCCAGGAGCGGTGACTCGACGATGCTGCCTCCCTCACCGCGCAGGGGCGATGAGGCCGGTACGACGGCGGCCGTGAGGGCGGCGACGGCGACGAGGAAGGTGAGGCCCGCCCGGCGCAGGGCCGAGCGCTCGCGGTCGCTGAGACTGAGTGCCCCGATGTCGTCGAGATCGGCGTCCGGGTCGGCGTCGAGGTCGGGCCGCTTGCTCAGGACGAAGCGCGTCACGAGGGTGATGACGGCGGCGAGCAGGAAGGAGGAGGCGATGTTGAAGAACCAGTTGCTGAGCGGCGAGACGTAGGCGTCGTCGCCGCCCGCTATCTTCGCCGCCGTCGTGGTGATCCCGGCGAAGATCGCGTCGTTGGGAGTCGGGACGGGGCTCGCGTCGTAGCCGGAGGCGATGGCGGTGTAGGCGACGACGATGCCGAGGACGGGGGAGCGGCCCACGGCGCGGAAGGCGAGACCGCCGAGCGGTACGAGGATGACGTAGGCGGCGGCCGACGCGACGTGCGCCACCGTGCCCGCGAAGGCGACCGCGAAGACCACCCACGAGGCGGGGACACGGGAGACGCCGACCTTCATCAACGCGGCCAGGAATCCGCTGCGTTCGGCGACCGCGACGCCCATGATGACCACCACGATGGTCGCCATCGGCGGGAAGGCGGCGAAGTTCTCGATCATCGTCGAGACGGCCATCGCGAGCCCGTCCCCGCTGAGCAGGCTCTGCACGGCGACGCTCTTGCCGTCTCCCGGCGCGATGACGGAGACGTCGAACCCGGCGAGGACCGCGCTGATCACGGCGAGGACGCCGGAGAGGATCCAGAACAGCCAGAAGGGGTGCGGCAGCGCGTTCCCGGCACGCTCGACGACGGCCATCGCGCGGATCAGGCGGGGGAGCGGTGGCCCGTCGGGTGGTGGAGGCGGGGCATCCGGCAGGGCGGGGGTCGGGGAGGACATGGCGGCTCCGCGGGGATGGGTGAGGAGGAGAGGGGTGAGAAAGCGTGGGGAGGGGCGGCTCAGCGCAGGTGATGGCGGCGCAGGAACTTCCACATGACTTCGTGTGCCTCGATGCTCTGCGTGGTGTGACCGCCGCCGCTGTAGCTGTCGGCGCCGGGCCAGGTGTGACCGCCGCCCGAGACGGCCACATGCCGGACCTCGGCGCCGTCGGCGCAGCGCACCCAGCGGGACTCGGTGATGTCGGGCGCCGTCGCCCGGTCCGGGGTGCGGGTGCGGCAGCCGTCGCGGTCGGCCCAGGCGGTGAGCCAGTCACGGAGAGCGGGCAGGCCGCGGCCGGGATCTCCCGCGTACGGGATGGTGGCGTCCGCGGTGCCGTGGAAGTCGATCACCGGCACCGGGCGCGCGGGCCGGCAGTTCTCGCCCGTGCCCGGGTAGAAGGCTCCCGCCACCGGGGCGATCGCGGCGATCCGGTCCGACATCCGGCAGGCCAGGAGCGAGGTGAACCCGCCGCCGTTCGACTTCCCGGTGGCGTACACCCGCCGCCGGTCCACGCAGAGGCCGGCCTCCAGCGCGTCGAGCAGATCACCGGTGAACGCCACGTCGTCCACGCCGGGTGCGGCGTACGGAGCCCCCTGCCACGCCTGCCGTTGCCCGTCACCGGTACCGACGACACCCTCCGGGTACGCGACGATCGCGGACAGGGTGGACAGCTTGCTGAACTCCTCGGTTCCGCTGCCGGTGTTGCCACGCCCGTGGAAGGCGAGGACCACGGGCCATGCCCGGTCGGCGGTGTACCCCTCCGGCAGGTGCAGCTGATAGGTCCTGGTCAGGCCACCGCTGACGAGGGTGTGCGGGGCGGTGGTGCCGGGCGGCTGCGTCCCGGCCCGGCGGCAGCCGGGCGCGTCACCTTGCGCGTACGAGGGAGTGGTCAGGCCCGCCCCCGCGAGGAGGGTGAGACCGGCGATGACAGAGGCGGCCGTGCGGGACAGTGCGCGTTTCAAGGCAGGCTCCTTCCGCCGACGGCGCGATGCGCGGAGGGCGCGATGCGCGGGCGGCTGAGAGAAGAGGGTCAGTGACGAGGCGTCAGCTGGTGGTGTCCAGCCACTCCTTGACGAACGTGACGATGCGGTGGACCGCGGCGTCGACGATCGCGCGGCCGTCCTCGGGGGAGGCGCGGCGCGGATCGCCGAGCACGCCGTTCGGGCTGAGCCGGTCGTACGGCACGGTCAGGGCGGGGTGGCCGCCACGGCGTGCGACTCGGGAGAGCGGGTCGAGGTCCGCCTGGGTGACGGCCCCGGGTGCGAGGCGCTCGCGGTGCACCAACTCCGGTGCCAGGTACAGCATTTGAGCGGTCTCTGCCTCGCCGCTGTGCCCGTGGACCTCGCTGGGTCGCATGGCCGCGACGGCGTGCGGGGCGAGCGTGGTCAGCGGCGTCCAGGCGAACCGCAGGCCGGGGTGGGTGACGAGCAGGTCCTGCGCGACGGTGGTGAGCGTGGCGTTGTTGCCGCCGTGCCCGGTGATCACCAGGATGTCCCGCCAGCCGTGCCGGTGCAGGCTGTCGACGTAGTCACGGACGAGCGCGGCCAGCGTCCCCGTCGACAGGCTCACCGTGCCGGCGAAGGCCAGGTGGTGCGGGGAGACGCCGATGCCGAGCGAAGGTCCGATCACGGCCCGCCCTGCGAGCTGCGCGGCGACCAGGTCGGCGACGTGTTCGGCGCGGATGGTGTCGGTGGCGAGCGGCATCCCGGGTCCATGCTGCTCGAAGGCGCCCGCGGGAATGATCACGAGCGGACTGGCGCGGACCGCCGCGGCGGCCTCGACCGTGGTCATCTCGGCCAGGCGAAAGGGCAGTTGAGGGCCCGGAAGGTCAGGACCTTCAGGGGCGGAGTCCGCCGCGGACCCGGGCCGCTCGGTGGAGTCGCTCATCGGGCGTCACCCTCCGGGAAGTCCGCCGCGAGTACCGCGTCACGGATCGACGTCAGGTGCTCGCGGGTCAGGCGCTCCGCCGCCGCCGCGTCGCCGGACCGTACGGCCTCGTAGATCTCGACGTGTTCGGCGTGGTCGCGCTCACGGTCGTTGTAGCGGTGCCGGATCTCCACCTGCTCGCGTGCCCGCACGTGCAGCAGGGCCTCGACGGCCTCCCGCAGGAGCGTGTTGCCGCTGGCCGCCGCGAGCGCCACGTGGAAGTGGACGGACTGGCGTAGTGACTCTTCCGGCGGCAGCAGGGCGTTGCCCGCCGCGAGAGCCAACTGCCGTACGCCGTCGTCGGCTTGGGCGCGCGCGGCGGTCGCCGCGATCGCCGGTTCCAGGACGAGGCGGGCCCCGACGAGTTCGAGGACCGAGGCGCGGTCACTGCGCGGCTGATGCGGGTTGGCCAGGAGCCTGCGGTCCACGCCCGGTCCCACGTACGTCCCTGATCCGTGCCGGAACTCCACCACTCCGGTGGCCTCCAGCCTGCGCAGCGCCTCGCGCACGGTCGGCGTGGTGACCTCGAAGCGCCGTGCCAGTTCGCGGGACGAGGCCAGCGCGTCGCCGGGCGTCAGGCGCTCGGTGCGGATGATGTCGACTATGTCGTCCGCCAGGCGCTCGGACAGGGAGGGATGACTGCCGTAACTCATGAAGTGAATAAATCACTTGGTTTCTTGGCGGTCAATGGTCGTGACGGATCCGGCGGCTCCCGCCCCCTTGTATGGGGCAACTTTCTCGATCTAGCCTGCTGGCGCGTAAGCGCTTTCCCCCCGGGACGAGGAGAACTGCCAGTGATCCAGCCGTGGTTCACGGACGCCAAGCTCGGGATCTTCCTGCACTGGGGCATCTACAGCGTGGACGGAGTGGCCGAGTCCTGGTCCTTCTACGACGACCGGGTGCCCTACGACCGCTACATGGCGCAGCTCGACGGCTTCACCGCCGCCGCCTACGACCCCGAGGCCTGGGCCGACCTCTTCGTCCGCGCCGGAGCCCGCTACGCGGTCCTCACCGCCAAGCACCACGACGGTGTCGCCCTCTGGGACACCGCGGCCAACGACCTGTCCGTCGTCAAGCGCACCCCCGCGGGCCGCGACCTCATCACCCCGTACGTCGCCGCCCTGCGCGCCCGAGGCCTCAAAGTCGGCCTGTACTACTCGCACCTGGACTGGTCCCACCCCGACTACGCGTCCGTGCGCCCCGAAGGGCAGGACCCCGCCGAACGCGGCAACCGTTACTCGATGCCCGCCGCCGGCGAGGAGTCCGAGGAGAGGTGGGCCGACTTCCTCGCCTTCCACCGCGTACAGGTGCGCGAACTGCTGGAGCGCTTCGAACCGGACCTGCTGTGGTTCGACGGCGAGTGGGAGCGCGGCGCCGGACAGTGGCGGATGGCGGAACTCGCCGAGGAGATCAGGGCGCTCTCCCCGAACACCGTCGTCAACGGCCGCCTCACCGGACACGGCGACTACGCCACCCCCGAACAGGGCGTGCCCATCGAACCCCCCGCTCAGCCATGGGAGTTGTGCCTCACCGTCAACGACTCCTGGGGCTACCAGCCGCAGGACACGAACCACAAGTCACCGCGTCAGCTCGTCCGCATCTTCGCCGAGACCATCGGAGGGGGCGGCAATCTGCTCCTCGACATCGGCCCGAAGGAGGACGGCACGCTGCTCTCCGAACAGGCCGAGCGCCTCGAAGCGCTGGGGGAGTGGACGGGCCGCCACGCCGACGCGGTCCACGGGGCGGGACGCGGCCTTCCGCACGGCCACTTCTACGGCCCTTCGACGCTCTCCGCCGACCGCCGCACCCTGTACCTGTTCATCTTCGACCGGCCCAACGAATACGTGGTCCTGCGGGGCGTGCGCAACGGCGTGGCGTCCGCCCGCGTGCTGGGCACGGACACCGCAGTCCGGCACGAGCGTGTCGGCGGCCTCGGTGACGTACCCGGCTGGGAGTACGTCCATATCACCGACGACCAGCTCGATCCGCTGTGCACTGTCGTCGCCCTGGAACTCGACGGCGAACTCGACCTGTACCACGCGCATACGCGCGACTGAGCGCCCCGCCAGGTGTGCGGTTCATGCACTGCGGGCCGGTGGGGGCTGGTCGCGCAGTTCCCCGCGCCCCTACGGGCACGTCCCTCCGGCGCTCCCGCCCCTGGCCCCACCCGCACCCCCATCCCGAATTTCGGAGGCCCTATGCCCCGCACCACACGCGCTCTCAGATCCCGTACGGCGCTTCTCGCGCTCGCCGTCCTGGCGGTCCCCCTGGCCCCGTCGGCAGCCGCCGCGCCGCAGTCGGCTCAGGAGGACACCATGACCCGCAAGCTCCCCGTCGTCTCCCCGACCCCGCAGCACATGGCCCGCGCGGGTGGAGACGTGCCGCTCGCCCGGCGCGCCGAACTGGTCGTAGGCGATGACACGGACGAGGCGGCCCGCCGCCGCGTCACCGAGACACTGCGCGCCCACGGCGTGCGCGACATCGACGTACGCGCCAAGGCGTCGGGCCGCGCCCCGCTGACCGTCCTGCTCGGCCCGGCGACCCGGCCCGACATCGCGAAGGCGCTCGGCAGGACCAAGGTGCCGGAGCAGGCGGAGGGCTACGCCCTGCGGGCGGAGCACCGTACCGTCGCACTCGGCGGCAAGGACGCGACCGGCCAGTTCTACGCGGCGCAGACCCTCGGCCAGCTCATTTCCCGGGGGCGGATAGCGGGTGTCGAGGTCTCCGACTTCCCCTCCATGCCCCTGCGCGGCAGCATCGAAGGGTTCTACGGCCCGCCCTGGACCGAGGCCGAACGGCTCGACCAGATGGACTTCCTGGGCGACACCAAGGCCAACACCTACGTCTACGCGCCCAAGGACGACCCCTACCACCGGGAGAAGTGGCGCGAGCCCTACCCGGCGGACAAGCTCACCGAGCTCGGCAAGCTGATCGACCGCGCGAGCGCCAACCACGTGCGCTTCACGTTCGCGGTCTCACCGGGCGGCTCCATCTGCTACTCGGACCCGGCCGACGTCAAGGCGCTGACGGCCAAGCTCCAGGCGATGTACGACCTCGGAGTGCGGTCCTTCTCCGTGCCGCTCGACGACATCAGCTACACCAAGTGGAACTGCGATGCCGACAAGGTGAAGTTCGGCGAGCCGGGCCGCGGTCCCGCGGCGAAGGCTCAGGTGGGGCTCCTCAACACCATCCAGCGGGAGTTCATCGCCCAGCACGAGGACGCCAACCCGCTGCAGATGGTGCCCACGGAGTACGGGGACCTCACGGACACCGCGTACAAGCAGACGATGCGTGGCGAACTCGACGGCGCCGTAGAGGTGATGTGGACGGGCACGGACGTGGTCCCGCCCGAGATCACCAACTCCCAGGCGGAGAAGGCCGCCGAGCTGTTCGGGCGGAAGGTGTTCGTCTGGGACAACTACCCGGTGAACGACTTCGCGCGGACGGCGGGGCGGCTCCTCCTCGCGCCCTACGACAAGCGCGAGCCTGGCCTCTCCGGTCACCTCAGCGGCATCGTGTCCAACCCGATGAACCAGGAGGGGGCCAGCAAGCTCGCCGTCTTCACCATGAACGACTTCTCCTGGAACGACCGGGGGTACGAGCGGACGCGGTCGGGGCGGCAGGCGGCGCTGTATCTCGCCGGGGGTGACGACCGGGTCGCCGACGCGGTGCGGACGTTCGTGGACCTCAACCACGCGGCGCCCACGTTCGGTGAGTCGAACTGGCAGCCGCAGTCCCCGGTCCTCGGGCCGAAGCTGGACGCCTTCTGGAAGCGGTACGAGAGCGACCCCGCCGGGGCGGTGCGGGCGCTGCGGCCCACGGCTCGGGAGATCGAGAAGGTCCCCGCGGTGCTGCGTGCCGGAGTGCCGGACCAGCAGTTCCTGCATGACGCGAAGCAGTGGCTCGACGCCACGGAGCTGTGGGGTTCCGCGATGCGGCACGGGCTCGCCGCGCTGATCGCCGCCCAGGAGGGGGACTCCGCGGCGGCGGCGCGGGAGCGGGCGTCGATGGAGTCCCTCGCGGAACGGGCGCGGGCGATCTCCGTGGACCCGGCGGAGCATCACCAGCTGGGGGCGGTGAAGATCGCTGACCCCTACCTGGACGAGTTCGTGAAGGGGGTCCAGGACCGGACGTAGTCCGTCGCTTCACGGAACCTTCTTGCACCCGCCCACCCGCCTCCCTCCCCCGCAGGGGCAGGCGGGTGGGTGTGCGTGGTCCCAGTCGGCACCCTCGTTTGCATGAGGTGACTGAGACATCAGTCAGGATCTCAATGGTTGGGGCGATAGCTGGGGCGATTACGGAGGTGGGTACCTGGCGGATTGCGATCTGCTCAATTCGCGGGTAGCGTCACCGCCCATGCAGCAAGACCCCGAGGTCGCGGACAGGGTCCGCAAGGTCATCGCCGACGCCGGCGCGACGCAGCGCGAATTCGCCCGCCGCATCGTGATGGACCCCTCCAAGCTCTCCCGCTCCCTCGGCGGCACCCGCCGCTTCACCGCGGCCGAACTGGCCCGCATCGCCGACACCGGCGGCGTGGACGCGGGCTGGCTCCTGGGTACCCAGGTCCAGGCCCAGGCGCCGACCGCCACCCCGCAGGCACGACGCGAACGCACCGCGGCGGCCCCCGAGGGCGGCCGCCCCCTCCAGATCGTCCGCGAGACCGTGCGGCTCGTCGCCGAGCGCGGATTCCACGCCGTACGCGTCGCGGACATCGCCGAAGCCTGCGCCACGAGCACCGCCGCCATCCACTACCACTTCCCCGGGCGCGACGACCTCCTGGAGGCCGCCGTCCGCTGGTGCATGGACGAGGACACCGCCCGCCGGGCGGCCCGCATCGCCGAAGCGGCCGATGCCGCCGACGAGCTGCGTCAGCTGATCGAGCTGCAGACTCCCCGCACCCCGCAGCAGCGCTGGCAGTGGAGCGTCTGGCTCGACCTGTGGGCGGAGGCCGCCCGCTCCACCGCCGTGGGGCGGCTGCACGCCGAGTACTACCGGCAGTGGCGCGCCACCGTCGCCGACGTCATCCGGCGCGGCGTCGACCAGGGTGTGTTCCGCCTCGTCGATCCGCAGTCCGCCGCGCTCCGGCTCACCGCGCTGATCGACGGCCTCGCGACCCAGGTGCTCGCCTCCACCCCGGGCGCCGACGGCACGACCCCCGACGACATGCACGAGGCGCTGCTCGTGTACGTCGACGCGACGCTCGCCGCGCCGAGACCCGCGTAAATACCGACAGAGCCTCGCCAGCACCCCGCAGTACCTCCAACACCCCACCCCCGAGGGAGAGTTCGCCATGCCCGTGAACCAAGACGTCATCATCACCGCCGCTCTCACCGGCGCGGGCGACACCGTGCGCAAGAGTCCCCACGTGCCCGTCACCCCCGAGCAGATAGCCACCTCCGCCGTGGAGGCCGCAGAGGCCGGGGCCGCCGTCGTACACATCCACGTACGCGACCCCGAGACCGGCGACCCCTCGCGTGACCCCCGCCTGTACCGCGAGGTCGTCGAGCGCATCAAGGAGACCGGCACCGACGTCGTCATCAACCTCACCGCGGGCATGGGCGGCGACCTGGTCATCGACCCGGTCCAGCCGCTGAAGGACCTCGGCGAGCTGCCCGGCACCGACCTCGTCGGCGGCCTGGACCGTCTCCCGCACGTCGAGGACCTGCTCCCCGACATCTGCACCCTCGACTGCGGCTCCCTCAACTTCGGCGACAACCTCTACATCTCCACCCCCGACATGCTCCGCCAGGGCGCCAAGCGCATCCAGGAGCTGGGCGTACGGCCCGAGTTGGAGATCTTCGACACCGGACAGCTGTGGTTCGCCAAGCAGCTGCTCGCCGAAGGGCTGCTCGACAACCCCACCGTCTTCCAGCTCTGCATGGGCATCCCGTGGGGCGCCCCGGCCGACCCCGGCGTCCTGCAGGCCATGGTCAACATGCTGCCCGAGGGCGCCCAGTGGGCCAGCTTCGCGCTCGGCCGCATGCAGATGCCGTGGGTCGCCCAGTCCATCCTGCTCGGCGGGCAGGTGCGCGTGGGCCTGGAGGACAACCTCTACCTCGGCAAGGGCAACAAGGTCAGCAACGCCCAACTCGTCGAGCGGGCCGTGCAGATCACCGAGAACCTCGGCTCGCGCGTCGCCACGCCGGACGAGGCCCGCCAGAAGCTCGGCCTCAAGCCCCGCGCCTGACGCCCCTCCACGACGAGTAGGACCAAGGACCCGCATGAACGACACCGTCACGACACCCCCAGCCCCCTGCGCCCCCGAGGACGTACGCCGTATCGCCTGCGTCGGCGCCGGAGTGATCGGCGGTGGCTGGGTCGCCCACTACCTCGCCCGCGGCTACGACGTCACCGCCTGGGACCCCGCCCCCGACGCCGAGCGGAAGCTGCGCCGCCTGGTGGACGCGGCCTGGCCCGCGCTGACCCAGCTCGGGCTTGCCGAGGGGGCTTCGCCGGACCGGCTCACCGTCACGCCCACCCTCGAAGAGGCAGTGGCCGACGCCCAGTTCGTGCAGGAGAGCGCCCCCGAGAAGCTGGAGCTCAAGCGCGACCTGCTGGCCAAGCTGGACGCCGCCGCGCCCGCCGGAGTCGTCATCGCCTCCTCCACCTCCGGCTACCCGATGACCGACATGCAGACCGAGGCCGCGGACCCCGGCCGCCTGGTCGTCGGACACCCCTTCAACCCGCCCTACCTCATCCCGCTCGTCGAGGTCGTCGGCGGCGACAGGACGGCGCCCCACGCGGTCACCTGGACGTCCCGCTTCTACGAGGTGGCGGGCAAGTCCGTGATCACCATGGCGAGCGAGGTACCCGGCTTCATAGCCAACCGCCTCCAGGAAGCCCTGTGGCGCGAGGCCCTGCACATGGTCGCCAACGGCGAGGCCACGGTGAAGGAGATCGACGACTCGATCACCGAAGGCCCCGGCCTGCGCTGGGCGTTCATGGGCCCCATGCTCACCTTCGCGCTCGCGGGCGGCGAGGGCGGCATGGCCCACATGCTCGACCACTTCGGCCCGTCCCTGAAGTCGCCGTGGACGCGCCTCGAAGCACCCGAGCTGGACAAGGAGTTGTACGACGCCGTGGTCGCCGGATGCGACGACGCGGCGGACGGCCGGACCATCGCCGACCTGGTCGCCGAGCGTGACCAGGGAGTCATCGACGTACTGCGGGCGACGGGACGCCTGCCGCAGCAGCGTGCAGCACAGGAGGACACCAAGTGACCGAGTCCCTGCCCCACGAGCCGCTCCCGCTCCTGCACCGGACCGTGCGGCCCGAGTGGATCGACTACAACGGCCATATGAGCGAGGCGTTCTACGTCCTCGTCTTCGGCTACGCCACCGACGCCATGATGATCGAGACGGGCCTGCACGCGGGCTACCGCGAGTCGACCGGCTGCTCCCTCTACACGGTCGAGGCGCACATCCGCTATCTCGACGACGTGGCGGAGGGCGCCCACCTGGCCGTCCGCACCCGCATCCTGGGCGCGGACGCCAAGAAGGCCCGCTTCACCCACGAGCTGTACGTGGTCGAGGAGCCCGAAGCGCCCGTACCCCCGGACGCGACCCCGGTGTCGACCACCGAGCTCCTCGCCCTCCACGTCGACCAGAACGCGGGCCGGACGACCTCCTTCCCGGACCCGATCCGCGACCACCTGACGTCCCTCGCGGAACCGGCCCCCGAGTGGGCGGGCCGCTCCATCACCGAGGTCCCGCGTCAGCCCTGACGGCGCGGTCGCTCAGCTGTCACAGCCGACACCGTCACCGTCACGGTCGAGGTGAGGCCCGTAGCCGGGCTCCCCGCGATGCACGGGCGCGGCGCCCGCGGCACGGGCCTCGCTGCAGTTCCCGAAGGCGACGCCGCCGCCCCCTCCGGTGCCGGAGTCGCTGCCACCGGAACCGGGCGCGGCGGCCTCCGGCTGGGCGGTGACGGTCGCCTTCACCGTCTTCGTGGCCTCGACGGTCTTGGTGACCGTGGGCGCGGGCTTCGGCTTCGCCGTCTCGGTCGCCGTCGCCGTCGCTGTCGCCGTGACGGTCGGCGTCGGGCCTGATTCCTTCGCGGCGGCCTTCGTCGCGGTGCTGCCGTCGTCGCCGAGACCGGCCGCCAGGCCGATGAAGAAGGTGAGGGCGAGGGCGGGAAGCGCGAAGCGCTTGCGAGCCCACTTGGGCGCGGGCCTCGGCGCTGACGGCGGCGCGGGATACGGGTTGGCCATGATTGCCCCCTTGCTGCGATGAAGAGGCATGACGCTAGTCCCGCGGCACCAGTTGTGAAGGCCGTTTGTGGAACCAGTGATGGAGCTGTGACCCGACCCGCCCCGGCTAGCGCTCCAGTTCCTTGTGCGCGGTTTCCGGGAGCCTCAGATACACCGCCGATGACGCCAGGCAGAGCGCGGCCACGTACCAGGGGAACAGGCCCGGGTTGCCCAGCTCCTTGAACAGGGTGCCCATGTACGGGGCCGTGCCGCCGAACAGTGCGACGGTGAGGGAGTACGGGAAACCGATCCCCGCGGCCCGGACGTGGGCGGGGAAGATCTCCGCGTTCACGGCCGCCGAGATCGACGTGAAGCCGGTGAGCAGCACCATGCCCGCGCACTGCACCATCAGGAGCGAGGCGAACGAGCCGTTCAGGGAACGCAGCAGCGGCACGCTCAGGACGGCGAAGCCGATACCGAAGAAGAGCAGGAGCGGCCGGCGGCCGAAGTGGTCGGAGAGCAGACCGCCGACCGGCTGCAGCAGCGCGAAGAACGCGAGCGAGAGAGTGCCGGACAGCAGCGCCTGGCTCTTGCTGATGTCGGTGTTCAGCTCGGCGTACGTCGGAAGGTACGAGGTCCACGTGTAGTACGCGATCGTGCCGCCCGCGGTGATGCCGCAGATCAGCAGGGACTGCCGCGGATACGTGCGCAGGGCGTCGAACAGGCCGGGGCGTTCGGCTGCGTCCCGCGGTGCCTGATGGGTCTCGTACGCGCCCTGCCTGATCCAGAAGCCGACCAGGCTGAGCACCGCGCCGATGACGAACGGCAGCCGCCAGCCCCAGCCGTCCATCTGCCCGTCCGAGAGCATGCCCACGAGCAGCGCCGCGATGCCGGAAGCGGCGAGCTGGCCCGCGCTCGTCGACACGTACTGGAAGCTGGAGAACAGGCCCCGCCGACCGGGCCCCGCGGACTCGACGAGGAAGGTCGTCGACGCCGCGAACTCACCGCCCACGGACAGGCCTTGGAGCAGCCGGGCCAGGACGAGGACGACCGGCGCGAGCACCCCGGCCGACGCGTACGTCGGCGTCAGGCCGACCAGCAGACTGCTGCCGCCCATCAGCAGGATCGTGACGGTCAGGGCGGCCCGCCTGCCGCGTCGGTCGGCGACCGCCCCCATGAGCAGACCGCCGACCGGCCGCATGAAGAAACCGACAGCGAAGACGGCGAACGTGGAGAGCAGCGGGACGAGGGAGTTGCCGGAGCCCTTGGGAAAGACCTGATCGGCGATGTACGTGGCGAGGAACGTGTACGCGTACCAGTCGTACCACTCCACGGCGTTGCCCACCGACGCGGCGAGCAGCTGCCGTATGGGACGGCGGGACGGGGCGGGGAGGGCGGCGGACACGGGGCCGTGCCGGTGTTGCTGTGTCATGATCGCGACCATCCCCCGCCCGGCCCCTCCGCACACGTCCCGCGCGTACGGGGTGTGCTCGAAGCGGCATCGCCCGGCTCGGCGGCCCTGCTCAGCCCGTCGTCGGCTTGTACGAGTAGACCGACGTCGTCACCAGGCACGGCACCGGCGGTACGACCTCGGCGCGCAGCGTACGGCGCTCGGAGTCGTAGTCGACACCCTCCGTCTCGAACGTGCCGCTGCAGATGCTGCGTTGCGGGACGGCGAACAGGCTCGTGACCTTGCCCGTGACGGGTTTCCCGTCGAGCGTGTGCTCCAGGTCCACCTGGAGGACGGGCCGGTCCTCGGGCCACAGCTCCTTCGACGCGTCGTTGGACGCGCACACCAGGCGGGTCCCGGAGACGAAGTCGCAGCCCTGGATGTCACGGACCGGCTTGTCGAGCGAGATCTGACCGGCCTGGGGGAGCGCCCCACCGGTGGGCGGGGTCGAGGAGTTGAGGAGCGGGGCGGGGAAGACCTGGAGGCGGTGCTGCTCGCCCCACTCGCCCGACACCAGCCACTGGTTGTCGGGAGACACGGCCGCGAAGGAGTTGTTGAGCTTCTCGCCCGGGTCGAGCTGGTGCTCGTAGAGGTAGCGCTTGCCGCCGGGCGTCGTGACGGCGAACATCTTCGACTTGGCGTCGTCGCCGCCCTGATAGGCGTCGACGGTGTGGCCGTCGGCTATGTCCGGGTCGCCGACGTGGCTCCAGCCCTTGACCCGCAGGTCGAGCGGGATCGAGGCGAGGCCCCGGTAGAGCAGGCTGCCGTCGGCGCGGCTCGCCAGGCCCTGGCTGCCGGTGAGGGAGTTGACGGACGAGACGCCGGTCTCCTGCCAGCCGCCGGGGGATCTGGGGGCGGTGTCGGCGGATGCGCCGCCACCGGTCGCCAGCGTCAGCGCGAAGGCGCCGAGCAGGGCCGCGGATGCCTTCGCGGACGTCTTGAGGGGTGTCATCGGTGCGCTACCTCCGTGGGGGGTCGATCGCTGCCGGGCAATCGTACGTAACGTGACCTCTGTCGACGGGTGAGTTCTGACAGGTCGACAGATGTGCGTGCGCCGGTTCCGACAGAAGGTGGTTGAGACGTGAAGCTGGTCATTCTCGGTGGCGGCGGATTCCGCGTTCCGCTCGTGTACGGCGCGCTCCTCGGCGACCGCGCCGAAGGCCGGGTCACGGAAGTCGTGCTGCACGACCTGGACGCGGGGCGGCTCCGCGCGGTCGCCCGTGTGCTGGCCGAGCAGGCGATCGGGGTGCCGGACGCCCCCGCCGTCACGGCGACCACCGACCTGGACGAGGCGCTGCGGGGCGCGGACTTCGTGTTCTCCGCGATCCGGGTGGGCGGCCTGGAGGGGCGGGCCGCCGACGAGCGGGTAGCCCTCGCGCAGGGCGTCCTCGGGCAGGAGACGGTCGGCGCGGGCGGAATCGCGTACGGACTGCGGACCGTGCCCGTGGCCGTCGACATCGCGCGGCGCGTGCGGCAGCTGGCCCCGGACGCGTGGGTCATCAACTTCACCAACCCCGCGGGCCTGGTCACCGAGGCGATGTCCCGGCACATCGGAGACCGCGTCATCGGCATCTGCGACTCACCGGTCGGCCTGGGCCGCCGCGTGGCGCGCATCCTGGGCGGCAACCCCGACGAGGCGTTCATCGACTACGTCGGCCTCAACCACCTGGGCTGGCTACGGGGCCTGCGGATCGCGGGCCGCGACGAGCTGCCGCGACTGCTCGGCGACGCGGAGCTGCTGGGATCGTTCGAGGAGGGCCGGCTGTTCGGCGCCGAATGGCTCCAGTCACTCGGATCCATCCCGAACGAGTACTTGCACTACTACTACTTCAACCGCGAGGCGGTACACGCCTATCAGCAGGCGGAGCAGACACGGGGTGCGTTCCTGCGAGACCAACAGTCCCGCTTCTACGAGGAGTTGAGGCACCCGGAAGGCCCGGCGGGCACCGTTCCCTCCGCACTGAAGGCGTGGGACGCGACACGTGCGGAACGCGAGGCCACGTACATGGCCGAGAACAGGGAGGCCGCGGGTGTCGGGGAACGTGCGGCGGAGGACCTCGAATCCGGCGGGTACGAGAAGGTCGCCCTCGCCCTGATGCGGGCCATCGCACGGGACGAGCGGACCACGCTGATCCTCAACGTCCGCAACCGCACCACCCTTTCGGCACTGGACGCCGACGCGGTGATCGAGGTCCCGTGCTCCGTGGACGCCAACGGCGCGCACCCCATGGCGGTGGACCCGCTGCCGGGTCACGCGACGGGGCTCGTGTGCGCGGTGAAGGCGGTCGAACGAGAGATCCTCTCCGCGGCGGAGAGCGGCTCGCGCGTCACGGCGGTCAAGGCGTTCGCGCTGCACCCGCTGGTGGATTCCGTGGCGGTGGCACGGAGGTTGATGGAGGGGTACGGGGAGGTGCATCCGGGGCTGGGGTACCTGGCCTGAGGGAGCCCCCGGGCTGAGATGATCACCGGATGAGCCCCGTCATCTCCATCGGATCCGCCGCCGCACGCCCCTGCACACTGGTCGTGTGCCGAGGCTGCTGCTGCGGCGACGCACGGAAGCATCCCGGTACCGACCACGCCTGGCAGCTGGCTCGGATACGGGCCGCCGCCGCGGAGTCGGCGGGGCGGTTCGCGGTGCGTACGAGTGAGTGCCTCGGGCCGTGCGGGCAGGCGAACATCATCGTCGTACAGCCCTCGCGCGAGGGGCGGCGGCGAGGTGGCAGAGCCGTCTGGATCGGCTTCGCCCTGGACGACGACTCGATCGACGAGATACTCGCGTGGGCCGATGCGGGCGGCCCGGGGATCGCCGCGCCGTCGCCGGCGCTCACCCTGCAGGTGGTGGACCCCCGCAAGACCTGAGGGGCCCGCCGGTCAGACCGTCGCCGCCGAGCCTTCGAGAACCTTGTCGAGGAAGCCGTGCAGGTTCGCCAGGGTGCGGGCGTTCTGCTCCTCCAGGGTGAGGCTCTCCTCGAAGCGGCGGGCCAGCGCCGTGGTCTTCTTCCCCCGTACGTAGAGGGAGCAGGCGAGGTCCGCGCAGATGTAGATGCCGACCGAGTTGCCCTGCCGGCCCGCGGGGCCGGCGAGGGGTGCCACGAGCAGCGTGATGCCCGAACCGGACTGCGGGGTCACGCAGACCGAGCAGATGCTGGACTTCAGCAGGCTCTTGCGGGCACCTGCCGATGCGCGCAGCGCGACGCCCACGTACGCGCCGTCCCGCTCCGTCACGATGTACCCGCGGTCCGGGGCCTTGGGGTCCCGCCAGCCGAGGAAGTCCAGGTCGGCCCAGGGGGTGTCCGGGAAACCCGCGGGGAGGGCGAGTCTGCGGGCCTCGCCCTTGGAGCAGTTGACGAAGGCCGCGCGAATCTCTTTCTCGCCGATAGGTTCCATGATCGGCAACCTACCAACGCCTCCGCGGCCAGGTCCTCCCCTTTTTCCACCCCCAGCCACGGGCCCAGCACCGAAGCCCCCTTCCCACCCACCGACCCGATCACCCCGCATCCACCAGTACAAGAACAAACCTTTCCCACCCACCCGCCCGATCACCCCGCGTCCGACCCTTGCCGAACAGGCCT
The DNA here is from genome assembly GCF_040730185.1 of Streptomyces sp. Je 1-332. NCBI lineage: Bacteria > Bacillati > Actinomycetota > Actinomycetes > Kitasatosporales > Streptomycetaceae > Streptomyces > Streptomyces sp. Je 1-332. The sequence goes on from NZ_CP160402.1 coordinate 6,940,138, forward strand.
TTCCCGCCCACCCGCCCGATTGCCCCGCAGCGACCAGCGAATCGCCGCAGCCGGCAGCGCACGCGAGGGGACGTGCCGGTATGTCTGCCCGGAGCACAGCTCGCGGCGCTCCGGGGCCGAAGTAGCAAGCCGGCCACCGGACGATAGCGAGGACGGACATACCGGCGCGGCCCCGCACCCACAGACGGACCAGCTCCGCAGCCGCACGCACCCGCAGCCGGCAGCGCTCGGGAGGGGACGTGTCGGTATGTCTGCCCGGAGCACGGTTCGCGGCGCTCCCTCGCCGAAGTAACAAGCCGCCCACCGGACGATAGCGAGGACGGACATACCGGCGCGGCCCCGCACCCACAGGCGACCTGAACCGCCGCCCGCACCCACGCACCGCTCGCAAAAACTGAACACCCCGCAAAGTTTGCCAGCACGAGCCTTGACCTTCTCTGTTCAACCAATCAAGACTCAGGCCCCGTAACACCGCACTGGCGCGGACGACCCGTTCAGATCTTGGCGTCGCCGACCGGTCCGGCACGCCCAGAGCTGCGTTCAGAGCCCCGTTCGGAGGCCATCTCGCCATGCCTGCCACCACACGTCGCCAACTTATGAAGCAACTGGGCGGCACCGCAGCCGCCTTCGCCTTCGTCGCCGCCGCAGGTGGCTCCGAAGCAGCCGCCGCGTCAGGCGAAACCGCCGCGCCAGGCGAAACCGCAGCCGCAGGCGATACCGCCGCCCAAGGCGCCACCGCCACCCCGGACGCGGCCGCCGCCACGCGCCGCGTCCGGGGGCTAGTCGCCCGCCTCACCCTCGACGAGAAGATCAGCCTCGTCCACGGCGCCACCGACCCGCGAAGACTGGGCCAGGCCGGATACCTGCCGGGCATCAAGCGCCTCGGCATACCGGAGCTGCGCCTGAGCGACGGCCCCGCCGGCGTCAACGTCACGAAGTCCGCGACCGGCCTCCCGCCGGTCGCCACGCTCGGCTGCTCCTTCAACCTCGAACTCGCCCGCGAGTACGGCGAGGTGATGGGCCGCGAGGGCCGCACCCTCGACATGGACGTCCTGCTCGCCCCGCAGATCGAGCTCTCCCGCACGCCCTACTTCAGCCGTAACAAGGACCAGTCCGGCGAAGACCCCTACCTCAACGGACTGATCGGCGCCGCCCAGGTGGAGGGCGTCCAGGCGCAGGGCATGCTCGCCCAGGCCAAGCACTTCCTCGCCAACAACCAGCGCCTGCACGAGTTCGACCGCGAGAAGCCGGAGAACTCGTACGACTTCGTCGTCGACGACCGCACCCTGCACGAGCTGTACCTGCCCGCCTTCGAGGCCGTCGTCCGCGCCGGAGTCGCCTCCGTCATGTCGGCGTACAACCACCTCAACGGCGAGTGGAACTCCGAGCAGCGCACCACCCTCACCGACATCCTCCGCGGCGAACTCGGCTTCAAGGGCTTCGTCACTTCCGACTGGGGCGCCACCCACTCCACGGCCGCGCTCGAAGCGGGCCAGGACATGCAGATGTGGGACGGCTCGTTCTACGGGGAGCCCCTCAAGAAGGCCATCAAGGAAGGCTCCATCCCTGAGGCCGCCCTGGACACCGCCGTCTCCCGCATCCTCGGCCAGTACGACACCTTCGGCATGCTCGACGGCAGCCGCGTCCCCGCCCGCAGACACATCGACGTCAGGGCCGGTGCCCGCGTCGCCCGCGAAGTCGCCATGCAGGGCGCGGTGTTGCTCGCCAACGACGGCGGACTCCCGCTGTCCCACTCCGCGTTGCGCGACCTCGCCCTCATCGGCCCGACCGCGGGCCAGGTCGCCACATCGGTCTCGGGCGAGCGCGCGTACGGCTTCGAGGACCGTCTGGTCAGCCCCCTCGACGCACTGCGCCGCAGCACCAAGCGGAAGATCGCCTACGAGGTCGGCGTCGACCTCACGGGCACGGCAGTACCCGCGTCCGCGTTCCCCAAGGGCCTGACGCGCAAGAGCGGCGGCGCGAACAGGACCGACAACAAGGTGGACTTCGTCGGCGACAAGGCCCTCCCCGTCGGCACGACGGCCGAGTGGACCGGCACCTTCGTGCCGCCCACCACGGGCGAGTACGCGCTCAAGATCCAGGGCTGGGGCGCGGCCGTCTCGCTGACCCTCGACGGCAAGGAGCTGACGACCGCGGCGGGCGCCCGCGACAGCTTCGCGCGCAAGTGGTCCTCGATCGTCCCGACGACGGACGGCCTCGACAACGGCCAGGCGGATCCCGTCCAACTCACCGGCGGCAAGTCCTACCCGGTCGTCGTCAAGGCAACGGGCTGGGCGGCGACCATCGCCGAACGCGGCCCCGTCCAGGTGCGGTTCGCCTGGGTGACACCGCAGCAGCGCACCGCCTCGATCGCCGCGGCGGCGAGGCTGGCCCGGCGCGTCCACACCCCGGTCGTCTTCGCCTTCAACGGCTCGGGCGGATCGGTGGGCGGCAGCGGCGACTTCACCACGCTCACGCTCCCCGCACATCAGGACGAGCTGATCACGGCCGTCGCCAGGGCCAACCCGCGTACGGTCGTCGTCCTCACCACCGGCTGCCCGGCGACGATGCCCTGGCGCCGCGAGGTCGGCACGATCCTGCACACCGGCTACGTCGGTCAGGAGGGCGGCTGGTCCACCGCCGACCTCCTCACCGGCCGCGCCAACCCGGGCGGCAAGGCCACCATGACCTGGCCGAAGAAGGACACGGACCACCCCACCCTGGACCCGGCCCACCCCGAGCGCTACTACGGCGTCGACGGAGTGGTCACGTACAGCGAGGGAATCTTCACCGGCTACCGAGGCTTCGACAAGGCGGACATCGAGCCCCTTTTCCCCTTCGGACACGGCCTGTCCTACACGGAGTTCGGCTACCGCGCACTGTCCGTGCGCAGGGCGGGCGAGGGCTACGAGGTGTCGTTCACGGTGACCAACCGGGGACGGCGCAAGGGCGCGGAAGTACCCCAGGTCTACGTGGGCGCGCCGCGCGGCGCCGCTGTCGAGATGGCGGTGAAGACACTGGCCGCCTTCGACCGTGTCGAGCTGCGCGCGGGGGAGTCGCGCCGCGTCAGGGTGCGGGTCGCCGAGCGGCAGCTGTCGTACTGGGACACGGACCGCGGCCGATGGGTACGCCCCGAGGGGCGGCGCGCGGTGTACGTAGGGTCGTCGTCGCGCGACATCCGGCTGACGGGGGTGGCGCGCTAAGGGTGACGCGCTGGGGGCGACGCGCCAAGGGTGCCGCGCTAGGCGGACGAGGGTCCGCCGACCGGTTCACCGCACCCGAGCCCCTTGCCGTCCACGGTGAGGGCTCGGGTGAGCCGGTCCAGGTGGGCTCGGTACAACCCGACGAAGTCCAGGCGCCCTTCGGCGATGGCCCACTGGACCTGGAGCCCGTCGGACACGGCGAGGATCTCCCGGGCAACGCCCTCCGGGTCGGTCCCGGGTCTCAACTGCCCCGCGTCGACCGAGCGTTGCAGCACGGTGGCGAGGGAGCGCGCGACGCGTTCGTACCGCTCGGTGAAGTAGACGTGTGCCGGGTGCGAGGGATCGCCGGCCTCCGCGGACAGCTTGGTGTGGAGCTGGATGAGCCCCGGCTGGGTGAGGTTGTACGCGGCCAGCGCGAGCACCTCGTGGAACAGCGCGCGCACGTCGTCACCGCCGGAATCAGGCCCGAGCCGTCCGAAGGTACGGATGGTGCGCTCCTCGCGGGCTTCGAGCACGGCCATCAGGAGCCGCTGCTTCGACCCGAAGTGATGGGTGATGACGGTGGCCGACGTGCCCGCCTCCTCGGCGATCTTCGCGAGGGAGGAGTTCAGGTAGCCCGCCTTGGCGAAGAGCGCGAGAGCGGCGTCGATGATGGCCACCCTGCGGGAGTCGGCGGCGGCGTACTGCCCGGTGGGGCGGTGTCGGGGGGTGTGCTGCTCCATGGGGGCAGATTACGTTCCCCCCACCCCCCGACCTTCACCTCACGCCCCAGCCCGCACCTCAGACCCCAGCCCGCGCCTCACACCTCAACCCGCACCTCACACCCCAACCTCACCTCACACGCCAACCCTCACCTCAGCCCTCGATACAACGCCCCCACCAGATGCACGCTCCGCAGGTCCTCCCCCGAGGTCCCGCCGCCCATCCGGTTCATCACGTACGCGTACGAAACACGGTTCTCGGGATCAGCGAACGCGTACGACCCGCCCGCGCCCCCGTGCCCGAAGGCCCGCGGATTGGGTCCGGCCTGCCCGTACAGGTTCAGCATGTAGCCGAGGCCCCACTCCCACTTCTCACCCCACGCCGTGCCCGCCGCGAGCACCAGGTCCGGCTCGTCGCGCTCGCCCTGCCGCGTCCGGAGCCGCTCCAGGGCCGCGGGGCTCACCAACTCCCCACCTCCCAGCGCCGCGTACACCGTCGCGAGACCCCGGGCTGACGCATGGCCGTTTGCGGCGGGGATCTCGGCGGACCGGTAGGCCGCGCGGTTCACGTTGCCGACGGGCAGGTACCGCAGGGCGAGCGTGACGACGGCCATCGGGTGGTCGTCGATCGACGTGACCGGCGGCGCGGGCGGCGGAGCGGAGCCGAGCGCGCTGCGCGGACCGTCCGAGGCGAGCGGCTTCGCCATGTCCGCGCACCGGCCGTGCTCGCTCTCCGGAGTGCCCACGTACACATCAGCGCCCAGCGGCCCCGTGACCTCGCTGCGCAGGAACGTGCCGAGCGAGACCCCCGTGATCCGCCGCACGACCTCACCGACCAGATAGCCGTACGTCAGCGCGTGGTAACCCTGCGCCGAACCCGGCTTCCACCACGGCGGCGTCGCGGCAAGGGCCCCGCACACCTTCTCCCAGTCGAGGAGATCCTCCGCCGCCATGGGCTCGCGCGGCGCGATCACCCCGGAGCGGTGACTCAGCAGCCAGCGCACCGGGATGTCCGCCTTGCCCTCCTGGGCGAACTCCGGCCAGTAGCGGGCGACCGGCGCGTCCAGGTCGAGCTCGCCCCGGTCGGCGAGGAGATGCGCGCACAGCGCCGTCATGCCCTTGGTCGTGGAGTACACGTTCACCAGCGTGTCGCGCTCCCACGCGCGCGTGCCCGCCTTGTCCGCGTCGCCTCCCCACAGGTCGACGACGAACTCGCCGTCCACGGTGGCCGCGACGGCCGCCCCGAGTTCGCCGCGTTCGGCGAAGTTGCGCTCGAACTCCTCGCGTACGCTCTCGAACCCCGGGGCGCAGGTGCCGTGGATACGTGCGGTCATGACTCTCCTCGATCGCTCGAAGCGCCGGCCCGGCATGAGACAGCAGGAGACAACATGAGACACGAGGAGACAAAAAGAAAGGCAAGGAGGTGTTCCCACTCCTTGCCACTCTTAATTTATAGCGTAGTGGGGGGCTTGCGGCAAGGCCCCGGTGATGCCGCACAATCGCAGGCCTACCCCCAGGACCTGCGAAAACGGGAGATTCATTAAGTGCCTGCGTTGCTGTCTGCGTTCGACCTTCCCGCCCACCTCGCCCCCAAGGCCGACCCGGCGCTGATCGCCAGGGACGAGCAGCACTTCGCGTCCGTCGCACAGACCCTCGAGCAGACCGTCGCCGAGGTGTCCGAGCGCCTCGACGCACAGCGCAGGGCGCCCGGCGGCATCGGCCGTGAGGCCATGGACCGGGACCTGGAGATCCACCGTCTGTCCGGTCGTCTGCGCACCCTGAGCCGCTTCGGCCTCGACCTGTGCCTCGGGCACATCGTGACCGCGGACGACCCCGAGCCCGTGTACATCGGCAGGCTCGGCCTCACCGACAGCGAGGGCCGTCGGCTGCTCCTCGACTGGCGCGCGCCCGCGGCCGAGCCGTTCTTCGCGGCCACCCACGCCGACCCGATGGGTCTGGCGAGCCGCCGCAGATACCGCTGGACAGACGGCCGGATCAGCGACTACTGGGACGAGGTGTTCACCGCCGACGGGCTCGAAGGGCACGCGGCGCTCGACGACCAGTCCGCCTTCATCGCCAGCCTGGGCGGCAACCGCTCGTCCCGGATGCGCGACGTGCTCGCCACCATCCAGTCCGACCAGGACGCCATCATCCGGGCGAGCTCCCGCGGCGCGCTCGTCGTCGACGGCGGTCCTGGCACGGGCAAGACAGTCGTCGCCCTGCACCGCTCCGCCTACCTCCTCTACTCCGACCCCCGTCTCGGGCACAGCCGGGGCGGCGTCCTGTTCGTCGGCCCGCACCGGCCCTACCTGAACTACGTCGCCGACGTCCTGCCCAGCCTCGGCGAGGAGGGTGTGCAGACCTGCGTCCTGGAGGACCTCGTCACCGAGGGAGCCAAGGCGGAGCCCGAGGCCGACCCGGAGGTCGCCCGCCTGAAGTCGTCCGCGGACATGGTGAAGGCGATCGAGAAGGCCGTCAGGTTCTACGAGGAGCCGCCCACCAAGAGCATGACGGTCTCGACCGACTGGGCCGACGTCCGGCTGACCGCCGACGACTGGGCCGAGGCGTTCGACGCGGCGGGCCGCGGCACCCCGCACAACGAGGCGCGCGAGCAGATCTGGGAGGAGCTCGTCGCGATCCTCATCGACAAGCTCGACGGCGACGTCCCCGGCGAGCTCTTCGAGAGGTCGCTGCGGCACGACGAGGAGCTGGTCACCACCCTGCACCAGGCGTGGCCGCTGCTCGAAGCGGCGGACCTCGTCGGGGACCTCTGGTCGAACTCCGCCTACCTGCGGATGTGCGCGCCCTGGCTCGACCGGGACGAGGTGCGCACCCTGATGCGCAAGGAGGCACCCCAGGCCTGGACGCTCTCCGATCTGCCGCTCCTGGACGCGGCGCGACAGCGGCTCGGCGACCCGGAGGCGGCCCGGCAGAAGCGCCGGCACGAGGCGATCCTCGCCGCCCAGCGTGAACAGATGGCACAGGTCGTCGACAACCTCATCGACGCCGCGTCGGCGTCCGGCGCCGACGGTGACGACGGTGAGGGTCTGGTGACGATGTTGCGTGGTCAGGACGCCCAGGTCAGCCTGGTCGACGAGTCCGAGCTGCCGCCCGCCGACCCGGACCGCCTGGCGGGACCGTTCGCGCACGTCGTCGTGGACGAGGCCCAGGAGCTGACCGACGCGCAGTGGCAGATGCTGCTGCTGCGCTGCCCGTCCCGGAGCTTCACCATCGTCGGCGATCGCGCACAGGCCCGGCACGGGTTCACGGAGTCGTGGCAGGAACGCCTCGAGCGGATCGGCCTCGACCGTACCGAAGTGGCGTCCCTGAGCGTCAACTACCGGACACCGGAGGAGGTCATGACGGAGGCCGAGCCGGTCATCCGGGCCGCGCTCCCGGACGCCAACGTGCCGACCTCCATCCGCAGCAGCGGCATCCCCGTCGTGCACGGGTCGGTGACGGAACTCGACGCGGTCCTCGACGGCTGGCTCGCCGCCAACGCCGACGGGATCGCCTGTGTCATCGGCGATCCCGCCTTCGAGGCGACGTCCCGTGTCCGGTCGCTGACCCCTGAGCTCTCGAAGGGACTCGAGTTCGACCTGGTCGTCCTCGTCGACCCGGAGAACTTCGGCGAGGGCATCGAGGGAGCGGTCGACCGCTATGTGGCGATGACCCGGGCGACCCAGCAGCTCGTCGTCCTCACGAGCTGACGGGCCGCCCCGGGGCGTCGGCGTCAGAGCCAGCTGCCGTAGCGCCGGATGTACCGGCCCTTCACCACCTGCGTGAGCGTGCAGTACGCGAGCAGCGTCCCGATCAGCCACGGGAAGTAGCTCATCGGCAGCGGCTGCATCGACAGGGCCGAAGCCAGCGGCGAGAACGGCAGCCAGAGGCCGAAGGCCATCACCGCGCCCGTCATGAGCAGCACCGGCAGTGACGCGCGGGACTGGACGAACGGGATCCTGCGCGTGCGGATCATGTGCACGATCAGCGTCTGCGACAGCAGACCCTCCACGAACCAGCCCGTCTGGAAGAGGGTCTGCTGCGCGGGCGAGTTCGCCTGGAAGACGTACCACATCACCAGGAACGTGGTGATGTCGAAGACCGAGCTGATCGGACCGACCCGGATCATGAACCGGCCGATGCCCTTCGCGTCCCAGGTGCGGGGCTTGCGCAGGTACTCCTTGTCCATCCGGTCCCAGGGGATCGACAGCTGGCTGATGTCGTAGCAGAGGTTCTGCACCAGGAGGTGGATGGCGAGCATCGGCTGGAAGGGGAGGAACGCCGACGCGACCAGGACGGAGAAGACGTTCCCGAAGTTCGACGACGCCGTCATCTTGATGTACTTGATGGTGTTGCCGAAGGTCTGACGGCCCATCAACACGCCCTGTTCCAGGACCATCAGGTCCTTCTCCAGGAGGATGATGTCCGCGGACTCCTTGGCGATGTCGACGGCCGTGTCGACCGAGACACCCACATCCGCCTCGCGCAGCGCCGCCGCGTCGTTGATGCCGTCGCCGAGGAATCCGACCGTGTGTCCGTCGGCCTTCAGGGCCCGTACGATCCGCGCTTTCTGGACCGGGTTGACCCTCGCGAACACCGTGGTCGTACGGGCGAGACGGCGCAGCTCCGCGTCGTCGACCAGGTCGACCGTGGCGCCCGTGATGAGCTCGCTGACGTCGAGGCCGACGTCCGCGCAGACCCGTGCCGCGACCAGTTCGTTGTCGCCGGTGACGACCTTGACGGCGACGCCGTTCCCGGCGAGCGCGCGCAGGGCGTCGGCGGCATCCTGCTTCGGCGGGTCGAGGAACGCGAGGAACCCGACGAGGGTCAGGTCCGACTCGTCAGCCGTCGTGTAGGTGTCGCGGTCGGCGGGCACGGCGCGCGTCGCGACCGCGAGGACACGCAGCCCCTCACGGTTGTGGCGCTCGCTGACCTGCGTGACGTGGGCGCGCAGAGCAGCGGTGAGCTCGACGCGCTCCCCGCCGTCCATGACGTGCCGGCACCGTTCGACGACCTCTTCCACCGCGCCTTTGGTGACGATGACGTGCTCGTCGGCGGGGCCCGACAGCTCCTCGCGGCGCAGCACGACGGACATCCGCCGCCGGGCGAAGTCGAAGGGGATCTCGTCGACCATGGTGAAGAGCCGGTCGACGACAACCTCCTCGGCCTCGTCGATGCGGTCGACGACCGCCTGGTCCATGAGATTGCGCAGACCCGTCTGGAAGTGCGCGTTGAGGTAGGCGTACTCGAGCACCTCGCGGTCCTCGTGACCGCGGGCGTCGAGATAGCGGTCGAGGACGATGCGGTCCTCGGTGAGCGTGCCCGTCTTGTCGGTGCACAGCACGTCCATCGCGCCCAGGTTCTGGATCGCGTTGAGCTGCTTGACGACGACCTTGTGCCTCGACATGGCGACCGCGCCACGTGCCAGGTTCGCCGAGACCACCATCGGCAGCATCTCGGGGGTCAGCCCGACCGCCACGGAGACCGAGAACAGCAGCGCCTGGTCCCAGTCGCCCTTGGTGAAGCCGTTGACCGCGAAGACGACCGGGACCATCACCAGCATGAAGCGGATGAGCAGGAAGCTGACCCGCCGTACGCCGAGGTCGAAGGCGGTCTGCGGGCGGTCGCCCGCCAGGGCTCCCGCCATCGAGCCGAAGTAGGTGTCGGCGCCCGTGGCGACGGCCACGCCGGTCGCCGTGCCCGAGGTCACCGACGTACCCATCAGGCAGAGGTTGTCGGCCTCGACGGGGTCGACGGTGGTGCGCTGCCCGAGATCCGGGGCGCGCGTGTCCGCCTTGGCCGCCGGGAGCGACTCGCCCGACAGGGCGGCCTGGCTGACCATCAGGTCCTTGGCGGTGAGCAGCCGAAGGTCGGCAGGGACCATGTCGCCCGCGGCGAGCTTCACGAGGTCGCCGGGTACGACCTGCTCCATCGGGATCTCTTCGGTGCCGGGGCGCTCGCTCCACCGGCGCTGGACCGCGCAGGAGGTGGTGACCAGGGCCTTCAGTGCCTGGGCGGAGCGGGTCGAGCGGAACTCCTGCCAGAACCGCAGCAGGCCGCTGACCAGCACCATCGAGGTGAGGATCCAGACGCCGGGGTCGGCCGGGTCCTGCCAGTACATGACCGCGGCGAGCACGACCAGTACGCCGATGAAGGGGTTACGGAAGGACTTGGCGAGCTGCGCCGTCCAGTGCGGCGCACGCTCCTGGGCGACCACGTTCTCGCCGTGCCGCTCCAGGCGCTCAAGGACCTGGTCCTGGCGCAGGCCACGGGTGCCGGTGCCGAGGCCGCGCAGGACATCTCGGGCGGGGCTCGCGCTCAACTCGGCGAGGCGGACGCCGACTTCACGGGTCCGGGCGTCGAGCTCAGCGGCCTTGCGCTCGCGGGGGGTGGTGCGGGTGGGGTTCTCGCCCGGGGGTGCCGGGCGTACCTGGGGAATCAGCTTGTTCATGGCAGACCTCCCTCCGTGCGGGGGCATGGCGAAGCACGCCCGTGCACAGGGACATAGGTGTGATGGGTGACATGGGTGACCGCCCGCGGGTATGGCGAACTACCGCGCAGGCGTTACTGCGCGTGCATGGCCGCGTGGCGGAGAAGGGGCTGGGCGATATGACACCTCAGCCGGGGGAGCGGGGCTCGGCCGCGCTTCAGAGAGACGTGGCGCCGACGCAAGGACTTCCTTCGGGACTCATCCCGAACACCTCCTTGCGATCGCGGAACACGGAAGAACGCACCATCCAGCGGTACATGGGCCAAGTCAGGCACGCCATTTCACCTATGTCAAATATGGGACTTAGGTCCCCAAAAGGTCAGGCCTTGTGTCCTGCCCACCAAGGGTTGGACTTCTCTTCACATACAGGTCACGGGCTCTTCCCTGATCCTTGCTCCCCTTGAAACACTTCACCCGCTCACGTCCCCCCACACCCCACACCACGAGGTCGAATCAACTCATGCCAGAACTCAATCGGCGCCGGTTCATGCAACTCGCCGGAGGCACCGCGGCCTACGCGACGCTCTCGCAGAGCATCGCCCGCGCAGCCGCTCTGCCCGCCCAGCGCCGCTCCGGTTCCATCGAGGACGTCGAGCACGTCATCGTCCTGATGCAGGAGAACCGTTCCTTCGACCACTACTTCGGCACGATGAAGGGCGTACGCGGCTTCGGCGACCCGCGCCCCGTGACCCTGCCCAGCGGTAAACCCGTGTGGAACCAGTCGGGCGGCGGCAAAGAGGTGCTGCCCTTCCACCCCGACGCCGAGGACCTCGGCATGCAGTTCATCGCGGGCCTCGACCACGACTGGGCGGGTGGCCACAGCGCCTTCAGCAACGGCAAGTACGACAACTGGATCGCCGCCAAGTCCGAGCGGACGATGGCGTACCTGACGCGCGACGACATTCCGTTCCACTACGCACTCGCCGACGCGTTCACCGTCTGCGACGACTACCACTGTTCGTTCATCGGGGCCACCGACCCCAACCGCTACTACATGCTGACGGGCCACGTCGGGAACGACGGCAAGGGCGGCGGCCCCATCCTCGGCAACCAGGAGGCGGGCTACGACTGGACGACGTACGCCGAGCGCCTGGAGCAGGCCGGGGTCTCCTGGAAGGTCTACCAGGACATCGGCGACGGCCTCGACGCGGCGGGCCACTGGGGCTGGATAGACGACGCCTACCGTGGCAACTACGGCGACAACTCGCTGCTCTACTTCAACAAATACCGCAACGCCAAGCCCGGCGACCCCCTCTACGACAAGGCGCGCACCGGCACGAACGTGAAGGCGGGCGACGGCTACTTCGATCGCCTGAAGGCCGACGTCAAGGCCGACAAGCTGCCGCAGGTCTCCTACATCGCCGCGCCCGAGGCGTTCTGCGAGCACCCCAACTGGCCGGTGAACTTCGGCGCCTGGTACATCGCGCAGGTCCTGGACGCGCTCACCTCCAACCCCGCCGTGTGGGCGAAGACGGCGCTGTTCATCACCTACGACGAGAACGACGGTTACTTCGACCACGTCGTCCCGCCGTACGTCCCCAGGGACGCCGATCAGGGCAAGTCCACCGTCGACACCGCGCTCGACTACTTCCCGGGCAACGCGCAGTACGCCGCCGGACACTACGGCCTCGGCCAGCGCGTCCCGATGCTCGTCGTCTCCCCGTGGAGCACCGGCGGCTTCGTGAACTCCGAGGTCTTCGACCACACGTCGATCATCCGGTTCATGGAGAAGCGCTTCGGAGTCCGTGAGCCGAACATCTCGCCGTGGCGGCGCGCCATCTGCGGCGACCTCACCTCCGCCTTCGACTTCGCGGGCAAGGACACCGACCCGGCGCAGCTGCCGGACACGGACGCCTACGAGCCGCCGGACAAGGAGCGCCACCCCGACTACGTGCCCAAGGCCCCCGCGCAGGGGAACCTGCCCAAGCAGGAGTCGGGCTCCCGGCCCGCGCGCCCGCTGCCGTACGCGCCGCTGGTGGACGGAGCGGCGGTCCCCGCCGACGGCAAGTTCACGCTCACCTTCAGCGGCGGCGACGCGGCCGGCGTCTGCTTCCACGTCCGCTCCAACAACCGTACGGACGGGCCCTGGACGTACACCACGGAAGCCGGCAAGACGATCGCCGACACCTGGAACACGGCGTACTCGAAGGGGGCGTACGACCTGTCGGTGTTCGGGCCGAACGGTTTCCTGCGCGTCTTCAAGGGGCCCGGCAAGTCCGCGGGTCCGGAGGTGTCGGCCCGCCACGACAAGGCCACCGGCAACCTCAAGCTGACCCTGAAGAACGCGGGAAGCGCCGACGTGAACCTCAGCGTCTCCAACGCCTACGGCGGCGCGGCGCAGACGTTCAAGGTGAAGGCGGCCAGCACCGTCGAGCACACCGTCGACCTGCGGGCGAGCAAGCGCTGGTACGACGTCACGGTGAAGTCCGACGCGGACACCACCTACCTGCGCCGCTTCGCCGGCCACGTGGAGAACGGCCAGGCGGGCGTCAGCGACCCGGCGATCGTCTCCGCCTGAGGCCCTGCCTGAAGAACCCTGCTTGAGAGCCCTGCTTGAAGAGCCCTGGTTGAAGACCTGAAGGGGCCGCCGCCGGATCACAGCTCCGGCGGCGGCCCCTTCGCGCCTTGGGCGGCTCTTCCCCGATTGTTCCTATGACCTCGGGAACATCACGTCTGTTCCTATGACCTCGGGAACATCACGTCGCTGGCCGCGTTGACGAAGGGCGCGGCCATGCTGGCGAACGCCGAAGCTCCTTGTGCGAGCGGCTTGAGGGGGTCGATCGAGGCCGACTTGCCGCTGGGCTTGCCGTGCGGCTTGTGGCCGTCGGCGACGGCGGACGTGCCGCTCGAGAGGGCGGCCACGGCTACGAGGAGGACAACGGAACGCTGAAAGGTACGAGATCGCATGCTTGCCTCAACGACGGGCGTTGCCCCTGGTCACAGGCCTGCCGAAAGTGTGATCTAAGGGGCAGCCACAGGGCGTGAGGTCAACGGCGTACCTGTCGCCATTCCTTCGGTGGACGCGCTCGGCCCTCGGGCACGTTGCGCCGTGTCGCCGCACGAGGTCGCGGATGATCGTGACTCATCCCTCATTCCTCATCCTTGCGCCGGAAGGTGTGTGCCGCCATGGAATTGCGACTGACCGAAGTGGAACTGCCGCCGCTCTACTGCCCGTTGGAAAGCGCCGTTCACCCCCATGTCCGGGACATCGAAAAGCAGGCCGTGGAATGGATCGAAAGCAGCGGCATGTGCGCGTCGGAAAGAGAGAAGGCGGGGACGGTGGCGACGCACAGCGCCGATTTCTTCGCCCGTTTCGCTCCCGTGGCGGACGACGACCGGTTGCTGGCGGCTGTTCTCTGGGTGTACTGGGGATTCGCGTTCGACGACGCGCGGTGCGACAGCGGACCGCTGAGCGGACGTCCCGCTCAGTTCAACGCCCTCGCGGGGTTGGTGCAACGGGCGTGCGAGACCGACTCGGCTGCGGCCGACGACCGGTTCATCGGCGCCTTGCAGGACATCATGCGCCGCTTCCGCTCCTTCGCCCCGCCCACGCAGGTGCACCGGTTCGTGCAGGCGCACCGGGCCTGGCTGTCGGGGGTGGCCTGGCAGATCGGCAACCAGGCGGCGGGCCGCATGCCGGGTCTTGACGAATTTCTCGCGATGCGGCTGCTGGCGGCGGGCGGATTCCCCACGATGGCGCTGCTGGAACTGGCCACCGGGGCCGAGGTGCCCGACCGGGAGCTCCACCACCCGGCGGTGCGCGCGTTGACCGAGATGGCGGCCATGGTGGCCTCCCTCGACAACGACCGGCACTCGCTGAACAAGGAGATGAGCCACAGCCAGGCCGACCAGAACATCTACACCGTGCTCATCGCCGAGCGGGACGTACCGCTGCAGGAAGCGGTCCACCAGGCCAACGCGCTGCGCGACCGTATCCTGCGGCGATTCCTCCAACTGCACGACCGCGTCAGGCCGGCCGCAGGCGCGGATCTCGCCACGTATCTGCAGGGTCTGCGCTACGGGGTGCGCGGCAACAACGAGTGGGGGTTGCGCGTCCCCCGGTATCTCAGCCTCGGCCACTGGCCGACGGCGGCGGAGGACGTGACCATCACGTGGGCCGACGAGCCGTCCGACCTCCGGCCGGGTCCGGTGGAGAACGCGCCCTGCGTCGCCTGGTGGTGGGACCGGGACCTCGGCTGACTCATCGGGGCGCGGCCAGATCCACCGCCCACCAGAGGCCGTCCTCGCCCGCCGCCACACCGACGCCCGCGTCCGCGTACTGGCAGGCGAGGATGATGTCCCGGTGCGGTGGGCTTTCCATCCATCTCTGCACGGCGGCAGCAGCGGTGGAGGGTCCGACGACGAGGACCTCGCCACTGGAGGCGGGCCGGTAGCCGGCGGCGCGCATCCGGTCGGCCGGGCGGCTCCCGTCGTGCCCCCTGTGGGTGAGCCGTTCATGGTGGGCCATGTCGGCGCTGTGCCCTTGCGCGGCCCGGTTGAGTGAGTGCTGCAGCCGGATCGCCGGGCATCCCGCCTCGGCACGGTGCCGGTTGATCTCGTGGGCCATCTCGTCCTGCGGGTCGCCCTCGGCGACGGGGTGGGGCGGCGGTCCGGGATCGCGGGATTCGGCCCGTGCCGACGGCGCGCAGAGCAGCAGCAGCAACAGCAACGCGAGGAAATACATCACGCGGCGCACCATCCCGCCTTTCCGGTCATCATTTTTCCCTTTTCCCTTCCCGCTTTCCCTTTTCCGGTGAGCTTTGAGAAAGTCGGCATCGTCTGGCCCGGCGTCAGTCGCGGAACTACTAGGCTGAAATCGTTCACTCTCCCCGCATTTCCCTTTCTTTCCGTAGGAGGACTCTCATGACGCCCCGTCTTCGTCGTCTCGCTGTCGTGTCGCTCGCCGCTCTCGCCCTGACGGCGGGCGGCGCGGCCACGGCCGCCGCCTCGTCCCTGCCGTCCCAGGCCGTGACCTACCCGGGTCCGGGCGGCTACCCCGTGCCCGACCACGACCACGACTACGACCGCGACGAAGACCCGCTGCGCGTCGGGCCGTTCGACGTCCCGCGCGAGGGCTCCGTCTCGGGCGGTTTCCGGTGGGACCTCAACGACTAGACACATCCCGGCCACGGCGGCCTCCTCCCGGATTGCCGGGAGGAGGCCGTTCGTCTGTGCCCGGCCGGTCTCATCGCTTCAGGGTGGCGGCGCTCGCGACGAGCACGAGGATCACGCAGGCCAGGATCAGCAGGGCGTCCCGGACGAACAGCCCGGTCACGCCGGAGTGTTTGGCGGCCTCGCCCGCGGCCTGGACGGCGTACGTCATGGGCATCACCTGGGCCGCGCCCGACAACGCCCCCTGCATCTGGTCGCGCGGCACGAAGAGGCCGCACACCAAAAACTGCGGCAGCACACCCGCCGGCAGGAACTGCACCGCCTGGAACTCGTTGCGGGCGAAGGCGCTCACCAGGAGCCCCAGAGCCAGACCGAGCAGGGCGCCGAGCATGGCGATGACCATCAACAGGTAGGCGGGGCCCTTGATGTCGAGGCCCAGCGGGCCGACGGACAGGAGGGTGGAGAGTACCGCCTGGGCCAGGGCCAGGAAGGTGAAGGCGAGGCTGTAGCCGAGCACGATGTCCAGCCGCCGTACCGGCATCGTGAGCAGACGCTCGGCGGTGCCGGTGGTGCGTTCGCGCAGCGTGGACACGGATGCCACCAGGTACATCACGATGACCGGGAAGATGCCGAACACCTGGGGTCCCACCCGCTCGAAGGTGGACTCCGAGTCGTGGAACATCAGCTTCAGCAGCACCATCAGCATGCAGGGGATGCCGAGCAGCAGGGCCGTGCTGCCCTTGTCGCGCGAGATCTGCTGCAGGACGCGCAGGGCTGTCGCGCCGGTGATGGTGGGCGAGAAGGGCAGCCGGTCGGCCAGACGGGTGTGGTTCACGAGCGGACGTCCGTGGCGAAGTAGGCCCGCTCCGCCTCGGGTGCCGACGCCTGGTCGAGCAGTCCGGGAACGTCGGTCAACAGGCTCTGTGCGGCGGCTCGTTGCCGCGCGTGCGCCTCGGCCGCGGCGGAAGCCTCCACCAGATGCATGAAGGCCTCTTCCACATCCGCGCATCTGGTGTGCCCGAGGAGCGTGGCCCGGTCCGCGCTGGCGAGCAGCCGGCCGGCCCGCATCAGCAGCAGCCGGTCGCAGCGGTCGGCCTCGTCCATGGCATGGCTGGAGATCAGGAGGGTGGTGCCCTCCGTGGCCAGCCGCTGGAAGACCAGCCACAACTCCCGGCGCACCATGGGGTCGAGTCCGACGGTCGGTTCGTCCATCACCAGCAGGTCGGGCTTGTTCAGGAGCGCCACGGCGAGCGAGACCCGGGAGTACTGCCCTCCCGAGAGGCGGGTGACGAGCTTGTCGGCGTAGTCGGCGAGGTCGACCTCCTTGACCACGCGGACCACCGCGTCCTCGCGGCGCCAGCCCCGCATTCCCAGGGCGGCGGCGAAGTACCGCAGGTTCTCCAGGACGGTCAGGTCCGCGTACACCGAGGGGGCCTGAGTGACATAGCCGACGCGGGTCTTCAGCTGTTGGGCGCCGGCCGCGTGGCCAAGTACCTGGACGTGGCCCGCCGTTGCCTGCTGCACACCCACAACGGAACGCAGCAGTGTCGTCTTCCCGCAGCCGCTGGGGCCCAGCAGGCCGACGACGCAGCCGCGGGGGACGGTGAAGGTGACGTTCGACAGAATCGTCTGGCTGCCACGGGCCACGTGCAGCCCGTAGGCGGAGACGGCCGGAAGATCGCCCGGGAGGTCTGGACTTGGCTCGGTCAGTTGCACAACTTCCCCGCGTTTCTTCACCACGTTCCGTTTCGCGCATCCACGCCACAGCGGGGCAGATGCCACAAAACGGCCACCGCACGGACAACGGCCCACCCGGGCCAAAGTCACGCCCGCGCGCTGCTCCTCTTCCGCGGACGCCGCCGGTCAGGAGTCACTTTCGGCGGACGGAGGCCGGTCAGGAGTCCCTGCGGATCATCGCCCAGGCGATCTCCTGCAGCTGTCGGTAGGCGTCCGCCGTCGGCCGGGCGCACGACAACGCCCGCAGCGCGGCGGCCATCTGGCGGTGTGCCTCCTGCTCGGCCGCCTGCCGCCCACCGGCCTTCTCCACCAGCTCACGCATCAGGGCGATGTCCTGCTCCCCGAGCGGGTGCGGCGAGCCGTACAGGGCCCGCAACTGGTCGGCGGCCGAGTCGGTTCCGGCGAGGGCCGCCGCCACCGGGAGCGACTTCTTGCGCGCCGCCAGGTCCGCCCCCACCGGCTTTCCGCTCCGCGCGGTGCGGCCCCAGATGCCGAGCAGGTCGTCGGCGCACTGGAAGGCGACGCCCAGGCCGCGGCCGAACTCCCGCAGCCCGCGCACCCTTTCGGCGTCGGCGCCCGCGAGGACGCCGCCCAGTGCGCAGGCGCAGCCCATCAGCGATCCGGTCTTGCCCTCGGCCATGGCCAGGTACTGCGCCACGGAAACCTCGGCAGCCTCCTCGAAAGCGACGTCCAGGCTCTGTCCCTCGACCAGTTCGAGCAGGGCCCGTACGAGTTCCTGCACCGCCCCGGCGGCGACAGGGGCGGGTGTCTCGGTGACGGCCCGCATCGCGGCGACAAGGAGGGCGTCACCGGTGAGGACCGCCGAGGGAGTGCCGAACACCGACCACGCGGCCCGCCGGTGACGGCGCAGGGCGTCGCCGTCGATGACGTCGTCGTGGAGCAGGGTGAAGTCGTGCACCAGCTCCACGGCCACCGCGCCCGGCAGCGCGGACGGTGCGTCACCGCCGACCGCCACCGCGGAGAGCAGCGTCAGCGCGGGGCGGACCGACTTGCCCCGGCTCGTCACCGTCGGCAGGGGCGTCCCCTCGGCGTCGCACCACCCGCGGTGGTAGCCGGCCACTCTCCTCTCGGCTTCGGGGAGGGCGGCCACCGCCGCCGTGAGGGCCGGACGAAGCAGGTCGTCGACCCACCCGAGACGTGGGAACACGGCGCCGGGGGCGGGGTCGGTGAGCTGCGACATGCACTACTCCTCAAAGGCGTACGGGAGATGGCGCCGCCACCTGCGGACGCGCCACGTGCGCTCAGTCAATCGGCGGCCTCGGTCGCGAAGCAGCCGCGGCGCTCCGCCCGCCGAAATGATCACTGGGGCGGACCAGCCTTCATACGGTGCACTCAGCCGACGATCGCAACACGCTTCTCCCCGCCGGTGAGTCCGACGTCACAGGGGCCGCGCAGGGCTGGCGGACCGCCCCTGCCCGCGGGGTAGTGTGCCCGGGTGACAACGCATTCGAACACTCCTGCAGGTTGGTATCCGGACCCCCAGGGCGCGCCCCAGCTGCTGCGCTGGTGGGACGGTTCCCAGTGGACCCAGCACACCAACCCGGCCCAGCAGGCCGCCGGTCAGCCCGCGCAGGCCCAGCAGCAGGCTCAGTCGGTCCCGCAGCAGGCCCAGGCGGCTCAGCCGCAGCAGGCCCAGCAGGCGCAGGCCGCCTACGGTCAGCAGCAGGCTCAACACGGCCAGCAGCAAGGGCAGTTCGGCCAGCCGCAGCAGCAGGCCGCGTACGGTCACCCCCAGCAGGCGGCGCCGCAGGCGGACCCGGCCAAGGTGCAGCGTCAGGTCCAGCAGCAGGCGGGTGTCACGCCGACGGCGCAGGGCGGCGGCTCGCTCTTCACCGAGCCGGTCCTGGTCGTGAACCAGAAGGCCAAGCTCATCGAGCTGACGAACGAGTACAGCGTCATGGACCAGGCGGGCAACACGCTCGGCTCGGTCGTCCAGGTCGGTCAGACCACGCTGAAGAAGGTCGCGCGCTTCGTCTCCAGCGTCGACCAGTTCATGACGCACAAGCTGGAGATCCGTGACGCGTACGGCCAGCCGGTGCTCCAGCTGACCCGCCCCCGCAAGTTCATGAAGTCGCGGGTCATCGTCGAGCGCCCCGACGGCCAGCCGATCGGTGAGATCGTCCAGCAGAACATGATCGGGAAGATCAACTTCGCGATCATGGTCAACGGTCAGCAGGCCGGTGCGATCAAGGCCGAGAACTGGCGCGCCTGGAACTTCTCGATCGTCGACCACGCGGACAACGAGGTCGCCCGGATCACGAAGACCTGGGAGGGCCTCGCCAAGACGATGTTCACGACGGCGGACAACTACGTCCTGCAGATCCACTACCAGCTGCCCGAGCCCCTCCTGAGCCTCGTCGTGGCGACGGCCCTGACGGTCGACACGGCACTGAAGCAGGACTCACGCGGCTTCGGGTGAGGTTGTTCCTCGCGGAAACGGGAAATGGCCTCGGCGCCCTGGATCCAGGGCGCCGAGGCCATTCACATGTCAGAGCCTCGCGCCCTCACGGGGCTACGGCAGGTGTGGTGTGGCCGGCTTCCGCCTGGCTCGGGATGGACGGGAGGAAGTCCTCGTCCCGCGGTGAACGGGTCAGGACCACCACCCCGTACGCCGCGATCGCCGCGCCCCCGGCGGCCAGGAAGAGGCCGGCCACGCCTCCCTGCAGCCGCTCGCCGAGCAGGGTCAGACCGATGGCGGCCGCGGCCACCGGGTTGGCCAGGGTGACGACGGCGAGCGGCGCTCCGAGGCCCCCGCGGTAAGCGGTCTGGGACAGGAGCAGGCCGCCCGCGGCGAACGCGGCGACGAGCAGCGCCACGACGATCACCTGCGGGTTGAGCAGCGGGCCCGAGCGGTCCGTCGCGGCGACCGTCACGGTCTGGGTGAGCGCGGACGCGACGCCCGAGGCGAAGCCGGAAGCGGTCGCGTGACGCAGCCCCGGCCGCGTACCCGGACGGGACAGGACACCGATCACGGCCATCGTCGCGCCCGCGACGCCCAGCGCCTCCGTGAGGGTCAGCGTGTCGTCGGGCGCGGGCCCGGAAGCGGTGAGGAGCAGGGCGCCGAGCCCGATGAGCGTGAGCCCCGTGCCGCGCCACTCCAGCGGGGTCACCCGCCGGCCCGCGAGCCGTGCGCCCAGCGGCACCGCGGCGACCAGGGTGAGCGCGCCGAGCGGCTGGACCAGGGTGAGCGGACCGTACTTCAGCGCCGCCACGTGGAGCAGCGCCGCTGAGGCGTTGAGTCCGACGGAGGACCACCAGGGGCCGCTGCCGAGCAGCCGCAGGAAGCCGTTGCCGGTCCCCGTGATGCGGGCGGCGAGACGTTCCTGGGCCACGGCGGCACAGGCGTACGCGGCGGCGGAGACGAGCGAGAGCGCGACGGCGAGGAGTGTGGCGTTCATCGCCGGACCCCCGGGGCGGCCAGTTCACGGGCGGGCGCGTGCCGCCGTACGACGAGTGAGCGCGCGGGGTCCGGCAGCTTGATCACGGCGAGGGCGATGCCGAGCAGCGTGGTCACCACGAGGGCGTCGAGCCAGTAGTGGTTGGCGGTGCCGACGACCACGAGCAGAGTGATCAGCGGATGCAGCAGCCACAGCCACCGCCACCGTGACGAGGTCGCGACGACGAGTCCGACGGCGAGCATCAGCGCCCAGCCGAAGTGCAGGGAGGGCATCGCGGCGAACTGGTTGGCCATCGAGTCGGTCTGCGGGGTGGAGCCGTAGACGGTCGGCCCGTACACCTGCCCGGTGTCCACGAGCCCCGTCGCCTCCAGCAGCCGGGGCGGCGCCAGGGGGAAGGTCAGGTGGAGCACGAGGGCCGCCGCGGTCAGCGCGGCGAGCACCCGGCGGCTCCATACGTAGTGCCGGGGACGGCGCAGGTAGAGCCAGATCAGGAACAGCGCGGTGGCCGGGAAGTGCACGGTCGCGTAGTAGGTGTTCGCGATGTGCACCAGGGTGTCGCTGCTGAGCAGCGCGTCCTGGATCGTGCCCTCGCCCGGCAGGCGCAGCGTGCGTTCGGCGTCCCACACGTGGTGGGCGTTGCGGAAGGCCTCCCCGGTGTGGCCGTTGGCCAGCTGCCTGCCGAATTTGTAGACGAGGAAGAGTCCTACGACGAGGAGGAGCTCGCGGACGAGGGGTGGTCGTGCAGATGTGTCCGGCTCCCGGACGGCTATGTCCGGTTCCCTTTCGGCAGGCTCGGTTCGGGAATCCATCCCCCGGCCCCTTTACGTGACGACTGGGTGGTGCGGGTACTGAGTGGACAAGCGCCTCGCGCAGCCGGGGAACGTCCCACTCATCGATACGCCAGTGTACCGATACGGACTCGTACCGGTACACTGGCGTACCGATAGGGTCGGCACAGGCCACCGCACCGAGGAGAAGAGTCATGACGTCGCCGGACCGGGCAGTAGACGCAAGCACGGCGGACCCTGTGGGCTCGTCGCGCCGTTCCAAGATCACGCCGGAGCGTGAGCAGGAGTTCTACGACGCGGTCCTCGACCAGCTCCGCGAGTGCGGGTACGACGCCGTGACCATGGAGGGCGTCGCGTCGACCACCCGGTGCAGCAAGTCCACGCTCTACCGCCAGTGGAAGACGAAGCCCCAGTTCGTGGCCGCCGCGCTGCGCGCCAACCGCTGTGTGCGGTTCGCGGGCATCGACACCGGCACGCTCGCCGGTGACCTGCGCGAGGCGGCGCGGGCCGCGGGGGAGTGGTCGACCCGGGACAGCATGCTGGTCCAGGCGCTGAGCCACGCGGTCCTGCAGGACGAGGATCTGCGCAGCGCGCTGCGCGAGGCGCTGGTCGAGCCGGAGACGAGGGCGCTCGACGAACTGGTCAAGCGCGGGGTGGCCCGGGGTGAGATCGCCGCGGACCATCCGGCCACGCGGTTCATCACGGCTCAGCTCATGGGCGTGGTCAGGGCCCGGCCCGTCCTGGAGGGCAAGCAGGCGGACGAGGCGTATCTGGCCGACTTCGTGGAGGCGTGCGTGCTGCCCGCGCTGGGCCTGACCCGGCCCACCTGATCGTGGACCGGGGCCCGGTGGATGACGGGCCCCGATCTGCCTGCCGCGCCGCACCGTGGGGACGGGGGTGGCGTGGCCGCTCCTGGCCGGGCGGGCGGAACCCCCGTGGTTCCGCCCGCCCGGCTCCGACGTGCTCGGCCGGAGCCGGCCGACGCGCCGTCAGACTTCCTTGCCGTTGCCGCCTCCGCCGCCCGAAGCGGCCTTGATCCCCTTGGTGATCTCGTCCATGACGGACAGCTTCGGGGACTTGTCGTCGACGTCGATGCCGAAGCGGACGATGACGAGCTGGGACTTCAGGGTGGGGGAGGGAAAGGCCAGCGACTGGACGTACCCGTCGGCGCTCTTCTCGGTGACGGCCTTCCAGCGCACGAGGTAGCCCTTCTGGCCGGCCACGGTGACCGCCTTGGACTCCAGCTCCTTGTGTGAGGTGATCTTGCCGTAGGTCTTGCCGCCGTAGGACTCCTTGGCGTTGACGGAGATGTCGGCCTTGGCGGCCGCCTCCGCCGTCTTCGCGTCGATCTCGAAGCCTTCGGCCAGCCCGGCGTACGCGCCGCCGCGGGTACAGGTCTTGGCGGGCTCCCTGGGGCAGGGGTAGGGGCCCGTGGTCACCGAGGCGCCGCCCTGCTGGCCGGTGGCGCCGCTCCAGCCGTCCGGCACCGGCAGGCTGATGCCGCTGAGGGGGTCGGTGGCGTACCCCTCCTCGCTCGGCGGCGCGGCGGAGGGGCCGCCGCCGGGGGGCTGGGACTGCTCGGGGTCCTGCGGGCCCTGGGGCGCGCCGGGCTTCGAAGGGGCGGAGGACGAAGGGGGCTTGGCGGTGTCGTCGCTGTCCCCGTTGCCGTCGTCGGCGGTCAGGAAGTACACGCCGCCGCCTATCCCGGCCAGCACGACGAGGGCAACGCCCACGGCTATGCCTGTGCGAAGACCGCGCCTCGGGCCGGTTGGCTGTCCCGGGTAGGACGGGTAGGCCGCCGGATAGGCGCCCGGGGCACCCGGCGGGGCGGAGGGCGGATAGGCCGGCGGAGTCGCAGGTCCGGGAGCACCCCACCCACCGGCGGAGCCCACCGCGCGGACCTGGTCCGTCCATACGTTCCCGTCCCACCAGCGTTCGGTACGGGGGCCGTCAGTCGTCTGGCCGGGGTCGGGGTACCAGCCGGGAGGGGTTACCTGGGTCATGGGCGCCAGGGTATGAGCATTCGGTGAAAGTGGGATGAGAGGGGGGGGCTGTACGGAGGTCATGGCTCGGGAGCGGTGCAGGGTCGACGGGGCGGATGCCCGGCCGAACGGGAGGCGGAATCCGCCCGGCAGAGGGGTGAGTTCACCTCCCGTGTCCGTCCACCACCAACCGCACCGGTCCGCCTCCCTCAGTAGCGGGCACCCGCACCCCGGCCCTTCCCGGGGTGATCGACCCCAGCACGCTCGCGTGTCGGGCCCCCGTGCTCTCCGGCACCGTCCCCGGCAGCCCGTGTGCCGTCAGGAAGCCGAGGACCGCGAAGGCGTACGCCTCCTTCGCCGCCGACGGCAGCCCGAGTTCGTCGGAGGTGCGCACCGGCACCTCGCTTCCCGATGCGCCCGCCGATGCGTCGGCCCTCAACTCGGCCCTCAACTCGTCCCGCAGGAAGGCCATCAGCGTCGGGTTGCGGGTGCCGCCACCGGAGGCGATGACCTCGGAGGCGTGCACCGACCTGACGGCGTCGGCGACCGTGCGGGCGGTGAGGCGGGTGAGGGTGGCGACGATGTCCTCCGGGGCGAGGGCCTCGTACCCGGTGAGCGCCGCCCGTAGATAGGGCAGATGGAAGAGCTCCTTGCCGGTGGTCTTCGGGGCCGGGCGCGCGTAGTACGGGTCGGCGAGCAGGACCGCGAGCAGTCCCTCGTCGACCGTGCCGCGTGCGGCCATCTCCCCGTCCACGTCGTACGTGAGCCGCTGCCGCGTCAGTTCGTACACGGCCGCGTCGATGAGCGCGTTCGCCGGGCCCGTGTCGAAGGCGGTGCCGTCCGCAGCGGTGATGTTCGCGATGCCGCCGAGGTTCAGCGCGGCGGGGGCACCGGGCCTGCCGCGCAGCCACATCCGGTCGACGATGCTGACCAGGGGCGCGCCCTGGCCGCCCGCGGCGATGTCGCGGGGGCGGAAGTCGGCGACCACCGGAAGCCCCGTC
Source organism: Streptomyces sp. Je 1-332 (assembly GCF_040730185.1). NCBI lineage: Bacteria > Bacillati > Actinomycetota > Actinomycetes > Kitasatosporales > Streptomycetaceae > Streptomyces > Streptomyces sp. Je 1-332. The sequence goes on from NZ_CP160402.1 coordinate 6,964,571, forward strand.
GCCTCGGCGATCCACGCGGGCTGCCCGATCTGCAGGGCGCCGTGCACCTGGCCGTCCTCCACCCAGTGGTAGACCGTCTGCCCGTGCGATGCCACCAACTCGGCGCGTCCGTCGCACAGTTCACGGTCCGCCTCGGCCGCTGCCGTGGCGAAGGCCCGGCCGACCAGGGTGTCGAGGCGGCAGACCTCCGCCAGCGTCGTGGCGGAGGGCGGCAACGCGGCACCGAGCGCGGACCGCAGCTCCGCGTCGTACCCGCGGGTGATCAGGCCCAGCGGGGAGAGCAGCAGGCGGTCACCGTCGATCGTCAGGTCGGCCGCCGCGGCGTCGATGGCGTCGTACGAAGTCCCCGACATCAGCCCGATCACGCGCACGTGCTGCCCCTTTCGCTCTCCTCACCGATGCCTCCCACCAGTGCGTTTGATCATCGCAGCGACGAAGGGGCGCGCGCACTCGCACGTACGATCCAGTTCAGGCCATAGACGCCGAGGGAGGCGCGACTCGTCCATGTCCGATACGGGATCGCCCGGTCAGCGCCGGGGCACACGACGCACGAACCTCACTCGAACCGACGGAACCTGGAACGGCCTGCTCCTGGAGGTGGCTGCACGGCCACGGCCGGGCCTGCGCCCATGGACCGCCGAAAACCGCCTGCTCCTGACACAAGGGACCACCGGGAGTCCGCTGTTACTTGCCCGGGTGGCCCCTGACCGGCACGGAGTCGACTTCTACCGGACGGGCCGCTACCGCCCCTTCGTCCCACCCCCGCGCGCGCACCTGGCCCGCGCCTACGAGGGCTCCCCGCAACGCTGGTCCCACCACTTCGCGACCGGGCTCACCACAAGCCCCGACAGCCCTTTGCACGACGGACGTTGGGTGCTGTCCGCGGACCCGCGGCTGCTCCGGTGGAGGCGCGCCGGCGTCGCCGACGGGGAGTACTGGGGCTCGCTGGTCGTCGGTGGTGATCCCGCCGGTTACATCGACTGGTTCGTCCACAGCGGCTCGTGGGAGATCTTGCCGATGCGGGCCATGCCGGATACCGGCGACCCGCGGGTCAAGGCGTACCGCAAGCAGGCCAGGGACGGCACTCTGCCGCCCGTACTGCTCTGGTGGGTGAGCGGGCTCGACTGCCATCTCGTCCTGGACGGTCACGCCCGGCTGGCCGCGGCGACCGCCGAATCCGTGGAACCGGCCGTCCTGGAACTGCGACGGACCGCGCCTCAGGACGAGGTGGACTCCGGCACGGAGCGGGCCGTGGCGGCGTACGAGGCCGAGCTGGCGCGGTTCGGCGAACTGCGCGCCACGCAGGGCGCGAAGGTCCCCGACGGCGCCGAGTTCGCGGGGCCCGCCCTCGCCCGCCGCCTCGCCGAACTGCGCACCGCGCCCCGCCCCACCTGGGCCTGGCCGCTCCCGGGCGGCGTCCGGGAGTGGCGCGAAATCGCCGAGGAGCAGGTGGGTGAGGGGGGTTGGGAGTGCGGGTGGTGATGGCCCGGGTCAGCGCAGGGAGAGGACGCAGAAGTCGTTGCCCTCCGGGTCGGCGAGGACCGTCCAGGGGGCGTCGCCCTGGCCCACGTCGGCTCCGGCCAGGTGCCGCCCACGGGCTCGATGTTGGTCACCCGGGGCCTCGCTGGAGAGTATGCACGCGTGGCTGCCGATCAACTGTCGCGAACTCCGGACAGCACAAGCCGCCTGCACTCGCCTGGGCTGCCCCAAGCTCCGCGCAGCGCCCGCGCCTTGGTCAGCCACAGCGACAGGTCGTACTCAGCGGTGTAACCGATGGCCCCGTGCAGTTGCAGGGCTGCCCGCGCGGCGCCGTACGCTGCTTCGCTTGCCGCAACCTTCGCCGCCGCCACATCCGCCGTCCGCAGGGTCAACGCTGCCCCGAACAGCAGGGGCCGGGCGAACTCAAGGCTGATGAGGACGTCCGCGAGGCGGTGCTTGACCGCCTGGAAGCCGCCGATCGTCGTGCCGAACTGGGTCCGCTGCTTCACGTACGCGACTGTCTTGTCGAGCAGCGCGAGTCCCACCCCCAAGGCCTGCGCGGCCGTCGCGAGCGAGGCCCAGTCGGCTGCCGTCCGGGACGCCTCCGTCACCGCTCGGCCCGAAGCGAGGAGCTCGCCGCCCGGCCGTAGCCGAGCCAGGCGCCGGGCCGGGTCCAACGACCGCTCCACGCGCGCGTGCCCGGCGGCCAGACGCAATGCGCCCTCCGCGGCGGTCAGCCGCAGTGTCGCCGCGTCCGCGTCCAGGGCGAACGGCCCTCCTTCGGGGAGAGCGAGCGTCGTGACGGCCTCCCCGGAGGCCAACGGCGGAAGGAGCCGCTTGGCCGGGGCCGCCTCACCCAGCTCGGCGAGGCGTGCGAGCAGCGCACCCGCCGCGACCGTCTCGACCACCGGTCCCGGCACCGCATGCCGCCCCAACTCCACCAGGGCGACGGCCATGTCGACCGGCCGCAGCCCCACCCCCTCGTACTCCTCCGGGACGGCAAGAGCAAAGACACCCGCGTCGGCGAGGCGCCCCCACACGGCACGCCCCGGCATGTGGTCCCCGGCGGCCCACGCCCTCGCGGCGGCCGGGGTGTCCGCCGCCGCCGTCAGCATCGCGTCGAGGGAGCGCGCGAACTCGCGCTGCTCGTCGTCGAGGAGGAACCTCATCAGCGGCGTCCCTTCGGAAGTCCGAGCAGCCGCTCGGCGATGATGTCGCGCTGGATCTCGTTCGTGCCCGCGTAGATCGGCCCGGCGAGCGAGAAGACGTACCCCTCGGCCCACTCGCCCCGGTCGTCGCCGCCGCCCTCGCCGCCCTGATCCGCCAACTCGCCCTCAGGGCCCAAGAGATCAAGTGCGGTCTCGTGCAGCGCGATGTCGTACTCGGACCAGAAGACCTTGTTCAGGCTCGATTCCGCGCCGATCGTCTCGCCCGCCGCGAAGCGCGAGGCGTTGGCCCAGGTGAACAGCTGATAGGCGCGGGCGCCGACCACGGCGTCGGCGACCCGGTCGCGCAGCGCGGTGTCCGTGGGGTCGCCGTGCGCGCGCCACCGCCGCACCAGGCGGTCCGCCGTGGCGACGAAGCGGCCGGGGGAGCGCAGTGTCAGGCCGCGTTCGTTGCCCGTCGTCGACATGGCGATCCGCCAGCCCTGGCCCGGCTCACCGATCACGTCCACGTCCGGCACGAAGACGTCGTCGAGGAAGAGCTCGGCGAACGCGGGCTTTCCGTCGAGGCGCCCGATGGGGCGGACGCTCACGCCGTCCGCGTCGAGCGGGAACATCAGGTAGGTCAGGCCCCGGTGCGGCTTGCCTTCGTCGTTTCCGCGCGGATCGCTGCGGAACAGGCCGAACGCGCGGTCGGCGAACGTGGCTCGCGACGACCAGGTCTTCTGACCGCTGATCAGCCAACCGCCGTCCGTGCGGCGTGCGGTGGAGCGCAGAGACGCGAGGTCCGAGCCGGACTCGGGCTCGGACCAGGCCTGCGCCCAGATCACCTCGCCGCGCGCCATCGGCGGCAGCACGCGGGCGCGCTGCTCGTCGGTGCCGAAGTCGAAGAGGGTCGGCGCGAGGAGGTTGATGCCGTTCTGCGAGACCCGCCCCGGGCCGCCCGCGGCGAAGTACTCCTCCTCGAACATCAGCCACCTGACGATGTCGACGCCCTGCCCGCCGAACTCCTCGGGCCACGAGACCACCGACCAGCGGTCGGCCGCGAGCTCGCGCTCCCAGGCGCGGTGCGCCGCGAAACCCTCCCGAGTCTCCAGGGACGGCAGCGGCGCGGCGGGCACGTGCCCGGCGAGCCAGTCGCGCGCCCGCTGCCTGAACTCCTCTTCCTCGGCGGTGAAGTCGAGGTCCATCAGTGGCCCACCTCTTCGTCCGGATTCTTCGCCAGGCTTCCCTAACAAGTGTTTGGTAGATTACTCTGGGTCGGGTCAGGCGTCGAGAGTGAGTCGAGAGCCGTGAGCCACGAGAGTGGAGGGGGCCGAGCATGGACGCGCCCACGTACGTGCCGGGGCACGGTCTGCTCGCGGGCCGCACCGCCGTCATCACCGCCGCGGCCGGAGCGGGCATCGGCGGCGCCACCGCCCGCCGCTTCCTGGAGGAGGGCGCGCGGATCGTCATCGGTGACGCCCACCCGCGCCGCACCAAGGAGGCGGTGGAGGCGCTGGCCGGGGAGTTCGGCGCCGACCGGGTCGCGGGGGTGCCGTGCGACGTGACGGACGAAGCGCAGGTGCAGGCTCTGTACGACCTGGCGGAGCAGTGCCACGGCGCCCTGGACATCGTCGTGAACAACGCGGGACTCGGCGGCACCGCCGAGCTCACCGAGATGACCGACGAGCAGTGGGACAGAGTCATCGACGTGACGCTGAACGGCACGTTCCGTTCCACCAGGGCCGCCCTGCGCCGCATGCGGGCCGCCGACCGGGGCGGCGTGATCGTGAACAACGCCTCGGTGCTCGGCTGGCGCGCCCAGGCCGGACAGGCGCACTACGCGGCGGCGAAGGCGGGCGTCATGGCCCTCACCCGCTGCGCAGCCGTCGAGGCCGCGCCCCATGGCATACGGATCAACGCGGTGTCGCCCAGCCTCGCCATGCATCCGCACCTCGCGAAGGTCACGTCGCCGGAGCTGCTCGAAGAGCTCACCGCGCGCGAGGCGTTCGGGCGCCATGCCGAGCCGTGGGAGATAGCCAACGTCATCGTCTTCCTGGCCAGTGAGTACTCCTCGTACATGACGGGGGAGACGGTGTCGGTCAGCAACCAGCACGCCTAGGCGGAGAATGACCGTGTGTCGAATCAGAAGCAGAGCAGCACCACGAACCAGCAGAGCAGCACCACGAACCAGCAGAGCAGCACCACCAAGAAGAAGGCCCCCGTGAGCTCGCCCGAGCGCCGCGGTGAACTCCTCGCCATCGCCGCCGACGTCTTCGCCGAGCAGGGGTACAACGCGACCACGGTCCGTAAGATCGCGGACGCCGCCGGCATGCTCGCCGGCAGCCTCTACTACCACTTCGACTCCAAGGAGTCGATGCTCGAAGAGATCCTTTCGACCTTCCTCACCGAGCTGTGGGAGGGGTACGACACCGTGCTCCAGTCGCGGCTCGGCCCCCGCGAGACCCTCGAAGCACTCGTCACCGAGTCCTTCCGGGAGATCGACCGGCACCGCTCCGCCGTCGCCATCTACCAGAAGGAGTCCAGGCACCTGGTCGCGCAGGCACGCTTCCAGTACCTGACCGACTCGCAGCAGCGCTTCGAGAAGGCATGGCTGACGACACTGGAGCGCGGAGTCGCGGAGCGCGTCTTCCGCGACGACCTGGACATCCGGCTCGCCTACCGCTTCGTACGCGACACCGTCTGGGTCGCCGCGTCCTGGTATCGCCCCGGCGGCGGCCACAGCCCCGAGGAGATCGCCCGCCAGTACCTCTCGATGGTCCTGGACGGCATCGCCGTACGCACCACGTAGAGCGCGCGTCGTCGCCCGGCGACCGCACCGACCGAGGAGCACGAGGAGTACGCAGTCATGGCCGAGGCCTACATCGTCGAAGCGGTCCGCACCCCCGTCGGCAGGCGCAAGGGCGGTCTCTCGGCCGTCCACCCCGCCGACCTGGGAGCCCATGTCCTCAAGACACTCGTCGAGCGCACCGGAATCGACCCCGCCGCCGTCGAGGACGTCGTCTTCGGCTGTCTGGACACGGTCGGGCCGCAGGCCGGTGACATCGCCCGCACCTCCTGGCTGGCGGCAGGTCTGCCCGAAGAGGTACCCGGCGTGACGATCGACCGGCAGTGCGGATCCTCGCAGCAGGCCGTGCACTTCGCGGCGCAGGGCGTCCTGTCCGGCACACAGGATCTCGTCGTCGCGGGCGGCACACAGAACATGTCGATGATCCCCATCGCCTTCGCCTCCCGGCAGGCCGCCGAACCCCTCGGCCTCACCGAAGGCCCGTATGCGGGCAGCGAGGGCTGGCGCGCCCGATACGGCGAGCGGCCCGTCAACCAGTTCCACGGCGCCCAGCTGATCGCGGAGAAGTGGGGCATCACCCGCCGCGACATGGAGGAGTTCGCCCTCCGCTCGCACCAGCGAGCCGTCCGGGCCATCGACGAGGGCCGCTTCGACCGCGAACTCACCGCCTATGGGGACGTGACCACCGACGAGGGCCCACGCCGTGACACGACCCTGGAGAAGATGGCAGGCCTCAAGCCCGTCCTGGACGACGGCACCATCACCGCCGCCTGCTCCTCACAGGTCTCCGACGGCGCCGCCGCCATGCTGATTGCCGGCGAACAGGCCGTGCGGGAAAACGGGTTGACGCCGCGCGCCCGCATCCACCACCTCTCCGTGCGCGGTGAGGACCCCATCCGGATGCTGTCCGCGCCGATCCCCGCGACCGCGTACGCCCTCAAGAAGACCGGCATGAACATCGGCGACATCGACCTCGTCGAGATCAACGAAGCCTTCGCGCCGGTCGTCATCGCCTGGCTGAAGGAGACCGGCGCCGACCCGGAGAAGGTCAACGTCAACGGCGGTGCGATAGCCCTCGGCCACCCTCTCGGCGCGACCGGTGTCAAACTGATGACGACGCTCCTGCACGAACTGGAGCGCACAGGCGGCCGGTTCGTCCTCCAGACCATGTGTGAAGGCGGTGGCCAGGCGAACGTGACCATCATCGAGCGCCTCTGACGGCGTCCAGCAGCGCACCCGAGCTTCACCCCTTGCGGGAGTTGCTGCCCGGACCCCGCACCGCGAGGCCCACTCCCCGGCTAGTCTCGATGTCTGTACGTCGATTGAGCGACCTCGGGAGGTAGCGCGATGACGCAGGGACGGCCCGGAGGTGGCACCTGGGCCCCGCTGTGGGAGCGCGACGTGGAAGTCGCCGCGGCCGCACGGGCCGTTGACGAACTGTGCTCCGACGCGACGACCACGGGCGGGCTGCTCGTCTTCCAGGGCGAGGCGGGCATCGGCAAGACGGCGCTGCTCGCCGAGGTGCGCCGCATCGCGGAGGGGCGGGCCACGGTGTGGTCCGCACGGGGCGGCGAGACCGTCACGTCCGTCCCCTTCAACGTCGTACGTCAGCTGTTGCAGCCGGCGCTCGTCGGACTCGCCCCGGAACTGGCGCGGGAGTATCTCGGCGACTGGTACGAGATCGCGGGCCCCGCACTCGGCATAGCCGAGCCGACCGGTGTCCAGGCCGACCCGTAAGGCGTGTGCGACGGCCTGGTCGAGGCGGTGGCACGCCTCGCGGGGCTGCACTGGCCGCTGGTCCTGCTCATCGACGACGCGCACTGGGCCGACCAGGAGACCCTGCACTGGCTGGCCGCCTTCGCCCAGCGCCTCGATGAACTGCCCGTCCTCGTCGTGGTCGCCCACCGGCCCGACGACGCCACCGGTGACAGCGCCCGCCACCTCGCGGCGGTCGGCGCCGCGGCCCGTCCCTCGCCCCCGCTGCGCGCGCTCACCCCGGACGCGGCCGCCGGTCTCACCCGGGCGACCCTCGGCGAGCACGCGGACGCCCCGTTCTGCCGCGAGGTGTGGGCGGTCACCGGCGGCAATCCGTACGAATCCGTGGAACTGCTCGCCAAGGTGCAGGACAGCGAACTCGAACCGGTGGAGAGCTCCGCCGCCGAACTGCGCGCCCTGAACCGTTCGGCGCGCGGCCGCGGACTCGTCGCCCGGCTCGAGGGCCTCGGCACGGACGTCAACCGGTTCGCGTGGGCGGCCGCGATCCTGGGCACCGCCATCCCGCTCGACCTCGCCGCATCGCTCGCCGGGATGACCCGCGACACGGCCGAGCGGTGCGCGGAGCGGCTGCGCACCGCGCGCATCCTGCTCGGCGCAGACGACGCCCTGGAGTTCGTCCATCCGCTGATCGCGAGCACCGTCTACCGCTCGATCCCGCCCGCCACCCGCACCGCGTTCCACGGCCAGGCAGCCTGGGCCGTCACCCTGTCGGGGCGTGGCGCGGCGGCCGCCTCCCGGCACCTCCTCGAGGTTCATCCGGACGACGACCCCGAACTGGTCAAGCAGTTGCGCGAAGCGGCGGCCGAGCATCTCGCGGTCGGCGCGCCGGACGCGGCCCGCCGCTGTCTCGAACGGGCTTTGCGGGAACCGCCGTTGCCCGAGACCCACGCGCGTGTGCTCTACGAACTGGGCTGTGCCACGCTCCTCACCTCGCCCGTCACGACCATCGGTCACCTGCGCGAGGCGCTCAACACGCCGGGTCTCGACCGCAAGCTGCACGTGGACGCGGTGTGCCGTCTCTCCCAGGCCCTGGTGCACAACGACCAGTTGGAAGAGGCCCTGCGCGTCGTGGACGCCGAGGCCGAGCGGCTCGACCCCGGCCCCGACCGGATGCGTCTGCAGGGCGTCCACTACATGTGGGAGGGCATCTATTCGCGCGAGGAGGACGCGACGGGCCGTTCGCGCCGCCTGGCCGCGCTGGCGGGACCGCTGCCGGGACGCGACAACTCCGAGCGCGCCCTGCTGATCCTGCGCGCCTTCGACGCCATGACCCGCGGGGAGAACGCGGAGGAGATCGTCGACCTCTGCGACCGCGCCCTCGTCAACGGCCGCCTAGCCCCGGGGCTCGGCTGGACCGACACGGAGTGGGGCTTCGAGCTCCTGACGATGCTGGGCGGTGCGTACATCTTCACCGACCGCCTCGACCGCGCCGAGAGCGTCTTCGCCGAGGGTGTCCGTGCCTACGAGGCCGCCGGTTGGAGCGGCGGCCATCTGGCGGTCGCCAAGGCCTGGTTGGGTCTGGTGTACCGCAGGCGCGGACGTCTCGTCGAGGCGGAGGCCTCGCTGCGGGAGAGCCTTCGTCTCACCGACCGTGTGGGCAGTGGTCTGCCGATGCACTGGGACGCCGCGTGCAAGCTCATCGACACGCTGCTCGCCCGGGGCAGGGCCGACGAAGCCCAGGAGGTCGCCGACCGCTACGGCATCGCGCCGCCCTATCCGTCCACGATCCTCCTGCCCGACATCCACTCGGTGCGGGCCCGCCTGCTGATCGCCACGGGCCAACGGCCCGAATGCATAAGCGAGTTGGAGGTGGCGTCGAAAGCGGCGAACGAGCGAGGCCGCTACAACACGGTCGTCAACCCCTGGGCGTACGACCTCGCCCGCGTGCTCGCCGAGGAGGACCCCCGCCGGGCCGCGGACCTGGTCGCGGACGCACGGGTCCAGGCGGAGCTCTTCGGCACGGACACCGCGATCGGCGAGGCGCTGCGATGCGCGGCTTACCTGGAGACCGGTCAACGGGCGATCGAACTGTACGCCCGAGCAGCCGCCTGCCTGGAGGCGTCCCCGTGCGCCTACGAACATGCGGTCGCACGGGTCGAGTACGGAATCGCGGCAGGCTCCGAATCCGAACTGGCCCGGGGCCTCTCCCTGGCAAAATCCTGCGGAGCCGACGGCTTGGCCGCTCGGGCACGGGCTTCTATGGAGGTGGCGGGGGTTTGAGTGGGCCTCACCGGTAGTGGAACCGGGGCACGCCCGCGCAGCCCCGGGGGCTCTGCTGCGGGCCGCATTGCTCGTTCGCCGGGCACGCGGGCTCCCTCAGCCGGGGGCGACAGCTGGTGTCCCGGGCGTGGTGCGTCTGTGGAGGCGGCGGGGGTTTGAGTGCGGGGCTCTGCCCCGGGCGGCGCTGGTGAGGGCTTCCCCGGCTCTTGATGCCGGGGCCAGCCTCCCGGGCCTCGGCGCTGCACTCCGCCTCCCGGGGTCCTGCCGCCGGGCCGTGCTCGGCGAAGCCGGGATCGGCGGCGCGCAAGGTCCGGGCAGAGGGGCTGGGCAGGGTCTGTTCAGGGCAGGGGTAGCCGCCGTGCCACCTCCGCTGCTTCGGTCATCACACGCGTGACCAGCTCCTCGCACGACGGCAGGTCCTCGATGATGCCCGCCACCTGGCCCGACGCCATGACACCCGCCTCCGGTAGCCCGTCCACCATCGCCGACTTCAGCATCATCGGTGTGTTCGCGGCCAGCAGGATCTGACTCCACGTCATCCCCTTTCCGTGCCGCATCGCGAGTCCGTCCCGGGCCATCTCCGCCCACCCCATGCCGGATATCCTGCGGAACGCCGCCGCGTGCCGCACGGCCCGTGCCAGGGATGCCCCACGTCCCGACTTCTCCAGGGACGCGACCAACTCCGTCCGCAGCATCCGATGGGGAAGGCCGTCCACCCGCGTGGTCACCGTGACGTCCTTGACCGACGCAGCCAGATAGCGGGCCTTGACCGCGTCAGGCACCGTCGAGTCAGACGTGAGCAGGAAGCGCGTGCCCATCGCGACCCCAGCCGCGCCATAGGCGAGCGCGGCCACGAGCCCCCGGCCGTCGAAGAAGCCGCCCGCCGCGATCACCGGAATGTCCACCGCGTCCACGACCTGCGGCAGCAGCACGGTCGTCGCGACCTCGCCCGTGTGCCCGCCGCCCTCACCGCCCTGCACGACGACCGCGTCCGCACCCCACGCCGCGACGTTCTCGGCATGCCGACGCGCGCCGATGGACGGGATGACGACCACGCCCGCGTCCTTCAGTTCCGCGATCAGCTCCTTGGAGGGGGCCAGCGCGAAGGACGCGACCCGCACCCCCTCGTCGACGATGACCCGCACCCGGTCCCGCGCGTCGCCCGCGTCGGCACGGAGATTGACCCCGAAGGGCTCGCCCGTACGGGACTTGACCTCGCGGACTGCCGCGCGCAGCTGGTCGAGGGTCATCGTCGCGGAGGCGAGGATGCCGAGCGCGCCCGCGTTCGCCGTCGCGGAGACCAGGCGAGGGCCCGCCACCCAGCCCATGCCGGTCTGCACGATCGGGTACCGGACACCGACCAGCTTGGTCAGCGCCGTCTCCATGCCCGCCGGAGCCGCCGTCACGAACGCACCTCGCGCTCGCGCAGAGCTCGCGGGTCCACCACGTCCCGGATCAGCCGCAGTTCCTCCGCGGTCGGCTCGCGGGTGCGGGGGACGTCATCCGGCATCGCGAGCGCGAAGCCCGTCGACTCGCGCACCTGCTCGACCGTCACGCCCGGATGCAGGGACACCAGCCGCATCGCGTGGTCCGTGGCTCCGAAGTCGAGGACACCGAGGTTCGTCACCACCCGGCGCAGATCGTGGAACCGGGTCGCGGAAGGCCCTGCCGCCGCGGCACTGTCGTAGCCGACGCCGCTGATCATGTCGACCTTCTCGACGAAGACGCGGGTCGAGTGACGCGGAATCCAGTAACTCACCGGGTTGTTGAGGGTGTTGACGGGCGCTCCCCGCACCCCGAGCAGCTGGCGCCTGGGCCGCTCCCAGTCGCCGATGCAGGAAATGTTCTGGTTTCCGAAGCGGTCGATCTGGCTCGCGCCCATCATCACGTGCCGTCTGCCGCCCATGACCATCGTCAGATGCCTGCGGTACGGCAGCCAGCCCTCCGTCACCGCCGACCGCGCCCCCACGGCGGGCACATCGCCGATCAGGAGCGCCTCCCCGTCCGTGAGCAGGAGGTCCGGCGAGAACGTCAGCTTGGCCAGGCGGGCGGCGATCGAAGGGATCGTGCCCATCGGGGACGCGAGGATCTCACCGGCGTCCCGCCAGGCCTCGGCGCAGGCGATCACGCAGTACTCGGCGCGGGTGGCGGAGGCCGGCGCGGAGGCACCGGCGGTGGCCGTCGGGTCGGTGCGCGTCATCGCTGCTCCTTGTGCCAGGCCCGGACGGCCGCTTGATAGTCCCGCTCGGTGCCGGTGAGGAAGCGCTCCTCGAATTGCTTCCAGGCGTCCGGGTCTCCCGCGGCTGTGGCGTAGGCCTTCTGGAAGGGCTCGTCGCGGCCGTAGTCCGGCACGCACGACGTGAAGTGCGCGCCGTCGGGTGTCTCGGTCACGCCCGTCACCGCGTGCCGGGAGATCAGTATCGTCTGCGGCGCCGCGTGCTCGGTGAGCTCGCTCGACTCGACGATCCGTTCGCACGACACGAACGCCGTGTCGGCCGCTTCGCAGAACAAGTCGTCGAAGTACGGGTCCGGACCCAGATACTGGGCGTTGCCCAGACGGTCGGCGCGGTTCAGGTGCACCAGCGCGGCGTCCATCCGCAGGGCGGGCACCGCGACCAGCTCCTCCCCGTCCTCGTACGGCGAAGTGACCGTACGCAACTGGGGGTTGACCCGCAGGACGTCCGAACCGAGGCCCGCCCGGATCGGCAGGAACGGCAGCCGCTGGGCACCGGCCGTCAGGCCCTGCATGAACATCGCCTCGTCCAGCTCGACCAGTTCGAAGGCGCCACGCTCGCGTGCCGCGCGGAAATGCGGCTCCAGAGGGATCGAATCGAGGGTCGTGAACGCCGTGACCAGCTTGCGGATCTTCCCCGCAGCCGCGAGCAGGCCGACGTCCGGACCGCCGTACGAGACGACGGTGAGGTCCGTGATTCCGGACCGCAGAAGGGCCCGCACCAGCGCCATGGGCTTGCGGCGCGACCCCCAGCCGCCGATGCCGAGCGTCATCCCGCTCCGCAACCGCCCCACGATCGCGTCGGGCGTCATGGTCTTGTCCGTCATGCCCTGTCCTCCCCCTTCCGGGCCTCCCCGGTGTCTGTCACGGAGCCCGCACCGAAGTCCTCGCGGATCCGGCCCGCCAGGCCGCTCAAATTCGCCTCGAAGGTGAAGCCCTGCTCGAAGCGGTAGCTCCGGTGCACGTCCACGGGGTCGATGCCGTTGATCGCGGCTTTGGCGAACCGCAGCAGCGTCCCGTCCTTCCGTGCGATCTCGCGAGCCAACTCCAGTGCCGCGTCACGCAGTTCCTCGGGCGGCACCACCCGCCACACGGAGCCGTGCGCGTGCAGTTCGGCCGCGGTGGCCGTGCGCGAGGTGTAGTACAGGGCGCGCATCAGGTGCTGCGGCACCAGGCGGGCGAGATGCGTCGCGGCACCGAGCGCACCCCGGTCCAGCTCGGGCAGGCCGAACGTCGCGTCCTCGCTCGCCACGATCGCGTCGGCGTTCCCGACGAGGCCGATGCCGCCGCCCAGGCAGAAGCCGTGCACCGCGGCCACGACCGGCACCTCGCATTCGTACACCGCCGAAAAGGCCTCGTAGCACCCGCGGTTGGCGCCTATCAGAGCGTCGTGGCCGCTGTCTCGCTGCATCTCCTTGATGTCCACGCCCGCGTTGAAACCGCGGCCCTCGGCGGCGAGGACGACGCAGCGCGTCTCGGGGTCGCGGCCCGCCGCGCGGACGATGGCGGCCAGGTCGAACCACCCCTGCACGGGCAGGGCGTTGACCGGTGGGAAGTCAACGGTGACGACGGCCACGCCCTTGTCCGGGGCGGAGGTGGAGACAGACATCAGAGGATCCGCTACCTTTCAACCAGGCCCTTCAACCAAACATTTGTTAGTTGGAAAGGTAGCAGCGATGACTGACACCCGACAGGTGGTCGTCGTCACCGGCGGCACCCGAGGCGTCGGCGCCGGTATCGCCCGCAGCTTCCTCGCCGCCGGCGCGCGGGTCGTCGTCTGCGCACGCAGACCGCCGGACCACCCGGTCGAAGTGGCGGGCGCAGCCGCCGAGTTCCGGCCCCTCGACCTGCGCGACGCGGAGGCGGCCCACGCGTTCTTCGCGGACGTCGCCGCCGATCACGGCCGATTGGACGCTTTGGTGAACAACGCGGGTGGCACGCCCTTCGGGCTGCTGGCCGATTCCGCACCCGCCCGCCAGGCGAAGATCGTCGAACTCAACCTGCTGGCCCCGCTGTACGCGTCCTTGGCGGCGTACGAAGTGATGCGATGCCAGGAACGTGGCGAGGGCGGCGGGGGCAGCATCACCATGATCGGGAGCGTGAGCGGCTCCCGGCCCTCACCCGGCTCCGGCGCCTACGGCGCGGCCAAGGCGGGCCTGGAGAACCTCGCGCGCACGATGGCCGTCGAATGGGCCCCCGAGGTGCGCGTGAACACCGTGGTGCTCGGCCTCGCCCGCACCGAGAGCGCCCACTTGCACTACGGCGACGAGGACGGCATCGCGGCGGTCGCCCGCACCGTGCCGCTCGGCCGCCTCGCCGATCCGTCGGACGTGGGGGACGCGTGCGTGTTCCTCGCCTCCGACAGCGCGCGCTACATCAGCGGCGCCGCACTGCATCTGCACGGCGGCGGCGAACGCCCCGCGTTCCTGGACGCCGCATCCGTCAACCACTGAACGCTTCAGACCAGTTCCGCACGAGCGAGGAGTTCCGCATGACCTCAGCCAGCAAGCCGGACGCGGGTGTCTGCGCGGGCCGCGTCGTGATCGTCACGGGTGCGGGCCGTGGCCTAGGCAGGGCGCACGCGCGCGCGTACGCAGCCGAGGGCGCCAAGGTCGTCGTCAACGACCTCGGGGTGGGGCCCGACGGCTCCGGAGCTTCCGCCGGGCCCGCGCACGACGTCGTGGAGGAGATCCGCGCGGCGGGAGGCGAGGCCGTCGCGCACGGCGGTGACATCGCCACGTCCGAGGGCGCCGCATCCCTGGTGCGGGCCGCGCTCGACGCGTACGGGTGCCTCGACACCCTCGTCAACAACGCGGGATTCCTGCGGGACCGCATGCTGGTCAACCTCGGGGACGACGACTGGGACGCGGTGATGCGCGTCCATCTGAAGGGGCACTTCCTGCCGCTGAAGCACGCCGCCGCGTATTGGCGCGGCGAGGCGAAGGCGGGGCGCACGCGGCACGCGTGCGTGGTCAACACCAGCTCCGGTGCGGGCCTGTTGGGGAGCGTAGGGCAGGGGAACTACAGCGCGGCCAAAGCCGGGATTCTCGGGCTCACCCTGGTGGCCTCCGCGGAACTCGCCGCCTACGGAGTGCGCGTCAACGCCATCGCGCCCGCCGCGCGCACGCGGATGACGGAGCGCACCTTCGCGGACACCATGGCCGCGCCCGAGGGAGGCGGCTTCGACGCGATGGCTCCGGAGAACGTGTCGCCGGTCGTGGTGTGGCTCGGCTCCGAGCCGTCCGCGGGTGTCTCGGGACGTGTCTTCGAAGCCGAGGCGGGGCGCATCACCGTCATGGAGGGCTGGCGCCACGGACCGACGGCCGACAAGGGGGCCCGCTGGACCCCGGCCGAGGCGGGCGACGCGGCGCTCAAGCTCCTCGCCGCGGCTCAGGCGCCTCAGCCGGTGTACGGGGCGCGTTAGAAGCGTAGATCCACCGGACGGGCCCAGCACCAGGGCCCGTCCGGCGCACGGAGACCGCGCGGGCCGTCAGCCCCTGGACGCCACCCGCACCGGATCCGTGCCTTCCGCGCTGTGCCGCGCCGCCCAGTTCTCCAGCGACGTACGGCACGCGTGGTCCAGATGCCACAGCCCCGCGATCTCGAGCTCGATCTGGCGGTCCTGAGGCAGCGCCTCGAGTGCGTCGAGGAGCTTGGGGAGGCACAGGAACGTGGCTTGCCCCGACAGGTGGACGTGGACCGGGCCGGCGCCCTTGTCGACGACGGCCACGTGCACGCGCGGTGTCTCCCAGGCGATCTTTATGACGGCGAGGGCCAGCCCGATCAGGACTCCCTCGAACATGTTCACCGAAACGATCGCCACGGCCGTCACGACCAGGACGACGGCTTCACCGCGGTGTTCGCGCCACAGCTTCGCCAACTGCCGCACGGGGATCAGCTTGCAGCCCGCGTGCACGAGGACTCCGGCCAGCGCGGCGACCGGGATGAGGCCGAGCGCGGCGGGCAGCAGCGCCGCGAAGAGGAGCAGCCAGACGCCGTGCAGCACGCGGGACGCCTTCGTCCGCGCGCCTGCCTGGACGTTGGTCGCGCTGCGGACGATGACGGCGGTCATCGGCAGGGCACCGAGCAGGCCGCACACGGTGTTGCCCGCGCCCTGCGCGATCAGTTCCTTGTCGTACGACGTGCGCGGGCCCTCGTGCATGCGGTCCACCGCGGCCGCGCTGAACAGGCTCTCCGCCGACGCGATGAGGGCGAACGCCAGGACGGTGCCCAAGGCGCCGAGGCTCATCAGCCCCCCGAAGCCGGCGGCGTCCGGCATCCGCACCGCCTCGATGAGCCCCTGCACCTCCACCGTGGCCACCGGCAGGGAGAGGGCCAGCGAGGCACCCGTGGCGAGCACGACGGCGCCGAGCTGCGCGGGCACCACGCGGAGCTTCGCTGGAAGCCTGTTCCAGAGCACGAGTACGGTGATGGTGCCCATGCCGAGCCCGAAGGCGGTGAGAGCGCGCTCCGAGCCGAACACCCCGGTGAGCATCCCCGGCAGCCCGGCGATCTTGCCGAGACCGCTCGCAGGGGCTTCGCTGTCCGTCATGACGTACAACTGCCCGGCAACCAGGACGAGTCCGATCCCGGCGAGCATGCCTTCGACGACGGCGACGGAGATGGCACGGAAGAGGCGGCCGAGGCGAAGGAAGCCCATGACCAGCTGGAGGACCCCGGCGACGAGCACGAGGGCGCCGAGCGCGGCGAGGCCGTACTCCTGCACGGCTTCGTAGACGAGGACGGTGAGGCCCGCGGCGGGGCCGCTGACCTGGAGGCTGCTGCCGGGCAGCAGGCCGGTGACGAGGCCGCCGACGATGCCGGTGATCAGGCCGAGTTCGGCGGGCACGCCGGAGGCGACGGCCACGCCCAGGCACAGGGGCAGGGCGACGAGAAAGACGACTACGGAGGCCACGAAATCGTGCCGCGTGTCGTTGGAGGCCGTGAACAGTGAGCGGGCGCGGTCGAGCAGGGAGACAGGTGAATGCTGCATGTCGGTTGACTCCTGAGCACCGTGGGGGCGCGTCGGTGTGACATGGACCGGTGTTCGGTCCGGCCGACGGCGCGTCAGGCGTGGGGGCCCGACGGCATGGCCGTGCCGGGGGCCCGATCAGCAGCGGAAGACCTGGAGGAGGGCCGGGGTTTCGCGGCCCGTGGGTCTCGTCTGGCGGAGTGCGACGGAAACCGGACGGCACGCGCGCGTGCCGTCGCCCGTGGACGCGTCCGTGCGGGCGTGGAGTTGCGGATCCGGGTCGGGAATGACGTCACGGCAGTGCGGGCGGCCGCGGACCCGGAAGCGCTCGGATTCCTCCGGGTGCGCGTCACCGCCGCACTGGGCGTACGGCGCTGTGGCAGGTGACGTACGGGATTCCACGGCGGACGCGGATTCGTTGACCCCGTGCGCGAAGAACTGGACGATCACCAGGAGCACAGCGATCAGCGCCGCGGACAGCACCCGCCCGCGCAATCCGGCTCCCGTCACAGTGGCAAAGTCCTCACGTGGCTGCGCAACTCGCATGGTCACCAAGTAACTTAACCGCCAGAAGTGTCACCACGGTGTTCAGGTGGCGCCATGGCGCGAGAGCCACCCTTCGATCAGGCGTACGTGAGGCGGGTGCGGGGGCTGCGCGGCGCGGCCCCCGCCCGGCGCAGGTCAGTGCACGTGCGGCCCGCCGGTCAGCTGTGGCTTTCCGCGCGGGACGAGTACGAACGTGGCGGCCGCGCTGACCAAGGCGGCCACGGCGCACACGGTGAACCCGTCCGTGAAGCCGCCGACGGTGCCGCGTTCGATCCCCGTGGCGGCGACCGTCGAGACCACGGCGACACCGATGGAGCCGCCCACCTCGTGGAAGGTGTTGACCACGCCGGACGCGACGCCCGCCTCCTCGTGCGCGATGAATCCCAACGCGGTGGTGGTGGCCGCCACGAACACCGAGCCGAGTCCCAGGGCGGCGACGGACATCCCCAGGGCGACACTCGTCCACGCGTTGCCGGCCGGCCCGGCGCCGGTGAGCAGAGCGGTACCGAGCCCCGCGAGCGTGAGCCCCGCGGCCGCCGTCGGCCGCGCCCCCCACTGGCCCACGAACCGCCCGCCGAGGTGTGCGCCAACTCCGGTGGCGACGGCCACCGGCAGGAACAGCACTCCGGTCCGCAGAGCTGTGTAGCCGCGTACCTCCTGGAGGAACACCGACCCCAGGAAGAACAGCGAGATCAGCAGCGCCGTGGCGACCAGCATCAGGTAGGAGCCCGCGACCACCGGACGGCGTCGCAGGACGGCGAGGTCGATCAGCGGCGCTCGCTGTGCGCGCTCGACGGCGGCGAAAGCCCCGTAGGCAACCGCGGCCGCGGCCACCGGCACCAGCGTCCGGAGGTCCGTCCAGCCCGTGTCGCCGGCCGCGACGAGGCCGTAGATGAGCGAGCCGGTGCCCGCCGTGACGAGCAGCGCGCCGGGGATGTCGAGGCGGGCGGGCCGGGGTGCGCGGGCGGGCACGACGGCGGGCAGGGCGAGCAGCAGGGCCACCCCGATGGGCACGTTGACGTAGAAGATCCACTCCCAGCCGGGGCCGTCGCTCAGGACGCCGCCGAGCAGGACCCCGATCGCGGCGCCCGCACCCCCGATCGCCGACCACACGCCGAGCGCGCGATGCCGGTCGCGGCCGTGGAAGGTCGTGGTGACGATCGCGAGGGCCGCGGGGGAGAGCAGCGCGGCCCCGACGCCCTGCGCGGTACGCCCCGCGAGGAGGGTCACCGGGCCCGTGGCGAGGCCGGTCAGGAGCGAGGCGACGGTGAACAGGGCGAGGCCGCAGAGAAGGGTGCGGCGCGCCCCGAGGACGTCGGCGAGCCGCCCGCCGAGCAGCATGAGCCCGCCGAAGCAGAGCGTGTACGTCGTGACGACCCAGGTCAGCGCGGTGCGGCCGAGGTCGAGATCGGCGGCCATGCTCGGCAGCGCGACGTTCACGACCGTCACATCGAGCACCAGCATGAACTGGGCGGCGCACAACAGTGCGAGGGCCAGCCATGGGCGTGGGCCCGTGGGTGGCGGCGCGGAGGTGTGCGGCGCGGCGTCCGGGGTCGGGTGGGCATGGGTCATGGCGGATCCTCGGCAGGAGAGAGAAGGAGAGAGAAGGAGAGAGAAGGAGAGAACGAGAGAACGAGAGAGCACGAGAGCACGAGGGAGGCGAGGTGACGGGAAGCAGGCACGGCGCCTGCTCCTCGCCTTTCTGAACTGTACTGTCTAGTTCATGTGAACTCAACTGTTCAGTTCAGTTCGCTGGTAAAGTGCGGCGCATGCGACGTGAGGGAAGCGGCGAGCCGAAGGCGGAAGGCGCGGGCCCCACCGGGCCACGCGCGGAGCGCAAGCGCGAGGCGATCGTCCGGGCGGCCCGCTCGCTGTTCCTGCGTGAGGGATTCGGCGTCGGCATGGACGCCATCGCGGCCGAGGCGGGCGTGTCCAAGGTGACCGTCTACAACCACTTCGGGAACAAGGAAGCACTGTTCGTGGCGGTGATCGCGGGCGCGCTCGACGAACCCCTCGACGCCTCGTCGTCGGTCGCCGCGCTCGATGGCCTCACCGAGGCGGACGACCTGCGCGAGGCGTTCCTGAACGTGGCCCGAGCGTGGGTCGACGTCGTCCGCAGCGACCAGGAGATGACCGCGCTGCGCCATGTCGTCGCCCGGGAGATCCACCGTTTCCCGTCGCTCGGCGAGGCGTGGGGACAGCGCGGCCCGGAAGGTCATCACCCCGCGATCGCGGGCGCGTTGCGCGAACTTGCCGAGCGGGGGCGGCTCACCGTCCCGGACATGGAGACGGCGGTCATCCAGCTCTACTCCCTGCTGGTCTTCCCGCACCTGGTCTTCGGCTCGTACGGAACCGACATCAGCGACGGCCTGACGGAGCGTCTGATCGTCGCCGGTGTCGACATGTTCCTGGGGTACTACGCGGCCACGTAGCGGCACCGTGGCGACGCGCCCGCGCCCCCGGCGTCTGGCGGGCCCGGCGTCTACCGGGCCCGCCAGACCGTCATGTCCGCGGTCAGGAAGCTGAATCCGTCGTCCGGCAGCGCGGTCGACTTCACCTGGACCACGAGCAGGGCGATGTCCCCGGAGGGGTTCTTCACACAGATCTCACTGCCCGCCGCCACCGCGGCGAGCGGGAGGTCGCGGCTTTCGGCGCCCTTGAGGGCGAGACGGCATGAATCAAGGGTGGCACCCGGCTTGCTGTACAGCAGGGTGATCAGGCTCTTGTCGCTCTTCAGCGCGCACTGGCCCTGCCCGCAGACGAAGCGGATGTCGCCCTTGCGGTCCTTCCGGTCGACCGGCTCCCTGAGGCTCACGGAGTTCTTCTCGTCGAACCATTCCTGGGGATACGCGATGGGGCGGGGCGGGGTGGACGCGGTCGATGAGGACTTCGAGGAGGGACGCGAAGAGTCCGACGCCCCGTCGCTCTTCTCACCGGTCCCGGAGTCCGTACCGGTGGCTGACCGCTCGCCGGCCCCGGATCCCGACGAGGATCCCGAACCGGACCCCGATGTGGTCCCCGACTCCGACCCCGAGGACCGTCCGGACGCACCCGAACCGGCCTGCGAGGAAGTGTCCCGGAAGCGGAGGCCCGTCGCGTCCAGGACCGCCCACGTCAGGCCGAGCACCAGCAGCGCGCTCACCGTCATGATGCCCACGATGAGCGCGTTGCGTCTTCGGCGGGCCCGCCGCCCGTCCGGACCCGCCGGCAGAGGCGGCCACTGCTGCGGCGGCGCGACCAAGGGCAGGGTGTGCACCGGGGTGGGGTGGGGCACCGGCGCGGGAACCGTGACCTCCGGACCCGCGACGTCCCGCCAGAGTGCCAACCCCGCGCCCGGGTCGGTCTCCCGGCCCAGATGCCGGCGGCACCACTCGATGATCTCCGCGGGGGTGGCGCGCTCCGCCGGATCGGCGGCCAGGCACCTGGCGAACAGCGGACGGAGCTGCGCGGGCAGCAGGGACAGGTCGGGCTCCGAGTGCACGATCCGGTACAGCACGCTCACCGAGGGGCCGTCCCCGTACAGCGGCTCACCCAGCACCGCGAACGCCGCTGTCTGGCCGAGCGCGAAGACGTCGGTGGCCGGGGTGACCTCGCCCGCGGACGCCTGCTCGGGAGCCATGAACTGAGGCGTGCCGACACTGGCGCCCGTGGCGGTGTACGCGGAAGTGGCGCCGGAGGTCAGGGAGATGCCGAAGTCGATCACGCGCGGCCCGTCGGCGGCCAGCAGCACGTTCGACGGCTTCAGGTCACGGTGCACGATCCCGGCGGCGTGGATGGCCTGCAGTGCCTCGGCGACCCCCGCCATCAGCCACAGCACCGCGGGCACCGGCAGCGGTCCGCGGCGGGCGACGGCCTCCGTGAGGGAGGGCCCCGGCACGTACACGGTGGCCAGCCAGGGCGGTACGCCGTCCGCGTCGGCGTCGATCAGCTCGGCCGTATAGGCGCCACGGACGCGCCGGGCCGCCTTTATCTCCCGGCCGAACCGCCGCCGGAAAGCCGGGTCGTCGGCCAGCTCCGGCCGCACCACCTTGATCGCGACCGGCCTGCCGCCCTGGGTGTGCGACAGATAGACGCGGCCCATGCCTCCCGCGCCCAGCCGGGCCGCGAGACAGTAGCCCGCCACTACCGGCGGGTCCTGCGCCCGCAACGGCTGGAACACCTCAGACGC
Source organism: Streptomyces sp. Je 1-332 (assembly GCF_040730185.1). Lineage (NCBI taxonomy): Bacteria > Bacillati > Actinomycetota > Actinomycetes > Kitasatosporales > Streptomycetaceae > Streptomyces > Streptomyces sp. Je 1-332. The sequence continues at coordinate 6,985,919 of NZ_CP160402.1, forward strand.
GTCGTTCATCGCCCCTCGCCCCCCTGCTTTCCCCTGAACCCCTGAACACCCCTGATCCCCCTGATCAGAGCAGCAGCCTAAAGGGTCCGGGGTGGCCCCTACTCCTCGGCGAGGACCCGCTGTGCCACCGCGAACGCCGAATTGGCGGCGGGCACACCGCAGTAGACGGCTGTCTGGAGCAGCACCGCGCCGATCTCCTCGGGCGTGAGCCCATTGCGGCGGGCCGCCCGCACATGCATGGCGAGCTCGTCGTAGTGCCCGTGCGCGACCAGAGCGGTCATGGTGATCATGCTGCGTTCGCGGTGCGCGAGGGTGGGGTCGGTCCAGATCTCGCCCCAGGTGTAGCGGGCGATGAAGTCCTGGAAGCGGGCCGTGAAGGGCGTGGTGTTCGCCTGCGCGCGGTCCACGTGCGCGTCCCCGAGGACGGCCCGGCGCACGGCCGCCCCGCTCGCCGGCGCCCCCGTCAAGTGCGTGCGCAACGCGGCGGTCACGGCCTCCGGGCGCTCGGCCGGCGCCAGATGCGACGCGCCCGCCAGCTCCGTCAGGGAGGCGCCCTGCACCGCGTCGGCGATCTCGCGGGCGTGGGCGGGCGGCGTCGCCGGATCCTCGCGGCCCGCGACGACGAGCGTGGGAGCGGTGATCGTCGCCAGCGACTCCCTGATGTCGTACGAGGCCAGCGCGTCGCAGCACGCGGCGTACGCGTCGGGGTCGGTGGTCCGGAGGTCGTCCACCAGGCGGGGGACCGTGAAGCCGGGGGTGAACCAGCGCTCCGGCGCGCTCTCCGCGAGGCCGGCGAGACCTTCGCGGCGAACGAGTGCAGCCCGCTCCTCCCAGCGCGCACTGCCGCCGAAGTGCGCCGAGGAGCAGATCACGGCGAGGCTCGCCACCCGCTCCGGGTGGTGCGCGGCCAGATGCAGGCCGACGGCGCCGCCGAGGGAGACGCCCGCGTACGCGAAGCGGTCGATGCCGAGGGAGTCGGCGAGCGCGATGACGAGGGCGGCCAGGTCGGCGACGGTCGCTCCCGGAGCGATCAGCTCGGCGGGGGATCTGCCGTGACCGGGCAGGTCCCAGCGTATGACCCGGTGGGTGGTGGCGAGTTCGGGCGCCACGGCGTCCCACAGGGCGGTGGAGGTGCCGACGGAGGAGCCGAGGAGAAGCGGGGGAGCGGTCGGGGCGCCCTCGGTGGTGTGGTGCGGCAGCTTGCTGGTCATCGTCGCTCCAGGGCTCGGTCCGTGAGGGCTCCGGCGGAGCCGGTGTAACGGGCGGGGTCGGTGAGTTCGGTGAGGTCCACGGTCTCCAGGCCGGGTTCTTCGGCGAGGACCTCCGCCAGGGTCCTGCCCTCGTCGCGGGTGCGGCGGGCCGCCGACGTGAGGAGCTCCTTCGCGCGGGCCCGGCCCAGGAGAGGCGTCAGCTCGGCGGTGAGGCGTTCGGAGATGATCAACCCGTGGGTGAGGCCGAGGTGTTCGCGCATCGCCTCCGGGTGCACCCGGAGGTTCTCGGTGAGCTCCGCCGCGTGGTGGCTCGCGCCGCCGACCGTGCGCAGGAGGTCCCGCAGGGGCTCCCACTCCGCGTGCCAGGCGCCTGCCGGGCGTTCGTCCTCGGCGGCCATCGACGCGTGGAGCGTCGCTGCCAGGGCGGGGGCACGGCGGGCGGCGGCTGCGACGAGCGTGGAGTGCACGGGATTCGCCTTGTGGGGCATGGCGGATGAACCCCCGCCCGCACCCTCGGTGACTTCGGCGAGCTCCGTGCGGCTGAGGGTGAGGATGTCCACGGCCACCTTGCCCAGGGCTCCGGCGGTGAAGGCGAGGACTCCGGCGAGGTCGGCCACCGGGGTGCGGAGGGTGTGCCAGGGGAGGGTGGGTTCGGCCAGCCGCAGCTCCCGGGCGAAGACGGCGACGAGCGTCTCCGCGAGGCTGCTGCTGTTTGTCGGGGGAGTGGCGGCCGGGCACCCTTCGGCCGAGGGCGAGTTGGGCAGGGGAGTCTCGGACGGGGTGGCCGACGCGTGGTCGGGGGCCGCGCCCCCCGTAGAGGCCCCCGCAGAAGCTCCAGCCGAGCCCGCCCACGTCCCGCCCTCTCCGTCCGCGTACGCCTCGAAGGCCGCCAACGTGCCCGCCGCGCCGCCCAGTTGAGCCGGAAGCGTGTCGCGCACCGACCGCACCCTGTCGCGTGCGTCCAGGGTCAGTGACCGCCAGCCCGCGGCCTTGAGGCCGAACGTCGTGGGGACCGCGTGCTGCGTCAGAGTGCGGCCCGGCATCACCGTCTCCCGGTGTTCCGCCGCGAGACGGGCCAGTGCCGCCTCCGTGCGGGTCAGGTCCGCCAGGATCAGGTCCAGCGTGCGCCGGGCGACCAGCATCATCGCCGTGTCCATGATGTCCTGGCTGGTCGCGCCGCGATGGACGTACGGCGCGGCCTCCGCGGGCACCGCCGCCGTCAGGTCCGCGACCAGCGGGATAACGGGGTTGCCGCCGGACCGCGCGCGAAGCGCGATGGCACGTGCGTCGAAGCGGTCGGCGCGAGCCGCCGCGCCGACGGCCGCCGCCGCGTCCGCTGGGGCCAGGCCCACCCGTGCCTGGGCCCGCGTCAGCGCCGCCTCCGCAGCCAGCAGCGCCTGCAGAAACGCCGTGTCGCCCGTCGCGGCCTCGGCCGGTGAGCCCGCTCGCCCGGGGGCGAGCAGGCCGATGTCGGGACAGCCGGAATCGTCAACACTCACTGGAACTCCAGGAACACCGTTTCGCCCTCGCCCTGAAGGCGGATGTCGAAACGGTACGTGTGGCTCGCCTCCGGGCGGGCGACCAGCGTCGTACGCCGCGCCGGGTCGAGGGAGCCGAGGAGCGGGTCGCCCGGTTCGTCGACCAGGTAGGCCCGCGTGTACAGGTGGTGGAGCAGACCGCGCGCGAAGACCGCGACCGCGACGTACGAGACGCCGCCCGGCGGGAGCGTCCGGACGCTCCAGTGTCCGTCCGCGTCGGTCGGGACGCGGCCGAACCCGGTGAACGCGACGCCGTCGCGGCCGATGACCCCGCCCGTGACGGGGTCGTGCCGCAGCGACCCCGGCGCACCCGTGCGGGAGCCGTCGGGCGCGGGCTGCCAGGTCTCGATGAGCGCGTCGGGTACGGGGTTTCCCGCGCCGTCGTACACATACCCGTGCAGGGTGATCGTCTCCGGGTGGCCGGTCGGTGCGACCTCGCCGCCCCGTGGGAAGGGCAACGCGTAGCCGTAGAAGGGGCCGACGGTCTGGGAGGGAGTCGGAGCGTACGACATCAGTGGTGGTCGCCTTCCTCGAAGAGCGTCGCGGCGGGGCCGTCGAGCACGATGTCCCAGCGGTAGCCGAGCGACCACTCGGGGGCGGAGAGATCGTGGTCGTAGGCGCAGACCAGGCGCTTTCGCGCCGACTCGTCGGTGACCGAGCGCAGGACCGGGTCGTACGCGAACAGCGGGTCGCCCGGGAAGTACATCTGCGTCACCAGGCGTTGCGTGAAGGCCGTACCGAAGACCGAGAAGTGGATGTGCGCGGGGCGCCACGCGTTGACGTGGTTGCGCCACGGGTAGGCGCCCGGCTTGATGGTCGTGAAGGAGTACGTTCCTTCGCCGTCGGTCAGGCAGCGGCCGAAGCCCGTGAAGTTCGGGTCGAGGGGCGCCGGGTGCTGGTCCAGCTGGTGGGCGTACCTGCCGGAGGCGTTGGCCTGCCACAGCTCGACCAACTGGCCGCGCACGGGTCGCCCTTCGCGGTCCAGGACGCGGCCGGACACGGTGATCCGCTCGCCGAGCGGCTCGCCCAGGTGCTGGCGCGTCAGGTCACGGTCGAGCGCCGTGATGTCGGTGACGCCGAACGCGGGGCCGCTCAGTTCCACCGCCTCCGGGTCGCGCAGCGGGATCAGCGGCTGCTTGGGATGGCGGAAGTGGCTGCTGCGGTACGGGGGATAGTCGCGCGGCGGGTGATCGGCGGGCGCCGCCGCGGCCTGCGCCTTGGCGACCTCCGTGTCCATCTCCTGCTGGCTCAGCCCGTCGGGCAGAGGTTGGGTGAGGGGCATGTCTCTCGGCTCCGTGAGGACGGCGTGCTCGGAAAGGGGGAGGGTCAGCGTTCGAGGACCAGGGCCAGGCCCTGACCGACGCCGATGCAGAGGGTGGCGACGCCCGTACCCGAGCCGCGTCGGGCGAGCTGGTGGGCGACGGTCCCGGCGAGCCGCGCTCCGGACGCGCCGAGTGGATGGCCGAGCGCGATGGCGCCGCCCTGCGGGTTGAGGACGTCGGGGTCGAGGTCGGGCCATTCGGCCGCGCACCCCAACACCTGTGCCGCGAAGGCCTCGTTCAGCTCAAGCGTGCTCAGGTCACCGAAGGACCGGCCCGCCTTGGCGAGGGCGCGGTTGACGGCCTCGACCGGCGCGAGGCCGAAGTAGTGCGGCTCGGTCGCGGAGACGGCGGAGGCCGAGACGCGGGCCAGCGGCTCGCGGCCCGTCGCCGCCAGGCCCTCCTCGTCGACCAGGAGCAGCGCGGCCGCGCCGTCATTGAGCGGCGACGCGTTGCCGGGCGTGACCGTGCCTCCCGTGGTGCGGAAGGACGGCTTGAGCTTGGCCATCGCCTCCAGGGACGCGTCGGCGCGTACGCACTCGTCGCGCTCGAAGAGGACGGGCTCACCCTTGCGCCGGGGGACGGCGACCGGCGCGATCTCCGCGTCGAAGAGACCGTTCCGCTGTGCGGCGTAGGCCTTCTGATGGCTGGTCAGGGCGTACGCGTCCTGCTGTTCGCGTGTGATCCCGTGCTTGTCCGCGACGAGTTCGGCGCTCTCGCCCAGCGGGACCGTCCACTGCGGCTCCATCCTCGGGTTGACCATGCGCCAGCCCAGAGTGGTGGAGTACAGCTCGGTGTGTCCGGCGGGGAACGGGCTCTCGCTCTTCGGCAGCACGTAGGGGGCGCGGGTCATCGACTCGACTCCGCCGGCCAGGGCGATGGAGACGTCGCCGAGCGCGATGGCCCGCGCGGCCTGGATGACGGCTTCGAGCCCGGAGGCGCAGAGCCGGTTGACGGTCACGCCCGGCACCGTCACGGGCAGACCCGCGAGCAGGGCGGCCATGCGGCCGACGTTGCGGTTCTCCTCGCCCGCGCCGTTCGCGTTGCCGAAGTAGACGTCGCCGATCCGGGCCGGGTCCAAGTCCGGGGTACGGGACAGGAGTTCGCGGATGGCGTGGGCGCCGAGGTCGTCCGGGCGGACGCCCGACAGCGCGCCGTTGTACTTGCCGACGGGGGTGCGTACGGCGTCGACGATGTAGACGTCACGCAGGGTCATGACGGGGTTCCTTCGGAGATCTCGGCGGAGAAGGCTTCGGGCACGCGGACCCTGGCCGCTGTCTTGGCGGTGATCTCCCCGGGAGTGACGCCTGGCGCCAACTCGACGAGTTCCAGGCCGGTTTCGGTGACGTCCAGGACGCCGAGATCCGTGATGATCCGGTTCACGCAGCCCTTGCCGGTCAGCGGCAGCGCGCACTCGTCGAGGATCTTGGGTGAGCCGTCCTTGGCGGTGTGCGTCATCGCCACGATCACCGTGCGCGCACCGTGCACCAGGTCCATCGCCCCGCCGATCCCGGTGATCATCTTGCCGGGGATCGCCCAGTTGGCCAGGTCGCCGCGCTCGGACACCTGCATGGCGCCGAGGACCGCGACATCGATGTGACCGCCGCGGATCATCCCGAAGGAGAGCGCGGAGTCGAAGTACGAGGCGCCGGGGCGGACGGTGACCGTCTCCTTGCCCGCGTTGATCAGATCCGGGTCCACCTCGGCGTCCGTGGGGTAACGGCCCACGCCGAGGATGCCGTTCTCGGACTCCAGGACCACCTCGACGCCCTCGGGGAGGTAGTTGGGGATGAGGGTGGGCAGGCCGATGCCCAGGTTCACGTACTGGCCGTCGCGCAGTTCGCGTGCGGCGCGTGCGGCCATCTGCTCGCGGGTCCAGGCCATCAGTCGCTCACCGTTCCTTGCACGTCGGGCTGATCCTCGGGCGCGGAGACCGTGCGCCTCTCGATCTGCTTGTCGGTGGCCTGCTCGGCTGTGAGCTCGACGACCCGCTGGACGTAGATCCCCGGCAGATGCACCGCGTCGGGGTCGATCTCGCCCGGCTCGACCAGCTGCTCGACCTCGGCGATCGTGACCTGTCCGGCCATCGCGGCCAGGGGGTTGAAGTTGCGGGTGGACTTGTTGAACACGAGGTTCCCGTGCCGGTCGCCCTTGGCGGCCCGTACCAGCGCGAAGTCGGTCCTGATGCCGCGCTCCAGGACGTACTCCTGCCCGTCGAACTCCCGCACCTCCTTGGCCGGCGAGGCGAGCGCCACCCCGCCCGAGCCGTCGTAGCGCCAGGGCAGCCCGCCGTCGGCGACCTGCGTGCCCACTCCGGCAGGTGTGTAGAACGCGGGTATCCCGCACCCTCCCGCACGCAGCCGCTCCGCGAGCGTCCCCTGCGGGATCATCTCCACCTCCAGCTCGCCGCCCAGGTACTGGCGCGCGAACTCCTTGTTGGCGCCGATGTACGAACCGGTCACCCGCGCGATCCGGCCCGCCGAGAGCAGTACGGCAAGGCCCGACTCCATCGCCCCGCAGTTGTTGGACACCACCCGCAGGCCCGACACCCCGGCCTCGTACAGTGCCCCGATCAGCACGCCGGGCACACCGCTCAGCCCGAACCCGCCCACCGCCAGGGACGAACCGTCCCCCACGTCGGCCACCGCGTCGGCGGCCGAGGCCACCACCTTGTCCATCCGTCGAGCCCCATCTCTTCCAGGCCTTCGATGCCCTGCTCATTAATCAGGGCACTGACTATTTCTACGAGGTGGAACGTACGCTGCCACTCGTTACCTGGGCCGTCAAGAGCGAGTAGTGTTCAGTGCACCTACAGAAATCGCAGGCCCGAACAGGCTCAAGGCAGTGGAGGAACTCATGGCCGCGGTGGACCTGACCACCCACCCCGGGCACCTGGCCCGGCGGCTGCAGCAGGCGCACTACCTGCTGTGGAACACGATGGTCTCCGAGGAGATCACCTCGCCGCAGTTCGCCGTCCTGAACGCGCTCGTCGCCGAGCCCGGACTCGACCAGCGCACCGTCGGCGAGCGGGTCGGCCTCGACCGGTCGACCATCGCGGAGGTCATCAGCCGCCTGATGCGCCGCGAACTCCTCGACAAGGTCCGTGACCCGCAGGACGGCCGCCGGTATCTGCTGCACCTCACCGACGAGGGCCGGCGCACGCACCGCAAGCTGACCGTGCGTACGGCCCGGATGAACCAGGTCTTCCTCGGCCCGCTCTCCCCGGCCGAGCAGACCGTGTTCTTCGACCTCATCCAGCGGGTCTCGGACGCGGCAGAGGGCCTGCGCCATCCCGCTGAGGCCGTCGCCGCCCCCCGGGCCTGAGTCACGCCTTCGCGTACACCACCCACACCTGGCCCTTGGCGAACGGCAGTCGCTCGCCGCCGTCCGCCGTCGTGAACTCCGTGCCGTCCTGCGGCAACGGCCGCTCCCAGCGCGCCTCGTAGGCACGGCCGTCCCGCAGGACCCGCGCCTTCCCCGAGCCGACGGTCTCGGTGAGCGGCGTGTTGTTGCCCGAGCGGTCGTGGAAGCGGGACTCGCGCACCTTCACGTACTGCACGACGACGGTCGACGCGGCCAGCGGCCCGCCGTCGGTGGTGCGGGCCCGCTCGCCGTCCATGGAGACCAGCCAGCGCTCCTGCTGCGCGGACCAGGTGAAGGTGAACCGCGCCGCCGGGAAGCGGACGGTCGCCTCACGTTCCGGGGTGCCGCCCTTCGGGCGCGGGCCGAAGCGGAAGCCCGTGCTCTCCAGGCCGCCACCGCCCGGATCGGCGTCCAGCGCCTTCGGGCGTACGAAGAGGTTGTGCGGGGCGGCCTTGTCACCGCCCCGGAAGTAGGCCTCGCCCGGCGCCTTGCCGGGGGACAGCTGCCGTAAGGGAGCCGCCGAGATCAGCGGGAGGAGCTTCGACTGCGCCCCGGAGAACACGAGAGCCGGATCGTCGAACTGCCGCAGCAGCTCCAGATCCGTCTCCCGCGCGCTGCGCACCGGCCCCACGACCGGCGGCACCCTGCCCGCGTACACCGCCATCAGGCGGCTCAGCCCCGCCTCGACCTGTTCCGCGTACACGACGTCGGCCGCCTCCAGGCCCGTCTGGGGGCGCGCCGGGCGTACGTTGTCGATCTTCACGGCGAGTACGCGGCCGCCGTCCGACGGCGGGTTCCCGTCCGTGCCGCCGGTCTTGCTCAGGGTGCAGCCGGGCGCCAGGGCAAGGGCGGCGACGGCCGCCACCGCCGCCACCGTGGTGCGTCGCTTCCGTGTCCCCGACCCAGTCCGCGTTCCCATGCAGGCTTCCTACCCCGTACGCCCCTGCTCTCCCCCCCCGCTCAGCCCAGATCCAGGGCGTTGCGCAGGCCGAGCCGGTAGCGGGTGCGGTCGTGGCGCTTGAGGATCTCGATCGCGGGGGCGCGGAACAGGGAGGCCACTGTGCAGGGCTCGGAATCCGAACCGACCCTCTCCAGAAGGGCGTTCACTGCCTGGCGTGCGGACGTGTTGGCGCCCTCCATCGTCGCGAGGTCGATCGGTACGGCCACGTAGTCGCCCGCCAGATAGAGGTTGGGGATCTTCGTAACGGCGGACGGGCGGTTGTGCAGGGTGCCGACCGGGTGGATGAGCAGCTCGTCCTCGTTGGTCGGGTTCGGCGTCCCGAGGCCGTCGACCCCGGGGTCCAGGAACCACGAGTGCAGCTTGCTGTCGCTCAGGACCACCTTGCCGGTGTCGTTGAGCGCGGCCTTGAGCTGCGCCCACACCTCCTTGGCGACCTCGTCGCGCGTGCACTGCTTGGCCGTCCTGCCGTAGAGAATCCCCGGCTTGTCCCACTCGGAGATGTCCACGGAGAGGCAGTCGACCGCGACGCCGTCCCCGTAGTCGGCGGGGAAGTCACGGTCCGGCCAGTGGCCCGCCTGGGCGATGCCGGTGAGGGACCAGGGCGAGTCGATGAGGTTGAAGTGGCCCTTCACCACCGGCGGACGCTCCGTCAGATAGAACTGGATGCCTGTCATCCAGTCCGTCTCCAGTTTGTCGCAGCGTGCCAACTGCGGGTCGGCCGCCTTCAGTTCCGCGCTCCACGTCCTGCGCGCGTGCTCCACCGGCATGGCCTGGACGTACTGATCGGCGGTGATGTCACGGCGTACGCCGTCGGGGTCCTCGATGACGGCCTTGGTGATGCGGCCGCCCGCGAAGCCCAACTGGCGCACGCTCCAGCCGACCTTGAACTCCACTCCCAGAGACGTCAGATGGGTCACCCAGGGGTCGATCCACGCCTCGTTCGTCGGCGCGTCGAGCAGCCGGTCCGGTGGGCCGTCCGCGCCCTGGCCGAGCGCGTTGAAGACGAAGGCCTCGCCGAGTGTGCCGACGGTGCGGGTGCTCGCCTCCTCGGCCTTGGTGGCGACGATGTTGCGGGTGACGCCGATCGCGAGGATGCGCTGGTAGTCCTTGGACATCTTCGCGGCGCGCACGAACTCCCACCACGGCGTCGACTCCCAGGTGTCGTCCCGGCGTTCGTCGCAGCTGGTGAGGAAGACCAGGGCCCGGTTCACGAAATACGCGACCTCGTGCGCGGGCAGGTTGAAGGCGGTGTCGAGGAGCGCGGTCAGCGCCCGCGCGATGTCGTCCAGGCTGAGCCTCTCCGGCTCGCTGCCCGGCCACGGGATCGGCATCCGGATGTCCTCGCGCCCGGTGCGCGCGAACGACATCTCGCGGGGCGCCGCGAGGTTGTCCCAGACGCCGTTGGCGTTCCCCGGGAAGGGGATGCGGCGCATCGTGTCCGGGAGGTTGTGGTAGATCCCCGGGATGAAGCGGAACCCGTGCTCGCTGGGCAGCGGCCTGCGGTTGCCCTTCGCGCTGTTCGGTACGTCCATGCTGCGGGCCTTGCCGCCCAGCGCCCTGCGTTCGTAGACGGTGACGGCGAAGCCGCGCTCGGCCAGCTCGTGCGCGGCGGTCAGGCCCGCGACGCCGCCCCCGAGCACGGCCACAGATGTCTTCGCCGGGTCCGCCCGCGGGGCGCGGTCGTCGGCTGCCGCCGGCAGCGCCCCCGCTCCCAGCGCCGCCACGCCGCCCGCCGCGGCCGCCCCCGCGACGAACGTCCGTCTCGTGCTGCCCGTAGCGCCCGAAATCCCCATGCCCCGGCCCCCTTACCGTAGGTAACTCCCGCATCAGGCGCAGGAGCTTACGGTCGGTGTCCGTGACGGGGAAGCGGCGCGAGGGCGCGGGCGTGAACAATGGCGCGATTGTGTTCCCGGCGGGGGTGGAGGCCGGGCGGGCCGGGGCGGAGGGCCGGACGGGGCCGGGTCAGCGCAGTACGTCCGCCAGGTCGTAGCGGACCGGCTCCTCCAGCTGGGCGAACGTGCAGCTGTCCGGGGTGCGGTCCGGCCGCCAGGTGCGGAAGCGCGCGGTGTGCCGGAAGCGCTGCCCGTTCTCCATGTGGTCGTAGGCCACCTCGCAGACGCTCTCGGGGCGCAGCGGCACCCAGGAGAGGTCCTTCTTGCCCGACCAGCGGCTCGGCGCCCCCGGCATCCGGGACGTCTCGTGCGCGGCCTCGTCCGCCCAGGCGGCCCAGGGATGGCCGTCGGGCGACTCCATCCGCAGCGGTTCGAGCTCGTCCACCAGCGCCGCGCGGCGCGCCATGGAGAACGCGGCGCAGACCCCGACGTGCTGCAGGGTGCCCGACTCGTCGTGCAGGCCAAGCAGGAGCGAGCCGACGATGGGGCCGCTCTTGTGGAAGCGGTAGCCCGCGACCACGCAGTCCGCCGTGCGCTCGTGCTTGATCTTGAACATGAGGCGTTCGTTCTGCCGATAGCGCAGGTCGAGCGGTTTGGCGATGACGCCGTCCAGGCCCGCGCCCTCGTACTGCTCGAACCACTCCTGGGCCAGCTCCGGGTCCGTGGTGGCGGGCGCGAGGTGGACGGGGGCGCTCACCCCGTCCAGGGCCTCCGTCAGCCGTGCGCGGCGGTCGGTGAGGGGCGTGTCGAGGAGGGCCTCGTCGTCCAGGGCGAGCAGGTCGAAGGCCACGAAGGAGGACGGGGTCCGCTCGGCGAGCGTGCGCACCCGGGACGCGGCGGGGTGGATGCGCTCCGTGAGGGCGTCGAAGTCGAGCCGCCCGTCCCGTGCGATCACGATCTCGCCGTCCAGGACGCAGCGCGCGGGCAGGCGCTCCAGCAGGGCCGCGGCCAGCTCCGGGAAATACCGGGTCAGCGGCTTGCCCGTACGGCTGCCGATCTCCAGATCAGCCCCGTCCCGGAAAACGATCGCACGGAAGCCGTCCCACTTGGCCTCGTACTGCATGCCAGCCGGGATCCTCGCCACGGGTTTGGCGAGCATGGGCTTGACGGGGGGCATCACCGGCAGATCCATGGCTCGATTCTCTGCCCATGTGCCACTTTGTGCCCGGTATGCGCCACTCGTCCGTTGCGCCTAGCGTGGCCGCATGGGTGGTAAAGCGGTCGAGCTCGACGCGGGCGGGCGGACGGTGCGGTTGTCCAGCGCGGACAAGGTCGTCTTTCCGGAGCGGGGCTTCACCAAGCTGGACGTGGCCCGGTACTTCCTCTCGGTCGGCGACGGGATCGTCCGCGCCCTGCGGGAGCGCCCCACCACGCTCCAGCGCTTCCCGGACGGCGTCACCGGCGAGTTCTTCTACCAGAAGCGCGTCCCCAAGAACCACCCCGACTGGATCCCCACGGCCACCATCGCCTTCCCCAGCGGCCGCACGGCCGACGAGATGTGCCCGATGGAAGTCGCCGCGGTCATCTGGGCCGCCCAGTTCAACACGCTGACCTTCCACCCCTGGCCGGTACGGCGCGACGACCTCGACCATCCCGACGAACTCCGCATCGACCTGGACCCGCAGCCCGGCACGGACTACGCGGACGCGGTGCGCGCGGCGCATGAACTGCGCGCACTGCTGGACGAGTTCGGAGTGAAGGGCTGGCCCAAGACGTCCGGCGGGCGCGGCCTGCACGTCTTCGTGCCGATCGAACCGCGGTGGGACTTCACCGGGGTGCGCCGGGCCGCGATCGCGGTCGGGCGCGAGCTGGAGCGCCGGATGCCGGACGCCGTCACGACCGCGTGGTGGAAGGAGGAGCGGGGAGCGAAGATCTTCGTCGACTACAACCAGACCGCCCGCGACCGCACCATCGCCTCCGCCTACTCCGTGCGCCCCCGGCCGCACGCCCCCGTGTCGGCCCCGCTGCGCTGGGACGAGGTCGACGACGCGGTGCCGGAGGACTTCGACATCGGCACGATGCCGGGGCGGTTCGCCGAGGTCGGCGACGTGCACGCGGACATGGAGAAGCACGCCTTCTCCCTGGAGTCACTCCTCGAACTCGCCGCCCAGGACGAACGGGACCACGGCCTCGGCGACCTGCCCTATCCGCCCGAGTACCCCAAGATGCCGGGCGAACCGAAGCGGGTGCAGCCGAGCCGGGCCAGGCACGACGACTGACACCACCAGAACGCCGACGGCCCCCGCTCCCCAAGGCGGGGTGCGGGGGCCGAAGCGTGATCGGTCAGGCGCTGACTACAGCTCCTTGATCCTGATGTCCCGGTAGGAGATCACATCGGTGACCCCGTGCACCTGGAGCCCGACGTAGCCGGACGAGTAACGCCGCCCGTCCGTGCCGGGGTCGTCGCCACGCGGCGGTGTGAAGACCTGGCCGCCCGTGTTGTCGAACTCGTTGATCAGGACGCCGTTGCGGTAGATCGAGTAGTGCTGGTCCACCACCTTGATCTCGTAGTCGTTCCACGTGCCCTTCGGGGTGACCCCGGCGCCGCCGAGCCCCACCCGGTCGAAGCCGTAGATCGACCCCGTCTTGTACATGTCGCCGTCAGGCCGGTCGAGCATCTGCACCTCGTGCCCGTATTTGATGGCGACCCACTCCGGACGCGACTCCTCCGGGTGGTCGTGGACCTGCGGGAAGCGCACGAAGGCGCCGCCGTTGGCGTTGCCGTTGCCCGGCGCGTCGTCACGCCACTGGAGCTTCAGCGAGAAGTCGCCGTACTTGCGCTCCGGGAACCACAGCATGCCCATGCCCTCGACGGTGGTGCTGCTGGTGATCGAACCGTCGGGGTTCAGGCCGAACTTGCCGCCGCCGACCTGCTCCCACTTGTTCAAGGACTCCTGGGTGCCGTCGAAGATCTTGCGGTAGCCCTCGGTCTGGCCCGGCTTGCCGATGCCGGACTGCTTGGCGGCCTTGTTGATCTTGTTGTACTCGCGCTGGTCGATCTCACCGGCCTTGAGGAGCTTGTCCGTGACGCTCTTGACGTGCTTCAGGAAGAGCGCGTGGGACGTCCACTCCTTCTCGTCCTCGATCATCTCGTTGATGCGGCACCGGTTGTTGGTGACCCGGTTCGGGATGCCGGTGTCGACGGTCCCGACGATGACCGTCAACCGCTCGTCGTACTCGGCGCAGTTGGGGGACGGCACGCCGCCGCCCTCGGCGACGGTGAAGGACACGTCCTTCGCCTCCGCCGTGTTGCCCGCCTTGTCGCTCGCGCGATACGCCACCGTGTGCCGGCCCACGCGGTCGACGACGACCGGGTCGGCGTAGGCGAGGTACGGGCCGCCGTCGAGGGAGTACTCGACCTTGTCGACACCGGAGTCGGCGTCGGTCGCGGCGACCGTCACCTTCGCCTTGCCGACGTACGCGCCGTCCGAGTTCTTGTCGCCCTCGACCTTCGCGGAGGTCTCCGGCGGCGTCTTGTCCTCGACCGGCGGCGTGACCACGGTGAACTCGACGGACTTCTCCGCCGCCTGGTTCCCCGCCTTGTCGGACGCGCGGTAGCGGATCTTGTGCGCGCCCGCCGCGTGGACCATGACCGGCGCGGTGTACGCCGTCCACTCGCCGCCGTCACCGACCGCGTACTCGATCTTGTTGACGCCGGAGCCGGTGTCGGACGCCGTCACGGTGACGGTCGCCATCCCGAGGTACTCGCCCTTGTCGTTCTTCTCACCGGTCACCGTCGCCGAGGTCTCCGGTGGCGTCTTGTCGTCGGACGAGGGCGGGACCACCGTGAAGTCGACGGCCTTCTCCGCCGCCACGTTGCCCGCCTTGTCGCTCGCGCGATAGCGGATCTTGTGGGTGCCGACCTGGTCGACGACCACGGGGGCCGTGTACGGCTGCCAGGCGCCGTCCGCCCCGACTGCGAACTCGGTCTTGTCGACGCCCGAACCTTCATCGGTCGCCGTCACCGAGACGGTGGCGGAACCGACGTACGCACCATCGGAGTTGGTCTGCCCCTCGACCTTGGCCGCCGTCTCGGGAGCGGTGGTGTCCTCGCCGCCGCCCTCGGTCACCACGAGGATGCCCTGCATGGACCCGTGACCGGGAATCGTGCAGTGGTAGCGGTACCGGCCCGGCGTGAGGGTGACCTCCGCCGTGTGCTTGCCGCCCTGGTCGTCGTTCGGGTTGGCCAGGATGTTCAGCGGTACGTCGTTGTTGTACTCGGGGTCCGAGACGTCGAACGTCAGCGTGTGCGGCATGCCGGTGTTGTTGCCGGTCGCCTCACTGTTCTCGAAGACGATCGTCGTCGGGCCCGCGACCGCCGTGGTGGGCGCGGAGGCGTACTTGTCGATCGCGTTGTCCGCGGTCCAGGTCAGTGTCTGGGCCGCGGCGCGGCCCGGGTTGTCGGGCTGGCTCGCCGCCGTGGAGGTCAGGCCGAGCACCATCAGGAGCGACGCGAGAAGCGCCGTCCAGAGTCTTCGCTTGTGTACCGCGGGCAACGTCATCCCGCCCTCCTTGCCAGGTCCTTGGCGGCCGGTGTGGCCTCGCCGCCGGAGTAAGTGACGCGCCAGAGCGCCGACTTGGAGTCCGAGGTGAAGAACCCGCGGCCGTAGTCGAGCACATAGAGCGAACCGTCGGGGGCGAACTTCCAGTCCATGAGGTTCTTGATGCCGTCGTTGCCGATCGGGATGATCTTCTTGAGGGACTCGGCGTGTGTGGGCAGGCCGCCGCTGCCGACCGTCTTGGGGTCGGTCACGACCGCGTGCCGGGGCTGGTCGGCGTCGTAGAAGTCACCGACGAACCACTTGCCGTCCCAGTACGAAGGCCACTTGTCCGCGCTGGAGTTGGCGGCGTCGAAGCGGTACACCGGGCCGTTCATCGTGGCCTGGCCGCCGCCCTTGAGCCACGGCAGGAGCGTCTTCTGCTCCTCCGTCTTGTAGCTCGGGACGCCGTTCGCGTCGCGCGGATAGTCCACGCCACCGCCCTGCGGCGAGTACCAGATGTTGTTGGGCTCGGCCGGCGGGATGTTCACCAGGCCGTCGTTGTTGGGCGACTCGTTCCTGAGGTTCTTGCAGTCGTACCAGCCCAGCGGCTTCGTCGGGTCCGGCAGATTGCGGTCGCGGTAGGGCTGGTTGTTGCCCATGCAGTACGGCCAGCCGCGGTTGGAGGCGTGAGTGATCGCGGCGAACGTGTCGTACTTCGCCGGGCCCCACGTCGTCGACGGCGCGCCGGCGTCCGGACCGACCCAGCCCGCGTAGAGCGTGTCGGTCTTCTTGTCGATGGAGATGCGCGCCGGGTTCCTGACGCCCATCACATAGATCTCACCGCGCGTCTTGCCGCCGCCCTCGTCCGGCTCCTTGCCGGTGAAGAGGTTGCCCGAGGGGAGCGTGTAGGTCCCGTCGTCCTCCGGGTGGATGCGCAGGATCTTGCCGTTGAGGTTGTTCGTGTTGCCCGCCGTGCGGCGCGCGTCGGCGAAGGAGACGCCCTTGAAGTTGGGCTGCGGGTTGTTGCCCGAGTAACCATCGCTGAACTGCGAGGAGTTGTTGTCACCGGTCGCGATGTAGAGGTTGTTCTTGGAGTCCCAGGCCATGCCACCACCCGCGTGGCAGCAGCTGTGGATCTGCACCGGCCACTTGAGCAGGACCTTCTCGCTCGCGAGGTCCAGTTTGTTGGTGCTCTGGTCGAGCGTGAAGCGGGAGACGTAGCGCTCGGCCATGTGCGTCTCACGGTTGATCTTCGAGTGGGGTGTGTAGTGCAGATACACCCAGCCGTTCTGCTCGAACTTCGGGTCCAACTCGATGCCGAGCAGGCCCTCTTCGACCTTGATCAGCTCATCGCCGCCGCCCTTGTTGCCGAAGATCGTCAGCGCTCCGGCGAGGGTCGTCTTCTTGGTCTCGGGGTCGTAGACGTGGATCTCGCCCTTGCCCTTGCCGATGTCCGGGTTGTTCCAGTCGGTGATGACCGGCTGCGAGGAGTCGGCGCCGCCGCGGCCGATGTAGAAGACACGGCCGTCGGGCGCCGTGACCAGGCCGTGCGGTTCGCCGATCTGGTCGTTCTGGCCCGGCTGGTTGGGCTGGGTCAGGCGCGACGCCTTGTAGTTGGCGGTGATGGTCGACTTGCAGTCGGCGCGCGCGATGCGGCTCGTCCAGAGCAGGGCGCCGCGCAGATGCTGACGGAAGTCCGTCTCGTCGTACGAGGCAGCCGTGCCGCCCATCCCGGTGTAGAAGGAGCGCCCGCCGTCGTAGTCACGGCACCAGGAGACCGGGTGGTCGGCGCCGTTCTTGCTCTCGCCCGGCTGGTACGTCGACTCGCGTACGCGGGCCACGGTGTGGACCTCGCCGGTCGGGTTCTTCGTCCAGTTGAGCCACTGGTCGGGGCGCTTCCACTCCAGGGGCAGGTCCTTGGTGGCCGGATTCTGCCGGTCGCCGACCTCGACGGTGGCGCGCTGCACGTTCGTCGGGCTGGAGTCGGCGGGGCGGGCGCCGATCAGGCCGGTGAACCAGGTCGAGTACGGCTCGGCGCGGGCCGCGTCGTGGATGCCGACGAAGCCGCCGCCGGCCTCCATGTAGGCCTCGAGGCCCGCTTCCTGCTCGGCGTCCAGGACGTCGCCGCCGCCGGTCAGGAAGGCGACCGCGTTGAACTTGCCGAGCTTGGCCTCGTTCGTGAAGACCGCTGGGTCGTCCGTCGCCTCGATCCTGAACCGCTGGGCGGCAGGCCCGGATTGGCCGATCTTCTCGATGGCTTCGATACCGGCGTTCACGACCGGTGACTCGTCGCCACCGGCGGCCGATCCGTGGAAGACGAGCACGCGCACGTTCGCCTGGCCGGGCGGCGAGGGAAGGGACATCGTTGTCAACGGCGGTTCGGGATAGGGCCGCGCGGTGGCGGCCTGTGTGGAGAGCGCGCCGGTGACCATGACCCCGGAGATCAGGGCGGCGGCCCAGACACGGCGCGAGCCGATCCTGTTCCGTGAGCCGGTCCGGTCCCGTGAGCCGATCAGGTTCCGGTTCAGGTCCTGCTTGCGCACCCGGCGGTTCGATCTGCGTCTGACTCTGCTCAACCCTCGTACAGCCAAGGGCTCTTGATGCGGTGTGAGCCGCATGAGTACACCCACCCCTCTTCGGTCACAGCAACAGGCGCGGATGAAGCTAGACCTCTTTTTGCCACTCGCCAAGAGTTAGCACCGGAATTGCGCGAACTTTGTCCTGCGTGTGGATAAACAAAGATCCCCCCGATACCGTGTGGCCGTCTCGGGGGCCACCTGCGCCCCGTCAGTCTCCGTACCGCAGTGGGGAGTTCGGCATGGACCGACGGAGCTTCAACCGACGGAGCTTCAACCGGCGGATGCTCGTGGGCGGTGTGGCCGCGACGGCCGGGGTGACATCGTTGTCGCTCGCCACCGCGCCCGAGGCGAGCACGGCCGAAGGACCGAAGACCGCGCCCGCGGGCGGAGAGGTCCGCCGCATCA
The DNA here is from genome assembly GCF_040730185.1 of Streptomyces sp. Je 1-332. Lineage (NCBI taxonomy): Bacteria > Bacillati > Actinomycetota > Actinomycetes > Kitasatosporales > Streptomycetaceae > Streptomyces > Streptomyces sp. Je 1-332. Next base: position 7,003,668 of record NZ_CP160402.1, read on the forward strand.
AGATGTACGCCGAGAAGCTGGCGGACGGGCAGATGGGCTACGGCCTGGAGAAGGGCAAGGCGTCGATCCCCGGACCGCTCATCGAGCTGAACGAGGGCGACACCCTGCACATCGAGTTCGAGAACCTGATGGACGTCGACGCCAGCCTGCACGTCCACGGCATGGACTACGAGATCTCCAGCGACGGCACCAGACACACCAAGAGCCACGTCGAGCCGGGCGGCAAGCGGACCTACACCTGGCGCACGCACGCGCCGGGCCGCCGCAAGGACGGTACTTGGCGCCCTGGCACGGCGGGCTACTGGCACTACCACGACCACGTCGTCGGCACCGATCACGGAACGGGCGGCGTACGCAAGGGGCTCTACGGCGCGCTGGTCGTGCGCCGCAAGGGTGACCTGCTGCCGGACAAGACGTTCACGATCGTCTTCAACGACATGACGATCAACAACAAGGCAGGGCACGACAGCCCCAACTTCGAGGCCACGGTGGGTGATCGGGTCGAGTTCATCTCGATCACGCACGGCGAGTACTACCACACGTTCCACGTCCACGGTCACCGCTGGGCGGACAACCGCACGGGCCTCCTGACCGGCCCCGACGACCCGAGCCAGGTCCTCGACGACAAGATCACCGGGCCAGGTGACTCGTTCGGCTTCCAGGTCATCGCGGGGGAGGGGGTGGGGGCGGGCGCCTGGATGTACCACTGCCATGTGCAGAGCCACTCCGACATGGGGATGGCTGGTTACTTCCTGGTCAAGAAGGCGGACGGCACGATCCCGGACTACGAGCCGCACCATCCGCCGGCCGCGAAGAAGTCCGGCGGTTCCAGTGACGCTTCCGGTTCCAAGTCCGGCGCCTCCGGGCACGATCACGGCTAGGGCGTTTCCCTTCCGTTTCCCTTCCGGGTCGTGGCCCGGTCACGGCGCCGACAGGCGAGAGAACGCCCTACCCCACCGTCAGGTTCGTGAACTGCGGCGGCGCGAGCCGCTGGTGGAACGGGTCATCGGAAGACTCCCTGAGCTGTCGGCGCTTGAGCCGTGGAGGTGGGCCAGGAACATCTCCCTGGCCCCCGGTCAACGGCGGTGTCTGTCGGACGGCTTGAGTCTGCGGGCCGACCGGTCCCGGCCACCACGAAGAGCGGGAAGATCGGGACGCTGGAACGCACACCCCGGCGCTGACCAGGGGAAACAAAGCAGGGGTGGAACGCTGGAATGGGACGCGCACAGCGGGAGCGGAGGCGGGAAGCGCGGGAACGCTTCAGGCACCCTTGATGCGTCGGACCCTGCCTAGAGGTCGCGCAGGGCCTCGATGAGGTCGGAGAGCAGCTCGGCCCGGTCGGCGATGCTCAGGACCTCCACGTTCGGGCGGGCCGCGGCGGGCTCGGGCACCTGCCGGTCCGCCCAGCCCGTGTCGCGCAGGGTTTCCAGGCGTTCGATGAGCGCTTTGCGCACCGCGCGCGAGGGAAGAACGAAGCCCGTGTCGGTGGGCACGTGCAACAGCCCCCTCAACAACTCGCTGTGCACATACGGGGCTTCGAGCCCGTCCAGCAGCCGGTCGTACGCGTCCGGGGCGCCGCGCCGCAGAGCGTCGGCAACGCTGTGCGCGCGAAGCTCGGGGTCGGCCGCGTCCGCCTGACGCTTCAGCGCCTCGGCTCCGGCGCGGGAGTGGCGCTCCTCGCTGTACTCCATCCACCGCAGGGAACTCGCGGCGTGCCGCCGTACCGTGACGTCGGGGTCATGCTCCAGAAGCCCGATGAGCCCCTCCACGGCCTGCCCTTCCGCGGCCGTACCCACGGCGATCGGGTCGAGACCTTCGGCGGCGGAGGAGCGAACACCGGGAGCGGGGTGCCGAAGACCGTCCAGGAAGAGGTCGAGGGGTGGGGCGTCCAGGGGCAGCAGGGTGTGGAGGTTGCTGTAGCAGTCCAGGACCCGGCTCAGGACGAAGGGAGCCGGGAGGGTGGATGGGTCGGAGTCCGGCGGGGTGTGGGACGGGGCGCTGGCGGCTGCGCGGGCGAGGAGGCGGGGCAGTGTGTCCAGTACCTCGTCGCGCCTGACCGCCTCGGCGAAGAGGAGCTTGGCCAGGGCTTCGGTGCCCAGTGTCACCAAGTCCGGGTCCTCGCTCGCGCAGAGGGACAGTGCCTCGTCGACGCGCGCGCCCGCTCGCGCGCGGTCGGTCCACGAGCCCAGCTGTGTGTTCCGGAGGAACGGGCCGAGGACGGCCGCCCGTTCGGCGCTCCCCGGCGCGTGGGGCAGCGCCTTCTTGAGCGTGGCGCGCTCGTCGGCGCGGACCTGCTCCGCCTCCTCGGCTGGCAGCGGCGTGTTCCGGCGCATCACCACGCAGGCCAGCAGGACCGCGAGGTCGAACGCAAGCTCGCTCACGAAGTGATCAGGCCGGCCGAGGCCGGCAAGGCCCTCCGCCGTCCAGCCCCTCTCCCTCAGGGAGGCGAGGCGGGCCCGCATGTCGTCGCGCAGGTCGGCGGGGACCTCGCGCACGGCGGGGGCTCCGCCGAGCTCCGCCGTCAGCTCGGTCCAGGCCCGCACGAAGCCCTCGGGGTCGTCGAGATGCCCCGCGAAGATCCGCTCCGTACGCTCGCGGACCGGCCGCTCGCGGCGCAGCGCGGTGGCGAAGCCGTCCACCACCGTCTCGGAGAACTCCTCCGCCCACGGCTCACGCTCGACGGCCTGCGCCAGCTCACGCAGTGCCCACCGCGGCTCGGCACTCACGGCCGCGGTGTCGGCGGCCTTGCGCCGGACCCCCGCGTCCGGGTCCCGCAGCGCGGCGGCAAGCTCCTCGTGCAGCTCCGACTGCTTGCGGGCTCTTCGCTTCTCGAACATCCGGACAGCCTAAGCGCCCCGCGTCACACGCCGAGCGTGCCGATGTCGAGGACGGACCACGCGGCGTACGGCTCCTTCTGTGTGCTGTGCTCGGCCTCGCCCTTTCTGGTCGTCATGTGGAGATCGTGTGGGACAGGCCGATCCTCGCGCCATCCCTTTACCCGGAGGTCCACGATGGGTGTACTCCTTGTACGCCTCATCCATGCACCTCATCCACGCGCCACACCTGCCATGAACTGCCATTCAAGGGAGTCGAGTTGAGCAAGGACAGCGTGTACGACTACGTCATCGTCGGCGCCGGCTCCGCGGGATGCGTTCTCGCCGCGCGGCTCTCCGAGGACCCCGCGGTGCGGGTGGCGCTCGTCGAGTCGGGGCCGCGCGACCGGAAGCCCGAGATCCGTATCCCGGCGGCCTTTCCGAAGCTGTTCAAGACGCCCTGCGACTGGGACTACTCCACCGTGAAGCAGTCCGCGCTCGACGGCCGCGAGCTGTACTGGCCGCGCGGCCACATGCTGGGCGGCTCGTCCTCGATGAACGCCATGATGTGGGTGCGCGGGCACCGCGCCGACTACGACGCCTGGGGCGAGGCCGCGGGGCCCGAGTGGTCCTACGACGCGATCGAACCGTACTTCCGGCGGGCGGAGCGGTGGACGGGCGGGCCCGGTGGACGGGGACGCTCGGCCGCGGGCAGCGTGTACGGGAGTGAGGGGCCGCTCTGGATCTCTCCGCCACGTGCCCTCAACCCGACCACCGGCGCGTTCCTTGACGCCTGCCGTGACGCGGGCCTGCGCGAGCTGACGGAGCTGAACGAACCCGACCACACCGGCTTCGCCCTCACCCCGGTCAACCAGCGCCGCGGGCGTCGGTGGAGCGCCGCCGACGGCTATCTGAGACCGGCCAGGCGCCGCCGCAACCTCGACGTGCTGACCGCCGCGCGCGTCCGCAGGCTGGAGTTCGACGGCACGCGCGTGGCCGGAGTCATCGCCGACGGCGTCCCGGGCAAGCTGATAGCCCGCCGAGAAGTGCTGCTGTGCGCGGGCTCCATAGGCTCGCCCCAGCTCCTCCAGGCCTCCGGCGTCGGCGACCCGGAGACCCTCGCGAAGGCCGGCATCGAGCCGCGCGTGGAGTCCCCGGGCGTGGGACGCCACCTTCAGGACCACCTCGCCTACGCGGTGACCATGCGCTGCCCGGAGCCCGTCACGCTGACCGGCGCGGACTCCCTCGCCAACGTCGGCCGCTTCCTGCTCGCCGGGCGCGGCCCGCTCACATCGAACGTCGGCGAGGCCGTCGCCTTCATCAAGACCAGGCCCGAACTGGCGGCCCCCGACATCGAGTTGATCTTCGCCCCCGTCCCCTTCGTCCAGCACGGCCTGACCCCGCCCACCGAACACGGCATCACCGTCGGTGTCGTGCTCCTCCAGCCCGAGAGCGAGGGCCGGATCACGCCGAGGGGGCCTGGAGTCGGCTCCGCGCCCCTCATCGACCCCGGCTATCTGACGGCGGAGGCCGACATCCGTACGCTCGTCGCCGGGGTGCGCCGCGCGGAGGAACTCCTCGCCGGGCCCGCCCTCGGTCCGTACACGTCGGGGCCGTTGGCGCCGCATCCGGGCAGGGTGGACGACGCGACGCTGGCCAGGACGATCCGCGGGGCGTCCGAGACGCTCTACCACCCGGTCGGCACCTGCCGGATGGGCAGCGACGACGCCTCCGTCACCGACCCGGCGCTGCGGGTGCGGGGAGTGACGGCGCTGCGGGTCGTGGACGCGTCGGTCATGCCGCGGATCACTCGCGGCCACACGCACGCCCCCACGGTGGCGCTCGCGGAGAAGGCGGCCGAGCTGATCATGGCGGACGCGGGCAGGTGATACGGGCAGGTGGCGCGGGGAGGGGGTGCGGGCAGGGGGTGTCTCCGTGCCTCGCCCACCGGTCGTATCCTGACCGGCGCACACCAGCAGGACCGCCCCCGAGGAGCCCCACGTGACCGAGCCGCCGAGCGCCGCCCCGCGCCCCACCCTGGAGGCCGTGGCCGCGCGGGCCGGAGTCTCCCGGGCCACGGTCTCCCGCGTCGTCAACGGCGACGCGGGCGTGCGCGAGGTGCTCGCCGAGAAGGTCAGGCGGGCGGTCGACGAGCTCGGCTACGTCCCCAACCGTGCCGCCCGCAGCCTGGTGACCCGCCGCCATGACGCGGTGGCCGTGGTGATCGCCGAGCCCGAGACGCGGGTCTTCGCCGACCCCTTCTTCGCCCTGCAACTGCGCGGCATCAGCAAGGAGTTGACGTCACGTGACGTGCAACTGGTGCTGCTGCTCACGGAGGGGCGCGACGATCACGAGCGGGTCGGCCGCTATCTGGCCGGAGGCCATGTGGACGGCGCTCTCGTCTTCTCCCTGCACCTGGACGATCCGCTGCCCGGCATCATCCAGGGCGCGGGCGTTCCAACCGTGTTCGGCGGCCGCCCCGGGTGGCCGGACGGTACAGCGACGTCTCCGTACGTCGACTGCGACAACCGAGGCGGTGCGCGGGACGCGGTCCGCCACCTCCTCTCCCTCGGCCGCACCCGCATCGCACACATCACCGGCGCGCTCGACCAGACGTCGGCGGTGGACCGCCTCGACGGGTTCCGCGACGTCCTGCCGGAGGCGGGGGAGAGGTTCGTCGCACAGGGCGACTTCACCCCGGCGGGCGGCGAACGCGCGATGCGCGAGCTCCTGGACCGCGTCCCCGACGTGGACGCGGTCTTCGCCGCCAACGACCTGACGGCGTCGGGTGCGCTACGAGTGCTCCGGGAGCGGGGCAAGCGGGTGCCGCAGGATGTCGCGGTGGTGGGCTTCGACGACATGCTGGCCGTGGCCGAGCAGGTGGACCCACCGCTGACGACAGTGCGCCAGGACATCGAGGAGATGGGCCGCCTGATGGCCCGCATGCTCCTGGCACGCGGCGAGCTGCCGACGGAAAGCGTGGTGCTGCCGACGGAGCTGGTGCGCAGGGGCTCGGCGTAGGAGGTGTTCTGGGGGTTCCGCACGGCTCCGGAAGGGCGGCATTCGGTCCATGGGTCCCACTAACGGGTGCCCTCGTTACACCGCACGGTCCACCGGCGTTTTTGGCGCGGCGTGCGTGGGTGAGGCTCGGTTCAGCACTTCCCCTCATCCGGAGGTAACACCATGCGCAAGTGCGCGATCCTGGCAGCAGCGGCGTTCGCCGCGGTCACCGTCATCGGCGGGGCCGGCTCCGCCGTCGCAGGCCCCGGCCCCGGCTCCTCCGCCGAGGCCACGGCCAAGGAGTCGCCGGGCGTCCTCAGCGGCAACGTCGTCCAGGTTCCCGTGGACGCTGCCGTCAACGCGTGCGGCAACTCGGTGAACGTCGTCGGCGTCCTCAACCCGGCCGCCGGCAACAAATGCAAGTAGGTCTCAGGACCGGCGGGCCAGGCCTGCCGTAACGACACCCGCCCCGTCGCGATCAGCTCGCGGCGGGGCGGTGTATGTGTGTGCGGGGGCGGTGCTGTCCGGGACGTTCAGGCGCCGACGCTCACGGTGAAGCGGCGCGGGTTGCCGTCGTGGGCCGCCCCTGACACGTCGGGCTCGCCGTCCGGCCGGACGTCGTCGTACGGGAACGCGTACCCGATGGGCGAGTTGGCGTGCACCACACGCGCCCAGTGGTTGGTCACGTCGCCCTTGTAGTAGTCCCCGGCGCCCGCGCCGTTCGGCTGCTCCGCGTGCGTCAGCATGATGCTCCGGTTGAACCCCGCGGCGAGCCGCGCGAGCAGGCCCTTCTTGTCGTCGGAGTCACCGGGATTGTTGGTGAAGGGGCCGTGGTTGCAGGTGAAGATGTCCTTCGACGTCGGCTTCGGGAACGTGTGCCCTCCGTTGAACGTCAGCGTGTCGCCGCTCACCCGGCCCGTGAACACGCCTCGGCCGCCCTGGAGGTCGATCTTCAGGTCGGTGCCGCGGTACTTCTCCCACGTCTGGTCGATGTAGCTGTTCCACACGTCGCGGAACGGCATCTGGTCGGGGCGGTCGAAGTAGGGCGCCATGAGGTTCTGCGGCGAGATGACCCGCAGTACGTCCCCGCCGTCACCGCGGATCACCAGGTCACCCCAGGGCTGCCCGTCCTTCTGTCCCTGGGCGACGAGGTCGGCGGCTATCTTGTCGACGGCGCCGTCCGGCAGCGGGGCCACCGTGTGCGTGGCGTCGCCCTCCAGGGTCAGGCCGATGGGGAGGGCCGTGACGAGGTCCACGTAGCTGATGTTGGCGTACAACTGCGTGCTGTTGAAGGTGAATTCGCAGAACGACCAGGTGCGCCCGTAGTTGGGGTCCTCCTTGGTCGCGAAGGCGGGCTCGACCAGCGAGGGGCCCGGGTTCAGGAAGAAGTCCAGCTTGTCGTCCCGTACGAAGTAGACGCGTGCGCCGAACATCTGAGGCAGCGTCAGGATCTTGGGGGCGGAGCCCGCCGCGCCGAGGGGGATCGCGCAGTCGACGGGCAGCGGGGTCTGCGGTGCCGACGGAGAATCGGGCCGGTAGACACCCCCGTCCGGCTTCAGCAGGACCCAGCGGTCGGTGCCCTGCTCGTGTCCGGTGACGTAGGCCCGCACCTCGCCGGGCAACGACTTGTTCTGCAGGGCGAGTTCACAGGTCGCGGGGGCCGCCTTGGCGCCGGGGCTGAGGGCGCTTCCCCAGACGGGGTAGGTGAGGGCTCCGGCGGCACCGGCGGCAGTGGACAGGAACACTCGACGCGAAATCACGGAAGGTCTCCCGGGATGAGTGGGGGGGATGTCATGCGGCCGTGGGGGTGGGGTGGCCGTGTGGTGCGACCACTGTCGCGGCGGCGAATTCGGCCGTCAAGAGTTGTGACTGAGAGCGCTCTCAGAATCTTGGTTCTTTCACAAGATGGCAGCGCGCGCGCACTGTCAGTGCCGGGTGACAGACTCAGAAGGACGGAAGAGAGATACGACAAAGGAGTCGATCATGCTCAGTACCCGTTATGTCGCCGGCGCCCCGACCTGGGTCGACCTGGGCACCCCGGACCTGGACGGCGCCCATGACTTCTACCGCGCCCTCTTCGGGTGGGAGTTCCGATCGGGCGGCGCCGAATTCGGTGGATATGGCACCTACCAGGCGGACGGAAAGACCGTGGCGGGCGCCATGACCGTCCCCGCCGACCAGGCGCCTCCGTCCTGGACGATCTACTTCAAGACGACGGACGCCGACGCGACGGTCAAGGCGGTCGAGCAGGCCGGCGGCAGGATGGTGTACGAGCCCATGGACGTCGGCGACCTCGGCCGCATGGCCGTCCTCGCGGACGCACAGGGCGTCGGCTTCGCGGTGTGGCAGTCGGGCACGAACAAGGGCCTCGACCTGGTGGACGCCCCGAACAGCATGTGCTGGAGCGAGCTCTACACCCCGGACACGAAGGCAGCCCTTGAGTTCTACGGCTCCGTGTTCGGCTGGGGCACCACGACCCAGGCCTTCGATGGCGGTTCGTACACGATGGTGCACCCCGCGGGCGGCACGGAGAACGACATGTTCGGCGGCCTGTGGCCGCTGTCCGACGCCCCGGAGGAAGTCGAGGCCGGGCCGTACTGGACTCCGTACTTCCAGGTGGCCGACATCGACGCGGTGCTCGCCGAGGTCGAGCCGGCCGGGGGCACGGTGCGGGTGGCCCGCATGGATCTCGCGGGCGTCGGCAGCTTCGCCAAGCTGGCCGACCCTTCCGGTGCGCGGTTCGCGCTGATGCAGCCGGAGGCGCCGGGAGGAGCCTGAACAGCGCCGTCACGGCGTTGATCGTTCGTTGATCCCATGTTTCGCGCGCCCTGCCAGCATCGGCGGCATGCAGATCGACATGACAGCCGAGCCGGAACTCGCCTGGCAGGAGCAGGCCCTGTGCGCCCAGACGGGATCCGATTTCTTCTTCCCCGAACCGGGAAGCTCGGTGCGCGAGGCCAAGTACATCTGCCGGCTGTGCGAGATGCGCCCCGCGTGTCTCGAGTACGCCCTGGCCCACGACGAGCGGTTCGGCGTCTGGGGCGGCCTCTCGGAGAAGGAGCGGCTCAGCCTCAGACGCACCTGATCCGTGCAGGGCCCCGGACTCCTCGGACGACCTCACCCTTGAGGCGCACATGCCCCCTCAGGCCCAAGGGCAACCGCCTACTTCCCCCGAGCCGCCATCCGCGCCTTGCGTGCCGCCAGCTTCTCGTCGAACTTGGAGGCTTCCGTGTCGAGGCCGTTCATGTACAGGCCGAGTTCCTCCTGTGCCTTGAGACCCTCCGGGCCGAGCCCGTCGATGTCCATCACCTTGAGGTAGCGCAGGACGGGCTGGATCACGTCGTCGTGGTGGATGCGCATGTTGTAGATCTCGCCGATCGCCATCTGCGCGGCGGCCCGCTCGAAGCCGGGCATGCCGTGTCCGGGCATCCGGAAGTTGACCACGACGTCGCGCACGGACTGCATGGTCAGATCGGGGGCGAGCTCGAAGGCCGCGCCCAGGAGGTTGCGGTAGAAGACCATGTGGAGGTTCTCGTCGGTGGCGATCCGCGCCAGCATGCGGTCGCAGACCGGGTCGCCCGACTGGTGACCCGTGTTGCGGTGCGAGACGCGGGTGGCGAGCTCCTGGAAGGCCACGTACGCGACCGAGTGCAGCATCGAGTGGCGGTTGTCGGACTCGAAGCCCTCGGCCATGTGCGCCATGCGGAACTGCTCGAGCTTGTCGGGGTCCACGGCACGCGAGGCCAGGAGGTAGTCACGCATCACGATGCCGTGGCGGCCCTCCTCCGCGGTCCAGCGGTGCACCCAGGTGCCCCAGGCGCCGTCGCGGCCGAACAGGGAGGCGATCTCGTGGTGGTAGCTGGGGAGGTTGTCCTCGGTCAGCAGATTGACGACGAGCGCGATCTTGCCGATGTCGGTGACCTTGGACTGCTCGGGTTCCCAGGCCTCGCCGTCCTCGAAGTACCCGGGGAAGTTCCGGGCGTCGGAGAACGGCACGTACTCGTGCGGCATCCAGTCCTTCGCCACCTTCAGGTGGCGGTTGAGCTCCTTCTCGACCACTTCTTCCAGGGCGAACAACAACCGGGCGTCGGTCCAGTCGTCCGTGCTGCCGAGATGAGGAGAGGTGATCGTCACGGGGGCTCCAGGGGGACGGGAGTTTTCTTACGGATTACGTGCGCAGGGGTTACGCGGTGGCACGAGCGGGTGCTACCTACCTACGGTCTCGTAGGTTACGTTGCCGTAGGTTAAGCCCTCCGTAAAGTGGCTGAGACAGAGGGGCCCACGGGCCTCCCGCGCCCCACCCGCCCCAGGACTGGTCAGGCGTACAGGCCCCTGAGGCGCACTGAGAGGCATGTCACACAGCCTTCGAGCTTCTCGAATTCGCTGATATCCACCACGACGGGATCAAAACCGAGACCCGAGAGCAGCTCCGCGCTCTTCGGCGCGCTTGCGGCGAGCAGCAGTTTCGCGCCACCGAGCAGCACCACGTGGGCCCCGGACTCCTCCGGCACCGGCAGGAAGCGCGGGAAGAGCGAAGGGGAGTCCACGAGCGGCGGGTACCCGATGACCGTGCCGTCCGGCAGCGCCGTCACCGCCGACTTCAGATGCAGGACCTTGCTGACGGGGACGGCCACGACCCGGGCCCCCAGTGGCTCGAACACGGCCCGCAGCTGCCGGACGCCCGCCGCGTTCGTGCGCCCGCCCCGACCCACGTAGATCGTGTCGTCGATCTTGAGGATGTCGCCGCCGTCCAGGGTGCCCGGCTCCCACACCCAGTTCACGGAGGCGCCGAGCCGGGCCACCGCCTCCTCCACGGCCACCGTCTCCGCCCGCCGTGACTCGGCGCCCGGCCGGGCGATCAGGGCCACGTTGCGGAAGACGACGACCGTGTCCTCGACGAAGACCGAGTCGGGGCAGTCGTCGGCCGGCTCCACCTCGACCGTCTCCCAGCCGTGCGCCCGCAGCGCCTCGGCGTACGCCTCCCACTGTTCGAGGGCTAGGCCGACGTCCACCGGGGTCCGCTCGACATGCGTGACCAGGCCGTCGGCGAGACGCGGTCCTGGCCGGCGGATCAGCGCTTTCCTGCTGGGCACGGGATGTTCTCCGTAAGGGTGGAGCGGTGGGGGGCGTCCCCGTCCGGCGGGCGCCGGGGCGGGGGTTCGTGCTCATCATGCAGCGTGCGAGGGGTCCAGGCCCAGAGCTCGTCGCAGATGATCGGCGGTGAACGAGCCGGCCGCCTCGATCAGCTGTCCCGGCGTTCCCTCGAAGACGATCCGGCCCCCGTGCTTGCCGCCGTCGGGTCCGAGATCGATCACCCAGTCCGCGTGCTTGACGACCTGGAGGTTGTGCTCGACGACGATCACGGTGTTCCCCGCGTCGACCAGCCGGTCAAGGAGGGCAAGCAGGCCGTCCACGTCCGCCATGTGCAGGCCGGTCGTCGGCTCGTCCAGGACATAGGTCGTGCCGGTGCGGTGCAGTTGCGTGGCGAGCTTGATGCGCTGCCGCTCGCCGCCCGACAGGGTGCTCAGCGGCTGCCCGAGCGTCAGGTAGGTGAGCCCCACGTCGTGCAGGGCCCGCAGCCGGCGGCGCATGGCCGTGTCGTCCACGGCGGCGAGGAAGTCGAGGGCGCTCTCGGCTGTCATGTCGAGCACGTCGGCGATGGAGCTGCCGCCGACGGTCAGTCGCAGCACCTCCCCCTTGAAGCGGCGACCCTCGCACGCCTCGCAGGTCGTGGTCACCGGGTCCATGAAGGCCAGGTCGCTGTAGATGACTCCGCGGCCCTGGCAACTCTCGCACGCGCCACTGGAGTTGAAGCTGAACATCCCCGCGTCCCTGCCGGTCTCGCGCGCGAACAGCTTGCGCAGCGAATCCATGATCCCGAGGTACGTCGCCGGGGTCGAGCGGCCCGAGATGCCGATGCTCGACTGGTCCACGACCACGGCGTCCGGAGGTTCGGCCACAAATGCCCCCGACACCAGCGTGCTCTTGCCCGAGCCCGCGACCCCCGTCACCGCGGTGAGCACCCCGGTCGGTACGCGCACACTGACGTCCTTGAGGTTGTGCAGATCGGCGCCCTTGACCCACCGGCCGCCGATGGGCTCGCGCGGGCTCTCCTTGATGGCCGTCGAGCGCCGCAGGTGCCGGCCGGTGAGCGTGTCGGCACGGCGCAGCTCGTCCGGTGTCCCCTCGAAGACGACCAGGCCGCCGCCCGTGCCCGCCGCCGGGCCCATGTCGACGATGTGGTCGGCGACGGCGATCACATCGGGGTCGTGCTCGACGACCAGGACGGTGTTCCCCTTGTCGCGCAGGCGCAGCAGCAGGTCGTTGAGGCGCCCCACGTCACGCGGGTGCAGCCCGACGCTCGGCTCGTCGAAGATGTACGTCATGCCGGTCAGGCTGGAGCCGAGGTGCCGCACCGTCTTCAGGCGCTGGCCCTCGCCGCCGGACAGCGTGGACGTCTCGCGGCCGAGGCTGAGGTAGCCGAGCCCGATCGCCTCGATCCGGCTCAGCGCCGCCACGGCGGCCGACGCGACCGGCCCCGCCACCGGGTCGTCGATCGGCTCCAGGGCGGCGATGAGGTCGGTGACCTCCATGCGCGAGCAGTCGGCGATGTTCATGCCGCCGATCCGGGTGGCGAGCGCCGCCGCGTTGAGCCGTGCGCCGTCGCAGGCGTCGCACTCGCCCTCGGCGAGGTAGCGCTGGACGAGGTCGCGGGTCTTCTGGGAGAGCGTCGAGAGGTCGCGATTGAGGTAGAGCCGCTCGAAACGGTCGGCGAGTCCCTCGTAGTCGATGTCCCGTGCGCCTCCGGTGTTGTCGACGTTGACCTTGCCGCCGTGCCTTCCGTCGCGCGTGCCGCGCATGAGGAAGTCGCACTCCCGCGCGCTGAACCGGCCCACCGGCTTGTGCGTGTCCAGGTCGGGGGTGTTGGTGTACGTCTGGCCCTGCCAGGTCCCCACGGCGAACGGCGGGAAGAGGATAGCGCCGTCCGCCAGGGACTTGGCGGGGTCCAGGATGCGGTCGTAGTCGGGCCGCACGGTCTTGCCCAGGCCGTGGCAGCGGGGACACATGCCCGACGGGTCGTTGAACGAGTACGCGGTGGCCGGACCGGCACTCGGTGTGCCGTGCCGCGAGAACAGCACGCGCATCACCGAGTAGATGTCCGTCATCGTGCCCACCGTGGACCGGGAGTGGCCGCCGATCGGCCGCTGGTCGACGACGATCGCGGGCGAGAGGTCCTCGATGGTCTCCGCGTGCGGCCGCTCGTACTTCGGCAGCCGGTTGCGGACGAACCACGTGAAGGTCTCGTTCAGCTGACGCTGCGACTCGACCGCGATCGTGTCGAAGACGACCGACGACTTCCCCGACCCCGATACGCCGGTGAAGACCGTGAGCCGGTCCTTCGGAATGCGCAGGCTCACCTCCTTGAGGTTGTTCTCACGGGCTCCGGTGATGGTGATGTATTGGTGCATACACGCGAAGCTAGCCGGAATACCGGACACCTTCTGTCGTGATTTCCTTGATCGCGCCGTCGAGGAGCAGCCAGCGCGTGATGCCGATCGACTCCAGGAACGGCACGTCGTGACTGGCCACGATCAGCGCTCCCTCGTACGACTCCAGGGCCGAGGCCAGCTGTTTCACGCTGGCCATGTCGAGGTTGTTCGTCGGTTCGTCGAGCATCAGGAGCTGTGGCGCGGGCTCCGCGAGCAGCAGCGCGGCCAGGGCCGCACGGAACCGCTCGCCGCCCGACAGGGTCGCCGCCCGCTGATCGGCCCGTGCCCCCTTGAACAGGAAGCGGGCCAGGCGGGCCCGGATCCGGTTGTTGGTGGCGTCGGGTGCGTAGCGTGCCACGTTCTCGGCGACGGTCAGCTCCTCGTCGAGCACGTCGAGGCGCTGCGGCAGGAAACGCAGCGGGACATGGGCGAGAGCCTCTCCCTCCACGGCCGCCAGCTCTCCGGCGATCGTCCGCAGCAGCGTGGTCTTGCCCGAGCCGTTGCGGCCGACCAAGGCGATCCGCTCGGGGCCGCGCAGCTCGAACTCGCCCTCCATGCGCGCTCCGTACCGCAGGGAGAGCTCGCGCAGTGTGAGCACCGTGCGGCCCGGTGGGACCGCCGTGAACGGCAGGTCGACGCGGATCTCGTCGTCGTCCCGCACCGCCTCGACGGCGTCGTCCAGGCGCTCCTTCGCCTCGGTGAGTTTCTCCTCGTGCATGATGCGGTGCTTGCCCGCGGACACCTGGGCCTGGCGTTTGCGCTCGCTCATGACGACCTTCGGCTCGCGCTTGGTGTCCCACATCTTCTGGCCGTACCGCTTGCGGCGGGCCAACTTGACGTGTGCGTCGGCGAGTTCGCGCTTCTGCTTCTTCAGGTCGGACTCGGCGACGCGCACCATGCGCTCCGCCGCCTCCTGTTCGGCGGCCAGCGCCTCCTCGTAGGCGGTGAAGTTCCCTCCGTACCAGTTGAGTTCCCCGTCCCGCAGATCGGCGATCTGGTCGACCAGATCGAGGAGTTCACGGTCGTGGCTGACCACGACCAGGACCCCGGACCAGGCTTCGACGGTCGCGTACAGGCGCCGACGGGCGTACAGGTCGAGGTTGTTGGTGGGCTCGTCCAGCAGCAGCACGTCGGGCCGGCGCAGCAGGAGCGCGGCCAGGCGCAGCAGCACGGACTCGCCGCCCGACACCTCGCCGGTGGTGCGGTCGAGGCCGATGTGCCCGAGGCCGAGCTGATCGAGGGTCGCGACGGCGCGCTCCTCCACGTCCCAGGCGTCACCGACGGCCGCGAAGTGCTCATCGGCCACGTCGCCCGCCTCAATGGCGTGCAGGGCGGCGCGCGTTGCCGCGATGCCGAGCACCTCGTCGACACGCAGAGTGGTGTCGAGCGTGACGTTCTGCGGCAGATAGCCGATGTCACCCGCGACACGGACGGCGCCGTCGCTGGGAGCGAGTTCACCGGCGACAAGCTTCAACAGGGTTGATTTTCCAGATCCGTTGGTGCCGATGAGGCCGGTCCTGCCGGTCCCGAAGGCGGCCTGGAAACCGTCGAAGACACGGGTGCCGTCCGGCCAGGTGAAGTCGAGCGACGTGCACGTGATGGAGGTGGGGTGGGTAGACATGTGGTCCTCGCGGTTGCGTGAGATGAAGCGCGGTCAGGGGCAACGCGTTTCGGGACACCGCGGGGCGCGACAGGAGGACGGGAGCAGCGTCGTCACAGGGGACGAGGGCAGAAAAAGGGGCCCTGCGTCGGGGGAGACGGCTCGTACGCCGAGGTCGCACGCTACGCACACGGCTGAGCCGTGTGACGCGGTGACTCCAGACCTCAGACGAGCAACGTCCTACTCCTATCGGCGACAACAGAACCGCTATACACCGTAGGTCGCACCCCGGTCACTGTCAACGAATTATCGTGACCACGAAGAAGGAGGCCCTCATGCCGTACGGCTCGCTCTCGCTTCCGGCCCGTATCTTCCTGCTGGCCTGGGACCCCGGTCGGAACAGAATCGCCGGCGCCCCCGACCTGCACTACGCGGTACGGGCGTGCGCGCTCGCGGAGCTGGCCCAGCGCGGACTGCTCTCGGACGTGGGCGGCATCGTCACACCGGTCCTCGGCACCCGCACCGGAGACCCGGCGCTCGACAGCGTCCTGGAACTCGTCGAGGAGTCCCGGCCCCGCAAATGGAACGGCTGGATCACCCACAAGTCCCGCCACACGTTGGACAAGGTGCGCGAGCAGCTGGCGTTGGAGGGGTATCTGCGGACGGAGCGCACCCGGATCCTCGGGATCTTCCCCTCACGGCGGTACGAGCTGGAGCGCGCCGGATACGTCGAGGTCCTGCACGCCGAGGCGCTCGCGGTCCTGCGCGGTCCCGTGCCGGTGTCCGAGGTTCCCGCGGGCGACGCGGCCCTGGTGGTGTGCGCGGCGACTGGCAAGCTGCGGGCGGTCATCTCGGGCAAGGAACGCCGGCGGTACAAGGAGCGGCTCGACGCGCTCACCGACCGCAGCGGCGCACCGGCCCCGGAGCTCCCCGAACTGATGCGCGGGCTGCGCAAGGCGCTGGCATCGGCGGTGACGTACGCGGAGGCGGCCAGGTCGGGCGGCGGTGGGAGTGGTGGCTGAGGAGGGGCGGTCAGGGGGGTAGGGAGCCGGTTTCAGCAGGCGTCGCGCATCAGATCGGCGAGGTCCTGGTCCAGGTCGACGTGCAGATGCTCGTCGCCCGTGGGCACCAGGTTCTGTGTGCGCTGCAGGAAGCGGCGCAGCTCGCCGGTGCGGATGTGGACGATGGCCGTGCCCTCGGGGGCGTGGAACTCGACGACCGTGCGGTCGAAGCCGTAGGGCCGCACGCGGACGTCGCCGTCGCCCACCGCCTCCTCCATGCCCAGCGCGAGCAGCTCACGGGCGAAGGTCCAGTAGACCTCGACGCCCTCCAGGGTCGCCGGGGCGGGGAAACTCATCCGGACGGCGAAGGGATCGCCCTGGTCGTAGTGCAGGGAGGCGGGAATGGTCGACATCCGCGGTGCGGCGGCGACGAGGCGGGCCTCTACGGCTTGATCGATGCTGGTGGACAACGCCTGCTCCCTCAACTACAGCTGGACGACTCGGGTCGGCACTTGGATAGACGTCGGAATGACGGAATCCGTGCACGCGAACACCGAGTGACCTCGGTCACCGCGTGCTCTTCACTGTCTTCACAGAAACCCCGGAAGGAATCCTGTGTTCCGGTGGTAGCTTCGGCCGCCATGAGGTCCTTGGGGAAGACGAGATGGTCGCGGCCCGTGGGTCGAGCGGTGTCGGTGGGACTGTGCGGGGCGGCTCTCGCGGTGGCCGCGCTCGCTACACCTGGACCGGCCGAGGCAGCGCCCGAGCGTCCCTCGCAGCGGGGCGGCGGCTGGGACCTCAAGGACAGCGGCACCGACGCGCGCTTCCGCGGTCTCGCCGCCGTCAGCAGGAACACCGCCTGGGTGGCCGGCGCGCAAGGCACCGTGCTGCGCACCTCGGACGGCGGCAGGCACTGGCGGAACGTCTCACCGCCCGGAGCCGGAGCGCTGGAGTTCCGGGACGTCGAGGCCTTCGACGGCCGCCGCGCCGTGGTGCTCGCCATCGGCGAGGGCGAGGCCTCGCGGGTCTTTCGCACCGCGGACGGCGGGGCGACCTGGACGGAGTCCTTCCGCAACACCGACCCCAGGGCCTTCTACGACTGCATGACGTTCTTCGACCGGCGCCACGGCCTGGCGATGAGCGACCCGGTGGACGGCAGGTACCGCATCCTGTCCACCGCCGACGGCGGCCGCTCCTGGAAGGTCCTGCCCAGCGACGGCATGCCCGCCGCGCAGCAGGGCGAGGCGGGCTTCGCGGCGAGCGGCCAGTGCCTGGTGAGCTCCGGCTCCCGCGACGTGTGGCTGGCCACCGGGGGAGCGGCACGCGCGCGTGTCCTGCACTCCGCCGACCGCGGCCGCACCTGGACGGCCACGGACGCCCCGATCCCGGCCGGCGATCCGGCGCGCGGTGTCTTCGGCCTCGCCTTCCGCGACCGTACGCACGGCATCGCGGTCGGCGGTGACTACCGCGCCGACCAGCCGTCCCCGAAGGCGGCGGCCACCACCGGCGACGGGGGCCGCACTTGGGCCGCGGCGGCCGAGCCGCCGCCCGCCTACCGCTCCGGGGTGGCCTGGCTGCCCGGGAGCCGCCGGGGCGCGCTCGCGGTCGGGCCGACCGGCACGGACGTCACGACGGACGGCGGGCGCAGCTGGCGGACGGTCGACACGGGGTCGTACGACACCGTGGACTGCACACGGGACCGGGCCTGCTGGGCGTCCGGCGAGAAGGGCCGGATCGCGCGCTGGGAGCGGGACTAGGGCAGTACCTGCCGGTAGGCGGCGAGTTCCGGGGCGGTCTTCGTGGCGATGAACTCGGTGACGCGGTACTCGCAGACCTCCTGGAGCACGAAGGGGTCGCTCGCCACGATCTCCTCGATCGCCGCACGGTCCTCCGCCACGGCCAGGATCACGCCGCCGTCGCGCGGGTTCTTGCGCCCGGAGGCGATGAACACGCCCTGCGCGTACAGCTGGTCGAGCCAGGCGACGTGGGCCTCCAGCTCCTTGTCGACGGCGGTCACGGGCGCGGTGTAGGTCAACTCGAGAACGAACATGATCGTGAGGCTACCGCCGCTCATCGCCATGTGCGGGCCCGGGGCGGGGTGTTCGCTTCGTCCCATATCCGTAGCAAGTGTGAACGCGTGTCGCGGGCACGGTCTGGAATCGCCTCGACCACTTGCGTAATCACCCCCTATGCTGACCGCTCAACCGGGCGCGCCATGGCGTGAATTCGTGCTGCGCGCCGGTCCATTTCTGCCAGGAGTTCACTTTGCTGTACAGGAAGACCGCTTTGCGCGTTGCCGCTCCCGTGGCCGTGCTCGCCCTCGCGCTGACCGCCTGCGGTGGCGGCGACGACAAGAAGGACTCGGCGGACAAGCCGAAGGCCGGGGCGAACGAGCCGAAGGCCAAGCCGAAGCCCGAGTCGGGCGGCGAGCTCGGCACCGGCGAGAGCGCCACCGGCAAGGTGAAGGAGGGCGACGCCTCCGTCACCTACGAGATCACCGCGCAGAAGGTGGAGCTCGGCACGGAGGCCGACACCAAGAAGATGGTGTCGGACCCCAAGGAGGCCAAGGGCCTGGTCCCGGCCATCGCCTACGTGAAGTACACGCACAAGTCCGGCGCGGCCCTCACGGAGTCCCCGGACGCCAACGACGGCACCACGGTGTGGGCGGACGGTCAGCGCGGCACCCTGGTCATCGGCGCCGCCGAGGACGCTCCGGGCTGCGAGGACGCCTCGTCCATCGAGGGCTGGAAGAAGGGCCAGAGCCACGTCCTGTGTGAGACCTACCTGGTCCCCAAGGACGCGAAGGACCTGGAGATCCACTGGTCCGAGGAGGACGGCGAGCCGTTCATCTGGAAGTTCGCGGCCAAGTAGCGCACCGCCGGGCGGGCGGGGTGGGGAAGGCCGAAGGCCTAGTCTTGACCGCACCATGACGACCCACGCCGCCGCCCTCGCGCCCATCCCGGCCGACTGGCCCACCGACGAGCCGACCGCCCGCGCGGTCCAGGACGCCCTCCGCGCCCGGGTCGTACTCGACGAAGCGGGCCCCGAGCCGGACACGGGACATGTCACGGGCGTCGACGTCGCCTACGACGACGAGCGCGACCTCGTCGCCGCCGCGGTCGTCGTCCTGGACGCCGCGACGCTCGACGTCGTCGAGGAGGCCACCGCGGTGGGCCGCGTGGCCTTCCCGTACGTGCCGGGCCTGCTCGCCTTCCGCGAGATCCCCACCGTCCTCGCCGCCCTGGGCGCGCTCGAAGCCGCCCCGGGCCTCGTCGTCTGCGACGGCTACGGCATCGCGCACCCCCGCAGGTTCGGCCTCGCGAGCCATCTCGGAGTCCTCACCGGCCTGCCCACGATCGGCGTGGCCAAGAACCCCTTCACGTTCACGTACGAGGCTCCGGAGGCGCCCCGGGGCAGCGCGGCCCCGCTCCTGGACGGCGGTGAGGAGATCGGCCGCGCCCTGCGCACCCGCGAGGACGTCAAGCCGGTCTTCGTCTCCGTCGGCCACCGCGTGGGCCTGGACAACGCCTGCGCCCACACGCTCCGGCTGACGCCGCGCTACCGCCTCCCGGAGTCGACGCGCCGCGCGGACGCCCTGTGCCGCCGGGCCCTGCGCGACGCGACCGCCCAGGTACCGTCCAGCGCGTCGCCGCTCTAGCGCGTCGCCGCCACCCGGAAGCTGAGCCCGGCCGCCGTCAGCCGCGCCGTCAGCGCGTTGCCCATCGCCACTGCGGTGGTCACCTGCCCGGCCACGTCCGGCAGGTCGTCGTCGACGGCCAGGCACAGCGCCGCCTCGGCCAGCATCTTCGCCGTCTCGTCGTACCCCGGATCGCCGCCCGAGACCTCCGTGAACACCCGCTTGCCGCCGCCCTCGCCGACGAACCGCACGGAGAACCAGCTCTCCGCGCGCCGCTGCTCGCTCGGCCCCTCGCCCGGCTGCAGGCGCGACGACAACCACCGCCGTGCGGGCGGCAGTTGGGCTGCGGCCACCAGACCGCCGACGGCCGCGGCGCCGCCCAGTGCGAACGGCAGGGTCTTCACGGCCGCGTAGTGCCGGTAGCGGAAGTCGGGCCCGTAGCGTTCCAGCGCCCGCGCCGAGCGCTGCACCACCTGCGGGTCGATCGTCGGCAGCGGCAGGGCCCAGGCGCCGACCTCGCCCGCGTACCGGGGCGCGCTCGGCGGCGCGTACGCCTTGCGGTCCACCAGGCGCGGTTCGTGCCGACGCCGGTCGCGCGCGGCGGACAGCATCTGCGGTCCGCGCGCGAACTGGGCGAGCGCGGAGGCGAACGTACCCCCGGAGAACGTCGCGTTGGTGCGCACAAAGCCGTCGACGCGCAGCGGCACGCCCTCCGGGAGCTGCCGCACGGTGAAGTGCGCGCCCAGGTCGTGCGGGACCGAGTCGAAGCCGCAGGAGTGCACGAGGCGCGCGCCCGTCTCGCGTGCGCGGGCGTCGTGCCGCACGTACATGAGATCGACGAACTCCGGCTCGCCGGTGAGGTCCACGTAGTCCGTGCCCGCCTCGGCGCACGCGGCGACGAGTTCCTGCCCGTACTCGAGATAGGGCCCGACGGTCGTGGCCACCACGCGCGCGTGGCCCGCCATGTCCCGCAGGGACGCCGGATCCGCCACGTCCGCTCGGACGAGGGGGAGTTCCGCGCACGCCGGGTGGGCGTCGGCGAGCCGCTCCCGCAGCCGCTCCAGCTTCCCGGTGTCACGCCCCGCGATCGCCCAGCGCAGCCCTTCGGGGGCATGCGCCGCGAGGTACTCGGCGGTGAGCACACCGACGAAACCCGTCGCCCCGAAGAGCACGATGTCGTACGCGCGGCCCGCCGCCCGCTCCTTGCCGTTGCCGTTGCCGTTCTGACTGGTCATGGCACCTCTCTTCCGTGCACCCCGCGCCGATGTCGGTGGCCGAGGCTAGCGTGAGGGTGTGGAGCGGTTACCAGGAGGTACCCCATGGCTGTCCCGAAGAGTGCCCTGAAGAAGTGGGAGCGGGTGCGCGAGTTCGCGCTCGGTATGCCGGGCGCGACCGAGGACTTCCCGTGGGGCGAGACCGTCGCCAAGGTCAACAAGAAGGTGTTCGTCTTCCTCGGGACGGTCGACGGCAGTTACCCCCTCGGCATCACCGTCAAGCTCACGGACGAGGCGGTGCACGCCCATGCCCTCACGGCGCCGGGCGCCGAGCCCGCCGGGTACGGCCTGGGCAAGGCGGGCTGGGTGAGCGTCCCCCTGGAGGAGAAGGGCGCACCGGGCGCCGACCTGCTCTGCGACTGGGTCGAGGAGAGCTACCGCACGATCGCCACGAAGAGGCTGATCGCGGAACTGGACGCCCGCGCCAGGTGACGCACACACCTCAATTTGTCTAAGCGCTTGCTTGCTAGGGTCTTGTGCGGAGTGGAACACGTTCTTAGCATCACTGGTGTTACATCAGTTGTGTCATAGCTGTGCCATAGCGCTGGGGGCTCAATGGCAGTTCCGGACAGAGGCGTTCACGGACCGCTCGCAGGGGTGCGCGTGGTCGAGCTGGCGGGCATCGGCCCCGGCCCGTTCGCCGCGATGCTCCTCGCCGACCTCGGCGCCGACGTCGTTCGCGTCGACCGGCCGGGCGGCGGCGGCCTGGCGATCAACCCCGAGTACGACGTCACCAACCGCAACAAACGCTCCGTGATCGTCGACCTCAAGGCGGCCGGCGGAGCCGACCGCGTCCTCGACCTGGCCGACCGCGCCGACATCCTCATCGAGGGCTACCGCCCCGGCGTCGCCGAGCGCCTCGGGGTCGGTCCTGACGCCTGCCACGCCCGCAACCCGGAGCTCGTCTACGGACGGATGACCGGCTGGGGCCAGGAGGGCCCGCTCGCCCAGCGCGCCGGGCACGACATCGCGTACATCGCGATCACCGGCACCCTCGGCATGATCGGCAACCCTGGTGAGCCGCCCACCGTCCCCGCGAACCTCGTCGGCGACTACGCGGGCGGCTCGCTCTACCTCGTCGTCGGCATCCTCGCGGCCCTGCACCACGCTCGCGCGACCGGAGCCGGGCAGGTCGTGGACGCCGCGATCGTCGACGGCACCGCGCACCTCACGTCGATGATCCACGGCATGCTCGCGGCCGGCGGCTGGCAGGACCGGCGCGGCGCCAACCTCCTGGACGGCGGCTGCCCGTTCTACGGCAACTACGAGACCGCCGACGGGGGTTACATGGCCGTCGGCGCGCTCGAGCAGCAGTTCTACGACGAGTTCATCGCACTGCTCGGCCTCGCGGACCAGGCGCCCGCCCGCAAGGACCTCGCACGTTGGGGCGAACTGCGCGAGGCGGTCGCCGCCCGCTTCAAGGAGCGGACACGCGAGGAGTGGACCGCCGTCTTCGAGGGCTCCGACGCCTGCGTGGCGCCCGTGCTCTCGCTGTCCGAGGCCCCCGCACACCCCCACCTCGCCGCCCGCGGCACCTTCGTCGAGCACAGCGGCATCACGCAGCCCGCCCCCGCGCCCCGCTTCTCCACGACGCCCACGGACATCCGGACCGGCCCCGCCCAACCGGGCGCGGACACCGAGGCCGTGGCCCGCGACTGGGACGTACCGGCCCTGATCGACTCTCCGGCAAAGGAAGACGACTGATGCAACTCTCCGCACCCCTCGCCTACGCGGGCGACCCGCGGCAGGCCGCCGACGATGTCGCGGCCCTGGAGTCCGCCGGTCTGGACGCCGTCTGGGTGGCGGAGGCGTACGGCTTCGACTCGCCCACCATCATGGGCTACCTCGCGGCGCGCACCGAGCGTATGAAGATCGGCGCCGCGATCCTGAACGTCTACTCGCGCACCCCCGCCCTCATCGCCCAGACGGCGGCCGGGCTCGACGCGATCTCCGGCGGCCGGGCGATCATCGGGCTCGGCGCATCGGGCCCGCAGGTCGTCGAGGGCTGGCACGGAAAGCCGTACGACAAGCCGCTGGCCCGCACCCGCGAGGCCATCGAGCTGACCCGCCGCATCCTGCGCCGTGAGGTCATCGACCACCACGGCATCACGGACATGCCGCTGCCCGCGGAGAAGGGCGGCAAGCTGGGCAAGCCGCTCAAGATCCTCACCAAACCGGTCCGCTCCGAAGTGCCGCTGTACGTCGCCTCCCTGGGCCCCGCCAACGTCCGGATGACCGCGGAGATCGCCGACGGCTGGCTGCCCACCCTCTTCATTCCGGAAAAGGCCCACCAGGTGTGGGGCGCTCCGCTCGCCGAGGGCAAGGAGAAGCGCGATCCGGCGCTCGGACCGTTGCAGACGGTCGCGGGCGGACTGCTCGCCATCGGTGACGACGCGGCCGCCGTACGGGATCTGGCCCGACCCCAGATCGCCCTCTACGTAGGCGGCATGGGCGCCCCGGGGAAGAACTTCTACAACGACCTCGCGGTCGCGTACGGCTACGAGAAGGAAGCGAAGCTCATCCAGGAGCTGTACCTCTCCGGCAAGAAGAAGGAAGCCGAGGCCGCCGTCCCGGACGAGTTCTGCGAGCTCATGTCGCTGTGCGGGCCCGAGAGCTACGTCCGCGAGCGTGTCGAGGCCTTCCGCGAGGCGGGCGTCACCATGCTCAACGTCATTCCCGTCGGCCCCGAGCCGGCCAAGTCGATCGAAACCGTCAAGGGCTGGCTCTAGGGCTGTAGGAGGCCGAACGTGAAGCGACAGATCTTTACCGCCGAACACGAGGCGTTCCGCGAGACCGTCCGCACCTTCCTGGCCAAGGAGGTGCTGCCCCACTACGAGGAGTGGGAGAAGGACGGCATCGTCAGCCGTGACGCCTGGCGAGCGGCGGGCAAGCAGGGGCTGCTCGGGCTCGCCGTGCCCGAGGAGTACGGGGGCGGCGGCAACACCGACTTCCGCTACAGCGCCGTCCTCGCCGAGGAGTTCACCCGCGCAGGCGCGTCCGGGCTCGCGCTCGGCCTGCACAACGACATCATCGGCCCCTACCTGACCTCGCTGGCCACCGAGGACCAGAAGCGGCGCTGGCTGCCCGGCTTCTGCTCCGGCGAGATCATCACGGCCATCGCGATGACCGAACCGGGGGCCGGCTCCGACCTCCAGGGCATTCGCACCACTGCCACCGACCAGGGCGACCACTGGCTGCTCAACGGCTCCAAGACGTTCATCTCGAACGGCATCCTCGCCGACCTCGTCATCGTCGTCGCCAAGACGTCGGCGGAGGGCGGCGCGAAGGGCCTGTCCCTCCTGGTCGTCGAACGCGGCACGGACGGCTTCGAGCGGGGCCGCAACCTCGACAAGATCGGCCAGAAGTCCCAGGACACCGCCGAGCTGTTCTTCAACGACGTACGCGTTCCGAAGGAGAACCTCCTCGGCGAGCTCGACGGCGCCTTCATCCACCTGATGACGAACCTCGCGCAGGAGCGCATGGGCATCGCCGTCGCGGGGATCGCCGCCGCCGAGCACCTCCTGGACATCACCACGACGTACGTCAAGGAGCGCGAGGCCTTCGGACGCCCGCTCTCCAAGCTCCAGCACATCCGCTTCGAGATCGCCGAGATGGCCACCGAGTGCGCGGTCACCCGCACCTTCCTCGACCGCTGCATCGTCGATCACTCGAACGGCGAACTCGACGCCGTGCACGCCTCCATGGCCAAGTGGTGGGCCACCGAGCTCCAGAAGCGCGTCGCCGACCGCTGCCTGCAACTGCACGGCGGATACGGCTACATGACCGAGTACCGCGTCGCCAAGGCCTTCACCGACGGCCGCATCCAGACGATCTACGGAGGCACGACCGAGATCATGAAGGAGATCATCGGCCGCTCCCTGCTCGCCTGAGTCCGACCGACCCTCATCGTCGAAATCTTCAAAGTTCTTATGCGAAAGGCTGCTGTCTTGACCACCGAAGCGTACGTATACGACGCGATCCGCACCCCGCGCGGACGCGGCAAGGCCAATGGCGCCCTGCACGGCACCAAGCCGATCGACCTCGTCGTCGGCCTGATCCACGAGATCCGTGCCCGGTTCCCCGACCTGGACCCGGCCGCCGTCGACGACATCGTCCTCGGCGTCGTGGGCCCCGTCGGCGACCAGGGATCCGACATCGCGCGCATCGCGGCCATCGCCGCCGGTCTCCCCGACACGGTCGCGGGCGTGCAGGAGAACCGCTTCTGCGCCTCGGGCCTGGAGGCGGTCAACATGGCCGCGATGAAGGTGCGTTCGGGCTGGGAGGACCTCGTCCTCGCGGGCGGCGTCGAGTCGATGTCGCGCGTCCCGATGGCCTCGGACGGCGGCGCATGGTTCGCCGACCCGATGACCAACTACGAGACGGGTTTCGTGCCGCAGGGCATCGGCGCCGACCTGATCGCCACGGTGGAGGGCTACTCGCGGCGTGACGTCGACGAGTACGCCGCCCTGTCCCAGGAGCGCGCCGCGGCCGCCTGGAAGGACAACCGCTTCGAGAAGTCCGTCGTGCCGGTGAAGGACCGCAGCGGCCTGACCGTACTGGACCACGACGAGTACATGCGCCCCGGCACCACCGCCGACTCGCTCGCCAAGCTGAAGCCGTCCTTCAAGGACATCGGCGACCTCGGCGGCTTCGACGCCGTGGCGCTGCAGAAGTACCACTGGATCGAGAAGATCGACCACGTCCACCACGCGGGCAACTCCTCCGGCATCGTGGACGGCGCGGCGCTGGTGGCCATCGGCACGAAGGAGGTCGGCGAGCGGTACGGTCTCGCGCCGCGTGCCCGGATCGTCTCCGCGGCCGTCTCCGGCTCCGAGCCGACCATCATGCTCACCGGTCCCGCGCCCGCCGCGCGCAAGGCGCTCGCCAAGGCCGGTCTGACCATCGACGACATCGACCTCGTCGAGATCAACGAGGCCTTCGCGGCGGTCGTGCTTCGCTTCGTCAAGGACATGGGCCTGTCCCTGGACAAGGTCAACGTCAACGGCGGCGCGATTGCGTTGGGGCATCCCTTGGGCGCGACCGGGGCGATGATCCTGGGCACGCTGGTGGACGAGCTGGAGCGGCGTGACCTGCGGTACGGCTTGGCCACGCTGTGCGTGGGCGGTGGCATGGGGATCGCCACGATCGTGGAGCGGATCTCCGGCTAAGCGCCGCGGGGCTGCCCCTCCTCGCCGACTGACCGCCGGTGGGGGCTGGTCGCGCAGTTCCCCGCGCCCCTGAGATGCCCACTTCGTGCGGCATCTCATCGGGGAAGGCTGCGCGCAGCGCACGCCTTCAGGGGCGCGGGGAACTGCGCGAGCAACCCACCAGGACCCGCAGTCGGCGTCGAGGAGCAGCCATCCTCCCCAGACCCCGCCCCCGCCAAGGGCCCGCATCAGACTTCACGGAGAAAAGACCATGACCGAAAGCACCACCATCCGCTGGGACATGGACGCCACCGGCATCCTCACCCTCGTGCTCGACGACCCCAACCAGTCCGCGAACACCATGAACCAGGGGTTCAAGGACTCCATCGCGGCCATCGCCGAACGCGCGGAGGCCGAGAAGGACTCCATCCGCGGCATCATCTACACCTCCGCCAAGAAGACCTTCTTCGCGGGCGGTGACCTCAAGGACATGATGCAGGCGGGCCCCGAGAACGCGCAGGACGCGTTCGAGGCGGGCGTCGCCATCAAGAGCTCCCTGCGCCGCATCGAGACCCTGGGCAAGCCGGTCGTCGCCGCGATCAACGGCGCTGCCCTCGGCGGCGGTTACGAGATCGCCCTGGCCAGCCACCACCGCGTCGCGCTGGACGCGCCCGGCTCCAAGATCGGCCTGCCCGAGGTCACCCTCGGCCTGCTCCCGGCGGGCGGCGGCGTGACCCGTACCGTGCGCCTGATGGGCATCGCGGACGCGCTGCTCAAGGTGCTGCTCCAGGGCACCCAGTACAACCCGAAGCGCGCCCTGGAGAACGGCCTCGTCCACGAAGTGGCCGCCACCCGCGAGGAGATGATCGAGAAGGCCCGCGCCTTCATCGACGCCAACCCCGAGTCGGCGCAGCCCTGGGACAAGCCGGGCTACCGCATCCCCGGCGGCACCCCGGCCAACCCGAAGTTCGCGGCGAACCTGCCCGCCTTCCCGGCCAACCTCAAGAAGCAGATCAACGGCGCCCCCTACCCGGCCCCGCGCAACATCCTCGCCGCGGCCGTCGAGGGCTCGCAGGTCGACTTCGAGACCGCGCTGACCATCGAGGCCCGGTACTTCACCGAGCTGGTCACGGGCCAGACCGCCAAGAACATGATCCAGGCGTTCTTCTTCGACCTCCAGGCCGTCAACTCCGGCGCCAACCGCCCCAAGGGCATCGAGCCGCGCCAGGTCCGCAAGGCCGCCGTGCTCGGCGCCGGGATGATGGGCGCGGGCATCGCCTACTCGTGCGCCCGCGCGGGCATCGAGGTCGTCCTCAAGGACGTCTCCGCCGAGGCCGCCGCCAAGGGCAAGGCCTACTCCGAGAAGCTGTGCGCCAAGGCGGTTCAGCGCGGGCGTACGACCCAGGAGAAGGCCGACGCACTGCTCGCCCGCATCACGCCGACCGCCGACCCGCAGGACCTCGCGGGCTGCGACGCCGTGATCGAGGCGGTCTTCGAGGACACCTCGCTCAAGCACAAGGTGTTCCAGGAGATCCAGGAGATCATCGAGCCGGACGCGCTGCTGTGCTCCAACACCTCGACGCTGCCGATCACCCAGCTCGCCGAGGGCGTCACGCGGCCCGTCGACTTCATCGGCCTGCACTTCTTCTCGCCCGTCGACAAGATGCCGCTCGTCGAGATCATCAAGGGCGAGCGGACCGGGGACGAGGCGCTCGCGCGCGCCTTCGACCTCGTACGCCAGATCAGCAAGACGCCGATCGTCGTCAACGACTCGCGTGGTTTCTTCACCTCGCGCGTCATCGGGCACTTCATCAACGAAGGCGTCGCGATGGTCGGCGAGGGCATCGAGCCCGCGTCGATCGAGCAGGCGGCGGCCCAGGCCGGTTACCCGGCGAAGGTCCTGTCCCTGATGGACGAGCTGACCCTCACCCTGCCCCGCAAGATCCGTAACGAGACCAAGCGCGCCGTCGAGGAGGCGGGCGGCACCTGGGCCGGGCACCCGTCGGACTCCGTCATCGACCGCATGGTCGACGAGTTCGAGCGTCCCGGCAGGAGCGGGGGAGCGGGCTTCTACGACTACGTGGACGGCAAGCGCGCCGGGCTCTGGCCGGGCCTGCGCGAGCACTTCACCAAGCCGGGCACGGAGATCCCGTTCCAGGACATGCAGGAGCGGATGCTCTTCTCCGAGTCGCTCGACACCGTGCGCCTGGTGGAGGAGGGCGTCCTGACGTCCGTCGCGGACGCCAACATCGGCTCCATCTTCGGCATCGGCTTCCCCGGCTGGACGGGCGGTGTGCTCCAGTACATCAACGGCTACGAGGGCGGCCTACCCGGATTCGTGGCACGCGCGCGTGAGTTGGCCGACCGCTACGGGGAGCGGTTCACGCCACCCGCGCTGCTCGTCGAGAAGGCGGACAAGGGCGAGAAGTTCAGCGACGCCTGACAGCAGGAGGGTGGGAGTGGCTCAGCCTTCGTCGAGCCACTCCCGCAGCTCCTCCTTGAGGGAGCGCTGGAACGCCGTCACCAGGGCCTGCACCACCATCGGCTGCATATGGGCCGACAAGGAGCGCATCGCGGCCACGTGTTCGGGGTCCGACTCGCGGTCGCGGTAGGGGCCCCACACCTCGTCGCGGAAGAGCCGGGAGAGCTCGACGGCGGCCGAGCGCGTGTGCTCCATCAGGACCGTGCGCGCCGCCAGGATCGTCTCGTGCGCGATGGGCACGTCGAGCAGTTCCACCCCGAGGCGCAGCAGCCCCGGGTCCACGCGGTACGACCCCTGGGGCTCCGTCGGCGCGACGACGCCCATCGCCGAAAGACGGTCCAGGTCGGCGGGGGTCAGCGAACGGCCCGCTCTGCGTTCCAGCTCCGCGTGGTCGGTGTCCTCGGCCGAGTCGGGGGCCCAAGAAGCCACCACCGCGCGGTGGATGGCGAGGTCGTGGGCGCTCAGATCGGGCGGCAGCTGTTCCAGGTACCGCTCGATCGCGGCCAGGGTCATGCCCTGGTGCTGCAACTCCTCGATGAGCCCGAGCCGGGACAGATGCTCCTGGCCGTAGTGGCCGACCCGGCGCGGGCCGATCACCGGGGGTGGCAGCAGGCCCTTGGTGCTGTAGAAGCGGATCGTGCGGACGGTGACGCCCGCGCGCGCGGCCAGTTCGTCGACCGTGAGCGTCGGCTCGTCCGTGTCCGAAGCCGTCGTCATCGTCATGGCAGCGCATCGCCTCCCCAGTTGAGCACCGACAGCTGTGCACCAGTAGGTGTGCACCAGTAGGTGAGCACCCACAGCAGCGCACCGTCAGTTGTGCACCGATCAGGTGCAACAGTATTGCTGTCTCACCACTGTTGTGAAAGCGTCCGGGCCAGTCACTTGCTTCGTCGATGACGCCAGGAGGCGGTCATGACCACGATCCTGCGACTCCCCGGGGAACCCGCCGACATCACCCTCCCCGCCCTGCTGCTCCGCAACGCCGAGGACCACGGCGACCGCCCCGCACTCTCCTGGCGCGCCACCCCCGAAGGGGAATGGTCGACACTGACCTGGCGTGAAGCACGCCGCAAGGTCGCCGTCCTCGCCGCCGGGTACACGGCGCTCGGCGTACGGCGCGGCGAGCACGTCCTGATGATGATGGGCAACCGCCCCGAACACTGGCTGAGCGACCTCGCGCTCGTGCACATCGGCGCCATTCCTATCACCGTGTACGGCACGTCGGCCCCCGAGCAGATCGCGCACATCGCCCGGCACAGCCGTGCCCGGTTCGCGATCGTCGAGGGCGCCCGCGAGCTGGCACGCTGGGAGCCGCTCCTGACGGACCCCGACGCGCCGATCGAGCGCCTGGTGGTCGTCGAGGCGGCCGAGGCCGGCCCGCACCGCACGTACGGCTCCCTGCACGCCACCGGCGGCCGGCTGTTCGACCCGGATGCCTTCGAGAAGGGCTGGCGCGAGTCACAGGCCGACGATCCGCTCACCGTCGTCTACACCTCGGGCACCACCGGCGACCCGAAGGGTGTGCGCATCACGCACCGCAACGTCGTCCTCAACGGCGTCGCCCTGGACGCCGTCGTCGAGCTCCCCGACTTCGTGGAGCACATCAGCTATCTCCCCTTCGCGCACGTCGCCGAGCGCATGCTGGGCATCTACCTCCCTGTCTTCCGTGCCTCACACGTACACCTATGTGCCGACCCGACCGCCGTCGCCGCGACCGCGCGCGAGCTGCGCCCCGCGCAGTTCTTCGGGGTCCCGCGCGTGTGGGAGAAGCTGACCGCGTCCGTGAAGGCCGTGCTCGCCGGTCTGCCGGAGGAGCAGCGGGCGTCGATCGAGGCGGCGAACGAGACGACACGCGCGCGCGTGGAGTACGTCGAGCGCGGCGAGACACCGCCGCCCGACGTGGAGACGGCGTACCGCGAGGCCAAGGAGAAGATCCTCGGCCCGCTGCTCTCCCTGGCCGGGTTCGACCGCCTGGTGTGGACCGCGAGCGCGGCGGCGTCGATGCCCCTGGACGTCGTGCGCTTCTGGGCGGGCTTCGACATCGTGATCATGGACGCGTGGGGGCTCACGGAGACGACCGGGGTCGTCACGATCAACACCCCGGCCGACTTCCGGCTCGGCTCGGTGGGCAAGCCCCTGGACGGCCTGGAGATCCGCACCACCGGCGACGGCGAGATCCTGGTGCGCGGCGCGACGGTGTTCGACGGCTATCTGCTGCCGGACGGCGGCGTCGAGTCGGCCCTCGACGCGGACGGCTGGTTCGCCACCGGCGACGTCGGGCGGATCGACGAGGACGGCTTCCTCTGGCTCACCGACCGCAAGAAGGAACTGATCGTGACCTCGACGGGCAAGAACGTCTCGCCCGCGCTCGTCGAGAACACCCTCAAGGAGCACCCCCTCATCGGCCAGGCCCTGGTCCACGGCGACGGCCGCTCCTACCTGGTGGCGCTGCTCGTCCTGGACGCCGAGCTGGCTCCCGTCTGGGCCGCCGCCCAGGGGATCACGGGAGACCTGATGGCGAGCGAGGCCGTACAGGAGGAAGTCGCGCGGGCCGTCGACGCGGCCAACGCGCGCCTCAACCGCACCGAGCAGGTCAAGCGCTACCGGCTCCTCGGGGAGGAGTGGGGCCCCGACACGGGGGAGCTGACGCCGTCCCTGAAGCTGCGCCGCAGGGTCATCAGGGAGAAGTGCGGGGACGCCATCAACAGCCTGTACACCCAGTGATCAACAGCTGTACACCCCCTGCTCACCATGTGAGAAGTCCCGCTATGTGACGTGCGCCACCGCATGTCGGGGGATCTCTGAGGGAAGGTGTCGCGTCGGTCCACGTACACGTCAGGGGTGCCGTGGGCCGGAGCACATCCGGACACCGGAGTTTTCCGGGCACCAGAGAGTAGACCCCCCACGTGAGCAAGGAAGCCGTAGACACGGCCGCTGCGGACGCATCCCGCACAGATGCGTCCCAGGCCCCCGCGGATGCGGGCGACGCCGGTTACAGCAAGGACCTCAAGGCCCGTCACGTCAACATGATCGCCATCGGTGGTGCGATCGGAACTGGACTCTTTCTCGGTGCGGGCGGCCGCCTGCACTCCGCGGGCCCCGCGCTCGCCGTCGCGTACCTCGTGTGCGGCATCTTCGCCTTCTTCGTCGTGCGCGCCCTCGGCGAGATGGTCATCTACCGGCCCTCGTCGGGTTCGTTCGTCAGTTACGCGCGTGAGTTCCTCGGCGAGAAGGGCGCCTACGTCGCCGGCTGGATGTACTTCGTCAACTGGTCGACCACCGGCATCGCCGACATCACCGCCATCGCGCTCTACACGCACTACTGGAGCTTCTTCACCGACATCCCGCAGTGGGTGCTCGCGCTGATCGCCCTCGCCGTCGTCCTCGTGATCAACATGATCTCGGTGAAGTACTTCGGCGAGATGGAGTTCTGGTTCGCGATCGTCAAGGTCGCGGCCCTGGTCGCCTTCATGCTGATCGGCATCTTCCTGCTGGTCACCCAGCAGGACGTGGGCGGGCAGACACCAGGCCTGAGTGTCATCACCGACAACGGCGGCTTCCTGCCGAACGGCATCATGCCGGTCGTGATCGTCATGCAGGGCGTCGTCTTCGCGTACGCGTCGCTCGAGCTGGTCGGTGTCGCGGCGGGCGAGACCGCCGAGCCGCACAAGGTCGTCCCGCGCGCGGTGAACTCGATCATGTGGCGCGTGGGCCTCTTCTACGTCGGCTCGGTCGTCCTGCTCGCGCTGCTGCTCCCGGGGTCGGTGTACTCGGCGGACCAGAGCCCGTTCGTGACGGTCCTGTCCAAGATCGGCGTCCCCGCGGCCGGTGACGTGATGAACCTGGTCGTCCTCACGGCGGCGCTGTCGTCGCTGAACTCGGGCCTGTACTCCACGGGCCGCATCCTGCGGTCGATGGCGATGGCGGGATCGGCGCCGAAGTTCACGGCGCGGATGAACAAGAGCCAGGTTCCCTACGGCGGCATCCTGCTCACCTCCGCGGTGTGCGTGCTCGGCGTCGGCCTGAACTTCCTCATGCCGAGCCAGGCCTTCGAGATCGTCCTGAACGTGGCGTCCCTCGGCATCATCAGCACATGGGTGATCATCATGGTCTGCCACCTGGCGTTCGTCCGCCGCGCCAAGGAGGGCCTGATCACCAGGCCCGGCTTCCGGCTCCCCTGGAGCCCGGTCACGGAGATCGTCACGATCGTCTTCCTGCTCTCCGTGCTCGTCCTGATGTGGAAGGACCCGGAGATCGGCCGCAAGACGCTCTACCTCATCCCGATCATCGCGGCGGCCCTGGTCGCCGGCTGGTACGGAATCCGCCGCCGGGTGGACCACGAGGCGGCGAGCCTCACCAAGTAACCGCACGAAACAGCAGCTCAACAGCCACTGTCAGTGGCAGCGCCTACGGTGGCGTCATGTCGGAGATCACTTACATCCGAGGTGACGCCACCGCGCCGTTGGGCAAGGGCGTCAAGCTGATCGCCCACGTCTGCAACGACCTCGGGGGCTGGGGCAAGGGCTTCGTCGTCGCGCTCTCCCGCCGCTGGCCCGAGCCGGAGGCGGCGTACCGCCGGTGGCACCGCGAGCGCGCCAAGAACGACTTCGGTCTGGGAGCCGTCCAGTTCGTCGAGGTCAGCCCGTACATACGGGTGGCCAACATGATCGGCCAGCACGGCATGCGCACCGGCTCCAAGGGCGTCCCCGTGCGGTACGAGGCGATCGACACCGCCCTCGGCACACTCGCCGACAAGGCGGCCGAACTGGACGCCTCCGTGCACATGCCCCGCATCGGCTGCGGGCTCGCGGGCGGCAAGTGGTCCCGCGTCGAGCCGCTGATCACCCGGCGTCTGGTGGAGCGGGGCATCGCGGTGACGGTGTACGACTTCGGGGACTGAGGGGCACGTCCGGCAGCGCCGCGTACCGGCGAGGCCGCGCAGGTGCGGCAGCGGGCCCGGGCGGACGGCGCAGCCCCGATCGCCGCCGCCCGCGAGGGCGGACCTGTGCGGTGAGTTGTTTCGCGGTCGACGAGGACGACCACGTACGGGACTTCGCGCGCCGCTTCCTGGTCCCCCTTGCTCGGTAGATCTTCGGTGGATAGACGCTCCGCGGGAGAACTAGAACCGGGCGTGCAGCCCGCGACCGAGCTTCACCGCCCGCGCCGTCTTCTCCTTCGCCGTCGCGAAGGACGTCAGGTCCGCGTAGGGCGTGAACCGCTGCACCGTCACCGAGAGCGGCTCGGCGAGCGACCGCTTCCACCCGAGCAGCCGCGCTCGACGGCCCGACCAGCCGAGGCCCGCCCACACGCCGGCGGCACCCCGGCCGCGTACGACCGGGTGCGCGATGTCCGTGGCGCCGTGATGCAGCGCTCCGGTCCCAACTCACCCTGCTCCGCTGACTCCGGCCGAACGCCGTGACCTCGGCAGTCGCATACTGGAACACACATACCGGGCACCGACCGGCGGGCCCGCCGACCGATGGGAGCCGTGTGATGCCAGACCGCCGCCAGGCTCCCGAGCCGCCTCCGCCCGGCGGGATCCTGTGGGACATCGCGGGCGACGTCCGCGCCCTGCTCGCCCTGCCCGCCGCGCTGACGATGCAGGTCGCGCACCCCGCGGTGGGCGCCGGCGTCGATCTGTACTCCGTCTTCCGCACCGACCCCTGGGGGCGCGGTGAGCGGTCGCTGCGGTCGCTGCAGACCTGGGTCTACGGCGGGGGGAGCGCGGCCGAGGAAGGGCGCAGGCTGCGCGCATTGCACAAGGGAATACGGGGCACGGACGCGCACGGCCGCGACTACCACGCGCTCACGCCCGCCTACTACGCGTGGGTCCACGCCACCGGCTTCCCCGTCTACCGGCACGCCCAGAAATACCTGAGCCGCGCCTTCACCGAGGCGCAGGAGCGACAGCTGTACGCGGAGTGGCTCCAGGTCGGCCGCATCCTCGGCATCCATGACCGGGACATGCCGCAGACGCTCGAGGAGTTCTGGCCGTACTACGCGAAGGTCCTCGCCGATGAGCTGGAGGAGACCGAGGTGGTCCGCGACCTCGTCGCCACGGACCGCCCGCTCCCGCCGCCGGATCGCGGCCCCTACCCGCTGCGGGTGGCGCTGCGCGCGCTCTGGCCGCTGCTCCTGCCGCCCCTGGCCCGCTTCCGCCGCTTCATCACGATCGGCCTGATGCCGCCGGACGCGCGGTCGGCCATCGGCCTGCCGTGGACCGCCGCCCAGGAACGGCGGCTGCGTCGCTTCGGCCGAGTCGTGCGAACGGTGGCCCCGCGGCTCCCGGAACGCCTGCGGTACCTCCCCCTGGCCCGCAGAGCCCGCGCCAACCGGAAGTCGCTCGACCGGGGCTGATCCCCCACCCACCCGCACTTCCCAGCAACTCACTGCCGGGTGATCGGGTGGGTGGGCGGGAGACATCCGCCGCGAAGCGGCGGTTCAGCATCAGTGACCGCGGCCGTGCCCGTGCCCGTGCACACCATTCGTCGCAGCGATCGACTTCCACGACTTCGGCGCGGCAGCCGGAACCGCCGATGACCGAGCGATCCCCGCGCTCCGGGCGGCCGGCGCATCCGGTCGCGACGGCTGGAACAGCCACGCGTCGAACAGCGAGGCCAGCGGCTTGCCGGAGACCTTCTCCGCGTACTTCACGAAGTCACTCACCTTCGCGTTCCCGTACGCGTGCTCCTTCGGCCACCCCTTCAAAATCGCTGAGAAGGACTTCTCGCCGATCTCGTTGCGCAGCGCCTGCAGGGCCAGCGCCCCACGGTCGTACACAGCGATGTCGAACTGGTTCTCCGGACCCGGGTCACCCGGCTTGACCTTCCAGAACGGGTCGTCGGCGGGGTGCTGGGCGTACACGTGGTCGGCCAGCTCCTGCGCCGTGCCCTCACCCTCCTTCTCCGACCACAGCCACTGGCTGTACCGCGCGAAGCCCTCGTTGATCCAGATGTCCTTCCAGCCGTCGACGGACACGCTGTCGCCGTACCACTGGTGGGCCAGCTCGTGGACCACGACGGACACGTTCGACCCGTTCGCGAACTGCTTCGGGCTGTAGAACGGCCGTGTCTGCGTCTCCAGGGCGAAGCCGCTCGTCACGTTCGGCACGTATCCGCCGAGCGCGTTGAAGGGGTACTTGCCGAAGACCGTCTCCAGCCACTCCGCGACCTCGGTGGAGCGCTCGATGCTCGCCCGCGCGGCCCCCGCGTTGTCACCGAGGTCCTTGCTGTAGGCGTTCAGGACGGGCAGGCCGTCCGCGGTCTTGTCCGTCGTGATGTCGAACTTGCCGACGGCGAGCGTCGTCAGATAACTGGCCTGCGGCTTGTTCGAGCGCCAGTTGAAGCGCGTCCAGCCGAGCTTCGAACTCTGCGACTGCAGCACGCCGTTGGAGATGGCCTGCGAGCCGTCCGGCACGGAGACCGAGACGTCGTACGTCGCCTTGTCGAGCGGGTGATCGTTCGACGGATACCACCAGGCGGCCGACTCGGGCTCCTGCGCCGCCACGCCACCGTCCGGCGTACGCGCCCACGCCGTATAGCCGTTGATCTTCACTTCGGACGGCTTGCCCGCGTAACGGACGACGACGGTGATCGGCGTGCCCTTGGGCAGGCCTGCCGCCGGAGTGATCTCCAGCTCCTGCTCGCCGGACTTCTTGAAAGCGGCCTTCTTGCCGTTGACGCGCACCTCGCTGACCTTGAGGCCGAGGTCGAGGTTGAAGCGGGAGAGATCCTGCGTCGTGGTGGCGTTGATGGTCGCCGTGCCTTCGAGCAGGTCGGTCTTCGGCTGGTACTTCAGCCGCAGGTCGTAGTGCGACACGTCGTAGCCGCCGTTGCCGCTCGCCGGGTAGTAGGGATCGCCGATACCCGGGGCGCCGGGGGTGAAGTCAGCGGCCGATGCCGGGATCGCCAGCAGGAGAGAGGCCGCGAGCGCGCCCGGCGCGATGAGTCTGCGGTGCACAAGAGCTCCAAGTCGTACAAGTCGTAGGGCCACTTCAGTAGGTGCGTCCGAAGATGCGTCCGACCTTATTGAGCCCCGTGGCCACGCGTCATGTCCATGGTCGCTGCTGTCACACGATCGCCATTCGGCCGACATGTGCCAAAACGCCCCACGAGGCTGTCATCGGCGCGTACCGCCCCCTGTCGCGCGGGAGTTGACCGGTGTACCTTCCGCGCCATGCCGATACGTGCGCGTCGCACGCGCTTGATCTGGAGAGCACTGCTGACGGCGGCCCTCGCCGCCCTGTTGGCCACGCTCGTGGCCCCGGGTCCCGCACAGGGGGCGCCGAGCGCCCCACGCGAGAGCAAGCCCGTCTACTCGTACGCGAGCGCGATCCGTGAATCCGTCTGGGTCGACACGAGGATCGACGGGGACGGTGACGGGAAGTCCGACCGTGTCGCCGTCGACATCGTCCGGCCCCGCGAACCGGCCGCGCGGGGCCGGAAGATACCGGTGATCATGGACGCGAGCCCGTACTACTCCTGTTGCGGGCGCGGCAACGAGAGCCAGAAGAAGACGTACGACGCGAACGGCGACCCCGTCCAGTTCCCGCTCTACTACGACAACTACTTCGTCCCCCGCGGCTACGGATTCGTCGCCGTGGACCTCGCGGGAACGAACCGCTCCGACGGCTGCGTGGATGTCGGCGGCCGCTCCGACGTCCAGTCCGCCAAGGCCGTCGTCGACTGGCTGAACGGCCGGGCCCGCGGCTACACCACCCGCACCGGCGGCAAGAGCACCAAGGCGACCTGGACGACGGGCGCCACCGGAATGATCGGCAAGAGCTACGACGGCACCGTCGCGCAGGGCGTGGCCGCCACTGGAGTGCGAGGTCTCAAGACCATCGTGCCGATCGGCGCGATCTCCTCCTGGTACGACTACTACTTCGCCAAGGGGGCCCCGCTCTACGCCAGCGGCCCCGAGTGGCTGTCGGACAACGTGGAGAGCCCCGAGGCGCGGGCCCGCTGCGGCGCCGTACAGCAGCGGCTGATCGACGAGGCGCCCCGCACCGGCGACTGGACCCGGCTGTGGAGCGAACGCGACCACGTCCCGGACGCGGACAAGGTGCGGGCCAGCGTCTTCGCCGTGCACGGCATGCAGGACCTGAACGTCCGGATGAAGCACTTCGGCCAGTGGTGGGACGCGCTCGCCGACGCGGGCGTCGACCGCAAGGTGTGGCTCAGCCAGACCGGACACGTCGATCCCTTCGACTTCCGCCGTGGCGCGTGGGTGCGCACCCTGCACCGGTGGTTCGACCACGAACTCCTCGGCCACGACAACGGCATCGACCGCGAGCCCATGGCCGACATCGAGCGCGCGCCCGACCGGTGGACCACCGACCGCGTCTGGCCCCCGCGCGGCACGGACACGGTCAAGCTCCGCCCCGGAAAGGGGACTTCACCCGGCGTCGGCACCCTCGGCACCCGCCACGGCACCGGCAGCGAGACCTTCACCGACGACCCGAAGCTGAGCGAGACCGACTGGGCCGCGCAGATCGACACCTCCACCCCCTCGAAGGCCGGGTTCGTCAGCAAGCCGCTGGGCCGCGACCTGCGCCTGTCCGGCTCCTCCGAGGTGACCGTCACCGCCACCCCGACGACCCGCACCGCCCACCTCTCCGCGGTCCTGGTCGACCTCGGCCCCGCCACCATCCGCGACTACGCGAGCTCCGGCGAGGGCATCACCACCCTCCCGGAACGCACCTGCTGGGGCCCGAGCACCAGCGGTGACAGCTCCTGCTTCAAGGAGACGGAGACGAAGACCGCCGACGTCGATTTCACGATCTTCAGCCGCGGCTGGGCCGACCTCGGCAACTGGGCCGACGACCACAAGGGCCGCCCCCTCACGCCGGGCAAGAAGCACACCATCACCCTCGACCTGGCCGCGAGCGACCACGTCGTACCGAAGGGCCACCGCCTCGCGCTGATCGTCGCGGGCACCGACAAGGACCTCATCGATCCCCCCGCCGACACCCCGACGCTCGCCATCGACCTCGCCCGCACCTCGGCGAAGGTGCCGCTCGTCGGCGGCGCCGACGCGTTCCGTACCGCCAAGACCGTCACCCCCCACGAGTCCCGTCTCGACGGCGTGGCCCCGCCGCGTCCGTTCCGCCCCGTACCAGGAGGCAGCACTACATGAGAGCCCGCACCGGCCTCACGCCCCGCGTCCGCACCGTGGCGCTCGCCTGCGTCACCGCCGCGCTCGCCGCACCGCTCCTGACCGCGCCCGCGCAGGCGAAGCCGTCCCCGCCACGCACCGGGTTCGAGGAGAGCAACGGCGCACGCTGGACCAGTCAACCCCAGGAGCAGGAGTTCCTCGCCGCCGTCGACAGGGCGAGCGACCGGGTCTCGGTGTCCCGCATCGGCACCACGAAGCAGGACCGGCCCGTGCAGTTGGTCCGCATCGGTGAACGCCCCACGAAGAACACGGTGTTGCTGATCTGCAGCCAGCACGGCGACGAGCCGTCGGGCCGCGACGCGTGTCTGTCGACCATCCGCGATCTGGCGTACGCGAAGGACAAGAAGACCCGCACGTTCCTTTCGCGCACCACGCTCCTCGTCGTTCCCACCGCCAACCCGGACGGCCGCGCAGCGAACACCCGCGGCAACTCCGACGGCGTCGACATCAACCGCGACCACATCGCCCTGCAGACCGCGGAAGCCCGCGCCATGGCCGCCGTCATGCGCGACAGGAAGCCCGACTCCATCTACGACCTGCACGAGTACGGAGCAACCCCGAAGTACTACGACAAGGACCTGTTCGACCTGTGGCCGCGCAACCTCAACACCGACGACGCGGTGCACAAGGAGGCGCGGACCCTGTCCGAGGCGTATGTCAGGCCGGCAGCCGACAAGTCGGGGTATACGACGGGAACCTACGGGATCTGGACGGATCCCGTGACCGGTGAACCCATCAAGCAGACGGCGGGTGACGGCCAGGAGCGCATCCTGCGCAACGTCTCCGGCATCAAGCACGCGGCGGGACTGCTCATCGAGAGCCGCGTCGACCCCCTGACGGACGCCGAGAAGAAGGACGACGCCCTGAACAACCGGCGCCGCGCGAAGTCCCAACTCTCGGCGCTGGGCGGCCTGTTCGCCTACGCCGACGAGCGGCGCGGTCAGTTGGAGGCGGCCACCGGCGCCGCACGCATCGAAGGGTTCCGTGACCGCGGCCCCATCTATCTCGGCGGCGCGGACAACGACCCGGCCGAGCCGTCCGAGGTGATCCAGGACCCGCCCTGCGGCTATGGGCTCGATGCGGCCCAGTACGGCGACATAAAGGACGAACTCGCCCTGCACGGGGTCAAGGTAAGGCGGGACGGAGGCGGAGCCTATGTGCCGATGCGGCAGTCGGCGCGATCTCTCGTACCGTTGCTCCTCGACGAGCGCGCTTCGTATCACCTCGTCACAGGTCGACCCGACACTGACTGTTGAGTAGGTGAGAGGTGCGTCACATGTGGTAGGGGGTAGCGGAGTAAAGATTTGGCACGTCGTCGACATCCGTGAAAGGTGCACTTGTGACGCAAGACCAGCAGAAATCGGACGACGGGGGAGAGGGAGCGATCATGACTCCCGCCCCCGGCGGCCGGACTCCACAGACCGACCGGGTCGTGTTCGGAGTGACCGCCGTGCTGACCCTGGCCTTCGTGGTCTGGGGCGCCGTGGCGACGGATTCCCTTCAGGACATCTCCACGGACATGCTCAACGGCCTGATGCACAACGGCGGCTGGTTCTTCATGCTGACCGCCAGCGGCTTCGTGGTCTTCGCGCTCTGGCTGGCCATCAGCCGGTACGGGAAGATCACCCTGGGCAAGGAGGGTGAGACTCCGGAGTTCCGCACGGTGTCCTGGGTGGCGATGATGTTCAGCGCCGGCATGGGCATCGGCCTGATGTTCTACGGCGTGAGCGAGCCGCTCGCCCACTTCACGACGCCACCGCCGGGCACCGACCCCGCGGACTCCGCGGCGGCGATGGAAACCGCCATGGCCACCACCCTCTTCCACTGGACGCTCCACCCGTGGGCGATCTACGCCGTGGTGGGCCTTGCGATCGCGTACAGCACCTTCCGGCGCAACCGGCGCCAGACGATCAGTGCCGTGTTCACGCCGCTCATGGGCGAGAAGCGCGCCAACGGCGGCTGGGGCCGCGTCATCGACATCCTGGCCATCTTCGCCACGCTGTTCGGCTCGGCGGCCTCCCTCGGTCTCGGCGCGCTGCAGATCGGCAGTGGCGTCGAGGTGCTCGACTGGATGGAGAACGCGGGCACGGGCCTGCTCGTCGTCATCATCGCCGTGCTGAGCCTGGCCTTCGTTGCGTCCGCCGTCTCCGGTGTGGAGAAGGGCGTCCAGTGGCTGTCCAACATCAACATGGTGCTCGCCGGGGTTCTCGTACTGT
Source organism: Streptomyces sp. Je 1-332 (assembly GCF_040730185.1). Taxonomy (NCBI): domain Bacteria; kingdom Bacillati; phylum Actinomycetota; class Actinomycetes; order Kitasatosporales; family Streptomycetaceae; genus Streptomyces; species Streptomyces sp. Je 1-332. The sequence goes on from NZ_CP160402.1 coordinate 7,044,504, forward strand.
TCGTCTTCATCGCGGGCCCCACGGTCATCATTCTGGACATGCTGCCGACGTCCCTCGGCGCCTACTTCAACGACCTCCCGCAGCTGATGGGCCGCACCGAGGCCTCCAGCGGCAAGGGCGTCGCGGACTGGCTCAGCGGCTGGACCGTCTTCTACTGGGCCTGGTGGATCTCGTGGACGCCCTTCGTGGGCATGTTCATCGCCAGGATCAGCCGGGGACGTACGATCCGCCAGTTCGTCGGCGGCGTCATCCTGGTGCCCAGCACGGTCAGCCTGATCTGGTTCGCCGTCTTCGGCGGCTCCGCCATGACGGTCAGCGAGCGGGGCGGTCTGAAGGACGAGACCACGCCCGAGGCCCAGCTGTTCGGCCTGCTGGCCGAGTACCCGATCGCCACGGTCACCAGCCTGCTCGTGATGATCCTCGTGGGCATCTTCTTCGTGTCGGGTGCCGACGCGGCGTCGATCGTGATGGGCACGCTCTCGCAGAAGGGCGCGCTCGAACCGGGCAAGCTCGTCGTCATCTTCTGGGGCATGGTGACGGGAGCCGTCGCCGCGATCATGCTGCTCATCGGTGACGGTTCCGACGACGCGCTGACCGGTCTGCGAAATCTCACGATCCTGGTCGCGGCGCCCTTCACCCTGGTGATGATCGGGATGTGCGTGGCCCTGATGCGCGACCTGCGCCACGACCCGCTGATCGTCCGGGGCGAGCACGGCACGGAGGCCGTCGAGAAGGCCGTGATCGCGGGCCACGAGCAGTACGACGGTGACTTCGAGATCCGTATCGGCCCGAGCGAGAACGGGGACGAGGAGGAGACTCCGACCAAGTCACTCTGAGTTGACCAAGTCACTCTGAGTACGCACCACTTCAGGAGGCGGCCCGTCTCGTTCGCGAGGCGCGCCGCCTCCTGCGCTCGTTTCCGGGCCGGCCGTCCAGCCGGGGCTCGCCTTGTACGCCATCGACCATGCGTACGCCGGTCCGGGCCGGCCAGGGGGCCAACTCCTGGTACACGGGCAGGGGGTGAATCGCCCGCATAGTGGAATGTGCCATGCCGTGCTCATATCGTCCCCCAGATGGGGATACTCACACCATGTCTGCCGAGTACGCGACCTTCGGTCTGGCACCGGCCATGCGCGCCGGTGGGGTTCTCGCCAACGGTGATTTCCAAGTCCACCGGGATTTCGTCGACTTCATCGTGAACGGACGCCCGCTGCTGTTCCAGCTCTCCGACCTCGACGCGGTGTCCCCGCTCGCTTCCGACGTACCGCCCGCGATCTTCACCCACCACGTGCGCGGACTCCTCCTGGAGGCCGAGGCGCCCCTGCTCGACCAACGGCACGTCATCTACGGCTGTCCCGAATGCGAGGGCCTTGAGTGCGGGGCCGTCACGGCGGTCATCGAGCGGGCGCCGGACGGAACCGACACCTATGTGTGGCGGGACTTCGCCTGGCAGACGGCCGAGCGGGCCGACCTGGCACTCAACGGCTACCACGGCATAGGGCCCTTCCACTTCCAGGGCGCCGAATACCGCGAGGCGCTGCGGCAGTTGCTGGCCGACGGCGAACCCGCGGCGCGCCGCAGGGTGCTCCTGATCGGCGCCCGCGTCGCCGTCCTCGCCAAGCTCGCGGCGGCGCTGCGCACCATCGGTGTCGGCGCCGAGATCGCCGCGGACGCGGCGGGCGTGCCGCCGGACGAGCTGCGGACGTACGGTGCGGTGGTCTTCGGGCGGTCCGTGCCGGCGGGGACACGCGACGCGGTCCGTGCGTCGTTCGAGGGCGCGGGGCTCCATGTCGCGTACGTCGACGGCCTGGCCCCGATCATCCCGCTCCTGGTCGCCCAGATAGAACACGCCCTGGACCGCAGCCCGTTGGCGCAACGCCGCCTGACACGGCTCGGCGCCTCGAACGGCACGGCGGACGTGGAGATCACCTCGACCTGCCGGGTCCAGCTCATCGCGTACCGCCTGGACAGACTCTCCCGCACCCAGATCCACCAGGTCTTCGACGGAGTCCTGGAGCCGGGTGAGCACCGCGTGTCCCTGGACGCGAAGGCGACCAAGGGCGAATCGTTCGTGGTGGCCCGCACGACGGACAGCGTCCTGACGGCGCCGATAGTGCGGTAGCCCACGGGCCACCGCGGGGCGGGCCGACCCGCGCCTCGCCTAAACTCGACCCCCTGATGACCGCAACCCTCGTCGCCAAGAATCTCGCCGCCGGCCACGGCGACCGCTCTCTCTTCTCCGCCCTGGAGCTGGTCGTCGCCCCCGGCGACGTCATCGGGCTCGTCGGTGCCAACGGCGCCGGCAAGTCGACCCTGCTCCGTCTCCTCGCGGGGCTCGACACCCCGGAGAGCGGGGAGCTGCGCCTCTCGCCGCCCACCGCGGCCGTGGGACACCTCCCGCAGGAGCCCGACCGCCGCCCCGGCGAGTCCATCCGCGCCTTCCTGGACCGCCGCACCGGCGTGGCCGAGGCTCAGCGGACCATGGACGAGGCCACGCAGGGCCTGGTCGACGGAACCCCGGGCGCCGACGACGCGTACGCGATCAGCCTGGAGCGCTGGCTGGCGCTCGGCGGCGCCGACCTGGACGAGCGGGCGGAGGAGGTCGCCGCATCGCTGGGCCTCGACGTCGGTCTGGATCAGCCGATGACCTCGCTCTCCGGCGGCCAGGCCGCCCGCGCGGGCCTCGCCTCGCTGCTCCTGTCCCGCTACGACGTGTTCCTCCTGGACGAGCCGACCAACGACCTCGACCTCGCGGGCCTCGAACGCCTGGAGAGCTTCGTCCGCGGACTGCGCGCCGGCACGGTCGTCGTCAGCCACGACCGCGAGTTCCTCGCCCGCACCGTCACCAAGGTCCTCGAACTCGACCTCGCCCAGCAGCAGATCAACCTCTACGGCGGCGGCTACGACGCCTATCTGGAGGAGCGCGACGTCGCGCGCAGGCACGCCCGCGACGAGTTCGAGGAGTACGCCGACAAGAAGTCCGCCCTGGAAGGCCGCGCCCAGATGCAGCGGAACTGGATGGACAAGGGCGTCAAGAACGCCCGCCGCAAGGCGGGCGACAACGACAAGCTCGGCCGGAACTTCCGCAGCGACGCCAGCGAGAAGCAGGCGGCGAAGGCACGCCAGACGCAGCGCATGATCGAGCGGCTCGACGTCGTCGAGGAGCCCCGCAAGGAGTGGGAGCTGCGCATGGAGATCGCGTCGGCGCCGCGCTCCGGCAGCGTCGTCGCCACCCTCCGCGACGCCGAGGTGCACCGCGGCCACTTCACGCTCGGCCCGGTGACGCTGCAGATCGACTGGGCGGACCGAGTGGCGATCACCGGCGCCAACGGCTCCGGGAAGTCGACCCTGCTCGGCACCCTGCTGGGCCGCATCCCGTCGGACGTGGGGCACGCGGCGCTCGGTTCGGGCGTGCTCGTCGGCGAGGTGGACCAGGCGCGTGCGCTGTTCCACGGCCCGGAGTCGCTCCTGGACGCGTTCTGCGCGGCAGTGCCCGACACCGAACCGGCCGAAGTCCGCACCCTGCTCGCCAAGTTCGGCCTGAAGGCGGCCCACGTCCTGCGCCCCGCGGCCACCCTCTCCCCGGGCGAGCGCACCCGCGCGGGCCTCGCGCTCCTCCAGGGCCGGGGCGTCAACCTTCTGGTCCTCGACGAACCGACGAACCACCTCGACCTGCCGGCGATCGAGCAACTGGAGTCGGCCCTCGACGCGTACGAGGGCACGCTGCTCCTGGTGACGCACGACCGCAGGATGCTGGACGCCGTCCGTGTCACGCGGCGCCTGGAGGTGACGGAGGGCAAGGTGACCGAGCTGTCACCCTGACCTCCGCCGACTCCAAGGACGCCCCGGCCTTCCCTGGATCAGCGCTTCTTGGGGTCCAGGAGCCCGGCCCGGCGCAGCGCGTCCGCCATCGCGTCATTGGCCGGCGGCGGGCCCTGCCGCTCCTTGCGCTGACCGCCACCGCCCCCGCCCTGCCGCTGGGGGCGCTGGCCGCCGCCCTGCCGCTGCTGCGGCGGACGGCCACCCCGCTTCGGCTGCTCCCCGGCGGCGGAGGCGCCGGCCTCATCGTCCAGACGCAGAGTCAACGAAATCCGCTTGCGCGGGATGTCGACGTCCATCACCTTCACCTTGACGATGTCACCCGGCTTCACCACGTCCCGCGGGTCCTTGACGAACGTCTTGGACATCGCGGAGACATGGACGAGCCCGTCCTGGTGGACGCCGATGTCGACAAAGGCGCCGAACGCGGCCACGTTCGTGACGACCCCTTCGAGGACCATTCCGGACGCGAGGTCGGAGATCTTCTCGACGCCGTCCTTGAAGGTCGCCGTCTTGAACGCCGGACGCGGGTCACGTCCGGGCTTCTCCAGCTCCTTGAGGATGTCGGTCACCGTGGGCAGGCCGAAGGACTCGTCCACGAACTCGTCCGCCCTGAGCGAGCGCAGCGTCCCCGTGTCGCCGATCAGCGAGGCGACCTCGCCGCCCGTCTTCTTCGCCATCTTGCGCACCACGGGATACGCCTCGGGGTGGACGCTCGACGCGTCCAGCGGGTCGTCGCCGCCGCGGATGCGCAGGAAGCCCGCGCACTGCTCGTACGCCTTGGGGCCGAGCCGTGCCACGTCCTTGAGGCCCTTGCGGGAGGAGAAGGGGCCGTTCGTGTCGCGGTGCGCCACGATGTTCTCCGCGAGGCCCGCGCCGATGCCGGAGACCCGGGAGAGCAGCGGGGCGGACGCGGTGTTCACGTCCACACCGACGCCGTTCACACAGTCCTCGACGACCGCGTCGAGCGAGCGGGACAGCTTCACCTCGGAGAGGTCGTGCTGGTACTGGCCGACGCCGATGGACTTCGGGTCGATCTTCACCAGCTCGGCGAGCGGGTCCTGCAGCCGCCGGGCGATCGACACGGCGCCGCGCAGCGACACGTCCATGTCGGGCAGCTCCTGCGAGGCGAAGGCCGACGCGGAGTACACCGAGGCGCCCGCCTCGGAGACCATCACCTTCGTGAGGTTCAACTCCGGGTGCTTCGTGATGAGTTCACCGGCGAGCTTGTCCGTCTCGCGGGACGCCGTGCCGTTCCCGATCGCGATCAGGTCGACCGAGTGCTCCTTGGCGAGCTTCGCGAGGGTGGCCAGGGACTGGTCCCACTTGTTCGCCGGGACGTGCGGGTTGATGACGTCGGTGGCGACGACCTTGCCGGTCGCGTCGACCACGGCGACCTTCACACCCGTACGGAAACCGGGGTCGAGCCCCAGCGTCGCGCGCGTGCCCGCCGGTGCGGCGAGCAGCAGGTCGCGCAGGTTCGACGCGAAGACGCGGACGGCCTCGTCCTCCGCGGCCGTACGAAGGCGCAGGCGCAGGTCGATCCCCAGGTGCACCAGGATGCGGGTCCGCCACGACCAACGCACCGTGTCCTGCAGCCACTTGTCGGCCGGACGGCCGCGGTCCACGATGCCGAAGCGGTGGGCGACCATCCCCTCGTACGAGGACGGGCCCTCCGTGGCCTCCTCCGGTTCGAGGACGAGGTCGAGGACGTCCTCCTTCTCGCCGCGCAGCATCGCGAGGACGCGGTGCGAGGGGAGCTCCTTGAAGGGTTCGGCGAAGTCGAAGTAGTCGGCGAACTTGGCGCCCGCCTCCTCCTTGCCCGCGCGGACCTTCGCGGCGAGGCGGCCGCGCACCCACATGCGCTCGCGCAGCTCGCCGATCAGGTCGGCGTCCTCGGAGAAGCGCTCGGCGAGGATCGCGCGCGCCCCGTCCAGGGCGGCCTGCGGGTCTGCGACGCCCTTGTCGGCGTCCACGAAGGCGGTGGCCGCGGCGAGCGGCTCCACGGACGGATCGCCGAGCAGCCCGTCGGCCAGCGGCTCGAGCCCCGCCTCACGGGCGATCTGCGCCTTCGTACGACGCTTCGGCTTGAACGGCAGGTAGATGTCCTCGAGGCGCGCCTTCGTCTCCGCCGCGCGGATCTGCGCCTCGAGCTCGTCGGTGAGCTTGCCCTGCTCGCGCACCGATTCGAGGATCGCCGCACGCCGCTCCTCGAGCTCTCGCAGATAGCGCAGCCGCTCCTCGAGCGTGCGCAGCTGCGCGTCGTCGAGCATCTCGGTCGCTTCCTTGCGGTAGCGAGCGATGAAGGGCACCGTCGAGCCGCCGTCGAGCAGCTCGACGGCGGCCTTCACCTGCCGCTCCCTCACGCCGAGTTCTTCGGCGATCCTGCCTTCGATCGATGCTGGAGTGGACGTCTGCAGAGGTGCCACGTTTCCCGCCTTCTCACTGGGGTTGCGGGGCAATTGTGGCAGGTGGCACCGACAGCGGGGGGATCAGACCCGGCGTGCCCGCCCGGGGCGGCGTCCCGACCGGCGCCCGCCTCGCCGAGTGGAGCTGGAGGCACCGCCGAAGAGCCGGGCAACGGCGCGGAACGGCAGCGTCACCACGGTGGCGAGTGCCGCGCCGATCTGACGCAGGACATCTGCGATCGCTCGGAACACGGGATTTCCCCTTTCGTCGCCCGGTCCCGCGCCAAGCGCGCGGGGCCGGAGACGAACGGGTACCTCGCCCGGCGCCGTCCATGCCTGCGCCAGTGCGTTGCCTGTGCGATGGGCCCCGCCTACTCCTTGCCGAGCAGATCCGCCGGGAACGCCCCGGCCTCGAGCGCCGCTCCCGCGAACACGGTCCCCAGCTCCGTCAGACGCTCGACGCCGGCCGCGCCCAGATGCTCGTACGGCGCCCGGTCGAGGCGGTCCGTTGCTTCCTCGACCTCCTGGCGCAACGCGGCTCCCGCTTCCGTCAGCTCGGACACCCCGTCGTGCAGGCCGCGGGTGCGGAGCCGCTCCACGGCGGCGTCCCAGTCCTCCTGGTTCCAGCCGCGCGTGGTGAAGTTCCACTTCGGCGTCATGCCCTTGCCGGTCGCCGTGTGGCTCACCAGCGCCTCCAGGCCGTCGAGTTCGGCGTACTGGAGAGCGGTGAGGTGCCCGTCGCCGCGGTGCTCCCGCAGCAGCGTCGCGGCGTGCCAGAGCGCGAGGTGCGGCTGCTCGGGCACGGGCAGATCCGCGTGGGCTGCGTAGAGCGGGCGTGCGGAACGGGAGCAGGCCTCGGTGGCGCGCAGCGCGAGCTCGGCGGCCTCCGCCATCTCCGGGGACGCGAGGGCTTCCTCTCCGAGGAGGCGCCGCAGCGTCGAGTCGACGGCACGCGCGCGTGCCGCGAGGACGTCCTCGGGGGACGCGGTGTTCCAGATGCCGGGCACGTGCCGGGCGACGGTCTCGTGCTTGTAGTTGTAGAACGCCGCCGTGACCACTCCGGCGCCGACCGGACCCATCGCCGCCGTACGCACGGCGAAGTTGACGGCCCTGGGGTGGGTGATCCCGAGCTCGCCCAGCTCGCGGCCCACATCGGGCGAGAAGTAATGCGTCGAGTGCAGCGAGTTCAGCACGGTGTGACACCGACGACCCGCGCGCGGGTGCGGCGCCGCGGCCGGGGTGGGAGGCGTAAGAGAAGTCATGACCGCACGTTACCGACTGGTTGGTATGACGTGAAGTCCGGGGGCGCCTCACTGGGATCGGTCTATGGCAGGAAAGGAGGGGCATTCGGCATTGCGGCCATCGCGCCCGAGGCCAAGAATCAGGGCATGGAGCAGCGAACTGTCCTGGTCGTCCTCTTCGACGGGGTCCAGAGCCTTGATGTCACGGGGCCGGTGGAGGTCTTCGCGGGCGCCGCCGCCTGCCGCGGCGGTGACGTCCCCGCGTACCGCATCCGCGCGGCGTCCCTGGACGGCGCTCCCGTACGCACCTCCAGCGGACTCACGCTCGTCCCGGACTCCTCCCTCCCGGACGCCCCCGTGCCGCACACCCTGCTCGTCCCGGGCGGTCTCGGCAGTCGCGAGGCCGACCCCCGCCTGATCGACTGGCTGCGCGCGAACGCCCCGCGCGCGCAACGCCTCGTCTCGGTCTGCACCGGCGCCATCCTCTTCGCCGAGGCCGGGCTCCTGGACGGCCGCCGGGTGGCGACCCACTGGGCGTACTGCGCCCAGCTCGCCCGCGACCACCCCGCCATCGAGGTCGACCCCGACCCGATCTTCGTCCGTGACGGTCATGTCGCGACCTCCGCGGGCGTGACGGCCGGCATCGACCTGGCCCTTGCCCTCGTGGAGGAGGATCTGAGCCGGGACGAGGCGCTGACGGTGGCGCGGTATCTCGTGGTCTTCCTGCGGCGTCCGGGGAACCAGGCGCAGTTCAGCGCCCAGCTCTCCGCGCAGACCGCTCAGCGCGAGCCCCTGCGCGAGGTCCAGCAGTGGATCACCGAGCACCCGGACGAGAACCTCTGTGTCGAATCGCTCGCCGCCCGTGCCCGGCTCTCACCCCGGCACTTCGCCCGAGCGTTCCAGACGGAGACCGGCATGACGCCGGGCAAGTACGTCGAGCGCGTCCGCGTCGAGCACGCCCGCCGTCTCCTGGAGGACACCTCCCACGGCGTCGAGGAGGTCTCGCGCGCCTGCGGCTACGGCACTCCGGAGGCGATGCGCCGCGCCTTCGTCAAGACCCTCGGCGCGGCGCCCGCCGAGTACCGGCGGCGCTTCCACGCCCCGCTCGCACCTCGGCGGGCCACCGCCCTCACCACCGCCCTCAACGGATAGGTACTCCATGCAGATCGCCATCGCCCTGTTCGAACGCTTCACCGCCCTGGACGCCGTCGGCCCGTACGAGACCCTCAGCCGCATGCCCGGCGCCGAGACCCTCTTCGTGGCCGAGTGCCCCGGCCCGGTGCGCAACGACAACGGCTCCCTCGCGCTCGTCGCCGACCGTGCCTTCGCCGACGTACCCGACCCCGACGTCGTGGTCGTCCCCGGCGGCCCCGGACAGAGCGACCACATGGCGGACGAGGCGCTCCTGGGCTGGCTGCGGTCCGCCGACGCCACCAGCACCTGGACCACGTCCGTGTGCACCGGATCCCTCCTGCTCGCCGCCGCGGGGCTCCTCAAGGGGCGGCGTGCCACCTCGCACTGGCTCGCCCTCGCGGAGCTGGAAAGGTTCGGCGCCACGTCCACGGGGGAGCGGGTGGTCTTCGACGGCAAGTACGTCACGGCGGCCGGGGTCTCCTCCGGCATCGACATGGGGCTCACCCTGATCGGCCGGATCGCGGGCGAGGAGGCGGCCCAGACCGTGCAGCTCCTCACGGAGTACGACCCCCAGCCGCCCTACGACGCCGGGTCCCCGCACAAGGCGCCCGCGCACATCGTCGAGAAGTTCCGCGCGGGCAGCCGCTTCAGCCAGTAGCGCCGTCGGCGGGAGAGCTGTCGCCGAAAGAGCTGTCGCCGGGAGCGCCGTCGCCGGGAGTCCAGGTGAAGCGCGGCTCGCGGCGCTCCAGGAACGCGGCGACCCCCTCGGCGGTGTCGCCGCCCTCGCGCGCCTGCCCGGTCCAGTACGCGTCCCGATCCGTGTGCCCCGCGGCGAACTCCTTGGCCGCGGCCTGCGTCAGCTGCGAGCGCGAGGCAAGGACCTTGGTGAACTCGGCGACCCGCTTGTCCAGTTCCCCCGCGGGCAGCACCTCGTCCACGAGACCGGTGCGCAGCGCACGCCCCGCGTCGATCAACTCTCCCGAGAACAGCAGGTACTTGGCGGTCGCGGGCCCCACGAGCGACACCAGCCGCCGGGTGGACGACGCGGGATAGACGATCCCCAGCTTCGCCGGAGTGATGCCGAACAGCGCGCCCTCGTCCGCGAACCGCAGATCGCAGGCGGCCGCCAGCTGACTTCCCCCGCCCACGCAGTAACCGCGCACGGCGGCCAGCGTCGGCTTCGGGAAGACCGCGAGCGCCTCCTCCGCCCGTACCGCCAGATCCTGCGCCTCACCGGGCGCCTCACGCAGCGAGGAGATGTCGGCCCCCGCGCAGAACGTCTCGCCCTCGCCGGTCAGCACGACCACCCGCACCGCCGGATCGGCGGCGAGCCCGGCGAGCAGCGGCGGCACCTGCCGCCACATGTCCGCCGTCATGGCGTTGCGCTTCGCCGGATGGTCGATGACGACGGTGGCGACGCCGTGGGTGACGGCCTGCCTCAGCTGCGGCTCCATGCGCAGGATGCTAACCGCACTACTCGAACGTACGATCAAGAAGGGGCGGCCCTGAGAACTCTGCGCACCGGGGGAAGCAGGACGGAGACGCTGATGGCCCGATCCAAGAGCGCCAAGACCGCCACGAGCGCCGAGACCTCCCCGACGGACACCCAGGGCGCCAAGCAGCTCAGCCGCAGTCTGGGCTGGCTCGCCCTGCTGGGCGCGATCCTCGCGCTGGCGGGGATCGTCGGCCTCGTCTACACGGGCGTGGCCACCCTCACCTCCATGTTCCTCTTCGGCTGGCTGCTCCTGATCGGCGGCGTCGTCGGCCTGCTGCACGCGGTGCAGTCGCGCGGCACGAACTTCTTCTGGCTCGGCGTGGTCGTGGCGGCCCTGAACCTCGCGGCGGGAGTGGTGATCATCCGCAGGCCGGAAGTGGCTGCGGAGGCGCTGACGATGTTCGCCGCGCTGCTCTTCCTGACCGGTGGTGTGTTCCGTCTTGTCGGCAGCCTGGTGGTGCGCGGCCCGCAGTTCGGCTGGACGCTCGTGCAGGGCGCCTTCGGCCTGCTGCTCGGCATCCTGGTGCTCGCCAACTGGCCGAGCAGCAGCCAGTACGTGATCGGTTGTTTCTTCTCGCTCGCACTGCTCTTCGACGGCCTCGGCCTGCTCGCCACGGGCCTGGGCGGGCGCCGGATCGTGAGCATGGTCGCCGACGACCGGCCGCCGCACGGGCCGAGCGACCCGAGCGGCCCCGACGAGCCGAGCGGCACGAACAACCCGTACAAGCCGAAGAACGCTTGAAAGCGAAACCACGCGGACAGGATCAGTCGCTCGACTGACAGGTTCGGGCGACAGCGATCAAAAGCCGTCGATAGTCGCTGACTTCTGGTCAGTCCTACGGTCCGGACCAGGACATTCCCAACACTCGTTGCGTGGTGACAATCGAGCGCAAGGGCGGCGACCCGACGATGGGTGACGACGGGAGCGGCCCCGGCCCACTCCCTCGGGAGGCCGCGAAGGTGCCCTATGAAGGCGTATGGCGGTTCACCGCCGCCGCCGTGGACGCCTCGGTGCCCCAGGCCCGGCACGCGGTACGCGATCTGCTCGTCCGGCAGGGCGTGCCCGTTTCGGACGACGTCGTGCAGGGCCTGCTCCTGATCGTGTCCGAACTGGTCACCAACGCGGTGCGGCACGCGGCCCTGCTCTCGCCGATGCTCGCGGTGGAGGTGGCGGTCGGTGCCGAGTGGGTGCGGGTCTCCGTGGAGGACGACCACCCCTACCGCCCGACCGCCCTGGTGGCCGACCACGGCCAGACCGGCGGCCGCGGCCTTCTCCTCGTGCGCGAGATCACCCAGGAGGCGGGCGGCGCCTGCGACGTCGAACACACCGCGAGCGGGGGCAAGGTCATCTGGGCGGCCCTGCCCCTGAAGCCCAACGGCTCCGCCCCGGACGGGGATTGACTCACCAGCCCGCTGAAGGCCCCGTCAGCTCCCTGATCGCGGGCCGCGCCGCGTCGAGGACGGTCATGAACCACGCGGAGAACGGCCCCCGCGCATGCCGCTCCGCCAGCTCGGCGGCCGTCACGAACACGGTCTCACCGACCTCGGACGCGTCGGGCCGCAGCGCCGACTGGACCATCCCCACGAAGAGATGGTTGAACTCCTGCTCCACCAGACCCGAGTCGGGGTCCGGGTGGTTGTAGCGCACCGTGCCCGCCTCGGCGAGCAGTGAGGGCGAGACGCCCAGCTCCTCGTACGTCCGGCGCGCGGCGGCCGCGAACGGCGCCTCGCCGGGGTACGGGTGGCCGCAGCAGGTGTTCGACCAGACGCCGGGGGAGTGGTACTTGCCCAGGGCGCGCTGCTGCAGCAACAGCCGCCCCTGCTCGTCGAAGAGGAAAACGGAGAACGCCCGGTGCAGCTGCCCGGGCGCCTGATGCGCGGAGAGTTTCTCCGCTGTGCCGATCGTCCTGCCGTCCTCGTCGACGAGTTCCAGCAAGATCGCTTCTCCGGTGCCGTTCGACGAGTTGTTCGCCGCGGTGGCAGGTGTGGTCGGCATACGCATCCTTCGCTTCGGGCTTCGAGCCTCAAGTCTGCCGTACGCGACCGGCCCTACCGGCAAGGAACCACCGGAAGCCACCCTCACCGGTGTCAGTGGCAGAGCTTCGCCTCGTGCTCCGCGTGGCCGACCGGCTCCAGCTGGAAGGTGCAGTGCTCCACGTCGAAGTGGTCGCCCAGGCATCCCTGCAGTTCGTGCAGCATCTTCTCGTGGCCGATCGCGTTCAGCGTCTCCGTGCTGACGACCACATGTGCGGAGAGGACGGGCATCCCCGACGTGATGGTCCAGGCGTGCAGGTCGTGGACGTCCTCGACGCCCGGCAGATCCAGTATGTGCGAGCGGACCTCGCCCATGTCGACGCCCTTCGGCGCGGACTCCAGGAGCACGTTCAGGGTCTCGCGCAGCAGCTTCACCGTACGCGGGACGATCATCAGGCCGATGACGAGCGAGGCGATCGGGTCCGCCGCCTGCCAGCCGGTGGTCAGGATGAGCACGGCCGCGACGATCACGGCCAGGGAGCCGAGCGCGTCGGCCATGACCTCCAGGAAGGCGCCCCGCACGTTCAGGCTGTCCTTCTGGCCGCGCATCAGGAGCGAGAGGGAGATCATGTTCGCCACCAGGCCGATGACGCCGAAGACGATGGTCAGTCCGCCCTCGGTGTCGGCGGGCGTGATGAACCGCTGGATCGCCTCGAACAGGACGTAGCCGCCGACGCCGAGCAGCAGCAGACAGTTGGCGAGAGCGGCCAGGATCTCGGCGCGGGCGTAGCCGAAGGTGCGGTTCTCCGTCGCCGGCCGGCTCGCGAACTGGATCGCGAGCAGCGCCATGCCGAGGCCGAGCGCGTCCGTCGCCATGTGCGTCGCGTCCGCGATGAGCGCGAGCGAATCCGCCACGATGCCGCCGACGATCTCGACCACCATGACGGTGAGCGTGATGGAGAGCGCGACGCGCAGCCGCCCCCGGTACGCGGCTGTCGCCGTCCCCCCGTGTGTGTGTCCGTGGTCGTGCCCAGCCCCCATGGAAGCCGCCTCCGTGTGCTCGGTATCGGTCTTCTGTTCCCTGGTCGCGCGTCTGTCGCGATCACAGTGAACTACGGGTGGGGGGTACCCGGCAACACGGCACTGAACACCGTTGTCATATGCTCTGACCTGCGGAAATGACCGCAGGTCAGAGCGCTGTCATGATCAGGAGCGGAGGGCCTCGGGGTGGTGGAGGCACCAACCCGCCCACGCGGACTCGACCATCTCGCGTACCCCGCGCCGCGCCTTCCAGCCGAGCGCGTCGGCGGCCAGGCCCGCGTCCGCGACGGCGCGCGGGGCGTCACCGTCACGGCGCGGCTCCACGAGCGCGGGACGGGCGTCGCCGGACACCTCACCGATGAGCGTGACGAGTTCGCGTACGGAAACACCCTCGCCGCGGCCGATGTTCACCGTCAGGTCGCCCTCGGGGTGCGCCTGGACGCGGCGGGCCGCCGCGAGGTGGGCGTCGGCGAGATCGGCGACGTGGATGTAGTCGCGCACGCAGGTGCCGTCCGGGGTCGGGTGGTCGGCACCGAAGATCCGCGGCGCCTCGTCACGGGTGAGCCGGTCGAAGACCATCGGGATCACGTTGTAGACCCCGGTGTCCGCGAGCTCGGGGGTGGCGGCGCCCGCCACGTTGAAGTAGCGCAAGCACACGGTCGCGATGGAGTGCGCACGCCCGGCGGCCCGCACCAGCCACTCCCCGGCGAGCTTCGTCTCGCCGTAGGGGTTGATCGGCACGCAGGGCGTGTCCTCCGTCACGAGGTCCACGTCCGGCGGGTTGCCGTACACCGCGGCCGACGAGGAGAAGACGAACCGCTTGATGCCGGCCTCGGCCACCGCGTCGAGCAGCGTCACCAGGCCGCCGACGTTCTCCCGGTAGTAGCGCAGAGGCTGCTCCACGGATTCGCCGACCTGCTTGCGGGCCGCGAGATGCACCACACCCGTCACCCGGTGCTCGGCGAACACCCGCCGCAGCAGCTCGCCGTCGAGCGAGGAGCCCCTGACGAGAGGGATGTCCGCGGGGAGCCGCTCCGGCACGCCGGACGAGACGTCGTCAAGGACGACGACCCGCTCCCCGGCACCGGCCATCGCCCGCGCCACATGTGCCCCGATATAGCCCGCCCCGCCTGTGATCATCCATGTCATGGGCGTCGACTTTATGTCGTTTGTGCCGGTCGCACGAAGCGCGGTTTGTGGGTGCCGCCTCCGATCGACCATGATGATCGAGTCGGCACGGGCCCTCGCAGGCCGTGCTTGTCGGGCCGTAAACGGGCGGTGAACGCCCGGTTCCCGTCATCCGATAGCCTCTGCCGACGTGCCGCCCGGCCGCCGCCGGCCAGGGGCGCCCCTCATCACGCACGTGCCCGGCGCGAGCCGCGCCGGCAATCAAGGAGTGAGTTCGTCTGTCGACCGCCATCCTGACCGGTCAGCCGGTCCCCGGGTCGCCGCTCGAAGGCGATCTGCGGTCCCTGGGGTTTGACGTCCGGGTCGCATCCGACGCTGCGGACACCGAAGCGCTGCTCGCCGCCGTCCCCGCCGGGCAGCGGGTCGCGGTCGTCGACGCGCGCTTCGTGGGCCACGTCCACGCGCTCCGCCTCGGCCTGACCGACCCGCGCTTCCCCGCGTCGGCCGTCCCCGGCGCCGTCACCGCGCAGCCCGAGGCCCGCGCCGACCTGACGCACGCCCTGCGCGCCACCGTGGGCTCCGGCAACGGCGGCGGCTCCGCCGTGGTGGTCGAGGCGCTCGCGGACCACGTGGCCCAGGCGATCGAAGCCGGGGGCCGCGCGCTGCACCGCCCCGACCTCGGCACCCTCGTCGCCACCGTGCCCAGCGATCCGCAGACGCGGAACGAGGCACGCCAGGCCGTCGCCGCCGTGGACGACGAAGCCGTACGCCTGCGCACCGCGGTCAAGTCGCGGGACGGCTTCTTCACGACGTACTGCATCTCCCCGTACTCGCGCTACATCGCCCGCTGGTGCGCGCGCCGGGGCCTCACCCCGAACCAGGTCACCACCGCCTCGCTGCTCGTCGCCCTGATCGCGGCGGGCTGCGCGGCCACCGGCACCCGCGGCGGCTTCGTCGCGGCCGGCCTCCTTCTGCTCTTCTCCTTCGTCCTGGACTGCACGGACGGGCAGCTCGCCCGCTACTCCCTGCAGTACTCGACGCTGGGCGCCTGGCTCGACGCGACCTTCGACCGAGCCAAGGAGTACGCCTACTACGCGGGCCTCGCGCTCGGCGCGGCCCGCGGCGGCGACGACGTATGGGCGCTCGCGCTCGGCGCGATGGTGCTGCAGACCTGCCGGCATGTCGTGGACTTCTCCTTCAACGAGGCGAACCACGACGCGACGGCCAACACCAGCCCCACCGCGGCCCTTTCGGACAAGCTCGACAGCGTCGGCTGGACGGTCTGGCTGCGCCGCATGATCGTGCTGCCGATCGGCGAGCGCTGGGCGCTGATCGCCGTGCTCACCGCGGTGACCACCCCGCGCATCACGCTGATCGTGCTGCTCATCGGCTGCGGCCTCGCCGCCTGCTACACCACGGCGGGCCGCGTCCTGCGCTCGCTGACCCGCAGGGCGACCCGTACCGACCGTGCCGCCCAGGCACTCGCGGACCTCGCCGACACCGGACCGCTCGCCTCCGCCTTCGCGGCACTCGGGCTCCGTGGTCCCTCGCTGCCCGCGCCCGTCCTCGCCTTCGTCGGCGGGGCGGCCCTCGCCTGCGTGGCGGGACTCACGTCGTACGGCAGCCCGTGGGTCGTCGTCGCCGCGGTGATCTACGTCATTACTTCGGGACTCGCCGTCGCCCGCCCCCTCAAGGGCGCCCTCGACTGGCTCGTCCCGCCGTTCTTCCGCGCGGCCGAGTACGGGACGATCCTGCTGCTCGCCGCCAACGCGGACGTGAACGGCGCCTTGCCCGCGGCTTTCGGGCTCGTGTCCGCTGTCGCCTACCATCACTACGACACGGTGTACCGCATTCGCGGCGACGCAGGCGCGCCGCCGCACTGGCTGGTGCGGGCGATCGGCGGGCATGAGGGCAGGACGCTGGTCGTCGCTCTCGCCGCCGCTCTGCTCACCGACACAGATTTCACCGTCGCGCTCACGGCTCTCGCCGTGGCCGTGGCACTCGTGGTGCTCGTCGAGAGCATCCGCTACTGGGTGACCGCTCACAAGCGCGGAGCACCCGCCGTACACGATGAAGGAGAACCCGCATGATCGGCCTCGTGCTGGCGGCCGGCGCCGGACGGCGTCTTCGCCCCTACACCGACACGCTTCCCAAGGCCCTGGTGCCGGTCGACGGTGACACCACCATCCTCGACCTGACCCTCGGCAACTTCGCGGAGATCGGTCTGACCGAGGTCGCGATCATCGTCGGCTACAAGAAGGAGGCGGTCTACGACCGCAAGGCGGCGCTCGAGGAGAAGTACGGCCTCAAGCTCACGCTGATCGACAACGACAAGGCCGAGGAGTGGAACAACGCCTACTCCCTCTGGTGCGGTCGTGACGCGATCAAGCACACGGTGATCCTCGCCAACGGCGACACCGTGCACCCCGTCTCCGTCGAGAAGACGCTGCTCGCCGCCCGCGGCGACGGCAAGAAGATCATCCTCGCGCTCGACACGGTGAAGAACCTCGCCGACGAGGAGATGAAGGTCATCGTGGACCCCGAGAAGGGCGTCCAGAAGATCACCAAGCTGATGGACCCGGCGTCCGCCACCGGTGAGTACATCGGTGTCACGCTCATCGAGGGCGACGCGGCCGACCAGCTGGCCGACGCCCTGAAGACCACCTTCGAGCGCGACCCCGACCTCTACTACGAGGACGGCTACCAGGAGCTCGTCAACCGCGGCTTCAAGATCGACGTGGAGCCGATCGGCGACGTCAAGTGGGTCGAGATCGACAACCACGACGACCTCGCCAAGGGCCGGGAGATCGCGTGCCAGTACTGACGAGGCTCATCCCCTCGCCGGTCGTCGTGGACATCCGGCCGGGGGCGCTCAACGACCTGGCCGGTGTCCTCGCGGACCAGCGGATCTGCTCGTCAACCGGCAAGCTCGCCATCGCGATCAGCGGCGGCTCCGGCGCGGTGCTGCGCCAGCGGCTCGAACCGTCGCTGCCCACCGCCGAGTGGTTCGAGGTCGGCGGCGGCACGCTCGATGACGCCATCAAGCTCGCCGACGCCATCAAGAAGGGCCGCTACGACGCGGTCGTCGGCCTCGGCGGCGGCAAGATCATCGACTGCGCCAAGTTCGCCGCCGCTCGCGTCGGCGCGCCGCTGGTCGCCGTAGCGACGAACCTGTCGCACGACGGCCTGTGCTCGCCGGTCGCCACGCTCGACAACGACGCGGGCCGCGGCTCGTACGGAGTGCCGAACCCCATCGCGGTCGTCATCGACCTCGACGTGATCCGTGAGGCCCCCGTACGGTTCGTGCGCTCCGGCATCGGCGACGCCCTGTCCAACATCTCCGCGATCGCGGACTGGGAGCTCGCCGCCCGCGAGCGCGGCGAGGACATCGACGGCCTCGCGGCCGCGATGGCGCGCCAGGCCGGTGAGGCCGTCCTGCGCCACCCCGGTGGCGTCGGCGACGACGGCTTCCTTCAGGTCCTCGCCGAGGGTCTGGTCCTCACCGGCATCGCGATGTCCGTGTCGGGTGACTCCCGTCCGGCGTCCGGCGCCTGCCACGAGATCAACCACGCCTTCGACCTCCTCTTCCCCAAGCGCGCAGCCAGCCACGGCGAGCAGTGCGGCCTGGGCGCGGCCTTCGCGATGTTCCTGCGCGGGGCACGCGAGGAGTCGCTGTACATGGTGGAGGTGCTGCGCAGGCACGGCCTCCCCGTGACGCCGGAGGAGATCGGCTTCACCGTGGACGAGTTCGTCCAGGTCGTGGAGTACGCCCCGCAGACGCGCCCCGGGCGCTACACGATCCTCGAGCACCTCAATCTGAATTCCGACCAGATCAAGGACGCATACGCCGACTATGCCAAGGCCATCGGTAGCTGAACTCCGCCCCGTCGTTCACCCCGCAGGGGTGAAGGACCGGCGCAGCGGTGAGCACTGGGCGGGACGCCTGTACATGCGAGAGATTTCGCTGCGCTGCGACCGCTACCTGGTGAACACCAGGATCACGCCCAACCAGCTCACGTATCTGATGACCGTGGCCGGTGCCCTGGCCGCCCCGGCGCTTCTGGTGCCGGGGATCACGGGCGCCGTGCTCGGCGTGATCATGGTCCAGCTGTATCTCCTGCTCGACTGCGTCGACGGCGAGATCGCCCGCTGGCGCAAGCAGTACTCCATGGCCGGGGTCTACCTGGACCGCGTCGCCGCCTACCTGTGCGACGCCGCGGTCCTCGTCGGCTTCGGCCTGCGCGCCGCCGACCTGTGGGGTTCGGGCCGTATCGACTGGCTGTGGGCCTTCCTCGGCACGCTCGCCGCGCTCGGCGCCATCCTGATCAAGGCGGAGACCGACCTCGTCGGTGTCGCCCGCCACCAGCAGGGCCTCGCGCCGGTCAAGGAGTCGGCCTCCGAGCCGCGCTCCTCCGGCATGGCCCTGGCGCGCAGGGCCGCCGGAGCCCTCAAGTTCCACCGGCTCGTGCTCGGCATCGAGGCGTCCCTGCTGATCCTGGTCCTCGCGATCGTGGACTCGGTCCGGGGCGACCTGCTCTTCTCGCGCATCGGTGTCGCCGTCCTGGCCGGCATCGCGATGCTCCAGACCCTGCTGCACCTCGTGTCCATCCTCGCCTCCAGCAGGCTCAAGTGAGTGCGGCGGGGAGCCGGCCCCTGAAGGTCGGCGCGGTCATCATCACCATGGGCAACCGGCCGCAGGAGCTGCGCGCCCTGCTCGACTCGGTCGCCAAGCAGGACGGCGACCCGGTCGAGGTGGTGGTCGTCGGCAACGGCGCCCCCGTGCCCGAGGTCCCCGATGGCGTACGCACCGTCGAGCTGCCGGAGAACCTCGGCATCCCCGGCGGTCGCAACGTCGGCATCGAGGCCTTCGGCCCCGGCGGCACCGACGTCGACGTCCTTCTCTTCCTCGACGACGACGGCCTCCTGGCCAACACGGACACGGCCCAGCTGTGCCGCGAGGCCTTCGCCGCCGACCCCGAGCTCGGCATCATCAGCTTCCGCATCGCCGACCCGGACACGGGGGAGACCCAGCGCCGCCACGTGCCGCGCCTGCGGGCATCCGACCCGATGCACTCCTCCCGCGTGACCACCTTCCTCGGCGGCGCCAACGCCGTGCGTACGCAGGTCCTGGCGGAGGTCGGCGGGCTTCCCGACGAGTTCTTCTACGCCCACGAGGAGACCGACCTCGCCTGGCGTGCCCTGAACGCCGGCTGGATGATCGACTACCGCGCCGACATGGTGCTCTTCCACCCCACGACCGCCCCCTCGCGGCACGCGGTCTACCACCGGATGGTCGCCCGCAACCGCGTCTGGCTCGCCCGCCGCAACCTGCCGGCGCTCCTGGTCCCGGTCTACCTTGGTGTGTGGATGCTCCTGACCCTGGCCAGGAAGCCCTCGGGCCCCGCGCTCAAGGCCTGGTTCGGTGGCTTCAAGGAGGGCTGGACGACGCCCTGCGGACCTCGTAAGCCGATGAGGTGGCGTACGGTGTGGCGCCTGACCCGACTGGGCCGACCTCCTGTCATCTGACAAGCTCGGGTCTGAGAACATCTGGGCCATACCCCGGTCCCTGGCCCACGCCTACGCCCGACCGGCTGCGCATCTGAAGACGAAAGTTTCCACTCGTGAGTGAGACAACGCATGACGGCGGGGTCGCGGTGACCGCGCCTCCGTCGCCCGATGACGGGCTCTCCCGGGCCGATCTCGCCGCCAAGTACGGTCTGACCGTCAGTGGCGCACGGCCCGGACTTTTCGAGTACGTCAACCAGCTCTGGGGACGGCGCCACTTCATCCTCGCCTTCTCCCAGGCGAAGCTGACCGCCCAGTACAGCCAGGCCAAGCTCGGCCAGCTGTGGCAGGTGGCGACGCCGCTCCTCAACGCCGCGGTCTACTTCTTCATCTTCGGACTGCTGCTCGGCGCCAGGGACGGCATCCCGCACCACATCTACGTGCCGTTCCTGGTCACCGGTGTCTTCGTCTTCACGTTCACGCAGAGCTCGGTCATGGCGGGCGTGCGGGCGATCTCCGGCAACCTCGGCCTGGTCAGGGCCCTGCACTTCCCACGGGCCTCGCTGCCGATCTCCTTCGCGCTCCAGCAGCTCCAGCAGCTGCTGTTCTCGATGATCGTGCTGGTCATCATCATGTGTGCGTTCGGGATCTTCCCCGCCCTGTCCTGGTTCCTGGTCCTGCCCGCGCTGCTTCTGCAGTTCGTCTTCAACATGGGCCTGGCGCTGATCTTCGCCCGGATGGGCAGCAAGACGCCCGACCTGGCGCAGCTGATGCCGTTCGTGATGCGGACCTGGATGTACGCATCGGGCGTGATGTTCAGCATCCCGGCCATGCTCGCGACCAAGGAGAGCGTGCCCAGCTGGATCGGGGACGTGCTCCAGTGGAACCCGGCCGCGGTCTACATGGACCTGATCCGCTTCGCCATGATCGACGACTACGGCAAGGAGTACCTGCCGGAGCACGTGTGGTACATCGCCGGCGGCTGGGCGGTCCTGTTCGGCGTGGTCGGCTTCGTGTACTTCTGGAAGGCTGAGGAGCGTTACGGCCGTGGCTGACGAAGACAAGAGCGTCGACAAGACGCACATCCCCACCGTCATCGCCGACGACCTGCACATCGTCTACCGCGTGAACGGCGCGAAGACGGGCAAGGGCAGCGCCACCTCCGCGCTGAGCCGCATCCTCAAGCGCGGCGAGGAGCGGGGCGTGCGCAAGGTGCACGCCGTGCGCGGCGTCAGCTTCACCTCCTACCGCGGCGAGGCCATCGGCCTGATCGGCTCGAACGGCTCCGGCAAGTCGACCCTGCTCCGTGCCATCGCGGGCCTGCTGCCCGCCGAGAAGGGCAAGGTCTACACCGACGGCCAGCCCTCGCTGCTCGGCGTCAACGCGGCCCTGATGAACGACCTGACGGGCGAGCGCAACGTCATACTCGGCGGGCTCGCGATGGGCATGACGCGCGAGCAGATCAGGGACCGCTACCAGGACATCGTCGACTTCTCGGGCATCAACGAGAAGGGTGACTTCATCACCCTGCCGATGCGCACGTACTCCTCCGGCATGGCCGCCCGCCTGCGTTTCTCCATCGCGGCCGCCAAGGACCACGACGTACTGATGATCGACGAGGCGCTCGCGACGGGCGACCGGAAGTTCCAGAAGCGCTCCGAGGCCCGCATCCGCGAGCTCCGCAAGGAGGCCGGCACGGTCTTCCTCGTCAGTCACAACAACAAGTCCATCCGTGACACCTGTGACCGCGTCCTGTGGCTGGAACGCGGTGAGCTGCGCATGGACGGGCCGACCGACGAGGTCATCAAGGAGTACGAGAAGTTCACGGGCAAATAGCCCACCGCGTACACCCGAATGGGCCAGGGCCCCGCCGGAGTCAACCCGGCGGGGCCCTGCCGCGTCCTGTGTGTTCGGCAGCCCCTTTGGTCGCCTCAAGTCCCTTGGGCGCAGGGAAGATTGACGTCAATCGGTGTGTTGTTGTGATGCGCGGAACACCCCGACGGCGCATGCCGCGTTGTACAACGTAAGCTGTACCGGTGCTGATTCGCGGCAAGTGGGGCGATATCGCGCGGCGCCCCGGCTCATGGCACGGTCCGCCTCGCGGCGGGCCGGGCGGCGTGTCCGAAATAGGATGTATTGGGTCGGCAGTGTAGAACGGGAGATGTGACGGCAATGGCTACGGATGATCTCCAGCTGCGCGACGCATCCGCCGTCCTCGCGAAGGCCGCGGACGAGAACTTCCCCGTGGCGCCCTTCTTCCTGCCCCGCGCCTGGCGCGACGACCTCATGGCCGTGTACGGCTACGCCCGCCTCGTCGACGACATCGGCGACGGCGACCTGGCCCCCGGCGGCGCCGACGCCCGGTACCTCGGCGTGGACCCCGAGGCCGCCGATGACCGGCTCGCTCTCCTGGACGCTTTCGAGGCCGACCTGCACCGGGTCTTCGACTCCACGCCGCGGCACCCGCTGATGCGCGCCCTCCAGCCCACTGTGCGGCGCTGCCGCCTCACCCCCGACCCTTTCCTCGGCCTCATCGAGGCCAACCGCCAGGACCAGCTCGTCGCACGCTACGAGACGTACGACGACCTTCTGGCCTACTGCGAGCTGTCCGCCAATCCGGTGGGCCGCCTCGTCCTCGGCATCACCGGCACCGCGACGCCGGAGCGGATCCGCCGCTCGGACGCGGTGTGCACCGGCCTCCAGATCGTGGAGCATCTGCAGGACGTCGCCGAGGACCTGGGACAGGGCCGCATCTACCTCCCTGCCGAGGACATGAAGCGATTCCATGTCCAGGAGCGGGATCTGACCGCACCGACAGCAGGCGCGTCGGTGCGCGCACTGGTTGCATATGAAGCAGAACGCGCCCGCTGCCTCCTGAATGAAGGCACCCCCCTGGTGGGTAGCGTCCACGGCAGGCTGAAGGTGCTGCTTGCAGGTTTCGTGGCTGGGGGGAGGGCGGCGGTCTCCGCGATCGCCGCCGCCGGATACGACGTACTTCCTGGACCGCCGAAACCCACCAAACCGCGTTTGCTGCGCGAGGTGGGGGCGGTTCTGCGAGGAGAGGGGTGAGCCGGACCGTGGAGTCAGGCCCGAACGTGTCCGCGCCGGTACTCGCCGCATACAGCTACTGCGAGGCCGTCACGGGGCAGCAGGCACGCAATTTCGCGTACGGCATCAGGCTGCTCTCGCTGCCCAAGCGCCGCGCGATGTCGGCGCTCTACGCCCTCTCGCGGCGCGTGGACGACATCGGCGACGGCGCGCTCGCGCCGGAGATCAAGGCCGAGCGCCTCGACGAGACCCGGGCCCTGCTTGCCCGGATCCGCGCGGGGAACGTGGACGAGGACGACACCGACCCGGTGGCGGTCGCGCTCGCGCATGCCGCGGAGCACTTCCCCATCCCGCTCGGCGGGCTCGACGAGCTGATCGACGGGGTCCTGATGGACGTCCGCGGTGAGACGTACGAGACGTGGGAGGACCTCAGGGTCTACTGCCGGTGCGTCGCGGGCGCCATCGGACGGCTCTCCCTCGGCGTGTTCGGCACGGAGCGGGGGGCGCTCAACGCCGAGCGCGCGCCGGAGTATGCCGACACGCTCGGCCTCGCGCTCCAACTCACCAATATCCTCCGTGACGTTCGCGAGGACGCGGAGGGTGGCCGTACCTATCTGCCAGCCGACGATCTCGCCAAGTTCGGCTGCTCCGCCGGGTTCTCGGGTTCCGAGCCGCCCGCCGGTTCCGACTTCGCCGGGCTCGTGCACTTCGAGGTGCGCAGGGCGCGGGCGCTGTTCGCCGAGGGATACCGCCTTCTTCCCATGCTCGACCGACGGAGCGGGGCCTGCGTCGCCGCAATGGCGGGCATCTACCGGCGCCTCCTGGACCGCATCGAGCGGGAGCCGGAGGCGGTCCTGCGCGGCCGTGTCTCGCTGCCGGGCCGCGAAAAGGCGTACGTCGCCGTGCGCGGTCTCTCCGGTCTCGACGCGCGCACCATCTCCCGACAGACCGTCAGGAGGCGTGCTTGATGGGCATCCCCGGCGAATGCGGTGAACGTAGGGCAGCCCCCTGCAACCGGCGGGCAACCCTCCGCCGCGCCCCGGCGTCCCAGACTGCAACCGCCCAGGGGGAAAGCGCATGAGAGACGATGACACGCGATCGGCCGCGGACGCCGACGGGCCTGCGGGCCGCGGTGCCGCCGTGGTGGTCGGCGGCGGCCTCGCCGGCATCACCGCGGCGCTGTCCCTCGCCGACGCGGGGCTGCGCGTGACGCTGCTCGAAGGACGGCCGCGCCTTGGCGGACTCGCCTTCTCCTTCAAGCGCGGCGACCTGACCGTCGACAACGGCCAGCACGTCTACCTGCGCTGCTGCACCGCCTACCGCTGGTTCCTCGACCGCGTCGACGGCGCTGCCCTCGCGCCCATGCAGGAACGTCTCGACGTGCCCGTACTCGACGCCGACCGGAACCGGCTCGGACGGCTTCGCCGCACCGCCCTGCCCGTGCCGCTGCACCTGGCGGCGAGCCTCGCCACGTATCCGCACCTGTCGCTCGCCGAGCGCGCCAACGTAGGCCGCGCGGCGCTCGCCCTCAAGGGGCTCGACCCGGCCGACCCCAGGCTGGACGGCCAGGACTTCGGCAGCTGGCTCGCCGCGCACGGCCAGTCGCCGCGCGCCATCGAGGCCCTGTGGGACCTCGTCGGTGTGGCCACGCTGAACGCCGTCGCGGGGGACTCCTCGCTGGGGCTCGCCGCGATGGTCTTCAAGACCGGACTGCTCTCGCAGCCGGGCGCCGCCGACATCGGCTGGGCGCATGTGCCCCTCGGTGATCTCCATGACACGCTCGCCCGCAAGGCGCTCGACTCCGCGGGCGTGCGAACCGAACTGAGGACACGAGTCACCTCCATCTCCCGTACGGAGAACGGCGGTTGGCAGGTCGAAGTTCCCGGCGAGACGATCGAGGCACAGACCGTCGTGCTAGCCGTTCCGCAGCACGAGACCCACGATCTGCTCCCGGACGGCGCCCTGGACGAGC
The DNA here is from genome assembly GCF_040730185.1 of Streptomyces sp. Je 1-332. Taxonomy (NCBI): domain Bacteria; kingdom Bacillati; phylum Actinomycetota; class Actinomycetes; order Kitasatosporales; family Streptomycetaceae; genus Streptomyces; species Streptomyces sp. Je 1-332. Next base: position 7,069,269 of record NZ_CP160402.1, read on the forward strand.
CCGACCGGCTGCTCGACATCGACACCGCGCCGATCCTCAACATCCACGTCGTCTACGACCGCAAGGTCCTCAAGCGGCCCTTCTTCGCGGCCATCGGCTCGCCCGTGCAGTGGGTCTTCGACCGGACCGAAGCCTCCGGGCTCACCGAGGGCCAGTACGTCGCGCTGTCCCAGTCCGCCGCCCAGGATGAGATCGACGCGCCCGTCGCCGCGCTGCGCGAGCGCTATCTGCCGGAACTCGAGCGGCTGCTGCCCGCCGCGCACGGCGCCGAAGTACGGGACTTCTTCGTGACCCGGGAGCGCACCGCGACCTTCGCGCCGACTCCCGGGGTGGGCCGGCTGCGGCCCGGTGCTCGCACCAAGGCTCCCGGCCTTTACCTCGCCGGGGCGTGGACCGCCACGGGGTGGCCCGCGACCATGGAGAGCGCCGTCCGCAGCGGCATCAGCGCCGCAAGGGAAGCTCTCTCCGCACTAGACCGCCCACGCGATCACCTCTTCGACGTCGAGGAGGCCGCGTGAAGCCAGGCCCTGTCTCCCCGATCCCTGCGGGGAGACAGGACCTGGCCCTCCTGGGGTCAGGTCCCCAGGAAAACAGCACCGGAACAACCAGTACCGGAACAAGAGGAGAGACTGTGCCGACTGTGCCCTCGGCCGAATCGGCTGCCGACACGGTGGACGTGACCTCACTGCTCGAGCGCGGAAGGACGCTGGCCACCCCGGTGCTGCGGTCCGCCGTGGACCGCCTCGCGCCGCCCATGGACACCGTCGCCGCCTACCACTTCGGCTGGATCGACGCCGAGGGCAACCCGTCGGACGGCGACGGCGGCAAGGCCGTGCGCCCCGCCCTCGCCCTGCTCTCCGCGGAGGCGGCCGGCGCCGCGCCGGAAGTCGGCGTGCCGGGAGCTGTCGCGGTCGAACTGGTGCACAACTTCTCGTTGCTGCACGACGACCTGATGGACGGCGACGAACAGCGCCGCCACCGCGACACGGTGTGGAAGGTGCACGGCCCGGCCCAGGCCATCCTCGTCGGTGACGCCCTCTTCGCGCTCGCCAACGAGATCCTCCTGGAGATCGGCACCGTCGAGGCGGGCCGCGCCACGCGCCGCCTGACCACGGCGACCCGCGCCCTGATCGACGGCCAGGCGCAGGACATCTCCTACGAGCACCGCGAGCGGGTCACCGTCGAGGAGTGCCTGGAGATGGAGGGCAACAAGACCGGCGCCCTGCTCGCCTGCGCCGTTTCCATCGGCGCCGTACTCGGCGGCGCCGACGACCGCACCGCCGACATCCTGGAGAAGTACGGCTACCACCTCGGCCTCGCCTTCCAGGCCGTGGACGACCTGCTCGGCATCTGGGGCGACCCGGAGTCCACCGGCAAGCAGACCTGGAGCGATCTTCGCCAGCGCAAGAAGTCGCTGCCCGTCGTGGCCGCGCTCGCCGCGGGCGGGCCCGCGTCCGAGCAGCTCGCCGAGCTGCTCGCGGCCGACGCCAAGAGCAACGACTTCGACAGCTTCTCCGAGGAGGAGTTCGCCGCACGCGCCGCCCTGATCGAGCAGGCGGGCGGCCGTGAGTGGACCGCCGACGAGGCCCGGCGCCAGCACACCATCGCCATCGAGGCGCTCGACACCGTCGAGATGCCCGACCGGGTGCGGGAGCAGCTCGTCGCGCTCGCCGACTTCGTCGTCGTACGAAAGAGATGATCACTATCGGACGCATATGACTCGCAGTCGCCGGCCGGCGCCCAGCGCGTCGGCCGACGGCGGACCCACAGCAGAGAAGACGACTGCACGAAGGGGAAGCCATGACAGCGACGACCGACGGAAGCACCGGAGCGGTGACGCCCCGCGCAACCTCGGCCAGCCAGCCACTCGACCTGACCACGGTGACGGCACCAGGTCCACGTGACGCCGCCGCGCGCGCCATACAACGCTCGACCGAGTTCCTGCTCTCGCAGCAGGATGCCCAGGGCTGGTGGAAGGGCGATCTCGAGACGAACGTGACGATGGACGCCGAGGACCTGCTGCTCCGTCAGTTCCTGGACATCCGGGACGAGAAGACCACCCGCGCCGCCGCGCTCTTCATCCGCGGCGAGCAGCGCGAGGACGGTACCTGGGCCACCTTCTTCGGCGGCCCCGGCGAACTCTCCACCACCATCGAGGCGTACGTCGCGCTGCGTCTGGCGGGCGACGCCCCGGACGACCCGCACATGGCGAGGGCCTCCGCCTGGATCCGCGACCAGGGCGGCATCGCCGCGAGCCGCGTCTTCACCCGCATCTGGCTCGCCCTCTTCGGCTGGTGGAAGTGGGACGACCTGCCCGAACTCCCGCCGGAGATTCTCTACTTCCCCAAGTGGCTGCCCCTCAACATCTACGACTTCGGGTGCTGGGCCCGCCAGACGATCGTCCCGCTCACCGTCGTCTCCGCCAAGCGACCCGTCCGCCCCGCACCCTTCCCGCTGGACGAGCTGCACATTGACGCGCGCGTACCGAACCCCGCCAAGCCTCTGGCGCCCATGGGGAGTTGGGACGGCGTGTTCCAGCGCCTCGACAAGGCCCTGCACCTCTACCGCAAGGTCGCCCCGCGCAAGGTACGCAAGGCCGCGATGAACAGCGCCGCCCGCTGGATCATCGAACGCCAGGAGAACGACGGCTGCTGGGGCGGCATCCAGCCGCCGGCCGTGTACTCCGTGATCGCTCTCCACCTGCTCGGATACGACCTGGAGCACCCGGTCCTCAAGGCGGGCCTGGAGTCGCTCGACCGGTTCGCGGTCTGGCGCGAGGACGGCTCTCGGATGATCGAGGCGTGCCAGTCGCCGGTCTGGGACACCTGCCTCGCGACCATCGCGCTCGCCGACGCGGGCGTACCCGCCGACCACCCGCAGCTCATCAAGGCGGCGGACTGGATGCTCGGCGAGGAGATCGTACGGCCCGGCGACTGGTCCGTGCGTCGCCCGCAACTCGCCCCCGGCGGCTGGGCGTTCGAGTTCCACAACGACAACTACCCCGACATCGACGACACCGCCGAGGTCATCCTGGCCCTGCGCCGGGTGGAGCACCCCGACCGCCCACGCCTGGAGAACGCGATCGAGCGCGGCATGCGCTGGACCCTCGGCATGCAGTCCCGCGGCGGCGGCTGGGCCGCCTTCGACGCCGACAACACCAGCCCGTTCCCCAACCGGCTGCCGTTCTGCGACTTCGGCGAGGTCATCGACCCGCCGTCGGCCGACGTCACCGGGCACGTCGTCGAGATGCTCGCCATCGAGGGCAAGTCGCACGACCCGCGCACCCGGCGCGGCATCGAGTGGCTGCTCGCCGAACAGGAGCCGGACGGCTCGTGGTTCGGCCGCTGGGGCGTCAACTACGTATACGGCACAGGGTCCGTGGTGCCCGCGCTCACCGCGGCGGGGCTGCCGGCCTCGCACCCCGCGCTGCGCCGCGCCGTCGGCTGGCTGGAGTCGGTGCAGAACGACGACGGAGGCTGGGGCGAGGACCTGCGCTCCTACCGCTACGAGGAGTGGCGGGGCCACGGCGCCTCCACCGCGTCACAGACCGCCTGGGCGCTGCTCGCGCTGCTCGCGGCCGGAGAGCGGGACACCAAGGCCGTGGAGCGCGGCGTCGCCTGGCTGGCCGAGGCACAGCGGGACGACGGCTCCTGGGACGAGCCGTTCTTCACCGGCACCGGCTTCCCCTGGGACTTCTCCATCAACTACCACCTCTACCGGCAGGTGTTCCCGCTCACCGCCCTCGGCCGGTACGTCAACGGGGAGCCGTTCGCGGGCCTCTCCGCCAAGGGGGGCTGATGGAGAGGACCCCGGCCGTGCCGGGCCCCGCGCCGCTGCTGATCGCCTGCGCGCTCGGCATCGAGCACCTCGCCCTGCGCACGGGCGATCGCGGCGGCGCGCACGGGCGGCCCACCGTGCTCCGTACGGGCATGGGCCCCAAGAACGCCGAGCGTGCCGTCACCGGCGCCCTCGGCAAGGAGCCGCTGCGCCACGCCGCCGTCGTGGCCACCGGCTTCTGTGCCGGGCTCGCACCCGGCATGCACCCCGGCGATCTGGTCGTCGCCGACGAGACCCGTCACGCGGACGGCCACACGCCCTGCGTCGGCACTGATCTGCTGGTCAAGGAGCTGGAGCGGGCCGTGCCCGGCCGCACCGTGCACACCGGCCCGCTCACCGGCTCCGACCATGTCATCCGCGGCCACGAACGGGCCGCTCTGCTCGCCACGGGCGCGATCGCGGTGGACATGGAGTCGGCCGCGACGCTGCACAGCGCGCTGCGGGCGGGAGACCGTCCTGTTGCGGCCGTCCGGGTGGTCGTGGACGCCCCACAGCACGAACTCGTCCGCATCGGCACGGTGCGCGGTGGAATATCAGCTTTCCGTGTTCTCCGTTCCGTGCTTCCCGCGTTTTTCGAATGGCACCGTTCTTCTTTGCTCCCCCGGAGGTGAGCCAGATGGCCATGCCGCTGCGCCAGACCATCAAGGTCGCGACGTATCTCTTTGAACAGAAGCTCCGCAAGCGTGACAAGTTTCCGCTGATCGTCGAGTTGGAGCCGCTCTTCGCGTGCAATCTCGCGTGCGAAGGATGCGGCAAGATCCAGCACCCGGCCGGTGTGCTCAAGCAGCGCATGCCGGTGGCCCAGGCCGTGGGCGCCGTCCTTGAGTCCGGTGCGCCGATGGTGTCGATCGCCGGTGGCGAACCGCTGATGCACCCTCACATCGACGAGATCGTGCGGCAGTTGGTGGCGAAGAAGAAGTACGTCTTCCTCTGCACCAACGCCATGCTGCTGCGCAAGAAGATCGAGAAGTTCACGCCGTCCCCGTACTTCGCGTTCGCTGTGCACATCGACGGAATGCGGGAGCGGCACGACGAATCCGTCGCGAAGGAGGGCGTGTTCGACGAGGCGGTGGAAGCCATCAAGGAAGCCAAGAAGCGCGGCTTCCGGGTCACCACCAACTCGACCTTCTTCAGCAACGACACCCCGCAGAACATCATCGAGGTCCTCAACTACCTCAACGACGAGCTGCAGGTCGACGAGATGATGCTGTCGCCCGCCTACGCCTACGAGAAGGCGCCGGACCAGGAGCACTTCCTGGGCGTCGAGCAGACCCGCGAGCTCTTCAAGAAGGCCTTCGCGGGCGGCAACAGGCGGCGCTGGCGCCTGAACCACTCGCCGCTGTTCCTCGACTTCCTGGAGGGCAAGGCGGACTTCCCGTGCACCGCCTGGGCGATCCCGAACTACTCGCTCTTCGGCTGGCAGCGCCCCTGCTATCTGATGAGCGACGGGTACGTCCCGACGTACAAGGAGCTCGTCGAGGAGACCGACTGGAGCAAGTACGGCCGCGGCAAGGACCCGCGCTGCGCCAACTGCATGGCGCACTGCGGCTACGAGCCGACCGCCGTCCTCGCCACCATGGGCTCCCTGAAGGAGTCCATCCGCGCCGCCCGCGAAACGGTCTCCGCGAACCGCGCGGGGTGACGTCATGAGCCTCGGAACGCCCGTCGCACCGGGCCTTCCCGAGCTGCCGGTCCGGCCGATCTCGGAGCGCCGCCTCTCGCGGCACATCGAGGTCGGGCCGGTGGCGGTCATGGGGTGTGTCGTGAACGGGCCGGGGGAGGCCCGTGCGGCGGGCCTCGGCGTCGCGTCCGGCAACGGCAAGGGGCAGATCTTCGTCAAGGGCGAGGTCATCAAGACCGCCGTGAGCTGAGTTCAACCAGAGAGGGGGACGAGCATGACCATTCTGGAATCCATCCGGGGGCCGCGCGACCTGAAGGCGCTGACCGAGGACGAGCTCGACGAACTGGCCGGGGAAGTCCGGGAGTTCCTGGTGCACGCGGTCGCCAGGACCGGAGGCCACCTCGGGCCCAACCTGGGGGTGGTGGAACTCTCCCTCGCCCTCCACAGGGTCTTCGAGTCGCCGCTCGACCGCATCGTGTGGGACACCGGCCACCAGAGCTACGTACACAAACTCGTGACCGGCCGGCAGGACTTCTCCAAGCTGCGCGGCAAGGGTGGTCTCTCCGGCTATCCCTCGCGGGCGGAGTCCGAGCACGACATCGTCGAGAACAGCCACGCCTCGACGGCGCTCGGCTGGGCCGACGGCCTGGCCAAGGCCCGTCAGGTCCTCGGAGAGCGGGGCCATGTCGTCGCCGTCATCGGGGACGGCGCGCTCACCGGCGGCATGGCGTGGGAGGCACTCAACAACATCGCGGCCGCGAAGGACCGGCCGCTGATCATCGTCGTCAACGACAACGAGCGTTCGTACGCGCCCACCATCGGCGGTCTCGCGAACCACCTGGCCACACTGCGCACCACCGACAGCTACGAACGGGTCCTGGCCTGGGGCAAGGAGATACTCCAGCGCACCCCCGTCGTCGGGCACACGCTGTACGAATCGCTGCACGGCGCGAAGAAGGGCTTCAAGGACGCCTTCGCGCCGCAGGGCATGTTCGAGGACCTGGGCCTCAAGTACGTCGGTCCGATCGACGGGCACGACACCGGGGCCGTCGAGTCGGCACTGCGACGTGCGAAACGCTTCCACGGGCCCGTCATCGTCCACTGCCTCACCGAGAAGGGGCGCGGCTACGAGCCCGCCCTCGCCGACGAGGCGGACCGGTTCCACACGGTCGGCGTGATGGACCCGCTGACCTGCGAGCCGCTCGCACCCTCCAACGGCCCCTCCTGGACCTCGGTGTTCGGCGACGAGATCGTACGCATCGGGGCCGAGCGCGAGGACGTGGTGGCGATCACCGCGGCCATGCTGGGCCCGGTCGGCCTGACGAAGTTCGCCCAGTCCTATCCCGACCGTGTGTGGGACGTCGGGATCGCGGAACAGCACGCCGCGGTGTCGGCGGCCGGGCTCGCGACCGGCGGCCTGCACCCCGTCGTCGCCGTCTACGCCACCTTCCTCAACCGCGCCTTCGACCAGCTCCTGATGGATGTCGCGCTGCACGAGTGCGGCGTCACCTTCGTCCTGGACCGTGCCGGGGTCACGGGCGTCGACGGCGCCTCGCACAACGGCATGTGGGACATGTCGATCCTCCAGGTCGTTCCGGGGCTGCGGATCGCCGCGCCGCGTGACGCCGACCAACTGCGCGCGCAACTGCGGGAAGCGGTCGCCGTGGACGACGCGCCGACGCTGCTGCGCTTCCCCAAGGAGTCGGTCGGACCTGCGATTCCCGCGGTCGACCGGATCGGGGGCATGGACGTGCTGAGTCAGGAACCCCAAGTCGCCGACGCAGACGTGCTGTTGGTGGCGGTCGGCGTGATGGCGCCCGTCTGTCTGCGGGCCGCGGAGCTGCTGCGGGAGCGGGGACTCGGCTGCACGGTGGTCGACCCGCGCTGGGTCAAGCCGGTCGACGCCGAACTGCCCGCCCTGGCCGCACGGCACCGCGTCGTGGGCGTCGTCGAGGACAACAGCCGCGCGTCCGGGGTCGGCGCGGCGATCGCCCTCGCGCTCGGGGACGCCGAAGTCGACGTACCCGTCCGGCGGTTCGGCATCCCCGAGCAGTTCCTGCCGCACGCCAAGCGGGCCGAGGTGCTCGCCGACATCGGACTCACCCCGGTCGAGATCGCGGGCCGGATCAGCGCCACACTGGCAGCCAAGGAGCACGGAGCATGACCAAGGAGTTCGACCTCGGCAGACTCCTCGCCGAGCGGGGCGCCGAGCGCTACGAACTGCACGCGCGGCATCTGAACCACCAGCTGCCGCGCATGCTGCACACCATCGGTTTCGACAAGGTCTACGAACGGGCCGAGGGCGCGTACTTCTGGGACGCGGAAGGCAACGACTACCTCGACATGCTCGCGGGCTTCGGGGTGATGGGCCTCGGCCGCCACCACCCCGTCGTACGCAAGGCGCTGCACGACGTCCTGGACGCCTCGCTCGCGGATCTGACCCGCTTCGACTGTCAGCCGCTGCCCGGCCTGCTCGCCGAGAAGCTGCTGACCAGAAGCCCGCACCTGGACCGGGTGTTCTTCGGCAACAGCGGCACCGAGGCCGTCGAGACCGCGCTGAAGTTCGCGCGGTACGCGACGGGCCGACCGAGGGTGCTGTACTGCCGCCACGCCTTCCACGGCCTGACGACCGGCTCCCTCTCGGTGAACGGCGAGTCGGGCTTCCGGGACGGGTTCGCACCGCTGCTCCCCGACACCGCCGTGCCGCTCGGTGATCTGGACGCCCTGCGCAAGGAGTTGGCGAAGGGGGACGTGGCCGGGCTCATCGTCGAGCCCATCCAGGGCAAGGGCGTGCACGAGCCGCCGCCCGGCTATCTGCTCGCCGCCCAGGAGCTGTTGCGCCGGCACAAGGCGCTGCTCATCGCCGACGAGGTGCAGACGGGCCTCGGCAGGACCGGTGAGTTCTACGCCTATCAGCACGAGGAAGGCGTCGAGCCGGACCTGGTGTGTGTCGCGAAGGCGCTGTCCGGCGGCTATGTGCCGGTGGGTGCGACGCTCGGCAAGGACTGGATCTTCAAGAAGGTCTACTCGTCCATGGACCGGGTGCTCGTGCACTCGGCGAGCTTCGGGTCCAACGCGCAGGCCATGGCGGCCGGGCTCGCCGTCCTCTCCGTCATGGACGACGAGAGGATCGTCGAGAACGCGCGCGTCACCGGCGAACTCCTGAAGTCGCGGCTCGCCACGCTCGTCGACCGCTATGAGCTGCTGAGCGAGGTACGCGGCCGGGGCCTGATGATCGGCATCGAGTTCGGGCGGCCCAACTCACTGAAGCTGCGCAGCCGTTGGACGATGCTCCAGGCGGCACGCAAGGGTCTCTTCGCGCAGATGGTCGTCGTGCCGCTGCTGCAGAAGCACCGCATCCTCACCCAGGTCTCCGGTGACCATCTGGAGGTCATCAAGCTGATCCCGCCGCTGACCATCGGGGAGCGGGAAGTCGACCGGTTCGTGGAGGCCTTCACCGCCGTGATGGACGAGGCACACAGCGGGGGCGGACTGATGTGGGACTTCGGCAGGACGCTGGTCAAGCAGGCGGTGGCGAACCGCTGAAGCCCGAGCCCACCTGGCCGTAGAACTCCCTGGGACGAACCCGCCTTTGCCTCAGGGGCAAAAAAGTTGCCGCAAAGGCAAGGGGCTGGCTCAATCGAGGCATGAGCAACGCCGAGCCCGAACCGCTCGACCCGGAAGCTGCCGAGGCCCTGCCCGCCGTCGCCCCGCAACTGCGCGAGCTGCGGCGCCGCGCCGCGCTGACGCTGGAGGCGGCGGCCAACGCCGCCGGGCTCTCGCCGGCCCACCTCTCCCGTCTGGAGACCGGGCAACGCCAGCCGTCCCTGCCGCTGCTGCTCGCGCTGGCCCGTACCTACGGTACGACGGTCTCGGAGCTGCTCGGCGAGACCCCCGCAGGCCGGGACGCGGTCGTCCGGGCCGCGGACATGGAACCGACGCGCGCGGGCGGCTGGACCTACTGGCAGGCGGGCGCGCAGGCCCGTGGCATGCAGGCGCTGCGGGTGCACGTGCCGCACGGGGCGCAGGGCGACATCGTGCGCGTCCATCCCGGCGAGGAGTGGCTGTACGTTCTTGAGGGGCGCCTGCGACTGCGGCTCGGCGACACCGCCCACACGCTCGAATCCGGGGACAGCGCGCACTTCGACTCGCTGACCCCGCACCGGATCGCCGCCGCGGACCACGCCGGCACCGACCTTCTCTTCGTCCACACCCTGCTGCAGAGTCCCGCCACTGCGCTGTGCCTGGGCGGGACCTCGCGCAACCCCACCATGGGAGAGACGCGATGACGGAATCCGAAGAGCGGCGGCCCGACTCCGCTCCCGCTCCCGCTCCCGCGAAGAAGGCGATGTCCCTGGAGGAGAAGCTCCCCCGCGGACTCTGGATCCGGCTGATCGTCTACGTAGCCGTGGGCCACCTCTTCGCGGCCTTCGTCTACCTGTTGTTCTCGCTGGGCGCGCAGAACCAGTAGCGGGCGGAGGCGACGCGCAGGGTCAGTCCAGGAGGTGCTCGCGCAGCCGCTCGCGGGTCTCCGGGGCCAGCTCGAGGCCCTCGGTGAGGTAGGTCTCCGTGTCGCCCCAGAGCTGCTCGATCGTTTCGAAGGCCGCGGTCAGATACTCGATGCGGGCCTCGAAGAGCGGGCTGAGCAGCTGCATGACCTCGGGGGACATGCTGGGGGAGTTGTCGCCGCGGCGGACCTTGTAGCGGCGGTGGGTGGCGTTCGACTCCAGGTAGTCCGCCTCGATGGCGTCGCGCTCCACACCGACGGCGAGGAGCGTGACGGCTATGGAGAGGCCCGCACGGTCCTTGCCCGCGGCGCAGTGCATCAGGGCGGGCACGCTGTCGGCGGCCATCTCGTGCAGCACGCGGCTGTGCTCGGCGGTGCGGTCCCTGATGATCTCGCGGTACGTGTCGGACATGCGTCCCGCGGCCTGCCCGTCGGCGAGCACCTCGCGCAGTTGGTCCAGGTCGCCGTCGCGGACCATCGTCCAGAACTCGGCGCCGTGGGCCGGGTCGGTCAGCGGCAGGTTCACGTTGCGCACGCCGGGCAGCTCGACGTCCGGGCCCTCGAGACGCTGGTCGGCCCCGTTGCGGAAGTCGTAGATCGTGTGCAGCCCCAGGGTGGCGAGGAACGCCGCGTCGGCCGCCGTGGCGTGCGCGAGGTGACCGCTGCGAAAGAGCCGGCCCTGCCGGACCCGTCGGCCGTCCGCGGTCGGAAGTCCGCCCACGTCACGGAAGTTGCGGACTCCGGACAGCGTGGGCTCCGACAGCTCTGTCGGCGGGACTTGCTGCGTCACGGGGGCTCCTCCCCTCCGGCCGCCGGCGCGACTCGCCGGTGGGGTGCGGCTTCGACCATACGACATGGGTTCCTGAGGCAATCACTGCCCGCGCATGAGCGTTGCCTCACGGGTGGCGGTTGATGGGGGCCGAGACCGAAGGCGGCGAGCCGCGGCTCTAGTTGGCTCCGCCGGGGACCCTGACGCGGCGGTGCTCCGCGTCCGCCGGGTGTGAGCGGTGCGTCGCGCGAGAGGCGCGTCCGCCGGATGTAAGAGGCGCCCGGGCCGCTGCGTATTCCTTGCTTGGGTGAAACTTGACCGGTGGCTTATCTCACCCCCCGTCAACCCCTCCCTACGGTGGCGTAGGTCACTTGGCGAGGAGAAAGATACGACGACGTGAGAGCAGAGTCGACAACCTTCATCCCTGACCCATTCACCTCCTACGCAGCAGTCGGCGACAGCTTCACCGAAGGCGTGGGGGACCCCGGCCCCGACGGGGCGTTCGTCGGCTGGGCCGACCGTCTTGCCGTGCTGCTCGACGACCGGATGCCGGAGCACACCTTCCGGTACGCCAACCTCGCCGTGCGCGGCAAGCTGCTCGACCAGATCGTCGCGGACCAGGTGCCCCTCGCCAAGGAACTGGCCCCCGACTTCCTGACGTTCTGCGCGGGCGGCAACGACATCATCCGCCCCGGCACCGATCCGGACGAGGTCGCCGAGCGGTTCGAGCGGGCCGTCGCCGACCTCACGTCGTCGGTCGGTACGGTCATGGTGACCACGGGGTTCGACACCCGCACAGTGCCGGTCCTCAAGCATCTGCGCGGCAAGATCGCCACGTACAACGGCCATGTCCGCGCGATCGCCGACCGGTACGGCTGCCCGGTGCTCGACCTGTGGTCCCTCAAGACCATCCAGGACCGCCGCGCCTGGGACGGCGACCGCCTTCACCTCTCCGCCGAGGGGCACACGCGCGTGGCGCTGCGCGCGGCCCAGGTCCTCGGCCTCGAGGTCCCCGCGGACCCGGACCAGCCGTGGCCGCCGGAGCCGCCCCGCGGGACGCTCGAGGTGCGGCGCGACGACATCAACTGGGCGCGCGAGTACCTGGTGCCGTGGTTCGGGAGGCGCCTGCGGGGAGAGTCGTCGGGGGACCACGTGGAGGCGAAGGGGAGCGTGGACCCGTACACGGTGCGGATGCACATCAAGGCGGCGTCCTGAGCGGAGTCCGCCCGGCGGCCGGCCCGGCCCTAACCGCCGGGCAGCCTATCCACCTCTCGAGCGTGCGTTCGCGTACCAGCGACCGGCAAGCGGGCGCTCGGTCGGCGATCACGGCGCGGGGCCCGCGCGCCGCGCACCTAGATCTCCGCGCCGACGACGACAAGCAGCTCCGTATAGCGACCGGGCTGCTCTCCGGCCCCGTGCCTCCGGCGCGGGCGCGTGCGTGGCCGGTGTGGGGGCCTCCGGACGGCCGCTGTCGGAGGCGGCGCCCATAATGGAGATCTGACCTACCCCTTCCAGGAGGTGCTGTGTCCCGTTCGCTGAGCTATGGGCTCCGTTCGCTCAGGACCGCGCCCTTCGGCGCGGATCCGGCCGGTGAGCGGCTCGCGAGGATCCGCCGATCGCCGAACTTCGCTGATGGGTCCTTCCAGAACCCCGACGGCGCGCGGATCCGGCCCACCGGTTCGACACTCGAGTTCGCGAAGATCTACTTCCGTAAGGAGGAGCGGATCCGGCGCGGCCCCATGGGCACCGTCCCGGTGCATGCCACGACCCTCGCCGACCTCGCGAAGCCCTCGGCCAGTGGGCTGCGGATCACCTGGATGGGGCACTCCAGCGTGCTGGCCGAGATCGACGGGCGCCGGGTGCTCTTCGACCCGGTCTGGGGAGAGCGGTGCTCCCCCTTCTCCTGGGTGGGGCCCAAGCGGCTGCACCCCGTGCCGGTGCCGCTCGCGGCGCTCGGCCCGGTGGACGTCGTGGTGATCTCGCACGACCACTACGACCACCTGGACATGCCCACGATCCAGGCCCTGGCGGGCACGGACACGGTCTTCGCGGTACCGCTCGGCGTCGGCGCCCACCTGGAGCGCTGGGGCGTCCCCGCGGACCGGCTGCGCGAGCTCGACTGGAACGAGGCCGCGACGGTGGGCGGCCTGACCCTGACGGCGACGCCCGCGCGCCACTTCTGCGGCCGCGGTCTGCGCAACCCGCAGCACACGCTCTGGGCGTCCTGGGTCGTCGCGGGACCCGAACACCGCGTCTACCACAGCGGGGACACCGGCTATTTCTCCGGCTTCCGGGAGATCGGCGCCGAGCACGGCCCGTTCGACGTCACGATGATCCAGATCGGGGCGTACAGCGAGTTCTGGCCCGACATCCACATGACGCCCGAGGAGGGCGTCCGCGCCCACCTCGACCTCCAGAGCGGGGACCGTCAGGGCGGGCGGCCCGACGGTGTGCTGCTGCCGATCCACTGGGGCACGTTCAACCTCGCGCCGCACCCGTGGTCCGCACCGGGCGAGGGCACGGTCGCGGCGGCGGGCCGCGCGGGGGCGAAGATCGCGTTGCCCGTCCCCGGCGAACCGTTCGAGCCCGCTTCGGACGCCGTTCCCGCCGAGCCGTGGTGGCGCGGCATCGCGATCGAGCCCGAGGGCGGCTGGTCCCTTCCGGACGTCACCGCCGCGGCCGCCGAGCTCTCCGCACCCGCCGGACGCGCGGAGGGCACCGGTGAGCCCGAGGCGGCGCGCATCGGCTGACACCGGCTGACGGGGAGCCGCGGCTCGTCACCGCCGGCCGCCGAACTCCCAGTCGTGGACCTCGATGCCGTCGTACAGGTCCGGGGTCAGGACCGCGCGTGCCGCGTCCGGGTCCGGCGCCCGGACCAGCGCCGCCGTGCCCAGCCAGGCGGCGCCGTCGTCGGACAGCAGCGGCCCGTACGCGATCAGTCAGTCCCGGTCGCCCGGCACGTCGAGGTCGGCGGTGTGCCCGGAGCCGAGGCCGATGACCGCGTACCGGCGGCCACCGCTGCGGCCGCCGGGGAAGTCCCACATGGTGCGCCCCAGCGTGTTGCGCCACCGGCGCAGCAGCACGTCCCGGAACGCGCCCGCCTGGTAGCAGGGCTCATCGAAGGCGAACGCGCGAGCGGCGGCGGGATCCGGCAGGTCGACGATGTGCACGCTGCCGCTGGGCGTCTGACCGTCGGCGGCGAAGGTCGGCCCCCGGGCGATCAACTCCGCCGCGTACCGGTCCATGTAGGACCAGTGGTCCTCCACCAGCTTCTCGCGCAACGTCGTCGAGCCGGGCCGGTCGCGGTGATAGCAGAAGAACTCCATGCCGGGGACTCTCGCCGACGTACGGCGGAGGCTCAACAGGATTCCGTCCTCGGATTCGGACGGCCGTGCGACGTGTCATACCAGAGCGGGACGCTGGGTGCCGGACTTTGTCAACTGCCTCCCGCACATGAAGTGTTGGTGACTACCGTGAGTGTCCGCCGGTCGACGCAGGGATCATGGCAGCGGTCCTGCCTGTGCACCTGCCGACCGGTACGGCGATGCCGCGAAGCCACCGGTCGCGCGCCCGTCGGAGCCCGTTCCCCGACCGAGGACGCTGATGTCTCACCTCCGTGCACCGGCCGCCCGCGCAGACCGCCGTGAGGGCGGGCGGCACGGCAGGCCCGGTGGCCGACCCGTCACGGCGCTGCCCGAGGCCCGGATACGGCCCCAGCTCCTGCGTATCGCCGTGCTGCCCGCCGTCGCGGTGACCCTCTGCGCCGCGGCAGCCGTGCTGTTCATCGTCCGGTCGACCCCCGGCCCGTTCGAGCCGGCCCTGTTTCTCATCCTCGCCGCCGCCGGGGCCATCAGCCTCGCCAGCGTCGTGATCGCCGCCATCGCGGCAGGCCGCACCGCGACCTCCGTACGCGAAAGGGTCGGCACCCTGCGCCGCACCACCGCGCGCGGCCAGGCCGAGCTGCGCGAAGTCGTCGAGCAGTTGCGCCGCGGCGACGGCCCGCCCCCGCGCAGGACTCCCGTCAGATCCGCCCCGGAGGGCGACGACTTCGGGCTGCTCGCCGTCGAGCTCTCCCGGGCCCAGGACGTCGCCGTCACCGCCGTCGTGCAGGCCTCGCAGCTCTCCAGCCACGCGGGAAGCGAACAGAAGGTCGAGGTCTTCGTCAATCTGGCCCGGCGGCTGCAGTCCCTCGTGCACCGCGAGATCTCGATCCTCGACGAGCTGGAGAACGAGGTCGAGGACCCGGAGCTGCTCAAGGGCCTCTTCCACGTCGACCACCTGGCCACCCGCATCCGCAGACACGCCGAGAACCTCGCCGTGCTCGGCGGCGCCATCTCGCGCCGCCAGTGGAGCAACCCGGTCTCGATGACGGAGGTGCTCCGCTCGGCCATCGCGGAGGTCGAGCAGTACTCGCGCGTCAAGCTGGTGCCGCCGATCGCCGGCACCCTGCGCGGCCACGCCGTCGCCGACGTCATCCACCTCCTGGCCGAACTCGTCGAGAACGCCACGGTGTTCTCCGCCCCGCACACCCAAGTCCTGCTGCGCGCCAACGTGGTGACCGCCGGGCTCGCCGTCGAGGTCGAGGACCGCGGCCTCGGTATGCCGCTGACCGAGCAGAACAAGATGAACCACCTGCTCGCCGACCCGGACCAGGTGAATGTCGCGAGCCTCCTCCAGGACGGCAGGATCGGCCTCTACGTGGTCTCCGCGCTGGCCCGGCGCCACGGCATCGCGGTCCGCCTCCAGACCAACATCTACGGAGGCGTGCAGGCTGTACTGATCCTGCCGCAAGGGCTGCTCGGCACCGAGCCGCAGAACGAGCCCGTCACCGCGGGGGGCCCACAGCGGACCCCGGAAGCGGTGGCCGTGCCCCGGCAGCCGCAGCGGGACGCGCCACCGCCACCGCCCCCGCCGCCCGCCACGCGACCCGCTCCCGTGCCCCACGGCTCCCCGCCCGCCCCGCTGCCCGTACGGGGCCGGGAGGGCAGGGAAGGCAGGCCGACGCCGGCCGAGGCCGTGCCGGGGATCCGCCCCGAGGACCGGCAGGCCGCCGCCCAGAACGCGGGGGCACCGCCCACGCCCCTCAACGGCGACGCCGTACGCGGCCGGGTGGGCAAGCCCCAACTGCCCAAACGGCGCGCCCAGGAACACATCGCGCCCCAGCTGCGGGACGCGCCCTCGCCCCGCCCGGCGAGCGAACAGCACGTGGGCCACGACCCGGGCCTGATGGCGGCCTTCCAGCGCGGCATCGGGCTCGCCGCCGCACAGGAGACGCGCGACCCGGCGCCGCGGCCCGACCTCCATGTCCCCCACGACGGGGGCGACCAGGGTGGCTGAACCGCACCACCCCGACGGCACCACGTCTGCCCCGGCAGACCCTCGTACCTCAAGGAGTCGATCCACCATGGCGAGCGATGCGCCGACCGGGCAGGTTTCCGACCTCGACTGGCTGATGAGCGGACTCGTGCAGCGCGTGCCGCACACCCACAGCGCGGTCCTGCTCTCCTCCGACGGACTCGTGAAGTCGGTCCATGGCCTCGACCCGGACAGCGCCGACCACATGGCGGCCCTCGCCTCCGGGCTCTACTCACTGGGCCGCAGCGCGGGCATCCGGTTCGGGGACGGCGGCGACGTACGCCAGGTCGTCGTGGAACTCGACTCCACCCTCCTGTTCGTGTCCACGGCAGGCTCCGGCACCTGTCTCGCGGTGCTCGCCGGGCGCGACGCCGACGCCGCTGTGCTCGGCTACGAAATGACGATGCTGGTCAAGAGCGTGCGCCCCTACCTGCTCACCGCACCCCGGCAACCCGCCGGTGAACCCGCCCCGATGAGGCATTGAGCGTGGCGGCCCCGCACGACGGGCCCTGGCTCGACGAATCCGCCGGACGGCTCGTCCGGCCCTACACGGTCAGCGACGGGAGGACCCGGCCGACCGCCCAACTGGACCTCCTGACACAGGTGTTGGCCACCGGGAGCCCGGTCGTCGGCTACCTCGGCCCCGAGCACACGGAGGCGCTCGGGCTCTGCGCGGCACCCACATCGGTCGCGGAGATCGCGGCGCAGCTGAAGCTGCCCGCGGTCGTGACCAAGGTGCTGCTGTCCGATCTCGTCGACTGCGGGGCGCTCACCCTGAGAGCCCCGGACTTCTACCACAACCCCACCGACCGGTCCCTGTTGGAGGCAGTGCTCGATGGATTACGACGACAGCTCTGACCCCTTCCCCACCGCACTGAAGATCCTGGTCGCGGGAGGTTTCGGGGTCGGCAAGACGACCTTCACGGGCGCGGTGAGCGAGATCGCGCCGCTCAGCACGGAGGAACTCCTCACCACGGTCAGTGAGGGCACCGACGACCTGTCGGGCGTGGAGAACAAGACCACCACGACCGTGGCCATGGACTTCGGCCGCATCACCCTCGACCCGGAGCACGTCCTCTACCTCTTCGGCACGCCCGGCCAGGAACGCTTCTGGTTCATGTGGGACGAACTCTCCGAAGGCGCGCTCGGGGCGGTGGTCCTCGCCGACACCCGCCGCCTGGAGGACTGCTTCGCGGCGGTGGACTTCTTCGAGCAGCGCGGCATGGGATTCATCGTCGCGATCAACGAATTCGACGGCGCCCACCGCTACGAGCCCGAAGAGGTACGGGCCGCCATCGACCTGGACCCGCAGGTGCCCGTCGTGCGATGCGACGCGCGCATCTCCAGCTCGGGCATCGCCACCCTCCTCACCCTCGTCAAACACCTCCTCGCCCACGCCCCGGCCGCCACGAGCTACGGAGCCCACACCTGATGTACGACTCGACCGCGCCCCTGCTGCTCACCCCCGTCGACCGGGAGGCGCCGAGCCGGGTGCGGCGGCTGCGCAGGCTCGGCATAGGACACCGTCCCGACCTCGCCTTCGACGCCTTCGCCGACCGTCTCGCCGAGGTCACCGGCGCCCCGTACTCCATGGTCAACTTCATCGACGAGAACCGGCAGTTCTTCGCCGGCCTGCACACCCCGGACGCCTCCAGGGAAGGCTCCGAACTGACCTCGACGGCGGCCGCGGAGACCACGGCCTTCCGCTACATGGCGCGCGATCACGGCTACTGCCCGCATGTGATCGTGCGGCGCAAGGCCCTCGTCCTGGAGGACGTCTGCGACTATCCGCGGTTCGCGGGCAACCCGGTGGTCGACGAGATCGGCATCCGTTCCTATCTGGGCGCCCCGCTCATCGACCGCACGGGCATCGCGCTCGGCACGGTCTGTGTCGTGGACGTCGAGCCACGGCCCTGGGGCAGAGCGGGCCTGGAGACGATCAAGGCGATGGCGGCGGAGCTCGTCGAGCAGATCCACCGCCGGGAGGACGGCGGGATCTGACGCTCACACCTCCAGCAGGGTGCCGTCGGGGAAGCGGATGCTGGCGGCGTCGCCCTCCACCGTGCAGGTGATGGACTCCCTCAACGCCCAGGGCTGAACGGCGTCTTGAGACAGGGCGACCAGCGTTACGTGGGTGCTCGCGCCGCCCTGGTGGCCGCTGAAGGTCAGGTATGGCGTCGCCGAATGCGGCCCGTATGCGTTGGCGGCCACCTCACGGGCGATGCCCGCCTCCTCGTCCCAACCGTGGAGTGCGACGACGGCGCTGGTCAAGCCGGCCTCCGTACGGGTGAGGGCCCAGCCGGGTCCCTGCTCGGCGTACGGCTGCGTCCCGTCCGCGACCGCGTAGCCGCCCTCGCGGACCGTCACGCCTGCCGGGGCGTGGACGCGGTGGACGCGGATCTCCCAGGGGCCGTGCAGCGCGCTGGTCGACTGGATGGGGAACTCGCCTTCGATGCCCGGCAGTTGTGCGTCGTGGCGGGAGGTGGCCGTGCGTCCCTCGCACCGCACCGGGTGGATCCGGCGGCGGCGTGACGGTGTGCCGTCCGGCGCGAGGAGCGCGAGGTGGTTGTCCACGGTGCGCTCCCACGCGCTCGGAGCGGTCTCGGGGGCGGTCGCCGTGGAGTAGCCGAACTTGGCGTAGTGCGGGTCGTCGGCCGCGGCGCCTTCGAGCGGGTTGTGGTCGCTGCCGTGGTTGATCAGACGGACGATGCCGTCGTGACGTGTGCCGTGCAGGAGCCAGCCGGGCTGGGGCAGCGCCGTGTACTGGTCGGACTCCTCGACCGGGAGCGGGAGTTCGCGCTCCGTCCACACCGGGTGGTCGGCCGGCAGGAGCAGACCGAGGAAGCCCTTGCTCGCCCAGTACGGGGACGCCGGACCCGAGTACGCCTGGGTGGACGGCAGGAACGTCCCGTACCAGCCGAGCGGAAGCAGCCCTCGCTCGTCGGGCACGCCACGCTCCACGAAGTGCCGTGCGGTGCCGGACGCGAGGCGCCGGGTCAGGCCGGGCGCCAGGGGAGTGCAGTTCGCCAGGGCGCCCATCCAGACAGGGGCGGTCGCCGCGAAGCGGTACGTCAGGGAGCGGCCCTGGTGGACGGGGGCGCCGTCGGCGCCGAAGAAGTGCGGGTAGGAGGCGAGAAACTGGGTCAGCCGCTCGCGGTAGACCTGAGCGCGCCCCTCGTCGTCCGGGCCCGCCATGCGCGCCCAGAGCAGGGGGTAGAGATGCATCGCCCAGCCGACGTAGTAGTCGAAGTTGCGTCCGTCGCCGTCGCTGTACCAGCCGTCGCCGCGGTACCAGTCCTCGATGCGGTCGAGGCCACCGTCGATGTCCGCCCGGCTGTACGGCGCGCCGACGGAGGCCAGGAACTGCTCGGACACCACCTGGAAGAGCCGCCAGTTGTTGTCCCACATCCTGCCGCCGACGAACCCGGAGAACCAGTCGACGACCCGCTCCTGGACCCGGGGATCGAGCTTGTCCCAGATCCAGGGGCGGGTCTCGTGCAGCCCGATCGCGATCGACGCCGCCTCCACCATCTGCTGCGAGCAGTCGCTGAGTTCGGGCCACGCCTCACCGCCCGCCGCTTCGCGGTCCGTGCCCGTTGTCAGACCCTGCGCGTAGCGTTCGAGGAGGTGCGGATCCACCTCGCCGCCCGCTCCCGCGATCCGGAAGGAGGCAAGGAGGAATGACCGTGCGTACCCCTCGAGGCCGTCCGACACGACCCCCGACCAACTGCCACGCCCCGGCAGGCGGTACTGCGCGAAGTTCGGCGTCGCGTACGGGACGAGTGCCTCCAACTGCCGGTCGGCGAGCGCCTCCCAGTGCGCGCGGGTCCAGCCCGTGAGCGGGGAAAGGACCCGGTCGGTCGGCGGCAGCGGCAGGTGCGGTGCGGGCATGGTGGGTCGGTGCTTCCTGTGCGGGGGGGCTTCCTGTGCAGGGGGTGCTTCCTGTGCGGGGTGCTTCCTGTGCGGGGTGCTTCCGGGCGACAGAGCCCGTCACCTCAGGTGTGCGGTGTGCGTGTGGCCGCGTGAGCCCTCGACGCGGACGGTGACGACGGGGCGGCGGCCCGGGGTGACGGAGACCGTGTCGT
The DNA here is from genome assembly GCF_040730185.1 of Streptomyces sp. Je 1-332. Taxonomy (NCBI): domain Bacteria; kingdom Bacillati; phylum Actinomycetota; class Actinomycetes; order Kitasatosporales; family Streptomycetaceae; genus Streptomyces; species Streptomyces sp. Je 1-332. The sequence goes on from NZ_CP160402.1 coordinate 7,089,443, forward strand.
CGGCGCGGACCACCTTCCGTACGGGGAAGGGAAGTTCCAGGGTGACCGTGGTGCCGGTGCGGCCCGGGTCGGCCACGGCCAGCGACATGCCGTCGCCGCCGCGTCGCGCGAGCACGGTGCAGGGCCCCGATGCCGATATCCCCGCCGCGCTGCCCGGCCCCCAGAAGTGGAGGGCGACGAGGCCGTGCCGCCGGGCCTCGACGGCCTGGGCGGTGGCGTTGTTGGCGATGACGCGGACCGGCCGTGCGTGGGACCAGACGGCGGTCGCGGTGGCGCTCGCTCCGGGCAGCAGGACATAGGCGTACGACGAAGCGGTGGGGGAGGTGCCGTGGTCGAGCCACAGGGTCAGATAGCGGCGGGTGAGGGGAGTGGTGCTGCCGCCGGTGTCCGCGCCGGTGTTGATCTCCCGCCAGGTGCCGGTGCGCTCCTCGCGCAGGGCGTGGAGGCGGGCGCCGTCCCTGCCGTGCGCAGGCCGGGCGGGGTCGTCGGGGAAGACATAGCCGCCGGTGCCGTCCAGGTGGGCCCAGCGGGCGCCGGGCAGGGGCGCGGACCAGCCGGTGTGCGAGGGCTGCCGCCGACCGTCGACCGTGAAGCGGGGTGCCCCGTCCTCGTACAGATTCCGGTTCTCGACGATCGTCTCGATGGTGCGTCCGTCGCTCGCGGTGATGTCCGCGCCCAGGGCAACGACCGCGTTGTCCAGGAAGAACCACGCCTTCCTGGCCCGGAGCGTGCTGCCGTCGGCGAGGAGTTCCATCGCGGCAGCGCCGAATCTTTCGTCGAGCACAGCGCCGCCCGCGACGGCGTTCTTCGGCAGGTAGGTCGCCGTCCCGCCGCCCGAACCGATGTCGGCGCGGGTCCGGGTGTCCACGGTGGTGCCCGGCAGGCGGTACGGGTCGACCGTCGCCCAGAAGCCGTCCCCGAACTGCCCCAGGTCGTCGCCGTCGTAGAGATACGTCATGCCGTCGCCGGTGTACCAGCCGTGCAGGTTCTCGCCGTTGCCCGCCTCATAGGCGGCGATGCGCTTCGAGGAGAGCGAGAGCGTGAGTGCCCAGCCGGGGCGCCGGTGCACCACCCGGTCCATGTCGGCGAACGCGAAGTGCCCGGTGAGCCGCTCGGTGGCGGGCACGGTGGTGTCGTCGAGGACGGCCTTGGCGCGGGCGAGAGCGGGTACGCCTACCAGGCTCAGATAGGGGTGGGACTTGTTACGCCTCATCCACCCCTTGGCCAGCGCGCGCCAGCGTGCGGCGTACGCGGCGGGCGCTCCGTCGGCCAGTTGCAGGATGTTGGTGAGGGCCGCCGCGCCGTCCTTGTGGTCCGGTGCCTTTTCGCGAGACGTCGCCCGGCCCCGCACCGCGTCCATCATCAGTCCGTCGAAGACCACCGGCGAGAAGGTCCGCTCCACCGCCTCGTACAGCACGGACGTCTTCGGGTCGGTGACGGCCCACTCGGAGTCCGCGAGCAGCGCGATCAGCACGCCGGCGCTGCCGAGCAGGACACTGCCGTACGTGCCCGTGTACGCGACGGAGCCGTGCTGCACGAACGACCCGTCCTCGTAGAACCCGTCGCCCGAAGTGACGTATGTGAACAGGCTGTTCTTGCCCTTGTCCCGGACGTCGGACAGGCCGTCGCGTGCGAGCGCCAGGGTGGCCGCGTCCTTCGCCAGGAGCCCGCGCAGGGCCACGATGACGGCTTTGTCGGCGCGGTTGGCACCCGTCTCGGACAGCGTCGGGATGCTGGTGCGGCGGTCGGGGTCCGGGCAGAACTTCGCCACCGTGGAGACGTACTTCGCCAGGTCGGCCGCGGGGATCTTCTCGTGCAGCAGCACGCAGGTGTCCATCAGGGCGCGGGGTGCGCCGATCTCCCAGAACCACCAGTTGCCGGTCTCGGGGCGATCCGGGTTGTAGGCGTCGGCGTGCAGGAAACGGAGGGCTTCGAGCAGAGCGTCCGCCGCTTCGGCGCTGTCGCTGAGGGACGTGCCGGGGGTGGCCCAGGCCGTCGCGATCGTGCGCAGTCGGGTGTAGCTCTGGCCGAAGTTGCCCGGGTCCTTGGCGGGGGAGAGGTCGGCCCACAGGGCGCTGCGGCCCGCGGACCGGTCCAAGTCCCGCCACCAGTCGGCCGCCTGGGTGTCGAGAGTCTTCATCGCCGCCGCGAAGTCAGGGTCGGCGGCGTCGAAGTCGCCTCCCGTGAGTTGCGCGGCGGCGCGGGCGAGCAGGGGGTCGAACGGGTCCGCGTCCACGTCCGTCTCCGCGGCCCACGCCGCACCGCCGGTCGACGGTGCCACCAGAGCGGATGCGGCACTCGCGGCGAGAAGCGTGCGGCGGCTGGGACCGGTGGAGCCGGAGCGAGGCGTGCGCATAGGGAACTCCCGTGAGGCGTCGGGGCGTCGGAGTGTGCGGAGCGACGGACGTGAGCGATTGCGCGACAGCATGTAAGCGGTTGCTACGCGGGGGCAAGGGGGTGCGGCATCTTTCTACGTTCTTTCTGTCCGGGCCTGGCCTCGGGGAGGAGAGGTCGTGTTGACGCTGACGGTAAGCGATTACTACGTTGCGGGCCCATGGCTGAGAACAGGACCCGAACCGCACGTGCTCGCAGTAACCGCACAGTTTGTGCCGCGACAGCGACCGCCGCGGCGGCCGCCACCCTCGCGCTCGCCCTCCCCGCCCAAGCGGCGCCCTTCGACCCGTCCCCGGGCGCGGACGGCGTCGGCGACCCGTTGTTCCCGACGCTTGGCAACGGCGGCTACGACGTCCGCCATTACGACCTCTCCTTCGACTTCACGCCGGTGACGTACGACTTCACCGGCACTATGAGGATCAAGGCGCGAGCCACCCAGGACCTGTCGTCCTTCAACCTCGACGTCGACTCGCTGGCCATCGACGCCGTGCAGGTCAACGGCAAGAAGGCCACCTGGGCGATCACGCCGGGACAGAGCGGCCAGGAGCTCACCGTCACCCCGGCGGGCGGTCTGCGCGACCGCCGGACCTTCGACGTCGAGCTGACCTACCACGGCAACGGCAGGACCAAGCCGATCAGCCAGCCGGGCTGGCGTTACATGTCCGGCGGCGGCTTCGCCTCCGCCGCCCAGGCCTCCCGCGCCGACACCTTCGCGCCGGTCAACGACCACCCCTCCGACAAGGCCACCTGGTCCTTCCACCTCACCGCCCCCGACGGCTGGACGCCCGGCGCCAACGGCAACCTCACCAAAACCCGCGACGCCGGAGCCAGGAAGACCTGGGACTTCTCACTCAAGTCCCCCATGGCGCCCGAGCTGTTGAGCATCTCCGTCAACAAGCAGGCCTACCTCTACGGCCGAGGCCCCCACGGAGTGAAACTGCGCCACCTCGTCCCCGAGGACCAGCAGGCCAAGTACAAGCCCATCGCCGAGGAGACCGGCGGGCAACTGGCGTGGCTGGAGAAGACCCTCGGCGTGCGCTACCCGTTCGACACGTACGGCGTGCAGATCGTGCGGGACGGCTACAGCGACGCGCTGGAGAACCAGACCCTCTCGCTCTTCGGCCCCTCGTGGTTCGACAAGCCCACCTACTCGACCACCATGATCCACGAACTGACCCACCAGTGGTTCGGCGACTCCGTCACCCCCGCGACCTGGCAGGACGCGTGGCTGAACGAAGGACCCGCCGTCTACTACGCGGCTGTGTGGGCGGAGCAGAAGGGCTTTCAGCCCATCGAGGAGAAGATGAAGACCGCGTACGCCGAGCTCGACGCGGTCCGCAAGACCGACGGGCCGCCCGGAAAGCCCACCGGACTGGGCGGCTTCAACATCTACGACGGTGCGGCCGTCTCCCTCTACGCCCTCCACCAGCAGATCGGGCAGGGGAAGTTCGACGCGGTCATGAAGGCGTGGCTGACCGGACACCGGCACGGCAACGCCTCCACCCAGGACTTCATCGACAACGCCGTCGAGGTCACCGGTGACGACGCGGTCGGCACGTTCCTCGAGCACTGGCTGTTCGACCTCGACAACCCGCCCATGCCGGGCCACCCGGACTGGGGAGTCGCGAAGTGAAGCCGCCGCGCATGACCGTGGGGGCATGCGCCTTCGCGGCCCTCGCGGCGGTCATCGCACCGCAGAGCGCCGCCCAGTCCGCCCAGGCAGCCCCCAGGCCCAAGATTTTCCACGTGGCCCCGGACGGCTCGGGAGCGTCCTGCACCGCCACCCGGCCCTGCTCCCCGCAGGCCGCGCGTGACGCCGCCCGCACCGTCAGTGGACGTGACATACGCGTCGAACTGGCCGACGGTACCTACGAGATGAGCCAGCCGCTCGAACTGGGCGCGGCCGACTCCGGGCGCGACGGGCACACCGTCACCTGGACCGCCGCGCCCGGCGCCCAGCCCGTGTTCTCCGGTGGCCGCGCGCTCACGGGATGGTCCGAAGCCGCCGATGGCACCTGGACTGCTGACGTTCCCGAAGGGGTCACCCCGCGCCAGCTGTTCGTGGACGGGAAGCGGGCCGTGCGGGCGCGGGGCGATGCGTGCGCGGCGACCACCTGCGACGCGACGAAGACCGGCATGACAGGGGCCACCGCCACCGGGATCGACAAGTGGCGGCGCCCCACCGGCGCGGAGGCCGTCATCAAGATCCGCTGGCGCGACTACCACTGCCGGATCGCCTCCGTGGACGGCGACCGGATGACCTTCGCGCAGCCCTGCTGGACCAACTCCGCCAGCGGCACGGACCGTACGGGCCCGGCGTGGGACTCCACCACCGTCGACTCGGCGCGCTACTCCGGAGTGGCATTCTTCGAGAACGCCCGCGAACTCCTGGACAGGCCGGGTGAGTTCGTCTGGAATGCCGACGACCGCACCGTCACCTACCTCCCGCGCAAGGGCGAGGACATGCGGCGCGCGGGCGTGCTCACCCCGGAGACCGAGCGCCTCATGGTCGTCGACGGCGCCCACGACCTCAGGGTCCAGGGCATCGGCTTCGCCCACGCCGCGTACGCCCAGCCCTCCACCGACGAGGGCTACGCGGGCACGCAGGCCGGTCTCACCCTCACCGGAGCGAGCGGCCCGGTCGATCACGCGGGCCGCCACTACACCAAACCGAGCGCGGCGCTGACGGTTCGGGGCGGTCGCCATGTGGCGGTCACCGGGGCCGAGTTCACGCAGCTCGGCGGCGCCGGAGTCATCTTCGAGGAGGGCACCAAGGACTCGTCGGTCACCCGCTCCCGCTTCACGGATCTATCCTCCGGCGCCGTCTACGTCGGCGACACCGAGCCGAAGCCGGACGCGGACCTCGCAGGTGAGCGGAACACGGTCGCGTACAACACGATCCGGCGCACCGGCGTCGAGTACACCGACGCGGTGGGCATCTGGGCCGGATACGAGGCCGGGCTGCGCGTCGACCACAACACCCTCGACGACCTGCCCTACTCCGGGATCTCCGTCGGCTGGGGCTGGAACCAGCCGGAGGCCCAGAAGTCCGTCCTGCGCGACAACCGGATCACGGCCAACCGCATCACGAACGTGATGCGCGTCGAGCACGCCCAGCACGACGGCGGCGCCATCTACACGCAGGGCGCCCAGCCCGGCACGGTTGTCTCCGGCAACTACATCAACCGCTCCGCCTACGGGAACACCGAACGCGACGGCAACGGCATCTACCTCGACGAGCAGTCCTCGTACATCCGCGTCGAAGGCAACGTCATCACCCGCGTCGGCTACAAGTGGGTCTCCAACTGGGCCGATTACGGCATCCGGAACCACGCGACCGGCAACTGGACCGACACCGACGCACCGGCCCTCACCGGCACCGGATCAACGATGAAGGACAACCACACCAAGCTCGACCGGCTGCCGTCGCGGGCACTCGCGGTGGCCGCACGCGCGGGCGCGCACGGAGCGCCGGCCGAGCAGCTGCGCCCCGACCTCGCCCGTGCGGGCACGGCGTCCCAGTCCTCCACGGACGGCGCGGCGGCGGCGTACGCCACCGACGGGGACACCTCGACCGACACCCGGACCCTTTCGCGACCGGGCGCCTGGTGGCAGGTGGACCTCGGCGAGACGCGCGGCGTGGGGCAGGTCGAGATCTGGAACGACACCTCCATGACCACGGCCGACTTCGACGTGCAGCTCGCGAGGAGCGCGGACTTCTCCGACGCCACGACCCTGCACTTCACCGGGCGAGCACTTCGGCCCACACTCCTCGACACGGACGCGGAAGCCAGATACATAAGGATCAAGCTCACCGGCACGGGACGCGTGGCGCTCGCCCACGTGCTCGTGCATCCTGCACGTACATAGCAACACCCGCACCCGCACAGGCATGTGCACAGGTATTGGTACGGAAAGGCACACCATGACCGACCTCCGTCTCGGCGTCCTCGGCTACGGCTTGCGCGGTTCGCTCGCCCGCACCGCACACCGGCCGGGCGCGGGCTCCCGCGTCACCGCGCTCGCCGACCTCGACGTCACCGCGAGGACGGAGGCGGCCGTGGCCTTCCCCGGAGCACTGATATCCACCGACCACCGCAAGGTCATCGAGGACCCGGACGTCGACGCCGTGGTGATCCTCACCCCGGACCACACCCACGCACAGCTCGCCTGCGAGGCGCTGCGCGAGAAGAAGCCCGTCTTCGTGGAGAAGCCGCTCGAAATCGGCATCGAGGCCTGCGACGAGATCCTGCGGACCGCGTACGAGACGGGAACGCGCCTCTACGTAGGCCACAACATGCGCCACATGCCGGTGGTCAGGCTGATGCGCGACATCATCAGGCGCGGAGACATCGGCGAGGTCAAGACGGTCTGGGTGCGCCATTTCGTCGCCTACGGAGGCGACTGGTACTTCAAGGACTGGCACGCCGAACGGCAGCACACCACCAGCCTGTTGCTCCAGAAGGCCGCCCACGACATCGACGTACTGCACTGGCTCGCGGGCGGCTACACGCGCCAGGTGCAGGCTCTCGGCGACCTCATGGTCTACGGCGACAACCCGCACCGCCGCGAGCCGGGCGAGCCGAAGTCGGACGACTGGTACACCAAGGACGGCCACTGGCCGCCGCACACCCAGCGTGACCTCAACCCGGTCATCGACGTCGAGGACGTCTCCCTGGTCAACATGCGCCTGGACAACGGGGTGTTGGCCTCCTACCAGCAGTGCCACTTCACCCCCGACTACTGGCGCAACTACACCGTCATCGGGGACGCGGGCCGCCTGGAGAACTTCGGCGACGGCCCGGGGGGAGTGGTGAAGGTCTGGAACGCGCGCCGCTCGACCCACCGCCCCGAAGCCGACGCCGAGTACGCGGTGCCTGACTCCCAGGACGAGGGCGGGCACGGCGGCTCCGACCCGCTCCTTATCGAGGAGTTCGTACGGTTCGTGCGCGAGGGAGGGCGCACCGACACCTCGCCGGTCGCGGCCCGGATGGCGGTGGCGGCGGGCGTGCGCGCCACGCAGTCGCTCCGGGACGGGGGCACGCCGCGTGAGGTGCCGGACCTGGACCCGGAGCTGGTCGCCTACTTCGAGCGGGGGCAGAGCCGGGCCTGAAGAAGGGCCTCAGGAAGGGTCCGAGGAAGGGCCTGAAGGAAAGCTGCGGCGGCGCTTAAGAAATCCTCGATGGACCAGGGCGCCGCCGTAGGGAAGATTCCTGTGTCGTCGGTGGAAGAAGCGACGTACGACAGGAGCCGCTGCGTTGAAGGCGCTGGTCAAGGAGAAAGCGGAGCCGGGTCTCCGGCTGATGGACGTACCGGAGCCGGTCATCGGCCACGGGGACGTCCTGATCAAGGTGCTGCGCACCGGGATCTGCGGGACCGATCTGCACATCCGGGCCTGGGACGGCTGGGCGCAGCAGGCGATCGCGGCGCCGCTGGTCGTCGGGCACGAGTTCGTCGGCGAGGTCGTGGAGACCGGGCGTGACGTCGTCGACATCAAGGTCGGCGACCGGGTCAGCGGCGAGGGCCACCTCGTCTGCGGCAAGTGCCGCAACTGCCAGGCGGGCCGCCGCCACCTGTGCCGCGCCACGGTCGGCCTCGGCGTCGGCAGGGACGGGGCGTTCGCCGAGTTCGTCGCGCTGCCCGCCGCCAACGTGTGGGTGCACCGCGTCCCCGTCGATCTCGATGTGGCCGCGATCTTCGACCCGTTCGGCAACGCGGTGCACACCGCGCTGTCCTTCCCGCTGGTCGGCGAGGACGTGCTGATCACCGGCGCCGGGCCGATCGGCCTGATGGCAGCCGCTGTGGCCCGGCACGCGGGCGCCCGCAACGTCGTCATCACCGACGTCAGCGAGGAGCGTCTGGAGCTCGCCCGCAAGGTCGGCGCGAGCCTGGCGCTGAACGTCGCCGAGACCTCGATCACCGAAGGGCAGCGCGCACTGGGCCTGCGCGAGGGATTCGACGTCGGCCTGGAGATGTCCGGCAACCCCGTCGCGATGCGCGACATGCTCGCCAACATGACGCACGGCGGCAAGATCGCCATGCTCGGTCTGCCGGCCGAGGAGTTCGCCGTCGACTGGTCCCGGATCGTCACGTCCATGATCACCATCAAGGGCATCTACGGCCGGGAGATGTTCGAGACCTGGTACGCCATGTCCGTGCTGCTCGAAGGCGGCCTCGACCTCGCTCCCGTGATCACCGGGCGCTACGGCCACCGTGACTTCGAGGCGGCCTTCGACGACGCGGCGAGCGGCCGCGGCGGCAAGGTCATCCTCGACTGGACCTCCTGAACCCCTTCTGACCTCCTGACCGACCTCTTCTTTTAAAGGAAGTCACCATGTTCGACTCCGTACGGGACGATCTCCAGGCCACCCTCGACGAGATCCGCGCCGCGGGCCTGCACAAGCCCGAGCGCGTCATCGGCACCCCGCAGTCCGCCACGGTCGCCGTCACCGCGGGAGGCCGCCCCGGTGACGTACTGAACTTCTGCGCGAACAACTACCTCGGCCTCGCCGACCACCCCGAGGTGATCGCCGCCGCCCACGAGGCCCTGGACCGCTGGGGCTACGGCATGGCGTCCGTGCGCTTCATCTGCGGTACGCAGGAGGTGCACAAGGAGCTCGAAGGGCGCCTGTCCGCGTTCCTCGGCCAGGAGGACACGATCCTCTACTCGTCCTGCTTCGACGCCAACGGCGGAGTCTTCGAGACGCTGCTCGGCGCCGAGGACGCGGTCATCTCCGACGCGCTCAACCACGCGTCGATCATCGACGGCATCCGGCTGAGCAAGGCCCGCCGCTTCCGGTACGCCAACCGCGACATGGCCGACCTGGAGCAGCAGCTGAAGGAGGCCTCCGAGGGCGGCGCCCGCCGGAAGCTGATCGTCACCGACGGCGTCTTCTCCATGGACGGGTACGTCGCCCCGCTGCGGGAGATCTGTGACCTCGCCGAACGTTACGACGCGATGGTGATGGTCGACGACTCGCACGCCGTCGGCTTCGTCGGCCCCGGCGGTCGCGGCACGCCCGAGCTGCACGGCGTCATGGACCGCGTCGACATCATCACGGGCACGCTCGGCAAGGCGCTCGGCGGCGCCTCCGGCGGTTATGTCGCCGCCCGCGCGGAGATCGTCGCGCTCCTGCGCCAGCGTTCGCGCCCGTACCTCTTCTCGAACACGCTCGCCCCGGTGATCGCGGCGGCCTCGCTGAAGGTCATCGACCTCCTGGAGTCGGCGGGCGAACTGCGCGAGCGGCTCGCCGCGAACACGGCGCTGTTCCGCTCGCGGATGACCGAGGAGGGCTTCGACATCCTGCCGGGCGACCACGCGATCGCCCCGGTGATGATCGGCGACGCCTCGGTCGCGGGCCGCATGGCCGAGCTGCTCCTGGAGCGCGGCGTGTACGTGATCGGCTTCTCGTACCCGGTGGTGCCGCAGGGCGCGGCCCGTATCCGCGTCCAGCTGTCGGCCGCGCACTCCACGGAGGACGTGAACCGCGCGGTGGACGCGTTCGTGGCGGCGCGGGCGGAGCTGGACGCCTGACGGTGCCGGGCTCCTCGGGTGACTGACTGGGCACCCTCGGGTGACTGAGGGGCCCGGCAGGACCGCTGGTGTCGGTGAGCCCGGCGGTTTGGGACAATCGACCCCATGATCGAAGCGCGGCGGCTGCACATCCTCCGTGCGGTGGCAGACCACCGCACGGTCACGGCCGCTGCCGCCGCGCTCTATCTCACGCCGTCGGCGGTCTCCCAGCAGCTGACCGCCCTGGAGCAGGAGACCGGCCACCGCCTGGTCGAGCGGGGTGCCCGCGGGGTCAGGCTGACCCCGGCGGGCGAGATCCTGCTCTCCCACACGAACGCGGTCCTCGCCCAGCTGGAACGGGCCGAGGCGGAGCTGGCCGCGTACAGCTCGGGCGCGGCGGGGACGGTCACCGTGGCGTCCTTCGCCACGGGGATCGCCCTGGTGGTCGGCCCCGCCCTCGTGCGCCTTGCGACCGCCGCGCCCGGTATCCGCGTACGGGTCCAGGACGCGGAGGGTGACGCGAGCCTGCCGATGGTGCTCGACCGGCAGGTCGACGTCGCCGTCGCGGTGGAGTACCGGGGCGCTCCGGGCGCGGACGATCCGCGGCTGACGCGCGTCCCGCTGTACGCGGAGCCGTTCGACGCCGTGCTCCCGGAGGCGCACCGCCTCGCGGACGCGGAGCGTGTGCCCCTCGCGGAGCTGGCCAAGGACGCCTGGATCGGGCCCTTCGTCGGCAACCCCTGCCATGACGTGGTGATCCTCGCCTGCGAGGCCGCGGGCTTCCAGCCTCTGCTCGAACACTGGTCGGACGATTTCCGTGCGGTGGTCGCCTTGGCGTCGGCCGGCGCGGGCGTGGCGCTCGTGCCCCGGTCCGCGCTGCGGGGGATGGACGTCTCGGGGGTGGTGATCCGCCCGGTGGAGGGCGCCGCTCCTACCCGCCGGGTCTTCGCCGCGGTGCGGTGCGGGGCGGAGGAGCATCCGCTGATCCGCCCGGTGCTCGACGCGCTGGGGGAAGCGGCGGGGTGATACCGCCGGGCGGTGGTTGCGTGCGGGTGTCCACCTGGGGGGGGCATCAACTGTCCGTTGAGAAGGGCTAGTTGGTGAGTCGCTCAACTCACCTCCGGCGAGATCGAATTGAGGTACCGGGCCAACCCTCCCGATACGGGTAAGGGGTCCCCGCCCCCGTCCGTATCTCCGTCCGCCTCCTCGTGACGCAGGACCCAGTCGTCGAGGTCGCGTGCCGCCTCCAGGGGATTGCCCGCCGTGTAGGCGCGCCACCAGCCCGAGCCGTCGAGGGCGCCGGTGGCCCGATCGGGCGAGCGCAGTTCCTCCCGGAAACGGGACTCGGCCGCGGCGAAGCGTGTCCGCGCTGTCCGCGCGTCCACACCCAGGGTGTCGCCGACGACCTGCCAGCTCGCGCCGCCGAGACGCTCGCACACGGCGGCTGCCCCAAAAAACCGGTGCGCGGCCCTGAGCACGTGGGCGGCGTCGGCAAGCACCGATCCGGGGGAGCGGCCGGCGCCGTCGGGGCGCAGCTCGTGCTCACCGACCGGTACGGCGGTACGCGCGAGCCGGGCCAGCTCGCACGCCTCGTAGGCCATCGCGAGGCGCGCTCGGGCCGCGTCCGCGCAGTCCTGGTCGGTCATGTCGATCAGCCTCAACCACGCACATCGCGCACGAAGTACAGGGCGGTCATCGTCACGGCGGAGGTCAGGATGATGCCGCGCAGCAGCCGGTCGGAGAGGCGGCGCGCGAAGTGGGCGCCGGTGAAGCCGCCGGCCAGCGCGCCGATCAGCATGGTGGCGAGGGTGAGCGGAGCGCTCAGCGCGTCCGAGGCGACGAGGAGCAGTGCGCTCGCGCTGAGGTTGATGGCCGCGATCTGCGTGACCCGCATCGGGTTGCCGGCCGCGGTGTCGAGGCCGAGGCCGATGCCCCACAGGGCGAACATCATGATGCCTACGGCCCCGCCGAAGTATCCCCCGTACAGAGCGAGGCAGAACTGGCCTGTCAGTACGCCCCGCGCGCCGATGCCGATCTCGCGGCCGAGCCTGCCGCTCACCGCGCGGGACAGGCGGCGGCCGAAGGCGAGGACCACCGTGGCGAACGCGAGCAGCCACGGCACCGCGGCGTCGAACGACGCCGCGGGGAGGGCGAGGAGCAGCGTGGCGCCGAGCCCGCCCCCGACCACGCTGACCGTGGTCAGCGCTTTCGTGGACGTCGCGCCGAGCGGGGCGAGTTCGCGTCGGTAGACCCACCCGCTGGCCACGGCTCCGGGCACGAGGGCGATGGTCGAGGTCGCGTTCGCCGTCACGGGGGACAGGCCGACCGCGACGAGGGCGGGCAGCGCCACGAACGTGCCTCCGCCGCCGACGGAGTTCAGCGCTCCGGCGGTGACGCCTGCCACCAGTACGAGGAGAAGTTCTGCCACCCGCCGAGCATCGGCCCGTGGCCGGTGTGCCCACAATGCGTTATCGGTGTACCCAGCCTAAGGCTGTGCCATAGGCTCCCGAGCGTGCGCTACGACCTGGACGATCTGCGGCTCTTCCTCGACATCGTGACGGAGGGGTCGATCACGGCAGGCGCCCGCCGCATGCACCTGAGCCTTCCTTCCGCCAGCGCCAGGGTTCGCTCCCTCGAACAGCAGGCCGGTGTGGAGCTGTTGATCCGCGGGCGGAGGGGCGTGCGCCCCACTCCGGCGGGGACCACGCTCGCCCGGCACGCGCGCGAGGTCCTCGCCCAGACGGTGCGGCTCGAGAACGCCGTCGCCGGGTACAGCCGCTCTCCGGCCGCTCCGCTGACGTTGCTGGTGGGCGGTTCCGCGATGCACCGTCTTGTGCCGCGCGCCCTGATCTCGTTCCTCCGGGCGCACCCGGACGTCGACGTCACGGTGTCCGAGAGCCGTACGCCGAAGACCGTGCGGAGGCTCGCGGACGGCGAGGCGGACCTGGGTGTGGTCGTCGACGACGAGGCCCGCGACTGCGGCCTGGCGATGGAACCGCTGGGCGACGACTCCCTCGTCGTGATCGGCCAGGCCGGCGGCATCCTCGCGGGCCGGACCGAGCTGACCTACCGCGAGGCGGCGGAGCACCCGCTGGTCGGTCTCTCCCCCGACTCATCGCTGGGGCGCTGGATCGAAAAGCACCTCGGCCCGCACGCCCCGGTCGCACGCCACCGGACCAGCGTCGCCCACCTCCACGCGGTAGTCGCGCTCGCGGCGGCGGGCGTAGGCCTCGCGGTGGTCCCACGCCACGCCATCGACCCGAGCAGGCCACTCGACATCTGCGAACTACAGGACCCCTGGGCCCGAAGGCAGCACCTACTGGCATGGGGCGCCAGGAACCCATCACCGTCCCCGGCGACGGAGGCCCTCGCCGAACACTTGCGGGCGGCAGCACTGCCGTAGTCCGGGCGGGGGGAGCTGCTGGGGGGCGAGGGGGAGTGGCCTGGTCGGATGGTGACGTGAGGGTGGGGCAATCGTCCGAGAAGCCGGACCCTACCCCGGCGCAACTGTGCTGGCCCGCAGCACGACCTCCCCCCGCACCCTCTCGACCCGCGACCTGGCCGCCCGTTCGCGCAGCGCCAGGGCCATGACGTCTCGGCCCATCTGCCTCAGCGGCAGCGCCACGGTGGTGAGGGGCGGCGTGAGTTCCCTGACCAGTGGGATGTCGTCGAAGCCCGCGAGCGATACGTCGTCCGGCACCCGGAGTCCCCGCTCGCGCAGGGCGCCCAACGCCCCCACGGCCATCACGTCCGTCACCGCGAAGACGCACGTGGGCCGCTGCCCCCGCCGCAGCAGTTCGAGCGCGGCCGCATGGCCGCCGTCCCGGGTGAAGGCGCCCTCCACGATCCGCTCCGGGGGAAGGGGGACGCCGGCCTCGGCCAGTGCCGCGCGGAAACCGGCCAGGCGGTCCGCGACCGTGGTGAGGCGTTCGGGGCCGGTGAGGACGGCGAACTCCCGGTGGCCCAGGGCCAGTAGAGCCCGCGCCAACGCACCTGCCCCCGCCCGGTTCTCGGGCTGCACCGTGTCCACGCGGAGGCTGCGGTGCCGGCTGACCACGGCGACGCGGCCGCCGTCTCGTATGTAGGGGGCGAGCTCGGACTCCAACGCCCGTTCCCACGCCGGGTCCTGGAAGCCCGAGCCGATCAGCAGGATCGCGCGCGCCCGCTGCGCCCGCAGCATCGAGACGTACGCGATCTCCCGCGCCGGAGCGCGGAAGGTGCTGGCCAGCATGACGAGCAGGTCCTGTTCGGCCGCCGCGGCCATGACCCCGCTCGCGATGGCCGCGAAGTAGGGGTCGCCGACGTCGTGACAGATGACGCCCACGGTGTTGTTCGACGAGCTGGCGAGCGCCTGTGCATGGGCGTTGGGGATGTAGCCGAGTTGATCCGCCGCTTCGAGCACCCGGCGCCGCAGGTCCTCGCGCACGCGCGTCGTACCGTTCAGGGCCCGCGAAGCGGTGGCGGGGGAGACCCCGGCGGTACTGGCCACGGCGTGCAGCGTGACGTGCGACCCGCCTTCGCGTCCACGCCCGGGGGGCGCGGCTTGCTGCTCACGGGGCTGCCCGGCTCCAGGCGGACCCGCGTGCTCCCGCCGCCCGGCTCCAGGCGTAACCGCCTGCCCCCGCCCCGATTCAGGCGCATCCGGGCGCCCCGGCCCCCCTCCGGGTGACCCCCCTCCAGGCAGCCCCCCGTACCCCCGCCCCGCCCCGGGTCCCTGCTCCCGCCCCAGCGCCACCGCGCCCCCTTCGTCTCGCCTCGCGAAACTTCGAGCCGACCTATTGACCCTGCGGTCAGCCAGTCATTAGCGTGGCGGTCACCTTATCAGAAAGCGCTTTCTGAAAGCGGTTTCCGGCACCATCGAAGCTCCGTATCCGCCTCCGAAGTTCGCTGACTGCCAGGGGAGTTCACCGTGAGCCAGAGCGCACTGCAGGCAACTCCCGTGAAGACCGCGGGCGTTGTGGAACGCAGCCGCCCCACCCTGAGGCAACGTACCGCCGAGGCGGCCGAGAAGAGCTGGCGGCCGCTCGTCCTGCTGCTCGTCTGTTTCGGCGCCTGGTGGCTCGTCGCCGCCACCGAGATGGTCGAGGCGTACCTCGTGCCCTCGCCCGGCGCTACCCTCGACGTGATCCTCGACAAGCCCGACTACCTCTGGCAGCACAGCTGGGTCACCACGTACGAGACCCTGCTCGGCTTCGTCATCGCCGTGGGCGTCGGGATTCTCGCCGCGGTCCTCATGGTCTATTCGACGACCGTCGAGAAGACGCTCTACCCGATCCTCCTGTTCGCCCAGGTCGTCCCGAAGATCGCCATCGCCCCGCTCTTCGTCGTCTGGCTCGGCTTCGGCATCGCCCCGAAGATCCTCATCGCCGTGCTCATCGCCTTCTTCCCCGTCGTCATCTCGATGGTGACGGGCCTGAAGGCCGTCGACCCGGAGATGCTCCAGCTCTCCGCCACCATGGGCGCACGGCCCTGGCAGACCTTCCTGAAGATCCGCTTCCCGGCATCGCTCCCGCATCTCTTCTCCGGCCTCAAGGTGGCCGTCACGCTCGCCGTGACCGGCGCCGTCGTGGGCGAGTTCGTCGGCGCGAACGAAGGCCTCGGATACGTGATCCTCCAGGCCAACGGAAACCTCGACACCCCGATGCTCTTCGCGGGGCTGCTCGTCATGTCGCTGATCGGTGTCGTCCTCTTCGTGCTCGTCGAGATCGCCGAGCACCTGCTCCTGCCGTGGCACGCGAGCCGCAGGGACGCGGCAGCCACCACGGCGTACTGACCCCCGCACACGCCCAGCCCTCCCCCCCAACTCCCCGAGCCCCCAGCCATGTCCGTCGTACGCGAAGAAGGGCCGTTCCATGCACGCGCGCAGACTGCTCACCGGCCTCGTCCCCCTGAGCCTTGTCGCGGTGACCGCGACGGCCTGCGGCGGCGATGACGACAAGACGAGCACCAGCGACTCCGGCAAGAAGCTCGACAAGGTGACGCTGACGCTCAACTGGTACCCGTACGGCGAACACGCGCCGTTCTACTACGGCAAGCAGCAGAAGATCTTCGAGAAGCACGGCATCGACGTCGACATCAGGGCGGGCCAGGGTTCGCAGAAGACGGTGCAGGCCACGGGCGCCGGTCAGACCGACTTCGGCTGGGCTGACACCCCGGCGGTGCTCGCGGGTGTCGACCAGGGCGTCAAGGTGAAGAGCCTGGGTGTGTTCCTGCAGACGACGCCCGCCTCGGTGCAGTTCTTCGAGGCCCAGGGCGTCAAGTCCCCCGCCGACCTCAAGGGCAAGACGATCGCGGGCACGGCGGGTGACGCGCTCACCAAGACCTTCCCGATCTTCCTCGCGAAGAACGACATGGAGCTCTCCGACGTCAACGTCCAGAACACCGACCCGGCGGGCAAGATCGCCGCGGTGATCTCCGGAAAGACGGACGCCCTGCTGGGGTACGCGAGCGACCAGGGCCCCACCATGCAGAACAAGGCCAAGAAGGACGTCTCGTATCTGCGCTTCTCCGAGAACGGCCTCAACTTCTACTCCAACGGTCTCATCGCCGGGCCCAAGACCCTTCAGGGCAGGGGTGATCTGGCCAAGCGTATGACCGCCGCGGTCAGCGAGTCGTGGGCGGTCGCCGAGAAGAACCCGGGGCCCGCGGTCGACTCGATGGAGGGCGCGTCCGAGCAACTGCCGCCCAAGGAGGTGCTGTCCGAGCAGTTCAAGACGACGCTGACCCTGCTGCACACCGACGCCACGAAGGGGAAGGCGCCGGGCGCCAACACCGAGGCGGACTGGCAGCAGACCATCGACGTCTTCGCGGAGGCGGGCATGGTCAAGAAGGCCAAGCCCGTCGCCGAGTACTGGGACGCGGCCAAGGGCATCAAGGGCTGAGGGGCGGCAGAGGAATGGCCAAGGATGCGACTCTCAAGATGAGTGACGAGCCACGCGCGACGGCGGGGGCCCCTGCACGGGAGGCGGTACGCCTCGACGACGTCGCCGTCCGCTTCCGTACGAAGAAGAAGGACGTCACCGCGTTGCGGGACGTCTCGCTCGGTGTCGGCGCGGGCGAGTTCGTGGCGATCGTCGGGCCTTCGGGCTGCGGCAAGTCCACCCTCCTGAAGCTGATCGCCGGCCTCCTCGCGCCCTCTTCGGGCGGTGTGCTTCTCGGCGGCGAGCAGGTGCGCGGGCCCCGCCGCGACATCGGTTACGTCTTCCAGCGGGCGGCGCTCCTCGACTGGCGCACCGCACGCCGCAACATCCTGCTCCAGGCGGAGATACGAGGAATCCCGGGAGCCGAGGCACGCGCGCGTGCCGACGAACTGATCCGCATGACCGGACTCGGCGGCTTCGAGGACGCCTATCCGCACGAGCTGTCCGGCGGCATGCAACAACGCGTCGCGCTCTGCCGGGCGTTGCTGCACGAGCCCCCGGTACTGCTCATGGACGAGCCCTTCGGGGCGCTCGACGCGCTGACGCGCGAGCAGATGAACGTCGAGCTGAACCGGATCTGGCGCGAGACCGGAACGACGGTGCTCCTGGTGACCCACTCGATCCCCGAGGCCGTGTACCTGGCGGATCGCGTCGTCGTGATGAGCCCGCGCCCCGGCACGATCACGGAAATCATCGACGTCGGCCTTCCTGCCGAGCGTTCCTACGCGACGACGCTGGCGACAGCGGAGTTCCGCGAGGCCACCGGGCGTATCCGCGAGCTGCTGGGGGCGGTGTCCGCGCACGAGTGAGGCATGGTCGCCGCGACGGCCGGTGCGTACACCGGGATTCGATTCGGATTCCAGCGCGGCGACAAGAGCCAGCTGTAGTTGGTGACTACGTTGATGAACGAGCCCTGAAGCGACGCTAGTTCGGCCATCGCGCGCGACTGGCACCGTTGTTCCGTTGTGCCCAGGTGCGGCTGAGCCCCCTCGGGAGCCCAGCCGCACCCCGCGCGCTCAGTACCGCAATGCAGCCAGATACGCGTAACTGTTCCGTGCCGTGGCGAACGGGTCGGTGGGGCTGTCGTGCTCCACCAGCCACTGCTTGACGCCGCCCGCGTGCGCGTGGGCGAACATCGCGGCGAAGTCCAGCGTCCCCGAGCCGACGTCGGCGAAGCCGCCGTCCGGGGCCATGTCCTTCACATGGAGCGCGGGGAAGCGCCGGCGGTGCCGCACGAAGTACGTCGCCGGATCCGCGCCGCCCTTCGCCGCCCAGTACACGTCCAGTTCGAAGCCGACCAGATGCGGGTCGGTCTCGGTGACGAGGATGTCGTACAGGCTCGTGCCGTCCACCACCACATGGTCCGTGCCGTGGTTGTGGAACAGCACCGGGCCGAGTCCCGCGTCGCGTGACGCCTGCCCGATGCGGTTGAACTCCCGTGCCGCTTCCCGGAATCCGTCCGGCGTGTGCAGCGCGCCCGGCAGACTCGGCACCACCGGCCACTTCGCGCCGAGGGTGTACAGATCCTCCAGAGCCTGGGGGAGCCCGCTGCCCTTGAGTGTGTCGTACGCGACGTGTTCGAGTACCGCCTTCAGGTCCACCGCGTCGAGCATCCGCCGGATGTCGGCCGCGCTGTTCCCGTGCCGGCCGCTCACGCCCACCGTCGCGTAACCGATGTCGGCGAGCTGTTCCAGTGTGCCCGCGAAGTCCCGGGCGAGGGCATCACGCATCGTGTAGAGATGCATGCCGATGCCCCCGCGTGGGATGCGCCGGCACCGTGACGCGTCACCCGCGCGCGCGGGCAGTGCGGTACCGACCGCTGCCGCGAGCCCCAACGACGTACCGAGAAAGGCGCGTCTGGTCCCGTTGAGACCGTTTCTCTTCATGGATGTCATGGCTGTCATGGGTGCCCCCTCACTTCGCCGTGATCCGGACCGCGCCGGTCGTCGTGTCGCCCTTGTCGTCGGTGACGGTCAGATGCGCCGTGTACGAGCCCTTGCGCGCGTAACTGTGCTCGGCGCTGCCGCTCTCCGTCCCCGAAGGCTTGGCGTTGTCGCCGAAGTCCCAGTGGTACGAGGCCGCGGTGCGGCCCTCGGGGAGCTGCACCGTGCTCGTGAGTTTCACGGCGAGAGGCGCGGTGCCGTCGGCCGGGGCCGCCTTGACCGTCACCTTCGCGCCGGTGTTCTTCTCGACTCCGGGGCCGTTGAAGTGCAGCCAGTCGACCGTCAGGAGATCGGCCTTCTCCGGCGACCACTCGGGGTTGGTGAAGACGGCGTACAGCTTGGTCGTGCCGGCGTGGTCGGCCAGGTCGGTGGTCGGCGAGATGAAGTTGCCCCAGCCGCCCGTGTTCGGCACGCTCACCTTGCCGAGCAGCTTGCCCGTGGGAGACCCGGCGCGGAACTCGATGTCACCGCCGAGTCCCGCCGAAGCCGCGCCCACCGTCACGGAGTCGACGCCCTTGAGGTTCACCGGGTCGAAGGAGACCCAGTCGCCGTCCTCGATCTCGATGAGCCGCTTGCCGCCGGAAGCGTCCGCGCGATCACCGATGTCCGCCCCGCCGTGCGCGCCGCCGGTCGCGGTCCGGTGCTCGGCCTCGCGGTAGGAGGTCCGCAGCGTCAGCGAGGAGGAACCTGTCAGTGCGGGCACACCCGACGCGCCCTTGTCCTCGTACTGGGCCGTGATCCCGTAGTAGAGATTCTGGCCGGGCCCGTGGCTGTCGCCCGCGTCCGTCACGATCTCGCCCGCGCAGCCGGTGTAGTTGTCCAGCGGATGCAGATGGGTGTCGTGCCCGAGCTGGGACTGGACGACGACCCGCTTGCAGTCGATCTTCCCGTCCTCCTTGTCGGTCACCTTGATCTTGAACGGAATCGTGTCCCCGAAGCTGAACATCCCGCCGTTGGGCGGTTGCTGGATGGAGACCACGGGACGGGTGTTCCCGACGGTGACCTCCTGGACGGCGAGACCGCTCAGCTCGTCCGGGCCCGTGACCTTGAGCCGCGCGCTGAACTGCCCCTTCTCGGTGTACGTGTGCGTCGGGTTGGCCTCGGTCGAGTCCGTCGTGCCGTTGCCGTCGAAGTCCCACGCGTACGTGACGGGTTTGTCGTCCGGCAGCCCCGAACCCTCGCTGGAGAACTTCACCTCCAGGGGCGCAGCGCCGTTGTCCGGGGTGGCCGTGACCCGGGCGTCCGGCAGCCGTCCGTCCGCCACGTAGTCGATGCGGTAGATGCCCGCGCCTTCGTTGCTGCCGCCACGGCCCGTGCCGCTGCCGAGACCGAAGTCGATGACGTACATCGCCCCGTCAGGCCCGAAGTCGGCGTCGAAGGGCTGGTTCCATTTCATGTCCGGGAAAATGGAGTTGATCGAGTTCAGATCGCCCGCCTTGGCCGGCTCGAAGCGCGGATCGGTGAACGTCTGGTCCTTCTCCTGCATGGAGAAGACCTTGAACCACTGCCTGGTCAGCTCGTAGTTGAACCACTTCCCCTCGAAGTACTCGGGGAACTTCGTCTTGTACGTGTTGTCGGCGTCGTAGTCGTAGACGGGACCGCTCATCGGGCCGCCGCCACCCGTACCGAGTTCGGGGAACTGCTCGGAGGCGGAGTAGGCGTACCAGACGTCCGCGGCCTGGGCCGGCGGCAGATCACGCAGACCCGTGTTGTTCGGGGAATCGTTCACGATCTTCGCGCAGTCGAATTTCGCGCCGGACTTCTTCGTCGCGAAGTCGTAGTCGTTGAACGGGGTGTTGTTGCCGATGCAGTAGGGCCAGCCGTAGTTGCCCGCCTTGGTGATGCGGTTGTACTCGACGGTCCCCTCGGGACCGCGGTCGGCGACCGCCGCCTTCGCGTCGGGCCCGTAGTCCGCCATCAGCAGGGCGCCGCTCAACGGGTCGGTGGTGATGCGGAAGGGGTTGCGCATACCCATCGCGTAGATCTCGGAGCGGGTCTTTTCCGTTCCCGGCGCGAAGAGATTCCCGTCGGGAACGGAGTAGGTCCCGTCGTCCTTCGGTGTGATGCGCAGGACCTTGCCGCGCAGGTCGTTCGTATTGCCGGAGGTGCCCTGCGCGTCCCAGGCGCGGCGGCCTTCACGCTCGTCGATCGGGGCGAATCCGTCCGACGCGAACGGGTCGGTGTTGTCACCCGTCGCGATATACAGATCACCCTTCTTGTCGAAGGCGATGGAGCCCGCCATGTGCGAGTTCGCCCGGCCTTCACCACGGAAGGTGGGAATGGAGAGGATCCGTTTCTCCGTGGCCGGATCCACCTTTCCGTCCGCTTCGGTGAAGCGGGAGAGGTTGATGCGTTTCTCGGTCTTGTCGGAGTTCAGGAGATAGACCCAGTGGTTGTCCTGGAACTTCGGGTCGAGCGCGAGGCCGAGCAGCCCGTCCGACTGGCTCGTCATCTCGGGGGTGTAGTCGAAGTCGAGCGCCGTGGAGACCTTCAGCGTCTCCTGGTCGATGATCTTCAGCTTCCCGGTGCGCTGGACGAAGAACACCCGGCGGTCCGGGGCGACGGCGAGCTCGAAGGGGTCGGCCAGGTCGTTCGTGGCGAGCGGCGTGCGCTGGAAGGCGCCGGTCTTGGTGGCGGTGCAGTCGCCGGGCTTGTTGCCGGCGGCCCACTCGATGCCGCCGAGCAGGTGCTTGAGGAAACCCTCTTCCTGGAAGGCCGACTTGGCGTGCCCGCCCGCCGTGTACCAGGAGCGCCCGCCGTCGTAGTTCTGGCACCAGGACCACGGCTGGTCGACACCCTCGTCGAGGCCGTTCACGCCGTCGCGCACCTTCACCTGTGCGAGCGTGTGCACCTTCCCGGTCGGATTGGCGCGCCAGTTGTACCACTCCTCCGTGCGCTCCCAGAGCTCCGGGAGGCCCTTGGTGGAGGGGTGCGCGTGGTCGAGCACCTTGATCCGCCCGGTCTGGACCTCGGGGTGCTTGTCGAAGATCGCGCCGACCAGACCCTCGTACCAGCTCCAGTCCCGCTCGCTGGCCGACGCCGCGTGCAGACCGACCCAGCCGCCGCCCCCGCGGACGTACTTCTGGAAGGCCGCGCGCTGCGCGGCGTCGAGCAGGTCACCCTTCTCCGGGGTGGAGTTGGTGTTGTTGAAGACGATGGCCTGGAAGCGGGCGAGGTTGGTGTCGGTGAAGGCGGCCGCGTCGTCGGTGGCCTCCACTTCGAAGCCGTTCTCGGTGCCGAGCTTCTTGATGGCCTCGACGCCCGCGGGGATCGAGTCGTGGGGGAAGTTCGTGACCTTGGAGAAGACCAGGACACGGAAGGGGGCCGCCGCGGGCTTCGGATCCGCCTGGGCGGTGGCGCGGTGCGGCGCGGTGAGGCCGAGGCCGATGACGAGGGCCAGCAGGGCGATGAGCGCGAGCCAGGGGCTCGGCGTGGTGGGGCCCGGTCTCGACAGGGCGGGTCCGCGTCTGGGCGCGGTGGGACTCGTGGAACTCATGGCGCTCCCTGGGCTGGGCGGGTGGACGGCTGCCGGTAGCCGGGTGTGCGGTGAGTGCGAGTTACGGGGGGTGCGAGTTGTGTGTGGAGGGGGCGAGTTACAGGGGTTGCTGGTGTGGGTGGTGCCTGGCTTGGAAGGCGGGTTAGAAAGCGCTTTCCCGTGCGCGTTGTTCAGCGTAGGTTCCTCGCTGATGGGGGGTCAATGGGTCGGAAGGGCCTGGCGTGAGAAGGGAGTCACGGAGAGGCACTGGTATGAGGGCGCGTGTGCGGGGGAGGGTTTCAGGAGCAGGGGACCCAGCTCTGCAGAAGTCGATCAAGAGCCCATCCCAGATGTCGTACAGGGGAGCCTTTCGCAATGCCTGACCACGCCTCGACGCCCGCCCCTGCCGCGTACACCGCCGGACTCGTGAACGCGGCGGACGGCGTCCCCGTCGCCACGTACACCTGGCTGCCCGACGGCGGCAGGCCGCGCGCCTTCGTGCAGATCGCGCACGGCGCCGGTGAACACGCCCTGCGCTACGACCGGTTCGCGCGCCATCTGACGGCGCACGGCTACGGGGTGATCGCGTCCGACCACCGGGGGCATGGCGCGACGGCGCAGGCGACGGGTGGATACGGGGTGACGGGCTCGTCATCCGACGCGGGAGCGTCCGAGCCGGCGGCGGCTTCCGGGGCGGCGGCCTCCGGGGCGGCGGCTTCCGGGCCGGGGGCTTTCGACAGCTGGCGCGCCATCGTCGACGACCTCAAGGCGATCGGCGACCAGGTACGCACGCTGCATCCCGGAACCCCGCTCTTCCTGCTCGGCCACAGCATGGGCTCGCACCTGGCCAGGGACTACGCGCAGGAGTACCCCGACGGGCTCGCGGGCCTGATCCTCTCCGGCACCTTCCGCTCCCTGCCCGGCGTCGGGATCGACGAGTCGATCGTCCGCCTGGAGCGCGAGATCGCCGAGGACGGCCGCGAGTCGCTCTCGTCGTACCTCCCCGAACTCTTCGCGTCCTTCAACGATCCGTACCCGCACCGCACCGGTTTCGAGTGGCTCTCCCGCGACGAGGCCGAGGTCGACGCGTACGTCGCCGACGAGCGCTGCGGCTTCCCCTTCTCCGCCGGGCTCTGCCTGGACTGGGTGCGTGCGGTGCGCAAGATGAACGACCCGCGGAACATCGCCCGGGTCCCGGCGGACCTGCCCGTCCATATCGCCGTCGGCACCGAGGACCCCTGCAACCAGGGCATGACGCTGGTGCACGAACTCGTGGAGGACTACCGGTACGTGGGCCTGGACGACCTCACCTTGAGGGGGTACGAGGGAGCACGGCACGAGATCCTCAACGAGACCAACAGGGACGAGGTGCAGGAGGACCTGAGGTCCTGGCTGGACAAGCACGTGCTGTGAGGTGGGTCGATTCAGGGCGCCGCTGTCAGTGGCGTTGGCTACGGTTCAGACATGTCTCGAGCTCATGCCAAGGCCCAGGTCACGGGTGACGACGTCCGGCGTATCGCACTTGCCCTGCCGGACACGACGGAGAAGGTCGCCTGGAGCATGCCCACCTTCCGGGTGGCAGGAAAGATGTTCGCCACGCTCCCCGAGGACGAGACGTCCATCGCCGTGCGGTGCCCGAAGGAGGAGCGCGACGAGTTGGTCCTCGCGGAGCCCGACAAGTTCTGGATCGCCGACCACGAGGCGATGTTCGCCTGGGTGCGGGCACGGCTCTCGGCACTCGACAAGGACGAACTGACCGACATCCTCGCGGACTCCTGGCGCCAGGCCGCCCCCACCCGACTCCTGGACGCGTACCCGGAGTTGGGCCTCCCGCCGACGAGCTGAATCTCAACGGCCACTGTCAGTGCCGCGTGGCATGATCCGTGCAGGGTTGGAGAGCGAGGGGCTCGTGGGGACGACGGGCCTTCGCTGTCGACCGGGGAGGGCCAGTCGCCAGGGGAGGGAACAGCGGTGCAGTCAGGGGGCGGGGCTTCGGGGGCCGGTGACGGGGAGGACGGGGTCGCCGAACGCGGGTGCGGTGAGGGTGGGTGCGACGAGGGGCTCCCTGCGGAGGGGCGGGGCAGGGGCGCCCGGTCCGCTCGCGAGGCCGAGCAGGGCAGGGGCATCCGGTCCACGCGCGGGGCAGAGCAGGGCAGGGGCATCCGGTCCACCACGCGCGGGGCAGAGCCGCCGCCCACTGGTGGCGAGGCTTCCGCTTACGTGGCTGGGCGGACGCTGGCCGGTGGCGAGGCTTCGCCACCGGCGGCAGGCCGGGAGGCCAGGTCGGTGGCAGCGGGCCACCAGGCCACCGGGGCGGGCGCCGACCGTCAGGCCGCGGGGACGGGCGCTGACCGTCAGGCCGCGGGGGCGGGCGCTGACCGTCAGGCCGCGGGGGCGGGCGCTGACCGTCAGGCCGCGGGGGCGGGCGCTGACCGTCAGGCCGGGGAGGTGTTCTCCGACCGACAGGCCGGAGAAACGGTCTCCGACCGTCAGGTCGTCGGGGTGGCCACCGGCCGTCAGCCCGTGGGGTCATCCGCAGACCGCAACAGCATCTGGTCGCGGGACTTCGGGTTCTTCTTCGGTGCGCGGACCATCGCCAAGCTCGGCGACACGATGCTTCCCGTGGCGCTCGCCGCGGGGTTGCTCCAGCACGGGTACGGTGCGGGCGCCGTCGGGCTCGCGATGGCCGCCACGACGGTCTGTTTCGCCGGCCTGGTGATCTTCGGCGGGGTCTTCGCCGACCGGTTCAGCACCCGCCTGCTGATGATCGGCGCGGACGTGGTCCGCCTCGGCACGCAGTCGGTCGCGGCGGCCCTCTTCTTCACCGGCCACGTCGTCCTCTGGCAGATCTGCGTGATCGGCGCGGTCAACGGCGCCGCGGGCGCGCTCTTCCAGCCCGGCGTCGCCAGCACGGTCCCGCGTCTGGCGCACGACGTGCAGAAGGCCAACGGCGCGATACGGGTGGCCGAGTCGGCCGCGGCCCTGGCCGGTCCTGCCGTCGCGGGCGTCCTCGTGGCCTTCGCCTCGGCCGGTTCCGTCTTCGCGGCGCACGCGGGGACGTATGGTCTGAGCGCCCTGTGCCTGCTCCTGCTCCGTCTCCCGCCCGCGCTCCCCGGCTCGCTCCCGCACAGCAGCGGTTTTCGGGCCGATCTGGTGCAGGGCTGGCGGGAGTTCAGGTCCCGCACCTGGCTCTGGGGCGTCATCGCGATCTTCTGCGTACTGATGATCACGACCACGGGCCCGCTGACACCACTGGTCGCCACACTGGTCGTCCAGGAGCACGGTTCAGGGGCGTACGGCCTGGTGAACTCCGCCCTGGGCGCCGGCACCGTGCTCGGCGGCCTGGTCGCCCTGCGGCTGCGCCCTCGCCGCATGCTCCGCGCCGGTTCCGTGGCCCTGATCGGATACTGCGCGTTCCCGGCGGCCGTCGGCGCGCAGCTCGGCGTCCCGTTGATGGCCGCGGGCGCCGCGGTGGCGGGCGCGGGGCTCTCCTTCTGGGGAGTCATGTGGGCGACGAGCGTCCAGACCCAGGTGCCGCCCGACGTCCTCAACCGCATACACGCCTACGACGTCGCGGGATCGATCGCCCTGCTGCCGGTCGGCCAGGCACTCGCGGGCCCCGCCGCGAGTGCCTTCGGCGCGGAGCAGGTACTGATCACGGGCGCCGTGACCACGGTCTTCGTCTGCCTGGCCCTGCTGTCGGTACCCGCGATACGCGGGTTGGTGCGAGTGGACGGCCGAGCACCCGTCCAGGGCGGGGGAGCCCGTCCCGGACGGTCGGATCGAAAGGCGGCTATACGAGAGCCCGCGCCCCCAGGAACCCGGTGACCCGCTCCCGCAGCGAGCGGACGTCGAGCCCGTGCGCCGCCATGTGCTCATCGACCTGCCCGTAGCGGCGCAGCTCGGCACGCCCCACGCCGAGCCCGAGCACCCGGTGCGGCACATCGCCGAGCGCGTCGTTCGCGGCGGCGGTGGAGGTCCCGGCCAGATAGGGCTCGACGACCACGACATCGGCAACGGCTTCTGCCCCCGTCGCGCGACGCAGTGCCTCCGCGTCGAAGGGCCGCACGGTGGTCGCGTACAGGACGGTGAGATCGAGGCCCTCGGTCGCGGCAAGGACGTGGTCCAGCATCGGCCCGACGGCGACCACCACCCCACCACGACCTTCGCGCACCGTGAGGAAGCGGGCCCCGTCGACCGGCAGAGCCCGAGCATTCGACTGCACGGAGAGCCGGACGTACACCTTGTCGTCGCCCGCGGCGACCGCGTGCCGCAGCAGCGTCTCGGCCTCGTCAGGATGCCCCGGCACATGAACGGTCCACCCGTCCAGGGTGTCGAGGAGCGCCACATCGCCCGGCGACATGTGCGTGTAGCCGCCGGCGGGCCAGTCGAAGGAGGCGGCGGCGCTGACCAGCACGCCGCCCACCCCCTGGTGCCCGAAGTCCAGCTTCACCTGCTCGAACGGCCGCTCCACGAGAAAGCTCGCGAAGGTGTGCATCACGGGCCGCAGCCCGGCCAGCGCGAGCCCGGCCCCGGCCCCGACGAGCAGCTGCTCCCGGATCCCCACATCGACCACCCGCTTCGGGTGCTTGCGCTGAGCCCCCGCGAACCCGTCCGAACCGATCACGGCGAGGACGACGGCGACGCGCGGATCCTCGTCGAGCAGGCGCGAGAGGGTGGGGGCGAAACGATCACGCATGGTGTCCATGACGAAAAACTCCAAATCGGGCGAAGAAGCAGAAAGGAAGAAGCAGAAAGAAGGCCGTCGTGCGGCACGACGACTACGGGCCTTTCGGCTCGACCCGGGCGATGACGACGCGTGGCTGCCCGGGATGTGGGGCGGTGAACGCCGCGTACAGGGCGTCGTGATCACGCCCGTCGACGGTCTCGGCGGACCACCCGGCGGCCTCGAAGCGCGCGGCGATGCCGCCGGGCCTCGCGTGCCGGGCGGAGGCGTTGTCGATCACGACGGTGTGCAGCTGCTCGAGCCCGGCGGGCCCGGCGAAGGCGATGGCCTCGTGATTGCTGCCCTCGTCCAGCTCCGCGTCCCCGACGAGCACCCACACCCGGGCGTCCACGAACCCGCTCGCCCCAAGCCCCAGCGCCGTGCCGACCGCGATCGGCAGCCCGTGCCCGAGAGACCCGCTCCCGATCTCGACCCCCGGCACGAGCACCCGGTCGGGGTGGTGCCCCAGCGGAGAGTCATACGCCCCGAACCCCTCGAGCCACTCCACGGGCACGAAACCCTTGGCGGCGAGGACGGCGTAGTACGCCATGGGTCCGTGCCCCTTGGAGAGCAGGAACCGGTCGCGCCCGGGGTCGTCCACCTGCTCGGGTGTGACGCTGAGCACCCGGTCGTAGAGGACCCAGAGCGCGTCGAGGGTGGACGTCGCGGCGGGCCCGTGCTTCTCGTCCCCCGTCATCCGCCCCATGAGGCGGGGCAGGTCCGCGTATCCGTATCCGTGCGCGCGTTGCGTTGTCGTCGTCATGCCACAGAGCGTGCAACCTCAAGTCCGCTTGAGGTCAACAGTGCGGGAAAGGCGTGAGCGATCACGCCTCGGAGTGCGGTATTGTTTCGGTGCACGTTCGGCCAGGGGAAACCCCAGGTCACACGGGCACCGGGACGTGGCGCAGCTTGGTAGCGCACTTGACTGGGGGTCAAGGGGTCGCAGGTTCAAATCCTGTCGTCCCGACAGTGATGTCGGTATGAGTCGCAGCTCAGGGGCCATCTTCGGATGGCCCCTGAGGCGTTTCCGGGGACTGTTCGGTGGACGGCCGCAGGAAGACGTGGTTATCGCGGTCGCCCTCTCGCTTGAGCTGTCGGCGTGAAAGGGGTCAGCCCTCGCAGCCGTCGACGTCGTCCTCGCATCCGTCCACCTCGTCGGAGGCGATCGTGGTCAGGCGCCATGCGACGAGGCCCGTACCGTGACGCCGGCCGTTTCCGCGGTCTCGCAGTGAATGGCTGGTGCCCCCTCCTCCTCCGCTACCCCCAGTGCGACGTCTGGTAGCTCACCATGTCGTCGCCGTGGAGCTGGCGTGACGCGTTGCCGATGCGCACCCAGAACTCCGTCGCCGTCCGTCCGCCGTCCGGCTTGGCGAACACGGGTTTACCGGAAGCCGCTACGGAGACCACGCACACCTCATTGCCGTCGACGGTTTCATAACGGATCCGCACGACGCTCGCGGTCTGCTGGGACAGGCTGGTGTCCAGAAGTTGACGAAGCCAGAGTTCGTACCCGTCGTGGTTGCCCCGTGGTCCGAGGGTCTTCCAGTCCGAGCCGAGACCGAGGACGTTCCCGCTGTCGTCCACGCCGATGAGCAGCGAGCCACCCTCGGCATTGAGCAGGGCGCACACGGTCTTGACGATGACGTGCTCGAGCTTGCGGTCGATCTGCCCGGCCCTGATGCTCCACCGTGCCGTGGACTTGAACTCGACGGTCTGGGACTCGCCGGCCTCGATCAGATCTTCGACGGTCGCCGAGGGTGAGGGAGACCGGTCGTTCCAGAGCCGGCTGAATCCGTCGCGGATCACCTGAGCCATGAGCCCTCGGCGACGTTCCACGAAGGTGGCGTAGTCGAGCTGTTCCCAGCCGACGGGCAGCGCGTGCCAGTACGTCTGGCGCTTCAGCCGCTCGGGCCCCAAGTCGTGGATCATGGCGGACCAGTAGTCGACGGGGTTGCCGGTGCCGATCTTGACGTTCTCCGGCCAGTCCATGAAGGCCATGTTGGCAATCGCGTTGACCTGCCTGCTGTGGGTGATGCCCTGGTCCGCGAGGAAGGATTTCGGGAAGAGGTGGTGGCGCTCCACCGACCGCGGTGTGACCACGTCGGGTGTCATCACGTCACGGATCTTCAAGCCGCTGAACAGCAGCTCGGCGTCGAGCAGGTTGAGGGCGGCGTAGTACGCGTACAGCGCCGGCGACCGGGACGCTGAGGTGTCCAGACGGTTGGGCAGGGAAATCTCCCAGTAGTCCCCGGTGAAGTTGGACCGCACCATCCGGTCGAGCTCTGCGCGGAAGGCGTCAGGGTTGCCGGGCTCGAGCGCGGCGATGCGCGCGAGGTCGGCCTCCACCTGGCTCTCCGGGGAGGTGGTGTAGCGGCCGGTGGTGTGGGCCATGAAGAACCAGCGGCTGATGACTGCGCGCAGGGCCGGGTAGTCCAGGGCGAAGCGGCGGCGCCCGATCAACCACAGGATGTACGTGAAGATGACCGCGTTCTCCGACGTGATCATCCTGCGGCCCCGGAATCCGGCAGCGGTCAGGCATTTCAGGTACTCGTGCCAATTGGTCAGGTCGATGACGTCGTCGTGGGCCTGGCGAAGGAGTTCGAACTGCGCCCTGCGACGCTCGGGACTCACACGCCCGGTCTCCAGGTCCTTGCCACGCAGCATGCTGTAGACGTGCTGGAGCCGACCGCGGTTGAAGGCGAGCCCCACCCCGACCCGCAGCAACTGGTCAGGGCTGGGTTCCAGGTACGGGTTCCTCGGTGAGGGGCCCGACAGGGCGGGGTCGACGGCCGCTCGGCAGAAGGCTTCCAGTTCGCGTCGGCCCTTCTCCCAGTGCACCGACATCAACGTGAGGATGAAGTCTGCCTGGTTGAGCTTCACGCCTTCCGAGTTGATGCGGACGAACACCTCCGCCACCTGTTCCTCGTCGGCGGTCACTCCGAGTTCGATCACTTGGAACCGGAAATCGCGGAGGTCACGAACTCGGTCGACCCGCTCCTCCAGCAGGTCCTGCTCGCGGTCGCTCAACGTGCCGTCCCTGCCGTCGGCGAGCCGGTTGAAGAAGGTGCGGACGGTGGACTTGTAGCCGCCGTTCCACAGCGTCGTGATGTCGGCGATGAACTCGGGGTCCTTCTCGATGGCCGCGTCAGTGACCTCGAATGTCTCGTCGGACGGGCGGAACGCAAGACGGATGCGGCGTTTCTCGAACGTCTTGGTGATCACGTGCTCTCCGGTCAGCACAGCGAACAGGGACGTCAGACGCTGCTGTCCGTCGACGACCAGCAACCGAGGGACGCGATCACTGTCGCGGCCGCCGATCTGCCGCGTCCCGACCTCGGCGCCGGTTTCCCAGAACATCAGCGTGCCGACCGGGTAGCCCCGGTACATCGAGTCGAAGAGGTCTCTGATCTTGGCGGTGGACCAGACGAACGGACGCTGGATGTCCGGGAGCGCGATGCTGCCGTGCTTGATCTCTTCGATCAGATGCGACAGGGCGTAGTTGGTGTCTCGGTACAGCGTCGCCGCCATGCTCACTACCTCCAGTGACCGGAAGCGGGGTAACGCCGTCATCCCGAGACGGCGACCGCGTACTGATTTCTATCAACTACCGCTACCCGCGTCCCGGTTTCGCGTCGACGTCGTCCTCGCATCCGCTGGTGATTAGAATCTTCTCTCATGTCGAAGCCTGACGAACTGCTCGTTGACATCGCCGCCCTGGTGGAGTCCGGGCAGAGCAATCAGATGTCCCTGACCGTGGTCGCCTGTGGCGCTGTCATCACGGGCCGGCTGGCTCCAGAATCGGTCTGGAGGCAGCGGGTGTCGGAGGTTCTGGCGGACTCGGCCCGCCTGAGCGATTTCTCCGCCATGTTCACCGCCGCGGCGCGTGGCGAGGGGCCGCCGAGGTACCTGCATTTCCACGTGGCCCGGATTCTGCAGGGCACGGTGGGGATCCCGGAGACCGGTGGGATGTACCGCGTGGCGATCGAGGATGTCAGCGCCTGGACCATCGGCGACTTCAGCTACTCCGACCACTGATCCGGGACTTCAGCTACTCCGACCGACCACTGATCCTGGACTTCAGCTACTTCGAACAGCGAGCCCGGACTTCAGCCGCCGAACCGCTGAGGGCCGGGCGCCACCCACGCGTTGAGGGGCCCGGGCGCCTTATGGCACCCGGGCCCCGAAGGAACTGCTACACCATCTGCCGACCTTGGAACTGCGTCGGCCTTCTGTTTCCGCAAACCCGGCTGGGATGCTGCCGGGGGTACGGGGATCGCGGTTGCTTGACCGAAGACCACCTCGCTATCGATGTCCTGCGGTACCCGGACTCAGGACTTCCGTCCGGGCGATCCTGATGGCGCCTTGCTCCTCCGTTCTTTCCCTCTGATCTTGCTGACTTGCTGAGCGGGAACTACAGGTACTGCGGTACTGCGTACTGCTCACGGCGGCCCCTGATCACCGCGGGCCGCCCGGTCCGGTCGTCAGCCCGTCGCCGTCCTGCGACTGCTCTGGCTTCGAAACTCCACCACCGCACCGTCCTGCGAACTGCTTGTACTGCTTGCACTGCTTGTACTGCTTGTACTGCTTGTACTGCTCGGAACTTCCTGTACTGCTGCCCGGCAGTTCTTGTCTGCCGGGCCTTGCTCGATCGCGACTACGAGAGAAACCATAACCACACCACCACCCAATGTCTACTACGGCCGACATAGATTTTCGCGTGTCGGACGGGCAGGTGTCGGGCGGAGGCGGTGGGTGCGGGTCGGGTCACGCCCCCGCGTCCAGCCTGAAGTGGAAGATCCCCCAGGTCAGGTGGGCGTCACGGCCGCCGACGATCCAGTGCCCGAGACCCTTCTTCATCTGGGTGAGGTAGTCGTGGCTGATCTTGTCGGCCAGCCCCTCGGCCTCCTCGCGCTCGGTCTCCTCCAGGACCCGCGTGTAGTGGTTCACCAACTGCTCGCGGTGCTCCTCGAAGCCGCCGTCGACGGCGGTGAAGCCGAGCCGGTCGAGCTCGCGCGTGTAGAAGCCGGGCGAGCCCATGTCGTCCAGATGGATCCGGTCGAGGATCGGCTGCAGCACATCGGTGCGGCCGCCGTCCACCGCCGCCATCGGGTCGGTGAAGATGAGGTGGCCGCCGGGCCGCAGCACCCGGGCGATCTCCGCGAGGACCCGGACCCGGTTCCCGCTGTGCAGGAAGGCGTCCTGGGACCAGATGACGTCGACGTGGTCGTCCGGGTACGGGATGTCCTCGAAGGACCCGTCCACGACCTCGATCCTGTCGGTGAGCGAGCGGGCCGAGTTCAGCTCCATGTGGCGCTGGTTCTCCACCTCGCTGAGGTTGAGGGCAAGGACCCGGCAGCCGTACGTCTGTGCCAGATATCGCGCCGAGCCGCCGAACCCCGAACCGAGGTCGAGCACCACGGATCGCCGGGTCAGCTCCAGCTTCGATGCCATCCGCTCGACGGTGCGCCTGCTCGCGGCCGCGATGGGTTCCATGGGGCTTTCGTACAGGCCGATATGGATGTCCTCGCCGCCCCACACCGTGGCGTAGAAGGTGTCGGCGTCGGGCGAGTTGTAGTAGCTGCGGGCGGTGCCCACCGCGCCCTTGTACCGGCCCTCCTTGTGCCGGCCCTCGTCCTTCGTCCGGTACTCCTTCTCCGCCACATGTACGAAGAAGTCCGGCTGCTCGCCCCGGTAGGTGTGCTGGAAGTCGCCGTAGGTCGCGATGTGCTGGAAACCCACCTCGGACATCAGCCGCCGCGTGTAGTCCTTGCGCAGCGGGAACATGTTGAGGTGGTAGATGGAGTTGTCCGGGAAGCTGTACCGCATGCGGCACAGGCCCTCGTCGACATACTCCGGCTCCACGATGACGTCCTCACCGCAGTAGTAGTACCTGTGCTTGCTGGTGGTGTAGCCGTCGTCCAGGACCGCGTCGTAGTTGCGCTGGTCGAGGACGAGGATGCCGTCGTGCTTGAGCATCGCGTAGAACTCGGCAAGCGCCTTGCGCCGGTCTCGTTCCGAGAAGAGATGCGTGAAGGAGTTGCCGAGGCAGACGATGGCGTCGTACTCGCCGTGGACGTCTCTGTTGAGCCAGCGCCAGTCCGCCTGGACGACCCGCAGGATGTGCCCTCCCTGCTTGGTGCCGTTCTCGAACGCCCTCGCCAGCATTTCCGCGCTGCCGTCCGCGCTCACGGTCTCGAATCCGGCGGCCAGCAGCCGTACGGAATGAAATCCCGTGCCCGTCGCGACGTCGAGCACGCTCCTCACCCCCCACTTGCGCAGCAGGTCGATGAAGAAGTTCCCTTCGCTCTCCTCCCTCTTCTCCCAGTCGATGAGGGAGTCCCACTTCTCGACGAAGCTGGGGACGTACTCCTCGGTGTAGTGCCCGGTTTCGCGTACTTCGACAGGGTTGTCGCCGAACTCTTGGGCCGGTCGCACGATGATGGGGACCCTTCAGCTATGAGGAATCCTGCCCTGGCGCGGCAGCCCGGCCGGCGCGTGCCGCAGGCCTGGGGTGCCGCGTGGTGTGAGCGGATTGCTATCCAGGACTGAGAGGTCTGATGCCTCCAACTTTCGTATACGGTACGGGAGTTGGCCCCTAAAGCGGGTTTGGCCAGCGCCGCTCCGGCCTCAAAGTTTTTTGCGGCACAGGGGGGGGCGGGACAGGGGCACGGCGTTCTGCGCGCCCTGGGGTGACCGGGGTGGCGGACTCCGCGCGGCCGAGCTCTCGGCTGAGGCCCCTGGGGTTATATGGAGTGCAGGTGCGAGTATGGGCCGCATGGATATACAAGCCAGGAACAATGTGACGGTCACGGGGCTGGCGGACGGGCCCGCGGTGGTCCTGGCGCACGGCTTCGGCTGTGACCAGAACATGTGGCGGCTGGCTGTGCCGGCGCTGGCGGAGCGCTACCGAGTGGTCCTCTTCGACTACGTCGGCTGCGGCGGTTCGGATCTGTCGGCCTGGGACCAGGAGCGTTACGCGTCACTCGACGGCTACGCCCAGGACGTGGTGGACGTCTGCACGGATCTCGGCCTCGAGCAGGCGGCCTTTGTCGGGCATTCGGTCAGCGCCATGGTCGGGGTGCTCGCCGCGCGAATGGCGCCGGAGCGGATCGGGTCGCTGGTGATGGTGGCGCCGTCGCCCTGCTACATCGACGGCGACGGCTATCGGGGCGGCTTCTCGGCAGAGGACATCGACGAGCTGCTCGCCTCGCTCGAATCGAACTATCTGGGCTGGTCGTCCCAGATGGCACCGGTGATCATGGGGAATCCGGAGCGGCCGGAACTGGGTCAGGAGCTGACCAACAGCTTCTGCGCCACCGACCCGGACATCGCCCGGGTCTTCGCCCGCACCACCTTCCTGTCCGACAGCCGCGAGGACCTGAAGAGCGTCACGGTGCCGACCCTGGTGCTCGAGTGTGCACAGGACGCGATCGCGCCGCGCGAGGTCGGCGCGTATGTGCACGCCGCGATCCCGTCATCCAGCCTGGTCACCCTGGACGCCACCGGGCACTGCCCACAGCTGAGCGCGCCGGAGGCCACCAACGAGGCCATTCTCGAATTCCTCGGGGCCCGGATTTGATGAGCCTCGGAGGCGACGAGCCCGAGCCTGCGGAGATCGGGGACGCCGCGGGGACGGACGCCGCGTTCACCGCGCTCCTGGAGGACAGCGCCGATGACCTGTACGAGACGGCTCCCTGCGGCTACCTGTCGACGCTGATGGACGGCACCATCGCCAAGATCAACACCACGCTGCTCGACTGGCTCGGTATGAAGCGCCAGGCAGTGGTGGGGCAGATCCGTTTCGCCGATCTCCTCACCGTCGGCGGCAAGCTCTACCACGAGACGCACTTCGCACCCCTGCTGCGCATGCAGGGTGAGCTGCGCGGCATCGCGCTCGAACTCAAGGGCGCCGACGGGAGTCGGCTGCCGGTGCTGGTCTCCTCCGTGATCAAGCACGGCAGCGAGGGCGAACCGCTGCTGATCCGCACGACCGTCTTCGACGCCTCCGACCGGCGGGCCTACGAGCAGGAACTCCTGCACCGCCGCCAGGAGGCCGAGCGGGCGCGGGCCGAGGCCGAGCGGGCGCGTGCGGAGGCGGAGGAGGCCCGGCGGCAGGCCGAGGCCGACCGGCAGCGGCTCGCGGACTCGCTCGCCGTGCTGCAGCAGTCCCTCGTGCCCTCCTCACTGCCCCCCGTGCCGGGCCTCGAGGCTGCCGTCTACTACCACACGGCCTCTCCGGACCGTCTCGGCGGCGACTTCTACGACCTGTTCGCCCTGGGCGACGGCCGGTGGGCCTTCTTTCTCGGGGACGTGTGCGGCAAGGGCCCACAGGCGGCTTCACTCACCTCACTGACGCGCTACACCCTGCGGGCCGCGGCGCTGCACGACCCCGAGCCCGCCGCTGCCCTCGCCACCCTGAACTCCGTCCTCCACGAGCGCTACGGCGCCAGTGGTGACCCGCGCTACTGCACGGTCATCTTCGGTGTCATCCAGCCCGGCGCCGAGGACGGAGACATCACCGTGCGCCTTGCGTCCGGCGGCCACCCACCGGCGCTGGTCCTGCGGGCCGACGGGACCGCCGACTACCTCACCACTCCCGGGGGGCTGCTCGTCGGCGTCCTGCCCACCGCCCGGTTCACCACCGCGGAGACCACGCTCGCCGCCGGTGACTCGCTGTTGCTGTACACCGACGGGCTCACCGAGGCCCGTACCGGCTCCACCCGCGAGAGCCTCTTCGGCGACGAGGCCCTTCAGGCCTTCGCCGCCGACCACGCCCCCACCACACCCCACGAGATGATCGCCGCTCTGACCGGGCTCCTGGAGAGCTTCGGCGACGGCCTGGACGACGACACCGCACTGCTCGCACTGGGCGTCCCCGCCGCCCACCCGGCAACGGATCACGCACAATGAGCGCTCTGAACATCACCTACCGCAGCACCGTCACCGGACCCGTTCTGCACGTGGCCGGCGAACTCGACTACGACCGGGCCACCGACCTGCGCGAACAGGTCGACTGTCTCGCCCTGGCCCGGGGCCAGAACCTGACCATCGACCTGTCCCGCCTGGAGTTCTGCGACTCCACCGGGATCAGCGTCCTGCTCGCCGCCCGCCACCGCGTGCAGGCGGCGGAGGCCGAGCTGATCCTGGTCGGCGTCCCCGCCGACACGCTGCGCATCCTGCGGATCGTCGGCCTGGACCAGGTCTTCACCATCCACCCCGCGAGCGAGACGGTCTGAGCTGTACGGCGAGGCCATGGGCCCCGCCCCGAGGGCTCAGGACTGCTGCGCGGGGCAGAGCCGGTGGGGCCTCGGCTCGTTCTTGAGCTGTGCGTCCACGCAGCCGCCCGGCAGTGACCCGTACGCCTTCTTCCCGAAGTTGGCGGTCACGGTCAGCTTGCCGTCGCCGAACTCCGAGCGCTGCACCGTCCCGTCAGCGGTGAGCCGCCGGAAGTTGGTCATCCGCTCGGTGCCCGCGGCCTTGTGCAGGGGCTCGAAATAGCGCTGGAGCGTCGCCATTTCCTTCCCCGTGGACTTCAGGTTCTTGTCCCCGAGCGTGAAGTTGAGCGGGGTGTTGTAGAGGGCGGACATCAGCGCTCGGTCGGTCTTCTGTGCCGGGAGTTTGTTGTACGGCATTTCCCAGCGGTCGGTGTTGATGACGGAGCCGTGGAGCGCGGTTTCGTACAGGGGGACGCGGTAGCGCGGGTCGTACATCGCCTTGGCCAGGGCGGGCGGCAGCTCTGCCTCCTTGAAGAAGAATGCCGGCTCGCCCTGCGGTGCGTAACCGCCCCAGTTCTCCTTGTCCTTCTCCACCTTCCACAGCCCGTCGGCGACCGGCGTCTGCCCACCGTGGTTAAAGGCGAGCACCGGGGCGGCCCAGGCGCCGGCGGACTCGGAGCCGAGGACGTACTTGTCGTCCGAGGCGAGCTTGCGCATGCGCTCGAGGCGGTTGGCGCGGTCCTGCTTCTTGTTCATGCGGTGGCCCTCGCTGCTGTCGGTGAACAACTCGCCCGCCGCGTCGACATCGAGGAAGTAGCTGTCGGCGCCGTTGGACGTGATCTTCTTCGCCCGGTCGGCCAGGTAGTGCTTGCCGGGCTCGGCCTGCTTGAACGCCTGCGAGCTCACATAGCAGCCGCGGCCGCCGAAGCCTTCCTTGATCACTCCCTTCCAGTCGCGTACGCAGAAGTCCGGGTAGACCGATCCGGGCCACTTCGAAGACGGGTTGTCGGCGCTCTTGGACGGCTGACCGTTGGCGTAGGAGTCGTACGGGCCGACCAGGTAGCCGTGCCCCTGCGCGGCCCGCACGGCTGCCTTGTCCATCGGCTGGTCGTCGGCGTCGTAACCGAGCCAGAGCCGGGAGACGCCGAGCTCGTGCAGCTCCTCCACGCCCTTGGCGGTACGGGCGCTGCCCCAGGCGTAGGCGTGCACCGCCCCGAGCAGCCGCCCGATCTCGGGGTTCTCCTTGATCTTCCGCGCCAGGGAACGCAGCTTGCCGTGTGCGTCGAGGTAGGAGCGGTAGTCGGCGGCGGAGGAGACCGAGGAGGAGCCGGTGAGGGAGAAGTGCACCGTGTAGTCGCGGGTCTGCTCGCGCCGCGAGAACTCGTGCCGGGCCGTGGAGTTGAGCCGGTCACCCTTCGAGGCGAAGCCGAGCGATGTGCCGACCTCCTCCGGCACGATGTAGCTGACACCGTGCTTGCCCTGGGTGTAGCCCCACGCGGGAAGGGTGAGGCCACCCGAAAGTTCGACCTCCGAGTCCTTGAGACCCGCATCGCCGGAGTTCCAGAAGGTGTCGCTCACCGGGACGCGCAGGCCCTCGCCGCGCGGAATCTGCAGGGCCCCGTCGGCACCGGGCGCGGTACTGGGCCAGGACAGCTTCTGGTCGGCGTCGGAGTGCACCGTCATGCGCAGCCGGCCGTGGTCGCTCTTCGCCGTGACGGTGAGCTTCTTGTCGGGGTACGACCAGCGGGCCGTGTCGCCGTCCACGCTGACCGCGCCGGGCTTGCCGAGCTGCTGTGCCGCCGCGCCGGACACCGGGAGCGATGCCCCGTCTTCGGCGCGCCCCGTGACGCGCAGCGAACCGGTGTCCACGCGCGCGGTGCCGCCGCGCACAGTGAAGTCGACCGTACTGCCGTGCACTTGGGGCGGCGCGTCCGGCGTACCGCCATCCGACGGGGGCTCGGCCACGGCGAGGTAACCGGCCGACGCCGTGGTGGCGGCGAGCACGACGGCCGCGGCGATGCCGTACGTACGGAAGCGGCGCCGACGCCGCGCGCCCGCGATGTCACTGTGCCGGGCTTCCCGCGGCAGGGTCTGACTGCTGTTGCTCTTCGCGTAGTTCACGGGGAGAGCGTCGGGGGTGGGGGTAAGAAGTTTCTAAGACGGGGACATCGCTGGCGGAACATCGGCATCTTCTGGCAGATTCTCGGAAGTGCGACACGGCTTCCGGCGTCGACGATGACGGGGTGCGAAGAAATGCCTCCATCACTCTGTTGTCCGCCGGGCACGCCTGCGTCGATCTCTACCAGGGCGCCGTCGCGTCCCTGGTGCCGTTCTTCGTCGCCGAGCGCGCCTACAGCTACGCCGCCGTGTCCGGCATCGTGCTCGCTGCCTCCCTGCTGTCCTCAGTGGCGCAACCGGTCTTCGGGCTACTCACCGACCGCTGGGCGATGCCGTGGTTGCTGCCGGTCAGCACGCTGCTGGGCGGGGCGGGCATCGCGCTGAGCGGCGTGAGCGGCTCGTACGCGCTCACCCTCGCGTTCGTGGCGCTGTCAGGAGTGGGCGTCGCCGCCTATCACCCCGAGTCCGCACGCGTC
Source organism: Streptomyces sp. Je 1-332 (assembly GCF_040730185.1). NCBI lineage: Bacteria > Bacillati > Actinomycetota > Actinomycetes > Kitasatosporales > Streptomycetaceae > Streptomyces > Streptomyces sp. Je 1-332. The sequence continues at coordinate 7,128,223 of NZ_CP160402.1, forward strand.
GCCCGGCTCGCGAGTCGCGGCAGCCACCGCGGGATGGCCTGGTTCTCACTCGGCGGCAACCTCGGCTTCGCGGTGGCTCCGCTCCTGGTCACCGCGGTCGTGGCGACGGGAGGTCTGCGCCTGACGCCCCTTCTTGCGCTGCCCGCGCTCGTCGGCTCCGTCCTGTGCCTGCCCGTGCTGCGCGCACTGGAGAAGCAGCGGCAGGCAGCCGGGGGCAGTGCCGAGGTGACCGCCGGGGAAGACGACCGGGCGTCGTTCGTGAAGCTGTCCCTGGCCGTGGTGTGCCGGTCGATCGCCTTCATCGGACTGAGCACGTTCCTCGCCTTGTTCGCCAAGGAGCGCATGGGAGGCAGTACGGCGGCGGGCACCGCGGCGCTGTTCGTGCTCTACCTCGGCGGCGCGGTGGGCTCCGTGCTGGGCGGCACGCTGGCCGACCGCTGGGATCGCGTCACCGTGGCGCGCTGGTCGTACCTGCTCACGGCCGGATGTGTCGCGGGTGTGGTGTTCGTGCCCGGCCCGGCGATGTATGTGTGCGTGGCGCTGACCTCGGCCGGTCTCTACGTCCCGTTCTCGCTGCAAGTCACGCTCGGGCAGGACTACTTGCCTTCCCGCATCGGGACCGCGAGCGGGATCACGCTGGGTCTGACCGTCAGCGTCGGCGGGCTGGTGAGTCCGTTCATCGGCAGCCTCGCCGACGCGACGTCCCTGCGGACCGCCTTGGCGCCTCTCGCCCTGATGCCCGTACTGAGCTGGCTGCTGTTCCGCACCCTGCCCGAACCGGCCGTTCCAGAGTCCGCCGTTCCAGAGCCTGCCGTTCCAGATGCTGCGGGGAGGGGCTCCGGCTGATCCGGAGCCCCCCCGATCCCCGCCGGTGCGGCTCAGTAGATGTTGGCCTCCACCGCGGGCCCGTCGCCCCGCGTGCTGTTGATCTGTGCCCGCAGCGAGATCTCGTCGTACACACGGAACTCCCGTACGATCCGGCCGTCCTGGATCAGGAACTGCGAGACGCCGAGCATCGTCACCGGCTGGTCGGTCAGCGGGCCGAAGTCCGGCGTGCCCCGGTAGGTGCCGTGCATGGTCCAGGTGACGGCCACCCGCAGTCCGGCGTACCGGGGCGAGTAGTTGGTCTGCACGTCCCGTACCTCGAACCGGGCGTCGGGGAAGGCGGCGACCATGGCCATCAGGTCGCTCTGGTACCGCTCCGGGCGGATGACGGTGCGGTCGCCGATCGTGTGCAGGAAGAGGTCACGCGTCATGAAGTCGTTGACCTTCTGCAGCCGGCGCTGGGTCCACACCTCGTCGATGAACTCCAGGACCATCTCGCACTCGGGCCGGAACTCGTCGGGCCGCGGTCCGCTGACACCGGTCAGCAGGACGTCCTTCGGCGCCTCCTCGGTCATCGATCCGCTGTAGCCCTGGAACTGCAGGGCGCGGGCCGCCTCGTCCGGGTCGTCGCCGCGCTGCAGACAGGTGGCCAGCTCGTCACGGACCACCCACTCCTCGACCATCCGGCCGCGGCGGTAGAGGCAGTTGGCGACCGTGCGCTTGCGGATGCGGATGTTGCGGCCGTCGACCAGGTGCTCGTCGTTGGAGAAGACGAGGTGCGAGCTGAGGAAGGCGTCGTTGCCGCGCGCCTCCCACACCACGTCCTCGGCCTGGCCGATGTGACCGGGCGTGCTGCCCATGCGCATCGTCGTGCCCTCGATCACGCCGTCACGGCCGACGACGGTGCCGAGGCTCGTGTGGACGATCGAGTCCGGCTCGTAGTTGTCGACGATGTACGAGATGTCACGGCCGACCCAGATGCGGTCGGTGACCTCGCGGATGAAGTCGTCGGGGTCGGCGTAGGGGAGGTAGGCGACGGGGTCGAGGGACATGGTGGGTACCTTTCGATCTGATGCTGCGGCGACGCCGGTAGGCGCAACGGGGTGCGAATGCGTATGTACGAGTAGGGGGAGCGACTCAGGCGGAAGTGGTTCGGGCCGAGGGGAACTTGTCCGCTCCCAGGTGGCTCCGGTACGTCTCCGTCATGAAGGCGCTGACGACCACGAGAGCCAGGATCGCGGCGGCCGCGAGGTAGACCCACACGGCGTAGATGGAGTCGAAGCTGCTGACGAGCAGGGCGGCGACGAACGGGGTGATCCCCATGAAGATGGAGAACGAGCTGTTGTACGCGATGGCGCTCGCGCTGAACCGGGTGCGCGTCGCGAAGAGTTCGGCCGTGAGGACGGTGACGATGCCCGTCAGGAAGAACTCGGGGATGATGTAGATGAGTTGGCTTGCCACGGCCGCGCCGAACGTACCGCCCTCGCCGACCCAGAAGGCCAGCGGGACCAGGACGATGCAGGCGATGGCGCCGCTGATGAGCATCGGCTTGCGGCCGATCCGGTCCGAGAGGATGCCCGCCAGGGGCAGCAGCGGCATGAGCACGGCGACCGATATCGCGTTGGACGCGAGTGCCATCCAGCGCGGCAGGCCCAGCGTTCCGGTCAGGTACTCGGGATAGAACGTGACCCAGCTGTAGGACAGGATCGCGAGCATGATGGAGACGCCGCACAGCGTGAGGATCGGCCGCCACTGCGTGCGCAGCGCCTCCCGGATCGGGGCCTTGACGACGTCGACGCCGCCTTCCGTGGCGCGGACGAACTCCGGCGACTCCGAGATGTGGCGTCGCAGCCAGATCCCGACCGCGCTCAGCGGCAGCGCGAGCAGGAACGGGATGCGCCACCCCCAGGAGTCGAGGGCGGGTCCCTGGACGAGCCAGCTGGTGAGCGCGGCGGTGCCGGCGCCGGCGAGGATGCCGGCGAAACAGCTGTTGGAGGCGTACGAGGCGTAGTAGGCGCGCCGGTTGGGCTCCGCCCACTCCACGATGAAGGCCACCGCGCCGACGTACTCACCGCCCGAGACCATGCCCTGGACGACGCGCAGGAGCAGGAGGAGCAGGGGCGCGAGGACCCCGATCTGCTGATACGTCGGCAGGGCCCCGATGAGGGCCGTGGTGACGCCCATGAACACGATGGTCCACAGCAGGGTCTTCTTGCGGCCCACGCGGTCGCCCCAGCGGCCGACGAGGGTGCCGCCGAGCGGGCGGAACAGACAGGCGATGGCGATGATCGCGTATGTGCTGAGCACGGCCACGGCCTGGTTGCTCTGCGGGAAGAAGGCGGGGGCGAGGACCGGCGCCATGTAGCCGTAGAGGCCGTAGTCGAACTGTTCGACGAAGTTTCCGATGCTTCCCGCGCCGATGGCACGGCGTATCGCACTCCGCTTCTCCGCCTCGGCCCGTTTGGGGCCGGCTGCGGTGGTGGGCGGCGCTACAGCGGACATGACTTCTCCGATCGCGCGGTTTCATGACTGTGCTTACGAGCTGTGCTTACGAGCTGTGCATACGTATGAACTTCCGCCGAACACTAAGGAGCGTGACGGGGGTCGTCAAGAGGTGGAGGAGAGGCTTCCGGAGACTTCTCGTGACGCGTGCCGGGCGTCGCGAGGGACCGGAAGGTGTCCATCAGGACCTGCGCCATGTTGAAGAGCACCAGTTGTGCTCCCGCACGCTCGGCGGCCCTCGCGCCCTCGGCGCCCGGCACGATGGTCATCACGGCCCTGCCCGCCTCGCGAGTGGCCCGGTGGGCCGTCGCGACCAGCGCGTCGACCGTGTCCTGATCCGGGAAGCCGCAGTCCGCCGCCAGGTCGGCGGGGCCCACGAGGACCGCGTCCACACCCTGGGTCGCGGCGATCTCCGGAGCGGCGGCGCAGGCCTGTTCCGTCTCGATCATCACCACCACCAGGGCGTTGCGCGACGCGGCCACGTGCTCGGCCGCCGTCACCGTGCCGAAGAGGCCCGCTCTGCTGTAGGTCGCGAACCCCCGGCTCCCCAGGGGCGGGTAGTGGACCGAGGTCACCGCCCGCCGTGCGTCCAGCGCGTCGTCGACGTGCGGATGGATGATTCCCGCTGCCCCCAGGTCCAGGCAGCGCAGGGCGAGAGCGGGCTCGGACGTACCGACGCGCACGAGGACGTCGATGCCCTGTGCCGCCGCGGCCGTCAGGTGGTGCTGGAGGAGCGCGGTGTCGGCGGGACCGTGCTCGCAGTCGATGACCACGTAGTCGAGGCCCGCCACCCCCGCCATCTCCACCAGCGTCTCCGAGGGAAGCCGCAGCAACGCCCCATACAGCCGCTCACCGGCCGCCAGCCGTTCCTTGAGGGGGCGGCGGCCCGGGAGCGGAACGGGGTTCCGCCCCCGGGGGCCTGTCTCCGGGCCCCTCACCGCGCGACCATCCCCGCCGAGAGGTCGATGTCGGCGCCGCACAGCCCCGGCATGCGGAGCATCGCGCTGACCGCCGCGCCGACCTCCTCCTCGGTGACCATCCGGCCCAGGGCCGACCGTGACACGAACGCCTCCTCGGCCTGCGCGTAGCTGCCGCCGGTGCGTTCCGCCTCCAGGCGGAAGTTCCGTTCCATCCTGGGGCCCGAAACCGGCCCGGGGGACAAGGAGTTGACCGTGACGCCCGCGGGCCCCACCTCGCCCGCCAGGGTGGTGGTCAGACCGATGACCGCCATCTTGGACGCGCAGTACGGCGTACGCCGCAGCAGGGGCCGCTTGCCCGACACCGATGCGATGTTCACGACGTCGCCCGCGCCCCGCGCCGTCATGGCGGGAAGGAACGCCCGGCACATCAGGAACACCCCGCGCACGTTCACGTCGAACACCTCGTCCCAGTCCTCGGGAGAGATCTCGGTCAGCGGCGCCACCGGCCCCGCGATCCCGGCGTTGTTGACGAGGACCGAGATCTCCTCGTCCGCGAGACTCGCGGCGAGCGCCTCGACGTCCTCGGGCCTGGAGACGTCGCAGACCCGGTGGACCACGCCAGGGCCAAGGCGTGCGGCGGTCTCCTTCAGGGCCTGCTCGTTGCGGCCGGTGATCACCACCCGGGCCCCGTCCGCGAGCAGGGCGCGGGTGATGGCGGCGCCGAGTCCGCTGCCGCCACCGCTGACCAGCGCGGTGCGCCCGGTCAGCGGGCCCGTCGCGCCGCTCACGCGCCCGCCTCTTCGTTCCACGGCAGCGTGCCGTCGCCGTACTTGGCCGCCCTGACGTCTCCGGAGCGGGCGTGTCCCTCGAACAGCTCGACACGCGCGGCGCGCCCGCACACCTCGCCGAGCAGCGCCGACGACGCGGTGTCCGTGACCTCTTGGTAGGTGACGGTCTTGAGGTACTTCCCCACCCACAGTCCGCCCGTGTAGCGCGCGGCGCCCCGGGTCGGCAGGACGTGGTTGGTGCCGATGACCTTGTCCCCGTACGAGACGCAGGTGCCCTCCCCGAGGAAGAGCGCGCCGTAGTCCCGCATCTTGTCCAGCGCCTGGCGCGGGTTCTCCGTCAGGACCTCGACATGCTCGCTGGCGTAGGAGTCCGCGATCTCGAAGGCCTCGTCGAGGGAGTCCGCGACGACGATCTCGCCGTGGTCGCGCCAGGCGGGGCCTGCGAAGTCCTTGGTCGGCATCCCGGGCAGCAGCCGCTCCACGTGGGCCTCGACCGCGCGGCCCAGCTCCTCGGACGTGGTGACGAGTACGGCCGGGGAGTCCGGGCCGTGCTCGGCCTGCGAGAGGAGGTCGACAGCCACCACGAACGGGTCGGCGTGCTCGTCGGCGATCACCAGGATCTCCGTCGGGCCCGCGAAGAGGTCGATGCCGACCTCGCCGAACAACTGCCGCTTGGCCTCGGCGACATACGCGTTTCCGGGGCCGGCGATGAGCGGCACCCGGCCGACCGACTCGGTGCCGATGGCCAGGGCCGCCACGGCCTGGACGCCGCCGAGCAGGTAGATCTCGTCGGCCCCGGCCAGATGCATGGCCGCGACCGTCGCGGCGGGTATCTCACCCCGGATCGGCGGGGTGCAGGCGGCGACCCGCTCCACCCCCGCCACCTTCGCCGTCACGATCGTCATGTGCGCGGAGGCGGTCAGCGGGTAGCGCCCGCCGGGTACGTAGGCTCCGGCGCCGGCGACCGGGACATGCCGGTGGCCGAGGCGGACGCCGGGCAGGGTCTCGATCTCCACGTCGTGCAGGGAGTCGCGCTGCGCCTGGGCGAACGTGCGCACCTGCCGCTGGACGAAACGGATGTCCTCCAGGACCGTCTCCGGCACACCGGCGACGATCTTCTTGATCTCGTCCGGGGACAGGCGGAAAGACTCGGGGCTCCAGTCGTCGAACTTCTCGGAGTACTGCCGGACCGCTTCGTCACCCCGGTCGCGGATGTCGTCGAGGATGGCGCTGACGCGGTCCGCGACATCCGCGCGGGCGGCGCTCACCGTGCCTGCGGGGACGGGGGACTTGAGGAAACGAGGCATGACGGCTCTCTTTCTCGGGTTCTCGGGCTTCAAAAAGGGGGGAGGTTCGTTCATTCAGATGTGCGGCCTGGCGTGGTGGCCTACAGCCGGGTCTCCCGCACCCGCGCCAGCAGGTCCCGCAGCGCGGCGGAGACGGCGTCGGGGCGCTGCCACGGCAGGAGATGCCCCGCCCCCGGGACCTCCCGCAGTTCGGCGTCGGGCAAGGCGTCGGCGATCGTCCGGTGGAAGTCCGGCGGGCACAGCGCGTCCCGCGTGCCCGACAGGACCACGGCCGGGCATCGCGCGCCGCGCAGCGCACCGACCGCATCGCGGCGGGTTGCCTGGGAGGCGAGCTGGGCACGCGCGGCATCGGGGCCCACGGCGTGCGCCATCCGCCGGTAGCGCTCCGCCGACTCGCTCGGTGGGCGTGGGGAGGGGAACATGCCGGGCAGCGTCTGTTCGACGACGTCCGGGAACCCGCCGTCCGCGATCAGGACGTCCATCGCGCGCCAGGCTTCGTACTGCTCGGGGCGTGGCGCTCCCGCGTTCGTCGACATGACGCAGAGCCCGGCGATCCGCTCCGGGGAGCGACGCAGCGCCTCGAAGGCGACGATGGCCCCGAGGCTGAGCCCGACCGCCACGAACGGTCCGGACACCGAGGCCAGCAGGTCATCGGCCAGGGCTCCGATGTCCGGCTTCCCCAGTTCGAGGTGGCGGACCGGATGGCCCTCGGGGAAGTCCACCTCCGACCATAGGCTCGGGTCGCACAGCATGCCGGGGACCACCACCAGCGGCAGCGGATCGGACGACGGCTCGACGCGGGGCACGGCGCTCACCAGCGGCGCGCGGAGCGGGGGAGGAGGGCGTACGGCGCCACGTAGCCGTTGTGGTCGATGCCGAGGCCCGCGTCGGCGGCGGCCCTGGAGACTTCCTCGTCCCACTCCAGGCGGACGCGGCCGTCACCGGAGTTGATGACCATGAGGTCGCCCCGCTCGTCGCCGACGTTGCGCAGGGTGCGCCAGGCGTCCTGCGGTACGGAGAGCATGTCGCGCGGGCCCAGGCGGACCGAGAGGGGGTCGGTGCGGTTGAGGGTGATCTCCCACTCCCCGTCCTTGACGATCAGCGTCTGCGTCTCGTGCTGGCGGTGCAGGGAGACGCCCTGGCCCGGTTCGGCGCGCAGCCAGGCGACGTTGTGGCCGTGCGGGTTGAAGATCCGGGGCTCCTGGTGGAGGTCCTCGGTCATGCCGTACCCGATGACGCAGCTCATGCGTACCCCGCCGCCCGGCAGGGTGCTGTCGAGGAACGGCCGCTCGGACCAGACCAGTTCGTCGGCCGCGGCCACCCGGCGCTTCATCTCGTCGACGCCGTAGTGGCGCAGGCGGTCGATGTACTCCTGGGTCATCGGCTCGGTCAGCTCGGTGCCGGGCGGGATCTCGTCACCGGCGACCGTGTCGATCAGCTTGTTGTCGGCGGTCAGGTACAGGCCGTGCCCCTCGGCCTCGCGCAGCACCGACGGGCCCCAGATGATGCCGCCGGTGTGGTCCATGCCGAGCACGGTGAACATCCAGCCGTCGTCGGGGCCGGTGTTGGTGAAGCCGCGGAAGATCCAGGTCGGGATGGAGGCGATGTCCCCCGCCTTGAGCTGGAGTTCGCCCTCCGTGCCGTCGGCGCCCCAGCGCAGCAGGTACTCGCCCTCGGTGCAGACGAACACCTCGGCCGTGTAGTGGAGGTGGAGGTTGTTGGTGATGCCGTGGGGCATGGCGGCCGCACCGATGTTGTAGCCGTGCGGAAGGCGGAGATTGACGTGCTGACCGGCGGCCTGCGAGACGCCGGGCCCGATCATCGCGTAGTTCTCCTTCCGGTCCGAGCCCGGTGTACGGCAGTCGATGAAGGCCTGGTTGCAGGAGACGAAGTCGCTGCGGCGCACCGTGCGACGTCCCAGCTCGGCGGTGGACACGACGACGTCGTTCATGGCTGCTCCTAGAGAAGACAACGGGACGGGCAAGACGTATGGAATACGTATGCATTCCATGACAGGTTCTGCGCTGTCCAATGTCAAGGGGTACGGCATACGTATACTGAGAAGCCGGTCGCCGCAGGGGCGCGCCGGGCGACGAGGAGAGGGCCGATGGCGATCACGAGTCACGACGTGGCGAGGCTGGCCGGCGTCTCGCAGCCGACGGTCTCCCGCGCCCTGCGGGACGACAGCCGGGTGTCCGCGGCGACCCGCGAGAAGGTCCGGCAGGCGGCGCAGGCCCTCAACTACGTGCCCAGCGAGGCGGGCCGCACCCTGTCGACCCGGTCCACCCGGCGCATCGGGGTGATCGTCACCGACCTGACGAACCCGTTCTACCCGCACGTCATCGCGCCCCTGCACGACGAGCTCCAGCTCCTCGGCTACCGCATGATGCTCCTCACCGAACGCTCCGACGAGGCACTGGCCGAGGAGAAGCTCCTCGACCAGTCCCTGGACGGCGTGGTGCTCGCGACGGCCACCACCGACTCCGCCCTCCCGGCCCAGCTCGACCGCCGCGGCATGCCGTACGTCTTCCTCAACCGCGACACGGGCGGCCGCGGGGACTACGCCTCGGTCGTCGACAACGAAGGCGGGGGACGCCTGGTCGCGCACACGCTCGCCGAGCTCGGGCACCGCCGCATCGCCGGCATCTTCGGCGCGGCCAACACGACGACCGGCCGCGAACGCGAACTCGGCTTCCGTCTCGCCTTGGCCGACGCGGGCATCGGACTGCCCGAGGACCGGGTGGCGCGGGGCGCCTTCGAGTACGAGACGGGGTATCAGGCGCTGCCGCGACTGCTCGACGCGGCGCAGACGCCCACCGCGGTCTTCTGCGGCAACGACGTGGTCGCCATCGGTGTCCTGAACGCGGCGCTCGCGGCCGGGCTCCGGGTCCCCGACGATCTGACGGTGATCGGTTTCGACGACCTCCCCATGGCTGCCTGGGAGGTGTTCCGGCTGACCACGGTCCGCCACGACCTGCGGGAGCTGTCGCGGCAGGCCGCGCGCCTGCTCGTACGGCGCATCGACGGCGACGCGGACCCCAAGGGTGAACGCCTCGTCCTGCCGACCGAGTTCGTGCCGCGGGCAACGCACGCCCGGCACCCCTGACGCCTCACCCTCGCCCGGCCGCCGCGAGGGGCCGCCGGTCGCCGTGCCGCCGCTGTCGCAGGACCCCCACGGTGACGAGGACCGCGGCCAGGGCGAGCGAGAGCCAGAGTTCGAGACGGTGGCCGGGCAGCACCGCCATCAGGACGAGGACGGCGGCGATGAAGGCGATCGTGGCGAGGGTCAGATAGGGGAACGCCCACATCCGCACCTCGCTCGGCCGCGGCCCCTTGCGCCGGGTGGCGTACTGGGTGATGGCGATGACCATGTACATCATCAGGGCGATCGCGCCGCTGGACGCGATGAGGTACGTGAAGACGCTCGGCAGAAGGTAGTTGGCGATGACGGCCGCGACACCGATGACGGTCGAGGCGAGGACCGCGTTACGGGGCACACCCGCCGCCGATGTGGCGGCGAGCGCGGCAGGGGCGTCCTGGCGGCGGGCGAGGGAGAAGGCCATGCGCGACGCGGTGTAGATGGCCGAGTTGAGGCAGCTGCTCACCGCCACGACGAGCACCACGTCCATGATGAGCCCGGCGCCCGGGATGTTCATGCGGTCGAGGACCGCCTGGTAGGAGCCCTCGGCGAGGGCGTCGGAGTTCCACGGCACCAGGCTGACCACGACGAAGATCGAGCCGACATAGAAGAGCCCCAGACGCCACACGACGGCACGGACGGCCTTCTTGATGTTCTTCTTCGGTTCCGCGGACTCGGCGGCGGCGATCGTGACGATCTCGCTGCCCTGGAAGCTGAACATCGCCGTGAGCAGACCGGCGAGCACGGCCACCCCGCCCTTGGGGGCGAACCCTCCGTCGCTCCACAGATGCGAGACACCGTGGGCGTCCGACCCGGGCAGGATCCCGAGGATCGCGAGCGCGCCGAGCACGAGGAAGGCGACGATCGCGACGACCTTCAGGAGGGCGAACCAGTACTCGAACTCGCCGTAGTTGCGCACGGCGAGGAGGTTGCTGCCCGCGAGCAGGGCGATCATGGCCAGTGCCGGGATCCAGCTCGGCACCGAGGTGAGCCCCGCGATGACCTCACCGGCGGCGATGGCCTCGATGGGGATCACGAGGATGTAGAACCACCAGTAGAGCCAGCCGATGGAGAAACCGGCCCAGCGGCCGAGGGCGCGGTCGGCGTAGGTGGAGAACGAGCCGGTGTCGGGGTGGGCGACGGCCATCTCCCCGAGCATCTGCATGACGAGCACCACCAGGGCGGCGGCCAGCAGGAAGGAGATCAGGACGGCCGGTCCCGCGGCCGCGACGGCGGTGGACGAGCCGACGAAGAGCCCGGCCCCGATCACGCCACCGATGGAGATCATGGTGATCTGGCGGCCCTTGAGGCCCTGTTGCAGGTCGGAGCCCGCGCCCGTGGGGGCTGGGTCGGAGGAGGGGTGGTGCATGGGGAGATCCTCGGGGAGTGGGAGCGCGGGTGCCCTCGCTACAGGACGGTACTCACTCGTGCCGGGCAGGTGATGCCGGTGGGGGCCCGGACGCCGGTCGCGGCCGGGGCGTGGTGCTCCGGGGGCCGGAACCCCCCGCCCCCGGCCGGATCCGGCACGGAGGCGAGGCGCGGTACTGGATCAGAGCTGCTCGCGCAGCGCTTCGGGGACCGCGTCGAACGCGCCGGAGGTGCGGCCGATCCGGTCGATCCGGATCGTGGCGGTCGCACCGTGGGCGGCGAGGCCCTCGAATGCGGAGATGCGTTCGACGGCGGGCGCCAGGGAAGCGGTGCCCTCCTTGACGGCCCGCTGGTACGTGAGGGGCTTGAGGAAGCGGGAGACGGACAGGCCCGCGTTGTAGCGGGAAGTCTTGCCGGTCGGCAGCACGTGGTTCGTGCCGGCGATGCCCTTGTCGGAGTAGGCGACGGTGGACCAGGGGCCCAGGAAGACCGAGCCGTAGTTGGTGAGGTTCTGGAGGTAGAAGTCGTCGTCCTCCGTCTGGATCTCCAGGTGCTCCGGGCCGAGGATGTCCGACACGGCGACGGCCTGGTCACGGTCGCGCACGACGATGACGGAGCCGAAGTCCCGCCAGGCGGGTCCGGCGATGTCACGGGTGGCGAGCGTCTCCAGCTGGCGGTCCATCTCGGCGACGACCGCACGGCCCAGCTTCTCCGATGTGGTGATCAGCGCGGCGGGGGAGTTCGGGCCGTGCTCGGCCTGGCCGAGCAGGTCCGCGGCGACCCAGGCCGGGTCGGCGGTGTCGTCGGCGAGGACGGCCACCTCGGAGGGGCCCGCGAGGAGGTCGATCCCGACCTGCCCGAAGAGCTGGCGCTTGGCCTCCGTGACGAAGGCGTTTCCGGCACCGACCAGCATGTCGACGGGGGCCTCGCCGAGCAGGCCGAACGCCATCGCGCCGAGGGCCTGGACGCCGCCGACGGCGAAGACGCGGTCGGCCTTGGACAGGTAGGCGCCGTAGAGCACGGCCGGGTGCGCGCCGTGCTCACCCGACGGCGGGGTGCACGCCACCACGGTGGGGACACCGGCGGCCTTGGCGACGCCCACGGTCATGAAGGCGCTGGCAAGGAGCGGGAAGCGGCCTGCGGGGAGATAGGCGCCGACGCGGGACACCGGGACGTAGCGCTGGCCGCCGGCCACTCCGGGGGCGAGCTCGATCTCGAAGTCGGTGAGGTGCTCGCGCTGTGCGGAGGCGAAGCGGTTCGTGCGCTCGTAGCCCATTTCCAGGGCGGTACGGACATCGGCAGGCAGGGCGTCCCCCGACTTCTTGAGCTCGGTGGCCCCGATCTCGAGATCGCCGGACCAGCCGTCCAGCTCCTGCCCGTAGGCGCGGACCGCGTCCAGGCCCTTGCTCTCGATCTCCTTCAGCATCTGGGAGACGCGCTCGACCACCTTGGGGTCGCGCTGGGCGGGGGGACCGTCGACCTCCGGCTTCTTGAGCCACTGGAAGGGAGCGAGGGTCTTCTGTTCGTCGTGCGTGATCTGCATGTCCGGGACGGTAGACGCGGCTGTTCCACAGGACTAGAGGGGCGATTCCTGCACTTCCCACAGGGTTTCCCTGTGGGAGAGGTCCAGCTCGACTTCCGGTCACCTCAGGTCAACAGACCGTTGCCGATCTCGCGGATGGTGTCCTCGGCGAGCCGGGCGAGTTCCCGGGTGGCGCGGGACAGGGGGTGGCCGCGGCGCCTGACGAGCGCGATGGTGTCGTAGAGGGGCTCGGAGAAGGGTGCCGTGTGCAACCCGGCGGGGAACGAAGGGCTGGCGATCACCGCCCGGCTCGCGATCGTGTCGCCGACCCCGGCCGCCGCCAACTTCAGTGCCGCTTCCACGTGTTCGAGCTCGATGAGGGGATCGATACGGGCTCCGGCAAGCTGCGCACGCTCGGCGAGCTGGCGCCGGGTCGGGTCCGCCCAGCCGTAGTGCGCGTCGTACAGCACGAGGGGTGCCCCGGCGAACGCCTCGATGCTCACGGGTTCGCGGGTGCGTTCGGCGCTCGCGCTGACGTAGAACACCTCGTCCCGCATGAGGGGCGTGATGGCGAGCCCGTCGTCGTCGATGGGCAGGATGACCAGGCCCGCCTCGATCTGCCCCGTCGCGACGGCCAGGGCGGTCTCGGCGGAGTTCTGGCCCACGAGGCGTACGCGGACCGCCGGATACCGGGCGTGGAACATCTGTACGAGGTTGGAGAGCAGGTAGTAGTCCGCGTTGCGCAGCACCCCGAAGGTGGCGGTGCCGCCGCCCAGCGACCCGAGGGAGTGCACGGCCCGAGTCCCGCTGTCAGCCGCCGCCAGCGCCTCCTGGGCGTACGGAAGCAGCTCGCGCCCGGCGGCGGTCAGGGTCAGGGTGCGGCTGCCGCGCAGGAACAGCTCGGCCTCCAGCTCCGTTTCAAGGCGCCGGACCAGCTCGGACGCGGACGCCTGCGCGATGTCCATGGCCTGCGCGGCAGCGGTGAAGGACCCGAGCCGCTCGGCTTCGACGAAGGCCCGCAGCTGATTGAGAGTCATGCCGCACGTCCCTTCCGGGGGGGTGCCGGGAGGCGGCTGCCGTGGGAGCGGAAAACGGCGGGGGCGGTGGTTCTGTGCATACCCGCACCTTAGGAAACCCAGCGCTCGACAGTCCTCACCAGCCCTTGCCAGTCCTCACCAGCCCTTCCCGGTCCTCACCAACCTGTGAACAGCAAGTGGTTCAGGGTGAGGGCGAGTGCCGCCTGGGCGGTGAGCCAGTAGCGTCGGCCCGCCTCCGGCAGGAGCGCCGCCGCCGGGAGCAGAAATGTGGCGAACGGCAGCCAGATGCGTTCTGTTTCCGCCTTGCTCATGCCGGAGAGATCGGCGGCGATGACCGTGACGAGAGCCGCCAGGACGAGGGCGGTCAGGCGGTCGGTGGGTGTGGTGCGGCCGGAGCGCAGGCGGCCGAGCGCGCCCGGCGCAGCGCCCACCGTCCTGCGAAGGCCCGCGACCGTTGCCAGGCCGACGACCAGCACCGTGCAGGCGAGGTTGGCCCAGACGAAGTAGGCGTACGGTCTGATGCCGCCCGCCCCCTGGTAGTACCGCTCGACGAGCAGGTGGTACGCCTCCCACCAGTCGAAGCCCGCCAGGGTGAAGACGAGCGGGGCCACCGCTGTACCCGCCAGGAACAGGGGGAGCGGGCGCGGTGTGCGGGTGATCAGCAGGACGGTGGCGGCGACGAGCGCGAACAGCGTCAGGCCGTACGAGAGATAGCAGGTGAGGCCGAACAGCAGGCCGGAGCCGAGTGCCGCCGCGGCGGGGGAGCGGACCTTGCGTGTCGCGGCGAGGGCGAGCAGGGCGATCATCCAGGCCGTGACGGCGGCGAAGTAGCCGTCCGCGGAGGCGCCGACCCAGATCGCGGCCGGGGCCAGGACGAGGAAGGGCGCCGCCCGGCGTGCGGTCGCCTCGTCGGCCAGCGCACGCAGGGTGATCAGGACGGCCACGACGGCGGTGCCGCCGACCGTGATGCAGAAGGCGCCTGCCCACGCGCCGCCCCCGAGGCCCACGCGGTCGAGGAGGACGAAGGTGAGCGTGGCGCCCGGCGGATGGCCCGCGGTGTGGGCCGGCCAGTGGTCGGGCGAGTCGATGAGGATGTGCCGGGTGAAGTCCCGCAGCGTCGCCGGGATGTCGTCGAAGCGGTCGATGACCTGGAGGTACTCGTACTTGGTGGTGAGCCGCCGCGCCACGCCCCGGTGCCAGCCGTCGATGAGCGCGAGCGACCAGATCCAGGCCGTCGAAGCGGTCCACGCGGTGAGGAGCAGAGGCCGCCAGGGGAGCCTGGCGGCGAGGGCGGGGGCGTACGCGATCACGGCGACGGCGACCGCGAGCGCGGCGGGTGTGCCCGGCCCGATGTGCGGGTCCCACCGGGCGTACAGGGGCGGCCAGTTGAGGTGCAGGGTGCCGTCCGCGTGCTCGATGGCGGCGCCGATGACGACGGCCGCCGCGACGAGTAGCGCCGCGACTCCGGACGCGGCCAGGTCGCGACGGCGTCCGGTGCGCTCGCAGGCCGTGTCACGAGGGGGTCCGGTGCGCTCAGTGGTGCTCACGTCTGCACCGTAGGCGCAGGTGGCGCGTGCGAACGCGCCGTGAGGGACGACGTCAGCGTTTCGTCATGAGTCGCGGGCCCGCTGGAGGACAGGGCCCGGCATACGGTCATTTCATGCCCTCCGCACCCCGCGTCACCCCGCCCACCGACCCCGGTTTCTGGCGCAGTCCGCTGCGCGGGCCGTGGCTCACGTCGGTTCTCGGCGTCGTCCTGCTGGCCGGGATCACCGTGCTGTTCGTGACCGGCCTGCTGTCGTACGCGGCGTACAACCCGAACCTGTCACCCGTCAACGACAAGACGCCGGACAAGGGACTCCTCGGCTTCTACCTCTTCGCCTGGCCGACCGACCCACCCTGGCTCTACCGCCTCAACCAGGGCCTGCACGTCACGGTCGGCATCACGCTGATCCCCGTGCTGCTCGCGAAGCTGTGGTCGGTGATCCCGAAGCTCTTCGCGCTGCCTCCGGCACGGTCGGTGGGGCACGCCCTTGAGCGGGTTTCGCTGCTCCTGCTGGTCGGTGGCGCGCTGTTCGAGTTCGTCACCGGTGTGCTCAACGCCCAGCTGGAGTACCTCTTCCCCGGCTCCTTCTATCCGCTGCACTTCTACGGCGCCTGGGTGTTCTTCGGCGCGTTCACGGCGCATGTCGCGCTGCGCCTGCCCCAGGTCGTACGAGTGCTGCGGGAGCGGGGGTGGCGCGAACAGCTGCGGGAGACGCGTCCCGAGCCGCCGGACGAAGGCGGTCTGGTGGCGACCCGGGCCGCGGCGCCGACCGTGTCGCGGCGGGGAGCGCTCGGCATGGTCGGCGCGGGGTCCGCCCTGCTGTTCGTGACGACGGCGGGGCAGAGCTTCGACGGGCCGCTGCGGCGGACGGCGCTGTTCGCTCCGCATGGCGGCGGCGATCCGGGAAGCGGGCCGAACGGCTTCCAGATCAACAAGACAGCGGCGAGAGTGGGGGTGGAGGAGCGGGACACGGGTGAGTCGTGGCGCCTCGTCGTCGACGGGCCACGGGGCGCGGCGGTGCGGCTGTCTCGCGAGGACCTGCTCCAACTCCCGCAGCATGACGCCGCGTTGCCCATCGCCTGTGTGGAGGGGTGGTCGACGTCGGATCAGCGGTGGCGTGGCGTGCGGCTGCGCGATCTCGCGGCGCTCGCCGGGTTCGACGAGGAGCCGCCGGGTGTGCTCGTGGAGTCCCTGCAACGGCACGGGGCCTTCCGCAGGGCCGCGTTGCGCGACAACCAGGTCCGCGATCCGCGGTCGCTGCTCGCCCTGCACGTCAACGGGGCGGATCTGTCGCCGGACCACGGCTATCCGGCGCGGATCATCGTGCCGGCCGCGCCCGGCGTCCTGAACACCAAGTGGGTGTCCCGTCTGACCTTCGGGGAGCTGTGATGACCGTTCTCATGCGTCGCCTCCGGCGGTGGTACGGCGAGGGCCTGCTCCAACTCCTCGTGCTGCTGGCCTCGTTCGCGCTCACCGGGTATGCGGGGGTGCGCCTGTTGGGCGGCGAAGGTGAGGGGTTGCTGATCGCGGTCTGGTTCGTCGGTGCGGCGCTGGTGCACGATCTGCTGTTCGTGCCCGCGTACGCACTCGTGGACCGGGCGCTGCGGGCTGCCGCGGGGCGGGGCAGCGGGGAGCGGGCCGGTGGGAGGCGGGCCGGTGGGGAGTGGGTCGGTGGGGGCTGGGTCAATTTTGTGCGGGTTCCGGCTTTCCTGTCCGGGCTGTTGTTGCTGGTGTGGTTCCCGCTGATCGCCGGGCGGGTGGAGCGGTACGAGTCCGCCACCGGGCTGCCGGCCGGCGTCTTCCTCGGACGCTGGTTGGCGGCGACGGTGCTGCTGTTCCTGGGGGCGGGTGCGTGGTGGGTGATTCAGGGGTGGCGGGTGCGGCGTAGGGCCAGGAAGGAGCGGCCTTCGGTGGTCCATTGATCGGCCGGGGTCCAGCCGAGGGGGTGGGCGTGGCGTAGGAGGGCGGGGGTGCCGAGGCGGGCCCAGGGGAACGGGGCGCCCGGTCGACCGTGGCCGTCGTCGACGTGCACCTCCACCCGCTCGTCCACGTCCATCGGCGCGGTCTCGGCGATCAAAAGGCCTGAGGGTGCGAGGAGTTGAGCCACGCGCTTGAGGAGTGCGGTGGGGTCGCCGCCGATGCCCACATTGCCGTCCATGAGCAGGGCCGTACTCCAACGTCCCTCGCCCGGCAGCGTGTCGAAGACGGAGCGGAGCAGGGCGGTGCCGCCGAGCCGTAGCGTGTGGTCGACGGCCGCCTGGCTGACGTCGACCCCCAGGACGCGGTGGCCGCGGGCCGCCGCCGCGGCCACCAGGCGGCCGGGGCCGCAGCCGATGTCGAGGACGCTGCCCTCGCAGCGGCGCAACGCGGAGAGGTCCGCCGCGTCGGCGCTCGCACACCAGCGTTCGACGTCGAGCGGCAGCAGCCAGCCGTCGCTGCGGCGCAGGAACAAGGGGCCGTGGCCGTTGCGCAGGGCGTTGGTGTACGGGTCCGCGTGCCAGGGCGCGGCAGCGGAGGCCGCTTCGCGGAGGCGGGTGTCCGGCGGTGCTGTGCTCATCGGGCGCCGCCCCTGTCCGCGTGCCCGGCCGCCGTCGCGAGGCGGGCGAGGGTGGCGGCGAACCGGCTGTCCGGCGCGGCTTCGGCGACCTCTCCGGCGTCTTCGGCCGTGTCGACGTCGCGCAGCAGGGGCAGTTCGCGCACCCTCAGTCCCGCCTCGGTGAGCCGGGCCCGTTGCAGGGCGCCGGTGTCGGGCCTCGACATCGGGACGCCGCGCAGCAGTCGCGGATCGGGCTCGGCCAGGCCGAGCGCCCAGAATCCGCCGTCCACGGCGGGCCCGAACCAGGCGTCGCAGTCCTGCCAGGCGTCGGGGCCGAGCGCGGGGGCGAGGAGGCCGGGAGTGACCTGGGGGGTGTCCATGCCGACCAGGAGGGCGGGCCCGGTGCAACCGCCGAAGGCCGCGCCCAGCCGCTCGTCCAGACCGCCCGCGCACTGGGGGACCACCTCGATGCCGGCGGGAAGCCAGGGCCCCGGCCGCCCGTCGAGGACGAGCACGCGCCGCCGGGCGGGCGCCGCGAGCACGGCGTGAAGCGTGTCGGCAAGGGAAGCTTCGGCCAACTCGGCGGCCTCCTCGGGGGAGAAGGGCGGGGAGAGGCGGGTCTTGACGCGTCCGGGAAGTGGTTCCTTGGCGATGACGAGCAGGGTTGTTCCGTGGGGGGTCACGCGGCACCGTCCGATGCTGGCTGCTTGCGGGATGAGGGCGGTGGGGTTGTACGCGGTGGTCGCGTGGGTGCGGAGGGGGAGGGCGGGGTGCTGCGTGTTCTTGCGTGGCCCGGGAGGGGTGTGCTGATGGGGCTCGCGGGGCGCCGTCCGATGCTTGCCGTGGGCGCTCGGCAGGAGTCGCTCGCGGTGGCGTAGGCGGGGAGGCGTGCGGGGTTGGTGGTCATGGGGTGCTGTCCGATGCTGGCTGAGTGTGGGCGCCGGGGGACGCTCGCAGTGGCGAAGGCGGGGAGGGGGCCGTCTGTCAGTTGCCTCGCGGGACCGGCGGTCGCGCGCGGTGGCGTAGGCGGGGAGGGGGCCGTCTGTCAGTTGCCTCGCGGGACCGGCGGTCGCGTGCGGTGGCGTAGGCGGGGAGGATGGCCGTCTGTCAGTTGCCTCGCAGGACCGGCGGTCGCGCGCGGTGGCGTAGGCAGGGAGGCGTGGGTTGTCGGGGGTCACGGGGTGTCGCCCGGCGTTCGGTGTGCTCGGGGAGTCGGGGCCTGCGCCAGGACCGCTCGCATGTCGCGCACCGCGTGCCACGTGCCCAGCCACGTTCCCGTGACCTTCGACTTCCCGGCGCGCGGGAGATACGGCACGTCCCGCTCCTCGATCCGCCAGCCGGCGTCGGCCGCCCGTACGACCATCTGCAGCGGATATCCGCTGCGCCGGTCGGTCAGGCCGAGCCCGAGCAACTCCTCGCGCCGCGCCGCCCGCATCGGGCCCAGGTCGTGCAGACGTACGCCGGTACGCCGCCGCAGCATCCTCGCGAGCGCGAGATTGCCCGCGCGGGCATGCGGCGGCCAGGCCCCGCGTCCCTGCGGGCGCCGTCGTCCGACGACCAGATCGGCTCCCCCGTCGAGCACCCTGCGTACGAAAGGCTGCAGCAGCCCCGGATCGAGGGAGGCGTCGCAGTCGCAGAAGCACACGATCTCCGCGTCGGACGCCATGAGCCCCGCGTGACAGGCGGCTCCGAAGCCGCGCCGGTCCTCCCGTACGACGGTTGCCCCCAGCGCGCGGGCGATGTCCGGCGAACCGTCCAAGGAGCCGTTGTCGACGACGATGGCCCGCCAGCCCTCGGGAACACGTTCCAGGACCCACGGAAGCGCCGCGGCCTCGTCGAGGCACGGCAGCACGACGTCGACCCGGACCGCGAGGGGGTCGGGAGGCTCGGGTACGGGTGTGACGGATGAGGGTGCGACGGATGAGGGTGTGACGGGTACGTGGGGTCCAGCGGGGTCCGGCGAGGGGGAGGGGGTCATGTGGCTCACCCTATGGATCTGAACCGGACATATGGGACTTGAGGTCCTTACGAAACAGGGACGTCGGCAACCGGGAGCAGCTCTGACCGGCGGGATACCCCGCGGCAGGTGCGAGGCTTGCCGTATGCAGCCACCACCGCAGGACCACCCGCCCGCCAGGTCCGCCGGGTCCGCCGCGCTCGGCACGCTCCGGGTGCTCGTCGTGGACGACGACCCGACCGTCGCCGAGGTCGTCGCGGGCTACCTGGAGCGCGGCGGCTACACGGTCGACCGCGCCGAGGACGGCCCCGGCGCGCTGGAGCGAGCCGGGGTGTTCCGGCCCGACCTCGTCGTCCTCGATCTGATGCTGCCCGGCATGGACGGCCTGGAGGTCTGCCGCCGTCTGCGCGCCAAAGGCCCGGTGCCCGTCATCATGCTCACCGCACGTGGCGATGAGGACGACCGGATCCTGGGCCTCGAGGTCGGGGCCGACGACTACGTCACCAAGCCGTTCAGCCCACGCGAGCTGGTCCTGAGGGTGGAGTCGGTACTGCGGCGCAGCCACGCCCCGCGCGCCCCCGAGGGTGTTCCCACGCTGGAGGCCGCGGGTCTGTGGGTGGACCCTGCGGCACGTCGCGCGACCAAGGGTGGGGTCGAACTCGCCCTCACCCTCCGGGAGTTCGATCTCCTCACCTTCCTTCTGCGCCACCCCGGGCAGGCGTTCGCACGCGAGGAGCTGATGCGGGAGGTGTGGGGCTGGGAGTTCGGTGACCTCTCCACGGTCACGGTCCATGTCCGCAGGCTGCGCGGCAAGGTCGAGGACGACCCGGCGAGGCCGCGGCTCATCCAGACGGTGTGGGGTATGGGATACCGGCTGGACGTGCCGGACGCGGCGGCTCCGCGCGGCCCGCATGGTGCCGCCGGACCCGCCGCCGCTCACGGTCGGACTGCGCCTCGCAGGACCCGCGACGTCCGTGCCCCCCAGAGCGACCGCGTACCGCCCCGAGCCGAAGGCTGAACCCCATGCAGGACATCCTCCTCATCGCCCTGTTCGCCTTCCTGGGCGCCGCGAGTGCCGGGCTGCTGGGAGCCGTGACCCTGCGCCTGCTGCGGCACCGCTCCCTCGTGGTGGCGATGACCGTCGTGGCGGCCGTCGCGGTGCTCGCGATGCTGGCCGGGACGCTCGCGGTGGCCTGGGAGATGTTCCTGTCGCCGCACGACCTGACCGTGGTCACCATCGTCGTGGCGATGGCCGCCGTGGTCTCGCTCGCCACCGCGCTGCTTCTCGGCCGCTGGGTGGTCGCCCGCAGCAAGGCGCTGACCCTGGCGGCCCGTTCCTTCGGTGACGGGGGCAGCTTCGCAGCGCCGCCCGAACCCGTGAGCGCGGAACTTGCCGCACTCACCCGGGAGTTGGAGTCGACCAGTGCGAAACTCGCGGAGTCCAGGGAGCGGGAGCAGGCCCTGGAACGTTCCCGGCGTGAACTGGTCGCCTGGATCTCGCACGACCTGCGCACCCCGCTGGCCGGGCTGCGGGCCATGTCCGAGGCGCTGGAGGACGGCGTCGCCGCGGAACCGGACCGCTATCTGCGCCAGATCCGTACCGAGGTCGAACGTCTCAACTCCATGGTCGGAGACCTCTTCGAGCTCTCCCGCATCCACGCGGGCGCGCTGGCGCTCTCGCCCTCCCGCATCTCGGTCTACGACCTCGTGGGCGACGCGCTCGCGGGCGTCGACCCGCTCGCCCGCGAGCACCGGGTGCGTCTCGTCGGTGACAGCGTCGAAGCCGTGCCGGTGGAGGTCGACAGCAAGGAGATGAGCCGGGTCCTGGGCAATCTCCTGATCAACGCGATCCGCCGTACGCCGGCCGACGGGACGGTGGCGGTGGCCGCGGAGCGTTCGCCGGACGGCGTGGTCCTGTCCGTGACCGACGGCTGCGGCGGCATCCCCGAGGAGGACCTGTCCCGCGTCTTCGACACCGGCTGGCGCGGCAGCCAGTCCCGCACACCCCCGGCGGGCGCGGGGCTCGGCCTCGCGATCGTGCGCGGCATCGTCGAGGCCCACCAGGGCCGCGCGGCCGTACACAACGTGGCGGGCGGCTGCCGCTTCGAGGTGACACTCCCGACGACGCCGGCGTAACCGCCCGCCCCCGGCTTCGCGACCGCCGCCAAGCGCGCGGCAACCACCGGGGCACCCTCGCGCCCTGGGTACGGCCGCCGCGCCGACGACCCCGCAACGGCGGCGCCCGCCACTCCCCGGCAACGGACCTCCGGCTTTTCGGCCCCCGCGAGAACGAGGGCATCCGCCGGCCCCGGCACCGGCGTCGATCGCCGCTCCCCGACAGGGGCCCGAAGCCCCCCGGGCCGCAGGCCCTGGACCGCCACTACGGCGCCGCCGAGCACGGGGCAGCCAGCCCCGAGGCGGCAGCCACCGGAGCGAGACCCTGGTCGCCCCCGCGAGAACGGGGCATCCGCCGGCCCCGGCACCGGCGTCGATCGCCGCTCCCCGACAGGGGCCCGAAGCTCCCCCCGGGCCGCAGGCCCTGGACCGCCACGACCGCGCCGCCGAGCACGGGGCAGCCAGCCCCGAGGCGGCAGCCGCCGCCGGAGTGAGACCCTGGTCGCCCCCGCGAGCGGTAGCCGCACGGCACCCGCGGCAGCGGTAGCCGCACGCCCCCGGTAGCGGAAGGCGGTCGGCTGCTGCCGAGGTGAGCCCTCAGTTACCCCCGCAGCGGTGCCTTCGCGAACGTCGTCATGCCCTCCGTGAAGGCGACCCCCGGCCGCCATCCCAGGTCCGACCGCAGCCGTTTCGAGTCCGCCGTGACGTGGCGGACGTCCCCGAGGCGGTACTCGCCCGTCACCTCCGGAGCCGGGCCGCCGAAAGCCCGCGCCAGTTCGCGGGCCATCTCCCCGACCGTGTGCGGTTCCCCGCTGCCGGTGTTGTACGCCGTGAACGCCCCCGCTCCCCGCTCACGCACCGCCTCCAGCGCCATCGCATTCGCCGCCGCCACATCCCGTACGTGGACGAAGTCCCGCCGCTGGAGGCCGTCTTCGAAGACCTGGGGTGCCTCTCCCCGCTCCAGCGACGAACGGAAGAACGAGGCCACACCGGCGTACGGGGTGTCGCGGGGCATGCCGGGGCCGTACACGTTGTGGTAGCGCAAGGACACCGCGCGGCCGCCGGTCGCCCGCGCCCACGCGGCGGCCAGATGCTCCTGCGCCAACTTGGTCGCCGCGTACACGTTGCGCGGATCGGTCGGCGCGTCCTCGCCCACGAGGCCGGGCCGCAACTCCGCCCCGCAGTCCGGGCAGAGCGGTTCGAAGCGCCCGGCGTCCAGATCCGCCGCCGCGCGCGGACCGGGCCGGACCACCCCGTGCCGCGCGCACTCGTACCGCCCCTCCCCGTACACCACCATCGACCCGGCGAGCACAAGGTCACGTACCGCCGTCTCGGCCATCGCGGCGAGCAGGACGGCCGTGCCCAGGTCATTGCAGCCGACGTACTCGGGCGCGTCGGCGAACTCCTTGCCGAGCCCCACCATCGCCGCCTGATGGCAGACCGCGTCCACCCCGCGCAGCGCGTCCCGCACGGCGTCACGGTCCCGGACATCGGCGACGGTCCACCGCTGTCCCTCGGGCGGGCGCGGCGGACCGGCGTGGGCGGAGGGCAGCAGGGCGTCGTACACCACCACTTCGTGCCCGCGTCCGATGAGGGCTTCGACCACGTGCGATCCGATGAACCCGGCGCCGCCGGTGACAAGTACGCGCATACGGCCACGCTAGGCGCGCCGAGCAGCAGTGAGGGCCACCGACGGGGCTTCGTCACGGGTCCGTAAGATCACGGGCCCGTAAGGCCACGGGTCCGTGAGGTCACGGGTCCGTAAGGTCCACCGGTCCGTGCCGTCACGATTCCACGCGCCACGCCCAGTTCCACCAGATCCTGCGGGCGCAGACGCAGCTGCTCCGCCGTCGTCCGGGTCTCCTCCCTCCCGCGCTTGAGGATCGCGGTGGCGAGCTCCGGGGCGATCACCGAGAAGTAACTGTCCGGCGTGGCCCAGAGGTTGTCCGGTGACGCGAGCGCGAGCGCGCCGCCGGAGCCGCCCTCGCCGATGACCAGCGATGTGACCGGCACCTGCGCGGCGGCGACGGCGGCGAACAGATCGGCGATCGCCGCGCCCGCACCCGCACGCTCGGCCACCGCGTCGTTCGCGGCACCCGGGGTGTCGATGAGCGTGAGGACGGGAATGCCGAGCCGCCCCGCGAGCCGGACGAGCCGCGCCGCGGTGCGGTACCCCGCGGGCGTCGTCGCCGTCCCGCACTGCGCCGCGTAGGCAACCGTCCGGCCCGCACGCCGCCCGAACCCGCACAGCATCCCCGGGTCCGCGCCCCCGCACCGGTCGCCGCGCAGCGGGGCCCGCTCGGCGAAGTAGGCGTCCAAGTAGGCGGTGGCGCGAGGGCGGTCCGGGTCGCGGGCACGGCTCACGGCTTCCCAGCCGGTGGCCGGCAGGTCGGAACGGCCGAGCGCACCGGGAGGTTCGGCGGCGGCGGGCGTGGACGCCCCCGCAGGAACGTGGCCGCCGCCGGGAGCGGACAGCAGGCCGAGACGCAGTACGAGCGCCTCGCGCAGCTCCTCGTGGCGTACGACGTCATCGATCGCACCCGCCGCCAGTTGCCCCTCGGCGGTGTACGCGGCCGGGTCGGTGTCCGCCGGGCGTACCCGGGACCCGGCGAAGCCGACCTGGCTGCCCGGCAGGGCGAGGACGAGGTCGGCTCCCGCGCCCAGGGTGGCCCATCCGCCGCCCGTGGTCGGATCGCGCAGGACGGCGATGCGGGCCAGGCCCGCCGCGCCCGTGAGCTCGGACTGCTTTGCCACGCGCTGGAGTTGGACCAGGGCGCGCATACCCTCCTGCATGCGGCTGCCCCCCGTGGCGATCAGCGAGACGACGGGCAGCCGGTGGTCCCGGGCATGGCGGTGCGCGGCTTCCAGGCGGTCACCCGTGCGCTCGCCGAGGGAGCCGCCCATAAAACCGAACTCGAAGGAGATGACCACCGCTCTGGTGCCGCCGAGGGTGGCGGTGCCGCAGACCACCGACTCCCGTTCGCCGGTACGTTCTTCGGCGCGGGCACGGGCTTCCGTGTACCCAGGCCAGGCGAGCGGGCCGTCCGGACGGGAGTCCGCGACCTCGAACTCGGCGTCACATGCGTCCAGTTCACGGAAACTGTCCTGGTCGGCCACGGCAGTGATGGCCGCGCGAGCGCCCAGGCGCCGGATCGTCCCGTCAGGCGTCGGCTCAGGCGTCGGCTCAGGCGTCGGCTCAGGCATCGGCTCAAGCATGCAGAGACCGCTTCATGATCTTCCCCATGTCGTTGCGGGGGAGTTCCGCCAGATAGCGAACGGCCCGGGGCCGCTTGTGCGGGGCGAGCTGGGTAGCCACATGGTCCGCCAAGTCGCCTTGCAGCGGCGGCTGTTCAGGGTCCGTCGGCACGATCCAGGCGACGATGCGCTCACCCAGGTCGTCGTCGGGCTCCCCGGTCACGGCGGCCTCCCGTACGCCCGGGTGCTCAAGCAGGGCGTTCTCGATCTCGCCCGCGCCGATCTTGTATCCGCCGCTCTTGATGAGGTCGGTGGCCTTGCGGCCGACGATGCGCACATAGCCGTCGTCGTCGCGCACCGCCATGTCCCCGGTGCGGAACCAGCCGTCGGCGGTGAAGGCGGCGGCCGTGGCGTCGGGCCGGTTCAGGTACTCGGTGAACAGATTAGGGCCGCGCACCTCGATCTCACCGACCTCCCGCGGGTCGGCGGTCTCGGCGCCCGTCTCGTCCACGAGGCGCAGCTCGACGCCGCTCAGCGGCACCCCGACCGTTCCCGCGCGCGGTTCGCCGTCGGCCCGCACGCTCGTGTTCATGAGGGTCTCCGTCATGCCGTACCGCTCGATCACCCGGCGCCCGGTGGCCGACGCGATCCGCTCGTGGTCGTGGACGGGCAGCGCGGCGGACCCGGAGACCAGGATCCGGGCGCCGGACAGGGCCTTGGCGAGGCCCGGGTCGTCGGGCAGCGCCTCCGCGATGCGGTGGTACATGGTGGGCACGCCGAACAACATCGTCGCCCCGTGGGCCAGTTCGTGCTTCACGCCCTCGATGGAGAACCGGCCCAGATGCCGTACCGAACCGCCCCGGCGCAGCGGCCCGAGGATGCCGAGGATCAGCCCGTGCACATGGAACAGGGGAAGCCCGTGCACCAGCACGTCGTCGGACGTCCACTGCCAGGCGTCCTCAAGGGCGTCCAGAGTGGTGGCGAGGGCCCGGCGGGGCAGCACCGCACCCTTGGGCGGCCCGGTGGTGCCCGAGGTGTAGACGATCAGGGCGGGTGACTCGGGGTCGGGCTCGGCCCAGGCTCCCTCCGAGGTCCTGCCGGTGCCGGTGAGGGTGACATCCGTACGCTCCAACGCCGCCAGCGCTGCGGGCAGTTCGTCTCCCGGTGCCGCGAGCACCACCGACGGCGCGCTGTCCGTCACGATGTGGCGCAGCTCGCGCTCCCCGGTCTTCGGGTTCAGCGGCACGACGGGAACCCCGGCAAGCAGCGCGGCCACCGCGCCGACGGCGGTCTCCAGGGTCGGCGTCGCCCACAGCGCGACCCGGCGCGCCGAGCCGATCGAGGCGGTTAGGGACCCCGCGGCGGCGGCGAGTTCGGCGTACGTCAGCGAGCGCTCGCCGAAGCGGAGGGCGGGGAGGCCGGGGGCCGCGACAAGGGCCGGGAAGAGGGGCGGATGGGGGGAGCTCACGCTGAGTATCTCCTTGGTAGTGGTCACGGACCGTTGTCCTGCGCTGGTTCTCTTGGGCTGGTCCCCTTGTGCTGGTTCGTCCTACCCGAAGCCTGGCACCACGAGGACGAGCCACACCGCTGCGGGCACCACGGCCACCACGATCCCGCCATACACCATCAGCTGCCGGAAGAAGCGCTCGCGGTCGACGTCAGGAGCGGCGGCGAGCACCAGCGCGCCGTTGGTCGAGAAGGGGCTGACGTCCACGACGGTGGCGGAGACGGCGAGCGCCGCGATCATGCCGACCGCCCCGATCTCGCCCTGGGCAAGGAACGGCACCGCGAGCGGGATGAGCGCGCCCATGATGCCGACGGAGGAGGCGAACGCGGAGATGAGCGCGCCGATGTAGCAGAGCAGCAGGGCGGCGAGGAGCGGGACGCCGATGTCGGAGACGCCCTCACCGGCCCAGTCGATGGTGCCCATCTCCTCCAGCACGCCGACGTAGGTCAGCACTCCGCAGATGAGAAGGACGGTCGGCCAGGCGATCTCACCGACGGCCTTGCGGCTGGAATCGGGCCAGAACGCGCTCAGGATCACGGCCAGGGTGATGGCGCTCAGTCCCGCGTCGAGATCGAAGCCAAGGACGGCGACGACGAGCGCGACCAGCGCGGCGAGCGTGGCGATCTTGGCCGGATCGAGCCGCGAATCTGCCTCGCTCTCGGCTGACTTGCCGGTGTCGCGCCCGCCCAGCTTCAGCCCCCCGAAGAGGACGAAGACGATCCCGGCGATCAGGAGATTCACGACGAGCGAGGCGAGGAAGAGCGCGACCTCGTTGCCCGGGAGCTTCTCGCGCTCCACGATGCCGTTGACGATCGAGCCGTAGATGCTGATGGGCGAGAAGCCGCCGCCCTGGGCGCCGTGGACCACCATGGCGCCCATCAGGAGCGGGCTGATTCCGTACTGGGCGGCGAAGCTCAGGGCGATCGGCGCGACGATCGCGACGGCGGCGGGACTCACCGCGCCGATCGCGGTGAGCGCCCCGGTGATCACGAACATCACCCAGGGGATCAGCGCGATCCGCCCGCGCACCAGCCGGATCGAGGCGTGCACCAGCCAGTCCGTGGTGCCGTTGGCGCGGGCTATCGCGAACAGATAGGTCACGCCGACCAGGACGACGAACAGGTCGCCGGGGAAGCCGGCGAAGATGCCGTCCGCGTCGAGGTCGGCGGCCAGCTCGCCGACCGCGAAGGCCGCGGCGAACGCGAGCGCGCCCATGTTGATGGAGCGAGTGGTGGCGATCACGAAGACCACCACGAGTACGAGGATGGAGATGAGTTCGGCGGACAACGTGGGCTCCCGTCCCTGGGGCCGTCCCTCAGTGGCCAAGTGGCTGAGCCAATCTGGCCGTTGGCGGAACTCAGCGTCGGGGTATCGGTTCCGGCCGTCAAGGGATCGGACACAAATTGGCTCAGCCACTTGCCCACTTGCGCACTCGTCCACTTGCGCACTCGTCCACCGGATCGGCCGCTGTTAGGCTGCGCACCCATCGGCACGGGGACCGAGATGGGGGGGTTGGGATGTCTGACGCGCTGCGCCCCATGGGCAGGACGAGGCTGTACGAGCAGGTCCTCGACCGGCTGCGTGCCTATGTCGGAGAGGGCGGTCTGCGCTCCGGCGACCGGCTGCCGACCGAGCGCGAACTGGCCCAGCGCCTGGGCGTTTCCCGCGCTTCCGTGAAGCAGGCGATCGTCGTACTGGAAGTGCAGGGGCTCGTCGAGGTGCGGCACGGCGGCGGCACCTATCTGGTCAAGGACAGCCTGGACGCCGAGCCCGTGGAGCGGCTCGTGGAGCGCAAGCGGCGGCTGCCCGACGTCCTTGAGGCGCGCGAGGCCCTGGAGACCAAGCTCGCCGAACTGGCAGCGGAGCGCCGCACGGACGAGGATCTGCGGGCGATGCGGGACGCCCTCGGCACGATGGCGCGGGAGATCGAGGAGGGCGAGCGCGGAGTCGAGGGTGACCGGCTCTTCCACGCCGCCGTGACCGCGGCCGCCCACAGCGCGCTGCTCGCCGAGTTCATGCGGTCCATCGCCGAGCAGATCACCGAGAGCCGCAACGAGTCGCTGCGCCAGGTGCGGCGCCCCGCCCGTTCACTCGCCCAGCACCACGCGATCCTCGACGCGATCGAGGCGGGCCGTGGCCGGGCGGCGGCGGCCGCGATGCGCCGGCATGTGCGGACGGTGGCGAAAGTGCGGCTCCTCGACTGGAACCCGGACGACGAGGCGAACGCCCCGGACCACTCGGAGGCGTAGTACCCGCGGTAACTTCCCTGCTGCACAGGTCTGTTCATTCGCCGCCGCAGACCCCACCATTCTCGGCACCGCTCAGGTGACACGTGTCCCGCGCCCCGCCGCGGTGAATGTGGTGACGTCCGCCCGACCGAGGGGGAACCCGTGCTGCGCCGAATCTCCGTCCCGCTGACCGTCGCGGCCGTCGCCGCTCTGCTGCTGCCGCAGTCCTCCGCCCAGGCGGACGTGCCCCGCGAGGCCGCCCGTACGCCGGTCATCTTCGTCCATGGCTACAACGCCGACCCGGGGGTGTGGGGCTCCCTGCGCGACGACTTCAAGGCGTCGGGCTACGCGGACGCGGAGTTGCACTCCTGGGGTTACGACACCAGCCAGTCGGTGAACGAGGTGCTGTCCGGCCGGTTCGCCGCGTACGTCGAGGACGTGCGGGCGCGGTCGGGCGCCGCCAAGGTGGACATCGTCGCCCACTCCTTCGGGAGCCTCGTCACCCGCTGGTACGTCAAGCACGGCGGCGGCACCGGCAAGGTCGCCCACTGGGCCTCCCTGGCCGGCCCCAACCACGGCACCGCCACGGCCTGGGCCTGCGCGGCCTGGTCCCAGGCCTGCCGTGACATGACACCGGGTTCCTACGTCCAGGACGGGCTCGCGGAAGGCGACGAGACACCGGGAGACGTCGCCTACGCGACCTGGTGGTCGAACTGCGACGAAGTCATCAACCCGGACAACAGCGTGCCTCTCGACGGCGCGACGAACAACGCCGCGGGCTGCCTGAAACACAACGACCTGCTGGGGGACGACGGGGTGTCACAGGGGGTCCGGGCCTTCGTCGGCGGCTAGCCCCCTGTGCTCGCCCTGACCTAGCGACGGACGCGCAGACGGGTCAACAGATCCTCGCCCGCCGGGCCCGACCCCGACTTGTCCACCACGTACGCGGAGCCGTCGGCCACGTGGACGTGATTGGGGAGCGCGGCGGTGGCCACGGTCTTCACGACGGCTCCCTTGCGCGGGTCGACGACCGTGACGGTGGCGGAGAGCCGGTTGACCGCCAGGACGTGTCCCGAACGGTGGTCGACGGCCACGGACTTGGTGCCCTCGCCCGACTCCACGGACCGGGTGACGGCGCCCTCGCGCAGGTCGACGACCGAGACGGTGCCCGAGGTCTGGTCACCGGTGTAGGCGGTGCGGCCGTTCTTGGACAGTGCCACCGAGAGCGGGCCGTCGCCGGTCGGTATGAGCCGCGGGCTCTTGGCGTCGACGGCGACCTCGATGATCCGGTCGCCGTTGTGGTCGGCCGCGTACACGGAGCCGGTCCGCTCGTTCACGGCGAGGCCCGTCGGCCCCGCGCCCGGCACGGTGACGCGCCGCTTCTCCTTGAAGGTGCCGGAGTCGAACGCGACGAGGGTGCCGTCACCGAAGGCGCTGGCCCACACCAGGTCACGCCGCTCGTCGACGACGACCTCCCGCGCGTGGTTCACGCCGGGCAGGGTGGCGAGGTGCTTGCCGCTGAGCTGGCTGTAGACGGAGACGGAGTTGTCCCGGGTGTTCGTCGTCCAGACGGTGTTGTGCTCGTCGTCCACGGCGACGCCGTACACGGACTGGACGGCGCCCGTGCCCGCGTTGACGGCAGGCGCGTACGACTTCTCCACCCGCAGGGTGTCCGGATCGGCCCTCAGCAGCCTGGACTCGGTGACGGGCGCCGGCGGCTGGCCCACGGAAGAGGCGACCCAGAGGGCGTCGTTCCGCTCCGAGTACGCGGACTGGTACAGGCCCGGCGCGAGCGGTGCGGAGGTGACGGCCGAACCGGCGCCCGCGGGTGCGGCGCCCGGGAGGGCCGCACTCGCGGTGCCGGTCGACGCCAGGGCGCTCCCCGCGGCGAGGGACACGGCGGTCGCGATGATGCGGACACGGTGGGTGGATGCGGTCATGCTGCGTCGATCTCCTTGGCAGGGGTGACTCCGGAGAGAGCCACTCGCCGATCAACTTAGCCGAGGCTTACCTAATCCGTCACCGCCCGATGTGCCCCACGCCCCTCCCGGCGCCGGTCAGGACAGGCAACCCGCGTGCGCCAGGGCCTGCTTGAGCAGGACACCGTGTCCGCCCGGCATCTCGTTCTGGACCACCTCGGACGCTGCCTCCTGCGGACTGAACCAGACCAGGTCGAGAGCGTCCTGGCGGGGCCGGCAGTCGCCGGCCACCGGGACGATGTAGGCGAGGGACACCGCGTGCTGGCGGGGGTCGTGAAACGGCGTGATGCCTTGCGTCGGGAAGTACTCGGCGACGGTGAAGGGCTGCAGCGAGGCCGGGACGCGGGGCAGCGCCACCGGGCCGAGGTCCTTCTCCAGGTGGCGCAGCAGGGCGTCCCTGACCCGCTCGTGGTGCAGGACGCGGCCGGAGACGAGGGAGCGGTTGACCACCCCGTCCCGCCCCATGCCCAACAGCAGTCCGATGCTGGTGACTTCGCCGCTGTCGTCTACGCGCACCGGCACCGCTTCGACGTACAGGATCGGCATGCGGTTGCGGGCCTGCTCGAGCTCGTCGGAGGGCAGCCAGCCGGGCGTGGTTTCGGTCGTGTCAGACATCGGCTGATCATACGTTCACTGGCTCCCGCCGTGCTGCTTCACCTCGCGGAGCGGGTGCCGGACCATGCCTGCCACAGGGAGGCGTAGGGCCCGGAACCCGCGCTCAGTTCGTCGTGGGTGCCGCTCTCCACTATGCGGCCGCCCTCCATGACGACGATCCGGTCCGCGGTCGCGGCCTGGGTGAGCCGGTGTGCGACGACCAGCGCGGTGCGTCCCTCCACCGCCCGGCTCGCGGCCTTCTCCAGGAGACGCGCGCCGGTGCTGCCCGCCTCGGCCGTCGCCTCGTCGAGCACGGCCACCGGCGGATCGGCCAGCATCAGCCGGGCCAGGGCGAGTTGCTGGACCTGGGCGGAGGTGAGGCGGTGGCCTCCGTCGCCCACGACGGTGTACAGGCCGTCGGGGAGTGCCTGGACCCAGTCGAGCGCCTCGACGTCGGTCAGCGCCGTGCGCAGCTCGTCGTCGGTGGCGTCGGCACGGGCCAACCGCAGGTCGTCCGCGAGCGGCCCGGCGAAAACATGTGTCTCCTGGGTGACCAGGGCCACCGGCAGGCCGTCGCCGTCGCCGCCCCGGCCCGCGGTGCCGGTCAGGTGCACCGAGCCCGAGGTCGGCCGGTGCACCCCCGCGATGAGCTTGGCGAGAGTGGTCTTGCCCGCGCCGCTCGGACCGACGAGCGCCACCTTCTCCCCGGCCCGCAGCGTGAGGTCCACGTTCTGCAGGACGTGCTGCCCGGGTACGTACGCGTGGTCGATGCCGATCACGGTGACGGTGCCGTCCGGCTGCGTACCGGACCGCGACGGTTCGGCGGCCCCCCGCGCCCGCGCCGGCTCGGGCGTCGGCTCGTCGGCGACCCCCACGAGGCGGGCGAGTGACGCCGTCGCCGACTGTGCGTCGTCGAGGAGTACGAGTGCGGAGTTGACCGGCCCGAACAGGCTGTGGAAGTAGAGCGCTGCGGCCGTCGCGGTGCCGATGGACACGGAGTCCGCGCGGACCAGGTAGAAGCCGGTGACGAGGACCGCGGCGAGGCCCGTGTACTCGGCGACGTGCAGGCGGTTGTAGAAGTCGAGGACCAGCCGGATGCCGCGCATCTTCAGCTCGACCGCGGTCGTCGAACGCCGGGTGACCCGCGCGGTGTGCTGCTCCTCGATGCGGAAGGCCCGCACCGTGCCCGCGCCGGCGATGGTGTCCAGCAACTGCTGCTGCTGGGCACCGGTGGCGACGCGCTGCTCGGCGTAGAGCGGAACGGCGTGCCGGACGTACCAGCGGGCCGTGGACGCCTGGACGGGCACCGCGAGGAGGGCCGCGAGCAGGAAGCGCCAGTCGAGGGCCGCCATCGCGCCCAGCGTCAGCAGGATGGCGAGCAGGGAGCGGGCCAGCTCGGGCAGGGCGCTGCGCACCGCCTCGCCGACCACTGAGACATCCCGGGTCACCCGCGCGGTGAGGTCTCCGGCCCCGGCCTTCTCCACCTGTTCGAGCGGCAGCCGCAGGGCCTTCTCCACGAACCGCTCGCGCAGCTGCGCGAGCACCGTCTCGCCGAGCCGGGAGACGAGCGTCAGGCCGAGCGAGGTGGTCCCGCCGTGCGCGAGGGCGACCAGGACGAGCAGGACGACCGGCAGGGTGAGGTCTCCCGCCGGACGCTGGTCGGCCACCAGGTCCACGATGCGGCCGAGCAGCGGCTGGACGAGGAGTCCCACAGCGGTCGCCGCGATCATCACGGCGAAGCCGCCGACCGCGAGACCGCGGTACGGGCGCACCAGCTCGCGGACCGCGGCGCGGGTGCGGGGCCCGGTGGCGGTGGGGAGCAGCTCGCGGGTGTCCGTGTGCTGCTCGCCCGAGGACTCGTTCACGCCATCAGCGTTCATGCCATCACCGCTCATGCCATCACCGTTCATGTCATCACGGTTCATGCCAACACCGCCGCGCGGTAGGCCTCATGACGTTGGATCAGATCTGCGTGCGGGGCCGTGTCGATGACCTGTCCCTCGTCCAGGAGCGCCACCCGGTCGGTGACCGAGAGCAGGGCGGGGCTGGTGGTCACCAGGACCGTGGTGCGGCCCTTGCGGATCTCGCGGACTCCGGCAGCGATACGGGCCTCGGTCACGGCGTCGACCGCGGTGGTCGGATCGTGGACCACGAGGACGGGGGGTTCGGCGGCCAGCGCCCTGGCGAGGGCGACGCGTTGGCGCTGCCCGCCCGAGAGGGAGCGGCCGCGTTCACCGACCGGCGTGTGCTCGCCGTCCGGCAGCGTCTGGGCGACCTGGGCCACTCCGGCGGCCGCCATCGCCTGTTCCGGGTCGGTGGCGTCGGAGGCGGCGGCCGTGACGTTGTCGCGGACGGAGCCTTCGAAGAGGTCAGCGTCGTGTTCGGCCACCAGCACCGCAGTGCGCAGCTCGGCCGGGTCGAGGTCGCGCAGGGGTATGCCGTCCAGCTCCACCGTTCCGGCCTCGGGGTCGGTCCGCCTGGCCAGGCAGCGCAGCAGGTCGTTGGCGTGCGCGGGGTCCGTCGCGACCACCCCGAGCAGCTCGCCCGGCGCGACGTCCAGGTCCACTCCGCGCAGCCCGCCGTGCCGTACGCCGTCGAGCCGCACCGCCCCGCGCACCGGCACGGGCAGCCTCCGGTCGCCGGCCGTGACGACGGGCGCGGTGGCGACGACCTCCGCGATCCGTCCCGCCGACGCCCTGCCCTGGGCGAACTCGGCGTTGACCCACGCGAGCACCTCCAGGGGGCCGACGAGGAAGAGCGCGAGCCCCACCGCCGACACCAGCTCGCCCAGGCTGATGCTGCCCTGGGCGGCCAGCCGGCCGCCGACCAGGGCGACGGTGGCGATCAGGCACCCCGTGAGGGCAAGGACCACGCCGCTCTGGAAAGCCTGCGCGCGCGCCGCCTTCAGCGTGGCGCCCAGGGAATCGCGGCTGGTGGTGCGGTAGCGGGCGATGGCCGCCGACTCACCGCCGATGCCCTTGAGTATCCGCAGGCCCGTCACCAGGTCGGCGGCGACGGCCGACGCGTGCGCGGCGCGCTCCTGCTCGGCCTCGCTGCGGGTCTCCAGCGGCTTGCTCAGCAGATGCCCGAGCCACAGCAGCACCGGCGTGCCGAGCAGCACGACGAGGCCGAGGGTCAGCGACATCCGCAGCAGGACGACCGCGCAGGTGAGGATGCCGGTCAGTGCCGAGATCCCGGCCATCACGGCCATGTTGACGGCGCCGACCCGCTTGGCGTCCTCGGTCGCGATGTTGGCGAGGGCGCCGGGCAGCCGGCCTTCCTCGGCTCCGCCGCCAGGGTCCAGAACGCGTCGTACGAGGGAGACGCGCAGGGTGTGCTCGGCGCGGGCGGCGGACCGCTCACCGGCCATGGCGCCGAAGCGGAAGCTCAGCGCGAGCGCCACATAGCCCACGGCGAGGACGCCGAGACATACGAGCAGGGCGCCGGTGTCGGAGTCGGTGACGGCCTGGTCGATCGCGACGCCGATCAGGACGGGGACCAGCGCCTCGCCTATCTGGTGCCCGGAACCCAGCACCGCTCCGACGGCGACATCGCGCCGCTGGCCCCGTATCGACTCTCTCAGGACGTCCCGCCCCGACGGACTTGAGGAACTCACCCGCCACCTCTCCAGGGCCGGACAGCAAAAAAATCTAGGTGAGGCTACCCTAAGTTGCCCCTCCATGGTGCCGTCCCGGGCCAGTGACCAGCGGATGCCGCTGAGGGGAGCCCCTAGGCTGCCTCCTGGCACCGGCCCCTACCCCTGGAGCGCACACAGTGTTCGACCCCGCACCGGAGCACCCCTACCCCGACGCCCACCGGCCGGACGAGGCGCCGGCGCCGCACGCGC
Source organism: Streptomyces sp. Je 1-332 (assembly GCF_040730185.1). NCBI lineage: Bacteria > Bacillati > Actinomycetota > Actinomycetes > Kitasatosporales > Streptomycetaceae > Streptomyces > Streptomyces sp. Je 1-332. The sequence continues at coordinate 7,163,135 of NZ_CP160402.1, forward strand.
TCCTCACGCCCGTGCTCGGACTCCTGGGTACCTGGCACGGCCGGGGCCGGGGTGAGTACCCCACCCTCGAGGCGGATTTCACGTACGCCCAGGAAGTCACCTTCAGCCATGACGGCCGGCCCTTCCTCCACTACGAGGCGCGGGCCTGGCTCCTCGACGCGGACGACGCGCCGCTTCGGCCGTCCGCGCGGGAGAGCGGCTGGTGGCGGCTGCAGCCCGACGGGCGGGTGGAGGCGCTGATCACCCAGCCCACCGGCATCGCGGAGATCGCGGCGGGCCGGGCGGCCGGGAACACGGTCGACCTCGCCACCGGCGAGGTGGCCCGCACCCCCACCGCCAAGGAGGTCAAGGCCACCCGCCGCCGCTACACGCTCACCGGCGACGGCGAACTCACCTTCGTCCACGACCTCGAAGCGGTCGGCCAACCGCTGCAGCACCACCTCTCGGCACGTCTGCGCCGCACGGCGTAGGCCGGGGGCCCTTGCTGGAAATCTCTCCGGTCATGCCCCTATGAACTGATACGCCCTCTGGTTACCCTCCGCCGCATGATTTCCACGGTTGTCTGGGGTACCGGAAATGTCGGCCGCGCGGCCATACGCGCCGTCGAGGCCCACCCGGCGCTGAAGCTCACGGCCGTGCTCGTCCACAGCCCCGACAAGGTCGGCCGCGACGCGGCCGACCTCGCCGGTCTCCAGGGGCAGTTGGGCGTCACGGCGACCGACGACATCGACGCGGTCCTCGCGGCATCGCCCCGGGCCGTGGTGTACGCGGCCTCCGGTGACATCCGCCCGGACGAGGCCCTGGACGACGTCGGCCGGGCGATCCGCGCCGGAGCCGTCGTCGTCACCCCCGCCCTCTACGCGCTCTACGACCAGCGCAACGCACCGGCCGAACTGCGGGACCCGATGCTCGCGGCGATCGCGGACGGCGGCGGCTCCCTCTTCGTGTCCGGCGTCGACCCCGGCTGGGGCAACGACGTCCTGCCGCTCCTCATCAGCGGCCTCGGCAGCACCGTCGACGGGATCCGCTGCCAGGAGATCTTCGACTACTCCACGTACGACCAGGAGGATTCCGTACGCCACCTGATCGGCATGGGGCATCCGATGGACTACGAACCGCTGATGCTCGCCGAGACCGCCCCGACCATGGTGTGGGGAGGTCAGATCCGGCTGATGGCCAGGGCTCTCGGCGTCGAACTCGACGACATCCGCGAGACGTTGGAGCGCCGCGCCCTCGACACCTCGGTGAGCACACGGACGATGGGTGACTTCGAGGCGGGCACCCAGGGGGCGGTGCGGTTCGAGGTCCAGGGCATCGTCGGAGGCGAGCCCCGCATCGTCATCGAGCACGTCACCCGCATCCATCCGTCCTGCGCCCCCGACTGGCCGACGCCGCCCGACGGCGCAGGCGCGCACCGGGTCATCATCGAGGGCCGCCCGCGCATCGAGGTCACGGTCGAGGCCACCGACGAGGGGGAGAACCGGTCAGCGGGCGGCAACGCCACCGCGGTCGGCCGACTGGTCGGCGCCATCGACTGGCTCGTGGCCGCGGAACCCGGACTCTACGACGCCCTCGACGTACCGCTGCGCCCCGCGACCGGCAAGCTCGGAAGGAGCAAACAATGAGCTCGATGCACATAGACATCCCCGAGGGGCAGGAGCCGATCGGGTACGTGTGGGGTGACATGGTCCCCGGGATCGGCATGGCCGCCGCGAACTTCTCGCTGTCGGTGTACGAGCACACGACCCTGGGGCTAAGGGAGTTCGAGGCCGCCCGGCTGCGCATCGCGCAGATCAACGGGTGCCTGTTCTGCCTCGACTGGCGGACCGAACGCGAGGGCCAGAAGGTCGAGGAGGAGTTCGCGGAAGCGGTGACCCAGTGGCGCACCACCGACGCCTTCGACGACCGGACACGCCTTGCCGCCGAGTACGCCGAGCGGTACGCCCTGGACCATCATGGACTTGACGAGGAGTTCTGGACGCGGATGACCGCGCACTACAGCCAGCACGAGATCGTGGAACTGAGCATGAGCATCGGCTCCTGGCTGGCGTTCGGCCGCCTCAACCACGTGCTCGGCCTGGACGCGGTCTGCGTACTCCCCGGCCACTGAGGGAAGTTGCTACACATCCACGGTGCTACACATCCACGGTGCTACACACGCCTGGTGCTACACATCCGTGGCGATGATCTTCTCGATGTTCCGTTCGGCGAGCGCGGTGATGGTGACGAACGGGTTGACGCTCGTGTTGCCGGGGATCAGTGAGCCGTCGATGACATAGAGGCCCGAATAGCCGTGCAGACGGCCGTAGTTGTCGGTGGCCTTGTTCAGGACCGCGCCGCCGAGCGGGTGGTAGGTGAGATGGTCGCCCCAGATCTTGTACGTGCCGAACAGATCGGTGCGGTAGATCGTCCCCTCCTTTGAGTTGATCTTGTCGAAGATGGTCTTGGCCGCGTCGATGGACGGCTGCTTCCACGCGGTCTGCCAGTTCAGGTCCACCTTGCCCGCCGCCGCGTTCCAGGAGAAGGCGGCTCGGTTCGGGTTCTTGGTGATCGAGAGGTAGAACGAGGCGTAGGTCTCGATGCCGGTGGGCAGCGGCGCGACCTCGGCGAACGCGCCTCCGGCCGCCCAGTTGTCGATGCCGGCGGTGGGAATGGACGACTGGACCTTGCCGGTCGGGTCCCACATGTGGTTGGCGCGGCCGCACATGACGTTGCCGTTGTCGCCCCAGCCCTTGCCGATCTCCCCGTTCAGGCCGGGCAGCGCGCCGGTGGCCTTCAGCTTCACCAGCAGCTTGCTGGTGCCGACACTGCCTGCCGCGAAGAACACCTTCTGCGCGGTGACGGTCTTGGTGGCGGTGGTGCTGCCGCTGGTGTTGAGCTGCTCGATGACGACGGTGTAGCCGCCGCCGGACGCGGGGGAGACCGAAGTGACCTTGTGCAGCGCGGAGATGCTGACCTTTCCGGTCGCGGTGGCCTTGGCGATGTAGGTCTTCTGGAGTGACTTCTTGCCGTAGTTGTTGCCATAGAGGATCTCACCGGCGACGGCCGACTTGGGAACTGTTCCTGCCGCCTCCTGCTTCATGTAGTCCCAGTCATAGACACCGGGCACGAAGACGAACGGGAAGCCGGAACGCTGGGCGTGCTTACGGCCGACCCGGGAGTACTGGTAGCAGTCGACGCTGTCGAACCAGGCGGGGTCGATGGTGCTGACGCCGAGTCCGGCGTTGGCGCGCGGATAGTAGGTGGAGTACATCTCGTCGGCGTTGACCGAGGGGAGGACGGCGCCGAAGTTCTCGCGCTTGGGCGTGACCGCCATCCCGCCGTTGACCAGGGAGCCACCGCCGACTCCACGGCCCTGGTAGACGAGGATGCCGCCCATGTCCTCCGCGTCGAGAATTCCGGTGTAGCGGGGGATGTTCCTGTCGATCGGGAAGCCGAGGAAGTTGCTCAGGGGCTGTTTGGTCTTGGTTCGCAGCCAGTAGGAGCGGCCGTCGGGTGAGGTCGTGTGGGCGAAGATCTTGCCGTCGGAGCCGGGGGTGTCCCAGGCCATGCCCATCTCGACCATGTGTACGTCGACGCCTGCCTGGGCGAGGCGCAGAGCGGCGACGGAGCCGCCGTACCCGGTGCCGATGATCAGCACGGGGACGCGGGCTCCGTCGCCGATGGGTCCGGCCGCGGCCGCGGCGTACGTCGGGGCCGCGGGGGCGAGCGTCGCCAGGGATGCGACGCCCAGAATAGAACTGGTTCCAGCTATGAATCTTCGGCGTGAAACGCCTCCGGAACCCTCAGAACGCATGGTGGTGCCACTCATGTGACGTTCCTCACTCTCGTAGGAATGGGAACGAGTTCTACTGCTAGTGGCGTATTAAGTCACGGCATACCTAGAAGTAACTTCTGTCCGATCTTGTCGGAGTGATCTTTAATGTCCGATCTTGTGCCTGCGGGGCGGTCGCGGAGATGTCTTGTAAAGAAACCTTTCTAAAGCTAGCTTTACATCATGTCGCAGACCCCAGAGCCGGCCTCCCCGGACGGCGCGCCCCGCAGCATCCGCCTCACGGACCCCCGCGCCCTGCGTGCTTACGCGCACCCCACGCGCATGGCCCTGGTCGGCTTCCTGCGGCGGAGCGGGCCGTTCACCGCGACGCGGGCCGCCGAGCTGACCGGCGAGTCCGTGGCCAGCTGCTCGTACCACCTGCGGATGCTCGCGAAGTACGGGCTCGTCGAAGAGGCGCCGGGCGGCCGGGGGCGTGAGAAGCCATGGCAGGCGACCGCCCAGTTCACCGACTGGCCCGGGTACAGCGAGGACCCGTCCGTCGCCGAGGCGTCGGACGCGCTGAGTGTGGCGGTCGCGGAGCGGTACTTCGAGCGCGCCGTCCGGGCCATCGAACAACGCCACCGGCTGCCCCGCGCCTGGCGCGAGGCGGAGCAGTTCAGCGACTCGCTCCTGCACCTCACGCCCGAGGAGCTGACCGGCATCGGCGAGCGCATCGAAGCGGTGCTGCAGCCGTACGAGGACCGTGAGAAGGACCCTGGCCGGCGCCCCGAAGGCGCGCGCCCCGTCAGCCTGATGCGGCTCGGCTTCGTCGACCGCGAGATCCCCGGGGAGGCGCCGGAGGCAGGTGGCACGGGGGCCGAGGGGTGAAGGCGCGGGAGCGCATACCCGGCCTGCTCCTGGAGCGCACCTTCCGGCGCTACTGGACCGGACAGACCGTCTCGCTCATCGGCGGCGAGATCTCGCTGATCGCCATCCCGCTCGCCGCCGTACTCGTCCTCGGCGCGGACGCCGCCGAGATGGGCTGGCTCAAGACCGTGGAGCTGCTGCCCACGCTCCTGCTCAACCTGCCGCTCGGCGCATGGGCCGACCGGCAGGCCCGACGGCGGCGCGCCATGATCGCCGCCGATCTGGCCCGCGCGGCGCTGCTCGTCACCCTCCCGGTCGCGTATCTGCTCGACGCCCTCACCCTCGGGCAGCTGTACGCGACGGCGTTCGCGATCGGTGCGCTGACCGTGCTCTTCGATGCCTGCAACAACACCCTGTTCGTGACGCTCGTGCCGAGCGAGCGCTATGTGCAGGCCAACTCACTGGTCAGCGGCAGCCGTTCGATGTCCTGGCTGGCCGGGCCCGGCATCGGCGGGCTCCTCGTACAGCTCCTCACCGCTCCCTTCGCCCTGCTCGGCGACGCCTTCACCTACCTCGTCTCGGCCCGCTTCCTCGCGCGTATCAAACCGGTGGAGCCCGTTCCCGAACCCGTCGGCAAGGGGCACTTCACCGCGGGGCTGCGCTGGGTGCTCAAGGAGCCGTCGATGCGAGCTCTGTTCGCGTGGTCCGGCACCATCCAGTTCTTCAACTACATGTTCCACACGCTCTTCGTGCTGTACGTGACGGTCGAACTCGGCCTGAGCGCAGGCGTTCTCGGCGCGATACTGAGCGCTGGGGCCATCGGCGGCCTGATCGGCGCCGCGTGCAGCGGCAGAGTCGTACGCCGCTTCGGCATCGGCCCTTCGATCCTCTGCGGATCCGTGGGGTTCACGCTGCCCCTGGTGCTCGTACCGCTCGCCGACGGCCCGTTGCCGCTGGTCGTCGCCACGCTCTTCGCCGCCGAATTCCTCAGCTGCGTCGGCGTGATGGTCATCGACATCGCCACCGCGTCACTCCAGATGGTGCTGATCCCGCAGACCATCCGCTCCCGGGTCATGGGCGCCTACCGCACCCTGAACCACGGCTTCCGCCCCCTGGGCGCCCTGCTGGGCGGCCTGCTCGGCACGGCCATCGGCCTGCGCCCCACGCTGTGGATCGGCACTGCGGGAGCGGTCCTCGCCGTCCTGTGGCTGCTGCCGTCGCCCGTACCTGGCACCCGGGAGCTGCCCGAACCAGCCGAACAGGGCGTCGTACCCGCTTAGTTGGGCTCTTTGCGCTGCGCGTCGCCGGGCGCGGGCACCGACTCGGCGTACGCGCGGCGGCGCTGGCGCGAGGCCCGTAGGTTCGCGGCGTTTCCGCAGCCGCGGGTGGAGTGCCAGACGCCGCTGTTGTTGCGGGAGCGGTCGTAGAACGCCGTGGCGCAGCGTTCGTTGCGGCAGATCTTCAGGCGCCGCCACTCGCCGGTGGTCTGCGCGAGCAGTGCCTCGCACAGCACGGCCGACGTCAGCCAGCGCCAGCCCTCACCCTCGGGCTCGGTGGTCACCGCGGCGTCGCCGTGCAGGCTGACCTGGAGGGCACAGGAGGTGAAGCGGGCGGTCTCGCCGCTTGTCGTGCCGCACCGGGAGAGCAGGGCGCGGCGCAGCTGTTCGCGCAGCTGCCGCAGCCTGGGCAGGTCCTCCTCGGTGAGGGTGAGCCGCACCGCCGCGCGCCCCGTCCGCTCGGCCCAGGTGGGCAGCGCCACGGAGATCCACTCCTGCGCGGCGGCCACGTCGTCGAGGAGATCGGCTTCGGGGACGCCGCAGGAGGGCGCGGTGTTCAGGATGTCCTGCACGAGCCCCAGGCCGCCGGGGACGGCGGTGGGGAAGTAGCGCTCGGTGGCAGGCCAGGTCATGGGCATATCGTACGCGACCGTGGGCGACAGCAGCGTATGGCATTAGCTGCCGTCGCCCGGCGGGGCACGCTCAGGCCAGGCTCTTCAGGAGCGACTTGTCGAAGGGCAGCGCGTCGCCGAGCCGGTCCTCCAGGGCCTTGGCCGCCCACTCGGGGTCGGCGATGAGGGCGCGCCCCACCGCCACCAGGTCGAACTCGGCACGCTCCAGGCGGTCCAGGAGCAGCTCGATGCCCGTGGCCGCGGAAGGACCCGCCCAGCCCTGCGGTCCGACGAACTCCTGGTCGAGACCGACCGAGCCCACGGTGACCACGGGCCTGCCCGACACCTTCTTGACCCAGCCCGCGAGGTTGAGGTCGCTGCCGTCGAACTCGGGCAGCCAGTAGCGGCGGGTGGACGCGTGAAAGACGTCCACGCCCGCGTCCGCCAGCGGGGTGAGCAGGCGCTCCAGCTCCTCGGGGGACTCGGCGAGCTTGGCGTCGAAGCTGCCCGCCTTCCACTGCGAGAGGCGGAAGAAGACGGGGAAGTCGGGCGAGACGGCGGCCCGTACGGCCGAGACGATCTCCGCGGCGAAACGGGTGCGGGCCTCGATGCCGCCGCCGTAACCGTCCGTGCGCCGGTTGGTGCGCTCCCAGAGGAACTGGTCGATCAAGTAGCCGTGCGCGCCGTGCAGTTCGACGCCGTCGAAGCCGATGCGCTCGGCGGCGGCCGCGGCGTCGGCGAACGCCCGTATCACGTCGTCGAGGTCATCGGATGTCAGCGCGCTGCCCTTCGGCTGCCCGTCGAGGTCGATTCCCGAGGGGCCCGCGGCGGGAGCGGAAGGTACCGGGCCCTTGCCCTCGTCGCGCGTGACGCCGACGTGCCACAGCTGCGGAATGATCTTCCCGCCCGACCCGTGCACCGCGTCGACCACCTTGCGCCAGCCTTCGAGGGCGTCGTCCCCGTAGAAGCGCGGGACCCGGTCGCTCGTACCGGCCGACGCGTGGTCGACGTACGTCCCCTCGGTGATGATCAGGCCGACGCCGGCCGCGGCCCGTCGGGCGTAGTACTCGGCCACGTCCGCGCCCGGCACGCCACCCGGTGAGAACTCCCTGGTCATGGGTGCCATCACGATGCGGTTGGGCAGGGTGAGGCTGCCGACACTGAAGGGGCGGTCGAGCGTCTGGGGGGCGCGCGCGGTCTGCGGAGCCGAGGTCATGTGTCCTCCTGGCAGGGGGTGAGTGGTTCGGTCGGGCGGGGGATGAGGGGTTCGATCGGGCAGGGGATGTCGGGTTCGATCTCCTGAGATCAATGACGTAAGCGTACGCGCTTTACTCCTGTCGTCTTACGAGGGGCACGACCCCAGTGGGCCGCCCGCCGCGCCGGTGGGTCGAGGCGGCCGTAGCGTGGGGCCCATGTGCTGGAGCGCGACGGCCGATCTCGTGGCGGGCGTGGGTGTGGCCGCCGTGGGGGCCGCCTGCGTGGCCCGCGCGGCGCGCGGCGGCCGACCGCGCGATCTGCCGATCGCCGCGCTGCCGCTGCTGCTCGGCGCCCACCAGATCATCGAGTCCGAGGTCTGGCGGAACGACGGTGGCACGGGATGGGCCACGGTCGCCTGGACCGTGATCGCCCTGCCCCTGCTCGCGCTGTGGGTGCCCGTGGCGGTGCTGTGCGCGGCTCCGCCGAGCGCCCGCCGCCGCCTCCTGGTCCCCCTGGTGCTGGGCATCGCGGCAGCGGCGGCGCTCTCCTCCTACCTGGCGCCCCGTACCGTGACGGCCGAGATCCGCGGCCACACGGTCGGGTACGCGCTCGGCCTGCCCCATACCGGGCTGCTCATCGCCGGATACCTGATCGCCACCGTCGGCTCCCTCCTCCTCTCCGGCGACCGGGGCCTTGTCCTCTTCGGCGTCCTGGTCGCCGTCGGGGCTGCGGTGTGCGTCTTGCTGTGGCGACGCGAGTACATCTCGACGTGGTGCGCCTTCGCGGCGGTGTGCTCGGTGTTCCTGTACTTCTGGGTCAGAAGGCGTTCTCGTCCAGTTCGAGCGCCGTCCGGTCCAGGCTCTCCAGGAGCGTGAACTGGGCGTCCGTCTTGGGCAGTTCATGGCGGAAGAAATAGCGGCAGGCGGCGCGCTTGCCGGCGTGGAAGTCCTCGGTGCCGTGCTCGGCCGCGAGCAGCTGCTCCAGCCACATCCAGGCGACGACCACGTGCCCGACCGCTTCGAGGTAGACGCTCGCGTTGGCGAGCGCCGTCTGCGGGTCACCGGTCGACCAGAGCCGCTGGGTCACCTCCACCGCACGCGCCGCGGCCGCGTCGAGCGCCCGCCCGTACCCGGACGCGGAGCCGCCCGCCGCGGCGGCACGGGCGGACGTCCGCGAGATCCGCTCGACGAGCAGCCGAAGGCCGCTGCCGCCGTCCATGATGACCTTGCGGCCGAGGAGATCGAGGCCGTGAATGCCGTGCGTGCCCTCGTGGATGGGGTTGAGCCGGTTGTCGCGGTAGAACTGCTCGACGTTGTACTCGCGCGTGTAGCCGTAGCCGCCGTGCACCTGGATCGCCAGGTTGTTGGCCTCAAGACACCACTGAGAGGGCCAGCTCTTGGCGATGGGTGTGAGCACGTCGAGCAGCAGCTTGGCTTCCTCGCGCGTCTGCGGCGATGTGCCGGTGTTCTGCTCGTCGAGCAACCGCCCGCAGTACAGGTTGAGCGCCAACGCGCCCTCCACGTAAGCCTTCTGGGCGAGGAGCATCTTGCGTACGTCGGCGTGCTCGATGATCGGGACCTGCGCCGACGCGGGATCCTTCGCCGCGAGCGGACGGCCCTGCGGGCGGGTGCGCGCGTAGTCGAGGGCGTGCAGATAGCCGGTGTAGCCGAGGGCGGTGGCGCCGAGGCCCACGCCGATCCGGGCCTCGTTCATCATGTGGAACATGTAGGCGAGCCCGCGGTTGGCCTCGCCGATGAGGTGGCCGACCGCGCCGGGCTCACCGCCGGGACGGTGGGCGCCCTCGCCGAAGTTCAGCAGGGTATTGGTCGTCCCCCGATAGCCCATCTTGTGGTTGAGGCCCGCGAGCACGACATCATTGCGCTCGCCGAGCGACCCGTCGTCGCCGACGAGCACCTTGGGCACGATGAACAGCGAGAGCCCCTTCACGCCGGGCGGACCGCCCGGAATCCGGGCGAGCACCAGATGCACGATGTTCTCCGAGAGCTCGTGCTCGCCGCCGGAGATCCACATCTTGTTCCCGAAGAGGCGGTACGTCCCGTCAGCCTGCTCCTCGGCCCGCGTCCGCACATCGGCGAGCGACGAGCCCGCCTGCGGCTCCGACAGGCACATCGTCCCCAGGAAGCGCCCCTCCACCATGGGGCGCACGAAGGTCTCGATCTGTTCCTTCGAAGCGTGCGCGAGGAGCAGATTGGCGTTGCCCATGGTCAGGAAGGGATACGCGGCCGTGCCGACGTTCGCCGCTTGAAACCACGCGAAGCAGGCCTGCGCCACCACGGCGGGCAGCTGCCCTCCGCCGATCTCGTGGTCCATGGCGCTCGCCAGGAGCCCCGAGTCCCCGAAGACCCGCAGCGCCTCCTTCACCTCGGGGATGATGTGCACCCGCTCCCCGTCGAAGGTGGGCTCCTGGGCGTCGTTCTTCTTGTTGTGCGGGGCGAAGTGGCGCGTGGCGATCTGCTCGCTGAGTTCGAGCGCGGCGTCGAAGGTCTTGCGGGAGTGGTCCGCGTACCGCTCCCGGCCGGTGAGCGCGGGCACGTCGAGCCACTCGTACAGCAGGAAGTCGAGGTCACGACGGGACAGGAGCAGGGATGCCATGCGGATTCTCCATGCGGTGACGGCGGAACCGATCCCGGGGCAGAGGGCCCCGCACACCCGATACTAAGCGGTTGCTTATGGGGTTTGTCGAGAGCGGCCCTGTGACGCCCGGCTCAGCCGACCGTGTCCCCCTGGAAGCCCCCCTGGAAGGTGGCCGCGTGCACCGCCTCGAAGAGATCCGTGACGTCCCGGCCCGTGAGCCCCGCCGACCGAGCCTGCTCCATCCACTGAGCAAGGGCGGTCTGCAGGGGGGAGTCGGGGCCCGCCTGGGGGCCGGCGAGCGAGCGGGTGATGAAGGTGCCAGCCCCCTGGCGGACCTCGGCGAGGCCCGCGCGCTCCAGCTCGCGGTACGCCTTGAGTGTCGTGTTCGGGTTCACCTTGGTGGCCGCGGCGACCTGGGCCGCCGTGGGCAGCCGGTCGCCCTCCACCAACGCGCCCATGCGCAGGGCCTGTTCGACCTGGCGCACGATCTGGAGGTATGTGGCCACACCGCTGCGCCGGTCGATGCGGAATTCGACCACTGTCCCCACTCTCTGCTCGTTTGCGGACACTTTACGTACTTACCTTCGCCGACGGTCCTAGAGGGGCCGCCGCGACGCCCACCACAGGACGAAGACGGCCACGACGGCGGTCGCGCCGAGCAGCACCGCGGCGCCGGTCCACTGCATGCCCGGCATCTGGTCGTAGCCGAAGTACTCGACCATGTTGTTGACGATGCCGTGCTCCTTGATGCAGGCGTTGGTCGCCTTCTCGGTCGGTTCGGCGCAGGTGCCCCAGCCGTAGAGCTGCCCGTCCGCGGTGCTGATCCAGCGGTCCGCCTCCACGGCGCTGCCGCTGTCGAGGAAGTTCGGCGTGTCGTCGTTCAGCGGCCAGGTGATCGTGCGCGGGGCGGCGAGGCGGTCGCGGAACTCGCCCCAGGCCACCTGGACGACCAAGGCGAAGAAGAAGGTGGCCAGCATGGCGGGCAGCACCCGGCGCAGCAGCATGCCGATCGCGATGCCGCCGATGGTGGTGAAGAGGGAGAGCGCCGCGAGCATGGGGCCCGTGTTGTCGAACACCGATCCCGAGAGCCATTCCGCGAGGAGGGGGTCTCGGTAGGGCTCCCACCACCAGAAGAACAGCGTGGAGAGCACGAGGGTGGCCACCAGGACGAGCGCGAGGCACCAGGTCAGCTTGGCCGCGAGCCAGCGGCGGCGCTGCACCGACTGTGTGGTGACCAGGTGCGCGGTGCCGTGTTCCTGGTCGCTCGCGATCAGCGGGGCGCCGATGAAGACGCCGAGGACGATGGGCAGGGCGCCGAGGGCTTCGGCGATGTACTGAAACCTCTCCGGGGCCTGCGTCAGGTTGACGTTCTTGCCGGGCCAGCCCATCCCGGCGAGCATGTCGGCCAGCTGGCCGCGCTCGTAGATGATCGCGGCCGAGCCGAGCACGACCAGGGCGACGACGATCCATGTCGTGGTGCGGTGCTGGCGCAGGACGAGCCAGGTGAGCCCGTGCAGCAGACCCGGCTTCTTGGTGGACTGCTGCGTGCGCGGCTGCTCGGTCAGGGTGGTGCTCATGCGGCGGTGATCCCCTCGGCCTCGATACGTGCGTCGTGCGTGAACAGCGGCTCCGCGTCCGGCGCACGGAGGTGGGCGAGGAGGACTTCCTCCAGGCTCGGCTCGGAGACCTCCCAGTCCGGGGCCAGCGGGCCGTGGGGCCTGATCAGGGCGCGGAACTGGCGCCCCTGGACCCGGAATTCGACCACTGTGTGCGGGGTGAGGTCCGCGGGCCGCGTTCCGTCGGGCGCGAGCCCGGTCACCAGGGCGTGGGCCGGGACCAGTTCATCGGTGCCGCCCGCCATCCTGAGCCGGCCGTCGGCGATGACCAGGAGGTAGTCGCACATGTCCTCCAGCTCGGAGAGCATGTGGGAGGACATCACCACCGTGGTGCCGCGCTCGACGGCCTCGGACATCAGCAGGGAACTCATCTCGTCCCGGGCCAGCGGGTCCAGGTCGGCCATCGGCTCGTCGAGCAGCAGCAGATCGGGCCGCTTGCCGAAGGCGAGCGCGAAGGCGACGCGGGTGCGCTGACCGCCGGAGAGCGTGCCGACCTTGGCGTTCATCGGGATGCTGCCGGAGCGCACGATCCGCTCGGCGGCCGCCATGTCCCAGCCGGGGTTGAGTTCACTGCCCATGCGCAGTGTCTCGGCCACGGTGAAGCGCTTGAACAGCGGCTTGTCCTGGGAGAGGAACGCGTAGCGAGGCATGGCCGCCGGGTCGTCCACCGGTACGCCGAAGATGCGCAGTTCGCCCTCGGTGGGGGTCGTAAGGCGGGTGGCGAGCCCCAACAGAGTGCTCTTTCCCGCCCCGTTGGGTCCGACGAGGCCGCAGATACGCCCGGCGGGCAGCCGGAAGGAGCAGTCGCGCAGCGCCCAGCCGCGGCGATAGCGCTTGCCCAGGCCGCGGGCCTCGAGCGCGGTCGTGCCCAGGGGTCCGGCGGCCTCGGTGGGGTCGGCAAGGGTCATGTCCACGCGCGCCTCTCTCGATTCCATTAAACAATTAATGGAATCATGATCTGCGCGGCGCATGCCTGTCAAACGCCTCGGGGGCGCTGTGGTGGAGGTGTCGTGGTGCGGGCCGCCCGCTTCAGGCGCTTGCTATGGCACTTGCAACGGCACTTGCTAGGGCGCCGGCTTCGTCGTCGGGGCCGTCGCCTCGCGCTGATGGGGGATCAGGACGGAGGGGAGTTCGCCCTGCTGGACGTTCACTGTGCGGACCGGGGCGGGGACCCGGATGCCCTCGGCGCGATAGCGCTGGTGGAGTTGCTTGATGAACTCGTGCTTGATGCGGTACTGGTCGCTGAACTCGCCGACGCCCAGGATCACCGTGAAGCTGATCCTGGAGTCGCCGAACGTGTGGAAGCGTACGGCCGGTTCGTGCTCGGGGAGGGCGCCGTCGACGTCCTTCATGACGCTCTCCACGACCTCGGTCGTGACGCGCTCCACCTGTTCCAGGTCGCTGTCGTAGCTGACGCCGACCTGCACCATGATCGACAGATCCTGCTCGGGGCGGCTGAAGTTGGTCATGTTGGTGCCCGCGAGCTGGGCGTTGGGGATGATGACGAGGTTGTTCGACAGCTGGCGCACCACCGTGTTGCGCCAGTTGATGTCGACGACGTAGCCCTCCTCGCCGCTGCTGAGCTTGATGTAGTCGCCCGGCTGGACCGTCTTCGCGGCGAGGATGTGTACGCCCGCGAAGAGGTTGGCCAGGGTGTCCTGAAGAGCCAGGGCCACCGCGAGTCCGCCCACGCCGAGCGCCGTGAGCAGCGGGGCTATGGAGACACCGAGCGTCTGCAGGACGACGAGGAAGCCCATCGCGAGCACGACGACGCGGGTGATGTTGACGAAGATCGTCGCCGAGCCCGCGACACCCGACCGGGACTGCGCCAGGGACTTCACCAAAGTGGTGACCACGCGGGCCGCCGTCAGCGTCGCGGCAAGGACGAGCAGGGCGGTCAGCGTCATCGTGACGTTCCGGCCGGTCCTCGGCGTGAGCGGGAGGGCCGCGGCGGCGACGGCCGCGCCCGCCGTGATCGCCGCGCAGGGGACCAGGGTCCGCACGGCGTCGACGATGACGTCGTCACCGCTCCACCGGGTCCTGCTGGCCCGCTCACCCAGCCACCGCAGGATCATGCGCAGCAGCAGACCCGCCGCGATTCCGGCGATCACCGCGATGCCGGCGGTGATCAGGTCGTGCCATGTGAGGGCTCGCTCCATCAGTTCATTCTCCAGGTTGTGCGGGCGCGCCGGACGTATGTTCGCGGTCCGGCGCGAGCGTCATCCTGCCCCATGGGTGCGGCGCCGTTGCCGGGGGCCCGCGCCCAGCTTGCCCTCAACTCGCCGGGCACAGGGTGATAACCGATGTCCCGACCCGAATCACCTGACTTCCGCCGGGACGGCTACGGCTTGCGCGCACCCGGGGTGCGACGTCGTAGGAGCCAGGTCCCGCGAGGGGGGTTCCCCGGCGGCCAGAGATATGCAAGTCTCCTCACTAATTTCCGGGTGCGGCGGCCGATCTGCTGGTCAACAGGGCTGCCCTGGACTCGACATGGGGTGAAGAAGTGTTGCGGAACGGGACACGGGGGCACGATCTCGCCTCACTGCGCCGGCTGAACACCACCGTCGTGCTGCGCGCCCTGCACCGCCGCAGCCCCCAGACGCTCGCGGAGCTCGCCGCGGGCACCGGACTCTCCCGGCCCACCGTGGAATCCGCCGTCGAGGAGCTGACCGCGCACGGCTGGGCGTCAGAGGCCGAGCGTGACGACGCTGAGCGCACGCCGGGGCGGCCCGCCCGGCGGTTCCGGTTCCGCGTGGAGGCGGGCCGCGTCGTGGGCGCCGACATCGGCCTGCACAAGATGGTGCTGCTCCTCGCCGACCTCGGTGGAACGGTGCTCGCCGTGCGGCGCGAGGACGTCGACCCGGAACTCGGCGGGGCCCAACGGCTCGACCTCCTGCGCAAGGGCCTCGAAGCCTTCCTCGACGCGCACGCCGTACGGCGCGTCGACATCCTGGCCCGCTGTGTGGGCGTCCCGGGCGTCGTCGACGCGGGAGGCACCATCACCTCCTACGTCATCCCCGAGTGGTCAGGCGTCGACCTCGCGGGGCTCCTCTCCGAGGGGGAGGCCGGCCACACCCTCGTCGAGAACGACGTGAACCTCGCCGTGCTCGCCGAGCGCTGGCAGGGCGCGGCCACCCTCGCGGGCGACGTCGTCTGCGTCCTGACCGGCCACCGCGTGGCGTGCAGCCTCACCATCGGCGGGCGCCTGCACCGGGGTCGGCGCGGCGGCGCGGGCGAACTCGGGCTGCTGCCGCTGCTCGGCATGAACACCGCACAGGAGGCGCTCAGTTGGCGGGGAGCGCGTCGCTCCGGCGAGTCCGAGGTGGCCGCGCTCGCCCGGGCCGCGGACACCGGAGACCCGCGCGCGCTCGCCGCCGTCACGGACTTCGCTGACCGCATCTCGCCGGGCATCGCCGCCCTCACGCTGGCCGTC
The DNA here is from genome assembly GCF_040730185.1 of Streptomyces sp. Je 1-332. Classification (NCBI taxonomy): domain Bacteria; kingdom Bacillati; phylum Actinomycetota; class Actinomycetes; order Kitasatosporales; family Streptomycetaceae; genus Streptomyces; species Streptomyces sp. Je 1-332. Next base: position 7,178,485 of record NZ_CP160402.1, read on the forward strand.
GACCCGGAGCTCGTGGTGCTCACCGGCGGCGCGACCCCGCTGGGCAGCCATCTCGTGCCGCTGATCGAGGACAGGCTGCGCCCGCTGACCCTGCACGTCCCGCGCATCGCGCTGAGCACGCTCGGCGAACAGGGCGTCGCGATCGGCGCCGTACGCAAGGCACTTGACCAGGTCGAGTCCGATCTCCTTACGGACCCGGCGCCGTAGAACCCACGAAACGCAAGTCCGGAAGCGAGGCGCTCATGCGTAGGAGGACTCTGCTGTACGGAGCGATGGCGGCGCCCCTGCTCGCCGCCTGCTCCGGCCAGAGCGACGACGGCAAGCGGAGCGGTGGCAGGACCACCCTCTCGTACGGGGTGTGGGACGTGGCCCAGGTGCCGGGCCTGCAGAAGGTGATCGACGCCTTCGAGAAGGAGAACCCCGGCATATCCGTGCGCATGGAGCTCACGCCCTGGTCGAGCTACTGGACCACCCTCAAGACCTCCATGCGCGGCGGCACGGCCCCCGACGTGTTCTGGATGAACGCGGTCAATCTCCAGCTGTACGCCTCCAGCGGCGTCCTGGAGCCCCTGAGCGGACACATCAAGAGCGACCGCACCCCCGTGGACCGGCACCCCGAATCGCTCGTGAAGGTCTACGCCTACCAGGGCACGCAGTACGGCATACCGAAGGACTTCGACACCATCGGTCTCTGGTACAACAAGGCGCTCTTCGACAAGGCGGGCATCAAGTACCCGGACACGACGTGGACCTGGGACGACGTACGCGACGCCGCCGCCGAACTCACCAACCCCCGCGAGCGCGTGCACGGCATGGCCGCCGAGATGGACCGCCAGGCCCAGCTCTACCCCGCCATCCACGGGGCGGGCGGCTATGTCCTCAAGGACGGGGAGTCCGGCTTCGGCGACGAGCGCTCCATCGAGGGTCTGCGCTACTGGACCGACATGATCGACCGCGGCTGGTCGCCGCCGCAGAGCGCGATGGTCGAGTCCAAGGCGCGCAACCGCTTCTGGTCGGAGAAGGCCGCCATGGTCTACGAGATATCCGCGTACTCCGGGCAGTACCACGCCGTTCCCGCCCTCAAGGATCACGCAGGCGTCGCCGTCCTGCCCAAGGGCCGGGAACGGGCCACCATCATCCACGGGCTCGCCAACGTCATCTCCGCCAAGAGCCGGAAGAAGGCGGCGGCCTGGAAGTTCGTCCGCTTCATGGCAGGCCGCAAGGCCGCGGAGATCCAGGCGTCGGCAGGCATCACCATCTCCTCGTACGAGGGGACGCAGGACGCCTGGCTCAGGTCGATGCCCGAGTTCGACCTGAAGCACTACATCGAGATGCTGGAGTACGCCGTGCCGTACCCGAGCTCGAAGAACACCGCGGTCTGGGAGAACCTCCAATACCCGCTCCTGGGCGCCGCGTTCAGCGGCAAGGGCGGCATTGAGAGCGCCGCACGCACGCTGGGCGAGCAGATGGACCGAGCCCTGAAGGAGGAGCGCGCATGATGAGTGTCTTTCCCTCCACGGCGGCGGCGAAGAAGGCGGGCCGCGGCGAACCGGCGGCCCCTCCCGCGCCCAAGTCCCGCAGCCAGCGCGCCGCTTACCTCTTCATCGCGCCGCTGGGCATCGGCTTCGCGGTCTTCTATTTCTGGCCGCTGCTGCAGACCTTCTACTACAGCTTCACCGAGTTCGGGGCGTTCGGCGGACACACCTGGATCGGCACGGACAACTACGTGCGCGTCCTGAAGGACGTCACCGTCTGGCAGGCACTCGGCAACACCCTGATCTACTGCGCCATCGGCCTGCTCGCCCTGCCGGTCGCGATCGGCGTCGCGGCGCTGCTCAACCGGCGCGGACTGCGCGGCGTCGCGGTCTACCGCGCGCTCTACTTCATCCCGTTCGTGACGCTGCCGGTGGCCGTCGGTCTCGTGTGGAACTGGCTCTACAACGGCGACTACGGACTGATCAACGAAGCCTTCGAGTGGTTCGGAGCCGACCGCCGCTACTGGGTCTCCGACCCCTCGACCGCCGTGTACGCGATCGGCGCCGTCATGGTCTGGTCCACCACCGGCTACTACTTGATCATCTTTATGGCGGGCATCAAGGGAATCCCGCAGGACTACTACGAAGCAGCCGAACTGGACGGCGCCGGGCCGCTGCGCCGCTTCTTCACGATCACGCTGCCGCTGCTCAGCCCGACGATCTTCTTCGCGTCCATCATCTGCATGATCAACTCGCTGCAGACCTTCGACCTGATCTACATCATGATGGCCGAGAAGAACCCGGCGATCGGCGACACCCAGTCGGTGGTGAGCCTCTTCTACAAATGGGCCTTCATCGAGAACGCCCAGGGCGCCGCCGCAGCGCTCGCCTTCCTGCTCATGCTGATCATCGCGGCGCTGACGCTGGTGCAGTTCAGGCTGCAGAAGAGGTGGGTGCACTATGCGTGAGTCCTCCGTACGATCGTCTGCACGCCGCCGCGTCAACGCCGGTTCGGTCGCCACCCACGTGGCGCTCTCGCTCGGCGCCCTGGTGATGGTCTTCCCCTTCCTGTGGCAGCTGCTCACCGCGGCAAAGTCCCTCGCCGAGACGGCCAAGGTGCCCCCGACCTTCCTGCCGGACACCTGGAACTGGTCCAGCTTCGAGGAGGTCTTCACCGCGCTGCCGTTCCGGGAGATGCTCTTCAACAGCGTCTTCAACACCGTGGGCCGCACGGTCGGACAGCTGGTGTTCTGCTCCCTCGCCGCCTACGCCTTCGCGCGCATGCAGTTCCGGGGCCGGAGCGTCCTGTTCGCCCTCTTCCTCTCCGTACTCATGGTGCCGAGCTCGCTGCTCGTCCTGCCGCAGTACGACATCATCCAGCGGCTCGGACTGCTCAACTCGGCGCCCGCGCTGTTCCTGCCGGGCATGTTCAGTGCGTTCGGGACCTTCATGCTGCGCCAGTTCTTCCTCACGCTGCCCAAGGAGCTGGAGGAGGCCGCGCGGATCGACGGCGCGGGGCCGCTGCGCATCTTCTGGTCGATCATGCTGCCGCTGGTGCGGCCCGCGCTCGCCGCGCTCGCCGTCATCACCGCGATGTGGTCGTGGAACGACCTCCTGTGGCCGCTGATCGTCAACACCGACCCGCAGAAGATGCCCATCAGCGCCGGACTGACCTCTCTCGAGGGCCAGTACGAGACCAACTTCCCCGTGATGATGGCCGGTTCACTCATCGCGAGCCTGCCCATGCTGCTCGTCTACGTCTTCCTGCAGCGGCACTTCGTGCAGAGCGTCGCCCTCTCCGGCTCCAAGAGCTGACCCCGCTGAGCCGCCACCGGCCCACACCGACCCCCCTGCACCGCCGCCCTGGACGAGGAAAGGTAACTCCCTTCATGCGACCGCTTCACATCGGCCTGATCGGGGCGGGCGGTATCGCCCGCGCCCATCTCCCCGGCTGGCTGGAACTGGGTGCCCGCGTCAGCGTGTACACCGTCGACGGCTCGGCGGAGAAACTCGCCGCCGAGTACGCGGGCCGCCAGGTCACCGCGGTGGCGGGGCTCGGCGAACTGCTCGCCGACTGCACGGCCGTCGACATCTGCACCCCCACCCCCACGCACAAGGAACTCGCCCTTGCGGCCGTCGTGGCGGGCCGGCACGTCATCTGCGAGAAGCCCCTGGCTCTGAACACCCGGGACGCCGAGGAGATCGCGACAGCCGCCGAAGCGGCGGGTGTCCGGCTGCACCCCGCCCATGTCGTGCGGTACTTCCCGGCGTACGCGGCGATGCAACAGGCGGTATCGCGAGGAGAGTTGGGTGACCTCGCGGTGCTGCGGTTCACGCGCGGCGGGGCGCGGCCGCAGTGGGCGCCCTGGTTCGGTGACCCCGCCCAGTCCGGCGGCGTCATCATGGACCTGATGGTGCACGACATCGACATCGCCCGCTGGATCGCGGGCGACGTGGTCCGCGTGCACGCGCAGACCCGGGGCGTCGAGCACGCCACGGGCGGCGCCCGCGCCGAGGTCGTCTCGGCGACCGCCGTCCTCACCCACGCCTCCGGCGCGATCAGTCACATCACCGGCCTCTGGGGCCTTCCGGACCAGAAGTTCCGTACGACGTTCCGTGTCGCGGGCAGTGACGGGTTGCTGCGGCACGACTCCACGTCCGTGCCCGGCTACCGGATCACCGCGCAGGGGGTGCGCGCGGCCAACGAGGGCATCCCTTCGAGCCCGATGACGGAGAGTCCCTACCTGACCGAGCTGCGGGAGTTCGCGGCTTCCTGGGAGGAGGGGGCCGGAGAACCGCGGGTGAGCGCGCGGGACGGCATCGAGGCGGTGCGGATCGCGGAGGCGGCGGTGGAGTCGAGTCGTACGGGCCGGGCCGTCGAGATCACAGCGAGCCGGGCGCAGGCGGCCCGCACGGTCATTCAGGAGGTCACGCGATGAAGGTCGCCGTTCTGTCGTTCGCCCATGTCCACGCGGCCGGATATCTGCGGCTCCTTGCCCGGATGCCGGGTGTCGAGGTGATCGGCAGTGACCCGGACAGCGGGTCGGGCGCGCCCGGCGAGGTGCGGGGGCGCGCGTTCGCCGAGGAGCGGGGGGTCGCGTACGTGGAGACGTACGAGGAGGCCTTCGCCTGGGGCCCGGACGCGGTGATCGTCTGCTCGGAGAACGCGCGGCACCGCCCCCTGGTGGAGCTCGCCGCGTCCCACGGCGTCGATGTCCTGTGCGAGAAGCCGCTGGCCACGACGGTCGAGGACGGGGAGGCGATGCTCACGGCGTGCCGCGAGGCCGGCGTACGGCTCGCGGTGGCCTTCCCGGTCCGCTTCAGCCCCGCGTACGCGGCCGTCAAGGCGGCCGTGGCCTCGGGGGAGGCGGGCCGGGTCCTGACCGTGTCCGGCGCCAACAACGGCTCGATGCCGTCCTCGCGACGCTGGTTCGCCGATCCCGAACTCGCGGGTGGCGGCGCCCTGATGGACCACACGGTCCACATAGCCGACCTCCTGGACGACCTCTTCGGCGACGCGCGCCCCGTCGACGTGTACGCCCAGACGAACAACCGCATGTACGAGGGTGAGGTCGACGCCGAGACCAGCGGTCTGGTCACCGTGACCTACGACAACGGCTCGGTGGCCACGATCGACTGCAGCTGGTCCCACCCCCGTTCCCACCACTCGTGGGGCGGGCTCGAACTCACCGTGGTGGGCGAGCGGGCGACCCTGGAGATGGACGCCTTCGACCAGGCGGTCCACGGCTACAGCGAACGCCGCGGCCAGGGCCTCGAACTCCCCTTCGGCGCCGACCTGGACGAGCGGATGCTGCGAGCCTTCCTCCACGGCCCGGCCGAGAGCGGCATGGACGTCGCCGACGGAGAGGGCGGCCTGCGCACGCTGAAGATCGTGACGGCGGGCTATGCGTCGGCGAGGAGCGGGGTGCCGGTGGCGGTGGCGGGGGACTGAGCGGAGCTCCCGGCGCGGCGGGGAGAATCACCGCATGGACGTTCCCGAGCTGCTGGAAGCCGCCTCCCTGCTGGTCCCTGCGAACGTCGCCACCGAGAACGACATCACGGTGAGCGACGTCTGGGAGTACCTCGTCCACGACGAATGGGAAGTGGTCATCGGGCTGCTGGAGGAACTCGGTGCGGACCACCCGCTTCCGGTCGGCTTCTGGGAGAGCCTGGGCGCCGCGGCCGAGCAGTTGGGACTGGAGAGGAGCGCGGCCTGGTGCCACTGGCGCGGCTTCGAGACGCGCCACGGGATCTTCCGGGCTGACCTCACCCTCCGCCCTGCGGCCGAAGTGCGACGTCAAACGCCGATCGCGGGCGGTGGTGTCCTGCGACCGATGTGGGACATCGGCGACCGGACCGCGACGGGCGAACCGGCCCTCCACATCGCCCGGCTCTGGCTGGAGCTCACGCCCTTCCTGGAGCCCGGCGGCCGGGCTTCGGTGCGACTCGCGCCTCTGGACCCTCCCCGGTGGCGGTGCCTTCGGCCCGGGCAGTCCATCACCCTGCACGAGGACCGGTCCGTGGCAGGCACGGCGGTTGTCCTGGAGGTCAGCTCAGCCGCCGAACAGTTGCGTCCAGTACGTGCCCGCTGAGCCGCCGCCCGCATAGCCGACGCCGAGGTGGGTGAAGGAGGGCTTGAGGATGTTGGCTCGGTGGCCGGGGCTGTTCATCCAGCCGTCCACCACCTCGGCGGGCGTGCGCTGCCCGCAGGCGATGTTCTCGCCGATCGCGCGGTGCCTGCTGCCCGCGGCGGACGCGCGGTGCCAGGGTTCGCCGCCGTCGGGGGAGGTGTGGGCGTAGAAGGCGCGGGCGATCATGTCCGCGCTGTGGTTCTGCGCCGCCACGGTCAGGAGCGGGTCGGGGGAGAGGGGGCGAAGGCCGGCCGCGGCCCGCTCGGCGTTGGTGAGGCGGAGCACGGCGTTCGCCCACTCCGCGAGCCCCTGCGCGGTGAACGGGCTGGCCCACAGCGCCGTCCAGTAGACGTCACCGGAGCGCGCGTCGGCGGCGTGCGCCACCCCGACCTGCGTGTACGTGCGGCCGTGCACCGTACGCCGTGACTGCTCGCCTGAGAGGCAGTACTCCACGAACTCGGCGGCCGTGCGCGGCCCGGAGACCAGATGCTCGCCGATGGCCAGATACGCGTACCCACCCGCGACGACCCGCTGGTAGAGGGACGTACCGTCCGCGTGCTCCGAGCTGAGCGTGGACCGCGCCGCCATCCCGGCGGCGTGCGCGTGCGCGGCGGCGGTCAGCCGGGCATCGAGGCTGACGGGAGGCGCGCCCGCAGACGCCCGCGAGGCGTTGACCAGGGGCAGGAATCCGTCGGGGCCGGGCGGGCCGGAAGAGACGGCCGGCCCGGCGGGCGCGGACCGCCCGGAAGGTATGAGCGGCCGCCCGGGAGGCCCGGAGAGTCGCTGCCCGGAAGGCGCGCCGGACCGTGCACCGGAAGCACCGCCCGACCCAGCTCCGAAGGCGGCACCCGGCCCTGCTCCGTAAGCACCGCCCGACCCAGCTCCGGAGGCGGTACCCGGCCCTGCTCCGGAAGCACCGCCCGACCCAGCTCCGAAGGCGGCACCCGGCCCTGCTCCGGAAGCACCGCTCGGCCGTGCTCCGAAGGCGGTACCCGGCCCTGCTCCGGAAGCACCGCTCGGCCATGCTCCGAAGGCGGCACCCGGCCCTGCTCCGGAGGGACTACTCGGCCGTGCCCGCGAAGCCGCGGCCGACTGCGGAGCCTCGTCCTCCGCCACGTCCACCCCGAAGTCGCGTGCCACCCCCGCGAGCCCGTCCGCGTACCCCTGGCCGAGTGCCCGCAGCTTCCATCCCGGGCCGCGGCGGTAGATCTCCGCGAGCAGCAGCACCGTCTCGCGGTCGGGGCGCGGCGGTGTGAAACGCGCCACGAGCCGGCCGCCGGGACCGTGCACCTGGAGCGCGATGCCGGGAAGCCGGCCCAGGGGAGTGCCCGGCTCGGCGGGGCTGACGGCCACGGTGACGCGGCTCGCCCCTGCCCGCAGGCACCGCCCGTCGACCGTGACCGTGTCGCCCTGGAGGCGGGCACCGGAGGTGGCGGGCTGGTTGTAGAAGACGAAGTCCTCGTCGCCCGCGACCTTCCCGCCGTCACCCGTGACGATCACGGACAGGTCGAAGGGACCGGGCACCCGGAGCGTGACGGCACCGTCCGGCAGCGGCACGTTCCCCCCGGCAACCAGCTCGTTCATGCAAGGACAACGCGAGGGCGACACCGTCAGGTTCCCGGCACGTCGGCACGGCGCCGGAGGTTCCTCCTCCGGACGGAGGGCCCCTGAGACCGGAGGCGGATCCGCGCCGGAAAAGCCGCGTATTAGCGTGGGGGTCACGGGAAAGCACAATTCACCGACAGGATCCGAGGTGCCCGGCAGATGGCAAGCCGCAGCGAGAGCCGTACCCAGCTCGTAGAGGGACTCATGGAGCGGTTCCCGCAGGTGCCGCGGGAGGCGGTGATCAAGGAGGACCTGCTCAGGGGCGGGATGGCGTTCGACGAGTCCGCGCTCAGCGACAACGAGGGCGGCGAGGTCAAGCCGAAGTCGTACTTCATCTTCTCCTTCGACCACAGCACCCTCCCCGAGCTCGGCGCCGCCGCCCTGCGCCGCCCGCCCGAGGAGATCGTCCTCACCGGCGGCCCGTACGACCTGCGCCGCACGGTCGTCTCGGTCCGCGTGAACCCCTCGTCGCCGTACCGCGTGGCGGCCGACGACGACGGCGTACTCGGGCTCTATCTGGACGGCGTACGCATCTCCGACGTGGGCCTGCCGCCGATGCCGGACTACTACCGGCACACGCTGGAGAACGGCAAGTCCGTGATGGAGGTGGCGCCCACCATCCAGTGGGGCTACCTCATCTACCTGACGGTCTTCCGGGTCTGCCAGTACTTCGGCGCCAAGGAGGAGTGCGGGTACTGCGACATCAACCACAACTGGCGCCAGCAGAAGGCGGCGGGCCGCCCCTACACCGGCGTGAAGCCGATGGACGAGGTCCTCGAAGCCCTCGCCATCATCGACAAGTACGACACGAACAAGTCGTCCACCGCGTACACGCTCACCGGCGGCGCCATCACCACAAAGCTTCAGGGCAAGGACGAGGCCGACTTCTACGGCCAGTACGCGAAGGCCATCGAGGAGCGCTTCCCCGGCCGCTGGATCGGCAAGGTCGTCGCCCAGGCCCTGCCCAAGGCGGACGTGCAGCGCTTCCACGACTACGGCGTGCGGATCTACCACCCCAACTACGAGGTGTGGGACCCGTATCTGTTCGAGCGCTACTGCCCCGGCAAGGAGCGCTACGTCGGCCGTGACGAGTGGCACCGCCGCATCCTGGACTCCGCCGACGTCTTCGGGCCGCGCAACGTCATTCCGAACTTCGTGGCGGGCGTGGAGATGGCGGAGCCGTTCGGGTTCAAGACGGTCGGTGAGGCCATCGACTCCACCACCGAGGGGCTGGAGTACTTCATGTCGCGCGGCATCACGCCCCGCTTCACCACGTGGTGCCCGGAGCCCACGACGCCGCTCGGCAAGGCGAACCCGCTGGGCGCCCCGCTGGAGTACCACGTACGTCTCCTGGAGGCGTACCGCGCGACGATGGAGTCCAACGGCCTGACGTCGCCGCCCGGTTACGGCCCCGCGGGGCCGGGACGCGCGGTCTTCTCCGTCTCCTCGTTCATGGACAGCCTGGCGGCCGACGAAGCCGCCCCCGAGGACCGCGTAGCGCTGTGAACCGCCGGTGGGGAGGGAATGCGCGCGTCACGCGCATTCCCTCCCCACCGATGAAACCGTCCGTCCCGCCCTCAGTGCCTTGGGTCAGCCGCCGACGTACCAGGTGAATCCACCGGAGGAAGCGGCCAGGGCGATCAGCACGATGAAAACAACCACGTCGACGATGCCGAGGATGACGGCTGCCTTGGCCATTCCCGTGTTGCCCGCCTTCTGACGCAGCGAGACAGCACCGAAGATGATGGCGAGCGGTCCGAGGATGAAGTTGAAGAGGAAGAGCCCGAAGATTCCGCAGACGAGCCCGGCTACCGCGAGACCACTCGTGCGGGTGCCTGACGCCGCTGACCGACTACCGTAAGCCGACATGACCACACTCCTTGGAGATCGCATTTCAGCCTTACGTGACGTGATTCCGAGTGCCCAAGGATTCCGTAGGTAATCAGCCACATGCCGCCCGACCCGCTTTCCGGAGGAAACGTGCAGCACCACCCCGTCACGGTAGTGACCGGCGGCAGCCGTGGCATCGGCGCGGCCATCTCCACCCGCCTCGCCGCGGACGGCCACCACATCGCCATCGGCTACCACTCCGATGCCGAGGCGGCGGAGAAGGCGGCCGAGAGCGTCCGCGCGGCGGGGGCGGGCGGCGCCCGCTGCGTCACCGTCCGCATGGACACCGCCGAAGAGACGGACGTCGACCGCCTCTTCGAGACCGCCGCCACGGAACTCGGCCCGGTCACGGGGCTGGTGAATAACGCGGGGATCGGCGCCCCGGTGGGCCCTCTCGCGGAGGCCGACGCCGCCGCCATGCGCCGGGCGCTGGACGTGAACGTACTCGGCTACCTCCTCTGCGCCCGCCGCGCGATCCGCGACATGAAGCGGACCGGCGCGGGCGGCGGCATCGTGAACATCTCCTCCGCAGCGGCGACTCTCGGCGCCCCGGGCGAGTACGTCCACTACGCCGCCGCCAAGGGCGCCGTCGACACGATCACCGTCGGCCTGTCGAAGGAGGTCGCGGCGGACGGCATCCGCGTCAACGCGGTCGCGCCCGGTGTGATCTGGACCGAGTTCCACGCTGACCCCGAGCGCCCGGGGAAGCTCGCCGCGGGCATCCCGCTGGGGCGTGCGGGGGACCCCGACGAGATCGCGGCGGCCGTCGCCTGGCTGCTCTCGGACGAGGCGTCCTACGCGACCGGCACGATCCTGCGGGTGGCGGGCGGAAGGTGAACCGACCGTGAACCAACCGACCGTGAACCAACCGGTGTGAACCAACCGGTGTGAACCAACCGGCGCGAACCGACCGGCACGCGCGCGTGCCGCAGTCCTTACGCTTGGCGCATGATCACTGAATCCGCCCGCATCACCCCGGACATCGTCATGCGCCCCGCCACACTGGAGGACGCGGAGGGACTCGCGCTCTCTCTCGCCCGCAGCCGCGCGCATCTGGAGCCGTGGGAACCCAACAGACCCGAGGACTACTTCACCCGGCAGGCGCAGGCGTCCCGGCTCCGCGCCCAGTTGGAGGAGTGCCGGGCCGGGCGGACGGCTCCCTGGGTGCTCGACCGTGACGGGGACATCGTCGGCGCGGTCACCCTGTCCAACATCGTCCTCGGCCCGCTGCGCAGCGGAAGCCTCGGCTACTGGATCGACGTCGACCACATCGGCCGAGGCCTGGCCACCGCCGCGGTGATGTTCGCCTGCCTGTCCGCCGACACCGAGCTCGGCCTGCACCGCGTCGAGGCCGGCACCCTTCTCGACAACGTCCCCTCGCAGCGGGTCCTCGCCAAGTGCGGCTTCGAGGAGTTCGGTGTCGCGCCGGAGTTCCTGCACATCAACGGCGCCTGGCGCGACCACCGGCTCTTCCAGCGGATCCTCAACGACCGCACCCCGTAAGGGAGTCGGGAAGCTAGACGATGTCCTCCGCGATCTCCGCCTGCTCCCGCTCCGACCCGTAGGCCGACGGCGTGCTGTAGGAGCGTCGTGCCACGAACCACCACACCGTGGCGAGGGTCAGCACCGCGACGAGCGCGATCGACGCGTAGTTCATCGTGTCGACCGTCACCGGTGAGGCCTGCGGCAGACAGAACAGGACGGTCACGAAGCCGACCCAGACCACCGCGACCCAGCCGATCGGCTTGCTCCAGCGGCCCAGGTTCCACGGCCCCGGCTGGAAGCGGTCGCCCGCCCGCAGCCGCAGGAAGATCGGAATGGCGTACGCGGGCGTGATGCCGATGACGTTGATGGCGGTCACGGCCGTGTACGCGGTCGTCGAGTACAGCGACGGCAGCGCGATGACCGCGGCGAGACCGACCGAGAGCCATACCGCGGGCACCGGAACCTGCGTACGGGAGCTGACCTTGCGCCACACCTTCGAGCCGGGCAGGGCGTTGTCGCGGCTGAACGCGAACACCATCCGGCTCGCCGCCGCCGTCTCGGCGTTGCCGCAGAACAGCTGCGCCACGATCACGATCAGCAGCAGGGCCGTCGCGCCGGACTCGCCGAGTGCGTCGATCATGATCTGTGCGGGCGGTACACCGGTCTCGCTGGCCTGCGTGCCCGCGTAGTCCTGGATGGCGAACGTCAGCCCGGCGAGCAGGATGAAACCGGCTATCCACGAAGCCCAGATGGCACGCACGATGCCACGTGCCGCGGTCACCGAGGCGTTGGAGGTCTCTTCCGAGAGGTGAGCCGACGCGTCGTAACCGCAGAAGGTGTACTGCGCGAGGAGCAGACCGATCGCGGTGACGTAGAGCGGGTTGTCCCAGCCGGTGTCGTTGACGAACTCACCGAAGACGAACCCGGGCGACTGGTGGTGGTCCGGCACGATCGCGAGGACGCCCACGATCACGGCGACACCGGCCACGTGCCACCACACGCTGATCGAGTTGAGCAGACTGACCAGACGTACGTTGAACAGGTTCAGGACGGCGTGCAGGAGCAGGATGCACAGGAAGATCAGGAAGGTCTTCTCCGGCGTCGGCGTGAAGCCGAACTTCAGGTTGAGGAACGCCCCGGTGAAGAGCGCCGCGCCGTAGTCGATGCCCGCGATCGCGCCGAGCAGGCCGAGCAGGTTCAACCAGCCCGTGTACCAGCCCCAGCGGCGCCCGCCGAGCCGGTCGGCCATGTAGTAGAGGGCTCCCGACGTCGGGTACGCGCTGGTGACCTCGGCCAGGGCCATACCCACGAAGAGCACGAAGAGGCCGACGCCGGCCCAGCCCCAGAGCATCACGGCCGGGCCGCCGGTGCCGAGCCCGAACCCGTACAGGGTCATGCAGCCGGAGAGGATGGAGATGACGGAGAAGCTGATGGCGAAGTTGCCGAAGCCGCCCATCCGGCGCGCCAGGACCGGCTGGTAGCCGAGCTCTCTGAGCCTCTGTTCCTCGTCGGGCAGCGGGGCCTCGGTCGATGCGGGGCTCGACCAGGTGGTGCGGGACACGGATGTACCTCCGTCGGGGAGCGGGGGATGCGGGGGAGCGGGTGGTACTTGAGCGTTGGTGCTGATCCGGGAAGGGTGGCCGGGCGCCTCAGTCCGGATCCCGTACGGCGCTCAGACAGCGCGTACGTGCCTGGGTGAACGCCTCGGCCGCTGCGTCGGCGTCACCGGGCGACCGTGTGCGGTACGTCCACGGCGCCACGGTGTAGAAGGGGCCGAGCGCGTCGAACACCCGCACTGCGTCCTGGAATTGATGCGCGCCCCATAACGCGTGGGCCAGGTGGCTGAGGTCGAGGAGCGAGGTCGCCGCGGGCAGCGCGTGATCGAACCACAGGTGCAGCGCGCGCAGGGCCGAGCGGGTCGCGTCCTCCCCGATCCAGTGCAGATCCAGGGCGTGCTCGGCGCCGCCGTCCTTGCGGTACCGCTCGACGCGCACATACAGGGGCAGTACGTGCAGGGCCGATCCCGCGGGTGACGAACCGGCCGCCCAGTGGGCGAAGTTGACCGCTTCGGTGAGCGGACCTCCGGGGCGGCGGGCGTAGGCGAACTGCAGCATCCGGTGGTAGGCCTCGCGGTTGCCCGGGTCGCGCTTGTCGGCCTCGGCGAGCAGATGCCAGGGGCCGGGGAACAGCATCGGCTCGGGGGCGGGCACTCGGTGTTCGTCCCACCGCTGTCCCTTGTCGAGCTGCGCCAGGGCGAGCAGACAGACCCACGGCACGGGGTCCTCGGGCGAGGCGTCGATCGTGGCTCCGCATGCCGCTGCCGCCTCGCGCCACAGCTCGTTGGTGTGACGGTGTCCGCCGCGATGGGCGCGCAGGGTCCGCTCGACGAGGACCCTGGTGTGCAGAACGGCTGCCGCGGCGCTGTCCGGTTCCTCGGCCTGCCAGGTCCTGACGACGTCGGAGCCGGCGACGGCGGCGGCCAGGATCTGCGTGCGTTGTGTCCACAGCCCCCAGTCGGGTGTCGAGTCGAGCAGGTTGCGCGCCGACACCCAGCGACCCGCCTTGAGGTCCTGGAGCACGGCGCGCAACTGTTCGTCGTGGCCCGCCGGGTGGTACACGGGGCGGCCTGACGGAGTGGGCATGAATCCTCTGTGGGGGAAGAGGGTGTGGCGGGCAGGGGCGTGAACTGGCATATGGCGTAGTGATGTTGTTCGGCGGTCAGTGTAGATCTGTAACTTCCGCTCAAAGGACGGTTCTTGGATCTTTTGAGATCGCTTTGCGTTCAACACGGCGCGCCGGTTGGCGATTTGGGAGGAAGTCAGGTGCCGGTCGTCCCGCCGAGGGGCTCTTGACGCCTTCCCGGACGCTGTAGCAGGCTTCCGCGGTGATCACCAACGGCAGAGGACCGCGCGGCGAGGCTGTCCTCGCCATCGATCAGGGCACCTCCGGCACGAAGGCTCTCGTCCTCTGTCCGGAACGCGGCGTGATCGGTTCCGCCGCCGCCTCCGTACGGCCGCGCCACCTGCCCGGAGGGCGGGTGGAGGTCGATCCGGCGGCGCTGCTCACCTCGGTCGTCGACGCGGGACGCCGCGCCCTGACGGACGCCGGAGAACCGGTCGCCGCGGTCGGTCTCGCCAACCAGGGGGAGACGGTGCTCGCCTGGGACCCCGCTTCGGGCCGCCCGCTGGCCGACGCGCTCGTGTGGCAGGACCGGCGCTCGGAGGCATTGTGCACGGAACTCGACGTGTACGCAGCGGAGTTGATGCAGCTGTCCGGGCTCCCCCTCGACCCCTATTTCGCCGCGCCCAAGATGGCGTGGATACGCCGCCACCTCACCAGGGAAGGCGTCGTCACCACCAGCGACGCCTGGTTGATCCACCGGCTCACCGGCGCGTTCGTCACCGACGCGGCGACCGCGGGACGCACCCAACTCCTCGATCTGGACGACGTCGTGTGGTCGCCGCGCGCCCTTGATGTCTTCGGCTTGGCCGACGAGCGGCTGCCCCGAGTCGTCGACGCGGCAGGCCAGGTCGGCACCACGAAGGCCTTCGGCCCCGAACTCCCGCTGACCGGCCTCCTCGTCGACCAGCAGGCCGCGCTGCTCGCCCAGGACGTGACCGAGCCGGGCACCGCCAAGTGCACCTACGGCACCGGCGCGTTCCTGCTCGCCCACACCGGCTCCCGGCCGCGGCGCGGTGACTCCGGGCTGGTCAGCTGCGTCGCCTGGCGCCTGGCGGGAAAGAGCAGCTACTGCCTTGACGGTCAGGTCTACACGGCCGCGTCCGCCGTCCGCTGGCTCACCGACCTCGGCGTGATCGAAGGGGCGGCGGACCTCGACCCGGTGGGCTCGTCGGTGCCGGACGCGGGCGGCGTCACGTTCGTACCCGCGCTCGCCGGGCTCGCGGCGCCCTGGTGGCGGGGTGACCTGCGCGGCTCGATCACCGGACTCGGCCTCGACACGGCCCCGGGGCATCTGGTCCGCGCCCTGTGCGAGGGGGTCGCCGCCCAGGTGGCCTCCCTCGCCGACGCCGTGGCCGCCGACCTGGGCGAGCCGCTGACCGGCCTGCGCGTCGACGGCGGCCTGACCCGCTCGGCCCTTTTGATGCAGACCCAGGCCGATCTGTTGCAGATCCCGGTGGAGGTGTCGGCGTTGCCCGATGCGACCGCCCTCGGCGTGGGCGTCGTCGCCCGCATGGGCCTCGACCCGAAGCTCACGGTGCGGGACGCCGTCCCCCGGTGGCGGCCCGCCGCCGTGTACGAGCCGAAGATCGACGCCACGCAGGCCGCCGAGCGCCTCGGTGGCTTCCGCTCGGCGGTCGGCGCGCTCCTCGACCGCGCGCCAGCCCCGTCGTCATGAGCGTCACCACCAAGGGCCCGCTGCCGGCCGAGCCCTACGACGTGACCGTCGTCGGCGCCGGGGTGGTCGGCTCGGCCATCGCCCGGGAGCTGGCCGGACACCACCGGCTCCGCGTCGCCCTGGTGGAAGCCTCCGGCGACGTGGGAAACGGCACGTCGAAGGCCAACACCGCGATCCTGCACACCGGTTTCGACGCCGTGCCGGGCTCCCTGGAAGCCCGCCTCGTACGCGAGGGCAGTCGTCTCCTCGCCGCGTACGCCGCCGAGTCGGGCATCCCCGTCGAACCGGTCGGCGCGCTTCTCGTCGCCTGGAACGAGGAACAACTGAGCGCGTTGCCGGGCCTTTTGGAGAAGGCGGAACGCAACGGCTACGACGACGCCCGCATCATCGGAGCCGACGAGGTGCGCGCCCGCGAGCCACACCTGGGGGAGGGAGCCCTGGGCGCGCTCGACGTCCCCGGCGAGTCCATCATCTGCCCCTGGACGACGACACTCGCGTACGCCACCCAAGCCGTGCGCGGGGGAGTGGACCTGCACCTCAACAGCGAGGTGCAAAAGGTGAGTTCGGCACCCGGAGCTGACGCCCAGTGTCACGAACTGAGCACCCCCCGCGGGGTCGTACGCACCCGCTACCTCATCAACGCCGCGGGTCTGCACGCCGACGCGCTCGACCGGCGGCTGCTCGGCCGCGGCGAGTTCACGGTGACCCCGCGCCGCGGCCAGCTCATCGTCTTCGACAAGCTCGCCCGTGACCTGGTCAGCCACATTCTCCTGCCCGTACCGACGGCGCTCGGCAAAGGCGTCCTCGTGGCGCCGACCGTGTACGGGAACGTCCTTCTCGGCCCCACCGCGGAGGAGTTGGACGACAAGGGCGCGACGCATACGACCCATGACGGCCTTGCCGACCTGCGCGCCAAGGGCCGGCGCATCCTGCCCGCGTTGCTGGACGAGGAGGTCACCGCGGTCTATGCCGGGCTGCGTGCGGCCACCGAGTACGACGACTACCAGATCCACAGTGCACCGGAAGAGCGGTACATCACCGTCGGCGGCATCCGGTCCACGGGCCTCACCGCGTCGATGGCGATCGCGGAGTACGTCGTCGGCCTGCTCGCCGACGCCGCGGGCCCCGACCTCGACCTGACGGTGGGCGGAAACCTGGATCCGGTGAGCATGCCGAACCTCGGCGAGGCGTTCCCCCGCCCCTACCAGCGCGCCGACCTCATCGCGACCGACCCCGCGTACGGCAGCATCGTCTGTCACTGCGAGCGCGTGACCCGAGGAGAGATCAGGGACGCCCTCATCAGCACGGTCCCACCCGGATCGCTGGACGGCCTGCGGCGCCGGACGCGGGCGCGCGGTGGGCGCTGCCAGGGGTTCTACTGCGGAGCGGCGGTACGCGAACTCTTCGACGGCTGGGGCGAGTCGGGGGCGGCGCGATGAGGCGGCAGCGGAGTGTGGACGTCCTCGTGGTCGGCGCGGGCCCCGCGGGACTCGCCGCGGCCGCGAGCCTCGCCGGTTCGGGCGCGGCCACGGTGGAGGTCCTGGAGCGGGAGGCGCGGGCGGGCGGGGTGCCACGCCACTGTCACCACGGCGGATTCGGGCGGTGGGGAGCGGCGACGGGACCGCGGTACGCGGAGGACCTCGTCGAGGCCGCGCTCGGTGCCGGAGCAGCCGTGCGGGCCGGGGTGAGCGCCACCGGCTGGTCGGGTCCCCTCTCCGTGGACACGACGGGGCCGCACGGCCTGGAGCGGATCACCGCGCGTGCCGTGGTCCTGGCCACGGGCGCGCGCGAACGGCCCCGGACGGCGCGGCTCGTGCCGGGGTCGCGCCCGGCGGGGGTGTTCACCACGGGGGAGTTGCAGCAGGCGGTCCACGTCTACCGGCAGGAGATCGGCACCAGGGCGGTCGTCGTGGGGGCGGAGCCGGTGAGCTACGCGGCGCGGTCCGCGCTGCGCCGCGCGGGCGTCGATGTCGCCGCGCTCGTCACGGAGGAGGCGCGGGCCCAGGTGAGCCGGGGCCGGGCCGCCGCGGCTCGGGTGCCGCTCCTCACCGGGGTCTCGGTGGCCGAACTCCTGGGGCGCGAACGGCTGTCGGGGGTGCGGCTGCGGCGGCGCGACGGCCGGGAGCGCGTGCTGTCCTGCGACACGGTGGTGTTCACCGGGGACTTCGTTCCTGACCACGAGCTGGCGCGGCGCGGAGGCGTGCTCCTCGATGCCGGGACGAGGGGCCCGGCGGTGGACATGTCGTTCCGCACGGCGTCCCCGGGCGTCTTCGCGGTGGGCAGCGGGGTGCACGCGGTGGAGCCGGCGCGGGTGGCTGCGGGGGAGGGGGTGCGGGTCGCTCGCGCGGTGCGAGGGCATCTTGGCGGTGTGGGGTGGCCGTGTGGTGCGGTGCCGGTGGTGGCGGATGCCCCCCTGCGGTGGGTGGCTCCGAACCGGCTCGTGCCGGGCGCTTCGGGAGGTCGGTTCATCCTGCGGACGGCAGAGGCTCTGGTCTGCCCTGTTCTGGTGGTGAGGCAGGACGGGCGGTTCCTGTACCGGCAGCGGGTACTGGGGGCGGTCCTTGCCAACCGGGGGTTGTACCTCTCGGGGGGTTGGGTCGGGAAGGTGGACGCGGGTGGGGGGCCGGTGCGGGTGGCGGTCGGCTAGGGCTTTCTCGGTCCCCAACCCCGCCCCTTCCCGAAAACTCGCTGCGCGAGGGCCTTGGTCGCCGTCGATCACCGGCTTCGCCGTGTTCGTCCTCAAACGCCGGACGGGCTGGTAATCCAGCCCGCTACCCGTAGACTCCGAAACTAGCAGTGCTAATTTACTTCGAGCCGTCACGTAGTGATCCCGCAAACGATCCGGAGCCGTATCGTGCGCCCAGTCCACTTCGCCGCAGCCCGCCGCACCCCCATCGGGAAACTCCGCGGCGCCCTCTCCTCCGCACGCCCGGACGACCTCGCCGCGACCGTCGTACGCGGCCTCCTCGCGGGCACACCCGAGCTGGACCCCGCCCGGATCGACGACATCTACTGGGGCGCCGCCAACCAGGCGGGCGAGGACAACCGCAACGTGGCCCGCATGGCCGCCCTCCTCGCCGGTCTCCCGGAATCCGTGCCCGGCGCCACCGTGAACCGTCTCTGTGCCTCCGGGATGGAAGCCGTCACCGCCGCCGCCCGCACCATCGCATCCGGCGAGGCCGACGTCGTCCTCGCGGGCGGCTCCGAGTCGATGAGCCGCGCCCCCTTCGTGCTGCCCCGCCCCGACGAAGCGCTGCCGCACAAGATGGAGACCGCCGACACCCGGCTCGGGTGGCGCCTGGTCAACCCCGCCATGAAGGACCTGCACGGCGTCCTCGCCATGGGCGAGACCGCCGAGGAAGTCGCCGAGCGCCACGACATCTCCCGCGAACGCCAGGACACCTTCGCCCTCCGCAGCCACCAGAAGGCCACGGAGGCCCGCAAGAACGGCCACTTCGACGCCGAGATCCTTCCCGTCGCGCTGCCCGACGGCACCCTCGTCGAGCTCGACGAATGCATTCGTGAGGACACCTCGTACGAGAAGCTCAGCGGCCTGCGTCCCGTCTTCCGCAAGGGCGGCACCGTCACCGCGGGCAACGCGTCGCCGATGAACGACGGCGCGGCCGGACTCCTCCTGGTCAGCGAGGAAGCCCTCAACGACCTCGGGCTCGAATCCCTCGGGCGGTACGTCGCGGGCGCCTCCGCCGGTGTGCATCCGGACGTGATGGGCATCGGGCCCGTCCCCGCCACCCAGAAGGCACTCGCCCGCGTCGGCTGGTCCATCGGCGACGTCCAGGAGGCCGAGTTCAACGAGGCGTTCGCGGCCCAGGCACTCGCCTGCGTCGACGCCCTGGGCATCGACCCGGAGCTGGTGAACCCCACCGGCGGCGCCATCGCCATCGGCCACCCCCTCGGCTGCTCCGGCGCGCGCATCCTGACCACGCTGCTGCACCGCATGCGCCGCACCGGCGCGGCCCGCGGCCTCGCCACGATGTGCGTGGGCGTCGGCCAGGGCAGCGCCCTGCTCGTCGAGCGCGGCTGAACCCCCTCCCGCAACGCTGCACGGAACAACGCTCAAGGCTGCACGGAACGCAAGGAAACGGAGCACCACCCATGGCCACGCTGTCCCTCGCCGCGATCCTCGCCGAGCCCGCCCGTCGCCGGCCGGGCCGCACCGCCCTGGTCGAGGGTGAACTGCGGCTCACCTTCGGTGAGTTGTGGGATCAGGCCCGTGCGCAGGCCGCCGCACTCGTAGGGCTAGGAGTCCGGCCGGGGGACCGCGTGGCCCTGATGGCGCCCAACACCGCCGAGTTCCCGCGCGCCTACTACGCGATCCTCGCCGCGGGTGGCGTCGTCGTCCCCGTACACCTCCTGCTCTCCGCGGAGGAGGTCGAGCACGTGCTGCGCGACAGCGGCGCCACCCTGCTGCTGTGCCACCCCGCGCAGGCCGGGACGGGCAAGGCCGCTGCCGCCGCCACCGGCGTACGGATGCTGACCCTCGGCGGGGACGGTGAGCTGGAAACCCTCGCGGGCGCGGCCGAGCCACTCCCGAGCTATGTCTCGCGCGAGGCCGACGACCCCGCCGTCGTCTTCTACACCAGCGGCACCACCGGCGTCCCCAAGGGCGCCGTGCTCAGCCACCTCAACCTCGTCATGAACGCGACCGTCTGCGCCTTCGACGCCCACGACGTGCGCCAGGACGACATCGCGCTCGGCGCGCTCCCCCTCTTCCACGCGTTCGGCCAGACCGTCTCGATGAACGCGACCTGGCGCGCGGGCGCCACGCTCGTCCTGCTGCCGCGCTTCGACGCCGCCCGGGCCGTCGAACTGATGGCGGCGGAGGGCGTCAACACCTTCCACGGGGTGCCGACGATGTACGTGAACCTCGTGGCCGCCGCTGCCACGGCGGCCCAGCTTCCCGAGCTGCGGCTCGCGGTCTCCGGCGGCGCCTCGCTGCCCGTCGCCGTACTGGAACGCTTCGAGCAGGCCTTCGGCGTACCGGTCTACGAGGGGTACGGGCTCTCCGAGACCTCGCCGACCGCCTCCGTGAACCAGCCCGTCTTCGGCACCAAGGCGGGCAGCATCGGCCACCCGCTGTGGGGCGTCGACGTGGAGATCGCCCGCGCCGACGTCGAGGGACGGATCGAACTGCTGCCGACGGGGGAGCTCGGTGAGGTCGTGGTCCGTGGCCACAACGTCTTCTCCGGCTACCTGGGGCGCCCGGAGGCGACCGCCGAGGCCGTCGTCGACGGCTGGTTCCGCACCGGTGACCTCGGGACCAAGGACGCCGACGGCTTCCTGGCCATCGTCGACCGCAAGAAGGACGTCATCATCCGCGGCGGCTTCAACGTCTACCCGCGGGAGGTCGAGGAAGTGCTCATGCGCCACCCGGACGTCGCACAGGTCGCCGTGATCGGTCTGCCCGACGACGTGCACGGCGAGGAGATCTGCGCCGTCGTCGTCGCGGCGCCCGGCTCCGCGCCCGACGCCGGACAGATCACCGAGTGGTCCAAGGAGCACCTGGGCCGCCACAAGTACCCGCGCCGCGTCGAGTTCACCGGCGAGCTGCCCCTCGGCCCCAGCATGAAGGTCCTCAAGCGGGAGCTGCGCGTCACCTACAGCGGGGCGTAGGTTCCGCCCCGGCATGGATATATCTCTCTGGGAATTCGCCGCGCTCGCCGCGGCAGCGGTGCTCGTCGGCTTCTCCAAGACCGCCGTCAGCGGAGCCAACACGGTCAGCCTGGCGGTCTTCGCCGCCGTCCTGCCCGCCCGGGAGTCGACGGGTGTCCTGCTGCCCATCCTCATCGCGGGCGACGTCCTGGCCGTCCTCACCTACCGCGGACACGCCCACTGGCCCACCCTGTGGCGGCTGTTCCCGGCCGTCGCCGGTGGCGTGGCCGTCGGCACGGTCTTCCTGATGTGGGCCGACGACGCCGCCGTCCGTACGTCGATCGGGGCGATCCTGCTGCTGATGGCGGCGGTCACGCTGTGGCGCCGCAGGGCCCCGGCCGGCGAGGACGAGGCGGACGACGAGGCAGAACCCTCGCGCGGCTCCCGGCTCAAGGCCCCCTCCTACGGCGTGCTCGGCGGCTTCACCACCATGGTCGCCAACGCGGGCGGCCCGGTCATGTCGATGTATCTGCTCTCCGCGGGCTTCCGGAAACTCGGCTTCCTGGGGACGTCGGCGTGGTTCTTCCTCATCGTCAACACCTCCAAGGTGCCGTTCAGCGTGGGCCTCGGCCTGATCGACGCGCGCTCGCTGCTGCTTGACGCGGCGCTCGTGCTCTTCGTGATCCCGGGCGCCCTCATCGGCAGGGCGGCCGTGCACCGGATCAACCAGCGTCTCTTCGAGCAGCTGGTGATCGGGGCCACGGTGCTCGGCGGCCTCCAGCTGCTGCTGCGCTGAACTGCTCGAACCCGGCCGCACGCCGCCGCGTAGCCTCAGGGTCATGCATGTGCTCGTCCTCGGCGGAACCACCGAAGCCCGCCGGCTCGCCGCCGCCCTCGCCGCCCGCCCCGGCGTCCGGGTGACCACGTCCCTCGCGGGGCGCGTCGCCCGCCCGGCCGCGCTCGAAGGGGACGTACGCATCGGGGGATTCGGTGGCGTGGATGGCCTCGCCGCCTGGCTGCGGGACCACGAGGTGGACGCCGTCGTGGACGCCACCCACCCCTTCGCCGCCACCATCAGCGAGCACGCGGCCCTGGCCGCGGCGGCCACCGGCGTGCCGTCCGTCATGCTGCGCAGGCCGGGCTGGCGGCCCGAGCCCGGCGATCCCTGGCACGAAGCAGCCTCGCTCGCCGACGCGGCGGCGCTGCTGCCCGCGCTCGGCCGCCGCGTGTTCCTGACCACGGGCCGTCTCGGCCTCGCCACCTTCGCGGACGCGCACGCCGTCCCGGACCTGGCGGAACTCCACTTCCTCGTACGCTCCGTGGAGCCGCCGCAGCCGCCCCTGCCCCGCCACACCGAGGTGCTCATCGACCGCGGGCCCTACACCGTCGAGGGCGAGACGGCGCTGCTGCGCGAGCACCGCATCGACGTCCTGGTGACCAAGGACAGCGGGGCCGCCGCCACGGCGGCCAAACTCACCGCCGCCCGTGCGCTGTCGGTGCCCGTGGTGATCGTGCGGCGCCCGCGGCCACCGGAGGGGGCGACGGTGCTGCCGGACGAGGAGAGCGTCCTGTCCTACCTGGCGCGTCACCTCGGTCACGTTCCCTCAGCGGCCCGCCGACCGCCCGGCCGAACTCGGTGAGACCGTAGGTGACTTGGGGTGGGGCCGTCGGCTGGACCTGCCCCTGTCGCCGCGTTGCGCTGAGCCAAGACCTACGAACCAGCCCGGGCACCCGGCCTCGTCAGGCCTTGCCCGACGGCACCGGGACCGGCCGCCTCGCCTCGGGGGCCAGGCCGTGCTCCAGGTCCTCCACGAGCAGCCGCTTCGCGATCGCGTCGACCGCCTTGACGAGGTCCTGGTCGGCGGGGCGGCCGCTGTCCTTCTCCACCTGCTCGCCCAGCCACTTGGCCCACGCCCTGCCGATCACGTCGGCCTCGCGTTCACCGGCGGGGGTGTGCGAGAAGAGCATCCCGGTGCGCGTCAGGAAGCCCTCCTCGACCATGCGGTCGAAGACCGGCACCAGGACTTCGGCCGGCAGGTGACGCCGGGCGGCGATCAGGCTCAGATTCGAGTGCCCGACCATCCGGTCGAAGAGCGTGACCTGCATGACGGCCCACGCGCCCGCGACATCGAGCCGGGTGTCGGAGTCGCGGATGACGCGGCGGGCGGTGTCCATGCCGGTGGCGCGGATGATGTTGCCGACCGTCAGCTCGAGCACCTGGTCCGAGCTGCCGCTCGACGTGGGCGACGCGAACCCCTCGCCCATGTCCGACGAACTCATCCGCGCGCTGTCCCGCAGCCGCACCTGCTTGAGGAAGAGAGCGACGAGGAACCCGAGCAGCGCCACGGGCACCGTCCAAAGGAACACGGTGTGCAGCGTGTCGGCGTACGCCTTGATGATGGGCGCGGCCGCCTCCGCGGGAAGATCGTGCAGCCCCTGCGGACTCTGCGCCGCCTTGGCCACCACGGCGGGGTCGGCGGCCCCGGCCCGCGCCGCCGCGGCGACCCCGTCCTCCAGGTTCGGCTTCAGCGTGTTGGCGTAGATGGTGCCGAACACGGCGGTGCCGAAGGAGCTGCCGAGCGTACGGAAGAAGGTGACGCCGGAGGTCGCCGTGCCCAGATCCGAGTAGACGACGGTGTTCTGCACGGCGATGGTCAGGACCTGCATGCAGAGCCCGATGCCGGTGCCGAGGACGAACATGTACAGCGATTCCAGCCAGGTGCTCGTCTCGCTGCCCATGAGCGAGAGCAGATAGAGCCCGAGAGCCATCACCAGGGCGCCGATGATGGGGAAGATCCGATAGATCCCGGTCTTGCTGACCACATTGCCGCTGAAGATCGACGCGATGAGCAGCCCGATCACCATGGGCAGTGTCCGCACGCCCGAGATCGTGGCCGAGTCCCCGTCGACGTACTGCAGATAGGTGGGCAGGAACGTCATCGCGCCCAGCATCGCGAAGCCGACGATGAAGCTGAGGACCGAGCAGACCGTGAAGACGGGGTTGGCGAAGAGCCGCATCGGCAGCATCGGTTCGGCGGCGCGCGTCTCGACCACACAGAACAGCGCGAGCGCGATCGCGCCGCCCACGAACAGCGCGATGATGGTGCCCGAACCCCACGCGTACTGGTTGCCGCCCCAACTCGTCGCCAGGATCAGGGCGCTGGCTCCGATCGCGACGAGCGCGATGCCGAGGTAGTCGATGACGGGACGCACCGCCGACTTCACGACGGGGATGTTCCGCGCCGCGGCGATCACCACGATGATCGCGATGGGCACGTTGACGTAAAAGGCCCAGCGCCAGGTCAGATGGTCGGTGAAGAGCCCGCCGAGGAGCGGCCCGATGACGGTGGCGACCCCGAAGACGGCACCGATCGCACCCTGGTACTTCCCGCGCTCGCGCAGCGGGATCACGTCGGCGATCAACGCCATCGAGGTCACCATGAGCCCGCCCGCGCCGATGCCCTGCAGCGCGCGCCAGGCGATGAGCAGCGTCATGTTCGTCGACAGGCCGCACAGGAACGAGCCGGTGATGAAGACGATCGCCGAGACCTGGAAGACGATCTTGCGCCCGAACAGGTCGCCGAACTTGCCGACCAGGACCGTGGCGACGGTCTCGGCGAGCAGATACGACGTCACGACCCACGACATGTGCTCGGCGCCGCCCAGATCCGCCACGATCGTGGGCAGCGCGGTGCCCACGATGGTCTGGTCGAGTGCGGCGAGCAGCATCCCCAGCATGATCGTCACGAAGACGATGTTGCGGCGGCGCTTGTCCAGGACGGGCGGCCCCTGGGCAGGGGCCTCGGCGGCGGGCTCGGCGGTGGTGGTCACCCCGTCACCCTCACACCGCGCATGGGCGTGTGCATGCGGGGCCGGTCCGGTCCGGTGACGGCGGCCCCGCGGGCCACGCGCCCGTTCGCTCAGTCCAGGTTGCGGCGCAGCAGATACGTGTCCATGATCCACCCCTTGCGCTCGCGCGCCTCGGCCCGGAGGGTCTCGATACGGGGACCGGCTTCGTCGAGCGGCCCGGAGACGAGGATCTCGTCGGCGGTCCCGATGTAGGCACCCCAGTAGATGTACATCTCACCGCCCTGCGCCCCTTGGTACTGCCGGAACGCCTGCTGGGCATCGAGCATGACCACGACATCATCGACACCCTCGGGAAAGCCGCCGTCGGCGAGGCGGCGCCCGGTGGTGATCTGCACGGGGCGCGCGACGCGGTTCAGACCGGTGCGGTGCCTGGCGGCGAGCGAGGAGACACTGCTGATGCCCGGCACGACGTCGTACGAGAAGGTCAGCTCGCCCCGGTCGAGGACCTCCTCCAGGATCCCGAGCGTGCTGTCGTACAGCGCGGGGTCGCCCCACACCAGGAACGCGCCGCACTCGTCCGCTCCCAGCTCATCGGCGATCAGCCGCGCATAGATGTCCGCACGGCGGCTGCGCCAGTCCCCGACGGCGGGGGAGTAGTCCGCGCCGCCCGCCTTGCGGTCGCGTGCGGGGTCGCGGGCCTCGACCACACGGTAGGCGCCGTCGGCGCGGTGCACGTCGAGGAGATCACGCCGTAGCTGGACGAGGTCGTCCTTCTCCCCGCCCTTGTCGAGGATGAAGAACACGTCGGTGCTCTTCAGGGCCTTGACGGCCTGCAGGGTCAACTGGTCGGGGTCGCCCGCGCCGATGCCGATGACATGAATCTTTCGCACGCCGAGAGTCTGCCGTACGGACGGGTTACGGGGGCGGGCGGGTCGCGCCGCCGCGTGGGCGGTGCTGTTGTGCCCGGGGCGGCTGTGAGGTTCGGCCTTGCGGCGTCACGCGCGGCCGGTCGTGCCCCGCCGATCGGAGCGGTCGGTCATGTCGGCTCGACCAGGGCCCTTCACGCTCCGCCGGGCTCCGCCGGGCTCCGCCGGTCTGCGTCAGGTTCGTCAGACGCGCGCCGTCTCCGCGTCAGGTCCGTCAGGCGGGGTCACCGGCTCGGCATCGGGCGCGTCAGGCGCGGCCACAGGCACCGCATCGGGCGCGTCAGACGCCGTCGGCGCCGCGCAGCCGTGGTGCGTGCTCCGCCGCGTCCACCGTCCGCCCGTCCCCCTCCTCCAGGGACTCCGCCACCTGCTGTGCCCACGACACAAGTCCGTCCACGTCGATCCCGTACGGCCGCTCGCCCCGCTTCGCCGCGCCGATCGCGCCCGCCCCCCTGAGCAGCAGCCGCGCCCCGCCCGTGAGGTTGCCGCGGGCGGAGTGGGTCAGCCCAACGGCCAGCTGCGCGAGCCCCTTCCACAGGTCACGCTCGTCCTCGGGCCCCGACTTCCAGGCATCCTCGAAGACCTCGTGCGCGTGGAAGGGGCGACCGGCGTCGAGCAGCGCCTGCGCCTGCGTGACGGTCTCCTCGGGGGTACGCGTGACCCCTTCGGGCTGCCGTTCCACGCCTTCGGTGCCGTACGGCAAAGGCCGCCCGAGACCGTCACGCGGCCGCGCGTTACGGGCCCGCCCTTCGGTGTCACGGTCACGGCCACGGTCATCACGGTCATCGGGTCGAGGTGCGGTGCTCATACGGCGATTGTCCCTCGCCAGGCGTCCGGCGGGGGGCGAGGACCACTACCGAACGTGGGGTAAAGTTCTGTCTGCGCGATCACGCAGAACACCGCGGGACACGCGCACCGGGACGTGGCGCAGCTTGGTAGCGCACTTGACTGGGGGTCAAGGGGTCGCAGGTTCAAATCCTGTCGTCCCGACGGAAACGTCGCAGGTAGGGGTCATCTTCGGATGGTCCCTACTTCGTTTTTGGGAGCAATTCCGGGAGCGGGTAGCGGCTCCCTGGGAGCGGGAGTCTGGGAGCGACGTCAACCGGCGGTCGACGGCTGGTCACCCGATCCGGTCGCTCCCAGGGAGCATCTCCGCTGCCCGGCCTGGTGGAGGAGGCAAGGGGTCGCGTTGTTCGCCCCCTTGTCCGAATACTCGTCATGGGGTCGGGCCTCGAACTTGAGTCCGTTAGGGACCAATCACTGGGCTCCGATCGACCTGTTCCCGATGACCTCGCACGTGGAGTGTGTAGCTGTTTTGGAGCCAGCAAAAAAGGCCAGTTGACCTGGACTTTTTGGTTCGGGTGAGTCTCCTGGCGCGACCTCATTGAGCGCTGCCGCAGGAGGTCCGTCGTCCGTGACGCGTGACGCGGCAGCATCCACCCTGAAGCCGCAGATTGGCGGAAGACGAAGGCTGAAAGTGGACTTGCGGGGTGGTGGCACGATCACGCCGCCAGCTCACCGGTTTCTTCGAGTTCGAGATGTCTAGCAGGGACTCGCCCCAGGTGGCCCAGCGCACGAGTACCCACCAGCTGAGCAAGACGATGTTCTGTTGCCGCGCGAACTCTTCGGCGTGCTTGCACTGGAAGACGACCCTATGGCCGCCGGGCGTGGTGGCGATGACGTCGGCGCCTGTGGGGCTCGAAAAGTCGTCGCTGCAGTTCAAGCGGCGTGTCGGTACTCGTTGATTGCTCCGCTGAGGATCCGGGTGCGCAAGAGCTTGCGGGGCTCGAAACCATCCAGGACTGCTGGCTGTTCCTGGGCCTCGGGCGGTCGTTGATCGCGGGATCGGTGCGGCCGATGTCTGTTGTAGTGGTCCTGGTACTCGGCTAGGACCTGCCGGGCGTGGGCCTCGTTCAGGAGCAGAACGTGGTCGAGCGCCTCGCGGCAGATCGTGCCGATCACTCGCTCGCAGTGAGCGTTCATGCGCGGTGCCTGGGGTGCGCTGAGTAGCACGTCCATGCCTTCGGCTTCGAAGACGGCGTCGAAGGAGCCGGTGTACTTGCTGTCGCGGTCGCGGAGCACGAAGCGCAGCGACTCGACGCGGCTGCCCAGGTCATCGGCGAGATTGCGCGCCTGCTGGGTCGCCCATTGTGCGGGGGGGGTGCCTCTATGTCTTTCGTCAAGCGAGGCGTGGGGTTCTGGGTTCGTAGAAGGTGCCGTCGCGGAGCATTGCAAACAGCACGTTGATCCGTTGTCGGGCGAGGCGGAGGAGCGCTTGGGTGTGGGTTTTTCCTCTGGCCCGGCATTTGTCGTAATAGGTGCGGGAGGCAGGATCGTGCAGGGCAGCGAACGCGGACAGGAACATCGCGCGTTTGAGCTGCCGGTTGCCGCCCCGTGGGGCGTGTTCGCCGTGGATCGAGGTCCCGGAGGACTTGGTGGTGGGGGCGAGGCCGGCGTAGGAGGCGAGGTGGGCGGCGGTGGGGAAGCTGGTGCCGTCGCCGACGGTGACCAGCAGTGCGGCGGCGGTCCTGACGCCGACGCCGGGCAGCGACGTCAGGACCTTGGAAAGAGGGTGGTCCTCCAGCAGGGCTGCGATCTGGGATTCTGCCGCCCGTCGTTGCTCGTGAACGGCGCCGAGCGAGCGGGCCAGCGAGGGGATCACGATGTCCAGGGTGCCGGTGCCCGGGACCACGACGGTCTGCTCGTCGAGTGCATCGAAGACGTCGTCGGTCAGCCGTTTTGCCATGCGCGGGGCTTTGGGCCGGACCACCTCAACCAGCCTGCGGCGTCCGGCTCTTCGCAGCGCGGCTGGGGATCCGTAGCGTTCCAGCAGCCAGGTGACCGCCGGGTGATCCAGACGCGGGCCCAGGACCCGTTCCAGGGACGGGTGGAACTGGGTGAGCAGGCCCCGGATCCGGTTGGATGTGCGGGTGGCCTCGGCCGCCAGGTCCTGGTCGAAGCCGACGAGGACGGTGAGCTCGGCGGTGATCTCGTCGGTCAGCTGAAGCGAGCGAAGGGTGTGCGGCATGGTGCGGGCGGCGTCCGCGATGACGGCCGCGTCGCGGGCATCGGTCTTTGCCTCGCCCGGGTAGAGGTCAGCGATCCGTCGCATCGAAAGGCCCGGCAGGTAGGCGACCTGGCAGCCCGTGTCGCGGGCCACTGTCAGCGGCAGAGCGCCGATCGAGGCCGGCTGGTCCACGACGACCAGGACGGTGCCGAACTTCTCGCGGAGCTTGTCGAAGACCTGCCGCAGCTTCGGTTCGGTGTTGGGCAGTTGCTTGTCGAAGACTTTCTTGCCGGCCGGGGTGAGTCCGTGTCCGTGGTGAGCGCTCTTCCCCACGTCCAGGCCCAGGAAGACACCTATCTCGTCGTACTCGTTCAAACCGTCCTCCCGAACGGACGTTGTGCGTGCTGGCCTGGGCGTTGGCGTCGTGCGCGCATCCACGTTATGCAGACCTGCCGCCTGCGAAGGACCGGGCATTGCGCTCGGCCGGGCGGTAGTCGGACCTCTCATCAGCGTCTCCAACGGCGCCTCTCGGGCCCGGTGGCACCACCCCCCAGGTCATCGCTTCGACAGGGGGGACCAGCCATGCCGGGCCCGGAGGCCAGCGGCCCTCTTGCAGGACCGCGGAAAACATAACGGGGGGGTGGGCGGTGACGCCGGTGATGTGGAGTCTGCGGGTGCCGTGTTCGAGGAACGCCAGCGCGTACAGCCGGCTGCCGGTGATCGTGTCGACGTGGAAGAAGTCCGCCGCGATGATCCCCTCGGCCTGCGCGGTGAGGAACTCGCGCCAGCTCGGGCCGGTGCGGCGAGGGGCGGGGGCGATGCCGGCCTTGTGCAGGATCTCCCAGACCGTGGACGGCGCGATCGGGTGCCCCAGTTGGGCCAGTTCGCCCTGGATCCGCCGGTGGCCCCACCGCGAATTCTCCTGCGCCAGGCGCAACACCAGCTTCTTGAGCGGGGCCGCCGTGGGTGGACGCCCGGTGCGTCGGCGTCGGTCGGAGTAGTCCCACTCCTTGGCGATCAGCCTGCGGTGCCAGGCCAGTAGCGTCCCCGGTGTGACCGCGAAGACGCTGCTCCAGCAGCGGCGCGGTATCAGCGACGACAGCGCGGCCAGCCAGAACCGGTCCGCGGGCTCGTAGCGGACCGGACCGCTGAGTTGTCGTCGCAACACCGAGTTTTCGTGCTGCAGCACCAGTAGTTCGGCGTCCTTGGCCGTGTCCCGGCGCAGCAGGACCGCGGGGATGGGCAGCAGCGCCCGGGTGGCCCGGTACAGCATCGAGATGATCACACGCGCAGCACCCCAGCTATCGCGGAGGGCCTGGCACGTAGGCTCCCACCTGCAGCGATGACTTTACGAGCCCCACACCAACGCGATCTGCGAGAGAGTCGTGGGTACCCTCCGCCGCGAGGTACTCGACCGGATCCTGATCTGCAACGAGGCCCGCGCCGTGGCAGTAATGGCCCAGTACATCCGGCACTACAACCGGCACCGCCCCCACCAATCCCGGCAGCAACTGCCCCCGGACAGGCCCGAATCACCCGCCCCGGCCACCGTGACCGACCTCCAGACCCACGGGATCCGGCGACGGTCCGTCCTGGGGGGCTTGATCAACGAGTACCACCACGCCGCCTGATGGAACGGCATCGCCGCAGCGTGCACCACTGAATCGCATTTTCGAGTGGCACACGTTGCCCTTCCGAACCGCCACCCTCACGGCGCGGGGTTACTGGGCACCTTCACGTTCATCTCGCCGCAGCCGACGCGCTTCGCCTCCGCCTTGACGTACGAGGGCAGAACGGCAAGGGCGAGTGACTTGTCGTCGTGCGACTCGCTTTCCTTCCCCGGCTCATACGCCACGAACGCGACCCGCCGGGACCGGCAGTCCGCCGCGTAGACGCTCAGGCCGCCCGCGTAGGCGCCCTGCCCGTCACCGCCGAGACGCGTGGCCCGATTTCCGAGCACCCGGGAGACAACGCCGGCCAGCTCCGGGTCCGCCACGGTCATCAGCCGGAGCCTGCTCGGGCCGAAGGGCTGCCGCACGTCGCACGCCCGGATTCCGTCCGCAGAAGACGCGCCTGGCTTCGTGCCCGGCGTGGTGCCTACGACCTCCGCCTCGGACCCCTGAGCCCACCTGGGCAGTCGGACGCCCTGGATCCCGCAGAGCCGGTCGACGTCGACGTCCGGCAGCTCGTTGCCCTCCGGGGCGCGTCGGAGCTTCGGCGGGTCGGAGTACGGGCTGTCGCAGCCGTATCGTTCCATGACCCCGTTGGCCAACCGCACGACCGCGCGGGACATCGCGTCGAGGCCCCGCCGCGCGTCGACCTCGTTCTGGCCCTCTGGGTCAGCCGCTTCCGAAGCGAGGGTGACCACCCGCAACGGCGGCTTCTCGCCCGGCTCGTACGAGCGTTCCTCACAGCTCGCGGGGAGCGCCACCCAAGCCCGGGTGGAGGAAGCCATGCCGGTGATCCCCTCGCCGAGCGGCGTCATCCGGGAGGAGAGGTACTCCTCGGTCCAGCTCCATGCCTGTGCGCCCCGCAACTCGCCCAGCGTCCGCACCGACGCCGTGACCTCAGACTCCAACTCGTCGTCCCCGAACCCCTGCATGCTGCACTCCGTGTGCATGTGGTCCTCTGTGGCCCGCCGCAGCGGCAGCTCACGGCTGCGGACGTCCGTGTCCGAGAACAGGGCGTGCTCGACATCGGGCGAGAGCGAACCCCAGCACACGTCCCGCGCCACGAAGGGCAGTTCATTGGAGCGCCACGCCATGACGCCTGACCCCAGCAGCGCCCCGACGAGCGCGCCGATGACAGCGATGCCACTCCGGCTACGGGACAGACGGCGCATCCGGCCCGGGCGCTCCGGCGGGGAAGGCCGGGGGGCGGGGGCCTGCCGTAGGGGCCCATCCACCTCGGGGGTCTCGGGCCCAGAGTTGGCCATCTTGGAGCTCTCCGGCCCGGTGCTCTCCATCCCTGGAGCCCCCGGCGCGGTGCTTTCCGGTTCGTCCGGCATCTCGTCCTTCCTCTCGGGGGCTGTCCTGGCGATCCGCGCGGCCCCACGGCCGGGTAACCGAGTCGTTGGGTATCGGTGACGGACCGCCTCCCCACTCGTCACCGACGGTCCGAGGAGGTTATCTGTCGGGTACACGCGTTCGGGGAGCAGGGCAGCCTCGCGGAGATGGAGCGATGGCGATGCCTTCACGGGCCCGACGCTCGGGCCCGACGGAGTTCGCGCAGCCGACGTGGCGCGGACTTCGGATTGCTGCGGGCCGAGTCAAGGACCCAAGCCGTTCATCTGGACCAAGACAGCCCAAGAGATCCTCGACGCCCTCGCCCGCTTCTGCCGACGAATCTCCGGCGCAGGACAACGGACAGGAAGTTCGCGCCTAGGCCGTGTCTGATGGATCTTTCCCGGCTCCTGATAGATCGGTGAGTCGTGTGCTCCGGGGTTGCGGCAGGGTGCCGGCCGCGTCGTCTGAAGGGGCGGCCATGATGGTGCCGAGTAACAGCAACTCCGACGAAGGCGGCATGACATGGCCTATGGCTACATCGGTTCGATGAAGACCCAGCCCGGCAAGCGCGACGACGTGGTTGCGATCCTGCTGTCCGGAGCCGATAGCCTCCGCGACCTTGGCTGCAGAAGCTACGTGGTGGGCCTGGCCGCCGATGCCCCGGACACGATCGTGGTCACTGAGGTCTGGGAATCTAAGGATCACCACGACGCATCCCTGCGGTTGCCCGAGGCCAAGGAAGCGATCGCTGCCGCCATGCCCATGCTCACCGGCGAGTTCACCAGTCGCGAACTGGTTGTCGCCGGCGGCCTCGGCGCTGGTGACTGATGCCTCATGGTTTTAGCCAGAGGAAGATGGCTGCGACATGGAGTGCGGCCTGATAATTCGTGGCGAGTTTGTCGGTACGCATGGCAATGCCGCGCCATTGCTTGAGCCGGTTGATGCAGCGTTCGACAGCGTTGCGGAGGCGGTAAGCATCACGATCGAGCGCGACCGGGCGGCCGCCGCGTGGGCCGCGGCGCTTCCGGTTGGCCTGCTGGTCAGCGGGTTCGAGGATGACCGCGCGGATTCCGCGCCTGCGCAAGTGGGCGCGGATCGCCCGAGATGAGTAGGCGCGGTCGGCGAGCACGGTGTCGGGACGGACACGAGGTCGACCGACTGGGCGCGGGACACGGATAGCGGCCATGACACGCTCGAACTGCGGTGCGTCACCCGCTTGTCCGGCGGTGACTACGAAAGCGATCGGGCGGCATCGGCCGTCGGCGGCCAGGTGGACTTTCGTGCTCAGTCCGCCGCGGGATCGGCCGAGAGCGTGGTCGTGCGGTTCACCGGCCGGAGCCCCCTTTTCGCGGCACCGGCGGCGTGCTGGTGGGCGCGGACGACCGTGGAATCGACGCCAACAAGCCAGTCCAGATCGCCATCCGCGTCCGCGCGGGCCTGCAAAGCGACGAGGACGCGGTGCCAGGTGCCATCGCGGGCCCAACGGGTGAACCGGTCAAACACCGTCTGCCAGGGAGGGCACTCGTCCGGCAAGTCACGCCAGGCGAGGTTGTTGCGGTACTTGAACGCCACCGCGTCGATGACCCGCCGGTGATCCGTCCACCGCCCGCCCCGACGAGGCGTCCGGTCCGGTAGTAGCGGCTCGATCAGTCTCCAATGGCCATCGCTCAGGCCCCCACGAACACTCACACCACACTAAAACGACCACCTGATCCACCAGACACGGCCTAGCTCCCCGGCGATGGCGCGGGCGATGAGGGTCGTGCCGCAGCCGGGCGGGCCGTACGGGAGCAGTCCGCCGCGCAGGCTCTTGCCGTACAGCTTGCGCAGTTCCGGGTTGCGCATCGGGGCCAGGAAGGAGGTTTCGAGGCGTTCCTTGACTTCCTGTATGCCGCCGACGTCGGCGAGTCGCACGGTGCCGGGCGCGCCATCTCCCATGCTGCGGCATCGCCGGGGTCGAGGTCGCCGCTGCCGTCGGCGGCCAGCGGCGCCTCGGCCGGGGACGGCGTGCTCTCGAGGAACCGGGGCGGGACGAGGTCGCCGACTTCCTCCTCGGCGGCCGTCCAGTCGAAGCCGTTCTGGGGCTGGTGCTGGGGAGGGGGCGCCCGGCTCTGCGGGGCAGGTGCGCCCATGGCGCTGGTCATGAGGTTGCGTACCTGCGCATCGGCCGGCGCGTGCTGCAGGGCGACAGCGGCTTCGGTGATCGCCGCGTCATTGTTGCCCTGCGTCCAGCAGCATGTCGGCGAGGTGTACGCGCAGCGGTACGTCGGCGGGGGCCGACGCGACGGCTGTGCGCAGGCTCTGGATCGGAGGGGATTCCTCCGGCATGGTCGATTCTCTGTGTTGGTGGTGGCTGGGGTGGTCCGGCGTTTGTTGTTCGTCCTGGTTCACCGAGGTGACCTGGTCGGCCCTGGAGTGGCCTTGAGGTGTTCGGTGAGCTGCTGGAGGGTGGTCCAGGCTTCGGCGTCTGTGTTGTCGCCCAAGGGGTAATGGAGTGCGGGGTGGCTGGTGGTGCCGAGCTGGGTGGGGCGGAGGTTGAGCGGTGGGCGGCGGGCGTGGGAGAGGCCGATGTCGTTTACCTCGGAGGGGCCCAGGGTGAACGCGGTGGGGATGGGCGGGGCCTCGAATTGCGGGGGGATGGTCAGGTCTCGGCGGGCGCGGCGTACGGAGGTGAGCATGGTGGTCAGGCCGTGCTCGGTGATGAGGGTTTCCGCGAGGGCCTCGATGCTGTCCAGGGGCGGGGCTGTGTCTTCGCCGTAGCCGAGGGCGAGGGTGGTGTCTTGGGCGATGCCAGTTGCGGTGCGGGAGATGCGGAGGGTGGCGATGGCCGGGCGGTCGGGGTGGCCGATGGCGAGGATGTGGGTGGGTTCGGGGGCGCGCCCTCGGGCCAGTTCGGTCAACTGGCGGGTGGACCAGGGGAGATTGATGGGTTCAGCTGGGCCCCAGCCGGTGGGCGGTGTGCCGGCGAGGCGGTGCCAGGCAGTCTCGAGGGGGCGGCCGAGGATGAGGTCTTCATCGGCATCGTGGTGGGTGCGCAGGGAGACGATGAGCTGGCGCTCGGTGCCGATTCCGGGCTGGGTGAAGGGCGCTGCGACGGTGGCTTGGCCGTCGGCGGTGAGGGCGGGGGCGAAGGTGCCGTCCTGCCAGCGCAGCACGGCGCCGGAGAGGCCGTCGTAGTAGCCGCAGTCGGGGTGTTGGATGACCCATCGGTTGGGGGCGCCGGTCAGGGCTGTGCGCAGGGGCAGGCTGAGGCGGGCGTGGTGTGGGGTGACGATGTGCAGGGCGCGGCCGGATGCGGTGGTCGCGCGCAGGATGTCGGACAGCCAGGCAGTCAGGGGGATGACGGGGCGATCGGCGATGACGACGGCGGTGGAGTCGGTGAGTACGTCGACTGCCGGCAGGGCTCCGTCGGGCGCGGGGTGTGCGGTGACGGCTTTGTCCGCGTCGTCGGGGGTGGGGATGACCTGGGTGGTGGCCGCGGAGGGAGGCCATGTGGTGCCGCCGAGGAGGGTGGTGAGGCGGCCGCAGAGAGAACCCGCGAGAGGTTCGGCTTCGGGGACGGCGGTGGAGGCACGGGCCTCGGTCCACCAGAACGGGGCCCCCGGGTCGGGGGCTTCGCTGCCCAGCAGGCGCTGGGCTTCACTCGGGAGGTGGACCAGAAGCGGGGCTTCGACGGAAACGAGTGGGCGGCCTGCGGGATTACGGAGCTGGATGACCGCGCCTTCGTGCGCCGTTCCCACGTCGAGGTCGGGGCCGCCCGCGTACAGGCCTGCCAGGAGAGCCCAGGTATC
This sequence comes from Streptomyces sp. Je 1-332, assembly GCF_040730185.1. Classification (NCBI taxonomy): domain Bacteria; kingdom Bacillati; phylum Actinomycetota; class Actinomycetes; order Kitasatosporales; family Streptomycetaceae; genus Streptomyces; species Streptomyces sp. Je 1-332. Next base: position 7,214,077 of record NZ_CP160402.1, read on the forward strand.
GGGCATCTGAGGGGTGAGGGCGATGACGTCCTTGGTCACGGGTGTCGTGTCTCTTCCGGTGCTTCGGCGTCTTCGCTGTGGTGGGCGAGGGCGGTCTGGATGAGCTGGTGGCGGCGGCCGCGGCGGACCAGGGTGCCGCGTCCTGGGGGTTGGGTGGAGGCGTAGAGGCCGGGGAAGAGTTGGCCCTCGGTGCGGTCGCCGGTCATGAGGAGGGCGGTGGTGCCGGTTTCGCGCAGGGTGGTGAGGAAGGGTTCGTACAGGGCGCGGGAGGATCCGGCGACGCGGCGGGTGACGATGAAGTGCAGGCCGATGTCCTGGGCGGAGGAGATGTAGGGCAGGAAGGGTGCCAGGGGTTGCTGGCCCGCGGTAGTGAGGATGTCGTAGTCGTCGACGAGGATCACGATCCGGGGCCCGGTGAACGAGGGTCCCTCGGTGATGGCGTCCGGGTCGGCGGTCTCCGGCATGCGCTTTTCCAGTTCGCCCGCGATACCGGTGGCCAGGGCGCCGGCGAGTTTGGCGTTGTGGGCGTAGCCGCCGCGGTAGGGCTCGGGGACGACGCCGCGCAGGCCGCGGCGCGGGTCGAAGACGCCGAAGACCAGGTCCTTGTCGCCGTAGCGGTCCATCAGTTGCTGGGTGATCAGTTTCAGCAGATTGGTCTTGCCGCATTCGTTGTCGCCGAGGATCAGCAGGTGCTGGTCCTGGCCGGTCAGGTCCAGGAAGGCCGGGGCGAGGGCGTCCTGGTCGACGCCGAGCGGGATGCGCGAGGGCTCGGCGGTGACCGAGGGCAGCTTCGCGGCGGGCAGGGCGGTGGGCAGGACCCTGACGGGTGCGGCCAGTTCTCCATGCCAGGTGGCACGGACGGCTTGGGCGGCGTCCTGTAGGGCCGGGCCGAGGTCGCCGATGGTCGGCCGGCCGTCGATGCGGGGCAGGGCGGTGTGGGCGAAGAGTTTGGCGTCGGTGAGGATGCGGCCCGGGGTGTCCGCGGCCAGTGTCTCGGAGAGTTTGCGGTCGATGCTGGAGTCGGAGGGGTCGTTCAGGCGCAGTTCGACGCGGGTGCCGAACATCGACTGGGTGGCGATGCGTACGTCGTTCCAGCGCAGCATGCCCGCCACGATGTGGATGCCGTAGCCGCTACCGCGTTTGAGGAGGTCGGCGACGGTGTCGTCGAGCTCGGAGAACTCGTCGCGCAGGGCGCCGAATCCGTCGATGAGCAGCACGATGTCGGTCGAGCCCAGTTCGGTCAGCCGGCCCTGGGCGCGCAGGTGGCGTAGCTGGTCGACCGAGTCGATGCCGTGTTCGCGGAAGAGCTCCTCGCGCAGGGCGAGTTGGGTGCGGACCTCGGCGACGGTGCGGGCGGCCCGCTCGTGGTCGGCCCGGCCCGCGATGCCGCCCACGTGCGGCAGCCCGGACAGTGCGGTCAGGCCGCCGCCGACAAGGTCGAGGCCGTAGACGGCGACCTGGTGCGGGGTGTGGGTCAGGGCCAGGGACAGTGCGAGGGTACGTAGCAGGGTGGTCTTGCCGGACTGCGGGCCGCCGATGACGGCGGCGTGTCCGCCGGCGACGGTCAGGTCCAGGGTCCAGGGTTTTTGCCACTGCTTGGCTGGATCGTCGAGGACGCCCAGGGGTATCTGCATGGCGCCGGTGGAGGTGGCGAGGTGCAGGCCGCGCTCAGAGGCCTGTACGGGTCCGGCGGCGGCGTCGAGCGAGATCGCGTCGGGCAGTGGCGGCAGCCAGATGCGGCGGACCGGAGGGGCGGCTGTGCACAGCTGGTCGACCATGGCCGTCAGGACGGTCGGGCCGGTCTCCCGCTCCCGCATCGCGGGTTCTTCGGGCGCGCCGGTGGTGGGGTCCTGGCCTGTGTTGAAGGTGGGGTAGGTCCAGGCGAGGGGTTCGGCGTCGGTCTGCTCGCGCAGGGCCGGGCCGCGGTAGGCACCGGAGACGTAGCCCGCCTTGAAGCGTTCGTAGGTGGAGGTGTCGACTTTGAGGTAGCCGAAGCCCGGCAGTGGCGGGAGGTGGAAGGCGTCCACGGCGTCCAGGACGGTGCGTGACTCGTCGGCGGAGAAGGTACGCAGAGCCAGGCGATAGGAGAGGTAGGTCTCCAGACCCTTGAGCTTGCCGCCCTCGATGCGCTGGCTGGAGAGCAGCAGGTGCACGCCGATCGAGCGGCCGATGCGGCCGATGGACAGGAACAGGTCGATGAAGTCCGGCTTGGCGGTGAGGAGTTCACCGAATTCGTCGATGACGACGAACAGGTGGGGGAGCGCCTCCAGAGCGAGTTCGGGCTGCTTGGCGCGCAGGGCGGCGTAGTGGCCGATGTCGGCGACGTTGCCGGCGTCCTTGAGGACCTGCTGGCGGCGTTTGACCTCGCCGGCCAGGCTGGAGTGGACGCGCTCGACGAGGCCTGCCTGGTTCTCCAGATTGGTGATGACACCTGCGACATGCGGCAGTTCGGTGAAGGGGGCGAAGGTGGCGCCGCCCTTGTAGTCGACCAGGACGAGGGCGAGGTCTTCGGGGGAGTGGGTGGCGGCCAGGGCCAGGACGAGGGTGCGCAGGAGTTCGCTCTTGCCGGAGCCGGTTGCGCCGACGCACAGGCCGTGCGGGCCCATGCCCAGTTCGGAGGACTCCTTGAGGTCGAGGAGGACGGGTTCGTGGCGGTCGTTGAGGCCGATGGGCACGCGCAGGAAGTCGCGTTCGCCGCGTGGCGCCCACAGCCTGTCGAGGTCCAGGGCGGCCGGGTCATCGATACCCAGGAGGGCGGGGAAGTCCACCGGCCCGGAGACCGGCGTGCCCTCCGTGGCCGATTCCGCCGACAACCGCAGCGGGGCCAGCAAGCGTGCCAGCCCTTCCGCACCCGCCACGCTCAGTTCATCCGATGTTCCCTGCGCGGCTCGGAGATGGGGGACGCGCAGGTCCTCGACGGTGACCTGGTCGGCGTCGACGGTGATCCGCACGCTCACCTCATCCGGCTCGTGCACCTGCTGCTCCAGCAGGTGCAGCACCGTCACACCCATGTCGGCCAGCCCGACCGTCGCGTCGGGGCGCGGCAGCTCGACGGCGTTCTCTCTGTATGCATCGCTGATCACGACGAGCCGGTCGGTGAGCTTCAGCGCGTCCTTGCCGGAAAGACCGCGCCGTACCTCAGCCGCGTACGACGCTCGTCGCCGCAGGTCTGGGCCGATGAGCCGGGCCAGCTGAGGTAGATCCGGCGCGATCCGCCGGCCTGCAACAGGGGCACCGTTCCCCTCGCCGACCTCGTCACCCAGGACGTGAGGCAGCCACTTCGCCCACTCCCACTCGGGAAGCCGGTCGCCAGGCACCCCTAGGGCGATGGCCACATCGTCCGGCGCGTGGGTGACGGCAGCCTGGGCCAGCACCGCACGGGCCACATTCAGCACAGCCTCGCGCTCTCCGACAATGCTGACGTTCCCGACCCGGTCGAGCGGCACCGTCAGCGGACAGTCCGCCGTCACGGCGAAACGCGCCTGCAGAGCGCGGGCCTCATTCAGCATGAACGGATCAGGCGGGGTCAGCACACCGCCGGCCGTGTCCTGTCCGATCGCCAGGTCCTGCACGGGTACGTCTCCGGCACCCACTCGCACGCGCAGGAAGTCCGCATCCGCACGCCGCCGTTCCCACAACCGGGCCGGATCACGCACCAGGTCATACAACGCCAGCGGCGCCGGAGACAGCAGACGGGCTCTCGCCCGCCGCTCGCGCTCTATTGCCCCCAACTCCTCGCGCTGCTCCTCCAGATACTCCAGATACCGCTCTCGCTGTGTACGCCGGGTTCGCTGGGCCTTGCCCCGCTGCGACAGGAACAGAGCCACCGCGGCCAGCAATGCGAAGACAAGGACGATCGCGCCGATGGCGGCGAACTGGCTGTTACGGATCACGGTCATCATCACCACCGATCCCATGACACCGGCCATCGGCAGCAGCGCGGTCGCCGCACTGCCCATCTTGCCCTCGGGCAGATTCGGCGGCGGCTCGATGGTCCGCGGCTCGGCCGGGGCCAGAGGGCGGGTGGAGCGGGCCGGGCGGTGGACAAGATGCTGAGTCATCGCACTCTCACAGCTCTCTGTATCGCCTCGGCGGCCAACCGAACCGCGGCATCGCGGGAGCTCTGGCCGAGCATGGCGGTGTGTATGGGGCCGCCCTGGGCCAAGTGACGGTCATAGGGCAACGGCACCACACCCACCCCGGTCTCCCGCAGATGCGCGGTGGCCGCCTTCAGATCAAGCGTCGTATCGGGCGAGTTCGCCGTCAGCGCCACCACCGTGGTCGCCAGCGCTGAGTGCGGCAGACGGGCCAGCCAGTCCAGCACGATGCGGGTGCCGTTCACGCCCTCCGCGGTCATCGGGGCGACCACCACGCGTGCGTGAGCGGTGTCCATCGCGGTCCGCGCCACCTCGCCCGGCAGCGACTCGCAGTCCACCACCGTCACCGCGAAATACCGGCGCAGCGCCAGCGTCACCGTCCGGTAGGTGCGTACGTCCAGCGGGGGCCCGACCCGTCCCTGACCGGCGGGCAGCAACCACCCCCCGTCGGGCACCGGCACCAGATAGCCGGTGATATCGGTGAGCTGCATGGAGGGAGAGAGGATCTCTGCCAAGTCGCCGCATGCCCAGCGCACCGACTCCGCGCCCATCCGTACGGGCAGCGTGCCCAGAGCGGCATCGGCCTCCAAGGCGAGCACCGGATCATGCCGGTAGTGCTGGAACGTGCGTCCCAACAGCGCGGAGACGGTGGACTTGCCCACCCCGCCCCGGATGGAGGTGACAGCGACCACCCGGCCCGTGGTGACCGGCTGCTGGATCTCACGGACCAGCCGCGTCTGCTCGGCGACCTCCTGCCCGGCAGAGGCCGTGAGTTTACGCAGAGTCCGCCCGGTCCGCCGAGCCGCCGAATCCCCGTGCTGCGGGGTGCCCAGAGCACGCGCGAGACGTGGATCGACAGTCGGCACGGCCTCCGGCGCCGGCGCAGCAATCCGTGGATCTTGGACACCGCGGGGAGCCGGCGCCGGAACCTGCGCCGCACGGGTTGGCCGCTCCTGTCGCTGCGACGGTGCTGGTGCCGGTGACTGAGGCGCTGACCGGGGATCCCCGAGAGATTCCGAGGCGGCAAGACGCAGCGCGGCAGTGGACTCCGCGGAAGCCGTTCCCAGCTCCCGGAGCACATTTCGCTGCCAGTCCCCGTCAACCATGGCCGCCGTCCCTACGCGAAGGTGTCGAGCAGGCGCCCGTACACATCGAACACCCCGATCGTCAGGGGCAACAGAGCGATTACCCCCACCGACTCCACCAGATCCCCCGCCCGTCGCAGCCGTACCCGCACGTGCTCAGCGGGCTGCACCACCAGGACCACGAGGGGAACGACCGCGAACGCCACGAGCAAGGCCAGTGGCCCCGCCGCCCCGGACTGTTCCATCCACACCCATACCAGCCGTACGGCGACGACCGCCGAGGCCGTCAGCAACGCGACGACCTCGGCAGTCAGCGGAAAGGCACGCGCCCGCAACGCCAGCACCACCGCGACGGCCCCCGCGAGCAGCACCGTCCACACAGATACGACGCGCAACACCAACACCCCGGCGAACGCTGCGGAAGCACCCGACACGACCGTGGCGATCGCCAGGCCACGATGGGTGGCCGCCAGAGCGGAAGACACCTGATAGCGGCTCACCGACACCCCACCGGAGCGCCGGTCGTCCAATCCCGGCAGCCCGGACGCCATCATCGCAAGGCGCGGCAACAACCCCAGCGCCACCACCGAAACGACCGTCAGCAACGCCGCGGCACGAGCTGTCTCGACTCCCGGGCTGCCACCCGACTGCACGGCGAGCGCGGCCTCCCAGCACACGGCGCCCCCGGCCAGTGCCGCAGCGCCCACGAGCCCGCCGCGCCCCAGTGGCAAGAACCATCCCGACAGCGCCAACGCCACGACCAGGGCACCGGCAACGCCCGCCATTCGCAAGGCGCCAGACCAGGCATACGCATCGCCGAGCGACCAGGCACCGAACACCCCCAGAACGCCGGTTACGACGATCAGTGTGGCGGCCAGGCTCGTCCGCCGGGCACGCCCGAACAAGGCTCCGCCGAGAGCCGCAAGGACAGCGGTGGCCAGCAGCACCGTGCCGACACCCGACGCGGAGAACTCGCCTCGCGCCAACACCCCGGCCACGACGGCCCATCCGACCGTGGCCGTACCGGACACCACCTGACGGGCCGCAGGCCGCCACCGCCACGCCCGCACATCCAAGTCGTCGGCGGCCTCATCGGTGACGTCATGCACCACCGGCGCAGACGGAGCATCCTCCACCCGAACCAGCCGCAGCACCGCACCGTCCGGCACACCGGCCGACTCCAGCGTCCCGTCCTGCGCCAGTACCGAACCATCGGCCGTCACCAGATGCCGCAGCATCGGCTGCGTGTCCACACGGTCGTCCAACAGTCGCATGACGTCGGGCAGAAGCCGCCCGATCGGCTCCTGCGACGGCAGGACGAGGTCCACCCGCCGCCCCTCGCCAACGAGTGTGACCCGGCTGAGCGCTGTACGACTCGGACTGCTTGTCCGCCTCGTGGGTCCCGCAGGTATCACGCGTTCGAACCAATCATTGAGAGGAGGAGGAAGGTGGAGGAGAAGGAGTGGACACCGGTGCGGAAGGCGAAGAGGACGGGACTGGCGATCCGTACGGGCTCTTTCCGATAAGGCGGTGGGAGATGAAGGACCACCCCACACACCCGGCACACAACACCGCGGCGATCACAACCCCGGCGAACACCTTCCCCAACCGCTCATCCACAGAACGTCGCTGCCGCTGCGCCCCGAACAACACGGCATCTCGCAGCCGTCGGCGTCGAACAGACACCGACTCCAGCAATTGGCTGTCATAATCCTGGGCTGCCACCCCACCTACTCCTCGCTACATCGCTCACAAGTTTCCGGCAGACCCAGGCCGTGGCCCGGGTCGAGGCATGATGAGCGGTCGTTCCTCAACACTAATCAGTCGGAAGCAGGTCGGATTGGCCGGAACCCACAGGGGGCGATGTCAAGCGACTCACAGTTCCACCATCCGCGACCAGAACGTCGGGCATTTCTGCCTCAAGAAAGCGGAGATAGCCGATGGTCCCGAAAGTGGTAGTCCGCGCAGCCAACCATGTCAGGAGAGAGTGAAGTTCGCCGAACTGGTCGGGGTGAATCTCTTGACGAACCGTCAATGCCCACCCGCGCGGGCCGTGCTGGAGCTCGCCTACCAGGGCCCCGCCGATACGTGATGCCGGACCGGTTGAGGACAGTAGTGGATACTCCTGCACCTCCTGCAAGTCATCGACTGGAGCCGTCTCTTGGGGCTCGTCCAGGTGCCAACGAAGCAGGGCCAAGTCGGGATCGGAAATCGAGGCGGGGAGGTTAAGCGCAAGCTGCAGTTCGTAGAGGTCACTCATGCGAGATGTCCATGCTACTCGTCTTCTTCCATTTGCGTCGTCAAACGCAGTGTGAGCTCGGCGCTGGCCAGCATCCGGGTGATCTCAATCGGCAGATTCCCGAATTCTTCCCTGACGACATCGGAAGGGTCAATTGTGCGCAACTGTCCGTCGCGGCCCTCTGCCTCGACGACGTAGCGATAGCCGCGTGGTGCCGTAGAGTCGTCTACCACATTCCATCGAGCACCATGTTTCTCGATGAGGAATTCCGATACGTATGACATCAGGTCGCTGAGCAGCGTCACCCAGTCTGATGGCTCGAATTCCTGGTAAGGAAGACGGGATACGTAATTCTGTAGAGCTGGGACTAGCTGCAGCGGGTCGCCAACGTAGACGTCCGGGGCGACTCCCAGCATGTCTGCGATTCCGACAATATTATTGCGTGAATCCTCGATCCATCGTTCGAGGTCTGGTTCGGGAGCGGCTGCCCTCGCCATTCCTGGCACCTTCCGTGTGGTTAAGACTTCTTGGGGGGTGGACCGTATTCAACGAATACGATTCTTGCCTGTATGAGGTAATTTCTGAGTGCTTGTGAGGGGGGCGCGTGAGTGAACACCCAGCGAGGATCATATCCGGGATCTAGCCGCCGCAGCGTCAGATCCTTGTTGATCTGCTCCATCATCCCCTTGTTCAGTGGTACCTCGCCGTTGACGACCTGCTTCGTTCCGTCTGCGAGTGTGACTGTCCGGAATTCCAGGTAGTGCTTCACCTCAACAGCCAGCGTACGCCCGTCCGGCAGGTCCACAGGAACATCGACCTTTCGCCCTCCTGGGCGCTCGACCGGGTAATACGGGTGGTCATGCCGCGTCACTCTGTAGTGCCTTTCCGGGCTGCCGTCGAGCATCTCCCGGAGGTAGTCTTCGGCTGCGTCATTCCGATATTTACTCGGGCGCAGATTGCGCAACTCGCGCAGAGTCAGTTCTGTTCTGCCAGGCGGGAGCGCTGGTCGTGTGAAGTCGGGGACGTCGCTTCCAGTACCGCCTTGACGTGGTTCGGCCGATGCGTCCGGTTCATTGGCATCCGTTTGGGTGTCGTGTGACGTGGTCGTATCCGGATCATCTGATCCGCTGCCGTGAGCTGGCTCGTTCGAGCTGTCATTGGCTGCGCCTGCCCCGTTGGGCCCTTCGTTTCCACGAGCGCCATGGCCAGCAACATGGGCCTCCCCAGTGGCTGTCCCGCCTGTGCCGCTGCCTTCGCGAGAGGGCGTCGAGTCGTGCGGCCGGCTCGGCACAGGTTCATGGTTGGTGGACGGGCCACGACCGAGGTCGTCTGCCGCGCCGCTGGGTAGCTGGTTCGTCCTGCCTCCAGCGTGGCCGGAGGAGCCGGTAACGGGCATATCGTTACCAGTCCGGCCGACGGCCCCGACCGCCCCCTCTCCGGAGCGGGCACCGGCCATCGCCGGCTCACGAACCGGTGCGCGCACGGCGGGTGTTTCGGCCTGCCCTCCGGTGCGCTCGGGAGCCGCCCTCTGGACCTTGACCTGGTCGACGTGCTGGACGATCACCTTGTGGTTCTCGTCGAGGAGTGCGCCCTCGCGGGTGAGGTAGCGGGTCTCGCCCTTCTCCGTCACGTACTTGAGGGTGTTGTCCGGGAGGACCTCGACGCGGTCGGGGATCTTTACGATCGTGCCGTCGGGCTGGAGTTTGCCCTGCCCGGACAGGACGTCGTTGTATGCCCCGGTGTTGAGGTTCTTGAGGCTGCCGAAGAGGTCGCCTACCTTGACGGCGCCGAACTTGCCGGCCTTCCCGATGTAGGTGATGGGGTCGACCAGACGGCCGGCCTTGCCCGCGACCGAGATGGCCTTCGCGGCGGCACCGCTCTTGGCAGCTGCGCCCGCGCCCCCGGTGGCCACGGTGGTGATGACGTTGAAAGAGACCGCCCCGGCGGCACGTGCGGGGTTCTTGCCCCACTGGTCGTAGGCAACCAGGGCCTTGCCTGTCTCCGTGACCGCCGTACGCGAATCGCGCAGCCAGGAGGGCAGCTTGTCCTTGGGGGCCATCCAGTAGGCGGCCCCGGCGGGGCTGAGGGTGATGGCAAGGCCGGTCGCCAGCTTGGCCAGGCCCGTCCAGGCCTGACCTGCGGCCTCCCAGCCGTCCGTGCCGACCAGGGTGCCCAGGCCCTTGATCGTGCCGACGACGCCGTCAATGATGAAGCCGTCCCACACAAAGCTCTTGATGTTGTGGCGGACGGCCGCCCATCCGGTGTATTCCCGCTCGACCGGAGCGCCCCAGGGCGTCGACTCGGCGTGGTTGAGGTCCTCGGCCTTGTAGCCGTAGGTGCCGCAGTTGCTCTCGCCGTCGCTGGCCTTGAGCTGGATGCCGCCGACCAGGGCGGTGATCTTGTTGTGGCAGGCGCGTTCGGCCGCCCAGAACGCGTCCATGGTGGTGTTCACGTCGTGCCACAGGTCGTTGTTGTGCTGGACCTTGTCCTTGTCCTCGCGCCAGTCTTCGTCACCCGCGACGTCGTTGCAGTAGAAACTGCTGGCCTCGGTCTGCAGACTTTTGAGCTTGGCGGCCAGCGGACGCACCTCATCCGCGTAGGTGGTCAGCGCTTGCGACACCTTCTCCAGGTCGTCGGCGAACGCGTCCGTCTTGGTAGCCACCGGCGCGGTGGTGGCGAACAGATCCTCCGCCTCCGGGGCCTGGTAGAAGGCGGACAATCCCTGGAAGTTGGAGTGGACCAGCGCGCCATTGACGCGGAACAGGATCGCTTCCGCGGTCAGGGTCGTTGCATCCAGTTCCAGTTGTTCCAGGTTCCCGGTGAACTGGGGGATTCCTGCGGAGTCAATGAGCTTGGCATCGCTCACTTGCCACCGCCTTGTCCGGTGCCCGCACCGGGCATGTCGATCTTGGGTTCCTTCAGGGCGGCGGCCTGGGCGTCAGCAGCCATGTCCAGGTCCCCCTTGATGTATGCGGTGGTTGCCTCGCCCGCGCCGTTCAATGAACTCCCGGCGCGCTTGGCGATATAGGTCAGGTCCTTCTGCCACTGCGTGAAGAACACGCCCAGCGCGGCTGCCACCGGTCCCTGTGTGCCGTCTCCCTCGCGCCCGCCTTCGACAGCAGTCCCCGCCGACTTCGCCGCGCTCGGCAGCGTCTTTTGCATCTGCCCACCAACGCTGGCGAGCCCTTCGGCGGCCGTACCCGCCTTCTCCAGAACGCCGCTCACTCCGGCAGGATCAATGTCCCAAGCCGTCACAACAAGCCCCCTTCATCCCCGATCCCCGTCGCCCATACCGCTGGTCTCGGCCGGGCGCCCCACCGCCTCTCCAGGAGGCGGGCAGTCAGCCGATGTTGTCGACCGCCGCGCGCGCCCGCGCGAGCGTCGACTGTGCGGTGCCGTCGTTCTGCTCCAGTGTGGTGCGCACGAGGCGGATGATTTCCCGGACCTCGTTGGCCGCCTTGTTCCAGCGGACTTCCTTGCCGTGGTAGTCGTCGGAGACGCCGTCGGCCTGGTAGTCGGCCATCGCGGCCTTCACCGCGCGGTCACGGTCGCCGAGCACCAGCTCCAGCTGACCGATGATGATCTGCAGGCCGCCCTGCACGTCGGCCGAGGCGCCGGTGTCGTAGGAGCGGCGGTCCTGGGTTCCAGCCATGGCGAAGTTCCCCCTGTGTGCGAAGTGTTGGGTGTGCGTGCAGGTCGAGTCGGCAGGATCAGGCCGAGAAGCGGGCGCCGTCGAAGTTGGCCGCGCCCATGTTCTGGTGGGCGTTGTCGGACTGCTCCTGGTCACCGGAGCCGAACGCGGTGTCCATGCCCGCCTGGCCGCCCAGAATTGAGGACAGCGCACCGTTCAGATCCGAAGTGATCTCGTCCGCCCGCAACTTGAACGAGTCGAAGGTCGCTTTGCCCGCCCCGTTGAACTTGCCCTCCAGCGGCTCCGCCGCCTGGACCAGCAGACTGATCAGCGTCCCGAGATCGTCGCTGGACCCCACCGTGCTCTTCCCCAGCACCGCGAGAGTCGTGTCTCCCATGTCGAACTTCATGAGTCCACCCCCGTAAGTCGCCAACTTATGGTGTGCGCCGCTCGTCGTCTGTGAGTCACGGGAGCCGCACGCATCACTCACGCCCCGTAGCGTATCGAACATCCTCTCCCATCGCGCGTTGCAGACGCAACGTCGTTTGGACTGAAGTGGCGTGATCTGTCGCATGGCGTCGGCAACGGCGTCCTGGTTTACGCAACCCAACTCCGTGCTCACCAGCAGCGTGTCAGTTCGGCCCCACAGGGATCGGGCCGCGCCGGTAGGCGCTGAGGGGAGTTACGTGGCCGGGACCTTGCGTCGCGGGAAGGGCGCGACGAGGCCTGATGCAAGACGTAACCGGCGGTCGATGCAGTCAGAAGCGCTGCCTGCGGAGCAGTGCCTGTACACCTGGTCGTCGAGTCCAGGCGTTCCCGATGCCCAGCTTGCACGGCCGAGGAGCGAGCAATTCGAGTTACTCGTTGGCTCGTTGGCCGACGAGTGCTGGTGCAGTGACGGGCCGGCGACGGCGCTTCTGCGGTGGCAGCGTCGCTGCCGCGTTCCCGGTCGGTACGCAGCTGAAGGTGACGAACCTGGACAACTCCAAGTCCACCACGGTGGAGGTCACTTCGACGTCGGGCAGCTGTGTTCTGCTCAACAACGCGGCGTTCGAGGAGGTGCGCGAGTCCGGGAAGTTCCTCATCCGCGAGGCGCGGATCGAGCGCGTCGGGTAGTCGTTAAGGTGGCTCAGTGGCCTGGCGGTTCCGGGCCGCTCCGGACGGCACGGCTGCTCCGGACGGTGGCTCCTGCGCGGGCCAAGTGGCTTACGGCGGGGGCCAAGTGGCTCACGGCGAGGGGGCGTTGGGCTTGGTGGAGTGCTTGGATCGGCCCGCGGCGCTGCCCCCGTCGTTGCCCCCTTCACTGCGCGCGCCGCTCGGTTTCATCGCCGTCCTCGCCGCGCTGGTGGTCGTCACGCTCGGGGTCCTGTACGCCGGTCACGGTCGGTCCGGCTCCGTGGACAGGTGGTTCATCCAGCCCACGGACGACAGCGTGCGGCCGCCATGGCGCGGCCTCGCCCTGGCCACGGACTTCTTGGCGGAGCCCGCCGGAGCGGCGATGCTGCTCGTGCTTGCCGTGACGGGCTGTCTGCTGCTTCGGCGGCCCCGCGCAGCGGTGCTCGTCGTGGCCGGGGTCGTCGTGACCGTGGGGGCGACGACACTGGTCAAACCCCTGGTGGGGCGCACCATCCACGGCGACGGCAACCTGTCCTATCCGAGCGGGCACACCGCCTTCCTCACCGCACTCGCCCTCATGGTGGCGCTGCTCGCGGCAGGGCGGCTCGGCCTCGGCCGGGCGGCCGGCATGCTGCTCGTGCTCGGAGCGGCGCTGGTCACCGGCGCCGCCATGGGCTGGGCGCAGGTCTCCCTGGGCGCGCACTACCCGACCGACGTACTCGGCGGCTGGTGCACCGCGCTGGCCGTCGTACCGGCGATCGCGTGGCTGGTCGACCTGGCGGCCGACGCCCTTCGGCGGAAGCGCCGCTGACGGCGCATCACGTCACCTCACACACCAGCTCACGCCAAGCGGCGGAACACCGGCTTCACCGGCCGCCCGCCCACCCAAGGGGAGGGATCACCGGCGTCAAGTGCCTTCCGGTACACCGCACATGCCTGGGCCACCACGTCCACGGTGTGGTCGATGTCGGCGTCGCTGAGCGCGCTGCTCACCACGAACGACGGGGCAAGGATGCCGCCCGCGAGCAGCCGGCGCAGGAACAGGGTGCGGTACTGCTGCGAGGGCTGCCCGTTCGCGTCGAGGGTGGCGAAGACCAGGTTGCTGGCCCGGCCCCGGACGACGACGTGGTCGCCGACGCCCATGCCGGCCGCTGCCTCGCGGACCCCGGCCGCCAACCGCTCGCCCACAGCGTGAAGTTGGGCGGTGATGCCCTCCTCGGCGTAAGTGGACTGCACGGCCATCGCGGCGGCCAGCGAGTGTGTTTCCGCGCCGTGCGTGGTGGACAGCAGGAACACCCGGTCGCCGGAGTGCCGCAGCCCGCCCCGCTCCATCAGCTCGCGCCGCCCGGCGAGCGCGGAGACGGCGAACCCGTTGCCCAGCGCCTTGCCGAACGTGGAGAGGTCGGGGGTCACGCCGTACAGGCCCTGGGCGCCCGACTCGGACCAGCGGAAGCCGGTGATCATCTCGTCGAAGACCAGTACGCAGCCGTGTCGGTCGGCCAGTTCGCGCAGGCCCGTGAGGTAGCCGTGCGGCGGCTCGGTGTGTGTGGTGGCCGGTTCGAGGATCAGGCAGGCGATCTCGCCCCGGTGCCGGGAGAGGAGCTCTTCCGTGGCGGCCAGGTCCCCGTACGGAAAGGACACCGTGAGATCGGTGGTCGCCGCGGGAATGCCGGCGGACATCGGCGTCGTACCGATGAACCAGTCGTCGACGGAGAAGAACGGATGGTCGCCGCAGATGGCCACGCGCGGGCGCCCCGTGGCGGCGCGGGCGAGGCGCACCGCGGCGGTGGTGGCGTCGGAGCCGTTCTTCGCGAACTTCACCATCTCGGCGGTCGGCACGGTGGCCAGGAAGTGTTCAGCGGCCTCGGCCTCCACGAGGGAAGGCCGGACGAAGTTGCTGCCACGGTCGAGTTCGCGCCGCACCGCTTCGATCACGCGCGGATGGGCGTGGCCGAGGCTGACCGACCGCAGACCGGAGCCGTACTCGATGTAGCGGTTGCCGTCGACGTCCCACACGTGGGCACCGTGGCCGTGGCTGATGACCGGGGCCAGGTTCTCGGGGTACTGGTCGTCGCCCTTGGCGTACGTGTGCGCGCCCCCGGGGATCGCGGCGTGCAGCCGCTCGTTCGCAAGACGCGACTTGGGCAGATGCGACTCTTCGGTGTCCACAGCGACTTCAGCTCTCCTTCTGCTTCAGGGCCGCGGCGAGGCTCGGCGCCTCCCGGTCCCGCTGGGACATCGACGTGACCGGCAGCGGCCACGGTATGGCGAGCTCCGGGTCGTCGAAGGCGATCGTCACGTCCTCGGCCGGGTCGTGCGGGCGGTCGATGCGGTACGAGGTGTCGGCGGTCTCGGTCAGCGCCTGGAAGCCGTGCGCGCATCCCGCCGGGATGTACAGGGTCGTCTGCGTCTCGCCGGACAGTTCGAAGAAGGCCCGGCCGAGGTAGGTCGGTGAGTCCGGCCGCAGGTCCACGACGACGTCGAAGACGCTCCCGTACGAGCAGCGCACCAGCTTGGCCTCGCCGGCACCGGAGCGCAGGTGCAGACCGCGCACCACGCCCCGGACCGAGCGGGACAGGCTGTCCTGGACGAAGGCGCCCGGGTCGATGCCCACCGAGCGCACCACGTCGACGTCGAAGGTGCGGCAGAAGAAGCCTCGCTCGTCGGCGTACGGCGTCGGCTCGAAGAGGTACGCGCCCTCGATCGCCGGGACTTCGGTCACCTTCACTTTGCCTCCCGCAGGGTGTGGTCGCTCGCCGGGAACAGGGCCGCGGACAAGGCGGTGAACTGGTCCTCCAGGCGTCGGGCCGCGAGCAGGTTCTGCTCGGTGAGGGCCCGTCGTACCTCGGCCGAACTCCGCTCCAGCGTCCGGAACTTGTCCAGCAGCTGGCCGGCGTCCGCCTCGCGGGCCGGGTGGCAGTACGCGCCGAGCCCCATCCGGGCCATGAGCGCGTCGCTCTTCGCCGAGTAGCTGATGGCGAGGGTCGGTGTGCCGACCTTCAGCGCGCAGATCAGGTTGTGGTACCGGGTCGCAACGACCGTGTCGGCGGCCGCCATCTCCTTCATCAGATCGTCGAGCGAGGCGGTCTCGGCCGCGGTGACCAGGGGTGAGTCGACCGCGTCGAGGATCGCGTCGACCACCGGCCGGTCGAGTTCGTCGCCGGTGACAAGACGGACCGCCCTGCCGTCCTCGACCAGGGCGCGCACGAACGCGGTCGTCCCGTCGAGGTAGCGCCGATTGATGTGCACGGCCCTCGCACGTTCGTCGTTGTTGCCGTGGAAGTCCATGACGCCGACGCAGACCGGTCCCGGCGGCCCCGACGGCACGCTCGCCGACGGCGTCGGCAGGGCGAACACGAGGTCCTCGTAGACCTCGTCGCGCGAAGTGTCCACGTCCATCGCCCGCATCGCATCGCGGGAATGGTCGTCGCGGTACGACCGGTAGGCGGCAAGCCGGGCCGACCAGCGCACCAGGGTCCGGGTCGGCCGGTTGCCGATCGGCCCCGCGCCGACGCTGACCAGCGCGACCCGGGTGCCCAACAGCCGTCCGGTCGCGCAGAGCAGGAACAACGAGTAGGGGAAGCCCCACGGCCGCAGCGGCAGCGTGGTCTCCAGGACGCCCGTGCCCGGCACGATCACCACGTCGTGCCGGCGCACCCATGCCGCGGTGCGGACGGCGTCGACGAGTTTGCCCAGACCCTTGGCCGCGATCGCGCCCGCACGCGACGCGGTCCGGTACTCCCCGCGGTACCAGTTCAACCGCGTGGCGGGGATCCGGTATCGGGCCGTGACGTCCTCGGGCCCGCCGCACATCGCGTCCACGAGCGCGTCCGGGTGCTCGGCCCGCAGGTACCCGAGCACGGCTTCGAGCGACCCGTTGTTGCCGACGTTGCCCGCGCCGAGCAGACCGAACAGCCCGACACGCGGCGTCTTTCCGTCTTCGGAGGTCATGTCCGCCGCCCTTCACGGCCGGCGACGAGGGCGTCGACGGAGACGGTGATCAGGGCCGGGTCGACCGGGGCACGGTCCTCGACCCGCTCGCCGGCGCCGGGCCGGGTCCGGCTGGTCATCCACGCGGCCAGGTGTCCGTAGCACGCGCGCCGGTCCGCGGCGGACAACGGCGCCCGCTGGATCGCCGCGACGAAGCCCCATACGTACTCGGCGAGGAGCCGGGGCGTGGGGTGCAGGGGGCCCGCCCGGCGCGGGTCAAGGTTGACGCACCTCGACCGCTTGGACGGGTTCGCCCGCTCTGCGCGGGTGGGGTGGTCGCGGCGGAAGTACAGCAGCTCCGGCACCTGGTGGAAGGGTCCGTGCAGGGCGATCTCGGCGACGAACGTGCGGTCCGCATGGTGATAGCTGTCGTGCGGCTTCACCCGGCGCAGCACGTCGGCCCGTATCACGCCGTAGAAGTCGTCGCCGCCGGGCTCGAACAGCATGCTGCGGAAGCGCTCCGGTGCGCGCGGCGAGTCGGTGGCGAGCGTGTACGCGTAGGGGACCGTCACCTTGCCGTCGCCGTCGATGACCGCCTGGTCGGCGTGGGCGAGGATCACGTCAGGGCGTTCGTCGAGCGCCTCGACGCAGCGCCGCAGCAGGTCCCGGGCGTACAGGTCGTCGTGCGAGGCCCACTTGAACAGCTCGCCGCGGCACTGGGTGAAGACGTAGTTGTGGTTCGGCGCGGCGCCGATGTTCCGCAGCAGCCGGATGTACCGGATGCGCGAGTCCCGCGCGGCGTACTCGCGGCAGATGTCCTGGGTCTTGTCGGTCGAGGCGTTGTCGGTGACGACCAGCTCGAAGTCCTCGTAGGTCTGGCCGAGCAGAGCGTCGAGCGATTCGGCGAGGTACTCCTCGCCGTTGTAGACGGGCAGGCCGATGCTCAACCGGGGATGGGCGGTCATTGCGTCCTCACTTCGGGGATGGGGTTCAGGCGGCGCTCGCGCAGAGCGGACCGCAGTTGCAGCCACCACACGGCAGAGCTGCAGGCGGCCGCGGCGGCGACGCCCCAGGCCGAGCCGACGGTGCCGGCCACGACCGCCCCGCCGAGCCCGCCGCTGACGTAGAAGGTCGAGGCGAACAGCTGGCAGCGCAGGCTGCGCCGGGCCGCGGCGAGCGCGCGAAGTCCGGCCGCCGCGCCGGTGCCGAGGCCGGCGCCCGCGACGCCGAGCGTGACCGGCACGATGATCTGTGCGGCGGAGCTCCAGACGTCACCGAGGACGAGCTCGCCCAGGCGGTCCGGCATCAGGAGCAGCACCGAGCCCCAGAGCAGCGCGCCGACGGCCTGTCCGCCGCCGAGGAGGAGGCAGAACCTGCCGAGCCGGTGCGGGGCCTGGCGCAGCATCCGTGCCGCCTCCGCGACGGTGACCAGCGTCAGCCCCATCAGCACGGCGAGGAACGGGCCGAGCAGCAGCTCGGCGCCCCGGATCACACCCACCGCGCCGACCCCGACGATCGCGCCGAGCCCGTAGGCGCGCAGCTGGCTGGCGCCGCTGACGCCGACGTTCTCGACCAGATACCGGTAGCTGAGATCGCGGTGCTCGTGCAGCCACGCGCGCCCGCCGGTGAGCCGGGGCCGTATGCCGGACTGGAAACAGCCGTACACCGCGGCCACCGCGGCGGACGCGCCCCAGGCGAGCACGAAGGCGGTCACGGTGCCCACGCGGGCCGCCACCACCATGGCGGGAACGAGCGCGACGCCCCACACGACGTCGTTCACGAACGCCTTACGGCCGTTGCCCGCGGCGAAGAACGAGTACCGCCAGGCGTCCTGCAACAGCAGCCCCGGCAGCATCAGACCGAGCCCGGCGAACGCGGGCCCCACCTGACCGCCGAGGGCGAGGCCGATCACCAGACACGCGGCACCGATCACGGCACCGACGCCGAGCGCGGTGCCCGACGAACGGGCCACCGCCCCGCGCCAGGACGTGTCGGACACGCCGCTGAAGCGCACCACGAGCGGATCGGTGGCCAGGCCGCGGGAGACGCTGAGGACCACTCCGTAGGTCACCCAGGCCAGGCTGAACACGCCGAACGCGGTCAGGCCAAGGGAGCGGGCCACGTAGATCCCCACCGCGAAGTTGGACAGGCTGGAGGCCGCCTGGTCGGCCAGGCCCCAGGACAGCCGGCCGAGGATGGCCCGCCTGGCGGTGGGCCGGGCCGTCTTCTCCTCCCCGGTGGTCATCGGCGTCACGCTTTGATCAGCCCGGCGGCGTGCAGGGCGTCGGCCGCGACGGCGACGGTGTCGAAGGACAGCCCCGACCGTTCGGCGACGTCGAGCAGACTGTGCTCGCCGTCCGAGAGGTTGAGCACCCAGAGCATGGCCATCTGCGCCTGCTTGGTGTCGCTGCGCCCGCCGAGCGCGTCGTACAACCCGCGACGGCCCAACTGCGGTTCGCCGTAAGGGCTGAGGTTCAGATAGCGCCGGTTGCGGTCGAGGACGGCGAACGCCTCGCGGCAGACGGCGAGGGTGTCCGCCATCGCCTCCGCCGACACGAAGTCCGGGTTGTCCGCCGAGGTGTGGTACTCGGGGTATCCGGCGTACGGGGTCCGGCTGAGCGAGCCCACGCCGAGGTTGAACCCGGGGGAGCAGTACTGCCGCTCGTCGTAGCCGTACGGAGTGAACTCGTTGACGGAGTGCGGGCGTTCGGAGGCGGAAAGGACGTGCCGCAGTACCCGGTCGATCTCCGCGTCGCCGCGCCTGCTCTGTTTGTACGTCAGTTGGCCCGAGTCACCCGCGCAGGCGAGCACGAGGCCGTGCTTGACCTGCTCCATCCGCTCCTTGTTGCGGGCCAGCCAGGTGATGGCCCCGACGGTGCCGGGCGCGTAGATGAACCGGTAGGTGTAGTACGGAGTCGTCGTGGCCAACTCCCTTGCCAGGTACGTCGCCACCGCGATGCCCGCCAGGTTGTCGTTGGCCAGCGAGGGATGGCAGAGGTGGCAGGAGACGATCACCTCGTCGGGCACCTGACCGGGGACCACGTGCTCGGCGTAGGTGAGATGGCCGTCGGCGAGGGTCGAGTCGACGCGGACCTCGTAATCGCCGTCCGGCATCGCGTCCAGGGTCTCCTGGGCCAGGCAGAATCCCCACTCCGGCTTGTAGTAACTCGTGCGGTACGGCACCCAGCTCGGGTGGTCCGGAAGGGTGTGCAGGTGTTCACGCAGCTCGGACAGCGGCATGGTCGCCGACACCGGCACGCTGTAACCGAGCACGTGCAGGCTGGACTCGGCGAAGTCGACGATCCGCCGGCCCTCGGTGTCGGCGATGTACGCGTCGCGGATGTTCCACTCCTGCGGCACCGTCCAGTCGAGCACCTGCGTCCCGGTCGGCACCTCGTGCACCTGCAACGGGACGTACTCGCCGACGATGTCCAGGGTGGCGCGCACGCCGTCGCCGGTGATGCTCCGGCAGAGCGGGTACAACCGCTCCACCAGAGCGTGCATCTCCTCACCGGCCTGCGTCATCGGCGCCGCCGCAGGGTGTCGTCGACCGCACCGGCCTCGGACGCCGCGCGCAACACGGCGAGGCGGGTGAAGCGCTGCTCGAAGTCCTCCCGGGTCAGGTCGAACTTACGGTAGGCATCGGCGAGTTCGAGCGCGCCCTGCTGCACCGTCCACTCGCAGTCGAAGCCGGGAATCGCGGCGCGGAAGCGGGAGAAGTCCACCCGGTAGGACCGCGGGTCGGCGCCGTTCTCGCCGGTGATCCGCACCTTCGCGCCGGACACCGCGTCGGCGACCTGCTCGGCGATCTCGGCGACCGTGACGTTGTTGACCTCGCTGCCGATGTTGAACGCCCGGTCGTGCACCGCCTCTTGAGGCGCGTCGAGCGCGGCTGTGAAGGCCCGCGCGATGTCGGCGGCGTGCACCAGCGGGCGCCAGGGCGTGCCGTCGGAGAGCACGAGCACCTCGCCGGACAGGAGCGCGTGACCCACCAGGTTGTTCAGGACGATGTCGGCGCGCAGCCTGGGGGAGTAGCCGAAGGCGGTGGCGTTGCGCATGAACACCGGGCTGAAGTCGCCGTCCGCGAGCGCGTGCAGATCGTCCTCCACCCGGACCTTGGACTCCGCGTACGGCGTCACCGGGCGCAGCGGGGCGTCCTCGCCCACCAGGTCGCCGCCCCCCGCCGCGCCGTAGACGGAACAGGTCGACGCGTACAGGAAGCGCCGCACTCCGGCGTCGCGGGCCAGCCGGGCAAGGCGTACGGACGCGTGGTGGTTGATGTCGTAGGTGAGCTCCGGCGCGAGTGACCCCAGCGGGTCGTTGGAGAGCGCGGCCAGGTGGATCACGGCGTCCACGCCGGCGACGTGTTCGGCTGTGACGTCGCGCAGGTCCACCCGGTGCCCCTGCGGGTCCGCGGGCGGCGGGCCGAGCACGCAGTCGGCGAACAGACCGGCGTCAAGGCCGACGACTTCGTGTCCGGCGGCCGTGAGTACCGGGGCCATCACGGTGCCCAAGTAGCCCTGGTGTCCGGTGAGCAGTACGCGCAAGGTTCATTCCTCCAGATCGCAAGTGCCGAGATCGAGCGTGAGTTTGGTGACGGCGAACGCCTCGGCGTACCGCGCGTGGCATTCGATGCCGCGGATCCGCGCGAGCCCGAGGAAGGCCTCCCGGTCGTACCAGGGCCGGTGCCGCTGCGAGGGGTAGTGCTCCTGCAGCAGCCGCACCTTGTGTTCGGCGGTCTCCGTGGACAGCGGCTGATACGCGGCCATGCGGCCCAGGTCGCCGTCCCACTTGACGATCTCGTAGCCGAGCACGAGGTGGTCGCGGAAGGCGGTGGGCATCAGCAGCGCCAGGCCGCGGTGGTCCTGGTGCGCGTCGTCCGTGCGCGGGGCCAGGACCAGGTCCGGCTCGGTCTGCCCGCGCAGTTCCTCGACCGCGGCCTTGGCCTCGTCCCAGTGCACGGGCATCCGGCCGTCCGGCAGCTTGAGCACGGTGAGCCGCAGATCCGCCCCGGGACAGAAGGCGGCGAGCGCGGCCCGCTCCTCCTGCTCACGCTCACCGCCACCACCGGAGAGCACCAGCGCGTCGACACGGATCCCCGGCCGCGCGAGACACATCGTGAGGAGCGTGCCGCCCGCGCCGATCGCGATGTCGTCACAGTGCGCGCCCACCGCGACGATCCGCTCCAGGCGCCCGGACCCGAGCCGGATCACGCGCCCACCCCGGCGGGGTCCCGCTCCCACACGGCCCACGGGCGGTCGCCCCGTGCGTAGGCGGAGTCGAGCGCGGCCCGCTCCTTCACGGTGTCGGTCGGCTTCCAGAAACCGCGGTGCTGGTGCGCCACGAGGCGGCCCCGCTTGGCCAGTTGGGCACACCCGTCGGCGACCAGGTCACCGTTCTCCGGTATGTGGTCGAAGACTTCCCTACGGAGCACGAAGTAGCCGCCGTTCTCCCACAGCGGCAGGTCGCTCACCGCGGTGATGCCCCCCACCAGGCCGTCCTCGCCCAGCTCCACGCAGTGGAACGAGGACTGCGGCGGCACGACCATCATCGACGCGCCGGCGTCACGCCGGGCGAACCGGTCGATCATCTGCGGCAGCGGGGCGTCGGTGAGTACGTCGGCGTAGTTGGCGAGGAACATCTCGTCGCCGTCCAGGTGGTGCCGCACCCGGCGAAGCCGCTCGCCGATCGGCGACTCGATGCCGGTCTGCGCGAACGTGATCGTCCAGTCCGATATGTCGGTGGAGAGGAGTTCGGTCCGCCCACCGCGCAGCACGAAGTCGTTGGACGTCGTCTCCTCGTAGTTGAGGAAGAAGTTCTTGATGTGGTGCGCCCCATATCCGAGACACAGGATGAACTCCGTGTGCCCGAAGTGCGCGTAGTAGCGCATGACATGCCAGATCAGCGGCCTGGGGCCGACCATCGCCATCGGCTTGGGCACGTCGTCGGCGGCGCCGCTGCGCATCCGCATCCCGTAACCGCCGCAGAACAGTACGACCTTCATGCTGTGGCCTTTCCAGATGGGGCCTCGACGATGCTGAGTTCAGGGATCGGGAAGACCAGACGGCCGCCCCAGTCGTGTACGTAGGACAGCTGCTCGACGAGCTCGGCCCGCAGGTTCCAGGGCAGGACGAGCACGTAGTCCGGCCGGTCGGCGGCTATCTGCTCGGGCGCCAGGACCGGGACGCGGGTGCCCGGCGTGAAGCGGCCGTGCTTGTAGGGATTGCGGTCGACCGTGTACGCGAGCAGGTCGGGCCGGATGCCGCAGTGGTTGAGCAGGGTGTTGCCCTTGCCCGGCGCGCCGTAGCCGACGACCGTCTCACCGCGCTCGGCCGCCGTGATGAGGAACTTGAGCAGATCGCGGCGCACCTTGGCCACCCGGGCGGAGAACTCGGTGTAACCCGACAGCTCCTGCAGCCCGGCGGCCTTCTCCCGCGCCAGCACGTCGGTCACCCGTTGCGTGGGCTCGCCGGCCACCTCGGCGGGCCGGGCCCAGAGCCGGATGGAGCCGCCGTGCGTGGGCAGCAACTCGACGTCCACGAGGGCGAGTCCACCGCTCGCGAGCGCCCGGATCGCGGACGCGACCGTGTAGTACTGGAAGTGCTCGTGGTAGATCGTGTCGTACTGGTTCTCCTCGATCAGGGTCAGCAGATGCTGCACCTCGATGGAGACCCAGCCGTCGTCGGCGACCAGCGAGCGCAGACCCTGGGTGAACCCGACGACGTCGGGGATGTGCGCGTACACGTTGTTGGCCACGACCAGGTCCGCCGGGCCGTGTTCGGCGCGGACGGCCGATGCGGTGTTCGGGCTGAGGAACTCCGTGAGCGTGGGCACGCCCGCGTCGCGCGCGGCGGCGCCGACGTTCACCGAAGGCTCGATCCCCAGGCAGCGGATCCCCCGGTCCACCACGTGCTTCAGCAGATATCCGTCGTTGCTCGCGACTTCGACCACGAAGGCGTCGCGGCCGATACCCGCCCGCTGTACGGCGTCGGCGACGAACGTACGCGCGTGCTCCACCCAGGAGGTCGAGAAGGAGGAGAAGTACGCGTACTCGCTGAACGTCTCCTCCGGAGTGATCAGCGGCGGTATCTGCGTGAGCCAGCACTCCGTGCAGACCCGCAGATGCAGCGGGTACGCAGGCTCAGGACCGTCCAGTTGGTCCGTGGCGAGAAAGCTCTCGCACGGCGGTGTCGCCCCCAGATCGACGACGCTCTCCAGCGCCGCCGAGCCGCAGAGTCGGCAACGTGTCATTTGCTGCCCCCCATTGATTCCGTCCGGCCCGCGATCGCGGAGCGGTACCCCTCCATCAGGCGCTCAAGGCCGACGGCAGGGCTGAACCCCTGCTCGTACCGGCGCCTGGCGGCCCGGCCCATCTCCTGGTTGCGGGCCGCGTCGACCGTGACCCGGCGTACGCAGTTCGCGAGCGAGGTGGCCTCGCCCGGCCGGTGCAGCAGCCCGCTCACGCCGTCCTCGACCAGTTCGACGAAGGCGCCGTGCCCCGCGGCGACGGTCGGGACCCCCGCCGCCATCGCCTCCACGACGACCAGACCGAACGCCTCCAGCCACGTCGAGGGAGCCACCACGGCCACCGCCCGCGCGATGGCCTTCTGGCTCTCCGCCGTGTCGCACAGGCCGACGCAGCGCACGTCGTCCCGGCCCGCGGCCCAGGCCCTAACCTCCCGCTCCAGCGGCCCCGCGCCGGCGATGACGAGTGGCACACCCACACCGCCGTCCGCGGCGATCTCGTCCCACGCGGCCATGAGAAGCCGCACGCCCTTGGCCTCCGCGAGCCGGCCGAGATAGAGCAGATGCTCGCCCGCGCCCTCGCGGCGGATCTCCGGCTCGGGCACGAAGTTGTGCTTCACCGCGAGGCGTTCGGCCGGCATGCCGGATTCCACCAGGACGTCGCGCTGCGCGGCGGAGATGCAGAAGAACCGCTCCACGCCGGACCACCACCGCCGCCGGTTGACCGAGAGGCTCAGCGCCAGCGGCACCGTCGCGAGCCGGGAGTCGCGGTAGCAGCCGTGCCGCACGGCGGGCAGCGGCGCCGCCGTCCCGACGCACTCGGTGCACGGCCTGCCGTCCCGCTGCAGTGTGCCGGGCGGGCAGACCTGGGTGTAGTTGTGCAGCGTGGCGACGGCGGGCACGCCCGCGTCGGCGCAGGCGGCGAGGACCGCGGGGGACAGGAGCGGGAAGACGTTGTGCACGTGGACGACGTCCGGCCGCTCGGCGCGGAGCCGGGCGGCGAGCTCCTTGCGGACCGCAGGGTTCCACGGCACGAGCAGCGGAACGGTCGCCTTGGACAGGAGGGAGCGGGCGGCGATGTCGTCGCTGCGCCGCTCGAACACCTCGACCCGGTGGCCGGCCGCGCGCAGCAGCGCCACCTCCTGGTCGACGACCTTGTTCTCACCGCTCGGCTGCGCCGAGGCGTAGCGGTTGTGCACCACGAGGACGTGCATGCTCACAGTCGCCTCCGATCTTGGGCCCAGCGCGGGATACGCCGCCGTGGCACCGCGGGCTTCGCCAGGGGCGTGGCCGCGGCGGGTGTCGCGAGGAGCGAGGCGGCCAGGGCCAGATGCAGCAGATACGGCGAGGCGTCGCCGAGGCCCGCCTCGGTGTACGACGCGATCGCGCAGTAGCTGATCAGGAAGATCGCGCACGCCCGCGCAAGGGACGGCGGTCGCAGCAGCGCGACGCCGCCGAGGATGGTGATGAACGCCGTCACGAGGGTGACGCCGGCCCAGCCCTGCTCGTGGTAGACGGCCAGCCAGCTGTTGTCGATCGGCAGCCCGCCGAACGACTTGTCGCCGAGGCCCATGCCGAACAGCTTCTCCCCGGTCGTCCGGGGCGCGGCGAGGAGGGCGTCCCAGACCTTGGCCCGGCCGGTGAGGCTGGTGAGGTACTCCTGGCTCTGGCCGCGCAGGAACCACGCCCGCAGCAGCGGGGCGAACCCCACCGCGGCCACCGTGGCGACGACCACCGCCCAGGTGAAGAACCGGCGGGCGGCGGCGCTCGTCAGGACGAGCGAGCCGATCGCCAGCGCGAGCCCGATGAGCATGCCGAGGGTGGCCGTCCGGGTATGGGTCAGCGCGAGCAGGACGAGCGAGGGCACGATGATGACCGCCGCGCTGCCCCTGTCGGTCCTGCGCCCCAGCAGAAGCAGCACGGTGAGCCCGATGATCACCGCGGCGTACTGGCCGATCTGCGGCGGGGTGAGCGGCCACAACGCGCCGACGAGCCGCCCGCCGTAGACATCGGGCAGGGCCGCGCCCGGCGAGATGACCGCGCCGGCGGCGACCGACCCGAGCACCGCGAAGTACATGCGGATGTGGTGCCGGACGAACGTGTCGCTACCGTCCCACCAGCGGCTGAGCAGCCACAGCGTGCCGATGAAGAGAGCGAGGCGGGTACAGCGGAACAGCGCGCCGAACCCGGACACCAGTTGCAGGCTGGAGATCACGCTCGGCACGAGCAGCAGGGTGAGCAGCAGCAGGAACGCGCTTGCGTGGATGCGCAGCCGCAGATTGAGCGCGAGCGCCAGCGTGAACGCGCCGACCAGCGCGCCCATCGTGACCAGCTGGATGAGGGAGCGGGGCAGCGGGATGATGATCTCGGCCCCGGCGGAGCCGAGCGTGTTGAGGATCAGCAGCCCCCAGACGGCCCCGACGAGTTTCGGTGTGCCGGGGCGCGGTTCGCCGCCCGTCCGCGTGCCCCCCGCGTCCGCTCCGTCCGGCAGCCCACCGCGCCGCAGGTCCTGACTCATCTCACTCACCGGCCCGTGCACGGAGGGTGCTGCTCGCGTCCTGCTCGTACGGCGCGCCCTGCCACTGCCCGAAGTCGAGCACCCGGCTCGGGTCGTGGGCGACGAACTTCCACGGACCGATGTAGACGTTGTCGCGCCAGCGGTTGCCCTGCTTGTGGGTGATGGCGTCCGCCACCCGATCGCCCTTGTACGGCGACCACTTCGGGTAGGTGCCGTAGTTGGCGAGGACCGCCATGCGGTCGCACATGGCCGCGCACTTGAGGACGGACTTGTCGAGCACGAACCGGTTGGTGTGGATGTCCACCCGCTGGGTCTTCCACCGGCAGTCGGCGTAGAGCGGCTTGGTGGCGATCTTCGGCTGCGCGCAGCGGTCGGTGTTCTTCTCCAGCAGCGTGCAGTCACCGGAGGAGGTGTTGGCGGGGCTGTTGCAGAACCGGTCGGCGTTCTCCCACAGGGTGATCCCGGACCAGTTGTTCTCCAGGAGGTTCCGGTAGACCTCGATCTTGTCCGTGCGGGCCCGGACCCGTGGTTCGCCGCCTGACTCGGACAGATAGAGGGTGGCGAAGGGGAAGGTGTCGCCGCCGGAGGCCCCCTTGCGGCCCTCGACCCAGTTGTTCCGCCGGATCGTGTTCTTCCGGATGACCGCGTTGTAGCTGGTCTCATAGATCAGGGCGGCACCGTCGTTGGCATCCAGCACGTTGTCCTCGATGCGGAAGTCGTTGTTGTTGGTGTCCGCCCACAGCCCGGTCCCGCGGTTGTCGTGCACCCAGTTGCCCCGGATGTCGGCGCCATCGACCGCCCAGAACTTGACGCCCCCGGTGCAGCCGCAGCCCTCCCGCCGCCGCTCCCAGTCGCCGGTGTTGTTGCCCACGATCTCGTTGCCCTCAAGGACCAGATCGCGGAGCGGGCCCGTGCCCTTGTACGCGTTCATGCCGTACTGCCCGTTCTCGCGAAGGCAGTTGGCGCGGACCTGCTGGCGGGCGCCGGCCATCAGCCCGGCCCCTGAGTTGTGCTGGATCTTCGCGTGCTCGATCACCCAGCCGTCGGCCGAGTCGTGGTTGACCACGCCCTGGTCGTGCGGCGCGACGAAACGCTGCACGGTCAGATGGCGGATGGTGACGTCACGGGCGTCGCCGCCGAACGCGTACTGGTTCTTCTTCCGGCCGTCGAGCACCGCGCCCGGCGCGCCGAGGTAGCGGTTGCCCTTCTTGGGGATGACTTGGGCGTGGCGGTCCGGTTCGAGCGTGTGCTTGCCGGGGCGGAGCCAGAAAGTGGTGTTCGCAGGGCTGCTCCTGGTCTTCGCTGCCAGGTCGTTGACCACCTTGGGATCGACCGTCACCGCGCCCGCCGGCGCCTTCGTCGGCCCGGCCGCGGGCTTGGCACACACCCGCGCCACGGCTCGCGCCCCGGACTTCGCCGGAGCGGGCGTCTGCTCCGCCCGCTCGCCCGGCGAGCTCTCACAGCCGGTCGCCACCAGCACGGCCAGCGCCGCCACCGGCAGAGCCCAGTTCCGCCACCTCATCCCGCCGCCCCCTGGCCCCGGAACCTGAGCACGGTCGTGAACCCCTGCGTGCCGTCGGCGAAGCCGGTGCCGACCAGGGTGGTGGCGGGTTCCTTGCGCCCGAAGCCGGCGGAGTACCAGCCGAGCGGCGGGTCGCTCTCGCCGTGGTGCGCGCGCCAGGACAGCTGCTCGGGCAGGTCGAGCACCGCGAAACGGTCCTCGCCGTCCCGGGTCCAGGTGAGTACCGCCCAGTTCCCCACCAGGTCCGCGGCGATCGCCGGGCCGAGGTGGAACGCGAGGCGCACGGCCGCCCGGCCCCTGCCGCGCACCTCGTCGACCACCCGCAGCTCCTGGCTCGCGGCGGTCAGCTCCACCCGGCGGCGGTGCACGGAACGCTGGTATCCGTCGTGCTCGGCGCACCAGTGGGCCACACTCTCGGGGGATGTGCCCACGTCCAGGACGCGGCTGCGGGCGTGCCGGGTCCAGAGGAACGGGCCGCCGGAGACGGACTGGTCGGCGCCGTTCAGTTCCAGGGTGTTGTGGCCGAGGGTCGAGCGGAAGTACTGCCGCCACTCGGGCTGTCCGTGGTAGCAGAACGTCCCCGGGTCGGCGAGCACGTCGACCCCGTCCTGCCGGACCTCCACGGACAGCGCGTCCGCGTGGGCGTGCGCGGCGATGGACAGGAAGCCGTGCGGGCCGCCGTCGCAGCGGCACCAGATCCCGTCAGGACCGCGCAGGATGGTCATGCCCGCGTCCGCGAAGTGCCCCGGTTTGGCGGAGGGGCGGGCCACGGCCGGTGCGGTCCCGCCCTTCGCGTAAGGGCGGATGAGCGCGGCGAGCAGGGGGGTGCGCACGTCGGTTCCGGTCACCTCCGGCCACCAGGCGAGGCGGCCGAACACCGCGTCCCCGGTGGCGAGCAGCGAGGCCCAGCGGTCGGTGCCCGCGCCGTCCACGATCAGGCCGTGTCCGTCGTCCGCGTCCCCCTGGCGCGGCGGCCGCAGCCGGTTGTCCACGACGGCCGCGAGCGCGTCGGTCATCCGCAGCAGCACCAGGCGCAGCGTCGCGGGGACCGGCACGTCGGCGGCGTCCGCCTCGGCCACCGCGGCAAGGCCGAGCTCCAGGACGAGCCCGTGGTACTCGCTCGCCAGCTCGCGGTTGAGCCCGGAGAGGAAGGTGTTGCCGCGCAGCTGCCGCTCGAGCGACCGCAGCGCGTCGTTCCGCCAACGCTCCGATGAGGGAAACCAGTTGAACGCGCAGGCCGCGGCGAACTGCCCGGCGGCCTCGGCGATGATGTGGTTGTTCGCAGAAGAGCCCCGGCTGGGGAAGCCGGCCAGCCAGCGCTGGTGGTGCCAGATCTGGTTCAGCGCCACCGGGTTGTCCTCGAAGAGACCGGCCGCGCCCGGCCAGCCGTCGAGCAGCCTGCGGACCCACACCCAGGAGAGCAGCCGGATGCCGAGCTCGATGCCGCTGATCCAGTGCACGCCGCGCAGCGGCGGGTTGGCCGCCCACCACGACCGCAGGTGCTCGGCCACGCGCTCGGCGTACCGCTCGTCCCCGGTGACCGCGTAGGCGGCGGCGAGCACGGTGAGGTACTGATGCCGGGACAGCTCCCAGATCTGCTTGATGTCCCCGACCGCGTCCTCCTGGCGGTACGGAAGGTCGAAGGCATAGCCCCACGGAGCATGGCGCCCGGTCTTCGGGTCGTACCACCAGTCCGGGTCGGCCAGGTCGTCGCGGGCCACCCCGAAGTACTCGGCGTGCCCGGCCATCAGCAGCTCCGCCGCGTCGACCAGACGCTTCGCGGCATCCGGCGGCACCGCGGCGAGCGCCGCGGCGGGCAGCACCGCGGTGAACCGCGCGCCGCTCACGCGCGGGCACTCGGGCCGCGCCGAGCGCCACCGGCGCCTGCGCACCGTGTCACCCACCCGGCCCGCGACCTCCCGCGGGCCCATGCGGGACAGCCGCCGCAGGTACCAGACCGGATTCCCCGAGTTCACGGTCATCGCGCCCCCGTCAGCGCCACCGGAGCGCCGCACGCCAGGCCTGCCTGCACGGCGAGGGTGGCCGCCGTGGTGGCGACGAGGGACTCCAGTGGTACCGGCATCGGCCCGCCGGTCCGCACGGCCCTGACGAACGCGGCGAGTTCGGCGTTCTGCCCCTTGTCCCTGGCCTTGGGCAGCCGCGAACTGACCCACCGCTTGGGGCCGTGGACCGAAGCACGGACGAAGTCGTCGAGCCGCAGCACCTTGCCGTCACCGACGAGGTCCAGCGTCTCCTTGGGAAAGCCGGGCGCACCGTTGGTGACGTAACTGATGGTGGCGGTGGACCCGTCCGGGTAGCGCAGCACGACCTGGAGGTCCTCGTTGCCGGAGGTGGCCACCGCGTACACCGAGACCGGGTCGGCCCCGAGCAGCCAGCTCGCCGTGTCGATGAAGTGCCCGCCCTCGCCGACGAACCGCGAGCCCTCGGCGCCCTGTTGGAGGTACCAGCTGCCGTGCTGCAAGCGGCCCGCGTTGACCAGATAGCGCAGGTTCGCCGGACCGCTCCGGGCGCCGAACCGCTTCTTGGCCTCCTGGAGCAGCGGCGAGAACCGGCGGTTGAAGCCCACCTGCAACCGGTCGTTGCCGGACTCCTCCACGGCCGCGAGCACGCCCGTCAGCTCGTCGTCGGAGAGTGCCAGGGGCTTCTCCACGAACACCGACTTACCGGCGAGCAGCGCCCTCCGGGTCAGGTCGGCGTGCGAGCTGTGCCGGGTGACCACGAACACCGCGTCGATGGACTTGTCGCCGAGTACGGCGTCGAGATCGGTCGTGGCGTCGGCGAAGCCGAACTTCCGCTTGGCGTTGGCCGCGGACAGCGCGGTCGTGGTGACGACCGTGGACAACTCGACGCCCTCGCGCCCCGCCAGGTGCGGCAGCAGCATCGACGTCGCGTAGTTGCCCGCGCCGACGAACGCGAGGCGTACGGGTGACTTGGTGGCCCGTGGCGTGGCGGACACCTGGCCGCTCCCTCGCTTCACCTCGGGCACGGCCACTGCCGGGGCCTCCGATTCCGTTTCCCCCGTCTGCTCGGTGTAGCGGAACAGCACGGCCACGGCCTTCAACTCGCCGTCCTTCAGGCCCTGGTAGGTCTCCACGGCGTCATCGAAGGCGGCGATGTGGGAGATCAAGGGCTCCACGTCGACGCGGCCCCGGGCGGCGAGATCGAGGAAGCACGCGAGGTTGCGGCGCTCGGTCCAGCGCACATAGCCGATGGGGTAGTCCCGGCCCTCCAGCTCGTACGCGGGGTCGTAGCGCCCCGGGCCGTAACTGCGGGAGAACCGGACGTCGAGCTCCTTCTCGTAGTACGCGTTCCACGGCAGGTCGAGGCTGCACTTGCCGATGTCGACGACCCGGCCGCGGTCGCGGCTCAAGTGGGCGGCCAGCTCGACGGGCTGGTTGCTGCCGCCGCCGGCGGCCAGATACACCTGGTCGACGCCGTGGCCCTCGGTGAGCTCCGCGACGGCGGCCTCCACGGCGGCGGACGCGGGGTCGCCGCAGGCCGCGGCGCCCGAGCGCTCGGCGAGTTCGCAGCGCGCCGGGTCGGGATCGACTCCGACGACGCGGACCCCCGATGCGGTGAGGAGCTGCACCACCAACTGCCCGATGAGACCGAGGCCGATGACGAGCGCCACGTCGCCGAGCTGCGGCTCGCCCCGGCGGACGCCCTGCATCGCGATCGACCCGACGGTGCCGAAGGCAGCGTGCCGCGGCGCGAGACCGGCGGGAACCGGCGCGTAGAGGTTCTTCGGCACCCAGTTCAACTCGGCGTGCAGCGCGTGCTCGTTGCCGGCGCAGGCCACCAGGTCCCCGGGCTTCACATCGTCGATCCCGGCGCCGACCTGCTCGACCACGCCGCACAGCGAATAGCCGAGCGGGGTGTAGGAGTCCAGCTTGCCCATCACCTTGCGGTAGGTGGCGGGCACCCCGTTGGTGGCCACGCTCTGCATGACCTTGGCCACCTGGTCAGGACGGGAGCGGGCCTTGCCCACCATCGACATGCCGGCCTCGGACACCTTCATGAGCTCGGTACCGGTGGATATCAACGAGTAGGCGCTGCGGACCAGCACACCGTCCGGCTTGCACCCCGGAACCGGCACATCGAGCAGCGCCAGCTCACCACTCTTGTAGTTCTGTACGACCTGCTTCACCCGAGCTCCTCTTGATTCACCGTCAACGCCGTCAATTCCAACGCCGTCAAGCCACTTGTCGCTGGCCGGAGCCAGCGGTCGCGCCGCGGTACCAGTACTCGAGGGTCAGCACATGCCACAGATGCTTGGAGAAGTCCCGCTGCCCCGCGGCGTCCTCGGCGACCATCCGCTCCAGCGCGTCACGGCGCAGGATCCCGGAACTGACGAGCACACCGTCGTTGACCACCTCGCGCACCAGCGGTGCCAGATCCCGGCTCATCCAGGCCCGCAGCGGGGCGCTGAACAAGCCCTTGGGCCGGTACGCGATCTCCCTCGGCAGGACCGAGAGGGCCGCCTCCTTGAGGACGGCCTTGCTCTGCCGTCCGACGATCTTGCGGTCACCGGGCACGGCGAACGCCGCCTTGACCACCTCGACGTCCACGTACGGCACCCGCACCTCGGTCGACGCGGCCATGCTCGAACGGTCCGTGTAGGCGAGGTTCAGACCCGGCAGGAACATCCGCGCGTCGCCCAGGCACATGCGGTTGACGAAGTCGTCGAGTGCGTTGTCCTGGTAGATGTCCGCGTGCTCGGTCAGCACGTCGTCGACCGTCCCCGCCAGGTCCGGATTGACCAGGGCGAGCAGCTCGTCCTTGTCGTACATGGTGTAGCTGCGCCGGAACGCGGCCTCCTCCGACAGATCGGCGAAGGAGAGGAACCGCTTGGCGAAGCGCACCGAGCGGAACCCCCGGCGGGACGTGGCGACCGGCAGCCGGTCCACGGCTCTGGACAGGCCCCGCCGCAAGGGCCGCGGGACACGCTGGTAGCGCACCGCGAACAGGTTGGCCAGGTGCTTGCGGTAACCGGCGAACAGCTCGTCGGCGCCCATCCCCGAGAGCATCACCTTGACCCCGGCCTCCCGCGCGGCCGAGCAGATCAGGAAGGTGTTGATCGCGGCGGGGTCGCCGATCGGCTCGTCCAGGTGGTGCGTCATCCGCGGCAGCAGGTCGAGCACGTTCGGGGCGATCTCGATCTCGTGCAGGTCGACACCGAATCGCTCGGCCACCTGCCGGGCATAGCGCAGGTCGTCCGGCATCGCCTCGAACTTGGCGTCCTCGGCGCGGAATCCGATCGTGTACGCGGAGATCCCGGGCCGGTCGCGGGCCGCGAGCGCGGTCAGATAGCTGGAGTCGAGACCGCCGGAGAGGAAGGTCGCCACGGGCACGTCGGAGAGCAGGTGCTGCCGGGTGGACTCCTCGACGACGGCGGCCAGGTCCGGCAGTTCGCCGCTGCGGGCCCGCTCCTGCCCCTCGGCGGCCACGTCGCGCAGGTTCCAGTACTGACCGCGCTCCACCCGTCCGTCGGGCCGGCACCTGAGCCAGCTCCCCGGCGGCAGCTTCTCCGCCTCGCGGAACGCGCACCGCGAATCCGGAACCCAGTAGTAGAGCAGCGAGGCCACCAGCGCCGCGTCGTCCACCCGCAACGATCCGCCGGTCACGGCGGCGAGCGCCTTGAGCTCGGAGGCGAAGACCAGGCCCTCACCGCGCCGCAGCAGGAACAGCGGCTTGATGCCGAGCTGGTCGCGGGCGAGGACCAGTTCACCCGTCCTCTCGTCGAAGATCCCGAACGCGAACATGCCGCGCAGCCGGGGCAGGCAGTCGGTGCCCCAGCGCCGCCAGGCCTCAAGGAGCACCTCGGTGTCGGACGTACCGCGAAAGCGCACCCCGGAGGCCGCCAGCTCGGCACGCAGCTCGGGCGCGTTGTAGAGCTCGCCGTTGTACGTGAGGGACAGGGCGTCCTTGACCATCGGCTGGGCGCCGGTGTCGGACAGGTCGATGATGGACAGCCTGCGGTGCCCGAGCTGTACTTCGCCGTCACCGGCGGGATGGCCGTACCGCCCCGCCCCGTCCGGTCCGCGGTGGGCGAGGACATCGGTGAGCCGGTCGGTCACGGCCTTCCCGTCCGGCCATCGGTAGGTGCCTGCGATGCCACACATGTCTTACCGCGCCTCCTGGTCGCTGTCCGGGACCCGTACGGCCCTTGGGGGCCGCTCGGCCTGCTGCCGGCCGTCCCCCACTGCCTCGACGGCGTGGGAGGCACCCCCGCCGCCCCCGCCGCCCCCGCCGCCCCCGCCGTTCCGCCGGGCGAGGCGTGCGTCGTGGCCGCGCAGCGCGGTGTGCGGGCCGTCCCACAGGGTGCCGTCCGTCCGGTCCCGCGGATCGGGGTCGATCAACACC
Organism: Streptomyces sp. Je 1-332; assembly: GCF_040730185.1. Lineage (NCBI taxonomy): Bacteria > Bacillati > Actinomycetota > Actinomycetes > Kitasatosporales > Streptomycetaceae > Streptomyces > Streptomyces sp. Je 1-332. The sequence goes on from NZ_CP160402.1 coordinate 7,247,844, forward strand.
ACACCGATCACCGGGATGAGCAGATCCGCGAGCTGCCGCGCCACGGTGTGCAGCCAGGCGGCGCTGCCGTGCCCGGCACGCACGACGAGGACGGTCTGCGAACCGAGGTCCTGCAGGCCGGTCCACGCCGTGCCGGGCACGACCGAGCCGACACCGATCCTGCGCGTCTGACGCGGCACGGCCGCGGCACGGTCACCGCTGACCACGGCCGGGCCGCCCGGCTCCTGGCCCCGGCCGGCGCGCTCCAGGGCCGGCAGGCCGTCGATGACGACCACCGGCTCCTGGGCCGACAGTGCCTTCGCCAGGTCCAGGGCGAGCACGCTCGTGCTGTGCGCACAGCCCAGCTCCAGGAGCGACACCGATTCCCCTGAGTCACGCACGGTGCGGGCCAGGGTCGATATGAGCCGTTCGCGCTCCGTACGGGTCCGTCGTCGCTGCCAGAACCCGACCCGGCGACGGGGCACGCGCCGCAGCTCCGCGATGACCGACGCCCCCAGGTTCGCCGCGATCTCCCGGCGCAGCACCGGACGGTCCGCCACCACCGAACCGACCGCCGCCACCGCGAGCCCGATGACGAGGCCGAGGACGAGTCCGATCGCTGAGTTGGTGGCAGCGGCCAGCGGCAGGGAGTGCCGCACCGCGCGCGGTGCGTCCACGATCTGCGTGCCGGAGATGATCCGGGGCGTCCCCATCCGCGCCTCCTCGGCGCGCTGGTCGAAGTCGGCGATCCGGGAGGTGAGTTCGGCCCTGCGGGCGAAGAGCGACTCCATGCTCGCCGACGACTCCGGGTCGCTCGAAGGCGTCCTGCCCCCGATCGACTCGTTGACCTGGGCGAGTTCGGTCCGCATGCGGTCGCGCTGGTCGCGCAGGGCCTTGGCCTCGGCCTTCGCGGCGTCCTGCATCCGCTGCACATGGTCGGCGACGAACGCGTCCGCCAACGCCTTGGCCCGGGCCACCGCCTGCGCGTCGCTGTCGCCTGTCACATCGATCCGCAACAGGTTGTTGGTCACGCCGGTGCCCCGGTAGTCCCGCATGAAGTCCTCCGGTTTCACCGGTGAGTTGAGGGACTTCAGGGCCTTGTCGGCGATCCGCGTGGTCTGCAGCACCTCCACGTCGGTGCGGATGAGCGTTCCGGTGTCGTTCGGCTGATCCTCCTGATGCGCGACGAGCACCTTGGCCACGGCGGTCGGCGGCGGTGGTCGCAGGACCGCCACCGCCGCGCCGATCAGCAGGCCGAGGAGCGCCAGGGAGCACCAGAGGCGGCGGCGCCTGCGCACCGCGACCACCAGCGCCTGAAGGTTGAGCAGCGGAGCGGCTGTCGACGGCTCCGGGGCCGTGTGCGTCGTCACGCCGAACCTCCCGTCGCGTGTCCGCGACCCGCGAGCGCCGGAGCGGCGTTCTCCGGAGGGCGCTCGGCAGGCCGCGCGGCACGGGCCCGTACCGGCCCGGCGACGACGACGCCGACGACCTCATGCCTGCCGTCCGCACACGCCCCGGCGAGACCGGCGAGCTCACCGGCGGTCCAACTGCCCGCGCTGAGCACGACCAGGGCGCCGGACTCGGCGTCACGGTCCGGCACCAGCGGCCGGGACACCGAGACGTCCACCACCCGCAGCTGCGGATCGCTCTTGGCCTCGGCGGCGAGCTGCTCCGCCGCCCGGCGGGCGATCTCGTCGCCGTCCGGTACGACGACCAGCAGCCGTCGGGAGCCCGGCAGTTGGATCCGGAGGCGGGCGCACACCCGCCGGTAGCGGAGCTGTCTGCCGGCCTCGTCGCCGGACGCCGGCGGGGTCGGCAGCTCCCACCGGGTGTCGACGCCGAGGAAACGGCGGGTCCAGGCGCGCGGGCCGCCGCCTTTCGGCCCGTGCGCGGCCCGTTCAGCGGGCACCTCGACGGTGCCGATGAGCGTCGACCCCAGCGCCGCGGTGATCTCCGACTCGGTGCGGAGCCGGTTGTTCGAACGTGCCGCGGTGAGATGGGCGATGACGGAGACCAGGAGGAACAGCAGCGCCCCGCCGACCACGAGCTGTGTCCTCGTCGGCGGTGCCTCGCCGGTCGGCAGGGCCGCGGGCCCCATGACGACCATGCCGGCCTTGCCGGTCGCCGGGTCGGCCTCTTCCAGCTTCTTCATGGCCTCCTCCAGCGAGGTGCGCAGCTTCTCGAGCGAGGTGCGCGCCTGCACGCTCTCCACGGTCTGTCCCGGATCCGCCGCATCTGCCAGCTCGGAGATGCGGCGGTTGGTCTCGGCGACCTTCTTCCGCAGCGCCTCGGGCCCGGTGGCCGTCGCGGGGTCGGCGCTGCCGCCCGCGAGCCGCGTGGCGAAGGTGACGAATTCCTTGGCCACACGGTCGGACAGCTGCTGCGCGCGCTCCGGGGTGTCGGCCGTACCCGAAATCGTGACGATGTTCCCGTCGGCGGCCTTGGCGCTCACCCGGTCGATGAGCTCGTCGCCGTCGCCGCCCGTCCAGTCGAGCGCGTCGGCGGCCCGGTCGACCACCGACGAACTGGTCGCCACGTTCACCTGCGTCAGCAGCTCGCGTTCCTCCCACTGCCCCGGCAGCAGTACCGACGCCGATGCCGTGTAGCGCGGTGGGAACAGCACCACCGAGGCGCCGTAGCCGACCAGGGCGCCCACCAGGGCGACGACGGCGAGCAGCCGCCAGCGCCTGCGGAAGATCCGCCCGACCGTGGCCAGACGTATGGTGTCGTCGCTCAACGTCGCCTCCTCCCCATCCGGCTCGGGGCGCCACCGACGTGTCCGGGGGCGGGGCAGGCAGCGGCGTAGGCGGCGAGCAGCGAGCGCTGTGAGTTCTGCCAGGACAGTGCTCCGCCGACCCGCTCCTGGCCGATCTTGCCCATCCGGGCCCGCTTCTCCGGATCGTCGAGCAACGCCGCGATGAGCCCGGCGAATTCGGCCTCGTCGTTGGCGGGCGCGTACACGGCGGCGTCACCGGCGGAGACGCGCGCCTCCTTGAGGTCGAACGAGACGATCGGCCGGCCCATCGCCATGTACTCCATGACCTTGTTCATGGTCGACACGTCGTTGAGCGGGTTGCGCGGGTCGGGGGAGAGGCACACGTCCGCGGTGGACAGATAGCGCACCAGGTCGGCGTCCGGAACGCGTCCGGTGAACTGCACCTGCTCGGAGAGACCGAGCCGCCCGGACAGCTCCACCATCGCGTCGAACGCGTCACCGGCGCCGACGAACACCGCATGCCAGTCGGTCCGCCCGAGGCCGTCGCGCAGCTTCGCCAGGGACCGCAGGGCGTAGTCGACGCCGTCCTGCGGGCCCATGACGCCCAGATAGCACAGCAGATGCTGCTTGTCGCGCTTCAACTCCGGCTCGGGCGGCACCGGTTGGAAGCGTTCGACCGCGGGCGCGCTGCGCACCACGAAGACGTCCTCCGGCCGCTGACGGCCACGGCGCACCGCGACGTCCCGATAACTCTCATTCGTGGCGAGCACCACGTCCGCGGCGCGGTAGGTCATCCGCTCAAGGGCGCACACGGCGCGGTAGAGCAGGTCCTCGCCGCGGCCGAACCGGGAGAGATACAACTCGGGTACCAGGTCGTGCTGGTCGAAGACGAACCGCGCGCCGCGCCGCTTCATCCACAGCGCGGGCAGGAACAGCAGATCGGGCGGGTTGCAGGCGTGGACCACGTCGACCGGTCCGACCTTCCGGGCAAGGCGGAGTGTGTGCCACAACGCCGAGCCGTACTCCCGCAGGTAGCCCGCGGGACCTCCGGTGGCCGCGCGCAGGGGGTAGCGGTGGATCCGCACCCCGTCGACCACCGCCTCCGGTTCCGTGTCGCGCTTCTCGCCCCGGGGACAGATGACGTGCACCGTCCAGCCGGCGTCGCGCAGTGTCGTGCACTCCTGCCACACCCGCCGGTCGAACGGCACCGACAGGTTCTCCACCAGGATCAGCGCGCGCCGTTCGGGCCGGCCGGCGCCGGTCGTGTCACCAGACGATGTGTTACCAAGCAAGGCCTATGTACCCCGGTTCGGTCCGGCGCGCCGCGGCGTCGGGTAGGTGGATGAGGTCGACGATCACCGGTCCACCGCCATGGGGCAGCGCCGAGAGGACGTCCGGGTCCTTGGTCCCGACCACGCACACCTCCGCGTGCTCGAGCACCTCGTCGACGGAGTCCGCGAGCAGGTGCGCGAGGTGCGGCAGCCGGTCCTCGATGTACTCGCGGTTGGCGCCGAGCAGCCGGGACATGCTGACGTTCGCGTCGTAGATCTTCAGGTCGTACCCCTTGCCGAAGAGCCGCTCGGCCAGCTCGACGAGCGGGCTCTCGCGCAGGTCGTCGGTGCCGGGTTTGAAGGACAGACCGAACAGCCCCGCCCGGCGCTTGCCGGTGCGTTCGACCAGCTCCACCGCGCGCTGCAGATGGTCGGAGTTGGAGGGCAGTACGTGGGACAGGATGGGCACCGAGACATCGGCCCGCCGTGCCGCGTGGACCAGGCTGCGCAGGTCCTTGGGCAGGCAGGAGCCGCCGAAGGCGAAGCCGGGCCGCAGATAGGCGGGGCTGATGTTCAGCTTGCGGTCCGCCAGGAACACGTCGATCACCTGGTGCGAGTCCACCCCGAGCGCCTGGCACACCGCGCCGAGTTCGTTCGCGAAACCGATCTTGAGGCCGTGGAAGGCGTTGTCCGCGTACTTGATCGCCTCGGCCGTCGGGACCGGCACCCGGAAGACCTCGCCGGGCAGACCGTCGTACAGCGCCGCCACCACGTCGCCGCTCGCTGGGTCGAGTTCACCGATGACGGTCTTGGGCGGGTCGTAGAAGTCCCGCACGCTCGTGCCCTCGCGCAGGAACTCCGGGTTGACCGCGACCCCGAAGTCCACCCCGGCCGTGCCGCCGACGTTCTTCTCCAGGATCGGGACCAGCAGGTTCAGACAGGTGCCCGGGAGCATCGTGCTGCGAAAGACGACGGTGTGCCGCCCCCCGTCCCGCTCGGCGAGCGCGGAGCCGATCTGCTCGGCGACCCGCTCCAAGTACGTGGTGCACAGGCTGCCGTTGGGCTCCGACGGCGTGCCCACACAGACCAGCGAGACATCGCTGCTCATGATCGCTTCGCGGACGTCGGCGGTGGCGCGCAGCGCCCCGGTCCGCACGACCTCGGCGATGAGGTCGCCGATCCGCTCCTCGACCACGGGGGCCTTGCCGTCGTTGACCAGGTCGACCTTCACCTGGTTCACGTCCACGCCGACGACCTCGTGGCCCATGCCGGCCAGGCACGCGGCCGACACACAGCCCACATAGCCGAGACCTAAGACACTGACTCTCACAACCCGTTCCTCCCCCCGGGCACACCCTTCCGGCGTGCCTTCAGTGCGTCAGCCGGACAGCTGAGCCGTGAACCCCCGCACATCAGTAGGCCCCCTGCCCCTGGAGCACCGCACGCAGCGTCTTCCACAAGATCACCGTGTCCAGGGCGAGCGACCAGTCCTCCACGTACCGCAGGTCGAGGCGGACCGCCTCGTCCCACGGCAGATCGCTGCGCCCGCTGATCTGCCACAGCCCGGTGAGCCCGGGTTTGACGAGCAGCCGCCGCCGGATGTCCGGGCCGTACGCGGCGGACTCCTCCGGCAGCGGAGGCCGCGGACCGACCAGCGACATCGAGCCGAGCAGCACGTTGAAGAGCTGCGGGAGCTCGTCGAGCGAGTAGCGGCGAAGCACCGCGCCGACCCGGGTCACCCGCGGATCGCGGCGGAGCTTGAAAAGCAGCCCCGCGCCTTCGTTGCGGTCGGCGAGCGCCGCACGTGCCCGGTCGGCCCCGACGACCATGGTGCGGAACTTGAAGATGGTGAACTCGCGGCCGTCCTTGCCGACCCTGCGCTGGCGGTACAACGCCCCACCCCGGCTGTCCACGAGCACGAGCAGTCCGACGAGCACCATCAGCGGCGCGAAGAGCAGCAGCAGGAGCGCCGCGCCCGTCCGGTCGACGACCCCTTTGATCGCTCGGCGCCCCCCGGTGAAGGTCGGCATGCTGACCCGAAGGAGCGGGATGCCGAGCACCGCGTCGACGTGCAGCCGCGGTCCCGCCACCTCCATCAGGACGGGGGCCACGACCATCTCGGCATCGCTGCCCTCGAGGTTCCAGGCGAGGCGCTGCAGCCGGTCCGGTGACCAGTGCGGGTCCGGTGTGACGGCGACGACGCGGTAGCCGTCGCGACGGACGTGGCCCGCGACGTCCGTCAGTGGGCCGACCACGGGAACTCCGTCCAGTTGGTCGCCGTCCACGCGGTCGCCGTCGAGCCCCAGACCGTCCTGCGTGCACACCGCCTCCACCCGCCAGCCCAGGTGCGGGAACTTACGGGTGCGAGTGATCAGGTCGCGCACGGTGGCCGGGCTCCCGGCGGCGAGCACCGGACGCAGACACCGCCCTTCCTTGCGCTGTTTGTGCAGCCACAGACGGAGCAGATACCGCTCGGTCATGGTGACGAGCGCGATCGCCGGGATCGCGACGAAGATCCAGAGCTTGATGTTGCGCGAGGTCAGGGCGATGCCGCCGAGCGAAAGCACGACGACCGCCGTGAAAAGTGAGCGGCCGAGCCGGCGGAATTCCTCCGCTCCCTGGCCGAGAACCGCCGGAGCCCATGACCGGCTCACCGCCAGCGCTCCCAATACGAGGAGCTCGGTGCCGAAGGCGAGAATTCCCCACTTCTCGTGCCAGTTGGCGGCGTCGCGGGCCCCGAAGAAGCTGCCGATCGACGCCACCACGAAAAACGTGGCGACGGTATCGCTGATGATCACGGTACGGCGGTACCGCTGCTCCCAGTCGCTCGCGGGCCTTCCGATTGCCCCGTTCGTCAGACGCCCGCGCGCCGACGGAAACGGGCTGACTAATTCCCCCTGCTGCACAGGACCCCCCACAGGTCGCCAGTGGCTCGGCGCCTCGGCCGAACACTGTTCCCGCAGGAGGCACCCCCGCCCCCCGCGCCGCGCTGTTCCTCCCCTCGGGAGGCCCCGCCCCCCGTACCTGACACCTCAGCTGTTCCCACATCCCGAGGCGCGCGGAAACCCGTCGAAACCTTTGGGTGCTCCCCAGCACCCAAGGACCCCTGTGGTCCGGCTTTCCGTAGCGTCGCGCCTGGAGATCATTAACGGTCGCTTCATGTCTGAACAGCTGAAGCACGGTCAATCTAGACCATTGGCGCCGGTATGAAGAGAGGATGTGTGGAATTTGTGGTCAAGCTTTGAATTTGGCTTTGTCGATCACTCGCCCGAGGGGTCCCGGCCCCGCGGGCGAGTGGGTTCCTGGACCTTTCAGGCTCCGGGGATCCAGTAGTTGTGCGCGGAATACGACGCGGAATCGCCTCCGGGGCCGGTCAGGCCGACCGACTCCGCCACGGGCGCGACCTTCTCGGAGAAGGCTTGCGCGTGCCGCTCGGACTCCCAGAGGTCGTAGATGTCCAGACCGTCGCTGCCGGGGACGCAGACATGGGCGATGCAGCCGTCGAAGACCTCGGGCGTCTCCTGGAGCTTGGCGTTGAGGGTGTCGTACTGCTCGGTGGTGACACCCGGCAGGGAGACATGCATGAAGATCGCCATGGCGGACGCTCCTAGTGACATGGGGGACGACCGGGCGAGGAGAGTCGCCGCACGGCGGCCGGCGCCCTATGGCCAGCACAGCACGTGCGTACACCGATGGCACCCACAAGTAATGCGTGCGGTCGTCCTCGCAGTGCGGACGCGTCATCCTGAGGGAGAGAACCGCTCGGCGATCACCGGCGGCAGGTCGGTGATGCCCAGGAGTCCTGCCACCGCCCGCCCCGTCAGGTCGTGCCACGCGGCGGCGCGGCGCAGCATGGCGTGATCACCGCCCCGCATCAGCACGGTGGCCGCCTCGGCGCCCGCGGCGCCGGCCCGCGCCGTGAAGTCCTGGGAGGACCTCGGGTCGGTCGTACGGTCCTGGTCCCCGTGCAGCAGCACCACGCGTCGGCCGCGCAGATGCGCCACCGGCTCCCCGGCGGGACACCAGGGCGCTAGCCCGACCACCCCTCGCACCAGCGGACTTCCGGCGGCGCGCAGTGCGGCGCGGGCCCCCATCGAATGCCCCACCAGGACCGTCGGTGCGCCGCCGGTGAGCAACTCCAGCTCGTCCAGGGCCCGCTGGGCGTCCCGCGCCGCGTCCGCGCGCTCGCCGTTCCAGCCCCGGACGCGGTAGCGAACCCGCGCCATCAGCACCGCGTCTCGCGACGTCGACCTGCGGATCGCCCGCTCGAAGAGACGCAGCCGCACGCCCGGCAGATTCCACGCCGGGGGCGCGGCGGTCCCGAACTCCCGGCCGCCGTGCAGCAGAAGCACGGCGGCACGCGGCTCCTTGACGGGCCTGCTCAGCTCAAGGACCGGGCGGTGGCCATCACGGAAGGGCACGTCGACTCCTCGACATCTCGGTGTCCGCGGACGCGGACGGTGGTGGTTGCCTCCGCAAGGCTGCCATCGGCACCGTCCGGTCGCGCGACCGCCCTCAGCGCACGGGACGCCGTCCGACCTCGTCCAGCCTCTCACCGTCCGTGAGACGTGCCCTTACGGTCACGTCGGGGCTCCGGGGGGCGTTGACGGCCAGTGTGCGTCCTTCATCGGTCTCGTCCACATCTCCGGTCACCTCGATCCCATCGACCTCGCGGCTGCCCGCGGCGAGGAGGTAGTGGCGTCCGGAGCCCGCCGTCCAGGACGTACTGGCCACGACATGCTGGCCGAACCGGCTGCAGGCCGCGGTGGAGTGCGCACGCCCGGCGACCTTCGCCGGCGCCGTGGCCGGCTCCGCGGAGGTGCGGAACTGCACGAGGACACTGCCGGGGCCGCGCCAGGTGGACGCGCGGGTGCAGGACCACACCGCCCGGCCGCCCCGCTCGGGCAGCTCCTGCTCGGCGAAGTCCCACTGGTTCACGGACCGCACACCGCTCTGCCGCAGCTCGGGCAGCCGGCACGCGGTGCGCGCCCAGCTGCGCAGCGCCGCATCGCTCGTCGCCTCGCGAGGCTGCCGGGCCGGGGCGCCGGTGCCGGGCAGCGGGGTGTAGCTGAGATGCGCGGGAGTGATGCCGCCCAGGTCGGCGACGAGGAAGGCGTGCTTCTCCACGATCCTGCCGGAGGAACGCAGTTGCAGCGCCGGCAGGCTGTCGCAGGCCCCTGCGTCCGACGGCTCGCCGACGGCGTCGGTGACACCTTCGTCCGACACGTCCAGCGGTCGGCCGGGGGAGTTGGGGGTCAGCAGGTCACGCGTCTGCGCCTCGGCGATCCACGGGGCGGTCAGATAGCGGAGCTTGCCCGCCGAGCGGCTGACGACGAGCGCGGCCGCCGTGGTCACGTCGGCTTCGTCGGAACGGGAGATGTCCAGCGACGCGGCGCCCGCCGAGGCGGCGGGTTCCGTGTAGCGGACGACGCGCCGACCGTCGTGGAACAGCACGACCGCGACCCGGCCGACGTCACCCGCGTACAGCAACTGGGTGCCGCCGACGGGAGGTTCGGCACTGGTGGCCTTCGCGACGCCGACCCGGGTGCCGGACGGCGGATCGGTCCAGACGCCGAGCGCGCGACGGATGAGCGCGTCGTCGTCGGTACGCGCGCCTCGGGCGGGCCACGCGGTGAAGTCCACGCGTGAGGTGTCGGCCCAGGCGTCACGGGGAGTGCGGAGCAGCTCTTCGGGGGCGATCGCGGGGCGGGCGTCCGCACTGCGGGAGGGCTTGCCCACGGGCCCGCCCACGACGCCGGTCAGCAGGGCGGCGCACCCGAGGGCGATGATCCCGATGGCCGACCAGGTGAGGTGGTACCGGCGCCTGCGGCGCAGCAGATCGGTCGGCCGGGTCTGTACGGAACAGGCGTCGAACTCCCGCGAACGCAGCAGCGCTTGAGCCGCCGCGCCCTTGGCGGCCCCCATGTCGCAGGCGGTGCGCAGGGCCTGCTCCGGCCGGGGTGCACCGGCCGCGGTGAGCAGCTCGACGACCTCGGAGCGGGGCAGGCCCTCCAGCTGGAGCAGCACGAACGCCGCACGTGCGGGCGCGGAGGCATCGGAGAGGGCCTGCCCCAGCGCGACCTCCTCGCCGCCCGCGCGAGGGAACAGCCGCAGCCCCCACACCACCGGGAGCATCGGCAGCAGCGTACGAGGAGGGGGCAGGAAGCCCGGCCAGCCGCGGGGACGGCGGTCGTGGGCGAGCGCCGAGCGCAGCACGCGTGCCCGCACGTGGGCCGCCGCGGGGTCGGGTATGCCCCTGCGCTGCTCGGGCACACGGGGCGTGGCACGCCCGACGCGGAATCCGGGCAACGCGCGCTGTACCAGCGCGTGGGCGACGAGGACCCGCCTGTGCCTTCCGAGGTCGTGCGGGAGGGTGAGGTAGGCGAGGCGTATGAGCCGGGTGTACTGGTCGACGATGACGGCCTCGGCCTGGTCACGTGCCGCCCGCCCGGACCCTCTGGCCGCGGGTCGCTGCGATGTGCTCATCGATCAAGAAGCCTTCCAAAGGCTGACGACGTTGCGTCCTGACCACGTTCAAACGAGTGAATCGTGCGATGGTCACAGCCGGTTCGCGGGAGGATGCGAACACGTGCCCGAAATGCAAGAGCGCCCCCCTGTACGCCCCCCATCACGCCCTGAATTGCGCCCCCTCGTGTTCATGGAACGCGCTTGCCGTGCAGGTCAGAACGCGCTTTCCGGGAGAAGGCGCCGAGCGGCGGGCCCAGCCCGGTTGGCTGATTTGGCGCGGTTCGGCGCGACCTTGATTCCGGCGCCCGCCGAGCGGGCCGCGAGGCGGCGCGTGTATCCAGCACCTATAAGTGGTCCGGGGATCTACCACCCCTCTGAGCGGCCACGGTGTCCAGGAGCGCCTGATTCCGCCGTGTCATCTCCCGCCCCCTCTTGCTCGTTTCGTACCGCTAAGGGTTCGCCATCTTTTTTCCGCCAGGTTTCACAGAATCCGCACAGACCCCACAGGTGGACCGCACTATGTGACGCGTCAGAGCGAGACGGACACACGCTGCGATGTGTGCCGTCTCGTTGGGGGGCGGGCTGTGGGGTGGAGACATGCCACCGGCCCGACCGTGGAGGGGACCACACACCGCATGAATCGCACCGCACGAGCGGCGGCTCTCGGCGCCGGCGCTCTGCTTCTCGCGCTCTCGCTGCCCGGCACTCCGGCCTCGGCCGCCGGGCTGCCACGCATCGACCTGCGCGTCCTGGTGGTGACCGACGGGGGTCCCGCCACCGCCGCGCTCACCGCCGAACTCGACGTCCAGGGCACGCCGTACACGACCGTCGACCTGCGGCAGAGCGGACGGCCCGTGATCGACGCCGCGTTCCTCGCGGACACCGTCGACGGCCGGGCGCGCGCCAAGTATCAGGCCGTCGTGCTGCCCAACGACAACCCGTTCGGCGCCGGTTCGGCCGAGATGGCCGCCCTTGCCTCGTACGAGCGGACCTACGCCGTCCCGCAGGTCGACGCCTACACCTACGCCAGGCCCGAAGCGGGCCTGCAGACACCCGAGTTCAGCGGTTCGCTCGACGGTGTGCGGGCCCAGGTGACCGCGTCGGGCAAGAGTGGCCCCTTCGGATACCTCGCCGGGCAGGTGCCCTTCGAGGACAACGCGCCGGACATCGGCGAGAGTTACGGCTTCCTGGCGAAGCCGGCGCCGGGCGCGGACTTCACGAGTTACGTGGACGCGCCGATCCCCGGCGCCGACGGCCGTGGCTCGCTCGTGGGGGAGTACCGCCACGACGGCCGGCGCGAGCTGGTGGTGACGTTCGTCTACAACCAGCACCAGCAGCAGTTCCGGCTGCTCGCCCGCGGCATCGTCGACTGGATGACCCAGGGCGTCCAACTCGGCTCGTCCCGCAACTACTTCGCCGTGCACGTCGACGACGTCTTCGGGGCCGACGACCGCTGGGACAGCGAACTCAACTGCACGCCGGGCGACGTGGACTGCCCGCCGGGCCAGGGGACCCCCGACCCCATCCGTATGACGGCGGACGACGCGGCCTACGCGGCCCAGTGGTCCAAGGGCCGTAAGTTCCCCCTCGACATGGCCTACAACGGCGGCGGCAGCGAGCTCCACCGCGAGGAGAACGGCGGCGCGGACCCCCTCGCGGACCGGCTGATCGCCGACCGTGGCGAGCACCGCTGGATCAACCACACGTACAACCACCCCTTCCTCGGCTGTGTCCAGGACGTCAGCACCGTGCCGTGGACCTGCGCGAAGAACACCGACGGCAGCACGCGCTACGTCTCCCGCACCGAGATATCCCAGCAGATCTCCGACAACCGCAACTGGGGCCGACGGGCCGGACTGCCGCTCCAGGAAGGCGAGTTGGTCACCGGAGAGCACTCCGGGCTCAAGGTCCTGCCGCAGCAGCCGGACGACAACCCGAACCTGAGCACCGCCCTGCGGGACAACGGCGTGACCTGGCTCGGCTCGGACAACTCCCGCGACCGGGGCCAGCGCCCGGTGGGCCCTTCGCTCACCGTGCCGCGCTACCCGATGAACGTCTTCTACAACGCGGGACGCACCAGCGAACAGATCGACGAGTACAACTGGATCTACACCCGCAAGGCGGACGGCGGCAGCGGTGTCTGCGAGAACTCCTCCGTCGCCACCTGTCTGGAGAACCCCCTGGACGCCACGACCGGCTACCAGGACCACATCGTGCCGGTGGAGTCGACGATAGCGATGGGGCACGTCCTGGCGAACGACCCACGGCCGCACTTCATCCACCAGTCCAACCTCGCAGAGGACCGCATCGCCTACCCCGTGCTCGGCTCCATCCTCGACACGTACGGCGCGCTGTTCGCGGACAACACCCCTGTGGTCAACCTGCGGATGGCCGACATCGGCGGCGAGCTGCGCTCCCGCACGGCCTGGGACACGGCGGTCAAGGCGGGCAAGGTCACCGCCTACCGCATCGGCGACAAGGTGACCGTCCAGGCGCCCTCCGGCGTGGCCGCCCGCGCCACCATGCCCTCCGGCACCGTCCGGCAACTCCTCCTGGGAACCGACCCGTTCGGGTCCGCCTACGCGGGAAGAACCTCCGGCTGGGTGTCCCCGGGGCTCCTCCAGAGCCGCGTCACACTCGACCTGCCGTCCGCCCCGGCGGTGGGCAGTGCGGCGGCCGAGCGGCCCGGCGTCACGAAGGCCGCGAAAAAGCTGCCTGTCCCGCCCGGCGCCACCACCTACGTGAAGCCCGGCACCGACGGCCACACACCACGGGCGCTGCCCACCCGGCGCTGACCCACCCGGTCGCACCCGGTGGCCGGCCGGCCCCTCCCGGCCGGCCGCCGGACCCATGACGGGCGCCGTCCACGCCCGCCCCCCCGGTAGTCCAGAGTCATCGCGCCACCATCCCCCCGCGCCCGTACGTCCCGCATGCCGCCGTTCACGGAACTCGCCCACCCCGGCCCACCGGGGCGGGCGCCGCCGTCGGCTCCCTCGCGTTCGTATCTCACCCGCGGAGCCCCACCATGTCCGACTCACCCTCGCCCGTGCCGATACCGGCACCCTTCTCCAGGCCCTCGTCCCGCCCCGCACGGACCCGCGTCACACTGCTGACCGAAGGCACCTACCCGCACAGCCACGGTGGTGTCAGCGTCTGGTGCGACCAACTCGTGCGCGGCATGCCCGACGTCGACTTCGGTGTGCTCGCCGTGACCGGCACCGGGCGCGAGAGCCTCGCCTGGGAGCTGCCGTCGCACGTCGACGAGCCCGTATGCCTGCCCATGTGGGGCCCCACCCCGCCCGGACACGCCCCACGCGGCCGCCGCAGGCGCCAACTCCTCGGCTCCTACGAGCAGTTCCTCACCGCGCTGCTCGACCCGGCCGCCGAGGACGGCTTCGCCCCCGCCCTCCACGACCTCGCCCGGCACGCCCGCGACGGCGCCCTGGCACCCACACTGCGCACCGACCGCGCGGTGCACGTCCTGACCTCCGTCTGGAACGCACCCGGGCGCGCGACCGCCGAAGCACGGCCGACCCTGCACGACGCGGTCACCGCCACCAGCCTGCTCGAACACGCGCTGCGCCCCCTGGCCGCCCGGCCGCCCGAGCGCGGCGTCGCGCACGCTGTCAGCGGCGGCCTCGCGACCCTGCCCGGCCTGGTGGCCCAGCAACTCCACGGTGTGCCCCTGCTGTTGACCGAGCACGGCGTGTACCTGCGCGAGCGCTACCTCGGCTACCGCACGGGCCCGTACAGCTGGCCCGTGAAGGCCGTGCTGCTCGGCTTCTTCCGGTTGCTCGCCGAAGAGACGTACCGCAGGGCCGCCCTGATCACCCCGGGCAACCGCTACAACCGCCTCTGGGAGGAGCGCGGCGGCGCGGAGCCGGCCCTCATCCGGACCGTCTACAACGGCGTGGACCCCGAGGCCTTCCCGCCCGCGGGCCCCGAACCGCGGACCCCCACCCTCAGCTGGGCGGGCCGGGTCGACCCGATCAAGGACCTGGAGACCCTGATCCGCTCCTTCGCCCTGGTCAGGCAGGAGATCCCGGACGCACGACTGCGCCTGTTCGGCGGCACCCCGCGCGGCGGCGAGGCCTACCGAGAGCGCTGCGAGGCACTGGCCGCCCAACTCGGCCTCGGTGACGCGGTGGTGTTCGAGGGCCGCGTCGAGCACATCAAGGACGCCTACTCGGCGGGCAACGTGGTGATGCTCTCCAGCATCAGCGAGGGCTTCCCCTTCACCCTGATCGAGGCCATGTCCTGCGGGCGCGCCACGGTCTCCACCGATGTCGGCGGGGTGCGCGAGGCCGTGGGCCCCACCGGCCTCGTGGTGCCGCCGCGCGCACCGGAGGCCATGGCGCGTGCCGTCGTCGAACTGCTCCGCGACCCCGCCCGCCGCGCCGCGATGGGCGAGGCCGCCCGGCTGCGGGTGATCGAGCAGTTCACGCTCCGGCAGACGGTCGACGCGTTCCGCTCGATCTACGAGGAGTTGGCCGCCGCCGGCCAACAGGGCGACCGGACCCTGGAGTTCGCGATGCAGCACTTCCCGGGCGAGGTGGCGGGATGAGCGGCCCGCTCCCTCTCAGGCCGCGCGGCGTACATGCCCGCCGCGCGGACCCCGGCCAGGCCGCGGGCGCGGACGACACCCTCGCCCTGCGCCTCGCGCGCCCGCCCCGGCCCCGCACCCGCCCCGGTGTCACGCTGCGCCCCGCCCGCGCCGACGACCCCGTCGACCTGCTCGCCGCCGAACTCGCCGAGGAGGCGGGCGCGGCCGTGCACCCCTACGAGGTCGCCGCGCTCCTGGAGTCGCAGGGCCTGACCGGCGACAGGATCCAGGAGACCTATGGCCACCCCGACCTGTTCTCGCTGGCCGACGCCGTCTTCCGGCGGGTGCCGCGCAGCCATCCGAAGCCGCCTGTGCCACCGGACCCCTGGCGTCCCGACCACCTGCGCTGCGCCATGCGCGGGCTGCTCTTCGCGCTTCCCGGTACGGCCTATGTACTGGCGCAGGGCGTTTGGGGGTCGGCCTCCGGGCTGTACGGTCTGATCGCCGCCGCCCTGGTGTCCTGGGCCTGGTCCCAGGCGCTGAGCCACCGTGCGTACAGCAGGCTCACCACCGGGCGCCACGAGGCAGGGCGCACCCTGCTGACCGGCGCGCCCCTCGGCGTCGTGGCCGCTTCGGTCACCGGTCTGCTGGTCGCGGGTCCCGGCCCCGCCGCGCTGTTCGCCCTCGGTCAGTCCTGCTATCTCGCCGCGGCCGGGCTGCTGCTGGTGCTCGGCCACGAGAAGCTCCTCGCGGCGGCGCTCCTGCCGGTCGTGGTGGCCGCCGCGGCTCAGCCGTGGTGGCAGCCGCCGGAACTCCTGCGCACCGGGCTGCCGTTGCTCACCGTCCTGCTCGCGGTGGCCGCCGCGGGGCACGCGCTGCGCTCGGCGCTTCGGGTGACCCCGGTGCCCGGCCCCGTGCCGCCGCTGGTGCGCTCGCTGCCGTACGGCCTGTTCGGTCTCGCGGCCGGTGCGCTGACCGCGGTGGCGGGACAGCAGGAGCCGTACGCCGTCATCGTGCTGACGCTGAGCATGGGCCCCGCCGAGTGGCTGCTCTACCGCTACCGGGGTCTCGCCGTGGCCGCCCTGCACGCCTCGACCACCCCCGGAGGCTTCAGGCTGCGCGCCGTGCGTGCGCTCATCGTGTGCGGCGGGGCCTACCTCGTGCCGCTCGCCCTGGGCGCCGTGCTCGTCGGCGCGAGCGCGATCCGGCTTCTCCTGCTCGGCGCCGTGCTGTGGACCGCCCTGCTCCTGCAGGCGTTCGGCGCGGGCTGGTCGTCCGCGGCGCCCTGCCTGGCCGCAGCGGTCGTCGTGACGGCGCTTCCGTTCACCGGCACCGTCTCGACGCCCACCGCACAACTCGTCGCCTGTACCGCGGCTGCCACGGCGCTCCTCGTGGTCGCCGTCGACCGTCTCGGCAGGCCCACGGCACACGCCTAACCGGGCCCAGCCGCCCGCACCTTCACCTTCACCTGCACCGTCACCTTCCTCTTCACGTCCCAGCACCTGGAGCATCCATGGCATCCGCACCGCTCGTCGCCGTCACCGGAGCCGAAGGCTTCATCGGCTCGCACCTCACCGAAGCGCTCGTCGCCTCGGGCCACCGGGTCCGCGCGATGGCGCAGTACAACTCCTTCTCCTCCTACGGCTGGCTGGAGACCCTCGCGCCCGACGTGCTCTCCGAGGTCGAGATCGTCCTCGGCGACGTACGCGACCCGGGATCGGTCCGCGGCCTGGTCACCGGCGCCGAGACCGTCTACCACCTGGCCGCCCTCATCGCCATCCCGTACTCCTACCAGGCCCCGCACAGCTACGTGGACACGAACGTGACCGGCACGCTCAACGTCCTCGAAGCCGTACGGCAGTTGGAGATCCCGCGCCTGGTGCACACCTCCACCAGCGAGACGTACGGCACCGCGCAGACCGTGCCGATCACCGAGGGCCACCCCATCAACACCCAGTCCCCGTACGCCGCTTCGAAGGCGGGCGGCGACCGGCTCGCCGACAGCTACCACGCGAGCTTCGAGACGCCCGTGGTGACCCTGCGCCCCTTCAACACCTTCGGGCCGCGCCAGTCGATGCGCGCCGTCATCCCGACCGTCATCGGCCAAGTGGCTTCCGGTTCACGAGAGATCACCCTCGGCGACCTGCGGCCGACCCGTGACTTCACCTTCGTCGCGGACACCGCGCAGGCCTTCATGGCCGTCGGCACCGCGCCCGCGGACGCCGTCGTGGGCCGCACCTTCAACGCGGGCACGGGCGGTGAGATCTCCGTCGGTGACCTGGTGCGGCTCATCGGCAAGGTGATGGAGGCCGACCTCGACGTGCGCGAGGACGAGCAGCGCATCCGCCCCGCGGCCTCCGAGGTGATGCGCCTGGTCGCCGACGCGAGCCGCCTGCGCGCGGCGACGGGCTGGGCGCCCGGTCACGACCTTGAGCAGGGCCTGGCCCGCACCGTCGAGTTCTTCCGCGACCCGGCCAACCTGGCCCGCTACAAGACGGACATCTACAACATCTGAGCCACCCGGCCGCCCACCCACCCACTTCTGGCCGCCTGACCACTTCTGGGCACTCACAGGGGAGAAGATCATGCACGCAGTCATCCTTGCCGGCGGCAAGGGCGTCCGCCTCCGGCCGTACACCACCGCGCTGCCCAAGCCGCTGGTCCCGATCGGCGACCAGCACGCGATCCTGGAGATCGTCCTGCGCCAGCTGGCGAGCGCTGGCTTCACCAGCTGCACCATCGCGATCGGCCACCTCGGCCACATCATCCGCGCATACGTCGGCAACGGCGCTCGCTGGGGACTGCGCGTCGGCTACTCCACCGAGGACAGCCCGCTCGGCACCATGGGCCCTCTCCTGACGATGATGGACCGGCTGCCCGAGCACTTCCTCGTGATGAACGGCGACATCCTCACCGACCTCGACTACGCGGACGTCCTGGACAGCCACCGCACGTCCGGGGCGCCGCTGACGATCGCGACGTACGCGCGCCAGGTGCGCATCGACTTCGGCGTGCTCACCACCGACTCGGACCGCGTGGTCGCCTTCACGGAGAAGCCGAGCGTGGACTACCGCGTCTCCATGGGGGTCTACGGACTCTCGCGCGACACGCTCGCCTCCTACACGCCGGGCCTGCCGCTCGGATTCGACGAACTCGTGCTCGACCTCCTGAAGACCGAGACCCCGCCGCACGCCTACAACTTCGACGGCTACTGGCTCGACATCGGACGCCCGGACGACTACGACCGCGCGAACGCGGAGTTCACCTCGCACCGCTCCCTCCTCCTCAAGGGAGCGTGAACCCCGCCGTGCGCATCCTCGTCCTCGGCTCCACCGGCTACCTGGGCGGGCACATCGCCGAGCGGCTGCACGCCCTGCCCGACGTGCGGCTGCTCCACGGCGGCCGCGCCCCCTCGGACGACCTCCGGATCGACCTCGCCCGGATGTCCCCTGCCGCACTCGCCGAGCAGCTGACCCGGGCCGAGCCCGACGCCGTGGTCAACTGTGTGGGCGCGGTCGGCGGCAGCACGCTGGCCCTCGCCGAGGTCAACTCCCGCGGTCCGGCCGCCCTCTGCGAGGCCATGCGGGCGGCGGCGCCCGCCGCGCGCCTCGTTCACATCGGCTCGGCGGCCGAGTACGGGCCGACCGGCATCGGCGAGCGGACCACGGAGGAGGCCGCCGCCCGCCCGGTCGCCCCGTACGGAGCCACGAAACTGGCCGGCACCCTGGCAGTCCTCGACGCGGAGCTCGACGCGCTCGTGCTGCGGGTCACGAACCCGGTGGGGCCGAGGGCTCCCCGGGCCGGACTGCCGGGGCGGCTCACCGCGGAGCTCGGCCGTGCGGTGGCCCGGACTCCGCACGCCACCGTGCGGGTCGGCGACCTGTCCGCGTACCGGGACTTCGTCGACGTACGCGACGTGGCGCACGCCGTCGCGCTCGCGGTGACCTCGCCGGGGCGGCTGCCGGGCCTGCTCAACATCGGCAGCGGCCGTGGCGTGCCGGTGCGCGACCTGGTGCACGGCCTGGTCCGCGCCGCGGGTTTCACCGGCCGCGTGGAGGAGTCGCTCGGCAAGGTGGGCCGGTCGGTCGCCGTGCCCTGGCAGTGCGCAGACATCGGCGCCGCGACAAGGGAGTTGGGCTGGACGCCGGAGCACTCCCTGCGGGATTCGGTGACCGCACTGTGGGCCGCCGACGGCGCTCCGCCAAGCCGCCCGGAAGGCACGGGCCCCGGCGGGCCGTGTCTCGCGCCCGCCGGCGGGGACCCGCGATGACCCTGCTGGTGCCGCTCTACGTCCACCCGGCCGTGGACCCCGCGGCCTGGCAGGCGCTCGTGGCCGCCGCGCCCCAGCTGTACGGCGTCGTCCTGAACGTCGCCGACGGTCCGGGCGCGGCCCCCGACCCGGCCTTCGCCGCCGCCTCGCGGACCCTGCGCGATGCGGGGGTGCGGGTGCTCGGGTACGTCGACACGGCGTACGGGGAGCGGCCGCTCGACGCCGTCACCGACGAACTGGACCGGCACCGGGCCTGGTACGGCGTGGACGGCTGCTTCCTCGACCAGGTCGCCTCCGGCCGCCGCGAGCTGCGGGACTGCCGGCGCATGGTCCGCGCCCTGCGGGGGCGTGGCGCGGACACGGTGGTCCTCAACCCGGGCGTGCATCCGGCGCCCGGGTACGCCCGCGCCGCCGACCTCCTCGTCACGTTCGAGGGGCACTGGACGACGTATCTGGGCTCGTTCGCCGCCCCGTCCTGGACGGCCAGGCATCCTCCCGAGCACTTCTGCCACCTCGTCTACGGAGTGCCGCCCGCGCTGGCCCGCCTCGCCGGGCGCACCGCCGTGCAGCGGGGGGCGGGGGTGCACTGCGCCGTGCCCGGCGCGGGGCCCAACCCGTGGACACAGCCACCGCCGGCCGCGGCCGGGAGCACGACGTGAGGCTCCGCGCACGGCTCGGACCGTTCCTCGTCACCGTCCTGCTGCTGGGCGGCTGCGCGTCGGCGGAGCGGGACGGCAGCTCCGCGGACCGCTGGCGGCCCCGGCCGGGCACCACCTGGCAGTGGCAGCTCGACGGCCGCGTCGACCCGAGCGTGGACGTCCCCGTCTACGACATCGACGGTTTCGAGAACCGCGCGTCCGACGTGGCCCGGCTGCACCGAGCCGGACGCCATGTCATCTGCTACGTCAACGCCGGGGCCTGGGAGTCCTTCCGCCCCGACAGCGACGACTACCCCGCGTCCCTCCTCGGCCGCGCCAACGGCTGGAAGGGAGAGCGCTGGCTCGACATCCGCCGCCTCGACGTGCTGCGTCCGCTCCTCGCCGCGCGCTTCGACATGTGCCGGAGCAAGGGCTTCGACGCGGTCGAGCCGGACCTGCTCGACAGCTATCTGAACCGCACCGGATTCCCCCTGACCGCACGCCACCAACTGGCCTTCAACCGCATGGTCGCCCGCCTCGCCCACGACCGCGGCCTGTCCATCGGCCTGAAGAACGACCTCCCGCAGATCCCGCAGCTCGTGCGTGACTTCGACTTCGCCGTCAACGAGGAGTGCGCCCAGTACGACGAGTGCGCCTCGCTCACCCCCTTCATCAAGGCGGGCAAGGCGGTGCTGCACGTCGAGTACGCCGTGCCCAACGAGGAGTTCTGCGCCCAGTCGCGCCGCCTCGGCCTGTCCTCCATGCGCAAGAAACTGAACCTGGGGCAGTGGCGCAGACCCTGCTGACGCCCGGCCGTTCCCCTGTTGAGACGGGTGGGGGGACGCGGCGTAACTGATGATCTTGCCCTCGCGTTGGACGGCCGGGACCCGGCACGGAGGCCGGGCCATGACGAAGGTCGAGGGGCACGCATCATGCACGACATCACCAGGAAGATCGTCGCCGGGATCGGCACCATGGCCGCCGCGCTCGGCTGTGTCATCGTCAGCGGGCCGTCGGCGGCGGCCGACGGTGAGTGGTGCAACCACTCGGTCTGCATCAGGACCTACGACACCGGCACCTACCTCGGCAGGGTCGAGGTATCGGTCACCAACACCAACCAGCCGAACCGCATCCGCGCGCGCGTGTGGACCACGAACGGCTGGAGCGCCAACACCAAGACGGAGGACGTCGCCAAGTTCCGCACGTACCGGGACCAGGCCTACCCACAGCGCCACTTCCCCGCGGGCACCAGGCTCTGCGCGGAGGGCTTCCGGGGCGGCGGCAGCGTGGGCCTCCCCTGCGTCACGATCACCGGCTGACCGCAGCGGGGGTCAGCACCCCGGCCGACGGGGCTCAGACAGGTTCTCGTGCCGGGGCCGGTACGGCGGCCGCGGTGTGCTCGGCCCGGTGCAGGGTGCGGAAGAGGCGACCCGGCCACCAGAACCGGTGGCCCAGGTCCAGGGCGATGGCCGGCACCAGGACCGTGCGGACGAGGAAGGTGTCGAGCAGGACACCGATGCCGACCAGCACACCCATCTGTGCCATCGTCACCAGCGGCAGCCCCGCGAAGACCGCGAACGTCGCGGCCAGCACGACGCCCGCCGAGGTGATCACGCCGCCCGTGCTGGTCAGGCCCTCCAGGATGCCACGGGTGTGGCCCAGGCGGGCGGCCTCCTCCTTGACGCGGTGCATCAGGAAGATGTTGTAGTCGATGCCGAGCGCGACCAGGAAGACGAAGCCCATCAAGGGAATCGACCAGTCCACGCCCGCGAAGCCGAGCACACTTTCGAAGAGCACGTTGGATGCGCCAAGAGCGGCGAAGAAGGAGAGGACCACCGTCGCCAGGAGGAGGAGCGGCGCGACGAGCGACCGCAGCAGCCAGACCAGCACGCCGAGGACGACCAGCAGGACGATCGGGATGACGGTGCGCAGATCGCGGTCGGCGGCGCGCTGGGTGTCCAGGGTCTGCGCCGTGGTGCCGCCGACCAGGGCGCCGGCCTCGTCGACCTCGTGCACGGCGTCCCGGAGCCCGTCGACCGCGTCCTTGGCCGACTCACTGTCCGGGAGCCCCTCCAACACCACCGTGAGTTGCGTCAGTTCGCCGTCAGGGGAACGGCTCCCGCTCTCGACCCGGGCGACTCCCTCGGCCCCGGACGCGGCCGCACGGACCTGCGCGGCCTGCCCGGTGTTCGTGACGATCTTCGCGGGGTCGGAGGCGCCCGACGGATAGTGGGCGGAGATCTTCTCCTGGGCGGTGACCGACTCGGGCTTGTCCTGGAACATCTCGGACTGCGTGAGACCCATGTTGATGCCGAAGGCGCTGAGCGCGAGAACGCCGGTGACGGCGACGGACATCATCCACGACCAGCGGGGACGCCGTGCGACGGCGGCGCCGATGCGTGACCAGACCGTGCGTTCCCCGCGCGCGGGCGTGCCGTGCTTCGGCACGAACGGCCAGAACACCCAGCGGCCCGCGACGACCAGCAGCGCCGGCAGGACCGTGACCATCGCGAGGAACGCGCAGACCACGCCGACGGCGCCGACGAGACCGAGGGAGCGCGAGGAGTTCACGTCGGCGAACGCCAGGCAGGCCAGGCCGACCGCGATGGTCCCCGCCGACGCGAGGATCGCGGGCCCCGAGCGTCGCAACGCGGTCCGCATCGCCGTGTGCCGGTCCTCCTGGCGGTGCAGCTCCTCGCGGTATCGGGCGATGAGGAGCAGGGCGTAGTCGGTGCCGACGCCGAAGACGAGCACCATCAGGACACCCGCGCTCTGCGGGTCCACGGGCAGGTCCGCGTACTTGGCGAGGAGATAGGTGCAGACCTGGGTGAGGACGGCGGCGAAGCCGACCGAGATCAGCGGGAACAGCCACAGGAGAGGGCTGCGGTACGTGATCAGGAGCAGCACGGCGACGACGATGCCGGTGGCGATCATCAACGTCGAGTCCAGTGTGTCGAAGACGGCGACTTGGTCGGTCAGCGAGGCCGCGGGCCCGCCGACCTCGACGTCGACGCCCGGCGGGGCGTTGGCGCCGGCGATCTCGCGCAGCTTGTCGACCTTGTCGGTCAGGCCGTCGTCATCGGCGGACATCGGGACCGTCACGAGCTGGGCCCTGCCGTCGTCCGAGGGCACCGGCCGCGAGATCTGCTCTCCGTCGGCGGCGAACCGGGCGAAAGCGGCCCGGTCGGCGGCGGCCGCCTGCTCGGCCTTGCCCTGACCGGTGTACACGACGACGGCCGGCATCACGGTGTCGTCGCGGAACTTCCCCAGCTCCGTGTTGACCCGGGCGGATTCGGCACCGCGCGGCAGGAAGGCGTTGGCGCTGGTGTCCTCGACGTCACCGAGCTTCCCGGCCAGCGGGCCGAGGGCCATCGCGAGGATCAGCCAGGCGGCGAGCACCAGCCATTTGGAGCGCCGGCCCGATGGCACGGCGGCGGCGCGCCGGAGCAGTGGACGCATGGGTAGTCTCCTTCTGTGTGGAGCGCGCCGCCGGTCGGTGACCGGCACAGGGCGCACGGGGCCCGCACCACGGCGCCGTAGGTGTGATGACCTGCCGTGGCGTAGGGGTGTGTGTGAGGCCGGGCCGTCGAGGCCCGGGGCGTGTGCCGCTCTCGCACGGCCGGGAGTTGCCGCTCCCGGCCGTGCCCGCACGCGGCCGCCGTCCGCTACTACTCGATCTCGCGCATCATCTTCTCCATGGAGCTGACGGAGTGGCGGGTCCGCTCCAGCTCCTCCCGCGTCTGCCTCATCTCCTCGACGGAGCGCCGGTGCAGTTCCACGTTGTCCTCGAGCAGCTGGGCGTACTTCGAGGCAAGCGCCCTGTACTGCTCCTCCCTGGCGGCGAGCATCCGGGCCCGCCAGGTGGCGGCGACCTGCCACACGATCACGATCAGCAGAAGGAAGAAGCCGGCCGCGCCGACGCCCCCGACCCATGCGCTCACGGCGTCACCTCCGTCCGCCAGCGTCACCAGTTGTCCGTTCACTTCGCTTCCTCTTTCGTGGGTCTCGCGGAACTCGTGGCCTCCGCGGTCTGCTTGGGGCGGGTCTCGGAGAGGGTCCGCGCCGCCCTGACGAACAGCTGCGGTGTCAACTCGTAGACGAACGGCGCCACTTCGAAGTACTTCATGGACTTGCCGTCCTCGGAGACCTCCAGTGACCCGGTGACGAGACCGGCGGCCTCCAGCAGTTTCAGGTGCATGTGCAGCAGTGGGCGGCCCATGCCGATCTCGCGGGCGAGAGCGCTGACGTAGTTCCGGCGCTCGGTGAGCGCGGCGACGATCCGCATGCGGTGCGGATTGCCCAGCGCGCTGAGTGCCTTCAGCAGCTCGTCGCCCGTCGGTTCCGGGCTCGGGACCTCGGCCATCGCGGCCTCTCTTTCGTGCCTGTCAAGAAAAGCTGACATGAGGCGCCGCTACCCGTCAAAGATTCCTGACACATCTCAGGGTTAGATGGGGGACGCGGCTGGGGGAGACCTCAGGGTTCGTCTCAGGGTTCCTCACCGGGGCCGCCTCACGAGTGCTCCCGTACTCCCGCTGTCGTACGCGCCCCGCGCGCGCGGCTCCTATCGTGAGTTCCGTGACCACCTCCCGCATGTCGCCGGGGCGCATCCGGCGGCCTTGGCCTCCGCAGCTCACGGACGTCGCCGTGGCCGCGGTCGTCGGGCTCCTCACGGGCCTGGACGCGGCGGTCAACGGTCCCGGACACCGGCAGGCCGACTGGCTGACGTGGACGCTGTTCGCCGTGTCCGTCGCGGCGCTCCTGGTACGCAGCAGGTGGCCGGTCGCCGTCACCGTCGTCACCGGTGCGGCCTGCGCCGGCTGGGCGCTCCACGGGCACATCGGGGAGCTGCTCAACCTGCCGGTGATGGTCGCGCTGTACGCCCTCGCCGTGGAGGGGAACCGGCGCCGCACGCTGCGTACCGCCGGGGTCGCCGCCCTCGTCTCGGGGGCGGTCTCGGTCGTCGCGGGCAAAGACGTGGCGCAGCCCCAGGGCGCCCCTCTCCTTGAGATGCTCTGGCCTCTCGTTCCACTGCTCCTCGGCGAAGTGGTGCGCGGACGGCGGGAGTTGCTGAAGGAGTACGCCGACCGGGCCGAGCGCGCGGAGGCCGACCGGGAGCGCGAGGCCCGGCGCAAGGTCGACCAGGAGAGGGTGCGCGTCGCACGCGAACTGCACGATGTCATCGCCCACACCGTGTCGGCGATGACCGTGCAGGCGGGCCTCGCCCTGGACGCGCTCGACAGCAGACCCGAGGTGGCCCGGACGGCGATGCGGCAGGTACGGACGTCCGGCAAGGAGGCGGTACGCGAACTGCGGGCCACGGTGGGCGTGCTGCGCGAGGGACGGCACACGGCCTCCGTCGACCCGGCGCCCCGCCTCGCGCAGCTCGACGAACTGGTGGAAACGGCGCGCGGCGCCGGACTTCGGGTTTCGCTGCACGCCGACACGGGTGGCCGTGAGCTGCCGCGGCTGGTGGAGTTGGCGGCGTACCGCATCGTCCAGGAGGCACTGACCAACGTGATCAAGCACGCGAGCGCCCGGCACGTGGCGGTGTCGGTCGCCGTGACGGGCGAGTGCCTCGCCGTGGAGATCACGGACGACGGACCCGGCACCTCCGGGGGCGCGGGCGAGGGGTACGGCCTGATCGGCATGCGGGAGCGGGCCACCGCGATGGGCGGCGGTGTCGAAGCGGGCCCGCTGCGAGGCGGCGGGTGGCGGGTGCGTGGCACGCTGCCCGTCGAAGGCGGCATGCCGCCCGTCGCAGGGGGAGCGGTGTGAACGACCGGATCAGAGTGCTGCTCGCCGACGACCAGACCGTCGTACGCGCCGGTTTCCGCGCCTTGCTCGACCTCACCGGCGACCTGGTCGTGGTCGGTGAGGCGGCGGACGGCGTCGCGGCGGTGGAACTGACCCGCACCACTCGCCCCGACGTGGTCCTGATGGACATCCGCATGCCGCGCGCCGACGGCCTCGAAGCCACGCGCCGCATCGTCGCCGACCGCACCCTCGACGCCGTACGCGTCCTGGTCCTGACCACCTTCGAAGCCGACGAGTACGTCTTCGAGGCGCTGCGCGCGGGAGCCGCGGGCTTCCTGCTCAAGGACATCGAACCGGACGACCTGCGCACCGCGATCCGTACCGTCGCCGCCGGGCAGAGCCTCCTGGCGCCGGCGGTCACCCGCCGGGTCATCGAGGAGTTCGCGCGGCTCAAGGCACCCGAGGCCGAGGCGCTGCGGCGCCTCGATCCGCTGACCGACCGGGAGCGCGAGGTGCTCACCCTGGTCGGCCGCGGCCTGGCGAACGACGAGATCGGCGCCCGCCTCCTCATGTCGCCGCTCACCGCGAAGACGCACGTCAGCCGGGCGATGACCAAGCTCGGGGCGCGGGACAGGGCGCAGCTGGTCGTGCTCGCGTACGAGACGGGCCTGGTGCGCGCCGGCGAGAGCTGACCCGGCGCCCGCCGGCCCGCTACTCCCGGTGGAGTAGTCACCGACTCCCGGCGGCAGATGTCCGGGGCGCACGCTCTCCGTAGCGTCGACGGCATGATCGAAGCACGGGAACTCACCAAACGGTTCGGCCGCGAGACGGCCGTGGACCGGCTCACCTTCACCGTCCGCCCCGGCCGCGTGACCGGCTTCCTCGGCCCGAACGGCGCCGGAAAGTCGACCACCATGCGCATGATCCTCGGCCTGGACGCGCCGAGCGGCGGCACGGTCACCATCGACGGACGGCGCTACGACCGCCTCACGGCGCCGCTGCGGGAGGTCGGTTCGCTCCTGGACGCCAGGGCGGTGCACGGCGGACGCACCGCGCGACAGCACCTCGTCGGCCTGGCCCGCAGCAACGGCATCGGCGGCAGCCGGGTCGACGAGGTCCTCGACGCGGTGGGCCTCACGAGCGTGGCCGGCCGCCGGGCGAAGGGGCTCTCGCTGGGCATGGGCCAGCGCCTGGGCATCGCGGCCGCGCTGCTCGGCGACCCCGGGGTACTGATCCTCGACGAGCCGGTCAACGGCCTGGACACCGAGGGCATCCGCTGGATCCGCGACCTGCTCAAGTCCCTTGCCCTGGACGGCAGGACGGTGTTCCTCTCCAGCCACCTCATGAGCGAGATGGAACTGACCGCCGACCACCTGATCGTGATCGGCCGCGGCCGGCTCCTCGCGGACACGGACATGCGCGACTTCATCGAGACCAACTCCCAGGGCACCACCCTGCTGCGGACGCCCGACTCCGAGGCGCAGCGGATGCGGGCCCTGCTGGAGACGGCGGGCGCGTCCGTGCGCCTGGACGCGCGCGGCGGCTGGCGGGTGGCCGGCCTGCGGCCCGCCGAGATCGGCGAGCTGGCCCGCACGCAAGGCCTGGCCATTCATGAACTCACCCCGGCCTTCTCCACCTTGGAGGAGATCTACACCGACATGACGCGGACCTCGGTGGAGTACCGGGGCACGTCTACCACACCGTACGAAGCCGGGACGCCCGAGGCGAAGGAGCCGGTCCGATGACGACGACAGCGACCAAGAGCCCGACCAAGACCCCGACCGGGGACCCGGCCGTTCCCGGCTTCCGTGAAGCCCTGGCCTTCGAGTGGACCAAGTTCACCTCCCTGCGCTCCACCCGGTGGACACTCCTGACGACCGGTCTGCTGACCGTCGTCGGCGCGGTGTTCGTCGGCCTGAGCGGCAGCCTCCAGCCCGACGACACGGTGCTCGGCGGCAGCCTCACCCTCAGCGTCGTCTCGCTGATGGTCGCCGGCACGGTGGGCACGCTGACCGTGTGCGGCGAATACGCGAGCGGCACCATCACCGCCACCCTCACCGCCGTACCGCGCCGCGGCCGCGTGCTCGCCGCGAAGGCGACGCTGCTGGTCTGCCTGCTGTACGTGACCGGACTCGTCTCCTGCACGGTGGCCTATCTGCTCGGCGGCGCGGTCCTTGAGGACGGCAGGTACGCCCAAGGGGAGCCGCTGCCCGCGCTGTTCGGCATCGCGGGGCTCTTCGCGCTCGTCGGACTTCTCGGCCTCGCGGTCGGCGCCCTCCTGAAGCACACGGCAGGGGCCGTCGTCACGGTGGTCGGTGTCCTGCTGCTGCCGTCCCTGTTCGGCCCGCTGCTCGGTGACCTCCGGCGCTGGGTCGCGGGGGCGACACCGACGGCCGCCCTGGAAAAGCTCACGCAGACCTCGGACGCGAGCGCGGAGACGGTCGGCAGTCTCGGTGCCTGGCCCTCCCTCGGCGTCGTCGCCGCGTACACCCTGCTGCTCCTGGTGACGGCCTGGCGGCGCCTGCGCCTGAGGGACGCATGAGGGGAGACGGCCGCGGCCGTACGCCCGATGTGCGCCCCCTGGCATGAAAAGCCACCCGGTACAGGGATATACGGGGGTCCACACCTATGGCTAATGTGCTCGCAATGTCTTTCCGAAGACGGCCCCCTCCCTGCCCGCAGGCTGTCACTTACCGATGCGCTCCGGCGACGGTGCCGGCGGGCCGCCACGTCATCACGCTCCTCGACGGTGGCGGGCGGCACATCGGGCACCTCGACTACCAGGTGTGCCATCCCTGCGGCGTCGCCCACGTAAACACCATCGCGATCGCGGGCCATTGGCAGGGCATGGGCCTGGGGCGCGAGGCTCTCCACCGCGCGACGGACCCCTGGCCCGCCTACACATGGACCACGTCACGGCAGTCCGCCGACGGCCGGAAGTTCTTCGCGGCGATGGCGGAGGAGACCGGCCTCGAACTTGTGCAGGGAGCCGTGGAGTGCCCTCACATCACCGTCCCGCCACGGGGGCTCGGGCCCGGCGGGGCGCTGCTCTGAGGCGCTGTGCGACCGGCGAACCGCACGCGATAGCGTCGCCCACGTGACGATCAACACGCGTGGCAACACCCCTGACTCCGCCGGGCACGCGGGGGTGACCGCCGGACAGGGGCGGACCGCCCGACGCGTCGCCGACCTCGTCGTCCTGCTGTCCCCGCCCCTGATGCTCCTCGTGCCCGCGCTGCTGATACGGGCACGGCTGATCGACGACGGCTACCTCTTCCTCAACCTCGTCTCGCTCGGCGTCAGCGCTCTGGTGGCGGCCTATTCCTGCATGGGATGGCACGCCCGCCCGCACGGCGACGACCTGCTGTCCGCCCGCACGCTGACCGGGCGGCGCACCATCGACCTCTCCCGGCTCACCAAGGTCGGCCGCCTCGAGGTGCCGGGTCAGGCCCGCACCGACGACCGGCTGATCCTCACCGACGCGCACGGAGTGCGGCTCATCGTCCACAAGCTCGCGGGCGGTGACGCGACGGTCGACGCCCTGGTGCGCAGGGCCCTGCGCACCAGGCCGCCGGGCGCGGGCGTGGTCGTATCGAACCGGGCCGCCGAACGCCTCGACCTGCGTACGGAGGTCAGCCGCCCGCAAGGCCGCCTCAAGCCGGGCCGCACCATCCCCGACGGGCTCATCGGGTGGGTCCCCTTCCTGTCGCTCCTCGTGTTCGCGCCGACGAGCTTCGGACTGTTGATCGCGGGCTTCGTGCTCTCCGACCTCATCTGACGGCCCCGGGACACGAAGGGCCGTCAGGCATGGCCGGGCACTGACGCGGGCACTCGGAGACCGGGCGTGTACGGCGCGCCCACGTTTCTGGGGAGGACACGATGACGCTGTCTCGATTGCACATGCGCGGCCGGAGCAAGAAGGCCGCCCGCCGCTCGGCGGAGAGGGAATCGCTGACGGCGGCGGGCCGCGCGGGCTTCGTCGCACGCGGTGTCGTCTACGTCCTCATCGGTGTGCTTGCCCTTCAGATCGCCCTCGGCGGCGGCGGTGAACAGGCCGACAGGGAAGGTGCGTTGGCCCAGGTCGCCCAGCAGCCCTTCGGCGAGGAGATGCTGTGGGCGCTGGTCGTCGGATTCGGCTGCATGGCGCTGTGGCGGGGCGCTCGCGCGGTGGGGCGCCACGGGCCGCGACGGAAGGCGCCGTCGCGGGCCCTCGACGGCGGCAGGGCCGTCTTCTACGGCGTCGTCTGCTGGGCGACCGCCGTGTACGCCGCCGGGCAGCGCAAGGGTTCCAGCGGTGACGCCAAGTCGCAGGACTGGACGAAGACCGCGCTGGAACTTCCCTACGGCCGTTACCTGGTGGGCGCCGGGGGCTGCGTGCTCATCGGCGTCGGGATGGTGCTCGCCGTGCGGGCGATGATGCGCCGCTTCCTGCGGCAGCTGGACCTCGGCTCCCTCAAGGGCCGCTCGCGCCAGGTCGTCACGGCCCTGGGCGTGACCGGCGGTGTCGCACGCGGCGCCGTGTTCGCGGCGGCCGGCATCTTCATCGTGACGGCGGCCGTCCAGTTCGACCCCGACGAGGCCAAGGGCGTGGACGCGACGCTCCGCAGCTTCGCGCACACCCCCGCGGGGCCCTGGCTGCTGGCCGCTGTCGCGGCGGGGCTCATTCTCTTCGGCGTCTTCTCCTTCGCCTCCGCGCGCTGGCGGAGGCTGTGAACCCGTGCGTTCTGTGAGCGGCTTCGGGCGCTCTAGGAGAACGTGGGCATCTCGCCATCCGTGGTCGTCAGGTCGATGATGCTGAAGGTGGCGCCCTGCTGGTCGGCAACCGTGGCGAAGCGACCGAAGGGGCTGTCCATCGGGCCGAAGAGCAGCTGGCCGCCGAGTTTGGTGACGGTGGCGATCGCGGCGTCACAGTTCTCCACGGCGAAGTGCACGTTGACGAACGGCGGCACGTCCGGCGGGAACTCCTCGGTCATCTTGAGGCGGCCGAGGACCGTCTCACCGCCGACCTCGAAGACGCTGAAGTCGGCGTCGTCGACGTCCATCCTCTTCGACGTGTAGGGAAAGACCGAGGGAAGGAACGCGTCCGTCGCCGCCGGGTCCCGTGTGGTGAGCTCCGCCCAGCAGTAGGCGCCCGCCTCGCCGATCTTCTCGAAGCCCTGGTGGGTGCCCGGCTGCCAGACGCTGAAGTACGCGCCGCTGGGCTCCTGGGCCGTGGCCATGGTGCCGAAATCGCCGAGCTCCATCGGCTCCATGGCGAGGATTCCGCCGTTGTCACGGATCTTCGCGGCTGTCGCGGCGGCGTCCGGCGTCGCGAAGTAGAGGTTCCAGGCCGGGGGCCCGTCCATGCCCTGCGTCTGCGGCATGACGGCGGCCACGGCCTTGCCGTCCGAGCGCGCCTGGGTGTAGCCGCCGTACTCTTCCGAGCCGGCGTCGAACGTCCAGCCGAGCACTTCGCCGTAGAAGCTTTTCGCGGCCTCCACGTCGGGGAATATCGCGTCCGCCCAGCAGGGCGTGCCTTCCGGGTACGCAGCCATCGCGAGGGCCTCCAGTTCCGGCGGTTTCCTGTGGATTTCACGCTATTCGAACGAACGCGCCCGCGCCCGTCGAATCCCGCATCCGCAGGCCCCACGGGCCCGGGTCACCGCGCGCCGAAGTTCTGCGTCCACCAGGGGCCACCGCTGCCCTGCCGGTATCCGATGCCGATCTCCTTGAAGGAGCAGTTGAGGATGTTGGCCCGGTGGCCGGAGCTCTTCATCCAGGAGTCCATCACGGCGGACGGGGTGCGCTGGCCGGCCGCGATGTTCTCGCCGTAGGTGCTCCACTTGTAGCCCGCCGCGGTGACCCGGTCGCCGGGGTCCTCACCGTCGGGGTTCGTGTGGTCGAAGAAGTCGCGCTCGGCCATGTCGTCGGAGTGGCCCTGCGCCGCGTCGCCCAGCTTGCTGTTCAGGGTCAGCGGTCCGCAGCCGCTCTTGGCCCGCTCGGCGTTGGCGAGCCGGGTGACCTCCTGGCTGTACGAGTTGCCGGCCGGGGCCTGCGGAGCCTGGGGTGCGCTGCTGGTGCGGGTGGGCTCGGGCTTCGTGGGCGCCTTCGGCTTCGGCGTCCTGGTCTTCGACGGCGTGGGCTTTGGGGACGGCTTGCGTGTCTTGCTGGGGGAGGCGGAGGGGGTCTTGCTCGGCTCGGAGGCCGTGGGGGAGGGGGCCGCGGGGGTGGGCGGCTGCGAGGCGGTCAGCGGCTGCGCTTCCGTCTTCTCGTCGTCCGAGGGGCGCGTGGCCGAGTAGATGACCCCGGTCGCGACGACGACCACGGCGACGCCCGCGGCCACCGTCCGGCCCTTGCGCGGCATCCGGTGGCGCTTGGCGGCATGTCTCGCCGGAGCACTCCGGGAGCCGGCTATCTCGTACGTGTCGGCCGCTGTGGGATGCGCGTCGGCCGGCATGTGCGGTGAGCCGGCCGACAGATGGTGGGGGTCGGCCGCCAGGTGGTGTACGTCGGCCGCGCTCGCCGCGCGGATCGCGCCGGGGGCCGCCAGGGCGGCGGACACCGGCACCAGGGCGAGGCCCACCAGCAGGCGCTCGGCGAGCACGAGACCCGCGCCGTGGCCCGAGCACATCGCGCAGTCACGGACATGCCGGGCCAGGCGCTTGCGCCAGAGGGCGGACGGAGTGCCGTCCCAGGGGGCCACGACGTCGCTCAGGTACGCGCACCGGGGCGCGGCGGCCAGTGCGCGGACCACGATCCTGGCCGTCTCCAGCTGCGTCTTCATCCGCTGTACGCGGACCGTGGCGTGCTGTGTCGGCAGCTCAAGGGCGGCGGCGACCTCCGGCCGGGTGAGCTCGCCGGAGACCTCGAGCCACCACAGCGACAGGAGCGCGCGGTCGTCGGTGTCCAGCCACCGGGTGGCTTCGGCAACCTCCCGGCGCTGGCCCACCAGGCCGAGCCGGATGATCGTCAGGTCGACGAAGTCGGCGCCCGGATCCGCGACGTCGTGTGCCTCGTGCAGCGGGCTCGGGCTCTTCTGTCCGGACGCGCGCTGCTGCCAGTGCCTGCGGATCTCGTTCATGGCGATGGCCACGAGCCAGGACCGGAAGCTCGCCGGGTCACGGAGCGACGCCAGGCCCGCCAGCGCCCGCAGCATGGTCTCCTGCACGACGTCGTCGACATCGGCATGGCCGTCGAGCGCCCGCCCGACGATGTTGTAGACCAGCGGCAGATACCCGGCCACCAGCTCGTCCTGCGCGTGCTGGTCCCCGGTCTGCGCCGCCGTCACCAGAGGATCGTGTTCACCGATCATGGAATGCCTCACTCGCTTTCTTCGTCGGCACGTTCTGGCCTTACACCTGGGAGATCGCGTGAGCGTTCGGAGATAACAGAAAACCGCGAACGGAATTTCGGTTCGAGTCGGTGAGCATACGCACCGGCCGCCGCCGGAACGCATGGCTTCCTTACCGGCATATCGGACATCGGCCGGTTCCGCATGGTCGGCGGGGCTGAATGCCGACCAGTGGCTCACGCCCCTGGCAGGCACTCCAGCCGCACGAGGCGACGAAGGCCTGGCCGAGAACGACTGTCGCGGCGCGAACACTGACCGGGGACCCTGCGAACCCTGGGCCCGCCCCTTCGTGCTGCTGTCCCAAGGCCACCGCGACGAGGCCGCGAAGGCACTGCGCCTACTTCCGGACCCGCCACGCGACCTGCTTGCCTTGGGCCCGGTCGCACGCCACCTCGACGACCTCGGCCTCGGCCCTGCGCCGCTTGGATGAGGGGCTGTCAGGAGGCGGAAGCAGCCTGGACGTTGCGGATCATCGCGCGCAGCACCTTCAGCGCCGCCACATATTCCTCGTCGCTGATGCCCTCGTGAACCACGGCGCGCAACTCGGTCATCACCTCGCGCAGCCGGACCCTGGCCGCCTCGCCTGCGTCGGTGAGGTGCAGGCACTTCCGGTCGTCGACCTCCAGCCAACCCCGGTGCAGCAACTGGTCGACGACGCGCGCGATGTCGTACGGCCCCTCGGCGAGCGGGGCCAGCTGGCTGACAACTTCCTCGCAACTCGGCGAGGCGGCACCGCCGTTGACCCGATTGAGCACCCAGTACTGCGGCTGCGTCACGTCGATCCGGGCCAGTGTGTCACGCAGATGCCGGGTCACCGTGTCGTGGGCCAGGC
Organism: Streptomyces sp. Je 1-332; assembly: GCF_040730185.1. Classification (NCBI taxonomy): domain Bacteria; kingdom Bacillati; phylum Actinomycetota; class Actinomycetes; order Kitasatosporales; family Streptomycetaceae; genus Streptomyces; species Streptomyces sp. Je 1-332. Next base: position 7,281,645 of record NZ_CP160402.1, read on the forward strand.
CGCTCCAGTAGCCGATGGGCTGGCCGGCGAGCATGTCGTCGCTGGCGGCAGGGTCGGCCGGCGCCTGGTCGGTGGTGGTCCGACCGGTGCCGTTGTTCGACGGGTTCATGATCGCGAGGTTATCGCGACGTCGTGGCCGCACGCGGCGCAGCCCGGCGGCGGTGAGATCGCGCGGCCGGGCTGCGGTGCGAACGAGGTCAGCCCTTGCGGGTGTTGACCTCTTCGGTGAGGGCGGGGACGACGTCGAAGAGGTCGCCGACCACGCCGTAGTCGACCAGGTCGAAGATCGGGGCCTCGGCGTCCTTGTTGATCGCCACGATCGTCTTGGAGGTCTGCATGCCCGCCCGGTGCTGGATCGCACCCGAGATACCCGAGGCGATGTACAGCTGCGGGGAGACGGACTTACCGGTCTGGCCGACCTGGTTGGAGTGCGGGTACCAGCCCGCGTCCACCGCCGCGCGCGAGGCGCCGACCGCGGCACCGAGCGAGTCGGCGAGGGACTCGATGAGGTGGAAGTTGTCCGCCCCGTTCACCCCGCGCCCGCCGGAGACCACGATCGCGGCCTCGGTCAGCTCCGGACGCCCGGTCGACTCACGCGGCGTACGCGAGACGACCTTGGTGCCGGTGGCCTGCTCCGAGAAGGACACCTCAAGGGCCTCGACGGCGCCCGCTGCCGGGGCGGCCTCCACGGGGGCCGAGTTCGGCTTGACCGTGACGACCGGGGTGCCGGTGGAGACCCGGGACTTGGTGGTGTAGGAGGCGGCGAACGCGGACTGCGTGGCCACCACACCCTCACCGTCGGCCTCCAGGTCGACGGCGTCGGTGATGATGCCGCCCTTGACCCGCAGCGCCAGACGCGCCGCGATCTCCTTGCCCTCGGCGGAGGAGGGCACCAGCACGGCGGCCGGGGACACCGCGTCGTAGGCGGCCTGCAGCGCGTCGACCTTCGGCACGACCAGGTAGTCGGCGAGCTCGGCGGCGTCGTTGGTGAGGACCTTGACCGCGCCGTGCTCGGCCAGCGCGGCGGCGGTGTCGCCGGCGCCGTTGCCCAGCGCGACGGCGACCGGGTCACCGATCCGGCGGGCCAGCGTCAACAGCTCCAGGGTGGGCTTGCGGACGGCACCGTCCACGTGGTCGACATAGACGAGAACTTCAGCCATGGGACTTCAATCTCCTGCGGTTACGAAGAAGTGGGGCGGATTTTCGGGGGTGGCTGAAGCTCAGATGAACTTCTGGCCCGCGAGGAACTCAGCGAGCTGCTTGCCGCCCTCGCCCTCGTCCTTGACGATCGTGCCCGCGCTGCGCGCGGGACGCTCGGTGGCCGACTCGACCTTCGTCCAGGCACCCTCCAGGCCCACCTGCTCGGCCTCCAGATCCAGATCCGAGAGGTCCCAGGCCTGCACCGGCTTCTTCTTCGCCGCCATGATCCCCTTGAACGAGGGGTAACGCGCCTCGCCCGACTGGTCGGTCACCGACACCACCGCCGGCAGCGAGGCCTCCAGCTGCTCGGAGGCGGCATCGCCGTCCCGGCGGCCCTTGACCACACCATCCGCGACCGACACCTCGGACAGCAGCGTCACCTGCGGCACACCAAGACGCTCGGCCAGCAGCGCCGGCACCACACCCATCGTCCCGTCCGTGGACGCCATGCCCGAGATCACCAGGTCATAGCCGGCCTTCTCGATCGCCTTCGCCAGGACGAGCGACGTACCCAGCGCGTCCGTGCCGTGCAGGTCGTCGTCCTCGACGTGGATCGCCTTGTCCGCGCCCATCGACAGCGCCTTGCGCAACGCGTCCTTGGCATCCTCGGGGCCGACGGTCAGCACGGTGATCTCCGCGTCGTCCGCCTCGTCGGCGATCTGCAGCGCCTGCTCGACCGCGTACTCGTCGAGCTCCGACAGCAGGCCGTCCACGTCATCACGATCGACGGTCAGGTCATCGGCGAAGTGCCGGTCGCCGGTGGCGTCAGGCACGTACTTCACGGTGACAACGATCCTCAAGCTCACGCCGGCTCTCCTACCTGGTGTGGTTCGTTATGGCGACGGTATGGCACTCAGTACCCCCTGTAAAGGTACGTAGTGCCAGATTGGCCTTCACGATGCTACGTTCCCCGCATGACTGAGGCGCGCGGACCAGCGAAGAAGGCCCCCATGCGGGAGGTGCTCGCCAAGGCGGCGTTCCAGCTGTTCCTCGAGCGGGGCTTCGAGCAGACCACGGTGGACGACATCGTGGCGCTGGCCGGGGTCGGGCGCCGCTCCTTCTTCCGGTACTTCCCGTCCAAAGAGGACGCGGTCTTCCCCGACCACGAGAGCTGTCTCGCCGACATGACGGCCTTCCTCGAAGCGGCCGACGACGTCGAACCCGTGGACGCCGTGTGCGACGCGGCCCGCATCGTGCTGCGCATGTACGCCACGAACCCCGAGTTCTCCGTGCAGCGCTACCGCCTCACACAGGAGGTCCCCGGCCTCCGTACGTACGAACTCTCCGTGGTGCGCCGCTATGAACGCACCATGGCCGGCTACCTCCGCGGCCGTTACGCCGACGCCGAGGACGGCTCCCTGCGCGCCGAGGTGATCGCCGCCGCCGTGGTCGCCGCGCACAACAACACCCTGCGCTCCTGGCTGCGTTCGGGCGGCGACGGCGATGCCGAGGCAGCCGTGGACCATGCGCTCGGGCTGGTCCGGGAAGGGTGGGGCAACGGCGCCACCGGCGTGGACGCGGCCGGCGCGGCCGACGACGAAGCCCATGAGGAAGTCGTCGTCATGGTGGTCTCCAAGCGGGCGCCCATGTGGCGCGTGGTGCAGCGTGTCGAGTCGGCCCTCGGCCAGGAATCCGACTGAGCTGCACTCAGTACCTTTACCTCCTGGCACTCAGTGCCATATGGTGCGGATGCGTCGGCGCCGAGCGCGGCGCGTCCGAGCCGACATCCGAGCCGAGTGCAGGTCCAATGCAGGGGGTCGAGACGTGTCCCAGCAGGAATTGAGCATCGCGCCGTCAGAGCACGAGCGAACCGGCATGATCTACCAGCGCTGCCGATGGTGCGGCACCGCGTCCTTCCGCCGCATGCTGTGTCCGGTGTGCGCGTCCAGTGATCTGGCGTCCGAGCACAGCGACGGCGAAGGCGTCGTCGTCCAGTCCAGCGTGGTCAACCGCTACACCGGTACGGCGCGCAACGAGTCCCTCGTGCGCTTCCCCGAAGGGTTCGTGTTCCGCTGCCGCGTCGTGGGCGCCTCGCCGCACCTCGTGTGGGTCGGCGCGCGTGTACGGCCCGTGGCCGGGTCCGATCCGGAGACCGGTGAGGCCGTCTTCGAGCTCTGTGAGACGCACACGAGCAACGACTGGTAGTGCTGCGGAGCCTGGTAGCGCTGCGGAACAGGGGTGGCACGGATCAGTTGACGCCGCGCTCGTGCCCCTCCCAGTACGGCCCGCGCAGCTTGTACTTCTGGAGTTTTCCGGTGGCCGTGCGGGCCAGTTCTTCGCGGAACTCCACCGAGGTCGGCGCCTTGAACCCGGCGAGGTTCTCCTTGCAGTGCCGGATGAGTTCCTCCTCCGTGGCCTGCGCGCCGGGGGCCAGGACGACCAGAGCCTTGATGGTCTCGCCCCACTTCTCGTCGGGCACCCCGATGACCGCGACCTCGGCGACCGCGGCATGGCTGAACAGCACGTCCTCCACCTCGATCGACGACACGTTCTCACCGCCGGTGATGATCACGTCCTTCTTGCGGTCACTGATCGACAGATGGCCGTCCGCGCCGATCGTCCCGCCGTCGCCCGTGTGGAACCAGCCGCCCTCCAGCGCCTGAGCGGTCTCCTCCGGCTGCTCCCAGTACCCCTCGAGGATCACGTTCGAGCGGGCCAGCACCTCGCCCTCGTCCGACGTGCGCAGCGTCACGCCGAGCGCGGGCGCCCCGGCCTGGACCAGCTTCTCCGCGCGCTGCCGCGCGGTGAGAGCGTCCCATTCGGCGCGGGTGCGGTTGATGGTGAGCAGGGGAGAGGTCTCGGTGAGCCCGTAGATCTGGATGAACTCCCATCCGAGCTCGGACTCGACCCGCTCGACCGTCCGGGTCGGCGGCGGAGCCCCGGCCACGATGATGCGCACCCGGTCCCGGCCCGGGATCTCCCCCTCCCACGACCGGGCGGCGGCAAGGACCGCGTTGACCACGGCGGGCGCCGCGCACATCACCGTGACCCCGTGCTCGGCCACCCGGCGCAGGATCTCGGCGCCGTCCACCTTGCGCAGCACGATCTGGCGGGCGCCCATGCCCGCCATCGCGAACGGCATGCCCCAGCCGTTCGCGTGGAACATCGGCAGGGTGTGCAGATAGACGTCCCGGTCCGTGACCCCGGCGTGCAGCGCGAACGTCAGGGCGTTCACCCAGATGTTGCGGTGCGTGATCTGAACGCCCTTGGGGCGTGCGGTCGTTCCGCTGGTGAAGTTGATGGTCGCGGTGGCGTTCTCGTCGTGCTCCCAGGGCTCGGGCTCGGTGTCGAACCGGTACAGCTCCGCGTCGGCCCGCGCCCCGAGCGTGAAGCGGTGCTTGCAGGTCACCTCCGAGAGGAGGTCCTCCAGCTCGGGGTCGACCAGCAGGACGCTCGCCCCCGACTGCGCGACGATGTAACTCACTTCGTCGGGCGAGAGACGGAAGTTGACCGGCACGAGGACGCGGCCGTGGCCGCTGACGCCGAAGAACGACGTCAGCAGCCGTGCGCTGTTGTGCGAGACCACCGCGACCCGTGCACCGTGCGGCACCCCCAGCGCGTCGAGACCGGCGGCCTGGGCCCGCGCCAACTCGCCCACGCGTCGGTACGTGAGCCCTTCCCAGGGCTCGGCCGGCTGATCGGGCTCGTCGACGACGCCGACCCGTTCCCCGTAGACGGCCGTGGCGCGGTCCAGAAAATCAAGGGCCCCGAACGGGACGAACATCCTGGCCTCCCGAAGCTCAGTCGATGTACGCCGCCTATCCGACCACGCCCCACGGGAAACCGGGCACCCCGGCGCCATACCGCTCACGACTCGGGTAGCGGGGCGGGTGGCCGGGCAGGATGGATCCGGTGCGGCCGGTGAGAACGGCCGCCGTACGAAGGGTGCAGCGATGACGGATTCGGCCCCTGGGCGGCTCACCATCTCGCGGGCGACGCTCGAGGACTGGCAGGTCGTCAGCGAATGGGCGGCGGACGAGGGCTGGAATCCGGGTCTGCGGGACGGTCCGTCCTTCTTCGCGCAGGACCCCGACGGATTCTTCCTGGGCCGACTCGGCGCATCGGGCGAGCCCGTCTCCGCGATCTCGGTCGTGAACTACAGCGAGGTGTACGCCTTCCTGGGCTTCTACCTCGTCCGCCCCGACCTGCGCGGCCACGGCCACGGCCTCGCCACCTGGCGCACGGCTCTCGCCCACGCGGGCAAGCGCACCGTCGGCCTCGACGGCGTGGTCGCCCAGCAGGACAACTACCGCCGTTCGGGCTTCGAGCTCGCCCACCGCACGATCCGTTACGTGGGCCCCGTGCCCGGAGACGTCCCCAGGAGCGCGCGGATCCTGCCGGTCGAGGCCGCGGGCCTGCGGGCCATCACCGCGTACGACGCCGCGAGTTACCCGGCCGACCGTCCGCGCTTCCTGGAGTCCTGGCTGACGGCTCCCGGACACCGCGCCCTCGCCCGGATCGTCGACGGCCGCGTCACCGGCTACGGCGTGCTCCGCCCCGCCCAGGGCGCCCTGCGGATCGGACCTCTGTTCGCGGACACACGCGCCGACGCGGAAGAGCTCTTCGACGCGCTGACGGCCGACGCCGGGGGAGTACCCGTCATCATCGATGTCCCCGAGACCCAGCCGCACGCCGTGGCCCTCGCCGAGACGCGCGGCATGAAGCCCACGTTCCCCACCGCCCGCATGTACACGGGCCCGGTGCGGGAGCTCGCCGAGGAACGGGTCTTCGGTGTGACCACGCTCGAACTCGGCTGATCCGGGACGGCCGGGCCCGGGTACGTACGGGACCCGGCCCTCCCGCATGACCGCTGCGGGACCGCTACGTGATCGTCAGCCTCTTCTTCGCCTCGGCCTCGGAGCTGTTGCCGACGTAGAGGTCCACTGCTCCCTCCTCGACACGGAACTCACCGTTCTCCGCGTTCGTCCAGAACCCGAAGTCGTCGGCGCCGAGCTGGAAGCGGACGGTCTTCGACTTCCCGGGCTTCAGCGTCACCCTGCGGAAGCCCCGCAGCTTGCGCACGGGCTGAGCGATGCTCGCCGCGATGTCATGGACGTACAGCTGGACGACTTCGTCGCCCGTGCGCTCGCCGGTGTTGCGGACGGTGACCGCGACCTCCAGGGTGTCGCCCCCGCGCAGCGCCCGCGCCGAGACGCGGTCGCGGCTCAGCCTCGGCTCACCGATCTCGAAGGAGGTGTAGGAGAGGCCGTGGCCGAAGGTGAACTGCGGGTCCGGGGGCAGGTCGAGGTACTTGGAGGTGTACTTGTTGTCCGCGTCGTACGGGCGCCCTGTCGACTCGTGGTTGTAGTGGACCGGGATCTGACCGACCGTCCGCGGGAACGAGACGGGCAGCTTGCCGCCCGGGTTCACCTCGCCGAACAGTACGTCGGCGATCGCGTTGCCCGCTTCGAGTCCCGGATGCCAGGCCTCCAAGACGGCGGGCGCCGACTTGAGCCAGCCGCCGAACGTCAGCGGACGGCCGTTGACCAGAACCACCACGAACGGTCTGCCCGTCGCCGCGATCGCCTCGATCAGCTTCTCCTGCCCGCCCGGCAGGCTGATGTCGCCGCGCGCCGCCGCCTCGCCGCTCAGCGCCGGGGGTTCACCGACCACGACGACGGTGACGTCCGCCTTCTTGGCCGCGGAGACCGCCGCCGGGATGCCGCCGGTGTCCTTGCCCTCGGCGTCGACGCCCTTCGCGTACGTCACCTTCGCCCGCGGGGCGGCGGCCTTCACCGCCGCGAGGATCTTCCCCGAGGGGAAGTTCTTCGCCGCGCCGGGGAACGTCCACGTGCCGAGCAGGTCGTCGGAGTCGCCGAACGGGCCCACGACCGCGATCGACCCGGTGTACTTCTTCAGCGGAAGCGCTTTGCCGTCGTTCTTGAGGAGCACCATCGAGCGGGCGGCGGTCTCACGGGCGGCCTCGCGGGCAGCGGCGGACGGCTCGTCGATGGCGTCGTCCTCGTCGACGTACGGATGATCGAAGAGGCCGAGCGCGAACTTCAGGCGCAGGATGCGCGCGACCGCTTCGTCGAGCCGGTGCTCGGTGATCCTGCCGCCGCTCAGCAGCTTCTTGCCGTGCTTGGCGAGGTCCGTGCTCGCCATCTCCATGTCGACGCCGGAGTTCAGCGCGAGGCGGGCCGCGTCGGCGCCGTCCTCGGCGAAGCCGTGCGCGACGAGTTCGTCGACGCCGTTCCAGTCGCTGACGACGAAGCCGTCGAAGCCCCACTCCTTGTGGAGGATGTCGGTGAGCGTATGGGAGTTGCCGTGGGCCGGAACGCCGCTGATGGTGTTGAAGGAGGCCATCACCGTGGCCACGCCCGCGTCCAACGCGGCCTTGAACGGCGGCAGATAGTGGTTGCGAAGCCGCGACTCCGACACATCGACCGTGTTGTAGTCCCGGCCGCCCTCGGCTCCGCCGTACGCGACGAAGTGCTTGGCGCAGGCGGCGATGCGGTCCTTGGCACCGAGCCCGGAGCCCCGCTGGTCCTGCCCGTCCTTCCCCTCCCTCGGGCCCTGGTAGCCCTCCACCTTGGCCACCGCGAACGCCGTCGTGAGGTACGGGTCCTCGCCGCAGCCCTCGGCGACGCGGCCCCAGCGCGGCTCGTGCGTGACGTCCATCATCGGCGAGAACGTCCAGTGCACGCCGTTCGAGCGGGACTCCTTCGCCGACACCTCGGCGTCCCGCCTGGTGACCTCCGGGTCGAAGCTCGACGCCTGGGCGAGAGGGATCGGGAACGTGGTCCACAGGCCATGGATGACGTCGAGCCCGAAGAGCAGCGGAACGCCGAGCCGGGACTCCTCCACCGCGATGCGCTGCAGGGCGTTGCTGCTCTTGGCGCCGAAGATGTTCAGGACCGAACCCAGCCGTCCGGCGCGCGCCGCGTCCTCGACGTCCTTGGTCTCGCTGCCTCCGGGGCCCGTGCTGACGGCCCAGGGGAGCTGCTGCAGCTGTCCCAGCTTCTCTTCGACAGTCATACGGTCGAGCAGCTGCTGGATCCTCGGGTCGAGGGGGCTCGTGGGGCTCGGGCGCCGCGCCGCGGCCCGGGCGACCCCGGTGCCCGCGGCGGTGAAGCCGCCCCCGGCGACAGCTGTGCCACCGATCGCGGACAGCAGAGTACGCCTTCGTAGCTCTCGCATGTGTTCGCCTTCTCGCATCAGGAAGTCGACAACCCCTGTGATGGCCACAAGAGTTGAAGCGAAAAGTACGTTCCTGTTACACGCGGGTCAAGGGATGAGGCAGGGACGCGCGGGGGTCTCTTTTCGGTGTCCTGACCGCCGATGCTTGACCTCAAGGAAACTTGAGGTTCTACGTTCTTCTCATGAGCATGGAAACGACAGCCTGGACCCAGCTGCACAGCGTCTTGAACGCCGAGCAGGACCGCCGTCCCTTCGCCCGCGCCACCTTGCGCCGCATCGGCACCTTCGCCCGCCCGCACAAACGCCGCATCGTCTACTTCGTTCTCCTGAGCATCGTCACCGCGATGCTCGCGGTGGCGACCCCCCTGCTCGCGGGCAGCGTCGTGGACACGATCGTCTCGGACGGGGATTCCTCGCTCGTCGTCCGGTACGCCCTGCTCATCGCCGCGATCGCCGTCGCCGAGGCCGGCTTCGGTCTGCTCGGCCGCTGGCTGTCGGCGAACCTGGGGGAGGGGCTCATCCTCGACCTGCGGACGGCTGTCTTCGACCACGTGCAGCGCATGCCCGTCGCCTTCTTCACCCGCACCCGCACCGGTGCGCTCGTCAGCCGCCTCAACAACGATGTGATCGGCGCCCAGCGGGCGTTCAGCAACACGCTCTCCGGCGTCGTCGGCAATGTCGTCATGCTGCTCCTGACCCTGGCCATGATGCTGAGACTCTCCTGGGAGATCACGCTCCTCGCGCTCGTCCTGCTCCCCGTCTTCATCGTGCCCGCGCGCCGCATGGGCTCCCGGATGGCGAAGCTCCAGCGCGAGGCCGCGCACCACAACGCGGCGATGGGTACGCGCATGACCGAGCGCTTCTCCGCCCCGGGCGCCACGCTCATCAAGCTCTTCGGCCGGCCGGGCGCCGAGTCCCAGGAGTTCGCCACGCGGGCCGGCAGGGTGCGGGACATCGGTGTCCGCACGGCCATGGCGCAGTCCACGTTCGTCACCGCGCTCACGCTGGTCTCTGCGCTTGCCCTGGCCCTCGTCTACGGGCTCGGCGGCTACTTCGCCCTGAACGGCACCCTGGAGACGGGCGCGATCGTCTCCCTCGCCATGCTCCTGACCCGCCTCTACGCGCCGTTGACCTCCCTGGCGGGAGCGCGGGTCGAGGTCATGAGCGCGCTCGTCAGCTTCGAGCGCGTCTTCGAGGTGCTCGACCTGAAGCCGCTGATCGACGAGAAGCCGGACGCACGCGAGGTGCCGTCGGGCCCGGTGGCGGTGGAGTTCGACGACGTCCGCTTCGGCTACCCGGCCGCCGACAAGGTGTCCCTTGCCTCCCTCGAAGAGGTCGCGTCCCTCGACACCCGGGGCGGCGAAGAAGTCCTGCACGGACTCTCGTTCCGCGCCGAGCCCGGCCAGACCGTGGCGCTCGTCGGATCGTCCGGCGCGGGCAAGTCGACGATCGCGCAACTGCTTCCCCGGCTGTACGACACAGATGGCGGGGCCGTGCGCATCGGCGGGGTCGACGTCCGTGACCTCTCCGCGACGTCCATGCGCCAGACCCTCGGCATGGTCACCCAGGACGGTCACCTCTTCCACGAGTCGGTCCGCGCCAACCTGCTGCTCGCCCGCCCCGAAGCCACCGAGGACGACCTGTGGGACGTTCTGCGCAGGGCCCGCCTCGAAGACCTCGTGCGCTCCCTGCCCGACGGCCTCGACACCGTCGTCGGCGAGCGTGGCTACCGCCTCTCCGGCGGTGAGCGCCAGCGGATGACCATCGCCCGGCTGCTGCTCGCCCAGCAGCGGGTGGTCATCCTCGACGAGGCCACGGCGCACCTCGACAACACCTCCGAGGCCGCGGTCCAGGAGGCGCTCGCCGAGGCTCTGGAGGGCCGCACCGCGATCGTCATCGCGCACCGGCTCTCGACGGTGCGGTCGGCCGACCAGATCCTTGTCGTCGAGGCCGGGCGGATCGTGGAGCGCGGCACACACGAGGAACTGCTCGCGGTGGAGGGCAGGTACGCGGAGCTGTACCGCACGCAGTTCGCAGGGAAGACGGGGAAGGAATCGGAGCAGGAGCAGGCGGCTGTGGCGGCGGTGTAGGCCTCACAGCGACTGACCGCGGCGCAACCTCACGCCGAGGGCTCCCACACGAATCCGTCCGGGTCGGTGAAGGTTCCCGCGTCGCCGCCGATCGTGAGCCGGTGAGACCCGCTGCCCTCCGCGGGGACACCGGCGACCTTCGCGAGGCCGCGACGACCGTAGAGCGAGAGTTTGACGGGACCGGACGAACCGTCGAACTCGACGTACTTGCTGCCGAAGCTCTTCGCCACCGTGAGGCCGCGTTCGACGTAGAACCGCTTCGTCGCGGCCATGTCGGAGACGCCCAGCAGCAGAACGATCTCGTCGATCTGCCGGCTGTCCGGACCGGTGTCCTTCTTCGACGAGCTCGCGAGCTGCCAGATGGTCCCGTCGGGGGCCTGTACGACGCCGCCGTAACCCCACATGGACTTCTTGGCGGGCTTCAGCTCCGTGGCCCCGGCCTCCAGGGCGGCGCCGAACAGGCCGTTGACGATGGACGGCTGCGAGACCACGAGCGACACCGTGAACCCGCGGAAGCCGGACGACTCCGCGTCCGAGCCCCGCAGCCGTACCTGCTTGCCCAGGCCGAAGGCGTCCGCGTAGAAGCGCTCGGCGGCCGTGGGGTCGGCCACCTCAAGGGTGATGCAATCGATGGAAGTCATGGAACTCACGCTAGGCGCGGGCCGGTGACCGGCGCTTCTCGAATCCTGACCGTTGACGAGGGGGCGTCACGCGGACCGGCGATTCCCCTGGTCGTCGCAGGGCAGGTCGCCGGCCTCGTTGTGAGCGAGGAAGTCGCGGTTGGCCTGTCTCTCGACCTCGGTGATCGCGGTCGGTTTGACGTCGATGATGCCGCCGAAGCGCCGGTCGACGTCTCGGATGATGCACAGCGTCGCCGTCAGGAGCGCGGTGATCACGGTGAGGACGATGAGCTGGCCCCGGTTGTTCCTGCGGGGCAGGCACACGGCGAGGGCCACGACGGTGATGGTGAGGGTGGCGAGCAGGAACCAGAAGATGGCGCCGGGGATGCTGGCGGTGGCCTGCGTGAGGCGCTCCTCGCGCTCGTCGGAGCGCTTGTTGTCGGCGCTGATCAGCATGCCGAAGACGGGCTTGCCCTCCAGGGTGCGAAACGAGCGGCGCATGTCGGTCGACCACACGCTGGGCGCGGCCGACCCGTCCCCGTCGGCCATGGCGGGCCATTCCTGGGTGCGGACGGCGCGGGCGTAGCAGACGGCGTCCGCCTGCACCCGCTGCCGCTCCGCCGCCGGAGCGTAGTCGGCGATCTCGGTGAGCTGGTCCAGCGCGCGGGCCTCCCCGCGGGAGGCGACCTCGGCCTTGCCGTAGGAGCCGGAGGCGGTGACCAGGACGAAGGCCAGCAGCAGAACGGTCAGCGTCAGCAGCGGCCCGACGAGGTCCTTGACGGCCATACCGGAGTCGTCGTCGGCCATCAGCCGGGGCCGCAGGAACCGGTTCGCCGCGAGCCCGGCGAGCAGAGCCACTACGGCGACGACGATGACAAGGACCACGGCGACCTCCTGAAAAGACGAAGGACCCCGCCGTCGCGGGGTTCCTTCGTGATCATGACCGGCCCGGGTCACATCCCAAGCGCGGAGAGACCCGCGCCCTTCGAACGAGCGAATGGCTTCCGCCGTTGAGCGGGGCCACCTGGGGTGTTGCGCCGATGAGTGCACCTGGTGCATGATTCGCGCGCCTGACGGAGGGGGCGGACGGGTGTCTGGATCCAAGTGGCTTGTGCTGGACGCCTGACGTGGACGAGGCAGTGATGACGGCGCTCGTCGCCGCGGGGGCCGCGATCGCCGGCGGAGCACTGACCGGTGTGTTCACTCTTGCCGCCGCCAGGCGCCAGGCCGCGGCCGCCTGGGCGGCAGGGGAGCGGCAGGCGGCCGCTGCCTGGGAGGCCGGACGGCAACAGGCAGCCGCTGCCTGGGACGCGGGTCAACTCCAGTCCACAGCCCAGCTCGACGTGGCCCGCCGTACGCTCGCCGAACAGACGCTGGTGAACCAGCGGGCGGTCCGGCGGGCGGCGTACGTGAAGTTTCTGGGCCGCACCGACAGCGCCCAACTGGCGTTGTCCGCTTGGCAGAGCGCCATCGGTACGGCGGACGAGACGCCGCGGCGGGGGGAGTACGACTCGGCGATGGGTGCGGTGGGGGAGGCGCTCAATGTCGTACGTCTGGAAGGGCCGCAGTCCGTGACGGCGGCGGCGGAGACGCTGCGTACCTCGCTCGCCACCACTGCGCCCGGCACCCAACACCCCGTGGCACAAGAGGCGTTCCTGGATGCGGCCCGCAGGGCACTTACGCCTGTGTAGGCCGTGCCGGCCGTTACGATCCGCAGAGCGGACATGAAGGGGGCCTGGTGCAGCTGAAGGTGTCGCACGAGAACGTGCGCGAGGAGATATCCGTCGTGCGGGTCGACAGCGACGGCCAGGGTGGCGTGCTCAACCTCGATACCGCGCCCGAACTGAGGGCGGTGCTGGTGGAGTCGGCCCAAGAGGGGCGGCTGCTCATGGTCGTCGACCTCACCGAGGTGAACGAGATCGACGGTACCGGCTTGGGCGTGCTGGTCGGCGGGCTGAAGCGGGTGCACTTCAAAGGGGGAACGCTCTCGCTGGTCGTCACCAGCGAGAGGGTGCGCGCCGCTCTGTCCAAGACCGGCCTGACCAAGGTCTTCCGCATCCATGACACGGTGGCGAGCGCGCTCGCGACGCTCGCCACCGAATACGCGGACGAAAGCATCGAGCAGCGACGCGCGGCCATCGAGGAACGGGCTCGCACACGAGGCGCGGCCACCGAGGAACGGGCTCGCGAACGGCCCGTAGTCGAGCAGGGCATCATCGAATCGGGTGCCCACACGTACGAACACCTCTCCGAGGACATCACGGTGGTGCGAGTCGCGGCCGGCGAGTTGGACGGTTCCACGGTGCCGCCCTTGCGCAAGCTGCTGTTCGACCTTGTGAACCACGGAAGGTTCCACTTGGTCGTGGACCTGACTGCCGTCGATCACCTCGGCTCCATCGGGGTCGGTGCGCTGGTCGGTGCCCTGAAGCGAATCCGCGCCCACGACGGCGGATTGGCCGTGGTCGCGCGGGAGGAGAGAGTCCTGAAGATGTTCCGGATCTCCGGGCTGACCAAAGTGTTCCCCATATTCGGCACCGTGTTCCCAGCCATCGAGTACCTCGGCCGAAACGCGCCCAAGGCGCATGTCTGACAGCGAGGTCAGCGAGGTCCGACACCGCACCGCCGCCCAATGGGACCCCCTACGTCTGGGAGTTCAACCCGCGCCGGGCCCGGACGAGACCGTCGACCTGCCGCTGACGGAGTACCTCACGCGTCCGCATGACGAGACTCTGCGGCAGCGGCTGGCACGCACGGCGGCCACGGACGACGCGGCCTTCGTCCTGTTGGTCGGCCGTTCCGCGAGCGGCAAGACCCGTGCCGTCTATGAGGCGGTAGCGGCAGTCCTGCCCGACTGGCCCGTGGTGCACCCGGCGGACGCGGACGAAGTGGCCGCGTGGATCGAGGCGTCGCGCATCGGCCCGCGCACCGTGCTGTGGCTGGACGAGGCCCAGAGGTATCTGAGCGGCGGCCCAGGCGAGCGTGCCGCCAGGGCGCTGGGCCGACTGCTCGACCAGGTCGCGCCGCTCGCCGTGGTGGGCACCATGTGGCCGGAACACCTGAGGCGACTGACACAGGGCCGAAAGGACAGCGGGGACGAGTCGCCGCACACCCGGGCGCTGTTGACGGGACGCCACTCGAAGATCACGGTGCCGGACACGCTGTCCGGTGGTTCCCCGGCCGTCGCCGCTGCGGCGGCCCGCGACCCGCGCCTGGCCGCCGCCGTACGGGCCGCCGGAGCCGGTAACCGTGTGCTTCAACATCTCACTGGAGGGCCGGAGTTGGTCCGCAACTGGGAGATGGGCCCCGGGCAGTGGTATTCCGAGTCCGAGCACGCCGTACTGACGGCGGCCGTCGAAGCGCGCAGGCTCGGCCACGCGAGTGCGGTACCGGCCCGTCTGCTGATGGAGGTCGCCGCGGGGTTCATGGACGCCACCGCCCGCGCGACCGCCGGCAAGGAGTGGTTCCCGGCAGCCATCAGCGCGCTGACCACTCCGGCAGGCGGTCCGGTGCCGCTGATCGCGGAGCGGTACGCGAGCGATGTCGGCGACCCCGACAGCTACCGGCCGGACGACTACCTCGAGCAGCACATACGCCGGGTCAGAGCGCATCGGGCGCCACCGGCCGGGTTCTGGACCGGTGCGGCCCACGCCAGGACCGCCGATGACCTCTACGCCCTCGGAGGCGCCGCCGAGCTGCGGCGCCGCTACAGCTGTGCCGCCGTGCTGTACAAAGGCGCCGTCGACAAGGGGCACAGCAGGGCCCGGGCCGTCTGGGCCGTACTGCGGGAGACCACGGACGGGACGGCCGCCGCCGAGGAGACGGCTGCCACGGATCCCCTCGCCTGGGCGGCCCTCGCAGTGTCACGGGAGTCCGAGGTAAAAGGCTCCGCCGCCTACGAGGCCTACCGTCGCGCGGCCGAGGCAGGCGATGTGTGGGCCTGGTCGGCCATGGCCCGGATCCGTGAGGAGGAGGGGGACCCGGCCGCCGCGGACGACGTTGCCGCCCTGGCGGCGGCATCGGGGCAGGCGCTGGCCTGGCGGACGCTCGGCCGCATGCGCGCGGCCCACGGCCCGGCGGCGGCCAAGGCGTTCGCGCAGGCCGTGATGGCCGGCGACGGGTGGGGTCACATGGGCCTCGCGCAGGTTGCCGAAAGCGACGGGGACCTCGCTTCGGCGGTGGAGCACGCCACCCGGGCGGCCGATGCGGGCGTCACCGCGGCCTGGGCGCGTCTGGTACGGCTGCACTGGTCGCTCGGTGATCACGCGTCAGCCGTGGCGGCGGCCACGGGCGGCGCGGACGTGGGCACCCCCGAGGGTTGGTCGCTGCTGGCTCAACTGCGCAACGAGGCGAATGACGTGTCGGGAGCGGCCGCCGCTCATCGCGCGGCGGCCGCCCTGGGCTTCGGCGCGGCCTGGCGCGAACTGGCTCTGCTCGCCGACTCGGACGGCGACAGCGTCGCCGCAGAGGAGGCGGCGGGGCAATCGGCGCGCATCGGCGACCCGGATGCCTGGACCGCGCTGGCCGAGGCCCGCGCGGAGCGCGGATTCGACGCGGGCGCCGCGCGTGCCGCGGCGGAGGCGGCCCGTGCTGGTGACGTGGAGGCCTGGATCACGCTGGCGCGCGGCCGGGAACGCGCCGGGAACGCCGAGGGTGCGGAGCTCGCCGCCGACCTCGCCGCCGAACGCGGCTCCCCCGCGGCTTGGGCTGCGCTGTCCCGGATGCGGGAGCGGGCGGGGGACCGGGACGGGTCCCGGCGAGCGGTGCTCCGGGCCGACGCTCTCGGCGCCTCCGACGCCTGGACCGCACTGGGCCGCGTGCGCGAGGAACTGGGAGACACCGCGGCCGCCGAACGCGCCTACATCCGAGGCTGCACGGCCGGCGACACGGAGGCGCACGCCTTGCTCGGCGCCCTGTACCTGGAACAGGGGCGTTCGCACGAGGCCTGTGCCGCCTACCGGTCGGCCGTGGACGCGGGACTGGCCGACGCGTGGGAAGGTTTACTGTCGGCGCTGGCGGCCCAGGCGCCCCGCGCGACTTCCGCGCAGACGGTGCGCCGACTGCGCACGACGGGACTGTCGGCGGAGGGGTGAGAGTCCGGCCCGGCCGCCGTCGCACCGTTCACCAAAACCAGGCTGTCACGCGCTCGCACCGGTGCGGGCAAAGAGGCAGAACAGGTGGCCCGCTGGGTCGCACAGGACGCGTACATCGGCCTGAGGTTGGAAGTCCGCCACGGTCGCCCCCAGAGCAACGGCCTGCTCGACGGCTGCTGACAGATCGTTCACCTCGATGTCCAGATGCATCATCATCTGCTGCTCCGACCGTGTGGAAGGCCACTGCGGACGTGCGAAGAGTGACTCCGTCTGGAACGACAGTCCAGCGCTGCCGTCCGGCGCCGCGATCTCGACCCAGCCCGGTTCTTCCTTCCGCACCGGCCACCCGAGAAGGTCCTGGTAGAACCGCGCCAGCTCATGGGCGTTCGGCGCGTCAAGAGTGGTCGCGACCAACGTGAAACGCGGTGGGGGCTTCATGCGGTGCTGTTACCCGGTTCCGCTGGCAACAGACCTGAGCCGCAGCGAGCGCGAAAGGGGTGGAGCGCCTCAGTTGTTGGAGGTGCGCCCTCGGTCAGAGGCTGAGGGCGCGTTCGCTGCCGCGGCGGCCTCGGCCTTGGCGTCGCTCACCGCGGCGTCGGCTTGCTTCGCGGCCTCGTCGGCGGCCGCGGCAGCATCGAGTGAAGGCGGTGGTTCTGCCTCGAGCTCCGCGGTCCGGTCTGTGTCCGAGGTGTCACCAGGGCCGGCGGCGTTGGCGTTCTCGGATTGCGCGGCCTTGGGCAGGCCCGTGGAAGACTGGTCGCCGAACGCGCTGGTGACGGTGCGAACGGCCTCGGTCAGCTCCCCTGGGATCACCCAGAACGTGTTGTTGTCGCTCTTGGCCAGGTGCGGAAGCGTCTCAAGGTATTTGTAGGCGAGGATCTTCGGGTCGGCGTTGTTGCGGTGGACGGCCTGGAAGACCCGCTCCACTGCCTTTGCCTCGCCGTCCGCCCGCAGAATCATGGCTTGCTGAGTGCCCTGTGCTTCGAGGATGTCCTTCTGCTTCGTACCTTCCGCAGTGAGGATCTTGGCTTGCCGTTCCCCTTCGGCGTGCAGGATGGCCGCGCGCTTGTCACGCTCGGCCCGCATCTGCTTCTCCATCGCCTCTTTGATGGTGTTCGGCGGATCGATGGCTTTGATCTCGACTCGGTTCACCCGGATTCCCCACTTTCCGGTGGCATCGTCGAGGACCGTGCGGAGCCGGGCGTTGATCTCCTCGCGTGAGGTGAGGGTGCCCTCGAGGTCCATGCTGCCGATGACGTTGCGCAGCGTGGTCACCGTGAGCTGATCGATCGCCTGGAGGTAATCAGCGACTTCGTACGCTGCCGCCCGCGGATCGGTCACCTGGTAGTAGAGCACCGTGTCGATGTTCACCACGAGGTTGTCCTCGGTGATCACCGGCTTGGGTTCGGACGAGTACACCTGCTCGCGCACGTCGAGTTTGGTGTTGATGCGGTCTGCCACCGGCATGACGAGATTCAGGCCGGGTTGCAGCGTCCGGCGATAGCGGCCGAACCTCTCGATGTTGTAGCGGCGTGCCTGCGGGACGATCCGCACAGTGGAGGCCACGAGGAAGACGACGACAAGCGCCGCCACGAGAATCAGAATGACAACCGGACCCATACTGCCTCCGATGTTCTGTCTTCAGCCGATCATGGAAGGAGCTCGCGAGCCGATCATGGAAGGAGCTCGCGGGGGTAGACAACAGCTATCGCGCCTTCGATCTCCATCACATCCACCAGCGCTCCCACAGGGATCACATGGCTTTCGTCGAGAGCGCGGGCGGACCATGGTTCGCCGGAGAGTTTGATCAGTCCGCGGGTCGCGGTGACTTCCTGCATCACCTCGGCCCGCTTGCCGATCAGTGCGTCGCTGCCCTCGTTGGTGAGGGGCGTCTGTGCCATGTGCCGCAGGGCCACAGGGCGGACAAGGAGGAGGCCCGCGGCCGCGGCCGCTGCGAGCGCCAGGAGCTGGCCGAAAACGCCGATGCCCAAGCCGGCGACCACGGCGGCAACCAAAGCGGCACCCGCCAGCAGCCCGAAAACCAGCGTCAGGGTGAAAAACTCCACGGCACCTAGCGCCGCGGCGGCGAACAACCACAGGAACCACGGCATCGAATTGGGCCTCTCTAACGGGGCTTATCCACCAATCTACCTCGAAGGAAGAGCGGAGACAGGCTCCCCGGCAAGGCCGTCACCGACCGCGAGGAGGAGATCCTCAAGCTCGTTGCCGGGGGCCACACCTCACAGGAGATCGCCGACGCGATGCCATCCGAGTCGGCCTCATCGAACCCTGACCGCCGAAGCCCGGTCGGCGGTCCAGCAGTCCCAATGGACGTCTGTCCCCGAACACGCGACTCGTTGTAGGGTAGGAAAACAGCCCTTGACCTGCAAAAATGCGGGCAGGGAGCCAAATGGTGGGAGTGCCTCATGATGCGCACCATGTTCAAGTCCAAGATCCACCGTGCCACGGTGACCCAGGCGGACCTGCACTACGTGGGATCCGTGACCATCGACGCCGACCTTCTCGACGCCGCCGACCTGCTGCCCGGCGAGCTCGTGCACATCGTCGACATCACCAACGGCGCCCGTCTGGAGACCTACACCATCGAGGGCGAGCGCGGCAGTGGCGTCATCGGGATCAACGGCGCGGCCGCGCACCTCGTGCACCCCGGCGACAGGGTGATCATCATCAGCTACGCCCAGGTCGACGACGCCGAGGCGCGCACTCTGCGGCCCAAGGTCGTGCACGTCGAAGGTGAGAACAACCGCGTCGTGGCCCTCGGCGACGACGCGGCGGCGCCGGTGCCGGGCGCCGACGACATGGCCCGCAGCCCGCACGCGGTGCGAGACCTTCAGGAGAGCCGATGAGCAGTGGGATCGAGATGCGCGACGACCGGGCGCGCGGCGTCATCGAGGCGCGGGCGGACGGTGAAGTCGTCGGCCAGATCGTCTACTTCACGCTTGACGCACCCGAGTCCGCCCTCGTGCCCGTGCACACCGAAGTGGTGCCCGCGCACGAGGGTGAGGGCATCGCGGGATCGCTGGCCAGGGAGCTCTACGCGATGGCGGCGCGGGAAGGCGTGGCCGTCGCGCCCCTGTGCCCGTACGTGGTGAAGTGGGCCGGGCGGCATCCCGATGAGGCGCCCGTAGCCTCCGGCGAGTTGGTCAGTGCCGCGCTGGCCAAGGTGAAGTCGGACCCGGCCGCATGGTGAGCGCGACACTCGCCCTGCTGCACACATCGCCCGTGCACGTCCCCGTCTTCGAGCGGCTGCGGGACGAGGACCACCCGGGACTCGACCTGCGCCATCTCGTCCATGAGGACCTGCTCGCGCGGGCCCGCGTCGAGGGTCCCGACGCGGTGGCCGACGACATCCAGGAACTTCTGGAGCAGGCCGTCGACGAGGGGGCCGACCTCGTCCTGTGCACCTGCTCGACCATCGGCGCCGTCACCGAGGCCCGCGCCGCTGCCGTCGGCGTGCCCCTCGTGCGGGTCGACCGGCCCATGGCGGCCGCCGCCGTGGCCGCGGGGCGGTCCGTGGCCGTCGTCGCCACGCTGGAGAGCACCCTGGCGCCGACCCGCGCCCTGGTCGAGGAGGAGGCGGCCCGCGCCGGGCGGCCCGTCGACGTCACGACGGTCCTCGTGGCGGGCGCCTGGCAGCGGTTCGAGGCCGGCGACAGGGAAGGCCACGTACGCCTGATCGCGGAGGCCGTCGACGCCCTGGAAGGCGTCGACTCCGTCGTCCTCGCCCAGGCGTCCATGGCGGACGCGGCGGACCGCGCCACCCTCCCCGTACCGGTCATCTCCAGCCCGCGCCCTGGGCTGCGTGCGGCCGTTCTCCGGTGTGGGGAGGAGAGCAAGTCGTAGGGTTGCAGCGGGAGTTGAGTGACCTATCGGCTCCCGCGTACCCCTTCGACCGCACACTTCACAGGAGCGGACATGGCGCAGCAGGACGAAGAGGCCGTGATCAGTCCTACGGGCTGGGTGGCCAAGCAGGCCCGCCTGTACGAGGAGTCGGGCGGCACGAAGGGCACCGGGGTGCAGGGTGTTCCCTGCCTGCTGCTCGACTACCGCGGACGGCGCACGGGGCAGTTGCGCCGCACCGTCCTGATCTACGGCCGCGATGGCGACGACTACCTCATCGTGGCCTCGAACGGCGGAGCCGACGAGCACCCGCTGTGGTACCGCAACCTCCTCGACGAGCCCGACGTACGGTTGCGCGTGGGCACCGAGGAGCGGTTCGCCGCCCGCGCCGAGACCCTGTCGCCCGAGGACAAGGCCAGGGTCTGGCCGGGCCTCGTCGAGATCTTCGCCCCCTACGCGGACTACCAGGCCAAGACGGATCGCGACATCCCCGTAGTGCGGCTCAGGCGCACCGGGAACTGAGGTCCGAGGGCTCAAGGACGCGTGGACTCGGCAGGCGTGGGCACGCGAGGCGGGAGAGAGTGGACACGACCGATCTCCGACCCCGATGGAGGAGACATGACCGTCCCGTACCCCGACCCCACGCCACCCAGGCCGATCCCCGACCCGGGCGGACCCAACCCGATGCCGGACCCCGAGCGCCCCACACCGGGCCCGGGCCCCGGCCCCGTGCCGCGGCCCACGCCGGACCCGCCGCCGACCCCGCTCCCGCCGCCGGGACCTGAGCCCGAGACCGAGCCCAAGCCGGTCTGACGGCGGGGGAGACGGACGGGCAGGGAGACGGGACAGGCCCAGGCCTGCCGCAGGCCGCGGCAGGCCTGGGCCTGTACCTACTGGCAGGCCCTTCAGGCCCTAGGCCTGGACCTCCGAGCGGTCCCCGCCCCACAGCGTGTGGAACGACCCCTCGCGGTCCGTACGCCGATAGGTGTGCGCCCCGAAGTAGTCCCGCTGCCCCTGCGTGAGCGCGGCCGGCAGCCGGTCCGCGCGCAGCGCGTCGTAGTAGGCGAGGGCCGCCGAGAAGCCCGGCGTGGGGACCCCCTGCTGGGTGGCCGCGACCAGCACCGCCCGCCAGTCGTCCTGGGCCGCACCGATCTCCTGCGCGAACGTCTTGTCCGAGAGCAGGCTCGGCAGATCCGCGCGTGCGTCGTACGCGGCGCGGATTCGGTCAAGGAAGGCGGCCCGGATGATGCAGCCGCCGCGCCAGATGGCGGCGACCGCGCCCAGGTCGATGTCCCAGCCGTACTCCTCGCTGCCCGCGGCGACCTCGTGGAAGCCCTGCGTGTACGACACGATCTTCGACGCGTACAGCGCCTGCTCGACCTGGTCGGCGAACGCCGCGGCCTCCGACTCGGTCAGTGTCCGGGCCTTCGGGCCCGCCAAGTCCCTTGACACGGCCCGCAGTTCGGAGTGGCCCGACAGGGACCTCGCGAACACGGCCTCCGCGATGCCCGACACCGGAACGCCCAGGTCGAGGGCGATCTGCACGGTCCAGCGGCCGGTGCCCTTCTGCTCGGCCTGATCCTGGACCACGTCGACGAACGGCTCGCCCGTCGCGGCGTCCACGTGCTTGAGGACCTCCGCCGTGATCTCGATCAGGTAGGAATCGAGACGGCCGGTGTTCCAGGTGCGGAAGATGTCCGCGATCTGCGCGGGGGAGTAGCCCGCCACATCGCGCAGCAGCTGATAGGCCTCGGCGATCAGCTGCATGTCCGCGTACTCGATGCCGTTGTGCACCATCTTCACGAAGTGCCCCGCGCCGTCCGGGCCGACATGCGTGACGCACGGCGATCCGTCCTTCGCCTTCGCGGAGATCTTCTCCAGCATCGGACCGAGCGAGGCGTACGACTCCTCGGAGCCGCCCGGCATGATGCTCGGGCCGAGCAGCGACCCCTCCTCGCCGCCCGATACGCCGGTGCCGACGAAGTGGATGTCCTGTTCGCGCAGTTCACGCTCGCGGCGCCGGGTGTCCGCGAAGTGCGCGTTGCCGCCGTCGATGATCATGTCGCCCGGCTCCATGAGCGGCGCGAACTCCTTGATCACGGCGTCCGTGGGCTCGCCCGCCTTCACCATGACGACGAGGCGGCGCGGGCGCTCCAGGGCCGCGACGAACTCCTTGGCGGTCTCGGTGGCGATGAAATCGCCCTCGTCGCCGAACTCCTCGACCAAGGCGTGGGTCTTGGCCGCCGTGCGGTTGTGCAGGGCGACGGTGTAGCCGTTGCGTGCGAAGTTCCGGGCCAGATTGCGCCCCATGACCGCGAGGCCGGTGACACCGATCTGGGCTGACGTGCTGCTCATGCCGTGGCTCCTGGAGGTGGAAGTGCCGCCTGTGTTCGCCAGTATTGCCCCGCGGCGTAGCGTGACATTCCGACACTGTGTCCGACGAAGGAGCCGCCCGTGCCCCATTTCGACATGCCGCTCGACGAACTGCGCCGCTACCGCCCCGACGTGACCGAGCCCGAGGACTTCGACGCGTTCTGGGAGAAGACCCTTTCGGCCGCACGCGAACACGACCTGGACGCCCGCTTCGTTCCCGTCGACGCGCACCTGAGCACGGTCGACGTCTTCGACGTGACGTTCGCGGGGTTCGGCGGCCACCCCGTCAAGGGCTGGCTGAAACTGCCCGCGGGGACGACCGAGCCGCTCCCCGTCGTCGTCGAGTACATCGGCTACGGCGGCGGCCGCGCCTTGCCGCATGAGCGCCTGCTGTGGTCGGCCGCGGGCTTCGCGCACTTCGTGATGGACACCCGGGGGCAGGGCGGCGGAGGTTCGGCGGGCGACACCCCCGACCCGGTCGGCAGCGGGCCCGCCTACCCCGGCTACATGACGCGCGGCATCGAGGACCCGCACGAGTACTATTACCGGCGCGTCTTCACCGACGCCGTACGGGCCGTCGAGGCGGCCCGCACGCATCCGCTGGTGGACTCCTCGCGCGTCGCGGCGGTCGGCGGCAGCCAGGGCGGCGGGATCACGCTCGCCGTCGGCGGACTCGTCCACGACCTGGCGGCGATCGCGCCCGACGTGCCGTTCCTGTGCGACTTCCCGCGTGCCACGACCCTCACCGACCGGCCGCCCTACCGGGAGATCGCGCTCTACATGAAGGCGAAGCGCGGCGTCGAGGAGAGCGTCTTCCGTACGCTCTCCTACTTCGACGGGGTGCACTTCGCGGCGCGAGGCACGGCGCCCGCGCTCTTCTCGACGGCCCTGGAGGACATGACGTGCCCGCCGTCCACCGTGTTCGCCGCGCACAACGCCTACGCGGGATCGGAACGTTCGATGGAGGTCTACTCCTTCAATGATCATGAGGGCGGCGGCCCCTACCAGCAGAGTGTCCAACTCCAGTGGATCCCGAAGCACTTGAAGCGCTGACGAGTCGGGCGCCCCCTCGGTCGCGCACTCTTGTCACGGCTCGGTCGGACCGGCTAACTTGCCGCCTTGTCGTGTGTCCGACGTGACTGTGAAGTGTGTGACTGAGGGAGCTCCCATGGCCTTACGCGGGCGGCACCGCCGGTATCAGCCGAACCGGATCAACCGTGCGTCGCTGACCGTCACGGCGGGCGGCGCCGGGATGGCGCTGCCGCTTATGGGCACGGGCACGGCGGAGGCGGCGGACGTCGACACCTGGAACAAGGTCGCGGCCTGCGAGTCCACCAACAACTGGAGCATCAACTCCGGCAACGGCTACTACGGCGGCCTGCAGTTCAAGCAGTCCACGTGGGAGGCGTACGGCGGCACGGCCTACGCCCCGCGCGCCGACCGCGCCACCAAGGACCAGCAGATAGCCGTCGCCGAGAAGGTCCTCAAGGCACAGGGGCCGCAGGCCTGGCCGGTCTGCTCGCAGCGGGCGGGCCTGACCCGGGGCGGTGACGCGCCCGACATCACGCCGATGAGCGCGCCCAAGAAGACAGCGCCCAAGGCCCCCCAGCGCGAGGTCAAGGACGTCAAGCCGGAAGTGACCCCGCAGTCCACCGCGGGCCGCGGCCAGATGTACACGGTCGTGCGCGGTGACACGCTCTCCCAGATCGCCGACGAGCGCCGGGTGAACGGCGGCTGGCAGCAGCTGTACGAGGCCAACCGCTCGACGATCGGCGGCGACCCCGACCTGATCACGCCGGGCCAGCGGCTCGCGCTGCAGGCCTCGCAGAAGAAGGCGGGAAAACCGCAGGCCGCGCCCGAGCAGCGCACGGAGCCGAAGCAGCGGGCCGAGCCGAAGCAGCGTGCGGAGCCGAAGCAGCGTGCGGAGCCGAAGCCGAAGCCGAAGCCCAAGGCCGAGAAGGCCGAGCCGAACAAGGCGAAGCCCGCACAGGCCGGGCAGGGCTTCGCCGCGCCCGTGGCCGCGTCGCCGAGCACCCCCTACCGTGCGGCGGGCGGCTCCTGGTCGAAGGGCTACCACACAGGGGTCGACTTCGCCGTGGCCACCGGCACCTCCGTGAAGGCCGTCGCGGCGGGCACGGTCGTCTCGTCCGGCTGGGGCGGCTCGTACGGCTACGAAGTGGTGATCCGGCACGCCGACGGCAAGTACTCCCAGTACGGCCATCTCTCGGCGCTCACCGTCAAGGCGGGGCAGAAGGTGGGCGCGGGGCAGCGCATCGCGCGCTCGGGGTCGACGGGCAACAGCACGGGCCCGCATCTGCACTTCGAGATCCGGACGGGCCCCGGCTTCGGCTCCGACGTCGATCCGCTCGCGTACCTGCGGGCCGGCGGCGTCCGGATCTGACCGCGGAAGAGCGCAAGAACCGAAGCTCCTGGGGAATCCCCAGGAGCTTCAGGACGAGCCGCGAGCGGTGTCAGCCATCAGGAGCCGATGCGTTCACGGCCGTGGCCATGGCGGAACAACACCCGCCGGTGCGGCCCGGCAGCGGGCTGGGTGGGCAGTGCGGGCAGCTCGTGCGCCCGCGCCTCGGGCTCCACGGCCTCCGTCGCCGCGGGGCCGCCCTTGGCCACCGGCACCGTCGACGCCGCGGCACCCTGCGCCGCGCCGATCCGCTCCGTGGTCAGCAGGATCAGACCGCCCGCCGCGACCACTCCGAAGCCCAGAGCCACGGCCGTGCCCGCCGAGCCGTAGCGGAACGATTCGCCGAAGAGCGTGAGGCCCACCGCGGCAGCCACGACCGGGTTCACGACCGTCACCGTCGACAGCGGAGCCGCCAGGCCCGCCCCGCGGTACGAGGCCTGCGAGATCAGCACTCCGGCCGACGCGAGGACCGCGATCACGGCGAGGCTCGGCAGCTGATGCGTCAGGGGCTCGCTCGCCTCCCAGTCCACCGCCACCGTCTTGGTGAACACCGAGGCGATACCGAAGGCGACGCCTGCCGCACTGGCGAGCAGCACGCTGCGCACCACCGGATGACGGTGCACCGCGTGCGCCACGACCATGAGCGCCACCACGGCGCCCGCCGTCACCAGAGCGACCATGACCCGCTCGGCGTCGTTCAGGGACTGCGCGTCGGCCGACTGCGTCAGCGAGAGCAGCCCGGCGAGACCCACGGTCGCCATGATCGCGCCGCGCCAGGCGGTGGCCCCTGCCTTGCGGCGCACGAAGAGGGCGGCCATCGGCAGGGCGAAGACGATGGTCAGGGCGCCCAGCGGCTGCACCACGCTCAGCGGCCCGTACGCCAGCGCCACCACGTGGAGCAGCGCGCCGAGGCCGTTCAGCGCGATCGCGACCCACCAGACGCCGCGGCGCAGCGGTGCGTACCGCCGCTCCGGCGTGCTGACGGCGACGCGCTCCTGCAGAATGGCCCCGCCCGCGTACGCCACGGCGGAGACGAGGGAGAGCAGCACGGCGACCGTGAGGGCACTCATGAGGTGCTCCACGGCTTGCGTTGCGCCCCCTGGCGGGCCCGGGGCGTCCGGCGCGGCGAACGGTCGGCTTCCATACTCACTACGATCTCGCGGATTTCGCTCCACGTCGTCGTACCTCAGCAGGCATTGGGTCCTACTACCGATGGAGTACGACCCGGGAGATGTCCTCCCCCGGGTGGGTTACGCCGCGGTTCGGTGGATCATCCAGAATCTCGAAAATCTTTGCGCCCACGACCCGCCGCGCACCCTTTTCACGCCGCTGTAAGGGGCGGGAGCGTAGGGGGATAGGGCCTCTGACCTGGTCTTATGTGACGCACGCCGGTATTCTTGACGTCCGTGGAAAGGGGGCCGGATGGGCTCTGGGCCGAGGAGCGGGCCCACCAGGCCGGAGCTGGCCCACGAGGCCGGAGCGGGCCCACGAGGCCGGGGCGGACATCCGCTTCCACCACCCGCCGCCCCACCGCCGCGTCAGCTGCCTCTCCCTGATCGACCTGCGCCGCATGCGCGACGCCTAGGCTCTGCTCTCGTGACCACCCCACTCGACCTGACCGAAGTCGGCTCCGTCGGCGGATTCTTCGCCCTGCGCACGGGGGCGCCGCCCGGCGGCGCCCACGTGACGTCCCTGGCAAGGGTGTACGCGGGAGAGAGCGGGGCCCTCGCGTTCCGCGTCGACAAGGTCGCCGCCCGGCTCGGAGCGCCGGACGCGCGCATCGCGGTGTCCGTGGCGCAGTTGGGGCTCGCGGCGCGGCTGTGGTCGGTGGCGCTCGGGTCGGCGGCGCTGTACGGCGTGGTGCCCGACCTCGATCCGGGTCTGCTGCACTGGGACGCGGACGGCAGCTCACCCGACGACCTGTGGCTGACGGACGTGCGGACTCGGCCGGGCGACGCCGCGAACATCCGGGACATCGTGCAGCACGGCCATCTGGCGCCCCTGGCCGACGCCTTGCGCGCCCGCCACCGGATCTCGGCGCCGCTCCTGTGGGGCAACGCGGGCTCCGCGCTCGCCGGAGCCGCACGTGAGCTGGACACCTGGGCCCGCCGCGGCGGACGTACCGGCGTGGGGGAGCGCGCATGGGCCCTGGCCGCCGAACTCTTCGACCACCCCGACCTGCGCGGCACCGGCACACGGACCGGCACCGCGTTCCGCCGCCGCAGTTGCTGCCTCTACTACCGCTGCCCGAACGGCGGTCTGTGCGGCGACTGTTGCTTCGACCGGCTGCCCCAGAGGACGGTGCGGGCCTCTTCCCCGCCGGGCGCTTCTGGGTGACCATGAGGGGGCGGGCGACCGACGGCTGGGGCGGACGGACGGGGGATTCTGCGTGCGAGTGGGACTGCTCACGCGGGAGTATCCGCCGGACGTCTACGGCGGCGCCGGAGTCCATGTCGAGTTCCTCGCACGGGAGTTAAAGGCCCTGGTAGACGTCGACGTGCACTGCTGGGGGAGCGGCGATTCCGCCCGCGGGCCCGTACGGCACCAGGCGTGGGAGGCCCTCGACGGCGCCAACGACGCCCTGCGCACCTTCTCCGTGGATCTGTCCATGGCCGCCGCCCTCACCGGATGCGACCTCGTCCACTCCCATACCTGGTACGCCAACCTCGCGGGCCACTTCGGCAAGCTCCTGCACGGCATCCCGCACGTCATGACCGCACACTCGCTGGAGCCGCTGCGCCCCTGGAAGGCCGAGCAGCTCGGCGGTGGATACGCCCTCTCCAGCTGGGCCGAGCGCACGGCAGTCGAGGCCGCCGACGCCGTGATCGCCGTATCGCGCGGCATGCGGGCCGACATCCTCGGCTGCTACCCCGGCATCGACCCGGCGAAGGTGCGCGTCGTCCACAACGGCATCGACACCGGCCTGTACCGCCCCGACCCCGGCACCGACGTTCTCGAACAGCTGGGAATCGACCCCGAGCGTCCCTATGTGCTGTTCGTCGGCCGCATCACCCGGCAGAAGGGCGTGCCCCATCTGCTGCGCGCCGCAAAGGAGTTGGACCCTTCCGCCCAGCTCGTACTCTGCGCCGGAGCCCCCGACACCCCACAGATCGACGCCGAGTTCCGCACCCTCTTCGAGGAACTGAGCCGTACCCGCGCGGGAGTCCACTGGATCCCGGAGATGCTGCCGCGCCCGCAGGTCATCCAGCTCCTCACGCACGCACGGGTATTCGTCTGCCCTTCCGTCTACGAACCGCTCGGCATCGTCAACCTGGAGGCGATGGCCTGCGGCACCCCGGTGGTGGCATCGGACGTCGGAGGCATCCCCGAGGTCGTCGACGACACACGTACGGGGCTCCTCGTCCCGTACGAGGAGAAGGAGCCGGCGGCCTTCGAGGCGCGGCTCGCGCAGGCCCTGAACGAACTGGTCACCGATCCGCGCACCGCGAGCCGTATGGGCGAGGCCGGACGCGACAGGGCCGTCAAAGAGTTCGGCTGGGACGCGGTCGCGCGACGCACGACCGATGTGTACGCGGAGTTACTCGAGTCCAAGTGATCCCAGTTAAGGGGGCGGCGCGATGCGCGGTGGACCTTCGGTGCTCGGAATCGTCCTGGCGGGCGGTGAGGGCAAACGCCTGCAGCCCCTCACGGCCGACCGGGCCAAACCAGCGGTCACGTTCGGCGGCACGTACCGCCTCGTCGACTTCGTCCTCTCCAATCTCGTCAACGGCGACATCCTGCGGATCTGCGTGCTCACCCAGTACAAGTCGCACTCCCTGGACCGCCACGTCACCACCACCTGGCGGATGTCGAGCCTCCTCGGCAACTACGTCACTCCGGTCCCCGCCCAGCAACGCCTGGGCCCGCGCTGGTACTCGGGCAGCGCGGACGCGATCCTGCAGTCCCTCAACCTCGTCCACGACGAACAGCCCGACTACATAGCGGTGTTCGGCGCGGACCACGTCTACCGCATGGACCCCCGGCAGATGCTCGGCCAGCACTTCGAGAGCGGCGCCGGGGTGACGGTGGCCGGCATCCGCGTGCCGCGCTCGGAGGCATCGTCCTTCGGCGTCATCACACCCGCACGTGACGGCCTGCGCGTCGACCGCTTCCTGGAGAAGCCCAGCGACCCACCGGGCCTGCCCGGATCGCCGAACGAGGTCTTCGCCTCCATGGGCAACTACGTCTTCACGACCAAGACCCTCGTCGACGCGCTCCAGCAGGACGCAGAGGACGCCAACTCCAAGCACGACATGGGCGGTTCGATCCTGCCCATGCTCACCGAGCGCGGCCTTGCCCAGGTGTACGACTTCGACGACAACCACGTGCCGGGGGAGACCGCGCGCGACCACGGGTACTGGCGTGACGTCGGCACGCTCGACGCGTACTACGAAGCGCACATGGACCTGATCTCCGACCAGCCGGTCTTCAACCTGGACAACCGGCGCTGGCCCATATACACCCACCCGGGCGGCCTGCCGCCCGCCAAGTTCTGCGCGGCGGGCATCGCCAGCGAGTCCATCGTCAGCCCCGGATGCGTCATCCGTGGGCAGGTCACACGCTCCGTGCTCTCGCCCGGCGTGACGATCGAGGACGGGGCGGTCGTGCAGGGGTCGGTCCTTCACGACAACGTCCGCGTGGGCAGGGGAGCGGTGGTGCGGGGCGCCGTCCTCGACAAGAACGTGGACGTCCCGCCCGGGGCGACGATCGGCGTCAACCCCGAGCGGGACGAAGAGCTCTACACGGTGTCCAAGGGCGGAGTGATCGCGCTGGGGAAGGGGCAGATCGTCCCCATGTAGCCCCCGGCGCAGACGGCGGGTGGGCCGGCTACAGCACCCGCCGTCTGCGCCCCAGCCACGTCTGCGCGATCACCACGAGCGCCAGGAAGGCGCCGCTGACCACCTGTTGGTAGGCGGAGTCGAGCGAGCCGATCTGGTTGATGACGTTCTGGATGACCTTCAGGAGCAGTACGCCGACGAGTGACCCGCTGATGAACCCGAACCCGCCGGTCAGCAGCGTGCCGCCGATGACGACCGCGGAGATCGCCTCCAGTTCCATGCCCGAGCCGAGGATGGTGACGCCGGAGACGAGCCAGGCCGCGTTGAGCGCTCCGGCCAGGCCCGCGCACAGGCCGGAGAGGGTGTAGACGGTGACCTTCGTGCGGGCCACCGGCGCGCCCATGAGGGCCGCCGCGTCCTCGTTGCCGCCGACCGCGTACACGTACTGGCCGAAGCGGCTGCGGCGCAGGACCACTGCGCCGGCGACGAAGAGGGCGAGGGTGATCCAGACCGGTGCCCCGATGCCGAGGACCTTGCCCTGGCCCAGTGTCGCGAAGAACGAGTCCTTGTCGACGAGGTAGGTCTTGGAGCCCTCGTCGGTGATGGAGAGCAGGATGCCGCGCGCACCCAGCATCGCTGCCAGCGTCACGATGAAGGGGGCAAGGCGTGAGCGGGCGATGAGCAGGCCGTTGACCAGGCCGATCAGTCCGCAGACGGCCAGGGGAAGGAGGAGGGCCACCGCTGTCCCGTACTGGGAACCCCAGGCCGCGAGGACCCCGCCGAGGGCGAAGAGCGAGCCCACGGAGAGGTCGATGCCCCCGGTGATGATCACGAACGTCATGCCGAGCGCCACGACCGCGAGGAACGCGGAGGACACCGCCATGTTCTCCAGGTTGTCGCCGGTCAGGAACGTGTCGAAGCTGAGCGACGCGACGATGACGGCGACCACCAGCGTGACCAGGGCGCCGTGCTGCTGGGCGAGTGCGCTGACGCGCTCGGAGCGGCTCGCGCCGGTCGGCTCGTCCTCTGGCTTCTTCATGGGCTTGGCCTCGGATAGGACGGTGCCGGTCACCGCTTGCCCCTCTCCCGTGCCGCGTAGACGGCGAGAACGATCACTACGGCCTGGGCGATCTGCGTCCAGGAAGGCGGCAGATCGTGCTTGATGAGCGTGGCGGTGAGCAGCTGGATCAGTACGGCGCCCGCGACGGTGCCGCCGATCCGTACGCGTCCGCCGCTGAGCGGGGTGCCGCCGACCACGACCGCCGTGATCGCGGACAGTTCCATCAGGTTGCCCAGTGACGTCGGGTCGCTCGCGGTGAGGCGGGCTGTCGCCAGGACGCCCGCGATGGCCGCCAGCGCTCCCGAGCAGACGTAGACCAGGATCAGGACGCGGCGTACGGGGAGTCCGGCGAGGCGGGCTGCGGGGCGGCTGTCGCCGATGGCGAGGAGCTGGCGGCCGAAGGTGGTGCGGCGGACGACGAAGGCGACCAGGAGTGCGAGTGCTGCCGCGATCAGGGCGAGGTAGGGGATGCCGAGGACGTCGCCCGAGCCGAGCGATGCCATCGTCGGGTCGCGTACGTCCTTGAGCTGGGGGAGGAGCACGAGGGCGAGGCCGCGGCCCGCGACCATCAACGCCAGTGTGGCGACGATGGGTTGGACGCCGATGAAGGCGATGAGGGAGCCGTTCGCGATGCCTATGGCTGCGCCGCCTATGACCGCCACGATCAGGGCGATCCACGTTCCGTAGCCGAGGTAGAGGGAGAGGAGGGACGTGGAGAGGGCCATCACCGAGCCCACGGAGAGGTCCACGCCCTCGCTGCCGATGGCCAGTGCCATGCCGAGGGCGACGATGAGGACCGGGGCTACCTGTACTGCCTGGGTGCGGAAGTTCTCGGCGGAGAGGAAGTGGGGGGTGAGGGCGATGTTGAGGAGGAGCAGGACGGCTACGCCTGCGTAGACGCCGTAGTTCTGGAGGAGGCGGAGGTATCGCTCGCGGTCTGCCGCTGAGCGGCCCAGGGCGAGGTCAGTCATGGGTGCTCCGGGTGTTTCGTATGCCTCGTGCGCTTCGAGTGCTCCGGGTCAGCTGTCGGGTGCGGGTCGCCTCTGGTCCGGTGGTGGGGCGGGGCCGCGCCGGTATGTCCGTCCTCGCTATCGTCCGGTAGCCGCACGGGTGCTGCGGCACCGGAGCGCCGCGAACCGTGCTCCGGGCAGACATACCGGCACGTCCCCTCAGGCCGGCTCGGCGGCCGCGGGACGTCGTGGGGTGGCGGTCACTCATCGGGGGCCCCGGTGGTTGCTATCGCTCGCATCAGGGCGTCCTCTGTGACTGTGGCGCCGGTGAGTTCTTCGATCACCGTGCCGTCCTTGAGGACGATGACTCGGTCTGAGCCTTCGATGAGTTCCTCCATGTCGGAGGAGATGAGGAGGACCGCAAGGCCGTCGTTGGCCAGTTCGTCTATGAGTTTTTGGACTTCTGCTTTTGCGCCGATGTCTATGCCCCGGGTGGGTTCGTCCAGGAGGAGGACCTTGGGGTTCATCGCGAGCCAGCGGGCCAGGAGGACCTTCTGCTGGTTGCCGCCCGAGAGTTCGCCCACCTTCTGGTGGGGGCCCGACGCCTTGATGCGCAGGCGTTTCATGAAGGTGTCCACGATGGAGTCGATCGCGGCCTCGTTCACCAGGCCGAGGCGGGACAGGCGGGGGAGCGCCGCGAGTGCGATGTTCTCGCGGACCGAGAGGCCGGGGACGATTCCCTCGGCCTTGCGGTCCTCGGGGAGGAGGCTGATCCCGGCTCGGATCGCGGCGGGCGGCGAGCCGGTGCGCACGGGTCGTCCGGCGATTCGTACGGTTCCGGAGTCCGGTTGCAGCGCTCCCGCTATCGCCTTCGCCGTCTCGCTGCGGCCCGAGCCGAGCAGGCCGCCCAGGCCCACGACCTCGCCCGGTCGGATCTCGACGGATACGTCGCGCAGATGGTGGCGCATCGTCAGGTCTGTTGCCTGTAGGACCGGTTGGGTGTCTGGAGCGTGGTCTCCGGAGAACTTGGTCACGCCCTCTTCGCGGACCTCACCGACCTCGCGGCCCAGCATGAGGGAGACCAGGCGCAGCCTGTCGAGTTCCGCGATGGGGCCCGTGTGCACCAGCTTGCCGTCGCGCAGGACGGTGACCGTGTCGCACACCTCGTAGAGCTCCTCCAGGCGGTGGCTGACGTAGATCACCGCGATGCCGCGGTCCCGCAGCATGCGGATCACGCCGAACAGGGTCTGGACCTCGCGGGGTTCGAGGGACGACGTCGGCTCGTCCATGATGACGACCTGCGCGTCTACCGATACCGCTCGGGCCAGCGCCACCATCTGCTGGGTCCCGACGCCGAGTTCACGGAGGGGGCGGCGTACGTCGACGCTGATGCCTAGCCGCTTGAGGGCCTCCTCCGCCTCGCGGTGCATGCGGCGGAAGTCTATGAGGCCCAGCCGGCCGCGTGGCTCGCGGCCGAGGAAGAGGTTGCGGGCCACGCTCATCAGGGGGACGAGGTTGACCTCCTGGTAGATGGTGGAGATGCCCGCGTGCTGGGCCTCGAGCGGGGTGGCGAAGGTGATGTGGCGGTTGTTGTACGTCAGCTCGCCCGTGTCCGGTGCGTACACGCCGGTGAGGACCTTGATGAGCGTGGACTTGCCCGCGCCGTTCTCGCCGATCAGGGCGTGCACCTCGCCGGCGCGCGCGGTGAAGTCGACCGAGTCGAGAGCGCGTACGCCGGGGAACGTCTTGGTGAGGGCCGACACCGAGAGGACGTCCGACATGTCAGTACGCCTTGCCGAGGTCCGCCTTGGCGTTGCTCTTCGTGTAGGCGCTGTCCTTGATGACGATGTCCTGCG
Source organism: Streptomyces sp. Je 1-332 (assembly GCF_040730185.1). Taxonomy (NCBI): domain Bacteria; kingdom Bacillati; phylum Actinomycetota; class Actinomycetes; order Kitasatosporales; family Streptomycetaceae; genus Streptomyces; species Streptomyces sp. Je 1-332. The sequence continues at coordinate 7,315,082 of NZ_CP160402.1, forward strand.
AGACCTTCGTGCCCTTGGTGAAGGTGTCCAGGGTCTGGAAGGCGAGCGGGCCGAAGCGCGGGTTCGACTCGATGACGCCGTCGATCCAGCCGTCGACGATGCCCTGCACGGCGTTGCGCGTGCCGTCGACCGTCACGATCTTCACGTCACCGGCCTTCTTGCCCGCGCCCTTGAGGGCGTTGACGGCGCCGAGGCCCATCTCGTCGTTCTCGGCGTAGATCCCGGTGATGTCCGGCTTGGACTGGATGAGCTGCTCGGTGACCTGCTGGCCCTTCTCGCGGGCGAACTCACCTGTTTGTTTGAAGACGACCTTCAGGTTGGGCGCCTTCTCCTTGATGCGGTCCTCGAAGCCCTTGGTGCGTTCGGTGGTGACGTTGTTGCCCGCGGCGCCGAGCAGGATCGCGACCTTGCCCTTGCCGCCCGTCGACTTGATCATCTGGTCGGCGGCACGCTTGCCCTGCTCGACGAAGTCCGAGCCGATGAAGCTGACGTAGTCCTTGCAGGCCTTGGCGTTGATCTTGCGGTCGATGGTGACGATCGGGATGTGCTTGGCGGAGGCCGAGCGCAGCACCGGCTCCCAGCCGTCGGAGTTCAGCGGCGCGATCACCAGGAGGTCGGCGCCCTTGGCGATGAGGTCCTGGACGTCGCTGATCTGCTTGGAGAACTGCGACTGGGCGTTGGCGGTGAGCAGCTTGACGCCGCGCTTCTTCGCCTCGGCCTTGATGGAGGCCGTCTCCGCGATGCGGAAGGGGTTGGCCTCCTTCTCGGACTGCGAGAAGCCGACGGTGGCGCTCTTGAGGTCGAGCTTCTTGCCGCCGTAGGCGTCTATCGCGCAGGTCGGACCGCTGCCCTCGCTCGGCTCCGAGACGACCTGGCCCGAGTCGCCCTGGTCCTGTGACGCGGAGCCCTTGTCGCCGTCGTCCTCGGACTTGGCGCACCCGGTGGCGAGCGCGATGCTCGCTGCGATGCCGGCGGCGAGGAGGGTCCTGGCTGAGGTGCGGCTTCGGCGTGTGGTCGGCTTCATGGAGTCCCCAAAACGGCGCGGCCCCGGCGCTGAGAGCGCTCACGGGAGGATCGGCTCTTACGGTCAACTCGGCGGTACGGGGAGCTTTTTACATCGTTGGAAGGATGCTGTAAACCCTCCGCGCAAGGGGAGCCCGTCCGCAGATCAGCGTCGGCCCAGCGTGCTCTCGCGCTCCACCAGGCGGAACTGCGCCGTGAGTTCACGCCCGGCGACCTCTGCCGAGCCCTCCAGACTCCGCAACAGCGAAGCCACCGCGAGGCGCGCGATGGCCTGTTTGTCCGGCGAGACCGTGGTCAGCGTGACCGCCCCGAACTGCCCCTCGGCGATGTCGTCGAAACCGACCACCGCCACGTCCCACGGCACGCGGAGCCCCCGCTCATGCAGCACGCGCATGGCGCCGATCGCCACCAGGTCGTTGTACGCGAACACCGCGTCGGGCCGCACCCCCGCGTCCAGCATCCGTGCCATCGCCTTTGCCCCGTCCCAGCGGTTCCAGCCGCCGACCGGGCCCACCAAAGTGTCCGGCGCGGCGATCCCCGCCTGTGTCAACTCCTCGCGCCAGCCCTGCAGTCGGAGGTTCGCCGGGCGGTTCGCGGAGTCCGTACGGGCGCCGAGGTATGCGATGCGGGAGCGGCCGCGGCTGATGAGGTGGCGCACCGCCGTGCGCGCAGCGGCGACGTTGTCGATCGCGATGTGGTCGTAGGGCAGGTCGTACTGGCGCTCGCCGAGCAGGACCAGCGGTACGTCGTCCTCGCGGCCGAGCAGGTCGGCCGATTCGAGCTCCAGCGGGCTCAGGATCAGGCCGTCGATGACCCGGGCCCGGAAACCCTGGCTGACCAGGACCTCCTGCTCGCGTTCGCCGCGGGTGTGGTCGAGCAGGACGGTGAAGTCGTGCTCGGCCGCCGCGTCGATGACGGCGCCCGCCAGCTCGGCGAAGTACGGGTTGCCGAGCTCGGGAACGGCCAGCGCGATGATCCCCGTACGACCTTTGCGCAGGTGACGTGCCGTCAAATTCGGCCGGTAGCCCAGCTCGTCGATCGCCTCCTGAACGCGCGCCCGCATCGCCGGGGTGACGTGCTGATACTTGTTCACCACGTTCGAGACGGTCTTGATGGAGACGCCCGCGCGCTCCGCGACGTCCTTGAGGCTAACCCGCACGTGCAGCTCCCTGAGTCAAGGTGCACCCCTGTCCTGGGGTGTTTGTCATGGCCCTGGACAGCGCGCCGGAGAGCGTGCTGTCATGCCAACTGCCGTTCCTTCCAACGTTGTACAGATTCGTTGTACAGACTGCGGCGCCGGGCCGCCACCCCCTTCCCCGGCCTTCCGTCACCCCCTTCCTCAGCCTTCAAGCACCGCTTCGAGCTACGGAGGATCTGTGCGCCCCATCCGACCCAGACGAGTCCGGCAGCGCCTGATACTGCTGCTCACCGTCGCCCTCGCCTTCGCCGGGCTCACCGCGGTCCCCGCCGCGACAGCCGCCGACGAGCCCCCCGAGATCCACGGCCTGAAGGGCGAGTACTACACCCAGTCCGCCCCCGGAGCCTTCGACTTCCACGAGCTCAAGGCCACCGGCTTCGATCAGAAGATCGACTTCGACAACCTCGACCCCCGCCTCACCTTCGCCACCGGAAAGGCCGACGACGCCACCGTCCGCTGGACGGGCAAGGTCGTCCCGGAGAAGACCGGCTCCCACACCTTCTCCATGATCGGCGACAACGGCTTCCGGCTCTGGGTCGACGGCAAGCTCGCCATCGACCACTGGGTCGACGACTGGGACAAGGAACAGACCGCGCAGCCCGTCGAGTTGACCGCCGGCAAGGCCTACGACATCAAGGTCGAGTACTTCGAGCACCACGGCGGCTCCAACCTCCACCTGCGCTGGACCGAGCCCGGCGGCAGCAAGGAAGCCGTCCCGCAGTCGGCCTTCCGCCTCCCCGACGGCTTCGAGTACGACGGAGCCACCTCCGCCACGGTCCTCAAGGACGGCCGTACCCTGAAGCTCGACTTCGCGCAGGAGCTCGGCGCTCCCCCCGCGGGCCTCGCAGACCACATCGAGGCCGTCATCGGCGGCGCCAAGTGGCCCCTCGACACGATCAAGGCCGACCCCGAGGACCCGCGCGCGCTCATCGTCGGCCTCAAGGAGCCGGTGGTCGGCAACAAGGAAGGCAACGCCAAGGGCACCGCCGACCTGCGCTACGACGGCAAGGGCGGCCTGACCGGCGCCAACGGCAAGGAGGTGGCCGCCTTCTGGACCAGCGGCCCCAACCACTCCGAGCATCAGCTGCGCACCAAGTTCGCCGACGACGTGAAGCCGGGCAACGTGCTCCCCGAGTACCCGCGCCCCCAGCTGACCCGCGACGCCTGGCGCAACCTCAACGGGACCTGGCAGTTCGCCTCGGCCAAGGCCGGCGAGGAGCCGCCGTTCGGCAAGAACCTCGGCGAGAAGATCCTCGTCCCCTACCCCGTGGAGTCCCAGCTCTCCGGCCTGGAACGGCACGAGGACCGCATGTGGTACCGCAGGACCTTCACCGTCCCCCAGGGCTGGAAGGTCGGCGACGGCAAGCGCCTCAAGCTCAACTTCGGCGCCGTCGACTGGCACTCCGAGGTCTTCGTGAACGGCAAGAAGGTCACCGAACACAAGGGCGGCTACGACAAGTTCAGCGCCGACATCACGGACGCGCTGAAGCCCGGCAAGACACAGGAGCTGATCGTCGGCGTCTATGACCCGACCGACTCCAAGGACGGCGAGAACCCGCCCGTCGGCAAGCAGCGCCTCGACCCCAGCGGCATCTGGTACACCCCGTCGTCCGGCATCTGGCAGACGGTGTGGATGGAGCCGGTGGCGGCCGACCACGCCGACTCGCTGAAGATCACGCCCGACGTGGCCACCAAGCAGGTCACCGTCGAGCCCAAGGGCGTACGCGACGGAGTGCCGGTCAGGGCGGTCGCGTACGAGGGCAAGAAGAAGGTCGCGGAGGCCAGCGGACGCACGGGCAGCCCGCTCAAGCTGAAGATCGCCGACCCGCACCTCTGGTCGCCGGACGATCCCTTCCTCTACGACCTGAAGGTGACCGTCGGGCGAGACAGCGTCAAGAGCTACTTCGGGATGCGCACCATCGCCGTGGAGAAGGTGAACGGTACGCCGCGCACCATGCTCAACGGCAAGCCGCAGTTCCTGATGGCCACGCTCGACCAGGGCTTCTGGCCGGACGGCCTGCACACGGCGCCGACCGACGAGGCGCTCGCGTACGACCTGAAGATGCACAAGGAGATGGGCTTCAACTCGGTGCGCAAGCACATCAAGGTGGAGCCCGACCGCTGGTTCTACTGGGCGGACAAGCTGGGCCTGATGGTCTGGCAGGACATGCCGTCGATGGACGCGGGCCGTAACCCGAGCACGGCTGCCCGCGCCCAGTACGAGTCCGAGATGAAGCAGATGATCGACGAGCACGCGAACCACCCGTCGATCGTCATGTGGGTCACCTTCAACGAGGGCTGGGGCCAGTACGACGAGGGCCGCATCGCCACCCAGGCCAAGTCCTGGGACCCGACCCGCCTGGTCAACGGCATGTCGGGCCTCAACCTCGGGCGTGACGGCGGCACCGGCGACATCATGGACGAGCACGGCTATCCGAGCCCGGCACTGCCGCCCAAGCCCGACGGCGAACGGGCGCTGATCAACGGGGAGTACGGCGGCCTCGGACTCGCGGTGCCGGGACATGCCTGGTCCGTCCAGCAGAGTTACGTCGACGTGGACCCGGCGACGTATACGGACGACTACCTCACCAAGCTCGACGAGGTGCGTGCGCTCGCCTGCAAGGGCGGCAACGGCGCCGTCTACACCCAGATCTCGGATGTGGAGGGCGAGTTGAACGGCCTGCTGACGTACGACCGCAGGGTCGTCAAGCCTGATGTGAAGCGGCTCAAGGCAGCACATGAGGCCTTGATCGGCGACGCGTCGCGGCCGGACCCGGCGGGGTGCCCAGCTTCCTGACGCGGTGAGGCGCTCCGGCCCGGTGGGCCGGAGCGCCTTATCCCGTGGACGGGGGCCCGCTTGCTTGGCACCATCGGCCCGTGATCAGCGAGAGCGGGAGCGGGAGCAAGAGCGAGCGCGAGAGCCATAGCGAGTGGGTGCGGGCCGCGGCCCGCAACAACGCCGAGTGGTGCGACGCGGTCTGCCGCGAGCACGGCCTGCGGGGGGAGTTGGGCGCCGGGGTGTGGAGCAGCCATAGCCGCACCCCGCCGCTATATCCGGACGCCGTCACGCTCACCCCCGACGTCTCGGCGGCCGACCTGGTGGCCCGGATCGACACCGCGTCACCGGGCTGCTCCGTCAAGGACAGCTTCGGCTGCCTGGACCTGGAACCACTGGGCTTCGAGGTGCTGTTCGAGGCCTGGTGGATCCGCCGGGAGGCGGGCACACGTGCTGGTGAGCACCCTGGCTGGGAGCCGCTCAAGAGTGCCGAGTCCCTGCCCGCGTGGGAGACCGCGTGGAACGACGGCGACGAGAGCACGGGCCTGTTCCGCCCCGGGCTGCTCTCCGAGGACACGAAATTCCTGGCGGCCTACGCCGAGGGACGGATCGTCGCCGGCGCCGTCGCCAGTCGCGCCGCGTCGGTGGTGGGTGTCTCCAACCTGTTCACGTCGGGCGACGAGGAGTCCGCATGGGCCGGCTGCCTGGCGGAGGTCGCCCGGCTCTGGCCCGGACTGCCCGTCGTCGGATACGAGAGTGGCGCGAGCCTGGACGCCGCGGTCAGCCAGGGGTTCACCCCGATCGGGCCGCTGAAGGTGTGGCTGCACACCGGGTGAGCCGTCGTCGTCTCGCGGCCTCCCACCCCTTGACGCACGCGACGCGTCCCCCGAAGAATGATCGCGTTCCGCGTTCTGACAACGTTGTCCAAGGAGGCGTTCCCACCCATGAGATGGACCCAACGGCTACGCGGTACGGGGGTGGCGGTGGCCGCGGCCACGCTCCTCGGGGGAGCCCTCGCCATCCCGGCGGCGCAGGCCGCCCCGGCAGCGGACACGGCGGACGCGGCGGACACGTCGAGCGGCCGACTGACCGACCTGGTCAACCCGTTCATCGGCACGGAGAACGAGGGCAACACCTACCCCGGAGCGGCCGTGCCCTTCGGCATGGTCCAGTTCTCGCCCGACACCGGGCACAACACCGGCTACGACCACTCCGACACCCACATCCGCGGCTTCTCGACCGTCCATCTCTCGGGCGTCGGCTGCGGGTTGGGCGGCGATCTGCCGGTGCTCCCCACCACGGGAGACATCAAGGAGACGGACTACGCGAAGTACGCGACGGAGTTCAGCCACGACGACGAGAAGGCGAGGCCCGGCTCCTACGAGGTGGGCCTCAAGTCCGGCATCAACGCCGAGCTGACCGCCACCAAGCGCACCGGCGTGCAGCGCTACACCTTCCCCGCCACCGACAAGGCCAACGTCCTGCTCAACGCGGGCCAGTCGCTGCACAAGACGGGCAGCACCAAGGTCGAGATCCTCGACAGCCGCACGGTCCGCACGGCGATCACCGGCAGCGGCTTCTGCCAGGACACCAAGCCGTACACCGTCTACACGATTACCAAGTTCGACCGCCCTTTCACCACCTCGGGCACCTGGAAGGGCGACACCGTCACCGCCGGTTCCGAGAAGTCGTCGGCGGGCGAGGAGCACAACGGCGCGTACGTCCGCTTCGACACCTCCAAGGACCGCACCGTCGAGGCGACCACCGCACTGAGTTACGTCGATGCCAAGGGCGCCGCGCTCAACCTCCGTGCGGAGGGCGGGCGTTCGTACGACCGTGTCGCGAAGGCCGCTGACTCCGCGTGGGAGGGCCGGCTCGACGACGTGCGGGCGCAGGGCGGCAGCGAGACCGTGCGCCGCACCTTCTATTCGTCCCTCTACCGTTCGTTCCTCGCGCCGAACATCGGCAGCGACGTCGACGGCCGGTACACGGGCTGGGACCAGAAGATCCATCGTGCTGCTGATGATGGGGGATTCACGTACTACCAGAACTGGTCGCTCTGGGACACCTACCGCACCCAGGCCCAGCTTCTCGCCCTGCTCGCGCCGCACGAGTCACGTGACATGGCGCTCTCCGTCCTGAAGATCGACGAGGAGAGCGGCTGGCTGCCCAAGTGGGGCTACGGCACGGTCGAGACGAACATCATGACCGGCGACCCCGTCACCCCCTTCCTCACCAACGCCTATCAGCAAGGCCTGCTCAAGGGGCACGAGGAGGAGGCGTACCGCGCGCTGAAGAAGAACGCGGACGGTGTGCCGCCCGCCGACTCCGCGCCCGTGGGCCGCGAGGCCAACAAGGAGTATCTGAGCGAGGGCTTCGCGCCGTACATCAAGGGCCGCCCGCACGCCAAGCCCGGTGACTCGGACTACGACCACGGCGCTTCGGCGACGCTGGAGTACGCGCTCTCGGACGCGATGCTCGGCCGGATGGCCGGCGACCTGGGGCACAAGGCCGACGCCGAGCGGTACGCGGAGCGTGCGCAGAACTACCGGAAGATCTTTGACAGTTCGACCGGATTCTTCCGCGCGCGGGACGCCGAAGGCGCCTTCACCGGACCCGCGGATCCGGCCAAGAGCGAGGGCTTCCACGAGGGCACGTCCTGGCAGTACCAGTGGCTCGTCCCGCAGGACCTGCCTGGCATGGTCGACCTCATCGGCGGCAAGCAGGCCACCAATGATCGTCTCGACTCGTTCTTCGCCTACGACGAGCTCCTGAAGGACCCGGCGAAGACCGCGCGCGAGGTGTGGGTCAACGGCCCGTACGACTACTACAACGCGGACAAGTACAACCCGCAGAACGAGCCCGACCTCATCGCCCCGTACACGTATCTGTCGACGGGCCAGCCGTGGAAGACGACCGACGTGGTGCACGCCGCGCTCACGCTCTTCACGGACACCCCGACGGGCATGACCGGGAACGACGACCTCGGCACCATGTCCGCCTGGAACGTGCTCTCCTCGATCGGTATCTTCCCGGTCCAGCCCGGCACGGACACCTGGGGTCTGTCGACGCCCGTCTTCGAGCGCGTCGACCTGAAGCTCGACCGCCGCTACTACCCGAAGGGCCGCCTCACGGTGAAGGCGCCGGGTACGTCGGGCACAGACCGGTACATCCAGTCGGCGCGCACGGACGGCGCCGACTACGGCAAGACGTATCTGACGACCGCCGACATCCGCGACACCCGCGAACTCTCCTTCACGGTGGGCGACAAGCCCTCGGAGTGGGGCACGTCGCAGGACGCCGCACCGCCCGCTCTGAAGTGACGTAGTCCATACGTCACTTGCGCACCACTAGGCCCGCCTCTCCCGGAGAGGCGGGCCTTAATCTGTTGTTAACTGTGCGTAGCTTGATCGTACTTGACCGTAGTCGCGCAACGGCGGTTGACTGCACCTTCATGCCACCCCCGCATCGTCCTCGACGCGAGAGCAGCCCGTTGAACCCGTTGAAAGCGCAGACCGCTGAGTCCTCCGACCTGCTCGCACCTCTCGACCTCGCCTTCTGGAACATCGAGTCCGCCGAACACCCCATGCACCTGGGCGCCCTCGGCGTCTTCGAGGCCGACTCGCCGGACGCCGCCGAGCGCGCCGCCCGGCTCCTCGCCGAACGGGCGGCTGCCGTGCCCGGTCTGCGGCTGCGGATCCGTTCCGTCTGGCTGCCGGTCGGCGGGGCCGTGCGCGCCGCCGCGCCCGCCTTCGACCCGCTGGAACACGTGCGCATCGCCGAGCCCACGGGGGACTTCCACGCCGTGGCGGGCGCGCTCATGCAGCGGCCCCTGGAGCGCGGCAGGCCGCCGTGGGAGGCGCATGTGCTGCCGGGGGACGACGGCAGCTCCTTCGCCGTGCTCTTCAAGTTCCACCACGCCCTCGCCGACGGGCTGCGTGCCCTGATGCTCGCCGCCGCGGTCATGGACCCCACCGAGCTGCCCGCCGCGCGTCCGGCGCCCGCCGGGCCCGAGCCCTCGCGGTGGTCCTGGCTGACGGACCCGCGCAAGCTGCCGGAACTGGTCCGCGCCACCGTCAGCGACATGGGGCAGGCCCTGGATATCGGCTCCTCCGTCGCCCGCGCCACCTGGGGCGTACGGTCGTCGGCCGCCCTCACATCCCGGGCCACCGGCACGCGGCGCACCGCGGGCGTGCTGCTCGATCTGGACGACGTGCACCGCGTGCGCAAGAGCGTCGGCGGCACCGTCAACGACGTACTGATCGCCGTGGTCGCGGGAGCGCTGCGCCGCTGGCTCGACGAGCGGGGCGACGGCAGCGAGGGAGTGGAGCCGCGCGCCCTGGTCCCTGTCTCCCGGCGCAGGCCCCGCACCGCGCAGCCGCCGGGCAACCGGCTCTCCGGGTATCTGGTCCGCCTGCCGGTCGGTGATCCGGACCCGGTCGCTCGGCTGCGGGCGGTGCGGGCCGCCATGGACCGCAACAAGGAGGCCGGGCCCGGCCGCGGCGCAGGTGCCGTCGCCCTGCTCGCCGATCACGTGCCGCCGCTCGGCCACCGCATCGGCGGTCCCGTTGTCGCGCAGGCCGCCCGGCTGCTCTTCGACATCCTCGTGACCAGCGTCCCGTTGCCCAGCCTCGGTCTGAAGCTCGGAGGCTGCCCGCTCACCGCCGTGTATCCCTTCGCGCCGCTGGCCCAGGGACAGGCGCTCGCGGTCGCGGTGTCGACCTACCGGGGCCGGGTGCACTTCGGTCTGGTCGCGGACGCGGCCGCCGTGCCGGACCTGGATGTTCTGGCGCGCGGTGTGCGGGAGGAGCTCGCGGGGCTCGTCGAAGCGTGCGTAGACCGTCCGCGTTTGGTAGAGGGGCCCGTCGCTACGTAAAGTTCTCTTCTTTGGAGCTTCCGCGGTCACCCAGACGAGCCGCGGCATGAGTGACGCGAGGACAGCGGCGATGACGGTGACAGAGGACAGCCTGGGGGCTGCCGGTTCGGCCGAGCCCCAGGAGGCCGAGGTGCCTTCGCAGGCGTTCGGTCCCGGCATCGACCCCGACCGGCTCGCCATCTGCCTCGCGGTGCTCGACGAGCTCGACAAGCTGGACGTCGACCACCCCGACGCGATCGCGGTGCGCCGGGCCACGGCCGGGGTCTACCGCACCGTGAAGCAGCGCCGCCGTCAGGAGCGCAGGGCCGCCAAGACCGCGCACGACAAGGCCGTCACCGAGGCCACCGCCACCGGCTCCGCCGAGCGCATCGACGACGAGACCGAGGGTCTGCTGCCCTCCTCGCAGACCGAGCAGGGCAGGCTCGCGGGGATACTCCAGCGCCCCCGCTCCTGCTACACCTGCAAGACCCGGTACGTGGAAGTCGACTACTTCTACCACCAGCTCTGTCCCGACTGCGCCCGCCTGAACCGCTCCAAGCGCGATGCCCGCACCGACCTCACCGGCAAGCGCGCGCTGCTCACCGGCGGCCGGGCCAAGATCGGCATGTACATCGCTCTTCGCCTCCTGCGTGACGGCGCCCACACCACGATCACGACGCGCTTCCCCAAGGACGCCATCCGCCGCTTCAAGGCGATGGACGACTCGGCGGACTGGCTGCACCGCCTGGAGGTCGTCGGCATCGACCTGCGCGACCCGGCCCAGTCCGTCGCGCTCGCCGAGCGGGTCGCCGCCGCGGGACCGCTCGACATCCTGATCAACAACGCGACGCAGACCGTACGGCGCCTGCCCTCCGCGTACGCCGCCCTGGTCGACGGCGAGGGCGCGCCGCTGCCCGCGGGGGAGCTGCCCGCCCACTCCGTCATCGGCGCCTTCAACTCCGGCGCGGTGGACGGCCTGGCCGCGCTGCCCCTAGGCACCAGCGGCCTGGACGCGCAGCAGGTCGCCGACCTCGCGCTCGTCGCGGGCAACGCCAGCGTCGCCCGGCACCTCGACGGCACCGCCATCGACGCCGGCGGCCTGGTCCCCGACGTCGTCGACAGCAACACCTGGGTGCAGACCATCGAGCAGATCTCCCCGGTGGAGCTCCTCGAGACCCAGCTGTGCAACTACACCTCGCCGTTCATCCTGATCAGCGCTCTGCGTTCGGCGATGGCCGACGCCGCGAAGAAGGCGTCAAGCGGCCGCTCCTACGTCGTCAACGTCTCCGCGATGGAGGGCGTCTTCGGCCGCGGGTACAAGGGCGCGGGCCACCCGAACACGAACGCCGCCAAGGCCGCGATGAACATGGTGACGCGGACCAGCGCCCAGGAGATGTTCCAGACCGACGGCATCCTCATGACCTCGATCGACACCGGCTGGATCACCGACGAGCGCCCGCACTACGACAAGCTGCGCCTTGCCGACGAGGGCTTCCACGCCCCGCTCGACCTGATCGACGGCGCGGCCCGCGTCTACGACCCCGTCGTGCGCGGCGAGGCGGGCGAGGACCTGTTCGGTGTCTTCCTGAAGGACTACGCACCCGGCAAGTGGTAGCCGCGCGCGGGCGGCGTCAGGCCTGGCCGGTGGCTCCGCCCGTCGCCGCCCGCAGCCGCTCGTGCACGGCGTACGGGGCACTTCCGCCGGCAGCTGCCCGCACCCTCGTCCCGCCGTCCACCAGGAGATCGGCGCCCGTCACCCATTCGGCCGCGTCCGAGACGAGCCACGCCACGGCCCGCGCCACGTCCTCCGGTTCGCCGATGCGGCCGAGCGGCAGGCTCTCGGCGAGCCGTTTCTCGGCGCCGTCCCACACGAAGCGGGCCATCTCGGTGCGGACGAGGCCAGGGGAGACGGAATTGACCCGTACCAAGGGCGCCAGTTCGCCCGCGAGTTGGGCCGTCAGGTGCAGGAGCGCCGCCTTGCTGGTCCCGTACGCGCCCACGTTCGGGCCGACATGGGACGCGCCCTCGGTGCAGATGTTGACCACCGCGCCGCCGTGCCCGCCCATCCAGGCCCGCCAGGCGAGCTGCGTCAGGCGCAGCGCGGCCTCTACGTTCACGGCGAAGGCGGCGCGCCACGCCGTGAGGTCGACGTCCATCAGCGCGCCGTAAGGGGCGTTCGTCGCGGCGTTGTTCACCAGTACGTCGAGCCGCCCGAACTCCCGGAGCGCGAGAGCCACGCTCGCCTCCGCCCGACCGGAATCGGCCACGCCGCCCGCGCAGCCGACGGCCTGGGCGCCGTCCGCGCGCAGTCCGGCCACCGCCGCCTCCAGTGCGTCCGGATCGCGGGCGGTCACGACAAGGCGATGTCCGGACTCGGCGAGGGTTCGCGCGACGGCGAGCCCGATCCCTCGCGACGCGCCGGTCACCAGAGCCACCGCGCCGTCCCGTGCCTGGGCGGAAGCGCCGTCCCGTGCCTGGGCAGAAGTCATCCCCGTACGGTCCCATGGAGGTCTGGAAAGGCCCATGGGCTCGCACCGGTGGAAACTTCCTGGCTCGCAGGGCGCCCCCACACCATGACCAAGTGTCCGAAATCCACTCCATCGGCGGACCCCATAGAGCGCGGGCGCGCTCATTTGGTTAGTGTGAGGCGAACGGACGGTCTCCAGGGATCCACAAGCACCCCTGAACCGCCCCGGGACAGGCTCGCCACCATGGCCGCGATCCCGCCTGAACGACGGCGCCACCGCGACCGACAGCCCATGTCCTTCCGTTACGCGACACAAAGGAGTGCGCGGTGACACCAGATCTGACGAAGCAGGAAAAGCGACCGGCGGAACGCAGCAGCGAGCGGGCCGGCAGACCACGCAAGCTCAGCAACCTGGACTCGTGGGCGAAAGCGGCCCCGATCCGACTTGCGGGCTACGAGGACGACCTCGCGGAGCCGCACATCCTCCCCGGTATCGACTGATCCCTCCGCTTCGCCGCGCGCCCCCCGCCGATCCCGGCCGGGGGCGCGCGGCGTTCTGGGGCACCCGGCGTTTCGGGTCACTCGCGCATGGTCCGGCGGTTGCGGGTTACTACGGGATGCATGGACGGAACATCGGATACCGGCAGCGAGGACCGCGCGCCGAAGGAACCGACACAGTTGCCCAAGCGGTCCTGGCGGGCAGTGGCCACCGGCGTGGTCAGGGAGTTCCAGGACGACGAGCTGGCGGACCGCGCGGCGGCGCTGACCTACTACGGAGTGCTTTCGCTCTTCCCGACGATCCTGGTCCTCGTCTCGCTGCTCGGCGTGGTCGGGAAATCGGCGATCGACTGGCTCCTCAAGAATCTCAAGGAGCTCGCGCCCGGCTCGGCACGGGACATCATCAGCGACGCCGTGCGGCAGCTGGCGGGCCAGGGCGGCGTCGGCTCCCTGATGGCGGTGGTCGGCATCGTGCTCGCGGTGTGGGCGTCGTCCGGGTACGTCGGGGCGTTCATCCGCACCGCCAACGCCGTCTACGACATGCCCGAGGGGCGTCCCATATGGAAGGTGCTGCCGGTCAGGGTGGGCGTGACCGTGGTGCTGCTCCTGCTCGCCGTCGTCAGCGCGCTCATCGTGGTGTTCACCGGCGGTCTCGCCCGCACCGTGGGCTCGGCCCTGGGGTTCGGCGACGCGGCCCTGACGGTGTGGGCGATCGCGAAATGGCCGGTCCTGGTCGTCCTGGTGACCTTCATGATCGCGCTGCTGTTCTGGGCGACGCCGAACGTGAAGGGGCGGGGCTTCAGGTGGATCACGCCCGGCAGCGTCATCGCCCTGGTGATCTGGCTGATCGCCTCCGCCGGATTCGCCTTCTACGTAGGGAACTTCAGTTCCTACAACAAGACCTACGGCGCCCTCGCCGGAGTGATTATTTTCCTGGTGTGGCTGTGGATCAGCAACATAGCGATCCTGCTCGGCCTGGAGTTCGACGCCGAACTGTCCCGTCAGCGTGCCATCGCCGGCGGCCTTCCTCCCGAGGAGGAGCCCTACGTACCGCCCCGGGACACCCGCGCCTGGGACGAGCGGGACCGTCGCCGCATGGACGAGTGACACGCCGAGCGACACCGTCCGCCACGACCACGCTCCTCGACCATGTGCCGATGCCGGAGATCGGGGTACTCGGTCGCCCAACAGACAGGAGGTTGATGACGATGGCCCAGACAGGCCCGCACGCCACCGGCCGTGACAGCGCCGGACACGGCGCGCCCCACAACGAGCCGGTGGGCGAGTTGGTGCAGCGCGCCTCACAGCAGCTGACGGAGCTGGTGCGCGGCGAGATGCGCCTGGCGCAGGCGGAGATGAAGGAGAAGACCAAGCGCTACGGCAAAGGCAGCGGGTTGTTCGGTGGAGCCGGTCTCGTCGGCTTCCTGACCCTGCAGGCCCTCGTCGCCACCGCGATCGCGGCGCTCGCCGTGCCGCTTCCGGTGTGGGCCGCGGGGCTGATCGTCACCGCCGTCCTCGGTCTGATCGCCGCGGTACTGGCACTGACCGGCAAGAAGGAGGTCGGCCGGGCTTCCCCGCCGATCCCCGAAGAGGCCATCGACGGCGTGAAGGCCGACGTCGCAGAGATCAAGGAGAGTGCACAGCGATGAACCAGCCCCACGACAAGGACACCGCGGGCGCCGGGGAACTGCGCGCGAAGGTCGAGCAGACCCGTCAGGACCTGGGAGAGACGGTCGAGGCCCTGGCGGCCAAGACGGACGTCAAGGCACGTGCCCAGGAGAAGGCGGTCGCCATCAAGGGTCAGACGGCCACGAAGGCCGCGGAGCTGAGCGAGCAGGCCAGGGCGAAGGCCACCGAGGCCGCGCAGGTGCTGCAGGACAAGGTGCCCGACCAGGTCAAGGACAAGGCCGCCACCGCCACCGGGCAGGTGAAGGCCGCGGCAGGACAGGCCACGGAGGTGTGGCACGACAAGGCCCCCGAGCAGGTCCAGAACCGCCGCACCGGCTTCATCGCGGGAGGCGCCGCGCTGGTGGTCGCGTACGTACTGGTGCGGCGCAAGCGGAAGCACGGGGGCGCGCGGTGAAGGCCTCGAAGATCGCGTACAAGCCGGTCGGGATGGCGCTCGGCGCGCTCGCGGGTGTGGCCGCGGGCGGGCTGTTCAAACAGGCGTGGAAGATGGTCGCCCGCGACGAGGACGCTCCCGACGCCACTGACGAGGACCGCGGCTGGGGGGAGATCCTGCTTGCGGCCACGTTGCAGGGCGCGATCTTCGCCGTGGTCAAGGCGGCCGTCGACCGCGGTGGCGCTGTCGCGACGCGTCGGCTGACGGGTGCCTGGCCCGGCTGACGAGTGTCGGCATTCATCCGATGGGTCAGTGCAGGGCTGCGCAAATGTCCAAGTCCCCGCTGAGGGCAATGCATTGACACCCTTCAGGGGCGCTTGAATCATCGGATGTCATGACTGACATGCGCATGATGTTCGCGCCGGTTCGTGCGTCACGCCGCGCGCGGCTCCGCAGACTTCGGGGCGCCGCGGTGGCCCTGCTGCTGCTCGCGGCGCCGGTCCCGGCGGCCCAGGCCGCCGGGACCTCGCGACCCGCCACGGACCCGCCCCGCACCGTCCCCGCCCTGGCCGACTGGACGCCGGGGAAGGGGAGCTACGCCTACGGCCCCGGCACCCGGCTCGTCGCGCACGGGCAGGCGGCCCGCGAAGTCGCCCGTACCCTCGCCGACGATCTGCGCGCCGCGGGCGAGGGCCGGGTGCCGGTCACCGGCGGAGCCCCGCGCGACGGCGACATCGTCATCGATGTCGCGCCCGCGCGAAAGCAGCTGGGCGCCGAAGGGTACGAACTCCGTGCCGATGACCGGCTGGAGATCACCGGAGCGACCGAGGCCGGAGCCTTCTACGGCACGCGCACTCTCCTTCAACTCCTCGCCGGGAGCGACCGCGTACCGGGCGGACGCACCGTGGACGTGCCGCAGTACAAGGAACGCGGAGTAGGCGTCTGCGCCTGCTACATCCACATCTCGACGCCCTGGCTGGAGAACCTCGTACGCGACATGGCGTACAACAAGCAGAACCAGCTGCTCCTCGAACTCAAGGTGAAGAGCGACAAGCACCCCGAGGCCAACAGCTGGGGCTACTACACCAAGAGCGAGATACGCCGCCTCGTCGCTCTCGGCGAGAAGTACCACGTCACGATCATCCCGGAGATCAACTCGCCCGGCCACATGGACCCGTGGCTGGAGAAGCGCACCGACCTCCAGCTCACCGACTCCGACGGGAAGCCGCAGCCGTCGCGCCTCGACATCACCAAGGACGAGGCCTTCGCCTACTACACGAGCCTCATCGACGAGTACGCCGAGGTGTTCCCCGCGAAGTCCTGGCACATGGGCGCCGACGAGTACATGCTCGGCTCCGACTTCGCCAAGTACCCCCACATCCTCGAATACGCGAAGAAGAAGTACGGCGACAAGGCGACCCCGCAGGACGCCTTCGTCGACTTCATCAACCGCGTGCACGCGTACGCGACCGGCAAGGGAAAGCAGCTGCGCATCTGGAACGACGGCCTGACCGGCGCGAACACGGTGCCGGTCGCGGCAGGGACGAGCGTGGAGCACTGGCTCGATGTGAAGACGAAGCCGAGCCAACTCATCGCCCAGGGCCATCCGTTGCAGAACGCCGCCTACGCCCTCTACCTCGTCCGCGGCGGCTTCCACACCGACACCAAGGCGCTGTACGACAAGGCGTGGGACCCGCGCAGCTTCGAGGGCGAGAAGCTCGCCTCGCGGGACGGCATCACGGGGGCGAAGATCAGCCTGTGGCCCGACAACGGCCGGGGCGAGACCGAGAACGAGGTCGCGGCCTCCATGGAGATGCCGCTCAGCCATGTCGCCCAGGTCACCTGGGGCGCCGCGCATCCGGACCCGACGTACGCCGACTTCGCCGCGCGCGCCAAGTCCGTCGGACACGCGCCGGGTTGGCGGGACCTGACGAAGGTGCCGGTGGCGGATGGCACGTACACCGTGCGGGACACCAAGGGTCAGGTGGACCCCGTCGACTACGAGATCAAGCGCACCCCCGACGGTTACGTCACGCTGAAGTCCACGGCGGACGGCGCCTGCCTGGAGACCCGCAGCGGAAAGCTCACGCTCAACGTCCCGCTGGAGCCGGGTAGTGCGGTCACGCAGGAGACATGCGACGCGGCGAACACCTTGCAGCGCTGGCAGCTGACGAAGGCCTCTGACGGCTACCGGCTGACGAACGCGATCACCCAGATGTCCGTGCACGTCACGGATGACGGGCGGCTCCAGCAGTACCCGTCGGACCAACGGGCCCCGGCCGCATTGACTTTGACCGCCGACTGACCCCACCCCCTTGCCCCGCGTCCTGAGATCTGAGCCCCGACAGGGAGACCCGCACCCCATGACTGTCAGCAGACGCCTCTTCGTGACCGCCGCCGTCACGACGGCGGTCGCCGCGTCGAGCAGCTCCCTCGCGCTCGCGGCGCCGGGCCCCACCGGGGCCTCCGTAACTCCTGAGCCGCCCTACCGCATCCCGATCAGCCCCAAGGACACGCCGGACGAAGTCGTCACCAAGGCAACCCAAGTCCGCCCGACGGAACGCCAGATCGCCTGGCAACGCCTGGAGCAGACCGCCTTCCTGCACTTCGGGGTGAACACCTTCACCGGCCTCGAATGGGGCACCGGCGACGAGGACCCCGACGTCTTCCAACCGTCGGAACTCGACACCGACCAGTGGGCGCGGGCCCTGCGCGACGGCGGATTCAAGCTCGCCATCCTCACGGTCAAGCATCACGACGGCTTCGTGCTCTATCCGTCCCGCTACACCAAGCACAGTGTGGTGAGCAGCAGTTGGCAGGACGGAAAGGGCGACGTGCTGCGCTCGTTCGCCGACTCGCTGCGCCGGTACGGGCTCAAGGTGGGCGTCTACATCTCGCCCGCCGACGAGAACCAGTACTTGCACGGCGTCTACGCCAACGGCAGCGCGCGCTCGCGGCGCACCATTCCCACGCCGGTCGGGGGCGACGACAGGGCGGACGCCGCGGCCGTACGGTCGTTCACGCTGGACGCGACCGACTACGGGGCGCACATGCTCAACCAGCTGTACGAGGTGCTCACCGAGTACGGGCCCGTCGACGAGGTGTGGTTCGACGGAGCGCAGGGGCGGATCCCACCGGAGAAGGTCGAGACGTACGACTGGGACAGCTGGTACGCGGTCATTCGTGCCCTGGCCCCGAACGCCACGGTCGCCGTACGCGGCCCCGACGTGCGGTGGGTGGGTAACGAGGGCGGGCTCGCGCGCGAGAACGAGTGGAGCGTCGTCCCCGTCAAGGACTCGGGGAACGGCAGCGTCGACTACGCCCTGAAGTACGACGCGCCCGACCAGGGAAGCCGGGAGGCACTCGCGGATGCGAGGGCGGTCGCCCAGTACGTGCAGTGGTGGCCGGCGGAGTGTGACGTCTCGATCAGGCCCGGCTGGTTCTACCACGAGGACGAACAGCCCAAGTCCGTCGAGCAGTTGACGGACATCTGGTTCCGCTCGGTGGGCCGCAACTCCGTGCTGCTCCTGAACATGCCGCCGGACAAGAGGGGCCTGCTCCCGGAGGCGGACGTGGCACGGCTGCGGGAGTTCCACGAGCGGATCGGGCGCGAACTGCCCGAGGACTTCGCGCGGGGTGCACGGGTCCGCGGCGACGGCCGCCGCCCAACGCACGCGGTCGACGGTGACCCGGACACGGCGTGGGCGTGCCCGGCCCCCTCCCGGGGGACGCTCACGGTCGACCTCGGCAAGGCACGCGAGGTCGACCGGATCCGGCTGGGGGAGGACATCCGGCGTGGACAGCACCTGGAGCACGCGGTGATCGAGGCGCGGATCTCCGGCGGGTCCGGATGGACTCTCGTGACGGAGGTGAACACGGTGGGCGCAAGCCGGGTCCTGACGCTGGCGACACCGATCCGGGCACGGGAGTGGCGGCTTCGGGTGACGGGGTCGCGCGGGGCGGTACGCCTTGCGGAGTTCGGCCTCTACCGGTCGCGGGTGTAGGAGACGCGCGGGCCGTCCTGGCGGGGGCCCCGCTCGGGGAGCCGCGGGCACGGCTCCCCGAGCCCTCAAGTCCCCCTGACCGGCGCGGTGTTACGGTCTCGGCCATGTCCAAGAGTGAGGTGGAGTTCTCCGAGTGGGAGACCTCCGAACGGACGGACATCGAGGGCGGCATCGCCTCGCGGTTCGGCACGTACAGCAAGTCCGGGATTCTGGACGGCATCCCGTTCGAGGGAAGCGGCACGAAGACCATCCAGTTCGTCCGCACCCCGGAGGGCCGGAGGATCGCGGCGTTCTCCTGGTACGACAAGGCCTGACCGCCGGGCGCGGTTCAGCGAGCCCTGACCGCCGGGAGCGGTTCAGCAAGTCCTGACCGCCGGGAGCGGCTCACCCCCCGCTCGCCCGCCCCGTGCTCTCCCGTTCGATGAGGGTCGGGAGCGGGACCTGGACCGTGGATGCCGGGCCGTCGTCCAGGAGGGACAGGAGTTCGCGGGCCGCCGTGCGGCCGAAGGACACCGTGTCGCGGGACAGGGCCGTCAGCCAGGGGTGGACCATGCGGCACAGGGCCGAGTCCTCCCACGCGATCACCGACACGTCCCCGGGCACGGCGAAGCCGAGCGAGGCCGCCGCGGCGATCCCGGCGACGGCCATCACGTCGTTGTCGTACACGAGAGCTGTCGGCGGCGACGCGGCGGACAGCACCCGCCGGGTCACCGCGGCGCCCTCCGCGTCCGAGTAGTCCGTGGTCACCGAGCGGACCCCGGACAGGTCACGCCGCTGTGCCTCGGCCCGCAGCGTCCGGATCCGCCGCTCCGTGTGGGCGAGGCCGGGCAGCCCCGCGATGTGCACGATGCGGCGGTGGCCGAGGGCGTGCAGATGGTCCACGACCGCCGCCATCGCACCCGCGTCGTCCGCCCAGACCGTGGAGAGGCCGGGATGGCCGGCGTCGGGGTCCGGTACGCCGCCCGTCACCACCGCGGGAAGACCGAGCTCGTCGAGGAGCGCGGGGCGGGGGTCGTCCGTGCGCGGGTCCACGACCAGGACCCCGTCCACCCGGCGCTCCGCCCACCACCGCTGGTAGACCGCGCACTCGGCGGCCACGTCCTCCACCACCTGGAAGAGCAGGCCGAGTTGACGCTCCGCCAGGACCTCCTGGATGCCCGAGATCAGCTGCAGGAAGAACGAGTCGACGCCCAGCGTCCCGGCGGGCCGCGCCACCACCAGGCCCACGGTCGCCGAGCCCTCACCGGACAGCGCGCGAGCCGCGGTGCTCGGGTGCCACCCCAGCTGCTCGGCGACCCTGCGCACCCGGTCGCGGGTGATGTCGGAGACGCCGGGCCGGTCGTTGAGCGCGAAGGACACGGCGCTCTCGGAGACTCCGGCGCGGCGTGCGATGTCCTTCATGGTCGGCCGGCGTGCCGGGGACCGCTTGCCTTGCACCGGTGTTGCCCCTTTCCTGTGAAGCGCATACTAATGCGCTTGAGCCAGCACACTCTAAAGCGCATTAGTCGATCCCCGCAAGAAGTTCAACAGACCCCGCTGACCTGCGTAGTTGGTGTGGCAGACAGGATTATTCAACGAATCCATTGACTTTTTACCGGCGTGCCATGCAGGGTCTGCCTCACGCTGGGCCGAGCAAAGGAGCCGTTTCACCGTGCGCATCTCCCACCACCCCCGCATCCCCAGAAGGGCAGCCACCGCTGCCGCCGTCCTCGCCGTGCTCCTGCCGCTGAGCGCCTGCGGCGACGGAGGCGACGGCGGCGGCTCGGCCGACGCGTCCGGCAAGATCGAGGGCGAGATCACCTTCCAGACCTGGAACCTGAAGGCGAACTTCAAGTCGTACTTCGAGGGCGTCGTCGACGGCTTCGAGAAGAAGTACCCCGGCACGAAGGTGAACTGGGTCGACCAGCCCGGCGAGGGCTACGCCGACAAGATCAGCGCCGACGCCGCGGCCGGCACCCTCCCGGACGTCGTCAACGTCTCGCCCGACCTGGTGGCCCCGCTCGCCAAGGCCGGTCTGGCACTCGACCTCGACAAGGCCGCGGGGAAGTACGAGAAGGAGTACCTGCCGGGGGCGTGGAAGAGCCACCAGATACCGGGCACCGAAGGCACGTACGCCTTCCCCTGGTATCTGAACACCGGGCCGCTCTTCTACAACAAGCGGATCTTCAAGGAGGCGGGGCTCGACGCCGACAAGCCCCCGAAGACGTACGACCAACTCTTCGACAGCGCCCTGCAGTTGTCCAAGAAGACCAAAGGCAGGACCGCCACGCTCGCCAACATCCCCACCATCGAGGACTTCGGGCGCTACGGCGTCCCGCTGATGGACAAGGAAGGGACCAGGTTCACCTTCAACGGCGCCAAGGGCGTCGAACTCCTCACCCAGTACAAGAAGTTGTACGACGCGAAGGCTCTGGACGGTCAGGCGCTCAACGCCACACCCGAGTCGACGGGCAAGAAGTTTCTCACCGAGGCCGTCGCGATGAACCCCGGAAGCGCCCTGGACCTCGGCAAGTTCAAGAAGGAAGCGCCGGGCCTCTACAAGAACATCGGGATCACCCCGCAGATCACCAACACCGGCAAGGACAACATGTACGTGATGGGGGTGATGGTGAACACCCGCACCAAGCAGACGCCCGCCGCCGTGGCCTTCGCCCACTACGTGACGGACGCGCAGCGACAGATGTCCTTCGCCAAGAAGGTGGCGATCTTCCCCAGCACGGAAGGTTCGCTCGACGACCCGTACTTCACCAAGCAGGACGGCACCGACGACACGCGCGTACGGGTCGCCGCTGCCAAGTCCATCAAGACCGCGGTGAATTACACGCCCGTGCTCTTCAGCGAGCAGATGAAGATCGAGCTGCGCAACGCCGTCGCCCGTGCGCTGCAAGGCAAGGAGAGCCCCGAGGAAGCGCTTGACAACGCTGTCAAGGCCTGCGACCGGCTGCTGAAGCAGAGCTGAGAAGACAACACGGGACCACCACCATGAAAAGCTCCAGCACCGCCACCGTCCCCCGCGCCGCCGACACCGCCTCCCGTGCCGGGGACGACCACCGCACCCGCCGGCGCATCAGGCGTCAACTCCCCACCAGCCCCTGGCTCTTCGCGGCCCCCGGGCTGCTGATCGTCGGCATCTTCATCCTCTATCCGTTCGTCAGCACCCTCATCAACTCCTTCACCGACAAACGCACCCTGATCCCGGGGGAGTACGTCGGCCTGGACAACTTCCGGGAGCTGCTGCACGACGACATGTTCTGGATCGGCCTTCGCAACTCGACGCTCTACATCGTCGGGGTCGTGCCCGCGCTCGTCCTGCTGCCGCTGCTCCTCGCGATGCTCGTCCAGAAGCACGTCCCCGGCATGACCTTCTTCCGGTCCGCCTTCTACACGCCGGTGGTCGCGTCCATCGTCGTGGTGGGCCTGATCTGGGTGTGGATGCTGGACGAACGGGGCCTGGTCAACGCGGTGCTGGAAGCGGTGGGCGTCGGCTCGGTCGGCTTCCTCAGCGACCAGTGGCTGCTCCTGTCGAGCGCCATGGCCGTCACGGTCTGGAAGGGCCTCGGCTACTACATGATCATTTACCTCGCGGCCCTCGCCAACGTGCCCCGCGAACTGCACGAGGCCGCGTCGGTGGACGGCGCGGGCGCGGTGCGCCGCTTCTTCACGGTCACCGTGCCCGCCGTGCGATCCACGATGGTGCTGGTCGCCGCGCTGTCCTCGGTCGCCGCCTTCAAGGTGTTCTCCGAGGTCTACCTGATGGCCGGGCCCAACGGCGGCCCGGCCGGCGAGGACACCACGCTCGTGATGCTGGTGCAGCGCGTGGGCACCGGCCTGACCGGCCGCGTCGGGTACGCGTCGGCCATCTCGGTCGTCGTCTTCGTCGTCACCGTCGCGTTGATGCTGCTCGTGCTGCGCGCGGACCGGAAGGAGGACTGACTCGTGAGCATCACGACCGACACGCACAAGAGCGAGCAGACGGGCAAGTCGGGCAAGGCGGGGCAGGCGCAGTCGAAGGCCGGCAAGGCTCGCAAGGCCCGCGCCCGGAGGCACGGCCGCCGCTTCACGGACGAGAACGGCCGCCGGATGCCGGTGTGGGAGATCGTCCTGCGCTACGTACTCCTGCTCGCCGTACTGGCGTTGATGATCGGGCCGTTCCTGTGGCAGCTGTCCACGTCCCTGAAGGGACCGCACGAGAACATCTTCAGCTCCCCGCCCGAGTTCCTGCCGAGCAGTCCGACCTTCCACAACTACGAGCGCGTCGCCGACACCATCCCCGTCTGGGACTACGCGCTCAACTCCCTGAAGGTGGCGGCCGCCAACGTCGTGACCAACTGCGTGGGCGCCACGCTCGCCGGCTACGCCCTGGCGCGCCTGCGCTACCGGGGCCGCAGAGCGGCCACGATCGTGTTCATCCTCGCCATGCTGGTGCCCGTGGAAGGCATCATCATCGCCCAGTTCACGACCATGCGGGAGCTCGGCCTGAACAACACCCTCATCGGTGTGCTGCTGCCCGGCTGCGTCTCCGCGCTCAACGTCCTGCTGATGCGCAACGCCTTCCTGAACCTGCCGTACGAGATCGAGGAAGCCGCGTACGTCGACGGCGCGAACGTCTGGCAGCGATTCCTGCGCATCGCCCTGCCCGCGGTCAAGGGCACGCTCGCCGTGGTGGCGATCTTCGCGTTCATGGGCGCCTGGGACGACTTCCTGTGGCCGCTGATCGTGCTGAGCGACCCCGACCGGTTCACCCTGACCATCGGCCTGAACTACCTGCACGGCACCTTCGCCAACGACGAACGGCTCGTCGCCGCGGGCACGGTCATCGCCGTGCTGCCGCTGATCGTGCTCTTCGCCTGCCTCCAGCGGTACTTCTTCCGCGGCGTGGGCGAGGGAGCGGTCAAGGGCTGAAGCCCGCCGCCACGCTCGCTCGCTCGCTCCCGCACGCAATACAGCCCCACACTTCCGAGACTTCCGAGAACCGGGACCCGCATGCTTTCCGTGCCTTCCATGCCCTCCACGCCGTCGGTCGCGCCGCGCTTCGGCGCGAACTACACCCCGAGCAAGGGGTGGTTCCACCACTGGCTCGACTTCGACATCGACGCCGTGCGCGCCGACCTCGACGCGATCGCCGGACTCGGCCTCGACCACATCCGGGTCTTCCCGATCTGGCCGTACTTCCAGCCCAACCGCACCCTGATCCGGCCGCGCGCCGTGGAGCAGCTCGTCGCTCTCGCGGACGCCGCCGCCGAGCGCGGGCTCGACGTCAACGTCGACGGACTGCAGGGGCACCTGTCGAGTTTCGACTTCCTGCCCGCCTGGACGCAGACATGGCACCGGCGGAACATCTTCACCGACCCCGATGTGGTGGAGGGCGAGGCCACGTACCTGCGGACGCTCGCCGCCGCGCTCGCCGACCGGCCGAACTTCATCGGCATGACCATCGGCAACGAGGTCAACCAGTTCTCGGCCGGCCCGCATCCCGATCCGGACCGCATCACGCAGGACCAGGCGGGGGAGTGGCTGCGACGTGTCCTCGCAGCCTGCGAGGAGGGCGCTCCGGGGAAGCTGCACCTGCACGCCGAGTACGACGCCGCCTGGTACCAGGACGACCAGCCCTTCACCCCGGCCCAGGCCGCGCGCCTTGGCGGGGCGACCGCCGTGCACTCCTGGGTGTTCAACGGCACGGCCCAGCGGCACGGGCGGGGCGGGGTCGCCACCGCACACCACGCGGCGTACATGATCGAGCTGTCCAAGGCGTGGGCGGACGATCCGCACCGTCCCGTGTGGCTCCAGGAGGTGGGCGCGCCGGCCCCTCTCATCCCCGCGGAACACGCGGCTGCCTTCACCGAGGCGACGGTGGAGGCGGCGCTCGACTGTGCGGATGTGTGGGGCGTGACGTGGTGGTGCTCGCACGATGTGTCGCGGTCGCTGGCGGACTTCCCTGAACTGGAGTACAGCCTGGGCCTGTTGACCAATGAGGGGCAGGTCAAGCCGGGGGGTGAGGTGCTGGCGCGGCTCGCGAAGGAGTGGCGGGGGCGGGGGTATGCGCCTGCCGTTCGCACGACCGCGGTGGTCGTGGACGATGCCGCCTCACGGCGGTCCGCGTGCGGGCCCGGCGGTGCGGTGTTCGACGCCTTCATGGGCCTCGTCGCGGATGGAGTCCGGCCTACGACGGTCCTGGCGAGCCGGGTGGGGGACGCGGCGCACTTGGCTGCGCGGGGCATCACGGAGGTCGTGCGGCCAGGGGAGGTCGGTTAGAAGCAAGATCCATCCCCAACCCCGCCCCTTCCCGAAAACCGTGCCTGCGCCCCGGGCCTGCCTGGGGCTCCGCCCCAGACCCCGCTCCTCAATCGCCGGAGGGGCTGAAAAATCAGCCCGTCCGGCGTTTGAGGACGAACTCGGCGGAGCCGGTGACGACGGCACGCAAAGCTCCCGGCCGAGTCCACCCGTTCCAACCCTCGGAGAGAACATGCACGACGACCGCACCCTCATAGAGGCCCGCCTCAAGCGCGTCCTCGACGAACGCATCCGCCCCGCCGTCTACCCCGAATCCGTCCCCCTGGACGTCGCCGTATGGACCGCCCCCGGCGAACCCGTGCCCGTGGAAGAGGGCCTCGCGGCGCACCCCGAGCCGACCGAGGTCGGCGCGCGGTGGGGTGCCCCCTGGGCCACCAGCTGGTTCCAGGTGACCGGCACCGTGCCCACGGAGTGGGCAGGAAAGACCGTCGAGGCCATCCTCGACCTCGGCTTCGACGAGAACATGCCCGGTTTCCAGTGCGAGGGCCTGGTCTACCGCCCCGACGGCACCCCGGTGAAGGGCCTCAACCCCCGCAACCAGTGGGTACGGATCGCAGCCCCGGCGACCGGCGGCGAAGACGTCCACCTGCACATCGAGGCCGCCTCCAACCCCGTCATCCTCGACTACCACCCCTTCCTGCCGACCCAGCTCGGCGACAAGGAGACGGCCGGGAGCGAGCCCCAGTACAAGCTGGCCCGCATGGACCTCGCCGTCTTCGACGAGACCGTGTGGCAGCTCGTCATCGACCTCGAAGTGCTCGGCGAGCTCATGCAGGAGCTTCCCGAGGACTCCGGTCGGCGGTACGCGATCGTGCGCGCCATCGGCCGCGCCCTGGACGCCGTCGACCTCCAGGACGTCAACGGCAGCGCACCCGCCGCCCGCGCCGAACTCGAAGGCGTCCTCACCACCCCCGCCGAGCCCTCGGCCCACCGCATCAGCGCGGTCGGCCACGCGCACATCGACTCCGCGTGGCTGTGGCCGCTCAGGGAGACGGTGCGCAAGGTCGCGCGTACGACGTCGAACATGACAGCGCTCATCGAGGACGAGCCGGACTTCGTCTTCGCCATGTCGCAGGCGCAGCAGTGGGCGTGGGTCAAGGAGCACCGGCCCGAGGTGTGGGCGAAGGTCAAGAAGGCGGTTGCCGACGGGCGGTTCGTGCCCGCGGGCGGCATGTGGGTCGAGTCCGACACGAACATGCCGGGCTCGGAGGCGATGGTCCGTCAGTTCGTGCACGGCAAGCGGTTCTTCCTCGACGAGTTCGGCGTCGAGAACGACGAGGCGTGGCTTCCCGACACCTTCGGCTTCGCCGCCGGCCTGCCGCAGATCATCAAGGCGGCCGGTTCGAAGTGGCTGCTCACGCAGAAGATCTCCTGGTCGCAGACCAACCGCTTCCCGCACCACACCTTCAACTGGGAAGGCATCGACGGCACCCGCATCTTCACGCACTTCCCGCCCGTCGACACCTACAACTGCTCGATGAAGGGCAGCGAGATCGCCCACGCGGCGAAGAACTTCAAGGACAAGGGAGTCGCCCGGCACTCGCTCGCTCCGACGGGCTGGGGCGACGGTGGCGGCGGCACGACCCGCGAGATGATCGCGAAGGCGGGACGGCTCCGCGACCTGGAGGGCTCGGCGACCGTCGAGTGGGAGACCCCCGCCGCGTTCTTCGAGAAGGCCGAGGCCGAGTACCCCAACGCCCCGGTCTGGGTGGGAGAGTTGTACCTGGAACTCCACCGCGCCACGCTCACCAGCCAGGCGGGCACCAAGCAGGGCAACCGCCGCAGCGAGCACCTGCTGAGGGAGGCCGAGCTGTGGGCGGCGACGGCGGCCGTCCGCTCGCCGGAATTCTCGTACCCCTACGAGGATCTGGACCGCATCTGGAAGACGGTGCTGCTCCACCAGTTCCACGACATCCTGCCCGGTTCGTCCATCGCCTGGGTGCACAGGGAGGCGCGTGCGACGTACGCCAAGGTCACCGAGGAGCTCAACGGCATCATCGACGCGGCTCAGCGGGCGCTCGCGGGGGAGGGCGGGGGGTCGGGCACTCTCGTCTTCAACTCCACCCCGCACACCCGGCACGGGGTCCCTGCCGGTGGCGCCCGACTGGCCGCGATCGACGGCCAGTCGGCGATGGCCTCACGCGCCGACGGCGGATTCGTCCTGGACAACGGCCTGTTGCGGGTCGAGATCGACGCGCGCGGCCTCGTCGTGTCGGCGTACGACATCGTGGCCGACCGGGAGACCGTCGCACCCGGTCAGGCGGCGAACCTGCCGCAGATCCACGCCGACTTCCCGAACATGTGGGACGCGTGGGACGTCGACGAGTTCTACCGCAACACGGTCACCGACCTCACGGAGGCGGAAGCGGTCGAACCCGCGCAGGACGGCGCCTCGGTCCGTGTCGTACGAAGCTTCGGCGCCTCACGCCTGACCCAGGTCCTGACTCTGGCGCCCGGCTCCTCGCGCCTGGACATCGACACGGAGGTCGACTGGCACGAGACGGAGAAGTTCCTGAAGCTGGCGTTCCCGCTGGACATCCACGCGGAGCGGTACGCGTCGGAGACGCAGTTCGGCCACTTCTACCGGGCCACGCACACCAACACGAGCTGGGAGGCCGCCAAGTTCGAGGCGTGCAACCACCGCTTCGTGCACGTGGAGGAGCCGGGCTGGGGCGTCGCCCTGGTCACCGACTCGACGTACGGCCACGACGTGACCCGCACGGTGCGTGCCTCGGACTCCGGTACGACCACGACGGTGCGCGCGTCGCTGCTGCGCGCCCCGCGCTTCCCCGACCCCGAGACGGACCAGGGCGTCCACCGGTTCCGGCACGCGCTTGCCCCGGGCGCGGGGATCGGCGACGCGGTGCGTGAGGGCTACCGGATCAACCTGCCCGAGCGGCAGGTCGCGGGCGGCGGTGCGGAGGTGTCGCCGCTGGTGACGGTCGACAACGACGCCGTCGTCGTCACGGCGGTCAAGCTCGCCGACGACGGCAGCGGCGACGTGGTCGTCCGCTTCCACGAGTCGCGGGGCGGTCGCGCGAAGGCGACGCTGGCCGCGGGCTTCCCGGTCGGTTCCGTGAGTGTGACGGACCTGTTGGAGCGCCCCCTCGCGGACACCGCGGCACCGGAACACGCCGCCGATGGCGTCACCCTGACGCTGCGTCCGTTCGAGCTGATGACACTGCGGCTGACGCGAGCGTGACGGCGCTGCCCCGCTGAGGCCTCCGGGGTCCCCGTACCTGACCAGGCGTCACACACTGCGGCACGTGACTGCGGTGGACGCCTGGGGGCGCAGGGGCCCCGGGGCCAAGCGGGCCGTCACTCTTCGCCCCGTAGCCGCAGCAGGTACGTAGCTGTCAGCGCTACGGCGCGGTCCGCGTCCTGGGTGAGGTCGGTGAGCGCGGCTGACGCCCTGGGCCCGGGGATGCCTGCCAGTGCCTGGGTCAGGCGTCCGCGGGCGGGTGCTTCGGTGGTGGCGTGGGTGAGGCGGTCGACGAGCCTGGTCGCGATCCGGTCCGCGCTCGCGGCGTCGCTCGCCAGCACACTCAGCGCGTCGGCCGCGTCCGTGTCGTTCCTGCCCGCCACGATCATGTCGACGAGCGTTGGGATCACCTCGGCCGCTCCTCGGGCCCCGAGTGCCAGAGCCGCATGGCCCCGGACCACGATGTCGGGGTTCGCGAGAGCATCCCGCAGCCGCGCCGTGGCCTCGTCACCGGACAGCTCCGCGAGGGCCTGAACGGCGCGTTCCCGTACCGCGGCCGCTGGTGAGTCGAGGCCCTGCGCCAGGAGTCCCGGGCCGCCGTCGCCCGACCGGGCAAGCGCCCACCGAAGGGCCCCGGCGACGTTCGGCTCCGTCTCGCTCAGGGCCGCCTCGACCAGGGCCTCCACCGGTACCGGAACCTCGTCGCCCGAGGAGAGGGCCGCACGCTGACGCGTGTCGGCGCTCTTCGAGCCCAGAGCCTGGAGGAGCGCGACCACCTGGAGGACGTCCTCCCAGCCTGAGGGGTCCGCGGCATCGATCCGGCGCAGCCGCGTGAGCAACTCCGTCTCGGCCGCGATGCGCTCGCGCGTCTGCAGGATGAGGTCACCGACGAGCGCCGAGGGCGTGAAGCCGGGATCGTCGAGCGCGCGCCCGATCTCACGGAGCGACAGACCGAGCGACCGCAGGCTCTCGACATGGAAGATCCGCCGGATGTCCTCCCCGGCATACTCCCGGTAGCCGGAGCCGGTACGTCCCGAAGGCCGCACCAGGCCGAGCGACTCGTAATGCCGGAGCATGCGGGCGCTGACCCCGGACCTCCGCGCCACCTCACCGATCAACACGCTTCATTGTCCCTCTTGTCAGTCTCCGCCTCCCGTCAGTCACCCTCGTGGCAGCGTCTCTCTTTTCACTGTCCCTCCTGGCCGGAGCCGCCCAGCGCCACGACGCGTTTCGCCTCATCGATCGCGAACTCGAATCCGGCGTCCGGGTCTCGCAGCAGCCGCTCCGTGGCGATCGCGTGCGTCCGCACACGTGGGTCGGGGCCCGTCGTCGCGGAACGCAGCGCCGGCACGATCACTTCCCCCAGCGCGACCAGAGCCCGGCTGAGACTCAGCTGGGTCTCCCGCTCACCACGCCCGAGCTGTGTCGCGAGGACTGTGGCCAGCGCGGGCTCCTCGCCTTCCGGTACGAGTACGACCGCGGTCCGCCAGGCGCTTCGCGCCACCTCCTCGTCGGCGTCGGACAGGAGTGCCCGCGTGAGGGCCGGCCACGCCTGCCGGTCGCCGATCTTGGACAGCGTGTGCAACGCCTGGCTCCGTGCCTGCGCCCGCTGCGAGCGGACTTCGCGGAGCAGCGCGGGGAGCGTCACGTCCACCGGGTGGCGGGTGAGGGCCCAGGTCAGCATGTCGCGGACGAAGAACTCGGGCTCGACGGCGCAGCGTTCGACGAGCTTCTCGACGAACCGCGGGTCGGGCGCCGTGCCGACGGCGAGAGCGGCCCGCAGCCGTACGGACGCGTTGCCGTCCTCCAGCCCCTGGAGTGCTCGGGTCGCGTCCGTGTCCTGTCTCGTGATCGTCACTGGTGACCACCTCCTGGTCGCCAGTGAAGACCTTGTCACCGTGTCAAGGTCAACGGGTTACAGTCCGCCCCCCGGGACCAGGCCTGGTCGCCCCGGGCCTATTCGTCCAGCTGCGTCCGCAGCCACTCCTCCACCTCTCCCACGTGCGCCGCCGCCGCGGCCCTCGCCGCCTCCGGGTCCCTGGCCACCAGGGCCCGGTGGATGCGCGCATGCTCCCGGCGGGTGCGCTCGAAGGCGCCCTCTTCCTGGTAGCCGCGCCACACCCGGGCGCGGAACGTGCGCGATGACAGGCCCTCCAGGATCGCCGCCATCGTGTCGTTGCCCGCCGCGAAGGCGATCGCGCGGTGGAAGGCGAGATCGTGGGAGAGGATCTCCTCCGGGTCGTCCGTGGCGTTCATCGCCTCCAAGTGCTTCTCGACGTCCGCCAGTTGGTCGGCCGAGATGCGTGCTGCCGCCAGCGCCGTCGCAGTGGACTCGAGCACCCGGCGTACCTCGAGGAGTTCCACCAGCCGTGGTCCTCGGGAGAGGTCCGCCACGACGCCGAAGGTCTCCAGGAGGTCCCCGGCCTCCAACTGGGTGACGTAGATACCCGAGCCGTGCCGGGCCTCAAGGACCCCCATCACCGTGAGGGCGCGGATCGCCTCCCGCATGGAGCTGCGCGAGATGCCCAGCTGGGTGGCCAAGTCCCTTTCTGTGGGGAGCCGTTGGCCCGGTTCGAGACGGCCCTCGCCGATCATCGCCTTGATCTGCTCGATGGCCCGCCCGGTCACGGTGCCCTTCTGCGGGGCGGTCTGGTCCACGTAACGCTCCTCCACTGGACGGGTGCGCCGCAGTCTAATCAGAGATGTGGTCGGACCACTACGGCCTGAATGCGGGAAAACTTGACGCCGAGGGGTGTTGTGAGCGCCAAGTGGTCTGATAAATATTCGCCCAGCAGTCGCTAGGACTTCCGATCCACCCTCGATGAGGAGCCGTCAGATGGCCGGCAGAACAGTGCGCAACAGGTCCAGCAGGGCGGGGATTTCGCGGACGGCGCGGATCGCCGCCGCGGCGGCCTGCGCGTCCCTCGTGCTCACGGCGTGCGGCAGTACGAAGGACAGCGCGGCGCCCGCGGGCGGCGCAGGCGGCGGCGAGGGCAAGGTCGGGGTGATCCTGCCCCTGCTGACCTCGCCGTTCTGGCAGTCGTACAACGACTACGTGCCGAAGATGGCGAAGTCCGAGGACGTCGACGCGATGAAGACCGTCAACTCCAACAGCGACCCCTCGCAGCAGATCACCGACATCAACAACCAGCTCAACCAGGGCATCAAGGGGCTCGTCGTCGCCCCCCTCGACAGCGCTGCCATCTCCGCGGGCCTCGACCAGGCCGAGCGCAAGGGCGTGCCCGTGGTCGCCGTCGACGTCGCGCCCGAGAAGGGCAAGGTCGCGATGGTGGTGCGGGCCAACAACGTCGCGTACGGCGAGAAGGCCTGCGACTACCTCGGCGAGCAGGTCAAGACCGGCAAGGTCGTCCAGATCATGGGAGACCTCGCCTCCGTCAACGGCCGTGAGCGCTCCGAGGCGTTCCGCACCTGCGTGAAGAAGAAGTACCCCAAGCTCAAGGTCCTGGAGATCCCCGCCAAGTGGGAGTCCGACACGGCCGCGTCGAAGCTGGACACGCTCCTCAACTCCAACCCCGACATCAAGGGCATCTACCTGCAGGCGGGCGGCGTCTATCTCGCGCCCACCCTGCAGACCCTGAAGTCCAAGGGAATGCTGAAGAAGGCGGGCGAGAAGGGGCACATCACCGTCATCTCGAACGACGGCATCCCGCAGGAGTTCGACGCCATCCGCAAGGGCCAGATCGACGCCACCGTCTCGCAGCCCGCCGACGCGTACGCCAAGTACGGGATGTACTACATCAAGGCCGCGATGAACGGGAAGAAGTTCAAGCCCGGCAGGACCGACCACGACTCGACCATCGTGAAGCTGCCCAGCGGCATCCTCGAGGACCAGCTGCCCGCGCCGCTCGTCACCAAGGAGAACGTCGACGACTCCAAGCTGTGGGGCAACACGGTCAAATGAGGACGCCGATGACCAAGCCCCCGTCACACGGTCCGGCGCTCGTCGAAGCGACCGGCATAGTCAAGCGGTACGGACCCACCGTCGCCCTGCGGGACGGACAACTGACCGTCCTGCCCGGTGAGTCCCACGCCCTCGTCGGCCGTAACGGCGCGGGCAAGTCCACCCTCGTCACCATCCTCACCGGGCTCCAGGCACCGGACGCCGGCACCGTCCTCTTCGACGGCGAGCCCGCACCGCCGCTCACCGACCGCGACGCCTGGCGCCGCAAGGTGGCCTGCGTCTACCAGAAGCCGACCGTCGTCCCGGATCTGACCGTCGCCGAGAACCTCTTCATCAACCGGCAGCCCGAAGG
The DNA here is from genome assembly GCF_040730185.1 of Streptomyces sp. Je 1-332. Lineage (NCBI taxonomy): Bacteria > Bacillati > Actinomycetota > Actinomycetes > Kitasatosporales > Streptomycetaceae > Streptomyces > Streptomyces sp. Je 1-332. The sequence goes on from NZ_CP160402.1 coordinate 7,347,732, forward strand.
GCGCGGCGGCTTCATCAGCTGGCGCAAGCTGCGCGCCCAGGCGGCCGAGGTGCTCGACACCTGGGACGTACGGGTCGACCCGGACGCGCGAACCGCCGACCTCAAGGTCGAGGACCGGCAGATGGTCGAGATCGCGCGGGCGCTCAGCTTCGGGGCGCGCTTCATCGTCCTGGACGAGCCCACCGCGCAGCTCGACAACCGTGAGATCGAGCGGCTCTTCACCCGCATGCGGGCACTCCAGGAGTCCGGCGTCACCTTCCTCTTCATCTCGCACCACCTCCAGGAGGTGTACGAGGTGTGCCAGACCGTCACGGTCCTGCGCGACGCCCGTTGGATCACCACCGCGCCCGTGGCCGATCTGCCGCGGGCCGAGCTGGTCGAGGCGATGGCGGGCGAGGCCCTGCGGGAGAAGGAGGCCGCGGAGGAGTCCGTGGCCCGGACCGAGGTCCCCTCCGACGCCCCGGTGATCCTCGACGTCAAGGACCTGACCAGCGAGTCGTACGCGGGCATCGACCTGACCGTCCGCAAGGGAGAGGTCGTCGGCCTCGCCGGATCGAGCGGCAGCGGCAAGATCAACCTCGCGGAGACCATCGCGGGACTGCACATGCCGACCGGCGGCAGCGCCCAACTGGACGGCAAACGCCTGCCGTTCGGTGACGTCACCGCCACGCTGCGGGCCGGCGTCGGCTGCGTCCCGCGCGACCGGCACGACCAGGGCCTGGTCTTCGGGATGACGATCGGCGACAACGCCACGATGACCGTCCTCGACCGGCTCGGGAAGTACGGCTTCGTCCGCACCGAACGCAGACGCGGTTTCGCCGAGGAGCTCATCGACCGCCTGGACATCCACGCCGAGGGACCCGACCAGCCGGTGTCGGACCTCTCCGGCGGGAATGCCCAGAAGGTCGTCATGGCGCGCGCCCTCGCCTCCGACCCGCGACTCCTCGTCCTCATCAACCCCACGGCGGGCGTGGACGTGAAGTCCAAGGAGTCACTGCTGGCCCGGATGGACCACGCACGCGAGGACGGCACCGCCGTCCTCGTCGTCTCCGACGAGCTGGACGACCTGCGGCGCTGCGACCGCGTCCTGGTCCTCTTCCACGGCCGTATCGTCGCCGAGCACGAGGCGGGCTTCACCGACCACGACATGATCGCGTCGATCGAGGGTGTGGGCACGACGGGCCCCGGCAGGGGCGCGGGGAACTGCGCGGCCGGCCACAACGGGCCCGCAGCCGAAAACCAAGGAGACCACAGTGGCTGACACCAAGGCCCCGGCCGCACAGGCTGCCCCCGCAAGGAAAAGCACCGCCGAAAGCCGCGCAGCGAAGGGCATCCTCCTACGCCGCGCACGCGAACTCGCCCTGGTGCCAGCTCTGTTGCTCCTCATGGTCCTGGGAGCCCTGCTCAACGACTCCTTCCTGACGGAGCGCAACCTCATCTCGATCCTCGGCGCCTCCGCCGCCCTCGCGATGGTCGTGCTCGCCGAGTCACTCGTCCTCATCACCGGCAAGTTCGACCTCTCCCTCGAATCGGTCGTCGGCATCGCGCCCGCCGTCGGCGCCCTGCTCGTACTGCCCGCCGCCCAGGCCGGATTCGGCACCGAGCTGCCCGCCGCGGTGTCACTCCTCGCCATCCTGCTCGTCGGCGCGGCCATCGGCGCCTTCAACGGCATCCTCGTGGTGAAGCTCAAGCTCAACGCCTTCATCGTCACGCTTGCCATGCTGATCGTGCTGCGCGGACTGCTCGTCGGCGCGACCGAGGGCAAGACGCTCTTCGGCATGCCCGACGCCTTCTACACCCTCGCCACCACGACGTTCCTGACCATCCCGCTCTCGGTGTGGCTGGCCGCCGTCTCCTTCGGCGTCGCGGGCTTCGTCCTCAAGTACCACCGCGTGGGGCGCTCGCTGTACGCGATCGGCGGCAACGCCGACGCGGCACGCGCCGCCGGTATCCGCGTCGAGCGCGTGATGCTCGGCGTGTTCATCGTCGCCGGGTGCCTCGCCGCCGTCGGCGGACTCATGCAGACCGGATACGTCGGCGCGATCAACGCCAATCAGGGCCAGAACATGATCTTCACCGTGTTCGCCGCCGCGGTCATCGGAGGGATCAGCCTCGACGGCGGCAAGGGCACCATGTTCGGCGCCCTCACCGGCGTCCTGCTGCTCGGTGTCGTACAGAACCTGCTCACTCTCGCCCAGGTGCCGTCCTTCTGGATCCAGGCCATCTACGGCGGAATCATCTTGGTCGCCCTGATGATCGCGCGCGTCACCACCGGCCGCGCACAGGACTGACCCCGCTCCGGGTTCCCCGTCTCCTTGCCCCTTTCCGGAAAGGCCTCCTGTGTCCCCGACTTCCGCCCGCATCACCGCGGTTGACACCCACGACGTACGGTTCCCCACCTCACGGGAGCTGGACGGATCCGACGCGATGAACCCGGACCCCGACTACTCCGCCGCTTATGTCATCCTGCGCACCGACGCGGACGACGGCCTGGAGGGGCATGGCTTCACCTTCACCATCGGGCGCGGCAACGACGTACAGGTCGCCGCGATCGAGTCGCTGCGCCACCACGTGCTCGGCAGGTCCGTCGAGGAACTCTGCGCCGATCCGGGGACGTTGAACCGCGACCTGGTCGGGGACAGTCAGCTGCGCTGGCTCGGCCCGGAGAAGGGCGTGATGCACATGGCCATCGGCGCCGTCGTCAACGCCCTGTGGGACCTGGCGGCCAAGCGGGCGGGCAAGCCGCTGTGGCGGCTTCTCGCGGACGCCGATCCCCAGTGGCTCGTCTCCCAGATCGACTTCCGCTACATCGCCGACGCCCTGACCCCTCAAGAGGCTTTGGCGCTACTGCAGTTGCGCAGAAGCGGCGCCGCCGAGCGTGCGGTCCTGCTGAGAGAGCGCGGCTACCCCGGCTACACGACGTCGCCGGGCTGGCTCGGCTACAGCGACGAGAAGCTGACCCGTCTCGCCCGGCAGGCCGTCGCCGACGGCTTCACCCAGATCAAGCTGAAGGTCGGCGCGGACCTGGCGGACGACGTACGCCGCTGCCGTACCGCCCGCGAGGCGATCGGCCCCGGCATCCGGATGGCGATCGACGCCAACCAGCGCTGGAACATCGGCGAGGCCGTCGAATGGACGCGCGCCCTCGCGGAGTTCGACCCGTACTGGGTCGAGGAGCCCACGAGCCCCGACGACGTCCTCGGACACGCGGCGATCCGCAAGGCGGTCGCCCCGGTCAAGGTCGCCACCGGCGAGCACGTACAGAACCGCATCGTCTTCAAGCAGCTCCTCCAGGCGGGCGCCATCGACGTGCTCCAGATCGACGCGGCACGCGTCGGCGGCGTCAACGAGAACCTCGCGATCCTGCTGCTCGCCGCCAAGTTCGGCGTCCCAGTCTGCCCGCACGCCGGCGGCGTCGGCCTGTGCGAACTCGTCCAGCACCTGTCGATGTTCGACTACGTGGCGCTGTCCGGCACCACCGAGAACCGCGTCATCGAGTACGTCGACCATCTCCACGCCCACTTCATCGACCCGGTCGTGCTGCGCGACGGCCACTACCTGGCGCCCACCGCGCCTGGCTTCTCGGCCACCATGCGGGCCGAGTCGCTCGCCGAGTTCACCTACCCGGACGGCGCCTTCTGGGCCGCCGACCTCGCTCAGGGCAAAGGAGCAGCCGCATGACGGATGCCAAGGACGTCAGGGACGCCAGGGACGCGAAGGACTTCGAGGGGCTGAAGGCCCTGGTCACCGGCGGAGCCTCCGGTATCGGACGGGCCACTGCCGAGCTGCTCGCCGCGCGCGGGGCCCAGGTCGCCGTGCTCGACCTCGATCCCAGCACCGTAAAGAAGCCTCTCACCGGCCACCGCGCCGACGTCGCGGACGACGCCTCGGTGCGCGAAGCCGTCGCCGCCGCGGTGGCCGGCCTCGGCGGACTGGACGTCCTGGTCAACAACGCGGGCATCGGCGCCCAGGGCACCGTCGAGGACAACGACGACGACCAGTGGCACAAGGTGCTCGACGTGAACGTCCTCGGGATCGTGCGCACCACCCGCGCCGCCCTGCCGCACCTGCGGGCCTCCCGCCACGCGGCGATCGTCAACACCTGCTCGATCGCCGCCACCGCGGGCCTCCCGCAGCGTGCCCTGTACTCGGCGTCCAAGGGCGCGGTGCTCTCCCTGACCCTCGCCATGGCCGCGGACCACGTACGCGAAGGGGTGCGCGTCAACTGCGTCAACCCCGGCACCGTCGACACCCCCTGGGTCGGCCGTCTCCTGGACGCAGCGCCCGATCCCGTGGCCGAGCGTGCCGCGCTCGAAGCCCGGCAGCCGACCGGCCGTCTGGTGAGCGCGGACGAAGTCGCGGGCGCCATCGCCTACTTGGCGAGCCCGCTCTCCGGAGCGACCACCGGCACGGCGCTCGCCGTCGACGGCGGCATGCAGGGCCTGCGCCTGCGCCCGGCGGCCCGGTGAGCGGCGTGACCCGGCGCACCATCGGACCCGGCGGCGTCGAGGTGACCGAGCTGTCCTTCGGCGCCGCCGGCCTCGGCAACCTCTACGCCCCGATCACCGACGAGGATGCCGCCGCGGCGATCGACGCCGCATGGGACGCGGGCATCCGCTACTTCGATACGGCGCCGCACTACGGCATCGGCCTGTCGGAGCGCCGCCTTGGCGAGGCACTGCGGGCCCGGCCCCGCGAGGCGTGCACGCTCTCGACGAAGGCGGGCCGGCTCCTCGGACCGGTGGAGGGTCCCGTGGGCGACGACCTCGCCCACGGCTTCGCCGTGCCCGCCACACACCGCCGTGTCTGGGACTTCAGCGCGGACGGCATCCGCCGCTCCCTGGAGGCGAGCCTCACCCGCCTCGGGCTCGACCGCGTCGACATCGTCTACCTCCACGACCCGGACGACCACGCGGAACAGGCCTTCCGCGAGGGGTACCCGGCCCTGGAGCGGCTGCGCTCCGAAGGCGTCGTCGGCGCGATCGGCGCGGGCATGAACCAGACGGCGATGCTCACCCGCTTCGTCCGTGAGACCGACGTCGACGCCGTGCTGTGCGCGGGCCGCTACACGCTCCTGGACCAGAGCGCCCTGGCCGAGCTGCTCCCTGCCGCGCACGAGCGCGGCACGGCGGTGGTGATCGGCGGCGTCTTCAACTCCGGCCTGCTCGCCGACCCCCGCCCCGGCGCGACGTACGACTACACGACCGCGCCGCAGGATCTGGTGGACCGCGCCCGCCGTCTGCAGACGATCGCGGAGCGGCACGGCACCACACTGCGCGCCGCCGCCCTGGCCTTCCCCCTGGCCCACCCGGCGGTGACTACTGTCCTCGTCGGCGCCCGCTCGCCGTACGAAGTCCGGGACGCGGCTGCGCAGTTCGCGACCGACGTCCCTGAGGACTTCTGGAAGGAAGCCCGGGCCGGAGAGCTACTGCCCGCCCACGTACCCGTCCCCGGAGAGGCCGCCGAGTGAGAATCGCCCTGCACACCAAGGTCCGCGCCGACCGGGTCGCCGAGTACGACGCCGCGCACCGCGAGGTACCCGCCGAACTGGTCGCCGCCATCCGCGCGGCGGGCGCCACCTCCTGGACGATCTGGCGCAGCGGCACCGACCTCTTCCACGTCCTGGAGTGCGAGGACTACGCCCGCCTGCTCGCCGAGCTGGACAAGCTGCCGGTCAACATCGCCTGGCAGGCACGCATGGCCGAGCTGCTCGACGTCGTCCACGACTACTCGGCCGAGGGCGCGGATGCGGGCCTGCCCGTCGTATGGGAGCTGCCGTGACAGCGCGTCTCATCGACGCCCACCACCACGTGTGGGACCTCTCCGTACGCGACCAGGAATGGATCACCGGCGAGGCGCTCGCCCCGATCCGCAGGAACTTCTCACTGGCCGATCTTCTGCCCGAGACCCGCGCGGCCGGTGTCGCGGCGACCGTGCTCGTCCAGACGGTCACCGTCGCCGATGAGACCCCCGAGTTCCTCGCCCTGGCGGCGGGCAGTGATCTGGTGGCGGGTGTGGTCGGATGGACCGATCTCACCCGCCCGGACGCCGGTGACGCGCTCGCGAAGCTGCGTGAACTCCCGGGCGGTCAGCGCCTCGTGGGCATCCGGCATCAAGTGCAGGGCGAGCCCGACCCGCAGTGGCTGCTGCGGCCCGACGTGCGCCGGGGTCTTGCCGCGGTCGGCGCGGCCGGTCTCGCCTACGACCTCGTGGTGCTGCCCAACCAGCTGCCGGCCTGCGTCAAGGCGGCCCAGGAACACCCCGGTGTCACCTTCGTCCTGGACCATCTGGGCAAGCCGCCCGTCGCATCCGGCGCCCTCGAACCCTGGGCCACCGCGATCCGCGCGCTCGCGGCATGCTCGAACACCGTCTGCAAACTCTCCGGCCTGGTGACCGAAGCCGACCCGAAGACCTGGACGGTGGATGACCTGCGACCGTACGCGGACACGGTGCTGGACGCCTTCGGGCCTGACCGGCTGATGTTCGGCTCGGACTGGCCCGTCTGCACTCTGGCGGCCACGTACGCCGAAGTCGTCGACTCGGCTCGCCAGTTGACCGACTCGCTGGGCGACAGCGAACGAGCCGCCGTGTTCGCAGGCACCGCGACCCGCGTCTACGGCCTGTGACTCACCGGGGCGACGACACCCGCGTCGGCGGCAGAAACTCCCGGACGTATGTCCGCTCCCAGTAGGCGCCCGTCTCCCGCAGCTCGCGCCAGGTCGTGAAGCGGTAGCGGTAGAGCCGGGCGCGGATGTACGCGGGAGGCGCGTCCGGCGGGAACGGGACGTGCCGCAGCAGCCGCAGCGTGGCCGGGTCGCCGTCCAGGAGCCGCTCCACCAGCGGGCCGAACCACGAGCGCGCGTAGGCGGGGGAGAGCGCCGCGAACCACATCATCCAGTCGAGCCGCAGATGGTAGGGGGCGAACTGCCGTGGCCGGCGGCGCACATCGCCCGGCTTGCCCTTGAACTCGTACTCCCGCCACTCCGACTCCTGGCGGGGTGTCGTGTCCGCCGTGCCCTCGATGACCACCTCCTGCCGGACGCGGCTGACGCTGCCGAACGCGCCGTACGCGTTGACGAGATGGAGCGGGTCGTAGGAGTAGTTCATGATCTGCCCGCGCGTGAAGAGATTGCGCGCCGGACGGTAACTCAGCCCCAGGATCAGTGCGGTCACCGCGATGACGACCACCTCGTACCAGAGCGGGGGAGCAGGCGAGGTCGTGGACGGCGCTCCCGCACCGCCCAGGTCCACGACGGACACGGCGAGCACGATCGTCAGCCAGTTCAGCCAGGCGAAGTTGCCGGACAGGACGAGCCACAACTGGGTGACGATCATCAGGCAGGCGGCGGCCGTCGCGATCGGCTGCGGCGTGAACAACAGGACGGGCACGACGAGTTGGGTGAAGTGGTTCGCGGCGACCTCCGCCCGGTGGACGGGTTCGGGCAGGTGGTGGAAGAACCGGCTCAGCGGGCCCGGCATCGGCTGTGTCTCGTGGTGGAAGTACAGGCAGGTGAGCTTGCGCCAGCAGGCGTCGCCGCGCATCTTGATCAGCCCGGCCCCGAACTCGACGCGGAACAGCACCCAGCGCAGCAGCAGGAGGATGAGCACCGGGGGCGCCGTCTCGCCATTTCCGAGGAAGACGGCGAGGAAGCCCACCTCCAGGAGCAGCGACTCCCAGCCGAAGCCGTACCAGGTCTGTCCCACGTTCACGATCGAGAGGTACAGGACCCACGGCACGAGCCAGAGCAGCATGCCGCCCCACAGGGGCAGGAGCCCGTCGACGCCCGCGAGCAGCGCGAGGGCGCAGGCGCAGCCGGACCACGCGACGAGGGCGAAGAAGCGGTCCGAGTAGTGCAGCTGGAAGAGGCTCGGCGCTCGACGGAACGGCACACGCTCGACGTAGCGCGGCACGGGCAGCATGCCGTGCTCCCCGATCAGCGCACGGAACTGCAGCGCGGCGCCCAGGAACGCCACGAGATAGAGCGCGGCGAGGCCCCGCTGAAACACGAGGCGCCCGAGCCAGTACTGATCCGCTGTGAACCACTCCACAAGCCCATCTTGCGCCCAACCCGACCGCCCGCCCTCCCCGGCTCGCGCGACTGACGCCGCCTCTGACGCACCAGTCGCCTCCCGCCTCGCGCCCCGCACCAGCCGCCTCGCGCCCCGCACGCCCCAGCCCTCTCCCGCCTTGCGCACCGTCTCCGGCTGGCTCAGAGAATGGGGTGAAAGCGCCCGACAACAGGCGGGAGAGCGCGGTGCGTGTGCCCATCAGGCTCGCCAGGAACCATGCGGCCGTCTTCGCGATATCCGCGGCCATCGCCGTCGCTGGATGCTCCGGCGGTGGCGGCGAGAACGCCGCTGACGGTGGCTCCGAGCTGTTCATGCAGCCGGTCGCCGCTCAGGGTCCCGATCCTTTCACCGACTCCACCGCGACATCCACGGCGAGCCCCTCGCCCGTCACCCGTTCGCCGCAGCCCTCGCCGACGGGAACCTCATCGCCCACGGCCCAGGGCGTGCGCTCCCTCTCGGGCGGTACGCCAGGCCTGTACGGCGGTACGCGCTCCCTCGCCAGCTGCGATGTCGACGCCCAGGTCCGTTTCCTCAGCGCCGACCAGGGCAAGAGCCGCGCCTTCGCCCAGGTCTCGGGCGTCTCGCAGGCCGGCATTCCCGGCTTCCTGCGCGGCCTGACGCCCGTCGTGCTGCGGGCCGACACCCGCGTCACCAACCACGGCTATCGCGACGGCGGCGTCACCAGCTACCAGTCCGTACTGCAGACCGGCACCGCGGTCCTCGTCGACAACCGAGGACTGCCGCGCGTGCGGTGCGCCTGCGGAAACCCGCTGAAGCCGCCGGTCGCGCTCAAGGGCACCCCGAGCCACCAGGGCAAGCAGTGGTCCGGTTACCGCCCGGCGCAGGTCGTGGTGGTGACTCCGGCCCCGAAGATCATCGTGAACATCACCATCGTGAACATCGTCGACAACACCTGGATCGAGCGGAAGATCGGGGACAAGCACGGCCGCCACGACCACACCGTGCCGCCTCCGACACCGACCCCCAGCACGCCTACACCGAGCACGCCGACTCCCAGCACGCCGACTCCCAGCACCCCCACCCCGAGTACGCCGACCCCCAGCACGCCCACCCCGAGCACCCCGTCCCCGAGCGACCCCGACGACAGCGACTCGCCCAGTGACAGCGACTCGCCCAGCGACAGTGACACCCCGAGCGACAGTGACTCGCCCAGCGACAGTGACACTCCGAGTGACAGTGACACCCCGAGTGACAGCGACTCGCCCAGCGAAATGGGCGACACCTCCACGGACTGCCCCACGCTCGCTCCCGGCACGGGCGCGGAGCCGCCCACCGACGTCCCGACGGAGATTCCACCGGGCTGCCCCACGCCCGTGCCGAGCGGCTGAGCGTGCGCGCTCGGGCCCGACAGCGAAGAATCATGAAGTGTCATGACGACCACGTCACTGCCGGACGACTGGCCAGCGCATCCACGGTCGATCCTGGCTCTCAACCACACAGGCTGCTTCGACTGGGACCTCGACAGCGGCCTGATGCATCTCGACGCCGCCGGCCACGAGGTCTTCGACCTGCGGGCCGGTGAGTACGACGGCCACCCGACGAGCCTCGCCGTCCGCGTCCCACCGGTGGAGTCGCACCGCCTCGACGCCTACGTCTCGCACGCCCTCAAGGACGGCAGCCGGACCTACGGCATCTACTTCCGCATCCGGCTGCGCGACGGCGGACTCCGCTGGACCCATACCCAAGGGTTCATCCAGCGTGACGCAACGGGCAGGCCGCGCCGCATCGTGGGCATCGTCCGCGACGCCACCCAGGAACTGGGCGACAGCACGGCCCGGCATCAGCGCGCCGACGAGGAGGAGGACAGGCGCCGCCGTACGAGCATCGTGCAGGGCACCACGGCGGCCCTCGCGCACGCGCGCACCGTCCGTGACGTCATCGACGTACTCAAGGACACCCACGGCCTCGCACACCTGGGCGCGTCGAACCTGGTCATGGGCCTGGTCGAGGCCGGGCGGATCCGGCTGGTCGCGGAAGGGCCCGTGGGCAGCTTCGTGCCGGGCACCAAGTTCACGCGGATCGACGAGCGGTTTCCGATGAGCGACGCCGTGCGCACCCTCTCGCCGCGCTTCATCGAGACGGCGGCCGAGTTCGCGGCCTCGTACCCGGAGCTGTGGCCGCACATAGACGAGCTGGGCATCACATCGGCCGCGTATCTGCCGCTGATCGCGCAGGCCAAGCCGATCGGCGTGCTCGGCCTGCTCTACCAGGACAAGACCGGCTTCACCGAGGAGGAGCGCAACGTCCTCGTCGCGCTCGGCAGCGGCATCGCGCAGAGCCTCCAGCGCGCCATGTTCTACGAGCAGGAGAAGGACCTCGCCCAGGGCCTCCAGCAGGCGATGCTGCCGCGCACCATCCCCGGCGTACCCGGCGCCGACGTCGCGGTCCGCTACCGCTCGGCGGCGCTCGGCCGGGACATCGGCGGCGACTGGTACGACGTGATCCCGCTGCCGGGCGGCCGGGTCGGGGCGGTCATCGGCGACGTCCAGGGCCATGACACCCACGCCGCGGCCGTCATGGGCCAGCTGCGCATCGTGCTGCGCGCCTACGCCGCCGAGGGGCACACGCCCGCCACCGTCATGGCCCGCGCCTCGGGCTTCCTGCACGAGTTGGATACCGAACGCTTCGCCACCTGCCTCTACGCGGAGGCCGACCTGACGTCGGGCGTGGTCCAACTGGTGCGAGCCGGTCACATCGACCCCCTCCTCCAGCAGACCGACGGAAGCTGCCGCAGGGTGCCGGTCGACGGAGGGCTCCCGCTGGGCCTCTCGGCCGAGTTCGGCCGGCTCGAATACCCGGTCACCACCTTCGAACTCGACGCGGGCCAGACCCTGTTGCTCTTCACCGACGGTCTCATCGAGGAGCCGGGCGTCGACCTCGACGACGGTCTGCGGGCCCTGGGCGAACTCGCCTGCTCGGGACCGGGCGACCTCCAGCAACTCGCGGACCGGCTCTGCGAGATCGCGGACGAACGCGGCGGCGAGGACGACGCGGCGCTGCTCCTCCTGCGCCGCCGCCCGGTCGACGCACCCCGCTCCGGCGGCCGCCTCCAGCAGCACGTGGGCCCCGGGGACCCGGAGGCCCTCGCCGAGGCCCGGCACATGATCCGGGCCGCGGTGCGCGCCTGGGGCGCCCGGGACCGCGCCGACGACATCGAGCTGGTGGCGGACGAGGTGATCACCAACGCGCTGATGCACACCGACGGCGCGGCGGTCGTGACCCTACGGGTGGTCAGCGGCACCGACCGGCGGCTGCGCGTGGAGGTCGAGGACTCGTCGAGCGCACTGCCGCGCCGCCGTGAGGCGGGGGAATCGGGAGTGTCGGGCCGGGGGTTGATGCTGGTGGACATGCTCGCGGACGGGTGGGGTGTCGAGTCGCGCGGCGGCGGCAAGAGCGTGTGGTGCGAGTTCATCGTGCCCGCGCGGGAAAGCCAGGGTTAGGAGCGAGTGGATGCCGGAACTCCCCGAGGTCGAGGCGCTGCGCGCCTTCCTCACCGACCACCTCGTCGGCCACGACATCGTCCGGGTGCTGCCCGTGGCGATCAGTGTCCTCAAGACGTACGACCCGCCGCTCGGCGCCCTCGAAGGGCGCACCGTCACGGCTGTCGCGCGCCACGGCAAGTTCCTCGACCTCGACGCCGACGGCCTGCATCTGGTCACCCACCTCGCCCGCGCGGGCTGGCTGCACTGGAAGGACCACCTCCCCGACGGTATGCCGCGCCCCGGCAAGGGCCCCCTCGCCCTGCGCGTCGCCCTGGAGACGGGGGAGGGGTTCGACCTGACGGAGGCGGGCACACAGAAACGCCTCGCGGTGTACGTGACGGAGGCACCGCAGGAGATCCCGGGCATCGCCCGCCTCGGCCCCGATCCGCTGGCCGCGGACTTCGACGAGGACCGTTTCGCCGCTCTCCTGTCGGACGAACGCAGGCAGATCAAGGGGGCGTTGCGGGACCAGACCCTGATCGCGGGCGTCGGGAACGCCTACAGCGACGAGATCCTGCACGCGGCCCGCATGTCCCCGTTCAAGCTCACGTCGAGCCTCACGAAGAAGGAGGTCCATGGGCTGTACGCGGCGCTGCGGACCACGCTGACCGAGGCTGTCGAGCGCTCGCACGGTGTGGCGGCGGGCCGTCTCAAGGCGGAGAAGAGGAGCGGCCTGCGCGTCCACGGCCGTGCCGGCGAACCGTGCCCCGTGTGCGGTGACACCATCCGCGAAGTCTCCTTCAGCGACTCCTCGCTGCAGTACTGCCCCACCTGCCAGACGGGCGGGAAGCCGCTTGCGGACCGGCGGATGTCGCGACTGCTGAAGTAGCCGGAAGCGTAGGGGAGTTCGTGGCGTGCGGGCGGCTCAGGTCCGCCGCAAGGTCAGCAGCCGCCGTCCGTCCGTCGTGCGCACCTCGTAGCGGGCGATGTCGTCGCGGGGCAGCGCCGCGCCGCCCCGGGTGGACAGCTCGGCGGACACCTCGGCCGCGGGCACCTTCCACGTCGTCACCGTCTGCTCGGAGCCGTCGGTGCCGACGGCGACGAGTTCGCAGATGTGGGCGCCCTCCGGGTCGCTGATGCGGAGCCCGATGTCCGTGCCCCAGGCGCGGCCCCGCGCCGTCAGGGTCGCCGAGACGCCCGTGCGGCCGTCGCGGGCGGATATCTGTTCCGGCCCCGGCCCGTCGGCCCGCAGAACCGCCGTCACGGGCGCCGCGAGCGCCAGTGCGACGCTTGCCGCGACCGCGCACAGCCACCGTCTGCGCCCGGCCCTGCGCAGCCGCCCGGTCTCGGCGAGCAGCCGGCCCGCGAGGCCCGGGCTCGGCACGGCCAGCGCTTCGACGTGGGGCGGCGTAAGGCGGTCGTAGGCGGCCAACTGCTGTGCTGTCGGGCCGAGTTCCTGGACCAGGGCCCGGCAGTCGGGGCAGTCCATGAGGTGGTCGTCGAAGCGGAAGGTGTCCGCCGCGTCGAGCACACCGAGCGCGTAGGCGCCGGCGTCGCGATGCCGCTCCAGGGACCTCATGGCGTTCCTTGCGTGACGATTCGGGCAGGGGTGAGTCGAGCGCGGGCGAGCCGAGCAGGGGTGGTTCCTGCCCTCCCGTACGCAGCGGACCGCCGAAACACTCAAGACGCCGGACGCGAACACGCGCGCGGTCCTTCAAACGCCTCGGCCGCGGTGCCGGAGCGCCCTGCCGTGGCGTCAGAACAGATGGATCGCCAGATGTCCGAGCGGCAGCCCCAGGCGCCAGGCCGCCGTCCACACCTTGGGCCCGTCGTCCTCGCCGCACGGTGACCCCCCGCCGGGCACCGCGTCGAGATCGGGCGCGAGCAGTTCCGTCTCCTCCAGCCACCGCCATGCCTGGTCGGCGAGTTCCAGGTCGGGCGCGGGTTCTCCGGAGGTGATCGCGTCCGCCGCGAGTGCGGCCATCCGCTCGCCCACCCAGTCCTGCCACGGCTGGTCGTACGCGGTCAGGGACAGCCAGGTCTCCAGCTGGGTGACGACCCGGATGCCCGACAGCTCGCCCTTCGTGTCGGAAAGGAAAATAGTCAGGGCCAGAGCGTCACGCCCCGCGCGGTATTCGAAAGATGTCGGCGGCATCAAATCGCCGGTGCGCAGTAATTCGTCCGCGATGTACTCGGCGTACAACCACGCCATCGGCACGGCCAGTTCGCCATCACTCGGGCCCTCCGCGTTTCCTCGGCTCTCGTGCAGCATCCCGTCTCGCCTTCCTCCGATCCGTGCGCGTCGCCGGCCTTTGGCCCCCCATCCGGAACACGGATGAGGACAGCCGATTACCCGGAGGGGCACCTGAGCAAGGCGCTTTACGGAGGCTTGACCCGGGCCCCGGTTTCGTCGCAGGTCGGAGCCGGTGTGTTCTTCGTGTCACATGGCCGGATGATTTAAGTCCTTTTCGGGGACTATGACGGCATTGCTGCTTGACTCGACAGTGTGTCCGAATGTGGATTCGTTTCGCCGAATATCCCCCATTCATGGAGCCTGGTCGATGACGCAGCGCACCCCGCAGAGAAAAGCCGTTCTGGCCGCGGTAATGATCGGAGCCACTCTCGCCGCGACGGCGGCCTGCACGGCGAATACGGAGCCCGCACAGGAACGGAAACCACAGCATCCGGGCGAAAGACACCAAGAAGGCGTCCGGGACGGTCATCGGGACGCTCCGCCCCCAGCTCCGTCGGCGGCCGGTGGCGGCCAGGACGCTCAGCGCCCCTTCACGCTCGTCGCCTCGGGGGACGTGCTCCCGCACTCCTCGATCATCGACAGGGCCAGCGCCGACGCGGGCGGCGACGGCTATGACTTCGTGCCGATGCTCAAGGGGGTGGAACCCGTCGTCGCCAAGGCGGACCTGGCGATCTGTCACATGGAGACGATCTACGGCGAGGACGGCGACTACACGGGTTACCCCAGCTTCAAGTCGCCGCCCCACATCGCCCGTGCCCTCAAGGCGACCGGCTACGACTCCTGCTCCACCGCCTCCAACCACACACTCGACGACGGCGAAGCGGGGGTGAGCCGGACGCTGAGCGCGCTCGACAAGGCAGGCGTCAAGCACGCGGGCTCCGGCCGCACGGCCGACGAGGGCAAATCCCCCGCCTGGCTGCGGGCGGGCGGCGCGAAGGTGGCGCAGCTCGCGTACACGTACGGCACGAACGGTTATCCGCCGCCCAAGGACAAGCCCTGGACGGTCAACCTCATGGAGCGCGAGCGGATCATCGCGGACGCGCGCGACGCGCGGAAGGCGGGCGCGGACGTGGTCGTCGTCTCGGTCCACTGGGGCACGGAGTGGCAGGACGAGCCGGACAGCCGCCAGCTGAGCCTCGGCAAACAGCTGACGGGGTCCCGCTCGCAGGGCCGCCCCGACATCGACCTCATCCTGGGCACCCACGCGCACGTCCCGCAGGCGTACGAGAAGGTCAACGGGACGTGGGTCATCTACGGCATGGGCGACCAGATCGCCGGCGACATGATCAACCACGAGGGCGCGAACGACCCGCGCGGCAACCAAGGCACGATCGGCCGCTTCACCTTCGCCCCGCCCGCGAAGTCCGGCGGACGCTGGAAGGTCGACATGGCCGAGTTCATCCCCCAGTGGTTCAACACGGGCACGGGACGCGTGACCAATCTCAACGCGGCGCTGGACGACGGCGAGGACGTCGCCGACATCCGCGACCGGATCCGCCGGATCGTCCTGAGCCGGGGCGCGGGGAAGGACGGCCTGGTGATGGGCAAGTAGCCGGGCTTCGCCGCCCGGCCACTCCGGCCGGGCGGTGCCCGCCGGGTGTGGCCGGCCCGAGGACGGAGCGCGGCCACACCCCGTCAAGCCGTCTCACCCGATACCCCGTCAAGCCGTCTCACCCGACCCGCACCAGCCACCCCCGGCCCGGCTCCACCCGCACCGCCTCGCCCGCGGCGAAACTCCGCTCAGGCTGGAATCCCTCGATCGCGGGCGCGTACGCGGTGACGGGCCCCGAGGCCGCGGTGAGGACGACGTCCACGGGCTCCGGAGACCACGAGGCGAGCGCCGTCACGGTTCCTCCGGGCCCCTCCCACGTGGTGGCGAGGACATCGTCACGCCCGGTACGTACCGCAGGCGCGTCCGTGGCCCACCAGCCCGTCATCTCCGCCTCCGGGAGCCGGAGTCGGTCGAAGGCCCGCCACAGGGGCCGTACGTCCGTCATGGGCGCCCGCGCGGTCATCCCGAAGACGAGACCGCGCCAGGGATTCCCGCCGCCCTCCAGCATCTCGCCCATCAGACCGAACGGAATGCCCGAGATCTCGACGAGCCAGTACGCGGGATCGGCGCCGGCGGACCCGTCCGCGCCGTCGTAGTCGAAGAGCTCCCCCAGCCAGAGCCGGTCGACGTAGGGCAGCAGCTCCGCGTAGAGATTGGCACTGGAGGCGAAACCGTCCGGTTCGCGGTACTGGTTGCAGGAGTGCAGGTCGACCAGGGGCGGCGTCTCACCGGACGCGGAGAGGACCTTCCTGACCCGTTTCATGGTCGTCCGGTCGTACGCCACGTCGTCGAGGTAGAGCCCGTCGACACCGACGACCCGCCGCAGCCGCTCGATACCGCTCACATAGGAGTTGTGCCACCGCGAGTCGCCGGAGGTGACCACCGCGACGTCTCCCACGTCGGGGGCAACCCACCCGGGTACGTAGTCCCGGCCCAGATGTTCCCGCAGCCACGCGTGCCCGCCCCCGGGCCCGGACGCGAAGATCTCGTCGCCCAGCGCGGCGAGCACCGGCAACTCCGGTGTGTGGCGCGTCAGTTCGCGCACCGTGTCGTACACCTTGACCTGGATGCCGAGCCGGTGCGCCTCCTCGGTGTAGGAGCGCAGGGCGTCCGCGCCGAGGAGCGGGTCGTTGATGTACGGGTTGGGGGGCGTGGCGTGGTGCAGATTGGCGACGTTCGCGCCGTACTCGGCGATCTCCGTCGGCGAGGCGTACGCGTGGAAGTAACGCTCGGACAGCTGCCGCGCCGGGTCGATCGGCTTGAACGGCGTCAGGAGCAGCCGGAACTCGAAGCAGCGGCTCTCGCCCGCGCGCAGCGCGAGCGGCCCGCTGAAGGCGCAAAGGTGACGCACCCCCTCGCTCGTCCGCAGCCGCACCCCGCCCGCCCCGTCTCCCGCCCAGGAGTGCGGTGTGCGCAGGGGCTTCTCTCGGTAGTAGTTGGTGTTGAGCGGCCGTGCGTAGTGCTCGTCACGCAGGCTCAGCTGAAGTCCCGCCGCCGGGTCGCCGAGCCAGAACGCGTCCTGGTTGCGGGTGGGCGTGTCCCACTCCCAGTCGTACGCCGCCGGACACGCCCGGCCCGTCAGGCCGAGCCCCATCGCGTACCGCGCGATCTCCTCGCGGACCGGCACGTCCAGCGTCACGTCGAGCTCGGTGTCGGCCGTCGCCTCTACCGTGGCGCGCACGACGAGGAATCCGTCCGCCTCCAACTCGCCCTCGGTGCGCAGGAGTACGTCGTGTCCCGCGGCCCGCGCCGACCAGCGCGCCCGCGCCGGGCCCGGCCGTTCCATGCTGAGCGGCCCGTGTTCCAGGCGGCGGCCGATGTCCAGGGTGACGGGTGCGGCGAGCAGGTCGCGAGGCGGTCCGTCGGCGCGTGTGACGGTCGGCGTGAAGGTGGAGACCAGTCGCCGGGGGAGTCCTTCAGGGCCGAGCTCGACCGTGCGGCCGAGCAGCGTCAGGCGCCGCCCGCCGGCTTCGGCCGCCGCCGTCTCGACCGGAGTGAACGGCGCCACCGGCTCGTCGTCCTGCGCGAGCGTCGAGTCCAGCCACCCGAGGCGCGAAAGCCGCCACGGTTCACCGGCGCCGCCGTCGGTGACGGCGTCCTGGCCGACGGTGAGACGCAGCGGCAGTACGCGCTCCGGGGCACCGGAAGCGCGGACGGCGATCTCCCCTTCGTACAGGCCGGGTTGAGCGTCCTCGGGAATCTGCACGCCGAACCACAGCGCCCCCGCGCACCCTTCGCTGACCGAGACGCGCCGCTCGAAGGCCTGCCCGCGCGCGTCGACGCCGTCCGTGCTGAGGCACCGTACGGCGAAGGGAAGCCCCCGGATCTCGCCGCGTAGGTCCGTCAGCTCCTGGAGCGCGTACACGCCGGCCTGCACCGCGTAGAACTCCCCCCGGTCGGCCGTGACGTCGAGCGGAGCGAAGGGGGTGGCCAGGGCCCAGCGGGCCGGGAGGCGTTCGTAGCGGCCGAGCGGATGGACGCGGTCCTCGCCGAAGAGGAGAAACCGCTCGTCGGCATGAGCCTGTTGGACACGGGAGCGCTCGTCGCCCGTCGCCGCGAAGCCGAGCGGTGCGAAGGAGTCGACCGCGCTCGCCGCCTCGTAGCCGAAGGCCTCGGCGCGCGGCAGCTTCTCCCATCCGAAGGCGTCGTGCAGGCCGCAGCGGTGCACCCAGCCGGGGTCCGCCGTCCGCGTCGGGGGCCGGTAGGCGGCCTGCGGATAGTAGGGCTTGCCCGTGTGCGCGTACGGGAGATAGTGCACGGCGTAGGCTCCGGGGCCGTCCACCGGCTCGAAGGCGATGCGCCCCGTTTCGTCCGTGACCTCCACGGTGACGGTGTTGCGCACGCGTTCCCCGGAGGGCCCGATCACGATGACGTCCACCGCCGTGGGGTCCGGGTCCTGGCGGCGCCACGGCAGTTCGGCCGCCACGGCCGGGGCCGTGCTGTCGGTGGCGGCGGCTCGTACGAGAATGCGGTGGTTGCCGTAGACATCGCTGTCCCAGGAGCCGATCCCGCATGCCAGCTCCGGATGACCGGTCTCACCCATCTGTGCTCCCCCAAGGGCGCTATTTATTAGGTAAGTTTCTCAATCGCTCCGGGTCACACTGGAGATCAACCGATCGCGCTGTCAAGGGGGACGCCTTGAATCGGGGAGACATGAGCGGGGACCCGTCACTGCTGCGCCGCCTGAACGCGGCCGCCGCCCTGCGTGTGCTGCGCGAGCGGGACGCGATGACCGTGCCCGAACTGGCCACGCTCATCGGGGTGTCACGGCCCACGGCCCAGGACCTCACGGCCCAGCTCCTGCGCGAGGGCCGCCTGGTGGAGCTGACGCCGGGCAGCGGCAGCGTGGGCAGGCCGGCCCGCAGGTTCCGCTTCCGGGCCGAGGCGGCCCACGTCCTCGGCGTGGACATCGGCGCGCACAAGATCCTGGTGCACGCCGCGGACCTGCTCGGCCGCACCGTGGCCACCCAGCGCGTCGCCGTCACGCCCGAACTCCCGGCGGCCCGGCGCCTGGACGCCGTCCGCGAGGCGATCGCGGGCTGCCTCGCGCAGCCCGCCGCGGCGCACGTGCGGCCACTGGCGACCGGCGTCGGCACCAGCGGCATGGTGGACGCCGCGGGCCGGGTGGTGGAGAGCGACTCGCTGCCCCAGTGGACGGGCGTCGACCTCACCCGGGAACTCGCCGACCCCGGTCACGGCCCCGTCGTCGTGGGCAACGACATCCAGCTCGCGACCCTCGCCGAGTGCACCGGGGGAGTGTCGGTGGGAGCGGGCGACTGCGTGTACCTCTACGTCGGCAACCGCCTCGGCATCGGCCTGTGGCTCCGCGGCACGCTGCACCGCGGACACAACGGCGCGGCGGGCGAGATGGTCGCCGGGGACGGCTGGGCGCGGTGCTACCAGCGGCTTCTCGACTGGTTCGCGGGGCACGACGGCGCGGACAGGCCGACCCGCGAGAACGCCGCCCGCGCCGTGGTGACCGCCGCCGCGGCGGGCGACGGCGGCGCCAGGTACACCCTGCGTGCGTTCGCCGAGGGCCTCGCCGACAGCCTGGCCCGCCACGTCGCCGTGCTCGACCCGCAGTCCGTCGTGCTCGGCGGCGGCATCTCCCGCGCGGGCGCCCTGCTCAGCGAGCCGTTCGCGGCTCGGCTCGGCGAGCTCTGCCCCTACCGGCCGACCGTCCAAACCTCCGTACTCGGCGAGGAATCCACCGCAATCGGGGCAGCTCGTCTCGCACTGGAGCACATCGACCACGCCGATCGGAAAAGTCCAACTCTCTAGGACCGGCGGGTGGTTGACGGGCGCGAGTCACGCTTCGATGATGTGGCTCTCTTTCGGCAAGTTGGCTTCTTAATCGGCCGGCTCTCGACTGCCGTCTCGGCTGTCGGCTGCCGTTTTACCGTTCCGTCGTGCCGCCAGGCCAGGGAGTACGTGTGACATCCCCAGCAACGCAACGCAGGCCACGAGCCGCGTCGCCGCCACCGTCCGTGTCGGATCCCAAGTCCCCGAACCCGCCGCGCCACCGCCGCGTACCGCTCCGCGTCCGACTGCGGAACAACTGGGTGATGCTCGCCCTCATGGCCCCGGGCCTGCTCTTCTTCCTGTTCTTCTTCTACGTTCCGATGCTCGGCAACGTCATCGCCTTCCAGGACTACCAGCCCTTCATCGGCTTCAAGGACAGCCCGCTGGTCGGCCTCGCCAACTTCCAGGAACTCTTCGCGGACCCGGCGTTCTGGGAAGCGGTCCGCAACACCCTCGCCTTCGCCGCGCTCCAGCTGATCTTCTTCTTCCCCGCGCCGCTCGCCCTCGCCCTGCTCATCAACAGCCTGGTCAGCCCGCGCATCAAGAAGTTCGTACAGAGCGTCGTCTACCTCCCGCACTTCATCTCCTGGGTCCTGGTCGTCGCGCTCTTCCAGCAAGTACTCGGTGGCGCGGGCCTGTTCAGCAACTACCTGCGCGACCACGGCATGTCCGCCCTGGACGTGATGACCGACCCCGGGACCTTCCCCCTCCTCATCACCGGCCAGGTGATCTGGAAGGACATCGGCTGGGGCATGATCATCTATCTGGCGGCGCTCGCCAGCGTCGACCAGAGCCTGTACGAGTCGGCGGCCGTCGACGGCGCCGGACGCTGGCGCCGCATGTGGCACGTCACCCTGCCCGCCGTGCGCGGCGTCACGATCATGCTCCTTGTGCTGCGCCTCGGTGACGTCCTGTCCGTCGGCTTCGAGCAGTTCCTGCTCCAACGCGACGCGGTCGGCGCCCGCGCCTCGGAAGTCCTCGACACGTACATCTACTACCACGGCGTCGTCTACGGCGACTGGGGCGTCGGCGCCGCCGCGGGCCTGGTCAAGGGCGTCGTAGGGGCCCTGATGATCTACGGCGCCAACAAGGTCGCCCACGCCTTCGGAGAGCACGGGGTGTACAGCAAATGAGCAGCTTCGGATTCCCCCTGCGTTCCCCGCGGCCCCGCGGGCAACGGCCCCGCGAGGAGCGGCCCGCCTGGGAAGAGCCGCCGACGAAGATCGGCTCGGCCGCCAAGGCCGTCGTCATCACCGTCATCTGCGCCGTGATGATCCTGCCCTTCCTCACGGTCCTCTCCACGAGCCTCGCCTCCCGCGAGGAGATCACCGAAGCGGGCGGCTTCGTGCTCTTCCCCACGGACCCGACCCTGGAGGCGTACGAGACGATCCTCTCCGGTGGCATCGTCTCCCGAGCCGTCGTCGTCAGCGTCCTGATCACGCTCGTCGGCACGGCACTCTCGCTCCTGACGACGATCGGGCTCGCGTACGGCCTCAGCAAACGCGGCGTCCCCGGCAGCAAGCCGATCCTTTTGCTCGTTCTCTTCACGCTCCTCTTCGTGCCGGGCATGGTGCCCATGTACGTGGTGGTCAAGGAGCTCGGACTCCTCGACTCCTACTGGTCGTTGATCCTCCCGGTCATGATCAACGCCTTCAACCTCGTCGTCCTGCGCGCGTTCTTCATGAACATCCCCGAGGAGCTCTACCAGGCGGCGCGGATCGACGGCGCGGGCGACTGGCGGATCCTGACCCGTATCGTCCTTCCGCTCTCCAAGGGCGTCGTAGCCGTCGTCGGTCTCTTCTACGCGGTGACGTACTGGAACGCGTTCTTCAACGCCATGCTCTACCTCAACGACTCCGGCAAGTGGCCCATCCAGCTGGTCCTGCGCACGTACGTCGTCCAGGGCAAGTCCATCTCGGGCGACCAGCTGGGCGTCAGCCACATGCCGCCGCAGCAGTCGATCTCGATGGCCGTCGTCATGATCGCGCTCATCCCGATCCTGCTGCTCTACCCGTTCCTGCAGAAGTACTTCACCAAGGGCGTGCTCACCGGCGCCATCAAGGGCTGAACTCCCTTTCCCGTTCCCGGAAACTTCTCGCTCCCTGACACCCTTTGCGGAGATTCCCATGACAGGCATGTCCCGACGCACTTTCCTCAGCCTCTCGACCGCGGTCGCGGCGGGCGCGGCGGCCACCTCCCTGACGGGCTGCGGCTCGGGTGCGAAGAAGACGGGCGAGGCGGCGTCGTCGAAGGTGAAGCTGCCTTCGTACGTCCCCTTCACCAAGGTCAAGCCCGATCTGCCGCCGAACGCGAAGGGGTTGTCGGCGGGGTTCCTCTCGTACCCCAAGGACCTGGTGCGCAGCGTCCCGAAGACTCCCGGTGACGGCTCGAAGATCACGATGCTGACGGAGATCTGGACGCAGCCGCCGCTGCCCAAGGACTCCAACGCGTACTGGAAGAAGGTCAACAAGGAGCTCGGCGTCGACCTCACGGCGATCCTGGGCACCGACCCTGGCTACGAGGAGAAATTCTCCGCGACCATCGCGGGCGGCAACTTGCCCGACCTGCTCTGGATACCGCCCAACCAGGGAATCCAGCACATCGCCGAGCTGCTTGAGGCCAAGTGTGCGGACATCACCGAGTACGTCTCCGGGGACGCGGTGAAGGACTATCCGAACCTTGCCGCGATGACTCCCGAGCACTGGAAGACCGCGGTCGTCAACGGCAAGATCTGGGGCGCCCCGAGCCCGTACCCGGCCTTCGGCCAGGTCTACGGCGGCAATCCCAAGGTCTGGGAGAAGGCGGACGGCCTCGCGGCGAGCAGTCCCGATGAGTTCCTCGCCAAGTGCAAGGAGGTCACGGGCGGCAAGGTCTGGGCCCTGGAGCCGATCTACGTCAATGCGGCCAGCGTCATGAGCCAGTGCTTCGGGGCTCCCAACAAGTGGCGGCAGAACAAGGATGGTTCGCTCACCTGGTTCCAGGAGACCGACGAGTACACGGAAGCCCTCAACTTCTTGCTCAAGCTGAAGAAGGCCGGGGTCTTCTACCCCGGCAACCCCAAGATGGCGGACGCGTACACGAAGATGGCGCAGGGGGCGATCGGGGCCTGTGTGTTCGCGAACCCGTTCAACGCGCGGAAGGACTCCCGTGTTCAGGATCCCGAGCAGGCCGCCGAGATCCTGATCCCGTTCGGCGCCGGCGGCAACAAGCCGAAGCACCACTACCACCTCGGCACGATCGGCTACACCGCCATCAAGAAGGGCGACGAGAAGCGCGTACGCATGCTGCTCGGCGTGCTCAACTACCTGGCCGCGCCCTTCGGCACCACCGAGCGGGAGTTCCTCGAATTCGGCACCGAGGGCGAGGACTTCCGCTACGACAAGAACGGCTTCCCGGAGCGTTCCAAGCAGGGCAAGCAGCAGGTCGAGGGTCTCTTCAGCGGACTGACCACGGCGACCACCTCACCGTTCGCGCTCGTCGCGTCGACGTTCCCGGGCACCGACCGTGCCCAGGACGTCAAGGACGTGTACGCCGCCGAGCAGAAGCTCATCGAGACCGCCATCCAGAACCCGGTCGTCGGCCATTACTCGGATGCCTACACCCAGCACTACGGCCGCATGTCGACGGAGGCGACCGACCTCGTCAACGACATCGTCAGCGGCCGTAAGAAGCTGAGCGAGTGGAAGCCCTTCTGGGCCGAGTGGAAGAGCAAGGGCCTGGAGCAGATGGCGCGGGAATTCCAGAAGTCCATCGAGAGCGCAGCCTGAGCGGCCCCCTAGGGAACGCGGTCGGTCTTCGCCAACTCCGACTTCCGATACGAGTAAGCGAAGTAGATGACAAGACCGACCGCGAACCACACCGCGAACCGCGCCCACGTCTGCCACTGCAGGAACGTGATCAGCCAGATGGAGAAGACGACCCCGATGGCGGGCACCACCGGCATCCAGGGACAGCGGAACGAACGCGGCAGGTCGGGCTGCTTGTAGCGCAGCACGATCACCGCGACGCAGACCACGATGAACGCCAACAGGATGCCGATGTTGGTCAGTTCGGCCGCCTCGCCGATCGGCAGGAAACCAGCGATGGCGGCCGAGGCGAACCCGACGATCCACGTCACCCGGGTCGGCACGTGCCGGGTCTTGTGCGTCTTGGCGAACCACTTCGGCAGCAGCCCGTCACGCGACATGCTGAACCAGACGCGCGTGACGCCCAGCATGAAGGTGAACATCACGGTGAGGATGCCGATGATCGCGCCGACGGCGATGACATCGGCGAGACCGCCGAGGCCCACCGACTTGAAAGCGGTGGAGAACCCGCTCTCCGGGTCGATGTCCTTGTAGCCCTGCATGCCCGTGAGGACGAGGCAGGCCAGGACGTACAGGACCATCGAGATCGCGAGCGAGTAGAGGATCGCCTTCGGCATGTGGCGCTGTGCGTCCTTGGACTCCTCGGCGGCGGTGCTCATGGCGTCGTAGCCGAACACGGCGAAGAAGACCGTGGCCGCGCCCGTGAACGCACCGCTGACGCCGAAGGGGAAGAACGGCTCGTAGTTCCCGGTGTTGATGTGGAAGAACCCGACCGCGATCACCACGAGGACGACGATGACCTTGAGGACGACCACGACCATCTCGAAGCGTGCGGCGTTCTTGATGCCGAGCGTCAGCAGATAGGCGATGAGCAGGCACAGCACCGCGGCGAACAGGTCCACCTTGTGGCCGTCGCCCGTGCCCGGCGCGCCCAGCATCCAGGTGGGCAGCGAGGCGCCCATGTCCTCGAGCAGGAAGTTGAAATAGCCGGAGATGCCGATCGCGACCACCGCCACGATCGCCGTGTACTCCAGGAGCAGGTCCCAGCCGATGAACCAGCCCGTGAGCTCGCCGAGCACCACATAGCCGTAGGTGTAAGCCGACCCCGCCTTCGGGATGAGGCCCGCGAACTCGGCGTACGAGAAGGCCGCCGCCGCGCTCGCGATTCCGGCGATGAGGAAGGAGATGAGGACGGCGGGCCCGGCCGTGCCGTTGGCCACCGTCCCGGCGAGGGTGAAGATGCCGGCGCCGATGATGCCGCCGACGCCGATCGCGGTGAGCTGCCAGAGACCGAGCGAGCGGGAGAGCCCGCCCTCCGCTCCGGCCTCTGTCTCGTCGATGTGTTCGATGGGCTTGCGGCGCATGACGCCGTGCCCCATCCGGAGTCCCGCCATGAGCTCCACCTTCTCGCGGACGTCGGTCGGCTGATGGCGGATCATGATGGCGCAGGCGTGAGCATGACGGAAGACGCCACACCCCTCGAAGGTGTGCCGGTTCAGCAGTCTGGCGGCTGTGGGCTACGGAACCGCGGTGACGGACCTACGGAACCACGGTGACCGGCCAGCGGCCCGCCTTGACGAGGCGCACGGCGACCGAACCGACGATCCGGTGGCCCGCCTGCTCGGAGGCGCCGACGACCACGGCGTCCGCCTTGAGGTCGTCGGCCGCGGTGACCAGACCGCTGTACGGGTCGCCGCGGAAAGTGTGGAACTCCCAGCGGACGTCGAATATGTCCTTCACCCGCTCGGCCGCGTCTCTGATCTCGGTGATCAGAGACTCGGCGATCTCGTCGGTCGCCTCGGCCACCGGGGCGCCCAGCGCGGCGCCCGCGGCCATCACCGGCTGGATGTAGACGACGGCGAGCAGGGCACGCTGGCGCCGGGCAAGGCCTCCGGCATATGCCGCGGCCCTGAGCGAGGAGTCCGAGCCATCGACTCCGACGACGATCACCTTCGGGCCGTCGGTGCCGCGTTCGAACTGGTGGGAGTGGTCTTCAGTCACAGCCGAGAGGTTAACGGAGAGCGCCGTTCCCGTTGAGGGCGCCCACGGCCGGGGCGGCACGCACCTGCTCGCCGAGCCGCACGCACCTGCTCGCCGAGCCGCGCGGACCCTCCCGACGTGCGATCCCGCTCCCGCTCGCGGAGCCGCGCGCACCCTCCCGACGTGCGACCCCGCTCCCGCTCGACGGGCGGCACCGGCCGACCCTTCCTAGGGTCGATCCATGAGCACCAGCGTGGAGAGCCCGAGGACCGCGCGACCGCAGGGCGCGAGCGACCGCTTCCTCAGACGGGTGCCGGAAGGGTTCGCCACCTTCTTCGGCGCCCTCGGTCTCTTCTGCGCGATCCTCGCGGTCATCGCCCCGCTGCGCCACCTCCTGCGCCCGGTGGTCCGCGTCCTCGACCTGCTCACGGTCCCGGTCAGCCCCAACCTCGCGTACGCCGTCTTCCTCTTCCTTCTCGCCGCGGCCACAGCGGCCCGCAAGAAGGTCGCATGGTGGCTGGTCATCGTCTATCTGGGGCTGCTCCTCGCCTTCGACGTGCTCGGTATCGCCCTGGGTTTCTGGGCGGACTCGCTCCCCTCGCTGATCGTCTGCGGTGTCGCCTTCGCCCTCCTGGTCCTGGCCCGCAAGGAGTTCTCCGCGGACTCCCGCCGCGGCGCCGTCCGGCGGGCCGTCCTCGTGCTCGTCGCGGGCCTCGCTGTGGCGATCCTGGTCGGCTGGGGGCTCGTCGCGCTCTTCCCGGGTACGTTGCCGCGCGGCGAGGCCCTGCCGTGGGCGGCGAACCGTGTCTGTGGCGGGCTCGTCACCGGCCATGACTTCGGCGGCAGGCCCCCGCGCGCCCTGCACTTCTGGCTCGGCCTCCTCGGCGCCCTCGCCCTCCTGAACGCCGCCGCCACGCTCTTCCGCTCCCAGCGCATGGAAGCCGCCCTGCACGGCGACGAGGAACCCCGCATCCGCGCACTCCTCGGCACATACGGCGCCCAGGACTCCCTCGGCTACTTCGCCACCCGGCGCGACAAGGCCGTCGTCTTCTCGCCCAGCGGCAAGGCCGCCGTCACCTACCGTGTCGAGGCCGGCGTCTGCCTGGCCAGTGGCGACCCGGTGGGCGACCGTGAGGCCTGGCCGCACGCGATCGGCGCCTGGCTGGACGTGGCCCGGCAGTACGCCTGGGCGCCCGCCGTCATGGGCGCCTCCGAGGAGGGCGCCACCGCGTACGCCCGCTCCGGGCTCGGCGCGCTCCAGCTCGGCGACGAGGCGATCCTGCATGTCGCGGGCTTCGATCTGGACGGCCGTGACATGCGCGTCACACGCCAGGCGGTGAACCGCGTCCGCCGCACCGGCGCCACCACCCGCATCCGCCGCCACTCCACCCTCACCGACGAGGAGATGGAGGCGATCGTCGACAAGGCGGACGCCTGGCGGGACACCGAGACCGAGCGCGGCTTCTCCATGGCGCTCGACCGCCTCGGCGACCCCGAGGACGGCGACTGCCTGCTCGTCGAGGCCCTCGACGCCGACGGCCGGCTCATCGCCCTGCTCTCCCTCGTCCCCTGGGGCAAGGACGGCATCTCCCTGGACCTGATGCGCCGCGACCGGGCCACCGCGCCCAACGGCGTCATGGAGTTCATGGTCGCCGAACTCTGCGCGGGCGCGGGCAAGTTCGGGGTGCGCCGCATCTCCCTGAACTTCGCCGTGTTCCGCTCGGTCTTCGAGGAAGGCGCCCGCATCGGAGCAGGACCCGTCCTGCGGCTGTGGCGCAAGCTGCTGCTCTTCTTCTCCAAGTGGTGGCAGCTCGAAGCGCTCTACCGCTCCAACGCGAAGTACCACCCCGAGTGGTACCCGCGCTTCATCTGTTACGGAGACGCGGGCGCCCTCGCCCGGATCAGCCTCGCGTCGGGCATCGCCGAAGGCTTCGTATCCGTGCCCTCGCTGCGCAAGCTCTGGGGCAAGGGCCGACGCTCCAAGGCCGTCACCAAGCCCACCAGTACGGCGGGCCTGCCACCGATCTCCGCCCTCGGCCTCGCGGGCCACGGGGATGCCACGGACGCCGGCCCCTTGGCCGCGCTCTCCGACCAGGTCCGCATCCGCCACCGCAAGCTCGACGGGCTGCGCGCCGACGGCGTCGACCCCTACCCCGTGGGCATCCCGCCGCGCACCCACACCCTCGCCGACGTGACACCCGCCCTGGCGGGGGAGGAGGTCACGGTCGCGGGACGCGTCATGCTCGTACGCGACTTCGGCGGGGTCGTCTTCGCCGTCCTGCGCGACTGGTCGGGCGACCGCCAACTCGCCCTGACCCGCGACCGGTCGGGGGCCGGCGTCCTGAAGAGCTTCGCCTCGGGAACCGACATCGGCGACCACATCACCGCCACCGGCACGGTCGGCGCCAGCGACAAGGGCGAGCTCACCGTCTTCGTCACCGGCTGGCAGCTCACCGGCAAGTGCCTGCGCCCGCTGCCCGACAAGCGCCGCGGCCTCGCCGACCCCGAGGCCAAGGTCCGCCGCCGCTACCTCGACCTGGTCGCGAGCCCCGGCACCCGCGACGTCGTCCGGGCCCGCTCCACCGCCGTACAGGCCCTGCGCCAGGGGCTTTTGGACCGCGGCTACCTGGAGGTCGAGACCCCGATGCTCCAGCAGATCCACGGCGGCGCCAACGCCCGCCCCTTCACCACCCACATCAACGCCTACGACCTCGACCTCTATCTGCGCATCGCACCCGAGCTGTATCTGAAGCGGCTCTGCGTCGGTGGCATGGAGAAGGTCTTCGAGATGGGCCGCACCTTCCGCAACGAAGGCGTCTCGTACAAGCACAACCCCGAGTTCACGATGCTGGAGGCCTACCAGGCGTTCGCCGACTACGACGTCATGCTCGACCTCACCCGCGAGCTCATCCAGGGCGCCGCCACCGCCGCCTTCGGCTCACCCGTCGCCCGCAAGGCGGACGCGGACGGGCGGCTCACCGAGCACGACATCTCCGGCCCCTGGCCGGTCAAGACCGTCTACGGCGCGATCTCCGAAGCCCTCGGCGACGAGGTCGACGCGGACACCCCGCTCCCGCGGCTGCACCAGCTCTGCGACCGCGCGCACGTCCCGTACAAGCCCGACGACGGCCGCGGAGACGTCGTCCTGGAGATGTACGAGCGGCTTGTCGAGGAGAAGACACAGCTGCCCACCTTCTACAAGGACTTCCCGACCGACGTCTCCCCGCTGACCCGGCAGCACCGCACCGATCCACGCCTGGCCGAACGCTGGGACCTGGTCGCCTTCGGGACCGAACTGGGCACGGCCTACTCGGAGTTGACCGACCCCGTCGAGCAGCGGCGCCGCCTCACCGCGCAGTCGCTGCTCGCCGCCGGGGGAGACCCGGAGGCGATGGAGCTGGACGAGGACTTCCTCGACGCCCTGGAGTACGCGATGCCGCCCACCGGCGGGCTCGGCATCGGCGTCGACCGGCTCGTCATGTTCCTCACCGGCCTGACCATCCGCGAGACGCTGCCCTTCCCGCTCGTCCGCCGCCGCTGATTCCCTCCCGTCCATCCCCTCCCGTCGCTCCTCGGTTCTGCTGGTCCCATCGGGTGCTTTCAAGGCCCGCCGTGGTGTTGCTGGTCCTCCCCGGCCTTCCGCCATGCGACGGATTAGTAATGAAAAAGGATCAGATGACTCCAGGGCGGCGCGCACTCCTGCGCGCCGCCACTGTCTTCGGTCTGGCCGCGGCCGCGGGGTGTTCCGGCACGGAGCGGCCGACGACCCCGAGGCCCACGGCTTCCAGCGGTGCGGCGGCCGGTGGCCCGCCCGCCGCACGCGCCCTCAAGCCCTCCGCGTACCGCCTGCAGCCCATGGCGGGCCAGGGCCCGCCGCACGCCGCGCGCGCCCTGCCCCGCGTCCGCAGGAAGCCGATCCTGCGCATGGACGGACAGGGCCGCAGCATGTTCCTGACCTTCGACGACGGCCCGGACCCCCGCTACACACCGGGCATCCTGCGCACCCTGCGCGAGTACGACGTCCACGCGACGTTCTTCGTCTGCGGCGAGATGGCCGTCGACAACAAGGATCTGCTGCGTGAGATGGCCGGCGACGGGCATCTGATCGGCAACCACACCTGGACACATCCGCTGCTCCCGAAGATGAGCCGGAGCGCGATGCGCGAGGAGATCGAGCGCACCTGCGAGGTCGTCGAGGACGCCGTGGGCGAACCCCCCGCCTGGTTCCGCGCCCCCTACGGGGCCTGGAACCGCAACGCCTTCCAGCTCGGCGCCGACCTGGGCATGGAGCCGCTCGCCTGGACCGTGGACACCCTGGACTGGACCGAGCCGGGCACCGCCTCGATCATCCGGCGCGTACGGGCCGGTGCGGGGCCCGGAGTCGTGGTGCTCTCGCACGACGCGGGCGGCGACCGTTCCCAGAGTGTCGAGGCCCTGCGGACGTATCTGCCCGAACTCATCGACGGGGGCTACCGGCTCACCGTGCCGAGCCGCTACGGAACGTAGGAGCGTGTTTCGCCCGCCCGGTGCCACCGTGTTCCGCCGACGCCTTCGTCGTCAGCGCACGTCCACCAGGCGGGCGAAAGCGACGACGTTCCCGTCGTAACCGGACCGCTTGGAGAAACCGCCGCCGCAGGTGATGACGCGCAGTTCCGGGGCCCCCTTGTCGCTGTACACGCGACTGCCCGGGAAATTGTTCTTCTCGAACACTTCGATTCCGTAGATCTCGAAAACCGCGGTCTTGCGGTCCCTGCGCAGGATTTCGACGCGATGCCCCTTTTCCAGCGAGCCAAGGCCGTAGAAGACGGCGGGACCCTGCTGGTTGTCCACGTGGCCGACGATCACCGACGTGCCCTTCTCACCCGGCGAGACGGCACCGGTGAACCAGCCGGCGAGGTTCGGGTCCTCCGGCGGCGGCGCGTCCACCCAGCCGTCCTCGTCGAGCCCGACCGGCATGACCGGCGCGTCCACCCGGATGCCCTTGATCCCCACGCGCTCGGCGGGGGAGAAGGTCAGCGGCGCGACGACCTTCCCCTCAGGGGCCCGGTCCGCCGCGGCGGCCGACGCGGGCTGGGGCGGACCCACGTCGAACTCCCCTGAGCCATTCCGGATCAGCGCGAGGCCCGTCAGCAGGACAAGCGCCATCGCGCCCCACGGCGCGCGCTTCCGCTGCGGTTCCTCTTCATCGGCCGGCTGGGACGAAGGCATTCTCTGATCCCCTCTCAACGCGGCATTCGAACCGCGTCCGTTGCGCGTACAAGAACGCTAAGCGCGGCGCACGCGACGGGCGACAGAGCGGGAGCGAACGGGTGGCGCCCATACCGGGCATGCGCCATATGAGTCGTGGTCCGCAGGAATTTTCTGACGGTCCGTGACCTGCGGCAATATCCGCAGTTGCGTTCGCGCTTCGGCGTGTCGCCTCACCAGGACGGCCGAGCGTCGAAATGCGGGTCTGTGCAGGGCAACTGAGGGTCTGTTTGGGAGGCGCTCTCGCCGATCGACCGGGGACGGTTACCCCGGGGCGTCTTCCGCGGAGGAATCACATGCGTACTTCTCGTATGCGCACCACTCGTGCCCTCGCGGTCGCCGTCACCGCGGGTGCCGTCGTCGGCCTCGCCGCCCCGACGGCATCGGCCTGGGCCGATCCGTCCAACATCGTCGCCATGCCGAGCGTGATCCCCCGCGGGGGACAGCTGACGGTCACGGTCGACGGCACGGCCTGCCACACCCCTGGCAGCAAGGTCACGTCGAACGCCTTCCCCGACACGAAGCTGCGGACCATGGGCGGCGGCACGGCCAGCGCGAATCCCATGGTCTACCACCACGCGAGCCCCGGGGCGCACAGCATCACCGTGCACTGCGGCGGCAAGACCCTCACCAAGCCCGACGCGTTCACCGTCATCCACGGCGGGGTCCGCGGTGGTCTCGGCGGCAGCAGCAACGCCGGGGCGACCGGCACCGACATGGCGATCGGTGGGGCGCTGGTGGCGGTCGCCCTGGTCGGCGGCGGGGTGTTCTGGATGCGCCGCCGCTCGGAGAACGCGGGACGCGGCCTCTGACCGCACGCTCCCGTCACCGGCACGCCCGTCACTCGCACGTCGGGTTGCCCGCACGTCGGGTGTGAACCGTTCCGCCTTCCTGGCCGGCGCGCCCCCCTTCCGCGCCGGCCGGGCGGCGGTTCGTACCCACCCGCATGCCACCCGCATGCCACCGCCCGGACGCCCCGCTGAGCACAGCGGGATGTCCGGGCGGCGACTTTGCGACTGGGAGAGGGGCACGGGTGTCAGGAGTTGCCGTTGCCGTTGCCGTCCTCGGTGCGGCGACGCGTCCTGTAGTACGCGGTGCCGATCGTCCCCACGATCAGGGCGCCGCCGAGGGCGATCTCATGCAGATCGAGCCCGCCGAGGCTACCGCCGGTGCCGGCCTTGACTCCGTGGCGGACCGGGGCGGTCGGATGGTGGGTGGGGTGGTGCGTGGGCTGGTGGGTGGGGCGGCCCGTGGCGATGGTGAGGTCCGTCGTCCCCTTCTCGCCCTTGCAGTCGAAGGTCACCTCGTACATCGCGCCCGGCTTGGCGTCCTCGAAGACGGTCGCGGTGGTCGACTGCTGACCCTGGGGTATCTGGGCGTCGTTGAAGACGCCGGAGGTGACGGTCGTGTTCCCCTCGCAGCCGTCCACGCTGAGGGTGACCTGGCCGCCTGCGGCGATGGTGGACGGCTCGACGCGGAAGCCGAACGAAGTGATGTTGTTGTTCGTGTCGTTCTCGTCCGCGAAGGCGGGGGTGGCGCCGGCGGCGGTGAGGGTCAGGGTGCCGGCGGCGAGAAGAGCGGCCGAGGCGACGCGTATCGCGCGCATGATGATTCCTCCGGGTCCCCGAGGAGCAGCCGCGGACCTTCTTCCGCTTTCACCTGGTATGCACCTCGATGCCAGAACGCTAAGCAGCCCCCACCCCACCCGCGACGCCAGTCGCGCGAACGGGGCAACGGTGTGGGCCGGACAGGGGAACGGCGCGGGGTGTCGTGGGGTGGGTTCGGGGGTGCGTGGGGGGGTGGGGTGTAGATGGGGCGGGCCGGCTCGGAGTGGGGGTGAGGGTCACCGTTCCGGTGCCGGAGGGGGGCGACCGCTTCGCCTCGGGCGAGTCGACGAGGGGGCTGGACGCCCGGGGGCGAAGCCGGCTGTCGCCGGCGTAGCTGGCCGGCCGGTGGTTGCTGCGACGGTCTACGGGGTCGCTGGGGAGTACTCACCTGCGTTGCTCGGCGCATGGCCGTTGTTTCGCAGTCGCAGCACGCACCCGGCGCCGCCAGCCAGCCTCAACGGAGCCCCCACGACGCGAGGCGAACGCCAGGGCAACATCCAGCAACCTCACCCCCCCCCGGGAGACAAGGTGACCACCCCGCACCGAGGTGGCCCGTCGACCACCGAAGCACGGCGCACGCCCCTCGGCATTTGATGCTCCTGATGCGCCCGCCTGTCCGGCGACACCGGATGGCCGCGTCCAACTGGCGCTTCCCGAGCGTCAGTTCGGCCCGGCGGTGGGTCCACCGCCCGGAGCGGGGTGGCTCAGGAGTCCTTGTCCCATACATGTGCCCCGCCGCCGCGCCACTCCACCAGGTGGGGGTCGTCCAGGGCCATGTCGGCGTCGCCGAGGCCCGCGCGGCGCAGGAACTCCACCAGGTCGCGGTCGTCGCGCGCGACGCCGACGGCCTGCCCGCGCACGGTGATCCGCCGTCCGCCGTCGGCGGCGGGCGGGTGGACGATGATCGGTGTCTGCCAGGTCATGCCCCAAGAGTGCGCCGCACGGAGCCGCCGCGCAGCACGGTTTACGGACCTGCGTGCGAAGCCGGTGGCGCGGAGCCGGGGTACCCGCTACGGCGGTAGCCCTCCCAGAGGCGCCCGCCGGACGGCGCGAGCACCTCGTCCACCAGCGCGACGAGACCCGAGGTCCTGCCCTCCAGAGCCTCCCGAGTCACCGCTTCGAGCTCGGCGGAGAAGCCCGGCCGCACCTCGTCCGCGCGCCGCGCCAGCCACTTTCCGCCGCCCAGCCACGCCCCCGTACGCAGGAGGACGAACTCGCCGAGCCGCCGGGCGATCTCGGTGGTGATGAACAGGCGCTCGCCGACGTGCGTGCACCCGGCCAGGTCGTCGAGGAGGTCGGTGAGTGCGTAGCGCCGGTCCTCGAGTTCCCCCGCGGTCACCTCCGGCGGCCCCGCCACCATCAACTCCCGTGCGCTGTCCTGCAGCCTGGCGCCCGTACCGTCCCGGTCCACGATCACGACACCGTCGGCGCACATCGACAACAACGGCGAGCTCCGCTGCGGAATCTCCCTGCGCACGAACCACCACCAGCTCGCCTCGCTGTGCACGTACACCTCGGCCGGCCACGCGCCGAAACGCAGGCTGGAGCGGGACGGCTCCTGCTCGCCGGCCAGCACCACCACGACATCCAGATCGGAGTACGGGGTACGCCGTGCCGTCACCGCGCTCCCACCGAGAAACGCCGCCAGTGCGTCAGGGTGCTGCGCCTGCACCAACTCCGCCGCGGCACGGGTGGGTTCGAAGATTTCCATGGCCCAACTGTGCCGCACCGGACGGCGGTGCGGCGGGCCCCGCCCGAACCGGGCGGGCGGGGCCTCGCTCTGCTCATTTCCCGAGATCGCCGAAGAGCTCGCGGAACGGCTCGGGAGTGGCCGCCATGCCGCGGCTGTACGGGGCGTCGAAGTCCCAGATGAGGAAGAGCAGGAACGCGATCAAGGCCGAGAACAGCCCCGCGAGGATGAGCTCACGCGGAGTGCGGCGGATCTGCAGGGCGAAGATCATGCCGACGGTGACGAGACCGCCCGTGATGAGCCCGAACCAGACCACCCCTGGCATCGTGGCCCCGGCGCTGTCACCCCGGGAGCTGCGCGCGTCGGCGACAGCCGCGACCGCGTCGACCAGCGGCTGGTAGGCCTGCGCCTCGAAGTCGGACTTGGGGTGGTAATCGGTGACGTCATGGCGTACGCGGGCGAGGAGTTGACTGCCGCGGTCGGTGAGTTCGCCCCGGTCAGCCATGACGTCCCATTCGGTGGTGACGACGTGGCTGACGTAGGCCTCCACGTCCGTACGGATGCGTTCGCGGACGTCGGCCGGATAGACCCGCGCACGCTCCGACACCTCGTGCAACGCCTGGGCCTCGCTGTGGACATGGTCCTGGGCGACGCTGCGGGCCTCCCAGACACCGGCGATGGCGAGACCGAGGACGATCGCGTACACCACGCCGATCATCATCGTCATGTACTCGATGACGTCCGGAGTCTCCGAAGCGTCGTAATCCGGGCTCGTCCTGCGGTGCCGCAGGAAGGTGACGACGAGGACGACGCCACACGCGGCCGCCATCGCGAGGGTGAGAACAAGCCATTCCGACATGGGACCTCCGACGGTCAGCGAGGCCGCAGCGCGGCGACGGCGAGCACCGCGGGCGCGGTGATGAGCAGGGTGAGCGAGACCAGGGACGGGCCGCTGCGGGGCGGCGTCCTGCGGGGCGCGGCGCGGTAAGCGGGGTAACTCACCGGCTTCGGCGTGACCTTGGGGGGATCGGTGGGAGTCGGCTTCGGGCTCGGCGGCGGCGGTGGCGGCGGTGGCGGCGCGGGCTCAGGAGGAGCCGGGCGCGCCGCCGGTGGCGGTGGCGGCGGGGGAGGCGGCGGCTCGGGCGCCGGTGGCTCCGGACGAGGCGGAGGCGGCGGCGCCGGAGCGGGCGGCGGCGGAGGTGGTGGAGGCGGCGGAGGCGGAGGCTTCGGGCGGCGCGTGGGGCCCGCTCTGCAGACCACTCCGTCACCCGCGACAGCCACGGCGTCACCGCCGGAACCGTCACCGATCGAGGCGTAGCCGCAGTTGTCGGCGGGCGCGACGGCGGGCGCCACGGCGAGTGCCGCGGGCGCGACCGACGGCGCCGCGGCGAAGGCGGTGGCCGGTACCGCGGCAGCCGCCGGCGCACCGAGCAGCCATGCCAGTACCAGCAGCGCCGGTAAGCGTGTGACCAGGCCGGACGAGGCCCTCATGGATCCATACACGTCAGGGATCATGGGCAGCGTGTCGCCCTGCCACGCCGAAGCCGCCCTCTTGTGACCCGAAGGGAGGAGACGCCGGGCGTGAGCTTGACGAACAAAAGAATCTTGACCGCCGGTTGAACGCACCGGCCGTCCCCACCCGTACCTAGGGCCATGCGTGACGCACTCAGCGGCGCGATACCCCAAGCAACGCGGGAGTTACAGATGAAGACCTGGCGGAGCGCCTCACTCGTAGCGACAGCTGCGGCCATGCTGGCGCTGACGACGGCGTGCGGTCAGGAGAAGGGGGACCAGTCGCCGAACGGACAGAACGTGGGCAACCAGGCCCCGGCCAAGTCGGACGGGTACGGGGCGGGTGACGGATACGGCGCCGACACCGGCGACGCGAAGGAAGGCGCGGGCAAGGCGAAAGCCGCAGGTCAACTCGCCGTCTGGGACAGCAAGAAGCTCGGCAAGGTCGTCACCGACAGCGAGGGCCGCACGCTCTACCGCTTCGACAAGGACACCGCCCAGCCCCCCAAGTCGAACTGCGACGGCGCCTGCGCCACGACGTGGCCCGTCGCGTCCCCCGAGGGCGCGGCGCCCCCGCCCGGCGTGGACAAGTCCCTGCTCGGCGAGGTCACCCGCTCCGACGGCAGCAAGCAGCTGACCATCGACGGCTGGCCGATGTACCGCTACGCCAAGGACACCAAGGCGGGCGACGCCAAGGGGCAGGGCGTGGGCGGCACTTGGTACGCGGCTGCCCCCGACGGCAAGAAGGCAGCGCCCGCCGCCGACGAGGCCGAACCCCCGGCCGAGACCGCACCCGTCGACCCCGCGGGGCTCTCCACCCGCAAGGACCCCGAGCTCGGAGAGATCGTCGTCGACAAGAACGGCATGACCGTCTACCGCTTCACCAAGGACTCCGCCTGGCCGATGAAGTCCGCGTGCACCGGCGCCTGCCTGGAGAAGTGGCCGGTGGTTCCGCCCGTCGAGAAGAACGACACCAAGGGAATCCTCAAGAAGGGGTTCGTCGTCTTCGACCGCCCCGACGGACAGCGCCAGCAGACGATCGACTGCTGGCCGATGTACACCTTCGCCGGCGACAAGAAGCCCGGCGACACGAACGGGCAGGGCGTGGGCGGCACTTGGTACGCCGCCGGCCCTGACGGAAAGCCTGTCGGCGCCCCGAAGTAGACGTACGAGAAGCAGACGTACGGGAAGCAGACGTACGGGAAACAGACGTACAGGAAATAGAGGTACAGAAGCAGTCGGCGCCGAAGGGCAAGTGCGAAGAAGAACTCAGCCAGAAGGGAGGTCAGTCGGAAGAACCTCGCGTACGGTCTACCGGTCCGTTCCTTTCCCCCCTCCCGGGGGAGGAACGGACCGGTTCTTTGGGTTGATATTCGGCACTTGCCACAGGCAGTGACCGAGAACGGACGCCCAATTTCCGTTTTGACTCGCTCCCTTGGCGGACGATCAGTAGCCTCACCTTCGAACACCGGCTCGTCTCGCCTACGTCTTGGAGTCCTGATGGAGCGTCCCGCCTGGGCCCCGCAGGGCATCGACATCACGA
This sequence comes from Streptomyces sp. Je 1-332, assembly GCF_040730185.1. Lineage (NCBI taxonomy): Bacteria > Bacillati > Actinomycetota > Actinomycetes > Kitasatosporales > Streptomycetaceae > Streptomyces > Streptomyces sp. Je 1-332. The sequence continues at coordinate 7,384,738 of NZ_CP160402.1, forward strand.
TGCCCAGCGTGTCCCGCATCTACGACTACTACCTGGGCGGTTCGCACAACTTCGAGGTCGACCGGGAAGCAGCCCGCCGGGCCATGGAGCACATGCCGGGGCTGCCGAAGATCATGCAGGCGAATCGTGCCTTCATGCGCCGAGCGGTGCGCTTCGCCGTGGACGAGGGCATCACCCAGTTCCTCGACATCGGTTCGGGCATCCCCACCTTCGGCAACGTCCACGAGGTCGCGCGGCGGGCGGACCCGGAGAGCCGCGTGGTCTACGTCGACCACGACGCGGTCGCCGTCGCGCACAGCCGGGCCGTGCTCGACGGTGACGACAAGGCAGCCGTCGTCGCCGCGGATCTGCGCAAACCGCAGGACATTCTGGGCAGTTCGGAGGTCGGGGAGCTGCTCGACCTGGACCGGCCCGTCGCCCTTCTACTCGTCGCCGTCCTGCATTTCGTGGAGGACGCGTACGATCCCTGTACAGCGGTCGCCGAACTGCGGGACGCACTCGCGCCCGGCAGCCTGATCGCCGTCACGCACGCCTCGTACGAAGGGATGCCGATCCCCGCCGAGCAGGCCGGTCAGGCCGTCGGCGTCTACAAGGACATCCGCAATCCACTGATCATGCGCTCGCGCGAAGAGATCGCGCGGTTCTTCGAGGGATACGACATGGTGGAACCCGGCCTCGTGCCGATGCCGCGCTGGCGGCCCGACACCGCGCCCGAGGAGGAGGATCCGTACGCCTTCTCCGGGTTCGCCGGCGTGGGGCGCAAGGCATGAGCGGGGAACCGGACGGCCCCGAGGACAGAGTGCGCAGGTTCGCCACCATATGGAGCCGTGCCATCTTCCCGGTGACGGCGACCTCGCTGACCCGTCCCGAGTTCGAGCAGCAACTGGTGCCGCTGGCACGGAGGTTGCGCGCCGCGCTGCACGAGCGGATCTTCGAGTCGGCCGAGGGCCAGGCGATCGGCGCCGCGCTCGTCGGCACGCACTGCACCGACCCCGAGGCACTGAGCCGCACGCTCGACTGCGTGGACGCCTACCTCGTCCTGTACTGCGGCGACGACGGGCCCCAGGAGGAGCTGCGGGCCCGCTGCGCGCGCCTGCAGCACGCCGTGGCCGCGGGTTTCGCGGCAGCCCTTCGCGAGCGGACCCTCATCGAGCAGGAGGCGATATCCCGGGCCGCCCTGAACGCGCGCAGCGCCGTCGCCGAAGCCCTGCACGCCAGCGAGGCACGCTTCCGTGCCGTCTTCCACGGCGCGGCGATCGGCATCGGCATCGCCGACCTCACGGGCACGGTCCTCGAGGTGAACGACGCGCTGATCCGCATGTTCGGCGGCCTGGAGAACCAGCTGCGCGGGCGCAACGTCGCGGACTGGACGCACCCCGACGACTCCCCTCACGTATGGAAGCTCTACGACGAGCTGGTGCGCGGGGAGCGCGAGCACTACCGCGTGGAGAAGGCCTTCTACCGGCCCGACGGCACCGTCCTGTGGACCAATCTGACCGTCTCGCTGCTACGTGACGCGGACGGAGTGCCGCAGTACCAACTGGCGTTGATGGAGGACACCACCGAGCGGCGACTGCTCAACCTCCGCCTTCGCTACGAGGCCACGCACGACGCGCTGACCGGCCTGCCCAACCGCACCCTGTTCTTCGAGCGCCTGGAGAAGGCCCTCGCGGCGGGCGACGGCGCACGGTTCGGGCTCTGCTACCTCGACCTCGACGGCTTCAAGACCGTCAACGACAGCCTCGGCCACGCGGCGGGCGACCGGCTCCTCGTCGAGGTCGCCGACCGGCTCCAGTCCTGCGCCACGGCGCCCGGCGAGATGGTCGCGCGGCTCGGCGGCGACGAGTTCGTGGCGCTGACCACCGGCCGTGACACCGAGGTCGAGGTGGACGAACTCGCGGGCCGCATCATGCACGCGCTCTCCACGCCCATCCGTGTCGAGGGCCGCGAGCTGACCGTGCGCGGCAGCATCGGCATCGTCGAGGGCCCGGCAGGGGAGCGCGGCGCGGCGGAGGTGCTGCGCAGCGCGGACATCACGATGTACCGCGCGAAGTCCGCGGGCGGCAACCGCTTCGAGCTCGCCGACCCCGAGGCCGACGCCCGCGCCATCACCCGGCACGGCCTGACCACCGCGCTGCCCGCAGCCCTGGAGCGTGGCGAGTTCTTCATCGAGTACCAGCCCCTGGTGCACCTGGGCGACGGCAGCGTGCGCGGGGCCGAGGCGCTGGTGCGGTGGCTGCACCCGCAGCACGGCATCATCGGGCCGGACCGCTTCATTCCGCTCGCCGAGCACACCGGTCTGATCGTGCCGCTCGGCCGCTGGGTCCTGGAGGAATCGGTACGCCAGGCCCGCACGTGGAAGGCGCGGCACAAGGACGCGGGCCCGCTGCGCGTGAACGTGAACCTCTCGCCCATGCAGCTGAACCACCCCGGCCTGGTCTCGGACACGGTGGAGATCCTGGAGCGCGTCGGGCTCGAACCGGGTGCCCTGTGCCTGGAGGTCACCGAGTCCGCGCTGATCGGCGCCGACGACGACCTGCTCAAGCCGCTGCGACGGCTGGCCGAGATGGGCGTGGACATCGCGCTGGACGACTTCGGCACGGGCTACTCGAACCTCGCCAACCTGCGCCGCCTGCCGGTGAGCATCCTCAAGCTGGACCGCTCCTTCACGCAGGGCATGCAGCACTTCCCCGCCGACCCCGTCGACCTGAAGATCGTCGAGGGGATCGTCGCGCTCGCCCACAGCCTGGACCTCGCGGTCACGGTGGAGGGCGTCGAGACGGGCGCGCAGGCGGATCAGCTGCGAGAGTTGGGTTGCGACACGGCGCAGGGCTGGTACTACGCGCGGCCTGGCCCGCCGGACCAGCTGCACGAGCTGGCGCTGGCGGACGCGGTGAGCTGAGGAGTACGAGGAGTACGAAGATGTCCGACGGAGTGATCCAGTGGGTGTACGCCTTCGTGGACCGGCCCAAGGACCGGTTCGCGAAGGCCCATGACTTCTGGGCGGCGGTCACCGGGACGCGGCTCTCCGCGTTCCGCGGCGACGACGACCAGTTCGTGACGCTCCTTCCCGACGGAGCCGACGCCTGCCTCAAGGCGCAGGCCGTCGACGGCCCCGGCGGCGCTCACCTCGACTTCGCCGTGGAGGACGTGGCCGCCAAGGCAAGCGAGGCCCGCGGGCTCGGAGCGGCCCCGGTCTTCGCGGAGGAGGGCCTGGAGGTCCTGCGCTCTCCGGGCGGACAGCTGTTCTGCGTGGTGCGGTGGCAGGGTGAGCGGACACGCCCCGAACCGCTCGCCGCGGCGGACGGCACCACGAGCCGCCTCGACCAGGTGTGCCTGGACGTGCCGCCTGCGGTGTGGGAGGCGGAGAAGGCCTTCTGGCCCGCCTTCACGGGGTGGCCGGACCGCCCGGGTTCACGCCCGGAGTTCCACCTCGTGGAGCCGACCCCGGCGTTGCCCGTCCGGATCCTGTTGCAGCGCCTCGACGAGGACGGACCCGCGGGGGCACACCCGGACTTCTCCTGCTCCGACCTCGACGCGGACCGCGTCCGGCACGAAGCGCTCGGCGCCGAGACGGTGTGGCGTGGCCCGCACTGGATCGTGATGCGGGACCCGGCCGGGGGCACGTACTGCCTGACGGTCAGGAATCCCCAGACAGGCACCGTGAGCGCCCCTTAAGGGGCGCGGGGAACTGCGCGCCCAGCCCCCACCGGGCCCGCGTTCAACACGTCTCCGGAGCGCCTACCGCTCCAACAGCATCCGCTGCAGCTCCCGCGCAGCCCGTGGCGGAGCCACATCGCTGCGGTGGGCGAGGGCGATCGTGCGGTGCAGGGTGGGCCGGGCCAGCGGAGTCATGCGCAGGCCCCGCCCGGCCCGCTCGGCCACCATGCGGGGTACCACCGCGACCCCGAGCCCGGCCTGCACGAAGCCGAGCACCGCGTCCATCTCGCCACCCTCGACCGCGAACTCCGGCTCGAATCCCTCGGCCCGGCAGGCGGCGACCGTCAGCTCCCGCAGGTCGTACCCGTGCCGGAACATCACGAGCCGCTCCCGTTGCAGATCGGCCACTCGCACCGACCTGCCGCCGAACTTCCGCGCCTCCGGTGACGACACCACGACCAGGTCCTCGCGGAGCAGCTCCACGGTCGTCAGAGCCGGGGACGGCGACGGCAGCGGAAGCACGACGATCGCCAAGTCCAGGGCGCCGCGCGCCAGTTCCCGTACAAGGTCGTGGGAGCCGCCCTCCTCCAGGAGGAGCTGGATGCCGGGGTGCCGGTCGTGGAAGGCGCGAAGCACCTCGGGCAGCAGGCCCGTGCAGACGCTGGGCGTCGCCCCCAGACGGATCCTGCCGCGGCGCAGCTGCGCCAGCTCCTGGACCTCGATCCTGGCGGTGTCGGCGTCCGCGAGGATCCGGCGGGCCAGCGGCAGGAGCGCCTCGCCCGCGTCGGTCAGCGCGATGTTCCCGCGGGCCCTGCTGAACAGCTCCGCGCCCAGCTCCTTCTCCAGGGCGCGGACCTGCTGGGAGAGCGAGGGCTGCGAGACGTGCACCTGCTCGGCGGCCCGGGTGAAGTGCCTGGTCTCGGCCACCGCGACGAAGTATAGGAGCTGCTGAAACTGCATACACGGCAGGATACGGCCGATGATAGCCACTCGCTATCGAGATGAGCTGAACCATCTCTTGGACCGATCGGGACTTTCGGCCTTAGCGTCGGTCCCATGGCTCTGGCAACGCGGACGGACCGAAAACGGTCGTCGATGACGCGCACGATCTGGGACTCGTCCGTCGGCAAGAAGACGGTGATGGCGGTGAGCGGCCTGATCATGCTGCTCTACCTGATCGCCCACATGATCGGGAACCTGAAGATCTTCTTCGGGCCCGAGGAGCTCAACCACTACGCCCACTGGCTGCGCACGGTCGGCGAGCCCTTCATGCACTACGAGTGGACACTCTGGCTGATCCGCGTCGTGCTCGTCGTCGCCGTGGTCGCACACGCCGTCTCCGCGTACCAGCTCAGCCGCCGCGACATCAGGGCGCGCCCCGCCAAGTACGTCAACAAGAAGGCGGGCAAGAGCTTCGCCACGCGCACGATGCGCTGGGGCGGGATCATCCTGGCCCTGTTCATCGTCTGGCACATCCTGGACCTGACGACCGGCACCGTGCACCCGGGCGGCTACGAGCACCTGCACCCGTACCAGAACATCATCGACACGTTCTCCACGTGGTACAGCAACGTCATCTACATCGTCGCCGTCACCGCCCTCGGCTTCCATGTCCGCCACGGCCTGTGGAGCGCCGCGCAGACCCTCGGCGCGGGCAGGGCGACCCGTGACCGCGCCCTGAAGATCATCGCCAATGGCGTCGCGCTCGTCCTGACAGCGGGCTTCGTCGTCGTCCCCGTGGCCGTCATGACCGGAGTGGTGAGCTAGCCGATGAATTCCTCCCGTGAGTACGCCGAGTACGAGACCGGAGAGCCGGTCGTCGACACCAAGGCCCCGGCCGGTCCCGTCGCCGAGCGCTGGGACACCCGCCGCTTCGAGGCCAAGCTGGTCAACCCCGCCAACCGCCGCAAGCACACCGTGATCGTCGTCGGCACCGGCCTCGCGGGCGGCTCCGCGGGCGCCACGCTCGCCGAACAGGGCTACCACGTCGTGCAGTTCTGCTACCAGGACTCACCACGCCGCGCCCACTCGATCGCCGCGCAGGGCGGCATCAACGCCGCGAAGAACTACCGCAACGACGGCGACTCCGTCCACCGGCTCTTCTACGACACGGTCAAGGGCGGCGACTTCCGAGCCCGCGAGTCCAACGTCCACCGCCTCGCGCAGATCTCCGTGGAGATCATCGACCAGTGCGTCGCCCAGGGCGTGCCGTTCGCCCGCGAGTACGGCGGCCTCCTCGACACCCGCTCCTTCGGCGGCGTACAGGTCTCCCGTACCTTCTACGCGCGCGGCCAGACGGGCCAGCAGCTTCTGCTCGGCGCCTACCAGGCACTCAGCCGGCAGATCGCGGCGGGAAACGTGGAGATGCACCCGCGTACCGAGATGCTCGACGTGATCGTGGTCGACGGCCGGGCCCGCGGGATCGTCGCGCGCGATCTGATCACCGGCAAGATCGAGACGTACTTCGCGGACGCGGTGGTCCTGGCGTCCGGCGGCTACGGCAACGTCTTCTACCTGTCGACGAACGCCATGAACTCCAACGCCACAGCCGTCTGGCGTGCGCACCGGCGCGGTGCCTACTTCGCCAACCCTTGCTTCACACAGATCCACCCGACGTGCATCCCGCGCACCGGCGACCACCAGTCGAAGCTGACGCTGATGAGCGAGTCGCTGCGCAACGACGGCCGCATCTGGGTCCCCAAGGCGCAGGGTGACGACCGCCCGGCCAACAAGATCCCCGAGGATGAGCGCGACTACTACCTGGAGCGCATCTACCCCTCCTTCGGCAACCTCGTGCCCCGCGACATCGCCTCGCGCGCCGCGAAGAACGTGTGCGACGAGGGCAGGGGAGTGGGCCCCGGCGGTCAGGGCGTCTACCTCGACTTCGCCGACGCCATCAAGCGCATGGGCAAGAAGGCGGTCGAGGCCAAGTACGGCAACCTCTTCGACATGTACGCGCGGATCACCGACGAGGACCCGTACAAGACGCCGATGCGGATCTATCCCGCCGTGCACTACACGATGGGCGGACTCTGGGTCGACTACGACCTGCAGACCACCGTCCCGGGTCTGTTCGCCGTCGGTGAGGCCAACTTCTCCGACCACGGCGCGAACCGCCTCGGCGCCTCCGCCCTGATGCAGGGACTGGCCGACGGCTACTTCGTGCTGCCGTCCACGATCAACGACTACCTGGCCCGCAATCCGCACCATGACGCCGTCACCGACGAACACCCCGTCGTACGCGAGGTGTTGGACGAGACCACGGACCGCATCACCCGTCTTCTCGCCGTCGACGGCGACCGCACCCCCGACTCCTTCCACCGTGAACTCGGCGAGCTCATGTGGGAGTTCTGCGGCATGGCCCGTACGGAGACGGGTCTGCGCAAGGCGCTGGAGCGCATCCCGCAGATTCGCGAGGAGTTCTGGCGCCGGATCAAGGTGCCCGGCACCGGCGAGGAGTTCAACCAGTCCCTGGAGAAGGCGAACCGCATCGTCGACTACCTGGAGCTCGCCGAGCTGATGTGCCTCGACGCCCTGCACCGCGCCGAGTCCTGCGGTGGCCACTTCCGCGAGGAGTCGCAGACTCCGGACGGTGAGGCGGCGCGCGTGGACGAGGAGTTCTCGTACGCCGCCGCCTGGGAGTTCACGGCCACAGGTGAGGCTCCCACCCTCCACAAGGAAGACCTCGTCTTCGAGTACGTCCACCCCACTCAGCGGAGCTACGCATGAAGCTCACCCTGCGCGTCTGGCGCCAGCGACACGCCGACGCCGAAGGCGCCATGTCCACCTACGAGGTCGACGGCATCTCGTCCGACATGTCCTTCCTGGAGATGCTGGACACCCTCAACGAAGAGCTCATCGTCAAGGGCGACGACCCCGTCGCCTTCGACCACGACTGCCGCGAGGGCATCTGCGGCGCGTGCTCGCTCGTCATCAACGGCGACGCGCACGGCCCGGAGCGCACCACGACCTGTCAGCTGCACATGCGGTCCTTCAAGGACGGCGACACGATCGACATCGAGCCGTGGCGTGCCGCCGCCTTCCCGGTCGTCAAGGACCTGGTCGTCGACCGCTCGTCCTTCGACCGGATCATCCAGTCCGGCGGCTACATCAGCGCCCCGACGGGTGCTGCCCCCGAGGCCCACGCGGCGCCCGTGCCGAAGCCCGACGCGGACTTCGCCTTCGAGCACGCGGAGTGCATCGGCTGCGGCGCCTGCGTCGCCGCCTGCCCCAACGGCTCGGCGATGCTGTTCACCTCGGCGAAGGTCAACCACCTGAACGTCCTGCCGCAGGGTGCGCCCGAGCGGGAGACCCGTGTCCTGGACATGGTGGCGCAGATGGACGAGGAGGGCTTCGGCGGCTGCACGTTGACCGGTGAGTGCGCCACCGCCTGCCCGAAGGGCATCCCGCTGCCCTCCATCTCCGCGATGAACAAGGAGTGGCTGCGGGCTACAAGGAAGGTGAGCCGCTAGGGGCAGTGGGAGCCTGCGGGCCGTTTGTGGTTGCTCGCGCAGTTCCCCGCGCCCCTTCGGGGCGCGTACCGTCGCCCGCATGCACCCGGGAGCGTACGACCCCGCCAGGACGGCCGTCGTCACCGCCGACGGCACACGGACCCTCACCTACGGACAACTCGAAGAACGCTCCCTGCGGCTCGCGGATCATCTGCGGGCCGCAGGCCTGCGCAGAGGCGACCACTTCGCCCTGCTCAGCGACAACGACCCGCGCGCCCTTGAGGTCTACTGGGCGGCGCTGCGCTCGGGCCTCTATCTCACCGCCGTCAATCACCACCTCACGACGGACGAGGCCGCCTACATCGTCCGGGACTGCGGAGCGAAGGCGCTGATCGTCTCCGGCTCGCTCGCCGAACTCGGCGCGGCGGTCATGGAGTTGGCGGGCGGCCCGCCGATCACGCTCGGCCTCGACGACGGAACGTACGAGAAGGCCCTGGAGTCCGCGTCCGCCGAGTCGCCCGCCCACCAGCCGCGCGGCACCGACATGCTCTACTCCTCGGGCACCACGGGCCGCCCCAAGGGGATCAAGCCCGCGCTGCCCGAGGGTGACGTGCGCGAGGAGCCGAGCGCCTACGTACTGATCTTCCAGGCCATGTACGGCTTCGGCGAGGACACCGTCTACCTCTCGCCCGCACCGATCTACCACGCGGCGCCGCTGCGCTTCTGCGGGGTCGTCACGGCGCTGGGCGGCACCGTCGTGCTCATGGACACCTTCGACGCGGAGGGCGCCCTGGCGGCGGTCGAACGCCACCGGGTCACGCACAGCCAGTGGGTGCCCACCATGTTCGTACGGATGCTGAAGCTGCCCGCGCAGGTGCGCGAGCGCTACGACCTGTCGTCGATGACGACCGCCATCCACGCCGCCGCGCCCTGCGCCGTCGAGGTCAAGCGGCGGATGCTGGAGTGGTGGGGGCCCGTCCTGTACGAGTACTACTCGTCGACGGAGGGCAACGGCATCACCTTCATCTCGCCCGAGGAATGGCTGCGCAAGCCCGGCTCCGTCGGCAAGGACGGACTCCTCGGCGAACTGCGGATCTGCGACGAGGCGGGCGAGCTGCTGCCGAGCGGCGAGACCGGCACCGTCTACTTCGAGCGCGAGGAACTCTCCTTCCGCTACCACAACGACGACGTCCGCACCCGCGAGGCCCAGCACCCCGAGCATCCGAACTGGACCACCACGGGGGACATCGGACACATCGACGAGGACGGCTATCTCTTCCTCACCGACCGCAAGGCATTCATGATCATCTCGGGTGGTGTGAACGTCTACCCGCAGGAGGCCGAGGACTGTCTCGTGCTGCATCCGGCGGTCGCGGACGTCGCGGTGATCGGGGTGCCCGATCCGGAGATGGGGGAGGCCGTCAAGGCAGTGGTCCGCCCGGCCGACGGAGTGACCACTGGGCCCGAACTGGAGCGTGAACTGGTCGCGTTCGTGCGCGAGCGCATAGCCCACTACAAGGCTCCGCGCTCCGTGGACTTCACGGACTCGCTACCACGGACGCCGACCGGGAAGCTGGCCAAGTCGTCGCTGCGCAGGTCCTATTGGGAATGAGGGCCCGCGGGCGTCAGTCGAGAGTGGCGCCCCCAAGGACCGTCTCACGGAAGGAGGCCACCACCGGCCGCAGATCGACGGCGTGCCAGGCCGCCCACAGGTGAACGGACGTCTCGTGCCAGGGCAGTTCACGTACGGCGATACCCTCCGCCGCGCCGCGCACCATGCTCTTCTGGATGAGCGCCAGGCCGAGACCGGAGGCGACGAGGCCGAGCGCGGTGAGCGGTTCGGCGGCCTCCAGGCGGATGTCGGGGGTGAATCCGGACGCCACGCACGAGGCGAGGAAGGTGTCACGCCAGGCCGGGTCCTGGGTGTTCTCGACCGCGATCCACGCCTGCCCGTCCAGGTCGCCCGGCGTCAACTCCTCCCGCGCGGCCAGGGGATGAGCCGCGGGCAGCGCGAGCAGCAGCGGGTCCTCGACGAGGGGCGCTGCCAGCAGGTCCGGATCGTCACCTGCCGGTGGTTCCCGGACGAGGGCGATGTCGAGGCTGCGCTGGCGCAGGCCCTCGAACTGTTCCGTCGCCGAGAGGCTGTAGAGCGCGACGTGGATGCCGGGACGCTCCTCCTGGAGGGTGCGCAGCGCGCCCGGCAGGACGCCGGTGTGCATGGCGTCGCCGACGTATCCGATGCAGAGCCCGCCCTCCTCGCCGCGGCCGAGCCTGCGCCCGAGGTTCTCCAGACGGTCGGCGTGCCGCAGCAGGGCGCGGGTCTCGCTCAGGAAGACCCGGCCGTCGGCGGTGAGCCGGATGCGCTGCTGGCTGCGCTCGAACAGGACGAGACCGAGCTGCTTCTCCAGCTGGGCGATCTGGCGGCTGAGCGGTGACTGCGAGATGTGCAGGGCTTCCGCCGCCCTGCCGACGTGTTCCGTCTCGGCGACGGCCACGAAATAGCGCAGTTGTCGCAGGTCAAGCATGTAAGACCTCGGGGGACTCAAGTGTGTCCAAGCGAGTCTTGGACAGTCTCAAGCATCGATCCTAACCTCGAACTCGCAAGGCCGACGGATCCCCCGAACCTCGAGGAGCCGTCGGAAATCCACCACCGCGAGGACCACCCCCCATGAGCATCAAGCACCTCCTCCCCGGAGCGCTCGGCTTCGGCACCGCCCCGCTCGGCAACATGTTCCGCGCCATCCCCGACGCGGAGGCCGCGGCCACCGTCGAGGCCGCCTGGGACCAGGGCATCCGCTTCTACGACACCGCCCCCTTCTACGGCGCGGGCCTCTCCGAGATCCGGCTCGGTGACGTCCTCGCGGGCCACCCCCGCGACGCATACGTCCTGAGCACGAAGGTCGGCCGCGTCATCCTGGACGAGGCCGAGGACCCCGCGGCCCGCGACCTCGGCGAGAAGGGCGGCCTCTTCGAGCACGGCCGCCCGAACAAGATGGTCAACGACTACACGGCTGACGCCACCCTCCGCTCCATCGAGGACAGCCTGAAGCGGCTCAGGACGGACCGGCTCGACATCGTGTGGGTGCACGATGTGGCGCAGGACTTCTACGGCGACGCATGGCTGGCCGCCTATGAGCAGGCCCGTACGGGCGCCTTCCGCGTCCTGGACCGGCTGCGCGACGAGGGTGTCATCAAGGCCTGGGGCCTTGGCGTCAACCGCGTCGAGCCGCTCGAACTCACCCTCGACCTGGACGAACCGAAGCCCGACGCCTTCCTCCTCGCGGGCCGCTACACCCTCCTGGACCACGACCGCGCCCTTCAGCGCCTGCTCCCGGCAGCGGCCGCCCAGAACGTCGACATCGTCGTGGGCGGCCCCTACAGCTCGGGAATCCTGGCGGGCGGTCAGCACTTCGAGTACCAGAAGGCGCCCGCGGAGATCGTCGCCAAGGTCGAGCGCATCAAGGCGCTCACCGAGCGGCACGGCGTCGGCATCAAGTCCGCCGCCCTGCAGTTCTCCCTCGCCCACCCGGCGACGGTGGCGGCGATCCCCGGAGCGACGAAGCCGAGCCGCATAGCAGAGGACGTGGCCGCGCTCGCCGAGACGGTACCGGCCGCGTTCTGGGCGGACCTGCGCGAGGAGAAGCTGATCGCTGCGGACGCCCCGGTTCCCACGACCTGACCCGGCCGGGGAGTGATCTACTGGGCCCGGGGGACAAGGCAGGGCCGCGCTCCGAAAGCCCACCCAGTCACACCGCAGCAGGAGGTAACACAGCATGCTCGTCGATCTCTCCGGCAAGACCGCCCTCGTCACCGGATCGACCCAGGGAATCGGGGCGGCCATCGCGGTCGGCCTGGCCAAGGCCGGTGCCCGGGTGGCCGTCAACGGACGGTCCGCCGCCTCCGTCGACAAGGCCGTCGATCGGCTGAAGGGGGAGCACGGCGCCGCCGAATTCCTCCGGGCACCCGGTGACATCTCCACCGACGAGGGCGCCGCCCAGGTCTTCGCGGCCGTTCCTCAGGTGGACGTCCTCGTCAACAACCTCGGCGTCTTCGGCGCCGAGCCCGCCCTCGACATCAGCGACGACGAATGGCGCCGCTACTTCGAGGTCAACGTACTGACCGCCGTCCGCATGATCCGTCACTATCTGCCGGGGATGAAGGACCGCTCCTGGGGGCGGATCCAGAACATCGCCAGCGACTCGGCACTCGTCACCCCCGCCGAGATGATCCACTACGGCATGTCGAAGACCGCGCTCCTCGCGGTCTCCCGGGGCTTCGCGAAGGAAGCCGCCGGATCGGGTGTGACCGTCAACTCCGTGATCGCGGGCCCCACGCACACCGGTGGCGTGGAGGACTTCGTGTACGAGCTGGTCGACTCCGACCTGCCCTGGGACGAGGCGCAGCGGGAGTTCATGGTCAAGCACCGCCCGCAGTCCCTGATCCAGCGGCTCATCGAGCCGGAGGAGATCGCGCACATGGTGGTCTACCTCAGCTCCCCGCTGGCCTCCGCCACGACGGGCGGCGCGATCCGCGTCGACGGTGGTTACGTGGACTCGATCGTCCCGTAGCATCCCGTGGCCATGACCACCGCCACCGTGCCCCGCACCGGATCACTGCTCGGCATCGACATCGGGACGTCATCGTCCAAGGGCGTCCTCGTGCGCCCCGATGGCACGCTCATCGCCCAGGCGCGGCGCGAGCACGCGACGTCCACTCCGCACCCCGGCTGGTTCGAGCACGACGCGGAGGGTGTCTGGTGGGCCGACTTCCGTGCTCTGGCACGGGAGTTGATGGCCCAGCTGCCCACGGGTGACACCCTCGCCGCGGTCGGCGTCAGCGGCATCGGCCCCTGCCTGCTCCCGGTCGACGCGAAGGGCACGCCGGTCCGCCCGGCCATCCTGTACGGCGTCGACACCCGGGCCGGCGCGGAGATCGCCGAGCTGAACGAGCGCTATGGCCCCGACGAGATCATCCGCCGCTGCGGCTCGCCCCTGACCAGCCAGGCGGTCGGCCCCAAGCTCGCCTGGCTGCGCCGCCACGAACCAGCGGCCTATAGGGCTACCCGCCGCTGGTACATGGCGAGTTCATATCTCGTACACCGTCTCACCGGCCGATACGTCCTCGACCACCACTCGGCGAGCCAGTGCACCCCGCTGTACGACCTGGCCGCCCGTCAGTGGATGGACGACCGCTGCGAGGAGATCGCCCCGGGGCTGGCATGGCCCGAGCTGGTCTGGCCCTCCGATGTCGTCGGCGCCGTGACCCCGCGGGCCGAGGACCTCACCGGCCTCCCCGCGGGCACCCCCGTCATCGCGGGCACGGTCGACGCCTGGGCGGAGGCGGCCGGTGTCGGTGTCGCCGCCCCCGGTGACCTGATGCTCATGTACGGCACGACGATGTTCCTGGTCGGCATCCTGCCGGAGCCGCTGACAAGCCCGCACCTGTGGGGCACGGCGGGCGCGTTTCCGGACACGTACTGCCTGGCGGCCGGCATGGCGACCTCGGGCGCGGTCACCGGCTGGCTGCGTGACCTCACCCGCACCTCGTACGAGCGACTGACCGCGGAGGCCGGGGCGTTGCCGCCCGGCGCCGAGGGGCTGCTGATGCTGCCGTACTTCGCGGGGGAGCGCACCCCGCTCTTCGACCCCGACGCGCGGGGCCTGGTCCACGGCCTGACGCTGCGGCACGGCCGGGCCCATCTCTACCGGGCCGCCCTGGAAGCCACCGCGTACGGCGTGCGGCACAATCTCGCCGCCATGACCGAGGCGGGCGCCACCGCCGAACGCCTGGTCGCGGTCGGCGGTGGCGCCCGTGCGCTGTGGACCCGGATCGTCTCCGACGTGACCGGACGCGAGCAGCATCTGCCGCGCCACACCATCGGTGCCGCGTACGGTGACGCCTTCCTCGCGGCGGTCGGCGCGGGGCTCGCCGGGCCCGGTGACATCGCGCACTGGAACCCGACGGTCGAGGTGGTCGCGCCGGACGCCACCACCTCGGCCGTCTATGACCCGCTCTACGAGCTCTACCTGGAGCTGTATCCGGCGACCCGCGAGGCCGCGCACCAACTGGCGCGCCTCAACTAGCGTGACGGGTCTAGTCGTTGGTGGTCACGTGCACGTAGTCGACGACGAGCTGTTGCGGGAAGCTCGTGCTGCCGTCCGGGTCGCCCGGCCAGTAGCCGCCGACCGCGAGGTTGAGGATCAGGAAGAACGGCTTGTCGAAGACCCACTGCTTGCCGCCGAGGTCGGCGGGGGTGCGGGTCTGGTAGACGTTGCCGTCCACGGACCACGTGACCTTGTTCGGTGACCAGTCGACCGCGAAGGTGTGGAACTTGTCCGCGAACGCCTCGCCGCCGGGCAGGGTGTAGCCGGCGCCGATCGCGCCCGATCCCGAGTAGCCGGGGCCGTGCAGGGTGCCGTGGACCGTGCTCGGCTCGAAGCCGACGTTCTCCATCACGTCGATCTCGCCGCTCTGGGGCCAGCCCACGTTGCCGATGTCGGCGCCGAGCATCCAGAACGCGGGCCACATGCCCTGCCCCCGCGGCACCTTCATCCGGGCCTCGACGTGGCCGTAGGTCTGGGTGAACTTGCCGGAGGTGTTGAGCCGTGCCGATGTGTACTCGCAACGGCCGTACCAGCACTGGTAGTTCTCGGGGTTCTCCTTGCGGGCGGTGATGACCAGATTGCCCTGGCCGTCGAGGGCCGCGTTCTTGTTGCCGGAGGTGTAGAACTGCCGCTCGTGGTTGTTGACGTTGTCGCCGGTCTCGATCTGCCACTTGCCGCCGTCGACCGCCGAGCCCGCGGGCCCGTTGAAGTCGTCGGTGAAGGTGGCGGCCGCGGCGGCATTGGCGGTGGGGGTGGGGGCCGCCGACGCTCCGGAGGGGAGTCCGGTGAGGGCCGTGGCACAACAGGCCAGGGCGGCGGTGGTGAGCGCCGCACGGCGGCGCCAAGAGGTGTGCACTGTCATCACATCGCTTCACGTGGGGGTGGCGAGAGAGTGGGGGGCTCAGACGTGCGTGTGGGTGTAGGTAGAGCATGCGCATGACAAACGACGTCGAGAACTGAACGCGGCGAGCGATCAACTCCTGCGCTTTGTTCAGTACTTGATTTAAGGCAGACTCGCGGGCCCCGTCAAGGAGTTGGTGTGTACCAACCTCAGCGGTCCCCGCCGGTCGCCCGCGCCAGATACGGTGCCGTCCGGCTGCCCTTGGCCGTAGCCACCGCACCGGGCGGCCCCGAAGCGACCACGCGGCCGCCCTCGTCGCCGCCGCCGGGGCCCAGGTCGATCACCCAGTCCGCGCCGGCCACCACCGCCATGTCGTGCTCGACGACCACCACCGAGTGGCCCGCGTCGACCAAGCCGTGCAGCTGGCGCATCAGGACCTCCACGTCGGCCGGATGCAGCCCGGTCGTCGGCTCGTCCAGGAGATAGAGCGTGTGGCCGCGCCGGACGCGCTGCAACTCGCTCGCCAGCTTGATGCGTTGGGCCTCGCCACCCGAGAGCTCCGTCGCGGGCTGCCCGAGGCGCAGATAGCCGAGACCCACGTCGAGGAGGGTCCGCAGGCTGCGGGCCACGGCCGGGGTGTCCGCGAAGAACTCCGCGGCCGCCTCCACCGTCAGGTCGAGCACCTGCGCGATGTTCCGTCCCTGGTACGTCACTTCGAGGGTCGCGGGGTTGTAGCGCGCACCCCCGCAGTCGGGGCACGGCGCGTACGTACTGGGCAGGAAGAGCAGCTCCACGCTCACGAACCCCTCGCCCTGACAGGTCTCGCAGCGCCCGCCCGCGACGTTGAACGAGAAGCGGCCGACGCCGTAACCCCGCGTGCGTGCCGCCTCCGTGGCCGCGAAGACCTTGCGCACCACGTCGAAGAGGCCTGTGTAGGTGGCCAGGTTCGAGCGGGGCGTGCGGCCGATCGGCTTCTGGTCCACGCACACCAGACGGCCCACGCCCTCCAGTTCCTCGGTGATTGCGCCGACGAGCGTGGACTTGCCCGAGCCGGATACGCCGGTGACCGCGGTGAAGGCGCCGAGTGGGAACTCGGCCGTCACGTCGCGCAGGTTGTGCCGGGTGACGGGACCGACCTTCAGCCAGCCGCGCGGCTCGCGCACCGCACGGGCCGCGGCGGGCTCGCGGTCGAAGAGGAAACGGGCCGTCGCGGACTGCGTGACGCCCTCCAGATCGGCCACCGGGCCGCTGTGCAGCACCTGCCCGCCGTGCTCGCCGGCGTCGGGGCCCACGTCGACGAGCCAGTCGGCGTGGCGCATGACATCGAGATGGTGCTCCACGACGAAGACCGAGTTGCCCGCGGCCTTGAGCCGGTCGAGGACGGTGAGCAGCGATTCCGTGTCCGCCGGGTGCAGACCGGCCGACGGTTCGTCCAGGACGTACACGACGCCGAAGAGCCCCGAGCGCAACTGGGTCGCCAGACGCAGACGTTGGAGTTCGCCCGGGGAGAGGGTGGGCGTGGCGCGGTCCGGGCTCAGATAGCCGAGGCCGAGCTCGGTGATCGTGGCGATGCGGGCGAGGAGATCGGCGGCCAGGACGCGGGCCGCCTCCGAACCCGCCTCGCGCTGAAGGGACGTGGCCAGCTCCGAGAGGGGGAGCGCGGCGAGGTCGGCGATCGTACGGCCCGCGAACGTGACCGCCATCGCCTCCGGGCGCAACCTGCTGCCGCCGCACGCCGGGCAGTCGGCGCTCTCCAGGAACCGCTCGGCCTTGGCACGCAGGGTCTGGCTCTTGGAGTCCGAGAAGGTCTTCATCACATAGCGCTGGGCGCTCATGTACGTGCCCTGGTACGGGCGTTGGATGCGGTCCGCGTCCCGCACAGGGTGCACGGTCACCACCGGCTGCTCGTCCGTGAACAGGATCCAGTCCCGGTCCGCCTGCGGCAGCTCGCGCCAGGGCCTGTCGACGTCGTGGCCCAGGGCATCCAGCACATCGCGGAGGTTCTTGCCCTGCCAGGCACCGGGCCAGGCCGCGATGGCGCCCTCGCGGATGGAGAGCGAGGGGTCGGGGACCAGGAGCTCCTCGGTCGTGCGGTGCACGCGGCCGAGGCCATGGCACTCGGGGCAGGCCCCGGCGGCGGTGTTGGGCGAGAAAGCGTCCGAGTCCAGCCGCTCGGCGCCCTCGGGGTAGGTGCCGGCGCGCGAGAACAGCATGCGCAGAGAGTTCGAGAGGTTCGTGACCGTGCCCACCGAGGAGCGGGACGTGGGCGCCGAGCGCCGCTGCTGGAGCGAGACCGCCGGGGGCAGCCCGGTGATCTCACCGACCTTCGGCGCCCCCACCTGGTGGATCAGCCGTCTGGCGTACGGGGCGACGGACTCGAAGTAGCGGCGCTGGGCCTCCGCGTAGATCGTCCCGAAGGCGAGCGACGACTTCCCCGAGCCGGACACCCCGGTGAAGACCGCGAGGACGTCACGCGGGACGTCCACGTCGACGTTCCGCAGATTGTGCTCGCGGGCACCCCGGACGCGTACGAACGGATCATGGGGGCTGTGCATGGGGGCTCCGTACGCGGCTCGGGGGCAAACCCCACGATTCTAGGTCCTGGCCAGGCCCGCGACCCGGGCCAGGCGCCGGAAGGAGTCGAGCAGGCCCTCCCGGTCGTACGTACTGGTCGTGACCAGCACTTCCTGCGCCCCGCTCTCCTTGATCAACGTCTCCAGCTCGTCGGCCACCTGGTCCTCCGTGCCGTGGAGGTGGCCGACGAGACCGGCTTCGTAGAATCCGCGCTCCTTCTCCGTCATCCGCATCTCCGGCGCCTCGACGCGCTCGGCCGGGGGGAGGGGCGGGAAGGTGCCGTGCGTGCGCGAGTAGGCCATCGACCAGGCTTCCGGTATCAGCAGGCGGCGGGCCTCCTCGGGCGTCCCGGCGACGGCGATCGTGCCCGAGACGATCACGTACGGTTCGCTCGACCAGACGGAGGGGCGGAACGACGCGCGGTAGTGGTCGATGCCGCGGAGCATCTTCTCGCGGCTCCGGATGTCGCCGATGACCATCGGCAGCCCGGCCCGCGCCGCGATGGTGGCGCCCTCGCCGATGGCCAGGACGAACGGCGGGACGGTCATGCCCTCGGAGGGGCGGGCGTGCGCTCCGGTGTCCGACGTGCCGCGGAACCAGCCGAGGAGCTCGGTGAGCTGCACCGCGAAGTCGTCGGCGTCGTTCTTGTCCCGGCCGAGCGCCTTGCGCACCCCGTCGGTGAACCCCACTGATCGGCCGAGCCCCATGTCGATGCGCCCGGGAAAGAGCGCTTCGAGGACCCCGAACTGCTCGGCGACGACCAGGGGTTGGTGGTTCGGCAGCATCACGCCGCCCGTGCCGACCCGGATGGTGCGCGTCGCGGCGGCCACGGCGGCGGCGAGGACGGTCGGCGCCGAGCCGGCGACGCCCGGCACCGCGTGGTGCTCCGACACCCACAGACGGTGGTACCCGAGCTCCTCGAGTTCCTGGGCCAGGCGCACGGTGTCACGCAGGGCCTGGCGGCCGTCGTGCCCCTCGCGGGTGCGGGAACGGTCGAGGACGGAGAAGCGGGTGGATCCGATCACTGAGGTCACGCCAGGTTCAACGCCTGAGCGGCGCCGGGATTCCCGGCCCGGGGTCGGGGGTGGAGTCAGGGCGGGGGCCGGGGCCAGGGCCAGGACCGGGGTCGGCGCGAGGCCGGCGCGGGGTCTGCCTACGCTGGGTGCGTGACGGACGACAGTAGGCCACTGGCCGTATTCGACCTGGACAACACGCTAGCGGACACCGCGCACCGCCAGCGCTTCCTGGAGCGCAGGCCGAAGGACTGGGCGGCCTTCTTCGCGGCGGCCCCGGACGACCCGCCGCTGGAGCGTGGCGTGGCTCTCGCCCTGGAGAGCGCGCGGGAGTGCGAGGTCGTCTACCTCACCGGCAGGCCCGAGCGGTGCCGCGAGGACACCGTGGCGTGGCTGGCGGCGCAGGGGCTGCCCGAGGGGCGGATCTGGATGCGCCGCAACGACGACCGGCGGCCCGCCCGCCGCACCAAGCTGGAGATCCTGCGGCGGATCTCCGCGTCCCGTGAGGTCCGGATGCTGGTGGACGACGACGAGCTGGTGTGCGACGAGGCCGAGCGGGCGGGCTTCAAGGTCGTACGGGCGCGCTGGGCGAGCACGTCCGCCGCGCTGAAGGACGCTCAGGAGCGTGAGGGACGGACGTGACCGCTCAGTGCCGGGCTACAGGGCCCCGAGGTGGGCTCGAAGGGCGAGTCAGGCGCTGTCGCCGTCCTCGAGGCGGAACCCGACCTTGAGGCCCACCTGGTAGTGCTCGATCTCGCCGTTCTCGATGTGGCCGCGCACCTGGGTCACCTCGAACCAGTCCAGCGAACGCAGCGTCTGCGAGGCGCGGGCGATGCCGTTGCGGATGGCCTGGTCGACTCCCTCGTGCGAGGTGCCGACGATCTCGGTGACCCGATAGGTGTGGTCGGACATGAGGCTGTTCCTCTCCGCCGTGTGGTGACCGCACAGTTGTGGGGTGACGTCACTCCACCGTGCCCCACCGCGCGCAGGTGCGCGAGGCGGTGAGCGTGGGGCGCACCGGAAAATTCGATCCCGGTGCCGTTCCCCCTTGACCGGCCCATTGGTACAGACCAAAATCCAGCCGTACCCGTTCGAGCCATCAGCTCACCCCCCGCGTCGGGCGACCTTCCCCTGTCCGCAGGAAGAAAGTGACCCACGTGAAACCGCACCGCCGCGCCGTCATGTCCTTGTCCCTCGTCATCGCCGCCACCTCCCTGCTCCCCGGTTGCGGCGTCCTGCCGGGCGGGGGAGACGAGAAGCGGACGGTCACCGTGTGGCTCATGCGTGGCAGCGCGTCGGCGGACTTCATCAAGCGGTTCACCACGGACTTCGAGAAGCGGAACGGCGACATCGACCTGGAGGTACGCCTCCAGGAGTGGACCGGCATCGGCGGCAAGGTCAAGGCCGCGCTCAAGACCGACGAGGGACCCGACGTCATCGAGGTCGGCAACACCCAGGTCGCCCAGTACGTCGACGAGGGCGGGCTCTACGACCTCACCCTGGAGTCCGCACGCGACCTCGGCATGAAGGAATGGCTGCCCGGCCTGGCCGAGCCCGGTCGCTACAACGGCAGCCAGTACGGCATCCCCTGGTACGCCGCCAACCGCGTCGTCATCTACAACAAGGACCTCTTCGCGCGGGCCGGGATCGAGCAGCCGCCCAAGACACGCGAGCAGTGGATCGCCGACACGGAGCGGCTCGACTCCGGCGGCGACCAGGGGATCTATCTCGCGGGGCAGGACTGGTACACCCTGGCAGGCTTCATCTGGGACGAGGGCGGTGAACTCGCCACGGAGGCCGAGGGCTCGCGAGGCGTGTGGGAGGGCAGTCTGCACGCTCCCGCGGCGCTGCGGGGCATGGACTTCTACCGCCGGCTGCAGGCCCTGGGCGAGGGACCCCGTGACGCGGACGAGGAGCATCCGCCGCAGGCCGGGGTGTTCGCCAAGGGGGACGTGGCGCAGATCGTCGCCGTGCCCGGCACCGCGCGGGCCATCGAGGAGGCGAACCCCGAACTGAAGGGCAAACTCGGCTACTTCCCGATCCCCGGCAAGACAGCGGCGAAGCCGGGAGCCGTCTTCACGGGCGGATCCGACCTCGTGGTGCGCGAGAAGACGGACGACCGCGCGGGCGCGGTCGCCGTCATCAAAGCACTCGCGGGCAAGAAGTGGCAGACGGACCTCGCCCGGACGATGAACTACGTGCCGAACAAGACGACCCTTGCCTCCGCCGTCTCGGGCGAGGAAGGTGTCGCCGCGATGGCCGCGGGAGCCGCCCGGGGCCGGGCGACACCGGCCTCGCCGAAGTGGGCCGCGGTGGAGGCGGACAACCCGATCAAGGAGTACATGTCGAAGGTGCTCGCCGGGGGCGACCCGGCGACGGAGGCGAAGGCGGCCTCGCGCCGGATCACCCGGGAGCTCGACGTCAGCGCGCCCTGAGGGCCACCGCCCCCGGGCCCGATCCCCTACGCGGCCACACTCAGCGACAGCGCGAAGCGCGCCCTCTCGTCCGTCCACCAGTGGGTCAGCTTCAGGTCCGACGACGCCAGTTCCGCACGCACACCCTCCTCGCGGAACTTCGCCGAGATCTCGGTGCGCATCTCCTCATGGCGTTCGAAGTCGACCGCCAGGTCGAGTGCCGGGATCTTCACCGTCTGGGCGGCCAGGGAGCGCAGCCGCATCTCGATCCACTCGTGCTCGCTGTCCCAGACGGCCACGTGGGAGAACGCGTCGGGATCGAAGTCCGCGCCGAGCTCGCGGTTGATGACGGTCAGGACGTTCTTGTTGAAGGAGGCCGTGACGCCCGACCCGTCGTCGTACGCCGAGACGAGCACCGACTCGTCCTTCACCAGGTCCGTGCCGAGCAGCAGCGCGTCACCGGGGGAGAGCAGCGTGCGCACCGACGCCAGGAACGCCGAGCGCTCCGCGGGCAGCAGGTTGCCGATCGTGCCACCGAGGAAGGCGACGAGCCGCGGGCCCGGGGTGCCCGGCAGGGCGAGACCGCGGGTGAAGTCGGCGATCAGGGCGTGCACGTTGAGGGAGGGACGCGAGGCGATCAGGGTGTTCGCGGCGCCGGTGAGCGCGCTCTCGCTCACGTCCACCGGGACGTACGTGTGCAGCCCGGGGAGGGCGTCGATCAGGTGGCGGGTCTTCTCCGAGGAGCCCGAGCCGAGCTCGATCAGCGTGCGCGCGCCCGTCGCCCCGGCGATCTCCGCGGCGCGGGTCTGCAGGATCTCGCGCTCGGCGCGCGTCGGGTAGTACTCAGGGAGCGTGGTGATCTCGTCGAAGAGGGCGCTGCCCCGCGCGTCGTAGAACCACTTGGGCGGCAGCGTCTTGGGGGTGCGGGTGAGGCCGTGCAGGACGTCGGCGCGCAGAGCGGCGTCGGTGGCGTCGAGCGGCAGGGTGCGGGTCAGCTGGAACGGGCTCACGCGGTGGGCTCCTTGAGCGGGGTCAGCAGGACATCGGTACGGCTCGCGGCGAGCAGGGTGTGGTCGGGCACCTGACGCCAGTGCGGATCGTCGTCGTGGGGCTCGGAGGCCACGACGGTGCGGCGGCCCGGCTCGGACAGATACCAGAGGGTGTCGCCCCAGGCGGTCGCCGCGATCGTCTCGCCGTTGGTGAGCAGGAGGTTGAGGCGTGATCCGGGGGCCGCCTCGGCGACCTCGGCGACGGTGTCCGCGAGGGCCTGGCCCTCGTCGTCGCCGCTGCGAAGACGGTGCAGGACGAGCGCCCACACCAGTGCGGAGTCGCAGCGTGCCTCCATGGACAGGAGGTCGGCGGGCGGCAGGAGTCGGGACACCTGGGCCAGCGAGTGGGGCCAGCCGGTGACCGCGCCGTTGTGGCTGAACAGCCAGGTCCCGGCGGCGAACGGCGCCGCCGCCGCTTCCCCGTCCGCGCCCGCCTCGGTCGCGTCGCGCACCGCGGCCAGCACGGCGCCGGAGCGGACGACCCGGGCGAGGTCCGCGAAGGACTGGTCGCCCCAGATCGGCCCGGAGCGGCGGTAGCGCGCGGGCACCGGATCGCCGCCGGCGTACCAGCCGACGCCGAAGCCGTCGGCGTTGACCGTGCCGTAGCGCTGGTGACGGGGCGCCCACGACTGCCGGAACAAGCTGTGCACAGGGTCGACGAGGAGCTTGCCGAGAGGTTCGTGCGGGCCCAGGAAGGCCAGGTGACGGCACATCAGGAAGCCTCCGCAGGGCCCGCGTCACGGGCGGTGCGGAACCCGGAGAAGATCTGCCGCCGGATCGGGTGGTCCCAGTTGCGGAACGTGCCCCGGCAGGCCACCTCGTCCACGGAGAACGCCCCGCCGCGCAGCACCTTGTAGTCGCCGCCGAAGAAGACGTCCGAGTACTCGCGGTACGGGAAGGGGGCGAACCCCGGGTAGGGAAGGAAGTCGCTGGAGGTCCACTCCCACACGTCACCGATCAACTGCCGTACGCCGAGCGGGGATTCGCCGGCCGGATAGCTGCCGGCGGGGGCCGGGCGCAGATGGCGCTGGCCCAGGTTCGCGCGCTCGGGCGTGGGGTCCGCGTCGCCCCACGGGTAGCGCATCGAGCGATCGGTCGCCGGGTCGTGCCGGGCGGCCTTCTCCCACTCCTCCTCGCTGGGCAGCCGCCGCCCTGCCCATCGGGCGTAGGCGTCCGCTTCGTACCAACTGACGTGCAGCACCGGCTCGTCGGGCGGCACGGCCTCGACCGTCCCGAAGTGGCGGCGCAGCCACTGACCGCCCTCGCGGCGCCAGAACAGCGGCGCCGAGAGTCCGTTGCCGCGGACCATGTCCCAGCCCGCGGGGGCCCACCACCGCTGTTCCTCATAGCCGCCGTCGGCGATGAAGCGCTGGTAGTCGGCGTTGGTCACCGGCGTGGTGTCGATGAAGAACGGCGGCACGAGGCGGTGGTGCGCCGGACGTTCGTTGTCGAGTGCCCATGGCTCGGTGGAGGTGCCCATCGTGAACGGGCCGCCCGGTACGAGGACTTCGGCCGGGCCACGGAACAGCGGCGCGGGGGCCGGATCCGGCGCCGTCAGTACCGCGGGTCCCGAGCGGAGCTGATGGGTGATCAGCATCGTCTCGTCGTGCTGCTGTTCGTGCTGAGCGATCATGCCGAAGGCGAAGCCCGCGTCGGTCAGCGGCGAACCGCGAAACGGCGTGCTCTCCAGCACGTCGATCGCGCGCCCGCGCACCTCGGCCGCGTAGCCACGGGCCTCGGCGGGCGAGAGCAGCGGCAGGCTCGGTCGCTCGGAGCGTGGGTGCTCGAAGGCGTCGTACAGGCCGTCGATCTCGGGCCGCATGGCGTCACGGCCCGCCACCGCCCGCAGCAGCCACATCTCCTCCTGGTTGCCGATGTGCGCCAGGTCCCAGACCAGGGGTGACATCAACGGCGAGTGCTGCGCGGTGAGTTCGGGTTCCTCGACGCACGTGGTGAGGAGCGAGGTGCGGTCCCTGGCGGCGAGCAGCGCCGCCAGGGCGCGCCGGCGAAGCGCATCGGGGTCGCTGACGGTTCCGGTCATCGGAGGATGCCCTTCTCGTGCTCGTGGTCGTAGTGGTGGCCGTCCAGGTGCCCGTCGAGCAGATCGTCCGCAGGGCAGCGGCCCCGCGCGACATACCGCTCGGCGTACGCGGCCACGGCTTCCCGCACCTCGGCGCTCGCGCCCATCCGGGGCAGCGCCTCGGCAGCAGCCGCGAAGCACGCCGCCGCTGCCTCGCGCAGCTCCGGATCGGTGAGTCCCTGCCGCGCGGCGTCCAGCCACAGTGGGCTGCGCGGCGCCGCGGGGGCGCCCGGCGGGCACGCGCGCTCGGCCAGCGGCTTCACCGTGCGGTAGGCGGTCTCGGCGGCCTGCGGGTCGTCGAACAGCGCGCTCGTCACGGCGAGCGGCACGATCCAGCCGCTGTGGCCGGGTTGGGCGTCGACCATCCGCAGCTCCAGATGGCCCCGTGGACGTACCGGTGGGAAGAGGGTGGTCAGGTGGTAGTCGAGGTCGTCGCGGGTCGGTGGGCGCGGCCCGCCCGAGCCGGCCCAGGTGCGGAAGGTGAGCCCCTCCGGGACGGTCCAGGGCGCCTCGTGACCCTCGTCGAGGCCTCGGATGAACATGACCGGCGAGTCCAGGGCGTGCCGCGCCCAGGCCGTCCGCGGTTCGGCCTCCATCGACGGCGCCCCGGAGGTACCCGGGTCGATCGACGCCCACACGGCCTGCCGCGTGGAGCGCCAGCCGGTGGAACGGCCGTCCTGGACGGGCGAGTTGGCGAACGCGGCGACCAGCACGGGGCCGAGCAGATGCGCGAGCCGCCAGCGCCGTCCGTAGCCGAGCGGACCCGGCTCCTCGTGACCCGCGTCCAGGCAGATCTGGACGGACGCCGTGGAGCACATCATGCGGCGGCCCGCGGGGCCGGTGCGGTCGAGGAAGCGCTCCATCGCGTCATAGCGCGGCCGGTGCAGGATGCGGGACGGCGGGCGCCAGGGATCGGCCCCGAGACCGGTGAGCGTCAGATCCAGGGCCGCGAGGCGGTCACGCACGAGGGAGAGATCGGCCGAGACGGCGGATACGCACTCCATGAGCGAGGCGGCGGGGAGCGAGCTGAGCTCCAGCTGGCCGCCTGGTTCGACGGTGATCAGGGAGTGCAGGGGCAGGGCCCGCAGCGCGGCGTAGGCCGCTTCGAGGCGGGCGGGGGACACGGGCAGATGGAGCCGGTCCGGCTCGTGGATCAGCCATTCCAGTTCGACACCGGTGACACGAGGCGGCCCGGTCTTGAAGCAGATGCCGGTGACCAGCGCCTCCGCCTCTGCCTCGGATACCGCGGTGCCGTACTCCGCGCGGTACGTCGTACAGTCGCCCTCGGGCATGCAGGGGTCCTCCTGTCAGGTTCTGCCTGGTCCAGCGGTTTTTGGACCACCCGGTCAACTCGATGTGGGATCGACCGAGTTGGCAGCGCTCGTCCCACCCAAGACCAGGTCGGCCATTCGCACAAGAGTGCCCCTGGGGTTGAGCCGATGCCAGGGAATTCTGTTGCGACGGACGACGCGAAGAGCTCACCATGCGTTCATGTGTGAGACGGGGGACGAGACGGCAGGGATCGGGTCGGGGGAGCGGACATGAGTGCGCGACTGCGTGGCATCGCGCAGCAGACCGAGGCAATCGTGGCGGCAGGGCGGTACGCCGCTCCGGGTGGCCGCGAGGTGCTGATCGCGGATGCGGTGGACGCCGCGCGCTCCGGCACGCGGATGTTCGGTCCGGCGGCCCTCGATGCGACTTCCGTGACTCCTGTGAAGCCGTCCGAGCTGATCCCCACGGTAGTCGAGGTCACGGGTGAGAGCAGCTTGGAGGCCGCGCGCCGCCTGACGGCCCGGGACGGGGGCCCTGTGGCCGTCCTGAACTTCTCCTCCGCGCGCAATCCCGGCGGCGGCTATCTGAACGGCGCCCAGGCGCAGGAGGAGGCCCTGTGCCGGGCCTCGGCGCTGTACGCGTGCGTGCGCTCGGCCCGGGAGTTCTACGACCACCACCGCGCCCACCGCGACCCCTTGTACAGCGACCGGGTGATCCACTCCCCGGCCGTGCCGGTCTTCCGTGACGACCGTGGACAGCTCCTCGACGACGCGTACGCGGTCGGCTTCCTGACCTCGGCGGCGCCGAACGCGGGCGTCGTGCTGCGCCAGACCCCCGAGCGCGCGAAGGAACTTCCCTCCGCCCTGGCCCGGCGCGCGGAGCGGGTCCTGGAGACCGCCGTCGCCTGCGGCTACCGGCGGCTCGTGCTCGGCGCGTGGGGCTGCGGGGTCTTCCAGAACGACCCCGCCCAGGTGGCGGACGCCTTCCGGGTGCTCCTCGACGAAGGGGGCCGCTTCCACGGGTACTTCGAGCACGTCGTCTTCGGGGTGCTCGACCGCACGCGGGGCGCGGTGACGCGGGCCGCCTTCGAGGAGGCGTTCGGCGCGGGGTTCAAGGGCGCGGCTCAGCCCTCCCGCTAGCGGTCAACGCCAGCCGTACCGCTCCTGCAACCGCCGCACGACGAGGTTGAACCGCATCCGGTCGAGCGCGCACGCCTCGCGCCGCATGCCTGCGTCGTGCACCCGCAGCACCCGGTCGATGTCCACCCACGACTCGCGCCCCTCCCGGTCCCACGGCCCGCTGCCGATCGGCACCCACTCGCGATCGTTCGCATGCTGCTTGCTGGAGAGCTGCACGGCGAGCAGCGTGCCGCGCGCCTCTCGGGCCACGACCAGGACGGGACGGTCCTTGCCGCGCCCGTCGTTCTCCTCGTAGGGCACCCACGTCCAGACGATCTCGCCGGGGTCGGGATCACCGTCGTGGGCGGGCGCGTACGTCGTTCGTACCTGGCCGACCTCACGCGGCTCGGCCTCGGTGGTCGCGGTGCGGCCCGTGCGGCCCGGGTGCGCGGACATCTGCGGGTCATCGGTGTTGGCAGTCACGCGGGCCACCGTAGAACCTCTTTGGCCCAACCCGCGGGGCGGGTCCGCCAGATGCCCCGCAGGCTCGCCGTGGCGGACGTCGGCCACCGCTCAGGCGGCCTCGGGCCACTGCTCGTACCACCGCTGGTCCGCCTCCAGTTGGGCGGCAAGGGAGATCAGCAGCGGCTCACCGCCCTCGGGCCCCAGCAGCTGCGCCCCGACCGGGAGGCCGCCGTCCGCTTTGCCCGCGGGCACGTTGACGCCGGGCCAGCCGAGGACGTTCCACGTCCACGCGTAGGGGCAGGCGGCGATCATGGCCTGGTCGGTGCGCCAGCCGCTGAGGGCGGCCATCGTGCCGATCCGGGGCGGGGGAGTGGCGGTGGTGGGCGTGAGGACGACGTCGTACGTCGAGAAGATCGCGCCCACACGGCGGTGCAGGGCGGCCTCGGCGCGACGGGCGAGACGCAGCGGGGCGCCGCCGAGCACGCGCCCCAGACGGGCCGCCTCCTTGGTTCGCGGGTCGAGCAGGTGGGCGTCGGGGATCTCGCGGGCCCAGTCGGTGATGCCCGCAGTGGCACGTGGCACGAAGTCCAGACCGATCTGGCCGTAGCGCGGGTCGGCCTCCTCCACGTCGTGGCCGAGCGCGGCGAGCCGGTCCGCCAGGACGATGACCTTGCGGCGCACCACGGGATGCAGCCGCTTGGGGGTCGCGGTGAACGGCATGCGCAGGGAGAGGGCGATCCGCAGCCGCCCCGGCTCGCGGGTCGCCGCGTCCGTGGCGCTGATGGCCGCCGGTTGGTGCAGGTCACCGCTGTGGTTGCCGCTCGCGGCGTCGAGCAGCAGGGCCGCGTCGGCGACGGTCCTCGCGAGCGGGCCGTTGACGGTGATGCCGTTGAAGGACTCGGGCCAGGGCCACGTCGATATGCGGCCGCGCTGCGGCTTGATCCCGACCAGGTGGGTCCACGCCGCGGGGATGCGCACCGAGCCCGCGCCGTCCGAGCCGAGCGCGGCGGGGACCAGACCGGCGGCGACCGCCGCCGCCGAGCCGCCCGACGAACCGCCAGGGGTGTGCCCGGTGTGCCACGGATTGCGGGTGTCGCCGAAGCCGGGCCCCTCCGTGAAGGGCCACTGACCCAGCTCGCAGGTATTGGTCTTGCCGATGATGACGGCGCCGGCCGCCCGCAGCCGGCGCACCGACTCGGCGTCCTCCTTCTTCGGCGGGAAGTCACCCCGGCAGCCGAACGCGGTCGGCTCGCCCGCGATGTCGGTGTCGTCCTTGACGGCGAGCGGTACGCCGAGCAGTGGACGACCCGCACCGCCGGACGCCAACTCCCGGTCCGCGGCGTCGGCTTCGGCCAGCGCGGCCTCGGCCCGCACCAGCTTGAAGGCGTTCAGCACGGGCTGCGATGCCTCGATCCGCGCCAGCGTCCGCTCCGTGAGGGCGCGTGCGGACACCTCTCCGTCGGCCAGGGCCCGAGCGGTGCGCGCGAGGCCATCGGCACGGTCGACTGTCATGTGGGGGCACCTTTGATCGACGGACAGGTGCACGCACGCTAACCGGCGCGGCGGGAACGCGGTATGTGTCGGAGCGGGAACGCGGTACGTGTGCGGGGCAGTTCACGCCGTCCACGGCAACCGACCGGTACCGATGTGCGGGCCGGGGCCGCGCCGACGCCCGACTGAGAGCGCTTCCGCGCCGTCTGGAAAGATGAGACCTGCCATGGCGCAGATACCGAACAAGACCGCACAGCAGCAGACGCAGCCGTCCACACAACAGCAGACGCAGCAGCAGACGCAACAGGACGCGCAGCCGTCCGCGCAGTACTCCGTGCCGACGAGCGCAGATGTGGCGCGCCTCGCGGGAGTCTCGCGCGCGACCGTCTCGTACGTCCTGAACAACACGAGCGCCGTCCGCATCAGCGAGCCCACCCGCCGCCGCGTACACGCGGCCGCCAAGGAGCTGGGCTACGTCCCGCACGCCGCCGCCCGCAGCCTGCGCGCCGGGCACACCCGTGTGGTCCTGATGCCCACGCCGCAGATCCCGGCGGGCCCGCTCTTCAGCGAGTTCTTCAACGAGCTGCAGTGGGCGCTCAGCAGGTTCGACTACACCGTCGTGCAGTACGGCAGCCTCGGCCTGACCGGCGAGGACGCGGCACGAGCCTGGGCCGAGCTGCGGCCGGTCGCGGTCCTCGCCCCCGACGCCTCGGGGCTGGGCGCACGCGGTGTGAGCGTCCTGAAGCGCTCGGGCGCCAAGGCCGTCTTCACGATCGGCCCGCAGCGGGCCGAGGGCGCCCACGCGCTGCTCATGGACCAGCGTCTGGTGGGGCAGTGCGCCGCCAGACATCTCCTGGAGCGCGGCCGCCGGCACATCGGGGTCGTGATCCCCGAGGAACAGGGCCTCGAGCCCTTCGCCCGCCCGCGCGCCGAAGGCGTCCGCAGCGCCCTCGCACAGCACGGCACCGGCACCACGACGACCGAGCTGCCCCTCGCCTACGACGAGGAGTCCGCTGCCGGGCTCGCGGCGCGCTGGCGCACGCTGGGAGTCGACGGGGTGTTCACGTACAACGACGAGTACGCGATGCTGCTGATGCGGGCGCTGCAGGACGAAGGCATCGCCGTCCCCGAGGGGACGGCGATGATCGGCGCCGACGACTTGATGCTCGGCAGGCTCCTGCGGCCGCGGCTCAGCACGGTCCGCATCGAGCTGCCGTCGGGCCAGAAACTCGCGGAACTCGTCGACCGGGTCGTACGTGACCCGGGCATGCAGCCCGAGGTGCACGACGTGCTCGGTGCGACGGCAGTACACCGCGAGTCGAGCTGACCCCTCTGATTACGGGTCTTTCCCGCTGTTCTCGCTTACTGCTCCTGCGCCTGGGCCTTGGCCTGCTCCTCGGCGACGGACTTGCGGACCTCGTCCATGTCCAGCTGCCTGGCCTGTCCGATGACGTCCTGGAGCGCGGCCTCCGGCAGGGCGCCGGGCTGCGCGAACACGGCCACCTGGTCGCGGACGATCATCAGCGTCGGGATCGACTGGATGCCGAAGGCCTGAGCGAGCTCGGGCTGCGACTCCGTGTCCACCTTGCCGAAGACCATGTCGGGGTTGGCCTCGGCGGCCTTGTCGTAGACGGGCGCGAACGACTTGCACGGACCGCACCAGTCCGCCCAGAAGTCGATCAGGACGAATTCGTTGTCCGTGACCGTCTGGTCGAAGTTCTCCTTGGTGAGCTCCACAGTCGTGCTCATGGTGTTTCCCTCTTCCTGCTGTCAGTCGAAGCCGTAGTGCACAACGGCTCGGGCGGCAGACGTATTCCACGCGCTCACCCGTGCCCGCTGTCGCGCGCGTACCCATGTGGCCACGGCGCACACCTGCGACCACACTGGCTTCCATGACGGATTCGAAGACGTACGACGTAGTGGTCATCGGTGCGGGTCCCGTGGGGGAGAACGTCGCGGACCGGGCCCGTGCGGGCGGCCTGAGCGTGGCGATCGTGGAGAGCGAACTCGTCGGGGGCGAGTGTTCGTACTGGGCGTGCATGCCGAGCAAGGCGCTGCTGCGGCCGGTCATCGCCCGCGCGGACGCCCGCAGGGTGCCCGGACTGCGCCAGTCGGTGCAGGGCCACCTGGACGCGTCCGCGGTCCTGGCGCACCGGGACTACTACACCTCCCACTGGAAGGACGACGGCCAGGTCGGCTGGCTGGAGTCGGTCGGCGTCGACCTCTACCGCGGCCACGGCCGCATCGCGGGCACCCGCCAGGTGACCGTCACGGGCTCCGACGCGACCGAGCAGACCCTCACGGCCCGCCACGCGGTGGCGGTATGCACCGGCACCCGCGCCGCCCTGCCCGATCTGCCGGGCCTCGCCGAGGTGAAGCCGTGGACGAGCCGGGAGGCCACGAGCGCGGATCAGGTGCCGGGCCGTCTCGCGGTGGTCGGCGGCGGTGTCGTCGCCGTGGAGATGGCCACGGCCTGGCAGGCGCTCGGTTCGCAGGTCACGCTGCTGGTGCGCGGTGACGGGCTGCTGCCGCGCATGGAGCCGTTCGCCGGGGAGCTCGTCGCGGGGGCGCTGACGGAGGCGGGCGCGGACGTCCGTACCGGCGTCTCCGTCACGGGTGTGCGCAGGGAGAACGGCACGGTCACCGCGACCCTGAGCGACGGCGCCACCCTCGAGGCCGACGAGATCCTCTTCGCCACGGGCCGTGCGCCGCGCACGGACGACCTGGGCCTGGAGACCATCGGCATGGACCCCGGCTCCTGGCTGCCGGTCGACGAGAGCCTGCGGGTGCAGGGCAGCGACTGGCTCTACGCGGTGGGCGACGCCAACCACCGCGCGCTCCTCACCCACCAGGGCAAGTACCAGGCCCGCATCGCCGGGGCCGCGATCACCGCCCGCGCCCAGGGGGTTCCCCTCCTGGAGACCGACGCCTGGGGCGCGCACTCGGCCACCGCCGACCACGCGGCCGTACCGCAGGTGGTCTTCACCGACCCCGAGGCGGCATCGGCGGGCCTCACCCTCGCGGAGGCGGAATCCGCGGGCCACCGGGTGCGCGCCGTGGACTACGACATGGCGAACGTCGCGGGCGCGGGCCTCTACGCGGACGGCTACGAAGGCCGCGCCCGCATGATCGTCGACCTCGACCGCGAGATCACGCTCGGCGTGACGTTCGTGGGCCCCGGCGTGGGCGAACTCATCCACTCGGCGACGGTGGCGATCGCGGGGGAGGTGCCGATCGAACGCCTGTGGCACGCGGTTCCGGCGTACCCGACGGTGAGTGAGGTGTGGCTGCGGTTGCTGGAGACGTATCGGGGCTAGCGGGGGGCACGCCATTCCGTGGCCGAGAAACCCACCCGGTTCGCCATCTCCGGCGCCGCGCCGCGGATGGACTGGCGGATGGGCGCTCGCGGCTGCTGCGGTGGGCCGCCTGTCCGTTTGCGTGAGGCTGTTGCGAGGGGCTTGGTTGCCGGATCGTCCGAGGTACTGCGGACGGGCCGGCCGGTCGATGGCTGGCTGAGACCGTTGCGGATGGGGCACCTGCCCGGCCGGCCGAGGCCCCGCAGGTGGCCCGGCCGGTAGGTCTCCGCCGAGGCTGGCGCGGCTGGGCCGTTCGTTGCTTTACCTGCGGTCGCCGCGGGCGGCCCCCGCTCACGCGTCCGCGTCCCGCCAAGCCCCCTCCCGCAGCAGTCGCAGCCCGTTGAGGCCCACGACGACCGTGGAGCCCTCGTGGCCGAGTACGCCGAGCGGGAGCGGCAACGTGCCTGCCAGGTCCCATGTGACCAGTACGGCGATGAACGTTCCGGCGATCACCAGGTTCTGGATCACGAGCCCGCGCGCCCGCCGGGACAGGGCGATCACCCTTGGCACCGTGGCCAGTTCGTCCCGCACGATGACGGCGTCGGCCGTCTCCAGGGCGAGGTCGGAACCGGCCCGGCCCATCGCGATGCCGGTGTGGGCCGCGGCGAGGGCGGGCGCGTCGTTGACGCCGTCTCCGATGACGAGGATCTTGCGTCCAGCGCACTCTGCCTCGCGTACCGCCGCGACCTTGTCCTGGGGGAGCAGTCCGGCCCGTACGTCCTCGATGCCGACCTCGGCCGCGACCCGGGCGGCGGCCTGCGCGTTGTCTCCGGTGAGCAGCATGGGGGTCGTACCGGTGAGGGACCGCAGAGCGGTGACGGTGGTCGCGGCGTCCGGGCGCAGGCGGTCGGCGATGCCGAGGACGCCCGCGGGGAACCCGTCGTGCAGCACCAGGACGGCCGTCTGGCCGTCCTCGCCCAACTGCCGTGCGAGGAGTCGGACTTCACGGCTGGCCGCGTCCGCGGGGTCGCCGCTCGGCCCGGTTTCGAGCAGCTGTGCTGGAGCGCCCACCTGGACGTCCGCGCCCCCGACCGTGGCGCTGACCCCCACCCCCGGCGTCGACGCGAAGTGCGTCACCGGGGGAAGGTCCAGGCCGCGTGCCCGCGCCGCGCTCACCACGGCGCGGGCCAGGGGATGTTCGCTGCGGTGCTCGGCCGCCGCCGCGAGCGCGAGGAGTGTGTCGTCGGTCAGACCGCTGCCGGGGAGCGCGTGGACAGTGGTCACCTGCGGCGTCCCCTCGGTCAGGGTGCCCGTCTTGTCGACGGCGACCGCGTCGACCTGCCCCAGACGCTCCATCACGATGGCTGACTTGACCAGGACACCGTGCCGCCCCGCGTTCGCGATCGCCGAGAGGAGCGGCGGCATCGTGGCGAGAACCACCGCGCACGGCGAGGCCACGATCATGAACGTCATCGCTCGCAGCAGGGCCCCGGTCAGGTCGTCACCGAGCGCCTGCGGCACCGCGAACACGGCGAGCGTGGCGACGACCATGCCGAGCGAGTACCGCTGCTCGACCTTCTCGATGAACAGTTGCGTGGGCGCCTTGGTCTCCGACGCTTCCTCGACCATCGCGACGATCCGCGCGATCACCGAGTCCGACGCGTCACGCCCGACCCGCACCCGCAGCGCTCCCGCCCCGTTCAGCGTGCCCGCGAACACGTCGTCCCCGGCCTCCTTGGCAACCGGCATCGGCTCCCCGGTGATCGTCGCCTGATCGACGTCACTGGCACCTTCCAGTACCTCGCCGTCCGCGCCGACCCGCTCGCCGGGCCGTACGAGGATGACGTCGCCGACCATCAACTCGGCCGTGTCGACGCTCTCTTCGCCACCCCCGTCGGCCACCCGCGTGGCCGTGGTGGGCGCGAGGTCGAGCAGGCTGCGCACCGAGTCGGCGGTGCGTGCGGTGGCAAGGGCCTCAAGGGCGCCCGACGTGGCGAAGATGACGATGAGCAGCGCCCCGTCCATCACCTGCCCGATCGAGGCCGCGCCGAGCGCCGCGACGATCATCAGCAGATCCACGTCCAGGGTCTTCGCCCGAAGCGCGCGCAGCCCGGCGAGCGCGGGCTCCCAGCCCCCGGCGACGTACGCGACGGCGTACAGCGCGCCCCACAGCCAGGAGGGCGTCCCGGCCAGCTGGAGCGGCAGCGCGACCAGGAACGCCACCGTGGCCGCCGCCGCCCAGCGCGCCTCGGCGAGCGCGAGGATGCGGGTGCGGCGGCGCGGAGCCGCCGCAGGTCCGGCGGAAGGCCCCTGGTCGGAGCGGTGGAGCAGGGCAGTGGGCATGGCGGAGTAACCCTTCACGGGCTGAGGAACGGCAACGCCCACACCGTACAGGAATGAATGAACAGCTTTTCATGTGTACATGTGTCACCGATAGAATGACGCCATGGGCCACGGAGTCGACGACAGCAGCACCGCCACCACGCGCGAACGCCTGGACACCGTGGGGGCCGCCGACGTCGCCGCCACCCTCCAGGCCCTGGCGACGCCCTCACGGCTGCTGATCCTCGCCCGCCTCCAGGAGGGCCCCTGCGCGGCCGGGGATCTGGCCGATGCGGTCGGCATGGAGCAGTCGGCCTGCTCCCACCAGCTGCGCCTGCTGCGCAACCTCGGCCTGATCACCGGCGAACGCCACGGCCGCTCCGTCGTCTACGCCCTCTACGACCACCACGTCGCCGAACTCCTCGACCAGGCGCTCTTCCACGTCGAGCACCTGCGCCTCGGTCTGCGGGACACACCGCAGTGAGGGGGAGGGAGAGGGAGGGGGAAGGGGAGAGGGGCTACGGCGTGTGGGCCGTGGTGGCGGTCGTGGCCGTCGGCGGTGCGATCGGCGCGTCCGCCCGCTACGGCGCCTCTCTGATCTGGCCGACCGCCCCCGGCACCTTCCCCACGACGATGCTCCTGGTGAACGTCATCGGCTGCGCGGTCATGGGTGTCTTCATGGTGATTCTCACCGAAGCGCGCACGCCGCACCGCCTGTTGCGCCCCTTCTTCGGCACCGGCGTACTCGGCGGCTTCACCACCTTCTCCACGTACGCGGTCGACATCGAGCGCCTGGTGCAGAGCGGACACGCCGGCACGGGCCTGGCCTATCTCGGACTGACGCTGCTCGCGGCCCTCGCGGCGGTGTGGAGCGCGGCGTGGGCGACGCGCCGCGTCGTGGTGTGGAGGCGACCATGACCGGACCGACGGGCACGGCTCCCCTGCGTACGGCCGCCCTGCGCGCGGCCGATGACCTGCCCGGCCGGGGCGAGGTGGACCGGTGAACTGGCTCTGCGTGGTGGCCGGAGCCATGATCGGCGCCCCCTTGCGGTTCCTCACCGACCGTGCCGTGCAGGCCAGGCACGACACGGTCTTCCCGTGGGGCACGTTCGTGGTCAACGTGGCGGGCAGCCTGATACTCGGCGTCCTCACCGGCGCGACCGTCGCGGGCGCCGCCTCCTCCCACACGCAACTGCTCCTCGGCACCGGCCTGTGCGGCGCCCTGACGACGTACTCGACCTTCTCGTACGAGACGCTGCGGCTCTCCGAGGGCGGCGCGAGGTTCTACGCGGCGGTCAATGTCGTGGCCAGTGTGGTCGCGGCGCTCGGCGCGGTGTTCGTGGGTGTCGCGTTGGCGGAGGTGGTGTGGGGGAGTTGAAGCGCCCCCAGGGATGTGCCTCGGCCCCTTGATCAGACCTCGGCGAAGTCCCCAGCGAGGGCCGCTGCCATCCGCAGGTGCGGTGCCGCGTCCGCGTCACGTCCCTGCCGCTCGAGCGTGCGGCCGAGGAGCAGCCTGGCGTACTGCTCGACGGGGTCGAGCTCGATGACCGTACGCAACTCGGCCTCCGCGCGCCGCAGTTGCGCCGAGTGGTAGTAGGCGCGGGCCAGCAGCAGACGCGGGGCGACCTGCTCGGGCACCTCGTCGGCCAGGGTGTCGAGGATGCGCGCCGCCGTGGCGTACTCCTTGGCGTCGAAGAACTGCCGCGCGCGCTCCCAGCGCTCCGCCGCGGTTCCGTGGTCGTAGTACGTCGTGTCCACTGGTGCCTCCTTCGAGCCCTCCAACGGTCACGGGTGGTTGAATATTCCACAACAGCCGTGAATGGATGCGGGGCTTCTCCGAAATGACCGGGGCGCGTGCCTGACGGCCGGTGCCCCACGGGTCTAGGTTGTGCGACATGAGCAATCTTGATCGCGTGGCGGTCCCGTCCCTGTGCGGCGGTCGCGGGTTCGTCGTCGCCGAACCGGTCCGGGAGCTCCTCAGCCCCCGCAAGGTCAAGCTCGGCGAGTCCACCGAGGTCCGCCGCCTGTTGCCCAACCTCGGCCGCCGCATGGTCGGCGCCTGGTGCTTCGTCGACCACTACGGCCCGGACGACATCGCGGACGAGCCCGGCATGCAGGTGGGCCCGCACCCGCACATGGGCCTGCAGACGGTGAGTTGGCTGCACGAGGGCGAGGTCCTGCACCGCGACTCCACGGGCAGCCTCCAGACGATCCGCCCCCGTGAGCTCGGCCTGATGACCTCGGGCCGTGCGATCTCGCACTCCGAGGAAAGTCCCAGGAAGCACGCCCGCCTCCTGCACGGCGCCCAGCTGTGGGTGGCGCTGCCCGACGTCCACCGCAACACCGACCCGCGCTTCGAGCACCACGCGGAGCTGCCCCTGGTCACGGCCCACGGCCTGACGGCGACGCTCATCCTGGGCACGCTCGACGGCTCCACGTCACCCGGCACGACCTACACCCCGATCGTGGGCGCCGACCTCACCCTGACCCGCGACGTGGACGTACGCCTCCCCGTGAACCCCGACTTCGAGTACGCCGTCCTGTGCATGTCCGGCGAGACCCGCGTGGACGGCGTCCCCGTCCTGCCCGGCTCCATGCTGTACTTGGGCTGCGGCCGCACCGAACTGCCGCTGCGCGCCGAGTCGGACGCGACCCTGATGCTGCTCGGCGGCGAGCCGTTCGGGGAGGAACTGATCATGTGGTGGAACTTCATCGGGCGGTCCAACGAGGAGATCGCACGGGCGCGTTCGGACTGGATGAGCGGGACCCGGTTCGGTGAGGTGAAGGGGTATGACGGTGAACCGCTCCCCGCCCCGGAACTGCCGTCAGTGCCGCTGAAACCGCGGGGTCGTGTGCGCTGAGGCACCTGCACGCCCTCGTCCACGATGCCGCGGCCCGGGCCAGGGACTTCCTCCGCGTGGGAATGCCGCTCGAATGCGCCTGGGACGAGGACGCCGTACGTCTAGCCTCGCGTATCCCGCACGCATGCATCCCGGACAGTTTGGCAGGCTTCGGGACATACGTCATGTCCGAGGGGAGATGGGAGCGTTGGCGACGGGGTTGGCCTGGGGTCGCCTCGGCTTCTATGACGTCCCGGGTCCGCACAGTCCAGCGAGGACGCTCGGAGAAAAGCCGCTTGCGAACCCTGTCTGGGGCATGCGGCTAAGAATGGATTGCCAGAGAGATGTTGAGCGATCGTTGCTACGGCACAACGGGTCGGGGCTCACCGACGTCATCCCGTCCAAGTACGCGCTCTACAGCGTCAATCGGATTGCTGAGGAGCATCTCGGAACGCTCAAGTACAAGCTGAAAAACGATCACTACGGCTGGGGCGACAGCCGCTTGATCGTGCCGATCGGCGCGTTGGGCGAGATGCGGCTCGTCATCGACACCCAGACGGGGGATTTCGGGTCCTGGGACATCGAGGAAACGGGCTACTGTTGGTTCGAAAGCCCGGAGTGGGCATCCCTTTCGACCGTGCTCGAAGTCATCGGAAACGCTCTGGCATCCCCGCCTCCGTGGATTACAGTCATGGGTGACGGTGTCGAGCCGCCCGACTGCGCGCCGAGGCAGGCACCAACCCCGACGCACCCGACTTCACCCACCTCGTCGGCGAACTCCTCCTCAAGAGCCCGGACTTCGCCAAGCCGTGGGAACGCTACGACGTCGGCGGACGCAAGAAGCCCCGGAAGACCTTCCACCACCCCCAGGAGGGCGCCCTCACCCTCAGCGGTCCGAGCATGCACCTCGACGACGCTCCGGGCCAGCGCCTGAGCGTGTACGCCGTGGAACCGGGTACCCCGGATCACGACGCCATGCTCCTCCTGGACCTGATCACGGAGCCGGCCGGCCTTGCCCGCTAGACGAGACAGGGCCGCGTGACTGCGATACAGGGCCGCGTGACTGCGGCTGCTGATCGCGCGGCCCAGTGAGTGTCGCCGGTCACGGTTCTAGGCGTTCGCTGCCGTCGAAGCGGCGGTGAAACGGGCCTCTGTGCGGGCTGTCTCGGTTCCGACGCGGTCTACGGCGAATGCCTTCACGATGTGTTCGCCCGCAGCCATGGGTGTGGTGGGCCGCCACGTCCAGGAACCGTCGACGGTGACCCCGGCCTCTCCAAGTTGCCGACCGTGCTCCCACAGCTGCACTCGCTCGGCGCCGGGTGCGCGGCCCTCGATACGGAGTGTGTCCACGGGCACGGGAGCACCGTCGCCGGGGACGGTGACTTCCGGCGGTCGCAGGGTGTCCAACACGGTCACGACGACATCGGTGCGCTCGGACTCCGCCCCGTCGGCGTGCTGCGCGAACACCCGTACCGTGTGCGGGCCCTTCGGCCAGGCATGACCGGGCGTCCAGGACCAGGAGCCGTCCGGGCGGACCGGGCAGTCGCCGAGGCGGCGGCCGTCCTCCCAGAAGTGGACGCGCTTGGCGTTGTGGGCGGTGCCGGCGAACCGCAGGGCGGCGCCGGGTGAACGTTGTCCGGCGGGCGGGGTGGTGACGCGCGGCCGGGGCACCCACGTCCTGGGCGGGTCCGAGGTCGCGGCCAAGTACTCCTCGACGGCGCTGCGGTCGCCCTGGGGGTCCTCGAAGCCGTTGCGGGCGAAGCCGATGCGCGGGGCCATGCCGTCCGTCAGCAGGTTCAACAACCCCAGGACGGCGGGCACGTTGCGGCGGGCGACCTGGGTGTGGTCGGGGACGAACACGGACTCGGAGAGCACGAAGTTGAAGTTCGTGCAACGCTCGAACAGCATCAGGTGGGGTTTGATCTGAGTGCGGTACTGCGCGTCGGAGACGGCGGAGAACACATAGATGTTCGCGTCCGTGTGCGGTGTGCCCCGCACCGTGTCCGGCAGCAGGGCGTCGAGTTCGGCCACGGCGTCGTCCGACGGCGGGCCCCCCATCATGTAGCGCGCGGTACGGGGGTGGAGGTCGCGGACGTAAGAGCCGATGGCGAACTGCGGGGCGACGGCGACGATGTTCCCGAAGCCGTGGGCCAGCCCGAAGCGCAGCGCCGCGGTGCCGCCCTTGGAGCTCCCCAGCAGGGTGCAGTCGGCAGGGGTGAGGGAGAGCATGTCCAGGAAGCGGTGCAGCACGGCGAGTACGGACTGTTCGATGGCGAAGTCCGTGTCCCGGCACAGGTAGTAGCTGCGATGACCGTCGAACTGGTCTCGTATCCACAGGACGTTGGCGCGCTGCTGGTCCAGGACGCCGTTGGACCAGCCGTAGTCGTCCGGCGCGTCGTAGTTGGCGAAGACGACGACGAGGTGCCGTATCCCGTTGCGGGAGTGGCGGAAGCGATAGTCGACAGGAACGGCGCCGGAGGTGTCGGTGCCGGTGTAAACGTGGCGGCGGTGAGGGCCGGGCATGGTGACTCCCCATGGACGGTCGGAGGTGGTGACTGGCGGGCCGGGCAGGGCGCGGCCCTGGAGCGGTCGGCAGGCGGTTAAGCGGTCAGGCCGCCCGGCGGTAGTGATCCGGCGCGTACCGACGGAGCCGGTGCGCCAGGCGGACGGACAATGTCTCCCGCACCTTCTCCTGGCGCCCGGTCTCGAACATGCGGTCCACGACACGAGCGGTGGCGCCCCCGTCGTCCAGTCCGCAGAAGCGCTGTCGGAAGGCGCGGTAGCGGAGCCGGTGGCCGCGCTCGGTGCGGTCGAGGTCGCACAGCGCGTCCACCAGTGCGGTCGACGTCTCCAGGAGCGGGCCGGGAGCCTCCTGGGCGAAGTCGAAGTAGAAGCCGCGCAGGGTGTCGCGGTAGTGCTCGAGGTCGTAGGTGAAGAACAGCATCGGGCGACCGGTGTTGGCGAAGTCGAACATCAGCGACGAATAGTCGGTGACCAGCACGTCGGTGACGAGCATGAGGTCGGCCATGTCGGGATGGGCCGACACGTCGAAGACGAAGCCGTCACCCGCACCCGGCACCGGGTCGACGACGTTGGGGTGCCGCCGTACCAGCAGCACGTGGTCGTCGCCGAGCCGGCGGCGGGCGTCCGCCACATCGATCCGGAAGTCGAACCGGTACCTGCCCGCGCCGTGGTACTGGTCGTCACGCCAGGTAGGCGCGTACAGCACCGTCTTCTTGCCGTCGGGCAGGCCGAGGCGGGCGCGCACGGCGCGGGCCCGATCGTCCCGGTCGGCGGAGTACAGCACGTCGTTGCGCGGGTAGCCGGTCTGCAGTATCTCGCCGTGGAAGTCGAAGGCGCGGCGCAGAATCGGCGTGCTGAACTCGTTGGGCGACACGAGCATCGACCACTGGCGCGCCTCGCGGCCGATCCGCTCCAGATAGTCGCGGTCGGCGAAATGGACGGCCGGCATGTCGTGCCCGATCCGCTTCAGGGGGGTGCCGTGCCAGGTCTGTACGACGGTCTGGCCCTCGCGGCGGGTGAACCATCCCGGTATGTGGTTGTTGTGGACGAGGAAGCGGCTGCGGGCCATCGCCTCGTACCACTCGGGCGACCACATCCGCACCGCACGGCCCGGGGCGGGGATCTGCACCTGATCGTCCCGCACGGTCCACAGCAGCTCCAGGTCCGTGCCGCGGCGCACCAGCTCCTCGTACACGGCACGCGGACTGTCGGAGAACTGGGTGCCGCGGAAGCTGTCGAACAGCACCGCGTCACGCAGCGGTCGCTTCTGTTCCTGCGGGAAGTACCGCGCCTGGAGCCGCTTCTGCCGGTAGGGGCCGCGGGCCGTGACGGGCATCGCGGAGAACACCATCAGGGTGAGCTTGTCGTATCCCTGGGTCTGCGCCTCGTAGCGCCGGCCCTCCGCGTCGACGTACGTGGCAGGCAGACCGGCGAGGAGATCCCGGTGCAGCTTGACGGTGACGCGCTGCGGGTCG
This sequence comes from Streptomyces sp. Je 1-332, assembly GCF_040730185.1. NCBI lineage: Bacteria > Bacillati > Actinomycetota > Actinomycetes > Kitasatosporales > Streptomycetaceae > Streptomyces > Streptomyces sp. Je 1-332. The sequence goes on from NZ_CP160402.1 coordinate 7,425,726, forward strand.
CCGTGCGGCTGGACGATGCTCAGCGCCAGGTCCCAGCGGCCGGAGTGCAGCGGCAGGGTGCCGGCCGGGCCACTCATGCGCGCCGGGTCGAACGTGGCGCGGAACCGGCCGCCGACACATGTGACGGGTACGGCGTGCTCCTCCCGCTTGGCGCGTGAGCGCAGCACCAGACGCAGTGCGTCGCGCTGGCGGGGCGTCAGGTTCGCGTAGCCGGGATAGTCGCCCGCCAGGACCAGGGTTCCGTCGGCGGACCAGGAGCATCGGTCGGCGACGGGCAGCTCGGCCCGCTCCCACAGGACCAGATATCCGGCGCCGTTGCGGTGCACGACGACCTCCCGGTGCCCCCGCTCGGCCCCGCCCGAGGCCACGACGTACATGCCGTCCGCGGTCTCCGGGGGCACGACCGGATAGAACGGCCGCTTCCGGCCGGGTATGTGCAAAGTGGTCTTCCAGCCGTTGCCGCCGTCCCGCCAGGCACGCGGCACCGTCTCGGGGTGGGCGGAGGCGGCGGAGGCGAGCAGCGCGACGGGGAAGCGGACGGTGAACCGGCACCAGCCGTCGCCGCCGGGGCGGAAGACGACGGGCGCGTCATGCTGTCCGGCACCGGTGAGCCGGCGCAGCCGCAAGATGCCGGTGGGCGGCACCTCGTCGGCGAGCAGCACACCGTCGAGTTCCAGCTCGTCGCCGCGCATACGGTGGCCGGTGATGCGGCAACGGACCTTCTCCACACGGATCTTGAGGGAGCCGTCGACGAACAGCGGCACGATGCGGATGTTCGGCGCGACGTACTGCGACGGGGGGTGCGAGGCCGAGCAGTTGTCTCCGGCGATGACCCGCCCGTAGCGGAGCACGCCGCGGGTGAGGGAGCCCGCGGCGACGTCCCAGGTGCCCTCCACCCACCGCCCGCGGTGCTGGAGGCGCCGTGGGTCGAAGGACGCCTCAAAGCCCGCCCAGTCGTAGGAGTACCGCTTCTGCCGCGAGTACTCGGTGGCCTCGGGCGTGTACGTGCTCCTCGCGGGGATGGCGAGCATCCGGCGTTGCTTGCGGTGACGGACGACGAGGCCCTTCACGGTGTCGCGGCGGCGGGCCGCGTCCAGGTGGTGCACGTAGGAGCGCCCGGAAAGGCGCAGGACGCCGTCCTCCCAGCGGGCCGAGGTGAGCGAGCTGCGCAGGCCCAGCTCGTCGCCGACGCGCAGCGCCTTGCGCGGCACTCCGACGGCGCGCAGGTCGGCGTAGGGGGCGTCCAGACGGGGCCGCAGCAGGCCACGCCGGACGGGCAGCGGCCCCCCGCCGCGTTCCCGTTCGATCAGCGCGACGAGTTCGTCCTTGCGTCCCGCGGCGACGAGATGCCATTTCACGCGGGCGACGGCAGGCAGGTCGTCGAGCACGTCCGCGTGAGCGGCGGCCAAGAACGCCTGGCCGGCGGCGAGGAAGTGATCCCGGAATTCCTCCTCGGCGTCGGGGAGCACATTCATGTGCAGCATCAGGTCGCTCTTGAGGCACGCAGCGTCGTATCGCCGTTTGAAAAGGGAGTACTCCAGTTTGTTGTGCGAACCGAGGAAACGGCTGATGGACTCGACGGCGGTGAACCGGTCCTTGAGATTGCCCAGTTCGGACTGGCGCTGGGTGATGGACGGGCCCGCGCCGGCGTCGCGGCGGCGCCAGAAGTAGACGTGATCGCGTACGACATCGACGGCCGCCGCACTGAAGTGCGCGTAGAGGTTGACCCAGATGTCCTCGTACAGAATGTCTTCGGGGAACGCGATGTCGTGGGCGTCCCAGAAGGAGCGGCGGAATACTTTGTTCCACACCGTGCGATCGTAGAGCAGCTCGGGGGTGCGGGTGATATGGGTGCGGCGCTGGTCGCGGTTCATGAATTCGCGGTGCAGGGGGGACTGCCAGATCCGCCGGGAATCCATCATTCGTACGTTGCCGGAGATGAAGTCCGATCCGGTGCGGCGCAGTGTCCGGATCATCAGTTCGTACCCGGTCTCGGTGACGACGTCGTCACCGTCGAGGAAGCCGAGGAACTCGGCGTCCGTGGAAGCGGCACGAATGCCCGTGTTGCGGGCGTGCCCAGGGCCGTGCGATTCCTGCCGTATCAGGCGAAACCGGGTATCGAGGGCGCAGAACCGCTCCGCCAGCTCCGTGGACCCGTCGGTGGAGCCGTCGTCCACGAGGATCGCCTCGAAGTCGGCAAAGCTCTGCAGGGCGAGGGAGCGCAAGCACTCCCCGAGATAAGCCTCAACGTTCTGGAATGGAACGACGACACTGAGTACCGGCACGAGGTGGGTCCCTTTCTGCCGCTCTTCCCGTTCACCACGGGAACTGGCATTACCAGAGAACCTGCCGGATGTGAGAACGCGGCCGGAGAAGGCCGTGAGACGGAGGGGAGAGACAAGGGAGATCGCTGAGAAGAAGATGTGAAACTGATGTGAGACCGGGGAACTCCGCGGTCTGCGTGATCTACGCGCCGAGTTCGGGATCGAAGAGATACCCGTGGCCACGGCGTGTGTGCACAGCTGGCGGCCCCAGCGGATCAAGTTTCTTCCGCAGGTACCTTACATATGTGTTGACGACATCCTTGCTCGCGAAGGGTGAGCCCCACACACTTGCGAGAAGCTGTTCGCGCGACAGTACCTGCCGTGGGTGACGCATAAAGAATTCAAGAAGCGCATACTCAGTACGCGACAGGTGTACTGGAGTGCCACCGCGGCTCGCCACACGCAGTTGCGGATCGAGCGTGACATCGCCGACGGTGAGGGTGTCGGCACCCGAGGCAGGCCCGGCCGCTCCGGGGTCGCCTGCGCGCTCCCAATTGCAGCGCCTGATCAGGGCGCGGACGCGAAGCTGCATCGCGGTGACATCGCTGGGCCACACCATGTAAAGGTCCACACCGGCGCCGTATGCGGCGACGTGGAGGTTCACATCGGGGTCCCGGCTGAGAATCACGGCGGGCGTACGGTAGCCCCGCTCTCGCAACTCTCGAATCACCGTGATGGCGCTGCCGTCCGAAAGGTCCTCGACGCTCATCAACAGATCGGGCTGTTCCCGGTCGGCGAGTTCGGACAGTTCGGCGGCGGAGAGAGTCGTGAGAGGTTCCAGGTCCAGCAGATCACGGCACAGCTGTGCGGCTCGGGCAGGAGGCAACGCCTCATTGCAGCCGATCAGGGCTCGCCGGAAGCGCGGGCTCTCAGGGCTGGTCATGATCATCCCTCCTGTCGGTTATGCGGGGATGTCATGGCATCTTGCCCTATAAGGTGCGGCGCGGCCCGCGACCTGCGCGATAGCGGCCCGGCTAGGGGCTCGCCCCTTTTTGAGAGCAGCCGGCGGGGAGCATTTGTCGCTGCGTCTGCTCGTTTCGACCGCCTCGTTCAGGGCCGGGACGGAGCGAGGGGGTCTTGCAGCCAGGGCAACGCGTCAGGCCGTGAGTTGTGCCGGTCACTCCTGCCGTGTCATCGCGGGCTTTGGCCTCTGCCGACGCGGGGAGCACGCGGGCATGGAACCCAGGGACCGACCCGCGGGTGCGGGAAGCACCGCCGCGCTTGCGGAGAGAAATCGATTTTCGGGGTTCCGCACCCGCGGGGTGCCAGGCTCTGCAGCGCAGAGCGGCGACCAGCGGCCGGAACGCCGCCCGGCTCGCCGCCGAAACTCCCGCGCTCTTCGTCTTCTCTGTCAAGTCCTGCATGTTGAACGAACCACGCCCTGTCGAGCGCTTCACTCGGCCTTGGCTGAGTGGGCGGCGCCGGGGCCCCCGGTGCGGCAGACTCCGTGATGGATCTGTCGCACTACGCGATGTCAGGCGTTTGGATCAGCTTCCGAGACGATCTCGTTGGCGTCCCGCAGTCGCATGCTGCCGCCAACTGCTTCCCGTACGGCCTTCACTGCTGCGACGTGGTTGGCTCCGGGAGTGATGCCGGCCTCGCTCAGGACGTTGCGAACCCATCGGGTCCGCACCTCGGTATCGGTCAGGCGCTGTTCCTCGGCGACTAGTTGAGCGGCGTGCTCCAGGCCGGGTCGCTCCTGTGGGGAGGCTTCGGCCAGAGCGTGTTGGATTGCCGCGGCGATCACGTCGGCTTCGCGCAAGACGGTCAGGGGTGGTTCTTTGCCAGGTCCGAACATGTGGGGGGATCCTTGCTTACTCGGTGGACGAGATCGCACCACAATTGGCCCCCCACGATGACCGCGAGCAGTTTGCAACCGGCGTCGACCTCCTCCTCGCAGGCATCGCTGTCACCGCACACCCGCGCGAGGCCCGACTGCCTCGATGACCGCGCCTGTCAGGGAAGGAATGACTTGTCCCCTGCCCGACAGGCGAACCGTCGCACCTGGCCGCGAGTCAGGCGCGGCGGGCGGCCCACACCGTGCGCTCGGTGCGTACGGCGAGGTCCTCGCGGAGCAGCAGGCTGTTCGGGCTGCTGGTGTCCAGGAGCTCGTCCAGTGCGGCGAGGTCCTCGGGGCTGAGAGCCGGGGCGGCGACGCTGCGAATTCGCTGCAAAATGCCGTAGGCGTAGCGGCCGACCGCTTCGCTGCGCGCCCCTGTGACGCTGACAGTGAGGGTGCGATCGTCCTCGACGGTGAAGTCGGCGGCGGTCAGCATCGGCCCCCAGTCGGCGCCGCGGTGCGGAAGGCGCTCGGCGTGGAAGCTGTTGGTCGCAGCATGGGCGCGCTCTTCGAGGCCGGGCCGGTTCTCCGGGGCGTGGGCGGGCAGGAAGCGGGGGACGCCCGCGAGCTCGACGACGGCGAACAGGCCGCCAGGGGCGAGCAGTTCGCGGGCGTTTCGCAGGGCGCGTTCGGGGTTCGCCATGTGGTGCATCGAGGCCGAGGCCCACACCAGGTCCGGCTGACCGAGGTCGGGCCAGTCGTCGTGGTCGAGGTCGGCCTGCACGGTCCGTACGCGCTCCTGGATGTCGCGGGCGCATGCCTTCTCGCGCAGGAGCTTCAGGTGCTCGGCGGAGGTGTCGACGGCGGTGATGTGCGCATCGGGGAAGCGTTCGAGGAGGGCGAAGGTGCCCGCGCCGGTGCCGCAGCCCAGGTCCACGATGTGGCGGGGCTCGTCCTTCAGCGGCAGCCAGGCCGTGATTGACGCAATGTGTTCGGCGAGCACCTCGGCATCCAGGTCGAGGATCTCCGCCTGACCGCCGTCGCTGTGCGCATGGTGTCCGCCATGGCCGTGGGGGTGATGTCCGCCGTTGCCGTGGTGGGGGGTGTGCTGATGAGTGTGGGTCATGACTCCACCGTAAGCCGACCATGCGCCTGCCGCACGTCTCGTTGCGTATAAAGCAAAGAGGTGGTTTGGTGCACTGCCTCGCACGCAAGATCGCCCGCTTTGCCGGGCCTCCCGCCCGGCCGCGGCCCACTATGCGCAGGGGCCCTGGGCGCCTGTGCAGTCGGCTTCGGAGTCGTCGGTGCCGGCGTCTTTCTGGTGGCCGCGGCGGGCGTCGCGGTCGAAGATGCCCAGGATCTCGCAGGGTCCGCCTTCGGCGCCGATGGCGTGCGGCATCATGGTGGGGAACTCGGCGGCCTGGTTGGTCTCGATGCGAAAGCGCCGGTGGCCGAGCATGAGGACAGCCCTGCCGGACAGTACGACGAGCCATTCCCGGCCGGGGTGGGCGCGCATACGGGCCGGGTTGTCGGGCGGCGGGTCGGTCATCCGCTGGCGCATCACGGTCATGCCGGGGTCGCCCTTTATGGGCCAGCGCATCAGCCCGTGGGCGCCGTCGATCATCGGGCTGATGACGACGTCGTCGGCGGCGTTCTCCACGAGCTGGTCCAAGGTGGTGTCCAGGGCGCGGGCGAGAGTGACGAGCTGGTCCAGGGCGAGGCGGCGCTGACCGTTCTCGATGCGGCTCAGTGAGGACTGGCTGAGGTCGGCCCGGGAGGCCAGCTCCTCCAGGGACCAGCCCTGTGCGACGCGCAGCGCGCGGATCCGTTTGCGTACGAGGCTGTCCAACTGCCCATCTTCTTGCTTCATAGGCAACATCATATGCCCTTGATGCAAAACGGGCTTAACGTCGAACCCAGGTGGTCCGGACGGGACCAGGTACGACGAAAGGGCACGACATGTCTGCGCAGACTTCCCCCTACGAGAGCGACGCACTGCCGACCGACACCGTGGACGTGGTGGTGATCGGCGGCGGCGCCGCGGGCCTGAACGGTGCGCTGATGCTGGCCCGCTCGCGCCGTGCGGTCGTCGTGATCGACAGCGGTACCCCGCGCAACGCGCCCGCCGCCGCCATGCACGGCTTCATCGTCCTCGACGGCACCCCGCCGCCAGAGATCCTCGAGCGCGGACGCGAGCAGGTACGCCAGTACGGCGGCCGCGTCGTCTTCGGGGAGGTGGCCGCGGCAGAACCCGCCACCCCCTCGGCCGACGGTGATCTGCGGTTCACCGTCACCCTGGCCGACGGCCGCACCCTGACGGCGCGCCGGGTGCTGGTGGCCACCGGCCTGCGCGACGTGCTGCCCGAGGTGCCCGGCCTGGCCGAACACTGGGGACACGGCGTGGTGCACTGCCCCTACTGCCACGGCTGGGAGGTGCGCGACGAACCCATCGGCATCCTCGCCACCGGTCCTCTCTCCGTCCACCACGCCTGGCTGTTCCGCCAACTGACCGACGATCTCCTCTACTTCGCCCGTGGCACCGACCTGGACTCCGAGACCCGCGCCCGCTTCGCCGCCCGGGGCATCCGCGTCGTCGAGACCGACGTGAGGGAAGTCGTCACCGGCAGCGACGGCGCCCTCGTGGGTGTCCGCCTGACCGACGGCACCCTCGTCGAGCGGCGGGTCCTGGCCGTCGCCACAAGGATGGAGGCCCGCACTGAGGGCCTGGACGGGCTGAAGCTGCCCATGGAGGACCTGCCCGACAACATGGGCCGCCGCTTCGCTTCCGCCATGGCCGGCACCACCGAGATCCCGGGTGTGTGGGTGGCGGGCAACGCCACCGACCTCGCCGCCCAGGTCGGGGCCTCCGCCGCGGCCGGAGCCCTGGCCGCCTCCCACATCAACGCGATGCTGGCCACGGCGGACACCGACGCCGCCCTCGCCGCCGCGCAGAAGGCCACCGGCTGACCTGTACGCCGCTGCTGAACAACCGCGCGGCCGCCATCCAGCGGTCCGCGCGGTGAGCAAGTCCCCATCACACCCAACTGGCGACCGGTCTTGTCCCGGCGCTGATTCCGCATGCCTTTTTGGAAGGAAACCATGAGTACCCATCAGCCTCCACAGACGCCAAAATCGCCGGTCGACGCAGTAGGTGCGCCGGATGCGCGTCAGCTGCGCGCGATCCTGATCACCGTCTCGATCGCTTTGATGGCTGTCATCGCCTCGGTGTCGGGGCTCAGCGTCGCCCAGACCCACCTGGCCGTCGAGTTCGGCGCCTCGCAGACCGCCGTCCTGTGGATGATCAACAGCTACACCCTCGCCCTGGCCGCGCTGCTGCTGCCGCTCGGCGCCATCGGTGATCGCCTGGGCCGCAAGCCCATGTTGATCGCGGGGTTGGTCATCTTCGGCGCCGCCAGCGTCCTCGCGGGACTCGCCCCGACGGCCGGGGTAATGATCGCGGCCCGGGTGGCCGCCGGCGTCAGCGCCGCGATGATCATGCCGATCACCCTGGCCGTCATCACCTCCACCTTCCCCGAGGAGGAACGCGGCAAGGCGATCGGTGTGTGGACCGGTGTCGCCGGAGGCGGCGGCATCGTGGGCATGTTCCTCTCCGCCCTGCTGGTCGACGTCGCCGACTGGCGCTGGCTGTTCGTACTGCCCGTGGTCCTGGGGGCCGTGGCGCTGGCGATGACACTGAAGTCGGTGCCCAACTCCCGCGAACGCTCCGCCCATTCCTTCGACACGATTGGCGCGCTGCTCTCCATCTTCGCCGTGACTGGTCTCATCTTCGTCCTGCAGGAAGGCCCCGAGCGCGGCTGGACCGCCCCCATCACGCTGGTCAGCCTGGCCGTCGGCGTCGCCGCCGCCGTTGCCTTCGTGGCCTGGGAGCTGCGCCGCCGCGATGCCTCGCTGTTGGACGTACGCCTGTTCCGTGAGCGCGGCCTGGCCGGCGGCTCGATCACCTTGCTGGTCGTCTTCGGTGTCCAGGCCGGTATCGCCGTGGTCCTCTTCCCGTTCTTCCAGGCTGTGCTCGGCATGTCGGGGCTGCTGTCGACCGTGGCGCTGATGCCGATGGCCGTCATGATGATGATGGGCTCGGGCCTGGCCCCCAAGGTGGCCGCCAAGATCGGCGCCCGCTCCACCATGACGGTAGGCGTCGCCCTGTCCGCGCTCGGCCTGGCGCTGATGGCGATGTTCGTATCCGTGGACGGCGGCTATCTGTCCATCCTGGCCGGCATGATCATCATGGGTATCGGCATGGGTCTGTCGATGACGCCCTCCACCGAGGCCATCACCGGCGCCCTGCCCCGCGCCAAGCAGGGCGTCGCCTCCGCGCTCAACGACGTCACCCGCGAGTTCGGCACCGCTCTCGGAATCGCGATGCTCGGCGCGCTCCTGGCCAGCGGCTACCGCAGCGCCATCGACGGCAAGCTCGACGGCATCCCCGACGGGGCCGCGGACACCGCACGCGAGGGCATCGCCAACGCCATCGAGGTCGCGCCCACCACCGGAGGCCACGCCCAGGATCTGATCCACGCCGCGCAGCAGTCCTTCGTCGACGGCTGGCAGCAGTCCATGTGGGTCGGCGCCACCGTCATGGCCGCCCTGCTCGTCTACGTCGCCCTGCGCGGCCCGAAGAACACCGCACCCCGCCAGCCCGACGCCGAGGCAGCCACCGAGGCCGAGGTCACGGACAACGTCGCCGCTCGCTGACCTCGCACAAACCCCGTGCGGGCGGAGCACGACGCCGCCCGCACGGCAGTCCGCCGTCGGGTACACCTCGACCACGGGGTGTACCCGACTGCCGTACAGCGCCTGCGCGTAACCCGATCCCCCGATCACACGCAGGAGCAGCGCCCATGACCACCATCGAGCTGACCACGGACATCTTCGACGAGGTCACCTCCGGAAACGACTTCGTGATCATCGACTTCTCGGCCGAATGGGGCAGACCTTGCCGCACGTTCGGGCCCGTCTTCGAGCAGGTCTCGAACAAGCATGAGGGCGTTGTATTCGCCAGGTCGACACCGAGGCACAGCGGGAACTGGCGCAGGCATGCGAGATCACATCGATCCCCACCTTCATGATCGTGCGCGAACAGATCGCCATCTTCCGCCGGCCCGGCGCCCTGCCCGAGGGAGAACTCGACGACCTCATTCACCAGGCGCGCAGCCTCGACATGGACGCATTGCACGCTGCCGTTGCCTGAACTTCGCCCTACAGCCTTGAACACATGCAGCGGATACCGCAGCGACTCGCGCTTCCTGTCAACAACGCTCGTGGTCAATACACCTAGTGATGGTAGCCGCAGCGATTGGCGCGGGGAGAGTTGAGTCAACGGCTCGGCCGCCGCAGGACCATGCTGGGCTTCGGGCTGTGTCCCCGCGGACCTGGATCAGGTCGGCGCGCAGGCTCTCGGTGCTGCTCCCGGTGAGATCGACCGACTCGATGCTTGCCCCGACGAGCAGGACCTCACCGTCGAAGACGCAGTTCACCAACGCCAGGTGTACGTCGAGCCGGGCCTGACGCAGATCCAGCGTCCCGGTGAACCGCGCGCCTTCGATACGAACGCGTCGGCGGCCCCTGGCAGCCTGCCCGAGAACGTATGCCGCGAGTCTGGTGCCGTCGACTTCCCGACCCCGGTCAAGATCTCTCCGAACTCCTCGCGCACCCCCGCCCCCGGCTGTCATTCGACCCCAACCTGCCTGTCACGAGGGTGAAGTGGCATCGCGCGACCGATGATGGCAGGTGCGCGCGTTCCCGGGAAGAGACCCTCGGGACGAGGCAGGCGAACTGGCCGCGGTGCAGTGCCTGACGCATGGTGGCGAGTGTGCTGGGAGCGTCACCGGTCCTTGGCCAGGGCGACGAGTTCCGCGAACAGGCCGCCACCGTCCACCAGTTCGTCATAACCGCCCTGCTCGATCACGCGGCCTTCGCGCATGACGAGGATCCGGTCGGCGAGGCGGGTGTTGTCGAGCTGGTGCGTGACGACGATCGTCATGCGCTCGGCGGCGATGCGTTTGATCTCCAGGAAGATCTGGTGCTCGCCGCGCGGGTCCATCTGGGAGGTCGGCTCGTCCAGGATCAGGAGGGGCGTCCGTCGGTACAGCGCCCTGGCGCATACGAGCCGCTGCCACTGCCCTCCCGACAGCTCGGCGCCGCCGAAGAGTTCACGGGCGAGCAACGTGTCGAGTCTCTTCGGCAGCTTCTCGATCGCCTCTCGCATCCCGACCGCGTCGACGGCCTCCCACACCAAGGCGTCGTCGAGGGTCTTGGGCTGCCCGAGGGTGACGTTCTCGCGGGCCCGCAGCGGCCAGCAGGCGAAGTCCTGCGGGACCAGCGCGGTCCGCGACCACACGGAGTCGGGGTCGGCGTCGGCCAAGTCGGTCCCGTCCCACCGGACTCGGCCCTTGTCGGCCAGCAGGATGCCGGTGATCAGTTTGGCCAGGGTGGACTTGCCCGACCCGTTCTCGCCCACGATGGCCAGGATCTCGCCGCGGCGCAGCGTGAGCGAGACCCCGTCGACCGCGGGTTCGCTCTTGCCGGGGTACTGGTAGACGACCTCGTCGAGGCGGATCTCCTGAACCCGCTCTCCGATGGTCAACTCGCCGCGCTGTGGGGCGCGTTCGGCGGCCGCGTCGAGGAAGGACCACATGTCGGCGAGGTACAGCGAGGTGTGGAACAGCGCGGCGCCGTAGATGACGAACTGCGAGAGCGCGGCCAGCGTGGTCTGGACGGCGACCACCGCGGTGGCCGCGATCGGCAGTGCGACGCGACCGGTGGTGGCCAGCCACGCGAGGGTGGCCCAGGTACCCAGGAGGAAGACCCCGCCGAGAGCGCTGGTGGCCAGAACGATGCGCAGCATGCGGGGCGCGGCGGTCAGGGTGCGCTCGTCGATGCGCTCGGACAGGGCGCGGTACCAGTAGATGAGGTAGCCGGTCATGCCATTGGCGCGGACCTCGTCGCCGTAGCGGGAGTAGGTGGCCCACCAGCGCATCGTGCCGCGCACGTTGCGGTCGCCGACGTTGGCGTAGTGCGTCTCGTAGTCCACGCGCGCCGACAACACGGCCCCCATGCCCGCCGGGATCACCGCGAGCAGCAGCAGGGGCAGCATCAGCGGATGCAGCGCGGTGATGACCCCGCCCGCCGCGATCATGCGTACGAGGGCGGCCATGAACCGCTGGGAGTCCTGGACCATCATCCGGGTCCGAGTGACGCCGACCTCGGCGGCCTCCTGCCGGTCGGCGAATCCGTCCTCCCCGTACGTCGAGGCTTCGACGCGGCACACCGCGGACACGAGTGCGACGTCCGCCTCCGTCATCAGGAGTGGGGTGATCCGCCCGTCGGCGTAGGAGGCCAGGGCGCCGCTGACGCGCGCCACTCCCGCGGCCGCCGTGACGACGACGAGCGCGGGCAGCGCGGCGTGCAGACGTTCGGATACCTCCCCTGTTCCGAGGAGCTGTGTCATGGCCTTCGCGGTGAACGCCAGGAGCAGGGCGGCCGCGGCCCCGGTGAGGATCTGGCAGCCGAGCAACAGCGTGACGGCGCCGCGGTCCACGGCCCAGGCGACGCGGGCGGTGTGCCGCAGCACCGACGGGAGCCGGCCGCACATCTTCGCGAAACTGGCCTCTGCCAGCGGGTTCCTGCCGTACTTCCCCTCGAAGCTGAGATGGGCCGGAGGCGGAGGGGGCGGCATCTCCCCGTTCGCGGTCGAGGCGTCAGTAGCACTCACCGTGCATCCCTCCTAGGGGCTGGTGCCGCACCTGGATGGCTCGGCGGTGCACGGCATAACGACGCTCCACTGGAATCGAACGCGCTCGATTCCAGACGTCCGTCGCCCCAGGAACCGCCGGGCTCCGAACGTGCGAGCACGGCGGGCACGGGCCCGAGAGGCGCCCCGGCATGGCCGAAACGCCGGCCTTGATTCGGGTGGGACGGATGGGGTTTCAGGCGGGAGCCGGAGCAGATCGGTGCACGCCGCCTCAGCCGAAGATGTCGTACGTCCGCCGGTAGATCGCGTCGGTGTGGCCGCGTACGTCTCGGTACACGTCCTCCAGGCGTCGGTACAGGTGGTGATGGGCCTGGGAGGGCAGGAAGATCTCGCCGGGGCGGACCATCGCGTCGATCGCCTCGTCGAAGTCGGCGTACACGCCGAGGCCCACCGCCGCGCAGATCACCGAGCCGAGGCCGGCGGCGCTGGATGCCTCGGCGCGGCGGGCCGGGACGCCGTGCACGTCGGCCTGGATCTGCATCATGAGGTCCGAGCGTGAGCCGCCGCCCGAGACGATCACCTCGCCGTACTCGGTGCCCAGTTCCTTCGCCATCCGCGCCGCCGAGTCGTGGATCGTCATGGCGAGCGCTTCCAGGATGGAACGGTAGATGTGGGAGCTGCCGTGACGTCCGTCGAAGCCGAGGATCGAGCCCTTGCGGAACGGGGCCTCGCCCGGCGCGAGCCAGTCCAGGACCGTCATCAGGCCGTCGGAGCCCGGTGGGACCTTCACCGCCTCGGAGTTGAGGTGGTCCTCGACGCTCACTCCCGCCGCGCGGGCCTCGGCGACCGCCTCCTCGCCGAGCAGGTCGCGGTACCAGCTGACCGTCCACATGCCGCGTCGTACGCCTCCGGACTCGTAGAGGTACGAGTGGGGAAGGGACGCGTAGTTGGTCCAGAAGTCCGTGGCGTTCTTGACGTTGCGGGGGCCCGTCGTCATGCCCGCGACGTACGTGCCGAGCGAGACGAGGAGCGTGTCGGGGGAGCGCAGCCCGCAGCCGAGGGCCTCGACCGCCTTGTCGTTGGCGGTGGCCACCACCGGCACACCCGCGGGGATGCCGGTGTGCCGGGCCGCGGCCTCGGTGACCTCGCCGAGGATGTCGCCGGGCAGCACCAGGTCGAAGAGCATGGCGCGCGGCATGCCGGACTTGGCGAGCTCCGCGTCGTCGTCCGTCCACTGCCAGGTGTCGGAGTCCAGCGGCCAGATACCGGCGTAGTTGGCCGCCGTGTCACGGAAGGCGGCGGTCATACGGTGGCTGATGTAGCCGGAGGACGTCGTCACGTACGCCGCGTCGGGGTTGGTGTGTGCGTAGGGCATACCGACCCGCTCGTCCATCCAGCTCATGACGGGCTGGGCGAGGGTGCCGTCCGCCTTGAGGACGGCGCGGCAGAACCGGATCGTGCACAGGCCGACGCCCACGATGTCCGCCGCGTCCCCGGTGAACCCGGCCATCGCCGCACGGCTCGCCTCGCCGATCGACGTCCACAGGTCGTCGTCCGGGTGCTCCACGACGCCCGGACGCGGGGTGTCGTAGGGGCGCAGGGCGGAGCGTCCCTCGCTCACGGCACGGCCGCGGTCGTCGAAGACGGTCACCTTGGACGACTGTGAGCCGTTGTCGATGCCGATGAAGTAGCGGGGACGGGTGCCTGACATGCCCACTCCGGGATGCTCGTGCGGGAAGGGGAGGTTGGGCGGCCCCGGTCGGACGGGGGGAGTCGACCGGGGCCGCCGCGCGGGGAGTTGGCTCAGGAGCCGATCGGGAAGATCGTGCCCTTGTTCATGATCCCGTTCGGGTCGAACGTCTCCTTGAGCTTGGCGAGGATCGCGTACGCGCTGCCGTGCTCCTGGGTCGTCCACGGGGCGCGGTACTTGCCGACGCCGTGGTGGTGGACCATCGAGCCGCCGACCTTGAGGGCCTCCTCCACGATGATCGCGTTGAGCGGGATGTGGTACTTCTCGATCTCCTCGCGCGGCTCGCAGTTGATCTTGTAGTCGTAGACGAAGTACAGGTTCGTGCCGGTCTGGTAGCTGTGCGAGGAGTGCGCGCCCAGCAGGACCAGGTCGTCGGCTGCCGGGTACTCGCCCTGGATGCGGCCGATCACGTTCTCGTACAGCTCGACGGTGCGCGACCAGTCGACCGACACCTCGGTGGTGTAGCCGAGTTCGGCCTTGGCCAGCATGACCTGCTGCTCGGCCTCGATCTTGTCCACGCCCCAGTTGAGGTTGTCGAACCAGTTCTCGATCAGGGCCGGGTCGACCTTCTCGTGCGGGTACTGGCCGACGACGCGCTCGATCTCCTCGCTGGTGGCGCGCACGAGACCCTTGGGGCCTTCGGCGACGAAGACGACGACGACCTTCTCCTTGTAGAAGTGGGAGAAGTGCTGGCGGGCGTCCTCGGGGGAGTAGACGCGCACGACCGACGGCTTGAAGCCGTTCGTGACGACCTCGCGGATCACCTTGATGCCGGTGGCCATGTCGTCGACGAGGAAGCCGTGGAACTCGTTGTTCTCCGGCTGGTACTTGAAGATCTTGACGGTGACCTCGGTGATGTAGCACAGGGCGCCCTCGTTGCCGATGACGATGTGCCGGATGTCGGGGCCGGCCGCGCGGCGCGGCACGTTCTTGATGCGGGTGACCGAGCCGTCGGGGAAGACCGCCTCCAGGCCGACGACCATGTCCTCGATCGCCCCGTACAGGGTGGAGAACTGGCCGATGGAGCGGGTGGAGACCAGACCGCCGTACTGGGCGAGCGGCTTGGACTGCGGCGAGTGGCCCGTCGTCAGGCCCTGCTCGCGCAGCTTGTCCTCCAGGACCTGGAGCGGTACGCCGCACTGGACCGTGACCTGCATGTTCTCGGCGTCGACCTTGATGATCTCGTCGAGGCCCGAGCCGTCGAGCACGATGGTGTCCTCGACGGCGGTCTCCAGGCCGCCCTCGGTGCCGGTGCGGCCGGTGCGCGCCACCACATTGATCTTGTTCTCGTCGGCGAAGGCGAGGACCTTCGACACGTCCTCGGTGGAGCGGGCGTTGACGATCGCGGCCGGGATCGGGCCGTCGAAGATGCCGTGCACCGACTGGTACTTCTTGAACCGGTCGACGCTCGCGAGCTTGAGCTGCTCCTCGTCCGTGACGATCTGGTCGGCGGCGAGCAGGTCGGTGAGCCGGGCGACGATGTCGTCGCGGGTGAGCTTGGAGAGCGACTGGGCCATGGTGATCTACCTCTTGGTGTGCGGTGTGGGGGGTGCGGACGAACGTGGTGGGGGTGGGGGGGAGCGGTCGGGCTCAGCGGACCAAGTAGCCTCCGTCGACCGGGAGTACGTGGCCGTTGACGTAGTCCGAGGCGCGGGAGGCGAGGAAGACCGTCGCCCCCATCAGGTCGGCGACGTCCCCCCAGCGGCCGGCCGGGATGTGGTCCAGGACGCGCTGGTTGGTCTCGGGGTTGGCCCGCGTCTCCTCGGTGATCTTCGTGGCGAAGTAGCCCGGGGCGATCGCGTTGACCTGGATGTTGTGCTGCGCGAGCTCGTCGCAGTACGCCTTGGTGAAGCCGGCGATGCCGTGCTTGGTGGCGGCGTACGCGGGTGACCACTGGCCGCCGAGGAACGAGAACATCGACGCGATGTTGATGATCTTGCCGGAGCGCTGCGGAACCATGAAGCGGATCGCCTCGTGGCTCAGCTCGAAGGGTGCCGTGAGGTTCACGCTCACCATCGGGTCCCACTGCGCGCGGCCGAACTCCTCGACGTCGGCGATGTTGCAGATGCCCGCCGAGTTCACCACGATGTCGACCGACCCGAACGCGTCCGCGCAGCCCTCGACGATCTGCCTCGGCACGCCCGGCTTGGTGAGGTCGGCCTCCAGGAACTCCATGCGGCGGCCCTCGGCCTCGATCAGCTTCTGTGTGGCGCCGTCGTCCGCGGCCATGGAGGGCACGAAGACGTTGGCGCCGGCCTTGGCGAGCGCCAGCGAGAACGCCTGGCCGAGGCCGGTGTTGCCGCCGGTGACGATGGCGTTCTTGCCGTCGATGGAGAAGAAGTCGCGGTTGAACTCGGTGATGTCCATGGGGAGTTCGCTCTTTCCGGTGCGGTACGTGGTGCGGTGGCGCGGGGTCGGTCGGGTGGTTCAGGCGGACACGGGTACCGCCTCCGGGACGGGCCGCGGGGCGTCGGCGGTCAGTTCGCGGCGCCGGGTGCGGTCGGTGAGCGTGGTCAGGCCGACGCCGAGGAGCGCCATGGCGAGCAGGAAGAGGAAGAGGGTGGTGTAACCGCCGCCGTGCTCGGGGACGGCGGGCGTCGCCGCCGGATCGCCGATCCACCAGGCGCTCAGGGTCGGCAGGAACGCGTCGGGCAGATACGCGATCCCGGACGCGAGGCCGATGACGCCGCCCCGCTCGTTCTCCGGGACCTCGACCTCGCCGACCTGCGCCCAGTAGACGCCCCGGCTGGCGAACACCAGCAGGCACAGCGCGAACATCAGGGCCAGCGCCACCCACTTGAAGGCGGAGTCGCGCGGCAGCACCAGGAAGGTCACGGCGACGGCCGCGCAGCCGATGAACATCCAGCGCAGGAAGCGCGGCGTGGACTTGGTGACCTTGTCCACGACGACTCCGCCGGCCGGGCCGGCGACGAACTGGAGACGTACGTGCGCACGACGCCGATCACGCCGATGAGCGCGGCCGCCATCCCGTACTGGTGCTCCAGGAGCGGCGAGAAGTAGCCGAGCGTGGTGTAGAAGCAGTACATCAGCATGACCGTGCCGCCGATGAGCCACGTGTACTTGTTCCGCGCGGCCAGCCACAGCTGCCGCAGCGTGACGGTGCTCGAACCGAGGTCGGCCAGGCGCCGCTCGTCCCCCTTGACGAACAGCCACACGAGGACGGCGTAGACGAAGCACAGGATGCCGTAGATGCGGATCAGCCACAGCACGCCCGCCGCCTCGGCGACGCTCGCCGCGACGACGGCCGTCCCCACGAAGCCGACGATCGTCGACGTCACACCGCGCACGCCCTCAAGGAAACCGAACAGACGGCCCTGTTCCGAGGAATCACCCAGCATTCCGATGGCTTTCACCAGGGCGGCCCAGTACAGGCCCATTCCCATCACGGCCATCAGGATGTGCGCGGCCAGAATTCCCCAGTATCCGGGGATGGTCCCGAGATACAGGTCGGCGACGCCGGTGCCGACCAGAGCGGTCACGATCAGGGCCTTCGGTGAGAACTTGTCGGCGAACCAGCCGCCGAAGAAGTACATCACCATGGCGACGACACCGAACACCGAGATGATGTTGGCGTACTGCTGGGCCGAGAGTTCGAGCGCCGTGGCCGTCGGCCCCAGGAAGACGAACCGGATGTACGCGACCTGATAGATGACTCCACCAGTCATCGACAGGATCAGGAAACTGACCCATTTCTGGGACTTGGTCACGGCGCTCACCACCTCTTTGTGGAAATGCAGGGCAGGAAAAGGTGCTCAGATGCACGGACGCACAGATGCTCGGATGCATGGAAATGAGCACAAAAAAAGAACAGCAACTCTCCCCTGTCGGGAAGGAGTTACTGTTCTCTGGTCTCTAGTAACTGCCCCGGAACAGAAGTCGACGACTCTTGTTCCGGAAGCCGGTATGCGGTTGTGGTGTCAGTTTTGGGGCGGGCCTTTTTCGGCCTGCCCGGCAAAAGTAAATCGCGGGTGTCGGCAGTGTCAACCCCCGATGTCACACCGCCCGGACCTGCAACGATGTGTCACATCGCCCAGACCTCGCGGTTCGACGAGGCGATGGCGCTCGCGCCAGCCTTCAGGGCTGCGAACACGTCGTCCCGGTCGCAGACGAGCCCGCCCGCGATGAGCGGCACGTCGATGTCCGCGACGACCCAGGAGATCACCCGCGGCATGCAGCCCGGCAGGATCTCCACGCAGTCGGCCTTCGACATGCGCACCTGCGGGGCGAGGTTGCGGTACGACATCGAGTCGATGAGGAAGAAGCGGTGCACCGCGTAGAGGCCGAGCTCGCGGGCCGCGCGCAGCATGAACGCCTTGGAGCTGAGCACGCCGTCGGCGGCCGTCCGCTCCTTGACGTACCGGACCACGATCTCCTTGCCCGCGAAGCCTTCGAGCAGGTCGACGTTGACGAGCACGATCCGGCCGTCGTCCTTGAGCCGCTGCACGATCGCGGGCAGGTCGAGGACGGTGCCGTAGAGCAGGAAGACGATGCGGCACTCGGAGCGCAGGACGGCCTCCAGGTCGTCGGCGTCCTTGACGCTGGCGACGACCGGGTGGTCCTCCAGGAGCGAGGGGAGCGGCGTGGTGTCCATGGGGATCTCCTGGAGTGCGGCGCGGTGACAAGCTCCCTCAGGAGCGGCAAGCACCCTCAGGGTACGGCCGTGACCTGCGGCTGCCACCTGGGCCCCGGCTCTCCGCCCACCCTCCTCCGCCCCCTCTATCGCTCGGCGCGTGCCGCGTGGGCGAGATCCATGTCCGTGGTCTCCGGAGCGAGGAAGTGCGAGACCACACCGCCGAGCGCGAGCACGCCGGCCCCGACGAGCAGCACGAACTCCGGGCCGAAGCGATCGAGGCCCATCGGCAGCAGGAACGTGCCGATCGCGGCGCCGACCCGGCTCATCGCCGCCGAGAAGCCCACCCCGGTGGTGCGCAGCGCGGTCGGGAAGACCTCCAGGGGGTACACGGCGGTCAGCGCGCTGGAGGCGGCGTTGAGGAAGATGAAGAACAGGAAGCCGCCCACCACGACCGCGGTGACGTCCGGGAAGAGCGCCACCACGGCCAGACATCCCGCGGTGATCCAGAACGGCGGGATGAGCAGCTTGCGCCGCCCGACGCGGTCCACGACGAGGCAGCCCGCCGTGACGCCGGCGACCGCCGTGAACGCGTACACGAGCAGCGCGCCCGCCGCGTTGTCGCCCATGTTCAGGGCCTCGAAGACCTCGCCCCAGAACGCGCCGATCGCGAAGTACGGCAGGACGAGCGCCGCCCAGAAGGTGCTGGCGAACACCGTCGCTCGCAGGTGCGCCTTGCTGAACAGGGCCCGGAATCCGGCCTGTTCACCGCTGTCGGCCAGTTCCGCGTCGGCGTCGAGCTCGATCCCGTACCGCTCGATCAGCGTCCGGGCCTCGCCGGTGCGTCCCTGGCTCAGCAGCCAGCGGGCCGATTCAGGGACCCCGCCACGCAGCGCGAGGCAGGCGAGGGCGACGACCGCGCCGCTGGAGAGGGACCAGCGCCAGCCGCCGTCCACGGAGGCGAAGAGGGCGCCGACGACGGTGGCGAGTGCGTAGCCCGCGTACCAGCTGATCTCCAGGCTGGACAGCAGGCGGCCACGGCCCTTGCTCGGCGCGTACTCCGAAAGGAGCGGCGCGCCGACCGCGTACTCCCCGCCGATCGCGAGGCCCATCACCAGGCGGACGAGGAACAGCTGGGTGCCGTCCGCCACGAAGAACTGGGCGACCGAGCTGAGCAGGAAGACCAGCATGTCGACCATGAAGACGGGCCTGCGGCCGAACCGGTCGGCGAGCCAGCCGAAGACCGGGCCGCCGAAGAAGATGCCGATCAGCGGGGACGCCCCGACCAGGCCCTGCGCGACCGTGCCCAGGTGCAGATCGGCGGTGAGCGCGGCCATCGCCATGCCGATGCCGCCGATGACGTAGCCGTCGAGGCCCTGACCCAGCTGCGTCGCGGTCTTGAGCCGGAAGTGCAGACGGCCCCGGTCACGCGCGACACGCTGGGCGGGTATGGGTTCCGGGCGGTCGGAGACAGGCGTCATTGCCATGTCGGGACTCCTTGAGGGGTGAGGGGCGGATGAGGGGTGTGGCCGTTACGGGGTCGGCCAGTCCAGCGCCACGTACTTCGTCTCCAGGAAGGCCTCGATGCCTTCCCGGCCGCCCTCCCGCCCGAGCCCCGACTGCTTCACGCCGCCGAACGGCGCCGCCGGGTCGGAGATCAGACCGCGGTTGAGGCCGACCATGCCGGCCTCCAGACGCTCGGCGACGCGCAGACCGCGGGCCAGGTCGCGGGTGAAGACGTACGAGGCGAGGCCGTACGACGTGGCGTTCGCGGCCGAGATCATCGCGTCCTCGTCGCTGAACGTCGTGATCGGCGCCACCGGGCCGAAGACCTCGGTGTGCAGGATCGCTGCGTCCGCCGGGACATCGGTGAGGACGGTGGCCGGGTGGTACCAGCCCGCGCTCTCCGGGACCTCGCCCCGGGCGGCGACACGGGCCCCACGGCGTACGGCGTCCTCGACCAGACCGCTGATCTTCTCGACGGCCGCCGGGTTGATCATCGGGCCGAGGGTGACGCCCTCGCCGAGGCCGGGGCCCGCCTTGACGGCCAGCATCGCCGCGCAGAGCCCTTCCGTGAACTCGGCCGCGACGTCCTCATGGACGTAGAAGCGGTTGGCGGCGATGCAGACCTCGCCGCCGCCGCGCATCTTGGCGTCCATGGCGCCCCGCACGGCGGCGTCCACGTCGGCGTCGGCCAGGACGACGAACGGGGCGTTGCCGCCGAGCTCCATGGTCACGTTGACCACGTGGTCGGCGCTCTGGCGCAGCAGGGCGCGGCCGGTGGCGGTGGACCCGGTGAAGGAGAACTTCCGTACGCGTTCGTCGGCGAGCCACGCCGATACGGTCTCGGGGGCGCGATCGGTCGGCAGCACGTTGAGCAGCCCGGCGGGCAGGCCCGCCTCGGCGAGCAGCGCGGCCACGGCAAGCGCGGTCAGCGGGGTCTCGGGGGCGGGCTTGAGCAGGACGGGGCAGCCCGCGGCGAGCGCCGGGGCGATCTTGCGGGTGGCCATCGCCGCGGGGAAGTTCCACGGCGTGACGAAGGCGGTGACCCCGACGGGCTGCCGTAGGACGACGTGGCGGAAGCCGCCGCCGGGCGCCTCGCCGAACGAGGAGTCGATCCGCACCGCCTCCTCCGCGAACCAGCGGAAGAACTCGGCGGCGTAGGCGACCTCGGCGGCGGCGTCGCGGTAGGCCTTGCCGTTCTCCAGGGTGATGAGGCGGGCGAGGTCGTCGGTGTGCTCGCGCATCAACCGGAAGGTGTCGGCAAGGACCTCGGAGCGGCGCCTCGGCGCGGTGCGCCGCCACTCCTCGGCGGCCCGCGCCGCCGCGTCGAGCGCGAGGGCGGCGTCCTGCGCCGAAGCGGCGCTGACCTCGCGTACGACCTGTCCGGTGGCCGGGTCGTACACCGGGTACGTACGGCCGTCGCTCGCCGCTTGCCATGAGCCGTCGATCCACAAGTCTCCTTCTCCATAAGGCGACTTGGTGATGCTGGTGAGGTCGTTGGTGAGCTCGCTGGTGGTGCCGATGTGGGTGGTGTTCGGGCGCTGCATGGGTGCTCTTTCCGGCGTGTCGGAGATGCCTCGGGCAGCCGTGACCGACAGCTGGGGGCGCGGTCGGCCAAGGGGTGCCGGGCAGGGGAGGGCTGAGGCCCGGCACTGGGGGAAAGCACGGCTCTCTGAGGGCTCTGCGTGCGTTCACGTCCGGGACGCCAGGAATGTACGAGCCGGTCACCTGCCGGAACAAGAGGTCACCGGCGATCGAGACGGGGGTTGCGCTCAGGGCAACCGGGACGCCGGCGGCCGTGGTTCCCAGCCCAGAAGTGACGACACCTTCGCGGCCGCCGCCATCGCGGCTCTCCCCGCGTGGTCGAGCCGTGCCGCGAAACGGGCGGAGGGCGCCGTGACGTTGAGGGCGGCGACCACCCGGCCGCGGAAGTCGAACACCGGGGCCGACACCCCGACCAGGCCCGGCTCGAACTCCTCGAACTCCCGGGCGAAGCCCTCCTCCCGGGCGCCCTTGACCCTGGACCACAGGGCGGGCACGGACACCTCGTGAGTGGCCCCGAAGCGCACGTACAGCTCGTCGGGGCTGGCGTCCCGCAGCAGCACGGGCCCCGCCGATGTGGTCCACGCGGGGACGCAGCGGCCCTCCCACTCGCGCAGACGGTAGGAGTGCCCGGAGACCGACAGCAGCGTGCGCACCTCCTTCTCGTGCAGGACGCACAAGTGGCTGGTCTCCTCCAGGCCCACGGACAACTGGTGCATGACGGGCCCGGCCACCCGCACGAGGCGGCTCTCCGAGGTGCGGGCGACCAGCGAGAACAGCCGCCAGCCGAGCCGGTACTCCAGGCTGTCGGGGTCGCGCTCGACGATGCCCACGTCCGCGAGCGCCTTCAGCGCCCGCGACACCTGGCTCTTCTCGCGCCCCACGATCTGCGCGATCCGGACGACTCCCAGGCCGCCGGTGTGCTGGGCCTCGGGCGAACCGAGGGCGTCGAGCAGGTCGATGTCACGGCGCAGGCCGTGACCCTGGTTGCGGCCGGCTATGGGGGCGGAGCCGGCGGCGTTCGCTTCGTTCACGCCCGCATCGTAAGGGTGACTTCCCGGGGGACTGCCTGGCCAGGGGCTCGGTTGCCCTCACCGCAACCCCGGTTTCGATTCCCCGGGCGGGCTTGTCCGGCGCTCGCCGGGAGTTCTAGATTCACCGGGCAAGGCAGCGGGGCACGGCCCCACGACGCCCTCCGCGTTGCATCACGCGGATCGCTTCTTCTTCCCAACTCATCGCGCGAGCAGCTTCCTTGAGTTCCGTGCGCCCTCCTGCCCTCCCGCGCTTCTGAAACGCCTCATCCTGACCCTCGTATGGGAGCACTCATGCCCTTCGCCCCCGCCGCGCTCATCGGCGAGTCCTTCGTCGGCGACGGCCCCAACGCCGCGCACACCAACATCGTCATCGGCCGCAAGGGCGGCCCGGTGGAGACCGCCTGGGCGACCGCGCTGGCCACGCCGAGCGCGGGACACGTCCCGTACATGACGGTCGTGCGCCCCTCCGTCCCGGTGAAGCCGCTGACCCTGTTCGTCAACAAGGCGGTGGCCGCAGGGGAGCTGCACGAGCGGGCCACCTGGGGGTCCGCGCAGGCCGGACTCGCCCAGGGAGTCGCCGACGCCGTGACGGACGGTGTCGTCCCCGCGGACGAGGCCGACGACCTGCTGATCATCGCCGCGGCGTGGGTCAACCCGAAGGTCGACGACCTCGACGAGTCGTTCCGCAACCAGCGCACCGCCGCCTACCGCGCCCTGCGCGCCGCCGTCGAGTCCACCCCGACACCCGGTGAGGTCCTCGACGCCGCGAAGGCGGGAGTGACCAACCCCTTCTACACGCCGTCCGAGGAGCAGCTCGCGAGCTCGCGCCCGCAGGGCTGATCCGCCAACTGGCCATCCGTACACCCCTCTCAGACCGCAGCAGCGAGGAAATATCATGAGGATCGGTTTCATCGGCCTGGGCAACATGGGCCGTCACATGGCACGCCACCTGATCCGGGCCGGGCACGAGGTGACCGTGCACGACTCCCGTCCCGAGGCCGCGGCCGAACACGTGGCACTCGGCGCCCTCTGGGCCGACACGGCAGCCCAGTGCGCCGCCCACGCGGAGGTGTTGGTGACCATGCTGCCCAACCCGCGTGTGGTGGAGGACGTGTTGCTGCGCGGGGGCGCCGCCGAAGCGCTGCCGACCGACGCCGTGTGGATCGACATGTCGACGTCAACACCCGGTGCGGCGGAGCGAGTTGCCGCCGAAGTGCTCGACCGGCGCGGCGTGCGTCGTCTGGACGCCCCGGTCAGCGGAATGGCCCACGGGGCGGAGGCCGGGATGCTGCAGATCTTCGTCGGCGGTGACGCCGCCGACTTCGATGAGGCACTGCCCGTGCTGCGGGTCATGGGCGACGCGGAGCGCATCCTCCACGTGGGTCCGCTGGGCGCCGGCTACACGGTCAAGCTGATGATCAACCTCCTCTGGTTCAGCCATCTCACGGCGTCGTCCGAGGTGTTGGCCATGGGCGTCAAGGCGGGCGTCGACCTGGGCATCCTGCGCAACGCACTCCTGGCGAGCCCCGCCGCGTCCAACTTCCTGGAGCGCGACATCATGTGCGTCCTCGCCGACGGGGACTACGACGACTCGTTCGCCATGGCGCTCGCCTGCAAGGACCTGGGTCTCGCCGTGGACCTGGGCCGGGACCTCGGTGTCTCCACGGAACTGTCGGCCCTGGTGGAGCAGATCTACCGCAGGGCCAAGTCCCGGCACGGCGACCTGGCGGGCGAGATGACGCCCGTCCGGCTGTACGAGGAGCTGGCCGGCCGGGAGTTCCGGCTCGGCGCCGAAGTGGCCGCAGGCCCGGTGGCCGTCTAGGCCTGGACGCCGAGGAGGGTGGGCCTGGACCCACTTCCGGGCCGACCTGGGAGGCATCGCATTCCGTGCCGTGCAGAGTGGACTCACCGCGCCGTACCGGCCGGGAGTTCACGAAGCAGAGGGAAGGCTCATGCGACAGGTCGTGTCGTGGGCGGCAAGCGCCTGCGTGGGGTTCGTCCGGGCGTGCGTGGTGGTGGCCGTCAGCATGCTGGTCCCGGCCGTGTGGGCCGCCGCCGTGGCGCTCGGGATCCGGTGGGGGGCGGGAAACCCGTGGTCATGGGTCGCGCCGGTCGTGCTCGTGACGGTCGGCTCGCTCGGCCTCTCCCGCCCCGTCTGCCGGATCTTCCGCATTCTGGTCGCGCGATGGACGGGCACGGTCACCCCCGCCGGATACCGGCAGCCCGAGCCGGTGGTGCGGATGTCCACCGGGTTCTGGTGGAACGGCTTCTCCTACGAGCGCACCCGCCGCGACGCCCTCATGGACCAGCGGCGGCGTATCCGCTGGCACGACCCGGCCAACTGGCGTGACCTGCGCTTCACAGGGATCGCACCGTTCACCGCGGGTGCCGTCGCGGCCGTTCCGCCGGGCGGCCTCGCGGCGGCGGCCATCGGGATCGCTACCTCGACACTTCCAGGGCGCCTGCTCGGGGTGCTCGGCCTGGCCACGGCCGTCGCGAGCGCCCCGTACGCCTGGCGGATCGCCGGGCCGGTCGCCGCGCGCTTCCTGCGCGCGTCGCCCGCGATGGTGCTCGCCGAGCGGGTGGACGAGCTGACGGCGCAGCGCGCGGACACGACGATCGCGCAGGCCGCCGAGATCCGCCGCATCGAGCGGGACCTGCACGACGGGGCGCAAGCCCGCCTCGTCGCGCTCGGGCTCTCCCTCGCGACCGCAGAGAAGCTGATGGAGACCGACCCCGACCAGGCCAGGGCCCTGATGCGGGAGGCACGTTCGGGCGCCACCACATCCCTGACCGAGCTCCGCGACCTGGTCAGGGGCATCAATCCGCCGGTGCTCAACGACCGGGGGCTCGTCGACGCCGTTCGCGCTCTGGCCCTGGACAGCCCGCTCGAAGCGACAGTCGACACCGATGTCCAGCGCACCGCCGTCCCCTTGCGCCTGGACCCGCCTATCGAGTCCGCCGCGTACTTCGGGATCGCCGAACTGCTCACCAACGCGGCCAAGCACGCCCAGGCGACCCGGGCGCGGATCTCCGTCGCGCGAGACGCCACCGGCCTCGTCATCGAGGTCGAGGACGATGGCAGGGGAGGAGCGAGCATGCGCTCGGGCGGTGGACTGGACGGGCTGCGGCGCCGCCTCGCGGTCTTCGACGGCACCCTGGAGATCACAAGTCCGGCAGGCGGGCCGACCCGCGTGAGAATAGTGGTGCCATGCGAATCGTTGTAGCCGAAGACCTCTACCTCTTGCGCGACGGAATGGTCCGCCTCATCGAGGCGTGCGGGCACCAGGTGGTGGCCACCGCGGGCACCGGCCCCGAAACGCTCGACGCGCTCCTGACCTGGCGCCCGGACGTCGCCGTCGTCGACGTCCGCATGCCGCCGACGCAGAAGGACGAAGGCTTGCGGGCAGCCATCGCCGCCCGTGGTGAACTGCCGGGCCTGCCGGTCCTGATCCTCTCCCAGTACGTCGAACAGCTCTATGCCCGGGAGCTGTTGGCCGACGGCGCGGGCGGCATCGGCTACTTCCTCAAGGAGAGCGTGTTCGACGCCGACCAGTTCATCGACGCTCTCGAACGCGTCGCCGCGGGCGGCACGGCCATGGACCCTGCCGTCATCGCTAAACTGTTGTCCAGCGGTTCGTCGAACCGGCTGCTCGAACGCCTCACGGAACGCGAACACTCCGTACTCGCCCTGATGGCCGAAGGCCTCTCCAACCAGGCCATCGCCCGGCGGCTCTTCCTGAGTGACAGCGCCATCAGCAAGTACACCACCTCCCTGTTCGGCAAGCTCGGCCTCACCGACGACGACAACATCAACCGCCGTGTCCTCGCCGTCCTCACCTACCTCAACGGACCCTGAGGGCCAGCGGTGACCAGAGATGGTTTGGCGGAGCGGGGGCACACGGCTGCGGTCGGTACCGACACGGACCAGGGAGGCCCCCCACATGACCAGCCGGAAGAACACCGCCGTGCCCGTGGAGGAAGGATCCGTCGACGAGGGCGCGCCCTGGATGCGGGGCCTGCACGCGGACGCGGGCTATCTGCTCTACCGTCTGGGCCTGCGCTCGGGCCAGCTGTTCAACGCGGCGCTCCAAAGATCGGGCCTACGCCTGCGCCATTACGCCCTGTTGCGCTACTTGGCCACGGTGGAGGGCGCGGCACAGCGTGAGCTGAGCCAGGAGCTCGGCTACGACCCCAGCGCGATCGTCGGCCTGGTCGACGACCTGGAACGCCTCGGCTTCGTCGAACGCCGCCCGGCCCCGGACGACCGCCGTTGCCGCATCGTTGCCCTCGCCCCTGCGGGACGCGACTTCCTGCGGGACTCCGACGAGGTGGCCCGCGGAGTCACCGACGAACTCCTGGCCTCGCTCGGCTCCGAGGAGCGGGAGACGTTGCATGGGTTGCTTTCGCGGGTGGCGCATACGGGGGGCGAGGCCTGAAACCCCCCGTATGCGCCTCGGTTCGTCCTGGTCGATCGGGGCGTTCGGGTCAGGACCCCGAAGGCAGTTCCGTCCTCACCTCGCGTGCCGCCGCCACCAGGTTCTCCAGGGAGGCCTTGGTCTCGGGCCAGCCGCGGGTCTTGAGCCCGCAGTCCGGGTTCACCCACAGGCGTTCGGCGGGAATGGCCTCAAGTCCCTTGCGCAGCAGGGCAGCCGCCTCCTCAGTGCTCGGTACGCGCGGGGAGTGGATGTCGTAGACGCCCGGGCCCGCCTCGCGCGGGTAGCCGTGTCCGGCCAGTTCGCGGGCGACCTGCATGTGCGAGCGCGCGGCCTCCAGGCTGATGACGTCTGCGTCGAGATCGTCGATGGCCTGCACGATGTCACCGAACTCGGCGTAGCACATGTGGGTGTGGATCTGCGTGTCCGGCCGGACGCCGCTGGTGGTGAGGCGGAAGGATTCCGTGGCCCAGTTCAAGTACGCGGCGTGCTCGGCGGCGCGCAACGGCAGCGTCTCGCGCAGCGCGGGCTCGTCCACCTGGATGACGGAAGTGCCCGCCGTCTCCAGGTCGTTCACCTCGTCCCGCAGAGCCAGGGCGACCTGGCGAGCCGTGTCACCCAGCGGCTGGTCGTCCCGGACGAAGGACCAGGCGAGCATGGTCACCGGGCCGGTGAGCATGCCCTTGACGGGGCGCCCCGTGAGCGAGTTGGCGTACGACGTCCAGCGCACCGTCATCGGTTCGGGGCGCGAGATGTCACCCGCGAGGACCGGCGGGCGCACATAACGGGTCCCGTACGACTGGACCCAGCCGTGCTGCGTGGCGAGGTAGCCGGTGAGCTGCTCGGCGAAGTACTGCACCATGTCGTTGCGTTCGGGTTCACCGTGCACCAGGACGTCGATGCCCGCCTTCTCCTGGTAGGCGACGACCTCGCGGATCTCGTTCTTGATGCGCTCCTCGTAGCCCTCCTTGTCGATGCGGCCGGCCCGCAAGTCGGCGCGTGCGGTGCGCAGTTCGGTGGTCTGCGGGAACGAGCCGATGGTGGTAGTGGGCAGGAGCGGCAGACCGAGGCGGGTCCGCTGAGCCGCCGCACGCTCCGGATAGGCGTGCGCGCGGCGGGCGTCGGCGGTCGTGACGGAGGCGACGCGTGCACGTACGGCCGGATCGTGGGTGAGGGCCGAGCCCGAACGGGACGCCAGGTCGGCGCGGTTGGCCGCCAGTTCGGCCGCGATGGTGCCCGTGCCCTGGGCCAGGCCGCGGGCCAGCGTGGCGATCTCGGCGGTCTTCTGATGGGCGAACGCGAGCCAGCGCGCGATCTGCGGGTCGATGTCACGCTCGGCGGTGGAGTCCAGCGGGACGTGCAGCAGGGAGCAGGACGCGGAGACGTCCACGCGGTCGGCGAGGCCCAGGAGCGTGCCCAGCGTGGAGAGGGACTTCTCCAGGTCGTTGATCCAGATGTTGCGGCCGTTGACGACGCCGGCGACCAGGCGCTTGCCGGGCAGCCCGCCGACGGCGGCGAGGTCCGCGAGCTGGTCGGCGGCCTTCTCCGTGAAGTCCAGGGCCAGGCCGTCGACCGGAGCCTTGGCGAGCACGGGCAGTGCCTCGCCGAGCCTGCCGAAGTAAGAGGCGACGAGGAGCTTCGGGCGGTCGGTGAGGGCGCCGAGGTCACGGTAGGCACGGGCGGCGGCGTTGAGCTCCGCCGGGGTGCGGTCCTGGACCAGGGCGGGCTCGTCGAGCTGCACCCACTCGGCGCCGGCCGCACGCAGGTCGGCGAGCACCTCGGCGTACACGGGCAGCAGGCGGTCGAGAAGCGTCAGCGGCTCGAAGTCGGCGGCCACGCCGGGCGCGGGCTTGGCGAGCAGCAGATAGGTCACCGGGCCGACGAGGACGGGACGGGCGGCGAGGCCGAGCGCGACGGCCTCCCTGAGCTCGGCGACCTGCTTGGCGGAGTCGGCGGTGAAGACGGTGTCGGGGCCCAGCTCCGGCACGAGGTAGTGGTAGTTGGTGTCGAACCACTTGGTCATCTCAAGGGGCGCCACGTCCTGGGTGCCGCGGGCCATCGCGAAGTAGCCGTCGAGGGGGTCGGTGTCGACGGCCTCGCGGTGGCGCCGCGGGACCGCGCCGACCATGACGCTGGTGTCCAGGACATGGTCGTAGTACGAGAAGTCGCCGGTCGGTACTTCGTGGATGCCGGCGTCGGCCAGGCGCCGCCAGGTGGACCTGCGCAGCTGCGCCGCGGTCCCCCGGAGGGCGTCGGCGGTGACGCGGCCCTTCCAATAGCCCTCGACGGCCTTCTTCAGTTCACGGTCGGGGCCCTGGCGGGGGTAGCCGTACACGGTGGCCCGTGCTGCCGCGGCTGCGGACTTCGCTGTCACGGAAATCTCCTTCGCGAGATGACTCCTGAGAATCCCGGGGCCGGGACACGGACGCGAAGGGATGACGAAACCGGGCGGACCGTACGCGCGCCACCGGCGCGGTGCTCCACCTGATCTGTACGCCGACCCGCCCACGAGGTCACCGGGATGCCGCACATGAGGGATCACATGCGGGCAACGGGCAGGTCTTCGGACTCGCGGGCACACCTGCCGAGGCAGATTCCTACTGGCCGTCGCTTCCCGGATCCGCGCTCGGATCCAGTGCGTATGACGGCGGTCGTTCCCACTCACCGCTGCGGGGCAGTCCCGGATTCCCACCGGGTTCCCTCTTGCGACGCGTCTGCCTGGCGGGCAGGGCGAACCAGCTGCACGGATCAGGCTAGAGGGTCGCCGAGGTTCTTGGGCGCCACTGATCACATCGCGGACCGTGAGGTGAGACACGGACCCGAGGGGCGGGGGAGCGCACGCGAAGGGCGCGGAACAGATCACCACTCTGTTCCGCGCCCCACACAGCAGCCGCGGGCCCCTCGGCCCGGCGGCGGACCCGGGCCCCTCAGCCCCGGTCGTAGAGGTGGAACCCGCGCCCGCTCTTGCGGCCGAGCAGCCCCGCTTCGACCATGCGCAGGAGCAGCGGCGGCGGCGCGTACAGGGGTTCCTTGAACTCTTCGTAGAGAGACGCCGCGATGGAGGCGACCGTGTCGAGGCCGATCAGGTCCGCGAGTCTCAGCGGACCCATCGGGTGTGCGCAGCCGAGCTCCATGCCCGCGTCCACATCGGCGGCCGTCGCGAAGCCGGACTCCGTCATGCGGATCGCGGAGAGAAGGTAGGGCACGAGCAGCGCGTTGACGACGAAGCCCGCCCTGTCCTTGGACCGCACTACCGTCTTGCCCAGCGTGTTCGTGGCGAACTCCTCGACGGCGGCGACGGTTTCGGCGGCCGTGTGCAGCGAGGAGACGACCTCGACCAGGGGAAGGACGGGTGCGGGGTTGAAGAAGTGCAGCCCGAGAACGCGGTCGGCGCGCCGGGTCGCCATGCCCAGACGCATGACCGGGATGGAGGAGGTGTTGGTGGCGAGGATCGCCCCGGGGTCCTCGACGACCTTGTCCAGGGCTGCGAAGATCTCCGTCTTCGCCGCCGTGTCCTCGACGACCGCCTCGACGACGAGCTGGCGGTCGGCCAGGTCGTCGAGGCTGCCGGTGAAGACCATCCGGGCCAGTGCGTCCTCGGCGCCGGCACGGCTCAACTTGTCGCGCTGGGCCGCGCGTTCGAGCGAGATGGCGACCCGTTCGCCGGCGGCCCGAGCGGCGAGGGGGTCGGCCTCGCAGACCACGGTGTCCAGTCCGGCACGGGCACACACCTCGGCGATTCCGGCCCCCATCCGGCCCCCGCCCACCACACCGACCCGGCGGATGGATGTGCTCATGACTGCCCCTCCGGGTGGCGCACGAGGTGACGGCTGTAGGCGTCCGTGGTGAAGAAGGCGGGCAATTCCCTTGCCAGGGCGGTCCGTACGAAGAGAGCACGGACTTCGTCGAGTGGGGCCCACGGGTACTCCGCGCCCAGGGCGGCGAGCTCGTCCTCCACCAGGCCGAGAACCGTCCCGCGGTCCACGACCCGGTGGCGCAGCCACTGCCAGATCTGCACCCGGGCGATCTCGGCCGTGGCCGCGTCCTCCATCAGGCCGTACAGCGCGACGGCTCCCTGCCCGTGCAGCCAGGCGGCGAAGTAGCGCAGGGCCACCGCGATATTGGTGCGTACGCCCTCCGCCGTGGGCGGTGCGCTGACGCGGCGCACGGACAGCAGCCGGGCCGCCGTCACCTCGACGTCGTCGCGGGTGCGGTCGATCTGGTGCGGGCGGGAGCCGAGCACCCCGTCGAACACCTCGCGGCAGACGGGGACAAGGGCGGGATGGGCGACCCAGGAGCCGTCGAAGCCGTCCTCGGCCTCGCGTTCCTTGTCGAGCCGGACCCTGGCCACGGCCGCCTGATGGGCGTCGGGGTCCTTGCCGGGCACGTGGGCGGCCATACCGCCGATCGCGTGGGCGCCCCGCTGGTGGCAGGTGCGTACGAGGAGGTCGGTGTAGGCGCGCATGAAGGGGGCCGTCATGGTGACCTTGGCCCGGTCCGGCAGCAGGAAGTCGGGGCGGTGCCCGAAGGTCTTGATGAGGCTGAACAGGTAGTCCCAGCGGCCCGCGTTGAGCCCTGAGCTGTGCTCGCGGAGCTCGTAGAGGATCTCCTCCATCTGGACGGCGGCCGTGATGGTCTCGATCAGGACGGTGGCTCGGATGGTGCCCCGGGGGATGCCGACGAGGTCCTGGGCGAGGACGAACACGTCGTTCCACAGCCGCGCCTCGTCGCGGCTCTCCAGCTTCGGCAGATAGAAGTACGGGCCGTGCCCGGCGTCGATCTGCCGCTGGGCGCAGTGGAAGAAGTAGAGCCCGAAGTCGACGAGGGAGGCCGGCGTGGGCCGCCCGTCGAACTCCAGGTGTTCCTCGGTCAGATGCCAGCCGCGCGGGCGGACGACGATGGTCGCCAGGCGCTCGCCGAGCCGGTACGGCTTGCCCTCCGGCGTGGTGAAGTCGATCCGCCGCTCGATCGCGTCGAGCAGGTTCAGCTGGCTGCCGATGATGTTGTCCCAGGTGGGTGAGGTGGCATCCTCGAAGTCCGCCATCCACACCCGCGCACCGGAGTTGAGGGCGTTGACCGTCATCGCGCGCTCGGGCGGTCCGGTGATCTCCGCGCGCCGGTCGGTGAGACCGGGGGCCGGTGGTGCCACCTGCCAGGAGTCGTCGGCCCGGATACGGGCGGTGGCGACGGAGAAGTCGAGCGGGGAGCCGGAGGCGAGCCGAGCGCCCACCCGCGCGCGCTCCTTGAGGATCTCCAGGCGGCGTTCGGCGAAGGCGTCGACGAGACGGCCGATGAACTCGAGCGCCTCGGGGGTGAGGATCTCGTCGTGCCGGTCGGCCGGTACGCCGAGGACCCGGGCGCGGCTGGTCGGAGCGGAGATGGACATGCGGGTCTCCTCAGCAGGGGTGGTGCGGGCCGGGGGGCGCCCCGAAGGGGCGCGGGGCCGTGACATGTGGGGCTCCGCCCCGCGGGCGCGCCGAGCCCCCACCGGTCCGCGGGCATCAATGCGGCGATCCAGCGCAGCGCTTGGCGCCTAGTGGAACTGCTCTTCCTCCGTGGAACCGGAGAGCGCGGTCGTGGAGGAGGCCGGGTTGACCGCGGTGGACACCTGGTCGAAGTAGCCGGTGCCGACCTCACGCTGGTGCTTGACGGCGGTGAAGCCCTGCGCCTGCGCGGCGAACTCGCGCTCCTGGAGGTCGACAT
Source organism: Streptomyces sp. Je 1-332 (assembly GCF_040730185.1). NCBI lineage: Bacteria > Bacillati > Actinomycetota > Actinomycetes > Kitasatosporales > Streptomycetaceae > Streptomyces > Streptomyces sp. Je 1-332. The sequence goes on from NZ_CP160402.1 coordinate 7,458,100, forward strand.
AGGCGGTCATGCCGTGCTCGGCGTAGCCGCGAGCCAGGTCGAACATGCCGTGGTTGAGGGAGTGGAAGCCGGCCAGGGTGATGAACTGGAAGCGGTAACCCATGGCTCCCAACTCCCGCTGGAACTTGGCGATCTGGTCGTCGTCCAGGGCCGCACGCCAGTTGAACGACGGCGAGCAGTTGTAGGCGAGCATCTGGTCGGGGTGCTCGGCGTGGATCGCCTCGGCGAACTCGCGGGCCTGGGCGAGGTCGGGGGTGCCGGTCTCCACCCAGATGAGATCCGCGTACGGGGCGTAGGCGAGCCCGCGGGCGATGACGGGTTCCATGCCGTTCCGCACCCGGTAGAAGCCCTCGGCGGTGCGCTCGCCCGTGACGAACCGGGCGTCGCTCTCGTCGACGTCGCTGGTCAGGAGGTTCGCCGCGAGCGCGTCCGTACGGGCGACGATGAGCGTCGGCACGTCGGCGATGTCGGCGGCCAGGCGTGCCGCGTTGAGGGTGCGGATGTGCTGGCCGGTCGGCACGAGGACCTTGCCGCCCAGGTGACCGCACTTCTTCTCCGAGGCCAGCTGGTCCTCGTAGTGGATGCCTGCCGCGCCCGCGGCGATCATCGCCTTGGTCAGCTCGAAGGCGTTGAGCGGTCCGCCGAAGCCCGCCTCCGCGTCGGCGACGATCGGCGCGAGCCAGTCGGTGGTGTCGTCGCCGCCCTCCGCGGTGGCGATCTGGTCGGCGCGCAGCAGGGCGTTGTTGATCCGACGGACCACCTGCGGCACCGAGTTGGCGGGGTAGAGCGACTGGTCGGGGTAGGTGTGCCCGGCCTGGTTGGCGTCGGCGGCCACCTGCCAGCCGGACAGGTAGATCGCCTGCAGACCGGCCTTCACCTGCTGGACCGCCTGCCCGCCGGTCAGGGCGCCGAGCGCGTGGATGTAGTCCTGCTCGTGCAGTTGGCGCCACAGCCGCTCGGCGCCGCGGCGGGCCAGGGTGTGCTCCTCGCGGACGCTGCCGGAGAGCCGGACCACGTCATCGGCGGAGTAGGTGCGCTCGATGCCCTTCCACCGGGCGTCGGCCGCCCACCGCTGAGCCAGCTCCTGGGCCGTAGCCGTCGTCGTCCCTGCCTGTGCCATGACCGTCTCCCGGAGGTTCGTGAACTGTGCGAAGGTGTGGCACTGAGTGCCGTAATTGCGTGAGAGTGCGGCCCGTCGGCGGAGCCCGGCGGGCCGCGGTACGACTCTGACATCGGCACTCAGTGCCAACAACCAGGGAAAGGTGCCAAGTTCTGCGCATCTTTTCCCGCCGAATTGCCAACTCTGTTAACGGGAGCCACGGGTGAGCAAGACGTACGCGGGAGCACGGCTGCGACGGCTGCGGGAGGAGCGCCGCATGAGCCAGGCCGACCTGGCCCGGGCCCTCGCCATCTCTCCGAGCTATCTGAACCAGATGGAGCACGACTCCCGGCCGCTGACGGTGCCCGTGCTGCTACGTCTCACGGAGGCGTTCGGCGTCGACCCGGGCTTCTTCTCCGAGCGCGACACCAGCCGCTTGGTGGCGGACCTGCGGGACGCCCTCACCGGCGAGGTCTCGGCGGGGCGGGTCTCCGCGTCCGACCTCTCGGACCTGGCATCGCGCATGCCCGCCGTGGCCACGGTCCTGGTCGACCTCGGCCGCCGCAACCAGCTCCTCACCGAACAGCTCTCCGAAGCCGCGGAGGGGCGAGGCCAGGGAGCGGTGGCTCAGCCCCGCTCGGCGCACGAGGAGATCCGTGAGTTCTTCTACCGGCGCCAGAACTACCTGCACGACATCGACATCGCCGCCGAGCGGTTCGCGACGGAGATCGGCGTACGCCAGGGCGAGGTCGTGCGCGCCCTGTCCGCGCGCCTCGCCGAGCGCCACGGGGTGCGCCTGGCCGCGGACGCCGACCAACTCCTGCACCACTACGATCCAACGGCCCGGGTCCTGCACCTCTCCAACCGGCTGCGCCCCGGCCAACAGGCGTTCCGGATGGCGACCCAGCTCGCCCTCCTGGAGTACGCGGACGAGATCTCCGCGCTCGCGTCGGAGGACTTCGGCCAGGAGACCGCGGCCTGGCCACTGGCCCGCATCGGCATCGCCAACTACTTCGCGGCCGCGCTGATCCTGCCCTACCGCCGCTTCCACGCGGCGGCGGAGGAGTTCCGCTACGACATCGAGCGGCTCACCGACCACTTCGGCCTCGGCTACGAGACCATCTGCCACCGTCTCAGTACCCTGCAGCGCCCCCGGCTGCGCGGCGTGCCCTTCTCCTTCGTCCGCGTCGACAGGGCGGGCAACATGTCGAAGCGTCAGTCGGCCACCGCGTTCCACTTCTCCCGGGCGGGCGGCACCTGCCCGCTGTGGAACGTGTACGAGGCGTTCGCCGCGCCGGGCCGCATCCACGTCCAGGTCGCCGCCATGCCCGACGGGCAGCGTTTCCTGTGGACCGCCCGTGCGGTCACCCGGCACCGCGGCGGCTGGGGAGAGCCCGGCAAGACGTTCGCCATCGGCCTCGGCTGCGAGATCCGCCATGCGGCACGGCTCGTCTACTCCGACGGCCTCGATCTCGGCAGCGCCTCGTCCGCCGTGCCCATCGGCATGGGCTGCCGCCTCTGCGAACGCACCGACTGCCCCCAGCGGGCGGTGCCCCCGCTGGACCGGCGCCTGGCCATCGACGAGAACAGCAGCACTTTCATTCCCTATCCGGTGGCCGGGGAACAGGAGAGGCCCTGAGGTCTCATGACACGCCTACGGGCACACATGGGGGGTTTTATTGCACATTACTTGCAACTACACTTCATGTGCAGAAAGAGAGCTGTAGGTGAAGGAGACGCCGGTGGCAGCGGGGCGCGTTGTGCTGGGGATCGAGTCGTCGTGCGACGAGACGGGGGCGGGGATCGTCTCGCAAGGGCGGTTGCTCGCCCATGCGGTGGCGTCGAGCATGGACGAGCACGCCCGGTTCGGCGGCGTGGTCCCCGAGATCGCCGCACGAGCGCACCTGCACTCCTTCACCCCGGTCGTCCGCCACGCCCTCGACCAGGCGGGCCTGAAGCTGTCCGACATCGGCGCGGTGGCGGTCACCACGGGCCCCGGCCTGTCCGGCGCGCTCCAGGTCGGCCTCGCGGGAGCCAGGACCCTGGCCTACGGGCTGGACGTCCCGCTGTACGGGGTGCACCACCTGGCCGGGCATGTCGCCGCCGACACGCTGGAGCACGGCCCGCTGCCCGACCCCTGCGTGGTCCTGATCGTCTCGGGCGGGCACACCTCCCTGCTGCTCGTCCGGGACCTGGCCCGTGACCCGATCGTGCACCTGGGGGACACCCTGGACGACGCGGCGGGCGAGTGCTTCGACAAGGTCGCCCGCGTCTTCGGCCTGCCGTATCCGGGCGGCCCCGCCATCGACCGCGCCGCACGGAGCGGCGATCCGCGGGCGGTGGCCTTCCCCCGCCCCCTCACCGGGCCGAAGGACGACCCGTACGCGTTCTCCTTCTCCGGTCTCAAGACCGCCGCCGCGCGCTGGGCCGAGGGGCACGCCGGCCGTGATCTTCCGGTGGCGGACGGCGCGGCCTCGCTCCAGGAGGCCGTCGCGGACGTACTGACCCGCAAGGCGCTCGCCGCCTGCCGGGATCACGGGGTCGGGACCCTCGTCGTGGTGGGCGGTGTCGCCGCCAACTCGCGGGTGCGGTCGCTCGCCGAGGAGCGGTGCGCCGCCGCGGGCCTGCGGCTGCGCGTACCCCCGATGACCCTGTGCACCGACAACGGCGCGATGATCGCCGCCGTCGGCGACCTGCTCGTACGCTCCGGGGCCCAGCCCGCACCCTGGGACGTGTCGATCGACCCGTCGGCTCCCCTCGCGTACGCGGCCCTGCAGCCGAGGGCGGCCACGGCGAGGGCCGCTTGATGGCGGCGGTCGTGCGGGTGCTGAGCGGTGCGCAACTGCTCGCGTACGTCGACGACTTGCGCGGCGTGTACGCCGAAGTCTTCGGCGCGGCGCCCTGGTACGAGGACGAGGAGAGGGTGGCCCAGTTCCTGGTCCGGCTCGGCGACGACGCGCGGCGGCCCGGCTTCACCGCGGCGGTCGCCCTGGAGGGCGCGCGCATCACGGGGTTCACCACCGGGTGGACCACGCCCGCCCCCTTTCCCGCCGACCGCTGCTATCCGCAGGTGGCTGCCGGACTGGGCGCCGAGCGCGCCAAGTCGTGGCTGTGCGGGGCCCTGGAGATAGACGAGCTCGCCGTGCGCCCCACCGCGCAGGGCACCGGGACCGGGGCCGCCCTGCTTGACGCGGTGGCCGCCGGCGCCCCCGACGGCCGTCTCTGGCTGCTGACTTCGGTCAGGTCGCCGCAGGCCATGGCCTTCTACGGCCGCCGGGGCTGGACCCAGGCGACACACCCCGCTCCCGACGGCAGGGGCGTCGTCGTCTTCCTCGGGCCCCGCCACCCCGCCAGGACCCTCGCGGCGTCCCGCGGCGTGGAAGGCGCGACCGCCCGGGAAGCGTGCCGCACGTCTGGCGCGCACGGGCCGATGCACATGGGCTGACCAGGGGCGTACGCCCCTGACCGGTGCGCTCGCGCGTGCCACAGGTGGGGCGGTCCCGCAAGTTGTCAGTTGGCTCGATCGCGCACTAAGGTCGCCACGCCTTGGTGCTCGGGAAATCCGGTGTGATGCCGGTGCGGCCCTCGCCACTGTGATCGGGAAGTCCGGCTCCAGCCCTCGCGGCAGCCACTGGGTACTCGCGTACCCGGGAAGGCGGAGTCCGGTCGGTACGACCCGTCAGCCAGGAGACCGGCCAAGGCGCGTTGTCCATCCACGAGGTGCTGGAGAGGGTCTGCTTAGCCATGCACATAGCCGAGGGTTTCCTCCCGCCGGCGCACGCGATCGCCTGGGGCGTAGCGTCCGCGCCGTTCGTCGTCCACGGAGTCCGCTCCCTCACCCGTGAGGTCAAGGAACACCCGGAGAGCACACTGCTCCTGGGCGCCTCGGGAGCGTTCACCTTTGTCCTTTCCGCGCTGAAGATCCCATCCGTCACGGGCAGTTGTTCGCACCCGACGGGGACCGGGCTCGGCGCGATCCTGTTCCGGCCGCCGATCATGACGGTGCTCGGCACCATCACCCTTCTGTTCCAGGCGCTGCTGCTCGCCCACGGCGGGCTCACCACGCTCGGCGCCAACGTCTTCTCCATGGCGATCGTCGGGCCCTGGGCCGGATACGCCGTCTACCGCCTCCTGAAGCGGTACGACGTGCCGCTCATGGTCGCCGTGTTCTTCGGCGCGTTCGTCGCGGACCTGTCCACGTACTGCGTCACCAGCGTCCAGCTCGCCATGGCGTTCCCCGACCCCGGCAGCGGATTCATCGGCGCACTGGGCAAGTTCGGCGGCATCTTCGCCGTCACGCAGATCCCCCTCGCGGTCAGCGAAGGACTGCTCACCGTCATCGTGATGCGGCTGCTGGTGCAGTCCAGCAGGGGAGAGCTCACGCGGCTCGGCGTACTGCTGCAGGGCAAGAAGCAGGCCGATACGACGAAGACGGCCGATACCACCAAGACGACCGAGACGACCGAGACGACCAAGACGACCGCGACGACCAAGACGACGGAGACGGGGGCCAGCGCCTGATGAGCCGGAACGCGAAGATCAACACTCTGCTCCTCCTCATCGTCGCCGCGCTCGCGGTGCTGCCGTTGGCGCTCGGCCTCGGGGACGACGAGAAGGAGCCGTTCGCCGGGGCCGACGCCCAGGCCGAGACCGCGATCACGGAGATCAAGCCGGACTACGAGCCCTGGTTCTCGCCGCTGTACGAACCCCCGTCAGGGGAGGTCGAGTCGGCGCTCTTCGCGCTGCAGGCGGCGCTGGGAGCGGGCGTCCTCGCGTACTACTTCGGTCTGCGCAAGGGACGCCGTCAGGGCACGGAGATCGCGCGCGCCGGGGGGGCCGACACGGAGAAGGCCACCACCGAGAAGGCCGCCGACGCGGAGAGCGGCCGGGCCGAGACCGAGCAGGTCTGACCCCGCGTGCTGCCCATCGACGCGGCGGCGCACAGCAGTCGCTGGCGCCGCCGCCACCCCGTGGACAAAGCCGTGCTCGGGCTCGGCCTCACCGTCCTCGCGGTCTCCCTGCCCCCCTGGCCGGGTGCCGCCCTGGTGCTCGTCGCCGCGCTCGCCGTGCTGCTCGGGCCCGCCGGTGTGCCGCCGCGCAAACTGTGGCGTGCCTACCGCGTACCGCTCGGCTTCTGCGTCACCGGCGCCCTGACCCTGCTCGTCCAACTCGGCGGTCCTGGAGGGTTCTTCACGCTCGCCGAGGGTGGGCCCGCACGGGCGGGCGGACTCCTCCTGCGCACATCGGCGGCCTCGCTCGGCGTCCTGCTGTTCGCCTTCACCACGCCTCTGTCGGATCTGTTGCCCCGGCTGGTCAGGGCGGGTGTGCCGGCGCCGGTCGTCGACGTGGCTCTCGTCATGTACCGGATGAGCTTCCTCCTCCTGGACTCCATGAGCCGGATCCGGCAGGCGCAGGCCGCGCGCCTCGGCCACACCACCCGGGCCGCCACGTGGCGCTCGCTCGGCGGCCTCGGCGCCACCGCGTTCGTGCGGGCCTTCGACCGTGCGGGCCGGCTCCAGGCCGGGCTCGCCGGACGGGGGTACGACGGAACCCTGCGGGTGTTGGTGCCCGACGCCCGGATCTCGCGGAGCTTCGTGGCCGCGAGCGCCGCGCTCCTCACGGGCCTCGCGGCCCTCACCTTCGTACTGGAAAGGCTTCTTCCATGAGTGAGCCCGGCGCTCCCCGCGAGCCGAGCGGGTCCTTGGTCGCTCTGCGCGCCGCTTCCTACGCGTACGAGGACGGGCCCACCGTGCTCAGCGGCCTGGACTTCGACGTCACCGAGGGCCGCGCGCTGGCGCTCCTAGGCCGCAACGGCAGCGGCAAGACCACCCTGATGCGGCTGCTGAGCGGCGGACTGCGCCCGGACCAGGGCGAGTTGACGCTCGGGGGCGCCCCCGTGACGTACGACCGCAAGGGGCTCACCCGGCTGCGCACCACCGTTCAGCTCGTCGTCCAGGACCCCGACGACCAGTTGTTCGCCGCATCGGTCGAGCAGGACGTGTCCTTCGGGCCGCTGAACCTGGGGCTGCCGGACGACGAGGTGCGCGCCCGCGTCGGGGAGGCGCTCGCCGCGCTCGACATCAGCGCCCTGGCGGACCGCCCCACCCACCTCCTCTCGTACGGCCAGCGGAAGCGGACGGCCATCGCGGGCGCCGTGGCGATGCGCCCCCGCGTCCTGATCCTCGACGAGCCGACCGCCGGCCTCGACCCCGACGGCCAGGAACGCCTCCTGGCCACCCTGCAAGGCCTGCGGGACGCCGGGACGACCGTGGTCATGGCCACCCACGACGTGGACCTGGCCCTGCGCTGGGCCGACGACGCGGCGCTGCTCACCCCCTCGGGAGTGCGCACAGGTCCGGTGGCGCGGATGCTCGCCCACCGTGAGCTCCTCGCCCAGGCGGGCCTGCGCCTGCCGTGGGGGATAGCGGTCACGGAGCTACTGCGGACGAAGGGCCTGCTGCCGGGGCCGGGCGACGGACCGCGCACCCCCGAGGAGTTGGCGGCTCTCACGGCTTCGGTGGTGCCCGGCGTATCAGAGGGCTGACCGGCTGCGGCCGGGCAGCAGCGTCACGGCCAGGAGGGGGATGCCGGCCAAGGCGAGCCACGGCGTCCAGGGCGGGAGGCCCGCGTCCAGGAGCGCGCCCGTCGCCGCGCTGCCCGCCAGGACGATCAGGCCGGAGACCGAGGACAGGGCCCCGGTGTAGAGGCCCAGCCTGCCGTCGGGTGTGAGGTCGGGGACCCAGGCGCGGGCGGCCGGGGCCACCAGCATCTGCCCGAGCGTCAGCAGGACGACGAAGGCCGCGGCGGGCAGCAGACCGGCCACCCCCGTCAAGGCGGCAGGCCGCGCGGCCGCCACCACGGCGAACCCCACGGAGATGAGTACGAGCCCGGCCGCCATGGAGCGCCGCTGGTCGAGCCGCCCCGCGGCCCAGTGGGTGACCGGGAGCTGTGTGGTCACCACCAGCAAGGAGGAGAGGGCGAAGAGCCAGGCGAGCGGCGCCTGCGACCCGGCCGTGCGCTCCACCTCCTGGGGGAGGGCGAGATAGAGCTGGTTGTACGCGAGGAGATAGGCGCCGTAGGCACAACACACCGCCAGGAAGCGGCGGTTGCGCAGCATGTCACCCATGCCTCCCCGTACGCCGGTCCGCTCGCGCCCCGGGATGCGCTGGGGCAGCAGCCACAGGTGCCCGGCAAGGACGAGGACGAATACCCCGGCGCCGCCCAGACAGACGGTGCGGAAGTCGACGGAGAGCAGCAGGGCGCCGATGAGCGGACCGAGGAACGCGCCGGCCTGGCCCGCCACGGTGAGCAGGGCGAGGACACGGGTACGCGGGCCGCGGCCCGACTCCTCCCAGAGCACCGCCTGCCGTGCGACCTCGGATTCCACGGCGGGGGAGAACAGGGCGGCGGCGAACCCGATCAGGAGCACCGCTGCGATGACCGACCACGTCTGCTGCGCGTGACCGAGCCAGGCGAAACCGGCGATCCGCAGCACGCAGCCGGTGAGCACGACCGGCCGTACGCCGTACCGGTCGGTCAGGGCGCCGCCCACCACGAACAGCCCCTGCTGGCTGAACGTCCGCAGGCCGAGCACGAGACCGACGAGCCAGCCCGCCATGCCGATCGCCGCACCCAGGTGTTCGGCCAGGAAGGGCAGCACGGCGAAGAAGCCGATGTTGAAGGCGAGTTGGGTCAGGATCAGCAGGCGGAGCAGCGGCGAAAGCTGCGGCCAGGTGCGTTCGGGCCGTGGGCGTTTCGCGGCCCGGAGCCGGGTGGGCAGGGACAGCTGACGTCGATCGCTCACCGGGCGGCCGTCCCGGCGGAGGCCAACTCCCGCTCGGTGGACGGCACGTCGGCCGCAGGAGAGCGTTCATCGGGTCGGCCCTTGCGTCGCAGCCGCCGGGGGACCGGTACCCCGCCCGCCGCCGTCACCGCGAGAGCGCCGAGGAGAGCGAGCGCGGCCGCCGGCGCGAGCAGGGCCCAGGGGGCGCGTTCGGCGTAGGGCTGGTTCTCGGCGAGCAGCAGTCCCCACTCGGGGGACGGTGGCTGCGCGCCGAGGCCGAGGAAGCCGAGGGCGGCGATGGCCAGCGCGACCGCGGGCAGCCGCAGCAGCGCGTGGCGGGTGACGGGCGGCAGCACCGCGGGCAGCAGATGGTGCCGTAGCTGGTGCCGACGGCCCGCGCCCAGACTCCGTGTCGCCGTCAAGTGCAGCGTGGCGCGCTCCTGGAGGAGCAGGGCGGCCGTGTGGGCGGCGAGCGGAACCCACGCGACGGCGGCCACGGCGATCGCGGGGGTGGCCGCCCCGCTGCCGGCGACCCCGGCGACCAGGAGGCCGGCCAGCGTCGGGGGTATCGCGTTGAGCGTGTCGAGAAGGGGGCCGGAGAAGCGGGGCAGAAGACCGAGCAGGACACCGGCCGCCAGGGCGAAGGCGCTGATCCCCAGGGCCAGTGCGATCGTGTGGAGCGCGCCGTGGCCCACCCGGGCCAGGACATCGCGTCCCAGGGCGTCCGTGCCGAACGGGTGCGCCAGGGACGGTGCCTGGAGCCGGGCCGCGGTGTCCAGAGCCAGCGGGTCCCGGACCAGGCTGAGCATGATGATGCCGAGGAGGACACCGCCGTACAGCAGTGGCAGGCGGCTGGGCGCGGGGCGCTCGGGAAGGTGCAGGGTCGGCAGAGCTCCGTCGCGCAGTGCCGGGCCGCTCGTGAGCCGGGACGCGAGGCGGAAGAGACCGCCCGCCACGGCGGCGAGCAGGACGAGCGCGAGCGTGCCGGCCTGGAGCACGGGCAGATCCTGTGCCACCGAGGCCTGGAGCGTGGTGCGGCCGAGCCCGGGAATGTCGAAGACCTGCTCCACGGCGACCGCGCCACCGGTCAGGCCCACGACGAACAGACCGACGTTCGGCAGCAGTCCGGGGAAGCAGCGACGCAGCGCCTGCCGTGCGATGCGTCCGTGCGGGATGCCACGGGCCGCGGCGGCCCGCGCCCAGGGTTCGGCGAAGGCGCCGGGCAGCAGGTCGTCGAGGAGCCGCCCGAGCAGGGCGCCGGCGGGCAGCCCCAGCGAGAGCGCCGGCAGCACGAGCCACTGGGGTCCGTACCAGCCGAGGGCGGGCAGCCAGCCGAGCTGCACACCGACCACGGTGGCGAGCACCGACGCGGTCAGGAACTCGGGCAGCGTGGCCACGACCGCGGCCCCGCCGCCCGAGTGCTTGCGCCCGGAGAGCCTGCGCCGGGAGCCGAGCCACAGGGTGCGGGCGCACACCGCGCCGGCGGTCACGACGGCCACCGCAAGCGCCGCCGACATGAGCAGCAAGGAGACACCCAGGGCCTCGGTCACGGAGGGGAGTACCGCTTCGCCGGAGATCCACGACCGCCCGGCGTCACCGTGCGACAGCCCGTCCGCCCACTGGCCGAGCAGATGCAACGGGCCGTCATCCAGGCCGAGTTCGGCGCGGGCGGCCGCCAGGGCCTCCGGGGTGGGTGTGCGCTCCGCGGCCCGCGCCTTGAGCACGGTGAGCGCCGGGTCGGTGCGCGAGAGCCAGGGCAGCAGACCGATCAGGCACAGCAGCGCGACGGCGATGACCACGCGCCAGAGCAGCGCCGGTCCGCGGACGAGCCCTTTTCGCACGGGTCCTCAGCGCCTGGTGCCGGTACCGACGAGCGCCCGCTCGTACGGGTCGAGGATCTCGCCCCGCACCGAACCGCCGACGCCCGTGATGATCCGCTGATGGACCAGCGGAACGACCGCGTCGGTGCCGAGGATCGCGGACTCGGCGGCCATGGTCGCGTCCTGCCGCTTCGCGGTGTCGGCCGTGTTCTCGGCCTTGCGCACGGCCTTGTCGACCGAGGTGTCGCACAACTGGGAGAGGTTGTAGCTGCCCTCACAGGTGTAGTCGCTGGCGAGGACCGACACGGGGTCGCCGGTGTCGAGCATCGTGTTGCGTGCGCCGACGAACGCGTCGAACTTCCCCGCCAGCGCGTCACCCTCGATGCGGGAGGACTCACGCACCTCCAGCGTGACCTTGAACCCGGCCTTCTGCAGCTGCTGCTTGAGCACCTGGGCGACCTCGGGCAGCTCGGGCCGGTTGTCGTACGTGGCCAGGGTGATGGTCTTGCCGCCGGGCGAGGTGGCCCGCGCCCGGCCCTCGGGCTTCTCCCGCTTCCCCTCGGCCCAGTTCAGGGCGGGGCCGAAGATGCCCCTGCCAGTGTCGGCATGGCCCTCGTACACATCCTTGGCGAGCGCGGAGGTGTCGATCGCGGCGCGGGCCGCGGCGCGCAGCCCTGGATCCTTGAAGGCGCCCTTCTCCGTGTTGAGCTGGAGGGCGGTGGTGCGGGCCGTCGCGGTCTCGCGGCCGTGCCCCTTGTCGAGGGAGGCGGCCTGCGAGACGGGGACGGCCTCGGCGATGTCCACGTCGCCGGTGCGCAGGGCGTTGGTGCGCGCGGTGCCGTCGGCGATGAACCGCGCGTCCACACCGGAGGCCTGCGCACGACCGCCCCAGTAGTCGTCGAAACGGTCAAGGGTGGCAGCGGCGGCGCCGGTGGTCTTCGTGAGCTCGAAGGGGCCCGTGGCGGTGCCCACCGGACTGACCTTGTCCCCCTTCTCGTACGCCTTCGCGGAGAGCACGGCGAGACCGGGGCTCGACAGGCGCAGCGGAAGCGCCGGGTCAGGGGCCTTGGTGGTGATCCGGACCTGGTCGTCGCCGACGGGCTCGGCGGTGAGTGACACCCCGGACAGCGCGGCGGTGACGGGCTCGGCCTTGCCCGCATGGGTGAGGGCCGACGCGACGGCGGCCGGTGTGACACGGCTGCCGTCCTGGAACTCGGCCTGGCGCAGGGTGAACAGCCAGCCGCGGTCGCCCTCCTGCTTCCAGGACGCGGCGAGCGCGGGGGCGGCGGCGCCGTTCGCGTCCAGCTTCGTCAGGCCCTCGGTGACGCCGAGACGGCTGAGGAGGGTGGCGTCGGCGCCGTACGGGGAGAAGTTCTCGGAGGGAGGGAAGGCCAGCGCGACCTTCAGCCTGGCGCCGTCCGCGGTGTCGCCGGACGCGTCGTTCTTGGCCGCGAAACAGCCGGCGAGCAGCGGGGCGACGAGCAGGCCGGCTATGAGGGGGAGGGGCCGGGGGCGGACGGAGCGCATGGTCCTCGTTCTCGGGGTGGGGGGTGTCCTGAAGTGCGGCCACAGGTTACATGACAACCATTTCCATTAATGGGCGGGGGTGGGGTCATGTCTGTGCCCGGGGGAGGGGGGCTTGGGCTGCTACGGGGCCTGTGGCTGCCGCATGGGCACTTCGAAGTGCATGACGCGCGACGCCCCGCCGTCCTCGCGCTCGTCGTGCACGACCTTCCCCAGGGAGCGCCAGAAGCCCTCGGCGCCGGTCACCGCCGGGTCGGTGTGCAGATAGACGGAGCGATATCCACCGTCCGTCGCCGCGAACTCCAGGAGCTCGCCGACCAGCTGCCGGGCAAGGCCGCGGCGCCGGTGCTCGGCCCGCACGTAGACGCGCCGCAGCTGCGCCGTCTCGCCCGAGGGGAAGCGGTCGGCGATCCAGCGCGGGTTCGGCGGGTGTGCCGGGCCGCGGGAGTCGAGGGCGGCGGTGGCCGCGACCGCCCCGTCCCGCTCGTCCACCGCGACGAGCAGGGTGTGGCGGGCGGGTCTCAGATACGCGCCGTCGAGGTCGATGATGTCGCCGTGCCAGCGCGGCACGTATCCCGTGCCGAAGTCGTGGTAGACGGTGTCGAGCATGACGGCCCGCGCGGCGCCGAGGTCGTCGGCGGTGGCCGTTCTGATGCGGTATCCAAGCACTTGCACATCCTAAGCATTAAGGCGATAGGGCCTGCCACCAGCGGGATTGCCGGCCGTTTGGACCGCGCACGCGCACGACGTTGCATGGGCATACGAAGTCATGCATACTCTTCCTATGTCCAAGGTCCTCACCTCCCTCCCCACCGGCGAGCGCGTCGGCATTGCCTTCTCCGGCGGTCTCGACACCTCGGTCGCCGTCGCCTGGATGCGTGACAAGGGCGCAGTGCCCTGCACGTACACCGCCGACATCGGTCAGTACGACGAGCCCGACATCGCCTCCGTGCCCGGCCGTGCCTCCGCTTACGGCGCCGAGATCACCCGTCTCGTCGACTGCCGTGAGGCGCTGGTCGAGGAGGGTCTTGCCGCACTCGCGTGCGGTGCCTTCCACATCAGGTCGGGCGGGCGTCCGTACTTCAACACCACGCCGCTGGGCCGCGCCGTGACCGGCACGCTCCTGGTGCGGGCGATGCTGGAGGACGGGGTGCAGATCTGGGGCGACGGCTCCACCTTCAAGGGCAACGACATCGAGCGGTTCTACCGGTACGGGCTGCTCGCCAACCCGCATCTGCGGATCTACAAGCCCTGGCTGGACGCGGACTTCGTGACGGAGCTCGGCGGCCGCAAGGAGATGTCGGAGTGGCTGCTCGCGCACGAGCTGCCCTACCGCGACTCCACGGAGAAGGCCTACTCGACGGACGCCAACATCTGGGGCGCCACGCACGAGGCCAAGACGCTCGAGCACCTCGACACCGGCCTGGAGACCGTCGACCCGATCATGGGCGTGCGGTTCTGGGACCCGTCGGTGGAGATCGACACGGAGGACGTGACGATCGGCTTCGACCAGGGCCGCCCGGTCACGGTCAACGGCAAGGAGTTCTCCTCCCCGGTCGACCTCGTCATGGAGGTCAACGCGATCGGCGGCCGGCACGGCCTCGGCATGTCCGACCAGATCGAGAACCGGATCATCGAGGCCAAGAGCCGCGGCATCTACGAGGCGCCCGGCATGGCCCTCCTGCACATCGCCTACGAGCGCCTCGTCAACGCGATCCACAACGAGGACACCCTGGCCGCGTACCACAACGAGGGCCGCCGCCTAGGCCGGCTGATGTACGAGGGCCGCTGGCTGGACCCGCAGGCGCTGATGATCCGCGAGTCGCTGCAGCGCTGGGTCGGCGCGGCGATCACCGGAGAGGTGACGCTGCGGCTGCGGCGCGGCGAGGACTACTCGATCCTCGACACCACGGGCCCGGCGTTCAGCTACCACCCGGACAAGCTCTCCATGGAGCGGACCGAGGACTCGGCGTTCGGCCCGGTGGACCGGATCGGCCAGCTCACCATGCGGAACCTCGACATCGCCGACTCCCGCGCGCGCCTGGAGCAGTACGCGGGCCTCGGCCTGGTCGGCTCCGGCCACCCGACCCCGATCGGCGCCGCGCAGGCGGCGTCGACCGGTCTGATCGGCGCCATGGACGGCGGCGGCGCGGAGGCGATCGCCTCGCGCGGCGAGACCACGGACGAGGAGTCGATGCTGGACCGCGCCGCGATGGAGTCCGGCACGGACTGACCTCCTCCTCACCGGTCGTACGCACAACAGCGGGCCCCGGCGGACTTCGATCCGCCGGGGCCCGCTGTCGCGCGTACGTGAGATGGCCCTAGATGCTCAGGAGCCGTTCCGTCGCTTCGCGGTACTGGCGCAGCGCGAGGCGCAGTTCTTCCGTATGCGCTTCGGTGTCGTGGCCCTGCCAGCCCGCGCGCAGAGTGCGCCGCCGTTCCGTGAGGGTCTCGGTCAGATGCCTGACGGCGTCGTCGAAGAGACCGTCAGCCTCTTCCACCGCCTGGCGCGGGCTCTCGACGAAGGTGCTGAGAGCCTGTTGCAGCCGCAGGCCGAACTTGTCCCGCTCGTCCTGCGCAAGCAGCACGGGGCCGGATTCGGTGCCCGCGACGTGGGAGCCGGAGGCGTGGGAGCCGACGGCGTGGGAGCCGGAGCCCGGGGCGCCTGCGGCAGGGGAGGGAGGCGCGGCGTGCGCCGGGGCAGGAGCGGGGACGCCGCTGCCGGGGGCCTGCTCACGCGGTGTGCCGATACCCGGCTCGTGCGGTGTGCCGATGCCCTGCTCGCGCGGTGTGCCGATGCCTTGCTCACGCGGTGTGCCGATACCCGGCTCGCCCGGCGTGCCGATGCCCTGTTCGCGCGGTGTGCGGTGCTGTGCGTCCGTCATGACGTGCCACTTCCCTTCGCGTGGCGCCGGGGCAGTGCCCACGGTGCGTGGCCGCGGTCGGCGGTGGAGTCTCCGCCGTGCCGGTTGGAGTCGACCGTGTGCTCGGTGACCAGTGCCTCGAAGAGGCGTCGGGCCTCGACCATGGCCTCGCGCATTTCCTCGGTACCGCCCTGCCCGCGGGTCGCCGTGTGCACCTTGCGGTAGCCGTGCACGGAGTGGGCGTGGTGGACGGAGAGCGCGGCGACCTGCTCATCGAAGCGCGAACCGTCGGGGAAGCCCCGGTCCCTGGCCAGTCGGGCAAGGAGGGCGTCGGCCTCGACGACGGCCTGTTGCGGTGATTCGACGAACTGCTCCTGGACGTCGGCCCACTGGGCCACGTAGCGCTCGCGCGCCCCGGGCGGCAGAGGCTGGGCCTTGACGGAGCCGTGGAGTCGTACGCGCTCGCGGAGCTCCTGTTCTGCTGCCCGTACGTCCCCGTCATGACGGGCGACGGTGTGGTCGTACTCGGGCCCGAAGCGATGCTTCAGGCCGCGTCCGCCGCCCCGGGCTCGCCGCAGTCCGACGAAGAGGACGGCGGCTACCGCGATGACGACCACGGCGATGATGACGGCGGTGATCATGGCTGCCTCCCTTGAACTCGTGGTCCGTTCAGCTGGTTTCGTTGGTCGTTCGGTGCTGATGGCCTGCCGGTGGGCACCCACGCGACGCGGGCACCGATCGGGGCACATGTCATCAGCGGTCGAACGACTGCTTCCGGGTTCGCATGGCGGCCGAGTACCCCCAACTTCGGCGATCAGTCGGCCCGGGGGCGCTTCACCCGGCTCGGGAGCGTCGACACGCCCGCGCCTCCGTGGTCGCCGGATCCGTCGCGTCGAATGACATGCTCAAACGATCAGTGCTGCCGAGACCGCAGTACGGCGAGTGCCACCGCAGTACGGCGAGTGCCGGTGAAACCTGGACCACCACGCGAAGGACAGGTGCGAAGTGCTGACCGTGCTGGT
This sequence comes from Streptomyces sp. Je 1-332, assembly GCF_040730185.1. Taxonomy (NCBI): domain Bacteria; kingdom Bacillati; phylum Actinomycetota; class Actinomycetes; order Kitasatosporales; family Streptomycetaceae; genus Streptomyces; species Streptomyces sp. Je 1-332. The sequence goes on from NZ_CP160402.1 coordinate 7,474,212, forward strand.
GCTGGCCGCCGATCACCGGGCCGTCGACCTGATCCCACAGATCGAGGCCGTCCCCGGCGTGTACGTCAGCTCCCAGACGGACGACAGCTTCCTCGCCATGGCGCGGGCCCGCGCACTGCTGCCGGACGTCCTGGTCATCGACCTCAGCGCCCGTTTCACCGGTGACGCCGCGACGGTCATCGACCAGGCCCGCCAACTCGAGCCGCCCAGCCACATCCTGGTCCACTCGGGCGACGCCGTGGTGGGGGACGTTTCCGCGGCGGGCGTGGTCGGACCCGCTCCCGGCGGTTCACCACAGGGGCTCGCCCACGCGGTGGCACGTCTGGCCGGCGACCTGGCCCCGCCGCCGTGACCAGGCCGCCCGAAGCCTCCTGTGCCTGACTTCTACGCCTGACTCCTACGCCTGCGCGACCCGCACCGAGAGTCCGTAGTCCAGTTCGGACCCGTCGACCAAGAGCGCCTCCACGGTGCGGGTCTCGGGATCGATGTCGGCCTCCATGCCGTCACCCGCGTACCGGGGGAACCCGGACGCGCCGGTCTCGCCCGTGGCGACCACGACGGCCGAGCGCAGGGCGCCGCGGGCGTCGGTCGTACTCGCGCCGTCCCCCGTGAACTCGGGGACCAGCAGGATCTCGAAACGCTGTGGGACAGTGTTCATGCACGTGACGCTAGACAGGACTCGCCCGTCACGCATGTCCAGGGCGTGCGTACGGCCGGGTCATGATCTCCATGTTGTGGCCGTCCGGATCGTCGAAGTACGCGCCGCGACCACCGAACCAGCGGTTGATGTGGCCGGGTTCGGTGTGGCCGGGGTCGGCGTAGTACGTGACCCCGACCGTCTCCAGGCGAGCGATCATGGCGTCGAACTGCTCGTCGGGCACGAGGAACGCGTAGTGCTGGGGCTGGATCGGCTCGTCGCTCAGCTCGTAGTAGTCGAGCGTCACGCCGTTGCCGAGGTCGACAGGCAGGAACGGCCCGAACGGGGCGCCGACCTTCAGGCCGAGGATCACCGCGAGGAACTCGGACGACAGCTGCCGGTCCCTGGCGTGCACCACGGTGTGGTTCAACTGGACGGTCGTGACAGGTGAAGTGGGGTCGTGCTGGGGCTGGTCGTACGGCATGTGTGAGGTCTCTTCCGGGTCTTGGATCCGCTGAGGAAGCGCCGCGTGGGGCGCCGGAGAAAGGACGGAAGAGGGATCGGCGGGGCTCTGGCCCGCCTCGCGCTCACGCCGAGGCCGGGTGCCTCACTCGTACGTGGCCCATGGCCGACCCGGCAGTCACCCGAGTGACCTTACGGGGCGCAGTGGGGCGGGGCAACGCGATTTTCGCCCGTATCGGAGGGGCGTCCGCGCCGACGCCGACCGGCGGCGCACCGCCGGCAGGCGGGCGTTAGCCTCGTCCAGGACGACGAGGCAGTGGAAGGCAGTGGAAGGGAGAGGGGCGTGGCGGAGCAGCGGCGTCCCCGGCGACGGGGGCAGGGTGAGCTGGAGGCGCAGGTCCTGGCCGCCCTGCGCGAGGCGGAGGGTCCCGCTACCGCGGGCTGGGTGCAGGAGCGGCTCGGCGCGGACCTCGCGTACACGACCGTCGTGACGATCCTGAGCCGGCTCCTGGACAAGGGCGCCGTGACCCGCGAGCGCGAGGGCCGCTCCTTCGCGTGGACGCCGTCGGCCGACGAGGCGGGCCTCGCGGCACGCAAGATGCGCAAGGTACTCGACGGGGAGCGCGACCGGCAGGCGGTCCTCGCCAGCTTCCTCACCGAGCTGCCCCCGGGTGACGAGCGGCTGCTGCGTGAACTCCTGCGGCAGGACGAGGCGGAGAAGGACGACTGAACCGTCATGGGGATGTTCGTCCTGCTGCCGCTGGTGCTGCCGCTGACGGCCTGGCCGGTGGCCCGGCTCGCCGAGCAGCGGCTGCACCCGCGGACCGCCACCCGGCTGCTCACGACGGTCGCCGCCGTCATGGCGCTCGCCAGCACGTTGTGCCTCGGCCTGCTGATGGTCGTCGGCACGGCGCAGCTGCCGGGGAACCCGCTGCCGGACGGCTGGTCGGACCCTGAGGTGCGCGCCGCGGTCCCGTACGACGAGGTGGCGGGGCGCCTTGCCATTCCGGGGCTGCTCGCCGTGGCCATGGCGTGCGGCAGGACACTGTGGCGCCACCGCCGGGTGCGCCGCGGCGCCCACCGGGCCCTCGCCGGTCTTCCCGGCACCGCCGTGGCCGTCCTGCCCGACGACGTGCCCTACGCGTACGCGTTGCCCGGCGGCGCCCGCGAACGGGTCGTGGTCACCACCGCCCTGCTGGACTGCCTCGAACCCGCCGAGCGGCGCGCCCTGTTCGCGCACGAGCGCGCCCACCTCGCGACCCGGCACCACCGCCACCTCCTCGCCGTGCAACTGGCCGCGCGCACCAATCCGTTCCTGCGTCCGCTGCGTACCACCGTGTCCTACACGACCGAGCGCTGGGCGGACGAGGACGCGGCCCGTGCCGTCGGCGACCGCAGGACCGTCGCCCGCGCGATCGGCAAGGCGGCGCTCCACTCCCGGGGCGCCCCGGCCCCGACCCTGGCCGGGCTCGCCGCTCCCGGGCCCGTGCCCCGCAGGGTCGCGGCACTCCTCGGCCCGGCTCCCACGGCACACAGCTGGCCCTCCCTGTTCACCGCGGTGGGGCTCGCGGCGTGGGCCGCCGCCGCGGGGGCCGCGGTCTCCGTCATGTCGTCGGCGAACTCCGCCGTGACGATGGTCCTGATCCTCCGCGCGGCCACCCCGCTGTAGCGGCCGGGCCCGGCTCGGTGCCGTGGTGGCACTCAGCCGATTCACAGGTGGCGCGGCTGTACGCGCGAGGGCTCCGGTGGCTAGGGTGCCCGTGATGTTCTACACAGGTGTAGCACCCGCGACCGACGTCAGAAACGAGACCGCGGGCCCGGGTTCCCCCGGGAGGTCCCGTGAGTGAGCCGGTCCGCGCGATGAACAGGAGCGGGGCGCTGCGGACGCCGCTGCCCGCGGCACGCAGGGTGCCTCCCAAGGCACCGGCGGCCCGCAGCGTGGCGCCCGAGCCTCCCGTCAAACGCCGGGACTCGTTCTTCGACAACGCCAAGTACCTGGCGATCGTGCTGGTCGCCATGGGCCACGCGTGGGAGCCGCTGCGCGGCGACAGCCGGGCGGCGGCCGCGCTCTACATCACCGTCTACACCTTCCACATGCCGGCGTTCATCGTCATCTCCGGCTATTTCTCACGGAGTTTCGACGCGAGCCCCGGCCGCCTCAAGCGCCTGGTGACGGGCATCGCGGTGCCCTACGTCATCTTCGAGGTCGCGTACACCTTCTTCAAGCGCTGGGCGGGCGACGACCCGACGTACCCGATCAGTCTCCTCGACCCCTGGTACCTCACGTGGTTCCTGGTCGCGCTCTTCGTCTGGCGGCTCACCACCCCGCTCTGGAAGGTGGTGCGATGGCCCCTGCCGACAGCGCTCGCCATCGCCGTGCTGGCCTCGGTGTCGCCGGACATCGGCGACGACCTCGACCTGCAACGAGTCCTTCAGTTCCTGCCGTTCTTCGTCCTCGGCCTGTGCCTGAAGCCCGAACACTTCCGGATCGTGCGCCGCCGGGAGGCCCGGCTCCTCGCGCTGCCCGTCTTCGCGGGCGCCCTGCTGTTCGCGTACTGGGCGGCGCCGCGGATGAACGCGGCGTGGTTCTACCGCAGGGACAGCGCACAGGAGTTGGCGGCGCCCGGCTGGTCCGGGGGCGTGATGACCCTCGCGATGTTCGGCTGCTCGGCGGTCCTCGTCGCGTGCTTCTTCGCCTGGGTTCCGGGCCGCAGGCTGTGGTTCACCGCGCTGGGCGCGGGCACTCTCTACGGCTATCTGCTGCACGGGTTCCTGGCCAAGGGCTCCCGCTTCTGGGACTGGTACGACCTCGACTGGCTGCACACACCGCTCGGCGAGATCACCGTCACGCTCGGCGCGGCGACCCTCATCACGGTGCTCTGCACGCCTCCGGTGCAGCGCCTCTTCCGGTTCGCGATGGAACCCGACATGGAGTGGGCGTTCAAAAAGGACGCGAAGGCCGTGGCCCGCGGCCGTGGAGCTCACCGGCGGCGCTGACGGGCCACCCGCTCGATCTCTGAGGAAGGTCCCGCCGACCTGCTGGGCAGTGGCTCACAACAGCGGTATGCCAGGTGTTGACCCGTCAATCACGAGAGGGTGGGCCAGACATGTGGACCGCTGGATTCTGGAAGGCCACCGCGGAGCGCGCGCTCCGTACCTTCGCTCAGTCGCTCGCCGCCGTCCTGGTCGCAGGGGCGACCACCCTCCTGGACGTCGAATGGAAGGCGGCGCTGGCCACCGCGGGGATGGCGACGCTGCTCGCGGTGCTCACGGCGGTCGGTGCCGCGAACGCCGGGGCGCGCGGCCCCGGCATCACGGAGACGCCCGCCCCTCGAAGCCGCCAGGTCACGCCCTAGGAGCTGGTCAGCGCCAGGCCCTAGGAGCTGACCAGCACCCCGGAGTCCACCGAGATCCGGTCGCCCCGGAAACGCTCCCGGAGCCTTCGGTCGTGCGACACCACGACCAGCGTGCCCCGGTAGCCCGCCAGTGCCTCGTCGAGTTCCTCGACCAGCGCGGGGGAGAGGTGGTTCGTCGGCTCGTCGAGCAGGAGGAGGTCGGCCGGGCGCGTCACCAGGCGGGCGAGCGCCAGACGGCGGCGCTGACCCACGGAGAGCCCCTTGACCGGCACGGCCAGGTCCTCCTCGCGGAAGAGGCCGAGGGAGAGGAGGGCCTGGGCGTGGTCCTCGGGCAGGCCCGCGAGGCCCGCCGCGAACGCGTCGAGCAGCGGGCGCGCCGTGTCCTCGTGCGTGATGTACTCGATCTCCTGCGGCAAGTAGCCGACGCGGGCCGGTAGTTGGACCTCCCCGCGTTCCGGGGTGAGCGCTCCGGCCAGGACGGCGAGCAACGTCGACTTGCCCGCGCCGTTCACCCCGGTCACCAGCGTGCGTGAGCCCGGATCGAGGAGCAGGTGGGACACGGAGAGGCGCTCGCCCACCGCGACGTCCGTCAGCGAGACCGGGCGTACGAAGGGATGGTCGCCGCCCTCCAGGCCTGCACCGGCCGTGAAGTGGAGGGGGTCGGGCGGGCGCGGCACCGGGTCAGCGCGCAGCCTGCGCAGGCGCTCGCGCGCGTTGCGCACGATGCCGGAGAGCTGGCCCTCGACCGACCGCTGGTGGCCCGCGAAGCGGGGGCTGTCGCTCATCCGCCAGCCCGTCGCCAGCCGGTCGGAGCCGCTGTCCGCGAGCCGTTCCTGGCGCGCGATCTCCTCGCTCCACTCCCGGTAGCGCTCCTCCCAGCGACGGCGTGCCGTGGCGCGCTGTTCGAGGTAGCCGTGCCAGCCGCCGCCGAAGCGGGCCACGGACCCGCGGTCGCCGTCGACCTCGACGATCACCTCGGCGACGCGGTCGAGGAAGACCCGGTCATGGGTGACGGCGACGACCGTGCCCCGGTGGGCGCGCAGCCGCTCCTCGAGCCAGCCGAGCGCCTGGTCGTCCAGGTGGTTCGTCGGCTCGTCCAGGAGGAGCAGCTCGGGCTGCGGAGCCAGGACGCAGGCGAGCGCGAGGCGCGCCGCCTCCCCGCCGGACAGCGAGCCGAGCGTGCGCGAACGCTCCAGGTGCGGGACGCCGAGGCCGTGCAGGGCGGCTTCGACGCGCGCGTCGGCCCGATAACCGTCACGCGCCTCGAAGGCGGCGACGAGGTCCCCGTACGCGGCGAGTTCGGCAGGACCCGCGGCGCCGAGCGACTCCTCGGCCTCGTGGATCCGCCGCTCCAGATCCCGCAGTTCGGCGAGCGCGTCGTCCACCGCGTCCTGCACGGTGGCGTGCGGTGGAAGGCGCAGCGTCTGCGCGAGATAGCCCGTGCCGCCGTCCGAGACGACGGCCACCTCGCCGTCGGCGGGCGCGAACTCGCCCGCCATCAGGCGCAGCAACGTCGACTTGCCCGAGCCGTTCTCACCGATGACGCACGCCTTCTCGCCGGGGCGCACCGACAGGGAGACCCGTTCGAGTACGGGCCGCTCCGGATATCCGTACGACACGTCGCGCAGGACGAGCTGACTCACGGTGCGTCTCCCCCTCGGTTCACGGGTCCTTCTCGGATCACACGGGCTGACCGAACAGCTCCCGCAGGACGTCCTCCATCGTGACCATGCCGGCCAGCCTGCCGTCGGAGCCGAGCACCGCCGCAACATGGGTGCGGCTGCCGCGCATCGCGGTCAGCACGTCGTCGAGCGGCGTGGTCTCACGGACCTGGGCGATCTTGCGCATGTCCGGCACCCGGAAGGGCAGGTCGCGCGGCATCCGGTCGAGCGCGTCCTTGACGTGGAGATAGCCGACGATGCGACGGCCGTCGTCCACGACGGGGAAACGCGAGAAACCGGACTCCGCCGAAAGCCGCTCCAGCTCCTCGGGCGTCACACCCACGCGGGCGTAGACCACGCTCTCCAGCGGGAGCACCACATCCCTGACGGGGCGGCGGCCGAGCTCCAGGGCGTCGTGCAGCCGCTCCTGGGCGCGGTCGTCGAGCAGGCCGGCGTCACCGGAGTCCTTGACCATCCGGGCGAGCTCGTCGTCCGAGAACGACGCGCTCACCTCGTCCTTCGCCTCGACCCTGAGCAGCTTCAGAAGGCCGTTGGCGAAGGCGTTGATCGCGAAGATGACCGGGCGCAGTGCCCGGGCGATCGCGACCAGCGGCGGGCCGAGCAGCAGAGCCGTGCGCACCGGCTCGGCCAGCGAGATGTTCTTGGGGATCATCTCGCCGAGCAGCATGTGCAGATACGTCGCGAGCGCCAGGGCGATGACGAAGGAGATCGGGTGGACCAGGCCGTGCGGCACCCCCACCCCGTCGAACAGCGGCTCCAGGAGGTGCGCGATGGCGGGCTCGGCGACGATGCCGAGCACCAGCGTGCACAGCGTGATGCCGAGCTGCGCCGCCGCGAGCAGCGCGGAGACGTGTCGCAGACCCCACAGCACGCTCTTGGCACGCCGGTCGCCGTCCTCGGCGTACGGCTCGATCTGGCTCCTTCGTACGGAGATGAGGGCGAACTCGGCGCCGACGAAGAAGGCGTTGACGACGAGGGTCGCCAGGCCGATCAGCAACTGGATGGCGGTCATCGCTCCTCCTCCTGGTGGTCGTCGTGCAGGGGCGCGTGCAGCAGGACGCGTGCCGCGCGGCGGCCGCGCGCGTCCACGACGTCCAGCCGCCAGCCGCCCACCTCCAGGCTGTCGCCATCGGCGGGGATACGGCCGAGCTCGGTCGCGACGAGTCCGGCGAGCGTCTCGTAGGGCCCCTCCGGCGCGCGCAGGCCGACGCGGGCCAGCTGGTCGGTGCGGGCCGAGCCGTCGGCGGAGTACCGCGTGCGGCCTTCGCCGTCCGTGCCGTCGGGGGCGATGTCGGGCGTCTCGTGCGGGTCGTGCTCGTCCCGCACCTCGCCGACGACCTCCTCGACGATGTCCTCCAGGGTCGCGACGCCGGCCGTGCCGCCGTACTCGTCGATGACCACGGCCATCGTGCGCTTGCCGGAGAGCCGGTCGAGCAGACGGTCGACGGTCAGCGACTCCGGTACGAGGAGGGGCTCGCGCATCAGCTCGGCGACCGGGAAGCGCGCGCGGCGCTCGGCCGGTATGGCCAGGACGTCCTTGATGTGCGCGACGCCGACGACCGAGTCGAGGTTGCCGCGGTAGACGGGAAAGCGGGAAAGGCCGGTCGCCCGGGTGGCGTTCGCGACGTCCTCGCAGGTGGCCTGCACGTCGAGGGCCATGACCTGGACCCGCGGCGTCATCACGTTCTCCGCGGAGAGGTCGGCGAGGTTCAGGGTGCGGACGAACAGCTCCGCGGTGTCCGCCTCCAGCGAGCCCTCCTTGGCGGAGTGGCGGGCGAGAGCCACCAGCTCCTTGGGGCTGCGCGCGGAGGCGAGCTCCTCGGTGGGCTCGATGCCGAAGCGGCGTACGGAGCGGTTCGCGGTGTTGTTCAGATGCGCGATGAACGGGCGGAACAGGGCGCTGAACAGGCGCTGCGGGGTCGCCACCCGTTTGGCGACGGCCAGCGGGGAGGAGATCGCCCAGTTCTTGGGGACCAGCTCACCGACGACCATCAGGAAGACCGTCGACAGGGCTGTGCCGATGACCAGGGCGATCGACGAGGACGCCGACGACGGGATGCCTATGGCGCGCAGCGGGCCCGAGATCAGCTTGGCGATCGAGGACTCGGAGAGCATGCCGACGACCAGGTTGGTGACGGTGATGCCCAGCTGGGCGCCGGAGAGCTGGAAGGTGAGGTTCTTGACCGCCTTGAGGGCGCCGGCGGCACCGCGCTCGCCGCGTTCGGCGGCTCGCTCCAGTTCGCTGCGCTCGACCGTCGTGAGGGAGAACTCGGCCGCGACGAAGACGCCACAGGCGAGCGAGAGCAGCACCGCCACGAGGAGCAGGAGCACTTCGGTCATCGGGTCACCTCCGTCCCATGATCGGGCAGGGACCGGGCGAATGCGCGATGTCGGGTACTAGGAGGCTCGCCCATGGGCGGACGCTCACACCTTTCGTAGACGTTCGAGTGGTCCGTCCATGTTAAAGGATCAGCAAAGCCCACTCGACGGACCGGCTGCGGGCCGAGATCGGAGGAGTCCCCCCGTCAGGCCCGCTGAAACGGCTTGACCCAGCGGCTCCACTGCGGCTCGGGCGCGTAGCCAGCGGCGTGCCAGGTGTGATGGGCCTGTTCGTTGTGGTTCAGGACCATGGCGTCGCCGCGCCGCCCGCCGAGGCCCACGAAACGCTCCTCGGCCGCGTCGAGCAGCGCCGAGCCGATGCCCTGGCGGCGGTGGTCCGGGTGCACGGCGAGCCGGTAGAGGTGACAGCGCCAGCCGTCGAAGCCGGCTATCGCGGTGCCGACGACGAGGGCGTCGCGCTCCGCGAGCAGCAGGGCCTCGGGGTCTCGCGCGATGAGGCGCGCCACCCCGTCATGGTCGTCGCTGATGCTCGTTCCCTCGGCGGCTTCGCCCCAGAACCGCAGCACGGTGTCGATGTCCGAAGGGGTCGCGGGGCGGATGTGAAGGTCGCTCATGGGGAGATGTAAGCAGGGCGGCCGTCCGTCTGGCGAGCGGTTTCGGCGACCTGGCCGGGGGCGGACGGCGACGGAAACCGGCCATGAAACTTTTTCTAGAAAGTGGCTCTAGAAACCGTGTTGATTGGGCCAGAATCGCGGCATGGTCAATCGTGAGTCCGAGCCGGTGCATCAGCCCGTGCCCGGCAACCCCTACGTCGTCCAGCCGGCGCCGCCGGCCGGTCCCTTGCGAAGGCTCGGCCTCGCCCTCGCGGCCGTCGCCGTCGCCCTGGCCCTGGTCGGTGTGGGCTTCTACGCCGTCACGCGAGCGGACGGGGACGGGGACGGCGGCGGTTCCCGTGAGCCTGTCGCCGGACAGACGCGGCAGTCGCCGGACGGCGACGGGAAGTCGGCGGGCCCGGACCAGGGGGACGACGCCAAGGACGACGGGTCGGCCGCCGTGATCGACGTCAACGCGGGGCGCAAGCCCGGTGAGGCCAGGGCATGGCTCGCGATGAACGACCTCGAGCTGCCGGGCAAGGGCGCGCAGCTCCACGACCTCTGGCATGTGCCCGGCGTCGTGGCCCAGGCCGAGTACAACGAGGTCACCGGCTACCGCACCGCCGACGGCTCGAAGGCATGGTCGGTGGTGCTGCCCGGCACGGTGTGCGACACGCCGGTGAACCCCACGCCGGACGGCAAGGTCGTGGTGGCGTACACGAAGAGGAAGTCCGAGCAGAACGCGTCGTGCGACCAGCTGCGGATGATCGACCTGAAGACCGGTGAGAAGGGCTGGCACAAGGAACTCGTCGACGGCGGCTTCTGGGACTCCACCAGCTCGACCCACGTCGCCATCACGGGCAGCACCGTCCTGGTCGACCAGTACGCCACCATGCGCGCCTATCGGATCAGTGACGGCAAGCGGCTCTACACGACCGAAAGGGAGCGGGAGGGCGGCTGCTCCCTCGACGGCGTCGCGGGCGGCGCGCGGCTGCTCCAGGTGGAGTCGTGTCAGCCGGGAAGCCCGAACACGCACGGCAGGCTCAAGAAGCTCGACCCCCGCACCGGCGACGTCGAGTGGAGCTACCGGACGAAGAGGGGCTGGAGCATCCACAAGGTCTACTCCGTCGACCCCGTCGTGGTCACCGTCAGGAACCGCGAGGAGTTGGACAAGTGGGCCGTGGTCGCCGTCGACGACAAGGGTGATCAGCGCTCCTGGATCAGTCTCGACAAGGGCCCGCAGGAGTTCGAGATGTGCGCGGGGGCCGGGGACTCGGGCGAGGGCGTGCAGAACTGTCCAGGGGGAGCTGTCGACGCGGACACGCTCTATCTGGCGAGCGAATCCAAGGACGACCTCATCGGACCGAACAAGATCGTTGCCTACGACCTCCGTTCGGGGAAGTCCAAGTGGTCCGGATCGGTCGGCGGGCGGAACATCGTGCCCGTCACCGTGGTCGGAGGCGACAGGCCCGGGTTGATCGCGTACGCGCGGCCGCGGGGCGGCAAGAGCGGGCAGACCGTGCGGTTCGGCCGCGGCGGCGGCAAGCCGGACGTGCTGCTGCGGCACACCTCACCGGCCCAGACCATGGAGGTCGCGATGTTCGCCGGCAACATCCTGTACGCCGACAAGCGGTTCTTCGTGACCCCCACGCTCCTGGAGGGCAAGAGTCACGGCGGCAAGGGCGAGGAAGGCGACGCCCGCATCCTCTCCTTCGCCCGGTGAGGCCTCCGGTTCGCCCGGTGAGGCCACCGGTTCGCCCGGTGAGGCCACCGGTTCGCCCGGTGAGGCCACCGGTTCGCCCGGTGGGGCCTCCGGCCGAGCAGCACGCCCCCAGATCGTCGCCAGCAGTGGAGACACGATGACGCAGCCGCCCCCCGAACAGCCCCCGCAGCAGCCGCAGGGCCCGTTGCCTCCGCAGGGCGCCTTCGGCCCGCCCCCGCAAGGCAGCTTCGGCCCGCCGGTCGCTCCGCCGCCCAGCGGCTTCGGCCCGCATCAGGTCTACCAGCCGATACCGGCGTCCGGCCGGCCGCCGGGCTCGGGCGGCAGACGGCCGGGTCGTCGTACCGCGATCGTCGTCTCCGTCGTCACCGCGATCGCCCTGATCGTCGGCGGCGGCGTCTGGTACGTGACATCGGCGGGCGACGGCTCGAAGGACAAGACGGCGGCCAAGCCGGGCGGCGACGGCGCGAAGCCCCCGTACGAGAAGCCCGAGGAGAAGGCACCGAAGGACCCCGAGGCCTTCTTCACGACCAAGGCATTGCAGCCCAAGTTGCCCAAGGGGGAGACCACTTGGAGGACGCAGGGGTCCTGGCTCACCGACAAGGTGTACGCGAAGTCCTCGGTCGCGGCGATCGTCGGCGTCGACGCCACGTCGGGGAAGGGGCTCTGGCGCCTGCCGAAGCCGGGGCAGTCGTGTGCGGGCTCCCCGAACCTCGGCAAGGGCAACATCGCCGTCGTCGTCACGGGGGCGAAAGTGCACGACGACAGGGGCTTCAAGGACGCGTGCACCGAGGTGACCGCCTTCGACGTGGACACCGGTGACAAGCTCTGGACCAAGTCGATCACCGTCGGCTACGAGAAGAAGAAGACGGAGTTCGACCAGGTCACCATCAGCGGCGACACGGTCGCCGTCGGAGGCCTCTACGGCGGCGCGGCCTTCGACCTGCGCAGCGGCGACGTCCGGTGGGAGCCGAAGCAGGGGGAGGAGTGCCGCGACGTCGGGTACGGGGGCGGCGAGCGGCTCGTGGCGGTCCGCTCCTGCGGTGACTACGGCTCGCAGCGCTTCCAGATACAGCTGCTCGACCCGGCCACGGGAAAGTCGAAGTGGACCCACAAGCTGCCGGCGGGCGTCCGCAGCCCGAACCTGGTCTCCACCAAGCCGGTGGTCGTCGCACTCGACTCCGGAGAGATCACCGCGTCCGGAGCCACGGACGTCTTCCCCCTCGACGAGAAGGGCAACCGGCGTACGAGGATCGCCCTGACGGACGGCAAGTACCTGCACAACTGCGGCAGGGTCCACGTCGCCGAGGACTGCCGGGCCATCGCGGCGGGCAACGGCAAGCTCTACGTCGCCACCGAGAAACGCGAAGGGGCGAAGGAGTTCTCGTCGACGAACGACATCGTGGTCTTCTCCCTGGCCACCGGCAAGACCACGGGGGAGAGGGTGGAGGGGGGCGACAGCTCCCCGATCTTCCCGATCCGCATGGACGGCGGGAACGTGCTCGTGTACAAGAGCGGCTTCAAACCGCAGGTTGTCTCCCTCGACGGCAGGAACCTGAAGAAGGAGACGGTGCTTCTCGCGGGCACCGGGTCGGCCGCGCTCTCGCCCCTGATCTCCGAAATGCGCTTTTACCGCAACAAGCTGTTCGTCAGCTCCGATCTGCTCGGCCAGCCCTCATCGGACAAGAAGGAGATCATGATGTTCGGCTTCGCGGCCAAGTAGGCACAGGCCGCGCGGGCACAGCGGCAGCGGGCCCTCACTCGTGCGCGATGGCCGCGAGCACGTTCATGCGTGAGGCACGCAGCGCGGGGAGCAGGGCCGCCACCAGGCCGACGATCACCGAGCCGATCAGCACCGCGATCACCGTCGTCCAGGGGATCGCGAACGCCGTCATGCCCTGCAGCGCGAGCACCTGTTGGGCCGCGACGCCCCACAGCAGACCGAGCGCGAGCCCGAGCAGCGCGCCGAACACCGCGATCACCACCGACTCCAGCCGGATCATCCTGCGCAACTGCCGCCGGGCGAGACCGATGGCACGCAGCAGACCGATCTCGCGGGTGCGCTCCACGACCGAAAGGGCAAGGGTGTTGACCACGCCGAGGACCGCGATGATGATCGCCAGGCCGAGCAGCGCGTAGACGAGGTAGAGCATCACGGCGATCTGCTCGCGGATCAGTTCCTTGTAGTCGGCCTGGTCGCGGACCTGCACCTGCGGGTACGGGTCAAGCGTCTTCTCCAGCCGGTCGCGCAGTGTGTCGGCCTCCGTGCCCGAGGCCGCGTTCACGTACAGCGCGGAGTCCTGACCGCCCGGCATGAACTTCTCGACCGTCTCCATGCCGAAGAAGACGCCACCCTCGATGCCGAACCCTTCCGATCCGGGCTGGTCGGTGAGCGCCCCCACCGTCAGCTCCGTCTCGCGTCCGCCGGGGAACTGCACGGGCAGCCTGGAGCCCACCCGGGCCTTGTGTTCCCGCGCGAAGTCCCGCTGCATGGCGATGCTTCCGGGCGCCAGAGCCCGTGAGGTGCCGCCCTCGACGTACGTGACGCGGGCGACGTCCTCGAGGCGCGGGTCGTAGCCGGCCGCGGTCGTCTCCACGCTCCTGCCGTCCGGCATGGACACCTTCACGGGCGCGAACCGCTGGCGCACGACAAGCCCGGCGCCCTCGGTGTCCTTCACCTTCTCGGTGATTTCCTGTGAGAAGGGCATGAAGTTGCTGTTCTGTACGACGAAGTCGGCGCCCAGCGTCTTGTCGATCTGTTCGTCGAACGACTTGGTCATCGACGCGCTCGCCACGGACATGCCGCTCACCAGGGCGAGGCCCACCATCAGCGCGGCGGCCGTGGCGCCCGTACGGCGCGGGTTGCGCAGCGCGTTGCGCTGGCTCATCCGGCCGACCGAGCCGAACAGGGCGGGGAAGGCGCCGCCGAGCACCCGGATCACGGGGCGGACGAGAAGCGGTCCCGCGACGACGGTGGCGATCAGGGTGAGGACGAGGCCGAGACCGAGCAGGGAGGCTGCCGACGAGGTCTTCTCGGCGGTGGCACAGCCCACCAGCGCGGCGGCGCCCGCCGCCCCGACGACCGAGCCGACCACCGCGCGGATCTTCAACGGCCGCCCCACGCCCGCGATTTCGGCGTCCGCGAGCGCGGCCATCGGCGACACGTGAGCCGCGCGCCGAGCCGGGAGATACGCCGCGACGAACGTGACGCCGACCCCGACGACGTACGAGGCGACGGGAGTTCCCCACCCGATGACCATCTCGGTGGACTTCAGGTTCATCCCGAAGGCGCTCATCAGCTCGATGAGGCCGGCCGCGAGGCCGATACCCGCCGCGAGGCCGAGCGTGGAGCCGACCACGCCGAGCAGGACGGCCTCGGTGAGCACGGAGCGGCGGACCTGTCTGCGGTCGGCGCCGAGCGCGCGCAGCAGACCCAGTTCGCGGGTGCGCTGGGCGATCAGCATCGAGAAGGTGTTGACGATCAGGAAGATGCCGACCAGGACGGCGATACCGGCGAAGCCGAGCATCACGTACTTGATGACGTCGAGGAAGCCGCCGAGTTCGGAGGCCGCCGACTCGGCCTGTTCGTCGGCGGTCTTCAGGTCGTATCCCGAGCCGAGTTCGGCGGTGATACGGCGCTTGAGTTCGGTGTCGCTCACGCCGGCCGCGGCGTCCACGGACAGGCCCGTGGCCGCGTCCTTGTCGCCCAGGAGTTCACGCTGGGCGGTCGGGGTGTCCAGGAAGAGCAGGGCCGCACCAGGGTTGGTGGTGGTGAAGGTGACGATGCCGACGACCTCGACCTTGAACGAGCCCGGCGCGGCGAGCACCGTGAGCGTGTCGCCGATCCGTACGTCCTTCTTGTCGGCCGTGTCCGCGTCGAGCAGCGCCTGGTCCCTGCCGCGCGGAGCGTGCCCGGAGGTCAGCTCGACCGGGCTGCGGTCGGAGACGTACCAGTTCGTGGCGACGGTGGGGGCGCCGGAGGTGGGGCCGACCGGATCGTTCCCGCTGTCGACGACCGTGATGTTCTCGACGGCAGCGTCCAGGCGGGTCCGGGCGACTCCGTCGACCTCGGCGACGCGGTCGGCGAGTTTCGCGAGGATCGTCGGCGTCCGCCCCGAGGGAACCGCCTCGTCGAGGTCCTCCTTCGGCTCGACGGTCACATCGGCGGACGTCGTGGCGAAGAGCCGGTCGAAGGTGCGGGCCACCGTGTCCGAGAAGATCAGGCTGCCCGCGACGAACGCCACCGAGAGAAGCACGGCGAGCGCGGAGAGCAGCAGTCGGCCCTTGTGTGCGAGGAAGCTTCTGAGCGTCGCCTTCAGCATGGTCGCGGGCCGCCTCAGTCCCGGTCCGTCACGCTGCCGGCTCCGGGCCCGCTCTTTGGTTCTCGTCCTGCTTCTCGTTCTGCTTCTTGCTCTTGCTCCAGCTGTTGCTCGTGCGACGACGCGTGCATCACGTCGAACCTTTTGAGGCGTTCGAGGACCGACTCCGCGGACGGGCGCGGCATTTCGTCGACGATGCGGCCGTCCGCGAGGAAGAGCACCAGGTCGGCGTGGGCGGCAGCGCCGGGGTCGTGGGTCACCATCACGACGGTCTGCTCCAGCGTGTCGACGGCCTCGCGCAGGAAGCCGAGCACTTCCAGGCCCGCGCGCGAGTCGAGGTTGCCGGTCGGTTCGTCCGCGAAGATCAGCTCGGGGCGCGAGGCGAGCGCCCGCGCGCACGCCACGCGCTGCTGCTGGCCGCCGGAGAGCTGGGCGGGCCGGTGCTTGAGGCGGTCACGCAGCCCGAGCGTCTCGATGACGTGGTCGAGCCACGCGCGGTCGGGACGCTGGCCCGCGATGTCCATGGGCAGCGTGATGTTCTCGGCGGCGTTCAGGGTCGGGATGAGGTTGAAGGACTGGAACATGAATCCGATGCGGTCCCGCCGCAGCTGCGTCAGCTCCCGTTCCCTGAGCCCGGTGATCTCCGTGTCGCCGAGCCACACCTGGCCGGCGGAGACCGTGTCGAGCCCGGCGAGCAGATGCATGAGCGTGGACTTCCCCGAACCGGACGGGCCCATGACGGCCGTGAAACGACCGCGTGCGATGTCCACGTCGACCGCGTCGAGGGCGAGCACGGTCGTCTCCCCGGAGCCGTACGCCTTGGTCAGACCGCGTGCCCGTGCGGCGACCTCGCTGGGCTCCGCGAGGCCTCTGGTCGATGCCGAAGCAGGTGTGGACAACGCCGCCTCCTGGGTCGTGGCCGCTCCAACTCCCTTAATCCAGCCGAGAGTAGAGGGTCGGGGCGGGCGCCGGTATCCCTCTGGTGGAGGAGGACGGGGCGAGCGGGCGGGCCGTCGCGGACGAACTGCGGAAGTGGCGCCGCCGGCCTCCGGGCGAGTCACGGCTCGGCGGGGTCTCACAGGGATGCTCGGCGGGGTCTCATTGGGATGAGGTGCGCGCCATTGATCATGCGGCGGGGATAGGTTCGGCCGGAGAGAGCCGCACTTCAGGAGGACGCCCATGCCTGCCGCCATCCAGCCGATGATCATCACCCCGGATCTCGACCGCCTGCTGCGTTTCTACCAGGAGCTGCTCGGGGCCGTGGAGGTGTCGAGGACTCCGGACGAGGGGCCCGCGTTCTTCGTGGACCTGCGCATCGGCGACTCGGAGCTCGGCGTCGTCTCGGACACGAGCGTGCCGCTCGACACGCCGCAGCGCATTCTCCTGAGCGTGGCGGTGGAGGCCGTGGACGACCTCCTGGAGCGGGTGGACTCCCTCGGCGGTGAGACGCTCGGGCCGGCCAACGACATGCCGTGGGGACAGCGCGTCGCCCACATCAAGGACCCGGACGGCAACGCGGTCAACCTCACGCAGCTGATCTGAGGCCGAACCTCCCGGTACGGGCCGGGTCAGTCGCTCTCCGGCCGTCGTGCCGTGCCGAGCACGCAGTACGAGGTGGGCAGTCGCGGGCCCTTCGGCGGCACCAACAGCCTCCGGTACGGGCCGATCTCGAAGCCCGCGGCGCGCAGGGCCGCCAGGGGGTCGCGTGCCACGTGACAGCCGCCGAAGAGGGGTGGCCAGAGCGTGCGGTCCAGGACGCGCTGCGTGGCCGCCATCGCGGCGCCCGGAGCCACGCCGTGCTCGAAGAACCGCAGCTCGCCGCCCGGCCGCAGGACCCGCCGCAGCTCGCCGAGCGCACGGGGCACGTCGCGCACGCTGCACAGCACGAGCGAGGCCACGGCGCCGTCGAAGGCCTCGCTCTTGACGGGCAGCGCTTCGGCGGCGCCGGGCACGACGTCGACCGGTACGTCGGCGCGCACGGCCGCGGACGCGGCCAACTGCCGCAGGACGCGCTCCGGTTCGATCGCCACGACCTCGGAGACCGCCGCCGGAAAGTGCGCGAAGTTCAGGCCGTTCCCCGCACCGACCTCGATCACCCGCCCGGAGAGCCCGGCGAGCAGCTCCTTGCGGTACGTGGCGATGACGCGCTCGGCGGCCACGCTCTGCCGGGCGTAGAACCGGGCGAAGACGGGGTGGTGCACCGCGTCCCGGGACGCGGCTTTGGCGAAACGCGGTGACATGGGCCCTCCTCGACGGGACGAGCGGTTACCGCAATGGTGCCCCGCCGCGACCGTTTTTCCCACGCCGCACGTGCGGTGGCGGTGGGCCGCCACCCGCGCGGCGGCCGCGTACCGCCCGGGGGCTCAGCCCGCAACCCCCAGCCCTCGCGGTGCCTCCCGTCCGGTGAACGTCCCTGCGTCCCATCGGCCGCCCAGCTGCGGCGCCAGCCAATCGGCTGCCTGCGTACGGAAGTCGGGGCGGGTGAGGGAGCCCGCGCCCTGCGGTACCGCGCCGAGCAGTGGTGCGCCCGCCGACTGGGGCAGGTCCGCGAGGTTGCAGCGCGATGCCAGGTCCGGTGCGGTGGCCCAGCTGCCGATCGTCACGCCCAAGGGGGTCAGGCCCCGGGCTCGCAGGGCCTCCGCCGTGAGCGCCGTCGAGTTCAGCGTGCCGAGACCCGCCGAGGCGACCACCAGGACCGGGGCGGAAAGGAGGCGCGCGGCATCGGCCAGGGTGGCGCCCTCGTCGTCGTAGCGCACGAGCAGACCGCCCGCGCCCTCGACCAGGACCAGGTCGTGCTCCGCCGCCAACTTCTCCGCCGCCGTGGCCACTTCGTACGGGCGCACCGGCTCCATGCCCGCCCGTCGCGCGGCGGTGTTCGGCGCCAACGGCTCGGGGAAGCGGGCGAGTTCGAGGGTCGTGACCGCGTCACCCGCCAGCCGCTTCACCTCCTGCGCGTCGCCCGGCTCGCCGGGAGCCACCCCCGTCTGCGCGGGCTTGAGCATCGCGACGCTGCGCCCCGAAGCGAGCGCGAGGGCGGCCACCGCCGCGGTCGTCACCGTCTTGCCGATCTCGGTGCCCGTCCCGGACACCACGACGACCGTCATCTCAGCCCTCCTTCGCCGCCGCGCACACCGCGCGCCCGATCCGTGCCACGTCGTCGTCGCTCGTGATGAACGGCGGCATCGTGTAGACGAGGTCGCGGAAGGGCCGCACCCACACCCCTTCGCGCGTCGCGGCCCGCGTCGCCGCCGCCATGTCCACGTCGTGGTCAAGCTGTACGACGCCGATCGCACCGAGCACGCGTACGTCACGGACGCCCGGCAGATCCGCCGCCTCGGCGAGCGTGTCGCGCAGGCCCGTCTCGATGCGCTTGACCTCGGTCCGCCAGTCCTGCCCGAGCAGCAGCTCGATCGAGGCGCCGGCCACCGCGGTGGCCAGCGGATTGCCCATGAACGTCGGGCCGTGGGCCAGCACGGGTACCTCACCCCGAGAGATGCCGTCCGCGACCCGCGAGGTGCACAGTGTCGCGGCCAGCGTCAGATATCCGCCGGTCAGCGCCTTGCCCAGGCACATCACATCGGGCGTGACGCCCGCGTGGTCCGCGGCGAACAGCTCGCCCGTGCGGCCGAACCCCGTGGCGATCTCGTCGAACACGAGCAGCACGTCGTGCTCGTCACAGGCCTCACGCAACACCCGAAGATAGGCGGGGGAGTGGAACCGCATACCACCCGCGCCCTGCACCACCGGCTCCACGATCACGCCGGCAAGTTCGTCGGCGTGGCGCCCGATCATCTCCCGCAGGTGCTCGGCGTACTCCTCGTCGTACGCGTCGAAGGCCGTGGGCGGCGCGTCCGCGAACACCTGCTCGGGCAGCGCTCCCTGCCACAGCTCGTGCATGCCGCCCTCGGGGTCGCACACCGACATGGGCTGCCAGGTGTCCCCGTGGTAGCCGCCGCGCCAGGTCAGCATCCGCCGCTTGGCCGGGCGCCCGAGCGAGCGCCAGTGCTGCAGGCACATCTTGACCGCGACCTCGACCGACACCGAACCGGAGTCCGCGAGGAAGACGTGTTCCAGGCCCTCCGGCGATATGTCGACAAGGCGCTTCGCCAGGCGGACGGCGGGCTCATGGGTGAGCCCGCCGAACATGACATGGCTCATCCGGTCCAGCTGCCCGCGCACCGCGTCGTTGAGCACGGGGTGGTTGTAGCCGTGGATCGCCGACCACCAGGACGACATCCCGTCGACCAACTCGCCCCCGTCGCCCGCGAGCCGCAGCCGCACACCGCTCGCCGACTCGACGACCAGGGGCTCCTGACGGCCGGGCATCGGGCCGTACGGATGCCACACATGGCGCCGGTCGAGGTCGAGCAGCTGGGGAACGTCGAGCGGTCGGGGCGCGGAGAAGTCAGGCATTGGGCGCCAGATCCGTCCCCGCGCCCCGGCGGCGTACCGCCACCAGGTCCGTGCGCGCCTCGGACGTCTCGCCCTCCGCGGCCTCCATCGGCGCGGGTTCGGACGAACCGCACGGCCCGCAGCCGCCCCCACCGTCCCCGTGCGACCCGCAACCCGCGGCCGCCGGCGCGTCCGCGCGGTGCTCCGGAAGCGTCACCGTGTCCGTGCCCTCAACCTCGAACCCGGCGTCCGCGATCATCTCCAGGTCGGTCTTGCCGGCCTGGCCCTCGCTGGTCAGGTAGTCGCCCAGGAAGATCGAGTTGGCGAGGTGCAGCGCCAGGGGCTGCATCGAACGCAGATGCACCTCGCGGCCGCCCGCGATGCGGACCTCCACGTCGGGGCAGACGAAGCGGACCATGGCGAGAATGCGCAGGCAGCGCTGCGGGGTGAGGTTCCACTCCTTGGCGAGCGGGGTGCCCTCGAAGGGGATCAGGAAGTTGACCGGTACGGAGTCGGGGTCGAGGTCGCGCAGCGCGTAGACCACGTCCACCAGGTCCTCGTCGCTCTCGCCCATGCCCGCGATCAGACCCGAACAGGCGGAGAGGCCCGCTGCCTGCGCCTGCTGGACGGTGTCCACGCGGTCGGCGTACGTGTGCGTCGTGGTGATCTCGCCGTACGTCGCCTCGGACGTGTTGAGGTTGTGGTTGTACGCGTCCGCGCCCGCCGTGCGCAGTTTGTCCGCCTGGCCCGCGGAGAGCAGTCCGAGGCACGCGCACACCTCGACGCCTTCGTTGTTCTCCTTGATCGCCTCGATGGTCTGCGAGACCCGGTCGACGTCACGGTCGGTCGGACCGCGCCCGCTGGCGACCAGGCAGACCCGCTTGGCGCCACCCGCGACACCGGCAGCGGCGGCCTGCGAGGCCTCGTCGGGCTTGAGCCAGGTGTACTTGAGGATGCCTGCCGTCGAGCCGAGGCGCTGCGAACAGTACGAGCAGTCCTCCGGGCAGAGCCCCGACTTGAGATTGACCAGATAGTTGAGTTTCACCCGGCGCCCGAACCACTGCCGCCGTACCTTCCCGGCGGCGGAAACCACGTCCAGAAGCTCGTCGTCGGAGGTGGCCAGCACGGCCAGCGCCTCTTCACGGGTCGGCAGCTCGCGCCGAAGCCCCTTGTCCACCAGCGTGTTCAGCAGATCCATGGCGCTGATCCTTACGCACGAGGGCCTCGCTTTCCAAGGAGAGTTCGCACAACAGAAACCCTGAGAGGTGTGGGTATTGCCACATCCTGGGCCGGTGGCCGGGCGGCTAGGGTCTGTGCACTGTCTACAAACCGGCCAGTGCTGACGACCCGGAGGGGACCCCCATGGCGAGCTCGCCGTTCGACTGGATCGACGAGCAGGCGAGCCTGCGTGCGGGGGCCGGCCTCGTCCGCACCCTGCGCCCCCGCCCCGCCGACTCCGGTGGCCTCCTCGACCTGGCGAGCAACGACTACCTGGGTCTGGCCAGGCATCCCGAGATCACCGAAGGCGCGGCACGAGCGGCCCGGCACTGGGGCGGTGGAGCCACCGGTTCGCGCCTGGTGACCGGCTCCACCGAACTGCACGCGGAACTGGAGCGCGAGCTCGCCGCGTTCTGCGGCTTCGAGGCCGCCCTGGTCCTGTCCTCCGGATACGCCGCGAACCTCGCCGCCGTCACCGCCCTCGCCCCACACGGTTCGCTGATCGTCTCGGACGCGGGCAACCACGCCTCGCTCATCGACGGCTGCCGCCTGGCGCGCGGCACGACACAGGTGGTGCCGCACGCCGATCCCGAAGCGGTGCACAAGACGCTGGACGGTCACACGGGGCCCGCGATCGTCGTCTCGGACACGGTGTTCTCGGTCGACGGTGACGCGGCTTCACTGCCCGAACTCAGTTCCGTTTGCCAGGAGTTCGGGGCGGGCCTCGTCGTCGACGACGCCCACGGGCTAGGTGTGCTCGGCGACGGTGGGCGAGGCGCCCCGCAGGCGGCCGGCCTCGCGGGCACGGCCCACACGGTGGCCACGGTCACCCTGTCGAAGTCCTTCGGCAGCCAGGGTGGCGCCGTGCTCGGGCCCGCGAAGGTCATCGACCATCTGGTCAACGCGGCCCGGACCTTCATCTTCGACACGGGGCTCGCTCCCGCCGCCGCGGGTGCGGCCCTCGCGGCCCTGCGGCTGCTGGACAGGGAGCCGGAGCGCGCTGCGCGGGCGCGCGCGGTGGCGGCCGAACTGCATGAACGCCTGACGGCGGAAGGTCTCTCGGCGGTACGTCCGGACGCCGCCGTCGTCTCCGTGCGGGCCCCCTCGCCGGACGCCGCCGTGCGCTGGGCCGCCGACTGCCGGGGCGCGGGCCTGGCCGTCGGCTGCTTCCGTCCGCCGTCGGTGCCCGACGGCATCTCGCGGCTGCGGCTGACCGCCCGTGCGGATCTCACCGACGCACAGATCGCCGATGCCGTACGAGTGATCAGCCGCGCCGCACCCCGGTAGTCACCGGAGGCCGTGGACGAAGGCCTCCCATGTCGTGGGCGAGAAGAGCAGAGCGGGCCCTGCCGTGTTCTTCGAGTCGCGCACGGCGAGGAGCCCCTGCTCCGGCCCTGAAGCGAGCGAGGCCGTCTCCACGCAGTTGTTCATGCCGTTGCTGCGGCTGCTGCGGTACCACCGTGCGCCGTGCAGAGATGTGCTGGAAGGTACGTGCCGAGGCAGTGCAGTCATGGTGCCCCCTTACGCGCCGTCACGTATCCCGGCGATGTGATCCGTTGATTCCTCGGGTGAAAGCGCCTTTCCCTGAAGGGAGTTGAAGGCCTCCGTGTAGGCCTGGAGGTCTTCTTTCCGTTCGAGGTAGAGGCTACTCGTCAAGTGGTCGAGAACAACCACATCCAGATCAGCAATGTTCGGAAATGAGAAGATAACGAAAGAGCCGATGAGTCCCACATGCTCTCCGGCGGCGAACGGCAGCACCTGAAGTCGTACATGGGGCAACTGTGCGGCTTCCAGTAACCGTTTCAACTGACCGGCGAGCACCCGGCTGCCGCCCACCGGCCTGCGCAGCACGGCCTCGTCCAGGATCACGCTCAGTTGCAGCGGTGGAGAGGTGCGCAGTACGTCCTGACGGGCAAGACGCACCTCCACCAGCGTGTCCACCTGCTCGTCGGGCAGTCCGTCCAGCGCGGCCCGCGTCACCGCACGCGCGTAGTCCGGTGTCTGCAGCAGGCCCGGCACGACCGTGGTCTCCAGGGTGCGCATCCGACAGGCCTGTGACTCCAGGCTGATGAAGTCGCGGTAGGCGGGCGGCAGCAGCTCGCGATAGGCGTGCCACCAGTGGCGGCGACCACCGTCGTCGTCCGAGCCCGCCAATGCCATCAGCAACTGGCGGAGTTGGGGGTCCCGCACCTCGTACGCATCGAGCAGCAGTCCTACGTCGGCCGCCTTGACGCTGCTACGCCCCGTCTCGATCCGGCTGACCTTCGACTGATGCCAGCCGACCCGGCCCGCCGCCTGGCCACTGGTGAGCCCGGCGTGCGCGCGCAGCGCGCGCAGTTCGGCGCCGAGTTTCCGGCGGCGCACCGCGGGGCCGTACCGCATGTCCGTCTCCTTCCCGACGGAGCGTTCCTATTCCGCCTTCCCAGGGCCGCTCAGGGGCGACAGTAGAGGAAGTGCCGACCGCGCGCCCAAATACGGTCTCTCGTAGCAGAGTTCACCGCTTCGAGCGACAGATATATGCACTTCTTGGTGGATGGCCACCTGTGAGGGGTCCAAGAGTGGCAGGCTGGCGCGAAGCACCATTCCGGGACTGTCCTCGTGCCTTCCGCCACGAGTCGGAGCGAGCCCGGTGGGAAAGGGACAACGTCGCCATGGCAGACCTTCAGGAAGCATCCGTCACCCTGCCGAGCGACCCTGCCTCGGTCTCCACGGCCCGGAAATACGTCGCGCGCGTCCTTGCCGAGTGGGGCCTGCCGGGTGAGGCCGAGGCGGCCGACACGGTCCGGCTCATCGTCTCCGAACTCGCCACGAACGCCGTCCAGCACACCCGGGGCCAGTCGCCCACCTTCCGGGTGGACATCGAGCTCGACCGAGACGAGCAGCTGCGCATCGGCGTCACCGACAGCCACCCCCGCTACCCCAAGCGGCTGCCCGCCGCCGTCCAGCAGGACAACGGCCGTGGCCTGGTGATCATCCGCTGGCTGACCATGGAGTGCGGCGGCAGGCTCTCGGTCACGCCGACCCCCGAGGGAGGCAAGACGGTCTGGATCGCGCTGCCCTGGACCGCGCCGGTCCGTGGCGACGCGACGGCACCCTCGGCCTCGCCCTCACCCCGCTGAGCGTCCGAACGCGCCCCGGAGCAGCGCCCGGAAGGTGTCCGCCGCCGGATGCGACTCGTCGGTGCGGTGGACGACCGAGATCGTGCGGCGCAAGGTGCCCGGCTCCAACGGCCGCACGCCCACCGGGGTGGCAGCCGTCCGCGCCACCATCTCCGGTACGACGGCGACGCCGAGCCCGGCGCTGACCAGCGCGCACACCAGCGCGTAGCCCGGAGTCTCGACCAGGACCGAGGGTGTCGCGCCGGCCCGCACCAGCGCGGACTCCACGCCCTGGCGGGGCGGATGTGTCGGCGCCATGCTGATGAGCGGCTGCCCGGCGAGTTCGGCCAGGGGCAGCCGTGCGGGAGAATTCGCGAGCGCGTGCCCGGGCGAGGTCACCAGGACGAGCTCCTCGACCAGGATCGGCTCCTCGGTCACGGACGCGGGCAGCGGCACCGCGTCCGCGGGCTCGTACGTATGAGTGAGGGCCAGGTCGACCTCGCCCGCCGCCACGGCCGCGATGCCGAGCGGCGGTTCGTAGCCCCGGACCGTCAGATCGACGTCCGGATGGGCGCGGCGGAACGCGGTCAGCGCGGGCGGCACCAGATGGATCCCGGCCGTGGTGAACGTCCCCACCCGCAGCCTGCCGCCGGAGAGCCCCGCGAGCCGGGCCAGTTCGTGCCGGGCCTGCTCCATCTCGTCCAGGACCCGGCGCGCCCGCGCGAGCAACAGCTCACCCGCGCCGGTCAGCCGTGCCCCGCGGTGATGCCGCACCAGGAGCGGGGTCCCCGCCTCCCGTTCGAGCTTGGCCAGCTGCTGGGAGAGTGCGGGCACGGTGTAGCCGAGGCGCTCGGCGGCGCGGGTGATCGACCCGGCCTCGGAGACCGCCACCAGTGCGGCGAGCCGCGTCGGGTCGTACATGGCCGCTCCCGGGGCAGGGGCCGGCGGGCGGTGGGGCGGTCCGTCGGCGTGGGGGTAAACGCCTGCTTAAGGCTGGCTCAGGATATTCCACATGCCTGCTGAAGGCAGAAGAACGGCAGGGTGGACGCCATGGACGCACAACTGGTCGCCTTCACCGGAGTCGCCGCGGGCATGGTCGCCATGCCGGGTGCCGACTTCGCCGTCGTGGTGCGCAACGCCCTCGCCTCACGCCGTGCCGGGATCGCCTGCGCGATCGGCGTGGCGGGCGGACTCCTGGTGCACACGGCGCTCGCGGTGGCCGGGGTCGCGGCGGTCCTCGCGGCGGTGCCCACGCTTCTGCGGGCGTTGCAGGCCGCGGGCGGGGCCTATGTGCTCTACCTCGGCTGCCGCGCCCTGCGATCGGCGGCGCGGCCGCTCGAAAGCTTCGGGGCGCGGGACGGCGTGGAGCACGTGATGGCCGGGGGCAGTCTGCGGCAGGGCTTCCTCACCAACGCCCTCAACCCGAAGGCGCCCATCACCTTCCTCAGCGTGCTGCCCCAGTTCGTGCCCGCGGGCAGCCCCGCGATGCCGAGGACGCTGCTGCTCGCGTCCATCATCGTGGCCCTCGCCCTGGTGTGGTTCCCGGTCGTCGCCCTCCTGGTCGACCGGCTCGGGCGGTGGTTGCGCAGGCCCCGCACGGCCCGTGCCATCGAGGGCGGCACCGGCGTGGCGCTCGGCGTCCTCGGCGTGGTGCTCCTCATCGAGGCCCTGCCGGCCTGACGCCGCCCGACGTGTCCGATTCCTTGCCGTCGTCATCCCGGTCCTGGACCTTGTCCGCCGCGCCACGCACCAGGAGGGGGAGCAGGCCCCACAGGCCCGCACACACCACCATCGTGGCCGCGGCGGCGATGATCCCGCCGGTTCGGCCCACCGCCACGTCGACGACCAGGAGCACGGCGCCGGAGACCGCGAACACCAGGACACCGAGGCCGACACCCGCGAGGCGGGACGACACCCGCACGATCAGCGGCTTGGCCCGCTGCCCGAACAGCGACCTGTGCACGGCTGCCGGAGCGGTGAACAGCGCCGCGGCGAGTACGGCGAGCAGCAGCGTGGTCACATACGTGGCGCGCTGCATCGTGTCGAGCGAGGGGAAGCGCTCGGTGAAGGCGAGCGTCAGCAGGAAGGCGAAAAGGATCTGCACTCCGGCCTGCGTGACCCGCAGTTCCTGGAGGATCTCCGAGAAGTTGCGATCGGCGCGTTCGAAGCGCGTCTCGTTGCGGGACGGTCCGCCTGCGGTGGAGGAGCTGTTGTTTTCGGCCATGGCGCACGAGTATCCGCGTCGGCGCGCCCCACGCCTGGCGGGCGCGCCGGTCGGAGGGCCTGGCGGAGGGCCGGGCGAGCGGTGGCGGCGGCCGTGCGGGCCGCCGCCACCGCCCCAGGTCGAGCCGCTGACCGGCGATCAGTGACGGGCCATCAGCGGGGACGGGCCGTCAGTGGTGAAGGGCCATCAGCGCACCCGCCCGTAGGAGACGCTCTTCGTCCAGATCTTCTCCAGTCGCACCACGGTGTTCGACTTGGGGGCGTGCCAGATCCGGCCCTTGCCCGCGTAGATCCCGACGTGGTAGACGTTCCGGCCGGAGTGGAAGAAGACCAGGTCACCGCGGGTGCGGTTGGATGCCGAGATGTGGCGGGTCTTGTTGTACTGCTGTCCGGCGGTGCGTGGCAGTTTCTTGCCCGCACGCTTGAACGAGTACTGGGTCAGACCGGAGCAGTCGAACCGGTTCGGCCCCGTCGCTCCATAGCCGTACGGGGAGCCCTTCTTGGAGGCGGCGATCTTGAGCGCCTTGGCCCCGTGTGTCGCGGCCTCCGCCTCCGACGTGAGCCCTGGGGCCACGAGGGTCCCGCCTACGACGGCGAGCGTGAGGGCCGATACCGAACCGGCCCTGGTGAGCAGTGACGGGACGTGATTCAGCGCGGTCATGCGCAACCCTTCGTCAACCGCCTGTGAAGGATGACCTGTCGGATTCGGGCTGACAAAGTTGCCCGGCCGCACTGTGCGGCTTCACCCCAAGGGCCGGTGTCCGGACTTTCCGGACCGACCCGTCATGCCTGGGTCCTCCACTCCTGCCGATGCACCGATGTCGACCGGTCATCCGGGCGGCGGCAGGACTCGGCGTCCGCCCGGACCGCCCCGCCGCTGTGG
Organism: Streptomyces sp. Je 1-332; assembly: GCF_040730185.1. Classification (NCBI taxonomy): domain Bacteria; kingdom Bacillati; phylum Actinomycetota; class Actinomycetes; order Kitasatosporales; family Streptomycetaceae; genus Streptomyces; species Streptomyces sp. Je 1-332. The sequence continues at coordinate 7,501,135 of NZ_CP160402.1, forward strand.
CGGGGGCTTGTCGTCGAAAGGGATCTTGACCCGTGAAGGGCGTGAATTCCGAGCCGAAACGGCCTTTTGTGAAGCTCCTCACGGCTGAACCGTTCGGGTGGACACGGCCCGGTTCGTGGTCAGGTCGCGACGAAGGACGATCGTTCGACCAGCACCGGAACGAGTAATTCCGGCCCCCGCGTACACATCTGACGCAACTGAAGACGGTCCGAAAAACGATGATTGTCTACGCCGAACGAGGTAGCCCGTTTGGTTCGTTTGAGATCGGGCCGGGACGTATCGCCCTCCGGCTCGGGGGTGACGGGGGCTCAGGACGCGGTCGCGGGCGGCACGGTGACCCGGCAGGACCGCCGCTCCCCGTCGAGCACGCGCAGCGCCCGTGCCAACGTCGGCGCGTGCACCGCGCTCTCGCCCCGCTGGTGCATGAGCGTCAGCGCGTCCCGTAGGGCGGTCGCGCTGCCGACCAGGGCTTGGGCGGCGCGCAGTCCTCCGTAGGTGTCCGAGGCGCGGGCCGGGTTGATCCGGCCCACCAGGTCGATCACTTCGAGGTACCGGTCGATCAACTCGCCCTCGGCGCGGGTGAGTGCGGGCAGCGGAGGAAGTTCGGGTGGCAGCATCGCCGGTTCACCCCGCGTCCTTGGTGCCCGAGGACGTCTTGCGGCTCGCGATGATGCGGTCCACCAGGCCGTAGTCGACTGCCTCGGTCGCGCTGAGGATCTTGTCCCGCTCGATGTCGGCGCGGACGCGTTCCGCGCTTCGGCCCGTGTGTTGGACGAGCAGCTTCTCCAGTTGTGCGCGGGTGCGCAGGAGTTCGTCGGCCTGGATCGCCAGGTCGGAGGCCTGACCGTGAACCGGCTCGGCCAGTGAGGGCTGGTGGATGAGAACCCGGGCGCCGGGCAGCGCGTGTCGCTTGCCCGGGGTGCCCGCGGCCAGCAGGACCGCCGCCGCCGACGCGGCCTGCCCCAGGCATGTCGTCTCCACGTCGCAGGAGACGAACTGGATCGTGTCGTAGATCGCGGTCATCGCGCTGAACGAACCACCGGGGGAGTTGATGTAGAGCGCGATGTCGCGGTCCGGCGCCAGGTATTCGAGGTGCATGAACTGCGCCATCACGTCGTTGGCCGACGTGTCGTCGATCGGCGTCCCCAGGAAGACGATGCGCTCCTCGAGGAGCTTCGAGTACGGATCGAGGGTCCGCTGCCCGGTGCTCGTGCGCTCGGTGAACTCGGGCAGGACATAGCGGGCGGACGGTCGGTTCATGACATGTCTCTCCTCTGCCGGGGTCGGCTGCTCCCCAAGGCTCCTGTAAGAAAAGTACAGGACGTACGTAACCGCCTTGTCGAGATCTCCCGTGCCTCGTCGTGATCTCCCGCGGCCCGACGAGGCCCCCGTCGGCCTTGTCCGGTTACTCCAAATCCAGGAGGAACGGCGGCACTTGACTGGTTCGGCGTGCCCATGGGGAGCGCAGGCCGGGGTGGAGCGTTAAGCGTTCGGACGGCCGGGTACTCGGGCGCCATGAACCGTTTGGAGCATCTGGACAAGAGCCTCGTCGATGAACTGACGCACGCGGCCCGCGAGGCCGTGCGGGAAGAGTTGAGAGAGCAGACACGCAAGCAGCGCCGTAAGGCCGCGCTGTACGCCGGTGCGGGGGCCGTCGGCCTCTACGCGGGCGCTGCGCTGGCGCTCGCCCTCGGCCTCGCGCTTGCCCTGGGGCTGCCCGACTGGGCGGCCGCGCTGATCACCGCGGTGGTACTCGGAGTCGTGGCCTTCCTGTTGCGGAGCGCGGCCCGTCCGTCCGCGGACCGGCCTTCGACGGATCGCCCCCGCCCCTCGGCCGATCTGCCCTCCGTCGACGGGCCGTCCCTGACTCCTCCGCCCGTGACACCGCAGGCGCCCGCACCGCCTACCGTGCCGCCGACCGTGGACGCGGCACACCCGGGCGGCACGGAGCCCGAGGTTCCGCACCGGTGGGGCCAGTGAGCCGGGACACCTCAAGAGAGATGTTTGGCCAACGGATTACGGGCCACTCGTGAAGAAGAGGTGGCCATATTGAACACATCGTCGGATCCAGAGAAGAAGAAGGCGAGTTCGCAGAACTCGCGCAATTCAACCGAAAACGCGGATAGCGGCGGGACGAAGCGCCGCCCGGGTCCCATGGAGGTGCTGCGCACCGCACGCACCCAGCTCGCGGAGCTGACCGGGATGGTCGCCGAGTCCGTGTCGTCCTTCGAGCAGACCGAGGACGGCTGGACGTTGGAGATCGAGGTCCTGGAACTCACCCGGGTTCCGGACACGATGAGTCTCCTCGCCAGCTACCAGGTGGAGTGCGACCCGCAGGGCGAACTCCTCGGTTACAAGCGCGTCCGCCGCTACGAACGCGGGCGCGCCGACCAGAAGGCCGGCGGCCGGTAGCGCACCCGTCGCGCGGGTTTCTCCGCGGATTTTCCAACAGACTCCCCAGATAAGGAGGGCCGGTCGTCATGACCGTTGTCCCTGCACAGCAATCCGGTGGATCGGGCGGCACCAGTGGCCTGTACGACGTCCTGGAGCTCGTTCTCGACCGAGGCCTCGTGATCGACGCCTTCGTGCGTGTCTCGCTGGTCGGCATCGAGATCCTGAAGATCGACGTGCGTGTGGTCATAGCCAGCGTGGACACGTATCTGCGCTTCGCCGAGGCGTGCAACCGCCTCGACCTGGAGGCGGGACCGCGCAAGGATCCCGGGCTCCCCGACCTGGTGGGCGAGATGACCGAGTCCGGCGCGCGTGGCAAGTCCAAGGGCGCGCTGTCCGGTGCCGCCGAGACCATTTCCGACGCGTTCAAGCAGTCCCGTGAAGAGAGCCAGACGGAGTCCCGTCCGCGCGCCCGTAAGAGCACGTCGGCGCGGAGGAAGGAGGAGCAGGAATGAGCACCTACGTCTATGGCATCGCCGCGAGTTCACACCCGGCACTGCCCGAAGGCATGGACGGCGTGGGCAAGCCCTCTCGCCCCGTGCGCATCGTCAGGGAAGGCGACCTGGCGGCGATCGTCAGTGAGGCGCCCGAGTCGCTGCGCGCCAAGCGCCACGACCTGCTGGCCCACCAGAACGTGCTGAACGAGGCAGGCGCGGCGGGCCCGGTCCTTCCCATGCGGTTCGGCAACGTCGCACCGGACGACGCGTCCGTCACGAGCGTCCTCGCCGAACGCGCTGAGCACTACCGCGAGCGGCTCGCCACGCTGGCCGGCAAGGTCGAGTACAACGTCAAGGCGAGCCACGAGGAGCAGGCCGCCCTGCACCGCGTGATGGCCGACAACCCCGAGGTGCAGGCACTGGCCGAGGCCAACCGGCAGGCGGGCGGCGGCAGTTACGAGCAGAAGCTGCAGCTCGGCGAGATGGTGGTGAACGCGCTCCAGGCCCGCGAGGCCGAGGACGCGGTGGAACTGCACCGCGCTCTGGAGCCCACCGCGCACGCCGTCAGTGTGGGCCCCGAGTCCACCGGATGGCTGGCCAACCTGTCGTTCCTGGTGGAGCGCGACTCGTCCGCGGTGTTCCTCTCCGCGGTCGACGAGGTCCGCAAGAGCCATCCGCACATCGAGCTGCGGGTCAACGGCCCGCTGCCGCCCTACAGCTTCGTCGAGCCCGGGCCCTCCGAGCCGACCGGAGCCACGCCGGAGTCCGCTTCCTCGAAGGCGGGCGGCGAGTAGCGGATGGGACTCATCGGCGAAGTACTGATGCTGCCGTTCGCCCCGGTGCGCGGCGGCCTCTGGGCGGTGAGCCAGGTACTCGCCGAGGCCGAGCGCCTGTACTACGACCCGGCCACCGTCCGGTCCGAACTCGCCCTTCTCGAGCAGCGGCTCGAGTCGGGCGAGCTCGGAGAGGAGGAATTCGACCGCTTGGAGGACGAGTTGCTCGACCGACTGGAAATTGGCCTGCGCGGCGGCGCGGGAACCGACAACGGGACCACATCATGAATCGACTGGGAATGGGCCTCGCCGTAGGGGCCGGATACTTCCTCGGACGTACGAAGAAGATGAAGCTGGCGTTCGCGGTCGGCACGATGGTGGCCGGCAAGCGGATGAACCTGAGCCCGCGCGCCCTGGGCGACCTGCTGTCCCAACAGCTGCAGAACAACCCGCAGTTCAAGGAGATCGGCGACCAGCTGCGCGAGGACATGCGCGGGGTCGGCAAGGCCGCGACCGGTGCGCTGGTCGAGCGGCAGATCTCGGGCCTCGCCGACCGGCTGCACGGTCGGACGGCGGACGTGCGCGACCAGCTCTCGGGCGTGAAGCCGGACATACCCGGCCGCGGGCGCGATGAAGACACCGAGGAGTCCGACGACGCGTACGAGGAGTACGACGACGAGGACGATCGGGACGAGCAGGACGATCGGGACCGTGAGGACACCGCGGACGCGGAGTCCGACGAGGAGTCCGACGAGGAGTCCGACGAAAGGCCGCGGGCGAGGAAGAAGGCTCCCGCGAAGAAGGCCGCCCCGAAGAAGGCGGCGGCCAAGAAGACCCCCGCGAGGAAGACGGCGGCGCAGAAGAGCCCGGCGAAGAAGACGGCGAAGAAGGCCCCGGCCAGGGCCGCGGCGAAGAGCTCCACGCGCCGCGCCACCGGGTCCCGCGCGCCGAAGGAGGGGGGCCGCGATGAGTGACACCCTGAAGTCCGCGACCGGCAAGGCGAAGGACAATCCGCTCGCCGGCATCGCGCAGAGCGAGGCGGCCGACCGCCTGAAGTCGGAGTTGCAGGCATATCTCGGCGCACAGGCGCAGCGGCTGCTCGTCGGTGTGGGCCACAAGCTCGGCGAGACGACGGGCAAGCTCAACGACATAGCCGAGGGCAACAGCCCCGGCTTCGCCAAGCTCGCTCTCGACGGCGGCCGCAAGATGGCCGAGGGCAAGGGACCGCTGCGGTCCGCCGTGGAGGTCGGCGCCGGGCGCGCCAAGGACAGCGTGGTCGATGCCTTCAAGAACATGACCGGAGGCAAGGGCCGCCGCAAGGGCGGGGCCGGCAAGAAGCCGACGGTCATCATGGAGTTCATCGACGTCGGCGTGCCGCTGCGCACGGCGTACGACCAGTGGACCCAGTACCAGGACTTCAGCACCTTCGCCAAGGGCGTCAAGAGCGCGAACCGCGCCGACGACACCACCTCCGACTGGCAGGCCAAGGTCTTCTGGTCCAACCGGAGTTGGAAGGCGCACACCACCGAACAGATCGCGGACGACCGGATCGCGTGGACCTCGGAGGGTGCGAAGGGCACGACGAAGGGTGTCGTCTCCTTCCACTCGCTGGCCGAGAACCTCACCCGCGTCCTGCTGGTCCTGGAGTACTACCCGAAGGGTCTCTTCGAGAAGACCGGCAACATCTGGCGCGCTCAGGGCCGCCGGGCCCGGCTCGACCTGAAGAACTACGCGCGCTTCATCACCATCAAGGGTGAGGCCGAGGACGGCTGGCGCGGTGAGATCCGCGACGGCGAGGTCGTCCACAGCCACGAGGACGCGCTCGCCGAGGAGCAGGAGCAGGAGCAGGACCAGACCGAGGGCGAGCCGGAGGACGTCGCGGAGGACGAGGACGAGCGCGACGACGAGGAGCAGCCCGAGGAGTCCTACGAGGACGACGAGGAGCAGCCCGAGGAGTCCTACGAGGACGAGGACGAAGAGGGCGCGGAAGACGAGGGCGAGGACGAGGCAAAGTACGAGGAAGACGAAGAAGAGGGCGAGGACGAGGCGAAGTATGACGAGGACGACGAGGGTGTAGAGGACGAGAAGTACGAAGAAGAAGAGCCCGCGACGAGCGGGAGTCGCCGATGACCATGCCCAGCCGGATGCCGGAGCCGTACGGACAGGGCGGCGGTGCGAACCTCGCGGACATCCTGGAGCGCGTGCTCGACAAGGGGATCGTCATCGCCGGGGACATCCGGATCAACCTGCTCGACATAGAACTGCTCACCATCAAGCTGCGGCTCATCGTCGCCTCCGTCGACAAGGCGAAGGAGATGGGGATCGACTGGTGGGAGGACGACCCCGCGCTGTCCACCCGTGCGCGTCGCGACGAACTCACGCGTGAGAACGCCGAGTTGCGCGCCCATGTCGCCGAACTGGAGCAGGGCAGGACGGGCGAGGTGGAGCGAGGAAAGTCGAACAGCGGCAAGTCGGAGCCGAGTAAATCGGAACCGAGCAAATCGGAACCGAGTAAGTCGGCGCAGAGCAGGACAGCGCAGAGCAAGACGGAGGAAAGCACATGAGCGGACTGCGGTACGTCTACGCGATCTGCCGGCCCTTCGACGCGGCGCTCCAGGCGCAGGTGACCGGAGTGGACGGCGCGCCCCCCGGTCAGCTGTCCCACCACGGCCTGATCGCGGTGGTGGGCACGGTGCCGGAGGAGGACTTCGGCGAGGAGCCGCTCCGGCGCCACCTGGAGGACCTGGACTGGCTGAGTGCGACCGCACGCGCCCACCAGGCCGTGATCGACGCGCTGACCGTGGTCACCACGCCGCTGCCGCTGCGGCTCGCGACCGTGTTCCGTGACGACGCGGGAGTGCGCGCCATGATGGAGGCGCGGGAGGACTCCTTCAGGCGCACGCTCGACCGGCTCGACGGCCGGGTGGAATGGGGCGTCAAGGTCTATTCCGACGCGCAGGCCGCAAGTCCGGCCGCCGAGCCGGAGAAGCCCGCCTCGGGCCGCGACTACCTGCGCCAGCGCCGACAGCGCAACAAAGCTCACGAGGAGATGTGGGAGAGCGCGGAGAAGTTCGCGCACCGACTGCACGACACGCTCTGCGAGGGGGCGGAGGACGCTCGGCTGCACGCGCCCCAGAACTCCGCGCTCTCCAAGGAAACGGGTCGCAACGTACTCAACGCGGCCTACCTGGTGTCACGTTCGGACTCGGAGGCCTTCGTGGAACTGGTGGAAGGAGTGAAGGGCCAGGAGTCCGGCATGCGCGTCGAGCTCACCGGACCGTGGGCCGCGTACTCCTTCGCGGGCCTGGAGGCCGAAGGGGACGACACGCCGGGGGAGGCGGGACTGTGACCGTCATAGAACGCCGGGAGGTCGCCCTCGTCGACCTGCTCGACCGGTTGCTCGCGGGCGGGGTCGTCATCTCCGGTGACCTCACGCTGCGCATCGCGGACGTCGATCTCGTCCGCATCGACCTGAACGCGCTCATCAGCTCGGTGAACGAGCAAGTCCCCTCGCCCTTCGAGGAGTTGCTGTGAGCGAGGCCGAGCGCGAGCGTGAGCAGATCCGCGAGCAGGCCCGGGAGCGGCCCGCGGGGAAGAAGAACCGGCTCGAACTGGAGCCGGACACCGTGGAACGCGATCTGATCAAACTGGTCCTGACCGTCGTGGAGCTGCTGCGGCAGCTCATGGAGCGGCAGGCCGTGCGCCGGTTCGACACCGGCGAGCTGGACGAGGACCAGGAGGAGCGCATCGGCCTCACGCTGATGCTCCTCGACGATCGCATGGCCGAACTCCGCGACCGTTACGGCCTGCGGCCCGAGGACCTGAATCTGGACCTCGGGCCGCTGGGGCCGCTCCTGCCGAGGGACTAGCCGCCGGAAGCGGCCGACTTCGCGAACTCCCTCATGAACGCCTCGCAGAACGCCTTCAAGTCGTCCGGCTTGCGGCTGGTGATCAGCGTGTTGGGCCCGTCGTCGCAGATCTTCACCTGCTCGTCGACCCAGGTGCCGCCCGCGTTGCGGATGTCCGTACGGACGCTCGGGAACGAGGTGAGTCCTCGGCCCGACAGGACGTCGGCCTCGACGAGGATCCACGGGGCGTGGCAGATCGCGGCCACCGGACGGCCGGTGTCGAAGAAGCCGCGTACGAAGGACACGGCCCCCTCGTCGAGGCGCAGCGCGTCAGGGTTGGCCACACCGCCCGGCAGGACGAGGCCGTCGAAGGAATCGGCCGACACATCGCCGACGACCTCGTCCACGGGAAACGTGTCGGCCTTGTCGAGATGGTCGAAGGCCTGGATACGGCCCGGCTCGGTCGACACGAGGACGGGCTCGCCACCCGCGTCGGTCACCGCCTTCCAGGGGTCGGTGAGTTCGATCTGCTCGACGCCCTCGGGTGCCATCAGAAATGCGATGCGCATGGTTGCTCCCTTTCTTCGGGTGGAGTCTGCGGGTGGGGACTGTGGGTATTACCTAGCCGTCCGTGTCCCGCACGACCCGCACGGTGTCGAGGCCGGGGTCCGCGGCGTCCGGCAGGTTCATGCCGGCGTTCTTCCCGGTGCGCAGATAGCGCAGCACCGGCTCGGTGAGACGTTCGCCGGGCAGCGCCGCGGGAATGCCCGGCGGGTACGGCGTCAGCATCTCGGCCGCCACGCGACCCGCCGCCTCGGTCACCGGAACGTCGACGGTGGGCCCGAAATAGGCGTCACGGGGCAGATCGACCTGGGCGAGCCGCAGCGCGCCGGGGGAGGGGACGTCCACCTCCGGCACCGGACGCAGGCCGGGAGCGGCGTGGGCCAGGGCGCGCAGAGCTGCCAGGAGTTCGTCCGTCGTCTCCCGGTCGTCGGCGTGGGTGAGCTGGGTGCTGATGCGGCGGTGGTCGGCCAGGTGCGCCTCGACCGAGCGGTGCTCGCGCAGCCAGTCCGCGGCCCGGAATCCCGAGGTGCCCAAGCCGCTCACGTCGATGACGACCGGCAGCGGGTCGAAGTCGGCGGCGGGCCCGCAGAAATCGACACGGTCGTTCACGTGCAGCCCGTCGATCCGCTCGATCGCCGCCCGGACGTCGGCCGCCAGATCCAGGGCGCCCCCCAGCAGGTCCTTGCCGCGCAGAGCCATCTGGCGGCGCCAGCCGTCGAGACCGGCGTAGATGAGCACGGACGGGCTCGTGGTGCCGAACAGATCCGCGCGGGACTTCAGCACCGTCGGGTCGATCAGATCGCCCTGGAGATGGAAGACGGAACCCTGTTCGAGGCCGCTGCCCATCTTGTGGATGCTCGTCACGCAGATGTCGGCGCCCGCGTCCATCGCCCAGGACGGCAGGTCGGGATGGAAGGGCAGATGCGCGCCCCACGCCTCGTCCACGATCAACGGCAGGGAATGCCGGTGGCAGACCTCCGCGATGCCCCGCAGGTCGGCGCAGCTCCCGTACGGGGTGGGGCTGGTGACCAGGGCGCCCTTCGCGTCGGGGTGGGCGGCGAACGCCTCGGCGAAGGTCTCGGCCGTGGGCGGGTGCGCCAGGTGCCGTTCGGGGTCCCAGGAGGGCTCGACCCAGACGGGCCGGATTCCGGAGAGGATCAGCGCCGACACGACGGACTTGTGCGCGTCACGCCCGATCAGCAGTTTCTCGTGCGGGCCCGCGGCCGAGAGCATCGCCGCCTTCACCGACAGGGAGCTGCCGCACGTGGAGAAGAAGGTGTGCGACGCGTGCACGGCGTCGGCCATCAGCCGTTCGGCCCGTTCGAGGACCCGGCCGCGGCCCAGTCGGTCGTCCAGACTCCCGGATGCGAGGAGGTCGCCGTGGAAGACCGCGTCGCCCAGCACCTCCCGCACCAGTGGATCGGCGCCCCGGGCCTGTTTGTGGCCGGGCGGCGTGAAGGAGATGCGGCCCTGCCTGCGGTGGTCGGCCAGGGCTTCGAGTACGGGGGCCCGGGCGTGATCGACAGTCATGGATCACGAGTTCCCTGGTCCCGTCAAGGTCAATCAGAGTGACTGAGGTCGGGCCTGTTGGGTACTCAGAGTTACATGCGGATGAGTGTGATGGATGTGGGTTCGAACGCGGTCCGGCTGGTCGTGGTGGACGCGGAGGACGGTGTGCCCTTGCCGGTGCACACCGCCAAGTGGAAGGTGAGACTCTCCGAAGAGGTCGGCCCGAGCGGGGTGATCCCCGAAGAATCGCTGGGGCAGCTTGTGACGGCGGTCGCCGAGGCGGCCAGGACCGCTCGCAGATGGGGCGCGGCGGAGCCGCTGGCCTTCGCGACGACGGTCGTCCGCAGCGCGCCGAACCGGCTCGACGTGCTGGGCACGATCGGCGAGGAGACCGGCGTACGACTGTGCACGCTGCCCGGAGAGGTGGAGGCCGAGCTCACCTTCCTCGGCGCCCGCCGGTGGATGGGCTGGCGGGCCGGACCGCTCGCCATGTTCGACATCGGCGGCGGCTCGCTGGAGGTGGCCTTCGGACGCGGACGGCTTCCGGACTACGTGGCGTCGCTGCCCCTCGGCGCGCGCCGGCTGACCCGGGAGTTCTTCGACGGCGAAGACCCGCCCACCGAGCAGAGCGTGAAGGCGCTGCGGCGCAAGGTGCGGCACCAGCTGCGGGACGTCGCCGCCCGCATCCGCTGGGAGGGGCCGCGCACCGCCGTCGCGACATCCCGGACGTTCCAGCAGCTCGCCCGCCTCGGCGGCGCCGCCCCCGGCCGCCACGGGCCTTTCATGGCGCGGCAGTTGAGCCGAGCGGAGTTGCGCAACTGCCGCGACCGGCTGGCCGCGCTGCCGGTGGCCGAGCGCGCCGAGCTGCCGGGCGTCTCCGCACCGAGGGCCGCGCAGAGCCTGGCCGGCGCGATCGTGGGACACACGGCGATGAAACTGACGGGCGTCAAGACGGTGACCCTCTGCCCCTGGGCCATCCGCGAAGGCGTGCTCCTGCGGCATATGGAGGACGGCGAGGCGTGGTGGGCGGAGGTCAGTACGGGGGAGACCGCCGCGCCGGCAGCGGAGCCGGCGCCGCTGCGAATAGCCGCGCTGGGGCACTGATCCGGTGTGCGGCGGTGCGGGTCAGTGCGCGGCGGTGCTGAGAGGGGCACGGGGGGCGCCGGGGCCCCGGCGCCGACGCAGCGCCGCGCGCTCCTCGGCGTTGGTACCGCCCCAGACGCCGTGGGCCTGGCCGCTGTCGAGAGCCCAGGCGAGACAGGGCCGTAGCACGGGGCAGCGCACGCAGATCCGTTTGGCGGCCAGTTCCTCGCGCAGCGTGGGGCCGGCCGTGCCGACGGCGAAGAACAGGTCGGGGTCCGCTCGCGCGCAGAGCGCGCCTGTCATCCACTCCATCAACGCCTCCCCTCGGGTTCGTCGTTCGCCGCCGCCCGCGCCACCTCGAGCTGGGCGATCGTGGTGGCCACCTGCTGTCGGAACGCCTTCGGGATCGTGCCTCCTGTGACGGCGCTGACCAGTTCGCCGGCCACGAGATGCAGCTTGGTGTTCGTGTGCTGGGAGATGGAGACCAGCACGCTCCAGGCGTCATCCGCGCTCAGACCGAAGGAGGCCATCAGGATTCCGCGCGCCATGTCGATGACGGGCCGCGTCTCCATGGCCCGCCGCAGCTGACCGAGTTCGACGCGCGGGTCCTTCTCGGTGTCGCCCTTCGACACGGTCACCAGGTCGCCCGCGAGGGGCGGTTCGATCGGCAGCAGTGGCGCCGTGCCCTCCTCGCCCTGCGGGTACGAGGGCATGCTGAGCGTGGCTTCGCTGTCCTCCGCGAGCTGAGCGGGAACTGCACGTTCTGTCATGGCGGCCACTCCGTAGGCGTCCTGGCGTCATCACCTCGTCCAGAGTCGGCCCGACGAGGCACACACGTCAAGTGATACCTGAAATGTAGTTCGCCCTTTTGAATGCGCGAAACAAACGCCCTATCTTGGGGTGATGGCTGGAGTACCTGAACCCCACAGCGGTTGGACCTTCCTCACCAACCACGCACGTGTGCTGGCCGCGATCGCCGACGACCCCGCCACCCGCATTCGGGACATCGCTGCTCGCTGCAGGCTCACCGAACGTGCCGTGCAGAAGATCGTTTCCGATCTTGAGGAGGGGGGGTATCTGTCTCACACGCGTCAGGGACGCTCCAACACGTATCGCATCGAAGCGGGCACGATCCTGCGGCACCCGGCCGAGTCGGGGCTCGCCGTGGCGGAACTCCTCTCGCTCCTCGCCCAGCACGACGTCGACCACGGTGAAGGGGCCCGGCAGTTGGAGTCGTCACCGCCGCACGCGCGCCGCCCGGGTTCCGGCGGGTGACCTGCGGCGTCCGCGGAACCGGCTGTGGGCGCCGCCCTGGCGCGCTCCCGGGACCGGCCACCCGGCGGGTCCCCTCGCCGGACGGCCGGTGGCGGGCTCACTGCCGAACCCTCCCGGGAGCGGTTGGGCGGCGGGCCGCCACTTCACAGGTACCGGGATCGATCCGGTCCAAACGACCCCACGGTGGGCCGCACGCCCCCACACCGGACCTGAGCAGCCTGCGACCCCTCTGACCTGCGGCGGATCCGTTCCGTGGGCCGAATCGTCATGCCGGGCGCCGGTTAAGCTGGGGAACATGGCCTACGAGATTCCGGTGACGCAAGCCCGAGCAGAGCTCGCCGACCTGATCAACCGCGTCGTGTACGGCGGCGAGCGGGTGGTCGTCACCCGTCACGGCAAGCCACTCGTGGCCCTTGTCTCCGCCGCCGACCTGGAACGACTCGAGGCGTTGCCGGAGGGCGAAGAGGAGCAGGTGGTCAGCTCCGTCTCGTCGCTGCGCGCCACGTCGTCCCCGGCGCCCGGCGCGGGGGAGCGGCAGCGCTTCGGCATCGCCGCCGAGCACCGCGGCCCCGACACGGCGTAGCCGTACGGCAATTGAGCACGTGAGCATGTGAACACAGGAATGGCCGTACGCCCCCGTCCGCTACAGCAGGGGCGTACGGCTGTCTCCGTGTGCCGCCGGGTCAGGCGGCCGGCGCCGCTTCCCGCGGCTTCGGAGCCTCCTCGCGCGCCCCGGCGGCGGGGCGGCGGCGGAGCGCGCCGAGCAGCACGGCCGTCAGGCCGAGCAGGGCCCAGAGGGCGAGGGTGAGGAGCGGGCCCGCGACGCGCGCACCGTCGAAGAAGGACACCGAGCGCAACAGGGTGCCTCCGGCGCCCGGCGGCAGCAACTGGCCGAGGAATCCGACCGGTTCGGGCAGCAGCTGGGGCGCCGACGTCACGCCGGAGAACGGGTTGCCGAGGAGCACCATCGTCAGCGCGCCGACCCCGATGCCCGCCGGACCGAGGAGCGCGGCGCACCCGGCGACGGTGGCGCCCACCGCGAGCGTCGAGAGCCCCAACACCCCGGCTTCCGCCCACCAGTTGCCGGTCAGGATGCCGAGCCAGCTGTGTGTCAGGGCGGCGGCGACCACGCCGATCATGGCGGCAGCCGAGACGAGTGAGGCCAGCGCGCGTATGCCGCGCAGGCCGAGCATCGACACCAGTGCGCCGGCCGCGACTCCCGCGATGGCCATCGGCAGGATGCTCGCGCCGAGGGCAGCGCCTCGCGGGTCGGCCGCGGGCGCTGCCACCACATCGGTGGTCGGCACCTCGGCTCCCTGCGGGGCCTGAGCGGTCACCGCCTGCTCCAGTAGCTGGGCGACCACGGGGCTCGCCGCCGTCGCGGTCAGCAGCTTCGTTCCCTGTGGCGTGACGACGACCGCTCCGTACACGGCCCGGTCCGCGATGGCGTCGAGGGCCGCGGCCTCGTCGGCGTAGCGATGAACCTCGAACGCGCCCTCGCGCTCCTTCAGTTGCGTCTGGAGGGGAGCCGTCGCCGCGGCGGGTCCCGCGACGCCGAGCGGCAGGTCGCGCGGGGCGGTCCGCGCGGCGGGCCAGGCGAAGGCCCACAGGGCGAGGGCCACGATGGCGGAGACCAGGATGGCCACCGCCACCATGCGGCGGCCCTGCCGGGGCGAGGTGGTGACCGACGTGGACATGATCTGTGCTCCTTGGGGTGGTCGACTGGGTGGCCGGGAGAGCGTTCGACTCGGGGTGGCCGAAGAGCGTTCACTTCAAAAAGAAGGATCGTTCGTTTTACGTGATGTCCTCACTGTGCTGCCGAGTGCCGAGCTTGTCAAGAATGAATGTTCGTTTTAGTTTTGCCCGCATGGCCCGCGTATCCCAGGAGCACCTCGACGCACGCCGCCGCCAGATCCTCGACGGCGCCGCCCTCTGCTTCGCCCGTAATGGCTTCCATGCCACTTCCATGCAGGATGTGCTCAAGGAGGTCGGCCTCTCGGCCGGAGCGGTCTACCGCTACTTCCGGGGCAAGGAAGAGCTGATCGGGGCGATCGTCGGCGAGGTCCTGGAGTGGATTCAGGCCACGTTCGAAGCCGCGGCCAAGGAGACCCCGCCACCTCCGCCGGACGTGTTGGTGGGCCGCGCGCTGACCCAGGTGCTCGGGCGCGGGGCCGGCGCCCAGGAGGGGCAGGCCTCGTACTTCCCGCGCCTGATCGTGCAGGTGTGGGCGGAGACCCTGCGCAACGAGGAGCTCGCGGCGGTGATGCGCGAGGGGTACGCGAAAGTGCGCGTGGCGTGGGTGAAGATCGTCGAGGGCTATCAGGCGGCGGGAATGATGCGGGACGACGTCCAGGCCGACCATGTCGCGCGGGTGATGGTCGCCGCGGCCCAGGGCTTCGCCGCGCAGCTGGCGCTGTTCGACGAGGTTCCGGTCGAGGCGCTGCAGGACGGCCTGCGCGGACTGATGAGTATGGGGCAGCCCAGCTGATGGTCATGGAGCGGTCAAGCGCTGGTTAACCTCGTTGAAACTCCTCCCAACTAGCCTGCCATGCCACGCCACCAGGGGATTTCGTAACAGGGGTGCGCAAGATCAAGCGCACTGTCTGTGTGTTACATCTATATCCGTCGCGGTGGCCGCGGCAGCCGGATCCCGCACGGTCCGGAGCGAGGACTGTGAGGTGGGACGCGTGCAACTGACCCCGCACGAGCAGGAGAGACTGCTCATCCATGTGGCCGCGGACGTGGCCGAGAAGCGAAGGGCGCGGGGACTGCTGCTCAACCACCCCGAGGCGATCGCGCTCATCACGTCCCACATCCTCGAAGGGGCCCGGGACGGCCGCACCGTCTCCGAACTCATGTCGTCGGGGCGCAAGGTGCTCACGCGTGACGACGTCATGAGCGGCATCCCGGAGATGATCCACGACGTCCAGGTCGAGGCCACCTTCCCGGACGGAACCAAGCTCGTCACCGTCCACGACCCGATCGTCTGACGGGGGCCGGCCGCATGAGTCCCACGCATCCCGTGGTCCCCGGCGAGATCCTCTTCGCCGACGAGCCGGTCGCCTACAACGTAGGCCGTGAAGTCACCGCCCTCACCGTCCTCAACGCCGCCGACCGTCCCGTCCAGGTCGGCTCCCACTACCACTTCGCCGAGGCCAACCCCGGTCTCGATTTCGACCGCGGGGCCGCACACGGCAAGCGGCTCAACATCGCCGCCGGCACCGCCGTGCGCTTCGAGCCCGGAATCCCCGTCGACGTCGAACTCGTCCCCCTGGCCGGTCTGCGCATCGTGCCCGGACTGCGCGGCGAGACCGGAGGTCCTCTCGATGCCTGAGCTGTCCCGCGCCGCGTACGCCGACCTGTTCGGTCCCACCACGGGTGACCGGATCCGGCTCGCCGACACCGACCTCCTCGTCGAGATCGAGGAGGACCGCTCCGGCGGCCCCGGGCGCTCCGGCGACGAGTCCGTCTTCGGCGGCGGAAAGGTCATCCGCGAATCGATGGGGCAGTCGCGCACCACGCGCGCGGAAGGAGCCCCCGACACCGTCATCACCGGCGCCGTGATCATCGACCACTGGGGCGTCGTCAAGGCCGACATCGGCATACGCGACGGCCGCGTCACCGGCATCGGCAAGTCCGGCAACCCGGACACGATGGACGGTGTGCACCCCGATCTCGTGATCGGCCCGGAGACCGAGGTCATCTCCGGCAACGGCAAGATCCTCACCGCCGGCGGCATCGACACCCACATCCACTTCATCTCGCCGACCATCGTCGACGAGGCGCTCGCCTCCGGGGTCACCACCCTCATCGGCGGCGGCACCGGACCCGCCGAAGGCAGCAAGGCGACCACGATCACGCCCGGCTCCTGGCACCTGGCCCGGATGTTCGCCGCGATGGACTCCAGCCCCGTCAACATCGGCTTCCTCGGCAAGGGCAACACCGTCTCCACCGAGTCCATGCACGCCCAACTGCGAGCCGGAGCCGTCAGTTTCAAGATCCACGAGGACTGGGGCGCGACCCCCGCCACCATCGACGCCTGCCTGAACGTCTGTGAGGACACCGGCGCCCAGCTCGCCGTCCACACCGACACCCTGAACGAAGCGGGCTTCATCGACGCCACGTTCGCCGCCGTCGCGGGCCGCACCCTGCACGCCTTCCACGTCGAGGGCGCGGGCGGCGGACACGCCCCCGACATGATCACGGCGGTGTCGCTGCCGAACATGCTGCCCAGCTCCACCAACCCGACCCGGCCGCACACCGTCAACACCGTCGAGGAACACCTCGACATGCTGATGGTCTGTCACCACCTCAACCCCGCGGTCCCCGAGGACCTCGCCTTCGCCGAGTCGCGCATCCGGCCCACCACCATCGGGGCCGAGGACATCCTGCACGACCTCGGCGCCATCTCGATCATGTCGTCGGACTCGCAGGCCATGGGGCGCATCGGCGAGGTCGTCATGCGGACCTGGCAGACCGCGCACGTGATGAAGCGGCGGCGCGGTTTCCTGCCGGGGGACACCCGCGCCGACAACAGGCGCGCACGTCGCTATGTCGCCAAGTACACGATCAACGCGGCCGTCGCGCAGGGCGTCGACCACGAGATCGGCTCGGTCGAGAGCGGCAAGCTCGCCGACCTGGTGCTGTGGGATCCGAAGTTCTTCGGCGTCAAACCCCAACTGGTCATCAAGGGCGGCCAGATCGCCTACGCGCAGATGGGCGACGCCAACGCCTCCATCCCCACGCCGCAGCCGGTCCTGCCGCGGCCCATGTTCGGTGCGCACGGCAAGGCTCCGGGGCTCAACTCGCTCAACTTCGTGACCCGGTCGGCGCTGGACGACGGGCTGCCGGAACGGCTCGGCCTGGCCAAGGAGTTCACCGCGATCCGCTCCACCCGCGGGCGCACGAAGGCGGACATGCGGGAGAACGACGCCCTGCCGAGGGTGGAGGTCGCGCCCGACAGTTTCGCCGTCACCATCGACGGTGAGCTCGTCGAGCCATCACCCGCAGCCGAACTGCCGCTCGCCCAGCGGTATTTCCTCTTCTGATGGCGGTCGACCACCATGTCTAGCGCCGCACTTCTCGTCCTGGCCGACGGCCGCTTCCCCGCGGGAGGGCACGCACACTCCGGCGGGGCCGAGGAGGCCGTCAAGGCGGGCCGGATCACCGGCGCCGCGAACCTGGCGGAATTCTGCCGGGGGCGGCTGCACACGACGGGTCTCGTCTCCGCCTCGCTGGCGGCGGCCGCCGCACTCGGGCTCGATCCGCTGGACCTCGACGAGGCCGCCGACGCGCGGACACCGTCGGCCGCGCTGCGGGTCGCGGGACGGCGGCTCGGGCGGCAGATGATGCGGGCCGCGCGAGCCGCGTGGCCCGACCCCGCCCTTGACCAGCTGGCCGCCGCCCGGCCCAAGGGGGCGCACCAGCCCGTCGTGCTCGGTCTCGCCGCGCGGGCGGCGGGACTCGGCCCCGTGGACGCCGCGTACTGCTCCGCGTACGAGTGCGTCAGCGGGCCCGCGACGGCGACCGTGCGGTTGCTGAGCCTGGACCCGTTCGACGCGACCGGGGTTCTCGCGCGTCTTGCGCCCGAGCTCGATCTCGTCGCCCGGGCCGCGGCGGAGGCGGGCCGCGCGGCCCTGGCGGAAGGAGTCGACGCATTGCCCGCGGCATCAGCTCCGCTGCTGGAGGTCGGGGCCGAGGCGCATGCGGCCTGGCCGGCGCGGCTGTTCGCGTCGTAGGGGCGGTTCTTCTCCCCGCACCCACCCCTTCCCGAAGCTGGGGCTCCGCCCCAGACCCCGCTCCTCAAACGCCGGAGGGGCTGTCCATCCGTGAACCACTGGAGTCGCACCATGCACCTCGACCACTCCCACGACGAGTCCACCGCCGTGAGCGCCGACGCCCACCGTCCCGACGGGCGCCGCCGCGCCCTGCGGATCGGGCTCGGCGGGCCCGTCGGGTCCGGCAAGACCGCCACCGTCGCCGCGCTCTGCAAGGAGCTGCGGGCCGAGCTCTCCCTCGCCGTCGTCACGAACGACATCTACACCCGCGAGGACGCCGAGTTCCTGCTGCGCGAGGCCGTGCTCCCGCCCGAGCGGATCACCGCCGTGGAGACCGGCGCGTGCCCGCACACCGCGATCCGCGACGACATCTCCGCCAACCTGGAGGCGGTGGAGGACCTGGAGGACGAAGTCGGGCCGCTCGACCTGATCCTCGTCGAGTCCGGCGGTGACAACCTCACCGCCACCTTCTCCAAGGGCCTCGTCGACGCCCAGATCTTCGTCATCGACGTCGCGGGCGGCGACGACATCCCGCGCAAGGGCGGGCCCGGCGTCAGCACCGCCGACCTCCTGGTCGTCAACAAGACCGACCTCGCCCCGCACGTCGGCTCCGACCTCGCCCGCATGGCCGCCGACGCCAAGGCCCAGCGCGCCGAACTGCCCGTCATCTTCCAGTCGTTGAGGTCGGATGAGGGCGTCGGGCCCGTCGCCGCCTGGGTGCGCGCCCAGTACGCCGCCTGGACCGCGTCCGCATGAGCACGCAGACCGTCCCCGCGTCGGGTGTCCGCGGCACCGCCCGCATCACCGCACGCGGCGACGGGCGGGGCGGCACCGTCCTGCCCGTGCTCGACGGGGAGGGCCAGCTCGCCCCGCGCCGCACCCGGTCGGCGGGCAAGGGCGCCCATGTCACGCTCGTCGGGGCGATGAGCGGCCCCCTCGGGGGCGACCACCTCTCGGTCGAGGCCGCCGCCCACGACGGGGCCAGGCTGCACATCGGCTCGGCCGCCGCCACCCTTGCCCTGCCGGGCCAGTCGAAGGCGCCGGCGCGCTACGACGTGCGGATCACGGTCGGCGACGACGCGGAACTGTCGTGGCTGCCGGAGCAGTTGATCTCCGTACGGGACAGTGATCTGCGGGTGTCCACCCGGGCCGAACTCGCCGGGAGCGCGCGCCTCGTGCTGCGGGAGGAGCAGGTGCTCGGGCGCACCGGTGAAGAAGCGGGACGGCTCACCAGCCGCCTCACCGTGCGCCGGGCGGGGCGGCTCCTCCTCGATCAGGAGCTCTCCTGCGGGCCCGGCGCGCCCGGCGGGTGGGACGGTCCCGCTGTCGTGGCGGGGCATCGCGCGATCGGGCAACTCGTCGTCGTACGGCCGGAGTCCGAGCAGGAACGGCCAGAGCCCGCGCTTCTCGGTGACGGGGTCGCGCTCACTCCGCTCGCAGGACCCGCCGTGCTCGTCACCGCCGTCGCCCCCGACGCGCTGCGGGTCCGCCGCGCTCTCGACGGGGCGTTGCGCACACTCACGTGAACAGGGGCATAACCGCTCAGCGGAGTTCCCAGCACCGTCTATCGGATTGGTAAAGAAACCCCTGCCCGGTCTGTCGCACTGAACCCGATGACCGACAGGATCCTCCTACTGTTCGAAAATCGACAGGTAAATCGACAGGGGGAGGAACCAGTTGAGACGCACCACAGCATTCGGCGCCGCGGGCACGCTCATCACGGGCTCGCTCATAGCGGGCGCGATCATGGCGCCCGTCGCCAATGCCGACGCTCGCGGAGGCAGCGGCAGCGCTGACGCCCGCCAGCGCACCAGCGCGGAGGCACGCGGTGTCGCGCTCGCGGCGCAGCGTGCGGCCAAGGCGGGCATCGACTGGCAGGCGTGCCCCGCGGACTGGGGTCTGGAGAAGGCCGTCACGTGCGGCTGGGTGACCGTTCCGGTCGATTACGCCAAGCCCAACGGCAAGAAGATCAAGCTCGCCGTGGACCACATCGGCAACACCGGGACGAAGAAGGAGCGCCAGGGCGCGCTCGTCTACAACCCCGGCGGCCCCGGCGGTTCCGGGCTCCGCTTCCCCAACCGCGTGGCCACCAAGGCCAAGCTGTGGGAGAAGACGGCCAAGGCCTACGACTTCGTGGGCTTCGACCCGCGCGGCGTCGGCCACTCGGCGCCCATCTCCTGCGTGGACCCGCAGGAGTTCGTCAAGGCCCCCAAGCTCGACCCGGTCCCGGACTCCGAGGCGGACAAGCGCGCCCAGCGCAAGCTCGCCGCCGAGTACGCGGACGGCTGCGCCGAGCGCAGCGGCGACATGCTGCCGCACATGACGACGCCGAACACCGCGCGTGACCTGGACGTCATCCGGGCCGCGCTCGGCGAGAAGAAGCTGAACTTCCTCGGCGTCTCGTACGGCACCTACCTCGGCGCGGTCTACGGGACGCTGTTCCCGTCGCACGTGCGCCGCATGGTCGTCGACTCGGTGGTCAACCCCTCGAAGAAGAAGATCTGGTACGAGGCCAACCTCGACCAGGACGTCGCCTTCGAGATCCGCCTCAAGGACTGGATGAAGTGGGTCGCCAAGCACGACGCCACCTTCCACCTCGGGGACACCGCGGGGAAGGTCGCCAAGAACTGGGACAAGCTCCGTGCCGCCGCGAAGAAGGAGCCCCTGGGCGGAGTGGTCGGCCCCGCCGAGCTCATCGCCTACTTCCAGAGTGCTCCGTACTACGACTCCGCCTGGGTGGAGATCGCGACGAACTTCGGCAAGTACGTCGCCGGTGACGCCAAGCCGCTGATCGAGGCCGCGAGCCCCGACCTGTCGGACACCGCGGGCAACATCGCGTCGGAGAACGGCAACGCCGTCTACACGGCCGTCGAGTGCGCGGACGCCAAGTGGCCCACCAGCTGGAAGAAGTGGGACCGCGACAACACCCGCATCCACCGTGACAACCCGTTCATGACGTGGTCCAACGCCTGGATGAACCTGCCCTGCGCCACCTGGTCGAGCAAGCAGCACGAGCCGGTCGAGGTCAAGACCGGCAAGGGCCTGCCGCCCGTCCTCATCGCGCAGTCGACCCGCGACGCGGCCACCCCCTACGAGGGCGCCGTCGAGCTGCACAAGCGGTTCAAGGGCTCGCGTCTGATCACGGAGAAGGACGCCGGCTCGCACGGCATCACGAACCTGGTCAACCCGTGCCTCAACGACCGTGTCGACACCTACCTGCTGACCGGCAAGGTGGGCGGCAAGGACGTGACGTGCGCCCCGCACGCCACCCCCAAGCCGTGACGGCCCGCCACTAGGCAGCCGCCGGGCAACTGAGCAAGGGGCGGCCGGTAACCCCGGCCGCCCCTTCGCCATGCCGCCTCCCGCGCCGCGAAGTGCCCCTCAACTCAGCGGCAGCCGGGGGAACTTCCGCCTGCTCGCCGCGGCGGCGCGTTCGGCCTCCTCCGCCTTCACGACCGCGGCGTACTTGTCCACGTACTCCTGGCCCGAGAGTCCGAGGATCGCGTACATGATCTCGTCCGTGACCGCGCGCAGGACCGCCTTCTCGTTCTCCATGCCCGCGTAGCGCGAGAAGTCCAGCGGTGTGCCGAAGCGGATGGACACACGGCGGAAGTTCGGTACCTTCTGGCCCGGCGGCTGGGCCTCGAAGGTGCCGATCATCGCGCACGGAATGACCGGTACCTGTCCCTTGAGCGCCATCGCGGCGACGCCGACCTTCCCCTTGTAGAGGCGCCCGTCGTGCGAGCGTGTGCCCTCCGGGTAGATGCCGAGCAACTCACCCTTGCTCAGCACCCCGAGGCCCTCGCGGATCGCCGCACGGCCCGCCTCCTTGCCCGAACGGTCCACCGGGATCTGCCCGGCGCTGCGGAAGAAGCCGGCGGTCAGGCGGCCCTTGATGCCGGGTCCCGTGAAGTACTCGGCCTTCGCCAGGAAAGTGATCCGCCGCTTGATGATGGCGGGCATCAGAAAGTGGTCCGAGAACGAGAGGTGGTTGCCCGCCACGATCGCCGCACCCGATTCCGGTACATGTTCAAGACCCTCGATGCGCGGCCGGAACATGAGCCGCAGCAGCGGCCCCAGGACGACGTACTTGAGCAGGTAGTAGAACACCCGTTGCTCCTTGACGTAGGTGGACCGGCCTGGGTGCTGCGTCGTCGCAGGTCACGGGTCCTCGCGCAGCGGTCAGTTTAGGTGCGCCGCCCCGACGGGAGAAGGGACCGAGGCCGGGCGGCCTGGATCACTTCGGGGACCGGCGCGCCCGGCCGGTGGGACGCCCATCCGGGTGCCGCGCCGGACTCGTCCGGGTGACCGCCCGGCGTGTCGCCCGCGCGGGCGGCGGGTGCGGGGGTGGCCTGGCCTCGCTCCGACGCAGTACGTCACCGTCACAGGAGGTCCCCATGAGGTCTCGTCCCCCGTCCTGCCTGCGCCCGGCCGTGGCCACCGCCGCCGCGCTGATCTCCCTCGCCGTGGCCGCGCCCGCCCACGCGGCCGGTGAAGCGGTCCCCGAGCGGTCGAGCGGCGTCTTCCTCACCGTCACCGGGCAGGACAACGCCTGGGTCCGCGGCGTGCTGCTCGACTGCGTGACCCAGCGGCCCGCGCACCATCCGCACGCGGCGGAGGCCTGCGCGGCGATCGACAAGGCGGACGGCGACTTCGAGGCGCTGCCCGCGAAGTCGGGCATCTGCACCAAGCAGTACGCCCCGGTCACCGTGAGCGCGACGGGGCTCCACCGCGGCAAGCCCATCAGCTGGCAGAAGAAGTACGGCAACGCCTGCGAGATGGAGTACTCGACGGGCGTGGTCTTCCGCTTCTGACGGGCGCCTGCGACACTCCCCGAGGCGGCCGCCCCCGCACCTTTCCTCAAGCTCGCGCGGCCCCTCAGGGGGTGCTGCGCGAGAGCACCATCGCCAGCGTGAGCATCCCGACGACGACCCAGCCGAACCACAGCCAGCCGTTGCTCCCGAGCGCGACCGTGTACGCGGTCACCGCGACCAAGCCTCCGATGGTGAATACACCCATCGTCTTCGTAGAATCAGGCATCGCCCTGCCTCCTCCCGGCAGCCCCGACGCCTCGACGCCGGAACCGCGGCCTGAGACCATCCTCACCCGCGAAGACCCTTTGCCGCTAGCGCCCGCGCGCGGCCAGTGATGCCAGATAGGCGTTGTACGCCTCCAGCTCCTTGTCACCGTCGCGGTCGGCGGCCCGGTCCGTACGCCGTGCCTGGCGCTGGTCGGAGCGGTACCACTGGAAGAGCAGCGCGAGCAGCACGAGGACCGATGGCACCTCACTGAAGGCCCACGCGATGCCGCCCGCGGCGGTCTGATCAGCGAGTGCGTCGATGCCCAGGGAGGAGGGCGGGTTCTTGTACGTACCGACCATCGGCTCAGAAGCCATCATCAGCGCGATGCCGAAGAACGCGTGGAAGGGCATGCCCGCGAAGAGCTCCAGCATCCGCATGATGTAGCCGGGGCGGTGCGGGCCCGGGTCCACGCCCATGATCGGCCAGAAGAAGACCAGGCCGACGGCGAGGAAGTGCACCATCATCCCGATGTGGCCCGGCTTGGACCCCATCAGGGTGTCGAAGAGCGGGGTGAAGTACAGCGCGTACAGGCTCGCGATGAACAGCGGGATCGTGAACGCGGGATGCGTGATGATCCGCATGTAGCGGCTCTGCAGGACCCACAGCAGCCACTCGCGGGGCCCCTTGCTGCCGCGGGCCGCGACCGGCAGCGCGCGCAGGGCGAGGGTGATCGGCGCGCCCATCAGGATCAGGATCGGCGACAGCATGCTGATGATCATGTGCTGGACCATGTGCACGCTGAACATGACCATGCCGTAGTCGTTCAGCTTGGTGCACATCACGAGCAGGATGGTCAGCACGCCCGCCACGAAGGAGATCGTGCGGCCCACCTGCCACTTGTCACCGCGTCGCACGAGCCGGACCACGCCCCAGCCGTAGAGCGCGAGGGCCACCAGGCAGCTGATGAGGAAGAAGGGGTCGGCCGAGAGTTCGAGCCCGCGCCCCAGCGTGAACGGCGGCAGATCCATGTTCATGCCGTGCCCGCTGTGATCCATCCACTGGCTCCTGATTCGTGCGGTTGTGCGCTGTGTGTCCGCACCAGACTAGAACGGCCCCCGGACGCCGAAGCGTCCGGGGGCCGTTCCGTCACCGCCGGGCTCTACAACACGCACTCCGCCTCGGCGTACCGCTCGTCCGGCACCGTCTTCAGCGTCTCGACGGCCTCGGCGAGCGGGACCATCGTGATGTCCGTGCCGCGCAGCGCCGTCATCTTGCCGAACTCGCCGCGGTGCACGGCCTCCACGGCGTGCCAGCCGAAGCGGGTGGCGAGGACACGGTCGTACGCGGTGGGGGTGCCGCCGCGCTGGACGTGCCCGAGGATCACCGGGCGCGCCTCCTTGCCCAGGCGCTGCTCCAGTTCGATGGAGAGCTGGCGGGCGATGCCGGCGAACCGCTCGTGGCCGTACATGTCCTTGATGCCCTCGTCGAAGTCCATCGAGCCCTCACGGGGCTTGGCGCCCTCCGCGGCCACGACGATCGCGAACTTCTTGCCCGCGGAGAACCGTTCGCCGACCTTCCGCGTCAGTTCCTCGATGTCGAAGGGGCGCTCCGGCACGACGATCGCGTGCGCGCCCGCGGCCATGCCCGAGTGCAGCGCGATCCAGCCGGTGTGCCGGCCCATGACCTCGACGATCAGGACCCGCTGGTGCGACTCGGCGGTCGTCTTGAGCCGGTCCAGGGCTTCGGTCGCCACGCCGACGGCGGTGTCGAAGCCGAACGTCACGTCGGTGACCGCGATGTCGTTGTCGATCGTCTTGGGCACCCCGACGATCGGCAGACCGGCGTCCGAAAGGAGCCGGGCCGCCTTCAGCGTGCCTTCGCCGCCGATCGGGATGACCGCGTCCAGGCCCAGGTCGGCGAGGTGGCCCTTGGCCCGCTCGACGCCGCCGCGCAGCTGCGCGGGCTGGACACGCGAGGAGCCGAGAATCGTTCCGCCACGCGCCAGGATGCCGCCCACCGCGTCCAGGTCGAGCTTGCGGTAGTCGCATTCCAGCAGACCGCGCCAGCCGTCGTGGAAGCCGATGACCTCGTCGCCGTGGTCGACGACGGCACGGTGCACGACCGAGCGGATGACGGCGTTGAGACCGGGGCAGTCGCCGCCGGACGTGAGGACACCAATGCGCATAGCCCGCCAACGTCTTTCATAAAGAGGGGCCCTGTGTGCTGCGTGGGCCGGAGTCCGGACCACGTCGTCCGGCGGGAACCCCGCCACCCTATAGGCGACAGGGGGCGGGGCCGCACCGGGCGTCCGACTGCTGGACTGTGCCGCTCACCTGTGCGGCGGGAGCCTCAGGCGGGCTGCTGAGCCGCGTTCATGCGCTCGGCGCGCAGCGCCTCGTACCACCGGTCGTCCGTCGGCGGCAGCGCGTTCACGTCGAGGGCCAGCTTCAGGAGCAGGTCCGCGATCAGCGGGTTGCGGGCCAGGACGGGACCGTGCATGTACGTGCCGAAGACGGTGCCGTTGTACGCGCCCTCGGTGCCGTCGCCCGTGCCGTTGCCCCGGCCGAGCGAGACGCGGGCGAACGGCCGCGCGGACGGGCCGATGTGCGTGATGCCCTGGTGGTTCTCGAAGCCCGTCAGCGGGGGCAGGCCCAGCTGCGGGTCGATGTCGCCGAGGACGTCGCCGACGCAGCGGTCGCCCTCGCCGCGGGTGGAGATCACGTCGAGCAGGCCGAGGCCCGGCTCGCGCTGGCCGAGGTCGTTGATGAACTCCTGGCCCAGGATCTGGTAGCCCGCGCAGACCGAGAAGACGATCGCGCCGTTGCCCACGGCGCGCTGCAGTCCGCCGTCGCGGCGAAGGCGCTCGGCCGCCAGGCGCTGCGGGCGGTCCTCACCGCCGCCGATCAGGTAGATGTCGCCGGAGGTGGGCACCGGCTGGTCGCTGCGCACGTCGTAACGCTCGACCTGGAGGCCGCGCTGGTGGGCGCGGCGCTCCACGACCAGGGCGTTGCCCTGGTCTCCGTACGTGCTGAGCAGGTCGGGGTAGACCCACACCAGCCGCAGGCTGTTGTCGCTCATGCTCATTCGTCCCTACGAGGGTCTAGAGGGTCCGGTGGGGTCAGTTGCCGACGCGGCGGCGCAGATCCTGGAACGCGGTGTAGTTCGCGATCGTCTCGATCCGTCCGGGCGGCGCCAGCTGCACGGCCTCGTCGAGGGACTCGCAGACCCGGAAGTCCAGGCCCGCGACCTCAAGACGCACGGCGAGGTCCAGCTTGCGGTCGCCGAGCACGAAGATCGGGTGGCCCGCGAGACGGGTGTAGTCGACGTCCCACAGCCAGGAGGTGTCGGTGCCGTCGGCGCCACGGGCGTTGACGGAGAGCACCACCGGGGTGGGCGGCGGGTCGATCAGCGAGAACGTCTCGAGCCAGCCCGCGGGGTTCTTCGCGAGCAGCAGGCGCAGATCGCGGCCCTGGAACTGCACGACGTCATAGCGTCCGGCGACGGCCTGCACCTGGTACATCCGCTCCAGGGCGACCTGCGGCGGCACGCCGAAGACGGCGGCGACGGCGGCCGACGTGGTGGCGTTGGCCTTGTTCGCGCGGCCCGGCAGCTGGAGGTGGATCGGCCAGGCCGAGCCGTGCGGGTCGAGGACGTGGTCGCCGGAGAGCACCCAGCTGGGCGCGGGACGGCGGAAACCGCACTCGCCGCAGAACCAGTCGTCGCCGGGGCGCTGCATCACACCGCCGCAGGAGGGGCACGACCAGGCGTCGTCCTTCCACTCCTGTCCTGCGGCCACCCACACGACGTTCGGAGAGGAGGACGCGGCCCAGACGACCAGCGGGTCGTCCGCGTTCGCGATCACGACCGCCTTGGAGCCGGCCAGACCCTCGCGCCAGTTCTCCGCCATCATGCGGGTCTCGGCGGCGCGGTCCAGCTGGTCGCGCGAGAGGTTCAGGAGCGCGATCGCCTTCGGCTCCACGTCACGGGCGACACCGGCGAGGTACTTCTCGTCGACCTCGATCACGCCGAACCTGGCGTCCGAGCCGCCCGCGAGGGCCGATGTGATGCCCGCCGGCATGTTCGCGCCCAGGGCGTTCGACACCACGGGCCCGCTGGCGCGCAGCGCCTCCGCGAGCAGCCGGGTCGTGGTCGTCTTGCCGTTCGTGGCGGAGACGAGCACCACGTCCAGGTGCGTGGCGAGACGCCCGAGCAGGTCGGGGTCGAGCTTGAGTGAGACGCGGCCGCCGATCACCGATCCGCTGCCGCGGCCCGCCGCGCGCGACACCGCCGCGGCCGCCTTGCCCGCCGTCACGGCCAGCTTGGCCCGCGGCGACAGCGGGTCCGTGTTGCCTGCCATCAGTTCTGGATCCTCCTTGCGTACGGCGCCGCGCCTGCCCCCGGCAACGCGATGAACCTCAGCCTATCGAGATCCATTGTCAAGGCCGAACCGCGGCACCACCCCGACCCCGGGGCTCTGCAAGGACCGTACCCTTGCGGCCATGCGAAGCGGCTCGATCCCGGGCGCCTCAGGGCGCGTACGACCCCTGACCCTGCTCGGTGACCCCGTGCTGCACACGGCCTGCGAGGAGGTCACCGACTTCGGCCCCGAACTGGCCCGGCTCATCGAGGACATGTACGCCACGATGTACGCCGCCCAGGGGGTGGGCCTCGCCGCCAACCAGATCGGCGTGAACCGGCGGGCGTTCGTGTACGACTGCCCCGACGACGACGATGTGCGCCATCTGGGGCACGTGGTGAATCCGCGCCTCGTGGTGGCGGACGGGGTCAGTGTGCGCGGCCCCGAGGGCTGTCTGTCGCTGCCGGGCCTCGAAGCGGGCACCCCGCGCTTCGACCACGCCGTGGTGGAGGGCGTCACCATGCTCGGCGAGCCGGTGCGGGTCCGCGGGACGGGCTGGTTCGCGCGCTGCCTGCAGCACGAGTGCGACCACGTGGAGGGCGGCGTCTACACCGATCACCTCGCGGGCTGGCGGCGGCGCAGGGTTCTGCGGGCCGCCGCCAGGGCGTCCTGGAGCAGCTGACTTCCGGCGGTCGGCCGGTTCTGAGCGGGTTTCAGAACCCGGGGCCGCCGACGCGGTCGCCCGCCGCGGCGAGCCGCCCCCACAGCAGGTCGGCCAGGCTGCTGACCAACTCCGCGCGCGGGCACGGCCGTTCGCCGAGCCACCAGTCGCCTGCCGCGTGCATCATGCCGACGATGCCGTGCCCCCACACGCGCGCGAGCTGCGCGCTGCCGGGACCGAGGTCGACCCGCTCCTCTATGACCTGGGCGAGCTCCTCGCCCATGCGGCGAAGGACGGGTGCGGAGTGCAGGCCCACGTCGAAGCCCTGGTCGCCGGGGGCCGCGGCGTCCGAGGGGTGCATGAGGAAGCGGTAGACCTGCGGGCGGGCCTCGATCGCCGCGAGGTAGGTGTCCAGGGTCTGTTCGACCCGCTCCCGGCGCTCGGCCGGGGCGTCCAGGGCGGCGCGCAGCGCTTCGAGGAGCGCGTCGGTGTGCCGCTTGGCGAGCGCGGCGTACAGTCCGCCCTTGTCGCCGAAGTGCCGGTACAGGATGGGCTTGGTGATGCCGGCCTCCGCGGCGATGGCGTTCATCGAGGCTCCGGGGCCGTCGCGCAGCACCACCCGGTCGGCGGCCTCCAGCAACTCGCGCCGCCGGCGCTCGGCAGACCGCTGCTGATCGGTCTGCTGTGTGGTGGTCTCCATAGCGTTTCTCTCCCCGCCCGTGCGATTGCGTGACGCACGCGCAACGTAACACCCCGGGCGTGGCGCCGATCGAACGGGCGGCCGGGAGTTGACATCGGCTACCGGCCGGTAACAGACTCCAGTTACCGCAAGTAACGTACGTCTTCACCGCAGGTCCTGGAGGGGTCATGGCCGAGTTCACCATGGAGCTCAACGACGAACAGAAGGAGGTCAGGGACTGGCTCCACGGGTTCGCCGCTGACGTGATCCGTCCCGCGGCCGCCGAGTGGGACGAGCGCGAGGAGACGCCGTGGCCGATCATCCAGGAGGCCTCGAAGCTCGGGATCTACTCCCTCGACTTCTACGCCCAGCAGTTCTTCGACCCCTCCGGCCTCGGCATTCCGATGGCCACCGAGGAGCTCTTCTGGGGTGACGCGGGCATCGGCCTGTCCATCATGGGCACGGGCCTCGCCGCGGTCGGCGTTCTCGCCAACGGCACCGAGGAGCAGATCGGCACCTGGATCCCGCAGATGTACGGCGACGTGAACGACGTCAAGGTCGCCGCCTTCTGCTCCTCCGAGCCCGACGCGGGCTCCGACGTGGCGGCGATGCGCACCCGCGCCGTCTACGACGAGGCCAAGGACGAGTGGGTCCTCAACGGCACCAAGACCTGGGCGACCAACGGCGGCATAGCCAACGTCCACGTCGTCGTCGCGGTCGTCGACGCCGAGCTCGGCTCCAAGGGCCACGCCTCCTTCATCGTCCCGCCGAGCACCCCCGGCCTCTCCCAGGGCCAGAAGTTCAAGAAGCACGGCATCCGCGCCTCGCACACCGCCGAGGTCGTCCTGGAGGACGTCCGCGTCCCCGGCCACTGCCTGCTCGGCGGCAAGGAGAAGCTCGACGAGCGCCTCGCCCGCGCCCGTGAGCGCGCCAAGGCCGGCGGTGAGCGCGTGAAGAACGCCGCGATGGCCACCTTCGAGGCGTCCCGCCCGGCGGTCGGCGCCATGGCCGTGGGCACGGCGCGCGCCGCGTACGAAGAGGCCCTCGAGTACGCCAAGACGCGTACGCAGTTCGGTCGCCCGATCATCGACAACCAGGGCATCGCCTTCCAGCTCGCCGACATGCGTACGCAGATCGACGCGGCGCGTCTGCTCGTCTGGCGTGCCTCGTGGATGGCGAGCACGGGCAAGAAGTTCGAGTCGGCCGAGGGCTCCATGTCCAAGCTGTACGCGAGCGAGGTCGCCAAGAAGGTCACCGCGCAGGCGCTGCAGATCCTCGGCGGCAACGGCTTCACGCGGGAGTACCCGGTGGAGCGCATGCACCGCGACGCGGCGATCTACACGATCTTCGAGGGGACGAGCGAGATCCAGCGCCTGGTGATCGCGCGCACGCTGTCGGGGATGCCGATCCGGTAGGCATCGAGTCGCCGTCGGCGACCGAAGAGTGGTTCGGGAGATGGACAGGCAAGTTTGCAAGTTTGCCTGTCTGTCTCCTACGGTCGTTTCATGACCGGTAAGCCTGAGGACGCGACCCCCGAGCAGGTCGCCGCAGATCTCACGGCCGTCATCGGACGCGTCGTGCGACGGCTGCGGACGGCGTCACCCGGGGTCGGGCTCAGCGCGTCGCAGCGCACCGTCCTCGCCCTCCTGGACCGGGAGGGTCCCGCCACCACGGCCGCTCTGGCCCGTGCGGAGCTCGTGCGGCCGCAGTCGATGCGGATGACGGTGGGCGCCCTGGAGAGCATGGAGCTGATCGAGCGCGCCCCCGATCCGAACGACGGGCGGCAGTCCGTCGTCTCCGTGACGGACAAGGGCCGCCGCACCCTCGCGGACGCGCGCGCCGCCAAGCACGGATGGCTTTCGGGTGCCATCGCCGACGGCCTCGACGCCGACGAGCGGCGCCAACTGGCCGACGCGGCTCAGCTGTTGGAGCGGCTGGTGCAGCAGTGAGCGCGCGGTCCACCGCACGTACCGGGCCGAGGCCCGACGCCGCCGCCGACGGTCAACTCCCCGGTCACACCCACGCATAGAGAGATCCGAGCCATGACTGCCACCACACTCGACCCCACCACGGCCCTCGTCCTGGTCGACCTCCAGAAGGGCATCACCGCCCTGCCCACGGCGCACCCGTCCGCGGAGATCGTCGAGCGGTCCGCCCGCCTCGCCGACGCCTTCCGCGAGCGTGGCCTGCCCGTCGTCCTGGTCCGGGTCACCGGCGGCGCCCCCGGGCGCACCGAAGGCCCGGTCCGCGGCGGTGAAGCGCCCGCCGACTGGGCCGACCTGGTCCCCGAACTCGGCCGCCGGGACAGCGACATCGTCGTCACCAAGCAGCAGTGGGGCGCCTTCTACGGCACCGACCTCGACCTCCAGCTGCGCCGCCGCGGTGTCACGCAGGTCGTCGTCGCCGGTATCGCGACGAGTATCGGCGTCGAGTCGACGGCCCGCGCGGCGCACGAGCACGGTTACCACGTCACGGTCGCCGTCGACGCCGTGACCGACATGGACGCCGACGCGCACCGCAACAGCGTCGAGAAGATTTTCCCGAGGCTCGGCGAGACGGACACGGCGGAGGCGATCGCGAAGCTGCTGTGAGCGGCGCTACGGCCTGTACTACGGCTTGTACACATACGGCGTCGTGACGCTCAGCGGCACGAAGCCGAGGCGTCGCAGGATCGGGCGGCTGTCGTCGGTGGCGTCCACCTGGAGGTAGCGGTATCCGCGCTCGGCGGCGATGCGGGCACGGTGGGCGACCAGGGCGCGGTAGATGCCCTTGCCCCGCCACCGCGGGGCGGTGCCGCCGCCCCAGAGTCCTGCGAAGTCCGTGCCGGCGCAGAACTCCGTCCGGGCCGAGCTGACCGGCTCGTCGCCCGCCATCGCGACCACCGCCGCGACGGCCTCCGGGGTCTCGGTCAGCTGGGTGAGGACGCGCCTGGCGAGGCGTTCGCCGAGTCCCGAGCTGCCCTCGCCGAACGCCACGTCGTGGGCGTCCGCCATGAGCCGTACGCCGCGCGCGTCGGTCACCGGCAACAGACGTACCCCTTCGGGCAGTTCGGGCTCCGAGGGCAGGTCGGCGACCTCGGCCACCATCACGGTCTCCGGCGGCTCGGGAACGAAGCCGGCCGCCCGCAGCCGGTCGGCGAGGTCGGCGGGGCGGTCGTGGGAGTGCAGCTTCCACTCGAACTCGCGGCCCAGAGACGTGAAGTGCCGCACCTGCTCGGCGATGACGGCGTCCGCCGTTGCGGCGTCGACGTCCGCCCAGTGGACGCCGTTCCAGTCGTGCGCGGCGCCGGTCTGCCGGACGACGGCCCCGTCACGTTCGACGCGAGCGCCGGGGCTGTCCGGCTGCGCGCCGCGCCGGAGCTGCTCGTCGTAGGCGGCCAGTACCGCTTGATGATCCATGCGGGTACTCCAGCAGCGGCGATGAGGGGCGGCAACCGAATTAGGGGCGGGTCACTCCTGCCATCGACAGCGCAGGGCTGCGGTGGCGAAGCCGGGGCCGAAGGCGACCATGACGCCGCGGGCGCCGTCGGCGGGGGGAGCGGCGTGGGTACGCTCGAGCACCCTCAGGACGCTGACGCCACCGAGGTTGCCCTCGTCGGCGAGGGTGTCGGTGGAGTGGCGGGAATCGTGCGGGGTCAGCCCGAGGGCGGTGGCGGTGTCGGAGATGATGCGGGGGCTGCCGGGGTGGATGACGGCGAAGTCAGGCGTCTCTGTCGGGCCGTACCACTGTGTGAAGTGGGGCAAGACCTCTGCGGCCGCGCTGAGAGCCTTCTTGCTGGAGTCGAAGTGGATTCCGTCCACGTCGATGCGACCGCGCTGCCGATCGAGGCTGTCGGCCAGGACGTACTCGAAGGTGTCGTCGATCACGAGTCCCGGCCCGAGTGGGCTGTCCGTGACCACGGCCGCAGCCGCCGAGTCCCCGAACAGGGCCTTGTAGATCATCGATTCGATGCTGGTGTCGGAGTGCTGGTAGATGGCGGACAGTACCTCCGCGCCCACCACGAGGATCTTGCTTCCGGGGCGTGCGGCGACCAGTTCCGCGGCACGGATGAGGGCGTGGGTCCCCCCGGGGCAGGCCACAGTTGTCAGCGCTATGCGGCGCACCGTAGGGCGCAGGCCGAGACGTTCGATGAGGTTGACGTCGAGATTCGGAATCGCCCAACTCGTGGTGTGCGTGGTGACGATCGCGTCGATGTCCGTGGCGGTCGTTCCGGCCGCGTCGAGGGCCGCGATGGCGGCGCGCTCGGCCATGGCGAGAGCATCGTTGAACGCCACGCGAGCACGTTCTCCCATGTCGGCCGAGCCGGAGACCGTGGGCGAGTCCAGAGGCCGGGTGAAGTGACGGGTGCGCACTCCGCAGTTGCCGATGACACGGAGGATCGCCCGGAGCCGGGGGTGGCCACCGTGATGGGCGATTATGTCGTCGGCTATCTCGGAGGTAGTGACTTTGTGTTCACCCAGAACTGTCGTGGGTCTGGAGACATGGACGGGCACGAGGCGACTCCCACGGGGGCTTGGTCGGATGTGGGGAATGGGCCACAACGTACTTCATGGTACTTCCGGCGTCCCCCCTCCGAACCGCGGAGGCAACAGACTTGATCTGCCGTCAGTGCGCGCGCAGCATGGGCGCGCGCGTGTGGCCACGCTGTGCACCTGCATGGAACACGAGGATCATGAGGCGAGCTCCGGGCGCGGTCAAGGGCTGCGCAGCGCACATGGTGACCCAGCCCGGGCCCTGTTCGGCGTGGAGCAGCGGACGCTCGTCGCCGTCCGGGTGAGGATAGGGATTCCCGGCATCGTAGGGAGCGGCGGTCTCTGGATCGGCGAGGACTTCCTTTTCTATCTGGCGCAGAGTGCCGTCCTCCGGACGCGACGCGAGGGCGCCCCGCAGCTGCGGCAGAACCATGGGCGCCCAGGCGTTGTGCCAGTCCAGCAGAGTCCGGCGGCCGACGGGGTCGAGAACCATCCATCGCATGATGTTGCCGGGAACATCACGGCCGGGGAACATGGCAGTGAGTGCGTCGTTATAGGCGAGCATGTCCCACGAGGCATCTGTGACGTACGCCATGTGCCGGACACCGTCAACCGCCTCCTGCCACACTCCGGGCACTTCCTTCCCGGAGGACGGATGAAGGGGCCCCGGCGGCTCCTGCAGCAGCGCGTACCGACACAGCGACACCCACTCCTGCTCATTGAGCCCGAACAGCTGCGCCACATCCCGCAACAGCGAGGCGGGCGGGTTGGGGTAACTGCCTGACTCCAGGCGGTGGTACGTCCCGATGGCCCGGTGCAGGAGCTGGTCCACCTGGTGCTGGGAGAGGCCCCGGGCGCGGCGGCCCTGGCCTGTGGGGCGGCTGAAGCCGTGCGACTCGGGGGCGATGAGGGCGCGTCGTTCGCGGAGCAGAGCGCGGAGCGCCGTCTTGTTCATGGTGGGTAATCCCTCTTGGTGCACGCCGAGTTGAGCATCAGCAGTCTAAATATTCCCACCAGATTTGGTAGTAAAGATTGCCCGAAGAAAAACGATCAGTCGATGTTGCATCATGGTCGCAGCGGGACCGCCGACCTGCTAGTTCCATCGTCGGCGGGCACGCGGACACAACTGTGGGGCATCTTGACCGAGGAGCTCGAAATTGGCTGAAATTCCTCGGTGTTGGATACCCCCTAGGCCCATTGGGCCGCTGCGGGACGAGTATGGATCGGTTGTTCGTATTCCGATGTGTGTGGTCGGAAACGTCGCACTCGGGACGTACGGCGCATGACTTCCCGAATCGGTTCCTGGGTCCACTGGCTGCGGCCGGTGCCGTCACTCGCCATTACGTAGCGGCCACGGTACCGGCCGCCCGCGGTTGCCCCCGGGCGGTTCCCCCGGTGAGAGCGTCAGCCGGCGGGAAGCTGCTCCTCGGCGCGCGCCAGAATCTCCGTCACGCGCAGCCCGAACCGCACGTCGCAGGCGTGCGGCCGGCCGGATCGCGCCGACTCGACAAGCGCGTCGACCGCCGCGCGGAACGCGTCGAGCGCGCCGCCTCCCGACGGCATCAGCGCGATCCCCGCCTCGCCGCGCAGCTCCACCGTCGACCCCGAAGCCTTCGCGGGTGTGCTCAGGCTCAGCGTCGCGGTGCTCGAAGCGCCGCCGCTGTGCCGCAGGATCAGATGGACCAGGTCCGCGAGGCCGGCCGCCGCCTTCACTTCGGTCACATCGCCGAGCACCGGCAGCAGGACGGAGAGGGCGTGCGGGCCGACGTCCCACAGGCCGCCCCGCTGCGCCCGCCACGGCGAGGAGAACGGGCTGGAGCCGTCCGCCGCGTAGAACGAGCTGTACCAGTCCGCGCGTCCGGCGAACCAGCCCTCCGTCGCCGCCTGCTCCGTCACCCACGTCGCCGTCGGCTCGGCGAAGCGCAGCGTGCAGAAGACCACGGACGCCACCTGGGCCGCCTCGGCGGCCGCCGCGAGGTCGCGCGCGGCGGTCACCGTCGTGGCCACCGGCTTGTCCAGGAGCAGATGGCAGCCCGCCGCCGCGGCCCGTGCGGCGAGCGGCGCCTGCACGTCCGGCGGTACGGCGAACGCCACGGCGTCGCTCGCGGCGAACAGTTCGTCCACGTCCGCGTAGGCGGTGGTCGCGTGCGCGGATGCCAGCGAGGCTGCCGCGTCGGGCCGCCGGCCCCATACACCGGTCAGCTCCACGTCGGGGTGCGCCGCGAGCGCCGGGGCGTGCGTGGACGAAGCCCAGGGGCCCGTGCCGACCAGCCCCATTCGCAGTCTCTTCATGGTCGGCATTATGGCTGACTCCATACCGCCGGCGATGACGACGCCCAGTTCCCGCAGGGCAGTTGGCCGTTCTTCGCCCGTGTGCCCACGCCGCACATGGCTTGATCTCGGGATCGAACTCGTCGGTAAGGAAAGCCCATTCACCCGCTATGGCGAATTCCGCTTCACTTCGCTTTGTCTCCGTTCGCTTCTCCGGACTTTCGTGCCCGCGCTGGAGTGATCAGCAAGTTCGCCCCGATATCTTCTGTAGCCTCCGCAGAGAGCGTGGGCATATGCGCCCGCCGTGCAGGCTTTCCTCACGCCCCCAGGGGCGCCGTCCGGCGCCCCGCCGACCCGCGAAACGGAAGAGCTCGTATGAACGACGCGACGGAACGTCCTGTACTGGCACGCGAGTTGGGAATGGAGCCGCACCCGGAAGGCGGCTGGTTCGTCGAGACCTGGGCCTCGGGCCACTCCTTCACGCCCACCGGTTACCCCGGCACGCGTACGGCGGCCACCGCCATCTACTTCCTGCTCTGCCCGGGCGAGGAGTCACGCTGGCACGTGGTGCGCTCCGACGAGATCTGGCTGTGGCACCGCGGCGGCCCCCTGGACCTGCGCCTCGGGGGCGACGGCGCGCTCCCGAAGGAGGGCGCTGCCCCCATGCGCCTCGGGCCGGGCATCGAGCACGGTGAGCGCCCGCAGATCCTGGTGCCCGGGGGTGTGTGGCAGGCGGCGCGCCCCACCGGCGGTGAGCCGGTCCTGGTCAGCTGCGTCGTCGCGCCCGGTTTCGACTACGCGGACTTCCGGCTCGCGGACTGAAGCGGCGGCGTCGCGGACATCTCCCGCCGGGCGTGCACGGTCGTGGCCGTCGAGCGCTTCCCCCGGTGTACGACCGCGACCGCCGCGAGCCCGACCGCGAGACCCGACGCCGTCTGTATGCCGAAGGGTTCGCCGAACATCAGCGCTCCCCACAGGGCCGTCACCGGCGCCATCAGGAACATCAGGGTGTTGACCTGAGTGACCCCCGAGCGCCGCAGGATCAGCCAGTAGAGTCCGTACCAGCCGAAGGTGGAGAGCGTCACCAGCCAGCTGATCGCCACCCAGAACGACGCCTCCATCGGCGGCGTCGCGGCTCCCGCGCCCACGGCGAGCGCCGTGAAGATGACCGCGCTGGTCACGCAGTGGGCCAGGATCCTCGCCGTGTTCGACGCCTCGCGCGACTGGGCCGAAGCGCACAGCGGCAAGGGCTGCAGCATGGTCAACGCGCACGCCGAGATCAGTGACCCCGCGCACCCCGCGTACCGGGTCATCACCGGCCAGAAGGCCTGGATGCTCGCCCTGTTCACCGGCCTCGCCCGCGAGATCGCGCCCCGGCGGGCGGCGAAGCTGGGGCGGACGCTCATGCTGCTGCACGAGGGCGCCCTGGTCGCACACGGCCTGCGCATCTTTCCGGACGCGATCGAACACGCCCGTGACGAGGCGGCGACGCTCCTGCGTGCCGCTCGCGATGCCGCCGCTGCCGCTGATGAAAAGCGCAGGTGACAGGCCCTTTGGGGAAGTCTTTGCCGTTGGCCGGAATGTGTCGTTCCGTGTTGGCGGCTCATTGACCGCGCGCAGTTACGGGGAGCACGCTGACCATATAGCTGCCCTTTACACCTAGTGGGATCTACACCTAGATCCGCACCTAGTTCCTCGGGTGGTGGCGCACAGGCAGCGTGAAGCAGGAGGTAGCGCATGTGTGGCATTACTGGCTGGGTCTCTTTCGACCGTGACCTGCGATCCGCGTCCGGCACGCTGGACGCGATGACCGAGACGATGTCCTGCCGCGGCCCCGACGACCGCGGCACCTGGATCGAGGGCCCGGCCGGACTCGGGCACCGCAGGCTCGCGATCATCGACCTGCCGGGCGGGCGCCAGCCCATGACCGTGCGGACACCGCACGGCACCGTCGCCCTCGTCTACTCGGGAGAGACGTACAACTACACCGAACTGCGTCGCGAACTGGCCGGGCGCGGACATGAGTTCACCACCGAATCCGACACCGAGGTCGTCCTGCGCGGCTACCTGGAGTGGGGCGAGGCGGTCGCCGAACGGCTCAACGGCATGTACGCCTTCGCGGTGTGGGACGGCAGGCACGACAAGCTCGTCATGATCCGCGACCGCATGGGCATCAAGCCCTTCTACTACTACGAGACCCCGGACGGCGTCCTGTTCGGCTCCGAACCCAAGGCGATCCTCGCCAACCCGCTGGCCCGCGCCCGGGTGACCACCGACGGACTGCGGGAGCTGTTCACCTTCGTCAAGACGCCCGGACACGCCGTGTGGGACGGCATGAACGAGGTCGAGCCCGGCACTGTCGTGACGGTCGACCGCTCCGGCCTGCGCCGCCACGTCTACTGGCAGCTGCAGACCCGGCCGCACCCCGACGGCCGCGACGAGTCCGTCGCCAAGGTGCGCGAACTCCTCGACGACATCGTGCGCCGCCAGCTCGTCTCCGACGTGCCGCGCTGCACCCTGCTCTCCGGCGGTCTCGACTCCTCGGCGATGACCGCGCTCGCCGCACGTCAACTCGGCGAGGTGGGCGAGACCGTACGCAGCTTCGCCGTGGACTTCGTCGGCCAGAGCGAGAACTTCGTCGCCGACGCGCTGCGCTCCACCCCCGACACGCCCTACGTGCACGACGTGGCCAAGGCCGCGGGCACCGATCACCGCGACATCGTCCTGGACTCGCACGCCCTGGCCGACCCCGAGGTCCGGGCCAGGATGATCCGCGCCCGCGACCTGCCCATGGGCTTCGGCGACATGGACGCCTCCCTCTACCTCCTCTTCCGGGCCATCCGCGAGCACTCGACGGTCGCGCTGTCGGGGGAGTCCGCGGACGAGGTCTTCGGCGGCTACCTCCAGTTCTTCGACGAGGAGGCACGCTCGGCCGACACCTTCCCCTGGCTGGTGAAGTTCGCCGAGCAGTTCGGCGACGACGCCGACGTCCTGCGCCCTGACCTGACCGCCGCCCTCGACCTGCCCGCGTACATCCAGGGCAGCTACGACACGGCCGTCGCCGGAATCCAACGCCTCGCCGGCGAGAGTGACTTCGAGTTCCGGATGCGGAAGATCTGCCACCTTCATCTGACCCGCTTCGTACGCGTCCTGCTCGATCGCAAGGACCGCGCGAGCATGGCGGTCGGCCTCGAGGTGCGGGTGCCGTTCTGTGATCACCGTCTTGTCGAGTACGTCTACAACGCCCCCTGGTCCCTGAAATCCTTCGACGGCAGGGAGAAGAGCCTGCTGCGGGAGGCGACCGCGGACGTCCTGCCGCGCTCCGTGTACGACCGCGTGAAGAGCCCCTATCCCTCCACGCAGGACCCCAAGTACGCCATCGCGCTCCAGGGGCACGTCAAGGATCTGCTCGCCGAGTCCGCCCACCCGGTCTTCGACCTCGTCGACCGGGACCGGGTGACGCGGGCGGCGGAGCGCGACGTACCCCAGATCACGCAGGCGTCCCGGCGTGGCCTCGAACGCACGCTGGACCTGGCGCTCTGGCTCGAGATGTACAAGCCGGAGATCTCCCTGGACTGATCCGGGGAGGACCCGGCTCTCACTGCCCCGAGCAGCTGCGGACCGTCGGCTGAGGTGGCACCCGTTCCTCGGGGGCGGGCTCCACCGCGGCCGCCGTGGTCGCGAGGGTGTCGAGGAAGCGCTGGAGCGCGGGCGCGCCGTCCGGGCCGACGCTGCGGCGGATCGGCGGCACGGTCACCGGAGCGTCGGAGCCGCGCCGGGCCCCGGCGTTCGGGCAGGGGAGATCCGTGGCGTCGACGGTCGCGGCCCGGCGTATGAACTCATCGACCGTAAGGCCGAGTTGGTCCGCGTTCCGCTGGACCGCTGCGTACTCGTCGGGTGTGAACAAGACCTGCACAGGCTTGGCACCGTCCATGAACGCATGATGCCGTCCTGGGGGTGTGCCGCGCGGTGCGGTTGGCATATTCACGCTCGAAGGCGTGAAACGGACCGGACTCGACATGAACGGTCGGAAAGAGAGGTAGGCCCCGACCGGACGGGGGAATCGCGATCGGGACCTACGTACTGTTCAACGGTGAACCAACCACCGATGTTCCCAGGTGGCAGCCCCACGGCTGTGAGCTGCGTTACGTGCCGGGAGGGTACTCACGTCGACGAAAGGCGGGCCGCGCGCATCTGCAGGTAGCGCGTCTCGGGGACGCTCAGGGTGCGCTTGGCCGCCAGCTGGTAGGCGGCGCGGGCCGCGTCCGTCTCGCCCGCCCGTTCCAGGAGATGGGCGCGCACGGCATCGAGCCGGTGGTGGCCCGCCAGCCGGTCCTCGAGCGTCGCGACCTCGTCGAGCCCGGCGCGTGGCCCGTGGACCATCGCGAAGGCCACGGCCCGGCTGAGTTCGGCCATGGGTTCGGGAGCACGCCGTACGAGGATGTCGTACAGGGCCAGGATCTGCGGCCAGTCGGTGTCGTCGGCGCGCGTGGCCTCGTCGTGCAGCGCGGCGATCGCCGCCTGCAACTGGTAGACGCCCGCCGGGCCTTGGGACAGGGCCTTCTCGACCAGCGCGGAGCCTTCCTCGATCGCGCGGCGGTCCCAGCGTGAGCGGTCCTGCTCGTCGAGCGGGATCAGTTCCCCGTGCGGTCCGGTCCGGGCCGCGCTGCGGGCCTCGGTGAGCAGCATGAGCGCGAGCAGTCCGGTCACCGCGCCGTCACCGGGCAGCAGCGTACGCACGGAACGGGTGAGCCGGATCGCTTCGCGCGCCAGGTCAGAGCGGTGCAGGGCGCTGCCGGACGTCGCCGTGTATCCCTCGTTGAAGATGAGGTAGAGCACCTGGAGCACCACCGCGAGCCGCTGATCGCGGTCCTCCGGGCCCGGCTGCCGGAACGGCACCCCCTTGACCTTCGCCTTCGCCCTGCTGATGCGCTGCGCCATCGTCGCCTCGGGAACGAGATGCGCACGCGCGATCTCGGCCGTGGTCAGGCCGCCGACCGCGCGCAGCGTGAGCGCGACCTGCGCGGCCGGGCTCAGCGCCGGATGACAGCACAGGAAGAGCAGGGTCAGGGTGTCGTCGTCGGAGGGCGCGCGGCTCTCGCCCGGCGCGGGCGCCGTGAGGGCGTCCCGGGGCGACAGCTGGGCGGCCTCCTCCTCACGTCTGCGCCGCGCCTCGTCACTGCGCAGCTGATCCATCAGCCGCCGCGACGCGACCCTGATCAGCCAGCCGCGCGGATTCTCCGGAACACCCTGCTCGGGCCATTGCCGGGCCGCGGCGAGCAGAGCCTCCTGCACGGCGTCCTCGGCCTCGCCGAAGTGCCCGTACCTGCGTACGAGCGCGCCGAGGACCTGCGGCGCGTGGAGGCGCAGCAGGTCCTCGACCACGGCGGTGCCGTTCAGCACGCCTCGTCGGGGCCGCTCATGATGGGGCGGATCACGACGGGGTAGTTCGGCGCGCCCTCGGGAACGGGGCACTGCTGGATGCGGTTGGCGATCTCCGTGACGCGGTCCAGGCTCGCGCAGTCGAGAACCCAGTACCCGGCGAGGACCTCCTTCGTCTCGCCGTAGGGGCCGTCCGTG
Source organism: Streptomyces sp. Je 1-332 (assembly GCF_040730185.1). Taxonomy (NCBI): domain Bacteria; kingdom Bacillati; phylum Actinomycetota; class Actinomycetes; order Kitasatosporales; family Streptomycetaceae; genus Streptomyces; species Streptomyces sp. Je 1-332. The sequence goes on from NZ_CP160402.1 coordinate 7,541,893, forward strand.
ATGACCGGCCGGCCGTCCTTGTCCACGTCGACAAGACGGGTCTGCGCGGGCTCGGCGAGGCCCTGCCCGTCGACGATCTCGCCGGACTCGGCCAGGTCGTCGTTGAGCGCGCCCATGAAGGCGAACATCGCCTGCAGGTCCTTCTCGCTCCACGCCGGGCTGGTCGAGTTGCCCTTGCCGCTCTGCGCCTCGTAGTCCGCCTGCGTTCCCTGAACCATCACCAGGTACTTCATGATGTCGCTCCTCGGCTGTGCGGTGTGGTCACCCCTTGTGGGCAACTCTCACAGGGGACGTCGGAGCGGACGACCCGTTCTCGACATTACGCCGGAACAATTTTCACGCCCTGTCGAAGCGACGTACGGTCCGACCATGACGACGTACGGTCCGACCATGACGACGTACGCACAGCGAGCCGACCAGTTCCGCGCCCTGCACCGCACCGGCGAGCCCCTGCTGCTGCCCAACGCCTGGGACCACGCCTCGGCGGCGGCGCTCGCCCACGGCGGCTTCCCGGCGATCGGCACCACCAGCCTGGGGGTGGCGGCAGCCGTCGGCAAGGCGGACGCCACGGGCGGCACACGGGAGGAGACCCTGCGTCTCGCCCACGGCCTGGCCCGGCTGCCCGCGCTCATCACCGTGGACATCGAGGGCGGCTTCAGCGACCGGCCCGGGGAGGTGGCGGCGCTCGCGGCGGAGCTCGTCGGGGCGGGAGTGGTGGGCGTGAACATCGAGGACGGCCGCCCGGACGGGACGCTGACCGACACGGCCCTGCAGTGCGAGCTGATCCGGGCCGTCAAGGAGAGCGCCCCCGACCTGTTCGTCAACGCGCGCACCGACACGTACTGGCTGCGCGCCGGGGGAGCGGGCGAGACCGAGCGCCGGGCCGCTGACTACCAGCTGGCGGGCGCCGACGGTGTGTTCGTGCCCGGCCTCCAGGACGAGAAGGTCATCGGGGGGCTGGTCGACGGGCTGGCCGACGCCCCGCTGAACATCCTCTTCGCGCCGGGCGCCCTGACGTACAGGCGCCTCGCGGAGCTCGGCGTGCGCCGGGTGAGCAGCGGCTCGCTGCTGTTCCGCGCCGCGCTGCACGGAGCCGTCGAGGCGGCGCGCTCGATCGCCCGCGGGGGCGCGGTGCCGGAGGACCTGCCCTCGTACGCGGACGCCCAGGCGCTCTCGGCGGCTTACGGCGATGGCGTGTAGGGCGGCGTCGGGGGCGGGTCGTCCTTGTCGCGCTTCTTCTCGTCCCCGTGCCCCGGCCACCACGCCGCGTGCCCGATGAGGGCCGTCAGCGCGGGCGTGAAGATCATCGCCATGACGAAGGCGGCGATGAGGATGCCGAAGGAGAGGGAGAAGCCCATCTGGGAGAGCGTCGAGTTGCCCGCGAGCATCAGCGTCGCGAACGTGCCCGCGAGGATCACGCCCGCCGAGCCGATCGTCGGGCCCGAGTGCCGCACCGCCGTGCCCGCCGCGTCGTGCGGGCCGCGGCCCGCGCGGGCCTCCTCGCGCAGCCGCGACACCATCAGGATGTTGTAGTCCGTGCCGAGGGCGACCACGAACAGATACATGATCACGGGCAGCATGAACATCAACCCGGGCTGACTGCCGACCTGTTGGAACAGCAGCGAGGTCGCGCCCAGGGTCGCGCCGAAGCCGAGCGCGACCGACAGCATCAGGTACCAGGGAGCCACCAGGCTCCGCAGGAGCAGGCCGAGGATGACCATGATGGCGAGCGCGGCCACCGGGAAGACCACCGAGTAGTCGCGGTCCACGGCCTTGTTGATGTCCACGTACACCGCCGTCGTCCCGCCGACGAGCGCCTCGGTGCCGGCCGGCGCGTCCTCGTGGGCGATCGGCCGCAGGCGGTCCTTGACGGTCTCCAGGGCCGTGTCGGACGCGGGCGGGACCGAGAGCACCACGGAGTACGACGCCGTCGCGCCGTCCGGGCTCAGACGGGGAGCGGTGACTTCGCCCACGCCGCTTACCTCGTCCAACTGGCCTCGGAATGCGGCCGTCTGGGCTTTCGGGAGCGGCCCGTCGTCCGTCGAGGTGAGGTAGACGAAGGTCGGGTCGGTGGTGCCCGCGGGGAAGCCCTTCTGGAGGTTCTTCAGGGCGACCATCGACTCCTTGTCCTTGGGCAGCGAGGAGCCCGCCAGGTCGAAGTTGGCCTTGTAGCCGAGCGCGCCGAGGGTGAGCGCGCCCATGAACAGCGCCGACACCAGGGCCCAGACGGCGGGCTTACGGGCGATGGACGCGCCGAGGCGCGCGAAGCCGGTGCCCTGCGGCTCCCGCTGCCACGACTTCGAGGGCCAGAACACCTTCGTGCCGAGCAGCGAGACGACGGCGGGGACCAGCGTGAGCCCGGCGAGCAGCGTCACGAAGACCGCGATGGCCAGAGCGGGGCCCATGGACCGCAGCATGCCGAGCGAGGAGAGCGTGAGGGCGGCGAACGCCACGATGACGGCGCCCGCGGCCGAGGTGATCGCCTCACCGACCCGCTCGACGGCATGCACCATGCCGCCCTTGGGATCCTCGCCGGCCCGCAGGGCCTCTCGGTAGCGGAAGAGCAGGAACAGGATGTAGTCCGTGCCGACGCCGAACAGGACGACGGTGAGCAGTTCCTGGATGGAGGAGTCGGCCTTCATGTCGAAGGCCTTGTTGGCGGAGGCGATCAGGCCCGTCGCCATCGGCGAGATGAGGCCGATCAGGACCACGGGGAGCAGCGCGATGATCGGGCTCCGGAAGATCACCAGAAGCAGCACGATGATGATCACGATGGTGCCGACCCCGACGAGGATCCCGGCCCGCTCCGACGCGTCGCTCTCGTCGAGCGCCTGGGCGGCGGAGCCGGTGATCCCGGCCGAGAGGTCCGTGCCCTTCAGCTCGGGCTTGAGGTCCGAGCGCAGATCCTCGACCGCGTCCTGCTGAGCGGTGTCCTCGGGGTTGGTGATCTTCGGCATCGCGACGACCGACGTCTGCACGAGCTTGTTGGGGGAGACCGCGCCGGGCACGACCGCCTGCACCTGGGGGATCTTCTTGGCCTGCAGATCCTTGGAGACGCGGGTGACGTCCGCGGAGTCGGCCGCCGTCAGCTTTCCGCCGTCGGAGCGCTGGAAGACGATGATCGCGCCGACGTTCTGCTGTTTGGGGAACTCCGCTTCCTGCACGTCCGCCGCGCGAATGGACTCGTAGTGGTCCGGGAGGAAGCTCGCCTCGTCGCTGCTGGAGGTGAGTTTGGGCGCCAGGGAGATCACGGCACCGGCCACCACGACCCACGCCAGGATGATCCACCACGGGCGACGGACCACGAATCGGCCCAGGCCAGAGAACATCGGCTGCTGCCTCTCGTCGCCCCCGAGGCGTAACGATGCGTCCTGACCAAGGATCTTCCGGACCGGGCGGCCCCGCCACCTGAGCCGTTCGGCGCAAGGGCGGGAGCGCGCCCGGAGCCCGCGAGGGCCGCGCGCGACGTCAGAAGTTGATCATGTGCCCGGCCAGGCCGTGCACCGCTTCCTTGACCGCCTCGCCGAGCGTCGGGTGCGCGTGCACGTTGCGGGAGACCTCGTGCACGGTCAGGTCCCACTGCTGGGCCAGGGTCAGCTCGGGCAGGAGCTCGGTGACGTCCGGGCCGATCAGATGGGCGCCGATGATCTCGCCGTACCGCGCATCGCTGATGATCTTCACGAAGCCGACGGTGTCGCCGAGGCCGTGCGCCTTGCCGTTCGCCATGAACGGGAACTTGGCGACCTTGACGTCGAAGCCCTTCTCCTTGGCCTGCGCCTCGGTCCAGCCGAAGCTGGCGATCTGCGGCTGGGAGTAGGTGGCGCGCGGGATCATCGGGTAGTCGAGCTCCATCGTCTCGGCGCCCGCGAGGGTCTCGGCGGCCACGACGCCCATCGCCTCGGCGGTGTGCGCGAGCATCAGCTTCGCGGTGACATCACCGATGGCGTAGATGTGCGGCACGTTCGTCCGCCCGCGCCCGTCGATGTCGATGGCGCCGCGCTCGGTCAGCGCCACGCCCGCCGCCTCCAGACCGAAGCCCGTCACGTTCGGCGCGAAGCCGATGGCCTGGAGGACCTTGTCCGCCTCCAGGACCTCCTGCTTGCCGTCCTTGCCCGTCACCGTGACCTTGACCTTGGCGCCGGACTCGTCGATCGACTCGACGCGGGTCGAGGTCTTCACGTCGATGCCGAGCTTGCGGTACTGCTTGGCAAGCTCCGTGGAGACGTCCGCGTCCTCCAGGGGCGCGACACGGTCCAGGAACTCGACGATCGTGACCTTCACGCCGTAGTTGTGCAGGACGTAGGCGAACTCGATGCCGATGGCGCCCGCGCCCGCGATCACGATGGACTCCGGCACGGAGTCGGCGAGGATCTGCTCCTCGTACGTCACGACCCGCTCGGAACGCCGCGTGCCGGGCAGCAGCTTCGGCGTCGCGCCCGTGGCGATGATGCAGTTCTCGAACGTGATCGTGTCCGTGGAGCCGTCCGACTTGGCGACCTGGAGCGTGTTCGCGTCGAGGAAGGTGCCCCGGCCGTCGAACTCGGTGATCTTGTTCTTCTTCATCAGGAAGTGGACGCCCTTGACGCGGCCGTCCGCGACCGTGCGGCTGCGGTTGAACGCCTCGCCGTAGTCGAAGGACACGTTCCCGTCGACCTTGATGCCGTACGTCTTCTGCTCGTGCGTGAACAGATGGGCCAGCTCCGCGTTGCGCAGCAGCGCCTTGGTCGGGATGCAGCCGACGTTCAGGCAGACACCTCCCCAGTACTTCTCCTCGACGACCGCGACCCGCTTGCCCAGCTGGGCGGCGCGGATGGCGGCCACATAGCCGCCGGGTCCTGCTCCGAGCACGACGACGTCGAAGCGGTCTTCCATGGGGAGGTCCTCTCTGGTGGTACGTGTCCGGTGACACGTATCCGGTGGTGGGTGACTCGCGCACGTCCGATCATGCGTCATCCGGCCGTCTCGCGGGCGGTGGGGTGTCCGATGTCATGCCGCCCGCCCTGCCCCGTTTCCCCAACCACCCCTGAGGGTGTGCCCGTTGGTGATCCGTCCCAGGTTCACCCGGTCGTGAGTCACGGGATGGTGCGCGTACGAGGGTTTGCTCCGCGAGGCATAGCCATACACAATGGCCGCATGATCCAGCACCTGACCGCCGCCGCGAGGACCTTCCAGGTTCCGTGGCGCTGTGGGTGCGAGCGATCGGGTCGCTAGCTGCCCGGGGATTCGTCTCCAGCCGTCCGGAGTTTCCTCTCCGTGACGCCGCCCGCTCACTCACAACTGAAGGATCACCATGGCCGTGGTTTCCCCTGCCGTCTCTCCTGCCGCCCCCGCCTCTCCCACGCTGCGTGACGCCCGCGTACCCGCCGACGGCATGTACGAAGGCCGCCGCACCCTGCGCCGCGTCCCCGAGGGCTGGGAAGAGCGCCCGTACGAACTGATCGACGTCGTCCCCCAGGGGCGCCTCATCGGCGCCGAGATCCGTGGTGTCGACCTCGCTCGGCCGCTCACGCCCGCCCTGCGCGAGGAACTCAACCGCGCCCTCCTGGAGTGGAAGGTGCTCTTCTTCCGGGGCGCCGGAATCACCTCCGAGCAGCAGCGCGCCTTCGCCCTCAACTGGGGCGAGTTGGAGACCAACCCGCTGCTGGCGCGCGGCTCGGCCGAGGACGTCGTGCGGTTCGACAAGGGCGGCAGCGCGACACCCACGTACGAGAACGTCTGGCACGCCGACGTCACCTTCCGCGAACGCCCCGCGCTCGGCGCCGTCCTGCAGCTGCGCGAGGTGCCGCCGGTGGGCGGCGACACGATGTGGGCGGACATGGCGGCCGCGTACGACAACCTCCCCGACGAGGTGAAGGCCCGCATCGAGGACGCCCACGCGGTGCACGACTTCATACCCGGCTTCGTCCGTTTCTACGGACCCGAGAAGCTGATCCCGCTCCAGGAGCAGTTCCCTCCCGTCACGCACCCCGTCGTGCGCAGGCACCCGGAGACCGGGCGGAAGATGCTCTTCGTGAACACGTCCTTCACCACGCACATCGTGGGCATGGAGCGGGCCGAGAGCGACCGGCTCCTGAGCTACCTGGTGCGGCAGGCGCAGGTCCCGGAGTACCAGGTGCGGTTCCACTGGCAGGCGGGTGACGTCGCCTTCTGGGACAACCGCTCCACCCAGCACTACGCGGTCGACGACTACGCCCCGCACCGCCGCGTGGCCGAACGCGTCGCGATCGCGGGCGACCGCCCGTACTGACCCACTTCCTCGGAAGGAACCCGATTCCTGATGTCAGCCGCAGCGCGCTTCCCGTTGACGCCCGAGCCCATCCACGTCCCCGACGCGGTGCTCGACGACCTCAGGGCGCGGCTGCGGCTGACGAGGTGGCCCGACGACGTCGGCAACGACGACGGGTACTACGGCGTCCGCCGCGGCTACCTCCAGGAGTTGGCCGAGTACTGGCTCCACCACTACGACTGGCGCAAGGCCGAAGCGGCGATCAACTCCTACGAGCACTACCGGGTGCGGGTCGACGGCGTGCCCGTGCATTTCATGCGCAGGCCCGGCGTCGGCCCCGCCCCCACCCCGCTGATCCTCACGCACGGCTGGCCCTGGACCTTCTGGCACTGGTCCAAGGTCGTGGACCCGCTCGCCGACCCCGCCGCGTACGGCGGCGATCCGGCCGACGCGTTCGACGTCATCGTCCCTTCCCTGCCGGGCTTCGGCTTCTCCACACCGCTGCCGGACCACCCCGACATGAACTTCTGGAAGGTCGCCGACCTCTGGCACACCCTGATGACCGAGACGCTCGGCCACCGGAAGTACGCCGCAGGGGGGTGTGACATCGGCGCTCTCATCGCGGGTCAGCTCGGTCACAAGTACGCGGCCGAACTGCACGGCATCCACATCGGTTCCGGTCAAAAGCTCACCATGTTCAACGGCGACCGGGGCTGGGACCTCAGCGGCGGACAGCCGATCCCCGAGGGCCTGCCCGAACCCGCGCACCGCCAACTCCTCTCCCTGGAACGGCGTTTCGCCGCCCACCTGGCCGTACACGTCCTCGGACCCAGCACCCTGTCCTACGGTCTCAGCGACTCACCGGTCGGCCTGCTCGCCTGGATCCTGGAGCGCTGGGAGAAATGGAGCGACAGCCACGGCGACGTGGAGAGCGTCTTCTCGAAGGACGACCTGCTCACCCACGCCATGATCTTCTGGGTGAACAACACCATCGGCACGTCCGTGCGCTATTACGCCAACGCCAACCGCTACCCCTGGACGCCCTCGCACGACCGGCAGCCGGTCATCGAGGCGCCCACCGGCATCACCTTCGTCGCCCATGAGAACCCGCCCGGTGTCACCACCACCGAGCAGCGCGTCGAGAGCTGGCTCGCCGGTGACCGGGCCGAGTGGTACCGGCACGTGAACCTCACCGCGCACGCGAGCGGCGGTCACTTCATCCCGTGGGAGATTCCCGAGGCCTGGGTGGACGACCTGCGCCGCACGTTCCGCGGCCGACGCTGAGGCGTCCCGCGCGCGTCACCGCCGCCTCGCGTCAATCAATCCCCCAGTGAGCGCAGCCACTTGACCTCGCCGTCCCGCCACTCGTCCGTGGGGGCGAGCCCCGCGGCGGTGGCCACGGCCGCCGATGCCCGGTGGTCCGGATGGACGTGGGCGGTGATGCCTCGCACCGCCGGTCGCCCGGCCAGCCAGCCAGCCGACCAGGCCGCGGGCCGCCTCCACGGCAATGCCCCGCCCCTGCCAAGGAGTTCCCACGACCCAGGCGATCTCCGCGACCAGCGCACCGCTGCCGTCGTCGGCGGGCGCCACCGTCGCCTGCACGGTCCCGACGAGGCACTCCTCGTCGCGCAGCCGCAGCACCCAATTGCACCAGGAGACCGCGGGATCGGGGGACCCGGCGGTCATCCGCCGGTAGCGCGCACGCAGGGCTTCCGGCTCGTCGGGAGAGCCGCCGATGAACGTGTGCAGAGCGGGATCGGAGAGCACAGTCGCCATCTCGTCGGCGTGCTCGACCCGGAGAGGTACGAGGACGAGGCGGGCGGTGTCGATCTCCTCGGCGTGGACCATGGGCATGGGTCAGGTTAGCCGAGGGGGTGGCCCCTCCTGCCGGCGGCCGAGCAGGAAGGACCGCTCGGCCGCGTTGTCGGTGTGCGCCAGTGCGGCGTCGTACGCGCGCGCCGCCTCGTCGGGGCGGTTCAGGCGGCGGAGCAGGTCGGCGCGGATGGCGTGGAAGACGTGGTAGGTGTCGAGGGCCAGGTCGTCCACGAGGGTCAGCGCTTCGGCGGGGCCCTTGACCTCGGCCACCGCGACGGCGCGGTTGAGGGCCGCCACCGGACTCGGGGCCACGGCGAGGAGCTGGTCGTACAGCTGGAGGATCTGGCCCCAGTCGGTCTCGGCCGCGGTCGGCGCGTCGCTGTGCACCGCGTTGATCGCGGCCTGGATCTGGTACGGCCCCGGCAGGCCCCGGCGCAGGCAGCGCCGCACGAGCTCCTGGCCCTCGGCGATGAGTGCGCGGTCCCAGCGGCCACGGTCCTGGTCGGTGAGGAGGACGAGCCCGCCGTCCGCGGTGGTCCTCGCCTCCCGCCGCGACTCGGAGAGCAGCATGAGCGCGAGCAGACCAAGGGCCTCCGGCTCGTCGGGCATCAGCTCGGTCAGGAGCCGTCCCAGGCGGATCGCCTCCGCGCAGAGGTCGTCGCGGACGAGCGCGTCCCCCGCACTGGCCGTGTGCCCCTCGTTGAAGACGAGATAGACGACGGCGAGTACGGCCCGAAGCCGCTCGGGCAGATCAGCTTCCCTCGGGACCCGGTACGGGATGTGCGCGTCGCGGATCTTCCCCTTGGCCCGCACGATCCGCTGGGCCATCGTCGGTTCGGGCACCAGGAAGGCGCGGGCGATCTCCGTGGTGGTCAGGCCGCCAAGGAGGCGCAGTGTGAGGGCCACGCGCGCCGCGGGGGCGAGCGCCGGGTGGCAGCAGGTGAAGATCAGACGCAGTCGGTCGTCGCGCACGGGTCCCTCCCAGGCCGGTGCCTCGTGGACGTGCAGCAGGGCGGCCTGCGCGTGCCGGTCCTCGCGGGACGCCTCCCTGCGGAGGCGGTCGATCGCGCGGTTGCGGGCGGTGGTGATGATCCAGCCGGCCGGGCTCGGCGGCAGGCCGGCGGACGGCCACCGCTGCGCCGCCGTGGCGAACGCCTCCTGGACCGCCTCCTCGGCGATGTCGATGTCGCCGAAGACGCGGACCAGGACGGCCACCGCGCGCCCGTACTCCTTACGGAACACCCGCTCGATCACGTCCGAGGTGACCTCCGGGGGAGGGCCCGACGTGGCCTGCGGGGGGCGTCGACCGGACTCCGGGGGATCCGGCGTCACTAGCAGGATCCGTGCTGCAGCGGCCTGACCTCGACGGGCAGGGTGATGGCACGGGCCACCTTCTCGCCCCACGCGAGCGCCTCGTCCAGATCGGCCGCCCTGATGACGGTGAAACCGCCCAGATGCTCCTTGCCCTCGACGTACGGTCCGTCGGTCGTGAGCACCTCGTTGTCCTTGAGGCGCAGTACGGTCGCCGTGCTCGGCGGGAAGAGGCCCCCGGCGAACACCCAGGCGCCCGCCTCCCTGAGCTCGGCGTTCACCGCTTCGACGTCACGCATGATCGGTTCGAGGACCTCCGGCTCCGGTACGCCGCCGTCGGGCTGGTAGATGCTGATCAGGTACTGGTTCATGACTGACTCTCCTTGGCGGATCGCCCCGTGACCGGCACGGTGCCGGTCTCTTCACTGTCTACACGAACGGCGATCGGCCGGATCGACATGCCGGATCGAGACGTGAAGAGAAGAATCCGCCCGGTGTTCTCGCCGGGCGGATTTCTCGGGGACGTCAGCGTTCGGATCGCGGCGTAGGAGGGGTCAGAACGCGAGAGCCGCGCCTCCCGCGATGCTCGCGCGCATCTCGCAGCTGTTGCCGAAGGTCTTGTTCCACGCGACACGCTTGCCCTGCCACACGCCGTCCACGGTGACCACGATGGGCTTCCACTCCTTCGTGCACATCATGCCGGGTGACTTGCCCACCAACTGCGTGAACTCCCCGTTCACCGCGCGCAGTTCGGCGCAGGCCGCGGAAGCCGAGGGGTGGCTGCCCGAGGCCTTGGGCGTACAGGTCAGGGTCACGGCGCGCTGCATGATCGCGGTGTCCGCCTCTTCGCCCTGGCCGACCGCGAGGACCAGCGACGAGGGCGCGTACAGGCTGGCGGCGGCCTGGGGCTGAGCCTGCGCCGTGCCAGCGGTTCCGGACATCACGCAGGCGGCCACGACAGCGGTGGCGCCCACCGTCTTGAGGAAGAAACGCACGTCAAGTCTCCTTTGATGCGGGTGTGTTGGGTGGTTGCGGACTGGAGTCTTGCCGGTGCGGAGAGTGAGTTCCAAATGTATGGTCGATTTCCGGATGCATGTGTCCGCTCAGCGGGCGCCGGATGACTGTTCGGGCAGCTCAGGGCGGGCGCCGGAGGCGCGGGAAGGCGCGCGAGGGGTGTCCAACATGTGGACCGGAAGCGATGGTGCAAGGCAGAACGACCGCCTGACCTGCGACGACAGTTGTTTCGGTTTTCTACCGGAATCGATGGTCGACCGGAAAGCATCGGTGGTAAGGCCCCGGGACAGCCCGATCGGGCATCAGCCCAGCCTCACCGTGATCCGCTGGGTGGCGCCCTTCGTCCCGCTGAGATCCCCGAAGGTCAGCTTCAGGGACGCACCCGTGACCGCCGAGGTGACCGTGGCGGGCTTGGCCGTCACCGCGGAGACGGCGCGGTTCCAGGTGAGGGCCAGGGAGGCCTGCGCGCGCATCGGGTCGCTGACGCAGATGACCGCGGTGCCGTCGCTCCTCTCGCTGATCTGCACGGAGCAGGGTGCGCTCGCGTTCACCGTGCCGACCGTGCCGCCGAACCAGAAGTTGACCCCGGTGAAGCCGAGGGACGGCACGGAAACACCCTGCTGGCGGTCGGAGTTGGCGAGTATCCGCACCCATCCGGTGTCCGCCGACCGGGCCGCCGTCTGTGCCGCGCTCGCACCCGGCAGCAGGGCGTAGGCGTACGTCCCGTTCGTCGGTGCGGTGCCGTGGTCGACGTACATCGTGAGGTACTTGCGGGCGATCGCGGTCGTGGCACCGCCCTTGTTGATGTCGCTCCACCTGCCGCTGCGTTCCTCGCGCAGGGCCTTGACCGTCGCGCCGCCGGGGAAGACGTAGCCGCCGTGGCCCCCTATGTGCGCCCACTTGGCGCCGGTGAGCGTCGCCGACCAAGGAGTGCCGGTCGGCTTGGCCGCGCCGTCCACCTGGAAGGAAGTGGTGCCCGTCGGGCCGAGGTTGCGGTTCTCGACCGTCGTCTCGACCGCCGCGCCGTCCGTGCAGACGATGCCCGCGCCCAGGCAGACGACCGAGTCGTCCAGGCAGAACCACGACTTCTTCGCGCGCAGCGTGCTCTGCAGCCCTTTCAAGTACTGGCCGATGGAGGCACGTTGGCCGTCGCTCGCTCCGCCCACCCACTTGACGTCCGGCAAGGACGCACCCCAGTCGCCGCCCGCCGCGTCCGCGAGCACCTTGCGCGACGCCGTGATGCCGGGCAGTCGGTACGGGTCGACCGTGGGCCAGAAGGCGTCGCTGTACTGCCCGTTGGCGTAGCTGTCGCCCCACCAGTAGAGCATTCCCGAGCCGGTGTGCCAGCCGCGCAGATTCTCGCCGTTGCCCGTCTCGTAGTACGTGATGCGGGGATCGGCCATGCTGATCGACGCCGCCCAGCCGGGGCGTCGGTGCGTGGCGCGGGCCATGTTCGGGAAGAGGCGGTGACCGATGGGCTCGGCGATGGCGGTCACCGACGCGTCGTCCGCAACTCCCTGCAGTCTGGCCAGGCTTGTCAGGCCGAGTGAGGAGTCGCTCAGGGGTGGGCTGTAGTAGTCGCGCCGCATCCAGCCCTTGACCAGGCCGCGCCAGCGCGCGTTCTCGGCCGCGCTCGCGCCCTGCCCCAGGAGCACCACGGCCGACATGATGGGGTGGCCGCGCCGGTGATCGTCCGCCTGGATCTTCTTGGCGTCAGCCGCGGCGAGGCCGCGGCTGATGGCCCGCCCCGCGACGCCGTCCATGACGAGCCCGTTGTAGATGAAGGGGGCCCACGCCTTCTCCACGGCGTCGAAGATGATCTGCTTCTTGGCGTCCGTGACCTCCCAAGTGGAGCCGCGCAGCAGGGAGAAGAGCATCCCGAGGCCGCCCAGCATGACCGATCCGTACGACCCGGTGTAGGGCACGGTGGTGTGCTGGATGAACGACCCGTCGGTGTAGAGGCCGTCGCCGGTCGTCACGTACGGGAAGACGGGGGAGAGCGCGTCCCTGGCGAGCGCGATCTTCGCGGAGGAGCCGCCGACGACCCCGCGCAGCGCGAGCACGCGGCACAGGTCGACGCGGTTGGCTCCGGTGCTCGTCCCGGTGTAGCTGCCCACCGCCGAGTCGGGCACGAAGTGGTCCACGGCCTTGCAGTAGTTGGCCACTTGGGTCGTGGACAGGTGGTCGTACATCAGCACGCAGATGTCGAGGAGGTGCTGCGGAGCGCCTATCTGCCAGCTGTACCAGTTGCCGAACCGTGCCTGGTTCTCGTTGTAGACCTGCGTGTACAGATGATCGAGGCCGGTGAGGATGTCGGCCTTGAGGCCCGCGTCGCCGGTCACGCCCGTGCCGTCCTGCCGGTAGGCCTGAGCCATGGTGCTCAGCCTGAGGTAGCCGGTCACCACGTTCGCGGAGTAGCCGTACGACTCCTGGTCGGTGTCCGGATCAGGGTCGGCGTACGAGGCGTCCGGCCACAGGGAGCCCGTGGCGGGGGTCATGGTGGCGCGCAACTCCCGTGCGGTGGCGCCGAGTTCCGCCAAGCGGCTCTTGAACGGCTCGGCCGTGGGGGAGAAGCCCTCGCCGAGTACGAGGGTGCGCCACTTGGCCCGCAGTGTCGCGTACGCATCCGCATTCGCACCTCCCGCCGCTGCCGCCTCGTCGGCGGGCAGCAGTTCCGAGGCCGGCAGGGCGATCACGGAGCCGCCGGTGCCGAGCAGGAAGGCGCGGCGGGACCAGGGAGAGTGCATGGGGTCTCCGATGGTGGGGGTGGGGTGGGGGTGGAGAGGGGTGGAGAGGGGTGGAGGGCGCACGGGGGCCGGGCGGGGAGCAAGCGCTTTCTAGCATGGGTCCGGGCCGCTGCTCAATGGGTTGCGCAGGGCGCTGTAGCGTCAGGGGCATGAACGATCACGCAGTGGTGGATGTGGGCGACGTACGCCTGGCCTATCGGACCTGGGGCGACTCGTACGGAGCACCTGTCGTGCTGCTGCACGGGCTCGGCGGCTCCTCGGCGACCTGGGAGCAGGTCGGGCAGACCCTCGGCCAGGAGTGGCGGGTCTACGCGCTCGATCTGCGCGGGCACGGCGAGAGCGACTGGCCGGACGAGTACTCGGTCGAGCTGATGCGGGACGACGTGCTCGGCTTCCTCGACGAGCTCGGCCTCGACCGGGTGGGCGTCGTGGGCCACTCCATGGGCGGCGTCGTGGCCTATCTGCTCGCCCAGGAGCATCCGGACCGTGTCGAGCGACTCGTCCTGGAGGAGACTCCGCCGCCCTACCCGCGCGACATGGTCGACGCTCCGCGCCCCGACGGGGCCATCGACTTCGACTGGCCCGTGTCCCCGGCGGTCCGCGCCCAGATCTTCGACCCCGACCCCGAGTGGGCCGAACGGCTCGGCGAGATCGTCGCACCGACCCTGATCGTGGCGGGCGGCCCCGACAGCAGCATGCCGCAGGGGCGCATCCCCGACATGGCCACGGCGATCCCCGACTCCCGGCTGATCACGATCCCGGTCGGCCACTCGGTGCACGAGGCGAGCCCGCAGCAGTTCGCGGAGCAGGTCAGCGAGTTCTTCACCAGCTGAGCGGACGGGACGGCCGACGGCTGTCAGCCGTCGGCCGTCGCGGTGCGGACAGTGGTGCGGACAGAGGTGCGGGCCGCAGTGCGGGGCGTGGTGCGTCCACGCCCCGCGTCACGCCCAGCACCGCCGTCTGCCGGACGCCGGGCGAGCCTACGCAGGCCGGGGGCGTGCCTGGTGGAGGCGGGTGTAGTAGCGCCCCTCGGCCTCAAGGCCCGTGGGATCGTCACCGGCCTCCAGCACGTGCTCCACCGCACTGCGCTGCTCGGTGAGATCGGTGAACAGCCGCTGTGGATAGGTCCGTTCGGGATCGGTGTCGGTGGCGAGACCGTGGGCGTCCAGAGTCGCCAGGATCTGCTGGAACGGCACCGTGCGCAGGACGAACGCGCTCACCCAGACCGGGACGCGCGTCGCGTCGAGGAGCGCGTCGAAGGTGCGGTGGGTGATGTAGCCGATGCCTCCGGTGACCGTGATCAGGCCGACGCGCGCCACGGCGCGGCGCAGCCCGTCGCTGGGCGGGTGACGCTCGAGGTTCTCGGCATAGGCCTCGTCGAGCAACCCCGCCTCGAGGGCGTAGCGCGTCGCGTTGTCGGCGGTGTCGAGACCGATGACCGGGACCGCGTCCGCACGCCGCCGCGACGCGTAGAACTCCTTGTCGGCCTCGATGAGCTCACCTCGGGTGAGCTCGCCCGTCTCGGCGCTCGTGTAGTGCGCGTAGAGGTCCGCGAGCGTGAGGTCGTGGTTGAGCAGCGCCGCGTTGATCCCGTAGGAACAGCAGAGGTCGAGGACCGTGACGGGCAGATCGGTGCCGCGCACCGCTGAGCGCTGGGCGAGCGTGCGCCGGAAGACGCCTTGAGCCTGCTGCGGTATCTCGTACCGCAAGGGGGCGAGCGTGCGGAAGTACGCGCGGGGGTCAGGCTCGTTGTAGATGTCGTCGAACCGGGTCTTGCCGGTCGCGGTGGTGGTCCGGGCACCGGTCATGAGGCATGCCTCCTCGTGCTGAGTGGCGGGTCTACGGCCGCGATACGTCTATCCGACCCGTGGCTCGACCCGGTAGACCTCCTGGCGGTAACCGGCCATCACGGAACTCAGGAGTCCCGCGAACCACACCGGCCCGTTTGGTTTGCACGCTGGTCGAAGCCCGGTGATGCGCTGCTGACCAAGAACGCCTCCGAAGCTGGTTCAGGCCCGAACGGCCGGGACCATGCCTATGCCGCCGTCGGCCGTGTCGGTTTCGGTTCCGCCCCGGTGTCCGGCGGTGCCGGCGACAGCGCCTGCGTCTGCTGTGCCTTCTCCAGGAAGCGCAGGAGCTCCACGGGGAAGGGCAGTACGAGGGTGGAGTTCTTCTCGGCGGCGACGGCCACCACGGTCTGGAGCAGGCGCAGTTGGAGCGCCGCCGGTTCGTCCGCCATCTCGTGTGCCGCCTGGGCCAGCTTCTTGGAGGCCTGCAGCTCGGCGTCCGCGTTGATCACGCGGGCCCGCCGCTCTCGGTCGGCCTCGGCCTGCCGGGCCATCGAACGTTTCATGGTCTCCGGGAGCGACACGTCCTTGATCTCGACCCGGTCGATCTGCACGCCCCAGCCGACGGCCGGGGAGTCGATCATCAACTCCAGGCCCTGGTTGAGCTTTTCCCGGTTGGAGAGCAGATCGTCCAGGTCGCTCTTGCCGATGATCGAGCGCAATGACGTCTGCGCCATCTGTGAGACCGCGAAGCGGTAGTCCTCGACCTTGATCACCGCGTCCGCGGCGTCGATCACCTTGAAGTAGATGACGGCGTCGACGCGCACCGTGACATTGTCCCGGGTGATGCCGTCCTGCGCGGGCACCGGCATCGTCACGATCTGCATGTTCACCTTGTGCAGCCGGTCCACCCCGGGGACGATCATGGTGAATCCCGGCGGCCGGACGCTCTCCCGCAGCCGGCCCAGGCGGAACACCACGCCCCGCTCGTACTGCTTGACCACGCGGGCCGCCGTCACCACGTACACAAAACCGGCGGCCGCCACCGCGGCCCCCGCTGTGAGCAGCTCTTCGACCATGACGACCCCCTTCTGCCGAGCCGCCGTCTCCTACCAAAGATATGCCCAGGTTTGTCCATGGTCGAGCCCCCGGCCGTCCGCCGCTGACTAGGGTGGGCACGGTGTTCACCTCCCAGGGACCCACACTCCGCGAACTGGCCGTGCAGGCTCTCTCCTCCATCGAGGACGGCTATGACCTGCTGGCCCCGAAGTTCGACCACACCCCTTTCCGCACGCCGGACCGGATCCTCGACGCGGTCGCGGACACGCTGGAGGGCCTCGGGCCGTTCGACGCGGGTCTCGATGTCTGCTGCGGTACCGGCGCGGGCGTCGAGACCCTGCTGCCGCTGTGCGGGGAGCGGGTCACGGGCGTCGACTTCAGCGCCGGGATGCTGACCGAGGCGCGGGCCGCCGTGGCGCCGCGCGACGGTGGGCCCGTGGTGGAGTGGGTGCGGGCCGATGCCCGCGCCCTGCCCTTCGCCGAGGTCTTCGACCTGGCGGTGAGCTTCGGGGCTTTCGGGCATTTCCTGCCTGCCGAGCGGGCCCGGCTGTTCGCCGAGGTGTGCGGGGCGCTGCGGCCGGGCGGGGTCTTCGCCTTCCCCATCGGCGCGCCGCCGCCCCCGACGTCGCCGCTCTACTGGGCGCTCCTCGGCTTCGACGGCATGATGCGGGTGCGGAACCGCCTGTGGCGTCCGCCGTTCGTCATGTACTACAGGACCTTCCCGCTGGGGGGTGTGCGCGAGGACCTGCTGCGGGCCGGGTTCACGATGAGGTTGCACGCGCTGGAGGAGTTCGGGCGCCGCGCCGACGGCAGCCCGCGCTGGTGCATGGTCGAGGCGCGGAAGGCCTGAGCGTCACCCGACCCGCGGTCCCTGGAAGGCCTTGCGTCACTGAACAGCCTTCCGTCACTGGAAGGCCTTCCGGTAGGCCTGCGGGCTGACTCCGGCGACGCGCTTGAAACGGTCACGGAAGGCGGTGGGCGAGCCGAAGCCGACCTGGACGGCGATGCGCTCGACGGAGTGCCCGGTCGTTTCGAGCAGGTGCTGGGCCTGCCGGATCCGGGTGCGGTGCAGCCACTGCAGCGGGGTGCTGCCCGTCTGATCCCGGAAGCGGCGCAACAGGGTGCGGGTGCTCATGCCGGCCCGGTCCGCGATGTCCTCCAGGGTGAGCTCACGCCGCGCGTTCTCCTCCAGCCAGCGCAGGAGCGGTTCGAGTGCGGACCCCTGCGGGGCGGGCGGAGCCTCGGAGACGATGAACTGGGCCTGCCCGCCCTCGCGTTCCAGGGGCATCACCGAGAGGCGGGCTGCGTCGGCGGCCACGGCGGAGCCGTAGTCGCGGCGGATCAGATGCAGACACAGGTCGAGCCCGGCGGCGGCCCCGGCGGACGTCAGGAGCTGCCCGTTGTCGACGTAGAGCACGTCCGGGTCCACGTCGATGTCGGTGTGGCGTTCGGCCAGCGTGGCCGCGGCCGCCCAGTGCGTGGTGGCGCGGAGCCCGGACAGGAGTCCTGCCGCGGCCAGCGTGAACGTGCCTGCGCAGATCGAGGCGATCCGTGTGCCGTTCGCCGCCGCTTCCCGCAGCGCGTCGAGCACCGCGTCGGGGACCGGCCCCGTCACGTCGGCGGTGCCCGGCACGATGATCGTGTCCGCGTCCGCGAGCCCCTCCAGACCCCAGGGCGCCTGGAGGGTGAACAGGCCGGCGTCGATCCGGGGCGCGGTGGCGCAGATACGCACCCGGTAGCCGGGCCGACCGCCCGGCAGCCGGGTGCGGCCGAAGACCTCGATGGGGGTGGACAGGTCGAACGGGATGACGGTGTCCAGCGCCAGGACGGCCACGGTGTGCATGGCGGCAACGTACGGCAGAGCCGTGATCCCGCCAAGCGCGTACGCGGGCGAAAAGCCCCGGCCGTACCGGTGAACGGACCTCGCACCCGATGGCGGTATCTGTGCGAAGCCTGTCACTAATGCCACTGTTCCGGGGGGCGGGCCGCTGGCTAATGTCGGCGAGCGGGCCCCGGTCGGGAGCCCTCTGTGACCTCCGCCGTCTCTCGCGCCCGCCGCTTCTCGCGCCCGCTTCTCGCACCTGCCGTTCTTCGAATCCCGAGGGCCCAGTGACCAAGTTCTTCCTGACGCTGCACGTGCTGGCCGCGATCCTCGCCGTCGGCCCGGTCACCGTCGCCGCCAGCATGTTCCCCGCGGCCCTGCGCCGCGCGCAGGCCGACCCGGGGGACGCTTCGGCCGTCGCCTCGCTGCGCCTGTTGCAGCGCATCTGCTCGGTGTACGCGTTCGTCGGCGTCGCCGTCCCCGTCACCGGATTCGCCACCGCGAGCAGCCTGAACGTGCTCGGCAGCGCCTGGCTGATCGCCTCGATCATCCTCACGGTCGCGGCGGCCGCGGTGCTCATCGTCCTCGTCCTGCCGCGTCAGGAGGCGGCCCTCGACGCGGTGACCGGGGAAGGCGGCGACGGTACGGCTGGTCAACAGGCCGCGGGAGCGGGCGTGTTGGCGGAGGGGGCCGTGGGCGTGCGCGTCAGTTCTCAACTCGCCATGTACACAGGTGTGTTCAACCTCCTGTGGGCCACCGTCACCGTTCTCATGATCATCAGGCCCGGCTCCACGACAGGTGCCTGACCTCCGCGCGACCGCCTGTCCTGGATCACTGTTGACCCCCGTGGAGCGGAAGCCCTAAGTTCGGTGAACGTGCGTTCACCAGCGCTTTCCTTACCACGGGGGTATCAGGAATGGTCCGTGCACCACAACTGCCACCTGCTCGACAAGCCTCTGAACCGACCACCCTGCCACCGGACGCCGCCCTGTACGTGGAGCTGGCGCTCGACGACGCCGAGCAGGAGCGCCTGCGCGCCGTCGCGCCGGGACCGGTCCATTTCGCCGAACCGGACACCGAATCCGCCGACGACGCGCGTGTACTCGCCGCCTCCCACATCGCGCTCGGCAACCCGAGGGCCGACCGCATCGAGCAGGCGCCGCACCTGCGCTGGCTGCAGCTCGCGTCCGTCGGCATCGACCCCTACGTGGGCCTCGACTGGACGGTCATCGGACAGCGGCTCACCGTCACCAACCTCGGCGGTCTCTTCGCCGACCCGGTCGCGGAGACCTGCCTCGCGGGCATCCTCGCGCTCTACCGCGGTGTCGACGTGCTGGCCGGGCTCCGCGTGGGAGAGTCCTGGTCGAAGCTCGACGTACGGCCTGGCCTGCGGCTCCTGTCCGACGCGAACGTCCTCATCCTCGGCAGGGGGTCCATCGCCCTGCGCCTCGCCGAGCTCCTCGTACCCTTCGGCTGCTCCGTCGCGCACTTCGCGCGGGGCGACGGTGACCTCCGCAGCCAGCGTGAACTCGACGCCAGGCTGCCCGAGTTCGACGTCGTCGTGGGGCTGCTGCCGGGCACGGACGAGACCGCGGACCTCTTCGACCGGCGGCGCATCGAACGGCTGCGCCCCGGCGCGGTCTTCGTGAACGCCGGACGCGGCACCCTGGCGGACGAGGACGCCCTGGTCACCGCCCTTGCCGCCGGCCGGCTCGGCGGCGCGGTACTCGACGTGACCCGCGAGGAGCCGCTGCCCGCACGACACCCACTGTGGAGCTGCCCGAACGTGATTCTCACCCAGCACACGGCGGGCGGTTCACGCGACGAGATGAAGCGGATCGTCGACCTGTTCGTGGACAACTGGCAGCGGCTCGCCGGTGGTGAGCCGCTGCGCAATGTGGTGCGGTGGTCTCAGGGGTACTAGGCGCCTGGGGCGCACAGTTGGTGTCGCTGATGCGGAGCCGGAGCCGGAGCCGGCTCCGGCCGACGCCGACGATGAGCCGGTGGGCAGGTGAGCCGGGTGGTCAGAGGAAGTGGAAGCCGGGCCGCGGATGCATGAGGAAGTCGTGGTGCGAGATGTTCCACGCGTACGCACCCGCCATCGCGAACACCACACGGTCGCCGGCCCGCAGCCCTGCCACCGGAACCCCCCGGGCCAGCACGTCCTTCGGGGTGCACAGCTGACCCGCGAACGTCACCCTGTCCTGCCGTGCCTCGGACCGGGGCCAGGGGTGCGGCCACGGCTCGCCGGCCGGGAGCACGGTGCAGGGCTGGTCGTGCCCCTTGGCCGCGGGGGTGCGCAGATGGTGGGTGCCGCCGCGCACCACCGCGAACTCCTCGCCATGGCTGCGCTTCACGTCCAGGACCTCCGTGGCGTACCAGCCGCAGTACGCGGTCAGCGCCCGCCCCGGCTCGATACGGAGCGTCAGGCCTGGGTGAGCCGCGCGGAGTCGGGCCAGTCCTTCCCCGTACGCGGTCCAGTCGAAGCGCGCGGCGGGGTCGGCGTAGTCCACGCTCATCCCGCCGCCGACGTTCACCTCCGCCAGGCGGATGCCGTGCCGCCGGGCCAGCTTCTGCGACCAGGTCACGATGGACTCGGCGACCGCCAGCTGCTGGGGTGCGGCGAGCCCGCTGGCCAAATGAGCATGGACGCCGAGCAGTTGCAGTGGGGGCAGGCTGCCGTCGGTGAACAAGGAGACCGCGGAGTCCGCGTCGGCGGGGTCGAGACCGAAGGGAGTGGGGCGCCCGCCCATCGCGAGTGAACTGCCCGCAAGCGACTCGGCATCGAGGTCGAGATTGAACCGGAGCAGGACACCGACGCGGCTGTGCGGCACGACACGGGAGGCGAGGGCGGCCAGCATCCGCAGCTCGTAGGCGCTCTCCACATGGAAGCGTTCCACGCCGAGCTCAAGGGCCGCCGTGAGCTCGTCCGGGGTCTTGCCGGGGCCACCGAAGGCCAGCGGTCGCCCTGCCACCGCCTTGACCACATGGGCGAGTTCGCCTCCCGACGAGACCTCGTAGCCGTCCACGTGCGCATCGAGCGCGGCGAGGATCTCGGGCTCCGGATTGGCCTTGGCGGCGTAATAGAGCTCGACCTGCCTGGGGAGTGCGGCGCGCACCGCCGCGGCATGTGTCTCCAGCGCCGTCAGGTCGTACAGATAGGCGGGAAGTTCCTCCGTGGACAGACCGAGGGCACGGTCACGTACGGCGGGAGTCGGGGCGGTCATTGGACGGTGCTCCAAGGTGCGTAGGTGCGGCCACCCAGGTTCCGTACGTGCTCGGAGAGCGGAAAGGGTGAGGTGAGGCGGACATAGCCCGCGTCCCGGTCGGCCCTGCGTTCCCAGCGGGTGAGCAGATTGGCCTTGGCGGGCAGCGGTGCCCCGGCGAGCAGGGCGCCGAGCCGGGGCGGGCAGCCGTGCGCGTCGGCGAACTCCCGTATGACGGCCCGGACATGGGACCAGAGCGCGGCTTCGGTGTGCGGGTGCAGGTCGGCGAGGGCGGCGAGCAGCTCGGCGACGTGGTTGACCAGGAGGCAGTAGACGACACGGTCCCAGCCGCGCTGCGCGTCGTACGTCATCGGCCCCGCCACCTCGGGCGGGAGGGCGGCCAGGGTCTCCGCGTGGCGTTCCGGGACCAGCTTGGTGCCCTCCAGGTCGCGGAAGAGCACCTGAGCGGGCATGCCGTCGGCGTGGACGCAGATCAGGACGTTCTGCAGATGCGGTTCGAGCACTAGGCCGTGGTCGAAGTACGCGGCGAGCACCGGCGGCAGCAGCAGTCGCAGATACGCCTGCCACCAGTCGAGCGTGCGCTGCGGTCCCGCGCCCCCGACGAGCCGCGAGATGTGACCCGGCCCGGTCGGGTACTCGTCCGCGACGGCCGCGGCGAGCAGCGGTGTCGTGCCGGGTAGGAGCCGTGCGGCCAGGCCTTCGCGGACGATGACGCCGAAGCCCTCCAACAGGGAGAGGTCAGGGCGCCCGTCGGGTCCCGGGAGCGCGAGGCTGCGGTAGGCGGGCTCGCGGAGCACGGCGTGGCCCGGGAAGCGGGCGGTCAGGTCGTCCAGGGCGCCTTCGAGTACGCGGGTGAGCGCGACGGCGCCCGACAGCTCGTAACTGGCGTTCTTGCGCACGCAGTTGGTGATGCGGACGTTCAGACTGAACTTCAGGAAGGTGTCACCGCCGTACAGCGTGCGCACGGATGCGGTGGCCGCGAAGGGGTGGCCGCCCGGGCCCAGGTCGATGACATCCCCGCGGTCCAGGGCCGCGCGCAGCCCCCGGTGTCCGCGGAGCAGGTCGAACTGCCAGGGGTGCACCGGGAGCAGCCGGTAGCCGTCCGGCGCTGTCCCGAGGCGGTCGAGCGGGGCCGCGGCGCCGGGCCGCGTGGACTCCTCGGCGATGAGGTGGTCCCGTACGGCGAGGTGGCGCAGCGGGAAGACGGACGCCGTCTCGGGAGCGTACGCGGACCAGTCGGCGAGGTCGCCGCCGCGGGCCTTGGGGGTGGGATGGAAGCGGTGGCCGAACAGCAGCGACTGCTCGGACGCGAGATAGTCCGCGAGCCACTTAGGGGCGGGATGTGCGGCGACGGCCGTCACCATGGCGGGCGCCGGACGGTCGGCGGCGAGCGCGGCGCTGACGCCTTCGTGGCTGGAGGCGATCTGCTGCAGGAACTCCTCGTTGCTGACGCCCGTACGCAGGGAGAGTTCGGCGTGTGTGTACTCGGCGAGGCGCGGCCAGTCCACCTCGACCCACGTGCCGTCCCGCTGCTCGGTCACCGGGCCGGTGAAACGGTGGGCGCCGAGGAGGGACGCGCGGCGCAGCGCGACACGCAGGAGGACCCCGCGGCGCGGCAGCCGGAGCAGGAGGTCGCCGTCGACGACGGCGGTCTGGCGCTCGGGGCCCGAGACCTCGCGCAGCAGGCAGTTGAGGAGGGTGTGCGTCACCGCTTGGTCGGCGCTGGGCAGACAGGTCGGGGCGGCCCCGGCGACGGGGACGGCGCCCTGGGCGGGCGCCCAGGGCGGTGCGGTGAAGGTGCCGGTCGGCAAGGACATCAACGGCTCCAGCGGAAGCGGGGCGAGCGGCGGAACGGGGCGGGAAGAGTGACGGAGGCCGTGGCGAGCAAGGTGGTCGCGGTACCGGTCAGGGGGCGCGCGAGACGCCCGGTATTCGTTCCTCGACCAGTGTCATCACGAAGTTCCCGTAGGCCGCGCGTAGTTCTGCCGCGGGTGGTCGAGCCGCAGGTAGTTGGGTCCCGTCGTGTAGTGCTTGTTGATGTCGGCGGCTCCGGAGCGCTCCTTGGAGAGCAGGGTGCCCGCGGTGACCATCGCCTTGACGGGCAGCTCCGGCGCGTCAAGGACGTGCGCGCGCAGGAGCCCGCCCGGCTCACCGGGCGCCGAACCGAGCCGCTCGACGGCCTCGGCGAGCCGCTCGCGCACGAGCCGGAGAAGTCGCTCCAGCGGGGCGCGGCCGTGTCGCGCGAGCCCGAAGGCGTAGGAACCCGCGCAGAGGTGGAGGGTGATGGTGGTGAACACATCGAGCACGGGCCTGTCCCCGTCGACGAAGATCCTCTGGTCATCGAACTCAGCGCGCCCGGGGGCCTGTTGGCCCATGGCGTCACGGAGTCGCGCGAGGTTCACGCGGGGCCCGTCGTTGTCCTTGAACAGCAGTCGTAGCCGGGTGCGGCGGGGCCCGCCCCCGCTCCCACCCGCGGGGTGGTCCAGCACCAGAGAGATGTTCTGCTGATGCGACTCCAAGGCGATCCCGTGGGCGAAGAGCGTGGTCTGCCAGTCGAAGAGGAGGGCGAGCGTGGCGTCGAGGAGGGCCAGGGGGTCGCCGTCGTGGAACCGGTCGGCGAGGTGGTCGATCAGCAGCCGGTCGCCGCCGGGTGCCGGGCACATGAGGGCAGCCATCGGCACGACGACGGCGTCTTCGAGGCCGGCGGGGTAGCGGCGCAGGAGCACGGCGACGAGTTCATGCCCGGCGTGGGCGAAGAGGGTCTCGTCCGCGTGCAGGATGACCCCCTTGAACCGGGGTTCGCGGTCGATGACGGCTTCGACCAGGCGCTGGCCCGCGGCGCCGTCGGTGAGGGTGCCCGGCTTGATGGTGCGCCGGTTGCGCAGCCCCAGTGTGGCGGTGGCGAGCGGCAGTTTGAGGTGCCGCGTGGGGTCGGCTGCGAGCGCGACGGTACGCATCGACAGGGTCGGTACGACGTCGGGCCCGGGTCGGTCGACGAGCTGGGCCCGGCCTTCGAGCCCCGCCGTCCGCAGCGCGTCCCGCAGGGGGCCGTCCGCGGTCAGAGGGTGCACGGGGAGCACGAGGTGGCTCCCTTCGAGCTCGGGCGCTCCCACCGCACGGGGCGAGAGCCAGGAGTCGTTGCTCCCGCTGACGGTGACGGCCTCGCGGGGCAGGGCGAGCTGCCGCAGGGCGAAGGTGGGGTGGAATTCGGGCGCGTAGGAGCGAAGGTGAGCGCTGCCCAACCCGGCGCGGCCCCGCGAGGTCGGATACACGGGGTGATCGCCCCGAGCGGCGAGCGTGTCATAACCGAGCCCGCCCGCGAGCCCGGTCCAGGAACCGGCGTCCCCGCCGTACCGCTCGGAGAGCTGGCTCTCCACCTCGCACCTGGTCCGTGCGTGCAGCCGCTGGGCGTCGAGCGCCTGCCGGCACTCCATGGCGAACGCATCGAACCCACCCCGGTCGACGGGGTCGGCGAGGTCACGCAGGGCGGC
This sequence comes from Streptomyces sp. Je 1-332, assembly GCF_040730185.1. Taxonomy (NCBI): domain Bacteria; kingdom Bacillati; phylum Actinomycetota; class Actinomycetes; order Kitasatosporales; family Streptomycetaceae; genus Streptomyces; species Streptomyces sp. Je 1-332. The sequence goes on from NZ_CP160402.1 coordinate 7,566,392, forward strand.
GAGAACGCTGCCCGTGTCGATGAGTTCGGCCCCGTCGGGTTCCCGCCGGAGCAGGGGAAGCCGGGCGGCGTACGTGGATTGGTAGCCGTCATCGAGGACAGGCATCAGCAGGGCGGCCGCACGGCAGTGCTGCCGCGTTGCCACCGGCAGCCTCAGCCACAAGCCGTCCTCCTGCCGCACCGGCGTGCTACGGGTGCGCCATCCCGTCACGTCCTCGCGCAGGAGCGCGCTCAGGACGCGTAACAGGAGCTCGCCCTCGGTGTCGGTGTCGGTGTCCGTGGTGGCAGAAGGCTTCCCGTCCGTCAGGCGCGTCATGGTGTGATCTCCCAGTGGTGCGCGGCGAGGAAGTCCGCCACGGCTCGGTCGACCGCGGACTGGTCCGTGCCCGTGGCGCGTACGACCCCGAGGAAGTCGCGGTTCGTGCCGTGGAGTTCGTGGTACTCGCCGACTTCGCGCAGTGGCCGGTACGTCAAGTGCACTCCGCCCGCCGTTGCTTCGGTCCGGCCCGGCGCGGCCGTCAGCGTTCCGGTACTCCGCGCGCACGGGTAGTCGAGCCGTGCCCGGCCGTCCGACCGTGCGCCCAGGTCCGACGGGAGCGGCTCGCCCAGATGCGTACGGAGGATGTGCTCGAAGAGCGGTATGCCCAGGAGCTGGGCGAGGAGCAGATCACACTGGTCGCCGATGGCACGGTAGTTGACCTCGATGAGCCGGGCTCGCCCCGCCGCCACCACGAACTCCGTGTGGCAGGCCCCGAATCCCACGCCCAGCGCGTCCAGTTGGGCAAGGACCTGAGCCACCACCGCATCCGGGTGCGCGGGGACGAACGTCATCCGCTCTTCAATGAAGTACGGCGGCGGTGACACCTCCGTACGGAAGCCCCCGAGTACATGCCTGACGCGGCCGTCGCCGAGCGTCTCCAAGGTGCACAACTCCCCGGCGAGGTACTCCTCGATCACCAGCGCAGCCCCCGGCCGACGCGCCTGGATCTCCGCGCATCGCCGCACCAGCTGCTCCGGTCCTTCGACCAGCACCACGTCTTCGCTCGCCACACCCTCCCGCGGCTTGACCACGCAGGGGAACGGGACGTCGAGGGTCGTGAGTCCGGCCGGGTCCCGGCCCGCGGGGAGTTCGGCCGACCAGACCGCGTCGGCGCCCGCAGCCGCGAGATGGCGCCGCATCTGCGCCTTGTCCTTGGTGCGCAGCGCGGTCCGCCAGTCCTTCCCGGGCAGCCCGAAGTACTCGGCGGCGAGGGCCGCTTGAGTCTGCAGGTGGTCGCTGTTGGTGAAGATCGCACCGGGGGAGTGATGGGCGGCTATGCGGCTGATGACGGCTCGGAAATCGCGTACGTCGCACTCCAGGATCTCCAGGGATCCGAGGATCTCCCCGGGGAGGCCGCCCTGATGTGCCTCCGGGTGATCGGTGAGAAGCGTGACGTCGAGGCCCAGCTCGCGTGCGGCGGGCAGAAAGCCTTCGGTTACCGAGTCGGTGGGGTTGCGGGCTAGGACGTACAGCCGCAGGTGCGGGGGGAATCGTCGCGCGGAGGGGCTGCCTGGCGGGACGGCCCGAACGATCTTGGACACGGGGTGAGAGTTTAGGTTAGGTATGCCTAAGGATGTCAACTCACCGTGAGGGGCAGATCACTCGCGACGGCGCGGTCCGCGACGCGCCGGGGACGATGCGGCAAGTTGAAGAGAAATAAGGTAAGCCTTACCTAGTCGGTGGCGGACGAGTCCGCCGCCGAACGACCGTCGGACCTGCCCTCCAAGGAGTACGAGTGCCGCTGCCCGTGGCCCCGGACCTGGCGCCGAACGCCACCGCCCTGAGCCCCGCCGCCCTGCTCGCCGCGACCTATCGGCGGCTGGCCGCGCACTGCGAGACGCTCGCTGTCACGGTGGCGAAATCTGGCTCGCCCGCGGGTCAAGGGTGGGTCACCGGACGGGAACTGACGTCGAATCAGGAAACTCTGGCAGCCTTCGTCGCGGCTGAGGCCGCACGCATCCAGTCCGGCCACGACCACACCCCGCGCCCCGACGTCGCCGCGTCCCGCGCCCTGCACGGCTACCTCTGGTCCGTCTGCCTGCTGATGAGCGGCGCCTGGTACCTGGAGCGGCGCGTGCCGCGGATCCACCCCGATGACGTACGTGTCCATCTGGAGTCCGGCGCCTTCGAGATCGCCCCCGGCCCGTTCGCCTGCTTCCCGGACGACCCGGCGGCCGGGCTCCCCGGAACGCGGGTCCTGGCCGACGAGGAGTCACTGCGCGCCGAGCTCCGCTCCGCGGTCGTCGCACACATGCGGCCGCTGCTCGCGGCCATGGGGCCACTACTGCGGCGCGGACAGCGGGCGCTCTGGGGCATGGCGGGCGACGATCTCATCTCCGGGATCTGGTACCTGGGGCGCATGCTCGGCCAGGAGGACGAGGCGCTGCGAGCGGTGGACGCCCTGCTCCCCGGACCCGTGGCACCCTTTCCCGGCGGCGCCGCCTTCCGCCATCTGACGACCCGTGACGGCGAGCGCCACCCGACCCGCACCCGTCTCGGCTGCTGCCTCTACTACACGATCCGTGCCGCCGATGCGTGCGGCACCTGCCCGCGCGTCTGCGACGCGGAACGGCTGCGGAGGATCGAGGCCGACAACACCTCGGCCGACGTGCCCCCGGAAGCCGGGCGGTGAAACCGCGTCAGCTCACGGGGCTCCGGCAGGACGAGGCGAACATCGCGGCCGTCCGGGAGGCGGCACGGGTGCGCGCGGCCGCGGGGCGGGCAACCGGGAAGCGCAGCCGCGCGGCCGGGTCCGACTCGGTCACTCCTGGTTGAGGGAGGCGCGGCGGATCGCCTCCACGGCCTCGGTGAGGTTCGCCTCGGCGACGGCTTTGTCGACGCCGAGCCCGGTGAGCGCGCCCGTGCCGCCCTCCGCCTCCAGGAGCGAGAGCAGGATGTGCTCGGTGCCGATGTAGTTGTGCCCGAGTCGCAGTGCCTCGCGGTAGGTGAGCTCCAGGACCTTCTTCGCCCCGGCGTCGTACGGGATGAGGTCGGGCACCTCGCCGACCGCGGGCGGCAGCGCTTCGGTGACACTCTCGCGGATCGCGTCCGGCGAAGTCCCCTGTGCGAGCAGGGCTTTCACGGCGAGGGAGTCCGGGTCGGTCAGGAGGGCGAGCGTCAGATGACCGGGGCCGATCTCGTCGTTCCCTGCGGCGCGGGCCTCCTCCTGCGAGGCCATGACCACGTTCTTGGCGCGGGGGGTGAACCGGCTGAAGCCCTGCCGGGGATCGAGATCGGACATCTCCCCGGGGTCCTTGGCCACGAACCGCTTCTGGGCCGCCTGCCGGGTGACCCCCATGCTCTTGCCGATCTCCGTCCACGAGGCGCCCGAGCGGCGCGCCTGGTCCACGAAGTGGCCGATGAGGTGGTCGGCGATGTCACCGAGATGGTCGGCGGCGATCACGGCGTCGGAGAGCTGCTCCAGGGCCGCTTCCGGGTGGGCCTTCTTGATGGCCTGGATCAGGTCGTCCAGGCGGATCGACTGGGTGGGCTGCTTGGGTTGCGTCATGTGTCAACGGTAGGTTGACAGCAGAACGGGTGTCAACCATGAGTTGACACGAAGAGGTGTCCGACGGTGTCCTCGCAGCTCGGCGCCACCCCGGCCGCGTGCGCTGCGCGCTTCCGTACGACAAGGGCCGAGGCGCGTATGCCCGGAGTCACCTCATCGGCGTGAACTCGGGCAGAGTGAGGGCCGAGTGGGCCGGGCGCCCCTGCGCGGGGGGCGTGGCGGAGAGATTGCGCAGCATGTCGTTGCGCCGCTCCAGGGCCCGGGCCGTGATGGGGAAGAGCGTGGCGTCACCCTCGCCGATCTGGTCCTGATTCGCCGTCACGAACGCACGGGTGTCCTGCTCGTAGGCGGCGAAGCCCGCGGCGGCGTCCCGGCCGGCCAGCGAACCGGCGAGCATGTACGCACCCACGAGCGCGAGGCTCGAGCCCTGGCCGGTGAGGAACGACGGTGCATACGCGGCGTCGCCCACCAACGCGACCCTGCCGCTCGACCAGCGAGGCATCCGGATCTGGCTGACGACGTCGATGAACAGGTCATCCGCGTCGCGCAGGGCGGCCACCATGCCCGGGACCTCCCACCCCGCGTCGGCGAAGACATCCGCGACCAGGTCCCGTTGGGCCTCCGGGTCGCGGAACGCGTCGACGGCGAAAGGCGGGTGTGGCCGGGCGAAGTTCAGGAAGGCGTGCACGTCGTCACCGTCCCCCACGGCGTAGAGAGCCGCGGCTCTGCCCGGGGTGTTCCACATCGTGACCTCGTGGGAGAGGCCGAGGGTGTTGGGCATGGTGAACACGGCGAAGCAGTAACCGAGATAGCGGTGGAACTGTTCTTCGGGACCGAACACCGACTCCCGGGTACGTGAGTGTAGTCCGTCCGCGCCGAACACCATGTCGAACGTACGCGTGCTGCCCCCGCCGAAGGTGACGTCGACCCCGTGACCGGTCTGGTCGAGGGTGTCGATGGAGTCGTCGAACAGGAACTCCACGTCGTCACGGACCGCCGCGTACAGGGTGTCGGTCAGATCCCCGCGCCGCACTTCCAGGTCCCGCCCCGCGACACTGCCGACGACGTCATGCGGGTTGATGGAGGCCACCTCGGAGCCGTCCCCGTCGAGGAAGGTCATCCGCCGCGAGTCGATGTGCGCCTCCCGCAGCCGGGGCAGGATCCCCATCCGCCGTACGACCTCAAGGGCGGTGCCGCGCACGTCGACGGGGTAGCCGCCGCTGCGCGGCGCGCCCGCCTTCTCCACCACCGTGACCGCGTATCCGTGGCGGTTGAGCCAGAACGCGAGGGCGGGGCCCGCGATACTGGCCCCCGATATCAGGACCTTGCGTTGTGCCGCGGTGTGGCCGCGCGTCGACTTGCGGCTGTGCGTCGGCTGGTGACCGTGTGTCAACTGGTCGATGGGGCTCATGCCTTGACTCCTTTGCGCATCGTGCGGACGGCGAACAGGGACAGCGCCGTGACGGCGCCCGCGATGAGGAAGCCGATGACGAAGGCCGACTCGGCAGGGACGTTCGTTCCGGGGCGGGTGCCCGCGGCCAGGAAGGCGCCGCTGACCTGTGCGCCCGCGGCGAAGCCGATCACGCGCGTCACGAGGACCAGGCCGGTGGCGGCGCCGGTGTTGCCGTGCTCGACGGACGTGGCGGTCTTGACGACCATCGCCGTGACACAGACGCCACTGGCCAGGGCGATCAGGGCCTTGCCGACGACGAGGTGCCAGACCTCGCTGTGCACGAACGCCATGGCCACCAGCGTGGCCGTCATGATGCCGATTCCGGCGGTGACCACGGCACTTGAGCCGAAACGCCGCGCCGCGAGGCCGCCGAGCGGGCCGCTGACCGCCCCCGCGACGGCCCCGGGCAGGAGGTAGCGCCCGATGTCGGTGGGGTCGGCCCCGAAGCCGTACCCCTCGGCGGACAGATCGAACAGCTGCGGGACGAGAAACATCGACGCCGATGTGCCTACGCAGACGGCGAAGGTGATCGCGTAGGAGGTCCATACCGCGGGCCGCGCCACCATGCGCAGATCGACCATCGGCGACGGTGACCGGCGTTCGACGCGGAGCCATCCGGTCACGAGGAGGGCCAGGAGCACGACCAGGGCGCCGAGCACGAGCGGCTGACCGCCGAGTTCGGGCGCCATCGAGAGTCCGAGCATGAGCGTCAGCAGGATGCCGCTCAGGAGAACCAGACCGGGCCAGTCGATCCTGGCGTCCGTTCGGGCCGGTGGATCGTCCGGCATCAGCCGGTGGACCAGCAGGGTCGCGCCGACGATCGCGATCGTCGGTATCGCGAACATCCAGTGCCGGGAGAGGTTTTCCGCGATGGGCCCGGCCATCAGGGTGCCCAGCATGCCGCCGCCCACGAACAACCCGCTGACCACCCCGATGGCCACCTGGGACTCTCCGCTGGCGAGGTGCTTGCGTACGAGGATGAACGAGAGTGGCATCGCGCCGACCATCGCGCCCTCAAGTACCTGCCCGAGCAGCAGTACCGGCAGGTTCGGCGCCAACGAGGACACCAGACCACCGGCCGAGACCACCGCCATCAGCCGGAGCATGACCCGTTTCCCGCCGTAGCGGTCACCGAGGATGCCCGCGACGGGGGTGACGAGAGCGCCGGTGATGAGCAACGTGATGCTGAGTAACGCCCCTTGGGCGCGGCTCATCGAGAGTTCGCGTTGTAGGAGCGGGAGCGCCGGTGTCACCACCGACTCCAGGGACCCGGTGGCCGCCGCCAGCATGCCGAGAGCCGCGACGGCGGCCTTTCCGACGCGGACCGGGGGAGCCAGGGTTGTGGTCATGAACGTCCTTTCCCTCGTTGCCTGGTCGAGCGAGGGATCGGCGGTTCACGCCCCCTCACCATGACTACACTACACCGTGCAGTGTAGTTACGTTAAGGTGAAGCCATGCCGACCACGAAGACACTGCGCGAGGGGTCCACGCAGAAGCGGACCGCCATCCTCACCGCGGCCCGCGAGTTGTTCCTCACCGACGGTTTCGACCGGACCAGCGTCGACGCGGTCGCCGCAAGGGCCGGGGTGTCCAAGCGGACGGTCTACGACTACTTCGGCGACAAGCAGACGCTGCTGCGCACGGTGGTCGACGTCGTCGGCCAGTCACTGATCACCACGGTCCGGCGCATCGTCGACGAGACCCTCACCGACGGCATCCGGGCCGCCGACCTCGAGGACGTCCTGGTCGCCTTCTCGATGCGCATCGCGACCGACATGCTCGACTCGGCGGAGTACGCGACGCTGCGACGCCTGGTCCGTGCGCGATCCGGCCGCCCGCCGGGCCAGGGCGAGAACCCCATGGCCGACACCCCCGACGAGGCACTTGCCGAGCGGTTCGCCGCCCTCGCCGCGGACGGGCTGCTCGACGTGCCCGACGCCCGGCTCGCGGCCGACCAGTTCATCGCGCTGACCTTCGGAGTCGCGCTCGACAGGTTCGGCTCCGCGAACCCGGCGGAGGACAGCCGGGTCCGGCCGCTCATCGTCGAGGGAGTGCGGACCTTTCTCCGGGCGTACCGGGCCAAGTAGGTCTGGAACGGCGGGAGGTGGCGCGGCGCGTGGTCAGCCGCGCGCCCGCCGGGCGCCGGGTGTGTGGCCGAAGGCCCGGCGGAAGACGTCGATGAAGGCGCTGCTCGACGCCCAGCCGCAGCGGTGCGCGACCACGGTGACCGGAGTTCCGTCGGCCAGGAGGCACAGGGCGTGGTGCAGGCGCAGCTGGGTGCGCCACTGCGGAAAGCTCATGCCGAGTTCGGCCCGGCAGAGCCTGGTCAGTGTGCGCTCGCCGACGCCGGTCGCGGCGCCGAGCTGCGCCAGTGTCCGCGGATCGGCCGGGTCGTCGCGGAGGAGGGCGCACACCGCGGCGAGCCGGGGGTCGCGGGCGGCCGGTACGTGGACGGGCTGCTCGGTCGAGTGGCGGAGCTGGTCGAGGAGCACCGCCCGCAGGCGGCGGTGTTCGGCGGTGCGGCCGACGGGCGGCTCGGGCTGCCGGGTGTACGCGATGATCAACTCGCGCAGCAGTGGGGCGACTTCGAGGACGGCGGGCCGGTCGAGGCCAAGGGGATTGTCCGTCACCGGAAGACCCACCAGACAGAGATCCGTGTCGCCGTACGCGCGATGCTCGTGGACGGTTCCCGCCGGGATCCAGATGGCCCGAGTCGCGGGCGCGACCCAGCTGCCCGCGTCGGTGGTGACCGACAGGACGCCTCGGCCCGCGTACACGATCTGGTGCCCGTCGTGCCGATGCGCGTCGACCTCCGCGCCCGCACGGAGGGGGAGAAGGCCGGTGGTCGCGTGCGGAGCGTGGCGGATTCTCGACACAAGCGGATACTTTAGCGGGCTCCCGCACGCCGCCGCCCACTCACCTGTTCCAAGTGCTCAGCCCCTTCCTCGCCCGCTGCCCGAGCCCGTTCCGCCCGGCGCACCGCGGGCCCCATCGCGAGGCTCGCCCCGAGGAGGATCCCCCCGAGGAGGAGCCAGCCCGGTACACCCCACACCACGAGGAGCGAGGTGAGCAGGAGTGGGCCGAGCGTACGGGCGACAGGTACCCCGGAGCCGAAGAAGCCCTGGTACTGGCCCACTTGATGCGCCGGAGCCAGGTCGAAGCTGAGCTGCCAGGAGCCGGCGGACTGCTGCATCTCCGCGACGACCTGGAGCACCGCCCCCGCCACCAGGACCGCCACCGTCACCCACACGGGGAGCCCCGCGGCGGAGAAGGCGAAGACCGCACACGAAGCGAGCATGATCAGACCGGAGTGCCGCACCGTGCGCGTGGCCGAGCGGGGGCCGTCGACGCCACGGGCCATGCGGACCTGGAAGGCCGTCACCGCAAGGGCGTTGAGGACGAAGAGGGCCGAGACCACCCAGCTGGGCGCGTGCGTACGCTCCACCACCCACAGCGGAACGGCGAGGCTCAGCAGCGGCATCCGCAGCAGCAGGACCGCGTTGAGCGCGGTGATGACGGCGTACGGCCGGTCGCGGAGCACGGCCAGGCGCGGCTCACCCTTCCCGCGCCCCACGGACCGCGGCACTGTCGGCAACCGGAGCAGCACCAGGCCACAGAGCAGGAAGCTGACCGAGTCCAGCGCGAAGACCGCGAGGTACGCCCCCTGCGTGTCGTATTGCAGGGCGAGGCCGCCGAGGGCCGCACCGACGGCGAGACCGGCGTTCAGCGTCGACTGGAGATGAGCCAGGACGCCCGTGCGCGCCGCGGGGGTCACGAGTCCCGCGAGCAGCGCCTGCCGGGCGGCGGCGAGTCCGCACTGGGCGACGGCGTACAGGCAGGCGGCGACGAGGAACGGAACGAAGGAGCGGATGAACAGGAACGAGGCGACCGACGCGCCGGTGGTCAGGGCGAGCAGCACCGCTGTGCCGCGTGGCCCTCTGCGGTCGGCGAGCGCCCCCAGCGGAACACCCGCCACGGAACCGATGGCCCACGCGACAGTGAGCGCGAGTCCGATCTGCGTGGGGGAGAGGCCGACGACGCGGCTGAAGTACAGGGCCGACGTCACGTAGTAGGCACCGTCGCCGAGCGAGTTGCTGAGCTGGGCGGCGGCGAGCACGCGTGGCGCTCCGGCAGGAGGCAGGATCTGAGGCGGCACAACGCTCCCTGGGAAAGCGGCCGTTGGGCCGTCTCTTCGCTGGTGAGAAGAGGCTAGCCAGCCAAATGGTCGGGCCTGTGGACCATTCGTGGTGCGTGAGCGTGGGCCAATTCGGTGCCTGGGGCGGTGGTCGGTTCAGGCCGGCCGCCGCACCATGTAGACGTCGATCGGGTCCTCGTCCTCGACGCTGAAGCCGTGGCGCTCGTACAGGTGCTGCGCCGCGCTGCCCCGCAGGACGTTCAGGCGTACGGGAGTGTGGTCGGCGTCGGTTCGGGCGAGCAGTCTGCTCAGCACGGCCGACCCCAGGCCCCGGCCCTGGAGGGCGGGGTCGAGGTAGAAGTGTTCGAGCCACTGGCCGTCCTCGGCGGGCCGCAGGGTGACGCATCCCGCGAAGACGCCGTGGGCTCCCGGGAAGACGCCGTCGGCTCCCGCGAAGACGCCGTCGGCGACGACGATGACCGAGGTGTGCGAGGGGGAGAAGGAGTCCCGCAGCCGCTGGCGCACCCGATGCTCGTCGAACCGGCCGAGCCGCTCCAGGTCCGGCCGCATCACCTGGGCGCGCAGCTCGGCTATCGGCTCGACGTCGTCGGGCTCGGCGGCCCGCAGTGTCCAGCCGGGGGCGGCCGCCCCCGGCTCCCGCCGCTGATCGGCATGCGCAGTCATGGCCGAAGTATCGCTGGTCACCGTGTGACGGTACGCCGCGGGCCGTGCCGCCCGCGGCGAGCGCCTCTTTCGGTCAGCGCGCTGTCGGCGCGCTGTCAGCGGGCTGTCAGCGGGTGACCTGCCAGCTGAGCGAGCCGGTCATCAGCTTGCGCGGCTTCGGGGCGCGGACGGCATCGGTCGGGTCGGTGGCACGCGCCGTGACGGTGTGCGCGCGGCCGTCGGCGGGTACCCCGAGCGCCTTGGCGGTCACGCTGTCCGCGCCCCGGGCCTCGCGCGCCTCGCGCCCGTCGACGTACCAGCGCAGCCCGGCGTGGGAGGACGCGGCGACACGGATCCGCTCGGTGCCGCGCACCTCGCGGTCGGTGGTGGTGGCGGAGGTGAGGACGGGCGCGTGCCGGTGGAAGCCCGCGATCATCGCCTCGCGTCCCGGCAGGTTGAACTCGCGGCCCAGGGTGCGCATGATCGAGTCCTCGGTGGGGCGGTTGAGCCCGTGCCCGTGATAGCCGCCGCCCTCGTACGCGCCGACGGTGCCGCCGTCGGGCGATGCCTGGCCGAGCCAGCGGTGCCACTTCACCTTCTGCGCGGCCATGTCGGCGGCACTGAGCTTGGTGAGGTTCGCATCGCCGGGCTCGGGGCCGGTGTAGGTGCTCTCGTCGTACCAGTACTCGTCGGCGAGCTTGCCGAAGGAGTGGCCGGTCTCATGGACGGCGACCTGGTCCGAGTCGGGGTGGTCGGAGGAGGCGGTACCTATGCCGTCGTACCCGGACGGCGAGGTGATGGCGTTGTAGCCGGCGCCACCGTACTTGGTGGAGTTGCTGAGCACGATCACGAGATCGGGGTCGGCGGCCTTGCTCGCGTACGCCTCGACCTTGTTGGTGTCGACGCAGAGCAGTCGCTCGATCCCGTCGCAGAAGAACGCCGAGTTCAGGGCGGTGTTCTTGCGGACGTCGCTCGTCGGGTCGCCGGAGACGCCGGAGTCCTGCGAGTGCGCGTCGACGGCCCAGACGTTGAACAGGTCCTCGTACTCGGCGTACGGCTCGACGGCGGCCATCTGCTGCCACTTGCCGCGCACGTCGGCGTGGAAGTCCTCCTGCTGGGCGGCGGTGTAGCCGTCGCCGATGAAGACGACGTCGACCTTGGCGTCGCTGGCTCCGGCCTCCACGATCGGCAGGACGTCACCGTCGTCCTGGACCGTGGCCCGCTCCTTCCTGGTGAGCGGAGCGGAGGCGGGGACCTCCGTGTGGCGGGGGTGGCCGTCCGGACCGGTGAAGTATTCGACCTCGACGTCGGCGGCGGCAGCGGCACGAGCGGTGGCGGCACGAGCGGCCGGGGCGCCGTCGTCAGGGCCCTGGTCCGCGGCGACCGGCGCGGTGACGGCGAGCGCCGCGGCCAGCGCGACACCGGTGGCCACGGCGAGACGCCTGCGGGGTATGTGGGGTATGTGGGGTATGCGGGATGTGCGGGATGTGCGGGATGAGTGTCTACGCATGGGGGGTCTCCCGGGTCTGCGCGGACCAGGGTCGGTCAAGTCCGCGATATAAGTGGGGGGTTAAGGGAGCTTAAGGCGCGGTTCAATGTAGGGGCTGTGGGGGAGCCAGGCAATGCCTGAGGCGCAAGGGGGTTGAAGGGGCGCGGAGTTGGCGTGTGGACGCCCAAGTACGCCTGCGTCAGGCCGAGATGATTGCAGAGCTGACCCGGAGAGGAAGAGATGACGGAGAGCGGACCGGTGGGTGTACGGCTGGACGAACCCGTGGCGATCGGGCGCCGCGTCCTGCGGCTGCGTACGGAACTCGGACTCACGCAAAGGCAGTTGGCCGAGCCCGCGTACACGCCTGCCTACGTCTCCACGCTGGAGTCCGGCAGGGTGAAGCCCTCCGAGGCCGCCCTCCGGCACCTGGCCCAGCGGCTCGGCGTCACTCCCGAGGAGCTCGCGACGGGGCGCCCGGCCCGCCTCGCCACGGAACTGCGCCTGCGTCTCACCGACGCACGGCGCGCCCTGGCCATCGGGTCCCCCGAGGACGCCGCCACCCTCTTCCGTGCGCTGTGCGCCGAAGCCGTAGCCCACGGCCTTCCGGGGGAGCAGGCCACCGCGCTCCTCGGTCTCGGCGACTGCCTCCTGGAATCCGGCGACCTCGACGACGCGCACGAGTGCTTCGCCGCGGTGGAGCGGCTGCTCGCCGACGAGCCGCTGCCGCACCGCGTCCCCGCCATCCGCGGGCGGGCCAACGCCCACCGTCTCACCGGTGAACTCCGCTACGCATGCCACCTGTTGGAGACGGCGCTCGACCAGCTCAACGCCGCGGGCCTGCACGACCCCGAAGCCCTGCTGCTCCTCTATTCGGCGTCCATCGCCCCGTACATGGACATGGGAGCCCACGAGCGCGCCGCACACGCCGCCGAACTGGCCCTCGCGCTCGCTCCGCGTGTGGACGACCCGGCCCTGCTCGCCGGGATGCACCGCGGGGTGGCCCGTACGCTCATCGCGCAGGGCCGGATCGCCGAGGCCGACACCTCGCTGGCCAAGGCCCAGGATCTCTACCAGCAGCTGCACATTCGCACCGAGCTGGCCCACTGCCACTGGATGCGCGGTTACGTGCACGCCCAGGACGGCGACCTGGAGCGGGCCGAGAAGGAACTGCGCACCGCGCACGACATGCTCAGCAGCAAGCGGGCCGCGCTCTACGCCGAACAGGTCGAGGTGGAACTCGCGGACGTGCTGCGCCGGCGCGGCAGGATCCGGGAGGCCGAGGCGTTGCTGAAGCCGCTCCTGTCCGCCGGACCCCGGACCACGGAGGCCCCGGCTCTGCGGGCCGGGCGCGGCGCGGTGCACCGGGGCGCCGCACACCGGCTGCTCGGCGTCATCGCGGAGGAGTGCGGTGACACGGACGCCGCCGAGGAGCACTACCGCGCGGCCCTGCCGCTGCTCGAACGCGCGGGCGCGGCAGGTGACGTGGCCGGCCTGTGCTGCCTCCTGGGCGACCTGCTCCGCCGCACGGGCCGGACGGAGGCCGCTATGGACGCCTACCGCACCGGCCTCGCCCACCGGGCCACGCCGGGCACGACGACGCTGGGCCCCGCGCCTGCGCCACCGCCGATGTAGAGGCGGCGACGGCGCCCCGGCCTCGCTAACCTCGGGGGATGGTGCGAAGCGAAGCGGAAGACGTGGCCGGGTATCTGGCCGAGGTGCCCGAGGAGCGCAGGGACGCCCTGAGCCGGCTGCGGGAACTGTGCCGCGCGGAACTGAAGGGCTTCGACGAGGTCATGGCGTACGGGATGCCTGCCTACGAACGGGAGGGCGCCGCCGAGATCGCCTTCGCGAGCCAGAAGCAGTACATCTCCTTCTACCTGATGCGCACCGACGTCCGGGAGGCCTTCGCGGACCGCCTGGCCCACCAGGACATGGGCAAGGGCTGCCTGCGTTTTCGCAAGCCGGAAGAGATCGACTTCGACCTGCTGCGCGACCTGCTCAGGGCCACCGCGACCCGGCCCGGCACGGTCTGCTGACACCGCGGAGCGCCGGGCCTCCTGTCGGCGCTGAACGGTTCACGAGTACCATCCGCACAGTCGATGGTATGAACGTGAGTCAACAAGAGGTCGGGAGCGGTCAAGTGGACGAGGCAGCGCGGGCGGGGCTCGGCGCCGGGAAGTACCTGCTCGTCACCAGTTACCGCAAGAACGGCACCCCGGTGCCGAGCCCCGTCTGGGTCGTCGAGGACGGTGCCGCGCTCGGTGTCTGGACGGTGGCCGACTCCTGGAAGGTCAAGCGGATCCGCAACCGCGCCGATGTCCTGATCGGCCCCTGCGACCTGCGTGGCCACCCCACCGGCAAGCAGCTCCCCGCCACCGCCGAGATCTGCGACCCGCAGGTCACGGCGCGCTACCGCACCCTCATCGCGCGCAAGTACGGTCTCGTCGGCCGCCTCACCCTGCTCGGCAGCAGGCTCCGCCGCGGCACGAGCGGGACGGTGGGCATCCGCATCACCCCGACCCGGTGACCCCCTGAAGCCCACACTTCCCACGACGTCCGCACCCCAAGCCGCACCCGCGCCTCCCCGGCGCCCGCACCCCAAGCGGCACCCGCGCCTCTCCGGCGCCCGCACCCCAAGCGGCACCCGCGCCTCTCCGGCGCCCGCGCGTCACGCCGCGCCCGCGCCTCTCCGGCGCCCGCGCTTCATGCCGCGTCTGCGCCTCTCCGGCGCCCGCGCTTCATGCCGCGTCTGCGCCTCTCCGGCGCCCGCGCTTCAAGCGGCGTCTGCACCTCTCCGGCGTGCGCGCCCTAAGCCGCGTCCAGCCTCACGCAGACGCCCGCACCTGACCCCTCGCCCGCGCTTCACGCCGCGTCCGCGCCTCTCCCGCGTCGGCGCCTGACCCCGCGCCAGCGCGTCACACAGACGCCCACGCGTCACGCCGCGCCCGCGCCTCTCCGCCGCCCGTACCTCCCCCCGCGCCCGCGCCCCACCCCGCCCGCACTTCACCCCGCCCGCACCTCATTCCGACGCCCGCGCCCTACGCCGCGCTCAGTTCCCCGGTCAGCTCGGCACGGAAGTCGGATGCCGCCTCCCGTGCCTGCCGCAGGCCTATGCGTGCGAAGTCGGCTTCGAGCTCGGTGAGTTCGGCCAGCGTCTGCGTGCGGTCGTGGCCGAGCCTGGCCCGCGACTTGACCAGGCCGAGCCGGGACAGTGCCATGCCGCGTGGCTCCCGCATGGCGTCGAACTCCGCCAGGGCGATGGCGTACATCTCGCGCGCCGCCTCGTAACTCCCGTGCCGGAAAAGGACGTTGCCGCGCATCTTGTGGTTGTAGGCGAGCGCGCTCGCCAGATCCATGGCGCGGCAGACGACCTCCGCCTCCGAGAGCAGCGCGAGCGCCTTCTCCGTGTCGCCCCGCAGCGAGAGGACGTCGGCGACCCCACGCAGGGACCAGGCGCGCCCCCGTGCGTCCTGGGCGTCCGTCGCGATCCGCACACACTCCTCGAACAGCTCCAGCGCCTCGGTGTAGTCACCGGTGTTCCGCCGCATCTGGGCGATGCCGGACATCGCCCACACCATGTGCCGCGCCTCGCCGTGCGCCCGGCCCTGTTCCAGGAGCTGCTCGTGCAGGGTGGCCACCGCGGCGTAGTCACCCTGGATGCGGCCCGTCTCGGCGAGTCCGGCGAGTGCGTAGCCATGCGCGAGCCGCTCGCCGCTGTCGGCGGCAAGCGCGACTCCCCAGGCCAACAGTCTGCGGGCGAGCCGTAGTTGGCCGCACTGGCGGGCGAGCGTGCCGCCGCTCCACAGCGCCCAGGCCATGGCGCCCGCGTCCCCCGCGACGCGTGCGCTGCGGTAGCTCTGCCGCCAGGCGCGACCCGCGTCGTCGACCTGGCCGAGCCGCCGGTTCGCCTCGGCGAGCGCGAGGGCGGCGCGCGCCCTCTCCAGTGCGGTGTCCGCCCGCGTGAGGGCGCGGTCCGCCTCTGTCAGCACCTCCTCGTAAGAGGAGTTCACCCCCAGTGCCGCGCCCAACTCGCCCTGGTACTCGGGCGCGAATGCCTTGCTGTGCATAGATCCATGACCTCTCGATCAACTCCGTACGCCGGTCTCCGTACGTTGATCAAGAAGCTACGAGCGGGGCGGGGTGCCGCGAATCCCTCCGCGTATGGGTCATTCCGTACGACTCCAGGGCTACGGGCGAGGCCATGGTCATCATCGGGATGTACGGGGAGGGAGGGGCCGCCGCGAAAAAGCCGGGCCGTCAGCTGCCGTCCGCCGCGGGCGCGGAGCCCTCAGGCGCGGAGCCCTCAGGCGCGGAGCCCCCGGGCGCCGAGCCCCCCGCGGGAGCAGTCGCCGCCTGCAGCGCCGTGATGCACGCGGCGATCGACTGCTGCAGCTCCTCCAGCCGCCGCAGCATGTCGTCCTCGTAGACGTCCTCGACCTCGGCGTCGTCGAAGGTCAGCTCCTCGAAGACCTTCGTCGCCTTCTGCAGGCTGCTGTAGAACTTCGCCCGCCGTTCCTGCACCCGCAGTTGCGGGTCGCTCTGGACGGTCTGGGCGACCAGGTCCTTCACGGTGTCGTACGCCTCGCGGGCCCACTCGCCGGAGTCCTCGCCGTCGTCGAGCTCGTCGATGAGGGACAGATGCCGCTCGGCCTCCTCCTTCAGCTCGGCGGGCGCGTCGATCAGCTGGCCCGCCGGCGTCTTGACCTGCCCCTTGTCGACGATCTGGCGTACGTAGTCGACGCGGTCACCCGCCTTCGACTCGGCGGCGACCGCCTTCTTGAGGTCGTCGGCCTGCACGATGTCGCGGACGAGCTCGGTGCGCAGCGCCGGGTCCTCGTCGAGCCGGTCCATCAGCGCGCGCCGCGCCGCTTCGGCGGTCCCGGGGTCGGCGAGGATCGCGGCCCGCAGCGCGGTGGGGTTCTCCGCGACCTCCAGGGCCTTGGTGGGGCGGATCCCCTCGGCCTCGGCGGCCTCCGTGATCGCGGTGCCGCGCTGGGACAGGGCGCTGGAGCGCGCCGAGTAGTACGTCAACCAGACGTCGGAGTCGGGAAGTTCGATGTCCTCGCCGGGCGTGAGTGCTTCGAAGTGGGGTACGAGGCCGTCGTCAGCGGCCTTGTCCCAGGCCTTGTAGTAGCGCATGACGCGCTCGGCCGAGCAGCCGGCGAGATCGCTGAACTCCTTCGCCGAGATCTTGGGCGTCTCGTCGGCGCCCTGTCCGCCGGGGCGCACACTGCGCGCCACCTTCAGGGCGAAGGCCCAGCCGCCCGTCCGCGCATAGGCACCGAACTCGCGGGCGTCCCGGGCCACCGGCTCGGGCACCTCCGGCGACGGGGCGGCTTCAGACGGCGCGGTGGCGAGAGTCACGAAGGTTCTCCTGGATGGTGATGACAAGTATCTGAGAGCTGACTCGACACCTTATCTCTCCTATTGGGGTGTTATAAGGGCGAGTTGTTCCGCGGTGAGCGGATGCCCCACGGTACGGAAGCGAAGCCTCCGGCGATCCGGCGCTCGGTGTGGGTCCTACACATCCTGATCACATCTCCTCCCCGAGGATGACTGAGCGTGTGCGGCACTACAGCGTCCGTGGGCGCAGAGTCCGGCTCTCAGTCTGACTTTTGGGCCGACGCGTGCCGGGACTATGGAAAGGAACCTGCAGACCGCCCTGACGTGCGCTGATCGTGCTCCCGGGGGGTCCTACTCCGCCTGCCGAAACCGACGGGAGCCCCTTCGCCGTGGCTACGTTCCTGTACAAACTGGGCCGCCTCGCCTTCAGGCGACGCCGCTATGTAGCACTGATGTGGGTGGTGCTGCTCGCCGGTGTCGGCTTCTCCGCCTCCGCCGCGCCCGCTCCGCCCGAGGACTCCTTCTCCATGCCGGGGACGGAGTCGCAGAAGGCCTTCGACCTCCTCGACGAGAAGTTCCCCGCGGCCAGCGCCGAGGGCGCCACCGCGCGTGTCGTCATCCGCGCCCCCGAGGGCGAGAAGCTGACCCAGTCCGGCCCCAAGAACGACGTCGAGAAACTCGTCAAGACCCTGGGCGAGGGCCCGCAGGTCGCCGAGGTCGCCGACCCGTTCAAGGCGAAGGCCGTCAGCAAGGACGCCACCACCGCGTACGCGTCCGTCACGTACAAGGTCGCCGCCCCCGAGCTGACCGACAAGTCGCGTGACGCGCTCACCAAGGCCACCGACGACTCCCGCAAGACGGGCCTCACCGTCGAGACGGGCGGTGACGCCGTCATGGCCGAGCAGGAGATGGGCGGCACCGCCGAACTCATCGGCATCGCGGTCTCCGCGGTCGTCCTGCTCATCACCTTCGGCTCGATGATCGCCGCGGGCATGCCGCTCCTCACCGCCATCATCGGCGTGGGCATCGGCGTCTCGGGCATCGCGGCCCTCGGCAGCGTCTTCGACCTCTCCGCCATGACCGGGACGCTCGCGATGATGATCGGCCTCGCCGTCGGCATCGACTACGCGCTCTTCATCGTCTCCCGCTACCGGGCGGAGATCGCCGAGGGCCGCGAGCCGGAGGAGGCCGCGGGCCGTGCCACCGGGACCGCCGGTTCCGCCGTGGTGTTCGCCGGACTCACCGTCATCGTCGCGCTCTCGGGCCTCGCCATCGTCAACATCCCGATCCTCACGAAGATGGGCCTGACCGCGGCCGGCACGGTCGCGATAGCCGTCCTCATCGCACTCACCATGATCCCCGCGCTGCTCGGCTTCGCGGGCAAGAAGGTGCTGCGCCGCAAGGACCGCAAGAAGCCCGTGAGCGAACTGCAGGACCCGAACGCCAAGCCGAAGCTCGGCACGCGCTGGGCCCGCTTCGTGCTGCGCCGCCCGATCCCGGTGCTCCTGCTCGCCGTGGTGGGCCTCGGTGTGGTCGCCGTACCGGCCACCAGCCTGGAGCTCGGCCTCCCCGACGAGGGCACGTCGGCACCGGACACCACACAGCGCAAGGCCTACGACATGCTGTCAGAGTCCTTCGGCGCCGGCTTCAACGGCCCGCTGATGGTCACCGTCGACACCGACAAGGACAAGGGCGCGGCCGCAGCGGCCGGCACCGTCGGCAAGGAGATCGCCAAGATCGACGGCGTCGCCGCCGTCACGCCGGCGAACGGCAACAAGTCCGACGACACCGCGATCTTCAACGTCGTACCGAAGACCGGCCCGAGCGACCACAAGACCGAGGGCGTCGTCAAGGAGATCCGCTCCACGGTCGACGGGCTCGGGGACAAGACGAACTCCGAGGTCCTGGTCACCGGCGCGACCGCCATGACCATCGACTTCTCGCAGACCCTGGACGACGCGCTCCTTCCCTACCTGGGACTCGTCGTCGGCCTGGCCTTCCTGCTCCTGATGCTGGTCTTCCGCTCGGTCCTCGTACCGCTCAAGGCGGCGCTCGGCTTCCTCCTGTCGGTGGCCGCCGCGCTCGGCGCCGTCGTCGCGGTCTTCCAGTGGGGCTGGCTCGCGGACATCGTCGGAGTGGACCAGCCTGGCCCGATCATGAGCATGATGCCGATCTTCATGATCGGCGTGGTCTTCGGTCTCGCGATGGACTACGAGGTCTTCCTCGTGACCCGCATGCGTGAGGCGTACGTCCACGGAGCGCGCCCCGGTGAGGCCGTCGTCACCGGCTTCACGCACGGCGGGCGGGTCGTCGCCGCCGCGGCGGTCATCATGATCAGCGTCTTCTCCGGCTTCATCATGGAGAACGACGACATGATCAAGATGATGGGCTTCGGCCTGGCCGTCGCTGTCCTCTTCGACGCCTTCGTCGTCCGCATGGCGATCGTCCCGGCCGTCCTCGCCCTCCTGGGCAACAAGGCCTGGTGGCTGCCGAAGTGGCTCGACCGCGCGCTGCCGAACGTCGACGTGGAGGGCGAGAAGCTGCACAAGCAGCTCGGCGACTTCCCCACGGCGCGCCAGGACGACCAGGACCGGGAGCTCGAGTCCGTACGCGGCTGAGCAGCTGAGTAACTGACGCTCCGCGAGGAGCACGCAGTCAGCCCGGTGACCGATCACGGTCACCGGGCTGACGCCTGTCCGAAGCGGCCGGTCGGGCCGGCCTGGTCAGCGGTCCGCGTAGACCATCCAGACCTGCCCGGGAGCGAACGGCATCCGCTGTCCGTTGGAGAGCGTGAAGGACGTGCCGCTCTCGGGGCTCGCCCGCTTCCAGCGGGTCTCGTAGGCCTTGCCGCCCCGCAGGACGGTCGCCCTGCCGCTGCCCACCGTCTTGATGTAGGGGGTCGCGGCGCCGTTGACGTCCTTGAAGCGCGACGGGGGCATGTCCACGTGCTGGATGACGATCGTCTTCGCGCCCAGCCGCGCCCCCGACGTGCTGCGGGCCGGCGCCCCGTCGAACGACGCGAGCCAGCGGCCCTCCCGCGCCGACCAGTTGAAGGTGTGGCTCGCCGAGGAGTAGCGGACCGTCCGCGCCGATGTGGGGGCGCCGCCGGCCGGAGCAGGGCCGAAGCGGAAGCCGATGTCGGTGGGGCGGTCGGCCTTCGGGGCCGAGCGCAGCAGGGACTCGGGGCGCACGAACAGGTTGTGCGGGGCGGTGCGGCCGGCGTCGCGGAAGTAGGCACCGGGCACGCTGCCGAACGGGCGGGCGTACAGCGGAGAATCCCTGAGCGTCTTGTTGAGCGCGCTGCGCACCCCCGAATAGGCGAGGGCCGGGCGGCCGAACTGCCGCAGCAGCTCGATGTCGGACTCCCTGGCGCTGCGCACCGGGCCGACGGCCTGCGGCAGACGGCTCGAGTACACACCCATCAGGCGGCTCATGCCGCCCTCGACCTTCTCCACGTAGACGATGTCCGCCTGGGCGAGACCGGTGTGCGGCCGGGCCGCGCGCGCGTTGTCGAACTTCACCGCGAGGACCGGTCCCTGAGCCGCCGTCTGCCCGGTGAAGGGCGACCGTTCGGGCGGCGGGGCCCCGGTGTCCCCCCGCGTGCTCTCGTACGCGGCGCCCATGGTGAGCGCGCCCACGGCGAGCGTGGCGAGGAGTCTGGTGCCGATGCGGGCGCGGCGGCGGGCCCCGGCCGTTGCAGTCATCGCGGTTCTCCGTTCGCCCCCGGACGCGCGGTTCCGGGAGCAGTTCGTTCCTGGCAGTGGCAGCCGCAGTCCTTCCTCCGGGGCGGGGGCGGTGAACCCCGTTAGGGCCATCCAGCCGCCAGGACTCACCGCAGCGGCGTACGCGCCGGGCCCTCCCGCGGGCCCGGCGCGGTCCGCGCCGTCAGGCGGTGTGCAGGGTCAGGCCGTAGCGCCCGAGGATCTCGTTGATGGGCTGGTGCCAGGTCTCGCCGCCGCCGCTGCAGTTGCCCCAGCCGCCGGATGTGACGCCCTGCGCCTGGTCGCCGCTGATGAACGAGCCGCCGGAGTCGCCCGGTTCGGCGCAGACGCTCGTCTTGGTCATCTGGTGGACGGCGCCCTGGCTGTAGTTGACGGTCTCGTTCTTGGCGAGGACGGTCCCGCAGTGCCAGTGCGTGGTGGAGCCGGAGCGGCAGATCGACGCTCCCACGGGCGCCTCCGCCGAGCCGCGGACGAGCTGGTCGGAGACGGTGCCCCAGCCGAGCACCACCGGCACGGTCCACCAGCCGTTGCCGACGCTGACGTACGCGTAGTCGTCGCCGGGGAACGAAGAGCCCTGGAAGTTGCCGATGGTCGAGTTGTCCCAGCCGCGCACCGCGGCTCCCGTCTGCCCGCAGTGGCCCGCGGTGACGAACCCTCCGTGCACCGAGAAGCCGATGGAGCAGCGGACGTTGCCGGTGTAGTAGGGATCGCCGCCTACGGTGCCGGCGGCGAAGGTGCTCGGCGCCTTGGCGACGGTCTCGACCTGGACGGGGCCGGCCTTCCGGGCGCGGTCGACGAACCGTCGGACATCGTTGTCGTCCTTCTGAGCAGCGACGACGTTCACCACGATGTTGTTGCTGCGCGGCGCCACGTGCCAGCTGCTCACGCCCTTGGGCGCGGTCAGGGAGTCGATGCGTGCCTTGGCGGCGTCGAGTTCCTTCACGCTGTGGCTGACGACGCGGACGGTGGCGCCGGTCTCGCGCAGGGCGTCGGCCTTGCGCGCACTGGTGGTGGCGACGGTCAGCTTCTCGGTTCCCGCGTCGTACCAGGAGCCGGCGTACGTGGCTCCGGCCGCCTTCCGCGCCGCGCGGTCGACGCGGGTCGCGGTCTTCTCGGCGGCGAGGCGTTCGCGGGCCTGGCCGGCGGTGAGCCCGAGGTCGTCCTGGAGGGCGGTGAGCATGCCCGCGGACGCCGGGGGAGCGGCGGGCGCGGGGGCGGCCCCGGCGGTGGAGGTGAGCGATGCGCTCGCCCACGTGCCCACCAGGAGCAAGGAGGAGAAGGCGATGCGGACTCCGGTTCTGCGTCTCACGGCAGTGCCCTTTCTGTCGTTCCATCGGGGTGGGGAGGAACAGGGGTGATGAGAGCGCTCTCACGATGAGTTCAGGCGGAGCATAGGAGCGGCCTGAGGTCATGTCCATACCAACTGGGCGTCCTGGGGCGGCAATTGCCCACCGACCTGCCGACCGCGGTGGGACGGTGACGGCGCGGCATCTGCGGGAGTGCGCCGGCGGCCGAGGCCGGCCGGGCCGTACAAGCCGATCGTGCTCGGGCGGCGTGTCCGCGTAGGGTGCCTGAATGAGCATGCTGGATGACGCCCGCGCGGGCATGAACCCCGAGATCCGGCCGCAGGACGACCTGTTCGGCCACGTCAACGGTCACTGGCTGGAGAACGAGCCGATCCCCGAGGATCGCTCCAGCTGGGGCCCCTTTGTGCAGCTGGTCGACACGGCCGAGGAACAAGTCAAGGTGATCATCCAGGACCTGGCGTCGGCCTCGACGACCGGCGCCGCCCCGGATGACGCGCGCAAGATCGCCACGCTGTACGCCTCCTTCATGGACGAGGAGACGATCGACGCCCGCGGGCTCGCCCCGGCGCAGCCCCTGATCGACGAGGTCGCGGGCCTGCGGGACACCCGGGAGCTCGCGGCGTTCCTCGGCCGCTTCGAGCGGACCGGCGGCTCCGGCCTCTTCGGCTCGTACATCGACACGGACGACCGCGACTCCGACCGCTACCTCTTCAACCTCCTCCAGGGCGGCCTCGGCCTGCCCGACGAGTCGTACTACCGCGAAGAGAAGTTCGCCGAGATCCGCGAGAAGTACGTCGCCCACCTCACCGAACTGCTCACGCTGGGACAGCACGCGTCGCCCGCCGAGGCCGCGCAGTCGGTCCTCGCCCTGGAGACCCGGCTCGCCGCGGGACACTGGGAGCGGGCCGAGACGCGTGACGTGCAAAAGACGTACAACCTCCTCACCCTGCACGAACTGATCACCCTGGCACCGCACTTCGACTGGCGCGCCTTCGTCGAAGGGCTCGGCGGCTCGGACGCCACCATCGCCGAGACGTGCGTCCGCCAGCCGTCCTACTTCCGTCACCTGTCCGCCGTCCTGGACGAGGTGCCGATCGAGCAGTGGCGCGACTGGACGCTGGTCCGGGTCCTGCGCTCCTGCGCGCCGTACCTCACGGACGCGTTCGTCCGGAACAACTTCGAGTTCTACGGCCGCACCCTGAACGGCACGCCGGAGCTGCGCGCCCGGTGGAAGCGGGCGGTCGCCTTCGTCGAGGGCTCCATCGGCGAGGCCGTCGGCAAGGAGTACGTGGCGCGGCACTTCCCGCCGAGCTCCAAGGCGCTGATGGACGACCTCGTCGCCAACCTTCTGGAGGCCTACCGCCAGTCGATCGCCCGTCTGGACTGGATGACGGACGAGACGAAGGAGCGCGCGTACGAGAAGCTCGCCACCTTCCGTCCCAAGATCGGCTACCCCGACACCTTCCGCGACTACTCGGCCCTCGAGGTCTCCGCCGACGACCTGCTCGGCAACGCGCACGCGGCGGCTGCCTTCGAGTCCGACCGGCAGCTCGCCAAGATCGGCGCGCCGGTCGACCGCGACGAGTGGTTCATGCTGCCGCAGACGGTCAACGCCTACTACAACCCGGGCACCAATGAGATCTGCTTCCCCGCGGGCATCCTGCAGAAGCCGTTCTTCTCGCCCGACGCGGACTCCGCCGAGAACTACGGCGGCATCGGCTCGGTCATCGGTCACGAGATCGGCCACGGCTTCGACGACCAGGGCGCGCAGTACGACGGCGCGGGCAACCTCAACGACTGGTGGACGGCGGCCGACAAGACCGCCTTCGAGGCGAAGTCGAAGGCGCTGGTCAAGCAGTACGCCGCCTTCTCGCCCCGCAATCTCCCCGGCGAGTTCGTCAACGGCTCGCTGACGGTGGGCGAGAACATCGGCGACCTGGGCGGCCTGACCATCGGGCACACGGCGTACAAGATCGCGCTCGACGGCGACCCGATGCCCACGAGCGACGGCCTGACCGGCTCCCAGCGGCTCTTCATGAACTGGGCCTACTGCTGGCGCACCAAGCGCCGCAAGGAGCAGGAGCAGCAGTACCTCACCATCGACCCGCACTCGCCGCCGGAGTTCCGGGCCAACATCGTCCGCAACCTCGACGAGTTCCACGAGGCGTTCGGCACGAAGGCCGGCGACGGCCTCTGGCTGGACCGGGCGGAGCGGGTCAGGATCTGGTGATCTGACCCCGGGGGGCCACGGCGTCGCGGCCGTGGCCCCCCTTTCCCTCCGTCGCAGGGTGCTGGTCCCCTCGAAAAAGGCGCGTACGGCCATGGACGGGGCTTGTCACGGTGGCAAGGATCGTCAGGCGGGCAGTGCTTTCTCTCGCACAGCCCCACGGCGACATCACAGCCCCACGCAGTCTCAAGGCCACCGGACGGGACCCACCACATGACGACGCCGAACTGGGCGGACTTCCAGTACGAGATCTACCTCAACGGCATGACCGGCGCCGTGCCGCGCCTGCCCACCGACCTGACCCGCCTGGAAGAGCTGACCGAGCAGCGGCTCGGCCCCGGCCCGGTCGGCTATGTCGCGGGAAGCGCCGGCAACGGCAGCACCGCCCGCGCCAACCGCGAGGCCCTCGAACGGCGTCGCATCGTGCCCCGCATGCTGCGTGACGTACACGACCGTGACCTGTCCGTGGAGGTGCTCGGCCAGCGGCTGCCCGCGCCGCTCGCCCTCGCACCGATCGGCGTCCTGTCGATCATGCACCCGGAGGGTGAGTCGGCCGCCGCCCGCGCGGCAGCGGCCCGTGGCGTTCCGTACATCCTGTCCTCGGCCTCCAGCACTCCCATGGAGCAGGTCGCCGAGGAGATGGGGGACGCGCAGCGGTGGTTCCAGCTGTACTGGGCCAAGGACCGTGACGTGACCAGGAGTTTCCTGGACCGGGCGAAGGCATCGGGTTTCACGGCGCTCGTCGTCACGCTCGACACCCCGCTCCTCGCCTGGCGTCCGCGCGACCTCGACCAGGCGTATCTGCCCTTCCTGCACGGCGTGGGCACCGCCAACTACTTCAGTGACCCCGCGTTCCGGGCCGGCCTCGCCAAGCCGGTGCACGAGGACCCGAACGCCGCCGTGATGCACTTCGTCGGCATGTTCGCCGACCCCGCGAAAACCTGGCCGGACCTGGCCTTCCTGCGTGAGAACTGGGAAGGACCGATCGTGCTCAAGGGAGTCCTGCACCCGGACGACGCACGACGCGCCGCCGACGCGGGCATGGACGGGGTGGTGGTCTCCAACCACGGTGGCCGCCAGGTCGCGGGCTCCGTCGCGGCGGCCGACGCGTTGCCCCGGGTCGTGGCGGCGGCCGGTGACCGGCTCTCCGTCCTGTTCGACAGCGGGATCCGCACCGGCGACGACATCTTCAAGGCGCTCGCGCTCGGCGCCGAGGCCGTCCTGGTGGGGCGGCCGTACGCCTATGGGCTCGGCCTGGACGGCCAGGCGGGCGTCGATCACGTGATCCGGTGCCTGCTCGCCGAACTCGACCTGACCCTCGCCCTTTCCGGCCACGCCGGGCCCGCCTCCCTCACCCCCGACGACCTGATCGAGGAGACCGCATGACCGCCGTGAAGAACGTCCTCGCCATCGTCTCGCCCCACGTGGGCGGCCGTGCCGCGGGAGGCGCACTCGCCGGGCTGCTCCCTGGGACGGCGCATGTGACGGTCGTCGAGTCGGCCGACGAGAATCCCGCCGCCCTGCGCGACGCACACGTCATCGTCACCGGCCTCGCCCCCATCACCGCCGAACACATGGCGGCGGCACCGGAGTTGGAGGTCGTCCAGTGCGCGAGCCACGGCTTCGACTACGTCGACGTGGCCGCCGCCCGCGCACGCGGAATCCTCGTCTGCTCGATCGGCTCCAGCGGGGCCGAGAAGCAGAACGTGGCCGAGCAGACCTTCGCCCTGATGCTCGCCCTCGCCAAGCAGCTGATCCCGGCGCACACCGCTCTCACCGAGGCCGACTGGGCGCTGCCGCGCCTCCAGCAGTCGATCACGGAGCTCTCGGGAAAGACGCTCGGCATCGTGGGACTCGGCCACATCGGCGAGGAAGTCGCCCGCCGTGCGGTCGTGTTCGACATGAGCGTCGTCTACGCGGGGCCGAGGCCGGTGACAGCGGAGAAGGAGGCTGCCCTCGGCGGCGCGCGCCACGTCGAACTCGACGAACTGCTCCGCACGTCCGACTACGTCACCCTGCACGCACCGCTCACGGAGGACACCCGCCACCTCCTGGACGCCGGGCGCCTCGCCCTCCTGAAGCCGACGGCTTTCGTCATCAACACCTCGCGAGGCGCGCTCATCGACCAGGACGCCCTCGCCGACGCCCTGACGGCCGGCACGCTGGCCGGGGCGGGCATCGACGTCTTCGACCCCGAACCGCCCACGGCCGCGCTGCGCCTCCTGAAGGCCCCGAACGTGGTGCTGTCCCCGCATGTCGCGGGCGTCACCCGCGAGACGCTCGTCCGCATCGGCCTCGCCGCGATCCAGAACGTCGTCGGCCATCTGGAGGGCAAGCCGCTGGGCGACGTGGTTTCCTGACGGTCTGTCAGGTGCCGGTGGTGGTGCGTGCGGCACTTCGTAGGCCGTTGCCGCCAACGCAGCCACCACCGGCGACCGTGATCTACCAGATCGCCCCGACCCACTCGGGGTGGTCGACGAACGGATTGCGGTTGTGCTGGAACTGGTCGTAGATGGCCTGGTTGCGGTTCTTCTCGAACGTGTCCGGCGGGTCCTCGTCGCTCCACTGCTTCAGCACGGAAAGACGCCCGATGGCGGGGGCGCTGCCGTTGTCGACCTTGTCGTTGGGCTCCAGGTCGGCGAAGCCGTCCTCGCCGTCGTAGCGCACGGCCATGTAGAGGATCATGCGGGCCACGTCGCCCTTGACGGCGTCGCGCGGCTCGAAGGAGTCGGAGTCGGTGTAGTTGCCCGGTGCTTCGCCGACCTCGCTGCCGCCGTTGTCGAAGTCCTTGTTGCCGCGGGTGCTGTTGACCGAGACGTCCGTCGGCCGCAGGTGGTGGATGTCGGTGCCCGGGCCGGTCGCGGTGCCGAAGTCGCCGTGGGACTTGGCCCACACGTGCTCGCGGTTCCACTGGTCGGGGTCGCCGCCGTTGCTGTCCTTGCTCTGCGAGCGGCCGGTGTAGAGCAGGATCACGTTGCCGCTGTCGGCCGGGTCCTGGTCGGTGGCCTTCAACGCGTCCCAGACCTGGTCGTACGAGAGCTTGGTCTGGTCGCTGATGATGGTGTGCAGGGCGCTCTTGAGCTCCGGACCGGTCTTGCCGACCGCGTCCTTGTAGTACGTGTCGTCATAGGCGCCGGCGGCCGCCGCGGGCGGAGTGGGGTCCGTGGTCGCGGCGTCGGCGGCGGCCGGGACGGTGATCCCGACGAGGACCGCGGCGGCCGTCATGGCCAGCGGTTTCCAGCGACGTATGTGAGGGACGGGCATGTGGGGGGTGTCCTCTCCCGGAAGACCCGCGCGCACCGCGCAGCCCCTCAACAGGGCGTGCGGTCTACGCGAGTTGACAAGTGGGCCAACGGGAGAGTGGCACGGGTGGGCGCATCACTGTATGAACGTTGTGGGTTGAACTTGTGACGATGTCATGGACGCAACACGCGTCGTCACAGCGGACGAACCGTGAGGATCTGCTGCGCGTGTCCGACGGGGCCGCGGACGTCGTGCAGGACGGTGCTCGTGACGCCCTGGCCGGTCGGGCCGAAGGTCACCGTGGTGTCGAGTCCCGTCCAGCCGCCTTCCGGCCGGCGGTGGAGGTGGACGGTGAGGTCGACGTTGGGGAACATCCAGGCCGTGGGCGGCTGCCGTACGGCGATGCCGTTGGCCGTGTCCACGAGCGCGATGTAGGACGCGAGGGGGCTCGCGGTCTGCCCGGCGACCAGGTCGAGGGCGGTGGAGATCCACGCGGTCGTACGGCCCGGCTGCGGGGGTGACACGGGGCGGACGTCCAAGGAGGCGATGTACCCGCCCGGCCACACGGACGCCATAGGCCAAGTCGCCAGCTCTTCGGGAGGGGTGAGCTTGTCGGCGCCCCCACCTGCCACGGCACTGGTGTCGCCGGAAGCGAGGAGCCAGGCCCGGGCCCGTACCACCGGCCGGTCGGCCATGAGCACCACGGCTTCGACCAGTTCGATGGTGCGGCCGGGCCTGAGGGTCTCCACGCGGATCTCGCACTCGTCGAGAGCGAGGCGCCCGAGGATGTCGAAGCTGATCCGGGACAGGACGAGGCCGTTGTCGGGCCGGGCGGCCAGCTGCCGGTCGATGGCGTGGACGATGAGCCCGCCGAGCGGGCTGAAGTGCTGCTCGTCGGTGTCCCAGGCGCCACCGGCGTGGGCGGTGGGCTTGTAACGGTGCTCGTCGATGGGCTCGTAATAACTGCCGGTGTTCAACGGGTGCTTCCCTCTCGGCCTTGCGGGTGCGGGACGTCGTGCTCGGTCGAGGTCTACCCGAAGGCCGAGGCGGACGTCTACCGGAACCCGTTGAGGTAGTGCTCCCCGATGTCGCGCAGGCGGTGGGCCGTGGAGCTGTGGGCGGTCAGGGCGCGGGCGTTGCGCCAGAACCTGTCCAGCCCGGGGTCGGCCGAGGGGGAGGGAGCGTCGGCGGTGAGTTCGAGGACACGGGTGGTGATGTGCAGGGCGGACCGGGTGGTGACCGCTTCGGCCGCGCCCACGAGGAACGCGATGTCGGCACGCTCGTCCGCGCCGAGCGCGGGCCCCGTCTCCAGGCCCTGGGCCAACGCCTCCGTCGCACGCTCCACCACCGCGGTCGCGCTGTGCGCAGCCGTCGCCAACTCCCCGTAGGCGAGCAGTAGGTAGGGGTCCATGGGGGGCGGTCCGCAGTCCCCGCGGGTGTCGAGAGCCCCCGTCGAGGCGGGGCGCGGCAGGGCGCGGCTGATGTCCCGCGCTTCGGCGAGTGCGCCCTGCGCGTTGCCGAGGCCGACCTGGACGAGCAGGAGTCGGCGGGCCAGCGGGGCGAGCGCGGCGAACGGTGAGATCTCGTGTTCGTCCACGGACACCGTGCCGAGCACCTGGTGCGTGGCCACCGGCACATCGTCGTACGTGACGGCGCCCGCACCGTTCAGCCGCTGCCCGAGCAGATCGTGCGCCGGCTCGGCGGAGACGCCGGGGTGGGCCGGGTCCACGTGGACGACCACCCACTCGCCGCTGTCCGTGCGCCGCGCCGTGTGGACGAGCCGGTCGGCCACGGCTGCCCCGGCGGTCAAGGGGCGTCTGCCGTGCAGGACGTACCCGTCGGCGGCCGGGGTGAGGGCGAGTCCTGCGCTCGTCCGCGCGTCCGGCAGTTCGATGTCACCGCCCCAGAGCCACTGCTCGTGTACGGCGCGCAGTTCGAGCGCCGCGGCCTCCTCGGGCGCGCCGAAGAGGCGCGGGCTCCACGACAGGGCGTGGTGGTGCGCGAGGAGTTCGGCGATGGAACTGTCCGCCGCCGCGATCTCCCTGACCGCTGTACAGGCCGTGCGCCAGTCGCTGCCCCGCTCGTGCCGGCCGTCCTGGCCGGGCGTCCCGTCCTGGCTCTCCTGGCGCGGTGGCGTCAGGAGTGCGGGCAGCCCCGCCTCGCGCAGCCGCGCCACCTCGTCGAGTGGAGGCTTGCCCGCACGGTCGCGCAGGTCCGCGTCGACGGCGAGGTCGTCGGCGAGTTCCCGGACGACGCGCGGCGAGGCGGCGGGGATCAGCGTTGTCACGGAGACGCCTCACAGATTCCTAGTTTTCCTACCTGATTGATAGGAATAGTGGGTGTGAACTCCCGCTGCGACAAGGGGGTGTTCAAGGGGCGGACCACTCCGTCTCGCGAGCTGGAACCGGAGTACGGACCCTGACGTCGACCTCTGCGGCCGACCGAAGCCGATCGGAGCCGATCACCCCAAGGCGCCCACCCGAAATTCGGTTACGGAACGACCGCCGTCACGCCTAGCATCCGACCATGCCAAGACCTTCCGGCTTCACCTATGAGCAGCACTCCGACGCCAGCGTGACGATCACTCACCACGGACGCGCGGCGGGCACGCTGCGCGGTGCGCGCGCCGAGAAGTTCCTCGCCGAGGTCGAGTCGGGCGATGCCCAACTGGTGATGGCGCGCTGGACCGGCGCGTACAAGCACGGCAACGAGCGCACGGCTCGCAACCACCCGCGCAACCGGCGCCAGGCGCCCCGCGTCTAAGGATTCGTCCAGGCCGCGGGATCCTCGGCCAGCACCGTGACCGGCGTGGGAAGTCGGGCGCCCGCGACATCGGCGAGGGACACGCCCTCCAGGATCTGGCGGACGTTCGCCCGCAGCGCGATCCACAGCGGCAGCAGTGATTCCGCGGGCCCGCTGTAGGCGAGCTCCGGAGGGCGTACTCCGCGTACCGACACCAAGGGGCCCTCCACGACGCGGATGACGTCCGCGATGCTGATGTCGCCCGAGGGCCGGGCCAGGCGGTAGCCGCCGTTGCCGCCGCGCTGACTGAGGACGAGACCGCCGCGCCGCATGTCGTTGAGGATGCCCTCGAGGAACTTGTGCGGGATCTCCTGTGCGTCGGCGATGGCCTCGGCCTTCAGTGGCCCGTCGTCCTGGCACGCGGCGAGTTGCAGCGCGGCACGTACCGCGTAGTCCGCCCTGGCTGAGATCCGCATGGCCGCAATTATGACGCCCCGTGCGGTCCCGGCGGCTACCGGGCGGCCGACGCCCGCGTCCCGGCCCCGGTGTCCCCTTCGGCCATGATTCGGCACGCCTTCAATAAATCTGCACATCGAATGCGCAGCCCAGTCACGCCATTCGGCGAATACTCCACGCGAAGCGCTTGTGTATTGACCACAGAACTTTCGCTTTGGTGCGAGAGTGTCCGCTTTGGTGGAGGGAGTCCTTCCGCGTACGGGATTTCCGTCTGTGAAGCTTGTGAAGGAGCTGCTCCTGCGCGGTGAACATGCCTGCACGCAGCGGTGATTCGATGCCGCGAGCACCGTCGGACGTCACGTCGTCGATTGGATGTACGAGCTGCGAACGTGCTTTGATCCTGGCCACCGCGGAATTCGCACAGCAGGTTCCGCAGTGTTGGAAACACCTTTGCGACATTCATGAGAAGGGCAGCTCACACCATGAACTACACCCCCCAGGTCGAGACCCTCGAGATTTCCGACGCCGACCTCGACAACGTCTCCGGTGGCCTCGTCGCCGGTGTCGCGGGCAACGTCACCAGCACCGTTGACTCCATCGCCCCCGTCTCGGGCGTCGTCGGCGGCGTCGTCGGCACCGTCGAGGGCGTGACCGGTCTCAACACCGGCGCCGTCACGGGCCTGGCCTCCGGCCTGACCGCTGGTCTCTGAGCTGAAGCTCACTGAGACGCCATGATTCGTGAGCCCCGGAACCATCGGTTCCGGGGCTCACGGACGCCCCAGGCAAAGTAAGGGAAACGTTCCGTGCAGTTCCGCCAACAGGCCCTGTCCAAGCTGCAGTCGCCCGAGGAACTCGACCTGCCGGTGCGTTACGCCCGACCCCAGGGCCTGCTCGTGCTCGCCGTCACCGTCGTCGTCATGGCCGCCGCGAGCGTCTGGGCCGTGACCGGCTCGGTCTCCTCCACGCTCCGCGCACCCGGCATCCTCACCCACGGCCAGGGCAGTTACGTCCTGCAGAGCCCCGTCACCGGGCAGGTGACGCGTGTCCTCGCCGAAGAGGGAAAGCGGGTCGCCGCCGGCGCCCCCGTGCTCAAGGTCCGTACGGACCAGGGCGACAAGGTCGTGCGCTCCATCGCCGCCGGCCGCGTCAGCACACTGGTCGCCCGGATCGGCACCGTCGTCACCACCGGCGCGGACGTCGCGACCGTCGAGCGCGTGTCGGGCAGCGACGACCCCCTCCTCGCGATGCTCTACGTCCCGGCCGACAGCGCGGCCACCGTCCCCGTCGGCGCCTCGGTGGACCTCACGGTCCAGTCCGTGCCCACGCAGGAGTACGGCATGCTGCGCGGCCGTGTGAAGGCGATCGGCCGCACCGCGCAGAGCGAACAGAAGATCAGCGGCTTCCTCGGCGACAAGGAACTGGCCGGGCAGTTCACCAAGGACGGGCCACCGGTCGGCGTCCTCGTCTCGCTCGAACGCTCGTCGGCCACCAAGTCCGGCTACGCCTGGTCGAACGCGGGCGGCCCGCCCTTCGCGCTCGACTCCATGACCCTGGCCACCGGCGCCTTCCACCTCGCCGAGCAGCGCCCGATCGATTGGCTGCTTCCGTGACCGCACCGCACCCCTCCCCGGCACACCAGCAGCCACTGCCGCCCCCGGGCGGCCGCCGCCGACACCGCCCCGAGCCCCAGCGGGGCCGCCGCCGCGCCGCAGCCCCCCGCCCCGCGTCGAAGGGCAAGCGGCAGAAGACCGTCCGTACGCCCACCGTCCTGCAGATGGAAGCCGTGGAGTGCGGCGCCGCCGCGCTCGCCATGGTCCTCGCGCACTACGGACGGCATGTCCCGCTGGAGGAGCTGCGCATCGCGTGCGGCGTGTCCCGCGACGGCTCGCGGGCCAGCAACCTCCTGAAAGCGGCGCGCAGTTACGGCCTGACGGCCAAGGGCATGCAGATGGAACCGGCCGCGCTCGCCGAGGTCAAGGCGCCCGCGATCCTCTTCTGGGAGTTCAACCACTACGTCGTGTACGACGGCATGGGCCGCCGCTTCGGCCGCCGCGGCGTGTACATCAACGACCCGGACAAGGGCCGCCGGTTCGTCCCCTCCGAGGACTTCGACACCAGCTTCACCGGCGTCGTCCTGGTCCTCGAACCGGGCGAGAACTTCCGCCCCGGAGGCCGCAAGCCCGGCGTCATGCGGGCGATGCCGGCGCGCCTGCGCGGCACTACGGGCACCATGCTCGCCGCGCTCTTCGCCAGCCTGCTGCTCGTCGCGGTCGGCGCCGCGCTGCCCGCGCTCAGCCGCACGTACATCGACCTGTTCCTGATCGGTGACCAGACGTCCCTGCTCGGCGCGCTGTTCGCCTCGATGGGCGCGATGGTGGCGCTCACCGTCGTCCTCACCTGGCTGCAACAGGCGAACCTGCTGCGCGGCCGCATCATCTCCTCGACCCTGAGCAGCGCCCGCTTCCTGCGCCATCTGCTGCGCCTGCCCGTCACCTTCTACGCCCAGCGCAGCCCCGCCGACCTCGTCCAGCGCCTCGCGTCCAACGACGCGGTCGCCGAAACGCTGGCCCGCGACCTCACGGCCGCCGGCGTCGACGGCATCGTCGTACTCCTCTACGCGGCCTTGCTGTGGACGTACGACCCCCAGCTCACCCTCGTCGGCGTCGGCATCGCCCTCCTGAACATCGTCGCGATGCGGATCGTCATCCGGCTGCGGGCCACCGGCACCCAGAAGCTGCGCGCCGACAGCGCCAAGCTCACCAACACCTCGTACACCGGCCTGCAGTTGATCGAGACGATGAAGGCCACCGGAGGCGAGAACGGCTTCTTCCGGCGTTGGGCGGGCCAGCACGCCACCACCCTGGAGGAGCAGCAGCGCCTCGGTGTGCCGAGCGCCTGGCTCGGCATCGTCGCGCCGACCCTCGCGACACTCAACAGCGCGCTGATCCTGTGGATCGGCGGCCTGCGCGCGGTCGAGGGGCATCTGTCGATCGGCCTGCTCGTGGCGTTCCAGGCACTCGTCACCCGCTTCACCGCGCCGATCACCCGCCTCAACGGTGTCGCGGGCCGCATCCAGGACTTCGGCGCCGACGTCGCCCGCCTCAAGGACGTCGAGAACTTCCCCGTCGACACCCTCTACTCCCGCCCGGAACCGGCCGCGAGCACCCGCCGCCTCAAGGGCCACGTCACCCTCGACGACATCACCTTCGGCTACAGCCCTCTCGACAAGCCCCTCCTGACAGGCTTCTCGCTGTCGGTCGGCCCCGGCCAACAGGTGGCTCTGGTCGGCGGCTCCGGCAGCGGCAAGTCGACCGTCTCCCGGCTGATCTCGGGGCTCTACAGCCCTTGGGAGGGCACCATCCGCATCGACGGACAGCGTCTTGAGGACATCCCGCGCGGCGCGCTCGCCGCCTCCGTCTCCTTCGTCGACCAGGACGTCTTCCTCTTCGAGGGCACCATCCGCGACAACGTCGCGCTGTGGGACCCCTCCATCCCGGACGCCGCCGTCGTCGCCGCCCTCAAGGACGCCTGCCTGTACGAGATCGTCGCCCGCAGGCCCGGCGGCATCCACGGCCGCGTCGAACAGGACGGCCGCAACTTCTCCGGCGGCCAGCGCCAGCGCCTGGAGATCGCGCGGGCCCTGGTCCGCCGCCCCAGCATCCTCGTCCTCGACGAGGTGACCAGCGCCCTGGACGCGGAGACCGAGCAGGTCATCATCGACAACCTCCGCCGCCGCGGCTGCGCCTGCGTCGTCATCGCCCACCGCCTGAGCACCGTGCGCGACAGCGACGAGATCGTCGTCCTCGACCACGGCTCGGTCGTCGAACGCGGGCGCCACGAACACCTCGTCGCCGCGGGCGGACCCTACGCCGACCTGGTCAAGGAGCACTGAGGTGACCTCGGTTCCAGAGCAGTACTCCTCCTATACGGGTGACTCGGTCGCCGCCGCCTTCGGCGCGCTCGGCACCCCGGCCGACTGCACGGGTCTGCGCAGCGTGCACCTCGAAGGCCCGCAGGTCCTCTGGCTCGTCGTGGCCGGGGCCCTCGACCTCTTCGCGGTCGACGCCGTGCAGCAGGGCCACTGGCACTTCCTCGGCCGCCTGGAACCGGGCACCCTGCTCCTCGGCCCCGTCGAAGGCCCCCAGCACACCCTCGTCGGACGCCCGCTCCAGGGCTGCGAGCTGCGCCGCATACCGCTGCGTGAGCTGTACCGCCCCGACTACGGCGACACCTGGGCCTACGAACAGCAGTACCCCAGTCAGTACGACACGCAGGACCAGGCCCTGAGCCTCCTGGAGCACGCCTTCGCGCTCGGCATCGGACGCAGCCACCGGGTCCTGTTCGAGGCGCCGCTCGACGGCCGCACCATGGCCGACGACGTGGTGACGGACGACGACATCCTCTGGATGCCGGTGGCGCCGGGCAGCGTGCAGTACGGCTCCGCCTACAGCTCGGAGGCCACCGGCGATCTGCTCGTCGACGCCGCCATGTGGCAGCGCATGGTCAACCAGCAGTACCGGCTGCTCTCCACGCTCGACCGCTGGATCGAACGCCTGGAGCGGGCCCACGAGGACCGCACCGCCGCCGGCATCAAGGCGGGCGAGACGGTCCGCGAGCAGGCCGACAGGACCCTCATCGCCTCCATCGGCCGCTCCGGCAGGGGCGGCGCGCGCCGCACCGAGTCGCGCGGCGGTGACGACGCGACGTACGCGGCCTGCCGTCTGGTCGCCGACGCGGCGGGCATCACACTGTCCGGCCTTGCGGACGGCGGCGCCGTCAGCGACCGGATCGACCCGGTGGAACAGATCGCGGTGGCCTCGCGCGTCCGCACCCGCGCCGTGCGGCTCGACGGGCGCTGGTGGCGCGAGAACACCGGCCCCCTCGTGGGACACCGCGCGGCGAGCGGGGCGCCGGTCGCGCTGCTGTGGCGGCGCGGCGGCTACGAGTCCGTGCACCCCACCTCCGGGCGGCGCACGCGCGTCGACAAGACCAACGCGGAGGAGTTCGAACCACAGGCGGTCATGTTCTACCGCCCGCTGCCGGAGCGGTCGTTGACGCCGTGGCGGCTGTTCCGCTTCAGCCTGCGGGGCACCGGCGGTGACGTACGCAATCTGGCGATCGCCGGTCTGGTGACGGTCGCGATCGGGGCGCTGGTGCCGATCGCGACGGGGCAGGTGCTCGGCGTGTTCGTCCCGAACGGCGAGAAGAGCCTCATCGTCCAGGTGTCCCTGGCGGTGATGATCACGAGCATCGTCTCCGCGGCCTTCATGCTCCTCCAGAACCTCACCATCCTCCGGATGGAGGGCCGTATGGAGAGCACCCTCCAACCAGCGGTCTGGGACCGCCTGTTGAACCTCCCCACCCGCTTCTTCGCCTCGCGCTCGACGGGTGAGCTGGCGAGCGCCGCGATGGGTGTCAGCGCGATCCGCCGCGTGCTTTCGGGCATCGGCCCGGTCGCGCTGCAGGCGGGCACGATCGGCGCGATGAACCTGGTCCTGCTGCTGCTCTACAGCGTCCCGCTGGCGCTTGCCGCCCTGGGGATGCTGGTGGTGATCGCGGCGGTGTTCCTGACCCTGGGCCTGTGGGAACTGCGCTGGCAGCGCCGCCTGGTCGAGCTCTCCAACAAGCTCAACAACCAGGCGTTCCAGACGCTGCGCGGCCTGCCCAAACTCCGCGTCGCCGGGGCGGAGAGCTTCGCGTACGCGGCGTGGGCGGGGGAGTTCGCACGCAGCCGGGAGCTGCAACAACGCGCGGGCCGCATCAAGAACGTCACGACGGTCCTCAACTCGGTCTACCTCCCCCTCTGCACGCTCATCATGTTCATCCTCCTCGCGGGCCCGGCCCGCGGCAGCCTCACGGCGGGGGAGTTCCTCACCTTCAGCACGGCGGTGACGATGCTCCTGACGTCCGTCACGCAGCTGACCGGCGCGCTGATCTCGGCGGCCGCCGTCCTTCCGATGTTCGAGCAGATCAAGCCGGTGCTCGACGCAGCCCCGGAGGTAAAGGGAGCGAGCACGCAGCCGGGCGAGCTGCAGGGCGAGATCGAGGCCCGCGGGGTGTCCTTCCGCTACACGGACGACGGTCCGCTGGTCCTGGACGACGTGACCCTGTCCATCCACCCCGGCGAGTTCGTCGCGGTCGTCGGCCCCAGCGGCTGCGGCAAGTCGACGCTGCTCCGCCTCCTCATCGGCTTCGACAAGCCCGTCGCGGGCAGCGTCCTCTACGACGGCCAGGACCTCTCCGCCCTCGACCAGGCGGCCGTCCGCCGTCAGTGCGGCGTCGTCCTGCAGAACGCGCAGCCGCTCACGGGATCGATCCTGGACTGCATCTGCGGCGCCGAGACGTTCACGCAGGAGGAGGCCTGGGAGGCCGCGGAGATGGCTGGCCTCGCCGAGGACATCAAGCGCATGCCGATGGGCCTGCACACGATGATCTCCGGCGGCGGAGCGGTCTCCGGAGGCCAGCGCCAGCGCCTGATGATCGCCCAGGCCCTGATCCGCCGCCCCCGCGTCCTGTTCTTCGACGAGGCGACCAGCGCCCTGGACAACGAGACGCAACGCACGGTCATCGACAGCACCCGGGCCCTGAACGCCACCCGCGTCGTCATCGCCCACCGCCTCTCGACGGTCATGGACGCGGACCGCGTCATCGTCATGTCGGACGGACGAATCGTCCAACAGGGGCCGCCCGCACACTTGTTGGCGGACACTGGCGGGCGGCTGCATGAGTTGGTGCGGCGGCAGATGCAGTGAGACGCGCGGGACGCGCGCCGTCCTCAGTCGCCGGGGCCCGCCGCGTACCGCCAGAAGTCCCGCATCAGTTCGGGGAAGCTGGGCCCGCCCATCTGCAACTGGCTGAACATGATCGTGACCGCGCCGGTGGACGGTGTGATGTGCGCCGTCGTGCCCGTGCCGCCCACCCAGCCGTAGCGTCCCGGCACGGTCCAGGGCTCGACGGCCTCGACGTCCACCGAGCCGCCGAAGCCCCAGCCCATGCCTTCGAGGAACAGACCGGCGGACTTCCGCTCGGGTTCGGTGAGTTGATTGGTCGTCATCCGCCGCACGGAGTCCGGTGTGAGAAGCCGGCGTCCACCCGCCGCGCCCTCGGCGAGCAGCATCCGTCCGAAGGCCAGCCAGTCGTCGACCGTCGACACGAGACCGCCGGCGCCGGAGGGGAACGGAGGCAGCGTGCTCCACTGACCGTCGGGTGTGTCGAGCAGTTCGAGGCCGCTGCCGGGATCGCGCTCGGGTCCGGCCTCCGGACCGGCCGCGTAGTAGCTGGTGAACCGGTCGAGTTTGCCCGGCGGCACCGAGAACGCGGTGTCGGTCATCCCCAGCGGCTCGAACAGCCGCTCAGCGAGGAACTCGGGCAGCGGCGCCCCCGTGACCCGGGAGATCAGTACGCCCTGGAGGTCGGAACTGAGGTTGTACAGCCAGCCGTCGCCGGGCTGGTGCAGGAGCGGGATCCGGGACAGCGCCGCCATCCACGCGTCCGGCGCGGGAACGGCCTGCGGCTGCGGCGGCCCCTGCTTCAGCTCGCTGAAGAGCGGTGCGAGCGCGGGCAGTGAGAAGTCGGACGGGAAGCCGTATCCGGTACGGGATGCGAGCAGATGGAAGACGGTGATGGGCCGGACCGCCGGGACGACGTCGTCCACCGGCGAGGTCGGTGTGCGGACGACGCTCGGCGAGGCCAGCTCCGGGAGCCACTCGCCGACCGGGTCGTCCAGCGCGATGCGGCCCTCCTCGACCAGCATCATGACGGCCGCGGCGACGATGGGTTTGGTCAGCGACGCGATACGGAAGATCGAGTCCCTAGCCATCGGGGCGGTGCCCTCGACGTCGACGGACCCGACGGCCGCGACCTCCTCGGTCCCGTCACCGCGGGCCACCAGGCCCACCGCTCCCGCCACGGAGCTGTTGCTGATGTGCGTCTCCAGAGTTTTTCGCAGATCGGCCATGTGTCCACCATCTCAGGCCGGACCCGATCCGCGGAGTCCATCACGCGGGAGGCGCCTGCGGAGGCGTCCATCACGCGGGAGGCGCCTGCGGAAGGCGCGTAACGAAAACCCGGTCTGCCGGGCCTTCGGCGTGATGAGGCCGCGGCCCGGCAGACCGGGTGGGGTGGTGTGGGGGAACCACCCGCCAGGGGGGTCTCAGCCCCCGATGTTCACATCGATACAGGCGTAGAAGGCGTTGGCGGTGTCGGCGATGTTCCACACCGCGAGCACCTTCTGCTTGCCGCTCAGCCCGCCGAAGTCGACGTTGTGCGTGACGGTCTCGCCCGGCTGGGCGCCTCCGTCGTCGACCTCGGCGATCTTGTTGCCACCGACGAAGTACTGCCAGGTGCTGGTGCTGTGACGTGCCGTCAGCTTCCAGCTGAACTCGTGAGACGAGCCGACGTCGGTGACCTTCCAGCCCTTGCTGTCGTCGTCGAGATCGGCGAACCGTGCGTTGCCGCCGCTGCACGTCGTCTGCCCCTTGGGGCCTTCGACGCTCTGCGGTTCATTGGTGATCTCTCCGCAGGACACGGTGCCGGCCGCGCACTGTGCCTGACGGCTCGGGGGCGAGTTGACGTAGCCGTGCGCGCTGGCCGGGGTGACGGAGGCCAGGACGAGCACGGGCGCGAATGCCGCGCCCAGAGCGGCTGCCAGCTTCTGCTTCTTGTTCATCTCTGTTCCCTCTGAGTGGGGGGAGGAGGGGCGAGAGACAACCGGGCGCCTCGGTCGACTCATTGGCCTAGACCATACTGGTTGTCAGGGCTCAGTCAACCCTTCAAGTACTTCCAGTGGTACGGAAGTTGTGACGGAGGCTATGCGGCGAAGCCCAGAGCCAGGGCGCCGACCACCGGAGCCGCGTACATCAGGGGGAAGGGGATGTGCGCGTACCAGCGGGCCCGGACCACGGTGACGACGGCGCCGGCGAAGTACAGCGCCAGGCCGACTCCGGCCGCGACGCCGACGGGCGGCACGAGCAGCCCGACCAGCAGGCCCGCGGCCCCCGCGGCCTTGGCCGCGCCGAGCCAGGGCAGCCACGTGAAGGGGACGCCGTAGTCGGCCATGGGCTCCACGACCCACTTGGCGCGGAGGAAGACCGAGACGGCCGAGAAACCCACCATGACGGCGGCAAGGACGGTGACGACAACGAAGGCGGTGGACATCAGAAGTGCTCCCATCGGGCGGGTGGCCAACCGGACTTGCTCCGGCGGGTCGGGCGTCTTGAGTGCTTCACTGCTCTGACGGGCCGCGAGGCGGGAATGTGACCGATGGGCGCCGCGTCTTGTGTGACCTGGGGCACATATGACTGAGGGCGTCGTCCGGCAAGACGTTGGGACATGTAGGCGAGACAGAAGGCCATTCTGCGGCTCATTCGATCTCCCTAGGGTTGAGACATCAACCGGACGAACCACGGCCGGACGAACCCAGGAGAGTCACCGTGCGCGCAGTGATCCAGAAGTCCTTCGGCGGTCCCGAGGTCCTCGAGGTCGTGGAGGCCGAACGCCCCAAGCCGCTGGCCGGCGAGGTCCTCGTCAAGGTCCACGCCAGCGCCGTCAACCCGGCCGACGCAGCCGTCAGGTCCGGCGCCTTCCCGCTGCTCGGCGAACCGCCGTTCGGAGTCGGCTGGGACATCTCCGGCGTCGTCGAAGAAGCGGGCCTCGGCGCCACCTTCGCGGTGGGCGACGAGGTCTACGGAATGCCGCTCTTCCCCCGGGCCGCCACCGGATACGCCGAGTACGTCACCGCCCCGTCCCGCCAGCTGGCCCGCAAGCCCGCCTCGCTCGACCACGTGCAGGCCGCGGCCGTCCCGCTCGCGGCGCTCACCGCCTGGCAGGGCCTGGTGCGGGCGGCGGACATCCAGGAGGGCGACCGGGTACTGATCCAGCGGGCGGCCGGTGGCGTCGGCCACTTCGCCGTGCAGATCGCCAAGACGCGGGGCGCCCACGTGATCGCCATAGCGAGCGCGGGCCGACACGAGTTCGTACGCGGCCTCGGCGCCGACGAGATCATCGACTACCGGACCACCGACTTCACCGAGGCCGTCAAGGACGTGGACGTGTTCCTCGACTCCACGGCCCAGGGTGATCTGTCGCTCGGCGTGGTGCGCCCCGGCGGCGTACTCGTCAGCATCCTGGAACACGGCGACCGGGAGCTCGCCACACGGGTCGAGGCTGCCGGACGGCGCTTCGCCGGTGTCCTGGTCGAACCGGACTCCGAGGGGCTCGAAGCGCTCGCCGAGCTGGTCGACGCGGGCCGGATCCGTCCCCACGTCGAGGCGACGTTCCCGCTGGCGGAGGCAGGCAAGGCACACGAGCTGATCGCCGCGGGACACGTACAGGGCAAGATTGTCCTGACGGTCTGAACAGGCCGCCCGCACGACGGGCGGCAGGCGGCACCAGGAAGGCGGGTCCGGATGGACATCCTCACCGAGGCGCTCGCCTCGATGCGCACCGGGCACCCGGCGTCCGTTCGCACCAACGGCCGCGCCCCGTGGGGCCTGCGGCTGCCGCCCGTCGAGGGCGCGGGATTCCATGTGGTGCTGCACGGGACCTGCTGGCTGGTCCCCCTGCCCGGCGTGCCGCCGCACCTGGAGCCGATTCCACTGAACCCCGGTGACGTGATCTTCCTGCACGGCGGGCGGAGCCACATCCTCGCCGACCATCCCTCCACCCCTGCCGAGGACTGCAGTACCGAGCAGTTCCAGGGGAGTTCACCGATCGGCTCGATCACCCTCGGCGGCGAGGGCGCCGAGACCAGCCTGCTGTGCGGCAGCTACCACCTGGACCAGGGGAGACCGCACCCCTTGATGCGCCAGCTCCCCGAGGTGATCCATCTGCCGACGCGGCACGGCCGCCACCCGGAGCTGAGCGCCGCCGTCCAACTCCTCGGCTCCGAGCTGGAGAACCCGCGGATCGGCTCCGACGGCATCGTGCCCACCCTGATCGATTCGCTGCTCCTCTACATTCTGAGGGCCTGGCTCGACGATCAGCCCCCGGGCGCCGCGCACGGCTGGGCCGCGGCCCTGGGCGACGCGGCGGTCGCGCCCGCCCTGACGGCCATGCACGACGATCCCGCGGCCTCGTGGACGGTCGAGTCCCTCGCGGCACGCGCAGGTCTGTCCCGTGCCGCCTTCGCCCGGCGGTTCGCCGCGCTGGTCGGCGAGCCGCCGATGGCCTATCTGACCCGCTGGCGCATGACGACCGCGGCCCGCATGCTGCGGGAGTCCGACGCGCCCCTGACGACGGTCGCCGCCCACACCGGATACGGCTCGGAGTTCGCCTTCGCCAAGGCCTTCAAACGTGAGTACGGCCTGGCGCCGGGGGCCTACCGGCGCCAGAGCAGGGCGGCGGCCTAGGCGGTCGGCTGGTAGTCACCCGCCGGCTGCCGGGTGATGACGCTGAGGCGGTTGGCCGCGTTGATCAGGGCGATCAGCGACACCAGGGCGGCGAGCTGCTCGTCGTCGTAGTGCTTGGCGGCGGCCGCCCAGACGTCGTCAGGGACCCCGCCCGCCGCGTCGGCGATACGGGTGCCCTGCTCCGCCAGCGCCAGAGCAGCACGCTCGGCCTCGGTGAAGACCTTGGCCTCGCGCCAGGCGGCGACGAGATTCAGGCGCACCGGACTCTCCCCGGCACGGGCGGCGTCCTTGGTGTGCATGTCGGTGCAGAAACCGCAGCCGTTGATCTGGCTCGCCCGCAGCATCACCAACTCCTGGGTCGTGGACGGCAACGCCGACTCCGAGAAGATCGCCTTGCTCGCCGACGCGAGGTGCTTCAGGGCCTTGGCCGCGATCGGGCTGCCGAAGAGGTTCAAGCGGGCTTCCATCGTGAACTCCTTGCTGTTCGTGGGCGGTTACACCTCCTACACGCGGCAGCCCGGCGCGATTCGACAGGGAAGAATGTGACACGCGTCTCCTTGCCGTACGGAGGCGCCTGCGCGGATGCCGCGAGGCCCGCGCTCACACCGCCACAGCAACGGCCGCCGTCACGCCGACGACGACAATGACCCCGCGCAGCACGGCAGGTGAGAGGCGGCGGCCCACCCGCGCGCCGACGAGACCGCCCACGGTCGCGCCGAGGGCGATCACGCCGGCCACCGTCCAGTCGACGCTCGTGACGGCGATGAAGATGACCGCGGCGACGCCGTTCACGAGGGACGCGAGGACGTTCTTCACGGCGTTCAGGCGCTGCAGGTCATCACGGAGGAACGACCCGAACAGGCCCATCAGCAGCACCCCTTGGGCCGCTCCGAAGTAGCCGCCGTAGACCCCGGTGACCATGACGCCGGCCCACAGTGGAACACCGCCGTCCGCACGGCCGCTTCCGTCGCGCCCCGCGAGCCACTTCTGGAGGCGTGGCTGGAGCAGCACCAGCGCACAGGCCAGCAGGATCAACACCGGCACCGCGGCGCGGAAGGTGTCGGCGGACAGCTTCAGGAGAAGGACAGCTCCCACCACACCGCCCAGGAGCGCGGCGAGCCCGAGCCTGACCAGGCGGCGCCGCTGGCCCTTGAGCTCGGCGCGATATCCGTACGCCGCGCTGAGCACCCCGGGGACGAGGCCGACGGTGTTGGAGACGTTGGCGAGGACGGGCGGGTATCCGAAGGCGAGCAGCGTGGGGAAGGTGATCAGAGTGCCTGAGCCGACCACGGCGTTGATGCCGCCCGCCGCGACGGCCGCCGCCGCTATGGCCACTGCCTCGAGTGCTTGCATGG
Organism: Streptomyces sp. Je 1-332; assembly: GCF_040730185.1. Lineage (NCBI taxonomy): Bacteria > Bacillati > Actinomycetota > Actinomycetes > Kitasatosporales > Streptomycetaceae > Streptomyces > Streptomyces sp. Je 1-332. The sequence goes on from NZ_CP160402.1 coordinate 7,609,422, forward strand.
ATCGCCCTTCCCGGGACGGTCGGCGTACCCGGAGTGCGGGCAGCCCGGGACGGAGAATTCTGGTGCGGAGCCGGCGGGTCGGCACCCGGACCGGTCCGCACGTCCTCCGGATGACGCACGGGCCGGGCCAGGTTGCCGCCCTGGGCCCGGAAAGATCGTCCCGCTCGCCCAACACCCAAGTCAATCCTCGGATTTCCTTGCAGACCCCCAAGCTGTAGCTTCACTCTCCATGACTCTCGACGACCTGCGCGTCTTCGTCGCCGTATGCCGGACGGGCAGCCTCAGCGCCGTCGCCCGCGACCTCGCCTGTACGCAGCCCGCGGTCAGCCAGCACATCAGACGCCTGGAACGGGAGCTGGGGCTCAGCCTGCTCGAACGCCATCCGCGCGGCGTCGTCCCCACACCGGCCGGCCGGCTCCTGCACCACGCGGCGGCAGGTGGTCTGGGCGACATCGACCACGCCCTGCGCCGGCTGAGCGACCTGGTGCACGGCGAGGGCGGCTCCGTGCGGATCACCACCGGGGCCACCTCGGTGCGCCACTTCATGTCCGACGCGATCGTGGCCTTCCGTCGGCGCCATCCGCAGGTGAGCCTCGAATTCGAGACCGCGCACTCCAGCCGCAGCTGTTTCGAGGCCCTCATCGCGGGCGGCCTCGACCTGGCCTGGATCACCCTCGGCACTCCGGTGAAGGGCATCGAGCAGCGTCCCGTCGTGGAACTTCCCTGGGTGCTCGCCGTTCACCGCGACGATCCCCTCGCCGCCAAGTCGCTGATCACCACCGCCGACCTGGCCGGCATCCAGCTCATCGGCCTCCCGGAGAGCACGACTTCCCGCGCGCGCCTGGACGCCTGGTTCACCGAGCGTGGCATCAGCCCGGCCTCCGACACCAGCGTCGCCGACTGGGACACCGCCCTGCTGCTCGCCGAACTCGGCCTCGGCCACGCGATCGTCCCGGACCTGCCGGGCTGGCGCGGTCCCGGCCACCCCGACCTGCGCCTGATCCCCGTCCCGGACCTGCCCACGCTGTGGACCGGCTGGGCGGTACGCCGCTGGGACGCGCTCTCCCCCTTGGCCAAGGCCTTCGCCTATACGGTCGGCGACAACTGCCCGGGTGCGTGCATTCCCCGGCAGATGTCGGGGGAGTCGGAGGAGTCGAGGGAGTCGGAGAAGCCGGACGGGATTGTCAGTGGTCGTGAGTAGCGTTCAGTAAGTGACCGATGACGACACGATCAGATGCTGCGGTCACCACGAGGGGGGAGTGTCATGTCTGTTGTCGCGGGCGACGGCTGGGCGGGTCTGGGCTGGGACGGCTGGCGGGACCACGCGCTGGTTCGTGAACGGCTGGAGTGCGGAGCCGACCCGAATGTGTGGGGCGGGGGACGGCCTCTGCACCGGGCGGCCGTGTCCGGCTCACCCGAGGTGGTCGCCGAGCTGGCCCGCCGTGTCGATGACGTCGACGCGGAGGAAGCGGGCGGCACCGCTCTGTGGGCCGCGGTCCTTTCCGACCGCGCGGACAACGCCCGGGTGCTGGCCGCGGCCGGGGCCGACCCGTGGCGGACCGCGCTGGCCGGCTGGTCCCCCGGCCGGCTCAGCCTGGCGGGGCCGACCCCCGACCTCTTCATGGTTCCGTCCGGCGAGCGCGGCCTGACCCCGGCGGAGTCCGCCGCCGCGACGGAGGCCAGACGGCTGACCGCGGCCCTGGGCGACCTCGACCATGACGGCACCGGCCTGGCGTGCGTGGCCGGGATCGACGCGGCCGAAGCCGCACGCCGACTGGGGGCCGGGCCGTACGAGGATCCGGAGCTCGACCTGCTCCTTGAGGACCCCGTGTCGTACGACGCGGACGATTCCCTGCAGATCATCGGCGCCACCGACGTACCGGGCGGCTGTGTCATCACCCAGCCCTGGGGCTACGCACCGCAGATGCCCGGGGTGCTGACCCTGCTCTCCGCGGGCACCGTCTGCTACGGCCTCTATGCCAACCCCAAGAGCGGCAACCAAGGCAGCATCGCCCGCGACGGCGTCATGGAAGGCACGGACCTGCACCCGGGAGGCGGCCCCGACGAGGGCGACTCACCGCAGGGGGTCCTCGCCGCCTACCTCTACCACCACAACGCCGTCGCCTACTCCTGTGCCTACGTCGGCCTGCGACCGACCGACGCCCGCGCCGTCACGGGCCCGCCCGACCTCTGGCTCAAGCTGCCCCGGCGCGGCTACTGGCACTGAGCGGCCGACCGGCCGACCGGTCGCACATCGGGCTAGCTCTTGAGGCCGACCGTCGCGCACGCCGCCTTGAACTCGGCCGTGCAGATCTCCTTGGTCTTGTAGATGCCGTCCTCGATGACCGTGGACTTGATGGTGTCCCGCGTCAGGGGGCGGACCGAGACCAGAAGGGTGGGGATGTTCTTCGTGGTGGCGTTCTCCGACCGGTCCCCGGCCAGGGCGTCGTACTCGACCATGCGGCCCTGGGCGATCCGGACCGCCATCTGCGCGGCACCGACGGCCTCTTCGGGGTATGGCTTGTAGACGCTCATGTACTGCTCGCCCGTGACGATGCGCTGCACGGCCGACAGCTCCGCGTCCTGGCCGGTGACCGGCGGCAGGTCGGTCATGCCCGCGGCCTTGAGGGCCTTGATGGCACCGCCCGCCATGCCGTCGTTGGCGGAGTAGACAGCGGCGATGTCGTCCTTGCCGATGGCGGTGATCGCCTCGGTCATATGGGCGCCGGCCACCTGCGGTTTCCAGCCATCGGTGTCGTACGACTTGGCGATGTCCACCTGGTTCTGGAGCTGCGAGAGCGCGCCTTCCTTGAAGACGGCGGCGTTCGGGTCGGTGGGCGCGCCGTTGATCATGACGATCTTGCTGTTCTGGCGGTCGCCACTGCCGAGCGCCTTCAGGATCGCCTGACCCTGGACCTGGCCGACCAGCTCGTTGTCGAAGGCCACGTAGCCGGATACGGGTCCCTCGGCGAGACGGTCGTAGGCGATGACGGGAATGTCGGCTTCCTTCGCCTTCTTGACCGCCGGGGCGAGCTTCTTCGCGTCCACCGCGCTCACCAGGATCGTGTCGACCTTGTCGGCGACCATCTGGCCGAGCTGGGCGTTCTGCTTGGCGGCGTCTCCCTTGGCGTTGGCGTAGACGAGCTTGCCCTTGCCGTTGGTGAGCTTCTCGACCTGCTTCTTGATGATGGGGTGGTCGAACTTCTCGTAGCGGGCCGTCTCCGCCTCGGGCAGGAGCAGGCCGACGGTGACCGCGTCACCCTTCCTCTCGGTCTGCGCCTTGTCGTCGTCCGATCCCAGCAGACTGCCGCATGCGGCGAGCGAGAGTGCCAGGGCGCTCACAGAGACGGCGACGGTGGCTTCACGCATACGGGTTCTCATTCGCCCACTTCCTCGATCGGACCGCTTCGTTGTGATCCGAGTGGCTGAAAGCCAACCTTGGAGCGTTCCCGGCGTCAAGGAGTCAATGCATAACGAGATTGCAATGGAATGTGTGTTTCAGTTTTGAACTGTCCCGTATTTACACGTGACAACGGAGGAGCCCGATATCTACGGTGAGGGACGCCGCGCAGGGCGTACGCGCCACGGAGGGGCTGACGCATGACCGAACCGACGCTGATCCGCACCGGACCGATCCGCTACGCCACCGCGCAGCGCTTCGCCCGCCCGAGCCCCGCGCCGGACCCGGACCCGGATCAGACCCCGGACCGGACCCGCTCCCAGACCCCGGGCCGCCGCACGTCCAGCGGTGAGATCTGCCCGCAACTGCCCTCCAGGCTGGACGCGGTGATGGGCCCGCCCCTCGACCGCCACCCGCACGGCGAGGACTGCCTGAACCTGTCGATCACGACACCTGCACGCGACGCCGGGGCCCGCCCGGTGCTCGTTTGGCTGCACGGCGGCGGGTTCAGCAGCGGGGCCGGGCTGCTGGACTGGTACGACGGCGGCGCTCTCGCCGCCCAGGGCGATGTAGTGGTCGTCGGCGTCAACTACCGCCTCGGCGCGCTCGGATACCTCTGCCTCGACGGGATCAGCGAAGGCAACCTCGGCCTGTACGACCAGCTGGCGGCCCTGCGCTGGGTCGCCGCGCACATCGCCGCGTACGGGGGAGACCCCGGCAACGTCACGGTGGCGGGCCAGTCGGCCGGCGCACTGTCCATCCGCCTCCTCCTCGACATGCCGGAGGCCACGGGACTCTTCCGCCGCGCGATCCTGCAGAGCGCCCCGCTCGCGCTCGCGGCACGCCCTCGTGAAGACGCCCAGGCGCTGGGCCGTATGTTCGCGGAGTTCCTCGCCACGGACCCGCGCACCGCTGACGTATCCGCGATCCTGGCGGCCCAGCGCGAGACCGCCCTGGCCAACCTGAGCCGCTCCGGCAGCACGATGGAACCCGCGTTCACCCCGGTCGAGTTCCTCGGCTCCGACCCGTCTTCCGGGTCCTTCGAGGAGAACGTACGGGGGCTCGACATCCTGTACGGCTGGAATCTGGACGACATGTCCGCGTTCCCCGGCGAGGGCGACGAAACGGCGGCCCTGACCCGCCGCGTCTACGAGGAACCCCTGGGCCGCTTCGGGTTGCGCGCGGCACGGGCGGGCGCTCGGGTTCACACGTACCGCCTGGACTGGCGTCCCGCCGGATCGGCGTTCGGCGCGACCCACTGCCTCGAACTCCCACTCCTCTTCGGGTCGCGCGAGGCATGGCGGGCGTCACCGATGCTCGGGGCGGTGCCCTGGGAGGACGTGGACTCGCTCGGCTCGAAGCTGCGGGCCGCCTGGATCACGTTCGCCCGCACCGGAACGCCGGGTCCGATGTCCGCCCCGCTGCACCAGGGGAAGGTGCCCGGATAGCCGAGGGCCGCACGTAAAAGGAGACCAGGACCCCAGAGGCAAAGGAGACCAGGACCCCAGGGGACCGAAAATCTCCGCATTGTGGGGTGGGCTGAGGGCCGGTCGGGCGAAATAAGTAGTGCTTGCCCGTGCCGCGGGGCCCGTCCCGTGCTACTGTGATCGTAGTTGCAGTTGTGGTTCCCATAAGACTTCAAGTGCCTTTGGTGGATCTATTCCGCCGGGCACTTTTGTATTTCCGGGAGAAGTTTTCCCGGACGGGGCAATCAACGTGGCGACGCCGGGGTTCGCACAGTGCGGGTCCCGGAGCTTGCCCCGAAGGAGATATTTAGTATGGCTACTGGCACCGTGAAGTGGTTCAACTCGGAAAAGGGCTTCGGCTTCATCGAGCAGGAGGGTGGCGGCCCGGACGTCTTCGCCCACTACTCGAACATCGCCACCCAGGGCTTCCGTGAGCTTCAGGAAGGCCAGAAGGTGAGCTTCGATGTCACTCAGGGCCAGAAGGGCCCGCAGGCGGAGAACATCGTTCCCGCCTGACGCTGAAGCGTAAGACGACGCTGGTGCCCGCGCCTCAAGGCGCGGGCACCAGCTCGTTGCTGTTTACAGAAGTTTGTCTTGAAGTTTGTCTTTTATTCGGCTCGTGCTTGCAATTCGTTCGGTTGAAATCCGCCGAGAATTCCTCGATGCGTGCCATATCGAGGAAGGTTCTCCATGAACCGTTCAGCTCGCACGAACGACCGCTATTCCAGTCCCCGCAACAGCGGCGGCTCCCGCGGCGCCAACCCCCGCAAGGGCGGTGGCGCCCGCCCCGGCAACCGCCCCGGCGGCCAGGGACGCCGACCCGCGGCGCCCCAGGGAGAGTTCGCCCTGCCGGTCACCATCACCCCGGGCCTGCCCGCGGCGGAGACCTTCGCCGAACTCGACATGCCGGCCCCGCTGTTGAAGACGCTCACCGGCCTCGACGTGACCGAGCCGTTCCCGATCCAGGCGGCCACGCTGCCGAACGCCCTCGCGGGACGTGACGTACTGGGCCGTGGCCGTACCGGTTCCGGCAAGACCCTCGCCTTCGGGCTCCCGCTCCTCGTGCGCACCGCCGGTCAGCGCGCCGAGTCGAAGCGGCCCCTGGCCCTGGTCCTCGTTCCCACCCGGGAACTCGCCCAGCAGGTCACCGAGGCACTCACTCCGTACGCCCGGTCGCTGAAGCTGCGTATCGCCACGGTGGTCGGTGGCATGTCGATCGGCAGGCAGGCCGGTGCGCTGCGCACCGGTGCCGAGGTCGTCGTCGCCACCCCGGGGCGCCTCAAGGACCTCATCGAGCGCAAGGACTGCCGCCTGGACCGGGTGAGCATCACCGTCCTCGACGAGGCCGACCAGATGGCCGACATGGGCTTCATGCCGCAGGTCACCGAACTGCTCGACCAGGTGCGCCCCGACGGCCAGCGGATGCTGTTCTCGGCCACCCTCGACCGCAATGTCGACCTTCTGGTGCGCAGCTACCTCCATGACCCGGTCGTCCACTCGGTCGACCCCTCCAAGGGCGCGGTCACGACGATGGAGCACCACGAGCTGCACGTGCACGGCGCCGACAAGATGGCGACCGCCACCGAGATCGCGGCCCGTGACGGCCGGGTGATCATGTTCCTGGACACCAAGCACGCCGTCGACCAGTTCACCAAGCACCTGATGGGCAGCGGCGTACGAGCCGCCGCGCTGCACGGCGGCAAGTCGCAGCCCCAGCGCACCCGCACCCTCGCCCAGTTCAAGACCGGCGCGGTGACGGTCCTGGTGGCCACCAACGTCGCGGCCCGCGGCATCCATGTCGACAACCTCGACCTGGTGGTCAACGTCGACCCTCCCATCGACCACAAGGACTACCTCCACCGCGGCGGCCGCACGGCACGCGCCGGTGAGTCCGGCAGTGTCGTCACCCTGGTGACGCCGAACCAGCGCCGCGACATGAGCCGCCTGATGTCCGCCGCCGGGATCAGGCCCAAGGTCACCCAAGTGCGGTCCGGGGAAGCCGAGTTGAGCCGCATCACCGGTGCGCAGAAGCCCTCCGGTGTGCCGATCGCCGGCAGCGCGCCCAGCACTGAGCGCCCCAAGCGCGGTGGCGCCCCCTTCCGCGGGATGGGCACGCGGCCGGGCCAGCCCGGCCGTTCCGGGGGAGGCTCCCGACGGACCGCCGAATCCCGCGAGATGGCTGAGGCCCGCAAGGCCGCCCGCGTGCGTCGCGCTGCCTGAGCGGAGTTCTTGACCTCCGGGTCAAGAACGGCCTAGGCTCCTGTTCATGGGGAGGCCGAAGCAGTTCGATCCAGATGCCGCCGTCGAGCGGGCCATGGACGTGTTCTGGCGCAAGGGGTATGCCGCCACCACGCCTCAGGATCTCGTGGACGCGCTCGGCATCGGCAAAGGTAGTCTCTACAACACCTTCGGCAGCAAACACGCCCTGTTCGAGCGGGCGTTGCGTCGCTACCGCGACAGTCAGGCCGCTGCTCTGGTCGAGATGCTCGAGGGGTCGGGGCCCGTGAAGGAGCGGGTGCGCGAGGCTCTGTTGCTGCTCGTCGAGATGGACCTCGCCGACCCGGACCGGCGCGGCTGCATGGCGGTGAACACCGCCGCGGAGCTGGCCGGGACGGACGAGGTGGCGGCCGACCTTGTCCGGCGCATGCTGGACCGCACCGAGGAGGCTTTCTCCGCGCTGCTGGAGAAGGGGCAGCGGGCGGGGGAGATCTCCTCCACCCGTGACGCACGCGCTATCGGGAGTCAGCTGCTCGCCACGGTCGTCGGCCTACGGCTGATGGCGCGGGTCGCGGAAGGGCCGGAGCGTCTCGGCCGGGTGATCGACGCGACGGTCGACTCCCTCTGATCTTTTCCCTCTAGGCGGTACTGGTCCCCGGCGTGTACCCATGTTTTGTACCTGTAGGTCAATAAGAGGCCAGTCAACAGGCGTAGGTCAACAACTGTGTGTGAAGGAGCTGGAAAAGCATGAAGCTCGACCTCAACGGCAAGACCGCCGTCGTCACCGGTGCCAGCCGCGGGATCGGCCTGGCCACTGTCCGGGTGCTGATCGACGAGGGGGTGCGCGTGGTGGGCGCGGCCCGCACCATCACCCCCGAGCTCAAGGAGTCGGGAGCCTTTGCCGTGTCGGCGGACCTCAGCAGCCCGGAGGGGGTGGCCGAGCTCATGGACGGTGCCTTCGGCGAACTGGGCGGCGTCGACCTGCTGGTGAACAACGTCGGCGCGGGTGACGCCGTGGAGCCGGTCGGCTTTCTCGACACCGATGACGCGCAGTGGCAGGGCGTCTTCGACCTCAACCTGCTCAGCGCCGTCCGCGTCAGTCGCGCCGCGCTGCCGAGCCTGATCGAGCGCCGCGGCGCGATCGTCAACGTATCCTCCATCAACTCCCGCCTCCCCGCGGCCGGTCCCGTCGCCTACAGTGCGGCCAAGGCTGCGCTCACCTCGCTGGGCAAGTCGCTGGCCGAGGAGTTCGGGCCGCGGGGTGTCCGCGTCAACACCGTCTCGCCCGGCGTGGTGCGCACCGCCATCTGGGAGGACCCGGACGGTTTCGGCGGCAAGGTCGCGGCCGGAGCCGGGGCCGAGCACGGGGAGTTCCTCGCGCAGATCCCGACGGCGTTCAACATCACCAGTGGACGGATCACCGAGCCCGGGGAAGTGGCATCGCTGATCACGTTCCTGCTCTCGGACGTGGCGGGCAACATCACCGGTGCGGATCACGTGATCGACGGGGGCACGGTCAAGACGGTCTGACTGGTGTCCGCTGCTTCCGTGTTCGCCGCCTGAGTCCGCCTGCCCCGCGTCCGCCTGCCTGCGTCCACTACCTATATGGCCAGCTGGTTTGCCTAAAGGTATTAGGCAGTTGCATAATCGGTTAGGCCGAGGGAGAGGAAGGGCATGGTTCGTGCAGGACTGACCGTGGAGCGCCTGGCCAGGGCCGGGGCGGAGCTGGCCGACGAGGTCGGCTTCGAGCAGGTGACCGTCTCGGCGCTCGCCAGGCGCTTCGACGTCAAGGCCGCGAGTCTGTACTCGCACCTGAAGAACTCACAGGACCTCAAGACGCGCATCGCTCTCCTCTCCCTGGAGGAACTCGCCGACCGGGGCGCGGCCGCCCTCGCGGGACGGGCCGGGAAGGACGCGCTGACCGCGCTCGCGGACGTCTACCGCGACTACGCCAGGGAGCACCCCGGGCGCTATGCCGCGGCCCAGCTGCGGCTCGACCCGGAGACGGCGGCCGCCAGCGCGGGTGTCAGGCACGCGCAGATGACGCGGGCGATCCTGCGCGGCTACGACCTGACGGAGCCGGACCAGACCCACGCGGTCCGGATGCTGGGCAGCGTCTTCCACGGCTACGTCAGCCTGGAGATGACGGGGGGCTTCAGCCACAGCGCCCCCGACTCGCAGGAGACATGGGAACGCATCCTGGACGCACTCGACGCCCTGCTGCGGAACTGGCCCGCGTCCTGACCTTTGCCCATACGGCGGATGCCCCTGGCCCCCGCGGTAGCGGCGGCGTTTCGACATGTCGGCGGCCCTCGACAACTCAGACACCCTGATCGGCAGGCGGAGACCATGCACACCGAGCACGACTGGATCATCACACCCATCACCGCGGACATCCTGCGCGGCGCCCTCGACCTGGAGCACACCGCGCACGGCGTCCTGCCGCACCGGCTGCCCGCCCGGGCCCGTGCCCAGTGCGCCGACGGACAGCTGGCCATGGCGGAGTCCCAGCCCTCCGGCGTACGACTCGTCTTCCGCTCCCGGGCCACCGCCATCGAGCTGGACGCGCTGCCCACCAAGCGCGACTACGTGGGCGCCCCGCCCCGCCCGGAGGGCCTGTACGACCTGCTCGTCGACGGCCGCCTGGCCGGTCAGGCCTCCGTGAGCGGCGGCAACACCCTGACCATCGACCTGACCACCGGGTCGACCGAGAGCCGGACGGGACCGGTCGGCACCCTCCGTTTCACCGAACTGCCCGACGGCGTCAAGGACATCGAGATCTGGCTGCCGCACAACGAGACCACCGAACTCGTCGAGCTGCGCACCGACGCGCCCATCGAGCCCGCGCCGGACCGGGACCGCAAGGTGTGGCTGCACCACGGCAGTTCGATCAGTCATGGCTCCGACGCGGCGAGTCCCACCAGTATTTGGCCCGCGCTCGCCGCGTCCCTCGGCGGGGTGGAGCTGATCAACCTGGGCCTGGGCGGCAGCGCGCTGCTCGACCCCTTCACCGCCCGCACCCTGCGGGACACCCCCGCCGACCTGATCAGCATCAAGATCGGCATCAATCTGGTCAACGCCGACCTGATGCGGTTGCGCGCCTTCGGTCCCGCCGTCCACGGCTTCCTCGACACGATCCGTGAAGGCCACCCGAGGGTGCCGCTGCTGGTCCTCTCGCCCATCCTGTGCCCCATGCACGAGGACACGCCCGGCCCCAGCGCGCCGGACTTCGGCGACCTCGGCTCCGGGCGGCTGCTGTTCCGCGCCATGGGGGATCCGGCGGAGCGCGCGAGCGGGAAGCTGACGCTGAGTGTCATCCGCGAGGAGCTGGCCCGGATCGTGGAGCAGCGGGCGGCCGAGGACCCCCACCTGCACTACCTCGACGGCCGTGAGCTGTACGGGGATGCGGACACCGCCGAGCTTCCGCTGCCGGACCAGATCCACCCGGACGCAGCCACCCACCGTCGTATGGGCGAACGCTTCGCCAAGCTGGCCTTTGCCGCCGACGGGGCGTTCGGCGCGACTGCGGGCGGCCGAGGGGCGTGAAGCCGCCGATCGCGGTGAGGCCGGTCCCGCGCCGCAGCGCAGGGGCTCACCCCAAGTCGGCGCGCCCCTTGGCCCCTTGGGTCATCAACCACTGGACGACGTCGTCGGCGCCTTGCGTGCGGGCGATGTCGAGGGCTGTCATGTCGTCGTAGCCGATCCAGTTCACCTCGGCGCCCTGCTGCAACAGAAGCCTGGCGGTGGGAAGTTGGCCGCCGTGGCAAGCGCCCCAGAAGGCGCTGGTGATCGCGGAACCGGTGGGGGACTCCGGCGCGGCGAGGAAGGCCTCCACCTGGACGAGCAGGCCAAGGGTCGCGGCATCCTGCAGGTCCGCTCGGGCACCGTGCTCCAGAAGGCGCCGCGCCGCCCGCCACTGGCCGAAGCCCCGCGCGTCCGCGAGCGGGGTGCCGCCGCCGATGACGGCTCCGTGCGCCTCGATGTCGGCGCCCGCGGCGATGAGCGCGTCCAGCGCGGTGACGTCGTCGCTGCTGGCGGCCCAGTGCAGCGGAGTCTCGTCGTGGGCGCCGACGAAACGGGCGTTGGGGTCGGCGCCCGCGGCGACGAGGGTGGCGATGACCTCGTCGGCGCGTGGGTGGTGGCCGGGCCAGTCGGTGGCAATGTGAAGGAGGCTGCGCCGGCCGGCGGCGGGACCGTCCTGGCTGATCAGGCTGGTGGCCAGCGCGGGCTGGTCGGCCAGGAGTTGACGCAGCGCACGGACGTCGCCCTTCCGGATCACCTCGGTCACCGAAACTGCCAGGGGATCCAGGGAGTTGAGAATGTCCACGAGGGGGCGGCCTCCTGCTCGTTCGGTTTGGTCCGGACCTGTTGACGGCAGGTCTGGATCACTTTACGGGCACCCCGCACCGTGCACGTCTTTCCGGAGGCATCCGGTGGCATCGTGCGATCCGGTGGCTGTCAGGTGGGCTTGGGTGAGCCGAGGATCGACGTGTCCAGTGGTCCCAGGGTGACGACCGACTCTGAGATGCCGGAGGTCCAGACGGTGTCACATATGGTGCAGGTGAAGCGGTTGGAGAGGCCGTCCGTGTGGCGGCCGCAGCTCGGGCACTGCTCCGTGGTGAAATACGCGTCTGCCATGGCTGGGCACCTGTCACTAGGCTTTCCAGGGCGAGTTCGCCGGATGCCCGAAATGAAACCTGCCGGCCGATGCCGGTGCCGTGTGTGGAGACGTCTAACCTCTCTGGGGAGACGTCAGATGCCCTGTGCATCCACACTGAGGAGGCGATGGTGCTCGGAAGGAGCACGCGGTTGCTCGCGGGCGCCATGACCGTGGCCTGCATGGTGTTCGTCGGCCCCAGCGCGCCGAGCGACGCCCTCTTCGACAGGTCGCAGCCCGTCGATGCCGTCAAGGACGTCGTACCGAACCGGGTCCTGACGTGGAACATCTGCAACCCCTGCGAAGAGAGCGACGTCGACCGGGCCGCGGAGATCGCCAGGTACGCGCCCCAGGTCATCGGCCTGCAAGAAGCGTGTGTGGGGGACGTCGAGAGGATCCGGGAGTACCTGGAGTACCTGCACGGGCTTGTCTACCACGTCGAGTACGGCTCGGTGCTGACCAGTTGGGGCCGTTGCGGGGGAGTGCCCTGGAGCCCTGGCGGCTTCGGGCAGGCGATCCTGTCGGCGGCGCCGATGACAGACCGCGTGAACGTGGAGTATCCCGACGGCGGATCCGAGGACCGTGGGTACATGGCGGTCACCACGAAGGTGGGCGGCCGGTCCGTCCGGGTCTTCAACACGCACCTCGCCCAGCGACAGCAAGAAGCGGTTCGAGCGAAACAGGCCCGTGTACTCGCCACGGCGGTCGCCCGGCACGACCGCGCGATCGTCCTCGGCGACTTCAACGCCGTGCCCGAGGCTCCCGAACTCACCCCGGTATGGGAACTGGCCACGGACACGGACCCGCAGTGCCGGCCCTCGCTCGCAGGCACCTGCGAGACGACCACCGACTGGCACGCCAAGTTCGACTACGTCTTCCTGCGAGGCATCGCCGCGCGCGGACACCGCGTGGAACCCACCTCGTACTCGGACCACGACCTGCTGTACACCGACCTCGACCTGTCTTGATCGCTCTTGGTCCTTGGTCGGTTCGTCAACGCGGGTGGGTCGAACCGCGCTTGGCCGTCCGAGTCTCGGTGGGCATCGTGCTGCTGGAAGCCACGACCCGGCCCGTCCGGGTACCCGAGAGCGCCGCGAGCGCCACTGCCGCCAGGGCGAGAGCGGCGCCCGCGACGGTGGCCGTCGTCACCTGCGTATCACCGTGCGGGAGCAGGAGGTCGAGGGTGAGCGAGCCGACCAACTGGCCGGTGATCGTGCACAGTCCGAGCAGCAGGACGCCGAGCTTCTGCACCGCGGCGACCGCGATGGTGATGAAGGAGATGCCGACCAGGCCGCCGAGATAGAGGTACGGCTCGGTCGGCAGACCCGCGGGAACGCCGACGGCCACGGCATGCACCAGGAAGATCACGCTCAACGCGCCCGTACCGGCGACGAAGTTGAAGAACGTCCCCGTGTACGCCGATCCGGCGGCGTTCTTCACGTGCCCGTTCACCGCTTGCTGCCAACTCACGCACACGCCCGCGACCAGCGGCAGCAACAGCATCAAGTACGGGAACCCGCCGCCCAGTTTGTCCGCCATCGACAGGCCTACGGCGGCGAGCACGAGCACCGCGCCGACGACCCTGCGCCGGGTGGGCCGCTGCGGTCCGGCAGGGCCGAGTCCCATCCGGTCGAAGAGCATGCCCCCGGTGACCTGGCCCGCGACGATCGCGACCGTGAACAGCGCGACTCCGAGCGCTCCGACGGTCAGCCCCTGCGCGAGCAGGAAGGCCGCTCCTCCGAAGCCGCCGAGGACCTGCCACCACTTGAGCCGCTTGTTGCGTACGTCCGCCAGCACCAGGCCGACTCCGCGGCGCGGCGCGCGGAGCACGAGGAGCCCGAGGCTCAGCACCACGAACCCCGAGCCGAACGAGATCACCGCGGCTGCGAACCCGTCGCCCGCGAGCCCGGCGGCGAGCTCGCCGGTGATACGGGCCTGGAGGGATATCAGGGTGCCGGAGAAGACGGCGAGGAGCAGCCAAGGGGCTGCGGCGGCGGGCATGTGCGTACTACCTCGGGGCGTGGGCGTGGGCGTGGGCGTGGGCCTGGGCGGGAGCGGGGGAGAGAGTGCCCCGGAGGCGCCTGGTAAATCGCGGCCGGGCCCGTACCTCTCCAGCTGATCAGTTCCTTTCTAACTGATCAGCCCGTCGTCGGACAGGTCGGGCCGGATGGCGAGACAGCCCGGGAGCGGGTGCCCGTCCGATCAGATCAGGACTTCACGATGCGGCGGACGTTCTCGATGCTTCCGCAGTCCGCCTTGAGGTGCTTGTCGCGCTCCCTCGTGAAAGCGGTGCCCAGTTCCTCGCGGCGGTCCATGGCCACGTTCTCGCGTGCGCCGTTCAAGATCGTCCGCTCCTCCTCGTCGGTGTGGTGGGTCACCGCCTCGACGAGTTTCTCCAGCTTCTCGTCCCAGTCGTCGGAGCCGACGTCCTCCACTTCGAGGAGGGCGAGCAGCGCCTCGTTGCCTTCCTCATGTTCCTCGACGCCGTGTTCGACCTCTTCGTTGTCGATGTCCCGGTAGCGCCTGAGGGCGGGGTAGACCTCGGCCTCTTCCGCGAGTGCGTGCGCGATGAGCAGGTCGGCGAACTTTTTCAGGGCATCGGCGCGTTCGGCCTCCACGCTGCGCATGTCGCGGAACAGGTCCTCCATCCGCCGGTGATCATCGAGGATCAGCTCGACGACGTCCGTTGCGGTTGCCTTGTCCGGCATGTCGGGGCTCCTTCTCAGCAGGGGCAGAGGGGTCACCGCATGTGAGCGGCTTCATGGCGAGCGACTTCGTACTGATACCTAGCGCGCTCACTCGCTCACGAGGTGCCTCGTGTACCCGGCCGCCGCGTGTGTCACTCCTGCGGCGCAGTGGGGCGTACGGGGGGCTGAGGAAAGATCACCGAGAGCTGCGGGGGGAGCCGGCTCCCTGGACGCCGGAGGCCGGTTCGCCGGCCAGGGCGATGTGGGCCGTGACGCGTTTACCTGCCGGTTCGAGGTGGACGTGGAAGTTCTGGGCGACGGCCTTGACGATCTCCAGACCGTGCCCACCGATCCTGTGCGGGTCCTCGGGGCGGGCGACGGGGCTGGCGCGGGCGCTGTCGTGGACGGTCACCGCCACCGTCGAGTCCACGATGCGGAGCTCCATCAGCATCGGGCCGGGAGCGTACTTGCGGGCGTTCGTGACCAGCTCGCTGACCACCAGCTGCGTCAGGTCCATCGCACGGGCGGAGACGGGGACGTCCTGGTCCGCCTGGGCGCGGGTGAGGAAGTCGAGGGCGAGGTGACGTGCTTCCGCGATGGAGGAATCCCCGTCGTTCAAGGGGACGGCGACAGCCATGGGATGAGCTGCCGACGACCCCTCGCTGCCCCTACCGGCTGACTCCATTCCCTCTCCACCTTCGTCCCCGCGTCCCCGTTTCTGCCCACCTACCCTGCTGGACGCGACACATTCTGCTCCGGCCCGGATCGATAATCCGTTCGAGCGTGGCGGTCTGTCCGAGGCGTCGGGCAGACCGTCGGCGCATGCTCGGGGCCCGCGCCGCACCAGCGAGTGCAGTCGAGAACATGGTGACAGACGCGCGGCAAGGAAACCTGGCTCTTGAAACCGAACCCGTCGCAAGGGACACGTGACCGCTGGTACGGCGGCCTGCCTGGCGTGGTCGGGCGACCTGGCCCCAGAGGGCCGGGCGCCCCTGCCCCGGTGGACCAGATCTTCCCCCCCACCCCACGGCTCAGGGTCGAAAGAACTCCGTCATCACGCCGGCCCGCCGACAGTGGGATCGTCCTGCCCGGTGCTCCGGCCGGCGCCGGCGGATCGCAGCGCCGCCAGCGCCCTGTCCGCGTGCGTGCTCATCCGGAATTCGCTGCGGACCACTTCGAGCACGCGCCGGTCCGGTCCGATGACGAAGGTGGCCCGCTTGGTCGGCAGGGGGCCGAAGCCGCGTGCCACGCCGAACCGGCCGCGCACCACGCCCTCCGGGTCGGACAGCAGCGGGAACCCGAACGTGTGCAGCCCCGCGAACTCACGCTGGCGCTCGACGGCGTCCGAGCTGATCCCCACCGGCCTTGCGCCCACCGCGGCGAACTCGGCTGCCAGGTCCCGGAAGTGGCACGCCTGGGCGGTGCAGCCGGGGGTCATCGCCGCCGGGTAGAAGAAGACCACCACCGGGCCTTCGGACAGGAGCGCCGAGAGGGTCGTGGGCGTGCCCGTCTCGTCGGGCAGGGTGAAGTCATCGACGAGGGAGCCGACTTGCACGCGGGTCATCGCTGAGCTCCTTGGCCGGGGTGGAGGCGGGCGGGCGAGAACATGAGGCTCCTGACGGCTCGGGATCGCGTGGCAGCGTGGGACGCGATACTACTCGGCGGTAAGAAGCCGGGGGTTCGGCTTGGTTCGCCCCCGGGGGCGCGGACGCGGGCTAGGGCGAGGGCGGGGGGCTCGCGGCGGTTGGCGGGTAGCGGCTGACCGGCTGACGGCTGACGGCTGCCTGGCCGATGGCCGCTAGATCGCCGTCTGGCGGTCTGGCGGTTTCGCGGTCTCGCCGTCTGGCGCCCTCGCGGTCTGGCCGTCTGGCGGTCTCGCGGTTTGGCCGTCTCGCCGTCGGGCGGGCTTGCCCTGGCGCCCTCGCTCTCTGACGCCCTCGCCGCCTGGCGCCCTCGCGCCCTCGCGGTCTCGCCGTCTCGCCGTCTCGCGGTCTCGCGGTCTCGCGGTCTCGCCGTCTCGCCGTCTCGCGGTCTCGCGGTCTCGCGGTCTCGCGGTCTCGCCGTCTCGCGGTCTCGCGGTCTCGCGGTCTCGCGGTCTCGCGGTCTCGCGGTCTCGCGGTCTCGCGGTCTCGCCGTCTCGCCGTCTCGCGGTCTCGCGGTCTCGCCGTCTCGCCGTCTCGCGGTCTCGCGGCTTCGCGGTCTCGCCGCCGAGCTTCACCGCCCCCGTCGGCGGTCTCCAGTGCGCAACCCCTGGAGCCGCGGGCCCCCGTAGCGCCCGCGCGGACTCCGCACTCCTCGTCGTCTGAGCCCCTGGGGCGGCCCTGGCGCCCCAGGGACTCGGCGCGGGCAGCGCACTTCACGTGCGGCCCGCGGTCATGCCGCCTGCGCGTGCCCGACGCCGTCCTCTCCGCGGACGGCCTCCGCGCGCACGCGGGCGCAGCTGGTGGTGATGAGGCGGGAGACGTGCATCTGTGAGATGCCGAGCTCCTCGGCGATCCTGCTCTGCGTCATGTCCTCGAAGAAGCGCAGGTACAGGATGGTGCGCTCACGCTCAGGCAGCCGCCGCAGGCCGGTCTTGGCGGCCTCGCGGTCGGTGATGCAGTCGTAGGCGGGGTCGGTCGCTCCGAGGGTGTCGGCCAGGCTGAACCCATCGGGGTCGGCGGAGATCTCGGCGTCCAGCGAAAGGGCGCTGTAGCTCGTCATGGCCTCCATCCCCTCGCGGACCTCGTCCTCGGTCAGTCCCGCGTGCTCTGCGATCTCCGCGATACCGGGTTCGGCGTCGCTGCCCGGCCGGTCCATGAGTTCGCGCCGTACGACCCGGACCTTGTTGCGCAGCTCCTGGACACGACGGGGAACCCGGACGTCCCACATGCGGTCGCGGAAGTGCCGACGCAGTTCTCCGGTGATGGTGGGGACGGCATAGCTCTCGAAGGCCCCGCGCTCGGGCTCGTACCGGTTGACCGCCTTGATCAGACCCATCGCGGCAACCTGCCGCAGGTCTTCGAGGTTCTCGCCCTTGTTGCGGAAACGGCTCGCCAGACGGTGTGCCATGGGCAGCCAGGCCGTCACGATCTCTTCGCAGAGCAGGTCGTACTCGGGTCCGCCCTCGAGCGTCGCCAGGCGCGCGAACGCCGCCTCGGTGTCGGGAGCGTCGTCGTGGAGGTGCCGGGTTCCCGTGCGACGGCGGGTGGAGGGGGCGGCGAGATCGGTAAGCATAAGGAATCGCTCCTCAGCGGTGGGCGAACAGGTGACCGCGGAGAAACGGGAGGGCCCGGAGCCGGACGTCCGACGGGAGTGGGCATACCGCTCCCCGCGAATGCGCCTCCGGTCCGAAGCACGAACTCCGCCTGCCCCCGGACTCGGAGGGGAAACAACCACCAGCTGGACGCGTTGCGTTCGGAGCCACGCGGCATCGGACTCCGAACCGCGTCGAGCGGCCGCACGGGGGTGCGGCCGCTCGATGGCTCCCCGGGCGGGGCCCGGTGTCATGGCGTCAGGGCGAGGGAGCACCGCCCGCGGTGTGCCGGCGGTGCGTCAGCAGGGTGCTTCTACGGACAGCAAGGAGTCGTCCGCGGGCCGGGCGCCGGGCAACTGGTGGCTCGCGGCCACCAGGGCGGCGTCGATGTCGCTGGTGCCGGTGGCCAAGCACAGGCTGTAGGCGACGTCTTCGTACTCCTGGCGGCTCTCGGCGCTTCCCTGGTCGGCCCGCAGCACGGCCAGGGCCTTGTAACGTTCCACCAGGTCTTCCAGGACCACGGGGTGTGCCAGCAGCATGAGCATCCTCTCTCGGGGGTTTGCGGTGCGACCGTCGCTTCGCCCGTCTGCCCGTGGCGGAACTGACCAATCCGCGGTGCGGTGAGGCGAGGGTCACTTCGGACGGGACCCCGCTGACGCCCCTGAGCGAGCCGACGCCGCGTCGCGCAGGGCGTGCAGCCCGGCGGCCACCAGAGGATGTGCCGCGCTGCCGCGCCGCACGGCGGTCAGGAAGCGTCGCGTGGGAACGGGCGTGCCGAGCAGCGGTACCCGTACGACCGCGTGTTGGGGGAGTGGCACGATCCCCGGCATGAGACAGATGCCGAACCCCGCGGCCACGAACGAGGAGACCGCGTACCACTCCTTGACCTGATGGGTGACGCGGGGAGTGAAGCCGGCCGCCGTGCACGCCGCCATCACCAGTGGGTAGGTGTCGTTGTTCGCCTTCTTCACGATCCACGACTCCCCTGCGGCTTCCGCGAGTTCGACTCCTTCGGGCCTGGCGAGCCGGTGCCCCTCGGGGACCAGCAGGTCCTGGCGGTCCGTCAGCAGCGGCGCCTGCTCGAAGCGGGCGTCCGTCACGGGCGGCGCGTCGGGGCCGGGCAGTACGAGGGCCACGTCGGCCTCCTCCGCGAGCAGCATCCGGTAGCACTCGGCGCTCTCTTCTTCGACGACCAGCGACTCCACCTGGGGATGGGTCTCCCGCAGCAGGGCGGCGGCCGGAGCGCCGAGCGCGGACAGCGCCGAGGACACTCCGCACATCCGCAGCGTGCCCCGCGTCCCCTCGGTGCTGACAGCCTGCTGGGCCAACTCGGCCCGGGCCGCTTCCCATTGCGTCCGTAGCGCGCTGGTGTGCCGCAGGACGATGTGCGCGGCCGGTGTCAGGCGGACCCGTCGCCCCTCGGGACTCAGCAGCTCCACTCCCAGATCGCGGGCCAGCAGCCGCAGTTGCTGAGATACGGCCGAGGGGGTCAGGTGCAGGGCCGCGGCGGTCGCGGTGACCGTGCCGTACTCGGCGAGCGCCTGGAGGACGTGGAGCCGGTGGTCGATCATGCAGGCAAGCCTAAACGGTCGTATGCGGAATCATTTGCTGGACGTGCACGTTCGCTGTGCTGAGCCTGGACGCATGACGAAGTTTCCCGCCCCCGCGCTGATGCTCGGCAGCGTGCTGAGCCTCCAGTTCGGGCAGGCCCTGGGCAAGCAACTCGCCGATGCCGTCGGCGCGCCCGGAGCCGTGGCCCTGCGCCTCGGCCTCGCCGCGGTGCTCCTGCTGCTCCTGTACCGGCCCTCATTGCCGCGCAACCGTACGGACGTGGCCCTGATCCTCGGCTTCGGAACGGCCATCGCCGGGATGAACCTGATCTATCCCGCGCTGCTCCTGCTGCCGCTGGGGCTGGCCAGCGCCCTCCAGCTCCTCGGCCCGATCACCCTGGCGGTGCTGACCTCACGTCGCTGGCGCGACGCGGGCTGCGCCCTCCTGGCCGGATGCGGGGTGTGCCTCTTCCACGTCCCCCACGGCGCCGGGTTCCCGCTCCCCGGCGTGCTGCTCGCGCTGGCCGCGGGAGCGTCGATGGCCGCCTACCTTCTCCTGAGCAAGAAGGCGGGAGCCCGGAGCGTGGGAGGCGGTTCGCTGGCCCTGGCGGTGAGTTGGGCGGCGGTTCTGACGCTCCCCCTGGGTGTGGCCGACGCGGGGACCGAACTGCTCACCCCTCGCAACCTGCTGCTCGGCATCGCGCTTGCCGTGCTCTCGGCCGTCATCCCGTACTCCTTGGAGCTGGCAGCTCTGCGGCGGCTGCCCGTCCGAACGGTGAGCGTCCTGACCAGCCTGGAGCCGGCGAGTGCGGGCCTGGCGGGCGTACTGGTCCTGGGCGAGGACCTGGGCGTCCCGCAGTGGCTGGCGTTGGCGTGCGTGGGAGCGGCGAGCGCCGGGGTGGTGGCCCCACGGCAGACGCCCGTCGGCGCCCGGCGTGAAAGCGAACGCACGGCAAGGGCCTCGGGACGTCCTTGACGCCCCGAGGCCCGCAGTTGGCGATCCGCTCACAGTGATCCCCCGGCAGAACTGTCCACCGGGGAGTTCAGAGGAGAGCGTCAGGCCAGCATCCCCCTGCGGAGCTTGGTGAGGGTGCCGGTGAGCAGACGGGAGATGTGCATCTGGGAGACGCCGAGTTCGGAGCCGATCTGCGACTGGGTCATCTCCTGGCCGAAGCGCAGTTCGAGGATGCGGCGCTCCCGTTCGTCGAGTTCGTCGAGGAGCGGTGCCAGGGTGTGCAGATTCTCGACGGCTTCCATGGCCGGGTCCGGTCCGCCCATCACATCGGCCAGGGTGCGCGTCGGCGTGGCCGCGCTCTCACCACCATCCGTGGGCGCCTCCAGGGAACCCGCGGTATAGCCGTTCGAGGCGACGAGGCCTTCGTTGACCTCTTCTTCGGTGAGGGAGAGGTAATCGGCGAGTTCCTTGACGGTCGGGTCATGGTCCAGATGGGCGGAGAGCTGCTCCTTGGCCTTGGCGAGCTCCGCGCGCAACTCCTGGAGCCTGCGCGGCACATGCACGGCCCAGGTGGTGTCCCGGAAGAACCGCTTGATCTCGCCGAGGATGTACGGCACGGCGAAGGTGGCGAACTCGACCTCACGGCTGAGGTCGAACCGGTCGATCGCCTTGATGAGGCCGATGGTGCCGACCTGGACGATCTCCTCCATGTCGCCGTTGCCGCGGTTGCGGAACCGGCGGGCCGCGAACTGCACGAGCGTCAGGTTCATCTCGATAAGGGTGTTACGTGCGTACTGGTACTCGTGCGTGCCCTCTTCCAGGGTCTGCAGCCGGTCGAAGAACAGCTTCGAAAGGGCTCGGGCGTCCTTCGGGGCAATCTTGTCGGTGTCCTCGATCCACGGCAGCTCGCCCTCGACGGCGGACACCTCACCCAGGGCCGGCGTCTCGCCCAGGCCAGGCGTCTCGTCGTTTCGTACGGTCTCGGCAGCCGATTCAGAGATCAGTGACATGTTTCTAACTCCCCTGGTCTACGAAGCTTCCTCGTACCGCCCCTGCCCCGGCTGGGGAGAGGCATGTGCGTTGACCCAATTTTTCTTGCTGTGGGGAAATAGTTGTCCCCGTGCATCGTACGATGTTGGAGGTTGCCCGGCGTTCGGCCAGGCAGTCGCCGGGCTGACAGTCCCAGCCACCGGAGTGACTCATCGGGCGCGCCGTGTTGGACTGAGTGCACGCCCCCAAACGCCGAAGGCCGACGGACGGGGTGTGCTGTCGGCTGGGTCCTCAATTCGGCGTGGCTTAGTGAGAAGCAGGAAACGTGGACAGATTCGCTGTCGTCGAGCGGGCGCTGCGCAGTGCGGCGCCCCATGCGCTGCTCGATGTCGTGACGGGGGCGTTGCGGGAGCAGTACGGGGTCGAGAGTGTGGAACTGCGGCTCGCCGACTACGGCTTGACGACCCTCCAGATGGTGGAGGACGTGCCGTTCACCACCGAGCCGGTGCCCATTCATGCCAGTCCGCAGGGCAGGGCCTTCGGTGCGCAGGAACCGCGCGTCGAGTCGGTGGTGGCGGGCACGGCGACCATTCATCTGCCGGTGACCGTCCGGGGTGACCGGATGGGCGTACTCACCGTCACCCTTCCCGAAGCGCGCTTCGAACCGGCCTACCTGCTGGAGATGCAGCGCATCTGTGAGGCGCTGGGCCACGAGATCCGGGTCGCCGAACGAGACACCGATCTGTACCTTCTCGCGCGCAGGGCCGTGCGCCTCACGCTCGCCGCCGAGATGCAGTGGCAGTTGCTGCCGGGGCGTTCCGTGTCGCGTCCGGAGTTCCAGTTGGGCGCACATCTGGAACCGGCGTACGCGATCTTCGGCGACAACTTCGACTGGTCGGTCTCGCCGCGCCACCTCACGCTCACCGTCACCAACGGCATGGGTCAGGGGATGGAGGCGGCGCTGCTCACCAACCTCGTGGTGAACGCGCTGCGCAACGCACGCCGCGCAGGCCTCGATCTGCCCGGTCAGGCGAGCCTCGCCGACCAGGCCGTGTACGCGCAGTACAGGGGCGAGTTGCACGCCTCCGTCCTGCTGCTGCGCTTCGATCTGGCCACCGGTGAGGTGGAGGCCGTCGACGCCGGCTCGCCCCGCATGTGGAGGTATCGCGGGCGAACGGTCGAGTCCGTCGACTTCGACGCGCAGCTCCCCCTGGGGATGTTCGAAGAGACGGCCTACGTCTCGGAACGCCTGCGACTGGAACCGGGCGACCGCATCCTGGTGGGCAGCGACGGGGTCTACGACAGTGTCTCGAAGGCGGGGGAGCGGTACGGGGAGCGGGCGCTTGCCAGGTCCCTGTCGGCACATCGTCTGCTGCCGGCGTCGCAGGTGCCGCAGGCGGTGCTGCGAGATCTCGGTGAATACCGTGACTCGTTGCCGTTGGACGATGACGCTCTCGTGGTCTGCCTCGACTGGTTCGGACGGTAGTCGAGGGCAGGGCGAGGGCGAGGCCGCAGAGGAAGGCGACGGCGGAGACGGAGCGGTCTGAGCGCTCGACGGCTTGGTCTAGCCGACCGAGCGCCAGGTTCTGACTCCGTCGTTGTCCTCGGCTTCGGTCGCCACGTCACGGAAGCCCCTGAGTCCTTCGAGCAGGGCACGGCGTGCCTTGGGCGGCATGGCGTCGATGGTGGCCATCAGTATGCTCTCGCGCCGCTTTCGCAGGTCGGAGAGGTAGGCCTTGCCGTGGCTCGTCAGATGAAGCTCCAGTTCCCGTCGGCTGACGGGGCTGGGTGTTCGTTCGATCAATCCCGTGGCCTGGAGGCGGTCGCACAGGCGGCTCACCGAAGGGGGAGCCGAGCCCAGGGCTTCGGAGAGCATCCGCAGGTTGATGCCCTCCTCGCGGTCCAGTGCGTAAAGGAGGCGCAACTGGGACGGTGAAACAGGTCGTCCCGTCGGGACAGCCTCACGCCCCCGCTCCCACATGACTTCGAGCAGTTCGATGAACTCGGAACCCGCATGAGCCGCATCCCGAGACCTGCGATCGGGTTCGGGACTCAGACCCATATCGATGACACTCCGATCGGCGTTGTCTCACTTGTACATCTTGCCACCGGGGCACGGTCCACACCCTCTGTCCCGGTCGGCCGGTGAAGACACTCAGGTCGCGGAGCCCGGGGGCCCCGATGGGGCACAGTGCGAGAGGGCGCCTGCGGAGCACGCGGCACCGGATCGCGTCTCGGCGCGGGCGGTTGTGCCAGGAAGCATAGTGGAAACCGCCCTGAGCTTTGCTGGCCGGTCGAGGATTTGCGGAACGATTCGCCGCTGGTGCCCGATCCGGCTCCCTCAGGCATGAGACGTCAGATGTCTGATGCCTTGCTAGCGTGGAGACTCGGCTCGGGTATCGAGAGGGGTCAAGAGGTGGGGAGGTCATCCGTGTCCGGTGCGAAGCCCGGCCGGCAACTGCTCCGGCAGGAAGTCGTCGAGGGCATCAAGCGCTACATCCTGGAGGAGCGGCTGCGCCCCGGCGACCCGCTGCCCACCGAGCCGGCTCTGTGCGAGGCGCTGGGCGCGAGCCGCTCCAGCGTGCGCGAGGCCGTCAAGATCCTCAACGCCCTGGACATCGTCCAGGTCCGCCACGGCCACGGCACCTACGTCGGCCGGCTGAGCCTCTCGGCCCTGGTGGAGAGCCTCACCTTCCGTGGGCTGCTCTCGCCGGGCGACGACTTCCAGGTCCTCGCCGACCTCGTCGACGTGCGCGAACTCGTCGAGCGCGGGATGGCCGACCGGATCGTCACCACGCTCAGCGCCGGCCAACTCGACGCGCTGGAGCGCCTCGTGGCTTCCATGCGCGAGGGCGCGGGGGAGGGGGCCGGGTTCGTGGCGGCGGACCGGGCGTTCCACGCGTTGCTCGTGGAACCGCTCGGCAATGAGCTCGTCGACCAGCTCTCGATGGCCTTCTGGGATGTGTTCGCGATCCTCGCGCCCCAACTGGACGGGTTCACGCACGCCGACGAGACCGAGACCATCGCCGCGCACCAGAGCATCGTGGACGCCGCGCGGGCCGGTGATGTCGCCGCCTTCCTGAAGTCCCTGGGCGAGCACTACGCGCCGGTGCGGCGCAGGATCGCCGAGGCTCGCACCCGGGACGCCGCGCGGGCCTGACCACCGACCGCATCTGACCGGGGTCAGATCACGCGGAAGAGATCGGCTGCCGCGTGGACGTCGGTGAGGTCCTCGACGGCGCGGAGGTTGTCGCACAGGGCATCGAGGACCGAGCCCGCCTCGGCGGCGGGCGGGGCGCCGACGGCCACACCGAAGACACGGAAGCCCAGCCGGCGCTTGGCCTCGTTCCAGCCGCGCGTCCATTCCTCGCTCACGCCGCACTCGTCGTCGGTGAGCAGCACGATGTCGCCGCGCGAGCGGGCGGCGTCGTCGAACTCCTCCTCAAGGAGGTCGACGGCTGCCGACAGCGGTCTCTGGTAGCTGGTGCCGCCGCCGAGGAAGGTCTCCGCGAAGTCGACGACCCGGGCGATGTCGGCGGCCTCGTCAGCCGGGAAGCGGAAGACCTGGAGCTTGTCGGCGGCGGCGAACAGGATGCCGACGAAGTCCCGGCCGGCGCGGCGGGCCTGGTCGAAGAGCGCCAGGGCGCACGCCTTGGCCCACGCCTCCCGGGTGACCCCGCCCGGCCCCTCCACATACATGGAGTGCGAGGTGTCGACGCAGGCGATGACGGCGCCCTTGCCGGTGGACTGCTCTCCTTGGTTGTCGTAGAGCATCAGTTCCCCGGCGGCGTAGCGTGCGGCGAACACCGCTCGCAGCTCGGGCAGGCCGAGGTTGGCCAGCTCGGAGGGGATGACGCGGGAGAGATCGTCGCCGAGGGTGACGCCGACGAGCTCCCCGGTGGCGTTCTCCACCTTGCGGGCGCGCTCGCCCTCGGCCATCTGCCGGAAGCGGCCGATCAGCTCGGCCCACTGCGCGAGACGGCTGGAGCGCAGCCGCTCGGCGAGGCGGGCGCGCTGTTCGAACGGCATCCGCTCCAGCCGGCCGGGGCCGACACCCCAGGCCCGCATCAGCGAGGCTTCCTCCCGCACGGCCTCGGCCGCCTGCGATGCCGCGTTCCGTGCGCCCGAACGGATACCGGGAGCCGCAGTCGCGATGGTCTGTTCGGCGTACTGGGCAGCCTGCCGCGCAGCCGTGTGGGCGGACTCGGCGGCGTCGATCGCCCGTTGGAGGGCGTCGGCTTCGGGGGCCTCCACGGCGCCCTCCGCGTCGGTGCTGTCAGCAGCCTCCTGGAGCGCCTCGCACACGGCGGTTGCCGCCTCCTCGGCGTCCTGCTGGGTCTTCGTCGCCCGCTCGGCCTTCTCCTGGGCATCGCGGGAGTGATCGAGGAGTCGGCGCAGTGCGGGGGCCTGGGCCAGTACGGCCATGGCGGCGGCGTAAGGATCACCGGCTGTCTCCCGGTGCAGCTCGGCGAAGTCCGGCGACCCCATCAGGGAGGCCATGACCTGGTGGTTGACCAGCCGGGACGGAGCCATGTGCGCGCGCTCGCGCAGCCGCGGGCCCGCCTTGTAGGCGGCCAGGAACACGTCGGTCAGAAGATCAGTGGCGTGGTCGTGCCGCTCGTTGAGTTCCTCGGCGAACTCGCGCAGCCCGGCCGACTGCTCGTAGGTGTCGCGCCACGCGAGCTGTTCGAACCGGTCCGCGAGCACGGCCGCCGTGTGCCGCTCGGGAGCGGTGGGGAGCGCGAGCCACTTCCCGGCGCCTTTCGCCAGCTCGTCCAGCCTGTGCGGTGTCTCGGCCATGTTCCTGATGCCCCGGTGTCAGACCTGGGCCTGCACCATGCTCGCGTCCACGCCGAGGGCCTCGGTGAGAACGCGGGCGCGGACGGCGCGCTGGCGGCCTGTGACGCGGTCGATGGCTGCGGTGGAGCGGCCGGCGCCCGCCGCCTCGGCACGCAGCGTCTCCAGACGCTTCCCCGCCATGGCGAGCTTGTTGTGGGCCTTCCTGATGACCCAGTCGCTCAGCGCCTCGCGGGACTGCCCGGCCATGGCGTCGAGCTGTGCCTCTATCTCCTCGATGGCGTCGGCGAGCTCGAGCGCCTCCTTGGCGTCGGGGTTCACCAGTTGCAGTACCTCGCGCTCGACGGTCGGGCGCTCGGCGGGGGAGTTCCACAGCACGTGGGTCAGGATCGACAGGTCGGTCTCGGCGACCGCCGGGCGGTCGTCGAGGTAGGCGGAAGCCTGGAGCAGGCCCACCGCTTGGCGCCAGCGGCGGTCGGACGCGATGAGCTCCTTGCGGCGCAGGGCGGCCCGCAGGGTGCATATCGCGTCCACGATCGCGTCAGGGACGTCCACGGCCGGGACGGCTTCGGCCACGGCGTGTTGCAACGCGGCCAGGTCGACCGTGGTCCGGGCCGGCGCCGCCGGGCGGCCCACGGCGGAGCGGACCAGTGCGGCGAAGTTCGAGGGGTCCGACAGATAGCCGACCTCGATCCGTACGAGCAGCCGGTCGTAGATCGCGGCCGAGTCCTCGCCGGTGGGCAGTTCGTTGCTCGCCGTGATGGCTCCGATCAGCGGGCAGCGGATGGGATCGCCCCCGCTCTCGGGGTGGTAGATCCGCTCGTTGAGGTAGCCCAGCGTCTCGTTCAGGGCGGCCGTGGAGCACTTGAAGATCTCGTCGATGAACGCCACGTGCGCGGTCGTGGCACGGCCCTCGTAGACCTGGCGGTACTCACCCCGGGCCAGCGCGGCGACGTCGATGGGGCCGAACATGCGCGTCGGCGCGGTGAACTTGGAGAGGAGGATCTCCCAGTACGACGCGCCGTCGACCCTGCCCGTCAGCTCGCGGGCCAGCTCGGACTTGGCCGTGCCGGGCGGGCCGAGCACCAACGAGTGCTGTCCGGACAGGAGCGTCACCACCAGCGTCCGCACCACGTCGGCCCGCTCGTAGAAGCGGTCCGACAGCTCGTCGCTGATCGCCCGCAGCCTCCTGGCCGTGTCCTGCGCTTCCGGTGCCCCCACCAATTCGCTCCTTGCCTCTACCCCGCCGGGTCCGGACTCCCGTACGGCCCCTCCGTTCTCCCGTACGGCCCCTTCGCCCGAGCACGATAGCCGTGTAGATCTCTCCCAGTGGGAACCCGGGGGCGCTGAACATGCGTCCGGCCGACTCCGGGAGGCGTGGGGCCCAGTGCGCCGCTACGTTGAGCGTGGCCGGTCATTTATCGGAAGGAACAGCCATGGGCGAATCCGCGGTGAACCCGGCCGCACCCACCGAACCACCCACCGATGCCGAACTGCGGGCGCTTGAGCGGTACTGGAGGGCGGCGAACTACCTCTCGGTGGGGCAGATCTACCTGATGGACAACGCCCTGCTGCGGCGCCCCCTCGCCGTCGAGGACATCAAGCCACGCCTCCTCGGCCACTTCGGTACCTCGCCCGGCCTCAACCTGGTGCACGCCCACCTCAACCGGGTCATCAAGGCCCGGCAGCTGGACACAGTCTGCATCTGGGGCCCCGGGCACGGCGGGCCCGCCGTACTGGCCAACTCCTGGCTGGACGGGACGTACACAGAGACCTACCCCGACGTCACCCGCGACGAAGAGGGGATGACCCGGCTCTTCCGCCAGTTCTCGTTCCCCGGCGGAGTGCCGAGCCACGTCGCCCCCGAGACGCCCGGCTCCATCCACGAGGGCGGCGAGCTCGGCTACTCCCTCTCGCACGCCTACGGCGCCGCGTTCGACAACCCCGACCTCCTGTCGGTGTGCGTCATCGGCGACGGAGAGTCCGAGACCGGACCGCTGGCCGCCTCCTGGCACTCCAACACCTTCCTGGACCCGGTGTACGACGGCGCGGTGCTCCCCGTCCTGCACCTGAACGGCTACAAGATCGCCAACCCGACGATCCCGGCCAGGCTGCCCGAGGGACAACTCGACGAGCTGATGCGCGGCTACGGGTACGAGCCCGTGCACGTCACCGGCGACGACCCCATGACGGTCCACCGTGACTTCGCCGCCGCCCTCGACCGCTGTCTCGACCGCATCGCGGCGATCCAGCGCGAGGCCAGGGCGGACGGCGCCGCCGAGCGCGCCAAGGACGCCCCCGGGCCCCGCTGGCCCATGATCGTGCTCCGTACCCCGAAGGGCTGGACCGGCCCCAGGACGGTGGACGGCAAACCGGTGGAGGGCACGTGGCGCGCGCACCAGGTGCCGCTGTCCAACGTCAGGGAGAGCGCCGAGCACCGCCACCAGCTGGAGGAATGGCTGCGCTCCTACCGTCCCGACGAGCTCTTCGACGACCAGGGGCGCCCGGCCTCCGGGCTCCTAGACATCGCCCCGCGGGGCACGCTGCGCCTCGGCGCCAACCCGCACGCCAACGGCGGGCTGCTCCTGCGCTCGCTGCCGCTGAAGCCGCTGGAGGAGTTCGCGGTCGACGTGGACAAGCCCGGCGCCACCATGAACGAGCCGACACGGGTGCTCGGCGGCTATCTGCGGCAGGTGATGGCCGACACCGCGGAGCGGCGCGACTTCCGGCTCGTCGGCCCGGACGAGACCGCGTCCAACCGGCTCGACGAGGTCTACGGGGCGTCCGGAAAGGCATGGCAGGAAGAGATCTACGACGTCGACGAAGACCTCACCCGGCACGGACGGGTGATGGAGATCCTCTCCGAACACACCTGCCAAGGGTGGCTGGAGGGCTATCTCCTGACGGGCCGTCACGGACTGTTCTCCTGCTACGAGGCGTTCGTGCACATCGTGGACTCGATGGTCAACCAGCACATCAAGTGGCTGCGCACCACCCGCGAGTTGCCCTGGCGCGCGCCCATCGCCTCACTGAACTACCTGCTGACCTCGCATGTCTGGCGCCAGGACCACAACGGCTTCTCGCACCAGGACCCCGGCTTCATCGGCCACGTACTCAACAAGAGTCCAGAAGCGGTACGGGTCTACCTGCCCCCGGACACGAACACCCTGCTCTCCACCGCCGAGCACTGCCTCGCCTCACGTGACTACGTGAACGTGATCGTGGCCGGCAAGCAGCCCGGTTTCGACTGGCTGAACCTGGACGAGGCACGGGCCCACTGCGCGCGGGGCGCCGGTGTGTGGACCTGGGCCGGCACGGAGGCCCCCGATCAGGAGCCCGACGTCGTACTGGCCTGTGCCGGGGATGTGCCCACCCTGGAGGTGCTCGCCGCCGCGAGCCTGCTCCGCACCCACCTGCCGAACCTCGCCGTGCGGGTGGTGAACGTGGTGGACATCGCGCGACTGATGCCGGAGGGCGAGCATCCGCACGGCATGCCGGACGCGGAGTTCGACGCGCTGTTCACCCGCGACAAGCCGGTGATCTTCGGATTCCACGGCTACCCGTGGCTGGTGCACCGGCTCGCCTACCGGCGCGCGGTCCACCCGCACATGCATGTCCGCGGCTACAAGGAACGCGGCACGACCACCACGCCCTTCGACATGGTGGTCGCCAATGACCTGGACCGTTTCCGCCTGGTGATGGACGTCGTCGACCGGGTGCCGGGCCTCGGCGTCCGTGCGATCGAGGTACGCCAGCGGATGAAGGACGCGAGGCTGCGCCACCACGCCTATGTGCGCACACACGGCGTGGACCTGCCGGAGGTGCGGGACTGGGCCTGGCAGGACTGAAGGCCTGGCAGGACTGAAGGCCCGGCAGGACTGAAGGCGCGGCAGGCTGATCCGGCCGTCGAATTTCGGGTGCCGTGGCGAGGGTGTCGGTGCAGACTCGCCCCATGGCGGACATGGGGGCGTTCCGGGACGCGGTCACCGACTGGGCGGCCGACGGGCTCGGCAGGGCGGCCAGTGAGTTGGCCCTGCGGGCGGGGGTGCGGACGGCGGTGCTGCTCGAGGGGCCGAGTGATCGCGAGGCCGTCGAGGCGCTGGCAGTGCGGCATGGCCGGGACCTGGCCGCCGAGGGGGTCTGCGTCGTCCCGATGGGCGGCGCGATGAGCATCGGCCGCTACACCGAGCTCCTCGGGCCGCCGGGCCTCGGGCTGCGTCTCGCGGGACTGTGCGACGTGGGCGAGCGGCCCTTCTACGACCGTGCTCTGGAGCGGGCGGGGGCGTCGCGCCGGGATTTCTTCGTGTGCGTGGCGGACCTGGAGGACGAACTCATCCGCGCACTGGGCACGGCGAGGGTCGAGGAGGTCGTCCGGGCCGAGGGGGACCTGCGGGCCTGGCAGACCTTCGTCCACCAGCCCGCACAGCATGACCGGCCCCGGCAGCAGCAGTTGCGGCGCTTCCTCGGAACGAAGAAGGGGCGCAAGATCCGCTACGGCCGCCTCCTGGTCGAGGCCCTGGACCCCGGAACGACTCCGGCCCCGCTCGATGACCTCCTCGCGAGCTTGTGAGGATGACCTCCTCGCGAGCTCGCGAGGAGGGTCAGAAGGGCACGGTGGGTCAGAAGGGCATGCGGCGGTCAGAAGGGCATGCGGCCCCGGGTCCGCCGGCCGGCCGAGCCGCTGCGGCCCACCGCCTTGGAACTGCTGCGGAACGGCTTGCTGAAGAGCCGGCCAAGGATGCCGGGGGCCTTGCTACCGGCGCGTGAGCCGGCCCCCAGAGTGCGCTGGGTTCCCCGCTCGGGGTGTCGCGAGAGACGCGGCACGAAGAAGGCGAGTACGGCCAGAACGATACAGACAGCGACTATGCCGACAATGATCACGAAAAGCTCCCTGTGTCGAGGCGTTCCTGCCGTGTTCCCTGCCCGGCGAGGTGTATGCCGGGGCCCACCCCCGTCCCCCTCACGGCCTCGGCATTCCGACCGGTACAGTCGGCTCGCCGCTCAGCCCGTGCCGGACCGGGCGCCGCGGCCCGATGCTCTCTCGTCGCGTACCGGCCAGGTGACACCATGACCAGTACGAAGGAACCGCCCGAGCTGACTCCGCGGGCCACGGAAGGGGCGGTCGCGCCGGTCGCGCCATCCGTGGAGGACCGGGTCACGCGGATACGGCGGCGCCTCGAGCGGCTGATAGGCATCGCGGCGACCGAGGGGAACGCGCTCACCCCCCTGCGCAACGGCGACGAGATCTTCGCGGCGATGCTCGCCGGAATCCGCCGTGCCGAGCACACCGTGGACATGATGACGTTCGTGTACTGGAAGGGTGACATCGCTCTCCAGTTCGCCGAGGCGCTCGCGGAGCGGGCCCGTGCCGGGGTGCGGGTGCGGCTGCTTCTGGACGGGTTCGGCAGCCGCCTGATCGAGAGCGAGCAGCTCGACGCGATGGAGCGGGCGGGGGTGCAGGTCGCGTGGTTCCGCAAGCCGCTGTACCTCTCCCCGCTCAAGCAGAACCACCGCTGCCACCGCAAGGTGCTCGTCGTCGACGAGGAGACCGCGTTCACGGGCGGGGTGGGGATCGCGCAGGAGTGGTGCGGCAACGCACGCAACGAGCACGAGTGGCGTGACACGCATGTCGAGGTGCGCGGGCCCGCGGTGGACGGCATGGCGGCGGCGTTCGCACAGAACTGGGCGGAGTCCCACGACGAGCTCTTCGACCACCGGGACCGCTTCATCGAGCAGCAGCCGCGGGGCGAGGCCATCGTGCAGGTGGTGCGCGGCTCGGCCAGCCTCGGCTGGCAGGACATGCAGACCTTGATCCGGGTGATGCTGGAGTCGGCCGAGGAGCGCTTCCGGCTGTCCACCGCGTACTTCTCCCCGGACGCGTACTTCATCGAGCTGCTGTGCGACGCCGCGCGGCGCGGGGTCGAGGTGGAGATCCTGCTGCCGGGCCCGCACACCGACAAGCGGGTCAGCCACCTCGCAGGCCAGCACTACTACGAGGATCTCACCGCCTGCGGGGTGAAGATCTTCCAGTACCAGCCGACGATGATGCACGCGAAGATCATCACTGTCGACGGTGTGGCCTCGCTCATCGGCTCGACGAACTTCAACCGTCGCTCCCTCGATCACGACGAGGAAGTCATGCTCGCGGTCCTCGACCCGGAGTTCACCGCAACGCTCGACGACCACTTCGAGGACGACGTGACGGCCAGCGAACTGATCAGACCGGGCCGCTGGAAGAGGCGCTCCGTACTCCAACGGATCAGAGAACTCTCCGTCCGCCCGATCCGCCGCTTTCTGTGACGTGGGGCCCTGGCCGGACTCAGCGCATTCCGGGTAGCCGCCGGAGTTCGCTGATCTTCATCAACCGCGCGAGGAAGAGGTATCCGAGGACCGTCGTGCACACTCCCGCAGCGAGCGCGGCGGCGGTCGGCCACGTTCCACTTCCGGGCCCGGCGCACACCTGTGCGACGGCCCAGCCAAGACCTGCGGCGGGGCCCGCGGCACAGAACAGCTTGCCGTAGGTGCGGCGCAGGCTGCCGTCGTCGATGCGGGCTCCGAGTTTCCTGCGCAGCAGGTACGCCGTGAGCGCGAGGCCGGCCAGGTAGGACAGGGTGTAGGCCCCCGCCATGCCGACGACCGCCCAGCGGGTGGGCAGCAGCAGATGGCAGACCGTGGCCAGAACGATGTTCACCCCCGCGATCCAGGCCGCCATGAAGAAGGGCGTACGCGTGTCCTCCAACGCGTAGAAGCCGCGCAGCAGGAGGTACTGGGCGGAGAACGGGATGAGGCCGAGGGCGAAGGCCTGCAGCATGTACCCCAGAGGGCGGGCCGATGCGGCATCCGCCGCTCCGTGGGCATACAGCAACGACGCGATCCGCGGCCCCAGGGCGAGGAAGAGGAACGCGGCGGGCACGATGACCACGCCGCTGACCCGCAGGGCCCGGGACAGATCCGCGCCCAGGTCCTTGACTCGCCCTTCCGCCGCGGCCCGGCTCATGCGCGGCAGCAGGGCCGTGACCAGAGACACCGTCACGATGGACTGGGGGAGCAGCCAGATGGTCTGCGCATAGGTGTAGGCGGAGTAACCGGCACCGGCCTCGGGCAGCTCCTGGTCGGCGGTGTTGGCGTAATTCGTGACCACTGTCAGGGCGGCCTGGTTGGCCAGGACGAACAGCAGCGTCCACTTCGCCGCGTGGACGCTGCTGCCCAGACCGGTGCCCCGCCAGTCGAAGCGCGGCCGGAACCTGAATCCCGCCGCCCGCGCGAACGGGATGAGCGCCAGGGCCTGCACGGCGATACCCGCCGTCGTGCCGAGTCCGAGCAGCCGTACCTGACTGGTGGTGATGTCCTCCACCTTGTCGGGAACCGTCATCAGCGTCAGGTAGGCGGCGAACATGCCGATCAGCACGACGTTGTTGAGGACCGGCGTCCACATCATCGCGCCGAACTTCTCACGGGCGTTGAGGATTTGTCCGTAGATGCTGAACAGGCCGTAGAAGAAGATCTGCGGAAGCAGGAACCTGGCGAACGTCACCGTAAGCTCGTACGCCTCGTGATGCTCCGGGGTGTCGCGCATGTACAGGCCCACGATCTGTGGAGCCGCCCACACCGCGAGCGCCGTTCCGACGCCGAGCACGCACACCACGAGCGTGACCAGACGTTGCTCGTAGGCACGGCCGCCGTCGGGTTGTGTCGTCCTGGCCCGCACCAACTGCGGTACCAGGACGGCGTTGAGTGCTCCACCGATCAACAGCGTGTACAGGCTTGTCGGCACGGTGTTCGCCGTGTTGTAGGTGCTGGCCAGCAAGCCCGTGCCCAGCGCGGCGGCTTGCAGCACCTGCCGGATGAGACCCGTCGCCCGCGACACCACCGTGCCGACAGCCATCAGCATCGACGAACGGGCCAGCCCGCCCTGCTTCTTCTTACGCCCGGCGGCAGCATGCCGTCCGCTCGTCCGCCGCTCCGGCGGCATGGTCCGCGCCGCCGGGCTCGCCCCCTTAACCATGCGGTCAACCTACGTTGCCCGGCAGCCGCGGCTGTTGCCGCCCCAGGGTTCACCCCGTGATGGATCCGGTGTACTCCGGGTAGTCCAGGTCGTAGTCCTCGCTGTCGCGCTGCACAGTGACGACGATTTTCTTGCCGTACTTCGTTTCGAGCGCGTTGTCGTCGGTCTTCGTTGTGGACACCCCGGGAGCCAGGCGCCCTTCGAGCGGCTCCGCCCCCTTCTCGAAGGCGGTCACCGAGGCCTGGCCGCCCTTTGTGGCGCCCTCGATGATGAGGGACAGGTCGTTCAGGGCGACGGCGGACTTTCCGGAGTTCGTCAGCTTCAGTTTCACGCGGAAGTCGGTGTTGCCCGGCTCGGCCGACTCCATCAACTCGGTGTCGTAGTCCGTGAACACCTTCGCCTCCGTGACGGACACCTTCAGGCCGTCGGGCCACGTATAGGACTCGCCGAACTTCAGGCCTTTCGGCTTCGCCTCAACTCCGTCTGCGTCGGCTCCCGCGCCCTCGTCGGAGCAGTACTTCGTCCAGTCGGCCTGACTGATGTCCTCGTCGGCGCAGTCGACCTTCTTCGGCGCCGAGTCCTTCGAGCCGTTCGACGACTTCGCGTCGGCCTTGTCACCACCGCCACTGCCGCTGCACGCGGTGAGCGCGGCCAAGAGCATGGCGGCCAGAGCCGCAGTAGCGCGAACGCGCATATTTCCCCCCAAGGTTGAGCCAGGCGAGACACGGTAGCCGCTCAACCACGATCACGTTGAGGTCGGTGAGGTACGTGAGTCCGGCCGGAGCCGTCCGGAACCGAGTGGAAGAAACCTCCGGCCACCAACGAGCAACGCCTTGTGAGCCGTTGGCGCTCCAGCGTCGCTGGCGCCCGGGCCAGGATCTCCTCGTCTGGTCATGGGCTGCGGAAGTGCTCCGGTCTCGGTGGCGATCTCGGCCGCCGGTCGTTCCTTGTCGCCGAGCAGCTCCATCACCCGCGGTCGGACGGTCGCGCGCATGTCCGGATGTGACAGAGAACCGTCATTGCGGCCATCGGTGGCGGCGGTGAGGATGGAGCCATGTCCACTCCGCACCGCGTCGTCATCGCGGTCTTCCCCGATGTCGATCTCCTCGACGTCACCGGCCCTGCCGAGGTCTTCGCGCTGGCCGGCCGGGAGACCGCGGGCCGCGCCGACTACCAGGTCCGCCTCGCCGGGCCCGTCGCAGGCGAGATCCGTACGTCGGCGGGGGTACGCCTGGTGGCCGACCTCGGCTTCGACGAGGTGGGCGGGCAGGTGGACACCCTCCTGGTGCCCGGCGCCGTCGACATGACGGACGAGGGGCCGATCGCCCGCATCGACGCGGACGTCGTGGAGTGGGTGAAGGCCACCGCACCGCACGCCCGCCGCGTGGCTTCGGTGTGTGTGGGCGCGCACGTCCTCGCCGCGGCCGGACTCCTCGACGGGAAGACGGCGACCACCCACTGGTCGACCGCCGCCCAGCTCGCCGCCGAACACCCCGCCGTCACGGTCGACCCGGACCCCATCTTCGTACGCACCGACCGGGGCCGGTTGTGGACCGGGGCCGGGATCAGCGCTTGCCTGGATCTCGCGCTGGCGCTCGTGGCCGAGGACCAGGGCGAGGACGCGGCCCTGGCGGTGGCCCGGCAACTGGTGATGTACCTCAAGCGCCAGGGCGGTCAGAGCCAGTTCTCCGTACCGCTCAGCCGCCCCGCGTCCGCCCGGCGCGACATCGACGAACTGCGGCTGTGGATCGCCGAGCACCTCGACGAAGACCTGTCGGCGGCGGCACTGGCGGCCCGGATGTGCCTGAGCGAGCGGCACTTCGCCCGGGTGTTCAAACAGGAGACGGGCACCAGCCCGGCGGACTACGTGGAAGCCGCTCGCGTCGAGGTGGCGCGCCGCCTCCTCGAGACCACCGACAGCCCGCTCGACCAGGTCGCGACCGCCGCCGGGCTCGGCTCGGTGGAGACGCTCCACCGAGCGTTCAACCGACAGCTCGCCACCACCCCGGCGGCATACCGCCGCCGCTTCCGCGTCCAGACCACCTGACCCTCCGCACCCCCGCCGGTACCCCAGGCCACACAAGCAGGCCCTGCGGCTTCGCCATGCCTCATTCCGCCATGCCGTATCCGGCATCCACCGCGCAACACGAAAGGCACCTCACACCATGAGCACCTCCACGAATCAGCCCTCCACGACCCTGCGTGACGTGATCGGCCTGGACAGCCGGCCGCCCCGGCTGAGTGAATCCGCGCTGATCTTGATCGACTTCCAGAACACCTACCGCACCGGCGTCATGGCCCTGGACGGCGCGGAGGAGGCGCTCGCGGCAGGCGCCCGCCTGCTGGAACGCGCCCGTGCGGCCGGCACCCCGGTCGTCCACATCCTCAATGACGGCGGCGAAGGATCCCCGTACGACATCCGTGCTCACATCGGGGCCATCAGCGACGAGGTCGCCCCGGTGAGCGGCGAGGCGGTCGTGGTCAAGCAGTTCCCCAACTCCTTCCACGCCACCGAACTGGAGAAGACGCTCACCGGCCTGGGCTTCGCCGCGGGCAGCGGCAAGGATCTGGTGCTTGCCGGGTTCATGACTCACATGTGCGTCAACCACACCGCTCAGGGCGCCTTCAACCTCGGCTACCGCCCCACCGTCGTCGCCGAAGCCACCGCCACCCGCGCCCTCGCCGCCCCCGACGGCACCGTCCTGCCCGCCGCCGCACTCCAGAGCGCCGCGCTGACGACGGTCACCGACCTGTTCGGAACAGTTGTTCCCTCCGTCGACGGGGTCCCGGCCTGAGCATGCACCTGATCCCGGCCTGAGCATGCACCTCTTTCGTGTCATAGGACACGTCATTACCCGGCGCCGTCCTGGGTAGGGGGTGCATGATCGCCTGGGCTCAAGCCCAGGAAGCAACACCGGAACCACGGAGGTATCCATGTCCTCGAAGCGACGTCGCAAGAAGAAGGCCCGCCGCAAGAACGGCGCGAACCACGGCAGCCGCCCCCAGTCCTGACGGCGGGCGCGGCGATCGGGGGCGGCACCATCTGGTGCCGCCCCCGAAGCATGTCCCGACCCGACCCGACCACACCGGACCGGAACGGTCAGGAATCGAGAAGCACCGGCACCCGAGCCGCGCCTAGCGTGAAGTCCATGGACGTCACCCTGCACGCGAGCTTCCTCCCGCACAGCGACCCCGACGCCTCCCTGGCCTTCTACCGCGACATCCTCGGCTTCGAGGTCCGCCACGACATCGGGCACGACGGGATGCGCTGGATCACCGTCGGCCCCGCCGGCCGGCACGGTACCTCCCTCGTCCTTCAGCCCCCGGCCACCGGCCCCGGCATCACCGACGCCGAGCGCCGCACCATCGACGAGATGATGGCCAAGGGGACCTACGCCGGCATCCTGCTGGCCACCGCCGACCTGGACTCCACCTTCGCGCGGCTCCGTGCCGAGGACGCCGAGATCGTCCAGGAGCCGACCGAGCAGCCTTGCGGCGTACGCGACTGCGCGGTCCGCGACCCCGCGGGCAACCTGCTCCGCATCCTGGAGCTGGGCTGAGGGCGCCGGACCCGAGATCGCGCGCACCGAGCCGGCACCGCCAAGCGGAAGAACGGCGACCCGTTGCCGCGAACACGCCGACGAAGTAGAACCTGACGTATCGCTCGACGATGATCAGATCGAGCCAGGCGGCACCGACGGACCCGCGCAGGCGGCTCCGCACGACAGATGGAGACAAGACACCATGAGCCCGGCCAAGAGAAAGACCGCGCAGTCGCCTGCGCTCCACGCCGCCGACAGTCACGACTTGATCCGTGTGCACGGCGCGCGCGTGAACAATCTCAAGGACGTCAGCATCGAGATCCCCAAGCGGCGCCTCACGGTGTTCACCGGAGTCTCGGGCTCGGGCAAGAGTTCGCTGGTGTTCAGCACGATCGCCGCCGAGTCGCAGCGGATGATCAACGAGACGTACAGCGCCTTCGTGCAGGGCTTCATGCCGACGCCGGCCCGCCCCGAAGTCGACGTACTCGACGGTCTGACGACGGCGATCATCGTCGACCAGCAGCGGATGGGCGCCGACCCGCGCTCCACCGTGGGCACCGCCACCGACGCCAACGCGATGCTGCGCATCCTGTTCAGCCGGCTCGGCAAGCCACAGATCGGCCCGCCCAGCGCCTACTCCTTCAACACCGCGTCGGTACGGGCGAGCGGCGGGATCACCGTCGAGCGCGGGGGCGACAAGACCAAGACCGTGAAGGCCACCTTCAACCGCACCGGCGGCATGTGCACGCGCTGCGAGGGCCGGGGCTCGGTCTCCGACATCGATCTCACCCAGCTCTACGACGACTCCAAGTCGCTCTCCGAGGGCGCGTTCACCATCCCCGGCTGGAAGTCGGACAGTCAGTGGACCGTGCAGGTCTACGCGCAGTCGGGCCTCGTCGACCCGGACAAGCCGATCCGCAAGTACACCAAGAAGGAACTGCGGGACTTCCTCTACGGGGAGCCCATGAAGGTCAAGGTCAACGGCGTCAACCTCACCTACGAGGGGCTGATCCCCAAGATCCAGAAGTCGTTCCTCTCCAAGGACAAGGAGGGGATGCAGCCGCACATCCGGGCCTTCGTGGAGCGCGCGGTCACCTTCACCACCTGCCCCGAGTGCGACGGCACCCGTCTCAGCGAGGGGGCCCGGTCCTCGAAGATCAAGAAGATCAGCATCGCCGACGCCTGTGCGATGGAGATCCGCGACCTGGCCGAGTGGGTCCGCGGCCTCAAGGAGCCCTCGGTCGCTCCGCTGCTCACGGCGTTGCAGCAGACCCTCGACTCGTTCGTGGAGATCGGCCTCGGCTACCTCGCACTCGACCGCCCCGCGGGCACGCTGTCCGGTGGCGAGGCACAGCGCGTCAAGATGATCCGGCACCTGGGCTCCTCGCTCACCGACGTCACGTACGTCTTCG
This sequence comes from Streptomyces sp. Je 1-332, assembly GCF_040730185.1. Lineage (NCBI taxonomy): Bacteria > Bacillati > Actinomycetota > Actinomycetes > Kitasatosporales > Streptomycetaceae > Streptomyces > Streptomyces sp. Je 1-332. The sequence continues at coordinate 7,648,335 of NZ_CP160402.1, forward strand.
ACGAGCCCACCATCGGCCTGCACCCGCATGACATCGAGCGGATGAACAAGCTGCTCCTTCGCCTGCGGGACAAGGGCAACACGGTCCTCGTCGTCGAGCACAAGCCCGAGGCCATCGCGATCGCCGACCATGTCGTCGACCTCGGCCCCGGGGCCGGTACGGCGGGCGGAGCGGTCTGCTTCGAGGGCACCGTCGACGGACTGCGGGGCAGCGACACCGTCACCGGGCGCCACCTCGACGACCGTGCCGCGCTCAAGGAGACGGTGCGGAAGCCCTCCGGCACGCTGGAGATCCGCGACGCCACCCGCCACAACCTCCAGGGCGTCGACGTCGACGTCCCGCTGGGGGTGCTGTGCGTCGTCACCGGCGTCGCGGGCTCCGGCAAGAGCTCACTGATCCACGGCTCGATCCCCGCGTCCGAGGGTGTGATCTCGGTCGACCAGGCGCCGATCAAGGGCTCGCGGCGCAGTAACCCGGCCACGTACACCGGACTGCTCGAACCGATCCGCAAGGCGTTCGCCAAGGCCAACGACGTGAAGCCGGCGTTGTTCAGCGCCAACTCCGAGGGTGCCTGCCCCACGTGCAACGGCGCGGGCGTCATCTACACCGACCTCGGGATCATGGCCAGTGTCGAGACCCTCTGTGAGGACTGCGAGGGGAAGCGGTTCCAGCCCGCGGTGCTCGAATACACCTTCGGTGGCCGGGACATCAGCGAGGTACTCGCGATGTCGGTGGCCGAGGCGGAGGAGTTCTTCGGCGAGGGCGAGGCCCGTACGCCCGCCGCGCACAAGATCCTCGAACGCCTCGCCGACGTGGGGCTCGGCTACCTCAGCCTCGGGCAGCCGCTCACCACGCTCTCCGGCGGCGAGCGGCAGCGGCTCAAGCTGGCCACCCACATGGCGGACAAGGGCGGCGTCTACATCCTCGACGAACCGACCACGGGCCTGCACCTCGCGGACGTCGAGCAACTGCTCGGCCTGCTGGATCGCCTCGTCGACTCCGGCAAGTCGGTCATCGTCATCGAGCACCACCAGGCGGTCATGTCGCACGCCGACTGGATCATCGACCTCGGCCCCGGCGCCGGACACGACGGCGGCAAGATCGTCTTCGAGGGCACGCCGGCGGATCTCGTCGCCGACCGCTCCACGCTCACCGGCGAACATCTCGCGGCGTATGTCGGCTGACCGGCGGGGCACGGCTCCAAGGCTCGGCTGCTCTCGTTTGGGTACGAATCCGAAGATTGCACGCAGACGGTCCATGGAGTCAGTAATCTGCGTCTGACGTCCCATTGAGCCCGTGGCATCCGCATGCCACGGGCTCAATGCCGGACGTGGGCGGATTCCTGAAGGTGCCGGGAGCGGAAAGGAACGTTGGACTGCGCATGAGCGATGCGGGCAACGGAATTCCTTCGCCGCGGCCGCCCCGTGCCGGGACAAGGACCGGTGGCGAAGAGACCGCGTCGCCGTCCCCGATCTACGACGCGCTGGTACGGGAGTGGCAGGCCCGGAACCGGGAGGTGCCGCGTACGCCGGCCCCGCGCTCGCGCTGGGAACGCGTCGACCCGCAGGACCTGTTCCACCGGGGCTGACCGGCGGGCGTCGACGCGTCATGTGAGCGGCGCCGCCGGATGGGCGTGAGTGCTGAGCCAACGGCAGATCGCCAGGGCGACGGTGTCGTCGAGGGTGCTCAGCGCGTCGATGGCCTTGGCGTCGTCGGGGTGGGGAGGGACCGCGGCCGTGGTGAGCGTCGCGTGCAGGCTCAGACGGTGCCGGTCGCGGGGCGTGAGTGCGGCCGGGGGTGCCATGTCCAGACGCTGCGTCGGGTCGGGCGGGGGCAGCAGGAAGTCGGCCTCCGCGTCCCAGTTGACGGTCGGCAGGATGGTGGCGGGTGAAGTCATGGCGGCTTCCTCACGACGTGCGGGCGATGCCTGTGTCGGACAGGAAGCGGTCGGGTGGCTCTCCGGTTGCGCGGGTCCCGCCAAGACACCCGAATGCGCTAATCATTGGGCGTCCAGGGCTCGTACGCTCCGCTCGGCAGGGGGAGTTGAGGCTCCACCCGTGACCCCGTGACCCCGTGACCCCGCGTCCCCGTGACCCCGTGCGCCACGCGCCCGCCTCACGCCGACTCGTACCACCCCAACGCCCCGCTGCCTTCTGACGGGTCGAACGACTGGTGCAGTGCCACCAGCGCGGCCACCACCCGTGGGTCCACCTCCTGGCCGAGCACGCGGTACTCGTCGGACAGACCCCGGAACACGAGACGCGCCCGGCCGGAAGGGTCGCGCCAGATGATCCGGCGCGGGGCGCCGAAGCCGCCGTCGCCCTCGCCCAGGAGCGAGGTGATGCCCCACACCAGGCTGAGCGGCAGTCCGACGGGCCACCACAGCGCCCACCACACCAGACGGCCCCGACACCCCTGAAGGGCGGGCCCCGTGACGGGCTCCACGGTCCACCGTGTGCGGCCGAGGCGCAGGAGGGGGCGCCGCCGGAAGGTGATCCTGGCGAGCGGGGTGCCGCCGGCGTCGTCGACGCGGTAGGCGGCGGGGCGTCCGCTCGTGCGGGAGCCGAGCGTCTGCTCGGTGGTCACCCGCGCGACCGGCGCCCGGCCGTCCGGAACTATGTGGAAGGCGCGCAGCGAGTGGCGGTTGTCCCGCTCGGGGCCGGCGGGGTCACGGCAGAGGCGGCCGATCACGCCGTCCGCGTCGGGCTGTTCACTGCCGCCCCACCTGACGACGACGGGGGGATTCGGCGCGTACATCACCCGGTAGGTCACTCGGTTCTGGGGCACGCGCTGTCTCTCCCGTCCTGCGGCGGCGGTCCTTCCGCGGCCGTGATCGAAATACTCGTGATCTGAACACTCATGATCGCAACGGCCATGATCTCAGAGGAGTTTGCGCTTCCCTCACCCGATCGGGAGAACGCGTACAACCCTTCTGCCCCATCCGGTGTCGAACAGGGCGCCGGACAAGGAACGGGCCCTTTCCGGACACCCTCGCGCCTGCCCGGCCACCTTCCTTCATAGGAGCCGCTCGTGCGCAAGAACCGATCGGCCGCCCTCGCCGCGGCCTCATTCCTCCTCCTCACCGGGGCGGGCATCGTTGCCGCTCCCTCCGCTGTCGCCGGCACTCCTGGGGGGACGCACGCCGACGACCGCAACAGTGACTTCAACGGCGACGGATACGAGGATGTGCTGGTCGGAGCCCCCGGGGCGACGGTCAGCGGCCAGAAGGGCGCCGGTCTCGTCACGGCGCAGTACGGCTCCTCCAGAGGCATGAACACCACCTCCGTCGGCAGATTCAGCCAGTCGACGGCAGGCGTCGCGGGCGCCGCGGAGGCGGGCGACGGCTTCGGGAAGGCCGTCGCCACCGGCGACCTCGACGGCGACGGCTTCGACGACGCGATCGTCGGCATCCCCGGCGAGGACATCGGCGACACCGCGGACGCCGGTGGCGTCGCGATCCTGTGGGGCTCGAAGCAGGGCCTCAGCGGCGCGGCCAGCGACTGGCTGGAGACCCAGGAGCCCACCAAGGGCGAGCAGTTCGGCGTGGGGCTCGCGGCGGCGCACCTCACCGGCGAGACCCCGGGCGACGTGCTGGCCGTACTGGACCGCGACGACCTGGAGCTCTTCGCGTACGACGCCGCACCGCAGGCCGACGGGCAGGCCCCGCTGCGGCGTCAGGCCTCCGAGCGTCTTTCCGCGGCGGCCGAGGAGCGCGACATCCTGCCGAAGTCACTGACCACCGGCGACTACGACGACAACGGCTACGCCGATCTCATCGTGTCCGGCGTGACCGTGGGCGACGAGCCGGGGCACGGCTGGTCCTCGTACTTCAAGGGGAGCGCCGACGGTCTCACGTACGACAGCGATCTGCGCGGCGGGCCCGCGGCGGCGTCCGGCGACATCAACCACGACGGGTACGACGACCTGGTGACCGGCGAGCCCAACTCCCCGGACGACGGCGGGGAAACGCTGACCGGCGGCCTGGTCGGCGTCCGCTACGGCGCCCCGGAAGGCCTCAAGGACGAGGCCAAGTGGTGGACGCAGGACAGCGTGGACGTGCCCGGCGTGGCGGAGCGCGGTGACGGCTGGGGCGCCGATCTGTCCGTGGCGGACACGAACGGCGACGGTTACGCGGACGTCGCGATCGGCGCTCCGGGCGAGGACATCGGCACGGTCGCCGACGCCGGGGCGGCCTGGGTGCTGCGCGGCTCCGAGCACGGCCTGACGGGGGTCGGCGCCAAGTCCTGGGACCAGAACTCCGCGGACATCCCCGGCGTCCCCGAGAAGGGCGACAAGTGGGGCGCCCAGATGCGCCTGACGGACCCCAACCGCGACGGCCGCTTCGGTCTGCTGGCCGCCGCCCCCGGCGAGAACGCCGGTGACGGAGTGGTGTGGGTCCTGTCCGCGGGGACGGGCGGCGTCACAGCGTCCGGCTCCTGGACGTACGGCGGGGATTCGCTGGGCACGCCGGGCAAGGGCGCGGCGTTCGGCGCGGCGATCGACGAGTAGGTCGCGCGGCAGTAGGCGCCGTGGCCCGAAAGGGCCTACCGGCAGAGCGTCCGGACGCGGTCGTGAGTGGCCTCCGTATGATCACGGCCATGTGCTCACGACCGCGTTCGCAGGCTGAACAGGCATGACGGATAGTCGAGTTGCCATCGTCACGGGCGGCGGGACGGGCATCGGTGCCGCCACGGCCCGGCAGCTGAGCGCGGCCGGACAAGCGACGCGGCTCGTGCCCGCGGGCAGGCCGGGTGAGCCGGAGGCGGTCGCGGAGGCGGCGGCGTGACGGCGGTGGACCCCGGCACCTCCGCGTTCGAGTTCAGCATCGCGCCACGTGCCTGAGGAACCCGCCAAGGTCCTTACGCAGCAGGTGCGTTGACCGCACGGGTAACGTGACGCGTCGACTGAGGGGTGGACGCTTCACATGACATCGAGCAATTTCCGTATCGGCGGCGAGATCGACGTACGCCGGATCGGGTTCGGGGCGATGCGGCTCCCGACCGAGGCCGGGGCGGCGAGGGAGGCCTCCGTCGCGGTGGCCAGGCGCGCCGTCGAGCTGGGCGTCACGCTGATCGACACGGCGTACATGTACGGGTGGGGCGCCAACGAGGAACTCCTGGCAGAGGCGCTGCACCCGTATCCGGACGACCTGCTCATCGCGACCAAGGTCGCGATCGAGCGGCCGGCTCCCGGCGAGGAGGCGCAGGTCAACGGCCGGCCGGAGTTCCTGCGTGAGCAGGTGGAGCAGGCCCTCCGCCGGCTGCGCGTCGAGCGGATCGGGCTCCTCCAGATGCACCGTCTCGACCCGAAGGTGCCGCTCGCCGATCAGCTCGGGACGCTGCGAGAGTTCCAACTCGCAGGAAAGATCGGCCATGTCGGCCTGTCGGAGGTCACGGTCGACGAGCTCGACGAGGCACGGCGGACCGTCGACGTGGCGAGCGTGCAGAACCGCTACAGCCTGCTCGATCGTGAGCACGAGGCCGTGCTCGACGCCTGCGAGGAGGCGGGGATCGCCTTCCTGCCCTGGCGTCCCGTCCACCCGGCGGCCTCGACCGCGACAGCGGGGATCGCGGCCGTCGCCGCCGAACTCGACGCCACCCCGGCGCAGATCGCCCTGGCCTGGCTGCTCGACCGCTCCCCGGTCGTCCTGCCGATCCCCGGCACGGCCTCGCTCGACCACCTGGCGGAGAACGTGGCGGCGGCAGAGCTCCGGCTGAGCGCGGACCAGCGCGAGCGCCTGGACCGCATCACGCCTGCCCCTGCTGGATGAGCTCCGCGGGACGGTCGATGCGGTAGAGGTAGTGGGCGCGGTCGTCGATGGGGTTGTCCGGTTCCAGTGACACCTCGGCGACCCGCCGCAGGCCCGCCTTCTCCAGGGCGCGCCACGACGCGGGATTGCCCACGTGTACGGGCACGAGTACCGCCGTGGCCTCGGGATAATCGCTCCAGGTGGCCGCGAGGACCGCCCGGATCATGCGTGTGCCGAGGCCATGGCCGACCCTCCGGGGGTCGCCGATGAGGTAGTCGATGGACGCGGCACCCGGAGGGATCTCGACCTGGCCGACCAACTCACGCATGTCGTCGGGGTAGTCGGCGAGGCGGCAGCGCTGGACGAGGCCGAACGGTTCGCCGTCGAGCAGCATGAGCAGGTCCTCAGACGCCTCCTCGCCACGGGCCGCAGGGCCGAAGTCGCGCGCCACCGCCTCGGGTGACGTCTCGTGGTTCCACCAGCGCGCGACGTGCGGCTGCTCCAGCCACTGCCGCAGCAGGGGGAAGTCCGGTTCGTCGAGTCGACGCCAGCTGATCATCAGGGCACCTCGGGGGAGAAGTCGGGGGAGGCTTGGGGGCGGAACCATGGCAGCTGCGGCCATTCTCCCGCCTGCCGCGGGCTCAACCCCCGTACGTGGCCTCGGACTCGCCGAGCACCGTGGCGAAGTCCTGCGCGAACCGGGCCGCTTCCGTCACCTCCAGTGTGGCCGTGGTGATCCGTACGGCGGTGGGGGCGGCAATGCGGAAGCGTGAGCCGGCGGCCACCCACCACCCCCGTGAGCGCAACCCGTTGACCACCGCGGACTCGTCCCGCACCGGCACACATACGTTCAGTCCGCTCGCCCCGTGCGCGGCAACCCCGCGCCGCGCGAGCTCCTCGACGAGCGCATCGCGCCGCTCGGTGTACGCACGCTCGGCGCGCCCCACCAGCGCACGTGCCTGGGGGTCGGCCATCGTGCGCTCGACCGTCTCCTGCAGCAGGTGACTGACCCACCCCGACGTGAGCAGCATCCGCCCCTCGTGCCGGGCCAGCGTGGCCGCGTCGCATGCCAGCGCGGCCCACCGCAGGTCGATGCCCAGATGCTTGGACACGGTCCTCACCTGTGCCCAGCGTTCGAGCCCGCCCGCCGCCAGCGAGTACGAGGGCGCCCCCGCGACTTCCGCGTTGTGATCGTCCTCGATCACCAGGACGTCCGGGAACTCGCCGAGCGCTTCGAGCAGGGCGTCGCGCCGCTCCTCCGAGAAGCAGCCGCCCATCGGGTTCTGTCCCCGGGGGCTGCACACCACCGCCCTGACCCCCGCCCTCAGCGCACCGCGCAGCGCCTGGGGTCTGATCCCCTCGTCGTCCACCGCGACGGGCACCATGCGCAGCCCCAACGCCGTTACCAGGTCCAGGAGATGGTGGAAGCCCGGGTCCTCGACGGCCACCGCGTCGCCCGGCTTCAACTCGGCGGAGAGCAGCCGGGCCATGCAGTCGAGTGCTCCGTGCGCGAAGGTCACCCGGCTGTCCGGAATCCCGTCCCGTGCGAACCACTCACGGGACAGCTCCTCAAGCCCCGCGCGGCGCGGCGACCCGCGGTGCGAACCGCTGACGGGCACCACTCGCTCGGGCGGCAGCAGCACCGGCAGCAGCGCCGGGTCCGGATGCCCGCCCGCCAGATCGCGCACCCCTGGCGGCACCTTCGGCGGGCGGCGCGCCCCGACCGCGGGGGTCTGTGCGACCACCGTGCCGCCACGGCCCCGCGTCACCACGATCCCGCGCTGCCGGAGCTCCTTGTAGGCCGTCGCCACCGTCCCCGCGCCGACACCGAGCTCGTCGGCGAGCCTGCGCACCGGGGGGAGAGCGTCCCCCGGGCCCAAACCGCCCTCGGCCACGGCCTGTTCGACCGAGGAGGTAATGCCCTTGGCGGTCGTACCACTGATCGCATATTGTGCTGACACGTAATCAAATATGTATCAGTACAAAGTCATACGTCAAGTCGCAAGCCAAGGGGGAGTGGTGAGCATCAGTCGTGGGCGGGCCGCGCTGTACGAGCGCATACCAGGGGGTCTCGACGGCCGTCGCATGCTCTGGATCGCCTTGATCAACAAGGCGGGAACCGGGCTCTGGATGGGGGCGGCCGCCCTCTACTTCACTCTGGTCACCGGGCTCTCCGTCGCCGAGGTCGGCGTACTCATGGGCGTCTCCGGGGCCGTGGGCATCGCTGGGGCGCCGCTCGCGGGCCACCTCGCCGACCGCTTCCCCGTCACGCGCGTCATCATCGGCGCCCAACTCCAGCAGGCCATCGCCCTGTTGGCCTTGCTGACGACGGACGACTTCTCGCTGCTCCTGCTGTACTCGGCCGTGAGCAGCCTCGCCGACCGGGGCGCCAACGTCCTCACCAAGCTGTACGCCGCCCGTATCGCGGGCCCCGACCGCACCAGGTGCCAAGCCGTCCAGCGCACCGTGTCCAACGCGGGGTGGGCCATCGGCGGTCTGGCCGGCGCGCTCGCACTCGCCGTCGGCACCACCCACGCCTACCAGGCCCTGCTCGTCGGCAATGTGCTCAGCTTCCTCGTCGCGGCGGTCCTCACGCTGCGCTGCGCGGAACCACCGTCCCCGTCCCGAGTGGTCACGGACTCCACGGCATCCGCGCTCCCCGCCCCGCCGTCGAGCCCGTGGCGTGACCGCCCCTATCTGTTCTTCACCGCCACCGAGGCGGCGCTCTTCCTGGACGACGCCGTGCTCCAGGTCGGCATGCCCCTGTGGATCGTCCACGCGACGGACGCCCCGCACGGCCTCGCCCCGCTGCTCATGGTCCTCAACTGCGTGCTCGTCGTCTGCTGCCAGGTACCGCTGTCCCGCTTCGGGAGCACGCCGGACGCGGCCCGTGCCCTCCTCCTGCCCCTCGCCGCCTGCTTCGTCGTCGGCTGCGCCGCGATGACCACCTCCGTGGCGGGCGGTACGTGGGTGGCCGTCATCGCCCTGGTGGTCGCGGCGATCGCCTTCACCTTCGCGGAGATACTGCACGCCATCGCGTCCTGGGAACTCTCCATCGCGCTCGCCCCCGACGACGCCCAGGGCGCCTACCTCGGCGTACACGGCCTGTCCTCGTCGGCCCAACGCAGCGGTGGGCCGCTCCTGGTCACCGCTGTGATCGCAGCGGGCCCTCTGGCCTGGCCGCTGCTCGGCGCGGGCGTGATCGCCACGGTCGCGGCGCAGAGCCACCTCGTACGCAGGAGGCTGCACCGGTCGAACGGGCCGGCGGATGCGCCCGGCGGCGCGCGGCGCGCGGCGCGAACGCGGTCAGCGGCTCGGGGCGTAGCCCGTCGCCGCACGGTGGGCCCGACCGACGACATCCCGCCCGCCACGACTGCGTGGCGGGCGGGGAGGTGTACCCGGTGTGGCGTCGGTTGCCGCGGTGGCTCAGCGGCCGATGCGGATGCGGTGCGCCTGGTCCTGGCCCTCGGGGCCGGAGCCGGACTTGTCGAGCACGAACGCCGTACCGCCCGTCACCTGCACGTGGTTGGGGTTGGCGCCGGTGGCCAGGGTCTCGACGACGGAGCCCTTGGCGGGGTCGACGACCGTGACGGTGCCGGGGGTCCGGTTGGCGACGAGGACGTTGCCCGAACGCCGGTCGGTGGCGACCGACAGGGCGCCGGCGCCGGTCGGCACGGACTTCTTCACGGTGCCCTTCTTGAGGTCGACGACCGAGAGGCCGCCGGCGGCCTGGTCGGCGGTGTAGGCGGTGCGGCCGTCCTTGGAGAGCGCGATGGAGATCGGGCCGTCACCGGTGGGGATGAGACGCGGGCTCTCGCTTTTCCGGGTGATCTCGATGATGCGGTCGCCGTTGAGGTCGGCGGCGTACGCGGCGCCGGTCCGCGTGTTCACGGCGAGCCCTGCCGGGCCCGCGCCCTCGACCGTGACGCGCTTCTTCTCCTTGAGGGTGCGGGTGTCGAAGGCGACGACGGTGCCGTCGCCGAAGCCGCTCGCCCACGCCGTGTCGTGCTTGGCGTCCACGACGACCTCACGGGCGTGGTTCACGCCCGGCAGCGACGTGAGGTGCTTGCCGGTGCGCTGGTCGTAGACGGCGACGGAGTTGTCGCGGGTGTTCGTCGTCCAGACGGTGTTGTGCTCGTCGTCCACGGCGACTCCGTAGACGGCCTCGACCGCGCCGGTTTCGGCGTTCGTGACCGGAGGCGTGTAGCCGGCCTTCACCTTCAGCGTGCGCGGGTCGACCTTCAGCAGGGTGGAGTTGGTGACGGGCGGCCTGCCCACCGCGGAGGTGGCCCACAGCACGTTGTTCCGCTCGGAGTACGCGGACTGGTAGAGACCCTTCACGAGCGGCGCGGACTCGACGGTCGAGCCGGCCGCTTTGCCGGAGTGCTGACCGGGCTGCGCGGACGCGACACCGGTCAGGGCCATCGAGCTGCCCGCGGCGAGCGCGACGGCGACTGCGGCGGTACGGCGGATGCGGCAAGTGAGTGAGGTCATGCTGCGTCAATCTCCTTGACTGAGGCGCCTCCAAGAGAGGCGATCACTCGATAACTTAGCTTAGGCTTACCTAAGTTGCACGTGGGTCATCGTGTGGCACCCGTCACAACTGACCCGACGGCCCCGAGCGGGACACCTACGCGGCCAGGCCACGACCGTCCGACCGTCCTTCAGGACAACAGCTCCGCCGTGTCCAGGAACGGTCGCCCCAGCTCCTCCGCGCCGAAGTCGAGCACGTAGAGGCCGGTGGAGACCCGCTCCAGGTAGCCCCACTCCCAGATCGCCTGCTCGTCCATGCCTGTCCGGTTCGCGAGCAGCGCGCAGTACGAGCGGATCAGAGCGCGGGCCGCGGCCTTGTCCCTGCCTCTCAACTCCGCGCACCAGTCGCGGAGTACGACCCCCAGGTCGTAGGTGGGGTCCGCCACGAAACCGTCCGGGTCCACGAAGACGAAACCGGCCTCGGCCCCGGCCCGGGGCGCGGTGACCCGCAGCGCGTTGCCGGGGTGCGGGTCACCGTGCACGACGACGCAGTGGTCGGGGTCGAAGGCGGCGGCGCGGCGTTCGGCGTACGTCAGTGCTCGGGTCACCGCACGCTCCGAGCAGGGGCGGCCGAGGCTCTCCCACAGCCGTGCGACCAGCTCGCCCAGGGCGCCGGCCTTCTCCTCGGCGCGGTCTGCGGTGAGTTCCGTGGCACGCGGCACCCGCCAGGCGCTCCGGAGCATCGCGCACAGCGTCTCGATCTGCTGCGGGGGAGCGAGGCCGAGCCGGTCCATCGAAGGGCCGAGCGCTTCCTGGAGCATCGCGTGCCGGTCCACGTCGTGGGCCAGGAGCCTCACATACCCCCGGCCTTCCGCGAGGCGCAGGGTCCGCACCTGGCTCGCGAAGTCCGGTGCGGGAAGGGACACCTTGAGCACCGCGTTCCGGCCGTCCCGGGTGCGGGCCCGCGCCACGTAGGAGGTGGTTCCGCCGGGCAGCGACGGGCCGGCCTCGATCGACATGCGCCGCTCCAGATCCCTGACGAGAGCGGGCAGTTCGGCCAGCCACCGCTCGCCGACGCCTCCGAGGCTGAGGGCCTTCTGGCGTACGAGGGGCTGGACTTCGACGGCGGGTTCGCTCACGGCGTCGATTATGGCCGCAGGGGTGCGCCTAGGGCAGCGGACCGCCCCGGGCCGTGATCCACAGGTCGTACCACTCCTCGTGGGTGAGTTCCGGCTCGCGGTGCACCGCGTCCCGGCAGGCGAGGATGCGGTCGGGGCGGCTGGTGCCGATGACGGGGGCGACGCGCGCCGGATGCCGCTGGAGCCACCACAGGAGGATCGTCTCCGGGGTCGTCCGCTTGCGTGCCGCCAGGTCGGCGACGAGCCGTGCGGTGGGGGTCTCGCCGCCACCGGTGAACCGGCCCCGGGCGAGGGCGCCCCAGGCCTGCAGCTGGATGCCGTGGGTGGTGCAGTACTCGAGCGTCCCGTGCGGGAAACCGCTGTCGGCGGCGGCAGGGGTGTTCACGAGCACCCCTGCCTCGATCCAGTCGCGGCTCTCCAGGCTCATCTCCAACTGGTTGGCGACCAGCGGTACGTCGAGGTGGGCCCGCAGATGCGCGATCTGCGCGGCGCTCATGTTCGACACGCCGAACCGGCGCACCAGGCCCTGCCCGTGCAGCGAGGCGAGCGCCTTCGCGATCTCCTCCGGTCCCGTCAGCGGATCGGGCCGATGCAGGAGCAGTACGTCGATCACGTCGGTGCGCAGCCGTGTGAGGCTCTCCTCGACCCGCTGGACGATGGTCGGCCCCCGCAGGTCGTACAGGCCGGGCCGGACGCCGTCGGTCAGGCGGATGCCGCACTTGGTCTGCAGGACGATGCGCTCGCGCAGCCCGGACGCCCTGGACAGGACCTCACCGAAGACCGACTCGGATTTTCCGTGCCGGTAGATGTCGGCCTGGTCGAACACCGTGATGCCCGCCTCCAGGGCGGCCTCCACGGCGGCCTCGGCCGCGGCGATGTCCGCGGCGGCGTACGGCGTGGTGTCCCAGGTGCCACCGAGTCCCATGCACCCGTACAGCACACGGCCGGTTGTCACGTCGGTCCGCGATGCCATGTCTCTTCCTCCGTGTCGCTCCGTGTCGCTCCGTGCAGCCGCGTTTCGCCGCGTGGACGGCCTAGGCGTCTCGGCGCTCCGGCCGGCCGGACGCGGTCGATCCGCGGACCACGAGCTCCGGCATGAAGAGGAACTCGCTGTGCGGCGCGGGAGTTCCGCCGATCTCCTCCAGGAGGGTGCGGACCGAGGCCTGCCCCATCGCCTGGACCGGCTGGCGGACGGTGGTCAGCGGTGGGTCGGTGAACGCGATGAGCGGGGAGTCGTCGTAGCCGACCACCGAGATGTCACGCGGCACCGCCAAGTCCCGTTCCCTGGCGGCCCGGACGGCGCCGAGCGCCATCATGTCGCTGGCGCACACGATCGCCGTGCAGCCCCGGCCGATCAGCGTGCCCGCCGCGGCCTGGCCGCCCTCCAGGGTGTAGAGGGAGTGCTCGACGAACAGCTCGGAGTCCGCGGGGGACATCCCGAGGCTTTCGCGCATGCCGATCTGGAAGCCCTCGATCTTGCGCAGTACGGGCACGAAGCGCTTGGGGCCCACGGCGAGCCCGATGCGGGTGTGCCCCAGGGAGGCGAGATGGGTGACGGCGAGCCTGGCCGCGGCGCGGTCGTCCGTGGAGACGAAGGGGCCCTGCACCTTGGGGGAGAAGCCGTTGACGAGGACGAAGGGCACGCCCTTGCCGCGCAGCACTTCGTACCGCTCCATGTCGGCGGTGGTGTCGGCGTGCAGACCCGAGACGAAGATGATCCCGGAAACGCCGCGGTCCACCAGCATGTCGGTGAGTTCGTCCTCGGTGGAGCCGCCGGGTGTCTGGGTGGCGAGGACCGGCGTGTAGCCCTGGCGGGTCAGGGCCTGGGCGATGACCTGGGCGAGCGCGGGGAAGATCGGGTTGTCCAGCTCCGGCGTGATCAGGCCGATGAGGCCGGCGCTGCTGCGTCGGCGCAGCGGCGAGGGACGTTCGAAGCCGAGCGTGTCCAGGGCGGCGAGGACGGATTCGCGGGTGGCCGCTGCCACGCCGGGCTTGCCGTTGAGAACACGGCTGACGGTGGCTTCGCTCACTCCCGCCTGCGCTGCGATGTCGACGAGCCGTGCGGTCATGCGGGGACTGTACCGGTGATCCGCCGGATTGCACACCGGTTGTGGAAGCTTGCAGAAAGTGCCGGTCCTGCAAGGAGCTTGCGGGGCCTTCCAGGTGACCTGGGGAGGGTCAACTGCCACCTCAGGGGCCTGTCAAGCGCAGCAAGGGCAACCGTAAGGACACACGGCGGTAACGATCAGCAGCCCTTGCTGAAATTTCTCGCAAGGTCTTTCGGTGGCTTTTCAATCCTGTTACGTTCCCTGGCAACCCGGCGCCGCGTCGAGTGCGGCTCGTAGGAGGCAGCTCTGTTGGGGGTCTCGCCTCCCCTTGTTCCGGGATCAGTTGAAGGAGTTCACATGCGGCGTGGCATAGCGGCCACCGCAATGGTCGCGGCCCTGGCCCTGACAGCGGCGGCGTGCGGTGGCGATGACGGTGACAGCGGCAAGAAGGGCTCGGGCAAGCTGTCCGGAACCGTCACTTTCTGGGACACCTCGAACGACGCGGAGAAGGGGACCTACGAGAAGCTCGCCAAGGGCTTCGAGAAGCTCCACCCGGACGTCAAGGTCAACTACGTGAGCGTCGCGTTCGGCGAGGCCAACGCCAAGTTCAAGAACGCCGCGGGCGGCAACTCCGGCGCCCCCGACGTGATGCGCACCGAGGTCGCCTGGGTCGCGGACTTCGCCAACCTCGGCTACCTCGCCCCGCTGGAAGGCACCCCCGCACTCGACAAGGCGGACGACTACCTCCCGCAGGCCGCGGCCAGCACCAAGTTCAAGGGCAAGACCTACGCCGCGCCGCAGACCATCGACACCCTGGCACTCTTCTACAACAAGAAGATGCTCAAGGCCGCCGGTGTCGAGGCGCCCAAGACCTTCGACGAGGTGAAGAGCGCCGCGAAGAAGATCAAGTCGAAGTCCGGCAAGACCGGCCTCTACCTCCGCGGCGACGATCCGTACTACTACCTCCCGTACCTCTACGGCGAGGGCGGCGACCTCCTCGACACCAAGAACAAGAAGATCACCGTCGACGACCCGCAGGGCGCCGCGGCCTTCAAGGTCATGAAGGACCTGGTCGACTCCAAGGCCGCCACCACCGACGCGAGCGACGGCTACAACAACCAGCTCAACGCGTTCAAGGACGGCGACGTCGCGATGGCACTCGACGGACCCTGGTCCATCGAAGGCGCCATGCAGGGCAAGGAGTTCAAGGGCGACAAGGGCAACCTCGGCATCGCTCCGGTCCCCGGCGGCAGCGACCGCCAGGCCTCCCCGCAGGGCGGCTGGAACCTCGCGGCCTACGCAGGGTCCAAGAACCTCGACGCGAGCTACGAGTTCATCAAGTACATGAGCTCGGCCAAGGTGCAGCAGCAGACCACCGAGAAGCTGAGCCTGCTGCCCACCCGCACCTCGGTGTACGACGTGAAGTCCGTCAAGGACAACCAGATGGTGCAGTTCTTCAAGCCGGCCGTCGACAAGTCGGTGGAGCGGCCGTGGATCCCGCAGGCCAACGCCCTGTTCGAGCCGATCCGGCTGCAGATGGAGAAGGTGCTCAGCGGCAAGACCTCGCCCGACGACGGGGCGAAGGGTGTCGGCGACGCCTACCGCAAGCTGCTGAAGGACTACAAGTAAATGGCTGTTGACAGCAGCCAGACCCTGACCGGGGCCGTGGACGCGAAGGGCGTCCACGGCCGCGGCCGGGGGACCGGCAAGACTCCCGGGCGCCTGCGCAGGTCGCTTTCCACGCACTGGTACGCGTGGAGCATGGTCGCCCCCGTGGTGGCCGTGATCGGCGTGATCATCGGATACCCGCTGGTGCGGGGCCTGTACCTGTCGACGACCGACGCCAACGAGGCGAACGTCGAGCGCACCATCGGCGTCAATCACATCCCTGCGACCTACGAGTCCGTCGGCCTGGACAACTACACCGCGGTCTTCAACGACGGCGTTTTCTGGGACCGGCTGACCTGGACGGTCATCTGGACCGTCTCCTGTGTGGCGATCTCCTTCGCGCTCGGCCT
Organism: Streptomyces sp. Je 1-332; assembly: GCF_040730185.1. Lineage (NCBI taxonomy): Bacteria > Bacillati > Actinomycetota > Actinomycetes > Kitasatosporales > Streptomycetaceae > Streptomyces > Streptomyces sp. Je 1-332. Next base: position 7,663,762 of record NZ_CP160402.1, read on the forward strand.
CGCGCTGGCGAACATGCTCAACCGCAAACTGGCGGGGCGCTCCCTCTACCGGATGGCGCTGATCCTGCCGTGGGCGGTGCCGGCCTTCGTCTCCGTGTTCACCTGGCGGCTGCTCTTCAACGAGAAGAACGGCATCCTCAACAAGATCCTCGCCGGCGGCGGCATCGACGCGATCCCGTGGCTGAACGACCCCACCTGGGCCAAGCTCTCGGTGATCACGGTCAACGTCTGGCTCGGCGTCCCGTTCATGCTGGTCGCCATGCTCGGCGGACTCCAGTCCATCCCCGGGGAGCTCTACGAGGCCGCGGAGATGGACGGCGCGAATGCCTGGCAGCGCTTCCGGCACATCACGCTGCCGGGTCTGCGGACCGTCAGCAGCACCGTGATCCTGATCAGCGGCATCTGGACCTTCAACATGTTCCCGGTGATCTTCCTGCTCACCCGGGGCGGTCCGGGAGACGCCACCGAGATCCTGGTGACGTACGCCTACCGGCTGTCGTTCGTCGTGAGCCCGCGCGACTTCGCGGGGTCCGCGGCCTGGGGCGTCATCATTCTGCTGCTCCTTTCGCTCTTCGCGGTCGTCTACCGCCGCGCGCTCCGCAAGCAGGGAGAAGTGTGGTGACCACCGTGACCGACCCGAAGAAGTCGTCGTCCTCGCCGTCCTCGTCGGACTCGTCCGCGAGCCGGCGCAAGAAGGTCAGGGAGCGCGGCGAGCGCGGCCCGCTGGCCTCGGTGGCGCTCCACGTGGGCCTGCTCGTCGCATCGGCCACCGCGGTGCTTCCGCCGCTGTGGCTCCTGATCACCTCGTTCAAGCCGACGAGCGAGGCGTTCTCCACCGACGTGGTCAAGGACTTCACGTTCCGCAACTACGACCACGTCGTCAACGACACCGAGTTCCTGAGCTGGCTCGCCAACTCGCTGCTCGTCGTGGGACTGACCACGGTGATCGGTGTCTTCATCGCCGCGACGACCGGTTACGCCGTCAGCCGCTTCAAGTTCCCCGGCATGCGGCCGCTGATGTGGCTCCTGCTGATCACGCAGATGTTCCCCGTCGCTGTGCTCATCGTGCCGCTCTACAACCTTCTGGCGAGCCTGGGCCTGCTCAACCAGCCCATCGGCCTGGTCGTCACGTATCTGACGATCGCCGTGCCGTTCTGCGCCTGGATGATGAAGGGGTACTTCGACACCATCCCGGTGGAGATCGACGAGGCCGGGCGGGTGGACGGGCTCAACCCGTTCGGCACCTTCTGGCGGCTCATCGTGCCGCTCGCCAAGCCCGGTCTCGCCGTCACCGGCTTCTACAGCTTCATCACCGGCTGGGCCGAAGTCGCCTACGCATCCGCCTTCATGACCGGCGAGGAGAACCTCACCCTGGCGGGCGGCCTGCAGACCTTCGTCAATCAGTACACCAGCGACTGGGGGTCACTGACGGCCGCGGCCGTGATCGTCGCCGTGCCCGCCGCGCTGATCTTCGGCTTCGTGCAGCGCCACCTCGTCTCCGGTCTCACGGCCGGTGCGACGAAGTCCTGACACGAAGCCCTGATACGGCACACACGTACGGCACACACCCCCCTCGCACTCGACCTCTCGATCTCAGGGAAGACATGACCCAGCATCTCGCTGCCCCTGCAGCCCCCGCCTCCGGCACGCACACGGACTGGTGGCGTGGCGCGGTGATCTACCAGGTCTACCCGCGCAGCTTCGCCGACGGCAACGGTGACGGAATGGGCGACCTGGACGGCGTCCGTGCCCGCCTTCCCTACCTCAGGGATCTCGGCGTCGACGCTGTCTGGCTCAGCCCCTTCTACTCCTCACCGCAGGCCGACGCCGGCTACGACGTCGCCGACTACCGCGCGATCGACCCGATGTTCGGCAGCCTCCTCGACGCCGACGCCCTGCTCCGGGACGCCCATGACCTGGGCTTGCGCGTCATCGTCGACCTGGTTCCCAACCACTCGTCCGACCAGCACGACTGGTTCCAGCGCGCCCTGCGCGAGGGCCCGGGATCGCCGCTGCGTGAGCGCTACCACTTCAGGACGGGCAAGGGCGAGCACGGTGAACTCCCGCCCAACGACTGGGAGTCCGTCTTCGGCGGCCCGGCCTGGACGCGGACACCGGACGGCGAGTGGTACCTGCACCTCTTCGCGCCCGCGCAGCCCGACTTCAACTGGGAACACCCCGCTGTGCACGACGAGTTCCGCTCGATCCTGCGCTTCTGGCTCGACATGGGTGTCGACGGCTTCCGCGTCGACGTCGCCCACGGCCTGGTCAAGGCCGAGGGCCTGCCCGACATCGGCCGCAGCGACCAGCTCAAGCTGCTGGGCAACGATGTCATGCCGTTCTTCGACCAGGACGGCGTGCACGAGATCTACCGCAGCTGGCGCAAGGTCCTCACCGAGTACGCGGGTGAGCGGATCCTGGTCGCCGAGGCGTGGACGCCCACCGTCGAGCGCGCCGCCGCGTACGTGCGCCAGGACGAGATGCACCAGGCCTTCAACTTCCAGTATCTGGGCACCCATTGGGACGCCGCCGAGCTGCGCGAGGTCATCGACGCGTCGCTGGCCGCGATGCGCCCCGTCGGCGCCCCGGCCACGTGGGTGCTCTCCAACCACGACGTCACCCGCCACGCCACGCGGTTCGCCAACCCGCCCGGACTCGGCACCCAGCTGCGCACTGCCGGCGACCGCGCGCTCGGCCTGCGCCGCGCCCGCGCAGCGACCCTCCTGATGCTGGCACTGCCCGGCTCCGCCTACGTCTACCAGGGCGAGGAACTGGGCCTGCCGGACGTCACCGAGCTGCCCGACGAGGTGCGCCAGGACCCCTCGTTCGTCCGGGCGAGCGGGCAGGACGGTTTCCGTGACGGCTGCCGGGTGCCGATCCCCTGGACCACCGAAGGCTCCAGTTACGGGTTCGGCGCGGGCGGCAGCTGGCTGCCGCAGCCCACAGGGTGGGGCGAGCTCAGCGTCCAGGCGCAGACCGGTGACCCCGCGTCCACCCTGGAGCTGTACCGCAGCGCGCTCGCCGTGCGCCGCGAGCAGCCCGGCCTCGGCGCGGGCGACTCGCTGGAGTGGCTGGAGGCGCCCGAGGGGGTTCTCGCCTTCCGCCGGGAGAGCTTCGTGTGCACGGCGAACACCACCGGCGCGGCGGTGCGTATCGCGGTCCCCGGCCGCATCCTCCTGTCCAACGCCGAGGTGGAGACGGCGGACGGCAAGGTCGAGCTGCCGGCCGACACCACCGTCTGGTGGGCGGTGTGACCCTCTCCCCGCCGCGGGACGCCGACCGGGGAGACCGGGGCGTTCCGCGGCTCGCGGACATCGCGGCCCAGTCCGGCGTCAGCGAGGCCACCGCGAGCCGGGTGCTCAACGGCAAGCCGGGAGTGGCCGCGGGCACCCGGCGTCGGGTGCTCGCCGCCCTGGACGTGCTCGGTTACGAGCGGCCCATGCGGCTCAAGCGGCACAGCGCGGGCCTGGTCGGTCTGGTCATCCCCGAGCTGAGCAACCCGATCTTCCCCGCCTTCGCGCAGGTCGTCGAGCAGGTCCTTTCCGGGCACGGATACACGCCGATGCTGTGCACCCAGATGCCGGACGGGGCCAGCGAGGACGAGCTGGTCGAGCAGTTGGAGGAGCGCCGCGTCAGCGGCATCGTCTTCCTCTCCGGGCTGCACGCCGACACCACGGCCGACCCGACGCGGTACCTCGAACTGCACGCCAGACGTGTGCCGTTCGTCCTGATCAACGGCTACAACGAACACATCCCGGTGTCCTTCGTCTCGCCCGACGACCGCGCGGCCGTCCGGATTGCGGTGCGCCACCTCGTCGACCTCGGCCACGAGCGGATCGGTCTCGCTATCGGCCCCACCCGCTACGTCCCTTCGCTGCGCAAGGCGGAGGGCTTCACGGCGGCGCTGCACGCGCTGCTCGGTCTGGAACAGGCGCAGGCCGAACCGCGCGTGCAGCGCACGCTGTTCACGGTGGAGGGCGGGCACGCGGCGGCCAGCGCCCTGCTGGACCAGGGATGCACGGCGATGGTCTGCGGCAGCGACATGATGGCGCTCGGCGCCGTCCGCGCGGCGCGTGAGCGGGGCCTGTCGGTGCCCGGGGACGTCTCCGTGGTCGGCTTCGACGATTCGCCCCTGATCGCCTTCACGGACCCGCCGCTGACCACGGTGCGCCAGCCGGTGCAGGCGATGGCGAGCGCCGCGGTGGGCGCGCTGATCGAGGAACTGCACGGAAACCCCGTACAGCACACGGAGTTCGTCTTCCAGCCCGAGCTCGTGGTGCGTGGATCGACGGCGCAGGCGCGGCGCCGAGTGTGTGCGGAGGGTTGACCGGGGTTCTCGAGGGTCGTACGGTCTCGACCGAAAACGGCGTCGCAATATTTCTGCAACATCCTTCAAAGGCCATGCAGGAGGCCCTCATGACCGGCCGAAAGAGCAGAGTCCGCAGACCCTTCGCCGCCGCCCTCGCCCTGGTCGCGGGCGCCGCGGGCAGCATCGTCGCCGGAGCGCCGCAGGCGCAGGCCGCGCCGCCCGGCGCCAAGGACGTCACCGCCGTGCTCTTCGAGTGGAAGTACGACTCGGTGGCCAAGGCGTGCACGCAGCAGCTCGGCCCCGACGGCTACGGCTACGTGCAGGTCTCCCCGCCCCAGGAGCGCATCCAGGGCGAGGCGTGGTGGGCCGCTTACCAGCCGGTCAGCTACAAGATCGGCAGCCGACTAGGTGACCGGGCCGCGTTCAGGAACATGGTCGACACCTGCCACGGGGCCGGGCTGAAGGTCGTCGCCGACGCGGTGATCAACCACATGACGAACGCCTCCGGTACGGGCTCGGCGGGATCGTCCTTCACCAAGTACGACTACCCCGGTACGTATTCGGGCGCGGACATGGACGACTGCCGCTCGGACATCAGCAATTATCAGGACCGTTGGAACGTCCAGAACTGCGAGCTGGGCGGCCTCGCCGATCTCGACACCGGTGAGGAGTACGTACGGGGGCGGATCGCGGCCTACCTGAACGATCTGCTGTCCCTGGGCGTCGACGGCTTCCGGGTCGACGCGGCCAAGCACATCCCCGTGGACGACCTGAAGAACATCAAGTCCCGGCTCAGCAACCCCGGCGTCCACTTCAAGCAGGAGACGATCTACGGCGCCGGAGAGGCGGTGTCCCCGAGCGAGTACACCGCCACCGGCGACGCCCAGGAGTTCCGCTACGGCTGGGACCTCAAGCGGGTGTTCAACGACGAGAAGCTCGCGTACCTGAAGAACTTCGGCGAGGGCTGGGGCTACCTGCCCGGCGGCTCGGCCGCCGTCTTCGTCGCCAACCACGACACCGAACGGCACGGCCAGACGCTCACCTACAAGGACGGCGCGAACTACACCCTCGCGCACGTCTTCATGCTGGCCCTGCCCTATGGCTCACCGGACGTGCACTCCGGATACGAGTTCAGCAGCAACGACGCCGGATCGCCGAACGGCGGCCAGGTGAACGCCTGTTACAGCGACGGCTGGAAATGCCAGCACGCCTGGCCCGAGATCAGGAGCATGGTCAAGTTCCGCAACACCGCGCGCGGGACCGGCGTGACCAACTGGTGGGACAACGGCAACGACGCCATCGCGTTCGGCCGGGGTGACAAGGCGTACGTGGTCATCAACCACGAGGGCTCGACCGTCGACCGGACCTTCCAGACCGCACTCGCCGCGGGTAGCTACTGCGACATCCAGAGCGGCAGGAGCGTCACCGTCAACGGCTCGGGCCAGTTCACGGCCGCCGTGGCGCCGAACACCGCCCTCGCGCTGCACACCGGGGCCAGGAGCTGCTGACCGCAGCCCGCCCGCCGCATGACCGGCCGCCCGGCCTTCGCTTCCCCGCCGCCGGGCGGCCCCGCTCCCGCACCCCCCCGCACGCTTTCACCCCGTACCTCCCGTCATTGATCCGCAAGGAGAACCGCCCGTGACCGGCTCCCCGCGCCGCACCCTCGTGGCCACGGCCCTCGCTCTACTCGCCGCCGTCGCACCCCTGGCGTCCCTGGCCGGCGCCGCGCCGGGGGCACCGGCCGCCGCCGACGCGCCCGCCCCACTCGACCTGGCCACGTCCCGGGCCCAGTGGATCGACGAGAACACCGTCGCCTGGGACGTCCAAGGGGACGCAGCATCACAGGAGTTGGTGTATGCCCGCGACGGCCGGCTCTCCCTCACGGACGGCGCACTTGCCGGCGAGGGGCGGCGGATCCGCCTTGCCCCGGTCGACGGCGGCCTCACCGACGCCCAGCGCAAGAAGTATCCGCACCTGAAGGGTTACGCGGCCTTCGCCGTCGACCCGCGGGACCGGGACCGGATCCGACATGCCCTGACCGGCCAACTCGTCGCCACCCGCAGCAGTTCCGACGGCACCCTCCTCGCCGCCACCGGCGTACAGACGCAAGGCGTCCTCGACGACCTCTACAGCGCCACCGCCACCAAGGCGGCCCTCGGCCCGCAGTTCCGCGACGGCCGCCCCACGCTGGCCCTGTGGGCCCCCACGGCGCAGTCCGTCAGCCTCGAACTCGACGGTAAGCGCGTGGCGATGCGGCGCGACGACACCAGTGGTGTGTGGTCCGTCGCCGGGGGACGCGGCTGGTCGGGGAAGCAGTATCGGTACGTCGTGAAGGTGTGGGCGCCCAGCGTCCAGAAGGTCGTCACCAACAAGGTCACGGACCCCTACTCCACGGCGCTCACCGCCGACTCGCGGCGCAGCATCGCCGTCGACCTCGACGACCCGAGGCTTGCGCCCAAGGGCTGGGAGCGCCTGAAGAAGCCGAAGGCAGAGCCCCTGCGCGACGCGCAGATACAGGAGCTGCACATCCGCGACTTCTCCGTGGAGGACAAGACGGCGCGTCACCCCGGCAAGTACCTGGCCTTCACCGACACGAAGTCCGACGGTATGAAGCACTTGCGCAAGCTGGCCAAGTCGGGGACGTCATATGTCCACTTGCTGCCCGCTTTCGACATCGGCACCATCCCCGAGCGAGCCGCGGACCAGGCCACACCCGACTGCGACCTGACGGCGCCCGGCCCGGACTCCGAAGAGCAACAGGCCTGCGTCACCAAGACCGCGGCCAAGGACGCCTACAACTGGGGTTACGACCCCCTGCACTACACCGTGCCGGAGGGCAGCTACGCGAGCGACCCCGCCGGTACCCGCCGCACGGTCGAGTTCCGGCAGATGGTCCAGGGCCTCAACGGCTCAGGCCTGCGCACCGTCATGGACGTCGTCTACAACCACACGGTGGCGAGCGGCCAGGCCGACAAGTCCGTACTCGACAAGATCGTGCCCGGCTACTACCAGCGGCTGCTCCCCGACGGCACGGTCGCCACCTCCACGTGCTGCGCCAACACCGCGCCCGAGAACGCGATGATGGGCAAACTCGTGGTCGACTCACTGGTCACCTGGGCCAAGGAGTACAAGGTCGACGGCTTCCGCTTCGACCTGATGGGTCACCACCCCAAGGCGAACATCCTTGCTGTGAGAAAGGCCCTGGACGCCCTGACCGTCGCGAAGGACGGCGTCGACGGGAAGAAGATCGTCCTCTACGGCGAGGGCTGGAACTTCGGTGAGATCGCCGATGACGCCCGTTTCGTCCAGGCCACCCAGAAGAACATGGCGGGCACGGGCATCGCCACCTTCTCCGACCGTGGCCGCGACGCGGTGCGCGGCGGCGGCCCCTTCGATGAGGACCCCGGCGTGCAGGGCTTCGCCAGCGGCCTGTTCACCGACCCCAACGCCTCGAAGGCGAACGGCACCCCGGTCGAGCAGAAGGCGAGGCTGCTGCACTACCAGGACCTGCTGAAGGTCGCCCTCACGGGCAACCTCTCCGCGTACAGGTTCACGGACTCGGCGGGAAGGCGGGTCAAGGGCTCCGAGGTCGACTACAACGGCGCACCGGCCGGATACGCGGCGGCCCCCGGCGACGCCCTCTCCTACGCCGACGCCCACGACAACGAATCCCTCTACGACGCCCTCGCGTTCAAGCTCCCCGCGGACACCACGGCCGCCGAGCGCTCCCGCATGCAGGTCCTCGCGATGGCGACCGCGACCCTGGCCCAGGGCCCTTCCCTCTCCCAGGCGGGCAGCGACCTGCTGCGCTCGAAGTCGCTGGACCGCAACTCCTACGACAGCGGTGACTGGTTCAACGCCCTGCACTGGAACTGCCGGGACGGCAACGGCTTCGGGCGAGGCCTGCCCCCGGCCGCCGACAACAAGGACAAGTGGCCCTACGGAAAGCCCCTACTGACGTCCAAGGCCCTGACGCCGGGCTGCGCCGAAATCAACGGCACATCGGCCGCCTACCAGGACCTGCTCAAACTGCGCGCGACGGAGCCGGCGTTCTCCCTGACCACGACCGCCCAGGTCCAGTCCCAACTCGCCTTCCCCCTCTCGGGAACGCCGAAGGAAACCCCGGGCGTCATCACCATGCAGCTCGAAAACCTCATGGTCATCTTCAACGCAACCCCGAAGCCCCAGAAACAGAGCGTCACCCTTCCGAAGGGCGCCACATACTCCCTCCACCCGACCCAGGCAAAGGGCGCGGACGAGGTGGTCAAGTCCGCGTCATACGAGAGGGGTTCGGACACGTTCAACGTCCCTGCTCGCAGCGTCGCGGTCTTCGAACGAGACTGAGCGTCTGCTCCCTTTCGCAGCTCGTCGCACGCGCACGTGCCGCGTTAGCGTGGGCCCCTCAGGGAAGGCAGTGGAAGTCACTGCAAGCGATACCAGGCGGGGAGATCTCGACGTGGCCAGTAAGTTCACCGAGCTTGCGATCGACTGTGTCGATCCCGATGCGCTTGCCCAATTCTGGTGCGCCGTCCTCGGTTACGAGGTGCAGGAGGCGGAGGACGGGTTCATTTCCATCGGTGCGCCTCAAGAGCCTGGCGGCGCGCAGTGCGTCGGGCCAGTTCCGCCCACGCTGGGGTTCGCGCGGGTGCCTGAGGGCAAGGCCATCAAGAACCGGCTCCACATCGACGTCAACCCGACCGACAGGGAGCAGGACGAAGAGGTCCGTCGACTGCTCGGACTCGGTGCTCGGCACGCCGACGTCGGCCAGACCGGCGACGAGAGCTGGGTCATCCTCGCCGACCCCGAAGGGAACGAGTTCTGCGTCCTCGCGACTCGCCGCCCCTGAGAAGCGGCGCCCCCGCGGCACTGTGGCCGCGATGATGGGCTCCGACCGGTAGGAGACCGCAGACTCACGCGTCCGTAGTCGAAGGAGCCACATGGCCAAGCTCATCTACTCGATGATCACCTCGCTCGACGGCTACGCCGAGGCGGCGGAGGGCGGCCTCGGCACCGGCGCCGAGGACCCGGAGGTGCACACCTTCATCAACGACCTCTTCCGCCCCGTCGGCACATATCTCTACGGCCGACGGATGTACGAGACGATGGTCTATTGGGAGACCGCGCACACCGAGCCCGACCAGCCGCCGCACATCCTGCAGTACGCCCGCGACTGGCAGGCCGCGGAGAAGATCGTGTACTCCACGACGCTCGATTCGGTGTCCAGCGCGAAGACCCGAATTGAGCGCACCTTCGATCCGGAGGCGGTGCGCAGACTCAAGGCGGAGGCCGAGCACGACCTCACCGTCGACGGCCCGAACCTCGCAGGCCAGGCGATCGCAGCCGGCCTGGTGGACGAGTACCACCTGTTCATCACCACGAGCGTGGTCGGCGGCGGCAAACGCTTCTTCCCCGACGGCGTGCGCCTCGATCTCGATCTCGCCGAGGAGCGCGCCTTCGACAGCGGCCTGATCTACGCGCGCTACCGGACCCGCTGAGTCGACGCCGGTACGAGGCGGTATGCGCCGCCCTCGGGGATCACGTGGCCCGCGGTGGGCGGCGGGAAGTGGCTGCCCAGCAGAAGAGTTCGGGTGTCGACGAGCGAACTGAGCAGTTCCTGGCGGGTCCTGGTCGCGGCTGCGGGGTCGATGTCCACGCAGCTGCCCAGGTCGGGGTGGACCAGCTGGACCGGGTGATGGATGCAGTCGCCGGTGATGAGCGCGCTCTCGCCGCGACTGCTCAGTTCCACCGCCACCTGGCCCGGCGTGTGGCCCGGGGTGGGGCGCAGACGGACCCCCGGCGCGATGTCCAGCGCGTGGCCCCTGCTGCCGGTGGTTCCGAAAGGGACGTCGACCAAGTCCAGCAGACCTGCCTCCCAGATGGGGTGCACGGAGTCGCGGAACATCTGGCGCCTCGCCTCGTCCATGTCGACGCCGGCCCAGTAGTCCCATTCGGTGCGCGTCGTGACGTAGCGGGCGTTGGGGAACGTGGGCGCCCAACTGCCCCCGTCCGCCCGCGTGTTCCAGCCGACATGGTCCGTGTGCAGGTGCGTGAGAATGACGAGATCCACTGTCTCGGGTGCGAAGCCGGCCGCCGTAAGCCGCGCCAGGTAGTCACTGTTCAGGTGGTCCCACGCGGGGTTGGCCCGCTGCTTGCCGTTGCCGATGCCGGTGTCCACGAGCACGCGGAGCCCGTCCACCTCGACCGCGAAGCTGTGGCTTGCAAGCCGCAGGACGCGCTGTTCGTCCGCGAAGTCCGGCTGGAGCCAGGGGACTTGATCGACGATCTCCGGAGTTGCTCCGGGCAGCAGCCAGGGGCCCGTCTGCTGTGGCATCTGCACCTCGTCGATACGGCGGACGGTGAGGTCTCCCACCGTCCAGGCCGGGGCGCCGGTGTGGGGGTTGACGTGGGGCGCGGTCGTGGACATGCGGTTCCCTTCTGGCGGCTAAAAGCAACGTGTTTGCTTTAAGGGAGCGTAGGGTCTAGCGTCCCGTTAAAGCAAACCATTAGCGTTTGAGTGTCGAGAGGGCCGCACATGAACATCGCTGAACTCACCCCGCAGGAGGCCGCCCGAGGGGCGCTCCGGGCGGGCCTGCCCCTGACGAGCGACCGTCACGAAGTGGTGGCCCTGACCGTCGGCCACATCCAGTCCGTCATCGCCACCCTCCGCGAACTGGACTTCGGCGAGACGCCGCCCGCGATGTCCTCGGCGCCTGCGGCCGGACAGGAGGGCGTCGATGCAGCCGTATGAGCTGTCCCTGGCCGACGCCTCCCAGGCCATGGCCGCGAAGAAGCTCTCCCCGGTCGAGCTGACCGCGTCGGTGCTCGACCGCATCGGAGCGGTGGACGAGCGACTCCACGCCTACGTCACCGTCGACGCGGACTCCGCCCGGAAGTCGGCGGAACGGGCCGAGCGTGAGATCGCCCAGGGGGAGTCGCGCGGTCCGCTGCACGGGATACCCATGGGTCTGAAGGACCTGATCGACGTCGAGGGCATGCCCACCACGGCGAGCTCACGCGTCAGGTCCTGCCATGTCGCCGCGCGCGACAGCGCCGTCGCCACGCGCCTGTCCGACGCCGGTGCGGTGCTGCTGGGGAAGACCCACACCCACGAGTTCGCCTACGGCCTCACCACTCCCCAGACGCGCAACGCCTGGGACCACGGCCGCGTCGCCGGTGGGTCCAGCGGCGGCTCAGCCGTGGCCGTCGCGGCGGGAGGGGCCACCTTCGCGCTGGGGACGGACACCGGCGGTTCGATCCGCGTGCCCGCGGCGCTGAACGGCGTGGTTGGCCTCAAGCCGACGTACGGCCTGATCTCCCGCCGGGGAGTGACCTCCCTGTCCTGGTCCCTGGATCATGTCGGCCCCCTCACCCGTACGGTGCGGGACGCCTCGCTCGTCCTTGCCGCGTTGGTGGGCCGGGACGAGTACGATCCCGCCTCCCCGGCGTCGGAAGGTGACCTTTCAGGGCTACGGGTCGGAGTGCCGCGCAACTACTACTTCGAGCGGATCAGCCCGGAGGTGGAGAAGGGCGTGCGCCGGGCCATCGGGCGGCTCCAGGAGCTGGGGGCCGAACTCGTCGACGTAGAGATCCCGTTGACGCGCTATATCCAGGCCACTCAGTGGGGTCTGATGGTCCCGGAGGCGACGTCGTACCACGAGCGGACGCTTCGCTCGGTGCCCGATCTGTACACGCCGGACGTCCGCGTCCTGCTGGAGGCGGGCGAGTTCGTGTCCGCCGGTGACTATCTCAGGGCCCAGCGCGCGAGGACGCTGATGCGCGAGGCCTGGGCCCACATGCTCGCCCGCGTCGACGTGATCGCCGCCCCGGCGGTCCCGATGACGGCCGTCGAGGCCGGACAGGGCAGTGTGCGGTGGGCGGACGGCACGGTGGAGGCCGTCTCCGACAGCTACGTCCGTCTCTCCGCGCCCGCCAACATCACAGGGGTGCCCGCGCTGACCCTGCCCGTGGGGAAGGATCACGCGGGCCTGCCGATCGGCATGCAACTCATGGGGCGCCCGCTCGACGAGGCGACCGTGCTGCGGGTCGGGCACGCGTACGAGATGATCCATGGCACCGCGCTAGAAGCAATGAATTCGCGTTAAGGGATTAAGGTGGAGCCATGAGTCCCAAGCCCATGGTCCGGCCCGGAGGGCGCAGCGCCCGAGTTCAGGAGTCAGTGCACGCGGCGGTGCGTGAGCTGCAGGCCGAGCTGGGGCGCGAGGCGCTGACCGTTCCTCTCGTCGCGGCTCGCGCGGGGGTGACGCCGTCGACCGTCTACCGCCGGTGGGGAGACCTTCAGGAGCTCCTGTCCGACGTCGCGGTCGAACACCTGCGCCCCGAGGAGGCGCCGGCCGACCTCGGCACCCTGCGTGCGGACCTCGGCGCCTGGGCCGAGCAGTTCCTCGACGAAATGGCCTCCCCGCCGGGGCGCGCGTACATCAGGGACGCCCTTCTCGGGGACCCGGACGGGAGCAACGCCGGCCACTGCTCCGCCTACGCCGCGCAACAGATCGACATCGTCCTGGCGCGCGCGGCGGAGCGAGGCGAGGCCGCGCCGGACACGGAGCAGGTCGTCGACCGGGTCGTGGCCCCGATGATGTACCGCATCCTCTTCCGCCCCGGCCAACTGGACGCCGCTTACGCGCGCGCACTCGTGGACCACGCCCTCTCGGAGTAGTCCCGAACCGGCAGCAGACGCCGAACGGAATTCGACGAGCAGAACCAGCACGGAACGAATCAACTATCCGCGCAGGCCCGTCGGCACGGGGTAAGGACCGCTAGCGTGTGGCCCCGGACCTGTTCCCGTCGGGCCACCTCGGCCCCGGAGGTGAGAGATGGCGGATACCGGCTCGGCGTCGGTCGGTACGATCCCTGTCCAGCATCTCCGGTCCGGTGACCACGCGTTCGTCAGTTACGGCGACGACGACGCGGGCCGCGACGTGGTATCCGCCTTCACGTGGGCAGGGCTCGTACAGCGCGAGAAGGTGATGGTCTTCGCCGCGCCCCACCTGGACGACGAACGGGTGTGGGCCCGGCTGGACGCGCCGGGAGCCCTGCTGGGATCCGCCCGGGAGAGCGGGCAGTTGGTGCTCAGCAGCATGCGTGCCCTCATCCATCCCGAGGAGGCGTTCACCCCCCACCGCCAGTGGGAGCGCATCACGGAGGAGACCGAGCGGGCCCTGGCGGAGGGCTACACCGGGCTGCGCACCTATATCGACATGCACTGGGTGGGGGCCCTGGGCGCCGACATCGAGGTGATGACGCACCGCGAGTCCCACGCTCAGCATCTGTTCACCGGCCGCCCCTACACCGAGATCTGTGCCTACGACACCCGCTGGTTCGAGCCCGACGTCGTGACGGCCATGCACAAGGCGCACCCCTGTCGGCTGCTGCCGCACCTGGGGGCTCTGCACGCCGAACTGACGGAAGGCAGGGTGCGGTTGGTCGGTGAAGCGGACCTCGCCACTCGGGAGCAGTTCATCGGTGCCGTGCGTGAAGGGCTCAGGCGGGCCGAGGAATCCCGGCAGCCGCTGGTCGTGGACCTGTCCGGTCTCGTGTTCCTCGGCGTCGCTTGCGCCGTGGACCTGCTGCGGCTGGTTCTGGAACATCCGCACGGCCCGGTCCGGGTCCACTGTCCACCGACATCGGCCCGCATACTGCGCCGAGCCGGCGCCGATCAGGTGCCTCACATGGTGCTCAGCGAGGTGGTCCGCTGATGACGACCGCGCCAGGCCCGCACGACGAGGCCTCTCCCGTCACCCTGCTGGAGTCTCGTTTCACGCAGGACGACCTGCCCCGGCTGCGTATGCTCGTCGCGCAGTTCGCCGACCACCAAGGGCTGACCGAGCCACGGCGCAGCGAATTCATCGTGGCCCTGGACGCGGTGGCGGTCAACGCCGTCGAGCACGCGGGCGGCGGCGGCACACTGGTCCTGCAGCGCAGCAACGGCCATCTGGCCTGCCACATCCACGACGTGGGCCTCGGCTTCAGCGCCGACGTCGTCCCCGACCTGGCCCCCGGCCTCGACGGCCGCGCGACCGGCCGAGGCCTGTGGCTCGCCACCCTGCTCACCGACGAGCTCACCATCTCGGGCGGCCCCGACGGCAGCAGGGTGACCCTGGCCGTGCGGCTCCCCGGCCCTCACTGATGCGTCGTCACCGGCTGAACCGGCGCCGCAGCTTGACCGTGTAGTTGGTCCGGGTGGAGGGCGCTCCGTCCGGGGCCGTCAGAGAGTGTTCGTGGGTTTCGCAGGCGAGTACGTCCCACTGCCCGGCCGGCAGATCGAGCGAGGCCAGGACCTTCTCGGGGGTGGGGAAGTCGACGCCGGGGTGAGGTTCGGTCTCCCAGGCGGGAAAGCCCATGTGGCCGACGATCAGGAGTGTGCCGCCCTCGGCGACGGCCGCGGCGGCGGCGCGCAGGATCTGCTCGCGCGGCATCTCGTGCAGGGAGTGCAGGAACTGGGCGCAGACCAGGTCGTAGCTGCCGGCCGGGAAGGAAGCGCCCAGGTCGTGGTGCTGCCAGTCCACGCGGTCGGCGACCCCGGCCTGGTCCGCGTGCTCGGCCGCGCGGGCGAGGGCGACGCGGGAGATATCGGTGGCGGTGACGCGCCAGCCCTGCCGCGCGAGCCAGATCGCGTCGCCTCCCTCTCCGCAGCCCAGATCGAGGGCGCTCCCGGAAGTGAGCCCCTCGGTCTCGCGGACGAGGGCGGCATTGGGTTCGCCGCTCCACAGACGGCCGCTCTGGTTGTAGCGCTCGTCCCAGAATGCCTCGGCCGATTCGGCGGCGGAGACGGCGGTGCCGGAAGCGGCGTGGGTGCCCGAAGCGGCGTGGGTGCCGGGCGTGGGGTCGGTCGTGCGGTCGCTCATGTGGGCTCCTTCTGCTCTGCGGCAACCCTGCGCGCGGCCCCGGCCGCTTGACAAAGATATTTGCCGACCCGGCAAATGGAGGGATGGGCGACGATGCCGAACTCACGGATGTGCTGACCGCCGTCGGGCCGAGGCTGAGGGCGCTGCGGAAGGCGCGTGGCGCCACCCTGGCCCGGCTGAGCGAGGAGACCGGCATCTCCCTGAGCACGCTCTCGCGCCTTGAGGCCGGACAGCGGGAGCCGACCCTGAAGCTCCTGCTCCCGCTGGCCAAGGCGTACGGCGTACCGCTCGACGAACTGGTCGGCGCGCCCCAGACGGGTGATCCGCGGATCCACCCGCGGCCGTTCCTGCGCCACGGCAACACGTGGGTGCCCCTGACCCGCTACCTCGGCGGAATGCACGCCTACAAGCAGGTCATGCCGGTCGCCAGGAACGGCAACCGGCAGACCACGCGCCCCGAGCAGGGCACGCACGAGGGCTACGAGTGGCTCTACGTACTCTCCGGCCGCCTGCTCCTTGCCCTGGGCGACCACGACCTGGTGCTCACCGCGGGCGAAGCCGCCGAGTTCGACACCCGCACCCCGCACGGGTTCTCCAACGCCGGCGACATCCCCGTCGAATTCCTCGCCCTGTTCGGGGCCCAGGGCGAGCGCATGCACGTACGCGTCAGGCCGGGCGGCGGCGAGGGAGACGACGGGGACCAGTAACTCTGAGAGGCAGTCGGGGCGGCAGGGTCAGGCCGTGCGGAGCGCCGGGTCGCTGGTGCCGGGCTCGCCCGTCTCGACGTGCCCCGCCAGCCGCCGCAGATAGGCGCTGTCACTGTCGGACCGCACCCGCAGGTCGTACCAGCGCTTGCTGTGGCCGAGGTCCACTCGGCGGGTCTTGCGCCCGCCCGCGGCGACGGTGAGCTCAGTGCTCTTGTCGCCGTAGGCGTTGGTGATGGTCAGGCGGCAGGCGGTCTTGGCGTGGTTGATGAACGTGAGCTCGATGCGACCGCTGCTCTCGTCGTGACGGCCGATGACCTCCGGGCCCGGGGTCGCGGCCGTGCCCTCGTACGTCCGCAGATAGCCGCCCGGCCCGTGCACCGTCAGCTCGTACGTCCCCTCCGAGGGGGCGGTGCTCCACGTGTCGGAGATCTTCTTGCCCGCCGATGCGGTGTACGTCCAGGGCCCGTCGTCGCGGTTGCCGGACGTGACGAGGAAGCAGGCGCCCGTCTCGTCACCCGGCGTGAAGGTGAGCTCGACGTTGCCGTCGGCGGGCTTGACGGCCGCGGTGACCAGGGGTGTGTAGGGCAGGGGCCGGGTGGGCCGCGCGCCCTTCTCCTGCTTGGGCAGGGCGGGGGAGGCCGGCGGGGAGTGCTGGTAGCTGCCGTGCCGTTCCTGGTCCGGCGGCTCATAGGCGTCGGTGCTCGGCAGGTCCGCGCGCTCGGTGTGCTTGAGGCTGAAGTCGAAGGCCGATGTGAGGTCGCCGCAGATGGCGCGGCGCCAGGGGGAGATGTGCGGTTCGTGGACGCCGAAGCGGCGCTCCATGAACTGGATGACGGAGGTGTGGTCGAAGACCTCGGAGCAGACGTAGCCGCCGGTGGACCACGGGGAGACGACGAGGGTGGGCACCCGCATGCCGAGCCCGTAGGGGCCCGCGCTGTAGTCGCTGTCGCCGGGGAAGTGGTCGAGCTCGGTGTCGACGGTGGACGCGCCCCAGGAGGAGTCGGCCGGCGGGTAGGGCGGGGGCACGTGGTCGAAGTAGCCGTCGTTCTCGTCGTACGTGATGATCAGGGCGGTCTTGCTCCACACCTCGGGGTCGGACGTCAGTGCGTCCAGAACCTGCGAGATGTACCAGGCCCCGTAATTCGCGGGCCAGTTGGGGTGCTCGCAGAAAGCTTCGGGGGCGGCGATCCAGGAAATCTGCGGGAGTTTCCCCGCCTTGACGTCGGCGCGCAGGTCATCGAGGAGATGACCGCCCTCCTTGACCTTCGTTCCCTTCCTCGCCTTTTCGTAAAGGGGGTCACCCGGCTTCGAGTTGCGGTACTTGTTGAAGAACATCAGCGAGTTGTCGCCGTAGTTTCCGCGGTAGGCGTCCTCCAGAACGCCCCACAGCCCGTCCTCCGTGAGGCCGTCACCGATGTCCTGATAGATCTTCCACGACACCCCGGCCTTCTCCAGGCGCTCGGGATAGGTGGTCCAGTCGTAGCCGACTTCTTCGTTACCGAGGACCGGACCGCCGCCCTTCCCGTCGTTTCCGGTATGCCCGGAGTAGAGGTAATAGCGGTTGGGGTCGGTCGCGCCCATGAACGACGAGTGGTAGGAGTCGCAGACCGTGAAGGCGTCGGCCAGCGCGTAGTGGAAGGGAATGTCCTCCCTGGTCAGATAGGCCATCGTCCCCGGCGACTTGGCCGCTATCCAGTCGTCGTACTTTCCTTTGTTCCACGCCTGATGGCCGGTCTCCCAGTCGTGGTCGAGGCCGGCGATGAACTGCATACCCAGGTCGTCGGCGTCGGGATGATAGGGCAGGACTTCCTCACCGTCGCCGGACTGGTGCCATACGGACTTTCCGCTCTCCAGGGTCAGCGGACGGGGGTCACCGAAACCGCGGACGCCGCCCAGCGTGCCGAAGTAGTGGTCGAAGGAGCGGTTCTCCTGCATGAGGACCACGATGTGCTCGACGTCGTCGATCGATCCCGACCGGGCGGAGGCGGGGATGTCGGCGGCGCGCATGATGCTGGCGGACAGAGCCGCGACGCCGGCGGTGCCACCCGCTGCCTGGAGGAAGCGTCGACGGTTGAATGCGGGCATGAAGATGTACCTCTGAAACATGGGGGATAGAGGACCGGTCACCGTAGACCGGCCTGCCCTCGGCATTCAAATAGTGAGAAGAAAAGGTGAAGGAATGAACGACGCAGCCGACGCGAACGACGCGGCCAGCGCCGCCGACGCAGCCGAAGCACCCGTCATCCTGAGCAACGCACCCGGCTCCTTCCCCAGAAGCGTGCTCGCGGAGCGGCATCCCGCGCTCATCAAGAAGGTCCGCGACGCCTTCCCGTACGGCCCTCGGCAGCATCGCGCCCTCGACGCTCTCCTGACGCAGGCCACGGAGGGCGTGATCGAGCCGCTGGGGCCCGAGGCGCACGACCGTCACCTGTGGGAGCGATGGGGGCGCGAGTACTTCGGCCTGTCCTGGTTCGACGTGCCCTTCCTGTGGGCCGAGAGCTACTTCTACCGCCAACTCCTCACCGCTGTCGGTTACTTCGAGGCCGGGCCCTGGCAGGGCATCGATCCGTTCCGCCCCTTCAAGCAGGCCGAACTCCACACCGGGGAGGCCGACGAGGAACTGGCCGCACTCGACCGCCTGGCCCCGCGTCCCGTCGACGAACAGCGCCAGGCCATGCTCCTCGGCTCCCTGTGGGGCAACCGCGCCGACCTCGGCTTCGCCGTGGGCGGCGGCGGTTCCGGGACCGTCGAATCGCGGCTCGTCGCCGACGACTCCGAACTGCTGTGGTCCCTGCTCCCCGAAGGCGGCGCGGCCACGCTGTGCCTGGTCGCGGACAACGCCGGACGCGAGCTGCTGCCCGACCTCATCCTCATCGACCACCTCCTGCACCTGCGGCGCGCGGAGCGGGTCGTGCTGCACATCAAGCCCTACCCGTACTACGTCTCGGACGCCATGACCGCCGACGTGATCGACTGCCTGCACCGTCTCAAGGGCGCACGGGGCGTCGCCGCGGAGGTGGGCCAACGCCTGTGGTCGGCCATGGGTGACGGTCGGATCACCGTACGCAGCCACGCCTTCTCCTGCGCCCCGCTGCCGTACGCGCGGATGCCCGAGGATCTGCGCCGGGAATTCGCCGAGGCCGACGTGACCGTCATGAAGGGCGATCTGAACTACCGGCGCCTGGTCGGCGACCGGCTGTGGCCCGCCACCACGCCGTTCGAGGAGCGCACCGCGTACTTCCTGGGACCGGTGGCCGCCCTGCGGACACTGAAGTCCGACGTGATCGTCGGGCTCGACGGACGGACCGAAGCGGCGCTCGTCGCCGCACACGGCCAGGGATGGCGCACCAGCGGCACCCACGCCCTGATCCAGGCACGGCCGTGACCCCGAGAGCCGTAACCCGCAGAGCCGTGACCTGGAGAGATGGCGTAAGGCTTTGCCAATCTCCCCCAAGGTCGTTATCGTCTCGAACGGTCCTGTTGTCTCCGATAGAGGTGGACGTTGCGCATCTGAGGTTCGCGATCATCGCGCCGTACGGCCCTCGCCGTACGCCCGTCACGCCGCAGCCCGGCCTTGCCGTGCCGCCCGTGACCCCGCGTGGATGCGACCTCGGTGCATGAGCCGTCCCTCGATCTCCCGGACCGCCGCACCCCTCTCTCTCGGCTGGTCGCCGCGTGGTGCTCGCATACGACGCCCCCCCGCCCACTGCGCCCTGCGACTGCGAGATTCATCATGTCTGTACCCACCACCCCCAGCGCCTCCCTGACCTGCTCCGCCCTCTCCTTCCAGTGGCCGGACGGCACGAGCGTCTTCGACGGTCTGTCCGTCAGCATCGGCAGGGGTCGCACCGGACTCGTCGGCGCCAACGGCACCGGCAAATCAACCCTGTTGCGCCTGCTCGCCGGTCAACTGCGCCCCTCCCAGGGGTCGGTGACCGTCGGCGGCACCCTGGCCCATCTCCCGCAGAACATCACCCTCGACACGACCCTGCGCGTCGACCAGGCCCTGGGCATCGCCGAGCGGCGTGCCGCACTGCGCGCCATCGAATCCGGCGACGTACGCGAGGAGCACTTCGAGACGGTCGGCGACGACTGGGACGTCGAGGAGCGGGCCTTGGCCCAGCTGGGGTCACTCGGCCTCGGTGACATCGAACTCGACCGGGCGGTAGGACAGTTGTCCGGCGGGGAGACCGTGCTGCTGCGCCTGGCAGCGCTCCTCCTGGAACGCCCGGACGTCCTCCTCCTCGACGAACCGACCAACAACCTCGACCTGTTCGCGCGCCGCAGGCTCTACGAGGCCGTCGACTCCTGGCGCTCCGGCGTCCTCGTCGTGGTCAGCCACGACCTCGACCTGCTCGAACGCGTCGACCGCATCGCCGAGCTGCGCTCCGGGTCGGTGAGCTGGTACGGCGGCGGCTGGTCCGCCTACGAGGAAGCCCTTGCCACCGAGCAGGAAGCGGCGGGACGGATGCTGCGGGCCGCGGAGGCCGACGTACGCCGCCAGAAGCGTGAACTGGAGGAGACCCAGGTCAAGGTGGCCCGTCGCCAGCGGCACAGCAAGAAGATGGACGCCCAGCGGCGCGCCCCGCGCATCGTGGCGGGCGAGAAGAAGCGCTCCGCGCAGGAGTCGGGGGACAAGCTCCGGGGCCTGCACGAGGAGCGGCTCAGCGAGGCACGCGAGCGGCGCGAGGAGGCCGCGGACGCGATCCGCAACGACGCCGAGATCCGCGTCAGCCTCCCGCACACCGCTGTGCCGGCGGGCCGCACCGTGCTGACCCTGCGCGAACTGCGCCCCCGCTTCGGTACGTTGCGGGAGGGCACCCTGCATGTGCAGGGACCCGAGCGGATCGCCCTCGTCGGGCGCAACGGCGCCGGCAAGACGACGCTGCTGCGCACCCTCACCGGGGAGTTGGCCCCACTGTCCGGCGAGGTCAGGACGTCGGTGCCGCTGCGGTTCCTGCCGCAGCGTCTGGATGTCCTTGACGACGGGCTGAGCGTCGCGGCGAACGTCGCCCGCCTTGCTCCCGGGCTCACCGACAACCACATCCGTTCGCAGCTGGCGCGCTTCCTCTTCAAAGGGGCTCGTGCCGAACAACTGGCGGGCACCCTGTCGGGCGGCGAGCGCTTCCGTGCCGCGCTCGCGGCGATGATGCTCGCCGCGCCGGCCCCTCAGCTGCTGATCCTCGACGAGCCGACCAACAACCTCGACCTGGCCAGTGTGCGCCAGCTCACCGGCGCGCTCGAGTCGTACGAGGGAGCGCTCCTGATCGCCAGTCACGACCTGACGTTCCTGGAGTCGATCGGCGTCACGCGCTGGGTGCACGTCGCGGAGGAACTCCAGGAGACCACCGCGGACGAGGTCCGCGACCTCTTGGCGGCACGCGGCCGGGCGGATGCCGGAGAATCCTCGGCCTAGGCCAGGAACCGACTGGCCCGGGCAGGGCCTGGGCCAGAACCTGACAAGAAAGGGGAGTCACCAAGTGCGTGTGTTGTTGTCTACGTACGGTTCGCGCGGGGACGTCGAACCGCTGGTGGGACTCGCGGAGCGGTTGCGGGAGCTCGGCGCGGAGGTGCGGGTGTGCGCGCCGCCGGACGAGGACTTCGCGCAGCGGCTGGACGCTGTCGATGTGCCCTTGGTGCCGGTGGGCCGGTCGGCGCGCGCCCTGACGAACGCCGCGCCGCAGCCGTCGTCCCTGCCCCAGCGTGCCGCCGAGTTGATCGCGAGCCAGTTCGATGCGGTCAGCGCGGCGGCCGAGGGGTGCGACGTGGTGGTGGCGACCGGCGTGATGCCGGCCGCGGCCGGTGCGCGGTCCGTGGCCGAGAAGCTCGGCATCCCTTCCGTGTCCGTGACCTTCCAGCAGATCACTCTGCCGTCGCCGCACCACGCGCCACTGGCGTACGCGGGCCGGCCGTTCCCGCCGGACGTGACGGACAACCGGGTGTTGTGGGACCTGGACGCCGAGAGCATCAACGCGCTGTTCGGCGAGGCGCTCAACACGAACCGGGCGTCGGTCGGCCTGCCCCCGGTAGACAACGTCCGTGACTACGTCATCGGCGACAAGCCGTGGCTGGCGACGGACCCGGTCCTCGACCCGTGGCACCACACACCGGACTTCGACGTCGTGCAGACCGGCGCGTGGATCATGCCTGACGAACGGCCGCTCCCCGCCGAGCTGGTGGCGTTCCTGGACGCCGGAGAACCACCGGTCTACGTGGGCTTCGGCAGCATGCCGATGGGCGCGTCGAAGGAGGACTCGCAGGACGCGTCCCGGGTTGTCGTCGATGCGGTCCGCGCGCAGGGCCGCCGTGTGCTCGTCTCCCGCGGGTGGGCCGACCTGGCCCCGCTCGACGACCGGGACGACTGCTTCGTCGTCGGCGAGGCCAACCACCAGACCCTGTTCGGCCGGGTGGCCGCCGTGGTGCACCACGGCGGCGCGGGCACCACGACGACCGCCACGCGCGCCGGAGCGCCCCAAGTGGTGGTGCCCCAGGCGACGGACCAGCCGTACTGGGCCGCCCGCGTGGTCGACCTTGGCATCGGCGCGGCACACGACGGCCCGACCCCGACCATCGCCTCCCTGTCCGCCGCGCTCGGGACGGCCCTGACTCCCGAGACCCGCGCGCGGGCGAAGTCGGTGGCCGCCACGATCCGCACGGACGGCGCGGAAGTGGCGGCGAAGCTGCTGCTCGACATGGTCGGCCGGGGGGAGGGGTGACCGGCTAGCGCGGGTGACTTCGGCTGCGGGCTGCCCATCCCGCCCTTGGTCGTCCGCTGTCGGCCGCGCTCGGGATAGCCCTGACTTCTGAGGCCTGTGCGCGGCCGGGGTTGGTGGCGAGCACGTTGCGGATGGACGGCGCGGAAGTGGCGGCGAAGCTGCTGCTCGACTTGGTCGGCCGGGGGGAGGGGTGACCGGTTCGTGCGGGTGAGTCTTCGGGCGGCCCACGCCGCGTCGGCCGCCGGGCGGTGGCCGTGGCGGTTTCGCGTCAAGTACGGTGCGCCCGACGTCCCACACGGATGCCCACCGCGTCCTGCTGCGCGACATCGCTGTCCGTCGCCAGATGGACGGGGACGAAGACGACCATCCAGTAGAAGCCGAACAGCCAACGGCCGGTGAGCCGGACGAGACCGGGTCGTCGACCGTCGGTAGCGCGGCCCACACGCAGCCCCGAGATCATCTTGCCGAGGCTGGCCCTGGCGGCCTGAGTGAGCAGGACGTGGTTGGCGAAGGAGACTCCGACGGCCACGCCGAGGGCCAGCCCCCACACCGCGGGGGAGAGCGGCCGCACCTCGACCACTCCGTCACTCACCTTCACACCGGCGGCGCCACCGGCCGCGAGGCCACCCACCAGAGCGAGGAGCCCGTCGATGACAGCCGCGGCCACTCTGCGCGCCTGAGAGGGCGCTACGACACGGGCGGGGGCGTACTGCTGACTGACCACGCTCTGCTTCCCGATCTCTTCCCTGTCCACTGCCCACTGTCCGAACCGGACCGGTGAACCGGCCGACTCAGGCTGCACGCTACTGTCCGAGATCGCGCGAGCGCCTTGGGGCCCCGCCGGGAAGGGACCGGTCCGGCGGGGCGCTTCGACGGCCTCTGCCGTCAGTCGTGCAGGGCCACGAGCACGATCGCGGCCGAGACCGCGCCGAGGGTCACGGCCGCGAATCCGTGGGAGAGGCGGTGTGTGCGGGGGACGGGCAGGAGGTGGTCCACGGCGAACCTGCCGGGGCCGGCGAGGGCCAGGCTCACGGCCGCGGTGAGCAGGACCAGGTCGTACTCGATGCCGGAGGGGTTGAAGAAGCCGTTGCCCCACTTCATGGCGATGGCATTGAGCATGATCCCGACGATGCCCGCCCCGGCGAGCGGGGTGAGCAGGCCGATGGCGAGGCCGAGGCCGCAGAGCGTCTCCGTCAGACCGGCGACCGTGGCCATGGTCTTCGGGGCGGAGTAGCCGTCGCTCGCGAAGAACCCGGCGGTGCTGTCGAGGCCCGCGCCGTTGAACCAGCCGAAGAGCTTCTGGCTGCCGTGGACCGCCATGGTCAGACCGACCGCGCAGCGCAGCAGAAGGAGGCCGATGTCACCGCCGTACTGCGCGGGGGCGAGCGGGGAGTTGGTGCCGCGGAGAGCGGCGGTGTGTGTGCTGGTGGACGTGGAAGAGGAAA
Source organism: Streptomyces sp. Je 1-332 (assembly GCF_040730185.1). Classification (NCBI taxonomy): domain Bacteria; kingdom Bacillati; phylum Actinomycetota; class Actinomycetes; order Kitasatosporales; family Streptomycetaceae; genus Streptomyces; species Streptomyces sp. Je 1-332. Next base: position 7,687,804 of record NZ_CP160402.1, read on the forward strand.
GGGGCATGCGGATCTCTCCTGTTGATCGATGCAGGTGGTGCGGTGAGGTGGTGATGTGGTGACGCCGACCGGTCCCGTCGGCGGGTGCGGGTGGAGAGATCCCGTCTACGTCCTGATGACCTGGGTTCTGTAGAGGTCGACGGACGTCGCGTCCGGGGGAGAGGCGCCGGGCAGTTCAGGGGCCTCGTCCCACGGCTCGTACGGCGCGGGCGTCGCCTCGAAGGAGGGCGAACTGGTCCGCTCGGGAGCGGGCAGTGCCTCGCGCGGCGCCCTGTTCTCGCCCTCGTGACAGCCACGTCCGCCGTCACGTCCGCCATCAGGTCCGCTGTCCCGGCTGTCGGCCACCCGCTCGGCGTACGAACCGTCGGGCACCGCCGTCGCGACAGCGGTGCCCGACAGACCGTCGATCCCGAGCAGGGAGATGAGGAAGAGAAAGGCCATGGCGAGCAGAGCCGTGCGCACCGCACCGCCCTGGAGTCGCATCTCCCGTGTGGCCATGTCCGACCGATGGTAGGTCAGAGCGGGCGGCGGGCACAGGAGGAGACCCCTGGCGGAGCAAGAAGCAGCGGCGCGGCTCGCCGTCTACCGTCGGGCACACGTGATGTCGCGGGCCGGAAGAGCGCCGGTGCGCAGGTAGTTGTTGACCGCGCGGTCGGCGCAGGGAACGGGGCGTAGTCCTTCGAGACCGCGGCCGTACACCCCGTGCGAGCGGATGTCCGCCGTGATCAGGCGGGAGCCGGTCAGTCTGCGGTGCAGGGCCAGGGCTCCGGCGTAGGGGACGTTGTTGTCGCGGCGGGCCTGGAGCATCAGTACGGGTACGTCGTTGGAGATGACCGTGCCCGGTTCGAGGGGCGCCGCGGCCCAGAACGCGCACGGGGCGATCATGCCGTTGACGTACGGGCCGAACACGGGCTGGGTGGCACGGCTGCGCACGCTGTTCCTCCAGTACGTCTCCGGGTCCTTCGGCCAGCCGCCGGCAGGCCAGCCGCCGTCACCGCACATGAAGAGCGCCCCGCCCACCATGCTGTCCGCGAGGTCGGGCGAAGCGAGCAGCTCCAGCATCGCGGCGAGCTCGGGGCCGGGCTGGACCGGCTTTCCCGCCGCCGCGTCGACCAGGTCCCGGACGATGGCGGCCAGCGTCGGGTCGTACTCCGCGTGCTGGATCGGCTGCTTCAACAGCAGCCGCAGAACAGGGGCGTTGAGCCGTTGCCCCTGGACGCTGACCGGCTGACGCTCGGCCTGCGCGAGGAGCCGCTCGACGCGCATCCGTACGTGCGAGGCAGTGCGGCCGAGCCGGTACGTGCCGTGGTGGCGGGCGGTCCAGGCGGCCCATGCGTCCAGCGCTTCCTCGGCCGGTGCGCCCGAGCTTTGGAACAGTTCGTACTGGGAGGCGGACGGGTCGGTCGAGGAGTCGATGACCATGCGGTCCGTGCGGTGGGGGAACAGCTGGGTGTAGACGGCGCCCAGGTCGGCGCCGTAGGAGATGCCGTAGTAGGAGAGCTTCCGCTCGCCGAGGGCGGCCCTGATCACGTCCATGTCGCGAGCCACGTTGCGCGAGGAAGCGTGTGGCAGCAGTTCCGCGTTGTCGCCGTGCTCCGAGCAGCGCCGTGCCGTGTCCCGCGCGGCCCGCACCGACGCGTCGAAGTCCGCGCGGGGCGATGTCGAGGGGCCGGGCGGGGCCGGCGGCTCGGCCCGCGCGCAGGTGATCGGGGAGCTTTCGCCGAGGAACCGCGGGTCGAACCCGATGAGGTCGTAGCCGTCCGCCACCTGCTTCAACGCGGGCCGCAGGGCGAGGGTGTTGGCGAGGCCGCTGCCGCCCGGACCACCGGGATTGGACAGCAGGATGCCGCGGCGGTGGGACGAGGACTTGGCCTTGACGCGCGAGACGGCGATCTGGAGGGTGCGGCCGCCGGGGGCGGAGTAGTCGAGGGGGACCTTCACCTTCGCGCACTGCGCCCCGGCCGCGTTCAGCTCCGCCTGTGCCTGCGAGCAAGGACCCCAGCTCAGCCGCTGCCGCTCGTAGGCCGAGATCGGGCCGGTGGCCAAGGAAGAGGCCGCGGCCCGGGAAGGGGCCGCCGTCGAGGGCAGGGAGGTCGCCGTCGACGGCGCTGCTCCGGCGAGCAGCCCGGCCAGGCTCAGGCCTGTCGCGAGTGAGGGGATGACGCCGCGCATCGTGCTCCTTGGGTGTGCCTGAGGCAGGGACGGACGGAGTCGACGCTAGGAGCAAGGGAGGTGACAGGACATCAGGTCACCTGGTCGACGCGTCCGGGGGTTAACCCCCGCCTGCGCCCCGGCGATAGCGGCCGGGCGTCGTACCCACGTGGCGGGTGAAGTGCCGGTTCAGATGGGCCTGGTCGTGGAACCCCACACTGGTCGCGACCTCGGCGGGGCGATGGCCGTCGAGCAGCAGGTGGCGCGCCCGGTCGATGCGCTTGCCGGTGAGGTAGGTGTGCGGTGGCAGGCCGTAGGTCTGCCGGAAGCAGCGGATCAGGTGGGTGGGGTGCGCGTGCAGCGCGTCGGCGGCCTCCTGCAGCGGGAGGCCGGTGACCGTCCGGGAGTCCAGGAGTTCACGCAGTTTCGTGGCGAGGCGGTTGGCCTCGCGGCCGGGTGTGCGGGGCCGCAGCGCGTCGAGGTGGACGTGGAGCCGCTCGCGGACGAAGGAGAGGCGCGACTCGGCTTCGAACTCGTCTCCCGTGTGGCCGAGCGAGGCATGGAGTTGGTGGATGCGCCGGCGCAGCAAGGGGTCCAGAAGGATCGGCCCGTCCACCGCGCCGCCGACCAGGCGCCGGGGGAGCACGGAGTCATCCAGATAGAGGACGCGTTTCCGGAAGCCCGATTCGGTGACCGTCCGTCCGTCGTGCGGCACGCCCGGAGGCAGCAGGAGGACGTTGGCGGTGCCGGTCGCGTCATGGCGGCGGCGGTCGAGCGCGAAGTCGACGGCCCCGTCGTCGAGGATCATCAGGTCCCACGTGTCGTGGGTGTGAGCCGGATACGCGTGGTCGGTGAAGTGCGCGTGGAAGACCTCGGCGATCCCCGGAACCGACGGCCGCCAGGCGTTGATGGACGTGCGGGGCCGCTCTTCGCTCATGCCAGGAACGTACAAGACCGTCCGAGTCCGGTCGCGGCAGGCTCGTGGTCATGGAAAACGAACACCGCACGTCCAAGAAGTCCGTCCCCGTCAACATCGCCGACAAGCTCGCGGGGTTCAGCGAACTGTGGTCGCAGAAGACAGTGGCCACCCTCAACGACTACGAGGTCAAACTGGCCAAGTTGCACGGGGAGTTCGTCTGGCACAGCCACGAGGACACCGATGAACTCTTCCTGGTGATCAGCGGGCGCCTGACCATCCAGCTGAGGGACGGCGACGTGACCCTGGCACCTGGCGAGCTGTTCGTGGTCCCCCGCGGCGTCGAGCACTGCCCGGTGGCGGACGAGGAGACCGCCATCCTGCTCTTCGAGCCCGCGGGGACACTGAACACCGGCGACGCCGGCGGCCCCATGACCAAGGCCGCCGAGCTCGTCTCCTGATCCCGTAGATCCCGACCCCGTAGATGCGGGCCCCGTCGATGCGGGGCTCTCATCACGTCGGGTGTTGTGAGGGCGGTCACATCAAGGGGCCGCGATGGTCTCTCCTGAGAGTGACGAGCACCACCTGCCGGGGCATACGCGGGCCATCGCTTTGTATCCTCGGCAGGCAGTGCCGACACCTCCGTCGCAGACCCGGGCAGCTCACAGGGCCGGGCGGCGCCGACAACGTAAGGACACACCATGACCACCGAGCTGAGCCCCGACGCCGTGACCGGGCTCCTTGAGCGGGCCCGCCAGGACTACCAGGACCTCGCAGGACGCGGGCTCTCGCTCGACCTCACGCGCGGCAAGCCGGCGCCCGAGCAGCTCGACCTCTCCGAGGACCTGCTGAGCCTGCCGGGCGGTCGGCACACCTCCGCGGACGGCACGGACGTACGCAATTACGGTGGTCTGCAGGGTCTGGTGGAGCTCCGGGAGATCTTCGCGGACGTGCTCCAGGTGCCCGCCGGGCAGCTCCTCGCGCTCGGCAACTCCAGCCTCGAGCTGATGCACGACTGCCTGGTGCACGCCCTGCTGAGCGTGGTGCCCGGCGCCGAGTCGCGCTGGGTGGACCAGGAGCGGATCGCGTTCCTGTGCCCGACTCCGGGCTACGACCGGCACTTCGCGCTCTGTGAGCGGTTCGGGATCGACATGATCCCGGTGCCGATGACCGCCGACGGCCCGGACATGGACGTCGTGGAGCGGCTCGTCGCGGAGAACCCGGCGGTCAAGGGCATCTGGTGCGTCCCGAAGTACAGCAACCCCGACGGTGTCTGCTACAGCGACGAGACCGTCTCCCGCCTCGCCTCGATGCAGGCCGCGGCGCCCGATTTCCGGATCTTCTGGGACAACGCGTACGCCGCGCACCACCTCACCGCGGAGCCCGTCGAGATCGCCGACCTGCTCACCGCCTGCGCGGACGCCGGCAACGCGGACCGCGTCTTCGTCTTCGGCTCCACCTCGAAGATCACCGCCGCCGGCGCGGGCGTCGCCTTCTTCGGCTCGTCGCCCGCGAACCTGAAGTGGCTGCTCGCCAACAACGCCAAGCGGTCGATCGGCCCGGACAAGATCAACCAGCTGCGGCACGTCATGTTCCTGCGCGACGCCGACGGGGTGCGCGCCCACATGGAGCGCCAGCGCGCCCTGCTCCAGCCGAAGTTCGAAGCGGTGGCCCGGATTCTGGAGGCGGAGCTCGGAGGCACCGGCCTCGCCCGCTGGACCGACCCCAAGGGCGGTTACTTCGTCACGCTCGAAGTGACCGACGGCTGCGCCAAGGAGGTCGTACGCCGTGCCGCGGAGGCAGGCATCGTGCTGACCCCGGCCGGCGCCACCCACCCCTACGGCGACGACCCGCGCGACGCCACCATCCGCATCGCGCCCAGCTACCCGAGCCTGGCGGAGCTGGAGCAGGCCATCGCCGGACTCGCCGTGTGCGTACGGCTCGTGGGGTACGAGCAGCGGGTCGCCTAGCTCCGAGGACACTCACGGGCAGAGCCTGAAGCCCCGAAGCGGGAACGTGTGCCATCGCGTTCCCGCTTCGAGGCCTCGGCCCTGGTGACACCAGCCCGGTTCCGGCCAGTAAACTGCGCGCGCTCAGAAGCGTCGCAGGAGGCAAGGGGGAACCGTGGCACACGGGGGATATCAGGGCTGGGGCCCGGGGAACGGTCAGCCGCAGGGCGGTGGCCCCCATCCGTACGGACCGCAGGGCGGTGGCCCGAACCCGTACGGACCGCCGCAACCCGGGCCGTACCCGCCCGCGCCCCCGCAGCCGTATCCCTACCCGCCGCAGCCCGTCCGGCGGCGGCGCTCGGGGTGCGCGCTCTTCCTCGTCTCGCCCCTCATCCCACTCATCCGCTCCGCCCGCCGCCGCGCCGAGGCGATCTTCAACCAGCCCGGCGCCGGCCGCGTCGCGGACCCGCTCGTGAGGAAGGTGCAGCTGGGGCGCGCGATCGCCGGTGCGGCCGCCAGCCTCCTCCTCGTCTACACCTACGGCGCGGACGACGGCTGGAGCGGGGTCGCCAACGACGGTGTCGTGAAGCTGATCCTCGCCCCGCTGCTGCTCATCTTCACCGGGCCGCTGGTCGTCCTGGGCTTCATCCGCTACGCCCCCGCCGCGCAACGCCGCGTACTCCGCTCCCGGCTGCGAGCGCCCCTCAAGGCCGTGGCCTGGTACGTCGGCATCCTGGCGGGTGTCGTGCTCGTGCTGGCTGGCAGCGCCCTGGTGCTCAAGCAGAACCACGGCACGCTCGTGAACGGCCTCATCGCGCTCGCTCTCCTCATCGGTCTCGCCTGGCTGCTGCCGTTCCTCCTCTTCGCCTCCGCGTACGCCGCCCGCTATGCCTTCAACACGTCCAACGTGCACGCCGCTCTCCCGGCCGCGCTCACCGTCGTACTCGTCTGGGAGCTGATGCTCTTCAGCGTCGCGCTCGAAGGGGGCCTTCCGCACGGGCCACCGGCCGCGCAGTGGTGCGCTGTCCTCGGTGGCCCGGTGTCCGTGACCGCGGTGGCCCTGTGGGAACTGCACCGCATGCGAAGCCGCCACGGTGTGCGCGTTCGCACCTACGGGTGACCCGCATACCTCGCCCCGCAGGAGCCAGGACATACTCGGCGTCGCTGCCGAGGAGCGGCTGCGGCTGCGGGCCGATGCCCGTGCCGTCGCCGCGGAGTTGCGTCCGTTGGCCGAGCGGGGTCTTTCCCACCTGCGGAGCCTGTCCGTCGGACGCGCCGGCCTCTGACAACTAGCGCTCTTCGAGAACCATTTCCCGCTCGAGCTTGGAGGGATCGCCCGTCATCGTGACGGTCTCCCCGGAGCGTACGAACCCGTACCGCCGGTAGAAGCTCTCGGCTCGCGCGTTGTCCTCGTGGACGTACAGGCGCACCCGCGTCACATCCGGCACCGACCACGCCCACGCGACGGCCGTCTCGAAGAGTGCGTCGATCACTCCGCTCCCGCGGTGGTCGGGGCGCACGTAGACACCGACGAGATGCGCCTGGCGCTGTTGAACGGGTCCGCCGAACACGTCGTCGCTGTCCGCGTCCTCGATGAGCACGGTCACTGAACCGATCCAGATCCCGCCGGGCCCCTCGGCCACGAACTGGCGCACCCGCGCGCCGTCGGCCGCCTTCTCGGCCCGCTCCTGCCAGAAGGAGTCCGGCTGCGCTACGGCCTTCTCGTACGTCTCGAGAAAGGCGATCGGAGCCACCGGATCCTGTAGCGACGAGAGCCGCAGCTCCTTCACCTCCGGCCACTCGTCGGCACGTACCGGACGGACGACTTGGCGGGAAACCTGGTTCATGCTGCCGCACCCTACGCGAGCCCTGCCGGGGATGCCGCGGCATTTTCGCAGGTCCACGGGCCGCTGCCGCGCACCGGGGGAGAGGCTCACTCCTCAGGCACCGCTGCCCGGCCCTCGGTGGACGAATCCGGCCATGTTGAGGGCATGTTCGGGCAAGTTGCTGCTCATCGGTGCCCCTCACACCTATGGTGAGAGGGACATGACTGGGTGCCAGGGGGTGAGACCGATGGCTTTCACTGAGATTGCCGTAGCCGTGATCACGGCCGGGCCTGCCTATATCGCGGTCTACTTGGCCGCACGCAAGGCCCAAGGTGAGCCGGCGCAACCGCAGGCTTGTGCACAGCACGCCGTCTGCGAGCAGTGCACGGGTCGAACCACGAGGGACGGCGTGCCGGACAGTGTCATGCACTGGACCTTGGCAGCCTGACCTGGCTCCCTCCACCCCCTCCACTTCGCAATACCGCACCGGGCCCGCCACCTTCAGGGTGGCGGGCCCGGCGCGTGCGCGGGGCTGTGAGGTCAGGCGGCCTTCCAGGCCGCCTCGATCATCCGGAAGATCTCGTCCACCGCGGCCTCCGGATCGGCCGCATCGCGAGCCAGCGAAAAGGCGTCGATCGCGAACCGCGCGATCGCCCGGCAGGCCGTCGCGGACTGTGCCAGGCCGGGATCGGCGGCGATGACCCCCGCCACCGCCTCCGCGTGACGCAGCCTCATCGACTCCTCGTACTCCCGCAGGGCGGGTGAGGCGTCGATCATGCGCCAGAGCGGGGCGGCTTCGTCCGCCGTGCAGTGCCGCACCAGAGCCAGGATCTCGCGGTGCAGCGCGGGAACGAGCGGCTCGTCCGGCGCCCGGTCGGTGACCGCCCGGGTGAGGCGTTGCTCGAAGTTCTCGTCCTGCTCGAACACCAGCGCTTCTTTGGCGGCGAAGTGGGAGAAGAGCGTGGTCACGGCCACGTCGGCCTCGGCGGCCACGTCGCGGATGCCCACCGCTTCGTACCCGCGTTCAAGGAAGAGCCGCAGGGCGGTCTCGGCGATCTTCTGGCGGGTCGCGGCCTTCTTGCGCTCGCGACGTCCGGTCGGCACGGTCATTCACTGATGCTACCAGTTACAAAATCATAACCGTTGTTAAACACTAACCGTTAGTGTTATGTTCGGCGACATGAAGAGAGTGAGCTTCACCGAGTTCGGTGGCCCTGACGTACTACGACTCGAAGACGCCGATGAGCCCCACGCGGGCCCCGGCCAGATACGCATCGCCGTACGGGCGGCAGGCGTGAACCCCGTCGACTGGAGGGTCCGCGAAGGCCAGAAGCTGGGAGCCCATCCGGTCGAGTTGCCCGCCGGAGTCGGACTGGACGCCTCCGGTGTCGTGGACGAGGTCGGTGAGGGCGTCGAGGGCGTCGAGGTCGGAGACCGCGTGTTCGGCGAAGGCTCGTGTACGTACGCCGAGTTCGCCGTGCTCGGGGCCTGGGCCCGGATGCCCGAGGGGCTGACGTTCGAAGAGGCGGCCGGCTACCCCTCCGTGGTGGAGACCGCGCTGCGCATCATCGGCCAGGTCGGTGTGCGAGCCGGGCAGACGCTGCTGGTCAGCGGTGCGTCCGGGGGAGTGGGATCGGCGGTACTGCAGATCGCCCGCGAGCGCGGCATCAAGGTGATCGGTACGGCGGGGGCCGCGAACCAGGACTATCTGCGAGGCCTGGGTGCCGTCCCCACGACGTACGGCGCCGGCTGGGTCGAGCGGGTGCGGCAGCTCGGACACGTCGACGCGGCCCTTGACCTGGCAGGTTCGGGCGTCATCCGCGAACTCGTCGAACTGACCGGGGATCCACGGAAGGTGATCTCCATCGCCGATCTCGGTGCGCCGGAGTCCGGCGTCCGGTTCTCCGGCGTGGCCGGGAGCGTGCCGGAAGCACTCGCCGAGGCCGCCGACCTCATCTCGCGGGGGAAGCTCCACATTCCGGTCGAGAAGTCGTACACGCTGGCCGACGCCGCGGCGGCGCACATCGACAGCCAGGCCGGCCACACGCGCGGGCGCCGGGTCGTGGTCGTCTGAACTGATTCCCGCGCAGGCGCGCGGGTGGCGGAAAAAGTCCGTTCCCGTCTCTTGACCCGTGGTCCCGAGCCCCGCACAGTACTCGTTAATGCGCATAACTAATACGCATTAACGACGGAGGGGCAGTGGTGGACCAACCCAAGAAGCGGGCCGCGCGAGGCAGGGCGTCCGCCCCGGCAGGGCGCACCGGACGGCCGCGCCAAGCCGAGGTCGCCCGGCTCGCGGGGGTCTCACAGGCCACGGTGTCGTTGGTCCTCGCCGGCAAGAAGCAGGGCGTGGCCATCTCGGACGAGACCCGGCAGAAGGTGCTCGACGCTGCCGCAAGACTCGGCTACGTACCCGACCCGGCGGCCCGGCGCCTCGCGGCGGCACGCAACGGCCTGCTCGGTGTCTTCAGTTTCACGGCCACCTTCCCCACGGACGTGCAGCACTCGTACTACCCGTTCCTGGTGGGCGTGGAGCAGGAAGCCGCCGCACAGGGATACGACTTGGTGCTCTTCACCGGGTCGAGTACCGGCGGCGCGGGGGCCGGCGGGCCGCGCGCGCTCAACAGGGCGCGGCTCGCCGACGGCTGTCTCTTTCTCGGCCGTCACGCCCCGGTGGACGAGCTGCGCAGGCTCGTGGACGACGGGTTTCCCGTGGTCCACCTGGGCCGCAGGGAGGAACCGGAGGGACTCGCCTGGGTCGGCGCCGATTACGTGAGCGCCAGCCGCGAAGTCGTCCAGCGGCTCGCCGCCCTGGGGCACCGTCGCATCATCCTCGTACGCGAGGACGACGACGCACCCGCTTCGACCGACCGCGAACAAGGCTTCCTGGAGGGTCTGGAAGCCGCGGGGCTGCCCGGTGGGCACGCTGCCGTGTTCCGCAGTGCGAAGCCGCAACGCGAGCTGGGTCCGGACCACTTGCGGCGGTGGGCGGCAGAGGGTGTCACCGCGTTCGTGGCCGAAGAGACCGACAGCGGCGCCGCCTGGCGAGCGCTGAGCACGGCTGCCCGCGACGCCGGTCTGCGATGCCCCGACGACATCTCACTCGCGGTGCTCGGTAGCCCGCCACCGGATCTCGCGGACGAGCCGCCGCCCTGCGGATTCGACATCCCCCGCGCACAGTTGGGCGCGGCCGCCGTACGCCTGCTCGCCACGCTCGTCGCGGGCGAGGACGCTGCCGACCCCCTGGTGGCCTGCACATTCCGGCCAGGCGCCAGCACGGGGCCCCCACCTGATGCGCTCCCGGACAGCGCGTGACGCCCGCGGGCGCACCCGAGGTGCTCCCGGACAGCGCATGACGGCCGCGGGTGGCCGCGCCCCACCGGGCGCTCCCCGCCTCCCACAGCACAACCACGTACAGCACAGCCAGCACTAGGAGAACCGTGATCCCTGAACCGGACATCCTCATCGTCGGTGGCGGCCTCGGTGGCGTGGCCGCCGCGCTCGCCGCCTGCCGGGCCGGCCGGACCGTCGTCCTCACCGAGGAGACCGACTGGATCGGCGGCCAGCTCACCTCCCAGGCGGTGCCGCCCGACGAGCACCCCTGGGTGGAGCAGTTCGGTACGACCGCCTCGTACCGCAAGCTGCGCGAGTCGATCCGGGACTACTACCGCCAGTGGTATCCCCTGCGTTCGGAGGCGCTTGCCCTGACCGGTCTCAATCCGGGAGCGGGCCGGGTGAGCAAGCTGTGCCACGAGCCCCGCGTCGCCCTCGCCGTCATGGAAGGCATGCTCGCGCCCCATATCGCCTCGGGACGGCTGACTCTGCTCACCGAACACTGGGCCGTCGCCGCCGAGTCCGACAACGATGTCATCACCTCGGTGACCCTGGAGAACCTGCGCGACGGGGACCGCACCACGCTCCACGCCCGCTACGTCATCGACGCCACCGAGACCGGCGAACTCCTCGAACTGGGCGGTGTCGAGCACGCCGTCGGCGCCGAGTCACGCGCCGATTTCGGCGAGCCGCACGCACCCGCCGAAGCGCAGCCCCTCAACCAGCAGGGCATCACCGTCTGCTTCGCGCTCTCCCACCACGAGGGCGAGAACCACGTCATCGAGCGCCCCGTCGACTACGACTTCTGGCGCTCCTACCAGCCCGACTTCTGGCCGGGACCGCTCCTCGGCTTCCTCGCCCCCGACCCGCGTTCGCTCGAAGCGGTCCCGCGTACGTTCGTGCCGAACCCGGAGATCGACCCGCTCGCCGTCAACGCCGACCAGAGCGCCGACGCGGGCGACAAGGAACTGTGGGGCTTTCGCCGCATCCTCGCCCGCAAACTGCACCGGCCGGGCGCCTTCGACTCCGACATCACCCTGGTCAACTGGCCCCTCAACGACTACTGGTTGAAGCCGCTGATCGGTGGCGGCGAGCAGACCTCGGTCCAGGCACTCGCGGAGGCGCGGCAGTTGTCGCTCTCGGTCCTGTACTGGCTGCAGACCGAGGCGCCCCGCGAGGACGGCGGCACCGGCTTCCCCGGCCTGCGCCTTCGCCCCGACATCACGGGCACGGCGGACGGCCTGGCCAAGGCGCCCTACGTGCGGGAGTCGCGGCGGATCAAGGCCGTCACCACTGTCACCGAGCAGGACGTCGCCATCGATGTCGTCGGCCCTTACGGGCGTACGAAGTACCGGGACTCGGTGGGCGTCGGCAACTACCGGATCGACCTGCACCCCTCCACCGGCGGTGACAACTACATCGATATCGGTTCGGTGCCGTTCGAGATTCCGCTCGGCGCCCTCGTGCCACGCCGGGTCCGCAATCTCCTGCCCGCGGGCAAGAACATCGGCACCACCCACATCACCAACGGCTGCTATCGCCTCCACCCCGTGGAATGGAACATCGGCGAGGTGGCCGGCGCCCTGGCCGCGCACTGCGTGTCCGAAGGGGTCGAACCCCATCAAGTCCAGGGCGAGGACAAGAGGTTCGACGAGTTCGCCCGGCTGCTCGACCGAGACGGAGTGCAGCGCCACTGGCCCGACGTACGCGGCTACTGAGAGCCGACCGCTCTCACAAGTGCCGGGTGGGACAGCTCCACCTGTCCCACCCGGCCCGCCCGCGCACCGCCAACCCGCACAAGGAGGTGCCCAACCATGACCACCCACCGCATCCGCGTCGGCATCGACGTGGGCGGAACCTTCACCGACGCCGTGGCCGTAGACGCCACGACCCTGGAACTCCTGGGACAGGTGAAGGTCCCCACCAGCCACCATCACGAGGACGGCGTGGCCCACGGCATCGTGGAAGCACTGAGCCGTCTGCTGGAAGAGACCGGCCGCGCACCCGAGGATGTCGCCTTTCTGGCGCACGGCACGACACAGGCTACCAACGCCCTGCTGGAGGGCGATGTCGCCACCGTGGGCCTGCTCGGCATCGGGACAGGCCCCGCCGCCGCCCTCACCCGCAGGCTCGCCGCCCTCGGCAAGCTCCAACTCACCCCGGGCAAGAGCCTCCCGCTCGTCTACGCCCACGTCACGGACCCCGAGGACGCGGCGGCCGTCCGGCGCGCCGCCGACTCGCTGGCCCAGGAGGGCGCCCAAGTCCTCGTGGCCACCGAACCGTTCAGCGTGGACCGTCCCGAGGGCGAGCGGTCCGTGGTGTCGGCGGCGCGTTCCGCCGGGCTTCCGCTGACCGCCGCGCACGAGATCACTTCCCTGTACGGGCTGCACAAACGCACCCGTACGGCCGTGGTCAACGCGGCGATCCTGCCGCGCATGCTGGCCACCGCGGACCTCGTCGACAGCTCCATCACCAAGGCCGGAGTCGACTCACCGCTGATGGTGATGCGCTGCGACGGCGGCGTGATGTCGCTGGACGAGATGCGGCGCAGACCCCTCCTGACGGTCCTCTCGGGCCCCGCGGCAGGCGTGGCGGGCGTGTTGATGCAGGAACGGATCAGCGAGGGCGTCTTCCTGGAGACCGGCGGCACCTCCACCGACATCAGCGTCGTCCGGCGCGGCAAGGTGGCCGTCCAGCACGCCACGATCCTCGGCAAGAAGTCCTACCTCAACGCCCTGGACGTACGCACCGTCGGAGTCGGCGGCGGTTCCATGGTCCGGACCGGCGGCGGGAAGGTGACCGGCGTCGGGCCCCGCAGCGCCCATATCGCCGGGCTGCCGTACGCGTGCTTCGCGACCCTCGACGACCTGCGCGACGCCACGCTCACCACCATCCGCCCGATGCCCGACGACCCGGCGGACTACGCCGTACTCGACGCCGCGGGCGGCCGCTTCGCTTTCACCATGACGTGCGCGGCCAACGCGGCAGGACGCGTGCCCGAGGGCGACTTCGCCCGCAGCGACCAGGAAGTCGCCAGGGCGGCCATGGTCCCGCTCGCCCAGGCGCTCGGCGTGGACGTCGCCACCGCGGCGGCCCGACTCCTCGACGTGGGGACGGCGCACGTCAAGAAGGTCGTCGACACGATGATCCGTGACTACCGGATGGACAAGGACACCGCACTGCTCGTCGGCGGAGGCGGCGGCGCCGCGTCCGTCACCCCGCACCTGGCCGAAGTCAGTGGCCTGGAGGGGCGGATCGCCCGCCACAGCGAGGTGATCAGCCCCATCGGAGTCGCGCTCGCGCTGGTCCGTGAGCAGATCGAGCGGACCATTCCCGGAGCCGGACAGGAGCAGATTCTCGCCGTGCGGGCGGAGGCGGAGGCGGCCGTCGTCGCGCAGGGCGCCGCCGCCGACGGTGTCGAGGTCGAGGTCACCGTCGACCCGCAGACCAGCACCGTGCGGGCCGTGGCCACCGGCGCCACCGAACTGCGCACCCAGGACCGCGCGCACCGGACGGACGAGGCGGAACGGCTACGGACGGCGGCCGCCAGCCTCAAGACCGACCCCTCCCAGGTCACGGTCCTCGCCGGTACCTCCGCCCACACCGTGTACGGGACCGAGGTGAGGCGCACCCTGCGCGCCACCCGGCATCCGGTACGGATCGTCGACGCCGACGGAGTCATCCGCCTCCACGTCCCCGACGCCCGCGTGGAGGCCACCAGGGTCGCCGACGCCCCCGACGTCCTGGCGAAGCTGGTGCGCGAGACCACCTCGTACGGCGACGGCGGCGTCCGCGCACCGGCCGTGCGGCTGCTGCTCGGCTCCCGGATCGCGGACCTCTCGGGCGTGCTCGATCCCGGGGCGCTGCTGGCGCTGGCCCGCAGCGAACTCGACGCGCGCGCCGCTGACGAGCCGGTCATCGCCGTGCTCGAGGTACGCATATGAGCACGCCCGCGCGCTCCTCCACGAGCGACCTCACGGCGCCGCCGCCCGAGGCCCTCGACGACCTGGACCACGCCGTCCAACTCCTCGCCGCGACGCCGACCCACGAGGGTCGCGATCCGCAGCTGCTTCGCCAATGGGCGCGCACGGCCGAGGAGTTCGGTGCCGCGCTGGCCCCTGTGCCGTGCCGGGCCAGGATCGTGGAGCGCTCCGACGGCCTGGAGCGTGGCCTCCTCGCCCGCTACACCTCACGTCCGACTCCGACGGTGGAGCTCTACACCGACACCCTCGCGGCGGCCGACGCGCTGATCGACGAACGGGGCTGGCGGCAGTGGTACCCGCCAGGATCGGTGCGCGCGGCGGCCCTCGCCCACGAATCCGTGCACGAACACCTCCACCACGGCCCGGCGAAGGCCGCGCTGAAGCGGGCCCTCGGCCATGTCGTCCTGCGCGCGGGACGGCTGCGGCTGTACGGGCATGTCGCGGGCGCGGAGGAGATCGCCGCCCACGCCCATGCCCGTGCTGTCTGCGGGCTCGGCCGCAGCCCCCTTCTTCTCACGGCTGCGCTCGGCGACGCCGTGACCCGAGTGACCCATGAGACCCAAGCGATCCACGAGATCCAAGTGACCCACGAGACCCACAGAGGGAAGTAGCGCCATGGGCGTTGTCATCTTGATCGTCATGGCGGTGGGTGTCGCCGCCATGCTCACCCGCAAACTCCCCACCGCCTTCGCCCTGGTGCTGCTAGGCGTCGTCATCGCACTCGCCGCCGGCGCACCGCTGACCGGCAAGGAGAGCGTCTTCGACACCGTCCTCCAGGAGGGCGCCCCGATGCTCGCGTCGACGATGATCGCGGTGCTGCTCGGCTCGTGGCTGGGCAGACTCCTCGACGAGACGGGCATCGCCGGGACCATCGTCCGCAAGATCGTGGAGTTCGGCGGCGACCGGCCCACGGTCGTGGCACTCGGTGTGCTCGCCGTGTCCGCGCTGGTCGGCACGGTCACCGGCTCGGCGCCCGCCGCCATGCTGGCCGGCATCATCGGCATCCCCGCGATGGTCGCCGTGGGCATCCCCAAGGTCACCGCGGCGGGCACCATCCTGATGGGCATCGCCGTCGGAGTCCCCTTCGAGCTCCCCATCTGGCAGTTCTTCTCCACCGCCTTGGACCTGTCGGTCGCCACGGTGCGCGACTTCATGGTGAAGCTGTTCCCGCTGGCCCTGGTCGCCGCCGTCGCCTTCGTCCTCGTCGAGTCCCGCCGCCGCGGGGTCGAGCACACCTGGGCGCTGAAGACGGCCGTCGACAAACGCCGCTCGCGCCGCGAACGGCTCGGCGACGCACCGTGGTACGCGCTGCTCACTCCCGTGGTGCCCCTGGTCCTGGCCCTCGGCCTCGAACTGGCCATCATTCCCTCGCTGTTGGCCGGTGTGCTCTACGCCCTGGTCACCACGACCCGCCCGCGCGACATGAACAAGCGCCTCCTTCGCACCCTGTACGGCGGCTTCGAGGTCGCCGCGCCCCCGATCGCGCTGTTCATCGCGATCGGCATCCTGCTCGCCGCGGTGAAACTGCCGGGCGCCATCGAGGCGCTCGAACCGCTGGTCAAGGCCGTCAGCCCGCAGAACCCGGTGCTTTTCGTCCTGGTCTTCACCCTGCTGGTGCCGCTGTGCCTCTACCGGGGGCCGCTGAACGTCTACGGCCTCGGCGCGGGCATAGCAGGCGTCCTCATCGCCGCCGGCATCTACCCCGCCATCGCCGTGCTCGGCATCGCCGCCTCGTACAACCAGGTCTTCGGCGTCGCCGACCCCACCAGCACCCAGACCGTGTGGAGCGCCCAGTACGCGGGCGTCGGCCCGCAGCAGGTCATGGTGCGCACGCTGCCCTACGTGTGGGCCGTCGCGCTCGGCGGATTCTGTGTCACCGCCGCCACCTACCTCTGACACCGCCACGCCCGTCTGACCCTGCCAGGCACCTCTGACATGCACCTCCCGGGACGGAGAACAGCAATGAACGAGCCGCAGCACGACACCGCACAGCACGACACCGAGCAGCACCACCCCCGGCCCTTCCCGCGCCGCGTCTTCCTGCGCGGAGCCGCCGCCACCGGAACCGCCCTTGCGGTGGGTGCCACGACAGGGGGCACGGCCGCGGCGGCCCCGGGCGGCTTCCCCGACTACACCTACGTGAAGACGGTCCTGAAGCCCGGCGACCTCGCGTACAACCCCACGGGCGAGATCATCTTCCCGTGCCTGCGCGGCACCGTCGGCCGGATCTCAGGCGCTCTGGGCCGCTACTACCTCTACTACGCACCGCATGACGCCCCCGGCGGCATCTGCCTGGCCTACGGCGACTCGATCGAGGGGCCCTTCACCGAGTACGCGGCCAACCCCATGGTCACCAACGACTGGCAGCCCCATTACAAGGTCAGCCATGTCTCCTCGCCCCATGTGCTGTGGAACGAGGACGCGAAGGAGATGTGGCTGTACTTCCACGGCGAGAACACCACGACACGCCTCGCCCGTTCCAAGGACGGCATCCACTTCACGTACGACAAGGTGGTGCTCTCCACCTCGATGCTGCCGAGCGGCTCCACCGAGACGTCCTACGCCCGCGTGTTCCGTCACGACCTGCCATCCCGTGGCGCCCGCTACGTGATGCTCTTCATGCTGAACAACACCACCAACCACCGTGACATCGGCTGGGGTTGGTCGCCCGACGGCCGCAACTGGACCTTCGACCAGACCCCGCTGATCCGCCACGGGGAGGTGGGAGCGCAGAACGTGGGCGGGCCCCACCTGCTGACGCGCGGGGACAGCGCCTACGTCGTCTACAACACCGACAAGGCCAGCGGCGGCAACATCCTGATCACCGAGGTCGGCAAGGACTTCTCGCGCCGTGACCACCTCGGGATCTTCCACGACTCGATGACGGGCGCGCCGGACAACGGGCGCAGCGCGTCACCGAGTTTCGGAACGGAGAACGGCGTGCCCTACATGATGTACGAGGCGGGGGAGCGGCTTCAGGGGGCGATAGCCCTGGCCCGGGCCAAGTAGCCCTGCCCCCCTGGAGCCGCTCCCCTCCGCGTGAGGTCAGCGCGCGGTAACGGTCAACGCGGTCAGTGCACCTCCGGAGCGGGCGGTGACACGCAGCGCCACATAGCGTGCCGTGCGGTCGACGCGCAGGGTGCCGCGCGTCGACAGCCGTGCGGCGCCGTCGTACGTGCGGCCGTCCACGCTGAACTCCACCTGTGCGGTGGGGGCGTGGCCGCCGCGCCACCGGGTGCGGATCTCGCTGACGCGCTGTTCCGCGCCGAGGTCGACGACCATGCGATCGTCCTGACCCGCGGTCCACGCGGTCGCCTCATCACCGTCCACCGCCGCCCGCGGGTCCGACATGCCGGGCGGCAGCGGCGACGTCGGGAAGGTCATGCGGCCGAGCGCCAGGTCGGAGAGGGGGTACGGCGTGGCGCGAGGCACGGTGACCGTGGTCGTGCGACCCGCGCGGACCGTGGCCCCGACCCGTCTGCCCTGCGCCGAGACGGTGACCCGGCAGGCGGGACCGCTCAGCCGCACGGTGCAGCCGTCGACGACCTCGGCACGCAGGCCCACGGGAAGGCGGCCGGCGGACAGAGTGATGCGGGTCGGCGCCAACACGGCCGATGCGGCGGGAAGTTCGGCGCGCAGGGCCGTGCCGGACTCCGTGAGGGTCTGGACGCCCTCGTAGAGTCGGACCTCCCCAGCGGATGTGCGCGGGATCGTCACCGTCGCGCTCACCGGGTCGCCGGAGAGG
Organism: Streptomyces sp. Je 1-332; assembly: GCF_040730185.1. Taxonomy (NCBI): domain Bacteria; kingdom Bacillati; phylum Actinomycetota; class Actinomycetes; order Kitasatosporales; family Streptomycetaceae; genus Streptomyces; species Streptomyces sp. Je 1-332. The sequence goes on from NZ_CP160402.1 coordinate 7,705,707, forward strand.
TTGAACAGACTCAGGTAGTGCTCGGTGAGGGCGGCCTTGACGTCAGCGGTGTCCGCCGAAGGCGTCTTGCGGGCGGCCGCCGCGCGCAGTTCCGATGGCGTCGCACCGGGCAGTCCTTCGATCAGCAGGCTTTCGGCCGGTCCGTCGGACAGCACGACCGTGTCGCCGTACACCGCGATCGGATGGGCGCCACCACGCACGACAAGACCGGCACGGCCGTCGATGTCCAGCCACTGCCCGCGGCTGGTGAGATCCGGCCGTGGCCAGGCGACCAGATCAGTCCACTCCTGTCCGTCGGCCGACCCCTGGAGCCGGTAGGCCCGGCCCGCCGCGGCCTCCCAGCGCAGGGTCACCCTGTCCACGGACCGGGCGGAACCGAGGTCGACGGCGATCCAGCTGTCCGGCCGTGAACGGTCCGCGCGCGACACCGCCCAGCGGCTCGAACCCCCGCCGTCGATCGCGAGAGCCGCCTCCTTGCCCGGTTCGAAGGAGGACGCCGTCGCCGCAGCCCCGTCGCCGCGTGCCAGGTCCTGCCCCGAGGCGCCGTCGCGTATCTCGAACGCGTACAGCGAATAGCCGTACGACGGGTCGGGCCGCACCCCCAGCATGCGCAGGTGCCGGAACTGCCCGCGCGGAAAGCTGAGTTCGGCGACGCGGGGCCCCGCGGACGACTGGCCCTCGGTCTTCGCCTTGACGGTGGCGCTTGCATCGGCGGCTCGATAGGTACGGCTGCCGTCCAGGCCCGGCACGCCCGGCATGGACAGGTTGCGCACCTCCAGGTGGCCCTCGCCGTCCGCCGTGCCCGATGTCGCGTAGACGACCGCGCCCGAAGGCAGGGTGGTGAAGCCCGCATGCCCGTGGTCCAGCGTCAGCAGGCTCGCGCTCCCGTCGAAGCCGTCCCGCGGCCGCGTGTACGTGACGGCGGACCGTTTGACGACCTTCGCCCCGGTGCCGGGCAGGAACATGGGTGTCGGGCCGCTGAGTGCGAACAGCCAGTCGTCGTGGGCCGGCTGCCAGGCGAACTTCACGAACCCCGGCTTGCTGACGGCGCCCGCCCAGGCGCCGGGGGACTGGTGGGAGACGAGGCCGGGGCCCGCGCCGTGATCGGTGACGCCGCTCGCCTGCTCGAAGAGCTCACTCGGGGAGAGAGGGCGAACGCGCGGCTGTCCTGAGCGGTCCCGCCACTCGTGCAGGAGGTAGCTGATGGCCAGTTCGGCGCGTGCCTCCGGCTCGTACTTGGGCTCGCCCGAGAACTTCGCGATGCGGTACTGCGGCGGATACTGCTGGTACGCCTCCAGACGTTCGGCGAGGGCGCTTTCACAGGCTGCCGCGGCACGATCGCCGGCGACCTGGGCGAGGAAGGCGAGGGGGATGACGTCGCGGCCGTAGAGGTGTTCACGGTCCGCGACCATCGGCATCAGGGGCTCGCCCGCGTCGCTCATCACGCCGAGCAGCGTGCGCCACAGTGGAGCGGCGTTGGGCTGGGCGGTCAGCACTTCCGGCAGGTCCTGGCCCGCCGTGAGGAAGTGGGCGGAGTTGCGGCCGGACGTACGCCAGAGTTCTTCCTGGTAGTGCGGGCCGAACGACCCATGATTCTCGACGATGAAGGTGTCGTACAGGTTCTGCGCGGTGTTCTCGCTGACGGCGACGCCGTCCACCCGGGCGGGGTTGGCGAGGTCGGCCGCGGGCAGCCCCGCCTCGTTGCGGCTCCACCGGCCGAAGGCGGCGCGCCACGAATCGAGCCGCTCGTCGTCGCCCGCCCAGGCCAGGGCAGGCGCGAGCGTCTGGGCGTAGATGCCCATCTCCTCGAGTTTGGTGTCGCCCTCGAAGCCGCCCGTGAGCCCGTGGGGTGACCAGTCGCCGGAGTCGGGGTCGTCGCCCGTACCCAACTCCACGGTGTACTGGGCCTGTTCACGGACGATGGTGTCGACGTTCCGCCGGGTCGCCTCGTCGAGATCGTCCCAGAGCAGGCGCGCCGCCAGGACGAAGTACGACTGGAAGGTGGTGTCGAAGAACAGCTTCCGGCCCCACTCGGTGCCACCCGTCAGCCGGTTCGATGCGGCGAAGTGCTTCAGTGTGGCGAGTGTGCGGCTGCGCAGCGTCTCCCTGGAGACTCCCGCGCGCTCGGCGTCGTAGGGGCCACGGGTGAGCAGTACCGCGTTGCCGAGCACGACGGCGAAGCCGAAGTCCTTGTTCGTGTAGTGGCCTTGGGCCGCGTCCCACTGGGTCTCGGACCAGCGCGTGTGGGACAGCAGGACGCGGTAGTACGTGTCCGCGACGGCGTCCTGCTCCAGGGGGCCCGCCTCGGCAGCCGTCGCGGACCCCGTGCCGAGTGTGAGCGGGAAGGCCGCCACGGCACCGGAAACCCCTAGGAGCTGCAGAGCCTGACGTCGGGTGGGGCCCCAGGCGTGTTGCGGCATTGTGCGCGACCTTCCCTTAGACAACGTTGTCAGAGTGGGGTCATTCTTCGGGGGTGTCGTCGGCACGTCAAGGGTTCTGCTGCATCACGGGTCACTTCCCGATCGCGTTACGGGGCCCTTGAGGATCCGGTGGTCGGATCGTTCCCGCCCTGTTGACCGGTGCGCCCGCGCGATGCTTAGGTGGCGCGAGTTCGGAAAGCGCTTGCTGTCCTACGTCGTCGGGAGCGGCGGCGAGTTGGAGTGGCTGAGTGTCCGTCCGCGCGGGCCTTAGGGGCGCGCCGTTCCGAGGGGTTCCGTGCGGGGCGTGGAACGAGGTGCCCGTGCGCTCTGACAACGATGTCAGATCGGTGAGTCGGGCGAATTCAACGACGAAGGATGGTGCCGCAATGTCCCCACTGAGCCGTCGTCTCTTCCTTGGCGCGGCCTCGGCCGCCTTGGTGGGCGCGGGTACCGGGACCGGAACCGCAGCCACGGTCTCGGACAGCATCGCGCGAAGGGCCAGACACTGGACCTTCGAGAACGACTCCCTCAAGGCCACCGTCACCTACGAGCGAGGCGGCATCCAGCTCAGCAGGCTCCGCAACAAGCCTGCCGCACGCGACTACTTGAGCGGGCCCTCTCTGCTCTTCGCCCATGAACTCGACGACGGTGACACCGTCCGCGCGGACGACGGAGGGTGGACCCTGGGGGCGGCGAGCAGGGAACTCATCACCGTTCGCACGAAGGAGAAGTCCTGGCGGGTCGGCGAACGCATCCGCATCCCGCTGCGCAGAGCCACGCCCCGCCGGTTCGCCGTCACCCTGGTCTTCGAGATCTACGACGGTGAAGCGGGTCTGCGGTACTACACCCTCGTCCGTAACGAGGACGCGGCCCGCGAACTCACCCTGACCCGCTCCACGATTCTCGATCTGCGCCTTCCCGACGAGCCGCACACGCTCCACTACGTCCCGAACATGAAGTGGTTCAGCACCCGCGGATCGCTGAGCACAGAACCCGTCGGCAAGTCCTGGCCGAAGAAAGCTCTCACCGTGTACGACTCGGGGGACGGCTGGAGTGTGAGCCCCGAGCTCAACTGGAAGACGCAGCGCGGCAACGGCAATCACGAGACCGACTACATGCTGCCGCCGTTCGCCGGGATCAACGCCTGGCACGAGCAGGCGAGCGTCTCGGTCGACACACACCCCGAATCGCTGCGCCTGACGCTGTTCCCGCAGGAGGAGTTCGAGTACCTCGCGGTGAATCTCACCGTCTTCAAGGGCGATGTCGTCGACGGCAAGATGGCGGACGAGCTGCACTTCCGCAAGCGGTTCAAGTACCACCACACGACCACGCTGTTCCACCAGAACGACTGGGACTACCGGGGAGGCCCGGGTCAGGAACTGCCCCCCGGCTACTACTACGACGTCGTCATCCCGCAGACCAAGCGGGCGGGCCTCGACATGGTGATGCTCGACGACTACTGGAACACCACCCGCGACACCATCGAGCCCAGTGACTCGATGAAGAAGGCCATCACCAGCCTGGGCACACTCTCCAAGACCCTCAGGGACAACAGCCTCGGCTTCGGCCTGTGGTTCTCCCTCTCCGGCGGCGGACACCTCCAGGGGCGCGACCTCGCCGACCCGGCCCAACTCGCCTACAAGAGGCGGCAGATCGAGTCCCTGCTCAACGATCACGGTGTCACCCAGCACATGATCGACCTGACCGAGTACTGGCAGAACGAGAGGACGACGGCGTACTCCCACGCGGGCGACAACGTCTACCGCAAAGCGGTTCTCACTCGGAGCATGCTCGACGACCTGGTGACCGAGAACCCGCAGTATCTGCCCAAGCTCACCAGCGAACTCGACATCGCGCCCACCCAGGGCGACCGCAACAACGGCCTGCTGCACATCGCGTACAACGGCTGGAACACCTCCAACGGCGGCATCACCGGAGAGGACCTGTCGCTGCGCACCGCGCTCACCGCGTTCGGGCATCTGCCGATGAACTCGACGTACATGAACGGCGGCAAGATGACCGGCCGCATGGAGGACTACTACTCCTACATGGCTGTACGCGCGGTCAAGTTCGGCCAGGACCCTGGTGACGAGGCCAAGTGGCCCGATGCGGCGGTGAAGTTGATGGGCGTGTTCAACGCCTGGCGGAGGAGGCCGGAAATCACGGCCTTGACGGGCGGTCAGTTCCTCCCCGTCCACCTGGGCCAGGGGTGGGGTACCGCCGAGTGGGACAGCAGCGAAGGCCCGTACGTATGGATGTGGACGGATGACCGGCGCCGCCGGGCCCTGCTGATCGCGACCGGGGCCGGCACGGCGCAGACCCGTGTCGACGCCAAGGTGCGCTGGCTGGAGGACCGTACGACCTACGGCGTCACCGACATCACGATCGACGACGACGGCACGCAGGCCCGCGCCGCGAAGGGGGAGTTCACCGGCGAACAACTCCGTGTCGAAGGGCTGCCGGTCGATCTGTCCGAGAACACTTCGAAGGGCAAGGCCTTCTGGTTCGAGGCCAGGTGATCAGGGGCCAGGGGGCGGGGTGTCGGCCGCCGCACCGTCCGAGCGGGGTGATGGCGCGGGCGGCCATGTGGGGCGGTGCGCGGGGGGCAGGGCAAGCAGGGCCTGGCCCACCGTGAGATAGCGGGGCAAGATCTCCGTGCTGCCGGTCAGCGTCAGGAGTTCGGCGAGATGCCGACCGGCTCCCGCCAGCAGCAGCTGGCCCTCGCGGCGCCTCAGCAACCACCGCACTCCGAGCAGGCAGTTGAGCCCGCGGGAATCGCAGAACACCAGCGCCGTCACATCGAGCACGAGATGTCGATGACCCGCCATGACGGAGGCGCCGAGGGTGCGCAGAAAGAACTTCTCTCCGCTCTGGTCGAGTTCACCGCTCACCCGCAATACAGCGCACTCGTCACACCGTGCGAGCTCGTGGATGATGAGGCGATGGGTCTGCGTCGGCATCGCGCCTCCCTGTGGCCGCCCCGTTCCGGGTCCCCAGTCCATCCCTCCCCACGCCTCGCCCCTCCCATCCCGACACGGGGGCGGGCAAGTGACGCCGCCCACGCCCCCTGACCGGTCGGTAACCACGGGTGGTGGCATAGAACTGCGAGGGGGTTCGGCCGTCAGGCCGGGCGCCACATTGATGACCGATCCGGGTGACCGGGGATTGAGGGGGATTTACTCATGGCGCTCACCAGTTGGGGCTTCATCTACACCGCGGCAGGCAGCGAGGCGAGTGGTGAGGTGAACGTCGTCGACACGGGGCAGTGCCGCACGGTGCTCGTGGGGGTGCCCAAGCCGGAGGACGGCATCGAGGCCGCGCGCCGTCTGGTCGGTGAAGGTGTGCAGATGATCGAGCTGTGCGGAGGCTTCGGGCCCGTGTGGGCCGGGCGCATCATCGAGGCGATCGACGGCGCGGTCCCGGTGGGCGTCGTCGGTTACGGGCCCGAAGCGGTCGACCAGGTGCACGCGATCTTCTCCTGAGCCCAGAGGCGGGGCGGGCTCGGCCTTCCCCGCCCGGAGCGGCCGGATGGTAAGATCTTCGGTGTTCGTGTGATCCGGTATCGAGGATGTTGGGAGTTGGGGCTGATGACCGCGCTCAAGGCCACTGCCATGCGCAGCGCCCGGACCACCCTCACGTCCCGGGTCGCGGCCTGACCTCAGCTGGATTCGCCCTCGCTGGGAGCGTGAGCTCGCGGGGCACCACCCACACGAACCCACCATGAAACGGATCTCCGTCCATCATGAGCAATTCCAATTCCCATTCCATGAGCAATTCCCCGAGCCACACCTGGATCACGCGCGCCGAGACCAGCGCTGACATCCCCGCCATCCGTGCCGTCGTCGTCGCCGCGTTCGACACCCCGGCGGAGGCCGACCTCGTCGACGCGCTGCGCGCCGACCCCGCGTGGATCGACGGCCTTTCCGTCGTCACCGCCGACCAGGACGGCAAGATCGTCGGCCACGCGCTGCTGACCCGCTGCCGCATCGGGGACACCCCGGCCCTGTGCCTGGCTCCCGTCGCCGTACTCCCCGAGTACCAGAAGACCGGTGCCGGTTCCGCGGCGATCCGGGCCGCGCTCGACGTGGCCAGGGACCGGGGCGAGCGCTTCGTCACCGTCCTCGGGCACCCGGCGTACTACCCCCGGTTCGGCTTCACCCGCGCCTCCGCGTACGGGATCGGCATCAGCATCGAGGTTCCCGACGAGGCCATGATGGCTCTCGCCCTCGACGCGGGTCACCCGCTGCCCAGCGGCATGGTGCGCTACGCCGCGCCCTTCGGCATCTAGCCGAAACCTCGCCGTGCCGGGGCCGCCACGGCCCCGGCACGGCCCGGAAAAGTCGGTTGCGCACCCACCGTCCGGCGCCGGAGAGTGGGCGCATGACCACGCCCGCCACCCTTCCGTCCGGCCTTACGGTGCGCCCCGCGACGCTCGACGACGCGACGGCGGTGTGCGCGCTGCTCAACGAGATCGACCTGCTGGAGATCGGTCGCACGGACACCGAACTCGCCGATATCCAGGGCTACTTGAAGCATCCGGAGGTCGACCTGGAGCGCGACTCCTGGTTGCTGTTCGACGACGGGCGGCTGATTGCGTACGGGCTGCTGTGGGACGAGTCCGGCGGCGAGCAGATCGACACGGAGTGCTACGCGCTGCCCGGTCGGCCCCAGGCCACCCGCCAGCTGTTCGACCTGGTGGAGGCGCGTGCGGCGGAGCGGGCCGCCGCCAACGGAGCGGACCGGGCGGTGGTGCACCTGCACCTCAACATCGCCCCCACCATCGACCCGCGTGCGCTGCGCGGACGCGGCTGGACGACGGTCCGGCGCTACAACTCCATGGTCCGCCCCCTGTCCACGGCCACGGACCGGCTGCCCGAGCAGCCGCCCGGCGTGAGCCTGCGCCCCTGTCTGGCCGAGGAGGACCGGCGGCGCGCCCACGCGCTGCTTCAGGAGACCTTCGCCGACCACTTCGACTTCCACCCGCGTACGTACGACCAGTGGCTGGACGACATCGACGCCGAGCGCGCCGACTGGTCCCTGCTGTGGATCGCGCACGTCGACGGCGTCGGCGACGCGGCGGTGCTGCACGCCCGCAACGACCGCACCTCGATGGCGTGGATCAGCAGTCTCGGAGTGTTGCGCCAGGTCCGGGGCCGGGGTCTGGGCAGCTATCTCCTGCGCCACGCCTTCGGCCACTGCGCGGCGCTCGGCCGCGAGCGGATAGGCCTCGGCGTGGACACCAGCAACAGCAGCGGCGCTCTCGCCCTGTACGAGCGCCACGGCATGACCCTCGACTTCGCTCTCCAGGCCTGGGAGCTGATCCGCCCCGTCGCGCGCTGACGGATGCCTCCTGAGCCGGCGCCCCGCTACACGGCCGCCGGAAACGCGAACCGTACGCCGGTCAGCCGCTCCGAGAGATCCCACAGCCGCCGCCCGGTCTCCGTGTCCGTCGCCACGGGAGCCAGTTGCACCCGCGTCGGCGCGCCGCGCAGCTCGGCCATACCGCCGGGACCGATGAACTGACCGCTCTCCACTGCTGGTTCGGTCGCCGCGTACAGCTGGGGGAGTGCGCCGTCAGCCGGGCGCTGGGCGAACAGCGGGTTGCCGATGCGGCCGAGCAGCACGCGCCACAGGCCGATCGGAGTGCCCGTCTGGAGGTGGGTGGCGGTATAGCCGGGGTGGGCGAGCACGCTGCGCACCGGGCTGCGTGACTCGGCGAGGCGGAGGTGGAGTTCGCGGCCGAAGACGGCGTTGGCGAGCTTCGACTGGTTGTAGTAGCCCATGGGCTTGTAGCCGCGCTCGCCCGTCAGGTCGTCGAAGCGGATGCACCCCTGCCGATGGTTGATCGAACTCACCGTCACCACGCGCGGATCGGTCCCCGCGGCCAGCAGGTCGAGCAACAGGCCGGTGAGCGCGAAGTGGCCGAGGTGGTTGCAGGCGAACTGCAGCTCGTGGCCCTGCCTGCTGAGCGTGCGAGGCGGCGCCATCACGCCCGCGTTGTTGATGAGCACGTCGAGGCGCGGGTGGTCGGCGCGCAGCCGATCGGCGAAGCCGCGGACCGAATCGAGGTCGGCCAGGTCGAGGCGGCGCACTTCGAGGCTCGCGTCCGGCTGTCCCGCGGTGATCTCCGCTACCGCTCGCCGGCCCTTCTCTTCGTCGCGGACCGCTAGGACCACGTGCCCGCCTTGCCGGGCGAGTGCCCGGGTGGTCGCCAGACCGAGGCCGCTGTTGGCTCCGGTGACGACGAACACCCGCTCGGTCTGGTCGGGGATCTGCTCGGTTGTCCAGCGCTGTTGCTGCGTCATGCGGCACATGTTGTCGCCGGTGGCACTCAGTGTCAAGAGGCGCCTGAGTGTCATGAAAGGCATGGCGTGTACCATGAGCAGGTGAGTCCGCGACCCGAAGTGACCATGGCCGAGCGCAAACGGCAGCTCGTCTCGAACGAGTTGACCGAAGCGGCGCTGCAGCTCCTTGCCCGAAAGGGGTTCGACGCGGTCACCATCGACGAGATCGTGACCACGGCGGGCGTCTCCCGGCGGACGTTCTTCCGTTACTTCGCCTCCAAGGAGGACGTGGTCGTCCAGTTCCTGGCCGACATGGGAGTCGGTATCCACGCGGAGTTGGCGGCGCGACCCGCCGACGAGCGGCCCTCCGTGGCGCTGCGGCACGCGGTCTGGGTTCCCCTCGCCGCATGTGGCGACCACTGCGAGCGGGTGCTGCCCGTGGTGCGGCTGATTCTGCGCACCCCGGCCCTGCGCGCCCGCTTCCTGGAGCACCAGGCGCAGTGGGGCGACGACCTGACGGGGGAGGTGGCGCGACGTCTGGGGCGCGACGCGGGCGTGGATCTGTACCCACGGCTGGCCGCCGGGATGGCGCTGTCCGCCTTCGACGCCGTGCTGCAACGGTGGAGCGACAGTGACGGCGTCGAGGATCCGGCCGCGCTGACCGACCGGGCCTTCGCCGTCATCGCCCCCGCGCTGGACGCGTCGGAAGCGTAGGCCCGGGGGCCCTGTCGGTGGCCATCTCGGTGGGCCGGTGTCGGAGGGACAGTGCCGGCGGGCCGGTCCCGGCGGGAGGGCGCCGGCGGGCCGGTCCCGGAGGGGCGGTGGCCTCCATGCCTCTCGCGGGCTGGCATCATCGAGGGATGTCTGACTTGATCATCGCCGCCTGTGACGGAGCCGCGAAGAAGAATCCCGGCCCTGCGGCCTGGGCCTGGGTGGTCGCCGATGCCGACGAGCGCCCGCAGCGGTGGGAGGCGGGGCCGCTCGGTGACACGACCAACAACGTGGCCGAACTGACGGCCCTGGCCGAGCTGTTGGAGTCCACGGACCCGGCCGTGCCGCTGGAGGTCCGCATGGACAGTCAGTACGCGATGAACGCGGTTACCAAGTGGATCGCGTCCTGGAAGCGCAACGGCTGGCTGACCGCGGCGAAGAAGCCGGTGGCCAACAAGGACCTCGTCGTCCGCATCGACGCACTCCTCCAGGGCCGGGCCGTGACCTTCCGGCACGTCGCGGCCCACCAGGCGGACGGTGACCACCTCAACGCGATCGCCGACGTCGCGGCCAGCGACGCCGCGACGACGCAGCAGTCCGCCGGAACCGCACACGGCGCCCTCACGATCCCGGAGCCCCGGCCCGAGCGCATGACCGCCTCACCTGCCGCCGCCCGGCCGCGCAAGAGCGCCACCTCCCGGTCGGGCAAGGGGAGTTCGGGCGGCGTCATCAAGGCCAAGTTCCCCGGCCGCTGCCACTGCCAGAAGCCCTACGCCGCGGGAGAGAAGATCGCGAAGAACGCGCACGGCTGGGGTCACGTGGAGTGCCGGGACGCCTGAGGCCTGGGCCATGCGCGCTCACGTGCAGGGGCGCGGCGGCGGGCGGGGCCGGCGGGACGAGGACGCTAGGAGGGGCCGTCGGGTAGGCGGCCAGGGCCGGTGAGCGGTGCGGTATCCGTCATCCTGGGGCTCCTTGTCGAGGCTGGTCGTTACTGGGTCCTCGCTGGTCCTGGCGCGGCCAGGCTGGTCCTGGCCGCTCGCCCCTTGGCGCGACTCCTGCTACGACAGCGAGTCGACGGCCACCGAGGTCGCTTCCGCGATGAGCTTGTCGGAGGGTTCGGCGTCCTTCTTGCCTCGGTTCGACAGGATCGCCATGACGATGGGGGCGCTGTCGGGGGGCCAGACCACGGCGATGTCGTTGCGGGCGCCGTAGTAGCTGCCGGTTCCCGTCTTGTCGCCCACCACCCAGTTCTTGGGCACACCGGCCCGGATGGTGTGGTCCCCGGTGGTGTTGCTCTTCAGCCACTTGGTGAGCTGGGCGCGCTCGCCCTTGCGGAGAGCGTCCCCGAGGACGAACGCACGCAGGTCCTTGGCCAGCGCCCGGGGCGTGGACGTGTCGCGCTTCTCGCCGGGAACCCATGTGCTCAACTCGGGCTCGATGCGGTCCATTTGCGTGACGTCATCGCCCATCTTCTCCAGGACGCCGTCCAGGCCCTTGGGCCCGCCGAGCTGGTCGAAGAGCAGGTTGGCGGCGGCGTTGTCGCTGTAGCGGACGGCGGCGTCGCACAGTTCGCCCAGGGTCATCCCGGTGTCGACGTGCTTCTCGGTCACGGGCGAGTTGGCGACCAGATCGTCCTTGGAGTACGTGATCCTCCGGTCGAGGCCGCTCAGGGAGTACTTGCGCAGCACGGCTCCGGCGGCGAGCGCCTTGAACGTGGAGTTGTAGGCGAAGCGCTCACCGGCGTTGTAGGCGACCTCGCGTCCGGTGCCGGTATCGATGGCGTAGAGGCCGAGCCGCGCGTCGAACTTGCGCTCAAGTGCCTTGAGACCGGGGGCGAACGGCTTCTTCGCCCCCGCGGGCTTCGTGGTTCCTGCGGACGTCGTGCTCGCCGTTGACGGCGACGACGAAGCCGATGGCTCGTCATCGGCGCAGGCCACGAGCGGTACGAGGCAGAGCGTGGCGACCGCGCCGAGAGCGGCGCGACGGACGCGGGTGAGCTGCATGGGCAAAACCTCCGGGGCGCCGCAGAGACTGGGCGCATAGCTAGAGACCGGGCGTATGGCGGACGGGGCGGCACGGTTCCGTTGCTTTACGTGGTCGTGCGTGCCAGAGCCACCCTCGCCCCGCCGTGCGTATGCGGTCCAATACGCTCCTGCGTGGTTCCATGCTGATCTGGCATAGGATCCGGGGCGTGGATCTGGTGGGAGCGTGTCGCGCGTTCGTCAGCGTGAGCGAGTACGGCAGCTTCACCGACGGGGCGGCCGCGGCGCGGATGTCCCAGTCGGTGGCCAGCCGTCGCGTCGCCGCGCTCGAGGAACGCTTCGGTGAGCCGCTGTTCGAGCGCACCTCGCGCCGCGCGGTTCTGACGCCCTTCGGGCGGGACATGCTGCCGACAGCCAGGCAGCTCGTGCAGGCGGCGGACGTGCTCCTCGACGAGGCGGAAGCGGTCAAACGCAAGCCCTGGCGGCTCGCGGTGCCCGGCATCTGCTCGACGGCCGGCCTCGCCCGTCTCGTCGCCGAGGCACGCGGCGACGGAGTCACACTCGACCTGCGGGTGGCGGCGCCGACCCGGCGCAGGGAGCTCCTCCACGCCCAGCAGGTGCGCGCCGCGCTGCTCGCGGTACCCGCGGACGAGGCGACATGGTCCGTGCCGCTGGGGCTCGCCGGTGTCGGTGACCCCGGCGTGCGGCGCGTCTTCCTCGAGACCCTCCGGGTCGGCCGCGCGGCCACCGGTCCGGCCCGCCGCGTCTGGATCCAGCCGGAGGACGACGTGCCGCACATCCGCGATCCCCTGACCCGGCTGCGCGACGCGCTGGGCCTGCGGCCCGCGCAGCTCGTCGCCGCGGCCGACCTGACGAGCGCCGCAGCCGAAGTACTGTGCTCGGGCGACCTGTTGCTGTGTTCCCTCGCGCAGGCCGAGGAACTCGCCCTGACCTGGCGGCCCATCGGTGAGGTCACCCTCGGCCGGGGGTTCGCCCTGGCCGCCGCGGCGGACGGCAATCCGCAGCACATCGAAGCGCGCCTCGGCGACGCCATCGCCCGCTGCCTGGGGGTGGGCGACGAAGCCGTCCGGGCCGGGACGGCGCAAGGAGCGGGGCATTGAGCGGCGGCACGAACTCCGGCACGAACGTCGGCATGGGGTCGGCACACACGCCGGTATGGGGGTTGGCATGAACGGTTACCGGCGCGGCGGCGTGAGCACCGAGGCCCTCCTGCGCGATCTGCGCGGGCAGTTGCGCGACGGGGGCCTTCACGGCTGCCTGCTCGTGCGGGACCTGCACACAGGAGACGAGCTGGGGATCGAGGCGGACACCCACCTGCCGTCCGCCTCCTTGGTCAAGGTCCCGCTCGCGCTCGCCACGCTCGAGCGGATCCGGCGGGGTGAGCTCGACGGAGCGACGGTGCTCGACGTGCGGCCGGGGCGGGTCACCACGCCCGGCCCCACCGGGCTGAGCCGATTCCGTCACCCCGCCCGGATCGCGATCGACGACCTGCTCTACCTCAGCACCTGTCTGAGCGACGGAATGGCCGCCGACGCGCTGTTCGAGCTCACACCGCCCGCTCAAGTCAGCGCCATGCTGCACGAGTTCGACATCCGGGGCATCGCCGTACGGCACAGCGTGGACGAGCTGTCCGACACTCCCGTGGAACGCTTCGACGCCGACCAGGTCCACCTCGCCCACGCTCTGGCCATCGACGCGGGTACCAGCGGCCGTGGTCACCGCGTGCCGCAGCTCGACACCACCCGGGCCAACACGGGCAGCGCCCGCACCTTCGTCGATCTGCTGCAAGCCCTGTGGACGCCGTCGAAGATCCACCCGGATGTGGCCCAGCGGCTGCGCGACCTCATGGCCCACAACGTGCTGCGGCACCGGCTCACCCCGGATTTCAGCTCCGACGCGAGCACCTGGTCCTCCAAGACCGGCAGTCTCCTCAACCTGCGGCACGAGATCGGCGTCGTGGAGCACTCCGACGGCCAGACCTTCGCGGTCGCCGCCCTGACCGAGTCCCTCGTGCCGGCCGGCGCGCAGCCCGGCGCCGACGCCCTCATGGCGCAGGTCGCACGCAGCCTGCGCGACCACCTCCGGCAGCTGTAGCCAGGGGCGCCCGGCAGCTTCGACCGCTGCGGCGAGGAACTCCCTCACCAGCCACAAGAGTTGACCGCATAGCCGGTAGGGGCGGAAGATCCCCGGCCTGTAGGGTCGGAGAATCCTCGCCGGCCGGGTCGGGGGCACGGCGCCCACCGCACAGCGAAACCGGCCGGACACGTAGTGGAGCCATGGATGACTGCAGACGACGCCAACGTCCACATCGACACCAGCAAGCCGCACCCGGCGCGTGTCTACGACTGGCTTCTGGGCGGCAAGGACAACTACCTGGTCGATCAGGAGATGGGCGAGAAGCTGCCGCCCGAGGCGCGCGCGAACGCGGCGCGCAACAGGGCGTTCATGCAACGCGCCGCGGCCTGGCTCGCTGACAACGGTGTCAGACAGTTCCTCGACATCGGCACCGGCATCCCGACCGCGCCGAACCTCCACCAGATCGTCCAGGCGATCGCCCCCGACTCCCGGGTCGTGTACGCCGACAACGACCCGATCGTGCTGCGGCACGCCGAGGCCCTGCTGGTCAGCAGTCCGGAAGGGGCCACGGACTACGTCCAGGCGGACGTGCGCCGCCCCGAAGCGATCCTCGACCACGCTCGCGAACTCCTGGACTTCAAGCAGCCCATCGCGCTCTCGCTCATCGCCCTGATGCACTTCATCACCGACGAGGAGGACCCGTACGGCCTCACGCGCACCCTGGTGAACGCGCTGCCGTCCGGGAGCTATCTGGTGCTGTCCCACGGCACCACCGACGAACACCCCGAACTCGCGGACTCCGTCACCGACACCTACAAGAAGGGGCAGGTGCCCCTGAGGATGCGGCGCCGCGCAGAGGTCGAGCGCTTCTTCGAGGGACTGGAGCTGGTCGAGCCCGGCCTGGTGACGGCGACGCACTGGTACAAGGAATCACCGGCACCGAAGGCCGAGTTGAGCGGCTTCTACGTCGCTGTCGCCCGCGTCCCCTGAGGGATCAGGAACAGGCTCAGCTGAGGGCTCAGGAACAGGCTCAGGAGAACAGCACCGACCGCAGCTTCAACCGCTCGCTCGCGCCACCGGTGTGGGAGCGCAGCGTGAAGGTGTCGCCGGAGCAGTCCGCGTTCGTGAAGAGGATGGCGAAGGAGTCGGTGCGGTTCCGGGGCGAGTGCGCGGGCGGCTGGTGGTACTCCTGAGCCGCCTCGGGGAGCATGACGCACTCGCCGCTGTGCGGGTCGTGCAGCGTGGCCTGCTGTTCCTCACCCGTGCTGTCGACGTACGTGTAGTGGAAGTCGCCCGCGGCGGCGTGGGCGGAGCCGGGCAGGGTCAGGATCAGTGCGGCGGCGCCGGCCGCGGCGGTGAGTGAGTGACGAAGACGCATGGGTCGCTTCCTTTGCTCGGAACTTTGCTCGGAACGGCGAATGGGACGTGAACGCATCCCGCATTCCCGCCCTGACCAGCCAGTGCTACCGGAATCCGGAAAATGCCGCCGGCGAAACGATCCGCCCTCACCCGTTCGGTCCCGGCCAGGGCTCCGCCCGGGCGATCCGGAACGGATTCAGCAAGCACGCAAACAGCGCGCAAGACTTGCACTATTCTTGCGTGCATGACGCGACGACTTGCTCAGGTGGCGCGGAAGGTCGGGGTCAGCGAGGCCACGGTCAGCCGGGTGCTCAACAACAAGCCGGGGGTCTCCGACGCCACCCGGCAGTCCGTGCTCTCGGCCCTGGACGTGCTGGGGTACGAGCGGCCCACTCAACTGCGAGGTGAGCGGGCACGGCTCGTGGGGCTCGTGCTGCCCGAGTTGCAGAACCCCATCTTCCCGGCCTTCGCGGAAGTGATCGGAGGGGCGCTCGCCCAGCAGGGCCTGACTCCCGTGCTGTGCACCCAGACCAAGGGAGGCGTCTCCGAGGCGGACTACGTCGAGTTGCTGCTGCAACAGCAGGTGTCCGGTGTCGTGTTCGCCGGTGGTCTCTACGCGCAGGCGGACGCCCCGCACGAGCACTACAAGCTGCTCGCGGCGCGCAAGATCCCGGTGGTCCTCATCAACGCGGCCATCGAGCGGCTCGGTTTTCCCGCGGTGTCCTGCGATGACGCGGTCGCGGTCGAGCAGGCCTGGCGGCACCTGTCCACGCTCGGCCACCGCCGCATCGGTCTGGTGCTCGGGCCCGCCGACCATATGCCGTCGCAGCGCAAACTCGCCGCGGCCCGCGCGATCGCCGAGCAGGCCGGCGCCGAGCTCCCGGAAGAGCATGTCTCGCGGGGGATGTTCTCGATCGAAGGGGGTCAGGCCGCCGCCGCACGACTCCTCGACGCGGGGGTCACGGGCATCGTCTGCGCGAGCGACCCGCTCGCGCTCGGCGCGGTGCGCGCCGCGCGCCGCCGGGGCCTCGGTGTCCCGCAGGACGTCTCGGTCGTCGGCTATGACGACTCGGCGTTCATGACCTGCACCGAACCTCCGCTGACCACGGTGCGTCAGCCGATCGAGGCCATGGGGCGCGCCACGGTCGAGTTGCTCGCGCTCCAGATCGCGGGGAGCGCGGTGCCCACCGAGGAGCTGCTCTTCGAACCGGAGCTGGTGGTGCGCGGCTCGACGGGGCAGCCGTCGCTGGAGTAGTGCGGGCCCAGCCACAGGTGGCGGCCGAGCCGCAGGTCGCCACTGCCCTCGTACTGTCGATTTATTGCAATCATAACGCGAGATATTGCGCAGCTCTGTCGACGGTGCTTGAGTAAGCGCCGCCACACAGTCCGCGCAGCTGTGGGCTCTTCCCTGCTCCTGCCATGTCGTCCCTGCCCGTAGGGGCAGGCGGCACTGTCCAAAGGGGTCCACCGATGAGCAGCTCGACCCGCACCCACCGCCGTACGGCCACGATGGCCGTCGCCTCCGCGCTCGCCCTCACCGCCCTGGCCGCCTGCGGCACCAGCAGCAGCGGCGGCGAATCCGACGGGGACAACGGTGCCGACACGGCCAATGCCGCCGCCCCGCTGGACCCGAAGACCAAGGTGACGCTCACCATCGACTGCATGCCGCCGGCCGCCGAGAAGGCGGAGCTCAAGCAGTGGAAGGAGGACGTCAAGACGTTCAACAAGAAGTACCCGAACGTCACGCTCGAGGGGAAGCAGACCGACCCCTGCCTGGAGCCTCCCCGCTTCACGGCGATGCTGAAGGCGAAGTCCCAACCGGACGTCTTCTACACCTACTTCACCGATCTCCAGCAGGTCCTGGACAACGACGGCGCCCAGGACATCAGCGCGTACGTCAACGACAAGTCCGTACCGGCGCTGAAGGACATGGACCCGAATGTCCTGGGCGTCATGAAGAAGGGCGACAAGCTCTACGGCCTGCCCTTCAGCAACTACACCATGGGCCTGCTGATCAACCGGAAGCTCTTCGAGAAGGCCGGGCTCGATCCGAACTCGCCGCCCCAGACCTGGGCCGAGGTCCGCACGGCCGCCAAGAAGATCGCCGCCCTGGGCGACGGCGTCTCGGGCTTCGGCGAGTACAGCGCCGGCAACAACGGCGGCTGGCACTTCACCGCCACCACCTACGGCCTCGGCGGCGACATCGTGAGCAAGGACGGCACCAAGGCCGCCTTTAACAACGACACCGGCAAGCAAATCGTCGACAACCTCAAGGCGATGCGCTGGGACGACAACAGCATGGGCAAGACCCAGCTGTTGAAGTGGGGCGACCTGCAGAAGCAGATGGCCGCCGACAAGCTCGGCATGTTCCTCGCCGCGCCCGACGACATCACGTACATGGTGCAGAACCTCGGCGCTAAGTACGACGACTTCGGGATGGGGCCGATACCCGGCCAGAAGGCCACCCTCTTCGGCGGCAACGACTACATGATCAAGAAGGGCAGCTCGCCCGACCAGATCAAGGCCGCGGTCGCCTGGATCAACTTCAAGTTCCTCAGTGTCGGCAAGGGCCAGTTCGACTGGGCCCGCACCAAGGCCGACGGTCTGCCCGTCGGCCTGCCGCAGCCGAACTTCTGGACCGGCGGCAGCAAGACCAAGGACGACAAGGCGCGCGAGGACAGTGCGACCATGCCCGTCGAGAACTTCCAGGCGTTCACCGACAAGCCCGTCACGGGCAAGGCAGAGCCGCCCAAGGCCCAAGAGGTCTACAAGGTCCTCGACACCCTGATGTCGGCCGTCCTCACCAACAAGGACGCCGACGCGGACAAGCTCCTCAAGACCGCCGAGCAACAGGTCAACCAGGTCCTGGCCAACCAGTGATGTCCGCCCCCACCCTCCACAAGAACGAGGCCCGCAGGCCCGCACCGCCGTCCGGCGGCCGGGCCTCCGGACCCGAACACGGCGCGTTCCGACGGGCGTTGAAGCGCAACCTCACCGCCCACGCCTTCCTGATCGGCGCACTCCTGTGCTTCTCGATCTTCTCCTGGTACCCGATGGTCAGGGAGTTCATCCTGGCCTTCCAGAAGACCGAGAACGGCGAGACGATCTGGGCGGGCTGGTCCAACCTCACCTACATCTTCAACGACCCGGCGTTCTGGCAGGCCTGGCGCAACACCCTCCTGTTCACCGGACTCGCGCTGATCCTCGGTTTCGCCGTGCCCTTCGCCATCGCCCTGATCCTCAACGAATTCCGGCACGGACGCGGCTACTTGAGACTGCTCGTCTACCTCCCGGTGATGCTGCCGCCGGTGGCATCGGTCCTGCTCTTCAAGTACTTCTACGACCCCGGATACGGCCTGTTCAACCGGATCCTGGAATCCGTGGGCCTACCCGGGCAGGCCTGGCTGCAGGACACCGACACCGCGATGCTCTCCGTGGTCGTCGCCGCCACCTGGATGAACATGGGCGGCGCGACACTGATCTACCTGGCCGCGCTGCAGTCGATCCCCGGAGAGCTGTACGAGGCGGCCGAGCTGGACGGCGCGGGCATCTTCCGTCGCATCTGGCACGTCACCATCCCGCAGACCCGGCTGATCCTCTCGCTCATGCTGCTCCTGCAGATCATCGCCACCATGCAGGTGTTCGTGGAGCCGTTCCTGCTCACCGGCGGCGCGGGCCCCGAGGGCGCGACCCTGACCGTCGTCCACCTCATCTACCAGTACGCGTTCACCTTCAACAACTACGGCAGCGCGGCGGCGCTCGGCCTGGTCCTGCTCGTACTGCTCGCCGGATTCTCGGCGGCGTACGCACGACTGAGCCGCGCCGGCAGCGAAGACTAGCCGGGGGAGACGACGGACATGAGCACACGCACCCTGATCTCCCCCGCCCAACTGGCCCGCCCACGCGGCAAGTTCCTCTACTGGACCGCGTTCACCGTAGTGACGGTCCTCTTCACTCTGGTCTTCATCGGTCCGCTGTACTGGATGGTCACCAGCGGCCTCAAGTCCCCGCAGGAATTCGCCCAGACACCGCCCAGCCTGATCCCCGACTCCGTGCATCCGCAGAACTACGCGGACGCCTGGGGCGTGATGGACCTGGCCAGGCTCCTGTTCAACACCCTGTACTACGCGTTCGGGGCGCTCGCCTTCCAGCTCGTCTTCGACGTGGCCGCCGCCTACTCGCTCTCCAAGCTGCGGCCCGTCTTCGGCAAGGCCATCCTCGGCGCAATGCTCCTCACCCTGATGATCCCGGCCACCGTCCTGGTCGTTCCGCAGTACCTGACCGTCCTCGACGTGCCGGTCGTGGAGCGCAACCTCATCAACTCTCCCTGGGCGATCTGGCTTCCCTCGGTGACCAACGCCTTCAACATCTTCCTGCTCAAGCGGTTCTTCGACTCCATACCGCGCGAGCTCCTGGACGCCGCGGCCATCGACGGCGCCTCGTCCATGCGCACCCTGCGCTCGGTGGTCCTGCCGCTGTCCCGGCCGATCCTCGGCGTCGTGTCGATCTTCGCGGTGGTCGCGGTCTGGAAGGACTTCCTCTGGCCGATGCTCACGCTGCCCGACCCCGCCAAGCAGACCGTCAACGTCGGCATCTACTCCCTGGCCGCCAGCGTCTCCGAGAACTGGCTCCTCGCCGCCCTCGCCATCGCCTCGCTGCCGACCCTGATCATCTTTCTGATCTTCCAGCGCAACATCATGAGCGGCCTGACCGCCGGCAGCCTCAAGGGCTGACCCCCAGGCCCCGCCCCACGCACCCCGCCACCGCACCGAGCCCCGGCGACGGGGTCCCACCTGCCCGAAAGGAACTCACGTGGCAGTCACCTCCCCGACCGATGCCTCCTGGTGGCGCTCGGCCGTCATCTACCAGGTGTACGTACGCAGCTTCGCGGACGGTGACGGCGACGGCACCGGCGACCTCGCCGGCGTCCGCGCCAAGCTGCCCTACCTCGCCGAACTCGGCGTCGACGCACTGTGGTTCAGCCCCTGGTACCTCTCGCCCATGGTCGACGGCGGCTACGACGTCGCCGACTACCGCGTCATCGACCCGGCCTTCGGCACCGTCGCCGAGGCCGAGAAACTGATCGCCGAGGCCCGCGCGCTCGGTATCCGCACCATCGTCGACATCGTCCCCAACCACGTCTCCGACCAGCACGTGTGGTTCAAGGCGGCCCTGGCCGCAGGCCCCGGCGCTCCCGAACGCGAACTCTTCCACTTCCGCCCCGGCCGCGGCGCACACGGCGAACTGCCGCCCAACGACTGGCCGTCCCAGTTCTCCGCCGCCGCATCCACCTGGACCCGCGTCGACGACGGCGAGTGGTACCTCCACCTCTTCGCCCCCGAGCAGCCCGACCTCAACTGGGCCCACCCGGCGGTCCGCCAGGAGCACGAGGACGTCCTGCGGTTCTGGTTCGACAGGGGAGTGGCAGGCGTACGGATCGACTCGGCGGCCCTGCCCGCCAAGGACCCGGCCCTGCCCGACTTCACCGAGGGAGTCGACCCGCACCCCTTCATCGACCGCGACGAGCTGCACGACATCTACCGCTCCTGGCGTGCCGTCGCCGACGAGTACGACGGCGTCTTCGTCGGAGAGGTCTGGCTCCCCGACGCCGAACGCTTCGCCCGCTATCTGCGCCCCGACGAGATGCACACCGCCTTCAACTTCGCCTTCCTGTCCTGCCCTTGGGAGCCGGGAAAGCTGCGTACGTCCATCGAGGCGACCCTCGCCGAACACGCACCCGTGGGAGCTCCCGCGACCTGGGTGCTGTGCAACCACGACGTGACCCGCACGGTCACGCGTTACGGCCGCGACGACACGGGCTTCGACTTCGCCACCAAGGTGTTCGGCACCCCCACCGACCTGGCGCTCGGCACCCGCCGCGCCCGCGCCGCGGCCCTCCTGGCCCTCGCCCTGCCCGGCGCCGTCTACATCTACCAGGGCGACGAACTGGGCCTCCCCGAGGCCGACATCCCCCGGGAGCACATCCAGGACCCCATGCACTTCCGCTCCGGCGGCACCGACCCCGGCCGCGACGGCTGCCGGGTTCCCCTGCCCTGGACGGCCGCCGAACCGCACGCGGGCTTCGGGTCGATGGCCGGCCCCTGGCTGCCCCAGCCCGAGGGCTGGCCCTCGTACGCCGCCGACCTCCAGGCGGCGGACCCCCGCTCCATGCTCACGCTCTACCGCGCGGCCCTGCGCCTGCGCCGCGTCGAACCGGGCTTCGGCGACGGGCCGTTGACCTGGCTGCCGGCCGCCGACGGCGTGCTGGCCTTCGTACGCGAACCGGGCCTTGCCTGCGTCGTCAACCTCGCCCCCGAGCCCTGTGAACTCCCCGCCCACACCCGCCTCCTGCTGGCGAGCGGCCCTCTGGACGAGGAGCGCCGTCTGCCGCGGGACACGGCGGTCTGGCTGCGCATCTGACAGCGCGCCCCTCCCCGAGACCGAGCACTGACCTCCCCACTCACAAGGAAGGTGCACCACTCCATGACCAGACATGACAGGAGCACTACAAGGACGAGAACGAGTGCCACGCGCAAGTGGTACGCCGCCGTGGCCACCGCGGGCCTCGTCGGCACCCTCGTTACCGGCTTCACCGCCACCGGCGCGCAGGCCGCCGAGACGGCAGCGGGCGCCACCCTGCCCTTCACCTCCGTCGAGGCGGAGAGCGCGACCACGAACGGCACCAAGATCGACCCCGACTACACCCAGGGCACGGTCGCCTCCGAGGCGTCGGGCCGCCAGGCGGTGCGGCTCGCGGCGGGCCAGAGCGTGGAGTTCACCCTCCCCAAGGCGGCCAACGCACTCAACGTCGCCTACAACGTGCCCGACGGTCAGTCGGGCACGATGGCCGTGTACGTCAACGGCCAGAAGATCTCCAAGACGCTCGCCGTCACGTCGAAGTACAGCTACGTCGACACCTCCTGGATCGCGGGCTCCAAGACCCACCACCTCTTCGACAACGCACGGCTGCAGCTCGGCCAGAACCTGCAGTCCGGCGACAAGGTGAAACTGGAGGCCACCGGCACCCAGGTCACCGTCGACGTCGCCGACTTCGAGCAGGTCGCGGCGGCCACCTCCAAGCCCTCCGGCGCGCTCTCGGTCACCGACAAGGGCGCCGACCCCACCGGTCAGGGTGACTCGACGCAGGCCTTCCGCGAGACCATCGCGGCGGCCAAGGGCGGCACGGTCTGGATTCCGCCGGGCGAGTACAAGCTCACCCAGTCGCTCAACAACGTCGACAACGTCACGATCCGCGGGGCAGGCAACTGGCATTCGGTCGTGCGCAGTTCACGCTTCGTCGACCAGTCGAGCGCGCCCACCGGCAAGGTGGGCCTGCACGACTTCGCGGTGATCGGCGAGGTCACCGAGCGGGTCGACAGCAGCCCGGACAACTTCGTCAACGGATCGCTCGGCCCGAACTCCGCCGTCTCGGGCATGTGGCTGCAGCACCTCAAGGTCGGCCTCTGGCTGACGGGCAACAACGACAACCTGGTCGTGGAGAAGAACCGCATCCTCGACATGACCGCCGACGGCCTCAACCTCAACGGCACGGCCAAGGGCGTCACCGTACGCGACAACTTCCTGCGCAACACCGGCGACGACGCGCTCGCCATGTGGTCCCTCAACACCACCAACAGCGACTCGACCTTCGAGGGCAACACCATCTCGCAGCCCAACCTCGCCAACGGCATCGCCATCTACGGCGGCCGGAACATCACCGTCAAGGACAACCTCATCCTCGACACCAACGCGCTCGGCAGCGGTATCGCCATCTCCAACCAGAAGTTCCTGGACCCGTTCTTCCCGCTGGCCGGCACCATCACCGTCTCCGGCAACACCCTCGTACGCACCGGGGCCATGAACCCCAACTGGCAGCATCCCATGGGCGCGTTGCGCGTCGACGCGTACGACAGCGCCATCGAGGCCACGGTGAACATCACCGACACGACGATCACCGACAGCCCCTGGAGCGCGTACGAATTCGTGTCGGGCGGCGGGACCGGCAAGGCCGTGAAGAACGTCAGCATCGACCGCTCGACCATCGACAAGGTGGGCACGGTCGTCGTCCAGGCCGAGACGCCCGGCGCGGTGAAGATGTCCAACGTCAAGGCCACCGGGGTGGGCGCGGCCGGTGTCTACAACTGCCCCTACCCGACGGGCTCCGGCACCTTCACCCTCACCGACGGTGGCGGCAACACCGGCTGGGACAGCACCTGGGACGACTGCTCGACCTGGCCGCAGCCCGGCGGCGGCAACCCCGACCCCGACCCGGACCGCAACCTCGCCAAGAACCGTCCGGCCACCGCGACCGGCTCCGTCGACGTCTACACGCCCGGCAAGGCGGTCGACGGTGACGCGGCCACGTACTGGGAGTCCGCGAACCACGCCTTCCCGCAGTCGATCACCGTCGACCTCGGCAAGGCCGAAGCGGTGCGCAGGCTCGTCCTGAAGCTGCCGCCGCCCGCTGCCTGGGCGGCAAGGACGCAGACCCTGTCCGTCCAGGGCAGCACCGACGGCGCCACCTTCAGCACGCTGGCCGAGTCGAAGGACTACCGCTTCGACCCGGCGAGCGGCAACAAAGTGACCGTCACGCTGCCCGCGTCCGCTCCCGACGTCCGCCACCTGCGGCTGCGCGTCACGGCCAACACGGGCTGGCCCGCGGCGCAGTTCAGCGAGGTGGAGGCGTACCTGTCCTGAACGACGGATGCCCCGCTCGCCCCCGGCCACGGCCGGGGGCGAGCGGGGCATCCCTCTGCTCTAGTTCTTCACATAGGGCGACTCGGTCGCGAGCTCCGCTGCGGCGGCGGGCGCGGGGCCCGACTCGCTGAGGCCGAACCGTGCGTGGAACCTGCGCAGGTAGCCGGGCGCGTACCAGGCCGAGCGGCCCAGCAGACGCATCGCGGCGGGTACGAGGATGCCGCGGACGGCGACGGCGTCGATGAGAATGGCGAGACCGCTGCCCAGACCGAACATCTGCATGAAGCTCAGCTTGGCCGTGCCGAAGGCGAAGAAGCTCACCGCGAGCAGGCAGGCCGCCGCGGTCACGATGCGTCCGGTGTGTCCCAGGCCGTTGGTCACGGCGGACTCGTTGTCCTCGCCCAGGTCGTGGAGCTCCTTGATACGGCTGGTGACGAACACTTCGTAGTCCATCGAGAGGCCGAAGGCGATGCAGAACATCAGCACCGTCATGGACACCTCCATGGGTTGCGCCGTGAAGCCCAGCAGCGAGGAGAGGTTGCCGTCCTGGAAGATCCACGTCATCACGCCGAGAGTGGCGCCCAGGCTGATCATGTTGAGGAGGAGCGCCCGCAGTGGCTGCACGATGCTGCCGGTGAACAGGAAGAGCAGGAGGAAGGTGGTGAGGGCGACCAGGGCCACGGCGAGGGGAAGCCTACTGCCGATGGAGTCTTTGGAGTCGACCAGTTCGGCGTCGACTCCGCCCACCAGGGGCTGTGATCCGGCGGGCGCGTCGATCGCCCGCACTTCCGCCACCAGGCCCTGGGCCGCGTCCGACTTCGGAGGCAAGGTGCTCACGACGGTGATCTGCTGCGCGTCGGGCCGGCCCAGGGCCTTGTTGCCGGGTATGGCCGCCTCGGACCGTCCGTCGGTGTAGGTGCCCTGGCTGGTCTCGACGCGGGCCACGCCCTTGAGGCCGGACAGGTCAGTGGCGTACGTCTGCAGGGGGGCCTTGCTCAGGGGGTCGTCGATGACGACGTGGAGTGCCGCGTCGTCGTTGCCGTTGAACTTCTCCCGCAGTACGGACGAGACCTGGCGGCTCTGTGCGTCCTCGGGCAGCACGCGTTCGTCCGGTGTGCCGAAGGTGATGCCAAGGAGCGGGCTCGCCGCGAGGAGAAGCACCGCGAGCACGGGCAGTGCGGTGAGCGCGGGGCGCCGCATGACGGTGCCGGCGAGGCGTCCCCACAGGGGCGCGCGGCCGGTGGGCCGCCCACGCCTCGCCCACGGCAGACGTCCGCTGTTGACCCGGTGGCCCAGGACGACGAAGAGGGCAGGCATGACGAACAGGGTGCTGATGGCGGCGATGGCGACGACACCGACCCCGGCGTAGCCGAACGAGCGCAGGAAGTACTGCGGGAACACCAGCAGGGCCCCGAGCGCGGCAGCCACGGTCGCGGCGGAGAACGCGACCGTGCGGCCCGCGGTGCTGACCGTGCGGCGGACGGCGTCCTCCACGCATGCCCCTGCCGCGAGTTGCTCGCGGAAGCGGCTGACCATGAGCAGGGCGTAGTCGATCCCGAGGCCCAGCCCCAGGGCGGTGGTCAGGTTGATGGCGAAGATGGACACGTCGGTGACGCTGCCGAGGACGAAGAGCTCCGCGAACGTGCCCGCGATGGCGATGAGACCGATGATCAGCGGCAGCAGGGCCGCAACCAGACTGCCGAAGACGAGCAGGAGCAGGACGAGGGTGAGCGGCACGGCGATGGCTTCGGCCAGGAGGAGATCTTCGCCGGACTGTGTGCCCATCTCACTGGTCACGGCCGCGCCACCGCCCGCCTGGATGGTGAGCGCGCCCTTGTACGGGCCGGCGTAGGCGTCGATGACGCCCTTGGCGTTCTCGTCCCGCTCCAGGTCGTCGCCCTTCACATGGGCGAGCACCATGGCTTCACGTGCGTCCTTGGAGCGCAGGTCGGGGCTTGCCGTGTCCCAGTACGAGATCACGTTCCCGAGGTTCTTCTCCTTCTTGAGGTCGGCGACCAGGGCCTTGCCGTTCTGTCGGGCTTCCGGTGCGTCGACGCGGCCTTCGGAGGTGCGGACCAGCAGGACGAGGTTCGTCTCTCCGTCGAACTTCTCGTCGATGACCTCCCCGGCCCGGGTGGACTGCGAACTCGGGTCGTCGTAGCCGCCTCCCAGCAGCTTGCCGAAGGCGCCGGCGCCCAAGGCACCCATGAGGGCCAGGGCGACGACGGCCACGACGAGTATGAGCCGGGCCCGGCGGATCGCCAGTTCGGCTATGCGTTCAAACACGTCCGCTCTCCTTTGGTGTCCATGCGGCGAAAGCGGCGCGATGCGGCCTGAAGGAGGGGACGCGAAACGGCCGGAACAGGTGCGGTGTCGCACTCTTCGTCGCCGCGACCGACGTTAGTGAGAGGACAAGAAATTTGGCAGTGTTAGATTTTCTTCACGCCCCTCAACTACGGTCGCCCACAAGGGTGATCGCCGTTCGGTCACCGCACCCCCGTAGAGGAAGCCGCCATGGTCACGCCCTCCCTGCGCGAGCGCCGCCGCGCCGCCGCCACGCGAGAGATCCTGGACGCCGCCGAGCTCCACATAGCCGAACACGGGCCCGCGGCCCTGTCCCTGCGGGCGATCGCCCGCAGCCTCCAGATGACCGTGCAGGCCCTCTACCACTACTTTCCGAGCCGGGACGCGCTCGTCACGGCGCTCGTCACCAAGGCGTACGACGACCTGGCCGACGCCGTGCAGGCCGCCGTCGACTCCGCGGAGGACGGCTCGGACCTGCCGCGCCTCGTGGTCGCGGCCGAGGGCTACCGTCGTTGGGCCATCGCACGCCCCGAGCACTTCCAACTCCTCTACGGCACACCCCTACGGGACTACGCGGCACCCGCGGAGGGCACGACCACCCAGGCGACGCGCAGGATGAGCGCCATCTTCGAGCGCGAGCTGTTCGCCGGGTACAGCGCGGAGCAGCTCGCCGCGGCTGAGGCCCCCGTGCTCTCGCCCGCGCTGAGGGAACACCTGGAACAGCTGCCGCACTTCGGCGGGGGGCGCCTGCCACCGGCCGCCACCGCGCTCTTCCTGAGCGCCTGGGGGCATCTGCACGGGCTCGTGGTCCTTGAGGTGTTCGGGCACACCTCCTTCCTCGGCGAACACCAGGCCGAGATCTTCCGCGTGGCGATGCGGAACCTGCTGGAGGACATTCGTCGCAGAATCCCCGGAGACCGGACCTGACGGGTCATCAAACGGCGCTGGAGTGACGGTGGATACGTGGGGCGAGCATCCTCCGGCCAACTGGCCAGAACGCGGTGGGTTGTTCAGATAAACCCCGCTCCGAGCAAGATCACCGCTTCGAGTGCTGCCGCCGGTCTTATCGGGCGAGGCGGGCGCAACAGCCGTTAAATGGTCTCTGGATCCGGGCGAAATCCTTGAGATTACGCCTCTACTTCCAACTTTCGCCGGTTGGCACGTCTATGCCGGTTAACACCCCTGCGAAGGAGAGCTCGCCCGATGACCGTTGACACCAGCCCGGAAGCCCAGCTGGAGCCGCCCCGGCAGACCAGCCTCGGCACCGCGGCTGCCCGCAACCTCGCCACCACGACCAAGTCCGCCCCGCAGATGCAGGAGATCACCTCTCGCTGGCTGCTGCGGATGCTCCCCTGGGTGGAGACCAAGGGCGGCACCTATCGCGTGAACCGCCGCCTGACCTACACCGTCGGAGACGGCCGCATCGAGTTCGTCCAGGACGGCGGCGACGTCCGGGTGATCCCCCGGGAGCTCGGGGAACTGGCCCTGCTGCGCGGCTTCGACGACAAGGAGGTGCTGACCGAGATCGCCGGCCGGTGCGTCCAGCGTGACTTCCGCGCCGGAGAGGTACTGGTCGAGCGCGGCGCCCCGGCGGAGGAACTCCACCTGATCGCCCACGGCAGGATCAGCCAGAAGTCCGTCGGCAAGTACGGGGACGAGGTCGGCGTCGGCGTACTCGCCGACGGCGAACGGTTCGGGGAGAACGCCCTTCTCGACGACGACGCCCGATGGGAAAGCACCGCCACCGCCGAGACCTCCGGCACCCTGCTCACGCTCTCCCGCGCCGACTTCGCCTCCGTGCTGTCATCGGCGCCCGAACTCCAGGCCCACGTCGACGAGTTCCGCAGGCTCCCTCGGCAACGCCAGAACAAGTACGGCGAAGCCGAGATCGCGATGTCGGCCGGTCACGCCGGCGAGGTCGCGCTGCCCGGCGCCTTCGTCGACTACGAACTCAAGCCGCGGCAGTACGAACTCTCCGCCGCCCAGACCATTCTGCGGGTCCACACCAGGGTCACCGACCTGTACAACGGGCCGATGAACCAGATGGAGGAGCAACTCAGGCTCACCATCGAGGCGCTGCGCGAGCGCCAGGAACACGAAATGATCAACAACCGCGAGTTCGGCCTGCTGCGCAACGCCGACTTCAAGCAGCGGATCCAGCCCCACTCGGGGCCGCCGACCCCGGACGACCTCGACGAGCTGCTCTGCCGCCGCCGCGGTACCAAGCTCTTCCTCGCCCACCCCAGGACGATCGCGGCGATCGGACGCGAGCTCAACTCCCGCGGTATCTACCCCGATCACGTCGACCTCGGCGGCCAGCAGGCGCCTGCCTGGCGCGGGGTCCCGATCCTGCCCTGCAACAAGATCCCCATCAGCAAGGAACAGACCAGCTCGATCCTCGCCATGCGTCTCGGTGAGGACAACCAAGGCGTCGTCGGCCTGCATCAGACCGGGCTTCCGGACGAGTACGAGCCGGGCCTGTCGGTGCGCTTCATGGGCATCAGCGACCAGGCGATCACCTCGTACCTGGTCAGCACCTACTACTCCGCCGCCATCCTGGTGCCCAACGCCCTCGGCGTGCTGGAGAACGTGCAGATCGCACGCAGGCCCGCGTAACGCAGGCAGGCCTGGCGGATCCGTCGGAAGGTCACGACAGCCCGGACCGCCCCGGGCCGGGCGGCCATGCCCGGATCCGGGAGCACACCCCTCTCACCAAGGAGCCACGGATGCCCGAACCCGGGTCTTCCCCTCTGCCGTCGAGCCCGCCCACCATCCCTGCCCTGGAGCGCATCCTGCGCGGCCCCAGCGGTCTCGGCACGGCGGGCCTCCAGCTGGGCCGGCGGGAGGAGCCGCAGCCGCCGGCGCCCAAGGAGCCCAAGGAGCCCAAGGAGCCCCAGGAGACCGAGGCGCCGGCGGAGGCGCTTCAGATCCCGGGCCTCTACTACCACCCCGTGCCGGAGCCCGACCCCGCCCGGGTGGCGGAGGTCAGCCGCAGGATCAAGGACTGGGCGGTGGACGAGGTCGAGCTGTACCCCGACGAGTGGGAAGGCCAGTTCGACGGCTTCTTGGTCGGGCGGTACATGGTCGCCTGCCATCCGGACGCCCCGACCATCGAACATCTGATGGTCGCCACCCGGCTCATGGTCGCCGAGAACGCGGTCGACGACTGCTACTGCGAGGACCACGGCGGCTCGCCCATCGGCCTCGGGGGACGCCTTCTCCTGGCACACACCGCACTCGACCCCCTGCACGCCACGAAGGAATACCAGCCGCAGTGGGCCGAGTCGCTCCACGCGGACGCCCCGCGGCGCGCCTACCGCTCCGCGATGGAGTACTTCGTCCAACAGGCCACCCCCTCCCAGGCCGACCGCTTCCGGCACGACATGGCGCGACTGCACCTGGGGTACCTCGCGGAGGGCGCCTGGGCCCAGACGGACCACACCCCCGGAGTGTGGGAGTACCTCGCGATGCGGCAGTTCAACAACTTCCGCCCGTGCCCCGCCATCACCGACACCGTAGGTGGCTACGAACTCCCCGCGGACCTGCACGCCCGGCCCGACGTGCAGCGGGTCATCGCGCTCGCCGGGAACGCCAGCACCATCGTCAACGACCTGTACTCGTACACCAAGGAACTCGCCAGTCCCGGACGGCACTTGAACCTGCCCGTGGTGATCGCCGATCGCGAGAACGTCTCCGACCGGGAGGGCTACCTCAAGGCGGTCGAGGTCCACAACGACCTCATGCACGACTTCGAGGCCGAAGCCGCCGCCGTGGCCACCGCCTGCCCCGTGCCGAGCGTGCTGCGCTTCCTGCGCGGCGTGGCCGTGTGGGTCGACGGCAACCACCACTGGCACCAGACCAACACCTACCGCTACAGCCTGCCCGATTTCTGGTAAGGACGGAATCATCTGTGACCAGCACTGAACTCACCACCGTCAGCGGTGCCACCGCGTTCGTCCCCGCCCCGGCGACGCCCTACCAAGGCGACATCGCGCGCTACTGGAACAACGAGGCGCGGCCCGTGAACCTGCGTCTGGGCGACGTCGACGGGCTCTACCACCACCATTACGGCATCGGGGACGTCGACCACGCCGCCCTGGGGGACGCCGGCGACAGCGAGCACGAGAAGAAGCTGATCACCGAGCTGCACCGCCTGGAGTCCGCGCAGGCCGAGGTCCTCCTGGACAACCTCGGCTCCGTCGGGCGTGACGGCACGCTCGTGGACGCTGGCTGCGGCCGTGGCGGTTCGATGGTGATGGCCCACCAGCGTTTCGGCTGCAAGGTCGAGGGCGTCACCCTGTCCGCCAAGCAGGCCGACTTCGCCAACCAGCGCGCCCAGGAACTCCGTATCGAGGACCATGTCCGAGCCCGCGTGTGCAACATGCTCGACATGCCCTTCGAGACCGGGCAGGCCGCGGGCTCGTGGAACAACGAGTCGAGCATGTACGTCGACCTGCACGACCTCTTCTCCGAGCACTCGCGGATCCTCGAGGTCGGCGGCCGCTATGTGACCATCACCGGCTGCTGGAACCCGCGGTACGGCCAGCCCTCGAAGTGGGTCTCCCAGATCAACGCGCACTTCGAGTGCAACATCCACTCCCGCCGCGAGTATCTCCGCGCCATGGCCGACAACCGTCTCGTGCCGCAGGCCGTCATCGACCTGACGCCCGCGACCCTGCCCTACTGGGAGCTGCGGGCCACGTCGTCGCTGGTCACCGGCATCGAGGAGGCGTTCATCAACTCGTACAAGGACGGCTCCTTCCAGTACGTCCTGATCGCGGCCGACCGCGTCTGACCGTCCGGTCGTCGCGAGGGGCCGGGCTCTCCAACCGAGGCCCGGCTCCTTCGGCTCGCCAAGTGCGTGCGTGAGGCGTCCTGTTGCGTGCCGCGCGGCCTCACCTACAGTGCGTGTCGCAAGACCGACCTCGATGACCCCCGCGTCCTTGACGACAACGGTCAGCCGCCGACCAGGAGCAGCCCTGTGGCCACTCGCCGCGTACCCGAGCTCGACCCCGCCCAGGTCGCACAGTGGCAGGCCGGGGGAGGGGAACTCATCGATCTCCTCGCCCGGGTGCGCGAACAGCTCGGCGGGGTGGCCGCCTTCCGTACCGGTCCGCGACCGACCGTCCTGGTCACCGACCCCGAGGCCGTACAGCACGTGCTCGCCCTCCACCCCGGCCGGTACGTGAAGCGTTCACACCGCGCCCGACTGCTGATCGGTGACGGAGTCCTGGCCGCGACGGGCGAGGCGTGGCAGAGCCAACGGAAGCTGCTCCAGGCCCAGTTCACCGGCCGGGGCATGCGTCGCTACGAGCAGCGGATCGCCGGGGCCGCCCGGACCTCGGCGGCGCGCTGGGCCGAGTACGCCCGTACGGGGCAGGAATTCGACGTCGGCGACGAGATGCGCCGCTTCGCCCTGGACACCATCTGGCGTTCCCTGACGGGTCACCCCCTCGACGCGGAGACAGAGAGCGAACTGACCGCCGTACCCGCCGTGGTGGCCGCCCTGCCCAGCCTGCCAGCCGACGGCGCCGCGGCCCGGGGAGCGGTCGCCGCCGAACTGGCCGGCATCGACGCGGTGGCGAGCCGCGCCATCGCCGCCGCGCGCGGCCACGAGGCAGGGCCCGACGGCCCTGGCCTGCTGCACGTACTGCTCGACGCCGCCGAGACGCGCCCCGAGTACACCGACGGGCTGATCCGCGACGAACTCGTCACCCTGCTCGTCGCCGGGCACGAGACCACCGCCACGACCCTCACCTGGCTCTGTCTCTTGCTGGACCGCAACCCGGAGGCACGGGACCGGGCCCTCGCCGCGGGCGCCGACGGCTCGCCCGAGCGACAGCAGGCCATCCAGGCGCTCGTCCACGAAGCGCTTAGGCTCTATCCGCCCGCCTGGATACTGCCGCGCAGCGCGGCGCAGGACGACCACCTCACCGGGTACGAGATCGAGGCGGGCACCGACGTACTGGTCTGCCCCTACCTCACGCACCGGGACCCCCAACTCTGGTACAAACCGGGCCGGTTCGACCCCGCGCGCTTCACGGCACCCGGTCGACGCCCGGCCCACCCGGGAAGCTATTTCCCGTTCGGCATCGGCCCCCGGGCCTGCCTGGGCCTGCAGTTCGCTCTCCGCGAGTCGACCGCCCTCCTCGAACTTCTGCTGCCGACCCACGTCCCGCGCTTCCGCTCCACCCCGAAAGGGGCCGTCTACGGCATCACCGTCCGCCCCGACGGCCCGACACCCGCGGTGCTGGGCGCCGCCGCCGAGGCGGTTCGCCGGTAGTGGTCGAACTGGGTCACCCCGTTGTAGCCGTAGCTCTCGGGATGCAGCTCGTGCAACGCGACCCCGCCCCGGGCGAGCGGCCCGAGGACGCCCGTCAGGAGCCCCCCGGCCTCGGCGATGAAGGCCGCCTTCTCCGCGGCGTTGTTCGTGCCGAGGGTGATGCTGACCTCGACATGCGCGTCGAGCGCGCCGGTCAGCTGCTTGCCGTCGACGTAGTACCGGGCGGCCGGGACCACGTCGAGGTGGACGATGGTTCGCGCACGGGACTTGCCGAGGGCCGTCACCGCGAGACCGGTGAGGCCCTCGGCCAGGGCGCGCTGTGTCGCGGCGGGAAGGTCGGCGTCGGTGACGGTGACACGGATGTACGGCATGGCTCTCCTCGGTACGCGCTCTGTGTCGTGCCGGCGGGCGTCGGCGGCACGGAGCAACACTCGCCGACCTGCGACGATGGATCCAACGCACCGAAGTCATAGCTCTATGAGGCCGCCGCATGACCGTGAATCTTCCCCAGCTGAGGGCCTTCGTCGCCGTGGTCGAAGCGGGCGGTTTCAGCGCGGCGGCCGACGAGCTGGGCATGAGCCAGTCCGCCGTGTCGCACGCCGTAGCCAGCCTCGAACGCGAGCTGACGGCTCCGCTCCTGGTCCGCTCCGCGCCGGCGCGCACCACGGCGCTGGGGGAGCGGGTCCTGCCGCACGCCCGTACCGCCCTGTCGGCGTCACGGTCCGTGGAACGGATCGCGGCCGAGGCCGCCGAGACGTTGTCCGGCACCGTCCGGCTGGCCTGCACGCCGACGGTCTGCCAGGGGCTGATCCCCGGCCTGCTCCGGCACTGGGCGGAGGACCAACCGGGGGTCACGGTGCGGGTCTTCGAGGGCAGCAGCTCGGAAGTGTCCGCCTGGCTGGCGGACGGCGTGGCCGACGCGGCCATCGTGATCGACCCGCCGCCGGGGCCCGGCATCCACCTGGCCGAGGACCACTACCGGGCCGTGCTGCCCCGTGACCACCCCCTGGCGGACGAACCACGCGTGCACATCGGGGACTTGGCGGACGACAGCTTCCTGATCTCGCCCGACAACTGCGAGGCCCGCATCCGTACGATCCACACGCGGGCCGGGCTTCCTTTCGCCCCCGCCCACCGGGTGCGTGACCTGACGACGCTGATCGGCATGGTGCAGGCGGGCATCGGTGTCACGGTCCTGTCCGAGGCCTCCCGCTCCCTGCTCCCGCCCGACCTGACCCTGCTGCCCCTGAACCCCGACACATCCCGCACCCTCGCCCTGACAGGGCCCCAAAACCGCCCCTGGCACCCGGCGATCCCCTCACTGGCACAGTCGGCAGCCGGCCACCTTGCGCGGCCTCAGTTCTGAGCGCTCTCCAAGTCGTCTTGGTGGTTGCGCAGGCGGATGCTGACGTATCCCGCGGTCAACAGCCCGCTGCCTATCGCCGTCAGCGGGACGGAGACCACCAATGCCGCGAGCGGCTGGGGCCAGCTGCGGTCGGACGCGCACTGCAGTGCATCGGTGTGTGCGCCGGCGGGGCCCTCGTAGTAGAGATCCCTGGGTTCGGCGTTGACCGGGGCGGGGCAGTCCACAGCGTTGTACGTGGAGTCGTACGAGGTGAACACCTGCCATGCGGCATAGAGCCAGAGCAGCGAGGCACATGCCAGCAACCCGATCCCCCAGCCCTGCAGTCGGTTCGCCCGCGTCCGGAAGTTCTGTTCGACCGCCAATGGGTGCATGTGCACTCCTCGTGTTCGACCGGGCAGAAAAAAGCCCCGGTCCCTTACCCGGGACCGGGGCTTGCTGTGAGCGCTGGGCAGGCCTTGCACCTGCATTTCCCCGCAGGAAGCGGGGCGTCTTTCCTTGGACGACCAACGCCGGGTCCGTTGCCAGGAGTTCCTGGCCGCAGACGCAAGATCAACTGTAGCGCATGCAGCGGGCTCGCCGCACGCCGCCGCTCCCGTACGACGGCTGACGGCCGGTCACTGTACTCCATGCGGTCGGAACTGGATGCTGATGCGCCCGCCCGCAGCCCTTGCCGACTTGGGGATGGCGTGTTCCCAGGTGCGCTGGCAGGAGCCGCCCATCACGATCAGATCGCCGTGCCCCAGCGGGCGTCGGACGACCTCGCCGCCGCGGCGTGGGCGCAGCAGCAGGTCGCGGGGGGCTCCCACGGAGAGGATGGCGACCATGGTGTCCTCGCGGGCGCCCCGGCCGATGCGGTCGCCGTGCCAGGCCACGCTGTCGCGCCCGTCGCGGTAGTGGCACAGGCCGGCCGTCGTGAAGGCCTCGCCGAGCTCGGAGGCGTAGTGCGCGGAGAGGGCCGCGCGGGCCTCGTCGAGCACGGCGTGGGGGAGCGGTTCTCCGGCGCGGTAGAAGGCGAGCAGGCGCGGGACGGCCACGACCCGCTCGTACATCTGGCGGCGCTCGGCCTTCCACGGCACGTCCGTGGCCAGTCGTTCGAACAGGGTGTCGGCGCCACTGAGCCAGCCCGGCAGGAGGTCGATCCACGCACCGTCGCCGAGGGCCGTCCTGCGGATGCCGTCCAGAGAGCCCAGGCGCACGTCGTCGCTCTGATCGAAGAGCGAGCCCTGGAGCTGGTGCGTTGCCATGCGGCCAGTGTACCGAATGATTCGAACATGCGATCTAATTCGAATGGCGGAATCGATGTACCGCCATCAGCCCGCCCGCGGGCTAGCGGCTTCGCCCTCCGGTGACCAGGCGATAGAGGATCAGGACGATCACGGAACCGACGATGGCGGCGATCCAGGTCGACAGGTGGAAGAACCCGTTGACCGAGTGAACACCGAAGACCACCTTGCCGAGCCAGCCGCCGAGCAGCCCGCCCACGATGCCGATCAGCATCGTCACCAGGCAGCCTCCGGGGTCCTTGCCGGGGGTGAGGGCCTTGGCGATGGCCCCCGCGATGAGGCCGATGAGGATCCAGGCGATGATGCCCACGAGCTCGTTCCTTCCCTTGTGCGAGTGGCGGCATGTGCTCCGCCGTCCGACACTGGGATCACTGTCCATCCGGGAACCCCGGACACGGGACCAAGGTCATCAGTCGCGGGACCAAGGTCACTGCGCTCGGTAGATGTGAAGAGAGCGTTGCAGTCTCTTCATGACTTCGGGGCCGTGAGCGCGCCGTCCACGGGCAGGCGAGGAGAGAAGCCGCGAGGAGGACGCAGCCGATGCTAGTTGTCGCTCTTTTGCTCCTGCCGGCCATGGGACTCCTGATCATCGCCATGGACCGCATAGAGGACCGCTTGAACGGGGAAGCGTGGCCGAGAACCGATCGGCGCGTACGCCACCTTCGCCTCGTCCGCGGGGAGGGGCACGCGGGACGTCATCGAGCGTCCGCCGCCGAGCAGCAAAGCGACGCGGCCTGACCCACGACACGACGGGAGGGCGCCGGGCCCGCATCCGCGGATGCGGGCCCGGCGCCCTCCCGTCAGTGGCCCTGCCAGGGGGCTACAGCGACAGCGCCGTCTTCTCGGCGAGCTTCTGGAATTCCCCCAGGTCGTAGTTGGCCAGGGTGGAGTCGAGATTGGTGAGAGCGCCGAGGTGTTCGACGAAGCCCTTGGGGTCGTACTCGATCTGGAGCGTCACCCGGCTCGTCGTGTCGCTGAGGCGGTGAAAGGTCACCACACCCGCGTGATCGACCCCCTCGACGGTGTGCCAGGCGATCCGGTTCTCGGGCACCACCTCGGTGAGCTCGGCGACGAAGTTCTTCTCCGCACCGGGCAGTTCAAGCTGCCACGCGAAGCGTCGCTCGTCCATCGGCTCGACCAGCCGTACGTGGCTGAGGAACGACGGCCAGCGGGTCACGTCGCTCCACAGGTCCCAGGCGACGGAAACCGGCGCCTGGACGTCGACGGACTCGAGCAGGGACGCGGACATACGCACCTCTTTCTGGACGGGGGAGTGGCCACGGGTTCTCCGGGCCGGTGAGGCATGGCACTCCGGTACCCCTCAAGGGGCTGACCATGCGAAAACGTCACTCGGACCGTCGCGCGTCACGCCTTCTGGGCGGATGCGGCGAGCTTCTCGAGGTCGACGGTCTCGCCGGGCGCGGGTGCCTCAGGACTGACCGGCTTGCCGTAGTCGCTGAAGGTGGAGGAGTTGGGCTTCTCGCCACCCTTCGACGTCGTGCGCAGGATGTACGGCTTGCCCTCGGTGGCCACGTACATGGTGAGGGTTTCACCGCCGGAGGTCTTCTTCGTCAGCTGGATCGCCTCGGTACCGTCGACGTCCGTCGTCGAGCCCTTCTTCATTCCCTTGCGGTCCGACTTGTCCTCGTCCATGGAGGACATGAGCGCCTTCTTGTCGCACAGGCCCTTCGTCGTCGCGTCGTCGGCGGGTGCCTTCACCCACTTGTCGGCCACCTTCGGCACGATCTTGTCGCCACCGGCCTGACCCTTGAGGGCCTGCTGCCAGTACTTCTCGTCGCCCCGCAGGTAGAACGTCCCCTTCGTGTTCCGGACGTCGGCCGACGCGCCCTCCGCCTGGAAGCTGCCGTCACAGTTCTTGCTGTTGTCCACCGACAGGTCGACGGTCATCGTGGTGCCCGCCGACTGCTGCACGGTCCCCTTCATGTGCATGGAATCGGCCTGCTCCGTCGCCTTGACCGCGTCAGCCGCGATCTGATCGGCGCTCTTGCCCGCGAACGGCTGCTTGGGCTTGTCGTCCGATTCGCCGCCACCGCAACCGGCCAGAGCCACTAAAGCCGCTCCGGCGACCGCGACCGCCATGGTTCTGCTGCCCCTGACCACGTCTGCTCCTTCCCGAAGGCGCGTCCGCGCCCTCCGGTGTCATCCGCGGCCGTCGGGGCCGCGGAACACCCGATTACCCCGTTGCCGCGATGGATCACCGGAAGGACGTTGTCCACTTTCTGGACGGTCCTGTCCGGTCCTGGACTGTCCTGGGCGGGTCGGCCGGGAGGCGACGGCCGCGCGCCTGCGGCTCCTGGCGCTTATGGTGACCGAGCGGCATACGGAGACAGCCATGACGTCAGCCAAGAAGTCACACATCGACCTGGAACAGTGCCTGCTCCTGACCGGCACGGGCGGTTTCGACTGGGACCTGGAGAGCGGTGAACTCCGGCTCGATGCCAGTGCCCTCGCGGTGCTCGACCTGCGCCCCGAAGAGTTCCGCGGCAAGGTCACCTCGCTGCGGGGACGCGTGCCCCCCGAAGAGGCCGTACGCATCAGCTTCGCCGTGACGGAGGCGGACACCACGGGCGTGGACCTCTTCGGCGTCTACTTCCGCGCCCGGCACCGTGACGGCTCGGTCCACCTCACGCACGCCCGTGGACGCATCCTGCGCGACGACGCGGGCCGGGCCGTGCGCGCAGTCGGCGTCGTGCGCACCGCATCGGACGACGGGGCCCAGCTCGCGGCGACCGACCCGCGGGAGGAGCGCAGGCAGGGCGTCGCCCTGATGGTGCAGGGCACCACCCAGGCCCTCTCCCGGGCCGTCACCGTCGACGACGTGGTGGCCGTACTGTCCGGTGCGAGCGGCCTTGACCGGTTCGCCGCCGACGGCCTGGTCCTCGGCCTGGTCGAAGGCGAGAACCTCAAGCTCATCGCCCTGGTGGGCCAGACGATGCAGGCCCTCGACGAACTCAAGCTGCACAAGGTCGACGAGTCGCAGCCGCTCGCCGAGGCAGTCCTGACGAGGCAGCCACGTTTCGTGGGCTCGCTGCCCGACCTCGGGCGGCGTTTTCGCCGTCTCGGGCCCTACATCGAGCACATGGAACTCGACTCGGCGGCGTTCCTGCCGCTGGTCGCGCAGGACCGCGCCATCGGCGGCCTCGCGCTCTTCTACCGTGGCCGCAAGGACTTCACCGACGCGGACCGCAACCTGTGCATCGGGCTCTCCGGCATCGTCGCCCAGTCCCTGCAGCGCGCCATGCTGTTCGACGAGGAACGCGACCTCGCCAAGAGCCTGCAGGCCACGATGTTGCCCCGCGGAGTCCCCGAGGTCGCGGACGCCCAGGTCGCCGTGCGCTATCACGCCGCCTGGGGCGGTCGCGACGTAGGAGGCGACTTCTACGACGTCATCACCCTGCCCCGAGGACGCATCGGCGTGGTCGTCGGCGACGTACAGGGACACGACACCCACGCCGCGGCCATCATGGGGCAGCTTCGCATCGCCCTGCGGGCCTTCGCCGGTGAGGGACACCCACCCGCGACGGTGCTCTCGCGTGCCTCCCGCTTCCTGGCCGAGCTGGACACCGAGCGCTTCGCCACCTGCACCTACGCCCAGTTCGACCCCGCCACCGGCATCGTGCGCGCCGTGCGGGCGGGCCATCTGCCGCCCCTCGTACGGCACGTGGACGGCCGTGTGGGCGTGCCACGGGTCCGCGGCGGGCTGCCGCTGGGGCTCGCCACCGAGTTCGGCATGGAGGACTACCCCGAGGTGCGGCTCGACCTCGTGCCGGGCGAGACCATGGTGCTGTGCACGGACGGACTCGTGGAGGACGCCAGCTTGGACCTCGACACGGGGATCCAGAACCTCGCCGAGGTGTTGTCCGCAGGTCCCGAGAGTGCCGAGGACCTGGCCGACCATCTCTCCCGCGCGCTCTGGAAGAGATGGGGAAGCAGCGACGACGTGGCGCTCCTTGTCCTGCGCCGGCTCCCCGACCCGGGGACGCTGCACGAACCGCGCATCCACCGGTACATCCACCAGGCCGACCCCGAGGGGCTCGCCGACGCGCGCGCGGCGCTACGGGAACACCTCGCGTCGTGGGGTCTTGGGGCGGTCGCCGACGATGTCGAGGTGGCCGCAGGCGAACTGCTCGTCAACGCCCTGGTCCACACCGAGGGAGGCGCCATTCTCACCCTGGAGGTCCTCACGGGGCCGCCTCGCCGCGTCCGCCTCTGGGTGAAGGACCGCTCCAGCACCCGCCCCCGCAAGAAGTCCCCGGTGGAGACCGCCACCTCGGGCCGCGGCCTGGTCCTGGTGGAGGCGGTCGCCTCGCGCTGGGGGATCGAGCCCCGGGGCGAGGGCAAGGCCGTCTGGTGCGACTTCGCGGTCCCGGAGGGGTGACCGGCCCGGCGGTCACATTTGTCTGCCGCGCTCCGTCAGGGCAGTAACAGCGACGTGAAAACCCTGAGGAGACAGCGATGGCAACACGTTCGATCACGGCACAGATCCCGACGGCGCCGCGGATGACCGAGGACCCCGCGGAGCTCGTCCCCGAGCTCGCGGCGGTGTCGGCGGCGCTTTTCAAGGTCACCGGCAACGGCTCGATACCGCGTTCCACGATCAGCCTGGTCCAGCTGCGTGCCGGTCAGATCGTCGGCAGCACCTATCTGACCGTTCTGCACACCGGATTCCTGCGCAAGGCGGGGGAGTCGGAGGAGCGCGTCACATCGGTGGCCAGCTGGCAGGACTCGCCGTACTTCACCGAGGCGGAGCGAGCCGCGCTGGCGCTTGTCGAGGCCGTGCTCCAGCCGTCCACGCACGGTGAGAGGGTCTCCGACGAGCTGTACGCCCGGGCGGCGGAGCACTACGAGGCAAAGGCGCTCGCCACGCTGATGTTCGCGATCGGGCAGGTCAACTTCTTCATCGCGGTGGCGCTCATCGCCAAGCCCGTGCCCGGCAGGTCGTTCACCGACCCCTGGAACTGACCCCCTTCGCGCACGACCTGCCAGGACCTGGCCCCGCACAAGGAGCGTCGGCCGCTGCCCCCCACGGGCAACGGCCGACGCGTACGGGCCTGGCAGCTTCGGTCAGGCCTTGTCCTGCATGCTGCTGCGGGCCGGGTTGGACTGCTCCGCGGCCTTGGGGTCCTTCTCGTTCGCCTTGGCGCGCACGCCCTGCTCGATGCGTTCACCGATGGACTTGTCGATGTTCGACCAGTACTCGAAGGCCCTGACGAGCACGGGCTCGGTCACTCCGTTGAGCAGGTGTCCGACGACGTTGTCCACGAGACGGTCGCGTGCGGCGTCGTCGAGGACCTCGCGCACCATGGTGCCGGGCTGGCCCCAGTCGTCGTCCTCGGCGTGGTCGACGTACGCAGCCCGGGTGATGTCGCCGTCCGCGTACCAGCTCGGCGGGGAGCCGTAGCGGGCCGTGTCGGCGGCCGGGCCGCCCTTGGAGTTGGGTGCGTAGACCGGGTCCTGCCGCTTGTGGATCGCCATGGCCCCGTCCTTGGAGTACGTGTGGACGGGCACGATCGGGGCGTTGACCGGCAGCTGCTGGTAGTTGCCGCCGATGCGGTAGCGGTGTGCGTCGGCGTAGGAGAACAGCCTGGCGAGCAGCATGCGGTCGGGGCTCGGGCCGATGCCGGGGACCAGGTTGTTCGGCTGGAAGGCCGCCTGCTCGATCTCGGCGTGGTTGTCCGTGGGGTTGCGGTCCAGGGTCATCTTGCCGACCTCGACCAGCGGGTAGTCACCGTGCGGCCAGACCTTCGTCAGGTCGAACGGGTTGAAGCGGTAGGTGGCCGCTTCCTCGTACGGCATGATCTGCACGTACAGCGTCCAGCTGGGGTAGTCCCCGTCCCGGATGTGCTCGAAGAGATCCCGGGTGTGGTAATCCGTGTCGGCCGCGGCCATCTGGTCGGCCTCGTGCTGCGTGAAGTGCTCGACGCCCTGGTCGGTCTTGAAGTGGTACTTCACCCAGAACCGCTCGCCCTGCGCGTTGATCCACATGTACGTGTGCGAGGTGTAACCGTTCATGTGGCGCCAGGTGCGCGGGATGCCCCGGTCACCCATCAGCCACGTGACCTGGTGGGCGGACTCGGGCGAGAGGGTCCAGAAGTCCCACTGCATGTCGTGGTCACGCAGGTTGTTGTCCGCCCTGCGTTTCTGGGACCGGATGAAGTGCTGGAACTTCATCGGGTCCTTCACGAAGAAGACCGGGGTGTTGTTCCCCACCATGTCGTAGTTGCCCTCGGTGGTGTAGAACTTCACCGCGAATCCGCGCGGGTCACGCCAGGTGTCCGGGCTCCCGCGCTCACCGGCGACGGTGGAGAAGCGGATCACCAGGTCGGTGTTGGTGCCCGGCTGGAAGAGGGCGGCCTTCGTGTAGGAGCTGACGTCTCCGGTGACTTCGAAGTGGCCGAAGGCGCCGCTGCCCTTGGCGTGCGGCTGCCGCTCAGGAATCCGCTCCCGGTTGAACTGCGCCATCTGTTCGATCAGATAGGAGTCCTGCAGGAGGATGGGGCCGCCGGCGCCGACGGTGAGCGAGTGCTCATCGCTTTCGACCGGCGCGCCGGCGTCGTTGGTGGTCGCCTTACCTGTGACGTCGCTCATGAGGTACGAGTGCCTTTCGATGGGTGAGATCTCAGCGCCGCGACGGCCTTGGCCCGCAGCTGCGAAGGGCTGTTGTCGAGAGTCGGTCTGGCGTGGCGGATTCGGCGGCGTGCTGGCGTCGAGTCCATATTGCGGCTTTTCCCCCGGTGTGGCCATTTATTCCACTAGGGGTTGTTCCACTACGGGCCTCCTGGCCGGCCTGAGCTCGTCGACCTCTCCGAGCTCTTCGGTTGGGTTGGGTCCAGAGCCGGACAGAGTCCGAGTGCCCGACTTGGCGCCGCCAATACGTGACGAACGCTTCCGTTTCTCAGTGACGGCCGGGTTTTCTCAGTGACCGCCGGGTTCTCAGTGACCGCCGGGGCTGGTGAGGTTCTCGCGGACCTTGGCGATGGCGAACCCCCAGCCCTGCTGGACGGTCGGCTTGGCCGGCACGGCGATCTCCTCGGGGTTGGTGAGGACGTCCAGAAGGACGGGTCCCGGCGTGGCGAAGGCCTTGCCGACGCCCCCGGCGAGATCCTCGGCCCTGCTCACGCGGATGCCGGTGATGCCCAGGGCTTCCGCGACCGCGGCGAAGTCCGGGTTGTCGAGCTCGGTGCCGAACTCCGGCAGCCCCGCCTCCTCCTGCTCCAGCTTCACCATCCCGAGCCGCTGGTTGTCGAAGACCACGAGCTTCACCGGAAGCTGTCGGCTGCGGATGGTCATGAGGTCGCCGAGCAGCATCCCCAGACCGCCGTCGCCGCAGAAGGCGACGACCTGCCGGTCGGGGTCGAGGAGCTGCGCGCCGATCGCCTGCGGCATCGCGTTGGCCATCGAGCCGAGGTTGTACGAGCCGAGCAGGCGACGGGAACCGCGCATCTCCACGAAGCGCGAGAGCCACACGGTGGCCATGCCGGTGTCCGAGGTGAACACGGCGTCGTCGGCCGCCAGGGCGTCCACCGCGGCGGCCAGCGCTTCCGGACGTACGAGGTGATCGCGGTTGTCCAACGCGGAGCGGACCTTACCGATCAGTCCGCGATCGTGTCCGGGCGAGGCGAGCCGCTGCTGTCCCTCCTGCCACTTGGTGAACTTCTCCCGCGCTCCGTCCAGGTGCCCGCGCTCCGTACGCCGCTCGAGCCGCTCCAGGAGTCCGCGCACGGTGGGGCCGACGTCGGCGGCGAGGGCCACCTCGACCGGGACGCGCCGCCCGATGTGCTCGGCGACCCGGTCGACCTGGACGACCTTCTTGCCCTCGGGATACCAGTCCCGGTACGGGAAGTCGGTGCCGAGCAGCAGCAGCGTGTCGGCGTGGTCCATGGCGTGCGCGGCGGCCGGATTGCCGATCAGGCCCGTCTGGCCGACCTGGTAGGGGTTGTCGCCCTCGAAGCCTTCCTTGGCCTTGAGCGTGAGCACCATGGGAGCCGCGAGCCGCTCCGCGAGCGCGAGGACGTCCTCGCGGGAGCCGCGCGCTCCGCGGCCGACCAGCATGGTGACCTTGCCGCCGTCGGAGAGGGCTGCGGCGGCCTCGTCGAGCACCGGGTCGTCGGGCCGGTTGGCGGACTGGGCGACGGAGAGCCGCGTCGGCCGGTCGTTCGGCAGTTCCTTGTCGCCGACGTCGCCGGGGACCGTCAGCACGGCCACACCGCGGCGCCCGATCGCGGTGCGCGCGGCGATCTCCAGGAGGCCGGGCAGTTGCTCGGGGGAGGTGACGGTGGCGCGGAAGACGGCGACGTCACGGAAGAGGAGGTCGTTGTCGACTTCCTGGAAGTAGTCGGTGCCCACCTCCGCGAGGGGCACCTGGCCCGCGATGGCGAGTACCGGGGTGCCGCTCTTGGCGGCGTCGTACAAGCCGTTCAGCAGATGTACGGAGCCGGGGCCCACGGTGCCCATGCAGACCCCGAGGGTGTCGGTGAGCTGCGACTGGGCGCCTGCGGCGAAGGCGGCAGCCTCCTCGTGGCGGCAGCCCACCCATTCGACGGACTTGCTGGCGCGGATGGCGTCGGTGAAGGGGTTCAGGGCGTCCCCCACCACGCCGAACACATGGCGCACTCCGAGTTCTTCCAAGGCGTCGATCACTACGCGGGCAACGGTGCGGGTCATCAGATGTTCCTTTCTGGATCAGCGGACAGGGCTGGCGGCAGGGCGTTCGTGCGGGT
Source organism: Streptomyces sp. Je 1-332 (assembly GCF_040730185.1). Lineage (NCBI taxonomy): Bacteria > Bacillati > Actinomycetota > Actinomycetes > Kitasatosporales > Streptomycetaceae > Streptomyces > Streptomyces sp. Je 1-332. The sequence goes on from NZ_CP160402.1 coordinate 7,749,234, forward strand.
GGTCCGGGCGTGTGGGTGGTCCGGGCGTCCGGGCGGTCCGGTCGGCGCGGTCGTCAGGGCGTGAAGGCGTCCGGGTCCGCTGCCCGCCAGTCGGCGGCCCAGCTCGCCGGCGGCGCTGTGAGCAGTTCGCCGGGGGACAGCCACTCGTACAGCTCGGCGTAGGACCGGAACTCGCCGTGGTCCTCGCGGCGCCGCAGGAGATGAGGGCCGAGCTGCGCGGGGTCGTTGACGCCCATCGCGGCCATGATCTGCAGCGCGCTGTGGACGGTGGCCTTCTGGTAGCGCGCCACGCGCGCGGCCTTGTCGACGATGTCGAGGGCGCGGGCGCGGCGCGGGTCCTGGGTGGTGACGCCGGTCGGGCATCGGTTGGTGTGACAGCGCTGGGCCTGGATGCAGCCGACGGCGAACATCATCGCGCGGGCCGCGTTGGTGTAGTCGGCGCCGAGCAGGAGGCGCTTGACGATGTCGGCGCCCGTCGCCACTTTGCCGCTGGCGCCGAGGCGGATCTTGTCCCGCAGGCCCGTGCCCGTCAGAGCGCTGTGCACGGTGAAGAGACCTTCCCGCAGCGGCATGCCGAGGTGGTCGGCGAACTCCAGCGGCGCCGCCCCCGTGCCGCCCTCCGCGCCGTCCACGACGATGAAGTCCGGGGTGATCCCCTCCTCCACCATGGCCTTGCACACGGCGAGGAACTGGGTCCTGGATCCGGGGCACAGCTTGAATCCCACCGGTTTGCCGTTCGCCAGTTCCCGTAGCCGGGCGAGGAACTGGACGAGTTCGCGCGGGGTGGAGAAGGCGCGGTGGTACGGCGGCGAGACGACGGTCTCGCCTTCGGGCACGCCTCGTACCGAGGCGATCTCGGCGTTGACCTTGCTGCCGGGCAGGACGCCACCGATGCCCGGTTTCGCGCCTTGCGACAGCTTGAGCGACACGCAGCGCACGGAAGGGTGGGCGGCCTTGTCGGCGAACTGCCGCGGGTCGAAGTCCCCGTCGCGGGTGCGGCAGCCGAAGTAGCCGGTGCCTATCTCCCAGACGAGGTCACCGCCGGGCCGCAGGTGGTGTGTGGACAGGCCGCCCTCGCCGGTGTCGTGGGCGAAGCCGCCGCGTGCCGCGCCCGTGTTCAGCGCCACGATGGCGTTGGAGGAGAGCGAGCCGAAGCTCATCGCCGAGACATTGAGGAGAGCCATGTCGTACGGCTCGGTGCAGTCGGGGCCGCCGATCCGGACGCGGGGCGGCTCGTCGGGGACGGCCACCGGGGCCATGGACGGCACGAGGAACTCGTAGCCGCGGGCGTCCATGTCGCGCTCGCTGCCGAACGGCTCCTCGGCGGCGACCCCCTTGGCCCGCTCGTAGACGATGCTGCGGGTGTCGCGGTCGTAGGGCCTGCCGTCGTAGTTGCGCTCCACGAAGTACTGCTGCAGTTCCGGGCGCAGCGTCTCCATCAGGAACCGCAGATGGCCGAGCACCGGATAGTTCCGCAGCACGGAGTGCCGCCGCTGCACCAGGTCGTACGCACCGGTCAGCGCCACGGCCAGCAACGGAGCCGCCGCGAGCCACCACCACGGGGATGCCAGAAGGGCGAGCAGCACACCGCCCACCGCGCAGGCCGCCAACAGGCCCACCACCACAAAACGCGTCATGCCCCTCGTGTGACCTGATTTCCGCTGGTCACACGTTCAGTGATCAACACGTCGCCGGAAGGGTCCGGCACCGGGCCGCTACCCCAGGAACGCCGCCATGGTCGCCACGAATCGCTCGGCGTCGTCGAGCCACGGATAGTGGCCCGCGCCCGACTGCATGACCTGCGCCCGGCGCTCGCCGAATGGTGGGGGAGACTGAGGGCGTGCTGATCATGGATGCCGTGTTGGAGACCTACGAGGCTCGGGGCTTTACGCTCTGGCCCGTTTCCGAGCCGTCCGAGGACCGTCTCCTGCGCCTGTGCGGTGACCTGTCGTCACGTCAGGTCGGCACTGCCATGGCGGTCTTGACCAGCTACAACCTCCGGCCGCGCAAGCGTGGAGAGCGTCAAGCCGCTGACGGCGTGGGGCAGTTGCGTCGGTTGTTGGCGGCCGAGTGCGTTGTCGCGCCCGGCGGGCTGAGGGTCCGAGACACCGTCACCGGGGCTACGGTCGCGCCCGGATGCTGCTTCGGGCTGGAGAACTGGCGGGATTGGTTCGGCCTTTTGGACGGCGAGGAGCCTTGGCTCGGCCATTCCCCCGAACCGCGTGTCGAGCACGCAGGGTCGGTCATCCGGCTCTGGCCTGACGTGGACCGCCAGGAAGGGGTGCCCATCACCATCCCCCGGGCGGAGTTGCGGGAACTTCTGGGCTCGGTTCAGGACGACCTCTCGGGCTTCCTGAGCGTCGTGGAGCGGTGGGCTTCCGCGTACTTCGCGGACGTTACTAGCGGGCTGGTCTCGGCCCTCGATGAGGCCCTCGCCGTATCCGTGGCACTGGACGATTCGCCGTAGATTTCGAAAGCGGGTGCGAGTACCGCAGGTAACGCCAGCGTTCCTCTCTCTTCCTTAATGCAAGTCACTCGAACTTCTTGTTTCCCGTGAGTCGGCTGTGCCAAGGTGAGCTTCCTCGCGCTCCGGCAATGATCAGATCCGCCTTTCCTGTTCGAGATTCGTGCCGTCGACCCAAAAGGTCTTCTGTCGGCCGTATCGGACGGTCCACGGTTTGTTGATCCTGTTTCCCCTCTCAGTAGGCCATAGGTATGCACCAATCAGGCGCCCCTATTCGGTGGGTGTTGTTTTCCGCGTGCCGTCTTTCGGCTTGGAAGGAAAAGGTTCCGTGCAATCCCCCCACCCCCCACGCCCGACCCACCCCCCTCGTGCCGGTGTGAGCCCCGAGGAATCCGACACGAGCCTCGCCGCGCGACTGCGGGGCGAGGCGGAGGGGGAGTCGGATCAGCCTGTCGCGCTTCTGCTCGCCCGGCACTGGCAGGCGACGTACGACTACTCGGCCATCTGCCTCGCCGCCTGGTCGAGTTCGGCCTCGATGGTCGCCGCGGCGTCCTTCCACCGCGTGCTCGGGCAGATGGCGAGCGCCGAGCCTGGCGGGGCCCTGCGTCCGTATCTCCTGGTGACCGTCCGGGAGACGGTCAGGGGATGGACCGTCGACGAGCGAATATCCGCCCTTATGCCGGAACTCCGCAAACCCACCGGCGGTCGCGGTATGCGGGCGGCGACGACCATGACGCCCGAAAAGCGGCGACTCGCCGCACGCTCGTTCTGGGCTCTTCCCGCAGTCGCCCAGTGTCTGCTCTGGCACTCCGCGGTCGAGGCCGACGACATATCCATACCGGCTGGTTTGTCGGGCTTGAGTGCCGACCTCGCCGTCGCCGCCCTCGAGCAGGCGCGGGAGCAATTCAGGGCAGGCATCCTCCGCGGTCACCGGGAACTCGCGCCCACCGAGGAATGCCCCCTCTACAACCGAATCCTCGACGTCACGATTCGTCGCGGCGGCACCTTGCTTCCCGATGTCCAGCAGCATCTGTCGTCGTGCCGCCACTGCTGTGACGTGACCGAACAACTCAGCTTTGTCGAGGGCGAGTTGGGCACGCTTCTTGCCGAAGCGGTACTCGGGTGGGGCGCTCGCCGCTACCTCGAGTCGCGGCCGGGGCGAGGAGGAGCCACGAAGCGTGGCGCAGGGGCTGCCGGTCAGGGCGGCAGGCACGCGGGCGGTGGCGGACGACACCGTCCGCCGTCTCACGTCGCCCTGCCGGGCGGCGGTCACCTGCCGGGCAGCGGTCACCTGCCGGGCGGCGGCCCGCTCGCGTCGACGCGTACGCCCTCCAGGGCGCTGCGCACCGGAGCGGCCGTGGGGTCCGCGGCCCTCGTCGCGACGGTGCTCGTCATCGCCCTCTCGTCGGGTGACGGCGGTGGCGACGGTGCTGTTCCCCCGACCGGGATGACCGGCATGACCGGAAGCCATGACGCCCGACCGAGCGCGGATCCCGAGCCGCCCTCCGCCGGTACCTCCCCGCCCACATCGGCGGGGTACCCCGGCAGGTCCGACCAGGGCAGGCTCCGCAATACGGAGGCGGATCTGTGCCTCGACATCCGGGGCAAGGCGAAGCCCGGCGCCGAGGTGAAGCTCGCGAAGTGCTCGGCCGCGGGGAGCCAGCAGTGGTCGTACGACAAGAACGGGCTCCTGAGCAGCGCCGCCAGTCCTCAACTCTGCCTCGACTCCCACCGGGACGACGGCGTACTCGTCCTCGGACCCTGTGTGGCACCTTCCACCGAGCATGCCGACGAGGTGCGCTACGACCTGACTGCGCGGGGGGAGTTGTTGCCGCGGTGGCACGAAGGACTGGCGGTCGCGCCTGCCTCGTCGCGCAAGGGAGCGGAGGCCGTGGTCAAGGACCGTGACGGATCGCCGGAGCAGCGATGGAGGATCGACTCCTCCACGAGCTCCCCGAATTCCCGCTCGATCAAGGGAAGGGGCGAACCCACCGTGAAGGGTGTGATGGGTGAGAGGGATGGGAGGGGTGGGAGGGGCGGCCAAGGTGGCAAGGACCGGGCCGGAGCGCCGCGCGGTGGCGAGCACGTCTGCACGGGATCGACCTGCGAACCCACCTCGTCCCGCGCACCGAGGCCGGGGCCTACGGAGGCCCGGGAGGAAGACCGAGGAGAGAGGGGCGACGGCGACAGGCGTGACGGCGGCGGACGCCACGGCGAGAGGGGCCAGGGGCCTAAGGGCGGGGACCGGCGGGCATCGCCGTACTCCACCCGGCACGGCGAAGCCGAAGAGCGGTTTTCCGAGGGCGGCTGCCGCGCCGATTCCGAACCGATCGGGCAGAAGCGTTCTCGTGAGGGCGTCGGGACTCCCGCCCTGCGAAACGGAGTTCTAGGCCGGAGCGTCAGCGAGGGAGTGCCACCGGGTGAGGGGCGGCGAGTGAGGGGCGGCACGGAGGGCGCACGCTGAGCGTGGCCAATGAGTGACTAGGGTCGGGCCATGACGAGGACCACACCGCCGCGGCCACTGGACATCGAGGCGCTCTTTCCGGAGTTGGCCGCGCACCGAGGCACCACCACCCGGCTTCACCCGAGGCCGGGCAGCCCCGACGTGCAGGCCAGTTCCGTGGGTGGGCCGATGCTGTGGCCTGTTGCCGAGCCGTGGCCGGCGTGCACGGAGGCTCACCGTCGCGGAAGTGGCCGCCGTCCCGCGGACATCCACCGAGAGCGCGAGATCCTGGAGCGGGCGTGGGCCCACCCACCCTTCTCGGGCCCCACGGAGGAGGACCGGCAAATCCTGGACGAGCTGGACCACAGGCACCGGCTGCCCGGTGTCTCCGACACAGATCCGCTGCCGATGGTCGCCCTCGCCCAGCTGTACTGGCGGGACATCCCCGACCTGCCGGCCGGCCCGGACGGCAGCGACCTGCTCCAGGTGTTCTGCTGCCCTTTCGACGCGCACGGCCCGTCCCGGTACGGCCCGTTGTTCCACCTGCGCTGGCGGCGGTCGGCGGAGGTCGGCCAAGTGCTGGCCGCTCCGCCGCAGCCGCAAGTCGTCGGTGCCGTCGGTTATGTGCCCAAGCCCTGTGTGCTGCAGCCGGAGCAGGTGGTGACGTACCCGTTCGCCGGCCTTCTTCCCAAGGCGCTGGGCGAGAGGATCTACGCCTGGGAGGAGGCGCTTGAGGAAGAGGCAGAGGCGGCTCAGGAGGGCGGCGACGACGAGTACCGGGGCGAGGACGAGCACGGAGTGATCCGCTACCAGTACGACCTCTCCATCCCACCAGGATGGCGCGTCGGCGGATTCGCGTCCTGGCACACGACCGACCCGTCTCCCATGGACTGCCCGACCTGCTCCACGCCCATGCGATTGCTGCTGACCATCGACAGCTCCGAGTGGGACGGTGGCAGCGGCAGCTGGAGACCGACGGAGCAAGAAGGCCTCACTCCGCACCCGTTCGCCACACCCACCAAGGTCATCGTCGGCCGCGCCGGTGAACTCAACGTCTTCGCATGCCCCACGAATCCAGCCCACCCGCACCGCTGGAGCATCCAGTAGACCGACCCCGTCCGTCGATCCGGCCGCCAATCCGTCGCATCACCGACTGTCAGTGGTTCCTGCCATCGTGGGAGCCATGAGTGAGTCCGTGGAACGCGTAGACGATCACGATCAGGTGTTGGCCGTCGTGGACCGGGCCGATGCCATTCGGCATGGCTGGCTGCACCGCGTGGCGACCATCGTGTGTCGTGACGCCGCCGGGCGGATCCTTGTTCATCGCCGACCCGGGGACAAGACGCGCTTCCCGGGCCAGTTCAACTGGATGCTGGGCGGGGCCACAGAGGTGGGGGAGTCGTACGAAGAGGGCGCCGCGCGGGAGCTGTCGGAGGAGCTCGGGGTCGAGGGGCGCCCGCGTTTCGTTTCAAGTTCCTGTGCGCGGGCGTGATCAGCCCCTACTGGCTCGGCCTGCACGAGGTCGTGGTGCAGGGCCCGGTGCGACCTGACGCCTCGGAGATCGCTTGGCACGCCTGGTTCACGGAGCGCGAGTTGACTGACCTGGTGCGTCACGAGGCGTTCGTTCCGGACGCTCGGGAGGCCTTCGACAGATACCGTGCCCTCCGGCAACCGCCGAGAGACTGCGCGTGAGTTGGGCCCTTTCAGCGGACCCACGGAGTGCTTCTCGGCGGCCGTGTCCGCTTCCACATCGAGACGAGCCACTGCATGGCCACCGCTTCCCGGTCATCGGCCGCGTCTACTGACAGACTGCACCGATGATCGACGTTCTTCCTGGTGGTCTGACGGCGCGGCATCCCGTTGAGGGAGACCATCCGCAGGTGCTCGCCGTCCTTGATGAGTGGTGGGGTGGACTGAAAGGGGCTGCGGGGGTGTTGGAGCGTTCGTTGCTCCTGCCCAGGCTGTACTTCCAGCACTTCACCACCACCAGCTTTCTGGTCGAACGCGAGGGGGTGCAGGTCGGCGGGCGGCAGGGTGACGGAGGGGACGTCGCGGCCTTTCTGGTCGGTTTCTTGTCGCAGACCGAACTCGACGCCGCCTACGTGCACTTCGTCGGAGTCGACCCGCGACTGCACGGGCAGGGCATCGGGCGGGCCTTGTACCGGGCCTTCTTCGCTCTCGCCCGTTCACACGGTCGCCGATACGTGCACTGCATCACCAGTCCGCAGAACACCGCGTCGCAGTCCTTCCATACGCGCCTCGGTTTCACGGCATCGGGCGTGAAGCCGGACTACGACGGCCCGGGCCTCGACCGGGTGACGTTCTCGATCGACCTCGCTGCTCGGTGAGGAGCCTGAGCGTGAGACGTCCGTCGACTTCCCCGGGGGAATCTCAGCTGTCGGGGAAGGAGGCCTTCGTCAGCTCTTCGGAGATCTGCCAGACGCGTCGGGCCTCCTCCGCGCCGCGCAAGCGGGAGTAGAGCTTCTGTTCGCCGGGAGGGCCGCCCATGTGCCCCGGACCGCGAGGCCCGTAGAACCCGCCACGCCTGGCGTCGGGGGAGGTGGCGGCGTACAGCGCGGGAAGTTTCGCGGTTTCGACCGTCCCGACGATGATGCCGCGGGCGGACAGCGCCCGGATCAGGCGCACGCCCATGGTGTCCTTGGCGCGTCCGACCTCGGGGCGCGCGGCGAGGAGGCTCGTCGGGGCGACTCCGGGGTGGGAGAGGTTGCTCGTGATGCCCCAGCCGTGGGCCTGGCTGCGCCGGTCGAGTTCGAGGCCGAAGAGCCCGAACGCGATCTTCGACTGGCTGTACGCCTTCATGCCGTCGTAGGAGCGTTCCCAGTTCAGGTCGTCCCAGTTGATCGCGCCTCGATTCGCCGCGACGCTGACCTGCGAGGTCACGCGTGCGTGGCCCGCGCGCAGCAGTGGCAGCAGGTGGGCCACCAGGGCGAAGTGACCGAGGTGGTTGGTGCCGAGTTGCAGCTCGAATCCGTCGGCGGTCGTCTGCCGGTCGGGCGGGGTCATGACGCCGGCGTTGTTGATGAGGAGGTGGATCGGCCGGCCCTCCTGATGAAGGGTCTCGCCGAGCGCGTCGACGGAGTCGAGCGAGGAGAGGTCGAGCTCGCGGAGCGACACGTCCGCGTCGGGTGCCGTCTCACGGATCGTGGTGAGCGCCGCCTCGCCCTTGCGTGGGTTGCGCACGGGCAGGAGCACTTCGGCCCCGGCCGCGGCGAGCCTCGCGGCCAGGCCGAGCCCGATGCCGTCACTGGCTCCGGTGACGACGGCGCGCTTGCCGGCCAGGGCGGGGACGGTGACGTCGATGGGTTTGCGTGGCATGTTCCCGCTCCTGGGGGGTGTGTGGTGGGTCGTGGACTCCGGAACTCCGGAACTCCGGGACTCCGGGACTCCGGGACTCCGGCCGGATCAGCGCCGGTGCACGGGTACGTCACCGAGCCTCGATCGGCGCCGTGGCGGCGGCAACTCCTGAAGGGGGGATCGACAGACCGTGGCTGCCGGGGTGCACGGACGGTAGAAATGAGCATCGTAGGAGGCATACGCGGAGACGGAGGCGCGCACGGTGATCGATCGGACCGGCCTCGCGGACTTCCTCCGGCGCCGCCGGGAGGCGCTGCAACCCGAGGACGTCGGCCTCCCGCGGGGCCCGCGCCGCAGGACGAGCGGGCTGCGGCGGGAGGAAGTGGCCGCCCTGTGCCACATGTCGGCCGACTATTACGCGCGGCTGGAGCGGGAGCGCGGACCCCAGCCGTCCGAGCAGATGATCGCCTCCATGGCGCAAGGCCTCCATCTCTCGCTCGACGAGCGCGACCACCTCTTCCGGCTCGGCGGCCACACCCCGCCCCCGCGGGGCGCGACCGGCGAGCACATCAGCCCCGGGCTGCTGCGTGTCCTCGACCGTCTGCAGGACACCCCCGCGGAGATCGTCACCGAGCTCGGCGAGACACTGCGGCAAACCCCGCTCGGCGTGGCGCTCACCGGTGACCTGACCACCCACGTCGGGCCCGCCCGCAGCCTCGGCTACCGCTGGTTCACCGACCCCGCCACGCGGCAGCTCTATGCCCCGGAAGACCACGCGTTCCTCACCCGGATGTTCGCCTCGGGCCTGCGCGGGGTGGTCACGCTCCGGGGTTCCGGTTCGCGCGCGGCACACTACGCCGATCTCCTGCTGGCTCAGAGCGAGGAGTTCCGGCGGGTGTGGGACGAGCACGAGGTCGGCCTTCGCCCCGCCGAGGTGAAGCATTTCATCCACCCCGAGGTCGGGGCACTGGAGCTGACCTGTCAGACCCTCCTGGATCCGAACCAGTCGCACCTGCTCCTCGTCTACACGGCCGTCCCCGGCAGCGAGAGCCACGAGAAGCTGCGGCTGCTGTCGGTCCTGGGGGCCCAGGCGCTCCGCTGAACGGTCACCATCACCTCGAACGCGCGGCGGCCGACGAGCCGAACGCCCGGGACACATAACCGTCGAGGAGATCCCCGAACCCGTGAGGCGAACCGACTCCCGGAGCCTCGCTCACGACTTCCTCGTCTCCGCCGAGGCAGGCGAGAAAGTCAACGTCGGCCCAGCCGCCCCGGAACAGGACCACGGAGAGTTCAGAGCCCTGGGGCCCGGTGATGTGGATGCCGATGGAGTCCGGGGCCTCCACCCGCGAACGGCTCTGCTCGAGCCGCTGCGGCCAGGCCGCGGCACCGTCCCGCCAGGTGAGTGGCCCTGCCACCAGGCCGACGGCGGTCCACTGCTGCCGACGCGCTTCGAGCTGCGCCGCCGCCTGGTCGAGGTCGATGAGTTGCTCCACAAGGTGATCGTCCCTTACGCCGTACCGCTTCGTTCACCCCTTGCCCTACCGGCCGGAGCGGGGAAGGCAGACAAGCAGGGGGTGTTGGCGGCGAGGTGTCCTGTGGGGGTTAATGGCGTGGTGGGTGTCGTCTGCTGCCGTGTGCCGGTGCGAGAGGCGGGAGTTGCCGGTGAGTTCTGAGTCTTCCGGGGCGTTCGGTTCAGAGGTGCCAGGGGATTCGGAGGGGCCCCTGGGGTCAGAAGGGGCGTTGGAGTCGCTGGAGTCGTCGTGGGCAGCCGATCTCACCGACGGCGTGGCTGCGGGACCCGGGCGGCGGTTCGTCGGCCGCTGCGTGGTCGTCAGCGGGGGAGCCCAGGGGATCGGCGCGGCGACGGCTCGACGGCTCGCGGCGGAAGGGGCCGGAGTCCTGATCGCCGATGTGGACGCCGACGAGGGCGAGCGCACCGCGCGTGCCATCCGGGACGGCGGCGGTCGCGCCGTCTTCCAGGCGTGTGACGTGGCGGAGGAAGAGGCGTGGGCGCGGGCGGTGGCGGCCGCCCGCGCCCGCTTCGGCCCGGTTTCCGGACTCCTCAGCAATGCCTACACGGTGCGCGGCGGCGCGGCCCACGTGATCGAACCGGCCGACTGGCACCGGCAGTTGTCGGTCATGCTGACCGGCGCGTTCCTCGGCGTACGGGCCTGCCTCGACGACCTGCGTGCCACGCGGGGCGCGGTCGTCCTGGTCTCGTCCGTGCACGCGGTCATGGGGCTGCCCGGACGTCCCGCCTACGCGGCGGCGAAGGCGGGCCTGACCGGACTGGCCCGCCAGCTGGCGGTGGAGTACGCACCCGGCGTTCGGGTCAACGCCCTCCTGCCCGGACCCATCCTGACCCGGGCCTGGGACGAGATCGGCGCGGAGGACCGGGCGCGCAGCGTCGAGCAGACCCCGGCGGGCCGCCTGGGCCGCCCGGACGAGGTCGCGGCGAGCGCGGCGTTCCTGCTGAGCGACGAGGCGTCCTTCGTCACCGGTGCCAGTCTTGTGGTGGACGGCGGATGGAGCGTGTACAAGTCCTCCGCCTGAGCCGGCCCACCGGCACGCCGCCGAGCCCCGTACGCCAACTGTCGTGCTGCCCATGGAGGTTCACCTTTGAAGATCACCCGGGTTGAGACGTTCGCGGTGCCGCCGCGCTGGCTGCTGTGCCGTGTGGAGACCGACGAGGGAGTGGTCGGGTGGGGCGAGCCGGTGGTCGAGGGGCGCGCGGCAACGGTGCGTACGGCCGTCGGCGAGCTGGCCGAACTCCTCATCGGCAAGGACCCCTCGGGCATCGAGGACCACTGGCAGGTGATGACGAAGGGGTCCTTCTACCGGGGTGGCCCGGTCCTCTCCAGCGCGGTCGCCGGTCTCGACCAAGCACTGTGGGACATCGCGGGCAAGCGGCTCGGCGTGCCGGTGCACGTACTGCTCGGCGGCCCGGTCCGCGAGCGGGTACGCGCCTACAGCTGGGTGGGCGGTGACAGCCCCGCCCACATCACCGAGCAGGTGACGGCACAGGTCGAGGCGGGTTTCACCGCGGTGAAGATGAACGCGAGCGGCCGCATGAACCCGCTGGCCACCGTCGCCGACATCGACGAGATCGTCACCCGCGCCACCGCGGCCCGCGAAGTCCTCGGCCCCGGACGGGACTTCGCACTCGACTTCCACGGCCGCTTCCACGCCGCGAACGCCCGCCGGCTGCTGCCCCACCTGGCCCCGCTCGCCCCCATGTTCGTCGAGGAACCGCTCCTGCCGGAGTACGGCCACCTGCTGCCCGCCCTGGTCGCGTCCTCACCGGTCCCGATCGCCACTGGCGAGCGCCTGTACTCACGACAGGACGTGCTGCCCGTCCTCGAGGCCGGCGTCGCGGTCCTCCAGCCCGATCTCTCCCACGCGGGCGGCATCTCCGAGGTGCGCCGCATCGCCTCCCTGGCCGAGACCTTCGACACCCTCATCGCCCCGCACTGCCCCCTGGGCCCCGTGGCGCTGGCCGCCAGCCTCCAGATCGCCGTCAGCGTCCCCAACTTCCTCATCCAGGAACAGTCGATCGGCATCCACTACAACACCGGCGCCGACGTCCTGTCCTACCTCGCCGACACCGAGGTGTTCCGCTTCCACCAGGGCCACCTCCTGCGCCCGACGGCACCCGGGCTCGGCATCGAGATCGACGAGACGGCCGTGCGCGCGGCCGACGACAGCGAGGCCGACTGGCACAACCCGGTGTGGCGGCACGAGGACGGCTCGTTCGCCGAGTGGTGAGAGCGCAAAGCCCGCCGTTGTCGGCCTCTACAGAGGCAGGGCGCGCTCGTTCACCACGTGCTTCATGACGAGCGTGGAGCTCAGGCGCTGGACCCCGGGCAGGGTGGCGAGCTTGTCGTCGTACAGCCGCTGGAAGGCGGGCAGGTCCTTGGTGACGATGCGTACGAGATAGTCGGGGTCTCCGAAGAGGCGCTCCGCCTGCAAGATCTCGGGGATCTCGGTGAGGGCGTGCTCGAAGGCGGAGACGGTGTCACGGTCCTCCTGGCGCATGGTGACGAAGACCAGAGCCTCGAAGCTCAGCCCCACGGCGCGCGCGTCCAGGATCGCGCGGTAGCCGCGGACGGCGCCGCTCCGTTCGAGTTCGCGCAGTCGGCGGTGGCACGGGGAGAGGCTCAGCCGTACGCGCGCCGCCAGCTCCGTGACCGTCAGACGGCCATCCTCCTGGAGCTCGGCAAGAATCTTCCGGTCCACATCATCCATGGGGAAGATTCTGCCACTGAGGCTGTCTGAGCTGGCAATACTTGGAAACACTTTTGGCCTATTCGGAACTAATCTCCTACTCAGAACCTGTTCGAGAGGGAGAAGTACGTCGTGGCCGTCAGTTATCACCGCCTTCTGGACGGTCTCAGTCCTGCTCATCCTCGTGCCGGGTGCGGACTGGGCCTACGCGATCAATGCGGGGCTCCGCGATCGGTCCGTGGTCCCGGCCGTGAGTGGCCTGCTGCTCGGCTACCTCGCGCTGACCGCCGTGGTCGCCGCCGGCGTGGCCGCGGTGGTGACGCGGACGCCGTCCGTCCTCACCGCCCTGACGGTCCTAGGCGCCCTCTACCTGGTGTGGCTCGGAGCCACGACACTCGCCCGGCCCGCAGCCGCCGGGACGTCACCCCAGGAGCCAGACGGCGAAGCGGCGGGGGCCCGGGTCCTCAAGGGCGCGGGGATCAGTGGCCTCAACCCCAAGGCGCTGCTGCTGTTCCTGGCTCTGCTGCCGCAGTTCACCGCCCCGCACGGCAGCTGGCCGCTGGCGGCCCAGATCGGCACGCTCGGCCTGGTCCACACGCTCAGCTGCGCCGCGATCTACCTGACCGTGGGCGTCCTCGCGCGCACCATCCTGCGGGCACGCCCCAAGGCCGCGCGCGCCGTCACCCGCGTCTCGGGCGCCGCCATGATTTTGATCGGCGTACTCCTCCTCGCGGAACGCCTCGCGGCCTGAGCGCAAACGGAGGGGGGCTGAGGCGCACACGACACGCCTGAGGCGCACACGTCACGCGGTGCCCTGCTCGCCCCGCCACTCGTGTGCGAGCAGGGACCAGATCTCCATGTCATGGCGGACGCCCTTGTACAGCGACTGCTCGCGCAGGGTGCCGTCCAGGTGCATGCCCATGCGCTGGGCGACGGCTCGGCTGCGGGCGTTCCCCGTGCTGTTCCACCACTCGACGCGGTGCATGCCGCGCTCGCCGAACGCATACGCGATCAGGTGCCGCACCGAGGCGCTGATCAGACCGTGGCCCTCGCCCGCCGGCTCGGCCCACACGCCGATCTCGCAGTTGCCCCTCTCGGCATCGAAACGCACGAACATCACGCCACCGACCAGGACGCCGTCCCGCCAGATCCCGTAGATCCGCCCGGCATCGGCGGCCTGCTTGTCCGCGTAGCTCTGGAGGGTGGCGCGGGCGGAGTCCAGGTCGGTGGAGCGTGAGGCCCAGGGGATCCACGGGTCGGTGTTGGCGCGAGCCCGGTCGATGTGGGCCAGGAACTCGGCGTCCTGCCAGGGCTCCAGCACGCGGAGCTCGGCAGTCTCGGTCAGCGGTATGGCGTACATGACTGGTCCTATGCGGTTGTCCGGCTGGGCGCGCGGGCGGGTGCCCCGATGTCGTGCACCAGGTACGTAACGAACGTTGGGTATGTACTCTAACGGCCATGACGCCGCCCGCCCGTACCGACCATGACGCCCGTAGGACCGAGGTCTCCCAGGCCGTGTGGCGGGTCCTCGCCTCCCATGGTTTCGGCGGCCTCACCCTGCGTGCCGTCGCCGCGGAGATGGGGGCCACCACCGGCCTGCTCACGCACTACTTCCCCAGCAAGCGCGCGCTCCTGAAGCACGCCCTCGAGGTGCTCGACCGGCACTCGGCAGACCGCCCCCGCCCGGCGGCGGAACGGGCCGGTGAGGCGTCCGGTCTGGTGATGCTGCGGGCGACGCTGCTCGACATCCTCCCGCTGGACCCGGAGAGCGCCGCAAGCAACCGCATCTGGGTGGCTTCCTGGGACGTGGCGCTCGCCGATCCGGAGCTGGCTCAAGAGCATGCCGAGCGCTACCGCCGTGCACGCGAGCGGATGGCCCAACACATCGCGCGGGCCCAGGAGTTGGGCGAACTGCCGCTCGGCCCGCGGCCTGATGACACCGCCGCGGCTGCACAGAGCTTTGTACTCGGCCTGGTCGTCCAAGCACTGTTCGCGCCCCGGGAGTTCCCTGCCGAGCGGCAGATCGCGCTGGTCGACGGCTATGTGGCGCGGCTGGGCGACGGACGCCTCGGAGAAGCGCCGGGGTGATGGGAAGCCCCGGAGTGAACCGGGCGGCTCGTCGCGCCGGTCACCGCTGCATCCTCGGGTCGTGCGTCGGGTCGGCGTACATGGGCGGGCAGCCTCGCTCGACAGCCTCGGGGCGTAATTCGTAGTGCCAGGATTCGTTCCGGTAGATCTGGCACAGGCCGTAGCCCGCACCGCGTGCGGACAGCCACGCCGTGGCGGCGGAGTGTCCGATGTCGATCGCGTCCCCCGACACATGGGGAGAGGTGTCCGGCGTGGCCACCCACCGGGCGGCCTTCTCCTTCGAGCCGTACGTCGAGACGGCCTCGCGAAGCAGTTGATCCTGGTACTCCGGGGAACGCCAGCCACTGTTGACGTAGAACGTGACCTTGTCGTCCGCGGCGTCCTTCGCGGCCCGGCGGAGGGCGGCGAGCAGGTCGGGGTCGAGTTCGGCCACGGCCGGCGTCTCGTCGTCGAAGACCGTCACGCCGTCGGGGACGACGCCACTCGCCGCGCCCAGTGACATCGAGGCCGAAGCGGATGAGGACTGCGATGCCTGGCAGCCGACGACGCCCATGAGCGTCGCGCCGCCGATCGCGAGGGCGGCGATGACGGCCGACCGGCCTCGGCGTGCGAAGACGGTCGACCGGCCTCGGCGTGCTGACGTATCCGCCGTCTCTGCTGTTCGTGCTGGTTCGTTGTAGGTCATGTCCGCAGTCAAGGCAGCGCGGTGTTGCCGGCCCGTATGCGGTTTTCGATATGCCGACGATATGCGCCGACTCGTAGCCTCGGAGCATGCGAGTGCTGATCGTCGAGGACGAGCCCTACATGGCGGAGGCCATCCGTGACGGCCTGCGCCTGGAAGCGATCGCGGCCGACATCGCGGGGGACGGCGACACAGCTCTGGAGCTGCTGAGCGTCCATGCCTACGACATCGCCGTCCTGGACCGGGACATCCCCGGGCCCTCCGGTGACGAGGTCGCCAGAAGCATCGTCGGCTCCGGCAGCGGAATGCCGATCCTCATGCTCACCGCCGCCGACCGTCTCGACGACAAGGCCACCGGGTTCGAACTCGGCGCGGACGACTACCTCACGAAGCCGTTCGAGCTCCAGGAACTCGTGCTCAGGCTCAGGGCACTCGACCGCAGGCGTGCGCACAACAGGCCACCCGTGCGGGAGATCTCGGGGCTGCGGCTCGACCCGTTCCGCCGCGAGGTCTACCGCGACGGCCTCTACGTCGCGTTGACCAGGAAGCAGTTCGCCGTGCTCGAAGTGCTGGTCGCCGCCGAGGGCGGGGTCGTCAGCGCCGAGGAGCTTCTGGAGCGGGCCTGGGACGAGAACGCGGACCCGTTCACCAACGCCGTACGCATCACGGTCTCGGCGCTGCGCAAGCGGCTCGGCGAGCCGTGGCTCATCGCCACGGTGCCCGGGGCCGGATACCGCATCGGCACTCAGCCGGAGCGCGGACGTGAGGGAGCGGAGCATGGATAGGACGCCCGGGTTGAGCGTGCGCTTCAAGCTCACCCTCAGCTACGCCGGCTTCCTCATGCTGGCCGGTGGTCTGCTGCTCGCGGCGGTGTGGATGTTCCTCCTTCGATACGTCCCTGATCGCGCGATGCTCTACGACCCCGATGTCAGACCACACGGGGTCTTTCCCGTACGGTCCGTTCTTCTGGACGTCTTCGTTCCGAGAGCGGCCGCCGTCATGGCGTTCTTGCTGGTGTTCGGCCTCGTGGGCGGGTGGATCCTGGCCGGCCGGATGCTCGCACCGCTGACCCGGATCACCGATGCCACCGGCATGGCCACCAAGGGGAAGCTCTCCCACCGGATCCGGCTGCCCGGCCGCAGGGACGAGTTCCGGGAACTCGCCGACGCCTTCGACATGATGCTCGAAAAGCTGGAGGCGCACGTCGCGGAACAGCGGAGGTTCGCGGCCAACGCCTCGCACGAACTGCGCACCCCCCTGGCGATCTCACAGGCGCTGCTCGACGTGGCGCGCACCGATCCGACACAGGATCTCAGTGAGACCGTCGAGCGGCTGCACGCCGTCAACGCCCGGGCCATCGACCTCACCGAGGCGCTGCTCGTGCTCAGCCGCGCCGACCAGACGTCGTACGCGCCGGAGCCCGTCGACCTGTCCCTGCTCGCGGAAGAGGCCACCGAGACGCTGCTGCCGCTCGCCGAGCGGCGCGGTGTCACCATCGAGACCTCCGGCGACAACGCCCCGGCCTTCGGATCGGCGGCGCTCCTGCTGCAGTTGACGACGAACCTCGTGCACAACGCGATCGTGCACAACCTGCCCGAGAAGGGCACGGTGCGGGTCGAGACCGACGCCGGCCCCGAGAGCGTGGTGCTCACGGTCGAGAACAGCGGCGAGAAGCTCTCCCCGCGTCTGGTCTCGACTCTCACCGAGCCCTTCCGGCGCGGCGCCGAACGCATTCACGGCGACCACGAGCACGAGGGTGTCGGCCTCGGTCTGGCCATCGTCAAGCGGATCACCGAAGTGCACGAAGGCACCCTCACCATCTCCCCCCGTCCGGCGGGAGGCCTCCGTATCTGCGTTCAACTGCCCGCACCGCCAGCACATTTCACCAAGAGGACGTCCGACCAGTGAGTGAAGCGACACGAGAAGTCATGGCTGCGCGGCCTCAGGTCGATGCCGAGGAGCGGGCCGAGGTCCTGGGCACCGGGGAGACCGGCCGCTCCCGGCCGGGCCCATGGAGGCGCGGCCCGGTGTTCGCCGCGCTGGCGCTGCTGCTCGGCCTGCTCATGCTGCTGCACGCGAAGATCACGGACCGGGGTGGCCTCGGCAGCCTCGTGGAGACGTTCCTGCCGTGGTTCGGCCTGTTCGTCCCGGTGCTGCTCGCCGGGGCGCTGTGGCGCCGCTCCGCCTCGGCGTTGCTCGCGCTGTTGCTGCCGGTCGTGGTGTGGCTGAGCCTCTTCGGCGGGCTGCTCATCGGCGGGTCCAAGGAGGGCGGCGACCTCACCGTGGTCAGCCACAACGTCAACGCCGAGAACCCCGACCCGGCAGGCACCGCGCGCGACCTGGCCGCCTCCGGGGCGGACCTGCTGGCCTTGGAGGAGATGACCCCGCAGGCCACGGTCACGTACGAGAAGGAGCTGGCGAAGGCGTACCCGCACCACGTGGTGAAGGGCACCGTCGGGCTGTGGAGCAAGCTGCCGCTGTCGGACACCCGGGCGGTCGACGTCGTGCGGGGCGATGTCGGCCCGCTGGCGAGAACGCCTCCGGCCGACCATCCGAAGGACCCGCCCCGGGCGCTGCGCGCCACGGTGGCCACGGACCAGGGGCCGCTCGCGGTGTACGTGGTGCACCTGGGTTCCGTGCGGCTGCAGCCCAGGAACGGCTTCTGGACGGACTCGCGCGACTTCGGCGCGGACGCCCTCGCCAAGGCCGTCGCCGCCGAGCGCAACGAGCGGATGGTGGTCCTCGGCGACCTGAACGGCACCACGGACGACCGCGCGCTCGACGCCCTCACCTCGCAGCTTCACTCGGCCCAGGACGCGGCGGGCGACGGCTTCGGGTTCACCTGGCCCGCGTCCTTCCCGATGGCGCGGATCGATCAGATCCTGGTCAGGGGCGTGCAGCCGGAGAGCTCGTGGGTCCTGCCGGACACCGAAAGCGATCACTTGCCTGTGGGGGCCGGGATCAGCTGGTGAGCACCGGACGTTGGTGGACGATGGGGCGGCTTGCCCTTCGCCGTGGACGAGGTACGAGAGTGACAGGAGGCGGCCGCTGTGGCGCGGACCGAGGAGACCCCGCAGGAGCAGGCAGCGGCCTGGGCCTCGCTGTTCCGGGGGCCGGGTCCTTCGGCGGGGCTGCGCGGGGCGTGGGCGCATGGTCTCGCCCGCAACCCGGCCGCACCGGACGACCTGCGGGGCGGCCTTCTCGGGCTGTCGCATCACCTGCTGTGGCGCCGCCTGCCGACCGCGGTGGTGGAGGCGGCCATAACCCATCCGGACTGGAAAATACGGACGTTGCTGGCCGAAGCACAGCCGGGCCTCACGGCCGACCAGTGGAGCCGCCTGATCCTCGGCGAAGCCGACTCCCGGCGCCGGTGGATCCTCACCATGATCGCGGTGGACCGGCGCGTCGAGGTCGGCGGCGCCGCGCACCGGGAGCTCGCCGCCGACCCGTCCTCCCAGATCCGTGAGGAGGCCGCTCGCCTCACGGGACTGCCCGTGCGGCTCCTGACCGCGCTGGCCACCGACCCCGAACCGCCGGTGCGGGCCGCTGCCTGCCGCGAGGCGTGGCCCCATCTCGACGACGCTCGGCGGCAGGGGCTGCTGGCCGACCCCGACGGCAAGGTCCGCGCGACGGCGTTGCTGCGCCACCACCAGGATCACCCGCTGTCCCGAGCGGTCTACGAGGACGAGGGATTCACGGATGACGCGGTGGCGAGCTGTTGGCTGGAGCGCGAACTCGCCGAACACCTGGCCCACCACGGGGACGCGTCCCGGCGTGGCTCCCTGGCGAGCAATCCGCGTCTGGCACCGGACCTTGTCGCCCTCCTCGCCCAGGACCCTGACGAGGACGTTCGCTCCATGGTGGCCAGGCGCCCCGACCTCACCGAGGAGCAGCGGGCGGCCATACCCATCACCTTCGATGCTGGCGGCCATCACCACGCGCTCGACTGGGTCCAGGCGCTGCATCACGACCCCTCAGCCATGCGCCGCCTCGCTTTCTCCACCCACCCCCTCGTGCGCAGGAGCGTCGCCCGTGCCCGCCGCCTGCCACCGGACGTCGTCGACGTGCTGGCCCGGGACGAGGACCGAGTCGTGCGCCTCTTCCTCGCCGAGTCCTGCGACGACGCACCCGCCCACATGCTCCTGGAGGTGTGGCAGTGGTGGACCGGCAGCCTGAGCACACCCGACCGCCCGCACGGACACCCGAACTTCCCCCGCAGCGGCCTTCTGCGCTACACCGACGACGAGAACCCCCGCATGCGCCGGCTGGCCCTGGACGACCCGGAGTCGACGCCCGAGCTGGTGGAGCGGTTCAGCCGGGACACCAGCGAGGAAGTGCGCTGCCGAGCGGCCACCGACCCCCGGCTGAGCGCGCCGTCGGCCACCCGTCTCCTCGACGACCCGCACGATTCCGTACGCCACGCTGCCGCGCGGCACCCGCGGCTGCCCGCGCGGGTGCTGGTTCGGTTGCTCGGGGACAGGAGCACCGCGGAGGACGCGGCCATGCATCCCTGCCTGCCCGTCGACGTCATGCGACAGATGATCGAACGCCTCCAGGGCTGACGGGCCGCCTCAGCGTCCTGGGGTGCGTGAGCGGTGGGCCGCGATGCCGGTGAGGGTTGGTTCGATTTCCGGGTGCAGGACCAGCGCGTCGTCGTAGTCGCCGCGGTGTTCGTGGCGGTAGGGGAGAGGCTCGGTGAACGGCAGGGCGCGGAGTCGCTCGCGCAGTTCGGCCGTGCGGTCGCGGTAGCCGGCCGCGTCGAGGCGGTCGGCTCCGTAGACGACGTACGGCGGGAGCGCGTCCATCCCCGTGTACCAGAAGGTGCCGTGCAGCACGGGGAAGAGCACCTCGTCCAGCTGCCCGTGGATCCCCCGCGGCCCGAAGCCGGACTCCCGCGCGCCGACCGAGGTGATGACCATGGCGCGCTTGCCCGCGAGGCCGCCGTCGCCGTAGCGCAGAGTCCGCCCCGCGTGGTCCTGGAGTCCGAAGGCGAAGCCCTGCACCAGCACCCGGTCGAACCACCCCTTGAGGATGGCGGGCGGTCCGAACCACCACAGCGGGAACTGGAAGACCAATGTGTCGGCCCAGGCGATCTTCTCCTGCTCGGCGGCGATGTCGTCCCTCAACTCGGCTGCGCTGTAAGCATGTTCCTGCTCGGCACCGACCAGGAGCCGGCCGTCCGTCTCGCGGTCGAAGTCACCGGAGTCCACGACCGGCTTCCAGTTCATCGCGTAGAGATCGGACTCGCGGACCTCGTGCCCGAGATCACGCAGTTCCTGGATCCCCTCGTCACGCAGCGAGCCGTTGAGGGATTGCGGTTCGGGGTGTGCGAATACCCAAAGAATCTTCATGCCATCGATCCTGCGCCGCGGCAGGGCGGGGGACGAGTGGCCAGATGGCCAGGGAGTGCAAGGATCTGGCCAAGGGGGCGTCCGGGGGCTTGGGCAGCTTGGTCGCCGTCGCGTGGGGTGCGGCCGGCTCAGCCATCCACGCGCGTGCTCTCCCGCACCACCAGTTCGTATCCCGCGGTGAGCCGCGTGTGGGGGGCCATCGTGCCCGCGTCGATTCTGCGGAGCAGTGCGTCCACGGCCAGCTCCGCGATGCCTCGTTTGTCGGGGGCGATGGTGGTCAGGCTCGGCACGCTGTAGCGGGATTCCTCCACGTCGTCGAAGCCGACCACGGCCAGGTCGTCCGGGACCCGCAGGCCGTGCTCGTGCGCCACCCGCAGCGCTCCGGAGGCCAGCATGTCGTTGAAGCAGAAGACCGCGTCAGGCGGATCGTCCAGCTTCAGTAGGGTGTGCATCGCCGCGGCTCCGGCGGCTCGGGTGAACGACCGTGTGCCCGGCGCGAGTTGCGGGTCGTGTGGGACGCCGACCGCGTGCAGGGCGGTCAGATAGCCGTGCATGCGCTGGACCGTCGTCGCGTGGGCGGGTCCCGCGGGCTGGCCGATGACGGCGACGCGGCGTCGGCCGAGGGACAAGAGGTGGTCGGTGGCCTCGCGTGCCGCCGCCGAGTTGTCTATCAGTACGTGGTCCGCGGGGATCTCGTACGACTGCTCGCCCAGGAGTACGAGCGGTACGCGGCCTTCGCGGGCGGCGAGAAGCTGCTCGTCGAGGCGGAGCGGGCTGAGCAGCACGCCGTCGATGAGCGGGTCGCTGAGCCCGCAGGCGATACGGAGCTCCTCGTCCGCGTTGCCCCCGGTGTCCTCGATGAGCACGGTGCAACCGCGCTTCTTCGCGGCCGCGATGACCTGCGCGGCCAGCTCGGCGAAGTACGGTGCGACGAGTTCGGGCACGGCGAGGGCGATGATGCCGCTGCGTCCGGTGCGCAAGTGCCGTGCGGAGGCGTTGGGTTGGTAGCCGAGGTCGGCGATGGCCCGCAGGACGCGCTCGCGTGTCCGGTCGGCGACCCTGATCTCGCCGCGGACGACATTCGACACGGTCTTGATCGATACCCCGGCGCGCTCCGCGACGTCCTTCAGGCGGGTGCCTGCCACCGCGTTCTCCTTCCCCCTGACTCCCCCGACAGCAGCAGCGTACGTCATGGTCCAACGTTGTAACCGGTGCGGGCGGGCGGCCTTTCGCGTAGTACGTGAACAGGTAATGCGGGCCCAGGTGTTGACGTCGTATTGCCAGCTGAGTACAACGTTGTAAACGCAGCCAGCGGACACAATGTGCCGCTGTCGCCGACGTGCATTTCAACGTTGTACTCGTCTCACGCCTTGCCTGCCTTGCCAGTCTTGTCCGCCGTGGAAGGACGCATGCCCATGCGGGACCGCATACCGACCCCGTCACCGCCCGCCCCCTCCCGCCGCCGTGTGCTGCGCGGAGGGCTCGCGCTCGGTGCGGCCGGAGCCGCCGCGCTCACCGTCGGCGGCTGCGGCAGCACCATCGCGCAGGGGTTCACCGGCGGTGCGCCGTCGCCGTCCCGGCTGAACTTCTGGAACCCGTTCACCGGCGGTGACGGCGAGCGGATGCTGGCGATGCAGGACGCCTACCGGGCCACACACCGCTCGACCGAGCTGAAATCGGCGACGTTCCTGTGGGGCAACCCGTACTACACGAAGCTCACCCTCGCCACGCTCGGCGATCGGCCGCCGCAGGTCGCGGTGGTCCATCTGTCGAAGCTGCCCACGCTCGCCGAGGCCGGCCTGCTCACGGAACTGCACTCCGAGGATCTGGCGCGGCATGGTCTCACCGAGGACAAGTTCGACGCACGGCCCTGGCGGAAGTCCCAGTTCGGCGGGGCGCCGCACGCCGTGCCCCTCGACACGCATCCCTTCGTCCTCTTCTTCCGCACGGACATCGCCAAGAAGGCCGGACTGCTTGACGGACAGGGCCAGTTGGTGGACGTGGACGGGCCCGACGCCTTCATCGACGCCTTGCGCGCGGCGAAGGAGGTGACCGGCGCCTGGGGCGGTTCGGTGGCCTCGGTGAAGGAGTCCTCGATGCAGTTCCGCCTGTTCTGGTCGCTGTACCGGCAGCTCGGCGGCGGCGACCTCGTGGCCGACCAAGGCAAGCGGGTGGTCATCGACACCGCCGCCGCGGCCGAGGCGCTCGCGTACATCCGGCGCCTCAGCCAGGAGAAGGTGATCCCGGCGAACACCGACGGGAAGGGCGCCATCACGCTCCTGACCACCGGCAAGGCCGGCTTCCTGATGGACGGTGTCTGGCAGGCTCTCGCGGTCCAGTCGGCGAAGGTGAAGTTCGACATGCGGCCCCTGCCGCGCGTCTTCAAGGACGCGCCCTACGCCTGCGCCGCCGACTCGCACGCCCTGGTGCTGCCGAAGGCGCCCACCGGGACGGCCCAACGCCTGGATCTCTCCCTGGGGTTCATCGCCTCGATGCTGCACTCCAGCAAGCTGTGGGCCGAGGGCGGTCACGTCCCCGCCTGGCTGCCGACGCAGCGTTCACGCGCGTACAAGGAACTGGTTCCGCAGTCGCACTACGCCACGGCCGCCGACGGCGCGGTCTATGACCCGGCCGCCTGGTACGGCGGCGCGGGAAGCACCCTGCAGATCGTGGTGGGCGACGCCGTGACCTCCGTCTTCACCGGCGACACCAGCCCCACCGCGGGCGCCGCGCGGATGCGTCGCGACCTGCGGGAACTGGCGTCGCGCCCCGCTCCGGTGTGACCGGCCCACCCTCTCCCGCCGCTCGGCCCCGCCCGCTCCACCTGCCCCCGGATCCCGTACGCCTTGACCGAAAGGCCGAACCGTGGCCACGACGACCGCTCCCTCCCCGACGTCCAGCAGAGGCGACCGCTGGGCAGGACCGGGAATGCTGCTGCCCTTCGCCCTCTTCTACCTGGTGTTCCTGGTGGGACCGCTCATCTACACCGTGGTGGCCGGATTCTTCGAGACGAGCCTGCTCAAGAGCGGCCTCGGTGACTTCGCGGGCCTCTCGAACTACTCGGCGGTCCTCGGCGACGCGGAATTCTGGCGGACCCTGCGCAACACGCTGTGGTTCACGGTCCTGACGACCGTGCCCCTCGTACTGCTCAGCCTTGCCCTCGCGCTGCTCGCCGACCGGTTCGTGCGCGGCCGTTGGTTCTTCAGGTTCGCGTTCTTCGCGCCGTTCGTGCTGCCGTCCGCGGTCGTCTCGCTGCTCTTCATGTTCATCTACGCCGACCAACTGGGCCTGGCCCAGGAGGTGGTGACGTGGTTCGGCGTGGAAACCCCGCCGTCCTGGCTCGGTGACCCGGACTGGGCGATGATCTCCATCGCCGCCGCCACGGTGTGGTGGACGATCGGTTTCAACTTCGTGCTCTACCTGGCCGGTCTGCAGGACGTGCCGCGCGAGGTGCACGAGGCGGCCGCCATCGACGGCGCCGGGCCCTGGCAGCGCATCCGGCACGTGGTCGTGCCGATGCTCGGCCGTACGACGACGCTGGTGACGGTGTTGCAGATCATCGCCTCGCTGAAGGTCTTCGACCAGATCTACATGATGACCAACGGCGGCCCCGACGGCAGCACCCGCCCTTCGCTCCAGCTCATCTACGACACCGGGTTCGTCGAGGGCCGCGTGGGCTACGCCTCGACCGTGTCGCTGCTCCTGTTCCTGGTGATCCTGTTCGTCTCCCTCGTCTGGTTCGCCCTCGTACGCCGCGCCGAGAAGGAGAACTGACCATGACCGCGATCGCCACGCGACCCGAGACGGAACAGTGCGGCGGTACCGCGCCACCGGCTCCACGCCGCGACTCGGAGCGCCTGTTCAACCGGGTGGCGCTCGGTTCGCTCATCGCTCTCGCGCTGCTGTGGCTGGTCCCGCTGGCGTGGGCGCTCGCCACGTCGGTGCGGCCCGCGCAGGAGGTCGTCACCGATCCCACCGGGTGGTTCACCGCGCACCCGACCCTGGACGCGTACGGGGAGATCTTCGACGCGGGCAAGCTGCCCTACTGGTACGCCAACAGCTTCATCACCTCGACCCTCACCACGGTCCTCACGGTGGTCATGGCGTCCCTGGCGGCTTTCGCCCTGTCGCAGACGCGGTTCAGGCTGCGCCGGGCCGCGTTCGTGCTGCTGCTCGCCGGGATCATGATCCCGGGCCAGGTCCTGATGATCCCGCAGTTCCTCGCGCTCCAGTCGGCGGGCCTGCTGAACACGTACTGGGGCGTCGTGCTGCCCCAAGTCCCCAATGTGGTGGCCGTGTTCGTCTTCAAGCAGTTCTTCGACGGGATCCCGCGGGAGCTGATCGACGCGGCACGCGCCGACGGCGCGGGCTGGCTGCGCATCTACTGGCAGATCGTGATGCCGATCTCCCGCCCGGCCGTATCCGCCGTCACGATCTTCGTGTTCGTCGGCGTCTGGAACAACTTCCTGTGGCCGCTGCTCGTGGTGACCGACCCCGAGATGATGACGCTGCCCGTCGGACTCACCTCCGTCCAGGACGTGTTCGGCGTCCCCTACGCCCAGCTCATGGCGTCCGCCGTGCTCGGCGCGATCCCACTGCTCGCCGTCTTCGCGCTGTTCCAGCGCCGCATCGTCGAGGGCATCGCAGGCACCGGCCTCAAGTAGCCCACCCCTCACCCGAGTCAGAGACCGCACCACAGAGAGGCACCGCAACATGCCGCACACCGCACGGTTCGTCATCGACCCGGAGTTCAGCGTCGGAGACGTCGACCCGCGCCTGTACGGAACCTTCGTCGAGCACATGGGACGCTGCGTCTACACCGGCATCCACGATCCCGAGCACCCCACCGCGGACGCCGACGGATTCCGCGGCGACGTCGCCGAGCTGGTCCGCGAACTGGGCACAGGCCTCGTGCGCTACCCCGGCGGCAACTTCGTCTCCGGCTACCACTGGGAGGACGGCGTCGGCCCGGTCGCCGACCGCCCGCGCCGGCTCGACCTGGCCTGGCGCTCCATCGAGACCAACCGTGTCGGCACCAACGAATTCCTCGGCTGGGCACGTCAGTTGGGCCTCGACCCGATGATGGCCGTGAACCTCGGAACGCGCGGGATCGACGCAGCCCGCGCCCTGGTCGAGTACTGCAACCACCCGAGCGGCACGGCCTGGTCGGACCTGCGCATCAAGCACGGCGTGAGCGAACCGCACGGCGTGAAGCTGTGGTGCCTGGGCAACGAGATGGACGGTCCGTGGCAGACCGGCCACAAGTCGGCCACCGAGTACGGGCGGCTGGCCGCAGAGGCCGGAAAGGCGATGCGTCAGGTCGACCCGTCCATCGAGCTCGTCGCGTGCGGCAGCTCCAACTCACGGATGCCGACCTTCGGCACCTGGGAGCGAGAGGTCCTGGAACAGACCTACGACGAGGTCGACTACCTCTCCCTGCACGCCTACTACGAGGAGTTCGACGGCGACCGCGCCAGCTTCCTCGCCTCAGGGGCGCACATGGACCAGTACATCCGCGACGTCGTGTCGACCGCCGATCACGTGCGGGCGGTGCGGGGCGCCAAGAAGCACATCAAGCTCTCCTTCGACGAGTGGAACGTCTGGTACGCCGCCCGCTTCCCCGGCGAGCGCAACCTGGAGACCGCCGAGACGCCCCGGCTCATCGAGGACACGTACAGCGTGACGGACGCCGCCGTGGTCGGCTCGCTGCTCATCACACTGCTGCGCAACGCCGACCGGGTGGCCGTCGCCTGCCTGGCCCAGCTGGTCAACGTCATCGCGCCCATCCGCACCGAGCCCGGCGGCGCCAGCTGGCGCCAGACCATCTTCCACCCCTTCGCCCAGGCGGCCCGCTTCGCCACCGGACGCGTGCTGCGCACCGACGCCACCGGCCCGCGCATCGACACACCTCAGTACGGGGACGTATCCGCACTGGACACCGTGGTCACGCACGACGAGGAGACGGGCGCGCTCACCGTCCTCGCCGTCAACCGTGACCAGGAGCAGCCGCTGCGCCTGGAGGCCGCGCTGCGCGGGGCCGCCGCCGGATACCGCGTCGTGGAGCACCTGATCCTCGCCGACCAGGACCCGGACGCGGTCAACACCGAGGCGGAACCGGACAGGGTGGCGCCGCGCCGAGCGACCGAAACGCACCTCACCACCGAGGGAGCGCTGACGGCCGAGCTGCCGCCGGTCTCCTGGAACGTCATCCGGCTCGCACCCCGACAGAACTGACCACAGCACGCCGTTCGCTCCCCACCACCACAGAGTCAGGAGAGGCCCATGTCAGCGCACGACCCCGCACGACCACGTCTCCTCCGCCCCACGCTCCTGTTCCCCCTGTTGCTCGCCCTCCTGGCGGCGCTGTTCGTCACGCAGTCCGGGACGTCGGCCGACGCCGCGACCGGCACCTTGCTGCGCGACGGCACCGGCCTTTACCCACGCGCCGTCAGACTCGCCCACAGCGGCGAAGCCAACGGCCGGGTCCTGGCCTCCGTGGTCACGTTCGACGGCAACAACGGGCTCGGCGCCATCCACGAGAGCACGGACGGGGGCGCCTCGTTCCGCGAAGTCGGCGCCGTGCGCGACCCCGAGGCGGCGGGCGGGCAGGGGCTGTGCTGCTCGACGCTGTACGAACTCCCGCAGCGCATCGGTGACATGCCCGCGGGGACGCTGCTGTGGGCGGCGTCGATCGGACAGGACGAGCCGAACCGTCGTATGGCTCTGCGGGTCTTCAAGAGCAATGACGTGGGCCGCAGTTGGAGGTATCTGTCCACGATCGCCACGGCGCCGAACGACAAGGGGCTGTGGGAGCCGGAGTTCTCCGTCGACGCCTCCGGGCAGCTCGTGGCGCACTACTCCGACGAGACCGACGCCGCCCACAGCCAGAAGCTGGTGGCCGCCCGCAGTGCGAACGGGGTGACCTGGACCGGACACCACGACACGGTGGCCAGCACGCTGGCCTCGGACCGGCCCGGCATGGCGGTGGTCCGCAAGATGGGCGACGGGACCTACTTCATGTCGTACGAGATCTGCGCGGCCGCCGGGCAGTTCGTGTGCGTCGTGCATTACCGGACCTCCAGCGACGGCTGGAACTGGGGTGCCACCAGTTACCTGGGCATCCGCCCGGAGACCGCCGACGGCAAGTACTTCAAGCACGCGCCGAACCTGGCGTGGGCACCGGAGGCGGGCAACCCCAAGGGCAGGCTCTTCCTCGTCGGTCAGGTCATGTACAACCGCGACGGCAGCAGGGCGGCCGGCAGTGGGCGCACCGTATGGGTCAACAGTGCGGGTGGAGCGGGGAGTTGGCGGGAGATCCCCGCGCCGGTCGCCGTCGAGTCGACGACCGTCGACTACTGCCCCAACTACAGTTCCAGCCTGCTGCCGTCGGCCGACGGCAACCGTCTCCTCGAGATCGCGACGGACTGGTCGGGCTCGGTCTGCAAGCCGTACTTCGCGACCGGGGCGGTCCCTGCGGCCTGAGCAGTCAGGTGTCCGGCAGGGTGAATGCGCAGCCACACGAGGGAGCCCGCCCGCGCGCCTGCGCAGCCCTGCCCGCGGCGGCCGCTACCGAGAGATCATGACCTACGACCCGCTCGACGAGATGTTCCGCCGGATCGACCTGGCGCAGGCCATGGAAGAGCAGTTCGGCAACAGCCGGGACTGGCCACTGCGCCTGCGTGCCGCGCATGCCCAGCTGGAGCAGTTGCGCAGACTGCTCGGCGACTCCCCCTACGAGACCTTCGCCGCGAGCGCCGTGGAAGCCGTACGGCGCCGTGCGGAGAGCCGAGGTCCGAGGGACCTGCACAGTCAGTACCTCGGCCGGGAGCTGCACGAGCAGGAACACATCCTCGGTGAGGACGCCGCACACGTCGCCTGGGGGATCGCGAGCGGACTCACGGTGCTGCTCGACGACGAGCTGTACGAGGAGGTCATCACCGTCGCGGCGGCGGCGGCTTGCGGGTCGGGAGCCGCCGCCGGCGCCTGAGCGGTGGGGCCGAGGGGACAATGGCCGCATGACCACACAGGCACAGGCCCAGGCACCGCACCCCGGCTCGTGCCGCTGCCTGTGCGGAGCCCACCCCGAGTTCCCCGCGTCGTGCACCGGTCACGCGGAGCCAGGCCTCACCGGTGCCTTCGACTCGCCCCTGTGCCGCAACTGCCACGACATCCGCATGGGCCTCGCCCCCCAACGCGGCTCCGCCCTGGAAGCGGTCACCGCCACCTGCACCTGCCACTGCGGGGCCAACCACCCCAGCAGCCCCGGCGTTTGTACAGCGGCCTCCGAGGACGGGGTGACGATCGACGGCAGACCTGCCTGCCCCGAGTGCGAGGAAGCCAGCCGCGGCAGCTGACGATGGTGGCGAGGTGAGCAGGAGGAAGTCGAGCAGGAGGAAGTCGAGCAGGAGGAAGTCGAGCAGGAGGAAGTCGAGCAGGAGGAAGGGGAGCACCCTTGCGCCGGGTGCTCCCCTTCCTCCTGCTTCAGCTGCCCTCGATCACGGCGCCCTGAGGGGCGTCAGTGGCTCGGGCCCTGCTTGCGGTCGCGGTCGCGCCAGGACTCGCCCTTCGCGCGGCGCTCGCCCTTGGCGTCGTCGAACTCGATCTGCTCCTTGCGCACCGTGTCCGATACCTCCTCGGTCTCGGTGACCTTCTCGGTCTCCAGACGGACACGCTCGACCGGCACGGACTCCTTGCTGACCACCGCCTTCTCGGCGTGCAGGGTCACCTCGGTCTGCTCCTCGCCGATGTTGGCGCGCGTGCGGTCACCCTCGCGGATGGGCTCGCGTACGACGCGGACCTCCTCGTGGGAGATGGGGACGGAGGTCTTCACGTCTTCGTTGACGACCACCTTGCGGAGACGGGCGTGCCCGACCTCCTGCTCTTCCGTCCCGACGCGGAGGCGCTCCTCCGAGCGGATCATCTCGTCCGTCTTGCCCTCGTCGCCCGGGCCGGAGCGCGTCGCGAACTCACGGGCGCCCGCGTTGCTTCCGCGGCCCTCACCGGCGCCCATGCCCATACCGGCACCTGCTCCGGCCATGCCCGCGGTACCGGCGCGACCACCTGCCGAGGGGGCAGGCGTGCCACTGGGGCGGGTGAGGCCGTAGTGGGTGTAGAGGTCCTGCTCCTCGCCCGGCTCGAGGTGCTGGTCGGCGTCCACGCGCGGGGCGTCCTTGACGGCTTCCTTCGTCGCCGTCACGTGCAGCTCGTCCTGCTGACGGCGGGCTCCGGCGAGGGGCACGAAGCTCTGCTTCATACCGAAGAGACCGGTCTTGACGGTCACCCACTCGGGACGCCCAGTTCGGTCGTCGAGATACACCTGCTCGACGCTGCCGATCTTCTCGCCGGTACGGTCATAGGCCGTAAGGCCCGCGAGCCCGTCGGCGCTGGTGAAGGCCTCGCCCTGAGTCATGGGTGATCACTCCCTCGCAGCGCGCGACGGGCAGAATCGAATTTCGCCACGGACGCCGCACGCGTCCCCTCCATCCCGCTCCGGACCGGAGCGGAACGCAACCAGGAGAGTTACGGAGCGTACGCGGACAGCTCGGTTCAGGTCGTTCTGCGGGCTGTTTGCGGCGATTGAGGTGACTTCGCCCACCATTCCATCCACTAGCCCATTCGAGTGACGGAGTGACGGAGTGACGGAGTGACGGAGTGACGGAGTGGCGGGGTGACGGGGTGGCGCGAGTCGCGAGGGTTTCGGGACCCGGGGCTAGGGCAGAGCCGCCCGCACCAGGACCTGCTCCGTCTCGGACGGGAAGAAGCCGGAGATCCCCTGCAGCAGACGCAGTGCCGTGGTCACGCGGAGAGGGAGGGGCCGCGGCAGGCCGGCCGGAGTGAGGGCTGCCACGCAGGGCTGCGACCGGGCCTGGTCCAGTTCGTGCTGGGCGCGCTGATCCTCGCCGTTGCGGATGTGGACGAGAGCGCGCCGGACACTGCCCGACGCCTGTTCCGAGACGCTCAGGAGGGCGGTGATGCCGGACGCGGCCGCATCGGCCCCGGTGGGGTGATCGGCGGCCGGCCGGGTCATGGCCGGCGCGGCACCTGCGAGCGTGCAGTCGCCGGCGGCCAGTCGGAGGTGGGTGCTTGCCTGGTCCAGGATTTTGACGATCGCGCACAACCGTCCCGTGTCGAACGAGGCCATGGGATGACTCCTCTTCGATACCGCGTGGCGAACACGCGCACGAGTTGTTCGTCCTTCAGACGTATCACCGCTGCACGTCCCGCCCGAACCCCCGCGGGGGAGCGCACGCGGCGCGCAGGGAAGGGCGAAAGCGGGCGCGGCGCCCGGGATTTCCGCCCGGGGGCGCACAACTAGGGCCCGTCCTGGACGGGCCCTAGTTGGGGCTCAGGGACTGACTGAACTGATCAAGCCGGGTTGCGTACGGTCAGGCAGACGCGTCGACCGGTACGCGCGCCATCTCCACCGTGAACTGCGCCCCGGCCAGCAGTGCCAGGTTGGACACCCAGAGCCAGACCAGGAAGACGACCACCCCGGCCAGTGAGCCGTAGAGCTTGCCGTAGGTGCCGAACCCCGTGGCGTACAAGGTGAACAGGCCCGAGGACAGGAGCCACAACAGCGCTGCAAGGAGGCCGCCCGGCAGGCTGCGGCGCCAGCCGCGCTCCGAGGGCGGCGCGTTGCGGAAGAGCACGAGGACGAGCAGGACCACGAGACAGACCAGGGCGGGCCACTTCATGACGGTCCACGCGGTCTGTCCCGCGTCGCCGACCCCGATGCGCCGTCCGACGGTCTCGACGAGGGAGCCGCTCAGTACGAGCAGGAGCGCGCTCGCGGCCAGCAGGGCGAGCAGCGCGGCGGCGGTCATCAGTACGCGGTGCGCCTTGCGCCACATCGGCCGGGTGTCCTTCACGCCGTGCATCGCGTGCAGGGCCCGCCGGAAGACGGCCGCGTAGCTCGATGCGGACCACAGCGCGCTGACCCCGCCGGCGATCACCACGGTCACGGCGGCCGACCGCGCGCGGGCCATCTCGGTGAGGGCCTCGTTCAGGGCGCTGCCCGACTGCGCGGGTGCCCAGTCGGTGACCTCGGCTATGAGTGACTGCGTGGTGTGCGGACTGACCAGGCTGATCAGGCTGACCGTGACCAGGAGCGCGGGCAGCAGGGCGAGAATCGCGTAGTACGTCAACGCCGCGGCCCAGTCCGACACGTCGTCGTTCCACATCGCCACCGGGGTGCGGCGCAACGCGGAGCCGCGCCGCGTCCACGGTGAGGGAGCCCCGGCAGGACCGGCGGGGGCGGGGAGCGGCCCGGGCCCGCCCGGGACGCCGGCGCGCCCCGCACCCTCAGGCGTCGCGGAACTGGTCATGGGCTGCTCCTCGTTGTTCGTGCCGACGGTTCGTGCCGACGGTTCGTGCGGACGGGGGGCGTGCGGGCGGCGCACTGTGCCGTTTTCCCTGCTCGGCCCCTTGGACACGTGTCGCGCGGGTCCGTCACGAGGAAGCGGACGGAACGTAATCTTCCCCTTCCCGTCATCTGTGGGTCGAAGCGGGTCCGCGTACGTCGACCGGTAGCGGAGGTAGCCGTTCAGTGACATCGCGGACAGGGCTGTGACGGGGGATTGGGCAACGGTCGCGGGACGTCGCGGGTCGTATGTGGAGTGGGGGTCGGGCAAGCCGGCCCTCCGGGAACGGGGAGTTGACGATGATGAGCGTTCGCATGAGCCGAGGACTGTGTGCCCTGGGCGCCGCGGTGGCCGTGGCGGGTGTGGTGGCCGGCACGAGCCCGGCGGCCGCCGCCGGTTCACCCCGGTTCCTGGCTCCGGCGGAACTGCCGCCGCACGCGTCGTCGGCATGGGTCGCGGGCCCGGTGACCGCCGGGCAGCCCGACCCGCTGCCGATGTGTGTGGGGGAGGCCCTGCCCTCGATCTCCGTGCACCGCGACTACCGCACGGACTTGGACACCAACGCCCTCCAGGTGACGGTGGTCGAGCGCAGTGAGCAGCGTGCCAAGGACTTCGCGGCGCTGCTGCGCAAGAACCTGGAGGGCTGCTCGAAGAAGCTGATGCAGCAGTATCCCGACGTCACCGCGACCCAGAAGTACTACGGGAAGCTGAACGTCGAGGAGGGCGCCCACGTCTACGGCGTCCACACCGAGGCCACCACGGGCTCGTCCGATATCAACATGCTCTCGGTGGGCCGGGACGGCACGACGGTGACGCTCGTCAAGTGGGGGCAGATGGGCAACTTCGCCCACGCGCAGGTGGCCGACTTCAAGGCGACGACCATCAAGGCCGTCAAGAAGCTCTACTGACGGACCGGGATCGGACTACTGACGGAACAGGACCGAGAACAGCGCCTCCGGTGCCGCCCATCGCCACGGCCGATGGGCGGCACCCGTGCGTGAAAGGGGGATCTGGGCCGAGTTGGCACCCCCTACTTCCAGCCAGACTAAGGTTAGGCTAACCTTCACGCCGTGAGATCAGGTGAACGCGCAGGTAGCGCCACACGTCCGCGCGGTCACGAACTGTCCGCCGAGCACATGACCGTGTCGTACGACGGCGTCGACGTCGTCCACGACGCCGCCATCCAGCTCAGGCCCGGCGAAGTGACCGCTCTCGTCGGCCCGAACGGGAGCGGCAAGTCGACACTGCTGCGCACCGTCGCCCGCTTGCAGGGGGCCCGGCTCGGCACCCTGACCCTCGACTCCGGTACGGCCGACGCCGCCGACGCCTTCGACCTCACGTCCCGCCAGTTCGCCCGGCGCGTCGCGCTCCTGACCCAAGGACGCCCCACGCCCGGCGGTCTGACCGTCCGTGACGTCGTGGAGTTCGGCCGCTATCCCTACCGGGGGCGCTGGGGTCAGGCCGATCCCGGGGGCGCCGCCGTGGTGGAACGTGCGCTCGCCATGACCGGCGTCGACGGCCTCGCCGACCGCGCCGTCGACCAACTCTCCGGCGGACAGCTGCAGCGGGTGTGGCTCGCCGGCTGCCTCGCCCAGGAGACCGGCGTGCTCCTCCTCGACGAGCCGACCACCTACCTCGACCTGCGCTACCAGATCGAACTCCTCGACCTGATGCGCGACCTCGCGGACGACGGCGGCATCGCCGTCGGCGTCGTCCTGCACGACCTCGACCAGGCAGCCGCCGTCGCCGACCGGATCGCCCTCCTGGACGCCGGGCGCATCGTCGCCGACGGCGCCCCCGAGGACGTACTGCGGCCCGAGCGCCTCTCCGAGACGTACGGCATCCGCATCGAGGTCGACACAGACCCCCTCACCGGCCGGCTGCGCACCCGCGCGATAGGCCGCCACCACAGCAGAAGTGAAAGGCTCCACACCTCCTCATGAGACGCTCCCTGATCGCCGCGACGGCCGCCACCGCCGCGGCCCTCATCCTGTCCGGTTGTGGCACCTCCGAGCCCGCCAAGGCCAGTTCGGACAAGAAGTCCGAGCCGATCACCCTCACCGACGCCCATGGCAAGACGGTGAAGCTCGACGGCCCGGCCAAGAAGGTCGTCGGAACCGAGTGGAACGTCGTCGAGTCCATGGTCACGCTCGGCGTCGACCCCGTCGGTGTCGCCGACGTCAAGGGCTACAAGGCGTGGGACTCGGCGGTTCCGCTGAAGAACGACCCCAAGGACATCGGCACGCGCGGTGAGCCGAGCATGGACACCCTCGCCGGTCTCACCCCGGACCTCATCGTCACCACGACCGACATGTCGGCCTCCGCGGTGAAGCAGATGAAGAAGGTCGCCCCCGTACTCCAGGTCAAGGCCGCCGACGGCGCCGACCAGGTCGGGCAGATGATGGACACCCTCGACGTCATCGCCAAGGCCACGGGCACGACCGCCGAGGCCAAGAAGGCCAAGGAGTCGTACGAGGCGAAGGTCGCCGAAGGCAGGAAGGCGCTGAAGGAGGCCGAACTCGACGGCTCGAAGATCGCCATGGCCGACGGCTACGCCGCCTCCAACCAGGTCTCCCTGCGCGGCTACACCAGCAACTCCCTGCTCGGCGCCGTCAACGAGGACCTCGGCCTCAAGAACGCGTGGAAGCTCAAGGGCGACAAGGACTACGGGCTCGCCACCACCGACGTCGAGGGCCTCACCGCGCTCGACGACGACGCGAAGCTCGTCTACATCGGCAACAAGGGCGACGACAGCTCCGACGTGTTCACCGACGAACTCGCGGACAACTCCGTCTGGAAGTCCCTGCCGCTCGTCAAGGACGACGAGGTGCACCGTCTGCCCGACGGCATCTGGATGTTCGGCGGCCCCGAGGCGATGGAGGCGTACATCGACGCCCTCGTCGACAGCCTGAAGAAGTAGGAGACCGTGGCCGTCACCGCAACGCCCTCAGCCACGCCCGAACGCGCGGCCGCATC
Organism: Streptomyces sp. Je 1-332; assembly: GCF_040730185.1. Lineage (NCBI taxonomy): Bacteria > Bacillati > Actinomycetota > Actinomycetes > Kitasatosporales > Streptomycetaceae > Streptomyces > Streptomyces sp. Je 1-332. The sequence goes on from NZ_CP160402.1 coordinate 7,784,140, forward strand.
CCCATCGGGCGCGGTCGCGGTGACGGCCGGTCTGGTTCTCCTGGTCGCCGTACTCGCCGTCGTCGACATCACGCAAGGCACCGCATCCGTAGGGCCCGGCCAGGTGTGGAAGGCCCTCACCGGGCAGGCCGAGCAAGGCGAATCCTCCGTCGTCATCGCCTCGCGCATGCCGCGCATGGTCGCCGGGATACTCATCGGCGTCGCGCTCGGCGCGGCAGGCGCCACCCTGCAGGCCGTCACCCGCAACGTGCTCGCCGCGCCGGACACCCTCGCCGTCAACACCGGTGCCTACCTCGCGGTGACGATCCTGGTCGCCAGCGGTGCCACGGCCCCGCTGCTCGCGTCATCGGGAGTGGCGTTCGTCGGCGGCCTCGCGGCGGCCGCCGTCGTTCTCGCGGTGTCGGGACGAGGCGCCGGAACGGTGCGCCTCGTCCTGGCCGGCAGCGCGCTCGCCCTCGGACTCAACGCCGTCACCGAGGCGCTGCTCCTGCTCTTCCCCGAACGGACCGAAGGCCTCTACCAGTGGGGCCAGGGAAGCATCAGCCAGAACGGCTTCGACGGCGTGGTCCAGATGGCGCCCGTCATCGGGGCCGCACTCGCCGGCCTCCTGCTGATCGCCCGTCGCATCGACGCCCTGGCCCTCGGTGACGACGCCGCGCACGGGCTCGGCGTCCCGGTCCGCGGGACGCGCGTCACGTCCGTCGTCCTCGCGTCGATGCTCGCCGCCGCGACGGTGACGCTCGCGGGGCCGATCGCCTTCGTGGGGCTGTGCGCCCCCGCCCTCGTGCGGCCACTCGCCGGTCGTTTCCGCGCCCTCGTACGCCACCGGGCCCGCATCCCCGTCGCGGGTCTCGTGGGCGCCGCCCTCGTACTGGGATCCGACGTGCTGCTGCGCGCCGTGACGTCCTCCCAGACCGCGGTCGCCGTGCCCACGGGCGTCATCACGAGCGTCGTCGGCGCCGTGTTCCTCGTCGTCATGGCGATGCGCACCCGCGACGGCGCCGGCGCCACCGCGCCGGAGCGGCTGCGCATCCCGGGCCGGACGGCCTACGTCATCACCCTGGTGCTCCTGGTGGGCGTGCTGGTCGGCGTCACGATCGCCGCGGTGCTCGTCGGCGACAGCACGTTCCTGCTCGGCGACGTGGCCAACTGGGTGCGGGGTCAGTCGGGCCAGGCCATCACCTTCGTCCTCGACACCCGGGTGCCACGGGTGCTCGCCGCGCTCTGCGCGGGTGCCGCGCTCGCGCTGTCCGGCACGCTCGTACAGTCCGTCACCCGCAACCCGCTGGCCGAACCCGGCGTCCTCGGGGTCTCCGGCGGAGCGGCGCTCGGCGCCATCCTCCTCGTCACCTCGGTTCCGGGCGCCGGATCGTGGAGCATCGCGGGAGCGGCGTTCGCCGGCGCCGCGGTCAGCTCCCTGGTCGTCTTCGGGCTCGCGGCGAAGGGCGGGTTCCAGAACAGCAGGCTCGTCCTCGTCGGCATGGGTGTGTCATCGGGATCCCTGGCGCTGATCAGCCTCGTCATCGTGCTCACCGACCGGTTCAGCGCGACCAAGGCGCTGATCTGGCTCTCGGGCTCCACCTACGGACGGAGCGGCACCGACATCCTGCCGGTCGCTGCCGTGCTCGTGGCCGCGACGGTCGTGGCGGTCTCCCGCCGCAAGGAACTCGACCTCGTGTCGCTCGACGAGGACACGCCTCGGCTCCTCGGGCTCGATCTGGCTCGCGGACGCCTCGGCTTTCTCGTCGTGAGCGTGCTGCTCAGCGCCACCGCGGTGGCAGCGGCCGGCACGATCGGCTTCGTGGGACTCGTGGCGCCGCACGCGGCACGCGCGCTGGTGGGCCGACGCCACGTCCGGGTCGTCCCGGTGGCGATGCTGCTCGGCGCGTCCCTCGTCTGCCTCGCCGACCTGCTGGGCCGTACCGTCATCGCCCCGGCGCAACTGGGCGCGGGACTCATGACGGCGGTCGTCGGGACGCCGTACTTCGTGTACTTGCTGGTACGCAGCCGGCGTTAGCCGCGGGGCGAACGACAGCGGCCCCGCCGCGACGGGGGGACGCGGCGGGGCCAGTTAGGCGAGTGCCCCGCCCATCGAGCCTCACGCCCGCCGCGGCGGATTGTTTTTCGGCGATTTTGCCGGGCGGCAAGGCGCGAGGAGCACCGCGCCGCCCGCCACCGGGGCGGGTGGCGGGTGGCGCGGCGGGTGTTGCGGGTGATGCGGGGCCGACGGGGTCAGCGGCGCATCGGTATCTCCGCGGGTTCCCCCGACTCGGAGTCGGGGAACGTCTTCATCCGCACCGCTTCCGTACCGCTGTCGTTGTGCCGCAGCGCCCAGTTCTCCAGCGTCGTACGGCAGGCGTGGTCCAGGTGCCGTACGGCGGTCAGGTCGAGCTCGATGGGCCGGTCCTTGGGGAGGGCCTCCAGCGTCTCGAGAATGCGGGGCAGCCGCAGGAACGTCGCGTTGCCGGTGAGGGTGACGACCATCCGGCCGCCGGTCAACTCCCGTACGTCCAGGTGGATGTGCGAGGTGTCCCAGGCGGACTTGACCACCGCGAGCACCAGGCCGAGCACCACGCCCTCGAACATGTTGGTCACCACGATGGCGATCGCGGTGGTGGCGAGCACCAGCGCCTCGCCCCGGTGCTCGCGGGCGAGCGGGACGATCGCCTTGACGGGGATCAGCTTGCAGCCCGCGTGGACCAGGACGCCGGCGAGCGCCGCCAGCGGGATGATGCCGAGCGCGGCCGGGAACAGCACGGCGAACAGCAGCAGCCACGCGCCGTGCAGGACCCGGGAGAGCGGAGTTCGTGCGCCGGCCTCCACGTTGGCCGAGCTGCGGACGATGACCGCCGTCATCGGCAGCGCGCCGAGGACGCCGCACGTCGCGTTGCCGATGCCCTGGGCGACCAGCTCCTTGTCGTACTGCGTGCGCGGACCGTCGTGCATGCGGTCCACCGCGGCGGCGCTGAACAGCGATTCGGCCGACGCGATGAGGGTGAAGGCGAGGACCGTGCCGAGCACGGCGACGCTGCCAAGGGCCGCGAGGTCGCCGAACCCCGGCGGCTGAATGGCGTCGACCAGGCCGCGCACGGTCACGTTGGCCACGTCGAGCCGCAGCCCCGCGGCCACCGCGGTGGCCAGCGCGACGGCGGCGAGCGGTGCGGGCACCACGCGCACGGCCGCGGGCAGCTTCGGCCACAGCACGAGCACGGCGATGGTGCCAAGGCCCAGGAGCGCGGCCGTCAGTGAGGCGGTGTCAGCCAGCACGTCGGCGAGGAGTCCGGGCAGCCCGGCTATCTTGTCGAGCCCGGAGCGCGGCTGTTCGGCCCCGGCCATGGTGTAGAGCTGGCCGAGGATCAGTACGAGTCCGATGCCGGCCAGCATGCCCTGCACGACGGACACGGAGATGGCGCGGAACCAACGGCCGCAGCGCAGCAGGCCGAGGACGATCTGCAGGGCGCCGGTGAGCAGCACGATGGCGCCGAGCATGCCGAGGCCGAACTCCTGTACCGCCTCGAAGACGAGGACGGTCAGACCGGCGGCGGGCCCGCTCACCTGCAGGGCGCTGCCCGGCAGGAAGCCGACGACCAGGCCGCCGACGATGCCGGTGACCAGGCCCAGTTCGGCGGGCACACCGGAGGCGACGGCCACGCCGACGCACAGCGGCAGGGCGACGAGGAAGACGACGAGCGAGGCGAGGAAGTCCTTGCGCGGGACGCCCGGTTCACGCAGCGGGCGGAAGGGGGAGCGGAGAGTGGAGAGGAAGGAGGACATGAGGGTGGGGGGTCCTGTCGTGAGAGCGGGCCGGGCGGTGGGGCGTGGCGGCTCTCACAGCGGACCGAACGCCGGCCGGCCGCCCTGCGAGGGGCGGTGGGCGGTGACGGTGCCTGTGTGCACTTCGTAGTACCAGGCGTGCAGGGTCAGTGAGCCTTCGCCGATCCGCTCGCTCACACAGGGGTAGGCGCGCAGCCTCTCCACCTGGGCGAGCACGTGGGTCTGCACGGCTTCGGCCACGTCCGTGGAGGCGGGGGAGAGGGAGCGCAGGGCGGCGTCCGACGCGACGGAGTGGTCCAGCCAGTCGCGCACGGCCGGCACGCCCGACAGGTCTTCGCCGCGCACCAGGGCGCCCACCGCGCCGCAGTGCGAGTGTCCGCAGACGACGATGTCGCGGACTCCGAGCACGCACACCGCGTACTCGATGGTGGCCGCCTCGCTCACGGGGTGACTGCCCTGGCCGAGGCCGTCGCGGGAGTCACGGGAGGGGTAGGGCGGTACGACGTTGCCCGCTGTACGGAGTTCGAAGAGTTCGCCGGGGCGTGCTCCGGTGATCAGGGTCGGTACGACGCGTGAGTCGGAGCACGTGACGAACAGGGCTTCGGGCGACTGCCCGGCCTCGAGGGCCTGGAAGGCCGCGGCGTTTTCAGGGGCCGCGACGTGTGTCGCGGCGAAGGAACGGGCGTTGTCGATCAGGGACTTCATGATGGCCTGCCTCCTGCGTCACTCCGGCGGAGCCGGGACGCGGTGTGGTCGGGTCGATGGTGACAGTGAGGCGGCGCGGGCCGCTGCATGACAGCGGGCACCACGTCGCCCCGGAAACAGCCTCTACGGCAGCTGTGTCTCTCACTTTGCCATCGCATTAACGTCGGATGACAGAGCAAAAACCTGCCAAAGATTGAGTAATAAACGCCCCTGAACTGCGAGTCGATCGAACGCTCAGCCGAAGGTCGAGACTCCACGTGGAGATCATGTGCAGCCCGTGAGATGGTTCCGCTCGCAGACGCGTGTCACTGTGATGTCATGCCCATCGACGTGCGACCGGCCTCGGTCTTCGAGGATGTCCGGGCCGTCATCGGCCCCAAGTCGGCCGGTGCCAATGTCTGCTGGTGCCTGAGCTATCGGATCCCGTCCAAGCTCAACAACGAGCTGCGCGGGCCGGACCGGGGTGAGTACGTCGCCGGGTTGTGCCGTGCCGAGCCGCCTCCGGGGGTGCTCGCCTATGACGGGGACGAGTCGGTGGGGTGGGCCGCGGTCGCGCCGCGTGCGGACACGTCCTTCGCGCGGAACCGGAAGATTCCGCACGTCGACGATCTGCCGGTCTGGTCCCTGTGGTGCGTCCGGGTACGCCCGGGCCACCGTAAGCAGGGGATCTCACACGCCCTCATCGCCGGCGCGGTCGAGTTCGCCCGCGCCCACGGAGCGCCGGTGGTCGAGGCGTACCCGCTCGACAACGGCGACGCCAAGGTCGACCTGACGATGGCGTACGCGGGGATCCGCAAGAACTTCGAGCGTGCCGGATTCACCCACGCCGCCGACACCACCTCCGTGCTGGCCGGCCACCCCCGGATCCTGATGCGGCTCGACCTGCGATGAGCTACCGCTGACCCGCCTCGGACGGCGAGGTCAGTTCGCGGCGTCCGGGTCGATGACGTGCACCGCCGCCTCCTCGGCGGACGCCGCCCCGCCGTCGATGCCCATGTCCTCGCCGACCATGTCCTGCGCGGCGTCGGTCTCCGGATCCCCGCTCGCCCCCTCGTCCGGGGCGAAGAGGCGCCCTGCGCGGGCGTCACCCACCTCCGCCTCGTCGATCGGCTCGCCGTCGGTGTCCGTCGTGTCCCCGATGCCGTCGTCGTCCTCGGCGGGATCAGGAACGTCGAGCGCGGGGTCGGGCCGCTCCTCGGACAGGCGTTCGTCCAGGCTCTCGCCCTCCTGCTGCTCCTGAGCGGTGGTGCCGGTGTGGCCCACCCCGAGGGGCCGCTCCGGGGGCGACCAGCCCTCGTCGTACGGATCCGCCCCGCGGTCGTTGAGCGTGTCCTCCGGATCGAGGATGCCCTCGTCCTCGCGGACCTCCTCCGCGGCGGGCTGGTAGACCTCGTCGCCCATGACCTCGTCGTCTCCCACGGTGCTCGTCCTCCTTCATGCGCGACTGATGCTGGTGTCCTGTCGTGTATCCACCCTGATCCAGAACACACGTTCCGGCACGCGGGGGAGGGGTCACCGGGTTCCCGGCGGACGCCACTCCAGGAGCAACAGCGTCGCGTCGTCGCGCAGTTGGTTGTCCTGCCGGTCGAGGATGGAGTGGATGAGCTGACGCAGGGCCTCGGGCGCCGGTTCGCCCGCCGCGGTCGCGCGGATGATGCTGTCCGTGAACCGCTCAAGGCCGAACTCGGCGCCACCCCCGGTCCGCAGCTCGGTGACGCCGTCCGTGTACATCAGCACCCGGTCACCGGGCTCGAGCGCCTCCTCATGGACCTCCCACGCCACACCGGCCAGCTCGGCGGGCGTCCCCATGGGCGGCTGGGCGGGCCGCTCAAGCGCACGGTCGAGCACGCGGTGGTCCCGGATCAGGAGGGGCGGCGGATGACCGCAGTTGCACCAGCGCAGCACGCCTTCGGCCAGGTCGAGCTGGGCGAGGATCCCGGTGCAGAACTGCTCGGGCAGCCACCCGGCCAGCGCGTGCTGGATGGTCTCGACGAGCTCGGGCAGATCGGCCTCGGCGCGGCGGGCGTTACGGCAGCCGGCCATGGCCACGGCGGTCGTGAGCCCCGACGCGAGGTTGTGCCCCATCGCGTCGAAGATCGCCACATGCAGGGTCGACGGGGTCAAGGAGTGATCGAACGCGTCGCCACCGATCTCGTACGCCGGTTCGAGGACGGCGGTGGAGATCACACGGGAGTTGCCGATGGTCCTGGGCGGCAGGAAGGCCCGGAGCATCTCGGCGGGAAGCTGCATGGCCTCGGACCGGGTCCGGCGCGCGAAGCTGTCGCTCGACGCACGCTTCGAGGTGATCGTCATGGCGAGGACGGAGGCCAGCATGCGGCAGCGGCGCAGCAGCGCGACGTCGATGACCGACGCCGTGGCCCCGATCACGCCGAGGCGCTCGGCGCCGTCGATCAGCGGCAGCCAGGCGACGATCCTGCCCTGCGGCAGCTCCTCGACCCGCAGCGCGTGCGCCCGATAGGCCGAACCGGCGACGGAGTCGTCCACATCGAGGGACGGCGTCTCCTCGGCCAGTGAGATCAGACGCCGCTGCTGGAGGTCCACGAGATACACGTCCACCCCGTCGAGCCCCACGGCGTCGGCGAAGCGCTGCGCCAGCGCGGGCAGCTCCATGGGAGCCGCCGCGTGCGCCGCGGTGAGCAGCTGCTCGAACAGCTGCTCCCCGGGGCCGGGCTGCCGGGGGCCTTGCTTCCCGGGGGCCTGGGCCCCGGGATCGGGCTCCCTGGGATGGCTCGACATCTGTGATCACCGCCTCATCAGCAGTCTCACATCAGGCCCGGGATCCTGCCCGGCCTCGGACGGCACAGGCCCCCATTTCACGTACGCCCGCCGTGATTCGGGCCTCCCCGGGCTCACCCCGGTCCCCCGGACCGGCCGTCTCAGTGATCGACCCCGGTCCGCGGCGGCCCGCCCGCGCAGCGTAAGGTCGCGGACCGGCCGCCTGCGGCCCAACCGAACCAATACCGTCACCCGAACAAGGAGCTGCTGGTCATGCCAGCCAATGACGCCGCTGAGGCGCCGATCTACGAAACCCTCGTCCAGGAGCACGGCGATGTCCTCGCGACAGCCCGCAAGGCCGCCGAGGAGACCCAGCAGAGAGCCGAGGCCGTCCTCGACTTCCGGGGGCCGCTCGCGGTCGTGCCCGACGCCCCCTCCGCCGAGCCCGCGGCGTAGGCGCCACCGCGGGGCGGGGAAGGCCGTCGCCCTCACATGCCCCGCCGCCCTTTGTGGGCGACGCTGGAAGCACACGTACGCCGTCACGGTCCCCGACGGCCGGAGGTGCTGATGGATCCCGTCGAGGCGCTGGAACGGATCGCCTTCCTGCTGGAGCGCGGCCGCGCCCCGACCTATCGGGTGCGGGCCTTTCGCACAGCGGCCGCGGTGGTGGGCGGCCTCGCCGACGGTGAGGCGGCGCGGCGCGTCGCCGACGGCTCCCTGGAGTCGCTCAAGGGGATCGGCCCCAAGACCGCCGGTGTGATCCGCGAGGCGCTGTCCGGCGACGTGCCCGGGTATCTGGAGCGGCTCGAGGGCGAGGCCGACGCCCCGCTCACCGGGGGCGGCGCCCGGCTGCGGGCGCTGCTGCGCGGCGACTGTCACCTGCACTCGGACTGGTCCGACGGCGGCAGCCCGATCGAGGAGATGGGCCGCGCGGCACAAGCGCTCGGCCACGAGTGGGCCGTGCTCACCGACCACTCGCCACGGCTGACCATCGCGCGCGGTCTCTCGCCGGAGCGGCTGCGCGAGCAGCTGGCCGTGGTGGCCGACCTCAACGAGCGCTGGGCGCCCTTCCGGCTGCTCACGGGCATCGAGTGCGACATCCTTGACGACGGCTCGCTCGACCAGGAGCCGGAACTGCTCGACCAGCTCGACGTCGTGGTCGTCTCCGTCCACTCCAAGCTGCGCATGGACGCCGCCGCGATGACGCGGCGCATGGTCGCGGCCGTCAGCAATCCACGGGCCGACGTGCTCGGCCACTGCACCGGACGGCTCGTCACCGGGCGCGGCAGGCCGGAGTCGCAGTTCGACGCGGACGAGGTGTTCGCCGCGTGCGAGGCCGCCGGCACGGCCGTCGAGATCAACAGCAGGCCGGAGCGCCTGGACCCGCCGCGTCGGCTGCTGCGCAGGGCCGTGGACGCCGGTGTGCTGTTCTCCGTGGACACCGACGCGCACGCGCCCGGTCAACTGGACTGGCAGGTGCTCGGGTGCGAGCGGGCCGAGGAGTGCGGGGTGCCCGCCGACCGCGTGGTGACGACCTGGACCGCGGAGAGGCTGCTGGCCTGGACGCGGGAGAAGCGGGCGGCGGCCTGAGCAGGGCACGATGGCACGACGGCAGACCGGCCGGGGCCACGGCTTCAGCTGTGGCCGATGCCTTCAGAGACCGCCCGCGAGGACCCGGTCCGGCGTCAGCGGCAGCTCGCGCAGCCGCACACCCGTCGCGTGGTGCACCGCGTTTCCGATGGCCGCGGCCGTCCCCACGATGCCGATCTCCCCGATCCCCTTGCTGCCCATGGGGTTGAGATGGGCGTCGTCCTCGTCGATCCAGTGCGCCTCGATCGCCGGTACGTCCGCGTTGGCCGGTACGTGGTAGGCGGCTAGGTCGGCCTCCGTGAAGTCGCCGAAGGCCGGGTCCATGGTGCTGCCCTCGGTCAGCGCCATGCCCAGGCCCATCGTCATCGCCCCGATGAACTGCGAACGCGCGGTACGGGAGTTGAGGATGTGCCCGGCCGCATAGACCCCGAGCAGCCGGCGCACCCGGACCTCGCCCGACACCGTGTCGACGCCCACCTCGGCGAAGTGGGCGCCGAAGGCGTGGCGGGCGTAGTCGCTGTCCGCGTCGGCCTCGCCCGTGGTGTCGGCGGTGGCACCGACGCCCTCCGGGGGCAGCTGCTGCCCCTCCTGTCCTGCCAGGCGTGCGGCGAGCCGCGTACAGGCCTCGTGGACGGCCCAGCCCCAGGAGGCGGTCCCGGAGGAACCGCCCGCGAGCGGCGCGTCCGGCAGGTCGCTGCTGCCGATCTCGGTCCGTACGGACTCCAGCGGGACGCCGAGCGCTTCGGCGGCGACCTGGGCGAGCACCGTGCGGGCGCCCGTGCCGATGTCGGTGGCGTTGACGCGGACCACGAAGCTGCCGTCCGGGTAGGCGTGGGCGCTCGCCTGTGAGGGCCCTACGACCACCGGGTACGTGGCCGCGGCGACCCCGCTGCCGACCAGGACCGGCCCCTCGGCGCGCGAGCGTGGGCCAGGGTCGCGCTCGGCCCAGCCGAAGCGCCGGGCGCCCTCGCGCAGGCACTCCGCGAGGTGACGGCTGCTGAAGGGCTTGGCGGAGTCGGGCTCCGTTGGGGTGTCGTTGCGCAGCCGCAGCTCCACGGGGTCGATGCCCAGGGTCACGGCGAGCTCGTCCATCGCCGACTCCAGGACGTACATGCCGGGCGCCTCGCCGGGCGCGCGCATCCAGGAGGGGCTCGGCACGTCGAGCGGCACCACGCGATGGGTGGTGCGGGCGTGCGGCGAGGGGTACATGACACGCGTGGCGGCGGCGGCCGTCTCGACGAACTCCTTGACGCGAGAGGTGTGCGCGGTCACCTCATGGATCACGGAGGTCAGCCTGCCGTCCCTCTCGGCGCCCAGCCGTACCCGGTGCAGGGTCGGCGAGCGGTGGCCCACCACGGCGGGCAACTGGCGCCGTGGCAGGACGAGTTTGACGGGCCTTCCGGTCTCGCGGGCGGCCATGGAGGCCAGCACCACGTGCGGACGGGGTGTGCCCTTGGAGCCGAAGCCGCCGCCGACGTGCTCGGAGACGACCGTGATGTCCTCCTTGGGCAGCGCGAAGAGCCCCGCGAGGACATCGCGGACGGTGGTGGCGCCCTGGCTGCTGTCGTGCACGGTCAGCCGCCCGTCCCGCCACTGTGCGGTGGCCGCGTGCGGCTCCATGGGGTGGTTGTGCAGCGGCGGCACCCGGTAAGTGACGTCGACGCGGGAGGGCGCGTCCGCGAACGCGCTCTCCGCGTCGCCGCGCACGTGCTCGCCGGAGGTGCCGTCCTCGTCCTCCGGCACATAGGCCTCGGGGTGATCTGCCTTCAGGGTGACGTCGTGCGGTTCTTCGGCGTAGGTGACCCGGACGGCCGCCGCGCCCTCGCGTGCCGCCTCCAGGCTGTCGGCGACGACGAGCGCGACGTACCAGCCCCGGTGCGGCACGCGCGCGTCCTGCAACACGGCGAGCGTCGCGTCGTCCGGCTTCCCCAGGCGTGGCGCGTTCAGGTGGGTGAGGACCTCGACGACGCCGGGCAGCTCACGGGCCGCCGTGTCGTCGACCGCGGTGACCGAACCGCGCGCCACCGTGGCGGGCACCGGCCAGGCGTAGGCGCACCCCTCAGGGGTGTGCTCGGCGGCGTAGCGGGCGGCCCCGGCCACCTTCTGGGGGCCCTCCCTGCGCTCGGCGGGGGCCCCGAGGGCGCTGGCGGTGTCCGGCATGGGAGTTCTCCCTGGAGGCGGAGGCAGTCGGGTCACGAAGAGGTGAGGCGGCGCAGGACATCACACGCGAGATTGCGGGCGAGGCGCACCTTGAACGCGTTGTCCCGCAGCGGCTCGGCCGCGGCGAGTTCGGCGTCCACGGCGCTCAGGAACGCCTCGTCGCTCGCCGGGCCGCCGGCCAGCGCCTCCTCGGCGTGCCGGGCGCGCCAGGGCCGGTGGGCCAGGCCGCCGAACGCGATCCGCGCCTGGCGTACGACGGAGTCCTCGACGTCGAGGACCACGGCCACCGAGGCGAGCGCGAAGGCGTACGAGGCGCGGTCGCGGGCCTTGCGGTAGGCGGAGGGCAGCCCCGCGGTCCCGGGCGGGATCCGCACACCGGTGATCAGCTCGCCGGGTGTGATCTCGGTGTCCTGTTCCGGACGGCCGCCGGGCAGGCGGTGGAACTCGGCGACGGGCAGGGCGCGCCGGCCCCGCACGCCCTGGAGCTCCACCTGGGCGTCGAGCGCGGCGAGCGCGACCGCCATGTCCGAGGGGTGGGTGGCGATGCACTGCGGTGAGTGGCCGAGAACCGCGTGGTCGCGGTGGACGCCGTCACGTGCTCCGCAGCCGGTGCCGGGCTCACGCTTGTTGCACGGCTTGCCCAGGTCCTGGAAGTAGGGGCAGCGGGTGCGCTGAAGCAGGTTGCCGCCGGTCGTGGCGATGTTGCGCAGCTGGCCCGACGCCCCCGCGAGGAGCGCCTGGGCGAGGACGGGGTAGCGGTCACGCACCAGCGGGTGGGCGGCGAGGTCGCTGTTGCGCACCGTTCCGCCGGCGCGGAGGGACCCGTCGGGCAGCTCCTCCACGGCGTCCAGCGGCAGCCTGCTGACGTCGATCAGTGTCCCGGGGCGTTCGACGCCCAGCTTCATCAGGTCGACGAGATTGGTGCCGCCGCCCAGATAGCGGGAGCCCTGACGGCCCGCGTGGGCGGCGGTCGCCTCCTCGACGCTGTAGGCACGCACGTACCGGAAGGGCTTCACCGGGCCACGTCCTCTACTGCCTCGACGATGTGCGGATAGGCGCCGCAGCGGCAGAGATTGCCGCTGAGCCGCTCTCGGATCTCGTCCCTGGTCAGCTCGACGGGGGCGCCCGTGTCCGCTTCCGGATCCGTCACGTGGGAGGCGCGGCCCGCCGCGGCCTCCTCCAGTGCGCCGACGGTCGAACAGATCTGGCCCGGGGTGCAGTAGCCGCACTGGAAGGCGTCGCGCTCCAGGAAGGCACGCTGTACGGGATGCAGCCCTTCACCATCCTCGGAGTGAAGCCCTTCCACGGTGGTGATGTCGCACCCTTCATGAGCGACGGCCAGCAGCAGACAGCTGTTGGCCCGGCGTCCGTCGACGAGGACGGTGCAGGCACCGCACTGGCCGTGGTCACAGCCCTTCTTGGCGCCGGTGAGACCCATCTGTTCGCGCAGGACGTCGAGCAGCGTCGAACGGTGGTCGACGGTCGGGCGGCACGGCGTGCCGTTCACCGTCAGGGGCACTTCCGAGCGGAACACTTCGGTCCCCATGGCGCTCTGCTCCCTCGTCGAAGCGTGGTCTGCGGTGTCACCGCGTAACCAGCCTGAGTCAGGACACACGTTCCGGCATCACGGCTTGCGGGCGAGGCCGCCGTGTTCGCCGATGGGCTCCGGGGTGGGGGAGCCGGGGGCCGGGCGCCAGAGCGGGACCGAGACGACGCCCGGCTCCAGGAGTTCCAGACCTTCGAAGAACGCCGCGATCCGGTCGACGGGCCGCAGGAAGTAGGGGACGGCGCCGGTTTCGTTGTAGGCGTCCTGGGCCCGCTCGTAGTCGGCGTCGGTGCCTCGCGAGCCGTCGTTGATCGAGAGGTAGCTGCCGGAGGGCAGGCCTTCCATCAGACGGGTGACGATGGCCCGCGCCCGGTCGTGGTCGCCGATGTGCCCCAGGATGTTGCTGAGGATCAGGGCGGTGGGGCGGGAGAGGTCGAGCGTCTCGGCCGCGGCGGCGAGGATGCGGTCGGGGTCGGACAGATCGGCGTCCACGTACGCGGTGGCTCCCTCGGGCGTGGAGGTGAGCAGGGCGCGGGCGTGCGCGAGGACCATCGGGTCGTGGTCGACGTAGACGATCCTGGACCTCGGATCGAGCCGCTGGGCCACCTCGTGGGTGTTGTCCACGGTCGGCAGCCCGGTCCCGATGTCCAGGAACTGCCCGATGCCCGCCTCGGAGACCAGGTGGGTGATGTTGCGGCGCAGGAACGCGCGGCTGCTGCGGGCGACGGTGCCGATGCCGGGGAAGACGGCGCTGTAGGCGTCGCCCGCCTCCTTGTCGACGGGGTAGTTGTCCTTCCCGCCCAGCCAGTAGTTCCAGATCCGGGCCGAGTGCGGCACCGTCGTGTCGATCTTCTGATGCGCCGCGGGTCCGGGCGTCGTGGCGTGGTCGGTCATGGGCAGCGTCCGTCTCTCCGCCGGGGGCGTGAACCTGTTCAACGCACAATTTAGGTGCCAACCGAGCGGCCGCGTACACCAGTTGACGTTTGTCGATGAGCTCTGCGACGCCGTCCGTTCCGCTTCTGCTGCCAGACATCATCGGGTCCCGGCGGTTGTCCGCCCGCGCGGCCTCGGCGAGGATGCCGCCCTTACGTGAGGGGATCGCCGCGTTCTCCGGGGCGTGTGCGGCCGGGAGGAAAGGCATTGCGATGGGATCACACGCGGCGACGAGCCGACGCAGGCCGATCGTGTTCGCGGCGCTCGGCGCAACCCTGCTCGCAGCCCTGCTGTCCATCCCGAGCGCCGGGGGAGCGCCGCGGTCGGCCGACGCCTGCGGCAGCGTCGGCACCGAGCTGCCGCGCGGCGACTGCGGGCCGTTCTGGCAGGTCGTAGCCGAGGACTTCAACGGTGACCGGGTGCCGCTCGGCGCGTTCAGCGACTGCGATCACCACGCTGACACCTCCGCCGCGTACTGCGACGGACTGAAGGGGTCCTATCGCGCCGACTGGTGGGCCTACCCCACCGGTTGGCGCGACACCGCCAACGACCGGGACCGGGACGTCGTCGGTGTCTACCACCCGGAGGACACCGTGAGCGTGGGCCCTGCGCAGAACGGCGACGGCCGGATGCGCGTCCGGATGTGGCGGCCCGCCGACGGAGGTCCTGTCCACGCCGCCGCGGTCGTACCGCGTGCCGTCATGCAGATGAAGTACGGCAAGTACAGCGCCCGCATCAAGGTGACCAAGCCGGCCCCCGGTTACAAGTCGGCCTGGCTGCACTACGGCGGGGGCTGCGAGATGGACCACCCCGAGGGCAACTGGGCCGGGTCCCTCACCGCGTTCCACCACCCGTGCGGCGGTGGCGAACAGGGCACGTTCCGCGGCGCCGACGAGTGGACCGAGTGGCACACGGTGTCGACCGAATGGACCCCGGGGCACGTGCGCTTCTTCGTGGACGGCCGGGAGACCGGACACGACACCCGAGGCGTGCCGGACCAGCCGCTGTCCTGGATCCTGCAGAACGAGAGCGCGCTGGAAGGCCCGGGAGCGGCGCCCGGCAGCAGCGCGCAGCTGGAGATCACCTGGGTAGCCGCGTACGCGTACGACTGGAAGTAGAGCCGCAGGGCACCCGAGTACCCGCGGGGCGAGGTTTCAGCGGGAGCAGTTCGGCAAAGCGTACAAATATGGTGCAAATCGGCTACACGATGATGACCGAGCAGGCGGGCCCCCGTGCCCTCGTCGACGACCTGGTCGCGGCGGAGCGGGCCGGGTTCGACTTCTCCGTCACCTCTGATCACTACTTCCCCTGGCTCGACTCGCAGGGGCACGCGCCCTACGCGTGGAGCGTGCTCGGTGCCGCGGCGCAGGCGACGTCGCGGATCCCGCTCATGACGTACGTGACCTGCCCGACGGTCCGCTATCACCCCGCCGTGGTGGCACAGAAGGCCGCGACGATGCAGCTGCTCTCCGAGGGCCGCTTCCGGCTCGGGCTCGGCTCGGGCGAGAACCTCAACGAGCACGTGGTCGGCGCCGGCTGGCCATCGCCCCAGGTGCGCCTCGAGATGCTCGAAGAGGCGGTGGACATCATCCGGGCGCTGTTCACCGGCGAGAACGTCAACCACCAGGGCACCCACTTCGACGTGTCGAACGCCCGCCTGTGGGATGTGCCCGACAAGCTGCCGCCCATTGGAGTGGCGGTTTCCGGCGGCCGGTCCTGCTCGCTGGCCGGGCGCCTTGCCGACCTGGTCATCGCGACCGAGCCCAAGGCCGAGCTGCTCGAATCCTTCGACCGGCACGGCGGCAGCGGCAAGCCGCGCGTCGGCCAGCTGCCCGTCTGCTTCGACACCGACAAGGACGCGGCGATCGCCCGCGCCCGAGACCAGTTCCGCTGGTCGGTCGGCGGCTGGCCGGTGAACTCGGAACTGCCGGGGCCCTCCGGCTTCGCGGGCGCCACCCAGTACGTGACCCGCGAGGACATCGCCGAGCAGATCCCCTGCGGCGAGGACGTCGACTCGTTCGTGGACGCCGTACGCCCCTTCGTCGACGCGGGCTTCACGGAAGTCGCCCTCGTCCAGGTGGGCGGCGACCAGCAGCGCCCCTTCATCGACTGGGCGGAGCAGAAACTCCTTCCCGCGCTGCGCGAGCTCTGAGCAGCTCAGGAACATCAGATACCTGTTCGCACATCGGGTACCCGTGATCACACGTCAGTTACCCGCGACCCCACTGGAGCACAGCGTGAACGACACACCCGACCCGGCCGCATCCACCGCGCGGTCCGACTCCCCGGACCTGGTGCAAGTGGTACTCGGCGAGTGCTCCGCGGCCGACGCGGACGCCGTCTTCGGGGTCCTGCGCACCCACTTCCCGTCCGACCGCGGCGAGGAGGCGCCCCACCGGACGGAGCAGCCACGCCCCGCCGTCTGGACCGGCGGTTTCCTCGCCGCCGACAGCCCGGGGCCGGTCCGCGGTGTGCTGCTCGCGGACTCGGTCACCGCCGACCTGCAAGGCAGCCCGGTGGCGGTGGACCGGCTGCGGGCCACGCTCGAATCGGCCTTCGTCGTCTCGGCCACCGGCACCGCGTCCGGCGACCAGGAAGTACAGGTCCAGCTGCGCCTGACGGGCGCCGAACACGGCGAGCCGCCGCTCCCGGGTCACTGAACCCGGTCGCGGCGGTCGCGGCTACGGCCGTGCGCATTCGGCCCGGCCAGCCCCCGGTCAGCCCTTGGCGTCCGGGTCGGCCGGGCCGTACCAGACCGTCGTGGCGTTGCAGAACTCGCGGATGCCGTGGCCCGCCAGCTCGCGTCCGTAGCCCGAGCGCTTGATGCCGCCGAAGGGCAGCCCGGGGTGGGATGCGGTCATGCCGTTGAAGAAGACGCCGCCCGCCTGGAGATCTCGTACGCAGCGCTCCATGTCGGCGTCGTCGCGCGTCCAGACGTTCGAGCTGAGCCCGAACGGCGAGTCGTTGGCCAGCGTCACGGCCTCGTCCAGGCTCGCCACGCGGTAGAGCGTGGCCACCGGCCCGAACGCCTCCTCCCGGTGGATGCGCATCTGCTCGGTCACGTCGGCGAGGACGGTGGGGGAGTAGTACCAGCCCCGCTCCTGCTCCTTGGGGCGCTGTCCGCCGCACAGCGCGGTGGCGCCGCGGGCGAGCGCGTCGTCGACGAGCTCCTCCAGATCGCTGCGGCCCTGCTCGGTGGAGAGCGGACCCACGTCCGTCTCCTCGCTCGCGGGGTCGCCGACGGTCAACTCCCGCATGCCCGCGACGAATCGGTCGCGGAAGGCGTCATAGACGTCGGCGTGCACGATGAAGCGCTTGGCGGCGATGCAGGACTGACCGTTGTTCTGCACCCGGGCGGTCACCGCGGTCGCCGCGGCGCGCTCGACGTCGGCGCTCGGCAGCACGAGATAGGGGTCGCTGCCGCCCAGTTCCAGAACGGTCTTCTTGATCTCGTCACCGGCGGTGGACGCCACCGAGCGGCCCGCCGGTTCGCTGCCGGTGAGGGTCGCCGCGACCACCCGTTCGTCGCGCAGGATGCCCTCGACGGCGTCCGAGCCGATCAGGAGCGTCTGGAAGCAACCCTCGGGGAACCCGGCGCGGCGGAAGAGGTCGTCGAGATAGAGAGCGGTCTGCGGCACGTTCGACGCGTGCTTGAGCAGACCGACGTTGCCCGCCATCAGGGCGGGGGCCGCGAACCGTACGACCTGCCACAGCGGGAAGTTCCACGGCATCACGGCGAGCACGACGCCCAGCGGACGGTAGCGGACGACGGCCCGGCTCGCGCCGGAGTCCTCCACGTCGGCCTGCGCGGGGTGCTCGTCCGCGAGCAGCTCCTCGGCACGCTCGGCGTACCAGCGCATGGCCTTGACGCACTTGGCCGCTTCGGCCTTGGCGGCCTTGATGGGCTTGCCCATCTCGGTGGTCATCGTGCGGGCGATGAACGCGTTGTCCTCTTCCAGCAGGTCGGCCGCCCGGTTCAGGAACCGGGCGCGCTCGGCGAAGCCGCTGGTGCGGTACGTGCCGAACGCGGTGTGGGCCGCCGCCACGCGGCGCTTGACCTCCGCGTCCGCAAGCGGCTCGAAGGTTTCGAGAGTCTCGCCGGTGGCGGGATTGACCGTGGCGATGGGCATGCCGTTCCTCCTCGGGACGCTCCGGATGTAGCAAGCCCCGCGGTTCACCCTAGGGCGACATGCGCGGGGCAGCATGCGGGACCTGGCGGGTGCCCGGACATCCGGAGCGCACACCTCCGCGGAGGATCTAGAGGATCTCCAGCGGTTCCTTGCGCACGGGCGCGGGGAACGCGGCGTCCAGCGTCTTGAGGTCCTCGTCGGTCAGGGCGACGTCGAGGGCGCCGTGGTTCTCCTCCACATGGGCCGCGGTGGACGCCTTCGGGATGGCGATGACGTCGTCGTGCCGCAGCACCCAGGCGAGCGCCACCTGAAGAGGCGTGCACCCGTGCGCCGACGCCACGGACTCCAGGGCCCGGTCGCCGAGGAGCCGGCCCTGCTCCAGCGGGGAGTAGGCCATCAGAGGCACCGAGCGTTCGCGGCACCAGGGGAAGAGGTCGTACTCGGGGCCGCGGCGGGTGAGGTTGTAGAGCACCTGGTCCGTCTGCGGGCGGGCCCCGTCGGGGAGTTCCGCCAGGTCGTCGACATCGAGGTTGCTCACGCCCCAGGCGCCGATGCTGCCGCGGCTCACCAGGCCTTCGAGCGCCTCGACGGTCTCGGAGAGCGGCACGCCACCCCGCCAGTGCAGCAAGTACAGGTCGATCCGGTCGGTGCCGAGGCGGCGCAGGCTCGCGTGGCAGGCGTCGACGGTGCCGCGGGCGTCGGCGTTCGACGGCAGCACCTTGCTCACCAGGAACACGTCGTCGCGACGCCCGCGAATCGCCTCGCCGACCAGCTCCTCCGACGCGCCGCTCCCGTACATCTCGGCCGTGTCGATCAGCGTCATGCCCAGGTCGATGCCTTTGCGCAGGGCGGCGAGCTCCTCGCTGCGGCGCGCGGGATCGTCGCCCATGCGCCAGGTGCCCTGGCCCAGGGCGGGCACACTCGCGCCGGAGGGGAATGTCACCGTCTTTGCCGCAGTCATCGCGTATCCCTTCTCATGTCCCTGCGTGCGCAGGCTCGTCACGCCCAGAACTTCACACGGTCCGGCGCCCTCGCACAAGCGATCACCACCAGTACGCGGGATAGCGCGGCGCGCTGGGACGGGCACACGAGGCGGCCCACCCCGCGAGGACCACCATGACGACCGCCCCCGCGAGCAGGGGCACGAAGGTCGCGGGCCGGGGATGGTGCAGGACGATGACGACGGCCGTGGCACACGCAGGGGAGTGCGGGGTGCGCGCCACCGTCATCACGGCGAGGCCGATGCCCGCGGCGAGCGCCGCGGCCCACGGGGCGCTGCCCAGCGCGGCGAGCACCGCGTACCCGACACCGGCGCACAGCAGATGGCCCGCGATCACGCTGCGCGGCTGGGCCAGCGGCAGCCGGGGGACGCTGTGCACGATCGCCGCGGACGCCGCGAGCGGGGGTATCAGGACCGGCTCGTGGACGACGGAACCGACCGCGACCAGGGCCAGCAGCACGGCCGTGACGGCGCTGATGTTGTGCAGGGTGGCACCGGTCGGCGGCGGGGCGGGGGCGCGGCCCACCAGGCGGGGCAGGATGCGGGGACGGACAGGCGGAAGCGGGCGCGGGTGGGTAGGCGTGGGCGGCGCCTCGATGATTTCGTCGGTGCTCAAGAGAAGGATGTTCCGGACTTCAGCCGGCGGGAAACCCGGACGGCGGGTGACAGAGGGCAGGAGTCGCCACGGCCACCCATGCGGTCGGCAGGGGGCGCGGGCAGCATCGGCGGCCCAGGGTCGGGGCGTCCGCGTACTCACCCGCGATCTTACGAAGCCCGGTCACGCGGCCCGCGGCCAGGGCCGGTGATCACTGTGCTGACCAGGCCCAACACAGTGATCACGGGTTTCATGCCCTGCTCACGCCCTACTTGCGCCCGCATGGCGAGGTGGCTGATCGACGCGCGTTTCCGGCCCCACCCCGCCTGTCGGGGACTCGCTCGAGGGCTCGGTCCTGCCCGCGCCTCGTAGCAGGACGAGGGAGAAGACGCCCGCCGCGGCCATGACGGTGGCCGCACCGATCGCGGCGAAGCCCATCCCGTGCGTGAAGGCGTCGCGCGCCGCCGTCAGGACGCTCTCAGCCGTTGTGGCCGGGAGACGCGCGGCCACGGTCGTCGCCCCGCCCAGCGTCTCGCGTACCGCGTCGGCCTGCGGAACCCCGGCAGGCAGGGCATCGGCCATGTCACGGCTGTAGACCGCCGAACCGATGGAGCCGAGGAGCGCCATGCCGAGCGCGCCGCCCAGCTCCTGGCCGGACTCGAGGACGGCCGCGGCCGAGCCCGCGCGCTCCGGCGGGGCGGCGCCGAGGGCGAGTTCGTTGGCCAGTGTCATGGCGGCGACCAGGCCGCCCGCGTAGAGCGATGCGGCGGTCAGCGGGACCCAGAGCGCCGTGTCGGTGTGCACCTGGCTCAGCCAGAGGAAACCGCAGGCGGCGAGGAGGAAACCGCCACCCATGACGTACGCCCGGTCGACTCGCTGCGCGAAAGCCGCCGCTGTCGGAGCCGTGACGGCCATGCCCGCGGCCGGCAGCATGCTCCACAGCGCGGCCTCGAACGGGCCCATGCCGAGGACGGACTGCAGATACTGCGTGAGGAAGACGGCCATGCCCACCGTCGCGAACATGGCGAGGAGATTGGCGACCATCGGGCCGCCGAAAGCGCGCCGGCCCAGCAGTCCCAGGTCGATCATCGGGTTCGCCACCCGCCGCTGCCTGCGGACGAACGCGCAGCCGAGAGCCAGTCCCGATGTGACGCCGAGGGCGGGCAGCGGCTCGTAGCCGTGCTGGGCCAGTTCCTTGATGCCGTAGATGACCGGGAGCAGGGCGGCGAGTGACAGCGCCGCGCTCAGCAGGTCGAAGCGGCCCTGTTGCGGCGTCTTGAACTCCGGTACCAGGAACGGCACCAGGGCGAGCAGCAGCACCATCGCGGGCAGATTGATCAGGAAGACCGAACCCCACCAGAAGTGTTCCAGGAGCAGTCCGCTGACCACCGGGCCGAGCGAGATACCGGCGGCCATGACGGCCGTCCACACGGTCACCGCCTTGCCCCGCTGCTTCTCGTCGCGGAAGAGATTGCGGATCAGTGCGAGGGTCGACGGCATCAGTGCGGCGCCACCGAGCCCCAGCAACGCCCGTACGGCGATGAGCAGTTCGGCCGAGTGCGCGTACGCGGCGGCGATCGAGGCCGCACCGAAGACCGTGGCGCCCGCGATCACCAGGGTGCGCCGCCCGATCCGGTCGCCGAGTGCGCCCATGGTGATGAGCAGGCCGGCGAGGACGAAGCCGTACATGTCGAGGATCCACAGCTGCTGTGTGGCGGTGGGCTCCAGGTCCTGGCTGACGTAGGGGATCGCGAAGTAGAGGATCGAGACGTCCATCGAAACAAGGAGCAGGGGAAGCATCAGGACGCCGAGGGCGGTCCATTCCTTGCGGCCCGCACGGGGGTTGGGTGTGTTCTCCATGTCCGCCACGGAATCGGGTCGGCGCGTACGCCGCAAACAACGACCTAGTGCGCTTCCCCAGTAGGTGCCTGTGCACTGGGGGATCGGAGAGTAGGTGCACTAGTACAGTGTGCTCATGGTCACCGATCCGCCCTATCTCCGCATCGCCCGCGACATCCGGCAAAGGATCGTCTCCGGCGATCTCGCTCCGGGTGATCGAGTCCCCTCCACCCGGCGCATCACCCAGGAATGGGGTGTGGCGATGGCGACGGCCACGAAGGCGCTCGCCTCGCTGAACCAGGAGGGCCTGGTGCGTGCCGTGCCCGGTGTCGGCACGGTGGTGGCGGAGCCGGCGCGGGACAGTGGTGCGGCCTCCGGGCAGGGCCTGACCCGCGAGCGCATCATCCGGACCGCGATCGCGTCCGCCGACTCGGAGGGGCTCGGCGCTCTCTCCATGCGTCGCGTCGCGGCCGAGTTCGGGGTCTCCACCATGGCGCTTTACCGGCATGTCCCGAGCAAGGGCGAACTCGTACGGCTGATGTCGGAGGCGGTGTTCAGCGAGGAACCGCCGGGCCCCCGGCCGCACGGCTGGCGTGCGCAACTGACGCAGGAGGCACGGTGGTTGTGGAGCCTGTATGAACGTCGCCCCTGGCTGGGGCGGGCCATGGCCGGACTCACCCGGCCGATGGCATCGCCCCACGCGATGCGGTACACGGAGCGGGTCCTTGCCGCCCTGAGGGGGGTCGGGCTCACGCCGTACCAGATGATCCATGTCCACCTCGCGCTCCTCGGGTACGCCCAAGGGGTCACCCTGGCCATCGAGCTGGAGTCCCACGCGCGGCAGGACACCGGCATGACCCCGGAGGAGTGGATGGCGTCCAACGAGGCCCGGACGGAGGCGATCCAGACCTCCGGGGCCTATCCGGTCCTTTCCACGCTGTTCGGCGACGACGAGTTCGATCTCGAGCTCGGCACCCTCTTCGAGTTCGGGCTCCAGCGGTTCCTGGACGGGGTCGAGGCACTCATCGCGAAGCGCTGAGCAGGCCCGTCAACGCACCAGGCAGGGACGCTTGTTGTCGAACCGCCAGTCCGGGATGAGGTAGCGCATGGCGGTGGCGTCGTCGCGTGCGCCCAGGGCTTTCTGCCGGTAGAGCTCGTGGGCCGCCAGGAGACGGTCCATGTCCAGCTCGACACCAAGGCCGGGGGCGTCGGGCACGGCGATCTCCCCGTCGACGATGCGGGGCGGGGCGGTGGTGAGGCGCTCCAGGCCCTCCTGCCAGATCCAGTGGGTGTCCAGGGCGTTGTAGTCACCGGGGGCAGCCGCTCCGCAGTGGGTGACCATGGCCAGGGAGATGTCGAAGTGGTTGTTGGAGTGGCATCCCCAGGTGAGCCCCATCGCGTTGCACAGCTGCGCCACGCGTACGGAACCCTGCATGGTCCAGAAGTGCGGGTCCGCCAGGGGTATGGAGACCGACTGGAGGGCCAGCGCGTGGGTCAGCTGCCGCCAGTCGGTGGCGACCATGTTGGTGGCGGTCGGCAGTCCGGTGGCGCGGCGGAACTCGGCGACGACCTCGCGGCCCGAGTAGCCGCCCTCGGCGCCGCAGGGGTCCTCGGCGTAGGCGAGCGTGCCGGTCAGGGGGGCGCACAGCTCGATCGCCTCGCGCAGCGACCAGGCGCCGTTGGGGTCGAGGGTGATGCGGGCCTGGGGGAAGCGGTCCTTCAGGGCGCGCACGGCCGCGACCTCCTCCGCACCCTCAAGGACGCCGCCCTTGAGCTTGAAGTCCCGGAAGCCATAGCGGTCGTAGGCGGCTTCGGCCTGCCGGACGATCGCCTCGGGGGTGAGGGCCTGCTCATGGCGGATGCGGTGCCAGTCGACGGGAGAGCCGGGTTCGCGGACGTAGTCGAGATCGGTGCGGTCGGGGTCGCCGACGTAGAAGAGGTAGCCGAGGACACGGACGGAGTCGCGCTGCTGTCCGTCGCCGAGCAGCGCCGCGACGGGCACCTCCAGGTGCCGGCCCAGGAGGTCGAGCAGCGCGGACTCGACGGCGGTGACGGCGTGTACGGCGGTGCGCAGGTCGAAGGTCTGGGCGCCACGGCCGCCCGCGTCGCGGTCGGCGAAGCGGTCGCCGATCTCGCGCAGGACGCGCTTGTAGTCACCGACGCGGGCGCCGACGACGAGGGGCTCGGCATCGCGCAGGGTCTGGGTGATCCTCTCGCCGCCCGGCACTTCGCCGAGGCCGGTGCGGCCTTCGGAGTCCTTGAGGACCACGATGTTGCGGGTGAAGTAGGGGCCGTGGGCACCGGAGAGGTTGAGCTCCATGCAGTCCCGGCCTGCGACGGGATAGACGCTGATCGCGGTGACGGTCGGCTGCCTGTTCATGATCAGGAATTCCTCGGGGTGTGAGAGGGAGAGGGCGGGCGGAGTGGGGGCCGAGTGGGTCAGAGGCTGAGGACGTCCAGGGCCCACTCCACCGCGAGGACGCCGCCGAGGCCGAGGATCGCGAGCACCGTCGTGTAAGTGGTGCGGACCTTGATCGCCTCGATGACCGAGAGGTTGAAGTACTCCTTGAACAGCCAGAAACCGGGGTCGTTGACGTGCGAGAAGGCGATCGATCCGCAGGAGACGGCGAGCACGAGCATCTCGGGGTGGACGCCGCTGCCCGCCAGGAGCGGCAGGACGACACCGGAGGCGGTGACGACCGCGACCGTGGCGGAGCCGAGCGCGATGCGCAGGATCACCGCGATGAGCCAGGCGAGGATGAGCGGCGAGATGGCCCAGCCGTCGGTGGTGTCCTTGATGTGGTCGGAGATGCCGCCTTCGACGAGGACGTTCTTGAACGCGCCGCCCGCTCCGATCACCAGGAGGATCATGGCCATGGCCTGCGCGGCCGACGTACAGGAAGCGCTGACGTCGGACAGGCTGCGGCCGATGCGCGGCCCGAACGCCCAGATCGCCAGGAGGAGGGTCAGGAGCAGGGCGATCGGCGCGGAGCCGATGAAGGTGACGACGTGCAGGAACGCACCGGCTCCGGAGGTGGCCATCTCGGTGACCGAGGCACCGGCGATCAGTACGACGGGGAAGAGGGCGACGGTCAGCGACAGGCCCAAGCCGGGCATCTCCTCGTCGGTGAACTCCCGTTCGCTGACCAGACCTTTGGGGATGGACGGGTTCATCGCCCTGACGAACGGCAGCCGCGGCCAAGCCAGCGCGATCAGCGCTCCGGCGGGTATCGCGATGAACAGGCCGTAGACCAGGGTCAGACCGACCGACGCGTTGAACGTCGCGGCCACGGCGGTGGGTCCGGGATGCGGCGGCAGGAAGCTGTGCATCGTGGAGAGCGTGATGGACATCGGAAGGCCGATCCACAGCAGCTTCGCCCCGGTGACGCGCACGAGCGTGAACGCGATGGGCACGATGATGATGAAGGCGACCTCGTAGAACATGGTGACGCCGATGAGCATCGACGTGACGACCATGGCCACTTGGACCCAGCGCGGTCCGAACGCGTCCAGCATCTTGTTGGCGATGCGCTGGGCGGCTCCGGAGTCCCCCATGACACGACCGACCATGGCGCCGAGCCCGATGACCAGCATCGTGTCGCCGATCTGGCCGCCGATGCCCTCCGAGAGGACGTCCGGGATCGTGGCGACCGGAATTCCCTGCACCAGCGCGACGCCGACGGCCACGAGGAGGAGGGCGGCGAAGCCGTTCAGTTTCAGGCGGGTCATGAGGAACAGCAGGATCAGGACGCTGACCCCGACCACGACGAGCGGCATGTCAGTTCCCCACCAGATCGAGGCCCGCTTCGAGCACCTTCTCCAGGTCGGCGGTGTCGGCCGGGCCGGGATCGTTGAGGGGCGCGCGCACCGGGCCGACCGGGAAGCCGCGCAGCCGGGCGGCGGCCTTGACCAGCGAGACGGCGTAGCCCGGCGCCCGGTCGCGCAGTTCGACCAGCGGGACGTAGAACTCCCTCAGGAGCCGGTCCACCGCCGTGTCGTCCCGCTCCCGCAGCGCCGCGAAGAAGGCGTCCGCGATCTCGGGGGCGAAGGCGTGGACGGCGGAGGAGTAGGCGGGAACGCCGACGGTGGCGTAGGCGCGGGCCTGGATCTCCGCGGTGGCCGCGCCGTTGAAGAAGAGGAAGCCATCGGGGGCGGCAAGGGTCAGGCGCTGCAGCCGGTCCAGGTCGCTGTGCCCGTCCTTGAGACCGATGACGGTGGGGATGTCCGCGATGCGGCGCAGGGCGTCGGCGCCGAAGGTGACCTGGCCGCGCTGGTAGGCGATGAGGGGCAGCCGGGTGCCCGCGGAGATACGGCGCAGCTGCTCCACCAGTCCGTCCTGCGAGGCCTCGACCAGATAATGGGGCATCACCAGCAGGGCGTCGGCGCCCTCCTCCTCGGCGATCCGGGCGAACCGCAGCGACTGGGCCCACCCGTACCCGGTGCCGGCCACCACCGGCAGCCGTCCGTCGGCGACTTCGACCGTGACCCGGATGACCGCGCGGTACTCCTCCTCGTCGAGTGAGAAGAACTCGCCGGTGCCGCAGGCGGGGAACACCGCGCCCGGCTCGGTCGCCAACTGGGCGGTCAGATAGGCCCGGTAGGCGTCCGCGTCGAGGCTGCCGTCACTCGCCATGCTCGTGAGCGGGAAGGACAGCACGCCGCGCGCCATGCCTTCGCGCAGTCGCCGGGCGACATCCCAGGGCGTCGTACTGAACTTGTTCGTGCCGGACTCGGTGGGCTCACTGGACTCGCTGCGCTCGCTGGGCTCGTTCACGAATCTCATCTCTATATGCAGATGGCGTCCATGTATGAGAATGGAGGCTAGAGTCATGAACGATCAGGGGTCAATGGGTTCGGCGTCGCGGATCTACGATGGGCGGATGCCGGAGAGTGGAGCGGACCGCGGAGCGGACACGGGCGTCCGCACAGCGGATGTGGGTGTCCGCGGAGTGAAGTCGGCGCTGCGCACGGTGGCGCTCCTCGAACTGCTCGCCGAGCGCGCCGACCGTCCCGCCCGACTGGACGAGCTCGCCGAGGAGTTGGGCGTACCGCGCAGCAGCATGTACCAGCTGCTGCGGACCCTGACCGACTGCGGCTGGGTGCGCACGGACACCACCGGATCCCTCTACGGCATCGGGATCCGCACGCTGCTCACGGGTACGAGTTACCTGGACGGTGACGCGCGGGTGCGCGCCGTCCGCCCGTATCTGGACGAGGCCTCGGACGCCCTGGGCGAGACGATCCACCTGGCGCGGCTCGACGGCCCGCACGTCGTGTACCTGGCGACGCGTGAGTCGCACGAGTATCCGCGCACCATCAGCCGGGTCGGCCGCCGGGTCCCCGCGCATGCCGGAGCCCTGGGCAAGGCGCTGCTCGCCGAACGCCTGGACAGTGAACTGCCGCTCCCCGAAGGTGCGTTGACCGCGTGCACGCAGAGCACACACACCGACCGCGCCGCCCTCCTCGCCGATCTCCGGCGGGTGCGTGAGCGTGGTTACGCCATCGACCGCGAGGAGACGGTGACCGGCATCGCGGGCTTCGGATTCGCCCTGCGGTGCGACGTGCCGGCCGTCGACGCCATCAGCTGCTCGGTGCCCGTGGCCCGGCTCACCGACGAACACCAGGGCCGCATCGTGTCCGTCATGCGGGAGATCCAGACGAAGGTCGAGGCGCTCCCGTCGCTCGCCTCGGGTGCGCCCGACTGGCGCTGACCCGTCCCGTCGGTCCACCCGCCGGCCACCTTGATAGGTAAGCCGTCACTTGCCTATTGTGGGGGTCATGTCGGAGGATGTTTTCAAGGCACTGGCCGACCCCACCCGTCGGCGCATCCTTGACGAGCTGGTGGAACGGGACGGCCAGACCCTGTTCGAGATATGCGCCAGGCTGCTGAACAAGCACGGCCTGGGGCTCTCCCGCCAGGCCGTCAGCCAGCACCTGGCCGTACTGGAGACGGCCGGCCTCGTCCACTCGCGACGCGAGGGCCGCTACAAGTTCCACGACCTGAACACCGAACCGCTCGAGCTCATCGTGACCCGATGGCTCAGGCCCCAAGCACCGGAGCGAACTCCATGAGGATCCACCTGACCAGCGTCTTCGTCGATGACCAGGAGAAGGCCCTGCGCTTCTACACCGACGTGCTCGGCTTCGTGAAGAAGCACGACGTCCCCGTCGGCGACGACCGGTGGCTGACCGTGGTCTCGCCGGAAGACCCCGAGGGCACCGAACTGCTCCTCGAGCCCTCGGGGCATCCCGCGGTGCAGCCGTACAAGACCGCGCTCGTCGAGGACGGCATCCCGGTGACCTCCTTCGCTGTGGAGGACGTGGCCGCGGAGTTCGACCGCCTGCGGGGTCTCGGGGTGAAGTTCACCCAGGAGCCGGTGGAGATGGGCCCGGTCACCACCGCGGTCCTCGACGACACCTGCGGCAACCTCATCCAGATCCAGCACTGAGCCGTGCGAGGGCCTGGAGGTGGGCCAGTGACGGGACCGGCGGGGCGGTGTGATGGGGTGAGGCTGCGGGCCCGCTCGTAAACCCTTGCGATATGCGCCCCTTGTGGGTGTTCCTGCTCACGTCTTTCGCTCGGACGCGGCCTGTCGCCTCGACGACCGGCTACCGAGCGGTGTGTGCGTTGTGCGAAGATCCGGAGACCGTTCGACGGTCGCCGCGGCAGACACGCCGTGGCGGTCGACTCGGCAACGGCCGCATGGCCAGGCGGACTTACCGGATGAGGAAGGCGGGAGCAAGCGGTGGCGTCACAGCCATGGACTTCCGGCGTGCGTTCAGTCGGCGAGAGCGACACCGCGGCCGCCCGGCAGTTGTCGCAGCCGTTGGTACTGCTGGTCGAGGACGACCCCGGTGACGCGCTCCTGGTCGAGGAGCTCGTCGCCGACAGCGCACTGAAGATGCGTCTGCAGTGGGTGCGCTCCATGGCCGAGGCACGTGAGGCGCTGGCCTTCGAGGTACCGGACTGTGTACTGCTCGACCTGCATCTTCCGGACGCCCAAGGGCTGGAAGCCGTGTCCATGGTCCGTTCCCACGCCGATCAGGTCGCGGTCGTCGTGCTCACGGGCCTCGCCGAGGAGGAGACCGGCTCCGCCGCCGTGGCCGCGGGCGCCCAGGACTACCTCGTCAAGGGCCGCGTCGAACCGGACCTGTTCGGCAGGGCCGTGCGCTACGCGATCCAGCGCAAGCAGGCCGAGCAGGCAGCCGTCGCGCTGCAGGCCGGCCAGATGCAGGCGCAGGAGAACACCAGGCTGGAGCGGGGGCTGCTGCCGAGGCCGCTCCTGAACAGCGCGGGCGTGGACGTCGTGGCCCGCTACCGGCCCGGCCGTGCCCAGGCCCTGCTGGGCGGAGACTTCTACGACATCGTGCAGAGCGCGGACGGCACTGTGCACGCACTCATAGGGGACGTCTCCGGACATGGACCCGATGAGGCGGCCCTCGGCGTCGCGCTGCGCATCGCCTGGCGCACGCTGGTGCTCAGCGGCATCACCGGCGCCGAACAGGTGGGCCGCCTCGAGGAGATCATGCTGGCCGAGCGGGTGAAGCCGTACGTCTTCGCCACGCTGACCAGCCTCTCGGTCCCGGCCGGAGCACCGCACGCGCGCCTGACGCGCGCGGGCCACCCCGGGATGCTGCTGCGCACCCCGGACGGTGGCGTCGAGTGGGTGGAGGTGGCCGGCGGGCCGGCCCTGGGCGTCGCGCCCGGTATGCCGCTCTGGCCGGTCGAGGAAGTGACCCTGCCCGCGGGGTCGGCGCTGGTGCTGTTCACCGACGGCCTTTTCGAGGGGCACATCGGCAAGGGACGCGAGCGGCTGGGCGAAGAGAGACTGCTGGACCTCGCCAGGGAGCTGGGCGCGCTGACACCTGCGGCGTTCGTCGACACGCTGATCCAGCGGGCGGAGAACCTGGCCGAGGAGCAGGGCGGCCTCGCCGACGACGTGGCCGTGGTGCACCTGCACTGGCACGGCGACGGCGAGGGGCCGACGGAAGCCGTGACCGAGGGCCGCTACAAGAGCAGTATCGGAGAACAACGCCGTGGTTGAGACGACGAGCAGAGCATGGATCGGCCGGCGGCTGACCGTGCAGGGCTGGTTCCAGCTGGTCCTTGCCCTGATGGTGCTCCTGGTGGTCACGGGCACCGTGGTCGGCGCCCGTCTGCTGGGCACGACGGCGGATGTGACCGACCAGCTGGTGGACCGCCTGGAGCCGGCCCGCACCCAGACCTACCGTCTGCAGGCCGCTCTGGTGAACCAGGAGACCGGCGTCCGCGGTTACGCCATCACGGCCGACCGCCAGTTCCTCGACCCTTACATCAAGGGCAAGCGGGACGAGGCCCGCGCCGCCGCAGAGCTGCGCGAGCTCATCGGGGACCAGCCCCGGCTGATGGCGGATCTCAAGGCGGTCCAGCGCCAGGCGGCGGACTGGCGGCGTGCGTACGCCGAACCGCTGGTGGCCGAGGTCACCCCCGGGAAGCCACGATCCGTCGCCGAGACGAACGCCGGGCGCGGCAAGGAGGTGTTCGACGAGATCCGGACGGTGTGGGCCACGCAGAACGCCGACCTGACCCGGGCCGTCGACGACGGCAAGGCGGAGCTCGAAAGCTCCCGCACGATGCGCACGGTCATTCTCGGCGCCATGGTGGTGGTCTTCCTGCTGGCCGGAATGGCCCTCGCCTTCCTGGTGCGCGCGCTGGTGGCCCGGCCCCTTGAGGCGCTGCGCGGCTCCTCCCGCCAAGTGGCGCGCGGCGACTTCGACCACGTCATCACCATCGACGGCCCCGCGGACCTCAGGGCGGTGGCGGCGGACGTGGAGGGCATGCGCCTGCAGATCGTGGAGGAACTGGGAGCCTCACGCCGCCAGCGGGACGCGCTCACCCAGCAGGCGGCCGAACTGGACGCCCAGGCGGTGGAACTCCGCCGCTCGAACGCGGAGCTCGAGCAGTTCGCCTACGTGGCCTCCCACGACCTTCAGGAGCCGCTGCGCAAGGTCGCCTCCTTCTGCCAGCTGCTCGAGAAGCGGTACGGAGACACCCTCGACGACCGTGCCAAGCAGTACATCGACTTCGCGGTCGACGGCGCCAAGCGCATGCAGGTCCTCATCAACGACCTGCTCACCTTCTCCCGCGTCGGACGTCTCAACGACGCCCGGGTGCCCGTCGACCTCGATCAGGTCCTCACCAAGGCGCTCGCCAACCTGGACACCTCCGTACGGGACACCGACGCGCTCATCGAGCGCCCCGAGACCCTCCCCGAGATCGTCGGCGACCCGACGCTCCTGACGATGCTCTGGCAGAATCTCGTCGGCAACGCGATCAAGTTCCACGATCCCGAGCGTGCCCCGCGGATCAGGATCACCTGCGAGAAGGACGAGAGCTCCGGCAACTGGAACCTCTGCGTCACCGACAACGGCATCGGTATCCCCGAGGAGTTCGCGGAGAAGGTCTTCGTGATCTTCCAGCGACTGCACGGCCGCGATGCCTACGGCGGCACCGGCATCGGCCTGGCCCTGTGCAAGAAGATCGTCGAGCACCACGGTGGCCACATCTGGATCGACAGCGGCCATACCGGCGGCACTCGCCTGTGCTTCACCCTGCCGTCCGACACCGAGCCCGAGACCGCCACCGACACCGACACCGACACCGACCTGGACACCGCGGAGAACACCGCGCTCCGCACCGAGGAAGAAGCCCTGACATGACCACTCCTTCTGCCGCGCCGGTCGACGTGCTCCTCGTGGAGGACGACCCGGGCGACGAGCTGATGACGCGCGAGGCGTTCGAGGACAACAAGATCCGCAACAACCTGCACGTGGTCCGGGACGGCGAGGAAGCCCTCGACTTCCTCTACCAGCGCGGTGAGCACACAGGAGTACCGCGCCCCGATCTCATCCTGCTCGACCTCAACCTCCCCAAGTACGACGGGCGTCAGGTCCTGGAGCAGGTCAAGTCGGACCCGGACCTCCAGGACATCCCGGTGGTGGTGCTGACCACGTCGGCAGCGGAGGAGGACATCCTGCGCAGCTACAAACTGCACGCGAACGCCTACGTCACCAAGCCGGTCGACCTGGACCAGTTCATCGCCGCGGTACGCCAGATCGACGACTTCTTCGTCCAGGTCGTACGTCTGCCGCGGCGTCAGGGCTGAGGCGACGCAGCGAGGGAGGGGGTGTCGCTCTCGGTGGGGGGCACCCACTAGATTCCTCGGCTGTGACTGAGACTTCCTCCTACCTCAAGACAACAGCCGATGCCTACGGGGCCGTCGCCCTGCTCTACGACGAGCTGGCCCGCACCGCGTTCGACGCCTTCCCGCTGGACCGCGCGGTGATCGCCGCGTTCGCCGAACTCGTGGCGGAGCGCGGCGGACAGGTCGCGGAACTGGGATGCGGAACCGGCAGGACGACGGCGCGCCTGCGGGACCTCGGTCTCGACGTCTTCGGCATCGACCTGTCGCCGGGGATGATCGACCTCGCCCGTGAGAACCACCCGGACCTGAGGTTCGAGGTCGGTTCCATGGACGCCCTGGACCTGGCCGACGGCGTGCTGGCCGGCATCGTGTCCTGGTACTCGGTCATCCACACCCCGCCACAGGAACTTCCCCCGTACTTCGCCGAGTTCGGGCGGGTGATCGCGCCGGGCGGCCACCTTCTGCTGGGCTTCTTCGAGTCGGAGGGCGAGCCGGTCACCGCGTTCGATCACAAGGTCACGACCGCTTACCGGTGGCCGGTCGACGGCATCGCGGAGCTGGCCCGCGAGGCCGGGTTCGTGGAGATCGGCCGGATGCTGCGAGAACCGATCGAAGGCGAACGGTTCCGCCGCGGGCATCTCCTGATGCGCGCGGGGGAGTGACTCAGGCGGCTGCCGGGCCGGGCGGCGCACGGCGGTAATGAACTGGCCGCTGCCCGGCACTGTCCCTATCCTCGGCGGAGCGGGATCGCGCGGTCCCGCAGGCTGCGGAGCCGTGGCAGAGCGGCCCATTGCGGGGTTCGAATCCCGCCGGCGCCGCAGCCGATCCGTACGAGAGCTGCCGACTGGAGTCCGCATGAGCACGCCCGCCTTGACCGCTCCGGTGTTCGTCGGAGCGGAACGGACCGCGGCCGCCGGGCGAGGGGAGATCAGCGTCCTGTGGTCGCTCGGCGGCCCCACGAGGGATCTGGACGCCGGTGTCGTCCGGCTGGCCCCGGGCGCGAGCATCGGTGAGCACGAGGAGCACGAGTTCGGGGTCCTGTTCACGGTGCTGAACGGCACCGGTGAACTCCGTACCCCGGACGCGACCTGGCAGCTCGCCCCCGGCGCCCTCGCATGGCTTCCCGCGGGCGTGACCCGCTGCGTGGACGCGGGGGAGGAGGGGCTCGTCTACACGACCGCCCACCGTCGCCGCCCAGCCCCCGCCACCGGCCCGGGGGCTGGAACCGACGCGGGCGAGCCGGTCTGCCTGCTCGCCCGCGTCTGCCCCGACTGCGGGCGACTCGCCGCCGAACGTGACGCCCGGTTCTGTGCTCGTTGCGGAACCCCGCTGGCCGACTGACGGGCGGCGTCGTCCGACCCAGACAGGAGCTCCTCCTCACGATGCCCGAACCGAAGTCGGTTCACCCCGGTGCGCAGGACGTCCTGTCCGGTGACCACCGCTCCGCGCACCTTCTCGCCGAGAACGTGCACTGCGTGCTCGGGGACCGGATGGTGCTGCGCGATGTCTCGCTGAAGGTGTCCCGGGGCGAGCGGGTGGGCCTCATCGGCGAGAACGGCCGGGGCAAGTCGACGCTGCTGCGCGCCATCGCCGGGGAACTCCCGCCGCAGCGGGGTCACGTCGTACGGGCCGTCGCGGGCCAAGTGGGCTTCCTGCCGCAACAGCCGGGCTTCCCGGCAGGCGCGACCGTCGAGACCGTGATCGCGCGGGCGACGGCGGAGTTCGCCGACATGGCCGAACGGATGCGGGAAGCCGAGGAGTTCATGTCGTCCGGCGAGGACGAGGGCGACCTGAGCGAAGTGTTCGACGAGTACGGCAGGCTCCAGGACGAGTTCGCCCGACGCGGCGGCTGGGAGCTGGACGCCCGCGTCGGCGAGGTGCTCGACGTCTTCGGGCTCGGCGGCGTGGACCGGCGTCGTCCCACCGAGACGCTCTCGGGAGGCGAGCGCTCCCGCCTGGCGCTCGCCGAGCTGGTCCTCACCGAGCCCGCGGGTCTGCTCCTCGACGAGCCGACGAACCATCTCGACGACCGCGCGGTGGACTGGCTCGTCCAGTGGCTCGCCGCGTACCAGGGCCCGTGTCTGATCGCCTCCCACGACCGGGCCCTGCTCGACACCGCGGTCACCGCCATCGTCGACCTGGACGGCCCCAGCGGCTCCACCGTGCGCTACGGCGGCGGCTACCGCGACTACCTCGACGAACGCGCCGCGGCCCAAGCGCGTTGGTGGCAGCAGTACCGCGACTGGCGACAAGAGTTGGCCCAGGCGCGGCAGCGGCTCGAGCGGGCCGGCAGGTCAGGGCGCACCTTCGGAGCGATGCGGGACAGCGACAAGCTGTCCTACAACCTGGCGGGAGGCGGCGCCCAGGCTGCCGCGTCCCGCGCCACCCGCGCGGCCCGGCAGCAACTGGCGCGGCTCCTGGACGAGGAAGTGCGACGCCCGCCCGAGCCACTGGCCTTCCACCCGCCGTTCCAGGAGTCGGAGAAGGGGGAACCCCCGCACGGCGTACTGCTCCGGGCCGAGGGCCTGGGCGTAGGCGATGTGGTGCGTGGCGTGGACCTGGAGCTCACTCCCGGCTCGCTGCATGTGATCACCGGAGCGAACGGCGCGGGCAAGTCCACGCTCCTGACCGCCCTGGCGGGTCTACGAGCGCCGGACGCGGGGGCGGTGGTGCGTGAACCGGAGCTGCGTGTGGGCTACTTGCCGCAGGAGAGCCACTTCTCCCAGGAGCGGCGCGGCGTGCTGGCCACCTTCGCCGCGCACCGCGCCGCCTACGTCGACGATGCCGCGAGGGAGCTGACCCGGTTCGGCCTGTTCGGGCCGTCGGACTTCGACGTTCCGGTGAACCGACTCTCCGTGGGCCAGCTGCGACGCCTCGAACTCGCGCTGCTGTTCTCCCGGCGCCCGCACCTGCTGCTGCTCGACGAGCCGAGCAACCACCTCAGTCTGGCCCTGGTCGAGCAACTACAGGTGGCAGTCGAGCAGTTCACGGGCCCGGTCGTGCTGGTCACCCACGACCGGACCCTGCGCGAACGCCATCGGGACAGGCTGTGGGAGCTGGCCGAGGGGCGGCTGGTCCGGCGGGCCTGAGCCGGCCGGCCGGCGTCAGTTGTCCACGTCTCCGTACGTGGTGCCGACCTTGAGCCCGTCGATCCAGTTGATGACACGCTTGTCCTTGACCTCGGATCCGTAGGTCCCGAAGCGGGTGTCGTTGCCGAGGTCGTCCCAGGTGCGGCCGGAGAACTCGGCGACCTTGGTGCCGTTGTAGAACGCCGACACCCACCCGGTGGAGGCGTCCGAAGAGGTGTGGATGCCGAGCACGATGCGCTTGTACGTACTGGTCGTGACGGGCGTGGACCACTTCAGCGTCCACTTCTCGCCGGCCTCGATGTGGAACAGCTTGAGCGCGCCGCCCTCGACCTTCATCAATACCGGGTAGTTCTGCTGGTGTTGGTCGTTCGTGCCGTACGACTTCCACTGGAAGATCGTGCCCGCGTCCGGGGTGTTGGTGGAGGTGTCCCAGCCGATCCAGTACGTCGAGTTGTTCTTGAAGGTGTACCGCGAACCGCCGACCTTGATCCCGTGTGCCTCGCAACGCTCGAGGCCCAGCGGCTTGTTGAACTTGAAGACCCGGCCGCGGCCGTCGTTGTTGTCCTGCGCGGACACGCTGCCGGGCGAGTCGCACAGGGTCGAGGAGAACACTCCGGTCCCGCCCGAAGCGTCCCCGTCCCAGATCACGGAGGCGTCGGCGGGTGCCGCGGTGAGCAGGACCAGGGAGGCGGCGGCCATGAGTGTGCCGGTTCGTTTGCGCATGAGGGGGCTCCTTGCGAGTGGGGGGAGGGGCACGCGTGGAGGGTAAGCGGTTTCTAGCACGATCGTCGTTGAACGCTCAAGGGGTAAGCGGTAGTTGAGGCCCCCGATGTAGAAACCGGTATCTGCCGCAAGCCGGTTCGTCGGGGGTGGTGACGCCACGCCGTCACACCTCTAACATCCGATGTACGCGCCCCAGTCCGTCCCCATGCTTGCCTCCTGACCCGTGGAGCGCCCGAACTGGCTCTTAACGTCGGATGAATCAACCAGGGGCAGTTGTAGAGGAGATTCGTGATGCGCAAGGTGATCGGCGTCGTGCTCGCGCTCCTGCTCGCTGTCGTCGCCGACGTCGGAGCGGCAGCGGCAACCCCTCCCGCAGCGGTCGCCACGCAGGCGGACCGTCCCGGCGGCCCCCGCCCGCAAGGCATTCCCGGCGAGATCGAGACCAGCGACGACAAGGACCTGGCGGCCTGGCAGCGGCTCCAGTACGGCATGTTCATCCACTGGGGCCTCTTCTCCGAACTGGGTGGCGTATGGAAGGGGAAACCGGTCACCAAGGGCTACAGCGAACAGATCCAGATGTGGGCGGACATCTCCGAGAAGGAATACCTCGAAGTGGCCGAGCGGTTCAGTCCCGACCGGTTCGACCCGGCGGAGATCTGTTCTCTGGCGAAGCAGGCGGGGATGCGCTACGTGGTCATCACCAGCAAGCACCACGACGGTTTCTCCATGTTCGACACCGACACCACGGACTACGACGTCGTCGACGCCACTCCGTACGGCAAGGACCCGCTCAAGGCGCTCGCGGACGAATGCCGAAGCCAGGGACTGAAGTTCGGCTTCTACTTCTCACTCGTCGACTGGCACCAGGGCCACGATTTCGACGGCGACAACAACAATCCGATCCCCACGTCGATGGAACCCGTCATCGAGGGGCAGCTCCGTGAGTTGATGACCGGTTACGGGGACATCGCCGAGGTGTGGTTCGACATGTCGTCGCCCAGCGCGGCCCAGAGCGAGAAGTTCACCGGGATCGTCCGTGAACTCCAGCCGAAGGCGGCGGTCAACAGCCGGGTGTGGAACAACAAGGGCGACTTCCGAACGCTCGGCGACAACGAGATCCCCACGGTGGCGCTCGACGGCGCCTGGCAGACTCCCGCGTCCATCTACCACGAGACCTGGGGCTACCGCAGCTGGCAGAAGCGTGATGATCTGCCGGGCAAGATAAAGGACCTGGTCGGCGGCCTCACCGGAGTGCGCGCCCGCGGCGGCAACTACCTCCTCAACATCGGCCCGCGTGGGGACGGTTCGGTCGTGGAGTTCGAGGCCGACGTGCTGCGCGGCATGGGCGCCTGGCTGAGGCGCCACCCCGACGCCGTACTCGGCGCCTCGGCCACCCGCTTCGGCGGCCGGTCGTGGGGTGAGGTCACCGTCAACGACCGCGATCTGTTTCTCCACGTGAGTCAGTGGCCGAAGTCGGGTGAACTCCGGCTGCCGGGCCTTGCCACCTCCGTACGCGATGTCCGCGAGGACGGCTCGAAGGACCGGCTCGCGTGGCGCTGGGACGGCGACGACCTCGTCGTGAAGCTGCCCGCCCGCCCGCACGACGACGTGCTCCCCGTCGTGAAGGTCGAACTCGGAGGCGAACTCCGGATCATCCCGGAGCGCACGGTCGCCATCGGCCAGGACGGGGAAACCGTCCTCGCCCCGGACGACATCGAGCACGGCTACAGCTACGCCGACAACGGCAGCTACTACAGCACCCGCCGGACCACGGTGCGGCACACCGCGTACCTCACGGCCGACCGCACCGAAAGGCTCTCGGTGGCGGTCCGCGGAGAGGCACGGCCCGAGGCGCTCTACCGGGTCCAGGTCGGCAAGCACACCAGGCTGGTGAAGGGAGCGGACCTGACTGACCGTGCCGCTGGATCCTTCTTCGTGCGCGGCGGAAAGGTCACCCCCGTGACCATCACCCTGGCGGCACCGGAGCACGCGGGAGAGGAACTCGGCCTGCGGATCGACGCGTTGACGGTCAAACCCGCCGAGCACCCGACGCGGACATCCAACTGAAGTCGTAGAGACTCCCGTTCGGCCGCCCGGTGACGATCAGCCGAGCACGACCGGCAGTTTCGCCGCCAGGTCGCCCAGCGCGGACTTCTCCGCGTCGCTCGGTCCGCGCCGGCCCGTGCCGACCAGCAGCGCGTCCGCGTCGGAGAACGAAGCGGGGAAGGCGGCGCCGACGATCTCCTCCAGCATCTCGCGGCACCGGGCGAGCCCTTCCGCGGGCGGCCCGGCCACCCCCGGAAGATGCGCGATCAGGTCGAGGTGGTGCAGCGTGCACTCCATGACGTACGTGGTGAGGTAGTCGCCCGTGGTGAGAACCTCGTCCCGCGTGCCGACCCGGGCGGCGGGGTCGGCGAGCCCGGCGGCCCGGCCGGCGGCCGAACCGAGGTCGTCGAGGTGGAACTTGAGCAGCCAGGGCTCCTCGTACGCGGCGGCGAGCCGGACGGTCAGCGCGTCGAGCGGATCCTCGCCGGTCGGCGGCGTCGCGGTGACGTCCCAGTAGGTCAGCGCGTCGCGGGTCGGCTCCGCGTCGGCGGGCGTCGCAAGGGTGATCAGTACGTCCTGGGCGTCGATCACCAGGTGGCACACCAGATCCCGTACGAGCCAGCCGGTGCAGCCGGAGGGCCGCGCGAAGGCCTCGTCGGGAAGTTCGGCGACCGCCGTGCGCAAGGCCGTCCAGGAACGCGAGAAGAGATCCACGGCGCCAACGTAGTGCGGCGCGGTCAGTGGGGACAAGAACTCCCGCCCGCACTCCCGTCGCGGCCCGCGGCACTTCACTCCAGCGGCGTGGCCCGGATCGCGGAGATGTCGAACTGCAGCCGCACCTTCTCGCTCACCATGGCGCCGCCCGTCTCCAGACGCTGGTTGTAGACGAGGCCCCAGTCGGTGCGGTCGATGGTGGTGGTGCCGTCGAAGCCGGCCCTCTCGAAGCCGAACGGGTCCACGACTGATCCGAGATAGTCCAGCTGCAGCTCCACGGGCCTGGCGACGCCGCGGATGGTCAGCTCCCCGGCCATACGGAAGGTCTCCCCGCCCTCGTGGACCGTGGAAGTGCTGCGGAACGACATCTCCGGGTGGCGGCGCGCGTCGAAGAAGTCGCCGCCGACAAGGTGCGCGTCCCGCTGTTCCACGCCCGTGTCGACGCTGCCCACCCGGATGACGATCTCGGCCCGCGACTCGGAGGGCCGGGCGCCGTCGAAGTACAGCGTGCTGTCGTAGTCCCCGAAGGCGCCTCGCACGGTCGTGACCATCGCGTGCCGCACGGAGAATCCGATGCGGCTGTGCGGGCGGTCGATGATCCACTCCCCGGTCAGCGCACGCAGCGCCGGGTCGAGCGCGGCACCGGTGGCGGCCGAGAAGGGCGTGTGGTGGCCGACCGCCGGTATCGGCTCGAGGGTCGGGGTCTGGCGACGGCTGAAGATACCCATGATGTCGCGTCGTCTCCTTCGGAATTGATCACTCCGTGTTATCACGCCAAACACAGGCGCCCCTCAGCGAGATGAGCCGTCTCGTCCGGGTTCGACGCGGCGGGCTGGAAAGATGCACAAGATCGGCACGGATGTGGATGCACGGTTCGCTGGCCCGGCGTCACACACCGTCACACGGCCCGAATAGTCCGGCGCTGAGGCTGTCATCGGCAATCAGAAGGTGCATACTTGAAATAATTCTGAGGGTCGGAGGCGCAAATGATCGCACTCGGAATCATCCTGCTCATCATCGGCCTATTGGCCGGTATCTCCATCCTGTGGACCATCGGCGTCATCCTCGTCGTCGTCGGTGTGATCCTGTGGGTTCTCGGATCCGTGGGCCACGCGGTGGGCGGGCGAAAGCATTATTGGTAGGCGCGGCGGAACCCGCATGACCCCGCGGACGCACCAGGCCTGACGTCCTGCGACAGGCCTGGCGTTTGCGGTGGTAACGGCTTCCGCGATGTGCCCCGCGGGCCCCTCGGCCCGATGTCCGCATGCGGACGGCTCCTCCGGGTAGCAGGCTGAACTCGATCACCTGCTGGACGGAATGGAGTCGGTGTATGGCCGGCAAGGGCGGCGGGCAGCGGACGGAAACCGCGGCCCAGGGGCGGTTCGACCGTGTGCGCCAGTGGTGGGGGCGAGCCCGGGCCACAGCGGGCTACGAACGCCACACCGTGCTCCTGGTCGTCAAGAGCACGTTGGCCGCGACGCTGTCCTGGGTGGTCTCGTACTACCTCCTGAACGCGCCGTCACCGGCGTTCGCTCCGTTCTCCGCCGTGTTGATCATGCAGGTGACGGTGTACCAGTCCCTGCTCCAGTCGTTGCGCTATCTGGGTGCGGTGGCGGTCGGCGTGGCGATGGTGGCGGGCCTCGGATTCCTCGGCGGACCGGACCTGCTCACGTTCGTCCTGGTCGCCCTGGTGGGCCTGTCCATCGGACGGTGGCCCGCGCTCGGCGCGCAGGGATCACAGGTCGCCACCGCGGCGTTCTTCGCCTTCTCCACCTACGCCGCAGCCACGTCCGCCACCCAGAAGGTCACCCAGCTCGGGGAGATCATCCTGCTCGTCCTCATCGGCTGTGGCATCGGGGTCGTCGTCAACATCACGGTGGCCCCGCCGATGCGCTACCGCAGCGCCGAGCACGGGATCCGAACGCTCTCCACCGCTCTGGGCGGCCTGGTGAGCGACATGTATCCGGTGCTGCGCGAGGGCGAACTCGACGAGGAGCGCTGCAGCCAGTGGCGCCGGCGGGCCGAGCAGACCGGAGGCCTGATCACGCAGGCCCGCGAAGGCTTCCGTACGGCCGAGGAGAGCCTCTACTTCAACCCTCGCCGCCTGCTGCGCAGGCATCGGGGCCGGGCTTCGTTCGAGGGGTACGGCGCCGTGCTCGGAGCCCTCGAACGCTCGCTGTACCAAGTAGCTTCGCTGACGCGCAGCCTGCACCAGTGGCAGGAAGAGGAAGGGGACCGGCACGACGACCGGGCCTTCCTCGACAACTACGCCGACTTCCTGGAATCCCTCGCGAAGATCGCTCAGGTCCTCGGAGAGCTGGACGAGGACACCCTCACCGAGCAGGCCCGGCAGCTGTGTCAGCTGGCCGACGAGGCCCAGGGGTGCTGCCAGAAGGTGACCGACGGAGCGAGCCGGGCCGGCCTACCGCTGGCCGACCCGACTCGTCCGTACGGAGTCCTTGTGGTGGAGTCCACCCGGCTCATGGAGGAATTCCAGCACTCCTGCGACGTGCTGCAGAAGCACGTCGACCAGGAGATGTGAAGGCCCTGCTGTCAGTGGTGGCCGTGGGCGCTGGAGGAAGCTCCGCCGAACAGTCGCGCGACGGCGCGGAAGGGGAGCGTGACCACCGTGGCAATGGCTCCACCAATGGCTCGGAGTACATCTGCAATGGCCTTCAGCATGAGGGACCTCCAAAGAACGTCTTTACTAGCTCCGCGTCAGTTCGTTAACTGCTGCACAGCTTCTTGACTACCGGTTGCCCTGGGAACGACGACGAAAACATGGGCCGCTTACCTGCGATTTCTTTCCCAGGTGCTTGATTAGGGTTGATCCGATCGGGAACGCCTCCCAGGGATACCACCCCGTCACCGACGAATGGAGCTCCGCATGCGCGCGCTGTCCTTGGTTTGCACGCTGAATTCTTCGCCCACCTCTTCCAGCAGCCACACACTGTCCGACCAGGTGATGACGGAATTCGAGAAGCTGGGTGTCGAGGTCGAGACGGTCCGGGTGGCCGACCACGACGTACGCCCCGGTGTCGCCGTCGACCTGGGCAACGGCGACGCCTGGCCCGCGCTGCGCGAGAAGGTGCTGGCCGCCGACATCCTGCTGCTGGCCACGCCGATCTGGCTCGGCCACCCGTCGAGCGTCTGTCAGCGGGTCCTGGAGCGTCTGAACGCGGACATGTCGGAGACCGACGACGCGGGCCGGCCCCTCATGTACGGGAAGGTCGCGGCGCTGGCCGTGGTCGGCAACGAGGACGGCGCCCACAACGTGAGCGCGGACGTCTTCCAGGCCTGCAACGACCTCGGCTTCTCCCTGGCGCCCCACGCGGTCACCTACTGGGTGGGCGAGGCGAAGCAGGGCACCGACTACCAGGATCTCGACGAGACGCCCGAGGAAGTCGCCTCCGCCACGCAGGCCCTCGCGGCCAACGCCCACCACCTGGCCGAACTGCTCGCGGGACAGCCCTACCCGGCACCCTGACGGCTTCGCCACGAGGACAGGGGGCCGGTGGATGGACGTGAGCTAGATGGACGTGAGCGCCGCGGATGTCGGCTACGCCTGCATGGGGATCGGCGCCCTGCTGGCCGCGGTGCTGCCGAGGCTCGTGGCGCGCCAGCCCATGTCCATGCCGATGGTCTTCCTGGCTGTCGGTTTCCTCGTGTACCTGCTGCCGACCGGGCTCCCCGACCTCGATCCGTACGAGCACAGGGCATGGCTGGAGCACCTCACCGAGGTGTGCGTCATCGTGGCCCTGATGGGCGCGGGTCTCGCGATCAACCGGCCGTTCGGGCGACGGTCGTGGTCCACCGCGTGGCGCCTGCTCGGCATCACGATGCCCCTGACCGTCGTGGCCACCGCGCTGGTCGCCTGGGGCCTGGTGGGCTGGCCGCCGGCCGTCGCCCTGCTCCTGGGCGCCGTACTCGCGCCGACCGACCCCGTCCTCGCGGCGGAGGTACGGGTCGGCGAGCCGACCGACGCCGAGAACGACGAGGACGAGGTGCGCTTCGCCCTCACCGGGGAAGCGGGTCTCAACGACGGGCTCGCCTTCCCGCTGGTCCTGGCCGCGCTCGCCATGTTCGCCGCCTCGGAAACGGGCTGGTCAGGTGAGTGGGTGGGCCACTGGCTGTGGAGCGACGTGCTCGTGCGCGTCACGGTCGGCGTGGCGGTCGGTCTGCTGGTCGGCCGGCTGCTCGGGTGGATGTTCTTCCGGGCCGGATGGGAGGCGCTGCGGCTGTCCGAGCACCGGGAGGGGTTCGTCGCGCTCGCGGCGACCTTCGTCTCGTACGGCCTCACCGAAGTGCTGCACGGCTACGGCTTCCTCGCCGTGTTCACGACGGCCTGCGCGATCCGGGCCGCCGAACGCGCCCACGGCTACCAGCTGGTGATGCACACGTTCATGGAACAGGTGGAGAGGCTCCTCACGGCGGGGGTGCTGCTCCTCATCGGAGGGTTCATCGCCTGCGGCGGGCTCTCCGCACTCTCCTGGAGCAGCGCGGTGACGGCCGTGCTGGTGCTCCTCGTGATCCGTCCGCTGACCGGGTGGATCGCCCAGCTGCGGGGGAGGACGACGCCGGGGGAACGCGCGGTGACCTCCTTCTTCGGCATCCGGGGGATCGGTTCCGTCTTCTACCTCGCGTACGCCTTGGGGGAAGGGGATCTCCAGGCGTATCAGGAGGAGTTGTGGGCGGTGGTGACGTTCATCGTGCTGCTGTCGGTGATGGTGCACGGGGCCGCGGCATCGCCCGTGCTCAGACGCCTGGACAGGGCCGGCCTCCGCTGACGCCGCGGCGGGCCGGGGCGCCGCTCCCCGGTCAGGCCTCGACGCCCGCCCCCACCTCCCAGGGACTTGGACCGGTGCCGTCGAGCCAGGCATGCAGCTCTTCGCCGTTCACGCACACGATGCCGCACTGCTGGGCGTACTCCAGGGCGGGCGCGGTGAAGTCGCTCGTCGTGACGAGCGCCGCGATGTCGGCCTCGTGGACGGTGAAACAGGTCCCGCCGAAGCGCTGGAGATCCTGCGAGCCGACCTTGTTGTCGTCGCCGTAGCGCTTGCACTGGATGACGACGCGGAGCCCTTCGGAGGTGACCGCTATGACGTCCGCGCCCAAGTCGCAGGCGCCGCCCACCACTTCCACCTCCCGGCAGGCGTCGCGGGCGCACAGGTCGGCTATGGCGTGCTCGAAACCGTCGGGATCCAGTTCGGTGTAGTCATCCGGAGGATCGAGGGCGACGGTGGTCTCCTCACCGTCCAACACCGCTTCCGCGGCGGCCTGTTCCGCTGTGGCCCGTTCCGCAGTGGCCTGTTCGGCCACTTCCTCCAGCGCTTCGGCGGCATGGCGCGCGTATCTGGCCGCGGAGAAGCGGCGCCACCTGGAACGGCACAGATACGCGGCCGCGATGCCCACCACGATGATGGAGGCGGCCCACGCGGGGCGGCTCTCGATGATCTCCGCCGCGGTGCGGACCACGAAGACCAGGACGCACAGGATGATCGCCAGCAGCGCGAAGAACAAGGCGGTCGCACGCAGGTTGAAGCGCCGCTCACGGTCCATACGCGGAACCGGGCGCGAGGGTACGGTCATTGCACTCCCTTACGGAGAACGACGGAAAAGATCACTCGTCTCCGTGTGCCCAAGATCCACGAACTCAAGATCATTCCGGTGCGGTGACTGTTC
Organism: Streptomyces sp. Je 1-332; assembly: GCF_040730185.1. Classification (NCBI taxonomy): domain Bacteria; kingdom Bacillati; phylum Actinomycetota; class Actinomycetes; order Kitasatosporales; family Streptomycetaceae; genus Streptomyces; species Streptomyces sp. Je 1-332. Next base: position 7,827,586 of record NZ_CP160402.1, read on the forward strand.
CGGTTCGGTGGCTGCTCCGGCGCGCCGACCGCGGGTGCGCTCCACATGCCGCCCGGCGGAGTCACTCCTAGGCTGGTGTCCTCGGGGCTGTCACGGAGGTACCGCATGCCCCGACCCGTCTGGTCAGGCGCGATCTCGTTCGGCCTGGTCACGATCCCGATCAAGGTTCTGCCGGCCACCGAGAACCACAGCATCAGCTTCCACCAGTACCACCTGGAGGACATGGGCCGGGTCCGCACCCGGAAGATCTGCGATCTCGACGGCAAGCAGCTCACGAACGCCGAGATCGGCAAGGGTTTCGAGGTCAGCAAGGACACGATCGTCGCGGTCACCGACGACGAACTGGACGAGATGCCGCTCCCGACCGCGAAGGCGATCGAGATCGCCGGCTTCGTGCCCTACGAGTCGATCGATCCGATCCGGATCGGCGAGGGGTATTACCTACAGGCCGACGGGCAGGTCGCGAACAAGCCCTACACGCTCCTTCGCAAGGCCCTGGAGCGGAACAGCAAGGCCGCCGTCGCCAAGTTCGCGTGGCACGGGCGTGAGCGTCTGGGTCTGCTGCGGGTGCAGGACGACGTCATCGTGCTGCACGCCATGAAGTGGGACGACGAAGTGCGCGATCCGCAGGAGCTGGCCCCCAAGACGATGGACCTGGACGACGACGAGATCGACCGGGCGATCCTTCTCATCGACTCCATGACCACGGACGGCATCGCGGGCCAGGACTGGGCCACCGACCGCTACACGGAAGCCCTTGAGCAGGTCATCGAGGCGAAGGCGGAGGGCAAGCAGCCGCCCAAGCCGGACGAGTCACAAGCACCCTCCGGACAGGTTCTCGACCTGATGGACGCACTCCAGGAGTCCGTACAGAAGGCCAAGTCGGCCCGCGGCGAGAGCGGCAAGGACGCCACCGTCCACGAGTTGCCGAAAAAGAAGACGGCGGCCAAGAAGACCACGAAGAAGACGGCGGCCAAGAGCGCCGCGACGAAGAAGGCGGTCGGCAAGAAGGCGGTCGGCACGAAGAGCACTGCCAAGAAGGCGCCCGAGAAGAAGACGGCCGCGAGAAAGCCGCGGCGTACTGCCTGAGCGAGCCGCCTGTTTCACTGTGGGCCGCCTGTTTCTCTACGGGCCGGCTGTCCGTGCGGCTCGCGCTGGTCGGCGCCTGATAATGCGGATCTGCAATTCTTCTTGCGGGAGTGACATCGCGATGTCGATCCTGTCGGTACATCTCCGGCGTCGAGGGTGCGCGCCGCACCGCACCCGGCGCGTCTGCCGACGAAGGGACACCGCGATGCCGAAGACCGATACCGGACCGCCGCGGACCGACGCCGACGAGAGGGCCACCCTGCGCGGCTTCCTCGACCAGCTGCGCGGTTCGATCGCGGACAAGGCCGCGGGGGTGCCCGAACCGCAGGTCCGGACGGCCGGTGTGCCCTCGGGCACCAGCCTGCTCGGGCTGCTCAAGCATCTGGCGTGCGCCGAACGGTTCTACTTCCTCGGAGAGGACATCGACGACTGGCCCGCGAGCATGCGGCCGTCCGCGGACGACTCCCTCGACGGTGTGCTTGCCGACTACCGGAAGACCGTCGCGCGAGCGAATGAGGTCATCGACGCCTGCTCGGACCTGACACTTCCCGCCCCGCGGCCCCCGCGCCGAGGGGCTGCGCCATCAATGCGCTGGGTCCTGGTGCACATGATCGAGGAGACCGGTCGGCACGCAGGCCACGCCGACATCCTCCGAGAGCAGATCGACGGGTCCACGGGCCGCTGACCCGTGTGGCGGGCCTGATGGAGGCCCAGGGGCTCCGCTTCCCGGCCTGATCGGATCCGGGAAGCGGTCAGCCCCACCTCGTGCGAGCGCCTCAGACCAGTTCGGGTTGCGGTTCCGGTTGAGGCGTCGGAACGGCCTTCGGCTCCCACAGCTTGGTGGTCCGCACATAGCCCTGGACCACCGAGATCATCGCCAGCACGAGAAGTGGTCCGAATATCCACGGGTGCCTGGCCATCTGCATCGGCAGAAATCGGAAGGACACCAGGAGAAGTGTGAACACCGTCGTGCCGTAAGCGACCAGCAGGATGGCCGACCTGTCCCAGCCGCGGTCCAGCGCGCGCAGCGCCGCGTCGATGGTGAACGCGAAGACGACGCCGGCGATGATGTCCACGCCGTAGTGGTAGCCGAATCCCAGCGTCGCGCCGAGGGTGGCCACCAGCCAGAAGACGCCCGCGTATCGCAGGAGCCGCGGGCCCTTGCGGGAGTGAATGAAGATCGTCGTGGCCCACGCCGTGTGCAGGCTCGGCATGCAGTTGCGCGGAGTGATCTCGTCGAACGGCATCGACTGGGGGACGCTGATCGATGGCACCGTGTGCGGCCACAGGTTCGCGATCGCCCACTGCTCACCACCGGTACCGAAGGCGCCGTCCCCGTAGGTGAAGATCGGGCCGACCACCGGGAAGATCATGTAGATGGCTGGTCCCAGCAGGCCGATGACCAGGAAGGTACGGACGAGATGGTGGCCGGGGAAGCGCCGCTCGGTCGCCACGTTGCGCAACTGGTAGAGCGCGACGATGACCGCGGCCACCGCGAGCTGGATGTACACGTAGTCGAGAACGTGCTCGCCGACCGGACCCGTCGCCGAGACCAGCCGGCCCACCAGCCACGACGGGTTGCCCAGCGCGTGGTCGGCGGTGGCCACGTACTGATCGAGCACCGCGGGGCGGGTCTTGGACGTGATGAGCAGCCAGGTGTCACCCGTCTTACGGCCCGCCACCAGGAGCAGACTCAGCCCGACGCCCTTCAGGAGCAGGACACGTTCCTGGCCGGTGCGGCGCGTGACCGCGATGACCGCGCAGCCGAGGATCACCCACAACGCGCCGTTGCCGAACATCATGTCGGCGCCGAGAGGCCAGCGCACCAAGAAGAAGACGACGTCGATGCCGACCGCGATACCCATCGCGATGAACCGTTGCCGCCAGGTGAACACGACCATCATCAGCGCCATGCCGGCGTAGAGCAGAGGCCCCGACTTAGGGGCGAAGATCACCTCTCGCGCCTGGTTGGTGATCGGTCCCGCCATGCCGTAGTGGCGCGCGGCGATCTCCAGGGCGACGAGGAAGCCAAGGGCGATCACGGCCGCCGCGGTCCACAGCATCGCCCGTGGCCTGCGCCACGCCGCGAGCACTGTCCGGAGGTCTATTCGCGAGGAATTTCGCGGTGCTATAGGTATCAATTCTTTTGGCCGATTTGTTAGTTGTGGTTAATGGCTCACTCTTCGTGCTGGATGGCGTGGTTTTCTGCTGATGTAGGAGCGATCAGGGCACTCGTCGTGAGTTCGATCATGTTAGCGGAGCATTGCGGGTGGGTTTCGCCCCTTGGAACACCAGGAGTTCGGAAAGCTCAGGCTACGGACTCCCAACCGTTCTCCAGCAACTCGAAGGCGCGGATGACGGCCTGGCGGGGATCGTCGTGACCGCGGGCGGCGCGCGGCGCTTCGAGGGCGAAGTGGGCCAGCGCGGCGCAGGCAGGGTCGTCCGCCGGTCGTCCGCTTTCCTCGGCGATGGCCCTTGCCAGGGCGGAGCTGTGGCGCAGCCACATGTTCTGGACGTAGTCACGCAGGGCCGGGGTGGCGTTGACCAGGTCGGAGAAGGCGGTGAATCGGGCGTCACTGTCCGCGGACGCCATGCGGTGGCGCAGTGCGTGCTCCCGTAGTGCCGCGGGGATGGACCGGCCCCGGGGCCGGTCATGTACGGCGGCGAGCAGGAGGGTTTCCTGAGCGGCGTCCTCGTCGAAGACGAGGGCCTCCTTCACCGGGAAGTGCTTGAACAGCGTGGTGGTGGACACGTCGGCGGCGTCCGCGATCTCCCGGATGCCGACGTCGTCGTACCCCCGATCCAGGAACAGCCGCAGGGCCGCATCCGCGATGGCCTGGCGGGTGGCGGCCTTCTTGCGCTCGCGGCGCCCCATCGGTGTCTTCGGCGGTGCCTCTGTCGGCGCTTCGGAAGAGGCTTCCGGAGGGGCTTCCGACGGGGCTTCCGGAAGGGCGCCGGTCTCGGTATCGGTCATGCTCTGACTCTACCGCTTCAGTTGCTCAGCTTCAAAAGTTGAGTCGTTGCACTTAGTGAGTTGATGTGCTCTTCTGGGGCTGCGGCCCACAAGGTGCAGCCGCCCGAGTGCAGCCGCCGCTGCGCGACTCGAATGGAGCACCACCATGAACGCCACGTCCGAACCCCGCATCGCCATCATCGGCGCCGGTCCAGGCGGCCTGACCTGCGCCCGCGTCTTGCAGGAGCACGGCATAGCCGCCACGGTCCACGAGGGTGACGCCTCCCGTACCGCCCGAGATCAGGGCGGCACCCTCGACATGCATCCTCACTCCGGCCAGCGCGCCCTGCGCGCGGCCGGATTGCTGGACGACTTCCTGGCCGAGGCCCGCCCCGAGGGGCAGCAGATGCGGCTGATCAGTCGAGCCGGCCGGGTCCTGTTCGACGCGCTTCCGCCCGAGGGTGACGCCACCGAGGGCAATCCCGAGATCGACCGAGGTCAGTTGCGCGACCTCCTCCTCGCCTCCCTCGAGCCGGGCACGGTGCGCTGGGGACGCAAGCTCACCCGCGTCGACCCCCTCGGTGACGGCACCCACCGACTGCGCTTCGCCGACGGCACGGTCACGGAAGCCGACCTCGTCATAGGGGCCGACGGCGCCTGGTCCAGGGTGCGTCGACTGCTGTCGGACGCCACTCCGCTCTACACCGGCGTCACCTTCGTCGAAATCGGCCTCAACGACGCCGACCGCCGTCACCCCGCCCTCGCCGAACTCACCGGCGACGGCACGATGATGGCCCTCGATGACAACAAGGGCTTCGTCGCCCAGCGCAACAGCGGTGGACACATCCGCGTCTACGTCGGCATGCGCACCGACGAGCGCTGGCACCAGGAAGCCGGCCTCGACCTCGCCGACACCGCCGCCCTACGGCGCGCCCTGCTCCGCGAGTTCACCGGCTGGAGCCCCGACCTGCTCGGCTTCATCACACGCACCGACACGGGCTACATCAACCGCCCCCTGTACGCCCTGCCTGTCCCGCACACCTGGCCGCACACGCCCGGCCTCACCCTCGTCGGCGACGCCGCCCACCTGATGTCCCCCTTCTCCGGGATGGGCGCCAACCTCGCCATGCTCGACGGCGCCGACCTCGCCCACGCCCTCATCGACCACTCCACCATCGACCAGGCGATCACCGCGTACGAGAAGGTCCTCCTGTCGCGCTCCGTCGAGGCCGCCGAAGGCGCGGCGGAGGGCATCGACGGCGCCTTCGCGCCCGACAGCGCCGCGCAGACCCTCGCCCACATGACGCAGCGCCCCTGAGGTCACCTGAGGCCACGGTCATCGGCGGGAACGTCCGAAAGCGGGAAAGGTCAAGGCGGGAACGTCAACTGCCGGAGATGTAGGGCGCCTTGGTCTATACCAACAACCGTCGTCCCAGTATCCTCATGCGTGGCCAGTAGCACACCATCCCCCCACCCAGGTTGCGTGCTGGCGCGGGCGACACCCCCACCGAACTCTGCCCCCAGCAGCCGGGTGACCTCCCCTTCGCCGCCTCCAGGAGGATCACGGTGAACGTCCGCACCAGAAGCTCGGCGATCATCGGCACCATCTGCCTCATAGCCTCCCTCGCCTTGGCCACCGCGTCCGCCGACGAGCCCGCATCCCCGCGGCAGGCCCCGGCGGTGGCGCTCAAGAAGGTGACCACGGCCACGAACCCGACCGCCGGTACCGCCGGTCCGGGCGGCACGGTCTGGTTGGCCGAACGCACGGGAACCGTACGGGTGTTGGGCCCTCAAGGGCTCGGCAAGCCCGTCCTCGACATCTCCAAGGAGACCACCACCGACGGCGAACGCGGTCTCCTCGGCATCGCGTTCGACAAGAAGTTCGCGCACTTCTACATCTCGTTCACGAACCTCGAAGGCACCAGCACCGTGGACGAGTTCGCGGTGCGCCAAGGCAAGATCCGGCCCGAGACCCGCCGCACCGTCCTCACGCAGACGCAGCCCTACCCGAACCACAACGGCGGCGACATCAAGATCGGCCCCGACGGCTACCTCTACATCGCGTTCGGCGACGGCGGCTCGGGCGGAGACCCGCACGGCAACGGGCAGAACCTCGACACCCTGCTCGGCAAGCTGCTGCGGATCGACCCGAGGGGCGGCGAGCCGTACGCGATCCCGCAGGACAACCCGTTCGTGGACGACCCCAAGGCCAGGGACGAGATCTGGGCGTACGGGCTGCGCAACCCCTGGCGGTTCTCCTTCGACGCGGGCACGGGCGACCTGCTGATCGGTGACGTCGGTCAGAGCGCGTGGGAGGAGATCGACCGGGCCCCGGCGAACAGCAAGGGCGGCGAGAACTACGGCTGGTCCCAGATGGAGGGCACCCACCCTTTCCGGGACGGCACGGAACCCGCGAACCACGTGCCGCCGATCCACGAGTACGACCGCACCGGCCTCGGCTGCTCGGTGACCGGCGGATACGTCTACCGGGGCAAGGCGATCCCCGAGCTCGAGGGCCAGTACGTCTTCAGCGACTACTGCGACGGCACGGTCCGCGCCCTGCAGATGGAGAACGGCGAGGTGACCGGCGTGAACGACCTCGGAGTCAACGGCGGCGAGGTCATCTCGTTCGTACAGGGCGGCGATGGCGAGCTATACGTGCTCGACATAGGCGGCAGCGTCTACCGCATCGTCCCGGCGTAACGCTCGCTGGTACGTGCCGCGCCCCGAGGCGCCTTCGGCGTACTGCGGAAGGCCCTGGTGCGGAGACGCTCTGGTGCGGAGACGGAGGGCACTGGTGGCAGAGTGGAGGAGATTGTTCCGTCTTTGCCCCTTGCTCCGCCTCCGCCCAGGGAAGGTAGTTTCCGCATGCGTCTGCTGCTCATACGCCATGGTCAGACCCCGTCCAACCTCAAGCACCTCTTGGACACCGGGGCGCCGGGCCCGGGGCTGACGCCGCTGGGGCAGGACCAGGCAGCGGCGGTGCCGGAGGCGCTGGCGGCGGAGAAGATCGATGCCCTGTACGTGTCCACGCTGCTGCGCACCCAGCTGACCGCCGCGCCCCTCGCCGCCGCGAGGGGTCTCGAACCCCGCATCCGGGACGGCATCCGGGAGCTGATCGCCGGGGACCTGGAGATGCGGGGCGACGACGAGGCCGCCGCCCTCTACATGGGCACCGCCTTCGCCTGGTCCGGCGGTGACACCGAGCGCAGGATGCCCGGCGGTGAGAACGGCGTGGAGGCCCTGGGGCGCTTCGACGCCGTCGTCGCCGAGGCCGCCGCGACGGGGGCGGAGACGGTGGCGCTGGTCAGCCACGGTGCCGTGATCCGTACCTGGGTGGCGGCCCGCGCGGACAACGTGGACGTGGCGTACGCGGCGGGTCACCCGCTGCGGAACACGGGCGTGGTGATCCTCGAAGGCTCGCCCGACGAGGGCTGGCGGGCCCTGGTGTGGGAGGGGCGCCCGCTCGGCCCCGAAGGAGAGTCGCCCGAGGACAGCGGCCCGGCGGGAGAGGTCACCGCTCCGGTGGCGTGAGCCGCACCGCGCACTCACAGATGCCTGCTGCAGATGCCTGCTCAGGAGGCGCGGCGGCGCGGGTGCTCGTACGGTGGCCGCACGCGTTCCCGAGGACGCTGTGGGTGGGCCCGTCTCCGTTCGCACGTGACGGGCCCACCCTTCTCACGTCCGGGGGAGGGGTGCGTCACGGGCGCCGTGCGGCCCACACGCTGCGTTCGGTGCGGACCGCGAGGTCGTCGCGGCGCAGGACGCTGTGCGGGCTGCCGGCGTCGAGCAGCTGGTCGAGCGAGCCGAGGTCTTCCGCGGAAAGGGCGTGAGCGGCGCCGGCGCGCAGACGCCGCAGGCTGCTGAGCGCGTAGCGGCCGACCGCGGTGTCGCGGGAGCCGTCGACGTTCACGGTGATGACGCGCTCGCCCTCGACGGTGAACCCGGCGGCCGCCAGCTTGGGGCCCCAGTCGGCGCCGCGGTGCGACACGTGCTCGGCGCCGTGGTGTTCGAGGGCGGCATGGCAGCGCTCCTCAAGGCCGGGCCGGTCCGCCGGGGCGTCGGCGGGCAGGAAGCGCGGGAAGCCGGCCAGCTCGACGACGGCGAAAAGGCCACCGGGCGCGAGCAGGTCGTTCACCTTGCGCAGGGCGCGGTCGGGGTCGGCCATGTGGTGCAGCGACGCAGACGCCCATACCAGCTCGGGCCGGCCGAGGTCGGGCCAGTCCGCGTCGAGATCGGCCGCCACCGTGCGCACCCGGTCGGCCACACCGAGCTCGTCGGCCTTCGCCCGGAGGCGGCTCAGATGGTCGTCCGACGCGTCCACTGCGACGACTTCCGTCTCGGGGAAGCGTGCGAGCAGGGCGAAGGTGCCGGCTCCGGTCCCGCATCCCAGGTCCACGACGCGGGTCGGAGTTTTCTCGACGGGCAGCCAGGCCGTGATGGACGCGATGTGCTCGGAGAGCACCTCCGCGTCCAGGTCGAGGATCTCCGCCTGGCTGCCGACGTCCGGCTCGTGCTGGGGGGTGTGGCCGGCGTGGTGGTGGCCTGTGCCTGTGTGCGTGTGCGTCGATGCGTGGGTCATGCCGACGACGCTAGGCCGGTCATGCCGTCGCGGCATCATGAATCCCAGGGTGCGCAAGAAGATGGCTCGCCACACTGCCGCAGAGGCAACCGACGGGCACGTCACCGGCCGTCGATGCCCGTCTCAACCGCTCTTGTTCTCGTCCTCGCGCTGATGGCCGCGGCGGGCGTCGCGGTCGAAGATGCCGAGGATCTCGCACGGTCCGCCTTCGGCGCCGATGGCGTGGGGGAGCATCGTGGGGAACTCAGCCGCCTGGTTGGTCTCGATGCGCAGGCGCCGGTTGCCCAGCAGCAGGACCGCGGTGCCGGACAACACGACGAGCCACTCGCGGCCGGGGTGCGCGCGCATGCGCGCGGGGCTGTCGGGCGGCGGGTTCGTCATCCGTTGTCGTACGACGCTCATGCCTGGCTCCGCCTTGATCGGCCAGCGCATGAGCCCATGGGCTCCGTCGATCGCCGGGCTGGTGATGACATCGTCGGTGGCCGTCTCGACGAGCTGGTCCAGGGAGGTGTCCAGGGCCCGGGCGAGGGTGACGAGCTGGTCGAGAGCCAGGCGACGCTGACCGTTCTCGATGCGGCTGAGCGTCGACTGGCTGACCGAGGCGCGGGCGGCCAGCTCCTCCAGGGACCAGCCCTGCGCCACCCGCAGGGCCCGGATCCGCTTCCGCACGAGGCTGTCCATCTCGCCACTGTCTTGCGTCATGGGCAACATCGTATGCCCTTCTCGCAAGGGGTGCCTATCGCGGTGCTGGCGTGAGGACCGCGGCCCCGGCGAGGGGCGGGGCGCTGGACGCGACGTAGAAGGGGGTGCGGCGCCCCTCGCTATGCTGGCCGGGTGACGAGCTCAGACGGAACCGCAGATCAGGACGCAGCGTCGTCACGCGGGGCGCACGGCACTGACCTGCACGCATTCGCGGTTCAGCTCCGCCGGATGAACGGTGAGATCAACCGGCTCGTGCACACCTTCGCGGCCGCGCAGAATCTGCACCCCACCGACGTCCTCGCGCTCGCCGCGATCCTCGACGCGGATGCCCCGCTGACACCGGGCCGGCTTCGCGAGCACCTGGGGCTCACTTCGGGCGCGGTCACGGCGTGCCTCGACCGGCTCGAGCGCGCCGGGCACGTCCGCAGGTCGCGCGACACGGTCGATCGCCGTGTCGTGCACCTGCACTACGAGGCGGACGCCCGGGGCGTGGCGCGGTCCTCTTTCCGGCCGCTGGCCGACGCGACGGCAAGCGCTCTCGACCGCTTCAGTGAGGGCGAGTTGGAGGTCGTACGGCGATTTCTGGCTGCGATGAACGAGGAGCTCGGTGGTCTGCGGGAGGCCCCGAGCCGCGGTTCGTCGGCCAGGAGTGCATCCGCGCGGCCGTGATCTGCCGAAGCAGCTGACGAGCGGGACCACGGGGCCGGACCCAAGGGGACGCGGTCGTGTTGCCGTCTTCGCTCCGGATATTGTTCAATCATTGAGATTGTTGATGGTTGAGGAATGTCTACCCCGGGAGTGCCATGTCCACCGCCCCGCGTCTCGCGCGCCGGCTGGTTCCGATCGTCCTGCTGATCGCCTGGTTGGGCATCGGCGGCACCCTCGGGTCGTACGCCGGCAAGCTCGGCGAGGTCGCCACCAACGACCAGGCCGCGTTCCTGCCGAGAAACGCGGAGTCGACCAAGGTCATCGACGCGCAGCGTTCCTTCCGTCAGGAGGAGACGCTGCCGACGATCGTCGTGTGGACCGCGGACGAGGGAGCGACGCGTCGGATCAGCTCGGAGCAGCGCGCCGCCGCCGGTGAGGCGTTGGCCTCGCTCAAGGGATCCACCGGGGTCGTCGGCAGTCCCTCCCCTGCTCTGCCCGCCAAGGATGGTGAGGCCCTGCAGGGGGTCGTCCAACTCCGGACCGACCTGGGCGATGAGCTGCCGGCCGCGCTCGACCGCGTGCGTCAGGCCGTGCAGAAGGTGCCGGGGACCCGGGCCGAACTGGCGGGCCCCGCCGCCAGCCAGGCCGATCTGGGTGACGCGTTCGCCGGCATCGACGGGCTGCTGCTCGGTGTCGCCCTCGCCACCGTGCTGGTCATCCTGCTGCTCGTGTACCGCAGCGTGCTGTTGCCGCTGGTGATCATCCTGGGCTCGGTCTTCGCGCTCGGCCTCGCCTGCGCGATCGTCTACGTGCTCGCCGACCATGACGTGGTGCGCGTCGACGGGCAGGTGCAGGGGATTCTCTCCATCCTGGTCATCGGCGCCGCGACGGACTACGCGCTGCTGTTGACCGCCCGCTTCCGCGAGGAACTCGCGGTGGGCCAGGACCGCATGGCCGCCATGCGTGCCGCGCTGCGGCAGTCCGTCGGCCCGGTGGTCGCCAGCGGCGCGACGGTGGCCCTAGGCCTGCTGGCCCTGCTGCTGAGCGACCTCACCAACAACCGGGCACTCGGCCCCGTCGGGGCCATCGGAATCGCCTGCGCGGTGCTGAGCGCGCTGACCTTCCTGCCGGCGGCGCTGGTCGTTCTGGGGCGCGCGGCCTACTGGCCGGCGAAGCCGAAGTCGGTGGAGCAGAAGTCCGCCGGCCACGGTGTCTGGACGCGGATCGCCGCCTTGGTCGACCGGGCCCCGCGGCGGATCTGGGCCGCGACATCGGCCGCCCTCATCGTCTGCGCCGCCTTCGCCCCCACGCTCAGTTCCAAGGGCGTCCCGCTCGACGAGATCTTCGTCAACGACGCACCCTCGGTCGCCGCCCAGGAGACCCTGGGCCGCCATTTCCCGGGGGGTTCGGGCAACCCTGTCGTCATCGTCGCCGACGCCGACCGCGTTCAGGAGGTGACCGCCGTCGCACGGGACACCGCAGGTGTCTCGGAGGCCGCCGCCACCACGGCGTCCGGCCGGCCCGGCACGGGAAAGCCCCTCGTGGTCGACGGGCGCGTGCGCATCGACGCCACACTCGAGGAAGCCGCCGACAGTGACGCCGCGAAGGAGACCGTGGCAAGCCTCCGCGACGCGGTTCACGCGGTGGACGGGGCCGACGCACTCGTCGGCGGTTACACCGCGCAGCAGTACGACACCCAGAAGACCGCCGAGCACGACCGCGGGATCATCGTCCCCGTCGTCCTGGCCATCATCTTCGTCATCCTGATCGGCCTGCTCCGCTCCCTGGTCATGCCGGTGATCCTGGTCGCCACAGTCGCCCTCAACTTCCTGGCCACGCTGGGCATCTCGGCACTCGTCTTCCAGCACCTGCTCGACTTCAGCGGCACCGACTCCTCCGTACCGCTGTACGGGTTCGTGTTCCTGGTGGCCCTGGGCGTCGACTACAACATCTTCCTGATGTCCAGGGTGCGCGAGGAGTCCGCGCGCCACGGCACCCGCCAAGGTGTGCTGCGCGGCCTCACCGCCACCGGCGGTGTCATCACTTCGGCAGGGGTGGTCCTGGCGGCGACGTTCGCGGCCCTCGGGGTGATTCCCCTGGCCTTCCTCTTCCAGATCGCCTTCATCGTCGCGCTCGGCGTGCTGCTCGACACCCTGGTCGTGCGGTCGTTCCTGGTGCCCGCGCTCGTACGGGACATCGGCCCGGCCGCGTGGTGGCCCGGTGCCCTCAGCCGTACGTCGGACAAGGAGGCGGCCCCGCGGTCGGAGAGGCTGCCGCGCATCCGTTCCTGACCGCCGAGGCGAAGAAGAGGAAGCAGAGTCGCAAAGCCGCCCGGATGTGAGGAGCCCGCACCATGGATCAGCGTCGGTCGAGGGCGGGGGTGCGCCTATGCGGTCGACTCGTCGGCGCGCCCCCGTTCGATCCCGTGCCGCAGCTGGTGCAGACCACGCCGGGAGTGACTCTTCACGGTGCCCAGGGGCATCCCGGTCCGCTCGGCGATCTGGGCATGCGTCAGGTCGTCGTAGAACGCCATGCACAACACCTCGCGCTGGTGCCTGGGCAGCCGGGACAGGGCATCCGCCAGAAGCACCCGGTCCAGGACGGCATCCGACACGCGCTCCCCAGGAGGCTGCGGGTCGGCGAAGTGGGCCACCGAGTCGATCAGTGTGAGGCGCCGCGTCCTGGCTGCCAGCGCGTCGATGATCTTCCGGCGTGTGATGCCCACGAGCCAGGCGCCGAGGGACCCGCGCTCCGGATGGAAACCGTCCCGTCCGCGCCAGGCGCCGAGGAACACCTGCTGGGTGACGTCCTCGGCTTCGTGGGTGTCGCCGAGCGAGCGAGCGGCCATGGTGTGGACGAGCGGGCCCCAGTGGCGGTAGGTCGCGGCGAAGGCGTTCTCGTCCGCGGCGCGCAGGCCACGGGCCAGATCGTCCTCGTACAGCCTCTTCTCCGCGCTTGGTGTGCGCGCCTCCGTGCTCAGCGGGCGGACACCGGCGGATCGCGTGTGCGTGCTCATGGCTCTGCTCCTCCTGCCGTGCGTCCCGTGTGAGGGCGGAAGGTCTCCTGCGGACCCCCGAGGTGCGCGGCGTACGCGCTGCGGCGGGGTCTGTGGCCCAGTGTTGTGAGCCGAAAACGACGCAACAACTTGCGTCGCTTATGCGTCGTAAGGTGGAGACGTGAGCCTGACTGGAGACGACCGGGGCGAGGACTCACGGCGCGTCGGCAGGCTGACCACCGGTGAACTGGCGAGGCGGCTGGGGGTGGCGCCCACCACCATCCGTTCGTGGGACAGCCGCTACGGCCTGGGCCCCTCGGTGCGTACCGGTGGCCGACACCGCCGCTGGACCGCGGTGGACGTGGCCCGTTTGGAGCGGATGTGCGCGCTCACGGCGACGGGGCTGCCCCCTGCCGAAGCCGCCCGCCTGGTGCTCGGCGAGGCGAGCCCGGCGGTGACCGAGCCCCCTGCCGAGCCCTCTGCCGCTGCCGCCGCCGGTGCCGCCCCCGTACCGCGGACCGCGGCCCGGCAGCGCAGCCGGGCCCGCACAGGTTTTCAACTCGGCGATGTGCGCCAGGAGTGCAGGGGAGTCGCTCGCGCGGCCCTGCGACTCGACGCCGCAGCGCTCGACGAGCTGTTGGGGGCGGCCATCGAAGAACACGGCCTGATCGCCGCCTGGACAGAGGTGATCATGCCGACGCTGCAGGCGGTCGGCCGTAAATGGGAGAGTTCGGGGGAGCGGTACGTCGAGGTCGAGCACTTCCTGTCCTGGCACATCTCCGGCGCGCTGCGGCGGCACGCACCGCCCGTGGCCGCCGGCCGCCCCGGTGCCGTCACGGTCCTGGCCTGTGTGCCCGCGGAGAATCACACGCTGCCGCTCGAGGTACTGGCCGCCGCCCTGGCCGAACGATCCCTCCCCGTACGGATGTTCGGCGGCGCGCTGCCGGTCGAGTCACTGGTCGAGGCGGTACGCAGGACCGGACCGGTCGCCGTCGGGCTCTGGTCGCAGTCCCGCACCACCGCGAGCCGGCCGCTGGCCCAGCACGTGGCTTCGATGGAGTGGGGAGTGCGCGGCGCACGCAGGAAGCCGGTCGTCCTGCTCCTCGGGCCCGGCTGGGCCGGGCGGACCGCGCCAGGGGTCCAGCATCCGCTGAGCCTGGCCCAGGCGGTCATGGCGGTGGAATCGGTCGCGCTCAGGTGATGGTTTGTCGTCCGTCGGGGCCCGGGCCGCAGTGGCGCCTGGTCCGGCCGGGCGGAACGTGCTCGGGTGGACGTGGTGTTCGCCCCATTCTGTCGTGTATGGGCCGACATCAAGCCCACCAGGTACGGGAATCCGAGTCCGCAAAGACAGCCAGGGAAGAAGCAGATGACCAGTCAGCCCCGTGGGATCGTGGACACCGTCGTCGTCGGAGCAGGCCTCGCCGGCCTCGCGTGCGCCCTGGACCTGCAGCACGCCGGACGGCGTGTGGCGTTGCTGGAGGCGTCGGACGGCGTGGGCGGCCGGATGCGCACCGACCGCCGGGACGGGTTTCTCCTCGACCGCGGGTTCCAGGTGTTCAACACCTCCTACCCCCAGGTGAAACGGCGTCTGGACCTGCGAAGTCTCCAGTTGAGGCCGTTCACCCCGGGTCTCATCGCCCACACCTCGACGGGCCCCGTACGTCTCGCCGATCCGACCCGGCAGCCGAAGGACGCGCGGGCACTGCTGCCCGGGCGGGTGCTTCCGGCCCGTGACCTGGCGGCCCTGGGCGCGCTGACCGCGCGCGACGCCCTGCTGCCCGTCGGGTTCCTCAAGCGGCGCCGGGACCGCTCCACGGCCACCGCTCTGGCCCACGCCGGGGTGACGGCCGGCACCGTCGACGAAATCCTGCGGCCGTTCCTGTCCGGCGTGTTCCTGGAGGACCGCCTCGAGACCTCCGCCCGCTTCTTCCATCTGGTCTGGCGGAGCATGGTCAGAGGAACGCTCTGCCTGCCGGCCGACGGGATCGGCGCCGTGCCCGCTCAGTTGGCCAAGGGGCTTGACGACGGCGTCCTTTCGCTGGAGACCCCCGTCGCCGCGGTCACCGATGCGGGGGTGCTTCTGACCGACGGCCGTGAACTCCCGGCCCGGTCCGTCGTCGTGGCCACGGACGCGGCATCGGCGGCCGGCCTGCTGCCCGGGCTTGCCGTACCGGACGGCCGCACGGTGACCACGTACTACCACGCGGCTCCCCGCACGCCACTGCCGGAGCCGACCCTGCTGGTCGACAGCACTGGTGCGGTACTCAACACGTGTGTGCTGACCGAGGCCGCACCCACATACGCACCTCCTGGCACCGCGCTGATCTCCAGCTCCGTGCTCGGCGCGCACACGCCGGGAGTTGAGGCAGCCGTGCTGCGGCGCCTGGCCGAGTTGTACGGGACTGACACGAGCGGTTGGCGGCAGGTCGCCGTTTACACCGTCGAAGGAGCCCTGCCCGTGATGGAACCCCCGTGGCCGCTGAGCCGCACCACGCGTTTCGCGCCGGGCCGGTATGTCTGTGGGGACCACCGGGCGACCGGGTCCGTACAGGGCGCCCTGTCATCGGGTACGCGGGCCGCCAGGGAGGTGCTGAGTGACCTGGCGCGTGACTGAGGGCGACCGGGCCGAAGCGGCCGCATCCACCGACGGCCGGTCGGAAGAACACGACACGTCGGACGTCGTCATCGTCGGCGGCGGCGCGTCCGGCCTCAGCCTCGCCCACCAGCTGGCAGTGGCCGGCCGCCTCGACTTCACCCTGGTGGAGGCGCCGGACGGCCCGCGGAGACCGCCCGAGCGGACCTGGTGCTACTGGGACCAGGGCACCGGCGGCTTCCAGGACACGGGCGAAGGTCAGGACACGGGCGACGACCAGGGCGCCGGTGACCTCCAAGCAGCGGTCGCCGCCTCCTGGTCCCGGCTGCGCATCCACGCAGCCGACGGCCGCCCGGTCACCGTCGACCCGTCTCCGCTGCGTTACCGCATGCTCCGGTCCGCCGAGTTCGAACGGCTGGTGTACTCCAGGCTGGCACGCTCCTCAGGCGCACACGTCCTGCGCGCGACGGCCGACACGGTGCGCGACACGGCTGACGGCGCGGAGGTCCGCTGCACCACACCGGAAGGCCGTGCGCTGACCCTGCGCGCCCGCCACGTGTTCGACTCGCGTCCACGCCCGCTCCTTCCGCCAGCCCGGACCGAACTGATGCAGCACTTCCGCGGCTGGTTCGTGCGGACGGACACGGACCGGTTCGATCCGACGGTCGCCGATCTGATGGACTTCAGGGTGCCGCAGCCGCAGCACGGGCTCGCCTTCGGCTACGTACTGCCGCTGTCTCCGAACCGAGCCCTCGTCGAGTACACCGAGTTCTCCCGTACGCCACTGACCACCGAGGCCTACGACGCGGCACTGACCCGCTACAGCCGCGACGTGCTCGAACTCGGCGCCCACACCGTGGAATCGGCGGAGCAGGGCGTCATCCCCATGACGGACGGGCACTTCGCTCGCCGGGCCGGGAGATCCGTCTTCCGTATCGGTGCCGCGGGCGGCGCCACGCGCCCTGCGACCGGTTACACCTTCGCCGCCGTACAGCGGCAGAGCCGGGCCATCGCCGCCGCCCTGCACGATGGCCACGCGCGCGTGCCGCCACCGCACGGGCGCAGGGCACTCGCCATGGACGCCGTGCTGCTGCGGGCCCTGGACACCGGGCGGGTCGACGGCCCCGACTTCTTCACCCGCCTGTTCCGCCGCGTCCCGACCGAACGCCTGCTGAGATTCCTCGACGGCGACACCACTGTGCGGGAGGAGTGGACCATCGGCCTGCGCACCCCGATCGGCCCCATGCTCCGCACCGCTGTCGAAGTCCCCTTCCTTCCCCACCGCGCCCGCCCCGCCCCACGAACCGGAGAGAGCCACCGATGACACTGCTGCGCGACCACGACCTGGCACGCGCCTTCGACCACGCGGCGCGCACCTACGACAGCCTCACGGCACTCAACCCCGGCTACCGCACGGACCTCCTGCGCTCCGCACGCCGCCTTCAACTGCCGCGCGCCGGCGCCGGGCTCCGCATCCTCGACCTCGGCTGCGGCACCGGAACCTCCACCCGGGCCCTCTTGCGCGCCGCGCCCCACGCCCGCATCACGGCAGTCGACGCCTCCGCGGGAATGCTGCGCCGCGCGCTGGCCAAACCGTGGCCGGGCCACGTCCGCTTCCGGCACCTGACCGCGGAGGAGGCGGTCCTCAGGCAGGAGCAAGAGGAGCCGTACGACGCGGTGTTCGCCGCCTACCTGTTCCGCAACGTCACCGACCCGGACGGCCTGCTCGCGGCCGTCCGGGCCCTGCTGCGACCGGGCGGACGGCTCGCCGTCCACGAGTACAGCCTCAGCGGATCGGCCGCGCATCGTGCGCTGTGGACGGCTGTCTGCCAGGGGGTGATCGTGCCCGCGGGCACACTCAGCGGGGACCGCGCCCTCTACCGTCACCTGTGGCGAAGCGTCCTCGACTTCGACACCGCACCCGCCTTCACCGCGCGTCTCACGGATGCGGGGTTCACCGGCGTGCGCGTGGCTCCCGTAGCCGGATGGCAGACCGGGATCGTGCACACCTTCCTCGCCCGCAACGCCGCAGAGGGCGCCAAGGGCACAGACAGCGCAGAGGGCACGGCAGTTGGGGGAGCCGCGTGAGCGCCCGGCAGCCTGCCGCTCGGCGAGGCCGTGACCGCAAGGCCGAGCTGCTGCGGCCCACCCCCGGCCGAAACCGCTTCGAACGCGACGACGCACCGAGCGTCGCCGTGGTCGGCGGAGGCATCGCCGGACTGGCCGCGGCCACGTTGCTGGCCGAACGTGGCGCCCGCGTGACCCTCTACGAGCAGCAGGAGTCACTCGGCGGCCGGCTCGCCGGCTGGCGCACCCGCCTGGCCGACGGCTCCGAGACCACCATGAGCCGCGGCTTCCACGCCTTCTTCCGCCAGTACTACAACCTGCGCGGACTGCTGCGCAGGACCGACCCCGCCCTCGACCGGCTCCGGCCGCTGCCCGACTACCCCCTGCGGCACAGCGGCGGGATGACGGACAGCTTCGCCCGCGTCCCGCGCACACCGCCCTTCAGCGCGCTCGGCTTCGTCGCACTGAGCCCCACCTTCGGCTGGCGCGACCTCACCGCCATGGACGCGAGGGCGGCGCTGCCCCTCCTCGACGTACGCGTGCCCCACGTGCACGAGCGCTTCGACTCGATGAGCGCGACGCGCTTCCTGGAGAGCGTGCGTTTCCCCGAAGCCGCCCACCACCTGGCCTTCGAGGTGTTCTCCCGCAGCTTCTTCGCCGACCCGCGCGAACTGTCCGCCGCGGAACTCCTGTTGATGTTCCACATCTACTTCCTCGGCTCCTCCGAGGGCCTGCTCTTCGACGTGCCCACAGAGCCTTTCCCGCAGGCTCTGTGGAACCCCCTCGGCGACTACGTCCAGCGCCACGGGACGGACATCCGCACCGGCACACCCGTCCGCGAGGTCCACGCCGACGACGACAGGGGAGTAGAGGTGCGGACCGACACCGCCGCCCACCGGTACGACGCGGCCGTCCTCGCCCTCGACCCCGGAGCTCTGCGCGGCCTCGTCGACGCCTCGCCCGGACTGGGTACCCCAGTCTGGCGCGAGGACGTCGCCACCCTGCGCACCGCGCCGCCCTTCCTCGTCTCCCGGCTCTGGCTTGACCGCCCGGTCCGAGCCGACCGCCCCGGCTTCCTCGGCACCAGCGGCTACGACGGCCTCGACAACATCAGCGTCCTGGAACGCTACGAGGGCGAGGCCGCCCGCTGGGCCTCCCGGACCGGCGGGTCGGTCGTGGAACTGCACGGATACGCCGTCGCCGCCGGCACGCCTCAAGAAGCGGCGCAGAACCGTCTCCTGGACAGCCTGCGCCGGATCTACCCCGAGACCCGCCCGGCCCGCGTCGTGGATGCCCGGCACGAATGGCGCGCCGACTGCCCGCACTTCCCGGTCGGCTCCCACGCCCGGCGGCCCACGGTGCGCACTCCCCACCCGCGCGTGACCCTTGCCGGTGACGCGATCCGCTGCGACCTGCCCGTGGCCCTCATGGAACGCGCCGCCACCACCGGCTTACTGGCGGCAGGAGCTCTCCTTGCCGACTGGGGTGTCCGGGGGCAGGCGCTGTGGACGGTCCCCCGGGCGGGGCGCTCCCCGGTCCTGCGGGCGCTCGGCAAGCTGGCGAGGCACTGACGGCGGCTGCCCTCACCCGGGGAAACGCCCCGAGCTGCGCAGCGTCCAGCGCCGCTCGGCGTAGGCGAGGTCGTCGCGCCACAGGCGTGCGGCCGTGGCACGCACCAGGGGCCGCAGCGCGGGCGCCGCTGCCCGTGCCACAGCGAACCCCCGCCGGTCCGACGTGGCGACGACCGCCTCCACCACAGCCGTCCGCGGCTGCAGATCAGCCTCGGCCGTCAGTGGCGTGGCATGGGTCTCCACCACGGACGTGGACCCCTCACCCTCGGTGATGTGCATGACGACCGTACGCGGCTCGGGAGCGGTGAACTCCACCCGGACCGGCACCACGAGACGGCTCGTCACCCGGAACGAGACATCGACGACGAAGGCGTCGTCCTGATCACCCTGCGGCGGGCGCGCCACGGTCAGGTCCACGAACGAGTACGGATGGAACCAGGAGCCGTGCCAGGGGTCGAGCCGGTTGGCGATGACGTCCTGCGGTTCACACCGTCCGACCGTCGTGAACACGGCGTCCACCCCGCTGTCCGCCCTGGGCCGCACGGGAAGCACGGGGTGCTCGGTCGGTTCCTCGCCGCCGACCGAGTCAAGCCGTACCCACACCAGGACCCCGTCGTCGTGCGCGGGGTACGGTTCCCAGCCCGCGAACGACCCGCCGTCCAGGGCGAGTCCGTGCCAGTGGCACACCAGCGTGCCGCACACCACCCGGCTCTCGCGCAGCGGCGCACCGAGGTGCGGGCAGGCTCCGGGGCCCGCGTGCAGCCGGCCCGTGTCCGACCGCCACAGCACCACCTCGACCCCGGCGACCGTCCTGCCGCAGGGCCGCCCACCGGCACGCACGTCCCGCGAGGCCCCGACCACGAACCAGTTGCCGGAGGGGCGGGTCGCCGCCCGCTTGAGTGCGTCGGCGATCAGCGCCGGGCGTGCGTCCCGCCAAGTCGGCTCCTGGGCTGCCCAGTTGAACCGTCGTCGGCGTCGCAACGGCGGCGTCCAGCGGGGCCGTTCCGCTCGGTCACTCACTGCGCGGGGCCTTTCGTCCGGGAGGTGGCGCTCAGCGGCGGTGCCTGGTCCGAGGTACGGACGCGCCACCGCGCGGCGGCGCAGCGGAGGACTCCGGCGGCGGCCGTCGCCGCCCGACGGCCGCGCGACACCACCGCACGACGCTGCAGCACGCTGTATTCCTGCTCCGCGATCGCGTCGAGGATGCCGCCGTACAGGGTGAACGCGGCGCGAATGCACGGGCGCACCCGCGGGTCGAGCATCGCGATGCCCGGTTCCGCGTGCCGGTACACCTCTCGCGTCATGGCTTCGGCGGCGACGAGCGCGGCACGGATGCGCGGGTCGCGACGCCCTGTGCGGCGGCTCCACTCCAGCAGCGGCCGGTCCACGCCGTGAGCGGCCAGCAGATCCGCCGGCAGATAGACGCGCCCACGGTCGAGGTCCTCACCCACATCCCGCAGGAAGTTGGTCAGTTGGAAGGCCACACCGAGGGCCGCCGCGTGCGGCGCCGCTTCCTCGCGGGCGACGACCGTGCCGAGCACGGGAAGCATCTGCAGCCCGATCACCGCCGCCGAGCCGTGCATATAGGCCCGCAGGTCGGCGTAGGTCGCGTAGTCCGTCACGTGCAGGTCGCTGCGCATCGAGACCAGGAAGTCGGCGAACAGCGTGTGCTCGATGCTGTAGCGCTCGGCGGTGTCGGCGACCGCCCGGACGACGGGCTCGTCGCCGCCGCCGGTACGCAGCCCGTGCGCGAGGTCGCTCTCCAGGCACCGCAGCAGCCGGTCGCGCTCCTCGGCCGTCCGGTGCCGGTCCAGGTCGTCCACGATGTCGTCCGCCCAGCGGGCGAAGCCGTACAACGCGTGCACGGCCGTGCGCCGTTCGACGGGGAGGAGGCGGGTGGCCAGGAAGTACGTCCTGCCGTGGCGTGCGTTGAGCTGTCGACACCGGGCGTAGGCGGCGCGCAATCCGGGGTCGGTGATCCCGGCGGCGTCCAGTTCACGACGGGTCATGGACGCCTCCGGTGACGCGGTCGGCGGCGAGTTTGCCGCTGATGAGGACCGTCGGCACGCCCACCCCCGGGGTGGTGCCGCAGCCCGCGAGGACGACGTTCTCCAGGTCCCGTACGAGATTGCGCGGGCGGAACGGGCCGGTCTGGGCGAAGGTGTGCGAGACCGAGAACGGGCTGCCCGCCGCATGACCCTGCGCCGACCAGTCCAGCGGGGTCACCAGCTGCTGCTCCTGGATGCTGTCCGCGAACCCGTCGAGACCGCGCCGCTCCAGTTCGGCGACGAGGCTGTCGCGGTAGCGGGGGCCCAGGTCGCGCCAGGCGGTGGCCGACGGACCGACGGTGGTGTTGGGGCAGGGGGCCAGTACGTAGTGCAGGTGCCCGCCCGGAGGGGCCAGACCGGGATCGTGTGTCGTCGGCCGGGTGATCAGCAGGGACGGGTCGCTCATCAGCCGCCCCGAACGCGTCAGTTCGTCGAACGTGCCCTCCCAGGCCGCGCCGAAGGACAGGGTGTGGTGGGCGAGGCCTGGCCAGGTGCGGTCCGTCCCCGCGTGCAGGACGACGGCGGACGGCGAGTGCCGCAGGCGTACGGGACGCCGCGGGGCGCGGCCGAGCAGCCGGTGCGCGGTGGGCAACTCGCAGGTCAGCACCACCGCGTCACACGCGATCCGCTCTCCCGAGGCCAGCCGCACGGCACTCACCCGCCCGGACGATCGTTCCAGCGAGGTCACTTCGGCCGACCAGCGGAACTCGGCACCCGCGCGCGTCGCCGCGTTCGCCATCCCGCGTGGCAGGGCGTGCATGCCGCCCTTGGGGAACCAGACACCGGCGACGGTGTCCATGTAGGCGATCACCGCGTACGCCGCGAGAGCCCTGGCCGGAGCGACTCCCGCGTACAGGGCCTGGAAGGAGAAGACCCGGCGCAGGCGGGGGTCGGAGAGGAAGTGGCCGATCTTCCTGTCGAGCCGGCCGAAGCCGCCGAGGGCCGCCAGACGGGCCAGATCCGGGTGCAGCAGTTGGAAGGGCGAGTCGAAGTTCGTGTCGATGAAACGCCGCATCTGGGCCTTGTACAACTGCTCGAGCCAGCCCCGCAGACCGCGGTAACCGGCCGCCTCCTTCGGCCCGGCGAAGCGCCTGACCTCGTCCTCCATCGCCTCGCCGTCGGTGTGTACGTCGAGTGCGGATCCGTCCGCGTAGGCGGCGCGGTAGGCGGGGTGGAGGGACGTCAGCTCGACGTGGGCGGCGAGGCTGTCGCCGACAGCTGCGAAGGCTTCGTCGGCCAGGTGGGGCATGGTGAGCACGGTGGGGCCCGTGTCGATCTGGAATCCGCCCAGTCGCACACGGCCGGCCCGGCCGCCGGGGCCCGAGTCCCGCTCCACGACCGTCACTCGGCGACCTGACCCCAGCAGATGCAGGGCGCAGGCGAGCCCCGACAGCCCGGCGCCCACCACGACGACATGATCCGTGGGCCCCGGCAGTGTCCTCACGCGGCCTCCCCGGTGTCCTTCAGGGAGACGCCGGAGGCCCGCTCGACCAGCGCGGCGAACTCACGCCGTACGAAAGGCTCCGCACCGGTCCGGTCGAAGTGCCGCACACTCATCGCCGCCAACCCCGCGATCTTCGACTCCACGACGGCCCGTGCCCCGGTCCGCTCCAGTGCCGTCCGCATCCGGAGCACGGCGTCGTCGGTGGGGACGGGCGCGGCCGGGGCCAGGGCTTCGGCTGCTTCCTTGTCGTGACGGGCGTCGGCCAGTTCGAGGCCGGCCGCGAGCAGGTAGGTGACCTTGCGCGTCCGGAGGTCGTCGTCGGCCGGCTTGCCCGTCACCGCCGGGTCCCCGAAGGCGCCCAGGAGGTCGTCGCGGAACTGGAACGCGAGTCCCGCGCACTGTCCGGCGGCGCGCAGCGCTTCCAGGGTGGTCGCCTCCGCACCCTGCAAAGACGCACCGAGCGCCAGCGGCCTCGCGACCGTGTACAGGGCGCTCTTGAGCGTGGCGATGCTCACCGCCTCGTCGAGCCCGGTCGCGCCGGTGGCCTGCGCGTGGAGGTCCCGGTACTGCCCGGCGACCATCTCGCGGCGCATGGCCTGCCACTCGCGGTGCAGCCGCACGCCGTACCGCGAGTTGAGTGCCGTCTCGGTGAGCAGGTCGTCGGCCCAGGCCAGGGCCAGGTCGCCGGCGAGCACCGCGGCGGACGTCGCGAACGCCTGCGGCGCTCCCGCCATCCGCTCGGCGCGGTGCATGCGGGCGAAGTCCACGTGCACCGCGGGCGCGCCGCGGCGTAGCAGCGATTCGTCCATCACGTCGTCGTGTATGAGAGCGCACGCCTGGACGAGCTCCAGGGCCACGCCCGTGCGCAGGAGCGCCGTGGCGTCCCCCGAGCCGCCCGCGGCCCGCCACCCGCACCAGGCGAATGCCGTACGCAGCCGTTTCCCGCCACGCCGGACGAACGCGGTGACCCGGCCCGCGACCTCACGGGCGAAGACGGGATCCACGTCGCGGGCCCGGCACAGCCCTTCGCCGAGTGCACGCCCGAGTTCCGCCTCGACGGCCCGGATGGCGTCGCGGGCCGAGAGCGGACCGTCGACAGACCTGTCCGGTTCGGTCTCGGTGGGCCGCAATCCCAGCATGCACAACCCCTTCTCACTCTCGGTCACCTGCACACCAGTGCTTCTGGCGATCGCCCTTGTGTGGATGCGCTGATTCCTGCCCGCTACGGGGCTGCCGCTGACCGAGCTCACTTCACTGGCCCAGCGGCGCGGGCGTCATGGAGCCGCGTCACCTCGCGCGCCCTCCTCCCGGCGCACCTGCGCGAGGTCGGTGATCTGTTCCAGCTGGCGCACCGGCCGGGAGGTGCGGTGGTTGTGGCCGAGCAGTTGCCGGTGCCGGTCCAGGAACGTCCAGTAGCCGGCTGTGTAGGGGCAGGCCTGCTCGCCCGTCCGGTCGCCCGGCCGGTACCGGCACGGTGTGCACAGGTCGCTCATGCGGTTCACGTAGGCCCCGCCCGACGTGTAGGGCTTGGTCGTCATCCGGCCGCCGTCGGCGTACTGGGACATGCCGACGACGTTGGGAACCATGACCCAGTCGTATCCGTCCACGAAGCAGCGGTGGAACCAGTCCGTGACCGCGGCGGGATCCCAGCCCCGCTGGAGGGCGTAGCTGCCCAGGATCATCAGGCGAGGGATGTGGTGGGTCCACCCCGTGTCCCGCACCTGGGCCAGGACCGTGTGCAGGCAGCGCGCCTCCACCGCGTCCGCGTCCAGGTCGCTCCACCAGTCGGGCAGCCCGGAGGTATGCCGAAGGACGTTGGAGTCGCGGTACCCCTCGCCGAAGTACCAGTAGAGCTGCCACACGTACTCGCGCCAGCCCGCGATCTGGCGGACGAAGCCCTCCACGCTGCCCAGCGGCGCCCGGTCGGCGCGCCACTGCGCCTGGGCCCCCTCGACGCATTCGGCGGGGTCGAGCAGGCCGAGGTTGAGTGAGGACGACAGCAGGCTGTGGCTCATGACCGGGTCGGCGGCGAGCATGGCGTCCTCGTGCGGTCCGAACGTACCGAGCCGGTGTGCGAGGAAGCGTTTGAGTGCCGCTCGTGCCTCGGCTCGGGTCGCGGGGAACAGACGTGGGCCGTCGCGTCCGACGAAGGACACGTCCCCGTCCTTCTCCCAGCGATCGAGGTCGTGGCGGACCTCGTCGTCGATCTCGTCCTCGCGCGGCCGGTACGGCGCCGGGACCGGCAGGGTGTCCGAGCCGCGTGGCGGCGGCTGCCGGTTGTCGTGGTCGAAGTTCCACCGGCCGCCGGCCGGGGCGTCGCCCTCCATCAGCAGGTCGTGTCCCCGGCGGACCCACCGATAGAAGTCTTCCTGCCGCAGCCGCTTGCCGCCGTGCCCGTCGGCCCATGCCGCGAAGTCGTCCATCGGCACCAGGAAGCCCCGCGCCGGGCCCATCGTGACCTGGGGAAGGGAGCGCAGAAGCCGAACGGCGGCGTACGAGGTGGGGTGGTGGACGGTGACCGGGCGACTGCCCGCCGTCCGCTCCAGTGCTTCCCGGTAGCTGTCGGCACGGACATAGGTCAGCCGGTCGCCGAGTTCGGCCGCCCGGTGACGCATGGCGGACAGCACCAGATGAGCCTTGGCCCGGTGGAAACGCCGACGCCGGAACACCGAACGGGCCTCGATCATCAGCAGCGGGGTGTTCCGACCGGGGCCGCCGTCACCGCCGTTGAGGAAATGCGGGCCGAGTTGGTCACCGAAGAGCCAGTGCATGACGTGTCTCTCCTCAGTCGCGACCGCGGGCTTCCTTGAAGCGTGCGAGCCCGTCGGCGAGGTCGATCAGCGGTTCCGGGTAGTCGAGGTGGGCGCGCCGGCTCTCGGGGAGCCGCCAGGGCTCGTGCACCAACCGGGCCTCCACGTCCCCCAGTTCGGGCACCCACCTGCGGACGTAGGCTCCCTGCGGATCGAAGCGTTTGCCCTGCACCACCGGATTGAGGACGCGGTGGGGCCGGGTGTCGGTGCCGGTTCCCGCGACCCACTGCCAGTTGAGCTGGTTGTTGGTGATGTCGCCGTCGACCAGCAGGTCGAGGAAGTGCCGGGCGCCGATCCGCCAGTCCACGTACAGCGTCTTGGTCAGGAAGCTCGCCGTCAGGAGGCGGGCGCGATTGTGCATCCAGCCCTCGTGACGCAGTTGACGCATCCCTGCGTCGACGAGCGGATAGCCCGTACGCCCCTCGCGCCACGCGGCGATCTCCTTGGCCGCGTCGTCCTCGCCGCGCCAACGGTCGTGCCGGGTGCGGTAGTCCTGGACGGACGCCTCCGGCCTCGATGCCAGTACCTGGTGATGGAAGTCGCGCCAGCACAGCTGACGGACGAACGCCTCCGCCCCAGGACCACCGTGCTTCCGGGCGCGTTGGACGAGTTCGACCGGTGACAGGGCCCCGAAGTGCAGGTAGGGCGAGAGCCGGGAGGTCGCGTCGCCCGCCAGGTCGTCATGCCGATCCGCATAGGTCGCAAGGCCCGAACGCTTCCAGCGCGAGAACAACTCGCGCCCCGCCTCCTCGCCCCCGTGCGGAATGCCCGGCGAGATGTCGGACCCGGTGCCGCGGGACGGCAGCCGATCGCCGCGGATGGAGGCGGGAACGCGCACGGTGCGCGGCGCCGGGCAGGTCTCCCTCAGTCGCACGCCCGACCAGCGGCGGAAGTAGGGGGTGAACACGGCGTAGTGGTCAGTGCCGGTGGGCGTCAGGGATCCGGGGGCGACAGCGGTGATCACACTGTCGTGAACGCGCAGTTCCACGCCGCGTGCGCCAAGACAGTCACGCAGCCGCTCCTCCCGCAGATGGGCGTACTTGGTGACGCCCGCCGCCATGTGTACTTCCTCGGCCCCGCACTCCGCGGCGACCCCGGCGACCTCCTGGGCGACCGGCCCCGTGCGCACGACCAGGCGGCCACCACGCCGGCGCAGCGAGGCGTCGAGGTCGGCCAGGCATTCGGCGAGGAAGGCGCTGCGGTTGGGCGCGTCGAAACCGGCCGCGTGCACACCGGGGTCGCGCACGAAGAGCGGCACCACCTCGTCGGCCCCCGCCAGCGCGGCGCGCAACGGCGGATGGTCGTGCAGACGCAGATCCGAGGTGAACAGGACGACCGCGACGGTCATGTCGTCACTCCTGGGGGAAGTCCTTGGGCGACTCGGGCCGCCCGCGTGACTACTTCGTGCGGATGTGGGCTGTTGGATGCACGGAGCGACGATAGCTCCGAAATATGTGTTTTGCTCCAAAAAGCTCACAAAACGGAATCCGGTGCATCGGGTGGCTCCGAATTACTCATGCAACGGGCGTAACGCAGCACCACACCGGCTGTCCCGGCCGGCGTTCCCGCGCCCCCGATCCCTCATCGAGGAGGGCATTGTCATGAGTGTCCACCACCTCCGTCGAACGGCCGTCGCGGTCGTCGCGGGACTGGCCCTGCCGGTCTCACTGGGGCTTCTCGCCCCCATGGCTCACGCCGGTGACATGACCGAGCCCTTCGGTCCGGCGTGTTCCACCGTTCCCAAGGACGGCGCGGGCAGCTTCAGCGGTATGGCCGACGACCCGGTCGCCACCGCCGCGTCCAACAACCCGGCCCTGTCCACGCTCGTGTCCGCCGTCAAGAAGGCGGGCTTGGTGGACACGCTGAACAACGCCAAGGACATCACCGTGTTCGCGCCGACCAACGACGCGTTCGCAAAGATCCCGAAGGCCGATCTGGACAAGGTCCTCAACGACAAGGCGCAGCTCACCAAGATCCTCACCTACCACGTGGTGGGCGAGAAGCTCGCCCCGGATCAGCTGACCAAGGGCTCGTTCAAGACCATGGAGGGCAGCAACCTCACCACCTCGGGCTCCGGTGAGTCGTACAAGGTGAACGATTCCGCCAAGGTCGTGTGCGGCAACGTCAAGACGTCCAATGCGACCGTCTACATCATCGACTCGGTCCTCATGCCGAAGATGTGACGGTCTATCAGGATGGCGGCAATGCGGGGGACTTCCTCGGCCTCGCGGCTTCAAGGCCGCGAGGCCGAGGACTCTTGGGCGACCCGGGCCTCACATCTTGGGCATGAGAACGGTGTCGATGATGTGGACGTTCGCGTTGGCGGTCTTCACGTTGCCGCAGACCACGTTGGCGCTGTCGTTGACCTTGTAGGACTCACCAGAGCCCGCCGTGGTCAGCTTGGACTTCTCCAGCGTCTCGTAGGAGCCGCTCTCCAGGTCCTTGGGGGCGAGCTTCTGGCCCACGACGTGGTAGGTCAGGACCTTGGTGAGCATGGCCTTGTCGTTGAGGACCTTGTCCAGGTCGGCCTTCGGAATCTTCGCGAAGGCGTCGTTGGTCGGCGCGAACACGGTGATGTTCTCGGCGGTGTTGAGCGTGTCGACCAGGCCCGCCTTCTTGACCGCGGTCACCAAGGTGGACAGCTCGGGGTTGTTGGACGCGGCCGTGGCGACCGGGTCCTTGGCCATCCCGTCGAAGCTGCCCTTGCCGTCCTTGGGCACCGACGCACACGCCGAACCGAACGGCTTGTCACCGGCCATGTCACCCGAGGAGCCTTCGCTCGCTTCGTCGGACTTCTTGGACTCGCTCGCCGCCGTGCTGTCGTCCGCCTTGTCCTTGCTGTCATCGCCGGAACACGCGGCCAGCGACAGGGGCAGGAGTGCGGCGGCGGTCACGGCGATGGCGGTGCGGCGGATGCGAAGGGTGGTGCTCATGAGTGTTCTCCTTGCGGGGATGGGCGTCAGAGCTGCGTACGTCGGGGGACCCGGCTGTGTCCCCCCGCTCACACCTGTCATTCGGAGCCGTGAGCCGGACGGCTTGGTCGGTCACCCGGCGCGATTTCCCCGGCCCGTACGAATTTCCCCGGCCCGTACGGATTCCCCCGGCCTGTACGAACAGCTCAGGCAGGGAACTCGATCAGACCGACCGGTGGAAGGGTCGGAGTCCTGGATCCGCCCGCGGGCTCGATGGTGAGGCCCATCCCCGTGGCCCCTTGCAGCGTGCCGTCCATGAGGACGGTCTGATCGCCGCTCCTCGACTCGAGCAGGCCAGCCGCGCGCATCGTCCCCCGGTCGTTGAACCACATCTCGTACACCTTGTCCCCGGGCGGCGCGTCGAGCCCTGAGACGGTGAAGACCGCGCGGTTCTGGCTTTCTGAGGTCACGACGACTCCCCGCGCGCCACCGGAGAGCGCCGCGGCCCGTGTCTTCGCGTCCGGCGCGGCAAGAACCGCGGCGACCTGATCCGCCTGCGCCCGTGCCTGGTTCGCCTGTTCGCGAGCGTCCCGCGCTTCCTGATGCTGCCAGGTGGCCACTCCGCCAAGGGCGGCGGCAGCCAGACACGCGGCCAGCGTCCAACGGCCCGCGCCACTCGCCCAACGGCCGCTCCTGCCCAGCCACCCCGTCGAGCCTTGGAGCTCGGGGGGACGCGAGGCATGGGCGGGTTCCTGGGGCACCTTTGCGATCTGGTCGAGAACCGATTGCTTCAGGGAGGGCGGCGGGGCGGCGGGCGCGGTGAGTTGCGCCGCCGTGGCCAGGAACTCCGCTACTTCCTGCCGACACGGCCCGCAGGAGTCCAGGTGCGTCTCGAAGGCGTCGACCTCGTCCGGGGGCAACGCGTGCAGGGCGTAGGCGGCGGCGAGGGTGTGCGGGTCGATGACGCTCATGCCAGGCCTCCCAGACAGTTGCGCAGCCGAATGAGCCCGTCCCGCATGCGTGTTTTGACCGTGCCCAGGGAAGCGGAGAGGCGCTGGGCCACCTCGCGGTACGTCAGTCCCTCGTAGTACGCCAAGGTGATCGATTCACGCTGTACCTCGGTCAACGACCGCAGGCACCGCCGCACTTCCTCGCGTTCCAGGCGCGTCTCGACCTCGGCCTCGGTCACGTCGAACGCGGGCATGCGCTCGCGCAGGGCGACCACCTCCTCGCGCGCGGAGGCCGCGGTCACCGACCGGACGCGGTCCACGGCCCGGCGGTGGGCCATCGTCAGCACCCAGGTCAGTACGGTCCCTCGCTCGGGCCGGTAGCGGTCGGCGTGCCGCCACACCTCCACCAGCACTTCCTGTGTCACTTCCTCGGACTGCGCCGTATCGCGCAGAACCGCGCGCACGATCCCGAAGGCGGGCCCGGACACAGCGTCGTACAGCTGCGAGAACGCCTGCTGATCGCCGTCCGTGACCCGCTTCATCAACGCCGGCAGATCGGGCTCGCCCGCAGGAATGCCACCGATGAACACCGCTTGTCTCATGCCTCCCCATCATGGCCCCACGCGCACGGCAGCCGCTGCCGTGCGCCTCGCCCGCGCGGAGCGACGTGTGCAGAGCCTCTCTGCCAGTGATTCGTAGCCGACGGGCGGACGGATGGGTCTCGTTTTCCTGGTCGAAGGGTGAGGGAGCGGCTGGCAGCCTTGCTGATTCCTCCACATGGGGGAGGGCGACCAATCCGTACAGGGGCGCGGGTACGGATAGCGGGTGTGAAAGACGAGCTGAGGACATCACGGCGCCGGACCGCGTGGCGCCTTCTGGGGCTGGGCGCACTGAGCGGACTACTGGCGGCCTACGCCGCACTGGCGGTCGCCGAGTTGGTGTCCGCCGCGGTGCGCCCCGAGTCCGGACCGGTGGTGGCGGTCGGCGGGGCGGCGATCGACCGTACGCCGTCATCGGTCAAGGACTGGGCGATCAGAGAGTTCGGGACGAACGACAAACTCATCCTGCAACTGGGCATTCTCGGCGTCCTTACCCTGTTCGCGCTCGTCCTCGGTGTCGTGGCGGTCCGGTACCGTCGCAGCGGCTCGGCCGGTGTGCTGCTGTTCGGCGTTGTGGGCGCGCTCGCGGCAACGAGCCGCCCCGACTCCACGAGCGTCATGGACGGGCTGCCTTCCGTGGTGGGCGCGGTGGCGGGAGCCGGGCTCCTCTACTGGCTCGTGGGCCGGCTTCGGTCGCCCCGCCCCGCGTCCGCCCCCGCCGCAGGGACGCCGGGGGAGAAGGACGGGACGGACGGTCCCGTGGACGAGCCCGGCCAGCCTGCTCGGCAGTCTGGCCGGCAGCCGGGTTGGGATCGTCGGGGGTTCGTCATCGCCGCGACGGCGGCAGCGGCCGCGTCGACCGGCGCGGGTCTGCTGGGCCGGTCCCTGAACGGCTCACAAGGGAAGAACGCCGTCGAGGCCCGCAGCCAGGTGACCCTGCCGGCCCCCGCCTCCGCGGCCGCCCCGGTGCCCAAGGGCGCCGCGCTGCGCGTCCGGGGCATCAGCTCGTTCGTGACGCCCAACGACGACTTCTACCGAGTCGACACCGCGCTGGTGGTACCCAAGGTCGATGCCAACGCCTGGAAGCTGCGCATCCACGGCAAGGGCGTGACGCGGGAGCTCACGCTCACCTTCGACGACCTGCTGCGGATGGAACTGGTCGAGCGCGACATCACGCTCGCCTGTGTGTCGAACGAGGTCGGCGGTCCGTACGTGGGCAACGCCCGGTGGATCGGCGTGCGCCTGGCCGACCTTCTGAAGCGCTGTGGTGTGAAGCCGCCCTCGCGAGGTGGCCCCGCGGATCAGCTCGTGGCGCGGTCGGTGGACGGCATGACGATCGGCACCCCGGTCGAGGACGTGATGGACGGCCGTGACGCGATGCTGGCGCTCGGCATGAACGGGCAGCCGCTGCCGTTCGAGCACGGCTTCCCGGTGCGGATGATCGTGCCGGGACTCTACGGATACGTGTCCGCCTGCAAGTGGATCAAGGACATCGAGCTCACCACGTTCGACGACTACGACTCGTACTGGGTGAAGAGGGACTGGGCCCGCGAGGCACCGATCAAGACCCAGTCGCGTATCGACACCCCCAAGCCCTTCGCCCGTCCCGAGGCGGGGACCGTGATGGTCGCCGGAGTCGCCTGGGCCCAGCACCGCGGAATCCGGAAAGTGGAGGTCCGTGTCGACGACGGGCCATGGCAGGTCGCCGACCTGGCCGCCGAGGACACACGCGACACCTGGCGCCAGTGGTCCTTCCCCTGGAAGGCCACCTCCGGAGGCCATACCCTCACCGTCCGTGCCACCGACGGGACGGGCGAGACACAGACGGAGAAGCGCACCCGCCCCATCCCGGACGGAGCCAGCGGCTGGCACTCGGTGGTCGTCACCGTCTGAGGAGGACGACGGCAGCTCGGTTATCCCCGCTTATCCCCGCCCGCATTGGGCACCGATCCAGACGGTGCCGCCTTCAGGGGGAGTGAGCGCGGATGTTGAGGATACGACCGGCAGTGCTCGCCCCTCTGATCGTCATCCCCGCGGCGACTTTCATCGTTCTGCTCATCGACGGCACCGCTTTCGAGTCCGCCCCGCGGCAATTGCCGGACTATCCGTGCCCCGCCTCTGCCACAGCCGAAAAAGGTGTCCGCCCGACGGACTTCACCGAGTCGGCGCGGCCCTACGCAGGCGCAGGGCCGCACTTGGTGACTTCGGACGACTCATTGCTGGTGGACCGGATGCCCGCCCACTGGAAGGTGCCGCCCCGGCGGGACGCCACCACGTCCGAGCTGGTGGTGTGCGCATACGAGAAGGACACCGGTGAGAGGGTCGAGGACTGCCGCTACCACCACGGCATCACCTTGCCGCTGACGAAGGCGCGTGCCACCTACCGGTTGTTCGAGGCCAAGACCTCCAAGCTGGTCGCCGGCTTCCAGTTCAAAGGGGAGGGCGGCTGCCCCCGGTCGATCCACTACTACAAGGGAAATCCCCCCTCCTCCCTGCCTCAAGACATCGACCAGGAGGATGTGATCGCCAAACTCCGGCCCTATGTCGAAGGGCCAGTCAGGAAGGGAAGCGGGGAACTCCGGTAGGTGTCAGGGCCTTCAGGTGCCGTCGAGTTGGGCGGCCTTCTTGCACTCTTCTGCGCCGTCGCAGGCCTTGAGCCGGGCCAAAGCGCCGTGCAGCTGCTCGCGGCGTTCCTCTGACAGAGCGTCTGCCGTGTTCTTCAACTGCAACGGGTCGGCCTTGAGGTCGTAGTACTCCCGCTCCCCGGTGGCGTACTCGACGTACAGCTCGTCGGGGGTCCTGATCGCCTCATAGGTGGGCGGGTTTCCGGCCTTCTCCGGTCCCGCGTCCGGATCGTGTTTCTTGGACGCGGAACGGCGGTGTTCGATGAGCACGGCTTCTCGCCCGTCTTCCGCCGACTTTCCTCGCAGCAGGTCGGCGAAGCTCTGTCCGTCGGTGTCGGCATCCGGTGTGACTCCGGCGAGGTCGAGGAAGGTGGGGTTCAGGTCGGTGTTCTGCGTGAGAGCGTCGACCTCCGTGCCCGCCGGCACTCCGGGTCCGGTGACGGTCATCGGCACCTTGATGTCGGTGTCGTAGGCGGTCTGCTTTCCCGGTCGCAGGCGGTGCTCACCCATGTGGAAGCCGTTGTCGGAGCTGAACATGAAGTAGGTGTTGTCGGCCATGCCCTTGGCCTTGAGCTGCTCCTGAAGGCGTCCGATCATCGTGTCGATGGCCTGTACGGAGCGCACCCTCTTGGCGAAGTTCTGGTCGATCTTCCGCTGTTCCTTCTCGGTGAGCGGGGCAAGCTCCCGCTGCCACTGCGGGGCGTCTTCGGTGGCGCGGTCGTACGCCTCCGTGCGGGGCGCCTTCAGGTGGGGATAGGAGTCCGCGTCGCGTGGGGCCGGTGTGGCGGGGCCGTGCGGGGTGAAGGGCGAGAGCTGGAGCATGAACGGCTTCTGCTCCTTCGCCGAGGCATCGATGAAGGAGCCTGCCTTGTCGGAGATCACGTCCGTCAAATAGTCCTCAGGGTCTTTCCCGTAGTGGCGGACCGTGCCGTTCTCATTGAGGTCGTAGTCGAACTCGGGGTAGCCGTTACCGGCGACAGCCCACTCGTCCCAGCCCGGCGGGACGTACCCCTTTGAACCGTTCTTCTTCTCCGCCGGCTGGTAGCCGTTGAGGTATTTGCCCATGAAGCCGGTCCGGTAGCCGGCGTCCTGCATCTTCGGGGCGTAGCAGCGCTTCTCGTTGCCGTTCTTCATGAACGCGCCGTAACCGCCGTCGTCGCCGGTATTGGTGAACACGCCCGTGTTGTGGGGGAAGTCGCCGGTGAGGATGGTGGAGCGGGAGGGGCAGCACAGCGAGTCGGTGACGAAGAAGTTGGAGAGGCTCGCGCCCTCCTCCTGCATCTTGCGGACGTGCGGCATGTACTGCACCAGATTCGATGACAAGTCATCGGTGAGCACGTACACGATGTTCGGCTTCGAACTGTCCTGCTGATTCGAACTGTCCTGCTGAGAGGCGGACTTGTTCGTGGACGTATTCGACGGACCGGATTCCGCGCCACTGGAACAGGAGGACATCAGGACGGCCAACACCGCACACCATGCGGCGAGCAGTGTGGGGCGACGTCGTGCACCCGTCATGAGCATCACCTCCGCGATTAGGGGTCGAGAACGCCCCGGAGGCTAGCGGCCCACTTTGTGGGATTCTTGTGACGCGCGGCGGCCCGTGGCCGACCCGCCGGC
Source organism: Streptomyces sp. Je 1-332 (assembly GCF_040730185.1). Lineage (NCBI taxonomy): Bacteria > Bacillati > Actinomycetota > Actinomycetes > Kitasatosporales > Streptomycetaceae > Streptomyces > Streptomyces sp. Je 1-332. Next base: position 7,861,793 of record NZ_CP160402.1, read on the forward strand.
TACCCCTCCCGGGCCCCCGCGGCGGCGAACCGGATCTCGGCGCGTGTTCCGCGGCCGTCGGGGACTTCGTCGAGCCGCAGCGCCGCCCCGTGCAGAGTCGCCTGCTGGGCCACCAGGGCGAGCCCAAGACCATGACCCTCGCTGTCGGGCGCGCGATGAAACCGTTCGAGGACCGTCTGCCGCAGGTGGGGTGCGATGCCCGGCCCGCTGTCGTCGACCCGCAGCACCACGACGCCCCGTTCGGTACGCAGGGTGACCCTGACGTGCGCCTGGCGACTGTCCGGATCACGGCCGTGGGTCAGGGCGTTCGCGAGCAGGTTGTCGACCAGGGTGCGCAGTCCGTGCTCCCAGCCACGGATGACGCATGCTCCGGTCGGCAGGTCCAGGCGCAGGTCCGCTTCCGGGTGACGGCGCCTCGCGTCCTCGGCGGCGGCTTCGACGATGTCCGCCATGTCCACCGGAACCATGGCTTCGTGGCTTGCCAGCTCCCCTCGGCCGAGCTCCCGCAACATGACAAGCAGACCCAGCATCCGGTCGTGTTCATGACTCAGGTCATCGATGATCTCGCGGAGTTCGCCGGGCTCCAGCCCCTCCCATTCGGCGAGCACATCCAGATTCGTGCGCATGCTGGTCATGGGGGTGCGCAGTTCGTGCCCGGCCGTGGAGGCGAAGGACCGCGCTGTCTCCAAGGCACCCCGGGCGCGCAGTACTTGCTCGTCGTAGCGGGCGAGCACGGTGGTGAGGGTGCCGGCCAGCTCGTCCACCTCACTGACCCCGGTGGGCGCGTGCTCGAGCCGAGCCGAACCGACCGCCGGGTCCAGGCCGCCGGCCTGACGCTGGAGCAGACGCAGCGGGCGGCTGGCCCGGGACGCCGCGAGCCAGGCCAGCAGGGCCGAGAGCGGTGCCGCGCCCAGCGCCACCCATACGACACGGCTGCGGACCGAATCGAGTTGTTCACGTCCGGCGCTGTCCGACGCGAACAGCCACAGGCGGCCGTGCACGCCGGGGTGCGAGCCGTCGATCTCGCGCACCAGAACCCGCCAGCTGTCCCTGCGTCCGCCGCCTGCCGACGTGCTCGCTTCGACGGTGACCGGGCCCGTCGCCGCGGTCGGCAGCTCCGTGCCCGCGGGTGGCTGCGGCCCACCGGCGACCACTCCTGACGGCCCCTCGACACGGACACCCACGTCCAGTGCCGCACCGAACATGGCGCGCTCGCGCTGCTGGGCGATGACCGGCTTGCCGTCCGCCGTGACGCGCAGCAGCCGACGGGCGTCCTCGACGACGCTCGCCGCACGCTTGCGCAGGTGCGCGTCCTGTTCCGTGTGCAGGTCGTGCGCGATGAGCAGGAACAGCGACCATCCGCACAGCACCACGAGAAGCGGCACTCCGAGCCCGGCGATCAGGGTGATGCGCGTCGCGAGCCTCACCCGGTGCCCGCCCGGTCGTCACGGAGTACGAAGCCGACCCCGCGCACGGTGTGCAGCAGCCGGGGCCGTCCCCGGGCCTCCGTCTTGCGGCGCAGGTAACTCACGAACGTATCCACCACATCGGTACGTACGGCGACGTCGTACCCCCACACTCTGCTCAGCAACTGATCACGGCTCAGCACGAGACCGGCGTTCCGGGCCATCACTTCGAGCAGCGCGAACTCACGCCGGGTCAGGTCCAGGTCGTGGCCGTCCAGCACCGCACGGTGCGCGGCCGGGTCGAGCACCAGCCCGCCCACCCGCACCGTGTGCGCGCCTCTCGCGTCACGTTCACGCGCCCCGGCGCTGCGGCGCAGGAGTGCGTCGAGGCGCAGCACGAGTTCCCGCAGGGCGAAGGGCTTGACCAGGTAGTCGTCCGCCCCCGCCTGGAGGCCGGCGATACGGTCCTGCGTCTCGTCCAGTGCCGAGAGCATCAGGAGCGGTACGTCGTCGCCCACTTCGCGCGTCCTGTGGCACACCTCGATGCCGCTGATGTCGGGCAGCGACACGTCAAGGACCACGGCGTCCACGCTCTTCCGGCCGAGGATCTCCAGGGCCTCGGCCCCGCGGCCGGTGAGCTCGACGTGAAAACCGTTCACGCGCAGACCTCTGCCGAGCGACTTCAAGATGGCCGCGTCGTCGTCCACCACCAGGACCCGCCGCGGGCACGCTCCATCGCCAAAGCCCCCGCTCGTGGCCGCAGTCGGCATGCACCCTCCCGCCCCAGGCACTCGCGTCACCACGAAGCCTAGCCTCCGCATCCGACAGGCCCCTCATCCGAGTTGAAGGCCGAGAACGACGCTCCGCGGCGGAAATCCCAACTGAAGGAGTGATGAATGTGCTCGCAGGAGTGACGCTCCTTGCTGGGGCGCCGACAGAGTTGTGACCATCGCCGGATGAACGGACAGAAGCGGAAGGCCGAGTTGGATGGCGTCGCCGAAACGACGCTATGGACGTTGCACCACCGCGCTCTGGCCGCGAAGCACCCTCGCTCGGCACTGCGGGACCCGAAGGCGATCGAAGTGATCGACGCGGTCGACTACCCCTTCGAGGGGCGGTTCGGCACCGGCAACTGGGGCTACGCCCAAGGGATGGCCGTACGGGCGCGGTGTTACGACCGCGAGGTGCGACGTTTCCTCAGGGACCACCCGGACGGCATGGTCGTCTCGCTCGGGGAGGGTCTCGAGACGCAGTTCTGGCGGGTGGACAACGGCCAAGTCCGCTGGCTCGGGGTCGACCTGCCCGAGGTCGCGGCCCTGCGCCGACGGCTGCTGCCGGATGAGCCACGGCACCGGACACTGCCCTGTTCGGCCACCGACACCCGGTGGATGGACGAGGTCGACGCCTCGCGCGGGCTGCTGATCCTCGCCCAGGGGATGCTGATGTATCTCCCCCGGGAGGTCGTGCACCGGCTCATCGAGGACTGCGCCGCCCGGTTCCCGGGAGCGGAGCTGGTGTTCGACACCCCGCCTGCCTGGATGGCCGCCCGCACCGAACGCGGCCGGTGGAAGTACCCCGCCGGATACCGCCCGCCGCCGATGCTCTGGGGGATGACACCGGCGGAACAGCGCACGCTGCGCGCGGTGCACCCGAACGTCACCGCCGTGCGAGCGGTTCGCGAACCACGGGGCCGGGGCTTCCTCTGCGGGTGGGTCCTGCCCCTGGCCAACGTCCTTCCTGCGTTCCGTGCGCGGAAGCCACTCTGGGTCACGCGCGTGTCGTTCGGCCCGACGCAACATCACCAAGGAGTCAGCAGATGACGGAACGCCTGGAAGCCGAGCGAGAGCAGATCCACCTCTGGCCTCCGCGGGAAGCGCCCCTGGCAAGCGTCGATGAACGGCCGCCCCCGGTGCCGGAGCAGCGCGGGGTTCTCGTCGAGGGCGGCACGCTGCGACTGCGGGAGTTCCTGCCCAGCGACGTCGACGGCGTACTCGGCATCTTCGGCGACCCCCGTACGACCCGGGAGTTCGGAATGCCGCCCTTTCGGCGCCCCGACGCCGCCGCACTGGTCGAACAGGCCAGGGCAGGCGCCCGGCGGACGCCCCGCACGCACTACCGCCTGGGTGTCAGCGAGATCGCCACGGGTGAGTTGATCGGCTCGGCGAAGCTGATCGTCGAGGATCAGTCGGGCGAGGGCGGGATGGTCCGCGTCGGTTACCGCAGCGCGGAAGTGGGGCTGGCCCTGCGCGCCGACCGGGTCAGCGTGGGCCACAGCGTCGAGATCGGCTTCCTGCTGGGCGTCCTCGGCTTCGACCGGCTCGGCCTGCACCGCGTCTGGTCGGGTTTCATGCCGTCGAACGTCGCCGCGCAGCGAGCCATCGAGAAGGCCGGCATGGTGCGGGAGGGGCGGCTGCGCCACTACGGGCACGTGGACGGCGTATGGCACGACATCGTGCAGTACTCGATTCTCGAGGACGACTGGAAGGCTCTGCGCGGCCGCTGAGCACGTGACGCCGCCCTGCCGGTCGGTACGCGGCGACGATTTCCCGTCGCCAACTTGTTCCCCCACACGAACGTCAGCGACGGTCGCCCTCTTAGCCTGGGGTGGTGACCAGCGACGTGCCGACGAACCTTCGCACCAGCCTTGCCCGCGTGCTCGACGACTTCAGCCCTGCCCTGCTCGATCTCGTGCACGGCAGCACCGAGCCGGCGGAGCCGTCCGAGCGGACCGGTCCGACCGACGGGCTCGGCGGGGTGGTGATCCATGACCCGGGGGACGTGGTCGCGTACCCGCCGCGCGCCATCGTGCTGGGCGTGGGCGTCTACGGGACGGAGGCGATCGCCCGGCTCATGCGCGAGCTGGGAGAGCACGGTGCGGCGGCCCTCGTGGTGCGTGGCCCGGTGGAGCGGGACGAGGCGCTGGCCGCGGCTTCGGCGGCCTCGGGGGTGGTGCTGGTAAGCCTGACGCAGGGCGCGTCGTGGTCGCAGCTGACGGAGCTCCTGCGGACGCTACTCACCGAGGGGGACGTCGGTGAGACGGGGGTGGAGTCGCTCGGGGGAGTGCCCTCCGGTGATCTGTTCGCGCTGGCCAACGCCGTCGCGACGCTGCTGGACGCGCCGATCACGATCGAGGACCGGCGTCAGCGCATCCTGGCGTTCTCGGGCCGTCAGGACGAGGCGGACCAGTCGCGTGTCGCCACGATCCTGGCCCGCCAGGTGCCGGACGGATATCTGCGGATCCTGGAGAGCCGCGGCGTCTTCAGTGAGCTGTACCGCAGCGACCGCCCCGTGCACATCGCCCCGGCCACGGTCGAGGAGGGGGAGACGGCCATCCCGCGCGTGGCCGTCGCGGTGCGCGCCGGTGACGAGTTCCTCGGGTCTGTGTGGGCCGCGGTCGAGGAGCCGTTGACCCCCGATCGCGAGCAGGCGTTCCAGGACGCGGCGAAGCTCGTCGCCCTGCACCTGCTGCGCCACCGGGCGGGCGCCGACGCGCAGAACCGGCTCAGGGCCGACCTCGTGAGTACCGTCCTCGAAGGCGGCACGGGTGCGGTGGACGCCCTGGCCCGGCTCGGCCTGGTGAACGAGCCCACGGTGGTGATGGCCATGGGCCTGGCCGGGGCGAAGAGCGATCACGCTCAGCTGGCGGCGGAACGCCAGCGGCTGACCAGCGCCCTCGGCATCCACCTCAACGCGGTGCAGCCACGGTCGGCTCTCGCTCTCCTCGGCGACGTGGCCTACGCGGTCGTCCCGGTACCCGCGGACCCGGCGGCCGGCCGGGAGCGTGCGGTGCAGATCGCGGACAACTTCCTGGAACGTGCCGGAAAGTGGACGCGGGTGGTGATCGGCATCGGGTCGGTGGCGACCGAGCCGTCGGCGCTCGGCCGCTCACGCACCAGGGCGGACCGGGCGCTGCGGGTGCTGATGAGTGACCTGGGCAGCAGGCGCGTCGCCTCGATCAGCGACGTGCACGTCGACGCGCTGCTGCTCGACCTGCGGGACCTGGCCGCCGCGCAGGGGGACGAACTGCTCGGCCCGGTGGCCCGGTTGGTGGAGTACGACGCCAGACACCGCTCCCACCTGGTCGAGACGCTGCGCGCGTGGCTCGACGCCTTCGGCGACGTCATCGCCGCGTCGGCGAGCGTGTTCGTCCACCCCAACACCTTCCGCTACCGCATCCGGCGAGTCGCTGAGGTGGCGCAGATCGATCTGGGGGACCCCTCGGTGCGTTTCGCTCTCATGCTGCAACTGCGATTGATGCAGCCCACCGTCACCTAGCAACCCCCGGGGGGGGCGACTCAAGTACCGTCTCCCTACGTCTCTTCGATGGCGGGCATCGGCTCTCAGTGTCGGCGCACGGATCGAACTCGTCGACCTGAGCAGGCAGGCCGCTTTCCTCAGCGGATGGCATCCGGGCGGACCCAGGCGCCGCGAACTCTGCTGTATATCGCTGGTCCAGAAGCCGATGTGATCGAACCTGGCTCCGTCGGACGAGTCCCAGGGGCTGCCCGGAGCCCCTTCGATGAGCTCGATGAAGGGCGGCAGTCATCCGTCCATGATCCCGCAGAGCCCCTACAACTGGATCCATTCCTTGGCCGTCGTCACCCCTTCAAGGATCGCGTCGACCGGCTCCACGCCGAGCCCCGGTCCGGTGGGCACGTCGAGGTGACCGTCGGCGAGTTCGAAGGGTTCGGTGATGTCCGTGGCGAAGTAGCGGCTGGAGCCGGAGGTGTCGCCGGGCAGGGTGAAGCCGGGCAGCGCGGCGAGCGCGACGTTGGCGGCGCGGCCGAGTCCGGTCTCCAGCATGCCTCCGCACCACACGGGAACGCCGTGGGCCACGCACAGGTCGTGAATCGCCTTGGCCTCCAGATAGCCGCCGACCCGGCCCGGCTTGACGTTGATGATCGAAGCGGCGCCCAGCGTGATGGCAGCGGCGGCGTCCTCGGCGGACTCGATGGACTCGTCCAGGCACACCGGCGTACGCAACTGCTTGGCGAGCGCCGCGTGTTGCACCAGGTCGTCGTCGGCCAGCGGCTGCTCGACCAGCAGGAGGTCGAACGCGTCGAGCTTGGCGAGCTGACGTGCGTCGGCCAGGGTGTAGGCGGCGTTGGCGTCCACCTGGAGCAGCAGGTCGTCGCCGAAGCGCTCGCGCACGGCGTGGACCGGCTCGATGTCCCAGCCGGGCTCGATCTTGAGCTTGATGCGCACGTAACCCTCCTCGATGAAACCGCCCACGGCGTCGAGGAGTTCGGGGATCGAGTCCATGATTCCGACCGAGACACCGCACGGCACGCGCTCACGCTCGGCGCCGAGGAAGCCGCCGAAGGACTGCCCCGTGGCGCGCAGTTGGGCGTCGAGTACGGCGGTCTCCAGAGCCGCCTTGGCCATCTTGTGGCCCTTGAACGGCTTCAGGGCACGCTTGACCGCGTGGGCGTCCGCCACGGCGGGCAGCGCAGGGATCAGGAAGCGGCGCAACACGTCGGCCGCCCCGTCGACGTACTCGGAGCAGTAGCGCGGTTCGGACATGGCGACGCACTCGCCCCAGCCCTCGCCGTCGGGCGTGACCACGCGCACAAGCAGGACGTCGCGTGCCGTCTCGACGCCGAAGGAGGTCCGGAACGGCGCCCGGAGGGGCATCGCGATCCGCCGCAGTTCAATTCCGTTGATCTTCATGGTGCTTGGGCTCCTGGGGGAGGGGCGAGCGAGGGGTCGGGGCTACGCGGTGGTGTCGCGCGTGACGACGTAGGAGGTGCGGTCGTGGAAGCCGGTGACGCGGGCGCCCTCGGCAAGGAGGCCGCCGAGCACGTCGCGCATCGCGAGGCGCCACTCCTTGGCCGCGCCGGGGTCGGTGCGACGCAGCCCCTCGATGTCCGGCGGGACCTCGACCAGCAGCGCCGCCGCGTCCCTGCGGCCGACTACGGGCAGGCCGTCGCGTACGGACAGAGCGGTGGCGGCATTGTCGGGCACCGCCACGGGTGCGAGGCGTGATTCCGAGGCGGCGACCGCGGCGTCGTCGTTCAACTCCCAGGCAATGAGCGCCCGATCGGTGTCGTCACCGCCGTTGATCACGTCGTCCATCGCCCCGTAGAAGCTGGTGAGGTACTCGACCGGCCAGCCGCCCAGCTTGGTCAGGTTGAAGTGGGCGTTGCGCCGCACCAGCGGGTCGTAGGTCCACGTGATCCGTCGCAGCCCACGGGTCAGGGCCCACTGGCGCTGGTGGAGTTTGAGAGCGAGTCCCGCTCCGCGGCCGGGCAGTGCACCGGTGACATGCGAGTGCAGGGCCGCGCCTGCCGGGGCCGCGAAGAAGGCCACGGACGCGCCGACGAGCCGGCCGCCTTCGAAAGCTCCGGCGACGTAGTTGCCCGCGTGGGAGAGCGCCCGCATCTGCTCGACACCCATGGGGGAACTGCCGGGGGAGCTGCCCCAGATCTCCTCGAACAGCGCGTTGGCTCCCTCCAGTTCGCGCAGTTCGTGCAGCTCCCGTACGACTAGACCGTGCGGCGTGGGCGAATCCTGTACGCCGATGGCACTCACCGGGCCACCTCCTCGACGAGGGCGGCGAGCAGCCGGGCGCGCGGAACCATCTCTGCCACGATCAGGTGCTCGTGGTCGGCGTGTGCTCCGCCGCCGACAGCGCCCAGGCCGTCGAGAGTGGGGCAGCCGAGCCCGGCGGTGAAGTTCCCGTCGGACGCCCCGCCGACCGCCGCCGATGGCAGTGCGCCGAGACCCAGGCGCGCGGCGAGACGATCGGCCCGCTCGAACAGCTCGGCGGATGAACTGGTCTCCAGGGGAGGTCTGTTGGGGCCGCCGCGTACGACGAGGCTCGCCCCGGGCACGGTGGTCCTCAGCGCACGCATCGCCACGTCCACCCGCACCTGGGCGCTGAGCGTCGGGACACGGACGTCGACCGAGACGCGTGCCTCCGCGGGCACCGTGTTGGTCGTCGTACCCGCTCCGACCACCGTGGGGACCACGGTGGTGCGCCAGTCCCGCGGGGCATCGACGTTGATCTCCTCGGCCAGCGCGTCGAGGGCGAGGATCAGATGTGCGGCCTCCACCGCCGCGTTGACGCCCTTGTCCGGCTCGAGGCCGGAGTGGGCCGCCTTGCCCCGGACCACCAACTCGTAGGCGGAAGTGCCCTTGCGTGCCGTCTTCAGACCGCCGCCGTCCGCCGACGCCTCCAGAACGAAGGTCGCCGCACACTTTTGCGCCATCTCCTCGATCAGCGGCCGCGAGGCGTCCGAGCCGACCTCCTCGTCACCGGTCACCAGGACGCAGACCCCTTCCAGGGACGGCAGGGAGGCCAGGGCGTGGAACATCTGCACGAGGCCGGCCTTCATGTCGAAGATCCCCGGGCCGCGTGCGACGCCGTCTCTCACCGACCACGGGTGAGTGGCCAGCGAGCCCATCGGCCACACCGTGTCGTGGTGTCCGAGCAACAGCACCCGGGGTGTGCCGAAGGACCACCGCAGGTGCGTGACGCCGTCGACGACGATGCGTTCGGGCGGGGCGCCCAGGTGACGGGTTCCCTGGGCGGCCACCACGTCCGCGCTGTGCGCCACCGCGTCCAGATCGGACGAGAAGGACTCGCACACCACCAGTTCCTCGAGATCCGCGAGCATCGCGGGGAGGTGAAGCGCCTCATGCCCCGGCGTCGCCTCGCTCACTGCGTCCTGCCCCGGCATCGCACCCCTGACCGTGTGCGTGTCGGCGGCGGCCGTTCGGCTGTTCGGATCCTCGGTCACCTGCGACTCCTTCTCGAATACCTGCCTACGACGCTATTCGAGCCCGAAGCGACGCAGTTCGTCGAGGGAAACGAATATCCGGGAGCCGTTCCGTACCACCGGACGGCTCAGCCGTCAGTCCTCGTGACTCACCGCCTTGGCGTTGCGCCGGAAGTCCGACCAGGCAGGTGAGGTGCACGCGGCGCAGGTGTCGAAGAACTCGGCGCGCGCCTCTCGGTCGCCCATCAGGAAGTAGCGGAACCAGGCCGTGACAGGCCCTCGGAACCCGCCTCCGTCCCCGGCGGGGGTAACGTGCGAGGCGCCCGCCAACTCCCCGTAGACAGCGGGGACATGACCGGCGCTTTTGTAGCGGGGGACCACCAGGAGCTCGGGGATCACCACCGGGTCGTGCTCACCGCCGAGGATGAACATGGGGCCCTTGAGGTCGCTGATTCTGCCCTGAGGACCCGGCTCGACGGGCACGGTCACGTCGACGCGCGGGTCGGCACCGGCGTTGATCGCTCCGCCGCCGCCCTGCGAGTGCCCCGACGCGCCGACCTTGTCCAGGTCGACCTTCCCGTAGTACGGGCTTCGGGGATCGGCTTCGGCCTTCTTCAGCACGTCCAGGCCGTCGAGCATGGCGGCACCGGAACCGGACTGCGTGGTGTGCGCGGCGACCACGATGAACCCGTGGGAAGCGAGGTGCTTCAGAAGCCCGTCGTGGATCACCGGCGTCACGAACGAGCCGTTGCCCCAGATGATCACCGGGTGCTTCGCGCAGCCTCTGCTACCGAGCTCGGCCGGGCGCAGGATGGTGTGACTCAGCCCCGCGCGCTCCTTGGTCACGGCGAAGGGGCCGTCCTCGGCCCAGCGTCCGCCGACCGACGGGCAACTGTCGGCCGTGCGGGCGGCTGTAGCTGTATCGGGACCGGTGGGTGGCTGCGCGACTCCCTGGCCCGTCAGCGCGGCCGACAGTGCGAGCGACGTGGCCAGCACGGTGGCGGCTCGGCGCACCCAGGAGGCGGCCGGCACGGTGGCGGACCGCCACCGCCTCTCCATCTTCGGCATGGGGATCTCCTGTCCTGAGGTGCGGGTCCTGGGGCGGGGGGCCGTCACGGACGCGCCGCGGCCTCGGCGACGGCCGTCCCGAAGGCCGCCATCCCGCGGGCGTTGGGGTGCAGCGGTGCCGCGACGCTGGTGGGTACCAGGCCCTCGATGTAACGCTCGGCCGGGGCGGCGCAGGTGTCGTGTCCGGCGCTGACGGCGGCGGTGTCGACGAATGTGGCGCCGTGGGCCCGGCTCTGCTCGGCGAGCACGCCGTTCAGCTGGTTCACGCGGGCCTGGAGATAGTTGGCGTCCTTGTCCCAGAGGGGCTGGGTGGGCCAGCAGCCGTCCTTGCGGATGTAGGTGGCGTACCCCGCGACGACGATCCGGGCGTTCGGTGCGCGCCGGTGCACCTCGTCAAGGGCCTTGCCGAAGGTGGCGCTCCAGGCGGCGATGGCTTTCGCGGTGGCGTCGCCCTTGGCCGCGGCGGTGTCGGCGCAGGAGATCCCCGCCGGCTTCGGCAGGAGGTTGACGCAGCCGAGTGCCTTGCTGACGAGGCTGACGTCGTTGCCGCCGATGGTCAGGGTCACCAGGTCGGTGCTCGGTTCGAGGGCCTCGTACTGGGGCGGCAGCAGGCCGAACTGGCGGCCGGAGAAATCGCTGACCTTCGCGCCCGAGCAGCTGACGTCGGTGAGCCGCGCGTCCAGCGCCTCCGCGACGACGGCCGGGTAGTTACGCCCGGAGCGCAGGCACGACCACTGGCTCTGATCGGGGATGAGGGGACCCGCAGCGAACGAATCACCGATGGCGACGTACTCCAAAGGGTCCTCGGCCTGCGAAGACACCTGCGAAGACGCCTGCGAAGGCGACTGCGAAGACACCGCGCCGGCCGGAGACACTCCGAGGACGCAGGCGGACAGGGCGGCGGCCATGACCGCGGTGGTGCGGGCGCGTGTGGGGCGCACGGGCTCTCCTGTGTGGGGTGTACCGGGGGTAACGGACGCCCTTATGATCCGGGCCATCGCCGCCTTGGTGTTCTAGGCGCGCAACCAGACTTTCCGAGGGATCAGTTGTGACCGGTGACAAAAGCGTGAGCCGCTTCCTGATCGCCGACGTGCCGCGGCTGGCCGCGACCGTCACGCGGCGCATCGCGGACGACCTTCCGGTCTACGGGCGACTGCCCGCCGAGGAACTGCACGGGGACGTCCGGGCCATCGTCGACATGACGATCCGCGCCTTCGCCGAGGTGTTGCGCACCGAGCGCATGCCGCCCCCGGAGTTCCTGGAGACGGTGCGCCGCTCGGCGGCCAGACGCGCGGAGGAACGCCTCCCCGTGGAGGCGGTCGTCAGCGCCTACCACTACGGGGCCCGCATCTGCGTGGAGGAGGTGGCGGCGACGGTCGAACCGCACGACCTGATCGAGGCCCACCGGTTGCTGCTCGACTGCCTGCGGGAGATCACGGCCGCCGTCACCTCGGGCTACGTCGAGGAGAGCCAGTCGCTGATAGGGGAGCGCGACGCGGCCCGCCACACCGTCCTGTCCGCCCTCCTCGACGGCAGAGGCCCCCAACTCGACTCCGCGCACCTGGGGATACGCCTCCCGCCGTGCTATCTGGTGCTCGCCTTCACCATCGGGCGCCACCCCGACGAGGACCGCGAGGACGTCGACGCCACCGTGGCATCCCGCCGCAAGATCAGACGCCTGCGTACGGAGCTCGACCGCGCCCTCGGACATCCCGTACTCTCCCGCCTGTCCGCCGACGAGGGCCTCGCGCTCGTCCCGTCCGACGCCGCGCCGGACCAAGCGGCCGAGACCGACCGGGCCCGCATCGAGCGGCTGACGGCATCCCTCATCACCGTGAGCGGAGTCCCCCTGATCGCGGGTGTCGCCGCCAGTACCCCGGCCGATGTCCCGCACGCCGTCCGCCTCGCCACCGAACTGCGCGACACCGCGGCGGGCACGGGACGACCGCCCGGCGTCTACCCCCTGACCGCGCTGCTCCTCGACTACCAGCTCACCCGCGCCAGCCCGGCCCGCGCGCACTTGGCCGCGCTGCTGTCGCCGTTGACGGACGGCCCGGACCTGCCGACGACCCTGCGGACGTACTTCGCCTCGAACCTGGACCGCCGTGAGACGGCGGCGCGCCTGCACGTGCACCCCAACACCGTGGACTACCGCCTGCGCCGCATCGCCACCCTGACGGGCCTCGACCTCGCCGCCCACACCGATCTCCTGACGCTACGGGCGGCGCTGAGCGCGTACGACGCGACGAGCGTGGGGCGTGCGAGAAGGGCAGAATCCTGAACCGTGACGATCACCGCGCGTGAACTCAACCGAGCGACCCTCAGCCGCCAACTGCTGCTGGAACGTGAGCCACTGACCGTCCAGGAAGGCATGCGCCGCGTGGTCGCGCTCCAGGCACAGCAGCCGGTCTCGCCCTACCTCGCTCTGTGGAACCGGCTCACCGGTTTCACCGCGGCCGACCTCGACGCGGCGTTCACCGCGCGTTCGCTGGTCAAAGCGACCCTGATGCGGATCACGCTGCACGTCGTACACGCCGATGACTATCCCGCCTTCCGGGCGGCGATGCAGCCGACGCTGTACGCCTCGCGGCTCGGCTTCCGCTTCGCCGCGTCCGGACTGACCCCGGCGGACGCCGACGAACTGGTGGCGGAACTCCTCGGCTTCGCCGACCGGCCGCGGACCTCGACGCAGATGCAGGCGTGGGTCGAGGAGCGGCTCGGCGCGGAGCAGAAAGAGGGGGCGTGGTGGGGGCTCAAGGCGTACGCGCCGTTGCACCATGCCCCCACGGAGGCGCCCTGGTCGTTCGGCCTCCGACCGTCGTTCGTGGCAGCCCGAAAGGGGCCCGTACCAACAGGCCGGGCGGGGGACCCGCAGGCGCTGCGGACGCTGATCCTGCGCTACCTGGCAGGGTTCGGGCCCGCGTCGGTCGCGGACGTGGCGCAGTTCGCCATGGTGCAGAGGGCGCCCGTCCGCGCGGCGCTCCTCGCTCTGGGCGACACCGTCGAGCGGCTCCAAGGCCCGGAGGGGGTGGTGCTGTTCGACCTTCCCGGCGCCGCTCGGCCGCCCGCCGAAACCCCCGCGCCTGCCCGGCTCATGGCCATGTGGGACAGCACTCTGCTGGCGTACGCCGACCGCAGCAGGGTGATACCGCCGGCCTACCGGCCGTGGGTGATCAGGCGCAACGGCGACGTACTGCCCACCTTGCTGGTGGACGGGCAGGTCGCCGGTGTATGGCGCCAGCAGAAGGACGGCATCGAAGTCACGGCCTTCCACCCTCTGGCGCCCGCCACGTGGGACGAGATCGCCGACGAGGCCCAGTCCCTGACGGCCTTCATCGGTGACCGTGAGCCGGCGGTCTACAGCCGCTTCCACCACTGGTGGGCGAAGTTCCCCGAGGCCGAGACCGAAGTGCGGATGCTGTAGCGGCGCCGGCGGCGGAGCGCGACGTCATCGGTTCCGGTGGGTGTTCCAGAGCGGCAGCTGCTCGAAGAGGGCGACGGCTTCGCCGTTCCAGTGCCGGTGCCAGGTGCTCGCTTCGGCCGACGCGGCGTGGGCGTAGTGGTCGATGGTCTGCTGCAGGCGGATGTGGACGTCGTGGCGGTGGGCGATGTCGCGGATGCGGTCGATGGTCCACGGCGGGGAGTCGGCGCTGCCCAGAGCGGCCTTGACGGTCTCGTGCTCGTCATCGCTGGTGACGGCGAGGAGCTCGCGGGTCAGGTAGGTGTGACGGCCCGCCCGGAGATCGGCGCCCGCGGGCTTGCCCGTGACGTCGGGGTCGCCGAAGAGGTCGAGGTAGTCATCGCGTATCTGACCGCTGAGTCCCGCTAGTCGGGCATAGCGGCGCAGACTTTCCTCGTGTTCCGCGAGGTCCTGGCCCGCGGCGAGCAGGCCGAGGCGCATGGGGGCGAGGACGGTGTAGCGGGAGGTCTTGTACTCGCACACGGTCTCCAGCAAGCCGTCGTCGGCCGACGACCTCGATGAGTTCACATCGCGTTCCAGGTCGAGGACCTGGCCGAGCACGGTGTCGGTCGTCACCCCGAGCTGGACATCGAGCAGGGCCTGTTTGCGGTCGGCGGGCAGGTCGGCCAGGGACAGGACGCGCAGGGCGAGGAAACCGGCGAGGTCCGCCGTCATCATGGCCAGTCCCAGCGCGGCCTGCGGGTGGTCCGGGAGGTCTTCGCGGCACGCGTAGTACGTCGAGGGGCCGCCGCGTCGCGTCGGTGAGTCGTCCATGATGTCGTCGAGGATGAGCGCGTGGCTGTGGAGCAGTTCGAGACTCAGCGCGGCTTCCACCAGCCCCGGGACCTCTTCCCGGGTGACGAGACCGGCGGCCTCGTAGAGCAGGGTGGTCCGGATTCGTTTGCCGCCGCGCAGCGACAACTGCGCGAGAAGGTCGAGACATCGAGCCGGGAAGCGGCCCAGTCGCGCCCCGTTGAGGTCGTCCGCGAGTTCGGCGAAGTATCTCGCGAAGGACACTTCGAACCGCTGCTGATGAGCGGCGGCACGCTCCAGGGCGCTGACGGTGTGGCTGTTCACGGGTGTTCGGGCCGGCCTTCCCGCTTGGGCGCACTGCCGCTGGGCGCTCGGCTCAGGTCGACCACGCAGAAGAGGTTGTCGTCCGGGTCGGCGAGAACGATGAAGTCCGGGTCGGGTGGATAGAGGTCCCATGGGACGGCTCGCGCTCCCAGCGAGACCAGCCGCTGGACCTCTGTCTCCTGTTCCTCAGCGGTATCGGTGAAGAGGTCCAGATGGAGACGGGGCCGGGCTTCGGCCGGCGACGCGCTGTGCATCAGACCAAGAGCCCGTCCCGATCCGTCGGCATGGTCGAGCGTCCGCCATTCCTCGCTCTGCCACTCCTCGGTGGCGACCAGGTCCAGCGCCTGCGTCCAGAAGGCGACCGCACGCGGGATGTCGGCGACGCCGATCACGGGGATTCCGAGCTTCAGCATGCGTACGAGCCTAGAGCCCGTCACGACTACCGAAAGCACTGCCACGTCTTGTCACGTGCGTGGCTAGACCTCTGCGCGGCGTGGGCTCACGGTGGTTCCCTCTACCCACGCGGAGGGATTCAGCGATGAAACGAAGACGGTTTGTGGCAGGGACCATCGGCGCTCTCTCAGGGATCACGCTGGCTTCGGGCCAGGCAAGGGCCGACGCGCCGCTGACATCGCGCGCCCAGGGCTGGCAGCCCGTACCGGCACCCGGCAGCACCCCGGCCGCGCAGTTACGCCGCATCGCCGCAGCCGGGCCCCAACTGGCCTGGGCCGTCGGCGAGGAGGGGCGCGCCGGGCCTTCGCAGGGGCGGGCACTCGCCATGGTCTGGAACGGCAGCGCCTGGTCGAAGACCGACCTGTCGCATCTGGATTACGCCGGGCGGCTGAGCGACGTCGCCGGCACCTCCGCCGGCGAGGCGTGGAGCGTGGGCCTGCCCGCGGGGAACGCGAGCCCCCTGCTGCGCTGGGACAAAACCACCTGGCGCGAGGCGGAGTTCCCCGGCAAGGGCGAACCGGGAGTCCGACTCGAATCGGTGGCGATCGGCCCCGACCAGCGAGTCTGGATCTGCGGCAGCCGGGACGGCGCCGCCCGCCTGCTGCTGGGCGAGGGACAGAAGTGGCGATGGCTGGACCCCCTGCCTGGCGCGAGCGCCAGTCTGTACCGCATCGTGCTGCGCGCGCCCAACGAGGTCTGGGTCAGCGGCGACCAGGCTTCGGGCGGCGGATGGTCGGGGCTCGTGGCCCGCTGGAACGGTACGTGGACGGTGCTGCCCCCGATCACGGGCGCTCGCCTGAGCATCGGCGACGTGCACGCCGCAGCCCCGGACGACGTATGGGCCGTGGGCACCGACGCCGGTGTCGGCGGCCCTCCGGGACGTCCGGGCAACCCGGTCCTGGCCCACTGGAACGGCACGGCCTGGACAAAGGTGCAACCCGGCTTCACCGCCGGTGCGTTGAGCGGCATCGCGGCCGACGGGCAGGGCCGCGCCGCATGGATCTCGGGCTGGAACTACCAGGACCAGAGCCGCAGCACGTATCTGCGCCGGGACGGCAGCACCTGGTCCGTCGTACGAGGCCCGGCGAACGCGGCTCCCGCCCCGTACCTGAGCGACGTGACACCCATCCCCGGCACCGCCGGATTCTGGTCGGCCGGCATGACGAGCCCCACCCCGGCCCCTCCGACCGCGGCCTACACGGAGCGCTTCGGCGCCTGAGACGAACAGCGCTAGGGCATGCCCGGGGCGCCGTCCCCCGGGTCATGCCGCTCTTCGGTCCTGTCCTGCTCCGCCAGCAGCCCGTACACACCGAGGAGCTGGAGGATCTGCCGCACGGCCCTGGAGGGATGCAGCACGACGAGCCGGCCGCCCGCGGCCCGGCACCGTTCGTGATGCGACAGCAGGACGTTGACGCCGGAGGAGCCGATGAAGGTGACGTTCGCGAGATCCATCTCGACGCTCTTGGCCAGCAAGGGCTCAAGGACGGTCCTCAGCGAGGCCGCGCTGTCCATGTCCAGGTCCCCGCCCACACGCATCAGCACGGGGTCGAGACCCAATACCGTGTCGACATGCAGCGGCTGGGGTGTGGCGGGAGCCATGCTTCGTGGTCTCCTCGGTGCGCGGAACGGCTGGCCGGGCGGTAGATCGCTTCGTCGCGCATGAATATGCCCCGAAATGCCGAGCCGCACGCACGACGACACAGGGGGAACGTTGCTTGCGGGAACACGGCTAGGCTGACGCGCGTTCGAGGGGTACGGGCGTGAGGGACAGGAGACCGAGGTGGCCGGGACGGTGTTGGCCGAGGTGATGGCCGAGGTCGGCGAGCTCGAGGACCCGAAGGTAC
Source organism: Streptomyces sp. Je 1-332 (assembly GCF_040730185.1). Taxonomy (NCBI): domain Bacteria; kingdom Bacillati; phylum Actinomycetota; class Actinomycetes; order Kitasatosporales; family Streptomycetaceae; genus Streptomyces; species Streptomyces sp. Je 1-332. The sequence goes on from NZ_CP160402.1 coordinate 7,878,822, forward strand.
GCGCGGCGAACGAGAAAGCGCGGTGACGATCACGGCGTGAACCTCGGCAAGCTGCGCGCGCTCGCGAAGCGGCTGAAGACGCAGCACGAACTCGCACGCGAACTCTGGGAGACGGACGACACCGCGGCACGGCTGCTGGCGCTCCTGATCTGCCGCCCGAAGGCGTTCGAGCGTGACGAGCTGGACGCCATGCTGCGCGAGGCGCGCGCACCCAAGGTGCACGACTGGCTCGTGAACTACGTCGTCAAGAAGAACCCGCACGCGGAAGAACTGCGCCTGGCCTGGTCCGCCGATCCGGATCCCGTGGTCGCGAGCGCCGGCTGGGCACTGACCACCGAGCGTGTGGCGAAGAAGCCGGAGGGTCTGGACCTCGTAGGACTGCTCGACATCGTCGAGGCCGAGATGAAGGACGCGCCGGAACGCCTGCAGTGGGCGATGAACCACTGCCTCGCCCAGATCGGGATCGAGCACGCCGAGCACCGCGCCCGAGCCGTCGACATCGGTGAACGCCTTGAGGTGCTCAAGGACTACCCGACGCCACCGGGCTGCACGTCTCCGTTCGCCCCCGCCTGGATCTCCGAGATGGTGCGGCGACAGAACGCCCGCTAGGGCGTGCCAGGGCGCCGTCTCGCGTGTGATCAGTCAGGCGCGGGACCGTCGGCGAAGTGCGGCAGCACCATCTCGATCAGCGCGTCGACGTCCGCGTCGACCATCGGCTCGCCGGTCATGCCCATCCGGTGGAGCAGGACTCCGACGACGACGTCGATGAAGAACAGGACTCGGTTCTCCGGCTCGCCGAGCGCTTCCTGGAGCGCGATCCGATACGGGTCCTGCAACCGCGAGGAGAGGATCTCGCGCAGGGCCGGGTCGCTGACGGCGTCACTGAACACGCCCGCGAACGCGTCACCCACCCCGGGCTCGCCGATCTTCGCCGCCACCCAGCGGACGGTCGAGGTCATGAGCTCGGCGCGACTGGCCCCCTCCAGCGGCGCCGGGCCGAACGCGTCGAGAAGGCAGTCCACGATCAGTGCGCCCTTCGAGGGCCAACGCCGGTAGACCGTCGACTTCGCGACGCCGGCCGCGGCGGCGATGCGCTCGACGGTGGCCTGCCCGTACCCCAGCTCCCGCACCGTGCTGAGCGTGGCGGCGAAGACCGCGTCGTTGACGCCGGCGCGGGGGCGGCCCGGCGGCCGGGCGGATGTGGGCGAAGCCATACCCATACGGTACCTGTTTTCGCTACCTTAGGTTTCGATACTTCAGGTCGCGTAAATTGACTTCGGGTCGCGAAGAGCGCTGGGCAAGGAGAAGACATGAGCGAGGACACTGTGACGGAACGGCCGCCGGAGCCGGACTGGCCGACCATGACGAGCGAGGAGTTGCTCGTCTACCGCGAGGCGGAGAACCGTTTCCGTGCGTCCGGCGCGGCGCGGGCGTTCCTCGGGGACCCGGATCCCGGCGCCACGATCGAGTGGCAGGAGGTGGCGCTGCCGGGCCGGAGGCTTCCGGTGCGCGTGTACCGGCCGGCCGCTGATTCCGCACGCGGACCTGACCTCCCCCTCGTGCTCCACGTGCACGGAGGAGGCTTCGTGGGAACGGCGGTGCAGTGCGACTGGCCGAACAGCCATGTCGCCGCTCAACTGCCCGCGGTCGTCGTCTCGGTCGAACACCGCCTGCTCGCCCCGGGAACGCCCCTGTCGGCAGCGGTCGACGACGGCTGGGACGCCCTGGAGCACGTGGTGCGGCACGCCGCGCAATGGGGCGTCGACCCGGCGCGGACCGCCGTCTTCGGCGAGAGCTGCGGCGCGCTGATCAGCGCCCTCGCGGCGATACGGGCCAGGGAGGCCGGTCTGCGGCTCACGGCGCAGGTGCTGGTCAACCCCGCGGTCGATGTGTCCGCGACGATGTTCGACTACGCCTCGATCGCCGAGTACGGGTACAGCCCGACCCGCGCCGAGCCGCAGCTGCGCTTCTTCCATCAGCTCGCCGTACCGCCGGGAACCGACGGTCGCGCGCTCTCGCCGCTGTACGCGGACCATCTGAGCGGCCTCGCCCCGGCGCTCGTGGTGGTGCCGACCGAGGACGCGGTGGCCGATCACGGCCGCAGCTACGCCGAACGACTTCGGACGGCCGGGACGCCGGTACGGCTCACCGAGTACCCCGGATCGCGGCACGCGTTCCTCACCCTGCCCGGCGTGGACCCACAGGCAGGGGCCGCGCGGACGGAGATCGTCGAATTCCTCCGAACCGCACTCGCCATCTGACCACCTGTCCGACTCATATGACCCGTCTGACCTGACTGACCCGTCTGATCCAGGAGGAAACGCAGTGGAGAGCATCGGCATCAAGCGCATCGGCATCATCGGGGTGGGCGAGATCGGCCGGGCCGTCGTGACGGGCCTGTGTGACGGGACCGAGGAGTCGCCGGAGGTGTTCCTCTCCCCACGAGGAGCCCGTACGGCGGCGGAACTGGCCGCGCGCTACGAGGAAGTGGAGATCTGCGCCGACAACCAGGAGGTGGTGGACCGCTCCGAGGTGGTGATCATCGCCGTGCGCGCCAAGGACCGGCACGACGCTCTGGCCGGCCTGCGGGTGGACGGCGACAAGACGGTGATCAACGTGATGGCCGGTGTCGCCAACGACGACCTGCGCCGGACCCTGGCGAGCGACGCCGCGTTGGTCCGGGCCATCCCCCTTCCCTCCGTACGTGAACGCCGCTCCGTCACGGTGACCTTCCCGTCCCACCCGGTGGCGGACGCACTCTTCGAACGGCTGGGCGGGGCGCAGCCGGTGGCGGACGAGGAAGCCTTCAACGTCTGCTCCGCGCTGACGGGAACGCTGACCACCCACTACTCGTACCTCGCCACGCTCACGACGTGGGCCGTCGGCCACGGCATCGCGCCCGAGGACGCCGAACGCTACGTCCGCGGACTGTTCCAGGGTGTCGGCCGGGCCCTGAGCGACGAGTCCCGCTCCCTGAACCAACTCGCCGCCGACCACGAGACCCCGAACGGAAACAACGAACGCATCCGCACCACGTGGTTCGGCCCGGCCAACTCCCAGGCGCTCCACCAGGCCCTGGACGGCCTCCTCACGGACCTGAGGTGAGCCGGAGGGCCTGGCGGGGCCGGGGCGTGAGCTTCAGACGCGTTCCAGGACCACTACCGGGATCTCCCGGTCGGTCTTGCGCTGGTAGTCGTCGTAGGCCGGCCATGTGGCGGCCATGGTCCGCCACATGTCCGGCTTCTCGTCGGGCCCCGCCGTACGCGCGCGGGCGGTGTAGCGGTCGCTCTTCACCTGCACCTGGACCTCGGGGTTCGCTTCGATGTTGCGGTACCACAGGGGCGGCTGGTCCGCGCCGCCGTTGGAGGCCACCACCAGCACATCGTCACCGTACGGCTGGTAGATCAGCGGGGTGCTGCGCTGCTCGCCGCTCTTGCGGCCGATGGTGGTGAGGATCAGCACCGTGGTGTTCTGCCAGTCGTGGCCTTCCTCGCCGTCAGTCGCCACATAGCGCTCGACGTGCTCTTTACCGAACAGCATCTGCCGTCTCCTTCGTGTCCACGTGGGGTCGTGCGGGTTCTGCCTCCGCCGACCAACTCTTCATGGTCACTGTGCGGTTTCCCAGCGGAACACGCATCAAGGGGCCTCGAACGGCCAGAAGACGCCAACTCGGCGGTAGTGAAATCGCTCCTTCTACCCGCTCTTCGCCGACTGAAGACACCAGAGGAGGAACTTCAGGCGTATGGGCGGCGTGTGGGGGCAGAGCGACCTCCGACCCCAGAACCCGGTACATTCGGGCCTCGTTGACCGGGGCATGGACGAGGAGACGAGAGATCCGCTGCCCGCTCCGGAGCAAGGTCAACTGCTCACCGGTGCCTACTGGTTGGACTCTCCCGCACACGTGGCCGACGCATGCACATGGTGCACGCAGTTGGAGCGGGAGGGCGACGCTCCCGGCCGACGGTTCGGCGTGCGGGTCGAATGATGCCGCACGTACGGCCCGCGCCTCGGCGGGGGAGGGCGCGGGGCTAAGGCCGGGCCGCTCACCACTGGTCGATGGCCGGGGCGTCGGGTTCGTGCCGCGGCCACATCGTGGTGAGGCGGGCGAGGCGTTCCGCGGCGGCGAAGCCGTGCAGCGCCGCCACCTTGCCGTCGCTGACCTGGAACGCCACCGCGCCCACGACGCGGTCTTCGAGCACGGCGAGCACCGCCGGCCAGCCGTTGACCCGCCCGACGTGGATCGTGGGAGAGCCGCCGGCCAGGCGCCGCTTCGCGGGCGTCGGTTTGAAGGCGGTCCGCATCAGACTCGCGATGCGCGCCGGGGTCTCGAAGCGCAACAGCCTCTTGGTGAGTCCCGCGCCGTCGGAGACCGCGATCGCGTCGTCCGTGAGCAGCGCCACCAGCCGCTCGGTACGGCCCGACGACGCGGCGGCGAGAAACTCGTCGAGGACCTTGCGTGCCGACGCCGGGTCGACCTCACCACCTCCGCGGCGCGCGGCCGCGACCCGGCGCCGGGACCGGTGGACGTGCTGCTGGCTCGCGGACTCGGAGATGTCGAGGATCCCGGCGATCTCGGCGTGGGGGTAGGAGAACACCTCGTGCAGGACGTAGGCGGCCCGCTCGACCGGTGAGAGCCGCTCCATCAGGGTCAGGATCGCGAGCGACACGGATTCGCGCTGCTCGAAGGTGTCGGCCGGGCCGAGCATCGGGTCCCCGTCGAGAAGCGGCTCGGGCAGCCACGTGCCGGCCGCGCGCTCGCGGCGCACCGGTGCCGAACGGAGCCGGTCCAGGCACAGGTTGGTGACGACCTTGGCCAGCCATGCCTCCGGCACCTCGATCCGCCCGCGGTCAGCTGCGTGCCAGCGCAGGTACGCCTCCTGCACGATGTCCTCGGCGTCGGCCGCCGAGCCGAGCAGACGGTACGCGAGCGAGGCCAGCCGTGCCCGGCCGGCCTCGAAGCGATCAGCGACGGTGCTTTCCACGCGGAGCACCTTATGCGGCGGCGTTCTCTGACGCGACACCAACGGCCGGGGTGCCGACGGCTGTTGTGCCGACGGGCACCGTGGCGGCGGGCACGGGGGCGGCGGTCAGGCGGCGCTTGCGCTTCGGCAGGCCGAAGGTCGGGTGCGAGACGGACCACAGGCTGCCCTTGAGGATGCCCGCCTTCAGCCGCGCGGCCTTCCGGCCGCGCACGGACCAGGACTTCGCCCGTGCGTCGCCGTCGACCATCTGGAAGATCGCGTCGTACCGCCCGAGGCTGATGTGGTTGCCGACGTAGGACTTCTTGACGTTCGGGACCGGGCGTCCGGTCAGCCGTCCGATGATCGCCTCCGTCGCCTGCATGTTGGTGAACCCCGCCGAGGCGCAGGACATCGGCAGTGGCCGTCCGTTGTCGGCCATCGCGTACGCGCTGTCGCCCGCCGCGTGGACGTCCGGGTGCGAGACCGAGCGCATGGTGTCGTCGACGACGATCCGGCCCTCCTCGGTGACCTCGAGACCGGCGGCTCCCGCGATGGGGTCGACGGCGAACCCGGCCGTCCACACCGTCGCGTCGGCCGGGTAGGAGGTGCCGTCGGCGCCGACCGCGTACGTCTCCCCGACGGCTTCGATGCCGGTGTGCTCGTGGACGGTGATGCCGAGCCGGTCGAAGGCCTCGCGCAGATGGAGCCGGGCGCCCGGGGAGAGCCAGGCTCCCAGCTCACCACGGGCGGCGAGAGCCACGGAGAGGCCGGGACGCGACTCGGCGATCTCGGTGGCGGTCTCGATGCCGGTCAGGCCCTCGCCGACGACCAGCACGGAGCCGGCTCCGCCCAGAGCGTCCAGGCGTGCGCGCAGCCGTAGTGCCGACGGCCGTCCCGCGACGTCGAAGGCGTGCTCGGCCATCCCGGGGACACCGTGGCCGGCGACCCTGCTGCCGAGGGTGTAGAGCAGCGTGTCGTACGCGAGCTCGGCGTCGCCTTCCGCGCTTTCCGCGCCTTCCCCGCCGGTCACGGTGACGGTCTTGCGCTCCGGGTCGACCGAGGTGACGCGGGCCACGCGCAGGCGTACCCCGGTGCCCGCGAACACGTCGGAGAGGCGCCGGGTCGCGAGTTGCCGGCCGGTCGCGAACTGGTGCAAGCGCATCCGCTCGACGAAGACGGGCTCGGCGTTGACGACGGTGATCTCGGTGTCGGCGGGCGAGAGCCGACGGGCCAGGTTCCCGGCGGCGAAGGCCCCGGCGTAACCGGCGCCGAGGACGAGAATGCGGTGCTTCATGGGTGTGGCTCCTGTCTGAATCGCTTGCCCTTCGGCCCTTCGACCCTTTGAGCGGGACAGCGCGGCGATTCCTGACAGGGGGGAGGTGTGAGGTGGGTCACGCCTCCCGGTCGTAGACGCGGCCTTCGATGACGAGGTCGCCGTCTTTGGTGAGGTGTGCGATCTGGCCGGTCTGGAGGTAACCGTCGGGGGTGAAGGCGCGGGCGTTCCGTTCCGGGGCCTTGTAATAGCCGCGCAGGATGCAGGGGCCGCGCGTCCAGAGTTGACCGGGGGTTCCCGTGGGGACGTCGTCGCCGTTCGGGTCGGTGATGCGGATCTCGTCCCCGGGCGAGAGCGGGCGGCCCTGCGTGAGGTGGACGACGTCGTCGGTGTCGGTGGGACGGGTCAGGGACAGCAGCCCCTCGGCCATGCCGAAGACCTGCTGGAGGCGGCAGCCGAGGGCCGGTTGGACGCGGGCCGCGAGATCGGCGGGGAGGGGCGCGCCGCCGATCTGGACGAGGCGCAGGCTGGAGAGGTCGTACTGGCCGTCCGGGAGGGCTTCCAGCCACTGTCGCGCGTCAGCGGGGCCGAGGGAGGTGACGGTGACCTTCTCGGTCTCGATCACGCGGAAGGCGTCGGCGGGGCCGGGCTCGTCGATCAGCACGACGGTGCCTCCGGCGGTGAGGGTGCCGACGATGCCGGGGCAGCCGAAGGTGAAGTTGGCCGCCGCCGGGAGTGCCGCGAGGTAGACGTCCTCGGGGCCGAGGCCGATGAGTTCGCCGGCGGCCCGGGCCTGGTACGCGTAGTCGTTGTGGGTGCGCGGGACCAGGTCGGGCAGGGTCGAGGTCGCGGCCGGCCCGGTCGTGGTGGCGTCCGTCGGCAAGAGGAACGCGACGTCGTTCGGGTCGTACGTGCGGTCCGGGCCGCGCGGCGCGTCCAGGGAGCCGAAGGGGAAGAACAGGCAGCCGCTGGGGGCCGTGCCGAAGCCGCCGTGAGTGCCGTCGGGGCCGTCGAGGGTGAAGGCGAGGCGCAGACGGGGATGGTCGTCGCTGACCGCGGAGGCCATCTTGGCGTGGTCGAAGCCGCGATGCTCGGTGGGGCCCATGTAGGCGGCGGCTTCGGTGACATGGGCGAGATGCCCGATCTCTTCGGCACGGAGGGAGGTGGACGTCGGCACCGGGACCGCGCCGGCACGCATGACGGCGTAGACGGCGATGACGAACTCGGGCACGTTCGGAAGCTGGACGATGACCCTGTCACCCGCGCGGACGCCCCGGAGGGTGAGCCCGGCGGCCATGCGGTCGACGGAGCGGTTCAGCTCGCGGTAGGTGAGCCGGCGTGCGCCGTGGACGAGGGCGGTGCGGGTGGCGTGCGCACGGGCCTGCTCGGCGAGGAGTTGGGGCAGGGCGGCGCCCCGGTAGTAACCACGGTCGTAGTAGCGGCCTATGGTCTCGGGCAGGTGCGGGGTGCAGCCGCGCAGCATGGTCCAGATTCCTTCCGGTGGCGTGGGGGGATGTGGATCACGGCCGCTCACACTGGCACGCGGGATGCGGAAGCGACAACCAGCAGTTGTCCCCGGCCCCTTGCCCATCGGCTGCTACCGGCTGGAGGCGCGGGCCAGTTGGTGGAGGTCTTCCAGTGCGTCGACGAGGACGGTGTGCTGGTGCCACTTGATCCACGTGCCCAGGGCGCGGCTCGTGGCGTCCAGGGTCTGCAGCTGCGCCTGGGTGAAGCCGACCAGAGGGCGGGCGTGGTGAGAGGAGATGACACCGCGGACCGTGTCCTGTTCGTCGACGAGCGGGACGCTGTGGCAGGCGCGGCTGCCGGCCATGAGGATCACTCGGCGCGTCTGGTCGTCGAAACCGGCAGAAGTGGCCACGTCCTTGACGGTGACCTGGTGGCTTGCGGCGGCGGCCCGCGAGCATGCGGTGTTTCCGTCGACGAACGCGAAGTAGTCGGTGAACTGCCGGGGCAGCCCCGCGTGCTTGGCCATCCGCAGCACACCGTCCTCGACCAGCTGCACGTTCCCCATGTCCGTACCGGTCACGGCAAGGACGCGATGCAGCGCGGCGCCGAGGACCTCGCCCTGGTTGGCCGCGTTGAGCGTGCCTGCATCGAGCGCGGTCAGGTCGGGTATCGGATGCTGGACCCGTCCGCTGAACCACGTCTTGGCCCCCGGCGCCGGTCCCGGCGTCCGGGCCACCGCGGCGGCCAGCTGGTGCAGCTTGATGTTGGCCCGCTGGGACGCCTGACGCAGCAGGGTGAACGCCGCCTCCGCGTTCGCCAGGCGGTACCGCTCGACCAGGACGCCCTCTGCCATCGCGATCCTGGGGCGCGCACGCGCCTGGACCTCCAGCTCGGACACCTGCTCGCGCAGCTGTTCGGCGGTGGCTCTCAGCTCGTCTTCCGTCTCTGCTTTCGAGGACGGGAGGCCATCGGATCTCGGGGACGGCAGTCCATCGGCCGAGGGCTGATCCTCGGGTGGGGGCGCGGCCGGAATGTTCGTCACGCTGTCTCCCATGGCGGCACCCTGCTCCCTGGCCCTCGTCGATCGGTGAGCAGCGGACGCGACCATCGCCGACCCCGCCCACCCCAGCCCCGTTCGCTGGAGGGGCCTGCTGACCACCACACCAGGCTGACCTTAACCCGGCGTGTGCACGGTGTGACGACCCCCCTGGAACTCATGGGTGGGGAGGTGTGGTTGGGGCTGGTTTGCCGTAGATCTCCCCATTCTCGGTACCTGTCTGATTCGGCGTTATGACCGGGCACCCGAGGGCACCCGGGAAGCCACCCAGCACATCCCCGTACATCAGTGGAGGAGCCCGACATGACCAAGGCACGCGACATCATGACCGGTGGCGCCCACTGCGTGGGCGCCGAGGAAACCGTGCTCGACGCCGCCCGCAAGATGACCGAACTGGGCGTGGGCGCACTGCCCATCTGCGGAACCGACGACCGGCTCAAGGGTGTTCTGACCGACCGGGACATCGTCGCCAAGGTGCTGGGCAAGTCCAAGGACCCGGCAACCGTCCTGGCCGGTGAACTCGCCCAGGGCGAGGCCGTCACCATCGGCGCCGACGACAGCGCGGACGAGATCGTGGCGACCATGACGCATCACAAGGTGCGGCGACTTCCCGTCATCGACGGACATCGGCTCGTCGGGATGGTGGCCCTCGCCGACGCCGCCCGAGCGCTTCAGGACCCCAAGGCCGGGCAGCTCATCGAGGCGCTCTCCACCGACTGACTGATCCGCGGAGCCAGGGCCGCCGAGCCGTCGGCGGCCGACATCCAAGGGCGACTGGAGCCGCATCACCGACAACACGGCCCCAGCCTCCGCCCACCAGACGCGGCGGCGAGGCAACTCCCGCAGCCTCGCACCGCCGGGGGCGTTTCGGGCGAGAGCCGACCAGGGGGGAGCCTCGGCCTCCCGCGCTCCCGGACGCTGCCGCGCTCGGGCGGCGACGCCGGACACTCCCAGCGTCCCACTACGAGCGCGGCCTGTCCCCATGCCTGCGCAAACCCTGTGCGATGCCTGCGAGTTCCGGAAACGCCCCGATCACGGGGCAGGTCGGACGGCCTGCTCGCGCACCCATGCGGGGTCGGGGTTGACGTGCGGTCGGCCCGCCACGACGACGGTCGGAACGGTCTCGTTGCCCTCGTTGGTCGCCCGCACCACTGCCGCTCCGGCCGGGTCACGCCAGATGTCGACCCAGTGCAACTGGCGCGCGCTGCGCCCCAGTCGGATACGCAGCCGCACGCAGTACTGGCAGCCCGGCCGCCAGAAGACGATCGGCCGGCCGTCGACCGCGCTGCGGCGCTGGGCCTCCGTCGCACCGATCGACCTCGGAAAGAACAGCGGCGAGTGCACGCCCGCGAGGATCAGGAACACGAGGAAAAACGCTGCGGCCGCGCCAGGATCACCCCTGAAGATCAAGCCGACCGCAACGGCCGAGCCGCCGATCACCAGCCACATCGGAAGAATCCAAGCGCGCATCATGGACGCAGGCTAACGATGCGGACGGTCGCCGACCGGCCCTTCTATCTCCAACCCGGGTTGTTCCTAGACTGGCCGGGTGGAGGACATCGATGTGATCGCGGTGCTGCAGGATCCCGTGCGGCGCCGACTGTACGAGTACGTGGCGGCGCAAGGCCGTGAGGTCGGCCGCAACGAGGCCGCCGAGGCGGCCGGGGTGGCGCGCACGCTCGCCGCGCACCATCTGGACAAGCTGACGGACGCCGGGCTCCTGGAGAGCGGCAGCCGCCGCCTGACGGGCCGCTCGGGGCCGGGGGCGGGCCGTCCCGCCAAGGTGTACACGCGGTCGCGGGCCGAGCGGTCGGTCTCGCTGCCCGCCCGTGACTACCGCACCGCCGCCGAGCTGCTCGCCGAGGCCGCCGAGCAGGCCGGTCTCGACGCCGGGCTCTGCGCGGCGGCGCGCCGCAGGGGCGAGGCTCTGCGCGGATCGGCCGAGCCCTGCGGCGGCCTCGAAGAAGCCATGGAGATGTTGACCGCGCGCGGCTACGAACCGCACATGGAGGGTCCCGAAGGCGCGGAGGAGGAAGCGCCCGTCGTCCGTATGCGCAACTGCCCCTTTCATGCCGTGGCCGAGCGCTTCCCACCGCTGGTGTGCGGAATGAATCTCGCGCTCCTCGAAGGGCTGCTCGGTTCGGAAGGCCCGGTCCGCGCTCGCATGGACGCTCGGCCCGGGGAGTGCTGCGTCGTGCTCGACTCTTCTAAAAACCATGGGCGTTGACATAGAAAAGCGGGCCGTGCTGGGATGAGGCCATGACCGCATCCGCCGCGCACGGCGCCCACACCCACACAGACGGCCACGCCCCCACGCACGCCCATCTCGCCGAGCTCAACATCGCCACGCTTCTCCACCCCCTCGACGACCCGCGCATCGCGCCGTTCGTCGAGTTGCTCGATCCGGTCAACGCCGACGCCGACGCCGCGCCCGGCTTCGTGTGGCGGCTCGTGGAGGAAGGGGCGGCCGACGCCACCGGTCTGCGCCCGGCAGGTGAGGACGTCATCGTCAACCTGTCGGTGTGGGAGACCCAGGAGGCGCTGTGGGACTTCGCCTATCGCAGCGGGCACCTGGAGGTGATGCGCAGGCGGCGCGAATGGTTCGAGCGGCACGTCAAGGCGCACATGGTGCTCTGGTGGGTCCCCGCCGGACACCTCCCGACCGTCGGCGAGGCCCTGGAGCGCCTCGCGGACCTGCAGGCGCACGGCCCGTCCCCGCGGGCGTTCACGTTCACCTCGTCCTACACCGCGGCCGAGGCCGCCGAGCACCTTCAGGCCGCCCGGCGATGAGTTCCGTGGCGCCGGGTCGTCTACATGTCGGGACCATGCTTTCCGCGCCTGCGGAGGCCCGACGAGGTGACAAGGAGCGAGCGATCGTGGACCAGGAGAACGTGAGCGCCACCCTGACGGTCGCCGCGCCCGCCGCGAGGGTGTTCGCGGTACTCGCGGACCCGACGACGCACTCCGCGATCGACGGCACCGGCTGGGTCCAGGAAGCCGCCGACCGGGCGCCGCTGACCGAGGCGGGGCAGATCTTCCGGATGGACATGTACCACCCGAACCACCCGAACGGCGACTACCGGGTGGCCAACAAGGTCCAGGTGTTCGACCCGCCGCGCGCCATCGCCTGGCTGACGGGGGAGGAGAAGGAAGGCGGCCGTCTGGAGTTCGGCGGCTGGTTCTGGCGTTACGACCTCGTCCCGCTCGACCCGGCGCAGACCGAGGTCACACTCACTTACGACTGGTCGGCCGTGCCGCAGTTCATCCGCGAGTACCTCCAGTTCCCGCCTTTCGGCCCCGAGCACCTCATCAATTCGCTGCACCACCTGGCGAAGCTGCTCCCGGGCCACCGGACGGACGCGACGTGATGTGGGGAGCTGTGGGTCCGGGCAGCACGCTGCCCGGACCCACAGCCCCGTAATCCCGCCGGCGTCTCCTAGTCGTAGGTGAGCAGACCGGTGCGGAGGACGGCGAGGGTCGCTGCCAGGAGCCGGGACACGTGCATCTGCGAGAGTCCCAGAGCGGCTCCGATCTGCGCCTGGGTCATCTCCTGGCCGAACCGCATCTCGATGATGCGGCGTTCGCGTTCGTCCAGTCCGGCCAGGAGCGGGGCCAAGGCGTGCAGGTCCTCGAACACCTCGATGGCCGGGTCCTCCTCGCCCATGACGTCGGAGAGGGAGCGACCGGTGGTCTGCGCCCCGCCCTCCTCTCCCTCGCTGCGCGGGCTGTCCAGCGATCCGGCGGCGTAACCATTGGCCGCCACGATCACCTCCAGGACCTGGTCCTCGGTCACCGAGAGGTCGGACGCGAGCTCCGTGACCGTGGGTTCGCGGCCGAGTGTCGAGGACAACCGCTCCTGGGACTTGACCAGTTGAAGCCGCAGCTCCTGCAGTCTGCGCGGTACGTGCACGGCCCAGCTGGTGTCACGGAAGTAGCGCTTGATCTCCCCGAGGATGTAAGGGACCGCGAAGGAGACGAACTCGAAGCCGCGGTCGACGTCGAACCGGTCGATCGCCTTGATCAGGCCCACGATGCCGACCTGGACGATGTCCTCCAGCTGGCCGTTGCCGCGGTTGCGGTAGCGGCCGGCCACGTAGTGCACCAGCGAGAGGTTCATCTCGATCAGGGTGTTGCGCGTGTACAGGTAGGCGGGGGAGTCCTCATCAAGCGCCTTGAGCTCCTCGAAGAAGAGCTTCGACAGCTCCCGGGCGTCCCGCGGCGCGACCTGGTCGGCTTCCTCGATCCACGGCAGCCCGACGCTGTCGCCCCGTGCCCGTCCACCCGGCTCGGCGACCTCGTCCACGTCCGGCGCCTGCAGAAACATCGTCTGACTCCTCACTCTCTCGTTCTGCGTTGCTCAGTTCGCCACGACCGTGAAGGGGTTGCCCTCACGGTCCGCCAGCACGGCTTCGCGCCGGCCACGGGGACCTTCCGGCGGTGAGATGACCCGCCCGCCCCAGCCGGTGGCCGCCACGGCTGCCACGCCGACGTCGGCCACGCGAAAGCACGGCTGCCACCCGGACGCCGTGGCATCCCTGAACGCGGCGACCGTGCGCAGCCCGTCGCGCACCTCGATCTGCCCGTTCGTGTACTCCACGTCGCAGCAGTCGCCCGACGTGCCCGCCCAGCCCAGTACGTCCCCGTAGAAGTAGGCGGCGGCGAAGATGTCCCGGGTGCGCAGCTCGAGCCGGGCGACGGGGCCCGTGCCCACCCTCCACCGGGGGTCGGGGGCCTGCTGGCGCAGCCCGAACACCGCTTGCTGCGGACCCGCGGCCACGGCCAGTCGCCCGGTTTCCGTGGACAGCGGCCCTACGGCGACGGTGGCGCCGCGATCGCGCAGCCTGCCCACCATGGCGTCCACGTCATCGACGCCGAAGTACGGAATCCATCCCGCGGAGACGCCCAGGTCGCACGTGGCCTGGCTGATGGTCCCCACCGGTGCTCCGCACCGCAGCGCCAGGAAGCGAGCCCGGTCCGGCGCACCGATCAGCGGGACGTGGCACCAGCCGAGAACGCGGGCGTAGAACTTCTTGGCGGCCAGGACGTCACCGGAGGCCAGGCTGAGCCAGCACGGCGCACCCCGCGCCTTCTCCGAAGCGCGCGGCGACGAGCTGTTGCCGGGCACGGCACCCCGCCGTTCACCGGGCGGCGGAACAAGACGCAGCCCTCCGCCCCGCCGGAACGGCCTGACGCCGGTCCACACCCGTCCCGCATCCCGGCCCTGCCCCCTCGCACGCGGAGCAGGCCTCTCCCGCCGCTGCTGCTCGCGCTCGCTGCTCACACCGATGTCCCTTGGCATAGCGCCCTCTCCCCATCTGGTTCGCGGTCTCGCCAGGTGGTTCCGCAGACGGGAGGCGCCATACCGGGACCTTCCTCACCCATCCCGAGGACCAAGGCCCTGCCCTGCCCAGTGCCAAAGCCCCGCTCCCCTTACGGGCAGGGGACACCGCTAACGGGAAGGGGACACCGCGCCCGCTATCAAGCGGGCTGTCTCCCGCCCGATACGCGATACGGACGGCTCGTCCGTCGCCAGGCACCGGTGCGCGGCCGGGTCGTACACACAGCCGAGTACCCCGGCGTGGTCGGTCACCGGCTCGGAGAGTTCGGAGTCCCAGCCGTGGGCGAGGAGGGCTTCGTGCAGTTCGCGCGAGGAATCGACGGGCACGATCTCGTCCGTGGTGCCGTGCACGAGCCGTACGGGTATCGGTGCCACCGCCCGTCCGACGGCGTGGAGGGGCGCGGTGCCCGTGGTGGGCGCCGGGCGCCGATAGCCGCCCGCCACGCCCACCACCGCGGCGGGCCTCCAGCCGCCGACGACGTCCGGCCGCAGGGTGACGCCCAACGCGGCGGCTGCCCCGGCCGACCACCCCGCCAGGACCAGACGGCCGGTTCCGCCGGTGAACGCGGCCACGTGGTCGCGGGCGAACCGCAGGGCGTCGGTGAGATGTTCCCGGCCGCCGTCGGGCCGGTCCGAACGCCAGTCGGGGACCAGGACGGTGGGACCGAACCCGGCGATCTCCCGGGCCAGCGAGGCCATCACCTCTCGCTCGTCGGGCCCCATGCCATGCCAGAGCAGCACGCACCGGTCATCCCGCTGCCCGGAAGGACGGATGGGGGCGTGGATGTCGAGGAGCTTGCCGGCGCCGCCGGTGGCGTAACGCTCGGTCCGGGTCGTGATCGTCAAGACTGTTCCTCCGAGTCTCCGGGCCGGGCGCTCCTCGAAAGAAATTCGAGAAGAGTCGCGCGGCGATGTCGAGAATCCGAATCCCGCTCCGTCCCCGTGGTGAACGCGACCACAATGGGCCGCACCAGCACCGAGGAGAACACCATGGCGAAGTACCTGCTCCTGAAGCACTACCGGGGCGCCCCGGCCGCGGTCAACGACGTACCCATGGAGCGCTGGACGCCTGATGAGATCACGGCCCACATGCAGTACATGCGCGACTTCGCGGACCGGCTGGAGAAGACCGGGGAGTTCGTCGACGGCCAGGCGCTCGCTCCCGAGGGGACGTTCGTCCGGTACGACGGAGAGGGCCGCCCGCCGGTCACCGACGGCCCCTTCGCCGAGACCAAGGACCTCATCGCCGGCTGGATGGTCATCGACGTCGACACCTACGACCGCGCGCTCGAACTGGCAGGGGAACTGTCGGCCGCCCCCGGGGCAGGCGGGAAGCCGATCCACGAGTGGCTCGAGATCCGCCCGTTCCTGGGCGCGAAGCCCACCGCCACGGAGTGATGGCCGGACATGGACGAAGCCCAGCTCCGGAGTCTCACACCGAGCGTGCTCGGAATCCTCGTCCGCCGCGGAGCCGACTTCGCGGCGGCCGAGGACGCCGTACAGGACGCCCTGGTCGAGGCGGTCCGCGTCTGGCCGGACGAGCGGCCCCGGGACCCGAAGGGCTGGCTGGTCACGGTGGCCTGGCGCAAGTTCCTCGACGCGACCCGCTCGGACACCGCACGCCGTCGGCGTGAGGACCTCGTCGACGAGGAGCCGGCACCCGGACCCGCGTCCGCCGTGGACGACACGCTCCAGCTCTACTTCCTGTGCGCCCACCCGAAGCTGACGCCGTCGTCCGCGGTCGCGCTCACGCTGCGCGCCGTCGGCGGTCTCACCACCCGCCAGATCGCCCAGGCGTACCTGGTGCCCGAGGCGACCATGGCGCAACGCATCAGCCGGGCCAAGCGAACCGTCTCCGAGACGCGGTTCGACGAGCCCGGCGATGTCGCCACCGTGCTGCGGGTCCTCTACCTGGTCTTCAACGAGGGCTACTCCGGCGACGTCGACCTCGCCGCCGAGGCCATCCGGCTCACCCGGCAGCTCGCGGCCGCGATCGACCACCTCGAGGTGGCGGGCCTGCTCGCCCTCATGCTGATCCACCACGCCAGGCGCGCCGCCCGGACCGCGCCCGACGGCAGCCTCGTGGCGCTCGCCGAGCAGGACCGCGGCCGGTGGGACACCACGTCCATCGCCGAGGGCATCGGGATCCTGCACGCCGCCCTCGCCCGTGACCGCCTGGGCGAGTTCCAGGCCCAGGCCGCCATCGCCGCACTCCACGCGGACGCACAAACCGCCGAGGAGACCGACTGGGTGCAGATCGTCGAGTGGTACGACGAGCTCGTACGTCTGACCGACAGCCCGGTCGTCCGGCTCAACCGCGCGGTGGCCGTCGGTGAGGCCGACGGACCACGCGCCGGTCTGGCGGCGCTCGCGGCCCTCGACGACTCACTGCCACGGCACGCCGCGGTGGCGGCGTACCTCCACGAGCGCGACGGGGACCTGAAGGAAGCGGCGCGGCTCTACGTCGAGGCGGCCCGCAAGGCGCCCAACCTCCCCGAACGTGACCACCTGACGCGTCAGGCGGCCCGGCTCAACGCGACCACGTAGCCGGCCACGCGGCTCAGGACTCCCCGCGCTCCCTGACCACATCGGCCGGGTTCTTGTCGTCCCGCAGCCCCTGGAAGCGGGGGTGGCGCAGCATGCCGTCGCGCGTCCACTCCGTGAAGGCGACCTGCGCCACGAGACGCGGCTGCGCCCAGTGGGGCCTGCGCTCCGCGACGGTGTCCGCGAACGGCGATTGCCGTACCTGGAGTTCGTCGAGTTGCCGCCGCAGGGACATCAGGGTGCGCGCGTCGAAACCGGTGCCGACCTTGCCGGCGTAACGCAGCCGTTCGCCCTCGTAGTAGCCGATGAGCAGCGCGCCGATGCCCGACCGGCTGCCCGCGGGCTCGGTGAACCCGCCCACCACGAACTCCTGGCCCCGGGAGCACTTCAGCTTGAGCCAGTCACCCGAGCGGCGTGCCTGGTAGGTGCTGTCGGCCCGCTTGGCGATGAGGCCCTCCCAGCCGCGCCCGCACGCGTCGGCGAGGAGCTCGGGACCGCCTTCGTTGCGATGGGTGCTGAACCGCAACGGCGCGGTGAACGTGATCGAGCGCCGCAGCAGGGACTTACGGGTGCGCAACGGCAGCCGCCGCACGTCCATGCCGTCCAGGCGCAGCAGGTCGAAGACGTAGTAGGTCACCGCGACCTTGCTCGCCGCCACGTCGGCGGGCCGGGTGAGCCCCATGCGCTGTTGCAGTCGCGAGAAGTCGGTCCTGCCGTGCGAGTAGGCGACGATCTCCCCGTCGACCGTGAAGTCCGCACTGTCCTGCCCGGCGAGCGCGTCGATGATCTCCGGGTACGTGGCGTCGAGCCGTCGACCGGACCGGGACCGGAGCGTCAGCGTGCCGTTCTCGCGCACCGCGAGTGCCCGGATACCGTCCAGTTTCCGTTCGAAGATCCAGCCGCCCGGAAACTGCCGCAGGTTGGTGAGCGTCGCCAGCATCGGGGACGCCGCGAGTTCGACGCCCGGCGCCGCCTCGCGGGTGCGGGCGGCCAGGTCGGGCGGCAGCGTGTCCAGCAGGCCGGTCATTTCCGCTCACCCCGGTCGGAACGCCAGGTCGGCGCGTCCGGCGCCTCGGCGACCTGGCGCAGCGTACGGCCGCTGCGTGCCGAGCGCGCCCGCCGTGGATCGGGGGTGCCGCCACCCGAGTGGTGGCCGGTGCGCACGAGCAGCCAGGTCGGCTTCGCGGAGGACCCTCCGCTCTTCTCCTCGCGGCTGTGGAAGCGGGTGAGCGCGTACTCCCCGCGCAGTTTCTCGCCGTGCAGGACGAACGTGGCGTGACCGTTCTCCAGGGCCTGGTCGAAGGGCACCGGCCGGTTCCGCTTGTCGTGACTGGTCGGCCGATACGTGCCGTGGTCCCAGACGATGACGGTCCCGCCGCCGTACTCGTCCTTGGGGATCACTCCCTCAAAGTCCCGGTACTCCATGGGGTGGTCCTCGGTGGGGATGGCGAGCCGCTTGTCGTGCGGATCGGTGGAGGGGCCTTTCGGGACCGACCAGGACTTCAGTACGCCGTCTACCTCGAGGCGGAAGTCGAAGTGCACCGAGCTCGCGTCGTGGATCTGCACCACGAACGCGGGCTCGTCGGCCGGAGTCCGCGCTGCGTCCCGCGTCCCGCGCTCGCCGCGCGGCTCGCTCGTCCGCTCGAAGTGCCGCTTGTCCCGATAGGTCCGCAGCTGGTCCTTCTCGCTCACCTCAGCTCCCTTCCACCGACCGGTCCGGAGGCCGCGTACAGGTTATGCACCCCCGATCTCACCCGCACGGCGAGCCGATCGGAATGTGTGGGACCGCGGCTCGCGGGACACCCGGTGCCCCGATGGCTCCCGTTCACTCAGGTCGTGTGCCGCGAGCGGAGTCAGGCGTTCGCGCCCCCGAGAGGTGCGGAGCAAGCTGGAGAGAGTGGACCCAGAGTGGACCCGAGGAAGGAAGCGCACCGATGAGTGACAGCCCGCAGGACCCGACGACCAAGCACCCGCAGCCGGAGTTCGCCCAGCAGGACCAGCAGACCCCCGGCTGGACCGGGCCGATGGACCCGCCGCCCGACCACGGCGAGGAGTCCTACCGGGGGAGCGGACTGCTGCAGGGCCGGGCAGCTGTCATCACCGGCGGCGACTCCGGCATCGGCCGGGCCGTGGCCATCGCCTACGCACGTGAGGGCGCGGATGTCCTGTTCACCTATCTGCCCACGGAGGCGGGGGACGCCCAGGAGACGGTCAGGCTCGTCGAGAAGGCGGGGCGTCGTGGTCTGGCCGTGCCGTGCGACATCCGGGAAGAGGAGCAGTGCCGGCGACTGGTCGAGCGAGCCGTGGCGGAGTTCGGACGCATCGATGTGCTGGTGAACAACGCGGCGTACCAGATGTCGCAGCCCGAGGGCATCACGGAGATCTCCACGGAGCAGTTCGACCGTGTCGTGCGCACGAATCTGTACGGCATGTTCTGGCTGTGCAAGATGGCCGTGCCGCACATCCCGTCGGGCGGCTCGATCATCAACACCACGTCGGTACAGGCCTACAAGCCGAGCCCGCACCTGCTCGACTACGCCATGACCAAGGGCGCCATCGTCACCTTCACCCAGGGCCTCGCGCAGATGCTGGTCGAGAACGGAATCCGCGTCAACGCCGTCGCTCCGGGGCCGGTGTGGACGCCGCTGATCCCGGCCACGCTGCCGGACACCAAGGAGTTCGGAAAGCAGGCCCCGATGGGCCGGCCCGCCCAGCCCGCCGAGATGGCGCCCGCGTACGTGTTCCTCGCCTCGGAACACGCGAGCTTCATCACCGCGGAGATCATGAACGCCACCGGAGGTACGCCGCTCCCGTAGTCCGGACGGGGCGTGAGGAGGCAGCACAAGCATCCGCGCTAAGGAGGCGGCGAGGTGAGTTCCAGCGTTGAGCTACGGGTCGGACGACGCAGGATCGAGGTCAAGCGAGCCGAGAAGGAGCTGTTTCCCGAGGACGGCATCACCAAGGCCGACCTCGCCGAGCACTACCGGCGTGTGGCGCCGCGCATGCTGCCCGAACTGCGCGGCAGGCCACTGATGCTGGAGCGGATGCCGGACGGGATCGACGGGGACCGCTTCTACCAGAAGGAGGTCTCCGACTACTTCCCCGACTGGATTCACCGCACCACGGTGTCCAAGGAGGGCGGCGAGGTCACCCATGTGGTCTGCGACGACACGGCGACCTTGGTCTATCTCGCGGGCCAGGCGTGCATCACCCCCCACCGCTGGCTGAGCCGCGCCGACCGGCCGCGCCGCCCCGACCGCCTCGTCTTCGACCTCGACCCGCCCGGCGACGACTTCGAGCCCGTGCGCCGCGCGGCACACCATCTGCGCGAACTCCTCGATGAGCTGGACCTTCCGTCGGGCCTGATGACCACGGGCTCACGTGGCCTGCACGTCGTCGTGCCGCTGAACCGGCGCGACGACGCCGACGACGTGCTCGCGTTCGCCCGCGCCGCCGCGGACGAACTGGCCGCGCGCCACGAGCGGGAGCTGACGACCGAGCCCCGCAAGGACGCACGCAAGGGGCGGCTGTATCTCGACGTGGCACGCAACGGCTACGCCCAGACCGTGGTCGCTCCGTTCGCCGTCCGGTCACGGCCGGGCGCCCCCGTGGCCGCGCCCTTGGGCTGGGACGAACTGGACGCACCCGATCTGACCGCGCGCCGCTGGACCGTCAGCGACCTCGGTGACCGCCTCGACAAGGACCCCTGGGCCGGCCTCACTCGTCACGCGCGTGGCGTGACCGCGGCAGCCCGGCGTCTGCGAGAACGTACCCACGCATAGTGACGCCCTCTCGGGAGACCCGCAGGGGACCGAGCGTCGCCGCTAACGAAGGAGAGCCCGATGCGAGCACTCACCTGGCACGGCAAGCGCGATGTCCGTGTCGAGACCGTCCCCGATCCCGTGCTGCGGGACCCGACTGACGTCATCGTGCGGGTGACTTCCACCGGTGTCTGTGGTTCGGACCTGCATCTGTACGAGGTCCTTGGGCCCTATCTCGACCCCGGCGACATCCTGGGGCACGAACCGATGGGGATCGTCGAGGAGGTCGGCGCCGGAGTCACCGAACTGTCGGCCGGTGACCGGGTGGTGGTGCCGTTCAACATCTCCTGCGGGCACTGCTTCATGTGTGACCGCGGCCTGCAATCGCAGTGCGAGACCACCCAGGTCAAGGAGCGCGGCACGGGCGCGTCCCTCTTCGGATACACCAAGCTCTATGGGCAGGTGCCCGGCGGGCAGGCGGAACTGCTGCGGGTGCCGTTCGGCAACACCTTGCCGATCAAGGTGCCGGAGGGCCCCGCGGATGACCGGTTCGTGTTCCTGTCCGACGTGCTGCCCACTGCCTGGCAGGCGGTGGAGTACGCCGACATCCCGCCCGGCGGCACGGTGACCGTCCTGGGCCTTGGGCCGATCGGCGCCATGGCGGCGCGTATCGCGCTGCACCGGGGCGCGAGCCTCGTCGTGGGCGTGGACCTGGTGCCCGAGCGCCTGAGCCGCGCCTACGGCGACGGCGTCAAGGCCCTTGACCTGCGCCGGTACGGCAAGGACCTCGGCGACAAGATCCGGGACCTGACGGACGGGCGCGGCACGGACGCCGTCATCGACGCCGTAGGGATGGAGGCACACGGCGCGCCCCTGGCCAAGGCGGCCCACTGGGGCGTGGGCCTGCTGCCGAACGCCGTGGCCGAGAAGCTCATGGACCGCGCCGGCATCGACCGGCTCAGCGCCCTCTACGCGGCGATCGACATCGTCCGCCGGGGAGGCACCGTCTCCCTCTCCGGTGTCTACGGCGGCTCGGTCGACCCCATGCCGCTCCTGACCATGTTCGACAAGCAGATCCAGCTCCGCATGGGACAGGCCAACGTCAAGCACTGGGTGGACGACATCCTCCCCCTCCTCACCGACGAGGACCCGCTCGGAGTCGACGACTTCGCCACCCACCACATGACCCTGGAAGACGGCCCCAAGGCGTACCAGATGTTCCAGGACAAGGAAGACGGCATGATCAAGACGCTGCTCAGGCCTTGAGCTGGTTGCTCAGGCCTTGAGCTGGGTCACGACGAAGCGCGCCCCGTCGGGATCACTCAGGAGCGCCTCCGCCGCCCCCTCCGCGCGGTGCAGGAGGCTGCCGCCGTAGGCTCGCGCGGCCTGGACGCAGGCATCCACGTCGTCGACCGTGAAGTGGATCTGCCAGTGAGGGCGGATCTCTGGATCGGGCGCGGATTCCACCGCGCCCGAATGGATGCGGGCCACGACATCGCCCCCGCTGCGCAGGACGACCTTGTCGTCCTCGTAGTGGACCTCGCAGCACCCGGAGGCGGTCGACGCCCAGCCGAGGACCTCGGCGTAGAAGATGGCCGCGTCGAAGGCGTCCCGGGTGTAGAGCTCCACGAAGACCGGTGCGGCGCGGCGCCATTCCTCCCAGTCGGACACCAGCTCGCCCTCCCAGATGCCGAATACCGCCCCCTCGCGGTCGGCCAGCAGCGCCGCTCGCCCGGGAGGGAACGAGATGGGCCCCACGGCGGTCGTCCCGCCGCGTTCCTGACTGCGGGCCACGGTCTCGTTCGCGTCGGACGCGGCGAAGAAGGGAGTCCAGGCGACAGCCGTCCGCCCCACGGCCTCCACGGCCGAGACCCCAGCCACCGGCACACCGTTCACACTCGCGAATCTGTACTCGTCGCCCAGTTTTCCGATGCGCCAGTCCCACCCCAGTACGGCGTGGTAGAACTCCTCCGCAGTCTCTAGATCACGCGTGGTCAGACTGACCCAACAGGGTGCTCCGAACACCGAGCTGCTGGCTACGTTCTGGTTTGCAGGTGCCTTTTCGCTGTTCATCTTCGTACCGTTCTGAGGTCGATGGGCGCCCCACCCTCCGGGTTACCGGCGCCCGACCTCGCGAGGCCGGGAGACGACCCGCGTCAGCGGCCCGCGCCCGTGATCCCTTTCGGCTCCATCATCCCCATCGCGGGGCCTCACGTCGCGCTGTACTCCGGCATCGGGCCGGGGGCGGCACGCGGCTCGGCACGCCCCATCCCACTGGCGGGCGCTTTTTCTCCTCGGACGGGGTAGATCATCGTTATGCGTACTCACAGCTATACCGTTCTGGCCGTCGAGGGCGGCGGCTCGTTGATCTTCATCATCGTCGGCCTCTTCGTGGTCATCGGGCTGCTCACCATGTTCGTCAGCGGCCGGCGCCGCGCGGCCCGTCGCACCGAGCCCACCACGCCCCCGCACAACGCCAATCCTCCCAGCGGCGAGGCCCAGCGCGGCACCACCTGGCAGACCCCTGACGACGACCCCGACCAGGGGCACCCCCACCCCTGAGCGGATGATGGCGGGTAGTTCCTGACCAGAGGGCACCAGGAGGGGAGACACCATCGTCATGCCATCTCAGCGAGGACTCGGTGTGGCCGTCATCGGCACCGGCAAGATGGGCGCGGACCATGTGCGCCGGCTCCACGAGGTCATCAGCGGGGCGCGGGTGGTGGCCGTCGCCGACATCGAGGCGGAGCGGGCGAAGTCCCTGGCCGCCACGATCGACGGGTGCACGGCCTACACCGACCCGGCGGCCGCCATGGCGGCGGGAGAGGTGGACGCCGTACTCATCGCCTCCCCCGGCGAGGCCCACGAGGCGGCCCTGATCGAAGCCATCGGCCGTGATCTGCCGGTGCTGTGCGAGAAGCCGATGACTCCGGACACGGCCTCTTCCCTGCGCGTCCTCGATGCGGAGCAGCGGCTCGGGCATCGGCGCGTCCAGGTGGGCTTCATGCGGCGCTACGACGCCGAGTACGTCAAGCTCGAAGGGCTGCTCCGCAGCGGCGAGTTGGGCGCGGCCCTGATGCTGCACCAACGCCACCGCAATCTGGCGATGCCGCCGGGGTTCACCGACGAGATGCTCATCACCAGCTCGGTCTCCCATGAGGTGGACGCGACGCGCTGGCTGCTCGGCCAGGAGATCGCGGCCGTCACCGTGCTCAAGCCGACGGCTTCGTCGCTGGCACCGGCAGGCATGAACGACCCTCAGTTCGTCCTCCTGGAGACCGCGTCGGGTGCGCTCGCCGACGTCGAGATCTTCGGCCACTGCGGTTACGGCTACCAGGTCCAGGCGGAGGCTGTCTGCGAGCGGGGCGTCGTGCGCATCGGGGACGAGCAGGGCCCCCGGGTGAGCACCGAGGGCCGCTGGGGAGGTCACGTACCCCCGGACTACGTCGAGCGTTTCGAGGACGCCTACGACCGCGAGGTGCAGGCCTGGGTGGACGCGACCCGCGGGGACGAGGTCACGGGGCCGAGCGCCTGGGACGGCTATGCGGCCGCGGCCGTGTGCGAGGCGGGCCTGGCGTCCCAGCGTGATGGCGGGCGCGTCGAGGTCGAGCTGGTGGAGCGACCGGAGTTCTACGGGTAGCGGGTGACCCGGGCTCTACGAGTGAACCGTGCGGCCATGGCGGGCGACGCCGCATGGCGGGCGGCGCCGGATCCGGTGCCGCCCGCCATGGCCGCGTAGCCGCTGTGGCTCCCGGGGCCTACGGGCGGACCGTGAGCACCAGCTTCCCCGTGACGCGGCCCGTCTCAGCCTCGGCGTGCGCCTTGGCGGCATCCGCGAGGGGGTACGTCTGCGAGACGTGCACCCGCAGTTGCCCGGACTCGGCGAGCGCCGCGACCGCCGCCATGCCCGCCTGGTCGTGCTCCACCAGCATGTCCGTGGCTCGCACGCCCAACTCGGCGGCCCGCTCGGCCACTTCGCCGAAGTTGCCCGGCAGGATCGACACCAGGATGCCGCCAGGCCGCAGCACCTCCAGGGAGCGCAGCCGGTCGTCACCGCCCAGGGGATCGAGGACGATGTCGATGTCGCGGGCCTCCTTCACGAAGTCGGCGGTGCGGTAGTCGATGACCTCGTCCGCGCCCAGGCCGCGCACGAAGTCGTGCTTCGCCGCGGAGGCCGTACCGATGACGTACGCGCCGCGGGCCTTGGCGATCTGCACCGCCGCATGGCCCACACCACCGGCCGCCGCGTGCACCAACACCCGCTGACCCGGCTCCACTTGGGCGTTGTCGACCAGGGCCTGCCAGGCGGTCAGCGCGACCAGCGGCAGGGCACCCGCCTCGACGTGGCTCAGCCCCGCGGGCCTGGGCACGAAGGCGCGGGTGGGTCCGGTCACGTACTCGGCGTGCGAACCGGCCCCGTACGGGTACGGCAGCATCCCGAACACCTCGTCGCCCGGCTCGAACAGCGAGACGCCGATGCCGACCGCCTCGACGACGCCCGACACGTCCCAGCCGAGCGTGAACGGCGGCTCACCCAGGAAGGCGCCGGACCGGCGGTGCTTCCAGTCGGTGGGGTTCACGCCCGCGGCGTGCACGGCGACGAGGACCTGGCCGACTCCGGGCTCGGGGCGTGCGACCTCGATCTCCTTCAGTACGCCGGGGTCGCCGAGGACGTCCTGGCTGATGGCCTTCATGGCCGGCTGGGTCGAGCGAGTCGGCTCGGTGGGCTGAGACGCGGTGTTGTTGGTCATGGATCCAGCGTGCGGCACAGGCCTGACCTGGGCAATGGCACGATTGCCATTAAGCGATAGGATCGTGCCATGGCTTCAGTGTCGATGGAACTCCTCGCCGGTCGCCCGCACCGTGTGGTCGTCCTCGCGCTCGACGGCGTCTACCCCTTCGAGCTGGGCATCCCTGACAGGGTCTTCTCGCTGGTCCCCGGCGCCTACGAGGTGCTGACCTGCGCGGCGACAGCGGACCGTACGGTGGCCACCAACGCCGACTTCAGCATCAACGTCGGGCACGGCCCCGAGGCGCTGGAGAGTGCGGACACGGTGGTCATACCGCCGTACGACCTGCGGTACCTGGCGGCCGAGCTGTCGGATCCGGTGCGCGACGCGCTCGCCCGGATCAGGCCCGGCACGCGGTTCGTGTCCATCTGTACGGGGGCCTTCACGCTCGCCGCGGCCGGTCTGCTCGACGGGCGGCCCGCGACGACGCACTGGGCGCTCGCCGATCACTTCCGGAAGATGTTTCCCCAGGTCGACCTGGACCCCGACGTGCTGTTCGTGGACGACGGTGACGTGCTCACCTCGGCGGGCGCCGCGTCCGGGGTCGACGTATGCCTGCACGTGGTGCGCTCCGACCACGGCAGCGCCATCGCCAACCGGGTCGCCCGGCACTGTGTCGTGCCCCCGTGGCGAGAAGGCGGCCAGGCCCAGTACATCGAGCAGCCGATCCCTGACGAGGGCGCCGCGGGCACCGCGGCCACCCGCTCCTGGGCCCTGGAGCACCTCGACCGGCCGCTCGCCCTGCGGGAGTTGGCCGCGCACGCGCGGATGAGCCCGCGCACCTTCGCCCGCCGCTTCCAGGAGGAGACGGGCACGAGCCCCGGCCGTTGGCTGATCCAGCAGCGGGTGCACCGGGCGCGGCATCTGCTGGAGTCCAGCGACCTGTCGGTGGACCGGGTCGCCGCGGAGGTCGGTTTCGCCACCGGGACGTCACTGCGACAGCACCTGCACGCGGCCATCGGGGTCTCGCCGCAGGCCTACCGGAAAACCTTCCAGGCGGGGACGGCGGCCGGCGGGGCATAGGCGGTTCCGGCCGCTCGGAGTGCTGACCCGAGCGTCACGGAGCACCCTGGAGACATGCAGACCGCGCCGATCATCGTCCACGCGCTCTCCCCGACGGGCGGGCGCAGAGTGACCGCGCGCGGAAAGATCCTCGGCCTCGCGCACTCCGATGCCGACGTCATCGAGTTCCTGCGCCGGGCCGGCCTGCCGGACGCGGAAGTGCTGCTCGACGACCCGGCGTGGGTGAAGTGGCGCGGCGGCAGGGCTCACCACTATGAAGCGGCCTAGCGCGATGGGGCGCCTCAGTCCATGATCCCGACGTCGTAGAAGAAGCGGTAGCGGTCCGGGTCGTCCGGCAGGAACCAGTGGAAGCCCTCCAGGAGGAAGACGGCGACCAGGTTCACCGCGATCACCAGGGCGAGGAAGCCGAGCACGACGCGGCCGGCCATGCCGTACGCACCCTGCCCTCCCCGCGCTCCCCGCACGGGCACCGTGGTGTCGGCCGTGGAGTGGGCGAAAGCCATCACGATGCCGATCGCCACCACTGAGGCCATGAAGAGGATCCAGGCCCAGACATACATGTGCAGACCGAGCACGGGGGCGCCGTAGCCCTTGTCGCCCGGCAGGATGTGCAGCATCGTCTGCCGCCAGGAGGCGAAGGCGCCGCACATCACGGCGACCAGGGCAAGCCCCCAGCCCATCATGTAGTCGCGGCCCGTGATCGTGCCGGTCATGCCCCGGCGCACGATGTACGCCGCCCCCAGCGCGGCGAGCAGCATGAACATGCGCTGCACCATGCACAGCGGGCAGGGGTAGTCCCAGGAGATGAACTGCACGCCGAGGCCGCCGCAGACCACGCCCGTCCAGCCGGCGGCGAAGAAGCAGGCGAACCAGTACTGGACCTTGCCGAGCACGCTGAAGCGTTCGGTCCCCGGCAGCGGGCCCGTCAGAGTGCTCATCAGTAGTTCAACCCCAACTTGAGGCCGCTGGTGATGTGATGAGCGAGCAGGAGGACCGTGAGCACGAGCATGATCCACCAGCCGCCGAGCAGCACGGCCCGTGACCGCTGCCGGTGAAGGGCGTACAGGGTGGCCAGGAGGCCGCCGAAGATGAGGGTGTCCATGGCCGCGGAACGTATCCGGGACGGCGGCGTCACCGCCGCAGGACGGCCGGGACGCGCCACCGGTTCCACGGGAAGGGACCAACCCGGGTCCCCTGGCACTCACATGGGATGCGCCGCACGCCAGGCCGCCATGGAGAGGTTCCACTCCTCGCCGTCGAGCGCCGTGAGCGAGGCCGGAAACAGGCCGTCCTCCTCCTTGGCGATGTGCCGGTGCAACTCGTCGACGGCTTCGGTGAGGGTGCGCACGTCGTCGGCGTCCGAGAGATCGAGAGCGGGCAACAGACGCGCGAGCTCACGGTGTTCACGCTCCAGGCTCGCGATGTAGTCCGCGTACTCGGGGTCCTTGCGCATCACCCTGAACAGGCCGTTCTCCTCACCCCGCCAGTGCGCGTCCAGCTCGCGGGCCATGACGTCCACGAGCGCACGCGCAACGGCGGTGTCCCCCTGCTCCAGGGCACGGACCGCGTCTCCCGCCGCATCGGTGACGCGCTCGTGTTCGGCGATGAACTCCTTGATCAGAGGAATCTCCCGGCAACCGCAGTAGTGACACATGAAGGCGTTTCTAGGCGAAACCCGGCCCCGGATGCCGAACCGCCACGCGCGCGTGCCCGGCTGTCACGCGTCGGCGCCGTACGTTCCGTATTGCGGGTGGCCCGTCGATTCGTAGACGTGGATCGCCAGTCCGCCCGGGGTCGTCTCGTTGCTCAGCAGGCGCAGGCCGGTGGGTGCGCCACCGTCCGGCAGCAGGCGGCGGCCCGTGCCGACGATCACGGGTGCGATCGCCAGGCGCAGTTCGTCGACCAGGCCGGCTGCCAGCAGGGACTGGCCGAGTCGTCCGCTGCCATGGATCTGCAGTTCGCGGCCGGGTTGCCGCTTCAGCTCGGCGACCTGGTCGGGGATGTCGCCGGACAGGATCGTGGTCGGGTCCCACTCGGCCGAGGTCAGGCTGTGTGAGGCGACGTACTTCGGCAGGCCGTTCAGGATGGCGGCCGCGGGGTGCTCGGTCATCTTCGGCCAGTCCCGCGCGAAGTTCAGATACGTGCGACGGCCGAAGAGGAACGCGTCGGCCCGGCCGAGCCAGGTGCCGGCGAGGCGTTCGAACTCCTCGTCCAGGTGCGGCACGAACCAGCCGCCCCGGGTGAACCCGTCACTAGTGTCCTCGTCCGGCGCGCCCGGGCCCTGGTAGACGCCGTCGAGGGTCAGGAATTCCTGCAGTACCAACCTCATCGCGCATCACTCCTCAACGGGGGACGTGGCGGGTGGCCGTCCCTCTCACTCTTCAGACACCGTCCGCCACGCATACTCATCGGTCCCGCCGCTGCCGGCTCGTGTTCCCGGCCGGAGCGCGGCCGCCCCCGTTTGACCTGCGATGGCTGCATCGGAGCGGCTTGACGCCTAACGTACGGTCCGTCCCGCGTGGTGGAGCGGCGGTGCGGGGTACCGCTCTCCTCCTCAGGTCCACGGGCCATACTGGTCGGGCCCCGACCACTCACAGAACGACTCCATGGCCAAGAAAAGCACCTCCTCGACCACCGTCCCCGACACCGCGTGGCTGGGGCGCGGGCGCCACCTCGGGCCCGAGCCCGAGCAGGACGTCCGGCGCAACCTGATCGCCCTCAAGGCGGCCGGGGTGCTTGACGACTTCCTGGACCTCGATCCTGTCGAGGCGGTCCGCTCCACCGTCCTTCATCCGCGGGACGAGTCCGCCGACCCCGGCCCGTCCGCCCGCCGCCTCTTCGAGGCCCGCTGGCGCGTGGCCGACGAGGTCACGGTCCGCGCGCAGCTGACGCTGTACGACCCCGAGAGCCGCCGCAAGGAGGGCGAGGGCGTCACGTGGGTCCTCGCCGCCGAGGCGGAGCGGGCCTGGGAAGCGCACTGGCCGTCGCCCGCCCTGATGTTCTGGCCCGACTCCGACCGGGTCGACTGGGACCACGACACGGTGCCGGGCGTGCGCCTGCGGACGACGAACCACCTGCCGAAGGACGACGACGAGCTGCGCCACCGGCTGCGGGACTGCACCCGCCAGAGCTGGTACATCCATCTCGTGGTGCACGAGGCGATGACGCCGGACGCGGTCGGGCAGCGGCCGCTCTCCACGTTCCTGCCCCCGAGCCTGCGGCACAGGGTGGTCGAGCACCGGGGCACGCCGGAGCAGGCGCAGATCGCCGACTTCGCGATGAAGCGGGAGCTGAGCGTACGGATGCCGCGCGGCGGCGCCGTGGTCCTGCCCACGGCGCCGCAGACGGAAGGGTACGACGCGGAGCGTTTCTCGGTGCGCACCGTCTTCCTTGACGGCTCGGAACCGACCGAACTCCTCGACAGGATCAAGGAGTTCGCCGCCCTGCCGCGGCCGCTGCCCGCCGAGGCCGAGCGGGCCCTGACCCGGCTGCGACAAGGCTGGCACCTGCTCACCCCGGACGAGGAGCTGACCCACGCCCAGGGCATGGTCACCAAGTACGCCGAGGCCTTGGAGGCCATGACGAACTCCCGCGACCTGTACCAGCAGGCGGCCGAGGCGGCGCAGGCCGCGCTCGCCGAGGTGGCCGGCGGCGACGGCGTGCCCCGGCCGTCGACGCCCGGACATGTCAAGGCGGAGGGCTCGCCGCTGAGCGCCCTGACGAAGGCGTTCGGCCGCTTCCGGGACCCGAACAAGTAAGCGGGCCCGTTAGGGTGCCGTGCATGGTGACGAACGTGCCGTTCATCGGCGGCGAGAAGGAGAGCCTGTACGCCAGCCTCGACCGGCACCGTGACGCGGTGCTGTGGAAACTCGACGGTCTCGACGACGAGCAGCTGCGCCGGCCGATGACGCCGTCGGGGACGACTCTGCTCGGCCTGGTCAAGCATCTCGCCGTCGTCGAGTACGGATGGTTCTGCGAGACCTTCGGGCGCGAGATGGAGCCCTTCCCGTTCGATCCGGAGGACGAGGGCGCAGACCTGCGGGTGGAGTCGCACGAGAGCACCGCCGACGTCGTGGATTACTACGGGCGGGCGCGGGCCGCCGCCGACGAGGTGATCGGCGAGGTCGGGATCGAGGAGCTCGGCACGGCGCGGTTCGGCGCGAGCATGTCGCTGCGGTGGGTGCTCATCCACATGATCGAGGAGACCGCGCGGCACGCGGGCCACATGGACATCCTGCGGGAACTCATCGACGGCGCGACCGGCGATCACGCTGTTTGACCAGGCCGCCCCGCGGCCCGCGACCCGGGTCGGCTCCCGCTGATGCGTGCGAGCGCCGAGACCGCCCAGCACGCCGGCCACGGGGACATCCCTCGCGGGTCCACCATGAAACCGCTACTGGTCCGAGCACGCCGCAGGAGGCCGCCCATGACCGTTCTCGACCACCGGGCGCTCAACCGCGCGACGCTCGCCCGGCAGCTGCTCCTCGAGCGTGCCGACGTACCGGCACTCGACGCCGTCGCACATCTCGGCGGTCTGCAGGCGCAGGAACCGCAGGAGCCGTTCTTCGGCCTCTGGTCTCGGCTGCGGGCGTTCGACCCGACGGAGCTCTCGGACCACCTCGTACGGCGGCGCGTGGTGCGCACCCACCTCATGCGCCGCACCATGCACCTCGTCACCGCCGACGACGCCCTGGCCTGGCGCGCCCGACACGACACGATGCTGCGTCAACGCGTACTCGGTGTCTACCGCGGCGAACTCGACGGGACGGACCACGACGAGCTCGCGGCGGCGGGCCGCGAGGTCATGGCCGACGGTGAGCCGCGCTCGATGACCCAGCTCGCTCGTGCGCTCGCCGAACGCTGGCCGGAGCCAGGGCCGCGGGCCCTGGGGGAGATGCTCTTGGCCGTCGTTCCCGTGGTGCAGCTGCCGCCGCGCGGACTGTGGCGGACGAAGGCGGGAGTTCGGTACCTCTCGCTGGCGTCCTGGCTGGAGCGCGAGGTCGTCCCTCCCTCATCGGACGGCTCCGACCCCGTGGGACAGGCACTGCTGCGGCGCTATCTGGCCGCCTTCGGCCCCGCCGCGTCGGCCGACCTGCGCGCCTGGTGCGGACTCGCCGGGCTGTCGGCCGCTGTCGCCGCACTGCGCGATGAGCTGATCACCTTCCGGGACGAGCGGGGCCGGGAACTCCTCGACCTCCCCGACGCACCGCGCCCTGACCCCGACACACCCGCTCCGGTGCGGTTCCTGCCGGCGTTCGACAATGCCATCCTCGGCTACCACGACCGCAGCCGGATCATCGACGACGCCCACCGAGGCCTGTCGGTCGCCGGAGCACGTGTCGTCCTGGTCGACGGAAGGGTCGCCGCCACGTGGACCGTGGAGGAAAAAACCGTGACGGTCACCCCACTGGCCCGCTTCACCCGCCCGGAGCACACCGCGGTCACCGAAGAGGCCCAGGCCCTGGCAACGTTCCTGTCCGCCGACTCCGCCGACTCCGACCACGGCATCCACCGGGTGCGGATCTCGACCTCCGGCTCGGGGCAGTGAACACCGTGGTCACCGAACGGTAGAGCCCTTCGGGCTGGGGCTGCTGTGCGCTTGACCTGACACGGCGGAGGAGAAGAGCTGTTGACCACTAGAGTTCCACGAAGTCTGCGCCGACGTGGCGCGCCAACTCCACGCCGAAGGTCGCCTCGTCAGCGCGCTCGGACGGCCCCTGCCGGTCATCCTCTACGACCTGTCCGACCCGGACGAGACGTTCGCCCTGACCCGCGCCGCCAACCCGCCGGAACTGGTCGCGGAGTTCCTGAGCGAGGACCCGCAAGGGCAGAGCGGCCCCCTCACGCGGACTTGATCGGCCTCAGCCAGAGAGCCGCCAGCGGGGGAAGCGTCAACGCGAGGGACGTCGCGAAACCGTGGTGGGGCTGGGGGTCCGGGCTGCACGGGCTTCCGTTTTCGACGCCGCTGCCGCCGTAGCGCGACGCGTCGGTGTTGAGGATCTCCTCCCAGGCGTCGCCCGCCTCGGGGGGCACGCCGAGCCGGTAGTCGTGGCGTACCACCGGCGAGAAGTTGAAGACGGCCAGGAGCGGGCTGCCGTCGGAGGCGTGGCGCAGGAAGGCGAAGACATTGTCCTCGGCGGCGTCGGCGGTGATCCAGGTGAAGCCCGACGGGGAGGTGTCACGCTCCCACAGGGAGGGTGTCGCGACGTAACGGTGGTTCAGGTCGGCCACGAGACGCTGGACCGCGCGGTGTTCCAGGTGGGCAGGGTGATTCTCCTCGAGCACCCACCATTGAGGCCCCTCGGCCTCCGACCACTCGGCGCCCTGCGCGAACTCCTGCCCCATGAAGAGGAGTTGCTTGCCGGGGTGGGACCACATGTAGGCGAGATAGGCGCGGTGGTTGGCGCGCTGCTGCCACCAGTCGCCCGGCATCTTCGACACCAACGCCTGCTTTCCGTGCACGACCTCGTCGTGCGAGAGAGGCAGGACGTAGTTCTCGCTGTAGGCGTACACCATCGAGAACGTCATCTCGTCATGGTGATACTTGCGGTGCACGGGCTCGTGGGAGATGTAGGCCAGCGAGTCGTGCGACCAGCCCATGTTCCACTTCAGCCCGAACCCAAGGCCGCCGAACCCGCCCGCGCCAGGCCGGTCCGTGGGCCGGGTGACCCCGTCCCAGGCGGTGGACTCCTCGGCGATGGTGACGACGCCGGGGCAGCGGCGGTAGACCGTCGCGTTCATCTCCTGGAGGAAGGCCACCGCGTCCAGGTTCTCCCGCCCCCCGTGGGCGTTGGGCGACCAGCCCCCCTCCTCGCGGGAGTAGTCCAGGTAGAGCATGGAGGCGACGGCGTCGACCCGGAGCCCGTCGATGTGGAACTCCTCGCACCAGTAAGTGGCGTTGGCGACAAGGAAGTTGCGGACCTCCTTGCGGCCGTAGTCGAACACGAGGGTGCCCCAGTCGGGGTGCTCCGCCTGCCGCGGGTCCTGCGGCTCGTACAAATGGCGGCCGTCGAACGAGGCCAGTGCCCAGTCGTCGCGAGGGAAATGGCCGGGGACCCAGTCCAGGAGGACGCCGATCCCGGCCTGGTGCAGCGTGTCGATCAGGTACTTGAAGTCGTCGGGAGGTCCGAAACGTGCCGTGGGGGCGTAGAAGCCGGTGACCTGGTAGCCCCAGGAGCCGCCGAAGGGGTGCTCGGCGACCGGCATCAGCTCGACGTGGGTGAATCCCAACTCCCGTACGTAGGAAACGAGTTCATCGGCCAGTTCACGGTAGGTGGCTCCCTGTTTCCACGATCCGAGGTGGACCTCGTACACGGACATCGGCGCCTCGTGGACCGGGCGGTCACCCCGGCGCTCCATCCACTGGGCATCGCCCCACTCATGGTGGCTGCTCGTCACGACGGAGGCCGTCGCGGGCGGGGTCTGCGTGCGGCGCGCCATCGGGTCCGCGCGCTGCGTACGCGAACCGTCTTCCCGGGTGATCTCGAACTTGTACATCGCCCCTTCGCCCAGTCCGGGTACGAAGAGCTCCCACACGCCCGACGACCCGAGGGACCGCATGGGCAGCGCGGTTCCGTCCCAGTGACAGAAGTCGCCGCAGATCCGCACGCCGCGCGCGTTCGGGGCCCACACGGCGAACCGCGTGCCCTGCACCCCTTGGTGCTCTCCCACGTGCGCGCCGAGCGCCGTCCAGAGCTCCTCGTGGCGCCCTTCGGAGATGAGATGCAGATCCAGCTCGCCCAGGGTGGGAAGGAACCCGTAGGGATCCTCCACCTCCAGGACGGCCTCGGGGTACCGCACGCGCAGCCTGTAGGGCGCGGGTCCCTGGACGACCGGGATGCCGCCCGAGAACAGGCCGTCTCCCTCGTCGTGCAGCTCCCACACGAGGCCGTCCATGACGGCGGACACCGCCTTCGCACCGGGCCGCAGGCACCGTAGATGCACCCCGTGGGGCACGGGATGCGCACCGAGCACGGCGTGCGGGTCGTGGTGCGCGCCGCGCAGCAGCCGGTCCCGGTCGCCGGCGGCCAGTGGAGGCACCGCGCACGCGCCGCGGACGGCCGCGGTCGCGCGGACGGCTGCGGTCGCTGTGTCGGCTGTTGCGGCGGGGGACACGTCGGTGACGGCCATGTGTGCTGCTCCTCGAACCGTGGGCGGGCGATCAGGGTGGCGGGCGCTCAGTGGTGGCGGGCGAGACGTGCGACGGCCCGCAGGGGGACGGTGATCCAGTCGGGGCGGTGCGTCGCTTCGTAGAGGACCTCGTAGACGGCCCGGTCGGCTTCGTGTGCGTGCAGAAGTACCGGGACGTCCTGCGGATCGAAGAGACCCGTGTCGCCGTATCCGTCGCAGAAGGCCTTGCGGCAGCGTGCCGCCCATTCCGGCCGCGCCCCCTTCTCGACGTGGGCGGCGTAGTCGAAGGAGCGCAGCATGCCGGCGATGTCGTGGATCGGGGAGCGATCGGCGCGCCGTTCCGCCAGCGGTTTGGCGGGCTCGCCCTCGAAGTCGACCACGTGCCACCGGCCGTCGGCGTGCAGCACCTGGCCCAGATGGAGATCGCCGTGGATGCGCTGCAGGTGCAGACCGCCGTCCGTGGTGGCGAGCTTGATGAAGACCTCGCGCACGCCCGCCACATGCGAGCGCAGCGCGGGCACGGTGGCCGCGGCGTGCAGCAACCGGTGTGTCATCTGGTCGGCAAGGCGCGTGTGGTGCTCCGCGGTCGGCTCGCCCACGGGGAACGACTCGGCGAGCGCCACGTGCAACTCGCCCGTCAACCGGCCCAGTTCCCTGGCCTGCTCGGAGAAGTCACCCTGGCCGACCGCCGATTCCAGGGCCAGGGCCCAGCCGTCCGTCGCTCCGCGGAGGAAGCGCTGCACGACACCGAGCGTGCCCCAGAACGGCTGGGATGTGTGGAACCACGCGACCGGTGGGGGCACGCGGGTGTACCCGTGCCGGGCCAGGACCCCGGGAATCTCCAGATCGGGGTTGATGCCGGGCTGGACCCGGCGGAACAGCTTCAGGATGATCTCGTCGCCGTACACGATGGACGTGTTCGACTGCTCTGCCTCCAGGACATGGGGCATGAGACCCGCGGGTACCGAGGACCTGGGGAACGACTCGAAGCGGAGCGCTCCCGTGACGCCGCCGCGCCTGATCCGGTCGAGGAGCAGGATCGTGGCCCGAGGGTCGTACAGCGCGTCGTAGACCTGGAGGCCCTGGCCGCGCGGACCCTCCATGCGGCCGAGGAGGCAGCCGTTCAGGCGGGGCGGCAGGTCGGTGACGGCGCCCAGCAGCAGCTGGTAGCAGGCGGAGTCCTGGGGGAGGCCGTCCTGTTCGACCCGCACCAGCAGATGAAAGATGTCGGGGGCCAGCTCCGTCGCGGCCGTCACGGAGACGCCGGTGACGGCACGCTCCCGGTGAGCGAACCATCGTTGCCGTGGCAGCCAGCGGCTCAGCAGAGCCGTCAGCGTCGGCCCGGCGATGGGATGAGGCTCGGTGTCGTACGACAGCAGCAGAGGCGAAGACATGACGTCACGTCCGATCACTTTGTGGAACGCACGGTCCGAGGCGCTCTTTCGCAGAGTCGGAACCAGTAGGAGCCGTGGCCGGCGAGGGTCAGGAGATAGGGAAGTTCGCCGATGGCGGGGAAGCGCACCCCGCCGATGAGCTCGACGGGGTTGCGGCCGTCGTAGGCCCGGAGGTCGAGCTCGGTGGGCTGTGGGAAGCGGGAGAAGTTGTGCACGCACAGGACCAGGTCGTCGTTGTATTCGCGCAGGAAGGCGAGGACGGCGGCGTTGGAGGAGGAGAGCTCGAGGTACGAGCCGAGTCCGAAGGCGGGGTTCTGTTTGCGGATCTCGATCATCCTGCGGGTCCAGTGCAGGAGTGAGGAGGGTGATGACATGGAGGCTTCTACGTTGGTGACTTGGTAGCCGTAGACGGGGTCCATGATCGTGGGGAGGAAGAGGCGTCCGGGGTCGCAGGAGGAGAAGCCCGCGTTGCGGTCGGGGGTCCATTGCATGGGGGTGCGGACGGCGTCGCGGTCGCCGAGCCAGATGTTGTCGCCCATGCCGATCTCGTCGCCGTAGTAGAGGATCGGTGAGCCGGGCAGGGAGAGCAGGAGTGCGGTGAAGAGTTCGATCTGGTTGCGGTCGTTGTCCAGGAGGGTGGCCAGGCGGCGGCGGATGCCGATGTTGGCGCGCATGCGGGGGTCTTTGGCGTATTCCGCGTACATGTAGTCGCGTTCTTCGTCGGTGACCATTTCGAGGGTGAGCTCGTCGTGGTTGCGCAGGAAGATGCCCCATTGGCAGCCGGCGGGGATGGCGGGGGTTTTGGCGAGGATTTCGGAGACGGGGTAGCGGGATTCGCGGCGGACGGCCATGAAGATGCGGGGCATGACGGGGAAGTGGAAGGCCATGTGGCATTCGTCGCCGCCGTCTTTGAAGTCGCCGAAGTAGTCGACGACGTCTTCGGGCCATTGGTTGGCTTCGGCGAGGAGGACGGTGTCGGGGTAGTGGGCGTCGATTTCGGCGCGGACGCGTTTGAGGAGGGCGTGGGAGCGGGGGAGGTTTTCGCAGTTGGTGCCCTCTTCGGCGAAGAGGTAGGGGACGGCGTCCAGGCGGAAGCCGTCGATGCCGAGGTCGAGCCAGAAGCGCAGGGCGGAGATGATTTCTTCCTGGACGGCCGGGTTCTCGTAGTTGAGGTCGGGCTGGTGGGAGAAGAAGCGGTGCCAGAAGTACTGTTTGCGGACGGGGTCGAAGGTCCAGTTGGAGGCTTCGGTGTCGACGAAGATGATGCGTGCGTCTTGGTATTGCTTGTCGTCGTCGGCCCAGACGTAGTAGTCGCCGTAGGGGCCATCGGGGTCGGTGCGTGAGGCCTGGAACCACGGGTGCTGGTCGCTGGTGTGGTTCATCACGAAGTCGATGATCACGCGCATGCCCCGCTGATGCGCGGAGTCCACGAACTCCACGAAATCCCCGAGATCGCCGAACTCGGGCAGGACGGCGACGTAGTTGGCCACGTCGTATCCGCCGTCGCGCAGTGGTGAGGTGAAGAACGGCGGCAGCCACAGGCAGTCGACGCCGAGCCACTGCAGATAGTCCAGCTTGGCGGTGATGCCCTTGAGGTCGCCGATGCCGTCGCCGTCACTGTCGTGGAAGGAGCGGACAAGGACCTCGTAGAAGACGGCGCGCTTGAACCACTCGGGATCGCGGTCCTTGGCGGGCGTGTCCTCGAACAGGTCGGACACAGGCTTGTTGACGGTCATGCATCCTCCGTTGCCGCACGGCTGATGGCGCGTGCTTCCTCACTCGACCGCGCATACGTGCGCGGGGGAAACGCCCGGTGTCAGACGGACGTATATGACCTCGCCCCACGTGTACGTCGTGTCGCTCAGTTCGTCGCGCACGCGGAAGGAAGAGCCGGGCGCGATGTTCAGACGCGTGGGGTCGAGGCGTACGGTCGCCTCCTGGGTGTGGTGCGGGTCGAGGTTCACGACCACCAGCACCGTGTCGCCGGGCTCATGGCGGCTGTACGCGATCACCTGGTCGTTGTCCACGGGGTGGAAGTGCACGTTGCGCAGCCGGTGCAGCGCCGGATGGCGTCGACGGATCGTGTTGAGCGTGGTGATCAGCGGTGCGATGGTGGTGCCCGCGCTTTCCGCCGACTCCCAGTCGCGGGGCCGAAGTTGGTACTTCTCGGAGTCCAGATAGTCCTCGCCGCCCGGTTGGAGAGGCGTGTTCTCGCAGAGCTCGTATCCGCTGTAGAGACCCCACGTCGGCGCTAGGGTCGCGGCCAGTACGGCGCGCAGCTCGAAGGCGGGGCGGCCGCCGTTCTGGAGGAACTCGGGCAGGATGTCGGGGGTGTTGACGAAGAAGTTCGGCCGCATGCAAGCGGCCGTCTCACTGGCCAACTCCTGTACGTACGAGGTGAGTTCGTCCTTGGTGTTGCGCCAGGTGAAGTACGTGTAGGACTGCTGGAAGCCGATGGCGGCGAGGGTGCGCATCATGGCCGGGCGGGTGAAGGCCTCCGCCAGGAAGATGACGTCGGGGTCGGTGCGGTTGATGTCGGCCAGGACCTGCTCCCAGAAGGTGACCGGTTTGGTGTGCGGGTTGTCGACGCGGAAGATGCGTACGCCGTGGTCCATCCAGAACCGCAGCAGGCGTACGGTCTCGGTGATCAGGCCGGGCATGTCGCGGTCGAAGGCCAGGGGGTAGATGTCCTGGTACTTCTTGGGCGGGTTCTCCGCGTAGGCGATGGAGCCGTCGGCGCGGTGCTGGAACCACTCGGGGTGTTTGTTGACCCAGGGGTGGTCGGGGGAGCACTGCAGGGCGAAGTCCAGGGCGACTTCGAGGTGCAGGTCCTTGGCGCGGCGTACGAAGGCGTCGAAGTCGGCCAGGGTGCCCAGGTCGGGGTGGACCGCGTCGTGGCCGCCCTCGGGGGAGCCGATGGCCCAGGGCACGCCCACGTCGTGCGGGCCGGGGGACAGGGAGTTGTTGGGGCCCTTGCGGAAGGTGGTTCCGATGGGGTGGATCGGCGGCAGGTAGACGACGTCGAAACCCATCGCGGCGATGGCCGGAAGCCGCTCGGCGGCGGTACGGAAGGTGCCCGACTTCGGCGGCTGCCCCTCGCGGACGACGGCGCCCTCCGAGCGCGGGAAGAACTCGTACCAGGAACCGAACAGCGCCCGCTCCCGCTCCACCAGCAGCGGCAACGGCGCGCTCTCGGTGAGGCGTTCGCGCAGGGGATGGGCCGAAAGGAGCGCGCGCACCTCGGGTGCCGTGGCTGCCGCGAGGCGGTCGAGGGGGGTGCGTGTGTCATCGCGCAGCAGACCGAGCGCGGTCTGCAGGGTGGAGCGCGTCGTGTCGTCGGGAGCCTGGGCGACGGCACGCTCGAAGAGCAGGACCCCGTCATCGAGGGTGACCCCGGTGTCCACGTCGGCGTGCACCTTGATCACCGCGTCGCGCTGCCAGGCGGCCATGGGGTCGGTCCAGGCCACGACGGTGAACGACCAGTGGCCGACCGCGTCCGGGGTGATGTCGGTGGTCCACCGGTCCGTCCCTGGCGCCGACTCCCGCATGGGCCGACGACGCCGGGGGGCGCGGCCGTCGGGCGCGTACAGGACCGCCTCGGCGCCGACCATGGCGGAGCCTTCGGCGAACACGACAGCCGTGACCTCGACGGCCTCGCCGACGACTGCCTTCGCCGGGCGCAGGCCGCCGTGCACACAGGGCCGCACATCCTCGATGGGGATGCGGACGTGGCTGGGGTCCACCGACATGCTGTCCACCTCCGTGGGTCGTCCGGTGCGTTGCTCGTCTCGGAGTACGTCTCGGCTTCGTTCCTTGCGGCTTCGTTCCTCGCGGTTTCGTCTCACGCGTCGGCCGACCCGTTTCGGCCGCCGCGCGGCGGGCGTTCCGCGGCCTCGGCCGCCTCACGGCCGCAGCGCTCGCTCGTCACCGCGCACAGCGCGGCCACGGCGTCCTCGAACTGGGCGCGCACCGCGGGGTCGCCGGGCGAGGCGAGGAAGCGGCGCTGCCATGCGCGGTACCTCACCAGTTGCCGGTCAACGTCTTCTGTGACGCGCTGCGCCCGCATCGCACTCGACCTCCTGGGCCCCCGCGACGGCGAGTCCCGGCGGGGCTCGCGGGCCGTTCACGGAGGGGGAGCGAGCCGTCACAACGGGTTCACTCCCTCCCCCATGGTGCGAGCTGAAGCGCGCCGCGTCCTGTTGAACGCAGCGCGCTCGACCGATCACGCTCGTGTTGCACGAATGGAGTAGGGGGGTGAAAGTGGTGCTGACTCTCGAGCGAACACCGCTCACGTTCTGTGCACACAACGGCTCTGCCGAAGCGTCGGAGCGCGAGCCTCCGCGGTGAGGAGCATGAACGATGAACCACCACGCAGTGCCCCGCTACTACCACCTCGACGTGGATCTGGTGCCTGAACGCGTCGGTCAGATCCGACGCATCCTGGCCGCCCATCTGAGGTACTGGGGGCTCAAACAGCTCGTTCCGGACGTGTCGCGAGGTCTCGGTCTCCTGCTGGAGCCGGCGGCACGGAACGCCTCCGCGGGCCGGACCGCGATCGAGACCTGGTGGACCGGGCAGCATCTGATCACCGCGGTCTCGCACGGCGACCCGGCCACCGAGGGGGAGCATCGCGCGGAGCCGGACTTCCTGGCCGAGATCGCGGCGCTCAGTGACGGGTGGGGCCGCTGCACCGCCGACGACAAGCACATCGTGTGGTTCTCGCTGCGCAGCCGTACCGAGGTCCGCGAACCGCTGGTTCCCAAGGGCCCGGCGCCCATCACGATCGAGGCGCGGCCCCTGCCCCGGGCCGTACCGCTGCCCGTCGGCGTGGGCACGCCCGAGCCGACACCGCCCCTTGAGGTCGCCGAACCCGCCTGACCGGACCATGGCGGCGAAGGTGCGGCGGGTGCGCTCCCGGAAAGGCGCGCACCCGCCGCATGCCCGAAGGTCGAACCAGGGACACCAGGGACGACGACGGGAGACCTTGTGCGCGTGTGGACCGGCCGACCTTTTCCGCTCGGCGCCACGT
The DNA here is from genome assembly GCF_040730185.1 of Streptomyces sp. Je 1-332. NCBI lineage: Bacteria > Bacillati > Actinomycetota > Actinomycetes > Kitasatosporales > Streptomycetaceae > Streptomyces > Streptomyces sp. Je 1-332. The sequence continues at coordinate 7,919,589 of NZ_CP160402.1, forward strand.
ACGACGGTGACGGGACGAACTTCGCCCTCTTCAGCGAGGTGGCCGAGCAGGTCGACCTCGTCCTCCTGGACGCGGACGGCACCGAACAGGCCGTGACGCTCGCGGAGGCCGACGGCTCGGTGTGGCACGGCTACCTGCCCGACGTCGGGCCGGGCCGGCGGTACGGATACCGGGTGCACGGCCCCTGGATGCCGACCGCCGGGCATCGCTGCGACCCGGAGAAGTTCCTGCTCGATCCGTACGCGCGGGCGATCCACGACCTGGCCGACGACGGGCCGCGGCGGAAGGCGCCCGCTCGTGGCGCTGCGTCCCGCGACGGCTCCGGACCGGCCACCCTGTGCGGTGTCGTCGTCGATCCGTCCTTCGACTGGACCGGGGACAGCTCGCCCTCGCACGCCTACGCCGACTCGGTGATCTACGAGACGCACGTACGCGGACTGAGCCGCACCCACCCCGGCGTCCCCGAAGAACTCCGCGGCACCTACGCGGGCCTGGCCACACCGGCCGTCATCGACCACCTGACCTCCCTTGGGGTCACCGCGGTCGAACTGATGCCGGTGCACCAGTACGTCCAGGACGGGTTCCTGCTCGACAAGGGCCTGTCCAACTACTGGGGCTACAACACGATCGGATTCTTCGCGCCGCATCACACGTACGCTGCCCACGGAACACTCGGGCAGCAGGTCACCGAGTTCAAGTCCATGGTGAAGGCCCTGCACGCGGCAGGCCTCGAAGTGATCCTTGACGTGGTCTACAACCACACCGCGGAGGGCAACGAGAACGGCCCCACCCTCTCCTTCCGCGGCATCGACAACGCGTCCTACTACCGGCTGTCCGACGAGGACTTCAGCCGGTACTACGACACCACGGGGACCGGCAACAGCCTGCTGATGCGCCACCCCAACGTCCTTCAGCTGATCATGGACTCCCTGCGCTACTGGGTCACCGAGTGTCACGTCGACGGATTCCGCTTCGACCTGGCCGCCACCCTCGCCCGGCAGTTCCACGAGGTGGACCGGCTCTCCGCCTTCTTCGACCTCATCCAGCAGGACCCCGTGATCAGCCGCGTCAAACTGATCGCCGAGCCGTGGGACCTCGGTGACGGTGGCTACCAGGTCGGCAACTTCCCGCCGCTGTGGTCCGAATGGAACGGGAAGTACCGCGACTGTGTCAGGGAGTTCTGGCGCGGCGGCGAGGGGGCACTCGCGGAGTTCGCCTCACGGCTGACGGGATCCGCCGACCTCTACCAGCACGACCGGCGCCGTCCGCGCGCCAGCGTCAACTTCATCACCGCCCACGACGGATTCACCCTGCGCGACCTGGTCTCGTACGACACCAAGCACAACGAGGCCAACGGCGAGGGAAACCGGGACGGCGAGAGCGACAACCGCTCCTGGAACTGCGGCGCGGAAGGTCCCACGCGCAACCCCGAGGTGCGTGCCCTGCGCGCACGCCAGCAGCGCAACTTCCTGGCGACGCTGATGCTGTCCCAGGGCATTCCGATGCTCGGCCACGGGGATGAGATCGGCCGCACCCAGCTCGGCAACAACAACGCGTACTGCCAGGACAACGAGACGGCGTGGATCGACTGGGACCTCGACGAGGAGCGCGAGGACCTCCTTGACTTCACCCGCCGGGTGGTGGCGCTGCGCACCGAGCATCCGATCCTGCGCCGCCGCCGCTTCTTCCGGGGCGACACCGTCACGCATCAGGGGCAGCCGCTGCCGGACCTGGTGTGGCTGCGGCCTGACGCGGCGGAGATGACGACGGAGGACTGGGACCGGCCCGACGCGCACTCCGTGGCCGTCTTCCTCAACGGCGACGCCATCGCGGAACGGGACCGCGTCGGCCGTACCGTCGTCGACGACTCGTTCCTCGTCCTGTTCAACTGCTTCTGGGAGCCGATGGAGTTCCGGCTGCCCGACGCCGCCTACGGCTCGTCCTGGACCACCCTGCTCGACACGTACGAAGCCGGCGGCCCGCCCGACGAGACGGAGCACAAGGCCGAGACGACCCTGAGCGTGGGCCCGCGGTCCCTCATCATCCTCTCCCGCCCACCGGGCAGGTGAAGCGACCGGGTCACGGGTGGTCCGGGTGGTCGCCAAGGGAGGCCGCCTCGCCCTCCATGGCGCGGCGGACCTCTCGCTGTGCCGGGCCGCTCAGATCTCCGCCTGCCCCATGCCGGCGAACCACCGAGCCGCCACGGTGGCGGCCTCGTTCAACGCTCCGGGTTCCTCGAACAGGTGCGTGGCGTCGGGAATCACGCGCAGCCGGCTCAGGACGCGAAGCCGGTTGGCCACTTCCCTGTTGAGCCGCAGGACCTCGGTGTCGCGCCCTCCGACGAGAAGCAGGACCGGCGCGTGCACATGGCCGAGAACATGGTCTCCGGCCAGGTCGGGGCGGCCGTCGGGGCAGACCACCGTGTCCACGAGGCCCGGCCTGGCGGCGGCGGCACCGAGCGCGGCCGCCGCGCCCGTGTTCGCGCCGAACAGGCCGACCGGCAGATCGGAGACGCGAGGGGCCAGCCAGTCGACGGACGCGACCAGCCGGTGCGTCAGGAGCTCGACATCGCTGTGCTGCCGGCCGGTCGCCCGATCGGCGGCCGCCTCGTCGGCGGTGAGCAGGTCGATGCGCAGCGTCCCGAGCGCGGAATTGTGGAGCGTGCCGGCCACGGATCGGCTGCGGGGGTTGTGCCGGGCACTGCCGCTGACGTGGGCGAGGACCGCGACGCCGAACACCGTGTCCGGGACGGTCAGTTCACCGATGAGTGCCCCCTCGCCGCTGGGTACGGTGACGGTCTCGGACAGCATGTGACCTCCGGGTTCCGGGGACGGGGTGCATGCCGGGTACCCCTCGGGGCCCCCGGTACGCGGCAGCGGTACGGGGCGTACGTATTTACGGGGCGTACCCAGTCACGACGACGTCGGCATTGCCCTTCCCCCACCGGAGGTGCGCCGGGCCCGGGCAAGGGCCCGGCCCTCGGCCGCGTACCACTGGTGGCACAGGAGCACGGCCAGCGCGATGCCGACCACGTCACCGCCGTAGTACATGACGTATGACGCCCGCTGCAGGTCGGCGGCGGCGAACGAGGTGCCGGGCGGCCCCGCGGCGTAGAGGGACTTGGCCAGGATGCCGTGCGCGGCCGACGTGGCGAGCAGGGCTCCGCCCCGCAGCGCGAATCCCGCGCGGTGGCGCACGGGGTCGAGGGCCAGGACGGCGAAGGCGAACAGCGCGCCGGAGGCCAGGAGATGCACGCTGACCAGCGTGTCCAGCCATGGTCGGTGGTGCGCGGCGGCCATGAGCGGCGTGCGGTACACCGCCCAAAGACCGGCGATGTGCAGCAGCGCGGCCAGTGGCGGCCATACGAGCAGGGCCGCGGGCCGGGAACGCAGGCAGGAAAGAAGCCGCCGTCGGGATCCCACCGGCAGAGCCCGCAACGCCAGCGTCACGGGCCGTCCGAGTACGAACAGCAACGGCGCGATCATCCCGGTGCCCAGATGCGCGGCCATGTGCCCGGTGAACTGCGGCCATCCGTCCCACGAAGCGGTGACCGAGACGACGAGTACCGCACCGCCCGCCCAGACCGCCGCGTCACGCCGGCGCGGCCAGCGGTCGCCGCGCCGACGCAGCTGCCGGGCCGCCGCCAGATAAGCGAGACAGCCCACGGCCACGGCAAGCACCACGGCCGTCATCGACGGGCCCGGACCAGCAGCAGCGCTCCGGCGAGCAGGAAGAGTACGGCGATCACGTTCCAGGTCCAGTCGTACGGCGCCAGCTCCACGCCGTAGCGGATCTGGTGCAGCTCCAGAGCCTTGTGCTGGAACGTGCCGTCGTACAGCTGGAAGCCGCCGAGCCCCAGACACAGGCCCGACCACCAGGCGGTGAGGTGGCGGGCGCCCCGGCGCCACAGATCCGCGTACAGGAACAGGCCCGCCACCATCGCCAGCCAGCCGAAGGCATGGAAGACGCCGTCGGAGACCAGGCCGGCCTCGCTCGACGCCTTGTCGTAGAAGTGGTGCCAGTGCAGCAGCTGATGGAACACCATCTCGTCGATGAACGCCGCGAATCCGACGCCGACCAGTGCCCCGGAGAGCAGGGAACGCCGGGTCATCGGCCCGTGCCCCTGCGCCGCTCCTGCGGAACACATCGCTGTTCGCGGGGATGGAACGTCATCCGGGTCTCCTCGGTGCCAGGGTGGTCGAACGGTTGGGACGTGCGGGAAGCGAGGCGCCGGGTACCCGTGAAGCGGAATGGCAGGCCGCCACTATTGCGCCACCGTGGGGGCCCGGGTGCGGGCCCCGGACCCGGCGGCGTCCGGCCATGCGTGCCGCCCGTACGACTATTACGGTGAAACCCCAGTGAAACCCCACGAATGACCGTGAATGGAGCCCTCGTGAAGCGTGCCGCCCTGTTCGACGTCGACGGAACGCTCGTCGACACCAACTACCTGCATGTCACGGCCTGGTGGGAGGCCTTCCGGCAGGCCGGTCATCGGGTGCCGATGCGCGCCGTGCACCACGCGATCGGCCTGGGTGGCACCGACCTCATCGAACACGTTCTCGGCGACGACCGCGACCCGGGACAGGACGACGCCATCAGCGCCGCGCACAAGACGCTCTACGGCACCCACTTCGACCGGCTCGAAGCGTTCGAGGACGCGGGGCGACTGCTCCGTGCTCTCGCGGGTGAGGGGTGGACCGTCGTCCTCGCCACGTCCGCGGGCGGCGCCGAGCTCGACGCGCTGCGCGCCGCCGTCGACGCGGACGACGTCATCACGGCGACCGCGAGCGCCGACGACGTCGAAGAAGGCAAACCCGCCGCCGAGCCCGTCACCCACGCGCTCGACCTGGCCGGGGCGAAGGCGCGGGACAGCGTGTTCGTCGGCGACTCGGTCTGGGACATGAAGTCCGCACGACGTGCGGGCGTCACGCCCTTGGCCGTGCTCAGCGGCGGCATCCCCCGGGACGACCTCTCCCGGGCCGGAGCGGCCGAGGTGTACGACGACACCGCCCACCTGTTGTCCTCGCTCAAGAGCAGCGTGTTCGCCCGTCAGGACGGCGAAGGGTGAGGGCGGCGGTGGTTCAGACCTTCCAGGACCTGATCCGGTCAGCGACCGCGTAGACGGATATCCGGCTGTCGCGGATCTTCCGGATGAGGTCGGACAACGCACCGTAGGGCGGATCGATGCCCTCGCCCGACTGGTCCATGTACTGGGCAGCGACTAACGCCGCGTACAGGCTGTTGCGGTAGGGCAGCGGCTCCAGGCGCACGATGGTGTGCAGCAGTGCGGCGGCGCGCCAGGCGGCGTCCGGGTCGGCGGACTCCAGGGTCGGCAGCTTCGTCTTGTGGCGTGCGACCGCGGCGACCAGCGCGGAGTAGTCCGACACCGTCATGTCCTCGGGGGCGACCGCGAACTCCTGCACGTCCAGGAGCCAGGAAACGTCTACGTACAGAACCATCAGGCGGCCGTGGACCCCTCGTGCCGGGCGGAGGGCGGAATCTCCTCGGGGATGGCCGCGTCGAACTCGGCCCGCAGCCTGTCGGCCCAGGTGGACGCGCCCGCGACGAACTTCTGGCGCTCCATCTCACGGACTCCGAGGTCGTGGAGATACTGCTTGAGGCTCTTGCCCTCGGCCGCCGCGGCCGCGCGGACACCCTTGAGCTCCTCATCGGTGAAAGTCACGTTCAGAGACGGCATACCTCCAAGGTACCAACTAGGTACCTGCCGGGGGAGTGCCTCCCTCGGCACGGTTGAACCTCACAGAGAGGCGCAGGCTTCGCCGATCGCCTGGTCGAGCATCGTCAGGCCGAGTGACAGCTCGTCCTCGGTGGCGGTCAGGGGCGGCGCCATCCGCAACACCCCGCCCATGTTGGCGAGTTGAACGATGTTCATGTGCAGGCCGAGTTCGAGGCAGCGCCGGGTGACCCGAGCGCCCAGCTCGTTCGAGTGCTGCTTGGTCTCGCGGTCGACGACGAGTTCGAGCCCGGCCAGCAGGCCCCGGCCGCGGATGTCGCCGACCACCGCGTGCCGCGCGGCGATGTCCGTCAGGCCCTGGTGGAGGAACGCGCCGAGCGACTGCGCGCGCTCGTCGAGCCTGTCGCGGGTCAGGACGTCCAGGACGGTGTTGCCGACCGCGGCCACCAGCGGGTCGGCGACATGCGTGGTGAAGAACAGGAAGCCGCGCTCGTGCGCCTCCTGCTCGATCTCGGCGCTGGTCACCACGGCAGCCAGGGGCAGGCCCGCGCCCAGCGTCTTGGAGAGCGTGAGGATGTCGGGGACGACGCCGTCGCGCTCGAACGCGTACCACGTCCCGGTGCGGCACAGGCCGGTCTGCGCCTCGTCGAGGATCAGCAGCATGCCGCGCTCCCGGCACTTGTCCCGCAGTGCGGCGAAGTAACCGGCCGGCGGTTCGATGATGCCGCCGGAGCTGAGAATCGGTTCGACGATGCACGCGGCCAGGCTGCCGGTCGACTGGGCGTCGATCAGGTCGAAGGCGAAGTCCAGTTGCCGGCGCCAGTCCAGCGAGCCGTCTTCCGTCGTGAAGTCGGGCCGGTACGCGTTCGGCACGGGAATGGCGAAGTTGCCGGGAGCGCCGGGACCGTACCCCTTGCGTCCCGCGCTGTAGGTGGCGGACGCCGCGGCCTGCGTCATCCCGTGCCAGGACCGCGCGAACGAGACGATCTCGTGCTTGCCGGTGACGAGCTTGGCCATCCGGATCGCGGCCTCGTTGGACTCGGCGCCGGTCGTCAGGAGCAGCGCCTTCTCCAGCGGCGCGGGCAGCGTGTCCGCGAGCCGCCGGGCGAGGTCGACCACCGGGCGGCTGAGCATGCCGCTGAAGAGGTGGTCCAGGTTCGCGACCTGCCGCTGGACGGTCGCGACGATCTCCGGGTGCGAGTGGCCCAGGATCGCGCTCATCTGGCCGGAGGTGAAGTCGAGGATCTTGCGGCCGCTCGCGGTGAACACGAAGCTTCCGGCGGCGCTGTCGATGATCTCGCGGGTGAACTCGCCGCCGTAGCGCACGAGATGCCTCTCGGCATCGGACCAGAAGGTGTCGGTGGACGGCAGTGCGGTGGTCGAAGCGGTCATGCCGCCGACGGTAGGCGGCATCCGAGCGACACGTCCATCTCACGTTTCCGGCTTTCCTGTTCGGAAAAACCGTACAAGAATCGTGTACGTGATGAACCCCTGGAGGCTGCGGCTCCTGAGCCAGCTCGACACGCTGGGCACCGTCCGGGCGGTCGCGCAGGCCGCCAACCTGAGCCCGTCGAGCGTGTCCCAGCAGCTCGCCGTGCTCGAGACCGAGACGCGTACGCAGCTGCTCGAACGGACGGGACGCCGGGTGCGGCTGACCCCGGCCGGGCTGATCCTCGCCCGCCGGGCGCGGGCGATCCTCGACCACATGAACAGCGTGGAGGCGGAGCTGCGCGGGTTCGGCGAGGAACCGGCCGGCCTGGTACGGCTCGGGGCGTTCCAGAGCACGATCCACACCATGGCCGTGCCGGCGGTGCGCCGCCTCGCCCGCGAGCATCCGCACCTCGATGTCGAACTCCTCGAACTGGAGCCGCACGCGAGCATGCCAGCGCTGCGGGGCGGCGACGCGGACATCATCATCACCACCACGGACTTCGACGAGCTGCCGCTCGGACCGGACCTCGACCTCGTTCCCCTGGCCATGGACCCGATCCTGCTGGTGGTCCCGCCCGAGCATCCGGCGGCCGGCCGCGGCGCCGTGGACCTCGCGGCGTACGCGGACGAGTCGTGGTCGTTCGACATCCCGCAGTCGTACATGGCCAATCTCGCGCTGCGCCTGTGCCGTCAGTCGGGCTTCGAGCCGCGCGTGGTGTGCCGGTTCAGCAACTACATGATGACCCTGCAGCACGTCGAGGCCGGACTGTCGATCGCGCTGCTGCCCGGCCTTGCGGTCGACCGCCGCTACCGCGTCGCCACCAGGGAGCTCGCCACTCCCGTGACGCGCTCCATCACGGCGGCGATCCGCCGCGGCTCACCGCCCCGCGCGGCGGTACGCGCCGTACTGGAGGCCTTGCGCCACCATCCGGAGCTGCCGCTGCCGGGCGGCGAGTGAAGCCCCGCGGGACCCGGACAGCCACAGCAGCTCTGCCTGCCGGCGGATGCCGGGCAGGCTCCGGCGCTGTCATGCGCCCACGCCCGCGGAGCCCGATTGTCAGTGGTGGCTGGGAGTGTGGGGGCATGGACAGGGACGAGGAGTTGCTGCGCGGCCGGATCTACGGCCAGGACCATGACGACCCCCAGCAGGGCCCGCAGCCGGGACGGGACTACGCCGAGCTGGTCGGCGGGCCGCTGGATGGCCTCCTGCTCGACATCACCGGCTGGACGAGGGGCGAGATGGACACCGGCGTCGCCCTGCCCACGGAACTCGGGAAGTTCGGTGCCGGAGGGCGCGCGATGTACGACCCACGCCCTGGTGACCGACGGCGCCGCTGGGACTGGTCCGGCGACACTCCCTGACGACCGTCCGGCTGCACGTGCGGCAGCTGCCCGCGACCCCGGCCGCGCCGCCCGCGGACGCCAGCGCCTGGCTCGACGCCTTCTACGTGGCGGTCGCGTGCCGGCAGCAGGCCAGGGCCGACCGGCTGTGCGAGGTACCGCTCGAGGTGCTGCGGCAGGACGACTCGGTCGACGCGTACGTGCTGCACCGGATCGACACGCTGCAGACCTACTGGTCCGAGCGCCCCATGGACGACGTCGTGGCCAAGCTGCTCGACACCATGAAGGCGTCTCACCCGGAGTCCCTGACCCATGCGCCGAAGGACTTCTCGGACCTGATCGACTACCAGCCCGTCGCCCTCTTCCACCGCCTGATCGCCCGCGATCACGACGCCTTCGCCAAGGCCCTGTCCGAAGCCGTCGCGCACCACGGCACCTACTGGGGCGAGTGAGGCTCCGAGGCTGAAACCCTCCTGAAACCACGCTGAATGCGTCATGCCGCAGCCTCTGCGGCATGACGACAACGACGACATCGTCCTCGCTCGCCATCGCCGCCACGGGGATGCGCAAGGCCTACGGTGACAAGACGGTCCTGGACGGCATCGATCTCACGGTGCCGGCCGGCACCGTGTTCGCGCTGCTCGGGCCGAACGGCGCGGGCAAGACCACCGCCGTGAAGATCCTCTCCACGCTCATCACCGCCGATGCCGGAGCCTTGAACGTCGGCGGCCACGACATCGCCACCTCACCGGACCGGGCGCGTTCCGCGATCGGGGTCACCGGTCAGTTCTCCGCCGTGGACGGTCTGATCACCGGCGAGGAGAACATGCTCCTCATGGCCGACCTGCATCACCTGCCCAGAGGGGAAGGCCGCCGCGTCGTCGCTGAACTCCTCGAACGGTTCGATCTCACCGAGGCCGCGAAGAAGCCTGCCGCCACCTACTCGGGCGGTATGAAGCGGCGTCTGGACATCGCCATGACGCTGGTCGGCAGCCCGCGGATCATCTTTCTCGACGAGCCCACCACCGGCCTCGACCCCCGCTCCCGGCACAACATGTGGGCCATCATCCGCGAACTCGTCTCCGGCGGGGTGACCGTCTTTCTCACCACCCAGTACCTGGAAGAGGCCGACGAACTCGCCGACCGTATCGCGGTGTTGAGCAACGGCAAGATCGCAGCCGAAGGCACCGCCGAGGAACTCAAGCGGCTCATCCCCGGCGGCCACGTACGCCTGCGCTTCACCGACCCGGAGGCGTACCAGTCGGCCGCGGCCCTCCTGCGCGAGGCCGCTCGCGACGACCGGACGCTGTCCCTGCAGATCCCCAGCGACGGCACCCAGCGCGAACTGCGCTCCATCCTCGACTGGCTCGACTCGGCCGGCATCGAGGCCGACGAACTGACCGTGCACACCCCCGACCTCGACGACGTCTTCTTCGCCCTCACCGGCAGCACCCAACTCCCCAACCAGCCCATGGAGTCCCTTCGATGAGCTCTTTCTCCCTCGCCGTCCGCGACTCGTCCACGATGCTGCGCCGCAACCTCCTGCACGCGCGGCGCTACCCTTCCCTCACCCTGAACATCCTGCTGACGCCGATCGTCCTGCTGCTGCTCTTCGTCTACGTCTTCGGCGACGTGATGAGCGCGGGCATCGGCGGTGGCGGCGCCGACCGGTCGGACTACATCGCCTATCTCGTGCCGGGCATCCTGCTGATGACTCTCGGTGCCACCCCGGCCGGCACCGCTGTATCCGTCTCCATGGACATGACCGAGGGCATCATCGCCCGCTTCCGTGCGATGGCGATCCACCGCGGCTCCGTGCTCATCGGGCACGTCGTCGGCAGCGTGCTGCAGGCCATCCTCAGCGTGCTGCTCGTGGGCGCGGTCGCCGTGGCTATCGGGTTCAGGTCCACCGACGCCACGGTCCTGGAGTGGCTCGCGGCGTTCGGGCTGCTCTCGCTCGTCGCGCTCGCCTTCACCTGGATCGCGGTCGGGATGGGGATGGCGAGCCCGAATGCCGAGGCGGCAAGCAACAACGCGCTGCCGCTGATGATCCTGCCGCTCATCTCGAGCGCCTTCGTGCCGGTCGACGCGATGCCGGGGTGGTTCCGGCCGTTCGCCGAGTACCAGCCGTTCACACCCGCCATCGAGACCCTGCGCGGGCTGCTGCTCGGCAGCGGGATCGGCAACAACGGGTGGGTCACGATCCTCTGGTGTCTCGGCCTGGCCACGCTCGGATACCGCTGGTCGACGTCCCTGTTCAACCGCGACCCGAAGTAGGGACCCGCCCCGGAACAGCGCGCGTTCCGTCCGCCCCGAAGGAAACGGCTGCCGCGTCAGGCAAGCGCGCGGACCGCCTCCCACAGCTCGTCCCGATCCAGGGCCGCGTACCGCGACACCGCGTCGGCGTACGCCGCCCGGTCGGCGTGCTCGGCCGCCTGCCGCGCGCGGCCCGCCGACATCGTCGGCTGGAACTCGCGCGGCACACGCAGCCGTTCGGCCAGCGCGATCACGCGTACGGCGGAGGCGTCGCCGGACGCGAGCCCGGCCATGCCGAGCGCGTGCAGCACCGTCCCGAGCACAGGCAGCTCCACGGGGGAGCGGGGCGGGCCACCGAGCAGTGCCCGCAGCCGCGCCCGCAACCGGTCGACCTGGACCGCGACCAGATCGAGACGGCCGGCGTACGCGTGCGCCGTCACCGCCGCCGACTGGATCTGCAGCGCCCACGGGTCTAGCCCCGGGTCGCCGCCGTACAACGAGCCCGCCTCGGCCGTACGCTCCACCGCGCCGCGCCACAGGCCGAGCCCCGCCTCCGTCAGCCCACGGGTGAGGGCGATCTCCGCGCGTCCGCCGAGGTCGGGGCTGTAGAAGGCGTCCTCATCAGGGGTGCCTCCCTCGGTCTGCCGCAGCCAGTACTCGGCCTCGTCCGGGTCACCGCGCTGCAGGCAGGCGAGGACCAGAGCCGAGCGAATGCCGATGTGGTCGAGCTCGTCACCGATCCGCGGGAGCGCCTGCAGTGCGGCCCTGAGGTTCTCGTAGGCGGTCTCCCCGTGCCCCATCCGCAGGGCCAGTTCACTCAGCCGCGAGTGGCCCATGAGCCGCAGGGACGGCTGGTCGACCGCGGTGAGCGCGGTGAGCATCCGTCGAGCCGATGCGAGCGCGCCGTCGATGTCGTGCTCGTACTCCCATATGTACGTGGCCACGCACTCGGCGACGCCGGCGACCAGCGGCTGGTCGCTGTCGCAGAGTGCTCGGAGCACCGCGTAGTCGGGAGGGCGCATCTCGGGGAGTGCGCTGAGGACAGCCGCGGTCGCGCGCGGCAGCGTGTCCGGCGGAGCCGTGGGCAGCCGGCGGAGGGTGACGAGCTGGCGCACGCCATGCGGGCCGTAGTTCATGAAGAGGCCCGCAGCGCACAACACAGCGGCGGTGCGCGCGACTTCGACGTACGCGGGCCCGGGGTAGTAGTGCGAGAGCGGCGGGCCGGAGTCGGCCGCGAGAGCGGCGAGGCGGGGGTAGTTGGAGTCGGTGGACCACAGTGCGGCGAGCACGGCGGTGAGGGCGGCGATCGTAGGACCGTCCGCACGGGCGAGGGCGTGCCGCAGGGCCCGTACGAGGTTGTCCTGCTCGGTTCTGATCCGCTCCCGGGCGGCGACGGGTGCGCCCCCACCCGGCCGGGAGCTGAGGGAGGGCTCCGGGCCGAAGAGCACATCGTGCTGCGCGAGCCCGAAGTCCCGTGCCCAGGCGAGGAACCGGCCCACGGCCTCGCCCTCCTCGCCGGCCTCCGCACGGCGGACAGCGCTGAACTCCCGTACCACCTCCAGCATTCGGAAGCGCACGCCGGCCGGGGTGTCGAAGACGGTGAGCAGCGACTGCCCGGCCAACTGCTCGACGAGCAGCAGCGCGTCGTCCCCGAGCACATGCTCCGCCGCGTCCCCGGAGAAGCTCCCGGGGAAGACCGCCAGCGTACGCAGCGCGGCCCTGGCGTCCGGCGCGAGCAGATTCCAGCTCCACTCCACGACCGCGTGGAGCGTGCGGTGGCGCTCCGGCACGTCCCGCGCCCCACCGCGCAGCAGCGCGAACCGGTCGCCGAGCCGGCGCGCGATCTCCGGCACCGACATCACCCGCACCCGCGCCGCCGCCAGCTCCACGGCGAGCGGCAGCCCGTCGAGGTGACGGCAGAGGTCGGCAACGGCGTGCGGTGGCAGCTCCACGCCGGACCTGGCTGCCCGTGCCCGCTGCGTGAACAGCTCGACGGAAGTGGCAGGACCGAGTGCCGGCAACGCGTACACGGCCTCCGACGTGAGGTCCAGCGGGGCCCGGCTCGTGGCGAGCACCCGCAGCTCCTTCGAGGACGCGACCAAGTCCTGTACGAGGTCGGCGGCGCCCCGGACGACCTGCTCGCAGTTGTCGAGCACCAGCAGGGCGGGCCCGGCGCCGAGCACGCCGAGGATGCCGGACACCGGGTCGGCCGCTGCGTGCCCGCTCACGACGCCGTGCCGCCCTTCGCCCGCACCGAGCGCCGTGGCCACCTCCATGGCCACGTCCGCGTCCGCGGTGACGGCGGCGAGCGGCACGAAACACACCACCTTCTGCTCGGCGCGGCGGCTGACGGCGTGCGCGAGCCGGGTCTTGCCGAGGCCGCCGGGACCGACGACGGTCACGGCCCGGGAGTCGCCCAACAGCCGTTCCACGGCCGCGATGTCCTCCTCCCGGCCGAGGAGCGGATTGGGCTCGTGCGGCACACCGTGCCGGACCACCGGCTCGCCGCGCAGCAACTCCTGCTGCACGGCCCTGAGTCCGGCGCCGGGATCCGTGCCGAGCGCGTCACGCAGCTCACGGCGGTAGGCCTCGTAGCGCGCGAGCGCGGCGGAGGGACCCGCCGTCGCGGCCTCGCCGCGCAGCAGCTCCGCGAGCACCTCCTCGTCGCGCGGATGCTCGGCGGCGGCCACGGATAGCGGTCCTGCCGCCTCCGCATGCCGCGCGAGGCGGGCGAGCGCGAGCGCCCGCGCACGTACGAGAGCGTCGCGGACGGGAGCACGCTCGGCGCGCAACGCGGCGACGGGGTCGGCGACGCCGGCCAGTTGGACAGGAGGACCGCCGGCCGCTCCGCCCGGGACGCCCTCCCACAGGGCGAGACCCGCCTCGGCCGCGGCCAGCGCTGCCGCGTGGTCCCCGGCCCTTGCCCGCTCCGCGCAGGCAGCGGCATGCAGCAGCACGGCGGAACTGTCGACCTGCTCCTCGGCGAGGTCGAGCCGGTACCCCGTCGGTGTGCTCACGATGACGTCGGCACCCAGCTGCGCCCGCGCCCTGGACACGAGCACCTGCAACGCCTTCCCCGGCCGCTGCGGCAACGCGTCCGGCCACAGCCCCGCCACCAACCGCTCGGTGCCGCAGCCTGCGCGCACCTCGCCCGCGAGCAGCGCGAGGAGGCCGCGGAGCCGGGGCGCGGTGACCTCCTGCCCACGAAGGGCGACACGCGGCAACAGGGTCAGTTCGGTGGCCACCCGAGCAGATTAACCAAGGCGGCGGGTCAACGAGCGGGGGCGGCTCCCTCATTGTGAGTGATGTGGGCCCGCCGCGCGTGCCGGTCGGGCGTTGACTTCACGGGTGGATATTTGCTGACGGCACCGATCCCTGTGGTGCTTGGAGCTTTCTGTGCCTGTCACGCCTGACGCTTGTCTGTCCTCGAGTGGCAGCCTTCTCGGCTTCCCGCCGGGCGCAGCCGCCGGGCACCTCTCCCTCGCCCTGACCGCCGAGCCGCACTCCACGTCCTCATGAGGCCGCACGCCGACACAACTGCCGCCGCATGTCGCCCTGTTGCCGGTCGCCGGTGGGCCGCGTCCGGTGCGCTGTGCCTGGGTCTGTTCATCCTCGGCATGGACCTCACGATCCTCAACGTCGCCATCCCCGACCTGCACGCGGACCTGCGGCCTTCCATGGCGCAGATCCAGTGGATCGTCGATGGGTACGCCCTGATCCTGGGCGGCACCGTCCTGGCCTGTGGAGCGCTCACCGACCGCATGGGACGCCGGCGCACCTTCCTCGCCGGTCTGGTGCTGTGCGCGGGAACTTCGGTCCTCGGGGCCGTCGCGCAGACGCCGCTGCAGACGATCGCGGCCCGCGGCGGCATGGGTGCCGCCGGGGCCCTGATGATGCCGGCGACCCTGTCGATCATCCACTGGATGTATCCGGAGCCGATGTTGCGGCGCCGCGCCATCGCGGTATGGACGGCCGTCGCCGCGGCCGGTGGGCTCACGGGACCCGTCATCGGAGGATGGCTCGTCGAGCACTTCTCCTGGCGAGCCGGATTCTGGGTCAACGTGCCGCTCGCGGCGACGGCATTCCTCCTCACCTGCCTGCTCGTCCCCGAATCACGGGCGAAACGCACCGAGCCTCTCGACGGCGTCGGCACCGCGATGTCCGCGGCCGGACTCCTCGTCCTGGTCTGGGCGATCATCGAGAGCCCGGTCCGCGGCTGGACGAGCGGCCCCGTACTGCTCGCCTACGCGTCCGGGGCGCTCCTGCTCGCCCTCTTCGCCGTGCGCCAGGCCCGCACCGCGTTCCCCATGCTCCCGCCCGCCCTCATGCGCGACCCTCGCGTCAGCATGGCCGCCGTGGCCCTCGCGCTGATGTCCTTCGCCCTGTTCGGCGCGCTCTTCGTCATCACCCTGCATCTGCAAGGGGTGCTGGGATATACGCCCTGGCAGGCCGGGGTCAGGACACTTCCGTTGCCCTTGGCGCTCGCCGTGGGAGCCATCGCCGCCCTGCCGTTGGGCGGCCGGTGGGGGCAGCGACTGCCGATCGTCACCGGGCTGCTGCTCATCACGGCTGCCTTCGCGATCCTGGCCACGACCACCGCAGCCGACGGTTACGCGCACCTGATGCTCTTCCAGGCCGTGGCAGGCCTGGGAGCGGGGGCGACGGCCGCGGCCGGCACCGAATCCGTCATGAGCGCCGTCCCCGGCGACCGCGCGGGCCTCGGCTCAGCGGTCAACGACGCCACCCGTCAGGTCGGTTCATCCCTCGGGGTCGCCGTACAGGGCTCTCTCCTCAGCTCGGTCTACCACCACCGCATGGCCGACAGCCCGCCAGGAGCGGGTGACAACATCCTCGCCGTACGTGGCACCGCGTCCCACCTGCCAAAGCCCCAGGCCCTCCAACTCATCGCCACCGCGAAGGAATCCTTCATCTCCGGCCTCACCGCGACAGCCGCCCTGGCGGGCGTCGTCACCTTCGCCACCGCCCTGGCGGCAGCCCGTTGGCTCCCGGGTTCACGCCGGCCGGCAGCATTGGACCCCGACGTTCAGTCACCCTTGACGAACACGAGCCCGTCGACCCCGCTCAGGCGAGCCGGGTCGAGCGGGGCGTAGCCGAACCAAGGGGATTCGCGGGGCGGCGGTGGAGTGTCACCGAAGGCGGCAGCCAGCTGCGCGGCATCGATGACGTAGCGGTCCTCCGGGAGCGCGTACAAAAGCCCTTCGAGGGTGTCCGGATGCGGGGCGTCCACGCCCTGGCGGCGGATGGTGCCGAGGGCTGTGGCCAGGAAGGCGTACTCCTCGCCGATGCGGGCGCTGACGAGCGCACCGGCACTCCACCACTCCAGCAGCGGCTGGTCCCACATGCGTATCGAGCTCTTGTCCCGTTGCAGATGGCTGTTGTGGGCGTGCACGAAGGTGGGGCCGCGCTCGGCGACGGCGAGGAGGTTGTGGGCCATCATCTGGTCCCGCAGGCCCAGGAGGCGGGTCATCCGGCCCGGTGAGGTGTCGGCCATCCAGTGGTGGTAGCGCAGCAGGCCCGTCGCGGTGCGGCCGTAGAGGCGCGCTCGGTCCAAGGCGTCGCGCGAGGTCGTCGCGAGCAGATGCGGGATCTGCGTGTCGAGCAGGGCCACGAGGTCGTCGGCGATCAGCCTTAGTTGCTCCGCCTCGGCCGACTGTCCCACGGACCGGGACGGGTCCATCATCGCGGCGGGATCGGTCCATGGGGCGTCGGCGCCGAGCAGGCGGTCGAGTGCGTCCGTGGTGACGGGGAGCAGGTCCGCGTCCAGCTGGGCCGCGAGGTAGCTGTGGAGCGCGGTGAGGGCCTGGCGGGGGCTCGCGGCGTGGGTGATCTCCAGGGGGCCGTCGAAGCCGGCGAAGCGGACCTGTTCGTGTGCGGGCCTGCCGTCGTTGAACGCCTTTGCCCAGCGCACGAGTTCGCGGTTGGCCGCATGGGTGTCCCAGCCGTGGCTGAAGCCGTGCTTCACGACGTCGTCGAGAGTGCCGGTGCCCGAAGTGACGTAGTCGTCCACTGCCAGACCCCTCATGCAGTCGCTCTCGATCGCGATCGTCCGGTAGCCCTCCCGCTCGGTGAGCTGCTGGAAGAGCTCGTTGCGCAGGTCGAGCAGTGCGTCCTCGCCGTGGGTGGGCTCGCCCACGGCGAGCAGTCGCGGCCGGGCCGGGAGGAGGTTCATGACGGTGGCCGCGTCGACGGAGCGCACGGTGTCCTTGGTGTCAGTAGCCATGCCTTAAACGCTATCGTTGAACCAACGGTTGAAACTTTGCAGCGGCATGGGCGGTCCAATGGGACGAAACCTTCAAAGCGGTGAGCGGCTCAGGCCCGTGGATCTGGCGCGCGGGCACGGTCTGTCCACCCAGGCGGTCAGGAACTACGAGGAGGCCGGGATCCTCCCGGCCGCCGATCGCTCGCCGCACGGCTATCGCGCCTACACCTCGCTGCACGCGCGGGCGCTGCGCGCTTTCCTCGCCCTGGTGCCCGGCCACGGCCACCGGACCGCGACGGCCATCATGCGGGCCGTGAACCGAGGTGAGGTCGAGGAAGCGTTCCGCCTCATCGACGAGAGCCACGTCCAGCTCCTTGAGGACCGGCGGACCCTCCAGGCTGTGGAGAGGGCACTTCGAGACCTGGGGTCCGCGACACCGCTGTCCGGTGCCGGTGCCGGGCCCGGGGCAGGGGCCTGGGCCGGTTCCGAGGGCATGTTCGTCGGGCCGCTGGCCGGACAGCTCGGGATCCGGCCCGCGACCCTGCGCAAATGGGAGACGGCCGGATTGGTGAGCCCGCGCCGGGACCCGCGGACCGGCTACCGCGTCTACGACGAGGCCGACGTACGGGATGCCCGGCTGGTGCACCAACTCAGGCGGGGCGGCTATCTGCTGGAGCGGATCGCCCCGCTGATCGCCCAGGTGCGGGCGGCCGGTGGCCTCGAGCCCCTGGAGGCCGCGTTGAGCGACTGGCGCGGCAGGCTGGTCACCCGCGGACGGGCGATGCTGACCGGCGCCGCCGAGCTGGAGACATACCTGAGCGAGAGCGGGCTCTCAGGAAGGTCAGGGCGAGCCCACTCCAAATCTGCGGAGTAGCGTTCGAAGTGGGTAGGAGGGTGACACGCGTCGATGAGAGGAGACGGTGTGGCGTCGGACGACAAGGACCCGGAGCGTTTGCTGGACGGGTTGTCGGTGGATGAGGCCCGGCCGGAGCGCCCGGTGCTGCTCGACGCGGACGGAGAGCCGCTGCGGACCTGGCGGGAGAACTATCCCTACTCGGAGAAGATGAGGCGCAGGGAGTACGAGCGCCAGAAGCGGATCCTGCAGATCGAGCTGCTGAAGCTGCAGAGATCGGTGCGTGAGCAGGGCCAGCGCATCGTGATCGTGTGCGAGGGACGCGACGCGGCGGGCAAGGGCGGCACGATCAAACGCTTCACCGAGCGCCTCAACCCCCGCGGGGCCCGCATCGTGGCGCTGGACAAACCCACTGAACGGGAAGCCGGGCAGTGGTACTTCCAGCGTTACGTGGCGCAACTGCCGTCCGCCGGTGAAATCGTCTTCTTCGACCGGTCCTGGTACAACCGAGCCGGCGTCGAGCCCGTCATGGGCTTCTGCACTCCACACCAGCACGAGGAGTTCCTCCAGCAGGCGCCGCTGTTCGAGAAGATGATCACTGATGACGGCATCGTGCTGGTCAAGTTCTGGTTCTCCGTCTCCAGGGCGGAGCAGCGCACACGCTTCGCCATCCGCCAGGTCGATCCCGTACGTCAGTGGAAGCTCTCGCCCACGGACCTGGCCTCGCTGGATCTCTGGGACGCGTACACCCGCGCCAAGGTGGACATGTTCCGCGCCACGGACACCGTCCATGCTCCGTGGTCGGTGATCAAGTTCAACGACAAGCGCCGCGGGCGCCTCGAAGCGATCCGGCACCTGCTGCTGTCCGTCGACTACGCGTCGATGGACAAGGAGGCGGTGGGGGAGGCGGACCCGCTCATCATCGGTCCGGCCGACACGCTGCTGGAAGCGGACGAGGACCCGACGGACCTGTCACCCAGCCGAATCGCCCAGAATGAGGAAGGGCCCGGCAAGCACCCGTGACGGCCCGCGCCCCGAAGCCCGCCCCCACGCCCGTGCCGAGCCTGCTCGCGGTTTTCGCCCACCCGGACGACGAGTCCCTGTCGGCGGGCGGCGTGCTCGCCCGGCACGCAACCGCGGGCGCCCGCACCGCAGTCGTCACGGCGACATGGGCCGCGGACACCACACGCGCCACCGAGCTGACCCGGGCACTTCAGCTCCTCGGCGCGGGTCCACCGCGCATGCTCGGATACGCCGACGCCCGCGTACCACGGTCTGGGGCGGGCGACTGGCCGCGACAGGCAAGGCCATGCACAGTGTTCCGGACGAGTGGGTCACCGCGACCGTCGATGTCGGGCCCTGGCTGGAACAGAAAGTAGCCGCGGTGCTGGCCCACCGCACCGAGGTGGAGCGGGGGGCCGTCCCCGGGCTGATCGCGGGCCTTTCGGCAGCGGAACGGGCACAGCTGCTGTCCACCGAGTGGTACATCCGCCACGACCCAGGCCACGCCAGGCCGGCAGTGGCAGCACAAACGGAACTGACGGTCTGAATGAAGGGGGAGTCCGCGTATGACCGCGTTACATGTGACGGTGTGGGACGAGACCGGCGGTGAGGCAGCACCTGCGGTCTTCGCGCACAACATTTTCACGTGGGGCAGTGACGAGGCGTACGGGTTCGCCGCCCAGCGGCCGCTGTCCGACCGTAATCGCCTGCTCCTGGTGGATCGCCGCGGCTACGGCCGAAGCCCCGACACCGACCGGAGCGACTTCGACACCGACGCCGACGACCTGGTGCAACTCCTTGAACAGCAGGACGCGGGCGCGCACTTGGTCGGCCACGGCAACGGCGGCCTGGCAGCCATGCTCGCCGCCGGACGCCGTCCCGACCTCGTGCGTTCCCTGACGCTGATCCAGCCATCCGCGTTCTCGGCGGCGGCCGGGCACCCGGTCGTCAAGGCCATGCTGGACCGGGTGCACGACAGTGCCGGCCTGCCGGACTCGGTGACGCCGGAGCAGTACCTGCGCGCCTCCACCGAAGGCCTGGGCATGACCATGCCCGACCCCACCCCGCAGCGTCTTCGTGCCGTGGCCACCTCGATGCGCGAACGCCCGGTGTGGGAAGCAACCGTGCCCCTGGAGCCGTTGCGGGCCGCGCCCTGGCCGACGCTGGTGATCTGCGGAACCTGGCAGGACGCGCCGCAGACGTACCGCACGTACGCGGGTGAGCCGCTGATCGCCTGCGCCGAAGCGGTGGCGGACGCCGTCGGTGGCCGGCTGCTGCGTGTGGAGGGCTACTACCCGCACACCCAGCAACCGGCCACGGTCAACACTGCCTTGAGGAACCTGTGGGCTTGACCCGCGATGACGACGGAAGAGCGGCCGTCAGCGCTCGGCGAGGCCCGCGAGCAGCTGGGCGGCGGGCTTCGGGTGGACGAGCCAGCGCAGGTGGCTGCCCTCAAGGGTCCCGACGTCGAAGGTGTTGTCGGGGGTGAGCGCGTCGGCCTCGCGGATCATGCGGTCCTGCACGGCGAGCGGGACGCTCGCATCGTCCGTCAGGCGCACATAGGTCCTGGGAATGCGACCCCACGTGGCGGCCTGCGTCCGGTCGGCGGACGTGCCGACATCGAGGTTCTCGTCGGGCTGGAAGGTGTTCAGGAACGTCAGGAACTCCTCATCGGTGAGGTCGGCGGCGAAGGCCTGCTTCATAGCGGCGATCGTCTCCGGGGCGGCAGTCCGGAAGTTGACCCGGAGCAGGCCGAGTTCGGCGGGGTTCCCGACCAACGCCGACGCGAAGGCGGCCGGGTCGACACTCGCCATCTCCGGCTCGGCGTAGTAGTCGCTGACATCCAGGTCCACGGGGCACCAGGCGGAGACATAAGCGATACGGTCGATCAGCTCGGGGCGGGCATTGCCCACCTTGGTGATGGTGGCGCCGCCTCTGCTGTGGCCGACGAGGATCGTCGGCCCGTTCTGTTTCGCTCTCTCGAGGACCTCGATCACACGGGCGGCATTGTCGGCGAGGGTGACTCCCTTGATGGATCCGGGGACTCCGGCTAGCGCGTCGAGATCCTGCGGCGCCTGGTATGCGGCGGCGTAGGTCGCCTCGAACCCGTGCCCGGGAAGGTCGACCGCGACCGAACGGTGGCCGAGGAGACCGAGCTCTGCCTGCAGCGGCGCGAACGAGAACGAGTTCGCGAAGGCACCATGAACAAAAACGAATGTCGGCTGATTTTGCATGCCCGTAGCCTCCAACGAAAGGATCTTCGGAGCAAGCACGATTCGGCTGCTCCCGAGCCAACGCCCGTCCCGCGGCGCCACCTTGCTGAGCAGCGGTCGGGTACCCATTCGTCCCCGCTTAGCCTTTGCCCATGAGTGACGACACCTGGGACGCCCTGAACACGACTCCGATCGCGGAGATACGGCGACGCGCCGCGATCATCGACACCCTTGCCGAGGTCGAACCGGTGACGGTGGAGAGCGCGGAGAGGTTCGCCTGGAACGACAGTGGTGGGCAATCGGCCGTGTGGTACTTCACGCCGGACGGCCGAGCGATGTTGCTGACCTTCGACCACGAGTCGGAGCTGAACCTCTACGCCGAAAGCACCTACGCGGTGCAAGAATCGCTGTACGCCGGAGTCCCCGCGGACCTCGTCCAGCTGGTACGCAACCGCCCTGAGAACTACGAGTCCTTGAACCTGACCGATCCGGAGACCGATGAGACGATCCACTACGCCGGCGGCGTGTTCTGGTTCGACGGCACGCGGTGGCAGGCCGCCGAAGGGTTCCTGGCCCACTGTGACCGGGAGGGCCTGGACGCCATGACCGAGTCCGGATTCGGCTACTGCCTCGACGACTACCTTTTCGGCCAGGAGTTCACCGCGGAGAGCTTCGTCGCCTACCGGCAGGACGACGGCTGGTACGACACCCCCGCGGAGAAGGACGAGGCGCTGGCCGCTGCCCGGTCCGTCTTCACCAGGCACGGATGACGTGGCGGAGCGGCCCGCTGGGAGGCCGCCCTGCATAGCATGACCTCATGACCGTAGATCTGTTCGCGGGTATTCCCGTCCGCGACTACACCACGGCGGTGGCCTGGTACCAGCGACTGTTCGGCGGGCCGCCGGCCTTCCTGCCCAACGAGACCGAGGCGGTGTGGGAGCTCGGCGAACACCGGTACATGTTCATCGAGGTGCGGCCCGATCACGCCGGGCACGCCCTGCACACCGTCTTCGTCGAGGACCTGGACGCCCGCCTCTCCGGGATCGCCGACCGAGGTCTGAGACCGGACACACGCGAGACCTACGCCAACGGCGTCCGCAAGGCCACCTACCGTGATCCGGACGGCAACGAAATCGGATTCGGCGGCGGCCCGACGGCCTGACCGTCCCTCTCGGCGCAGAGGTAGGGGCGCGCGAGGAACAGGGCGGTGGCGGTCAGGATGATGCCGAAGTAGACCGGGGCGAGGTGGATGAGGTCGGTGTAGTGGATCGTGCCGTGCACCACCACGGCTGGTAGGAAGCCGGCGGCCGCCGCCGTGGCCAGAGTCCAGAAGACCCAGGCCTCGCCCCGCCGCCAGCCCCACGCGCTGAGCAGCACGATCGCCACCGCGGCGGACATGAGGGCGCCCCCGAAACCCGCACGGTCGTGGGCGAGGAACGGCACGAGCCGCGGATTGACGGCTTCCAGGGTGCGTGTGTCGGAGCCCAGGAAGGTCAGGTCCGTCGGGACGAAGACATCGGTCAGACCGACGACCGAGATCACCGCCCCGCCGACGAAGAGCCCCGCACCCGTGAGAATCATCAGCAGCTGGCCCACCAGGGCGCGTCGGCGCTCCGGCTCCGGGCCCTCCGGCGCCACGCGCCACCGTGCTGTGTGCGGCGCGCGGCGTACCGCCGCGACGAACATCGGGAACAGCACGAGGGCGGTGGCCGTGTGCAGCGGTTCCACGAAGCCGGTGGCCAGGAAGTAGAACAAGGTGGGGAAGCCGATCGCCCCCGAGAGCAGATACACCTCACGCGCCCAGGGCCAGCCGCTTCGGATTCCGCCCACGGCGAGGCCCGTGTAGAGCGCGCCGATGGCCACCATCGTGCCGGCCATGGTGATCCGGTCGTGCTGGAGGAAGTGCACGAGGTGGTGGTTGGCCGCGTGCAGTTCGTGCAGCGTCATGCCGAGGTAGTCGCGGTCGTACCAGAGCAGCACCGGTCCGAGCGTGATCGCCGCGGCGCCGAGTCCCGCGCCCGTCATACCGAGCCCGACGAGCAGCGCCCACCACCAGGCGGGCCAGCGCCGGGGATTGCGGCCGACGTCGCGCAGCGCCGGAGCGGGCACGGTGGGCGTCGCGGCCTCGGTGACCCGCGCGAACCAGCCGGGTCCCGCGGCCACCAGCACCGCGGGGCGGGCGAGGACGACGGTGCCCGGATCGTCGAGCGCGGTCGCGGCGGCGGACACCGACGCATCGCACACATGGACGACGTGGGGGTCGTCGCCGCTGGTGAATCCGTCGACATACGGCTTGAGGGCGGCCTCGGCCTCCGGGTCGCGGGCGCGGACGACCACCGGGACAGAGCGTCCTGCCGCGGCCTCGCGCACGGTCTCCGCATCAGCCGCCGAGACCGGCGCCACCTCTACGACCCCGGCCCCGAGCGGGGACATGGCGCGGACCGTGTCGCGGGCGAGCGAGGGCGGGACGGATATGCCGAGGCGGACGGTGACGGGCACACCTGCGATCTCACCGGCGAGCCGCTCCGGCGGATGGCGATGGCCGAACCCACGGGCGATCAACCGCGCGCCGGCGGGACGGGATCCGACCGAGGCCAGCAGCCGCAGGGCGGTGCGCTGCGAACGGCGCAGGCCGAGTACGGCAGCGGCGGCGCCACGCAGCGGCTGATACGTCCAGTCAGGCATCAGTGGCCGCCGTCCCCGCCGCGGGCACCTGGTCACCAGGCGCCGTCCAGCCGAGAACCGCCGTCATGGAACGCAGCGCCGCCCGCTCCGGCACCAGCCGGGCGGCCGCGTCGCGCAGCAGCACGGCGGGCGGCCAGGCCAGTTGGCCCACTGCGCCGAGCCGGGCGGAGCGGCGCGAGATCGCCCGGGTCCTCGGGCGGCGCAGCAGGTCGTACGAGCGGAGCGCGGCCGGCACGTCCGGGGTGCCGTCGAGACAGTGGGCCAGGGTGACCGCGTCCTCCAGGGCCTGGCACGCGCCCTGGCCGAGGTTCGGGGTCATGGCATGGGCCGCGTCACCCAGGAGCGCGACCCGGCCGCGGACGAAGGAGGGCAGCGGCGGCAGGTCGTACAGGTCGTGCCGGAGCACCGCGTCCGGGGGGACGGAGGCCAGCAGGGTGGGGATGGGCTCGGGCCAGTCCCCGAACCGGCGCAGCAGTTCGCCGTGTTGCGAGGTCCCGGAAGCCACCTCTGCCCCCGCCGGAAGCGAAGCGGTCGCGAAGCAGTACATCCGTCCGCCCGGAAGCGCCGTGTAGCCGAACCTCTCACCGCGACCCCAGGTGGCCGCACCCTCGGAGGGCGGCGCGGCCAGCGGCTCGGTGACCATGCGCCAGGCTGAGTACCCGGCGTACCGAGGGCCTGCCGCATCGGGCCAGAGCGCGCCGCGGACCGCGCTGCGCAGCCCGTCGGCGCCGACCACGAGGTCGGGTCGGGACTCGCCGCCGGGGTGTTCCACGACCGGGCCGTGGTCGTCGTCACGGACCGCGGACACCTCGCTGGCCGGCCGCAGACTGTCGGCGGGCAACGCCTCGGTGAGCGCCCGCAGCAGGTCCGCGCGGTGCAGGACCACCAGGGGGTGGCCGAAGCGGCGGGCCAGCTCCGCGTTGTCCGTACGGGACAGCCAGCGGCCACGCCGGTCGCGTACGCCGCCGGTGGCCTCGACGGCGCCGAGTGCCCGGACGGTGCGGTCCAGGCCGAGTACTTCGAGCGCCCGGAGCGCGTTCGGCCACAGGGAGATACCGGCGCCGATCTCGGTGAACTCGGGGGCCCGTTCGAGTACTTCGACTCGCCATCCCCGGCGGTGCAGGGCGATGGCCGCCGCGAGGCCGCCGATACCGCCGCCCACGATGGTCGCGGCGCGCTGCGCCATGGTTCCTCGCTCTGCGTTCGGGCGCCACCCCCGGTCAAGTGGCCGTCGATCCGGTGCCCGAACGGCAAGCGACTTGCACAAGTCCGCCTGAGCAGCGCCTTATGCCAACATGTCGACAGAGACCTGTCAACGCGACATCTCATGCCGGCCACTACGAGCGGGGTGCGACCACCCAGCCGCGAGGCCGCCCCCTTGACTCGACAGGGCCTGATTATCTCTTGGCCGAGTATGCGGAAATCTATGTTGGCCAGATTAGACATTGGGGCACGGTGGCAGTCACAATGAGCACGTGCCTGGACCCCGCACCTCTGGAGTTGCCCATGTCCGACAGCGTCAGCCGCCCCAAGTGCGTCGTGGAGCAGTACACGAGGAGGGGCAGTTGGGTCGTCGTCGTTCGGGGTGACCTCGACATGGATTCCGTGCCCTCCCTGCGCGAGGTGATGGAAAAAGCCGCAGCCGCACTCCCGGTGCTCGTCCTGGACGCGAGCGGGGTGACCTTCGCGGACTCCTCCGCATTGAATCTCTTGCTGCTCGTCCACCAGGCCAGCACGCTGCGCATCGTCGCCGCGCCCCAGATGCTGCGCATGCTGCGGCTGACCGGCGCCGACCAGATCCTCGACCTCTATCCGTCCTTGGAAGAGGCCTGCACGGTCGCGGCCGGATGAAGCCGGCGCTGACTGCAGTCGACTCTCAGGCCAGCAGCCGCAGCACCGCTTCCTCGATGGCCCCCTGCGTCGCCGGATGACCGAACGCGGCACTGTCGCCCAGCTGTTCAAGGGCGTCGGCTATCGTCCGGCCTTCGTCGAAGAGCTCGACGACCCGAGGGTTGATGTAGGAGGCGCGGCACACCGCTGGCGTGTTGCCCAGGTACCCACTGACCTCGCGGACGGCCCTGGCGACGGCCCTCTTGCGTGCGGCCCGGGACTCCCGGCCGACCCGCGCCGAGACGGCGAGGGCGACCGCCGCGAGGACGGTCGCGTGCCAGGTGCGGAAGTCCTTCGCGGTGATGTCTCGGCCCGCGCGATGACGCAGGTAGTCGTTGAGTTCGGCGGCGTCGAGCTCGTGCCAGGCCCCGCCCTGCCAGTAGGCGAACAGCCGTTGGCCCCCGCCGCCCCGGCGCAGCAGCGCGCGCAGGACACTGCAGGCGGGTGGATCGACCAGTGCGCGGGTCTGCGTCTTGGAGTACTTCGCCGGATACGTGAGTGTGACCTCCCCGGCCTGGCAGGACGCGTGCTCCTTGAGCAGGGTGGTGAGCCCGTACGTGCCGTTGTCCCGACGGTAGGAGTCGTTGCCGACGCGGAAGAAGCCGAGGTCGAGCAGGCGGACGGCACAGGCCAGGACGCGTTCGCGGCACAGACCACGGCGGCCGAGGTCCTCCGTCACCTGCGAGCGCACCTCGGGAAGTGCCCGCGCGACCTCCAGCACGTGGTCGTGCTTCGCCGTTTCCTGCCGCTCGCGGAACCGCGGGTGGTACAGATACTGGCGCCTGCCCGCGGCGTCGGTGCCCACGGCCTGCAGATGCCCGTTGGGCCACGGACAGATCCAAACGTCCCGCCAGGCCGGCGGGACGGCGAGCCGCCGCAGGCGCTCCTTCTCCTGCGGGTCGCTGATGGGGCGTCCCGATGCGTCCTTGTAGGCAAATCCACGCCCGCGACGGACCCGGGAGATCCCGGGTCCGTCGACGTGGCTCGTCCGCAGCCGCCGCTTGTCACGCATGTCCCAGGAGTGCCCCCGCAGCGCGGCCTCAGACATGGTCGTACGAGCGGCCAGGCACGGCGCGGGCCGGTGGGCTGATGTGCCGTCGGGGCCGACCGGCTACGGCCGGGGGTTCTCCCGACGCCACGAGGGCCGGCCCCCAGGCCCCGCACGCCCGGCGACTGAGGAGCATCGCGGGCACAGTCGCTGAACCCGGTCTGCCGACCCGCCGGACTCGGGGATGGCGTCCGTCCAGGGCACGTGCGGGAAGCGCGTGAGCTGGGACCGACTGAGGGAGAGCCCGCAGACGGTCTCGTTGCGGCCCGGCTGCCAGGCGTGTGCCTCACCGGCCGGCAGACGCCGCCGCCCCTCCTCCTCGTCGACCCACTGCCCAGACGCGGCCACCGCGTAGTTCGTCCGCCTGACCATGGTCACCGACCTCCTACGGCAGGGGCAGGAGCGGAGTGCGGCTCTTGCAGGTCCAGGTGGCGCGGTGGGCGGGGTCGAGGGCGTCCAGGGTCAGGTTGATCACGTTGGGGGAGTACAGGGTGTCGACGTGGCCGGACCTGTCGGTGGGACACACCTGTTGCAGCGTGATGTTGTCGACCGCTGCCGGGCGGTCGGCGGGGGAGGTGAGAAAGCCCGAGGTGTACGGGGTGACCATCTTGTCGTAGGCGGTGGCCACCACGGTGTAGTTGACGCCGGGCAAGGTGTCACCGCCCGCGTTGAGCCGCTTCAAGAACGCAGAGCCCACCATCTGCTGCCGCGACGACGGACCCACCACCACATCGGTCGCCGGGGCGACCGCCCTGACCAGGGTGTCGAGACCGTTCGCCGTCGTTCCGTGGTTGTCCGGGGCGAGCCCGATCAGCCGGTTCACCTTGGACGCACCCCCCTCGAACTTCAGGTACTGGCGCGGCATGAGACCGCCGAGGGAGTGCCCGACGATGTCCACCGTGCGGGCCCCGGTGGTGCGCAGTACGCGATTGACATAGGTGGCCAGTTCCCTGGCCGAGTCCTCGATGCGGCCGGTGCCCTTCGCTCCCAGGGCGTTGAGGGGACTGCCGTGGGCGCCGTAGTTGAGGGCGTAGACGCAGTAGCCGGCGTCGGCGAGCGCGGGGGCCATCGCGTTCCAGCTGTTGTAGGCGTTCATGGCCGTGCCGTGGACCAGCACGACCGGCCGGGGGTGGGCACGCAGGTCGGCGTCGGCCGGGCAAGGGCCGGCGGGGTCCCGCTGGGCCCCGGGTGGACTGGAGTTGGCGGTCGCGGGGGACAGCAGGGTGGACACCGAGGCCCCGAGCGCGGTGTCGTGGTGAGGCCGGGGTTCAGCGGGTGCGGTGCTCGCCGCGGCCGGCCAGGGCGAGCAGGCGAGTGCGGCAAGGGAACAGACAGCGGCGGCCGTGGCGGCGAAACGCGAACGCATGGCAGGGACCTCTCGGCAGGCGGGCTCGACCCGGCAGCCCTCGGAAAGGGAGCTTTGGGCATCCGCACCGACAACGCGGTGCGCGCGCCGCGGGTAATGGTGCGTCACCCGGGCGCACCACGGCCCCGTGGGACCCAGGCGCAGGCTCACCGTATGGCTGGTCGGATGTGGCCGTGATCGAGGGTGAGGATCTGGTCGGCGGTCGTGAG
Source organism: Streptomyces sp. Je 1-332 (assembly GCF_040730185.1). Lineage (NCBI taxonomy): Bacteria > Bacillati > Actinomycetota > Actinomycetes > Kitasatosporales > Streptomycetaceae > Streptomyces > Streptomyces sp. Je 1-332. The sequence goes on from NZ_CP160402.1 coordinate 7,947,798, forward strand.
GCCCGCGTCGTCGTGAGTGATCAGCAGAGTCGTGCGGCCGTGGGTGGCGTGCAGGATGTCGGTGAGCACGGCAACGGCGGTGTCGGGATCCAGTCCTTCGGTGGGTTCGTCCAGGACGAGGACGGGCGGGTCGGCGAGCAGGGCTCGGGCCAACAGGAGGCGCCGGCGTTGGCCGCCGGACATGGCGGAGCCGTTCTCGCCGAGGAGGGTGTCCCAGCGGTCGGGGAGGGAGTCGATCCAGGTGAGGAGCTGGGCACTGCGCGCGGCTTCGCACAGCTCGGCATCGGTCGCGTCGGGGCGGGCCAGGAGGAGGTTGGCGCGGATGCTGGTGCGAAAGACGTGGGCGTCCTGGGTCATGCCGGTGATCGCGCGCCGGGCGTCGGTGCCCGCGCAGTCACGCAGCTCGCGTCCGCCGACACGGATGCTGCCGGACTCGTAGGGGACGAACCGCATGAGCGCCGCGATCAGCGTCGACTTGCCGGAACCGCTGGCACCCATGAGTACGGTCAGGCGACCGGGCGGCAGGCGCAGACTCACGCCGTCCAGGGCCGGAGGGGCATCGGGAAGGTGGCGTACGCGCAGGTCGGTGATCTCCACCCCGACCGGTGTCCGGGCGGTGAGTGCGACCGGAGCGGACGGGTCGGTGACGGGCGGCGGAGTGTCGAGGAGCTCGGTCAACCTGCGTGCGCTGACCCGCACTTCGGCGAGGTGGCGAGCCGCGGCGGGCAACGGCGTCAGGGCCTCGAAGGACACCAGCGCGAGGACCGCGAGGACGGTGAGCCGCACGGCGGGCAGTCCCCCCGCCGCATGGGCACGCAGCGCGAGCCAGGTCACCCCGACCGTGGCCGTCGCCTGGAGGAGCAGGACCGTGGCCGAGGCGAGCGAAGTGGTCCAGGCCGCCCGGCGTTCCAGAGCGGCGATGCGGGCGGAGGCGTGGCGCAACCGCCCGTGGGCCCGGCCCAGGGCTCCGTACGCGGCGAGGTCCGCCGCGCCCTGGGTCAAGTCAAGGGTGCACGCGCTGAGTTGGGCCCGCGCCGTCTTCTCCGCGCGGCTCGTACGGCGGGACAGTGTGAGCACCAGGGCGGGTACGAGGAGTCCCGCCACGGCGAGCAGCAGCCCCAGCAGGACGCCTGCCTGCGGCAGCAGCGCCGCGGCCATGGAGGTGGCGGCCGCGGCGACCGCGCAGGCGGCCGCCGCCGGGATCAGGACCCGTAGCAGGAGGTTCTGCGCGGCGTCGACGTCGTCGACCAGGCGGGTGAGCAGGTCGCCGTTGCGGAAGGCGGGGGTGCCCGCGGGGGCGAGGGGCACGAGGGCCTCGTACACCTGGGTGCGGAAGCCCGCGACGGCCCGCAGTACGCCGTCGTGGCCCAGCAGCCGGTCGATGTAGCGCAACGCCCCGCGCCCGAGGGCCAGGGCGCGGACGGCGACGATGGCCAGGCTGACCGAGGCGAGCGGAGGCTGTTCGGCGGCGCGGGTGATCAGCCAGGCGGCGGTGGCCATCAGCGCGGCGGACGCCAGCTCGCTGCCGGCCGAGGCGAGCGTGGCGGGCAGCAGTCGGCGCCAGTGCGGCAGGAGTTGGCGCAGGAGACGGAGGGTCGGGTGGGGTGTCCGTGCCGAGGGGAGGGTGGCTACACCAGGGTGGAGGGTCATCGGGCCATCAGGCCTTCCGCGGGGGCCGGTCGGGTCGGTGGGGTCGGTGGGGTCGGTGGGGTCGGTGGGGCAGGCTGGCCGGCCCGGCCCGGTCGGGGTGCTTGAGGCCGAGTGAGGCTGCCTGCTTCTACGGTGATGATCCGGTCGGCGTACGGCAGCAGACTCGTGCGGTGGGCGACCACGATCGCGGTCTTGCCGCGCATGAGGCGGACCGTGGCGCGCGTGACCATGGCCTCGCTCTCGGGGTCGAGATGAGCCGTCGGCTCGTCCAGGAGCAGTACGGGGGCGTCCTTGAGGAAGGCACGGGCCAGGGCGATCCGCTGACGCTGGCCCGCGGAGAGCCCGGCGCCGTGCTCGCCGAGCAGGGTGTCGTAGGCCTGGGGCAGTTCCTCGATGAAGTGACCGGCGTAGGCAGCATGTGCCGCTCGGCGCACCTCCGCGTCGTCGGCCTCGGGGCGTGCCAGACGGATGTTGTCCGCGACGGTGGCTGCGAACAAGTGCGGGCGCTGCGGCACCCACGCCACCTGCGTGCGCCACGCGTCGGCGTCGAGGTCGGCGAGGTCGGTCGCGCCGAACGAGACGCGTCCCGAAGAGGGGAGCGTGAAGCCGAGGAGGAGCGCGAGGAGTGTGGACTTGCCCGCGCCGCTCGGTCCGACCAGGGCGATGTGTTCGCCGGGGCGCACGGAGAGGGACACGTCACGGAGGGCGGGGGCCGCACGGCCCGGGTACTGGACCGTGACATTCTCCAGGCACAGGTGCCCCTCGCGGGCGTCGGACACCGGGGCGGCGGCGCCCACGGTGGACGGGCCCCGAGCCACGGAGGGGGCGGCGGAGTCGTCGTCACAGCCGTCGAGGACGGCGAAGACCCGCTCGGCCACCGCGATGCCCTCGGCGCTGTCGTGGAAGGCCGCACCCGCCGCGCGCAGCGGCAGGTAGGCCTCGGGGGCCAGGAACAGCACGACCAAGGCCGTACGCAGGTCCAACTCGCCACCGAGCAGCCGTAGTCCGACCGGCACCGCCACCAGCGCCACGGACAGGGTCGCGACCGTCTCCAGGACGAAGGAGGACAGGAACGCCACGCGCAGTGTGCGCATGGTGGCCCGCCGGTGGGCGTCCGCCATCTCGTGCACCACACGCGCCTGTTGCTTCTCCTGCCCGAACGCGCGCAGCGTCGGCAGCCCCGCCACCACATCGAGGAAGTGGCCGCCGAGCCGGGCGAGCAACTGCCATTGCCGGGCAGTGCGCATGACGGTGTGGGCGCCGACCAGCGCACCGAACACGGGGATCAGCGGCAGCGTCACGACGATGATCAGAGCGGAGGTCCAGTCCGTCCACGCCAGCCACCCGATGACCGCCAGGGGCACCACCGCCGTGGCCGTCATCGAGGGCAAGTAGCCCACGACGTACGCGTCCAGGGCGTCGAGGCCGCGGGTGAGCAGCGTGGCCGTCTCGCCGTGGCGCCCGGCCGTGAGCCGCAGCGGGCCGGTGTGCCGCAGCCGGCCGGTGATCCTTTCGCGCAGCGCGAGTTTGGTGTCGGCGGCGGCGCGTTGCGCGAGAACTCCGCGAGCCCAGGCGAGCAGCGCGCGCAGTGCCATGACGCTGCCCAGCGCTGCCGACGGTGCGACGCGGAAAGGGCGCCCGGCGAAACCGTCCGCGAGGACCGCCGCGAGCAGGGCCGCCTGGACGATGGTGAGCCCGGCAGCCAGGAGCGCGAGGGCCGTGGAACATGTCATGTGCCGCCGCAGCACCGGGAGTTCCCGCATCAGGCGGCGCTCTACGGGCTTCATCCTGGGGTCCCTCGTTCCTCTCGTCTTCCGTCTCTTCGCTCTCCGAGGCGGGGTGACGAAGCTCAGAAGTAGCTGGGGTGACGGCGGCCGGTCCGGCCCCGGAAGGCCCACCAGCTCCACGACTGGTAGGCGAGGATCGTCGGGATCACCAGGACCCCGAACGCGCTGAGGATGCGCAACGTGGCGTCGTCCGTGACGGCGTGTCCGATGGTCAGCCCCTCACCCGCCGTACTGATCAGGAGGTACGGGTAGTGGCCGGCCCCCACGAGCAGCACCGGCAGCGCTGTCGCGCAGCAAGTGGCTGCGAACGCCGAGGTGTCGTGCCCGCGGGCGAAGTGCCACCAAGCACTGGCGAGCGCGGCTGCGAACAGGGCGGCGACGGCCGCCGATGTCGCGCGGTTCGTCATCGATGCGCCCGCGCCGAACAGCGTGAGGAGTATCGCCAGGGTGCCCGCGGCCGCGGCCCCACGGAGGAGACCGGCACCCAAGAGCCGGGCTTTGGCCGCTGGTTCGGGGCCTGAGCGCAGCGCCACGAAGGCGGCGCCGTGCGCCGCGAACAGCAGGGCGGTGGTGACGCCGCAGGCCAGTGTGAACGGTGAGAAGACGTCGCCGGTCCCGATGTGGAAGCTCCCGTCTGCCCGACGGGGCACGCCGTGGAGCAGCAGGCCGACGACCAGACCCCAGCACACGGCGGGCAGGGCCCCGCCGAACACGATCAGGCCGTCCCACCAGCGACGTCCGCGAACGCTGTGGGACCGGCGCCGCAGCTGGACGGCGGCGTTGCCGAGGACGAGGCCGACGAGGATTGCCACGATCAACGGGTACAGGCCGGACAGAAGTGTGCCTTCGAGGTGCGGGAAGGCACCGAACAGGACGCCGGCGAAGGCGACCAGCCAGACCTCGTTGCCGAGAAAGAACGGCGCGATGGCGTCGAGGGCGGCGTTAGGGCCGGTGAGCTCCTCCGCCTCCTGCTCCTTCGCTGTCTTCTCCTCCCCGCCATGAACGCTTCGGTCACCGAGGAAGGGATGCAGCATCTGCACGCCGTAGTCATAGCCGCCGAGCACGAAGTACCCGGCGAGCAGCAGGCCGAGGAGGGCCAGCCAGGCGGTCTCCAGAGTCATCTCGCTCAACTTTCCGTTACCGCGGGGGAGTAGGACAGGGTGGTCATCTCGGCGCCACCGCCCGCCGCCGGAGGCAGGTCGTCGGGGAGGGGCTCGGTGGCGCCGAGCTGGGTGGCTTCCGGGCCTCGCAGGGCAAAGCGGGTGATCAGGGTCCAGTTCGTCACCGCCAAGGCGAGGAAGATGGCGATGAAGAGGGCGCAGGACACCGCGAGTGAGGCCGTACTGACGTGGGAGAGTGCGTTCTCGACCGTCAACTCGCCGTAGACGAGCCAGGGTTGGCGGCCGACCTCGCGGACGACCCAGCCGCCCGCGGAGGCGATGAAGGGGAACGGCACTGATGCGACCAGCAACCACAGGGCCGGGCGCCAGCGCGTCAGCCGGCTCTTCCACAGGAGGATGACGGCGATGAACGTGATGGTGGAGACGGTGTTGCCGATGATCGTCATCACGTCCATCGAGATGCGCATCGTGTCCTGCCAGGGCACGTAGTTGCCGGGCCCGTGCTCCTTGACGAGCTGTGCCTGCAGCTCGGCCACGCCGCTGTTCTCCAGGACCGCGTCCTTCATGGGCTGCGTCCGCTCGATGACGGGCCGCTGCATCTCGCCGACGACGACGACGAAGAAGGACGTGACCATGGCCACCCACAGGCCCAGACGCATGGAACCGCGGAACAGCTCGGTCTCCTTGGTGCGCCGGAGGAAGTGGTAGGCGCTGACCCCGGCGATGAAGACACCGCCCGTCGTCAGCGCGGCCAGCGCGATGTGCAGGAGCGCGACCAGGGCGCTGGAGTTGGTCAGCAACGCCCCGAAGTCCGTCAAGTAGGCTGCGCCGTCGCGGACTTCGTAACCGACCGGGTGCTGCATGAAGCCATTGGCGATCATGATCCAGTACCCGGAGGCGTAGGCGGTCAGGGCGACCAGCCAGATGAGCGTGACGTGCACGCCCCTGCGCATACGGCCCCAGCCGAAGATCCACATGCCGAGGAAGGTGGACTCGGCGAAGAACGCGATGAGGGTTTCCAGCGCCAGCGGAGCGCCGAAGACATTGCCCGCGAACTTGCTCAGGCCACTCCAGCTGAGCCCGAACTGGAACTCCATGACCAGGCCGGTGACGATGCCGACCGCGTAGTTGATGACGTAGAGCTGGCCCCAGAAGCGGGTCATGCGCTCCCGGACGGCCTTCTTGACGGGGTCACGGGTGTACGCGGCGCGGGTGTGCATGATCGCCACGAGGGGGACGAGCCCCATGGTGAGGATCACGAACAGCCAGTGGACGCCGGTCGTGGCCGCGAACTGGAGTCGGGCCAGATCCGCAGCGCTCATGGTGGGACCTTCCTGGGGGACGGGTGGCCGTACCCGCGAGGCATCGCCCCTGCTGCGGGGATCGCATCGCCTGCCTGACGGCCTTGATGAAGACCGTAGGGAGAATTCCTTATGCGTTCCAAGACTTCTTTTGGCATGTGAAGATGACTCCGAAGGCATAAGGGAAGGTGGGTGGATCATGGATCTTCTGCAGCTGCGGTACTTCCAGACCGTCGCCCGTTTCGAGCACATCAGCCGCGCCGCCCAGGAACTGCGCGTGGCCCAGCCCTCGTTGAGCCGCACCATCGCCCGCCTGGAGTCCGAACTCGGCTCCCCGCTCTTCGACCGGCAGGGGCGCCGCATCCGGCTCAACCCGTACGGCGCGATGTTCCTGCGGCATGTGGAGCGGGCCCTGAGTGAGCTGGATGACGGCTGCAGGGCCGTGCGTGAGGCCCGTGACACCGGGCTCGGGCGCGTGAGCGTCGCCTCCGAGACCCTCCTGACGATCACTCACATCCTCGGCAGCTTCCGGGCCGGTCATCCGCGCGCCGACGTACGGCTCTTCCAGTCGACCGCACAGGAGATGGACCGCCGGCTGCGCACCAGGGAGGTCGACTTCTGTGTGGCCTCACAGCCGCTGACCGGCACGAACCTCGAGTCGGTCGAGCTCGCCCGCGAGGAGGTGCTGCTCGCGGTGCCGCCCGGTCACCGGCTCGAAGCGCGGGAGAGCGTGACGATCCCCGAGATCGCCGACGAGCCCTTCGTCACCACGCGCCCCGGCCACTGGCAACGCGCCCTCCTGGACCGGCTGTTCGCGGCCGAGGGGCTCACGCCGCTGCTCTCCTGCGAGGGCGACGAGCCGGGTGCCAGCCAGGACATGATCAGCGCGGGCCTCGGCATCGGCCTCATCCCGGAGATCTCCCGCCAGGTCGGCACGGAGACGCAGGTTCCGGTGGCCTGGGTCCACGTGGACGCACCGGACTGCGAGCGGGTGCTCACCCTGGTGTGGAGCCGCGACGGCTACCTCTCCGAAGCCGCCCTGAAATTCCGGGAGTTCATCACCAGCAAGCCCTTCATGTCCCACCGCAGGCCCGCTGCGCGCGGCGAGGCTTCCCTTGCACCGTCCTGACGCGAACCAGGGTCCCGAACGCAACGGCCCAGGTGATCGATGCGTCGGCGGCAAAGTTCAAGGCCGGGTGCCGGACGGCGGGCGGTGTCAGCCGATGGGGTCGGGCAGCGGTACCACCCGGTAGGCGAGCTGGATCGTGCTGCCGGTGGCGGGGTCGCCGAGTTCCACGCGCCAGCCCTCGGCGAACTGGTCCACGCCTTCGGTCATGGGGATGGTGCCCGAGATCAGGACGGTGCCCGGGGTCAGGCCGCCACGCTCGCGCAGTACGCCGGTCCAGTAGCCGGGGGTGAGGAGTTCGGCCAGCGTGCCGTGCTGGATCTCGATCTCCCGGCCGTCGGCGTGGGCGACCCAGGCACGCAGGGTCAGTTCGTCGACGCGCGACTCGACGTCGGCCAGGGGCCAGGCCTGCCGGGCCAGGACATCGGGCGCCGCGTTCTTGCTCCAGGCCACGCCGTGGACCTCGAGGTCACGGTCGGTGTGATCACAGGCCGCCGTCAGCAGCAGCTCGCCACCGTCCGCGACGACCAGGGCCCATTCCGCCTCGCCGGACGTGCGGGCGTGCGGGGCGGCGACCCGCTCGGTCTGCTGGGCCAGGTAGGGGGAGACGGGGTAGAGGGCCGGGGTCACCGACGGCGCGGGCACTCCCAGTTGGGCGAGCTCGGCGACATGCGCGGCGACGTCGGCCTGCTCGCGCCCGGCGTAACCGGCGTTCAGCACCTGCACGACATCGACATCACGGGTGGAGCCGTCAGGAAGTTCGAAGGTCAGCACGGCCATGAGGCACTCCAAAGGGGGCAGGGCTCGACAAGGGTCTCGACGATCTCGACACGGTCGACTTCTGGCGCGGGGGTTGCGCATACGACCTGTATACAAGAAGTATGCCGGAAGGTCGATGTCCAGGTCGATGTCCCCTCGACGCAAGGATCGGGAAGCATGCAGCACACCCCTCAGGGCCCACCGGCGGTCACGCCGGGCCGCTCCGGCATCCGCCGGGCCTTCTTCGCAAGCCTCACCGGCACCGCTCTGGAGTGGTACGACTTCGCGGTCTACTCCGCCGCGGCGGCCCTCGTCTTCGGTGACCTTTTCTTCCCCTCGGAGGACCCCCTCACCGGCACCCTCCTGGCGTTCTCCACGTATGCCGTCGGCTACGTCTCACGACCGCTGGGCGGCTTCGTCTTCGGACGCCTCGGCGACGTGATCGGCCGCAAGAAAGTCCTCATCGCCACCCTGGTCCTCATCGGCGCCGCCACCTTCCTCATCGGCGTCCTGCCCACGTACGGCACCGCCGGCATCACCGCCCCCATCGCCCTGGTCCTGCTGCGGTTCGCGCAGGGCGTCGGCGTGGGCGGCGAGTGGGGCGGTGCGGTCCTGCTGTCCAGCGAGTTCGGCGACCCGCGCCGCCGCGGCTTCTACGCCTCCGCCGCGCAGATCGGCCCACCCGCCGGAAACCTCCTGGCCAACGGCGTACTGGCCGCCCTGGGCGTACTGCTCACCGAGGAGCAGTTCCTGTCCTGGGGCTGGCGCGTGGCCTTCCTGCTCTCGGGTGCCCTGGTCGCCTTCGGGCTGTGGATCAGGGCGAAGCTGGAGGAGACCCCGGTCTTCAAGGCCATGGAAGCCGAGGAATCCCGGCCGCAGGCGCCGATCCGCGAGGTCTTCACCACCCAGCCCCGCGCCCTGTGCGCCGCGATCCTCAGCCGGGTCGCCCCCGACGTGCTGTACGCGATGTTCACCGTGTTCGTCCTCACCTACGCCACCGACGAACTCGGCATGACCCGCGGCTCCGCCCTGACGGCCGTACTGGTGGGCTCCTTCCTGCAGATCTTCCTCATCCCCCTGGCCGGCGCCCTGTCCGACCGGGTCAACCGCCGCCTGCTGTACGGCTGTTCCGCCCTCGCCGCGGGGGTGTGGCCGTTCGTGTTCTTCCTCGTGGTCGACGGCGACAGCTGGTTCCTGCTGGTGTGCGGCGTCGTGATGGCACTGGCCATCCACTCCTTCATGTACGGCCCGCAAGCGGCGTTCGTCGCCGAACAGTTCTCGCCCCGTCTGCGCTACACGGGATCGTCGCTCGCCTACACCCTGGCGGGCCTCATCGGCGGAGCGGTCGCGCCGCTGCTCTTCACCGCCCTGCTCAGCGCGTACGGCAGCTGGGTGCCGCTGGCGCTCTACCTCGCCGCCGCGGCAGCCGTGACCCTCATCGGGCTCTTCCTGGGCCGGGACTCCGCCCACGCCGAAAAGGAGGACGAGCTGCTCGCCGGCGCCGCCACCCCGGAGGCGGCCCCCGCGGCCCGCGTTCCGTAACGTCAGCGCTCCCGGTCCCTGCCCGTGTCCGCTCCCGTCTCCGCCATCACCCCGCCCGCCCCTCACGACTCCGAAAGGCGGTCCACCGTGCGCATCGCACTGAGCCAGCTCACCACCGGCCCCGAGCCCGGCAAGAACCTCACCCTCATCAAGGAATGGACCTCACGCGCGGCCGACGCCGGCGCGGACATCGTCGTGTTCCCCGAGGCGTCGATGGCCTGCTTCGGCACCCCACTGGCGCCCCTCGCCGAACCCCTGGACGGCCCCTGGGCCACCGCCGTCCGCACCGTCGCCGAGGAGGCGGGCCTCACTGTGGTGGCGGGCATGTTCACCCCGGCATCGGGAGGCCGGGTGGCCAACACCCTGCTCGCCACCGGACGCGATGTCGAAGCGGCGTACGACAAGATCCATCTCTACGACGCGTTCGGCTACGCCGAGTCCGACAGCGTGGCCGCCGGGTCCCGGGTCGTCACCATCGACGTGGACGGCGTACGCCTGGGTCTGGCGACGTGTTACGACGTGCGCTTCCCGGAGTTGTTCCGGGCGCACGCCGACGCGGGGGCCACCGCCACCCTGCTGGCGGCCTCCTGGGGCGCGGGACCCGGCAAGATCGACCAGTGGGAGCTGCTGGTGCGGGCCCGCGCACTGGACGCCACGCTGTGGGTCGCCGCCGTCGACCAGGCCGACCCGGCCGCGCGGGGCGACGCGGCCGGGGGCACGGCACCCACCGGAGTGGGGCACAGCATGCTCGTCGGCCCCGACGGCACCGTGCGCCACCGCCTGGGGGCCGAGGCGGAGCTGGCGCTGGTCGACGTGGACGCCGACGAGGTCATGGCGGTCCGCAAGAACATCCCGGTGCTGGCCAACCGGCGGTTGGGGGAGCGGCGCTGAGCGAGAAGGGCCAGCAACTCCCTTTACCTGCGGGGCTGTCGGGCTGGCGGGGCTGACGATCTTCCGCCGAGACTCTCGGGTCCGACAGCAACGCGGCCCAGCGCAACTCATATCGGCGTCCGCCCGTCCGAACGTACGCCCGTGTGCTCGCCCGGCTACCCGGCAAGCAGAACCTTAAGTGTCGACTCCAAGTGGCTGTCGATCGCGGCGCAGGCGGCCTGCGCGTCACCGGCCGTGAGGGCATCCACGATCGCCCGGTGCTCGTCGAGCACCGCTTCCTGGCGGCCCTGCTGGTTGTAGAGGGCCACGACTCCGGCCCGCACCTGGCGGCTGCGCAGCCCCTCGTAATGCCGGTCGAGCAGTGAGTTGCCCACGGCCGACACGAGCGACGAGTGGAAGAGGTGGTCCACGTCGATGAACTCCTTGGCCTGGTCGGGCCCGCTCAGCGTGCGCTGCCGATCCAGGCAAGCGCCCAACTCCCGCACCGGCGCCCGCCCCGCGTCGATGACGTGCTGCGCCGCGTACCGCTCGACGATCCCGCGCAGCTGCATCAGCTCGGTGATCTCACGCCCCGACAGGGGCGCCACCCGCGCACCGCGCTTGGGCACCAACTCGACCAGGTCCTCGGCGGCCAGCAGGAGCAGAGCTTCGCGGATCGGGGTGCGCGAGACACCGATGCGGTCGGCGATGTCCTGCTCGGAGAGGAACTCGCCCTGCATCGCCGGGTCCGTGAGCACCGTCTCCTTGAGGTACGCGTACGCCTTCTCCCGACCCGACGCCACCACTACCCCCAGAGATCGCATACACCTTGTATACGGAAGTGTATACGGAAGCTACCACGAAGCCGCGCTACAGCGCCCGGCGCTGCGGGCCGCGGCGGGCCAGTGCCTCGCTCGGTCAGTCGGCGAGCCGCGCGGTGAAGACCCGGTGCCCGTCGCTTCGGCTGGCGCTGACCGTGAACGCGCCCTCGGCGTCGTCGGCGTCGACCGTCAGAGTGTCTCCCTCGTGACGAACCGTGGCGGGATCCAGCATGAGAACGAGATCTGGCCCGTCGAAGCCGACGCTGGTCTCCCTCACCTCCAGGCTTCCGCCCTTCAGCGACAGTGAGCCGGTACTCCCCAGTGCCACGGTGAACGGCAGCTTGTCGGCCTTGTAGTAGCCATTCGACTGGAAGTCGCTGCGGGCCGCCTTCGCGGGCAGCCGCAAAAGCACGGTCGACGGCTCGGCGTACACCTGCGCCAGCGGATCAAGCACCTCACCCAACTGCTGGTTCGCTGCCCGGGCTTGGGCCCGCGCCCGTGCCTCGAGGCTCTCGGGGACGGACTGCCGCTTCGGGGCGATGCCCTTGAGGAGGAGCTGTTGGGGAGTCTGCCCACTCGACTCGCTCTGCTGCTTGACGCGGGCGCCGGAGCCGAGGTGATCGGCCAGGAGCAGGGAGGCGAGCCCGACGTAGTAACTGCCGGTGTCGCCCTGGATCTTCTCAGGGTCGGTGATGTGCTTGAGGGAGGTGAAGTACGCCTGGCGGGCGGCGTCCAGAGAGCCGCCGGCATTCGCCTGGACGAACGCAAGTTTGCCCACGTAGTTGGCCGTCCCCTCCAGGACGTCCGTGCGGCTCAGGGCACGGTGCTGTTCGGGCAGCGTCTTCGCCAGCTGCTGCTCCCACCAGGCCGCGGCCTGGAGGTGGCCGGCACGCCGGGCCTCGTCACGGCCGGCATCGAGCAAGCTGTTGTAGAGGAGCACCCGGAACAGGGTCTCCTCCTTGCGTATGGGGTAGTACGTCGCACGCCCCGTGACGTCGCTGCCATGGAGCGGCTTGGCGAGGGCCTTCCAGCGGGTCGTCTCGCCGTCGTGTTGTACATAGGCATGGAACTGTTCGTGCGTCGCTGTGTCGAACAGCAGTGACGTCGCGTTCTTGGGGAACATGCCGCTGGGGTCACGGTCGGGCAGCCCTCGCGCGTAGTCCCGCGCCTCCAGCGCCACGACCACGGCGTGCTGCCCGTCCCACTCAGTCATCGTGAACCCACCGGCCCTGGGCACCGCGATGTTCCGTCGCTTCAAGTCCGCGAGGGGCACGCGGTTCCTGCCCCGCGGAGTGATCGACCACGCGGCCTTCCCGTCGGTGACCAGCAGCATGTGCTCCGCGTAGTCGGTGCCTGGCCAGATCCGGTCCATGTGCCGCCAGACCTTGGCCACGTCCTTCTGTAGTCGGTCGGCCGTTTCGTCGAGACCGAGCACCTCACCCGGTGCGGGCGTTCCGGTGTCCGCGAACGCCGAAGTGCCGGTGACGGTCTTGGGTGCGGCGCAACCGGTGTCCGTCAGTGCCAGCACGACGAGCCCGGTCACAGCCAGGGTGATGCCGCGGCAACGCAGCGCCCGGAACGTCATGACGATTCCCAACCTCGGGACGTTTCCCGACCTCGGAAAGGCCGTCGGGACGACAAGCCTCTGCACCACCGTGCGCGCCCCGTCGCGCGGGCGCCCCCGCACCACCGGCCGATGCCGCCGTTCGAGGGAAGGGGGCGACGTTCACCTGAGTGGCCGACGAGGATGGCCGGGTGCGCGCGGTGGGGCAACGCTGAGGGAGCGGGGGCAGGGGGTACTCCATGGCAGAACGGATCCCACCATGTCAGCGAAGCCGCCACTCGCAACGGCCATGTCAGCGAAGCCGCCGACCGCAACGGTCACGTCAGCGAAGCCGCCAGCCGCAACGGTCGCCGCCGTCACCCTCGCGTGCGCGCTCGCACTCAGTGCCTGCACCGCAGACCAGGCCCCCGGTTCGACCAGGGCGGCAGCGCGGGCCGCCACAGCCACCGCGTCGGCCGGGGAGCCCCCGGGGACCGGCCGGCCGACGACGAAGAACGACGGGAAGCTCATCACGGTCTACGAGCCTGGCACGACGCCGGCCGGGGAGAAGTCCCGCGGCTTCCTCGAGAAGAACCACGTCCTGGACGACGTCGCCTCGCAGGCCAACGCGCGCGTGACGCTGGCTCACGATGTGCCCTTGATGGGCTTGAACTGCGATGAGTCGAACGCCTATTGGAGCGCGATGCGGCAGGACATCCGCTACTGCTACGAGTTCGAGGCCTCCACCCGCAAGCTCTTCGAGAAGCCCGATGACGACGGGAAGAAGCCCACCTCCAAGGACGTCGACGATGACATCGTCGGCTTCACCAACGGCATCGTTCTGCACGAGCTGGGACATGCGCTGATCAGCATGTACGAGCTGCCTGTCACCGGCAAGGAAGAGGACGCAGTCGACCAACTCGCGGTCGTCCTGCTCACCACCGGCGATCAACCGCACGACAAATACGTGGCTGAGACGATCTACGCATGGGCCAGGATGGCCTCCGAGAAGGAGCTCAACAAGTCCGCATCGGACATGCTCGAGCTCTACTCCGACGAACACTCCCTGAGCGCGCAGCGCCTCTACAACTGGACCTGCTGGCTGTACGGCTCCAACCCCGACGCCTACCAGGGCCTCGTCGAGAGCGACGACAACCCCGACGGCGCCCTGCCGTCGGCCCGAGCCGGGCAGTGCGAGGACGAGTACAAGAAGCTCAGCAAATCCTGGAACACCCTCCTCAAGCCCTACCTCAAGCAGTGAGCCGCAGACGACAGGCTGCCGCACGCCCGGTGAACTCCGCCCCGCCGCTCGCCATGGGCTCAGGCTTGTCGTAGCGACAGCGCGAACTCGCTCAGGTGGACCAGCCCCTCGACCCCGTCGGCGGCCCGCACGAAGGCGCCGAACGGGATCAGCTTGGTGACCTGTCCCTCAAGGCGTTGGCCCGGTGCTGTGCGGTCGGCGAATTCCTCGAACGGGTCCGGCTGCAGGGCCCGCAGGGACAGTCGGGCCTCCAGGTTCCACGTGTCGAACTGGAGGCACTCGCAAGCGACGCTCTGCCCGATCCCCACGACGTCCGAGGCCGCTTCGATGTAGCGCCACGACAGTTCGGGGACGGTGATGAAATCGACGCCCGGGGTGGTCCCCGGAGGGGGCGGTGGCGGCGTCGGGGTGGTTTCTCCAGTGGCGGGGCGAAAGAAGCGTGCATAGAACGGGAGACACGATCACGTGCGGGGCGAGGACGTCCCGCTGAAATGGAGAATCGAAAATGGCCGCTGAGTCATTCTCTGCCGCGGGGGACACTTCCGGAACCGGCGAACCTCTGCTGTCGACGTCGGTTCACTGGGGTACTGCGCAGCTCGGCGCCCCACCCGCCCACCAGCCCGCCCCATGGCCGCAGGAAGCCGAGCACGAGACCGAGGACGTTCCCCCGGAGTGGGATGCGAACGGCGCCGACGACGAGCCCCCGCCAGAGGTGCCTGACACCGACGACGAACCCTCGGCGCAGGCACCGCCGGGCCCGGACGAGGACGCGGTGGAAGAGCTCATACGCGTCGCCGTGGTGTCCAGGCCGCTGGACGATGTCGTCGACCTCGTCACCCTCCTGGAGCAGTCACCTGGCGGCGTGACCACCGCGGCCTCGGTGCTCCGCCTGGCAGCCGTCGCCCGCTCCGTCGAGGACGTCACCCGGCTGGTGGAACTGCTCGGCCCGCCGGAACACCCCGCCGAGCACATGGACGAGGCCATCCGGCATGCCGCCGAGGAACGGCCCGTTCCGGAGGTGGGCCGACTCGTCCATCTGCTGTCCCGCCCTCCGTACGATCCGCACAGCGGCGCGGAGGCGGTGCACGCCGCCGGTACGACCCGGTCCGTCGAGGATCTGATGCAGTTGATCGGCAGCCTCCGCGAGCACAAGGAAGCCGACTACCCCGACGTCGTGGTCCCGGCCGCGCCGCTCGCGCCGCCCGCCGCGGCGGCGGCCCAGCCCGCGACCGCCCCCGCCTCCGCCTCCGAGGCCGCGGAGGCGACACAGGCGCAGAGCAAGACCCCCCTGGTGTGGCTGCGCCGTGTGGCGGGCGTACTCCTCCTGCTCTGTGCGGCGGCTCATCTCCCGCTGAACTGGTCGGACGCGTCCACCGTCGGTCTCTTCACCGCACTCGGCGTCTTTGCCCTCTGCGCCGTGGCGGGCGCGGCGCTCTGCTTCAGCAGGTCGCCGATCGTGGCCGTGGTGAGCACCTTGATCGCCGGCGGGTTGTCCCTCGGCCACCTCGTGGACGACCGGGTCAACTCCCGGACGCTCGCCTACGTGTTGCGGCCCGACTGGGTGCCGGCGCCGCTGCCGACCCTGGCGGCGGTGGCCGCGACGCTGGCCGCGCTGCTGGTCGTGGCGCTCACGATCGCCGGCCTCAGGGCGGCCAACCGCAAGGCCGCCCCGCGCTTCTAGGCGTGGACGCAACGAATGCTCGCGCTCCTCGGCGAAAGCCGGGGGGCGCGAGCATTTACGTCGGGCCGTATGCCTGTCAGCCGTGCGCGCCGTCGGCGCCCTCGGCGCCGCCGGGGCCGCTGGACCCATCGAGCCACGTTCCGATGGCCGGCAGGGCCTGGGGCCCGCTGTCCTGTTCCACCGAGCCCACCAGGTCGGCGACGGAGACCGCCGCAAGGGACGCTCGCCAGGCGGCGTCGGCCGCGGTCATCGCGCGGGCGATCGGGCACGGCTTGGTGCAGTCGTCGGGCGGCGTCCCGAAGGGCCCACGCTGACGGATCTCGGTGCACGTGAACGCCGGACTCGCGCCGTCGACGGCCTGCACCACGTCCAGGACCGTGATGTCGCCGGCCGCCCTGGTCAGGACGTAGCCGCCCGTCTTGCCCTGAACGGACTTCACCAGGTCGGCCCGGGACAGAGCCTGCATCTGCTTGGCCAGATAGCTGGGCGAGACGTCGTGCAGCTGCGCGAGACGCGCGGCCGGGACCGGCTCGGTTGCCGCGGTCAGGACCACACAGCAGTGCAGCGCCCACTCCACGCCGCCGGACAGTTTCATGCACCCTCCCGATTGACTCGGACACAGGATATCCGAGTATTATCTCGGACATCGGATATCCGAGTTAGAGCCGACCTGGCCACTCGGTACACAGAAGGGCACGATCATGAACATCACGGTCATCGGCGGCACCGGACTGATCGGTTCCCAGCTCGTCTCCCGGCTCCGCGACGCGGGGCACGACGTAGTCGCCTCGTCCCTGTCGACCGGAGTCGACCTGCTCACCGGCGCGGGCCTCGACGAGGCGCTCAAGGGCGCGGACACGGTCGTCAACGTGTCGAACTCGCCTACGTTCGACGAAGCCTCGCCGGACTTCTTCCGTACCACCGTGGGGAACCTGCTGGCGGCGGGGGAGCGCGCGGGCGTCGGCCATCAGGTCGTCCTGTCCATCGTCGGCGTCGACCAGGTGCCGCAGCTGGACTACTACCGCGCCAAGACCCTCCAGGAGGACCTGCTGAGGCAGGGGCCCACCGCGTACTCGATCGTGCGCGCCACGCAGTTCTTCGAGTTCATGGACGCGGTCATGGCCTGGACCGCCGACGAGCGGACCGTCCGGCTGCCCGCCACGCCCGTTCAGCCCATCGCGACCGCCGACGTGGTCCAGGCTCTCGCCGACGTCACCACCGCCGCACCGCTCAACGGCACGCTCGACATCGCAGGACCCGACGTCTTCGCACTCGACGAGCTCGGCCGCCTGACGCTGTCGGCCCGCAAGGACCCCCGCACCGTCGTCACGGACGGGACGGCGGGCATGTTCGCGGCCGTCGAGGGTGACGTACTCGTCGCGGGGCCCGGCGCGCGCGTGGCCTCCACCCGATACGAGGACTGGCTCGGCGCTTCCCGCTAGCCGACCGTCCGCCGAGGCCCTACGTCCGTATCCGCCACCACGGCAGGGCTTTCCTGCGTACTCTTCCTCGCAGACACCGGTCAGCGAGGTACGGGGGAGCAGTCATGGCGTTGGAAATGCGTGAACGGTGCGAGCGCTGCGAGAACGCGGCCCTGCCGTGGGACGCACCGGCCAGGATCTGTTCCTACGAGTGCACGTTCTGCGAACCGTGCGCCGCGGCCATGCAGGACGTCTGCCCCAACTGCGGCGGCCAGCTCGTCAGCCGCCCCACGCGCGCCCAGCCCTGACCGCATCCCCGGAGCCACCGGCAGTCCTGGGTCAGCGCCCGCCGCTACGGGCACCGCCGCCACCTCCAGGGACACCGCGGTCACGGGATTTCACCCGGTGCTTCCGCTCCGACAGGACGCTCCGCGAACCGGCCAAACCCCGCTTCAGCTGTGAGCCCACCCATAGGAGCCACGTCACATGCTATGGCCGGTAGTAGACCCCTCGCCGCGTGCACGGGCGGCCGTGGGCCCCTTGGGCGGCGTCTGACCAGGGGCGTCCTGCGTACCGCGGTAGTACGTCACATCATTGCGTCCTGCTCCCGCCACCGCTAACCCTTGCTGAAGTTCCGGAGAGACGGGATCGATCGGGCGAAATCGCCGGCCCCGGTCCAGTCCCTCCTCAACAGACTTCGCATTGGAGAGTTACCCCCGCATGGCCATTACTCAGACGCAGACCAAGCCCGGCCGCACCACCCGACTGCGCAAGATCTCCGTCGCCGGTATCGCCACCGCCGGTGCAGCTGCCGCCGCCCTCACGCTGGTGCCCTCGCAGGCCCACGCCGCCGAGCCGGCCGCTGCGAGCAAGAACGTCTCTCAGGCCGCCGCGAAGGCCGAGAAGAACTACCCGAACAACCTCGACGGCTGGATCAAGGAGTCCCTGGACATCATGAAGTCCAAGGGCATCCCCGGTTCCTACGAGGGCCTGCACCGCAACATCATGCGCGAGTCCGCAGGTGACCCGAACGCCCAGAACGGCTGGGACGTGAACGCGCAGAACGGCACCCCCTCCAAGGGCCTGCTCCAGGTGATCCAGCCGACCTTCGACGCGTACCACGTGTCGGGCACGCCGAATAACCTGACCGACCCGGTCGCCAACATCACCGCGGCCGCCAACTACGCCGCCGACAAGTACGGCTCGATCGACAACGTCGACTCCGCGTACTGAGCCACGGGCCGACCAGCCCAGGAAGACGCCGGTCGTCCAGCCCGCTGAGCCGCCGGTCAAAGAGAATGAAGGAGAAGGGGCAGCGCATGCCGCACGAGAGCAGTAACGAGCAGCAGGCGCACATGGCCGAAGGCCCCGCAGTGCCCGGCTACGGACCCCCGCGGGTACGGGGCTCCCGGCGCAAGCCGAAGAAGAAGACCCTGCGGTACGTCGCGTGGGGCGCGCTGGGAGTGTTCCTGATCGGCGGGGGAGGTGCCGCCTACGCATGGCAGCACCTCAACGGCAACATCCAGGGCACGGACATGAACGCCGCGCTCGGGAAGGACCGGCCCAGCGAGCAGAAGGACGGCTCGATGAACATCCTCCTGCTCGGGTCCGACTCCCGAGCGGGAACCCACGGCCACTTCGGCAGCGGCATCAGTGGTGCCCGCGCCGACACGGCGATGGTCCTGCACGTCGACAAGACCCACAAGAAGGCTTCGGTCGTCAGCATTCCGCGCGACACGATGGTCGAGCGGCCCCAGTGCGCGAAGCC
Organism: Streptomyces sp. Je 1-332; assembly: GCF_040730185.1. Classification (NCBI taxonomy): domain Bacteria; kingdom Bacillati; phylum Actinomycetota; class Actinomycetes; order Kitasatosporales; family Streptomycetaceae; genus Streptomyces; species Streptomyces sp. Je 1-332. The sequence goes on from NZ_CP160402.1 coordinate 7,966,449, forward strand.
GCACGGAGGTACGGCGGACGGCGCGCAGCAGGCCATGTTCAACTCGTCCTACCAGGTGGGTGGACCGGCGTGCACCGCGAAGACGGTGGAGAAGATGTCGGGCGTCCGCATGGACCACTACCTCGAAGTGGACTTCAAGGGATTCCAGAAGCTCATCGACGAGCTCGGCGGTGTGGACATCACCACCCGCAAGGCGATCCACGACCCCAACAGCGGTCTCGCCCTGAGCCAGGGCAAGCACACGCTCAAGGGCAAGCAGGCACTGGAGCTCGTCCGCACCCGGCACGGCGTGGGTGACGGGAGCGACCTGGGCCGCATCCAGCTCCAGCAGGCGTTCATCAAGGCACTGATCCACCGCGCCGAGACGGTCGATCCGCTGGGCAGCCCCGCCAAGTCCTACGACCTGGCGGACACCGCGACCAAGACCATCAGCGCGGACTCCGAACTGGCGTCCGCGGACAAGCTCCTCGGTCTGGCCAAGGAGCTGAAGGGCATCAGCCCGGACCGCACCAACATGGTCACGATGCCGGTCACCTACGACTCCCAGGACTCGGGACGGGTTCTGCCGCTCAAGAAGGCCTCGCACAAGGTGTGGAGCGCCCTGCGGCACGACCGGCCCATCCCGAAGTCCGCGACGCAGGACTCCGTGGGCGACCAGGCCGACTCCCCGGTGTCGGCGGGCACCTGACCTGTCCGCAGGGCCACAACACGTCCTGAGTCGTACGGCGTGTTGTGGCCCTGTCGGTCAGGATCCCTACAGGAGTAGCCTGTTGACCTAGTCCGTGGAACGAATGTCTGCCGTCAGCGCGGCAGCGGCGTACCGGCGACCTCTCGGGCTCGGAGTATGGCCCCCACCGCCAGCGGCTGTATCCGCGGGGCTCTGCCCCCGCCACCTGGCACCGCGAAGACGCGCCGCTCCCTCCGGGGCTTTGCCTCCCCTGAGCTCCGCTCCTTCTCGACGGTGCACGGCACCCGGGACTTCTCATGCGTGGCTACTTCGCCGACGATCTGCTGCTCATCGTGCCCTCCACCGCCGCCGCCGGCGTGTGCCTGTTCGGAGAGGTCCTGGGCGCGCACAAGGGCGCGCTGGCCATGGCCCTGAACGCACAGCGCGATGCCACCCAAGAGATCATCGTCGACCTGACGGGCGTGCACTACCTGGCCAACAGTGCCCTGGAGATTCTCGTGGCCCTCGCCAAGAACCTACAGCCACCCCAGCGGCTGCTCGTCCACGCCGCCCCCGAACTGGCATTACGGGAAAGACTCGACGCACGCGGATGGGGGGACATCGAAACCCTGCGGCTCACTGTCAGCTCGCCGCGGTGATCCTGATTTCGGCCACTGCGCCGTCGCCCCGTAGAGCCAGCACCCCGGGGCCCTCCTGCCGCACACAGTCGAGACGGCCGAGCGCCGTTTCCCGTCCGTCCGGGCCGCCCACGGTGATCCCCTCGGTGGCAGCCATGATGAGCAGCACCTCGCCCTCGTCACACCGCACCCCCGCTTCGGAGGTGACGGTGACGACCCGCACCTGTGCGCTCGCGCGGCCCCTGCGGGTCATCGCGTTCAGGTCGCGCACCGCGCCGGCCTCGAGCCGACAGTCCGTCTCAGCGTCACCGGAGAAGGCGAACGGGCTCAACGGGCTTACCACTTCCGGGACCCCGTCCACGGTCAAGACCATGCCTTCGCCCTCGATCAGGGTGATCACGCGATCAATCCCGGGAAAGGAAGAAAACGCTCCTCCCGCGTCCACGTCCGCGATACTCACCCGCCAGTCGAAGCCGTCCACCGGCTCCACCGCGCCAAGAGGCGCTCGCACGACGCCCGACGCGACCTCCCGGGTCACGCCGCCACCGTTCTTCCACGGCATGCTGCGGTAGTCGCTCCAGCGCAGAACATCGCCGCCCATAGGATGCCGCCTCCCTCTTCCTCCGTCGTCCGAGCGGCCACCTTACGGGCTGGAAGGAAGCAGGCCGGTGTCAGCCGAGCTTGCCGCGCTCCGGCTCAGGGATGCTGGTGGGAGGAGGGGGCGTGTAACTCACCCCGTAGACACGGGAGAACCGGTTGGCGGGCGCTGCAGAGCCTGCGAGTCGTTCGAGGAAGAACGCGCGTGCCATCGACTGCATCTGCTCACCGCTCACGTACACGACCCACCGGTTGGACGCGGCGTTGAAGCGGGCCGCGTCCACGACCGACTCCAGGCCCGACGCGGGCTCGTGGTGCAGTCGCCCGCGGAGTTCGACGAACCGTCTCAGGGCGTCCAACTCCGATAGGCGCAGGCCTACTTGCTGCAGGCCGGGCGCCGGATCGCCGATGGGCAGCGGAGCGGCCCTCACCTGTGCGTAGAGGAGCGCGTCCCATCCGTCGGCCGTCAGCTGAACCGCCCACACGACCGGTCGGCCCGCTGCCGAGGACAGCTCCGTCGGCTCCTCGCGGGGCGCCGCCCGGGCGAGCCCGAGTCTCACCAGGGGCGCCGTGGTGCGTTCATCGAGGCCTGGCCCTGCCGTCGCCCATCCATCGGTGGTGCGCTGCATGTCAGCCACCCGTCGCAGCAGCGCGAATTGCTCAGCCGAGCGCCGCATCCCCGCCCCTCCCGCCGAACAGTGAGTTGCCGCGACGCTAGCGTGCATCTCCGCCCGGAGGAGGGCTGTTGCGGCGGACTCCCTCCGAATTGGTGCGTACGGGGGCGCGGGGGAGCGGGGGCGTGGCGGCTCAGCGCGTTGCGCGCGAGGTGGCGGCCAGCGAGCGGACCCCTCTACCGGGCGCACGCGATCGGGCCCGAGGCCATCGCGAGTGCCGTCTCGTACGCCCTGGCGCAGCCGGCCGATGTAGACGTCAACGAAATCGTCGTACGCCCTGTCCGTCAGCGCTGACCCCTGAACCTGAACCTGTCCGTTTGAGATCAATGCAGGTGGCTACCCGATCGCTGCGTAAGCACAGCGCTGTGCGACGTAGGCGCCGGTTGGTTGGGACACACAGCCACCGGCGCTGCCGCACGCACAGAACCGCAAACTATGGCCAGGCATGTGCGGAATCTGCGATGCTCGGCTCATCAGCGGTTCTGCCGGCCCGACAGAGGCAGCCCGAGCGGACGAGAGGCAGAGCAGGTGGCTTCCTCACCGGACTCTCCCAACACATCGGCCCTGAACCCTCGTTGTGGCTCCGCGCCGCAGGCCCCCGACAACGATTGCGCGGAAGAGCTCGCCGAGATCAAGGCGCTGCGCACCGAGGTCAACGACCTGCATCGCGCCATGGAGTCCCACCCGTGCATCGACCAGGCGCGGGGCATGCTGATGACACTGGGTCCGTGTACCGCGGATGAGGCGTGGGAGATCCTCGTCGAGGTGTCGCAGCACTCCAACACCAAACTGCGCGCGGTGGCGGAGGAGTTGATCGCCACGACAGAGGGCGAGCCGCTGCCAAGCCCGGTGCGCGCCGCTCTCGGTGAGGCGCTGAGGAAGCGGCAAGCGGCCACGGGCTGAGCGCATCGGCTCTTATGCGTCCCAGTAGTTGAGCGGAGCGGAACCCAGACTGTGCCCTCGGCGGTCGAGTACCCGCCCCACGTGCTTGATCGTGCGCAGCACCACGGCACGCTCCGTGATGCGCAGATCCAGGTGCGCGAGGCGGCTGTTGAGCAGCGCCTCGGTGGTGTGGACCTCGGACAGGGTCGGCAGCCAGATGTCGAGCACCAGATTGTGCGCGCCCGCCGTGATGCTGCACATGCGCAGGCCGGGCAGGGTACGCAGCGCGCTCACCGTCTCGTCGAGATGCTGGGCGGGCACCGAACCGAAGTAGACGACCGATACCGGGAACCCCGTCAGCGGCCTGGCCAGCGCGCAGCGCAACGAGAGCCGCCCGGTCCCGGTCAGGACGCGCAGCCGGCGCCGGACGGTCGCGGCGGAGGCGCCGACGGTCTGGGCCAGCTCCGTCAGGGGCATACGGCCGTCGGTGCCGAGCGCGAGCGCGATGCGGCGGTCGAGAGGCCGCAGTGGCTCGTCGGGCACCGCGGGTCGTTCCATGGTCAGGGCGCTCCGCTGCTGCCGGGTGAGACTGCGCAGCCGCCAGGAAGCTCCCTCGAAGGGCGCCGCGGTGATGACGTGGCTGCGTACGGCGCGCACGCCGGGCAGCTGCGACACCCGGTCGCCGGAGAGCCGGGCGAGGCCGTCGAGATCGGTGGCGCCGACGATCGCGAGCAGATCACGCCCGCCCGAGGTCTGCTTGAGGCTCAGCACATGGGGATCGCGGGCGAGCTGCCCGATGGTGTCCTCGCTCAGGCGCCCGTCCATGTCGATCTCGATCTGGGCGTAGACGCCCTCGTCGTGGCCGGGTGAAAGGTAGCCGTCGACCCAGGCCATGCCTGCGCGCACCATGCGGTCCCAGCGGCGGGCGACCGTCACCGCGTCGACCTCCAGAACCTCACCCATCCGTACCCAGGACACCCGGGGCTGGATCTGGAGGGCGTGCACGATGGCCAGGTCCAGTTCGTCCAGCGTGTGCGCTCGCTGCGAGTCCACGAGGCCTGTGTCGGCGGTATGGGTGTCCGTGAGGCGCGCGTCCATGAGGTGTGCCGAATCCTGCGTCGATGGCGTTCTGATGAAAGATTCCGGCGATTTTACACAGTCGTGATTCCTGATACCGAGGATCGTCGGCCATGAGCCACGAACAGTTCTCCTCTCTGCGCATCATCCGAGCCCGCCTGGTCGACGGCACCGGCGCGTCCCCTGTCGAGGACGCCGTCATCGACGTCGACGAGGACGGCACGATCGCATACGCCGGACCGGCCGCGACGGCACCGCAGGCGCCCGCAAGGACCCGCACCGTGGACGCGGCGGGGCGCACGGTCCTGCCGGGCTTCATCGACACCCATGTCCATCTCGCCATCGAATCGCCCCGGCAGATGGTCCGCCGCCACGAGAGCGACCCGACCGTGGAGACGTTCCGCACCGCGGAGCGGCTGCGCATCACCCTGGAGGCGGGGATCACCACCGCCCGCGACCTGGGCGGTCTGCAGGCCGGGTACCGGGACGCGGTCGCCGCGGGCCTCACCACAGGACCCCGGCTGCACACCGCGGTCCGCATCCTCAGCCACACCGGCGGCCACGCCGACTTCCGCTCGGAGTGCGGCTTCGACCCCAGCGCCGGGGTGGGCGAGATAGCCGACACCCCGGACGAGGTACGGGTCGCGGTGCGCCGCCTGCTCCGCTCCGGCGCGGACGTGATCAAGGTCTGTGCGACCGGCGGCATGAGCAGCCCCTACGACCAGCCCGACGACGAGGGCCTGACCGTCGAGGAGATCCGCACGGTCGTCGACGAGGTGGCCCGGCACGGCGGCCGCCCCGTGGCGGCCCACGCCCAGGGCACCGCGGGCATCATCAACGCGATCCGCGGCGGCGTGAGCAGCGTCGAGCACGGCTACGGCCTCACCGCCCAGGCGCGCGAACTGGCAGGCGAGCAGGGCACGTTCGTGGTGCCGACCCTGTCGACGGTGTTCGACGGCATCGACCGTTCGACCATGCAGCCCTTCCACTACGAGAAGAAGGTCCGCTGGTCCGGCATCACCCGGGAGAACATCGCCGCGGCCATCTCCGACGGCGTACGCATCGCGATGGGCACCGACGCGGCGATGGTGCCGCACGGCCGCAACCTGCGCGAGCTCTCCCATCTCGTCTCCCTGGGCATGACCCCGGAGCGGGCCATCGAGACAGGCACGCGCAGCGCCGCCGAACTCCTCGGCCTCGCCGCGGAGATCGGCACGTTGGAAACAGGCAAACACGGCGACCTGGTGATGTGCGACGGCGATCCGCTCGCGGACATCTCGGTGCTCGCCGACCCGGCCCGCATCGTGCTCGTCGCCCAGCGCGGCGCCGTACGCAAGGACACGCTCGGCCTGGCGCGGACCGCTCCCGCGGGGAGCGGCGCCTCCGCGGCGAGCGGCACACCATCGCAAGGAGCCGCCGGATGAGCACGTCGACCACCCCCGCGAAGACGCCGGCCGGCGGCGGGCCACCGCAGCACTCCGTACTCGACAAGGTCCTGAACGGCATCGAGCGCGCGGGCAACAAGCTGCCGCATCCGGTGCTGCTGTTCCTCGGCCTGTTCCTGATCATCGGCACGGTGTCGACGGTCCTCGCGGCCACCAACACCACCGTCACGGTGCCGGGCGAGGACAAGACACTCGCGGTGAAGGGGCTGTTCAGCGGGGAGGGTGTGCGCTGGCTGCTCGAGAACTTCATCCCGAACTTCACGGGATTCCCCTCGCTGGGCACCGTCCTGCTGATGATGGCCGCGGTCGGCGTGGCCGAGAAGACGGGCCTGCTGGAGACGGCCGTACGCGCGTCCATCGCGCGGGCTCCGAGGCGACTGCTGCCCTACCTGGTCGCCTTCGTCTCCTGCCAGGCGCACCTGATGAGCGACGTGGCGATCCTGGTGATCCCGCCGCTGGCCGCACTCGCCTTCAAGAACGCGGGCCGCAACCCGATCGCGGGCCTCATCGGCGGCTTCGCCTGCGTCTGCGCGGGCTACGCGGCGGGCTTCTCCATCGGCGCGCTCGACGCGCTCTACACCGGCATCACTCATCAGGCCGCCGCGGTCGTGCCGGGCGGCGGGAGTGCCCCCACGCACATCCTCATCAACTACTTCTACACAGCCGCCGCGAGCTGCGTGCTCGCCCTGATCGGCGGGTTCCTGATCTCCCGCGTCCTGGAACCCCGGCTGCCACGGCCGGACACGACGGCCGACTCCGGGACCGAGCCGACTGAGGCGGATGGAGTGACGGTCGTCACCGTCACCGTCACAGCCCGGCAGCGCACGGGCCTGCTGCGCTCAGGCCTCGCCGTCCTCCTCTACGCGGCTGTCGTCATCACCTGCTGGCTGCTGCCGGGCTCCCCGCTGCGCGGCGAGGGCGGCGCGCTGGTGCCGTCGCCGGTCCTCGACGGCATCGTGCCGTTGCTGTTCGTCGCGTTCGTCCTCGCGGGTGTCGTCTACGGCCGTACCGTCGGCACGCTCAAGCACGCCGAGGACGCGCCCCGCATGATGGCCGATTCGATCACCGGGATGTCCGGGTACATCGTGCTGATCCTGGTGATATCCCAGGTCATCGGAGTCTTCGACTGGTCCAACGTCGGCACCCTGCTCGCGGTGAACGGCGCAGACCTCCTGGAATCCGCGGGCCTGACAGGCTTCACGGGCCTGGTCCTCTTCGTCCTCCTGGTCTGCGTCCTGAACCTGTTCGTCACCTCGGGCTCGGCCCTGTGGTCCCTGGTCGCCCCGGTCTTCGTACCGGCGTTCATGCTCATCGGCATGGAACCCGCGGTCACCCAGGCGGCGTTCCGAATAGGCGACTCCGCGACCCAGATGATCACGCCGCTCAACCCGTACGTCTTCCTGATGCTGACGATCCTGCGCCGCTACGAACCCGGAGCACAACTGGGCACGGTCCTGTCCCGACTCTCGGTGTTCGTGGTCCCGTTCCTGATCGCCTGGCTCGCGGTCCTCGGCCTCTTCTACGGCTTGGGCCTGCCACTGGGGCCGGGGGCGGACATCCATCGGTGACGCTGGGCTACCTTGCGGCGTGAGCAGTCGGCGGTCGGAGCTGCTGTTGCGGTCGGAGGACGGCCCTCTGAGCGATCTGGAGTTCCTCGACTGGGAGGACGAGGCGCTGGTGGCCCAGTTGACCGAGGCCGGATTCCTCTCGCAGCCGGAGGCAATCGTTCGGGCCGGGGCCGTCCCCGGCTGGGCCTACGCCATCGAGAGCCATACCTCCCGTTCGAGATACCACCTGGAAGCGCTCTCGCGCGGCACGCGCGTGTACACGGTGTTCCGCAGCGGCGCGGGAATGCAGCGGGTGGGCCATGCCCGCGACGGCCGCGAACTGTCCGACTACGAACCGCGGGAACCGGTCCCGGGAGTCGTCGCGACGGACGAGCAAATGCCCGGTTTCACCTACACGGGTGAGGAGTTGCCCGACGTGGCCTTCCTCGGGTTCCTCGAGCGAGAGCTCGGGGTCCGTATCGCCTGGGAGGACACCCTGGCGCCGCTTCCCGCGGCCGCCTTCGCCGAGGGCTTCGCCTGAGCCTCCCGGCTCCCGGCTCCCGGCTCCCGGCTCTCGGGTCAGGTACTGCGATTGCCGACCCCCGTGGGGTGCAGCAGGATGCGGAGATGCGTTTCTCGGTGAACATTCCGAACTTCGGTGACTTCGCAGATCCCAGGACCGTGGCGAAGCTGGCCGTGGCGGCGGAACTGGCAGGGTGGGACGGGCTGTTCGTCTGGGACCACGTGCAGCATCGCAAACACGCGGGCAGGCCCTTCGGGGACCCCTGGATGCTGCTGACCGCCGCCGCGCTCGCCACCTCCCGGATCAGGCTGGGCACGCTGGTCACGCCGGTCGCCCGGCGGCGCCCGCAGCAGCTCGCCCGCCAGGTGGCGACCCTGGACGTCCTGAGCGGCGGGCGGGTCACCTTCGGTGCGGGTCTCGGCGGTCCCATCGAGGACGAGTACGGCAGCTTCGGCGACACCACCGACCCGAAGGTGCTTGCCGAGCGGCTGGACGAGGGCCTGGACCTGCTGCAACGCTATTGGTCGGGCGAGCCGGTAAACCACGACGGACGGCACTACCAGGCACGTGACGTGACACTGCTGCCGGCGACGGTGCAACGCCCCCGGCCGCCGATCTGGGTCGCCGGGTTCTGGCCGAACCGTCCGCCCATGCGCCGGGCCGCACGTTGGGACGGCGCGGTCCCGCTGTTCACCGACGCCAAGCACGGATACGTGCCCCCGATCGACCAGGTCCACGACCTCGTGACCTACGTGAAGGAGCAGCGCGAGGGCAGTTCCGACACCCCCTTCGAGATCGTCCTCGGCGGTGCGTCGCCGGGCGACGACGCTGCCAAGGCCCGTGACCTGATCGGCCCGTTGGCCGAGGCAGGCGTCACCTGGTGGGACGAACGGCAGATCCAGACCGGCGAAGGACTCGACCGCCTCACCCCAGTGCTGCGCCGCGTGGAGCAGGGCCCGCCGGTCTTGTAGGGCCCCCGGCGGGGGCTACACACTGAAGCCCGTCCCGTCGGCCGACAGATCGTCAGCCGGACGCCCGTAGCCTGTCCGCCCCTGGCCCGTCCAGCTCGTCCAACGCTCCCCGCCGCCCGGAGACGGCCAACAGCAGGGACAGCGCGGTTCCGCGCACGGGCGGGCCCTCCCCGATCAGCAAATCAGCGTCGCGCGGGGCCAGTTGAACCCCGGCCACCCTCTCCTTGGCTCCGCCGAAGGACACCGACGTACGAGTCTGGAGGCGGAGTGCCCTGACCACGGCCTCTGGCCGGTAGGCGCGGGTGAGTCCCAGGGGGCGACGAATGTCCTCGCCGTGTACGACCTCCTCGACGAGCCGCGTATCGAGGGGCGCCGGCGGTGACGACCTCCGCGAAGCCACCTGACGCAGCCGCTCCAAAGTTTCCTGCGGCGAGGCACCGCGCTGCCGCTCCACCCCGCGTGCGTTCTGGCGGTCGAAATCAAAACGCGCCCGGACCATGGCGCCGACGAAGCCGAGGCGCGTGGCGCGAGCCGTGTCGATCAGATGGGCCGCCACATCATGCACGGACCATCCCTCGCACAGCGACGGGACTTCCCACTGCTCGTCATCCAGACGCGCGAGATCCTCGATCAGCGCCGCGCGCTCCGCGTGGACCAGTGACCAGACATCATCGTTCACGGCTGTTCCTCTGCTCGACCCCAGTGTCTGTCGGAGAGACTCATGACGCGGCGGGAACTCATCGCGGGGCGGGTGCGACCACCGTTGAGAATGGGCAGTCGACGCCGGTGGCGTCCACGAGGGGGGAGTCCCAGATGAAGGTAGTCCTGGCAGGAGGCACCGGGCAGGTCGGAGCCGTCCTGGAGCGTTCGATGACCGCCGCCGGGCATGACGTCGTCGTCCTGACCAGGAGCCCCGTACGTGCCCGGCAAGTAGCGTGGGACGGGCGGACGTCGGGCCCCTGGGTCGAGGAGATCGACGGCAGCGACGTCGTGATCAATCTGGCGGGCCGCAGCGTGAGCTGCCGTTACACCGATGCCAATCTCCGGGACATGATGGACTCACGGGTCCAGTCCGCGGAGGCCGTCGGCGAGGCCATCGCGGCCGCGGCGAAACCGCCACAGGTCTGGCTGCAGATGAGCACTGCCACGATCTACGCGCACCGGATCGACGCACCCCATGACGAGGCAACCGGCGTCATCGGCGGTACGGAGACGGGAGTTCCGGACTACTGGGAGTACAGCGTCCGCATCGCCAAGAACTGGGAACACGCACAGCGGGCAGCCGCCACCCCGCACACCCGCAAGATCGCTCTGCGCGCCGCCATGGTGATGAGCCCCGACCGCGGCGGTGTCTTCGACGTCCTGCTGCGGATGGTCCGCCTCGGTCTCGGCGGGCCGGTCGCGGGCGGAGCTCAGTACCTGTCCTGGATCCACGACCGGGACTTCGTGCGCGCGGTGGAGTTCCTGATCGCCCGCGAGGACATCGCGGGCCCGGTGAACCTCGCCGCCCCCGGCCCACTCCCACACCGCGCGTTCATGCACGGGCTGCGGGCCGCGGCAGGCGTCCCGGTGGGGCTCCCCGCCACTAGATGGATGGCGGAGGTGGGTGCCTTCGTGCTCCGCACGGACACAGAACTGCTCCTCAAGAGCCGCCGAGTCATCCCCGGACGACTACTCGAAGAGGGCTTCACCTTCGAGCACGGAACCTGGCCGGACGCGGCGACCGATCTCGTCCGGCGCGCAAGGGGCCGCCGCTGAGCGGCCACGGTCACCGCACGCGGAAACCGAGCCGCGGGGCGCCCTCCGTACGCACCCGCCCGGGTCCGGGGCGCGCACTCCCGCTGCGCCGTTCACCCGCTGCGCCGGCCCCACCAGCCCTGCCGCCAGCCCGGTCCCGCGTGGTCGACCGGGCTGGGCGGGCAGCGCAAAGCAAGCACCTGTACGTGTGGGTGCGAGCCGCTTCAGCTGGTGGCGCTCTCCGCCTGCGGTGCGGCCGCCGAAGCCGCCGAGGCCGCCGGTGCGGCCGCGGTGTAGAAGACGGAGGAGCCCTGCTTGGTGCGCTGCGCCCGGCCCCTGGCGACCAGGCCCTCCACGGTGGTGCGCACGACCGTGGTCTTGATGGTGCGGTCAGGCAGATCCTGGGCGAGTGCGCTGGTGATCTCGGCGGCCGAGCGCGGCTCGCCCTGCTGGGCGAGGTGGTTGTCGATCAGCTCGACCAGCGTCGGCCCCGACGCCGAATCGGCGGACTTCTTCGCGCCGGTCTTGCCGGTCTTGGGAGCACTCTTGGCTGCCTTGGCAGCCTTCTCCTTGGTGTCCTTGGCCTTGTTGGCAGTGGGCTTCTTCGTTCGGGCCGCCCCGGAATTGTTCGCACTTGCCCGAGGAGCGGGTACTGCCTTCTTGCCGGTTGACGCGCGGCTCGACGCCTTCTTCGCGGTGGCCGTCAGTGCTCCGGAGGAGCCGAGTGCCTGCTGCATGCTCAGCAACAGCGCGTGGTCGTTCTCCAGCGTCCGCAACTGTTCCTGCAGCGCTGTCAGCTGAGCCCCGACGCGCTCCTGCTCCTTGCGGTTGGTCTCGAGATCGGCGGTTACGCGTGCGGCGTATTGGGCCTGAACTCCGGCAGATTCCGGCTGAACGTCCGACATGACATTGACCTTTTCGTGAGCGCACACGGTCGTGCGGATGGTGGGTCGTGCTCACGACTGAGCACTCCTGAAGGGGGGCGCACTTGATGCACCCATGAATGTTGGCTGCCCAACCTGCAACAGCAGTAACTCATGTGTGAGCAGTGAAGGCTACGTTCTGGCGTCCACCGACGAATACACGGAATGAAAAGTGACCCACACCTCCACATCATGTCGATCTCGCGTTCGAAAATGAGGTAGTCGGCGCCTCGGAAAGCATGCGTCCTCCTCGCAAAGCATGCGTTCCGAGCGGAAAGCATGCGCCCTGGGGGGAGTTGCCATGGTGGAGGGAGACACAACACCTCGGCGCTCGCCGTCAGGTGACCGCCAACCCCATCCGCCGGACCGCCTCGGTGACGACCTCCGGCGACGCGGCAAGGTTGAGGCGGACGAAACCGTCGCCGCCCGTTCCGAAGGTGCTGCCCGAGTTCAGAGCGACGCGGCCACGCTGCAAGAAGACCTCGGCCGGGTCGCCGCCGAGCCCCAGTCCCCGGCAGTCCAGCCAGGCCAGGAAGGTGCCCTCCGCCGGCGTATAGCCAATGGCCGGCAGGTGCTCGGACAGGAGGGCGGCCAGCAGTCGGCGGTTGTCGTCAAGGCCGTCGAGCAGCCCGTCGAGCCATGCGCCGCCGTCCCGCAGGGCCGTCGTATGGGCGATGACCCCGAGGTGGCTCGGGCCATGGCTGACCTCTTCGGGCATGCGGGCGAGGTCGCTGGCGGCCTCGGGACCGGCGATGGCGAGGGCGGCCTTGAGTCCGGCCAGGTTCCAGGCCTTCGACGCCGACATCAGCGACAGCCCGTTCTCCGCACCCGCCACGCTCAGGAAGGGCACGAACGACACGCCAGACGCCACGATCGGGGAGTGGATCTCGTCCGCCACGACGCGTACCCCGTGCTCGCGAGCCAGGTGGGCGATCCGCGCCAACTCGGCGGCGGTGTGCACTGTTCCGGTCGGGTTGTGCGGGCTGCACAGCAGGTACACCGGCCGGGCGGCGCCCCGAGCCGCACGCCGGAACACCTCCTCCAGGACGTCGAAGTCGATGCGCAGGTCCGGCCCGAGCGGCGACTCGACGACGAGCCGGTCCAGGTGGCCCACGAACTGATAGAAGGGCGGATACACGGGGGAGTTGACGATGACGGGATCGCCGGGCGACGAGACCAGCTTGAGCATCTCGACGATGCCGAGCATCACGTCGGGCACGATCGCCGTACGCTCGACCGCGAGCCCGTCCCAGCCCCACCGCTTACGGGAGAACTCCGCCAGCGCCTCGGCGTATGCCGTTCCGGCGGGGTAGCCGGTGTCGCCGAGTGCCACGGCCTCGGTGATCGCCTCGGCGACCGGCTCGGCCAGCGGGACGTCCAGCTCGGCCACCCACAGCGGCAGTACGTCGTGCGGATACGTCCGCCACTTCATGCTCGTACGCCGTCGCAGTTGTTCCAGCGACAACCTACGCAGGGGGTTCGTGTTCGTGCTCTCCGGCCCGTCGACATCGCGCGACACATTTTCCATACGTCAAACGTAGGCAGACTCCAGCGGATTTCCGCCTGCTTCGACGCGATCAATGAGCTCGGGTCCACCCATGTAAGGTGAGCCTAACTTACTGGATCACCAGTCAGTTCGCCTGCACGCCGACCCGAGGAACGCCCCGTGCCCGACACCGCGCCACCCACGACCGTTCCGCTCTCGGGCAGTGGCGCCGCGGCGCCGCACGCGTGGCAAGAGCTCCGCTCGGGCGACGAGCTGACCCGGCTGCTCGGCGAACCGCATCCGATCGTCATCGACAAGGTCCATGACGAACTGACCGAGGACGACCTGGGAATCCTGGCCCGCTCCTCGTTCTGTGTCCTGTCCACCGCGGACGCGGCAGGCAACTGCGACACGTCCCCGCGAGGCGACGCACCGGGCTTCGTGCACGCCCTGGACGCGCACACCGTCGCCCTGCCCGACCGCCCCGGCAACCGGCGCGGCGACAGCTTCCGCAACATCCTCGGGAACCCCCACGTGGGCCTGCTCCACCTGGTGCCGGGCAGTGATGACATCCTGCGCATCAACGGCCGGGCGAGGATCCTGACGGACGCCCCGTTCTTCGACTCGATGACCGTCAAGGACCGGCGGCCCCTGCTGGCCGTCGTCGTGGAGATAGACGAGATATTCCGGCACTGCTCACAGTCCCTGCGGCGCGCGGGTCTGTGGCATCCGGAGACATGAGGTCACGACCGCGCAGCCGGTGTAGTTCGTGTCGGACACCATGTCGCCGGTGTCGTCGAGTACCCCCGTCATCGGGTCCCGCGGGCCCTCACTGCCCTCTTTGGCGCTCGGCTATCCCTCCCTCTGGACAACGCCGTCACTCGGTGCTGGGATGCCAGCGGCCCCCTTGTGCTCCAACTGCCCTTGTCTCCCACGTGATCGAGGTCTTGCACGCCGCGGTTTTCCAACGTTGTAAATCTCCCTGTACGGCAGTCACCAGCGAACATGGACAACGACGGGACGGTATTCATGACGCAGTTCGGCCGACGCCTCTTCCTCCTGCGCTCCGGCGCCATCACCCTCGGTGCGGCCGGTGGCACGGCCGCCGTCACCAGCACCTCCGCGCGGGCGGACACCCCGGCGCGCGGCGGCCTGTACGGCCCGAACGCCGCGCCCCTGGCGCCCACCGCGTTCCAGAAGCTGCCGGTGGGCAGCGTCACCGCGTGCGGCTGGCTGCGCGTACAGCTCGACCTGCTGCTCAACGGCCTGTTCGGGCGGTACGCGGAGATCTCCCACTTCCTCGCGTACGACGACTCCGGCTGGGTGCACCCGGAGAAGGCGGGGTGGGAGGAAGTGACGTACTGGCTGCGTGGCTACGTCGACCTCGCCGCCCTCACCGGCGACCGCGCCGCCCTGGCGGAGAGCCGCCGGTGGATCGACGCGATCATCGCCACTCAGGAAGCCGACGGGTTCTTCGGGCCGCGAAGGCTGCGCACCCAGCTGAACGGCGGCCCGGACTTCTGGCCCTACTTGCCGCTGCTCCAGGTGCTGCGCTCGCACGAGGAGTTCACCGGGGACGAGCGGATCGAGCCGTTCATGCTGCGCTTCATGCGTTTCATGAACGCCCAGGGACCCGGCGCCTTCAACTCCAGCTGGGTCTCCAAGCGTTGGGGTGACGGGCTCGACGTCGCCTTCTGGCTCTACAACCGCACCCGGGAGAGCTTCCTGCTCGACCTCGCCGACAAGATGCACACCCATGGGGTGGACTGGGCGGGCGGCGTCGCCGACTGGCACAACGTCAATGTGGCGCAGGGCTTTCGCGAGCCCGCCCAGTACGCGCTGCGCTCCGGAAAGCAGGCCCACACCCGGGCGACCTACCGCAACTACGCGACCGCGCTCGGGACGTACGGCCAGTTCCCCGGCGGCGGCTTCGCGGGCGACGAGAACGCGCGCCCCGGCTTCGGCGACCCCCGTCAGGGCTTCGAGACCTGCGGCACCGTCGAGTTCATGGCCAGCCACGAACTCCTCACCCGCATCACCGGCGACCCGGTCTGGGCGGACCTGTGCGAAGAGCTGGCCTTCAACATGCTGCCCGCGGCGACCGACCCCGCCGGGTCGGGCATCCACTACGTCACCAGCGCCAACAGCGTCGACCTCGACAACACCCGCAAGACCCAGGGGCAGTTCCAGAACGGGTTCGCGATGCAGGCCTTCCAGCCGGGCGTCGACCAGTACCGCTGCTGTCCGCACAACTACGGGATGGGCTGGCCGTACTTCACCGAGGAGTTGTGGCTCGCGACCCCGGACCGCGGCCTCGCAGCGGCCATGTACGCGCCGTGCCGGGTCACGGCGAAGGTCGCCGACGGCACCTCCGTCACGATCACCGAGGACACCGACTACCCCTTCAAGGAGACCGTCACCCTCACCCTGGACATGGACAAGCCGGTGCGCTTCCCGCTACGGCTGCGCATACCCGGCTGGTGCGACGGCCCTCAACTCTCCGTCAACGGCGACCGGTTGCGTGCCCCGGACGACGGACCGGCCTTCGCCGAGGTCGAGCGGACCTGGCGCAAGGGTGACCGCGTCACGCTGCGACTGCCGCAGCGCACGACGGTCCGCACCTGGAAGAGCGGCGCGGTGAGCGTCGACCGCGGCCCCCTGACGTACTCCCTGCGCATCGGCGAGTCCTACGAGCGGTACGCGGGCACGGACGACTTCCCGCACCGAGCGGTGCACGCGACCACCCCGTGGAACTACGCGCTCGCCCCCGACCCGGCGGGCGGCCTGACCTTCACCGCCGACCCCGGACCCCTGACCGGCGACCCGTTCACGCACGAGGACGTTCCGGTACGCATCCGAGCTCGCGCTCGGCGCCTGGAGGAGTGGGTCGCGGACGACGAGGACGTGGTGGCACCCCTCCAGCGAAGCCCGGCCCGTGCCACCGGCGCGCAAGAGGAAGTGACGCTCATCCCGATGGGCGCGGCACGCCTGCGTGTCACCGCCTTCCCCACAGCGACCCCCGACGGCCGCCCCTGGACGCCCGAGCCGCCCTACCGCCGGGTCGAGAACCGGCACAGCGGCAAGGTCCTCGCGGTCGACGGCATGTCCCTGGACGCCGGCGGACGCGTGGTCCAGTTCGACAACTCCGGCACCGGCGACCACGCGTGGCAGCTCATCGACCGAGGCGAGGGCTGGTACACCCTGCGCAACGGATACAGCGGCAAGGTGCTCGGCATCGAAGAGGCGTCAACGGCCGACTCGGCAAGGGCCGTTCAGTACACCGACACCGGAGCCGATCATCTGCGCTGGCAACAGGTCGACAAGGGGGACGGCTGGTTCCTGCTCCGCAACCGGCACAGCGGCAAGGTCCTCGGGGTGGACGGTATGTCGACGGCCGACAGCGCACAGGTCGTGCAGTTCGAGGACAACGGCACGGCGGACCACCTGTGGCGGCTGACCTGACGCCTGGCGCGGGGCGGGCTCGCCCACAGGCCGCTGGGGCGGCCCCCAACAGAGAGGGGCCGCCCCAGCGACATGGTGATGCGAGATCGTGTCAGTGCTTGCCGATGTCCTTGGTCTTTTCCTTGGCCTGGCGTGCGTCGCCCTTCATCTGCTGGGCGCGCCCCTTGGCGGTGAGGCTTTCGTTGCCCACCGCGCGCCCGGCGGCTGCCGCAGCCGCGCCGGTGGCTTGCTCGACCTTTGCCTTGGCCTTCTCGTTGGCGGTCATCGTCCGCTCACGCTCCTTGGCATCGACATCATGTGCTGTCAGTACGCCTGGCCGCTCAGCCGCCCGGTAAACATGTCATCCAGTTGTTTACGAGTCGGTTCTGATTGCTCACGCCCGGCAGCGCAGCATCTCCAGTGGTGGGTTGGTGTGGAAGTCCGCCCAGTGGTCCGCGCCGAACTCGCGCACGCCGGCTTCTGAGACCGTCAGCGGCACCCAGGTCAGATCGCGGAACCCGGCCGCCTGAAGGCACTTCTCGTAGACCTCGCGGCGCGGCAGGTTGGCGAGGAACGAGACCGGTCCCGGGTCGAGCAGCGCCGTGGTCCTCACCTGCGGGCCCGTCTCGACTTCCGTACCGGTGAGCTCGCTGCGGAAGCCGTACTTGTCCGGGCCCGGCCCGTCGAAGCGGAAGTCGGGCGACTGGTTCAGGGCGAACAGTTCGCCGCCCGGCTTCATGTTCCGGCGGATGTTGCGGCACATGCGCTCCGTGGTGGCGATGTCCGGGGCGTAGTTGAGCAGCTGGACCGCGAGCACGATGTCGAAGCGCTCGCCGATCGGCCACAGTTCCGCCACGTCGCCGATCTCGTAGCGCACACCGAGCGGATCGCGTTCCTCCAACTGCTGCGCCACGCTCACCATTTCACCGGAGATGTCGATGCCGAGGACATGGGTGGCGCCGCGCCGCTTGAACTCCCTGCTGTAGAAACCGGTGCCCGAGGCCAGGTCGAGGACCGACTTGCCACGCACGTCCCCGACCAGCCCCAGGAAACTGGGCACTACGGCGTACTGTTCCAAGGGCAGTGCCTTGAACCCCTCGTACGCCTCTCCGATTTCGTCGTACTGCTGCGCGCTCATGACGCCGCCCTTCCATCCTCCGTGGGAATGCCCGTGCGACTGCCCCCCGTTGCCGGGCACGCCGCGGCTCTTGGCTGGCAGTCTCTACGAGCCCCGGCGGCCCTCCGTACTGGCAGAACCCACGAAGATCCGGACGTCGTCCCGGCTCGGCGCACAAAGGCGCCGCGGCACACAAGATGCCGCGGCGCCCACAGATCAGGAGGCAGGGGCGGGCTTGGGTTCGCCGGGGTTGACCACCACGACGCCCTCCCCCTCCAGCTTGAGTTGCACGGCCTCGCCCGAGCCGCCCTTCACCATCGAGCCGACGCTCTGCGAACGGTGCAGCGACGCGGCCAGCTGCGGGCTCCACGCAACGATGGCATCGGTGTCCACATGGACGGGCGCCTGCGGGGTCACGGGCAGCACCAGGGGGATGCCCGCACTGGTCAGTGCCAGCCGACCGGTGCCGGCGAACGTGCAGTTGAACAGGCCGCCGCCCGCCATTCCGGCGCCCTTGACCGTGGTGATGTCGTAGCTCAGCGAGGCGTCGAAGCACAGGATGTTCTTGCCGTTGACCGTGAGGCCGTGGTTGTCGTCCACGTCGACGAGGAAACAGTGCGCCGCGTCGGACGCGAACCACGCCTCGCCCTCACCGCTGACCGCCATCAGGGCCAGGCCCTCACCGGTCACCGCGCGCTTGAGGAAGTTGCCCACCCCCTGGCCCTGCCGCTCGAACTCCAGGTTGCCCCGCCAGGCGACCATCGTCCCCTGCCGGGCTAGCGCCTCGCCCTTGACGGTGTAACGGACCGCCATCGCGTTGTCCTGCGTGAGCCCGGGGGCCGACGCGGGCTGGATGAGATTCTCGGGATCGAAGAGATTTCGCTGCATACGTCCCCGGGTACCCCGTCAAGTCGCCGTCAGCCATGGGTGGTTGAGCGGTGGAATCCCGCCCCTGAAGCCATGGGCTGAGCAGCGGGAACGCGTGTGTGACCGCTGTCGTGACGTGTCGTCGCGCCATCCGCGGGTACCTGCTCCGGCCAGGCGCCGAGCGTCGAAGAACGTAGCGTCAGCGTCGAAGGGCCTAGGAGGAGACATCATGAGCGATCGGATACCGGCTTCCCCCGGCGAGGACGGCAGCACGCCTGTTCCCAGGGACCCCCCGGACCAGCAGGCGACGGACGAGCCGGACGCCTGGGACCTGGACGTGGGCAAGGTCGCCGCCGAGAACGACGACGGCGACGACAGTGGCAACGACAGCGGTGGCGACAGCAGCAGTAACAGCGGCGACGAAAGCAGCAACAGCAACAGCAACGGCGACGGCGAAAGCGGCGCCTCGACCGACGTCCCCCGTACGGACGAGGGCGGCACCGCCAGGCGCGGTGAATCCCGCGCCCTGGAAAGCCACGCGGAGAAGCCGGTACCGGACGAGCCTTCCGGGTGAGCGCGCGTGGGGGAGAGGCTCCGGCCCCGGCTCCGCCCTGACCCGCGGGGCCCCGGAGCCTTCGCGGGGAGTCCGCGTGGCAGCGTCAGGCGTGCTCCCCTTCCTCCCCTCCCTCCCGTTCCTCCAGGCGTCGCAAGCAGTCCTCCCAGCGTTGCCGTCGCTCGGCCGGCGTCTGCTCCCACCAGGCTGTCCCGCGTTCCCCCAGCCCTGTCTTGGCGAGCTGCACACGGGCTCGAGCGGCCTTCACCGCACCTTCGTCGTCACCCGCGGCGGCGACAGCCCGGCGAGCCGCCATGAGGTGGTGGGTCAGGCGCTTCTCCTCTTCGTCGGGTACGAGGGGATCGGTGGCCCGCCAGCGGCGGCCCTTGATGATGAGGAAACGGCCGTCCTCGGTGTACTGCGGGTCGTCAGTCGCCATGCGGCCATCATGGCCCGCACGCCGGGCCGGCTTCAGGTTGCCGACCGCAATCGCGTGAGCGAGCTTGGTGAAAGCAGCAAGGGATCTCGAGGGTGTGCCCCCGTCCCAGCCCAGCCGTTCGATTCCCAGATTCTCAGGAGGAACGATGACCAACCCCGAGCAGGATCCGAACCAGAACGAGGGGCCTGCGGACGGCGGTGCCGCGGGCACGCCCGGTGTCCACGACGGAGGAGCCGACGGTGGGGCCGAAGGGCCCGCGGACGGTGGCGCGGCGGGCACCCCGGGCGTTCACGACGGAGGAGCCGACGGTGGGGCCGAGGGGCCCGCGGACGGCGGTGCGGCGGGCAGGCCGGGCGTCCACGACGGAGGCGCCGACGGCGGAGCCGACGAGTCCGCAAGCGGCTCTTGAGCATCCCCCCGACCGAGCTCCAGAACGCCGACGCCGCAGCAGGCGTCGGCGTTTTGGAGACACGGCTGACCGGCCTGAGCAAGGAGCGGTTCGCCCGCGACGTCTGGGCGCGCACGGCGCTGCTCACACGAGGAGCGAGCGACTTCTCCGACCTGTTCTCCGCCGACGCCGTGGACGAACTGACCTCGCGTCGGGGCCTGCGTACGCCCTTCCTCCGTGTCGCCAAGGACGGCTCCACACTCCCCGAGTCGTCCTTCACCTCACCCGCCGGCGTCGGCGCCACCATCGCCGACCAGCTCGACGACACCGCCCTGTGGCGAAGCTTCGCGGACGGCGCCACGCTCGTCCTGCAAGCTCTGCAGCGCACATGGGCGCCGGTCGCGGACTTCACCGCCGGGCTGAGCACGGAGCTGGGGCATCCGGTGCAGGCCAACGCCTATGTCACGCCGCCGCAGAATCGCGGGTTCGACGACCACTACGACGTCCATGATGTCTTCGTACTGCAGATCGACGGCACCAAGCGCTGGCTCGTCCGCGAGCCCGTCCACCCCGACCCCCTGCGCGATCAGCCGTGGACGGATCGCCGCCGCGCCGTCGCCGAGGCCGCGAAGGGCGAGGCCTGCATCGACACCGTTCTCGAGCCCGGGGACGTCCTCTACCTGCCGCGGGGCTGGCTGCACGCCGCCCAGGCGCAGGGGGAGGTCTCGATCCATCTGACGCTGGGGATCCACAGTTGGACGCGGTACGCGCTGGCCGAACAGCTCGCCAAGGCCGCACTCGCGGAGCTGCGCGACGACCCCGAGATGCGCGGCACCCTGCCCCTGGGGGTGGACGGGCCTGACGGCGAGCTCGACATCGTGCGCGAACGCCTCGCCGCCGCGATCACCAAGGTCGATTCCGCTCCACTGTTCCACCGCACCAGACGAGGCCAGGCACGCCCCGCGCCGCTGGGGCCGCTGACCCAGCTCAAGGCCGTCGACGGCCTCGGCCGGCACTCACGGGTACGTCTTCGCGGTGAGTTGGAAGCGCGCCTCGACGGCCCGCGTCTGTCCACGCGCGTGGGCTGGCTCGACTTCCCCGCGGCTGAACTGCCGTCGGTGGCCCGCATGCTGGACGGCGAGATTCGCACCGCCGGCGATCTCGGCATCGAACTCGTCGAGAGACTGCTGCGTGCGGGCGTACTGGTGCCCGCGGAACAGTGACACAGCCATGGTGATCGCGGCAGACCGCTTCTTCTGCGCCGAGGCCGCGCGGACCCGCGGCGACCCACTGGCGGGCACAGCACCGCACGGTTCCATCTGGGTACTCATCGAGTACGAAGGCGGCTGGCCGCCCAACGGCTTCGACGGACTCCGTCTCGAACCCCTCACCAAAGGGCTCGTGTTCGCCGCCGCCCAGGCGGTGCGGGCACGCATCCTCCTGGTCAGGCGGCACGGACGCCGCACCCCCGAGAATTCCAGGCGCTGGGCCGTGCTGCGCCAGGACAGCTCCGGCGCCTGCCGCCAGCAGTGGGGCACATGGAGCCGTGATCAGGACCTGGCGGGGATCGCCGACGCCCTCAGCGCCCCCGGAGAGCTCGGGCTTCCGCCCGTCGTCCTCGTCTGCACCCACGGTCAGCACGACACCTGCTGCGCCGTGCGCGGCCGGCCCGTGGGACGTGCCCTCAGCGAGCGCTGGCCCGACCTGGTGTGGGAATGCACCCACATCGGCGGTGACCGGTTCGCGGCCAACGTCGTCGTCGCGCCCGACGGCGTCTACTACGGCGGACTCGACGCCCCGTCATCCGTCACGGCGGTGGAGGAACACCTGGCGGGCCGGATTCACGGGGCACATCTGCGCGGTTACACGGATCTCTTCCCGCCGCAGCAGGCCGCTGTCGCGGCCGTTCTCAGACGCTTCGGCCCGGCAGGCCGGCACGACTACGCGGTCGTCGAGACGTCCCGCGAGGACAACCACTGGCGCATCCGCCTCACGGGCCGCCCGCCCCACCCGACGACGCTCGACGTCGAGGTGCACTCCTACCGCACCCCGCCGTGTCAGCTGACCTGCCGCGGACTGTCCATGAGCTCCGCGGCCGTCTACGAGGTCACCTCCATCGGCGTCGGCTGAGCCCCGCTGCCAGGCTCGTTCACCCGTCCGGACCAGCGTGCGAGCGGCCACGATCGCCTGGATCACAGCGGAAGGCCGGCGTCCTTCGGGCCGGCTCTTTCAACTCTCCGGTAGCGTCGGCGTATGAGTCATCCGCACCCTGAGCTGAAGCCCGCCCCGCCGCTCACCAAGGGGGGCCTGCGCGTGGTCGCCCTGGGCGGGCTGGGTGAGATCGGCCGCAACATGACGGTCTTCGAGCACGCCGGCAAGCTGCTCATCGTCGACTGCGGCGTGCTGTTCCCCGAGGACAACCAGCCCGGCGTAGACGTCATCCTTCCCGACTTCACGTCGATCCGGGACCGGCTGGACGACGTCGTGGCCGTGGTGCTCACCCACGGCCACGAGGACCACATCGGCGGCGTGCCCTACCTGCTGCGTGAACGGCGCGACATCCCCGTCGTCGGATCGAAACTGACGCTGGCCTTCCTCGAGGCCAAGCTCAAGGAGCACGGCATCCGGCCGCGCACGGTGCGGGTGCGCGAGGGGGACCGGCGTGGATTCGGGCCCTTCGACTGCGAGTTCGTGGCAGTCAACCACTCCATCCCCGACGGGCTCGCCGTCGCCATCCGCACAGGTGCCGGAATGGTGCTCCACACCGGTGACTTCAAGATGGACCAGTTCCCGCTGGACGACCGGATCACCGACCTGCGCGCCTTCGCCCGGCTCGGAGAGGAGGGCGTCGACCTCTTCCTCACCGACTCCACCAACGCCGAGGTACCGGGCTTCACCACCTCCGAGCGCGAGCTGAACCCCGCGATCGAGCAGGTCCTGCGTACGGCGCCGAGACGGGTCATCGTCTCCAGTTTCGCCAGCCACGTACACCGCATCCAGCAGGTGCTCGACGCCGCCCACCAGTACGGCCGCAAGGTCGCCTTCGTGGGCCGCTCGATGGTCCGCAACATGGGCATCGCCCGCGACCTGGGCTATCTGAAGGTTCCCTCGGGCCTTGTCGTCAGCATGAAGGAGCTGGAGAAGCTCCCCGAGAACCGGATCGCCCTGGTGTGCACCGGCTCCCAGGGTGAGCCGATGGCCGCGCTGTCCCGGATGGCCAACCGCGACCACGTGATCCGCATCGGCAGGGGAGACACCGTACTTCTCGCCAGCTCCCTGATCCCCGGCAACGAGACGGCGATCTACCGCGTGATCAACGGCCTCACCCGCTGGGGCGCCAACGTCGTCCACAAGGGCAACGCCAAGGTGCATGTCTCGGGGCACGCGAGCGCCGGTGAGCTCATCTACTGCTACAACATCGTCAAGCCACGCAATGTCATGCCCGTGCACGGCGAGTGGAAGCATCTGAAGGCCAACGCCGATCTGGCCATCCGTACCGGCGTCGACCCCGACCGGGTCGTCATCGCCGAGGACGGCGTCGTCGTCGACCTCGTCGACGGCCGCGCCTCCATCACCGGCAAGGTCCCCGCGGGCTATGTCTACGTGGACGGGATGACCGTCGGCGGCGTCACCGAGGCCTCGTTGAAGGACCGGCTCACGCTGGCCGAGGAGGGTGTCGTCACGGTGGTCGCCATCGTCGACGCCGACACGGGGGCACTGGCCGAGGCCCCCGACTTCCTGGCCCGCGGTTTCGTCCACGACGCGGCCACCTTCGAGTCCGTCATCCCGGTGATCGAGAAGACCCTGGCCACCGCCGCCGAGGAAGGGGTCGGCGACGCCCACCAGCTCGAACAGCTCATCGCTCGCGCCGTGGCGAACTGGGCGTTCCGCACCCACCGCCGCAGGCCCCTGATCATCCCGGTCATCATCGACGCCTGACCACGCGCCGGTCATCCTGCCCCAGCCGCCCGAACTGCCCGGCCTGCCCAGAAAGTGAACGGATGAGCGTGCGTTTCGAGGAGATCGACTGGCGTCCGACACCGATGGGGGACATCAGCCTGCGACGGCGAAGGGACCCGGCATCGGGCGATGACGTGTACGAGGTGAAGCTCGGTGACGAGTTCCTGATGTCCAGCCTCTTCACCGCCGGCGAGATCGCGCTGACCCGGCTCGGCCTCGCGCAACTGCCGGACACCGAACTGGACGTGGCGGTGGGCGGCCTCGGCCTCGGATACACCGCACGTGCCGCTCTCGACGACCGGCGGGTGCGCTCGCTGACCGTGATCGAGGCACTCGGCGAAGTGATCGACTGGCATCAGCGCGGGTACGTGCCGCTGGGCGCCGCCCTGTCGTCGGACCCCCGATGCCGCCTGGTCCAGGGCGACTTCTTCGCGATGGCGGGCGAGGACGGCGACGGTCTTGACCCCGAGGAGCCGGACCGCCGCTTCCACGCCATCCTCCTCGACGTCGACCACTCGCCCCGCCACGTACTGCACCCCAGCCACGCGGCGCTCTACGAGCCGAGCGGCTTGCGTGCCCTTGCCCGGCGGTTGCACCCCGGCGGCGTCTTCGCCCTGTGGTCGAACGACCCGCCGGACGCGGAGTTCTACGCCGTACTCGGCGAGGTCTTCCCGAAGGCGGAGAGCCACGTCGTCGATTTTCCCAACCCGCTGCAAGGCGGCAGCGCCACCAACACCGTGTACGTGGCGGGGTGAAGAAGAGCAGAGGTCCGTAAGCCGGTGGAGCGCTACTTCGGCGGGTGGAGCTTGCGGAAGTACGTCCAGCTGGTCTCGTTGGGCTCGCTCCACTTCTCCGGGGCGCGGGCGAACTCCGGGTGGTGGGCGGCGATGTAGGCGCGGGTGCGCTCGGGGACCTGGTCGTACGAGCCGAGCTTGCGGCCCCGGCAGTGATAGGTGAGCCCGCCGGGCCGTTGGCCGCGTTCCATCCACGGGAGCCAGGGGGACATGCGGGTCCACGACATGGTGGCTGGGACGCTGGGCGCGGCGCCGGCCAGGTCGGCGCGGTCCGCGAAGAACTGGAAGAGCTCCAGAGCCTTGTACGTGTCGTCGGCCGAGTTGAGGGGGTACTGGGCCACGGGCAGCGGCGAGGGATAGGCGAGCGGGATCTCCAGGCTGAAGCAGACCTGTCCGCCGAGATCAGTCGTCGGAATGGGGAAGGGACGCCATTTCTGGTTCGCTGGGTCGTTCCATATGTGCACCACCGGCAGACCCTGCCAGGTCTTCAGGATCTCGCGCGTCCCGGGGTCCAGGTAGAACGCGGCCTCGCGGGTGAGCAGTTGGTAGGCGTCAGGTCCGGCTTCGACGTCCTGGACGAGCCGGGCGACATTGATCCCCTCGAAGCCGAACAGGCGCTGGTAAGGCTCGTCAGGCGCCCAGGAGTACACGTCTCCGGACCACCAGTACGTGACCTCGTCGCCGTCGAGCGAGGCCCGGGTACGCGCGAAGGAACGGAGCAGCTCTGCGGGTGTCGTCATAGGGACCACTCTGCGCCACCGCCGCCTGTTCCGGCGCGTCCGCGTGGCCTGTCCATCGGCTCCAGCAAAAAAGCGAGCGTGCCACCGAAAAGGAGGGTCGGTGGCACGCTCGCTCAGACCGTGTGGAGCCAGTGGCTCCTACGGTGCTTTACGACCGGTCAGGCGTTGACGCAGGTGTTGCCGAAGGCCGGGTTGAGCAGACCGATGACGTTGACGGTGTTACCGCACACGTTGACCGGGATGTGGACCGGGACCTGGGCCTGGTTGCCCGAGAGCACGCCCGGCGAACCCACGGCAGCACCCTGGGCGCCGGCGTCCGCGGAAGCGAGACCCGCGGCGCCCATCACGAGACCACCGGTGGCCAGCACCACGCTCATCGTCTTCTTCATGGCAGACATACTTCTTTCTCCTAGGGTTCGACCAGCAGGAAGGCGCCAAGCCAGCCTCAACAGACGTCGCGTGGCCGGAGCACCCCGCTTCTTTGGCGCCTCGGCTTGTCAACGCCCCAGTCGGGCTTCGGACACGCTGATTCCCCCGAATGCCAGCCCCCTGGCCCGGCCAGGAGTGTCAGGTGCTGGGAGCGGTCGTGGCGTCGAGGAGCGCGCGCAGTTGCTGAAACCCCTCTTCGCGGGTGTCGGCCAGAGGCAGGACGCCGGCGGCGCCGGTGATCTCGAGTACGCGCTGCACGGACGTGTGGAACGGGCCGGCCAGGACGAAGGGGCGTTCTGCCTGCTCGTGCTCGGTGCTGGTGTGCAGGATCAGGCCGAGCAGGGTGCTGTCGGCGAAGGTGAGTTCGTCGACGGCGAGCAGGGTGGCATCGGTGTCACGGTGCGTCCGGGCGCTCTGGAGGGCAGCGGTGACCGCGCTCGCGTCCTGGATGTCGATCTCGTGGCGCAGCGTGACAACGGCCACCCGTTCCATCAGGGAGAGTTCAATTTTGTTGTCGTCGGGAAACATTCCCCGACCCTGTCATATTCGCGCCCGGGCGTGCACGGAACACTCCTACTCGTGGAGGCCGCCCTGGCGCCCACGAGGAGGAGAGGGAGCGTCAGTTACCAGTGGCCGGGCGGAGGATGACCGGCAGTTCCCGGTGCCCGTTGGAGATGAACGACTCCGCGGGGCTCAGTGTGGAGGCGGGGACGGCGAGGGCGAGGTCCGGGAAGCGGGTGAACAGTGCCCTGAGCGCGGTCTCTGCCTCCATCCGGGCCAGGGCGGCGCCGAGGCAGACGTGGACGCCGTGCCCGAACGCGAGATGGGTCTTGTTGGCTCGGGTCAGGTCGAAGGTGCCGGCGCTCGCCCCGTGGAGGTCAGGGTGCCGGCCCGCTGCCGCGTAGGAGGCGAGGATCGCCTCACCCTGGCGGATCGTGAGCCCCTGTGCCAGCGGAATGTCCTCCACCGCGAACCGCATCGGCAGGTGCGCCACGGGGGCCTCGTAGCGCAGCGTCTCTTCGACGACATCTGTCCACGCGCTCTTGCCCTCGCGGACCAGGGCGAGCTGTTCGGGGTGGCTGAGCAGCGCGGCGATGGCCTGGTCCAGCAGGTTGACGGTGGTCTCGTAGCCCGCGCTGATCACGAGGAGGAGGGTGTCGAGGAGCTCCTGCTCGGCCAGGACGGAGCCGTCGTCGTCCCGGGTGGTGATGAGTACGGAGGTCATGTCGTCGCCGGGCTCGGCTCGCCTGGCCGCGACCAGGTCGGTCAGGATCGCGTACAACTCCTGGGTGTTCGTGGCGGCCTGGTCGGGGTCGAGCGTGGTGTCGAAAACGCGGTCGACGGTACGGCGGAACCGGGCCTGGTGGTGATCGGGCACCCCCATGAGTTCGCTGATGACACGGATCGGCAGCGGGTAGGCGAACCGATCGCGCAGATCGACGGGCTCTCCGGCGGGAAGGGCGGCGAACTCGTCGAGCAACGTGTGGGATATCTCCTCGATACGCGGCTGCAGGGCGGCGATACGGCGCGCGGTGAACGCCGGGCTGACCAGACGGCGCAGCCGCCGGTGGTCGCCGCCGAAGGCGGTGAACATGTTGTCCACGGCCACCCACAGCGCGAGCGGCCAGGTGCCGACGATCTTGTCCGGGAACATCGGCCAGTGCTGACGGGGGTCCTTGGATACCCGCGGGTCGGTGAGGAGCTGTTTGAGCAGGGACGGATCGGTCACGGCCCACGCCTCGACGCCCAGGACATCGACGCGGGCGGCCGGGCCGCGCGCACGCAGGGCGGCGTCCTCGGCGTGCCGGTCGCTGCCGGTGGCGTCCAGGACAAGGATCTGCGGCTGGTCCATGCGAGTGCTCCTCAGGGGTCGGGAATGCGCGGCCGGCGACCAGGCACGGGACACATTAGTTGGCCATCGGCGGGTCGGTGAAGGGCACTTGGGGGAGGGGACGCGCAGGTGGAGAGGACGTCACTCTCGTCGACTTTCCCTCGCTGCGGCGCGTTGACCGCCGAGGGCAAGCGGTGCCAGGTGATCATCGGACTGTACGGCTGACGTGCCCCGGAGGAATGAGAATGAGATGACCGACGCCATCGTCCTGCTCGGAGTGGTCATCGGATTGTCCGTGCAGATCCAAGCCGTGTGGGACATGAGTCGCGCCCCTCTGGAGGGCGAAGACACGGATGCCGTGCAAGCCCAGGCGATCCTCCTGGCGATGGCGGGGGCCCTGTGCGCCGTCGTCGCCCTGTGCGTGGCGCTCTTCGTCCCGAGCTGACCGAGGCGCTCTCCAACCGGAAACCGGCATCGATTCCGGTGTCGCGTCGTCACTGGATGGCGCACCATGGGGCCCAGGAGAACGACATCGTCTTGCGGGTGCGCCGGGTACGGCGCCGTCGGGGAGGAAGAACGGTGGACGGACAGCAGTGGGAGGCGACGGCCGCGGCCGTGCGGGAGGCGGTGCGTGCGCTGCTGCGCGTGCTGGAGCCGGAGCAGGTGCGTGTGCTGCGAGCGGGGCCCGACCGCCTGGACGCGCCCGAGTGGCGGGAGTGGACGTATCTGCCGGGCTCGCGCCCCGGGTTGGCGACCGAGGGTCTCGATGCCCGGCAGCGCGAGGCGGTCGACGCCGTGCTGGCCGCGGCGCACAGCGTCGAGGGGGCCGAACTGGCCCGTGGGGCAATCGAAGTGGAGCGGTACCGCCGCGCCGCCGCCGGCGCCACGGGGGATGACCGCTACTGGGTGCGCCTGTCGGGCGACCCGGACAGCGGCGGCCCGTGGGGCTGGCGGATGAACGGCCACCATCTCGCCGTACACGTACTGATCGCGCCGGACGGCATGCGCGTGACGCCGCACTTCATCGGCGCGGAACCGGCGCGTATCGCGGACGGCCCGCAGGCCGGACGCAGGCTGCTCGGGCCGGAGGAGGACCTGGCGCGGCAGTTGGTCACGGACCTCGACGTCGGTCGGCGGGCCAAAGCGGTCTTCGCCGATTCACCGCCGGACGACATCCTGACCCGCGACGACCCCTTCGCTGATCCGGATCTGTTGCCGACGGGCCTGACCCACGGCGACATGGCTCCCGGTGAACAGCGGCTGCTCGAGCGTCTGGTGCGCCGCTACCTGGACCGCGCACCCGCCGCGTACGCGCGGGAGTGCTGGTCCGACACCGTGGCGCAAGGGCTGGACACCCTGTCGTTCTCCTGGGCCGGTGGCCGCGCGCCCGGGGACCGGCACTACTACTGCGTCCGGGCGCCGGACTTCCTCATCGAGTACGACAACACCCAGGACGACGGCAACCACGCCCACTCGGTCTGGCGGCACGTCCGCCACGACTGGGGCGCCGACCTGCTTCGCGCGCACTACACCGAGCAGCACGGCTAGCCGGGCCTCGGCGCGCGTCGGAGACGGTCCCCAACGCGTGGTCGGCTTCGCGCCGGACCCCGCACGACTATGGCCGTATTACTGACGGGTCAGTACGGTGCTGCCGAACCCCCCTTGCCCACAGGAGAGTTGGGAGAGCTGCATGATGTCAGCCTTACGCGGACGACCGGTGGCCGCGGGTGCCGTCCTCGCGGTGGCGGTGGTCGGACTCCCCGGGTCCGCCGCCGCGCAGAGCACGACCGCGCCGGACGACGCCCCGAACGCGACCCGCTCGGCCCCGGGTGCGAAGACCGCACCCGGCAAGATCATCCGCTCGGAACCGTCCTCGTTCCAGTACACCCCGGGCGTACCGACCCCCACCAAGGCCTGGAAGATCACGTACCGGTCCACTTCCGCCAACGGACGGCCCAACGCCGTCTCCGGCACCGTGATCGTTCCCGACGACGGCAGAACCACCCCTCGCCCGCTCATCACGTACGCCGTCGGCACGGTCGGTCTCGGCGACAAGTGTGCGCCGTCCGCCGGATTCCCGGGCGGTACGACGGCCGAGGCGCCACTCGTCAACGCCGCGCTGGTACGCGGCTACGCGGTCGTCGTCACCGACTACGAAGGCCTCGGGACGCCTGGAGACCACACCTACATGGTCGCCAAGGCTCAGGGCAGCGCCGTCCTCGACGCGGCACGCGCGGCCCAGCGGCACCCGGAAGCGGCGAAGTTCGGCGTCTCCGCGAACGCGCCCGTCGGCATCATGGGCTACTCCCAGGGCGGCGGCGCCAGCGCGAAGGCCGCCGAGATGGCCAGGACCTACGCCCCCGAGCTGAAGGTCAAGGGAACGGCGAGCGGCGGCGTCCCCGCGGATCTCGCCAAGGTCGCCGAGTCACTGGAGGGTGGGGACAGCGCCGGTTATCTGCTGATGTCCGCCGTCGGCCAGAACGCGGCCAACCCGGCCCTGGGACTGAAGAAGTACCTCACCAAGGAAGGCCGCAAGCTCGCCGAGGTGGTGCGGAACGAATGCGTCGGCACGGTCCTGGAGGCAGGGCGCGGCAAGACGATCGAGGACGTCACCACGTCCAACCCGCTGGACCGGCCCGAATGGCAGCGGGCCATCGCCAAGCAACTGATCGGGACCAAGCGGACGTCGGCGCCGACGTTCGTGTACCACGGGGACGCGGACGAGACGATCCCCTACGCGGTCGGGCAGAAGCTGCGGGCCGACTGGTGCGCGAAGGGGAACACCGTGGAGTGGCAGTCCTTCCCCGGGCAGTCCCACGTGGGGACGGCAATCCAGGGCAACGGCCCGGCACTTGAGTGGCTCGGCCGACGCTTCGCCGGCGAGCCCACGTCAGGCAACTGCGGTACCTGACGCGACGACCCGCGGCCGACGGCATCCAGACGAAGACCGGGCCCGCCCTCGTGCTGAGGGGCGGGCCCGGCAGATGTGCGGGATGAATCAGCGCGTCGACTCAGCGGTCGGTGGGCTCGATCCAGACGTTGCGGAAGCGGACCTTGTTGCCGTGGTCCTGGAGCCGGATGGCCCCCGCGGCAGCGGATTCGGCATCCCCTGCTCCCGTGGGACCGTCGACGGCCACGTTGTCGTGGACCTTCTTGCCGTTCCACACCACGGTGATGCGCGCGTCGGCGGTCTTCTTGCCGTCCGCGTCGAAGCGGGCCGCCCGGAAGGTGATGTCGTAGGTCTGCCAGGTTTCGGGCGCCGTGGAGGCGTTCTCGTCGGCGGCTTTCTTGGTGTAGATGGAGGCGGCTTCGTTCGCGGCGAGTTTCTCCACTCCGTAGGAGTCCAGGATCTGGACCTCGTAGCGTTCCTGCAGATAAATGCCGCTGTTGCCCCGGTCCTGTCCGGTCACGTCGTCCGGGAGCTTGGGCACCCGGAATTCGGCGTGCAGTGTGAAGTCGTTGAAGGCTTGTTTGGTGCGGATGTCGCCGCAGCACACCTCGATGGACTTGTCGGCGGTGCGGGGCCATTGAGGGCTGCTGCCGTCCGGATGCTGCCAGGCGGCGGCGGTGCTGCCACCCGAGAAGAGGTCGATGCGGCTGTCGGGGCGGCGTACTTCGATCATGTCGAGGTTGACATGACCGGTGTCCTCGGGCCGGTAGGAATACGTGATGGTGTTGCGCCCCTTGCGCAGGGCGAGTTTCTCGGTCTTGGTCGACCAGCGCTTCCACGTCTCGGTGGAGGGCAGCTGCGTCTGGCGCGCGGACCCGCCGTTCACACTCACGCCGAGGGTCTTGGTGCCGGGGGCGGGGTGGGGGCCGTTGGCGTAGCGCAGGTCCACCGCGTACGTGCCCTTGGCCGGGGCCTGGACGTCGAACGTGGCCGTGGCACCGGGTTCGCCGAAGCCGTCGACGAAGCCGCTGCCGGTGAATCCGGCGTGCTCGGTGTCGATGTCCGCGCCGCCGGACAGCCGCGCCGACTCGGCGTCGTACGACGTGACCGGCTCGGTCTGGCCGGGGCGGGCGTTCAGGGTGTACCAGGCCTCGGTGGACCACAGCTGCTCGTCGTCGGCCGAGGAGAACGGGCGCGGTGAGCGTACGTGCACCACGCGGTCGCTCTTGAGTCCCGGGATGGTGAGCTGGACGGTGCGCCGGTCGTCGGAGATGTCGGCCTTCGTGACGGTCAGGGCCTCCTCGTCGACCTTGGGGCCGCCATAGGCGGGGGTAGGGGCGTAACGCCACTGCTCGACGGAGTACGCCCCGCTGGTCAGCTTCTCGACGGTCTTGTCCGAAAGCGGCTTGGTGTAGGTGAGCTTGAAGCCGTCGGAGGTGGCGCGCATCGTCTTGATGTCGAACGCGGTCTTGCCGTTCGGGGTGAGCTTCTGCAGGCCGAAGCGGAGCTTGCCCTCCTGGCCCCAGTTGCCGTCCGCACCGAGCCCGCCGGTGTAGATCGCCCCGTCAGGACCGGTGGAGATACGGGTGATGCCGGACTCCAGACCCTGCGTGTGGCGGAACACGGCGCCCTGGAACTCGCCGTTGACCTTCTCCAGATCGGCGCGCTGCAGTCCGCCGTACGTGACGTCACCGAACATCAACTGCCCGGCGAAAGTCCCCTTCTTGACCGTCATGGGGGTGCTGGGGGAGTTGGCTATCTCGTTCTGCGGCAGCCACAGCACCGGCTTGGTGACGGTGTTGTCGTCGAACGGGCCTTCCGGGTTCGTGTAGTGATTGAAGAACCGGTCCTGTTTGACGTGCATCAGCTTCGAGGCGGGCAGCCAGCCGCCCTGGTTGTCCGTGACGAACAGCTCGTTATCGGGGCCGCGGCCGATGCCGTTGGGGGTGCGCAGGCCGCCGGCGAGGTAGGTGACCTTCCCGGTGTTCTTGTTCACCTTGATCGTGGTGCCGCGGTTGGGAGCGGGCTGCGGGTCGGTCGTCGCGCCGCCGTAGTTGATGGCGACGGACAGGTTCAGATAGAAGTCGCCCTTGTCGTAGAGCAGTCCGAAGGCGAATTCGTGGAAGTTCCCGCCGTAGGGCCACTCGGCGATCTTCCGCCGCTCGCTCGCGTCGTCGTCGCCCTCCAGATCGGCGAGCTCGGTCAGCTGGTGCTTCTCCGAGACGTACAGCTTCCCGTCCACGTACTTGACGCCCATCGGCTCCTTGAGCCCGTCGGCGATCTTCTCGAAGGTGACCTTGTCCGGTCCGGTGTCGCCGGTGACGTTGTCCAGGACGTACACCTCGCCCTTGGTCTCCTCGCTGCCGCCCCAGGTGGTCACGGCGAGCCGGCCGTCGGGCAGCCAGTCCATCGCGGAGACCTGCGGCTCGAAGCCCTTGGGGCGCAGATCGGTCAGCGTGTAGCCGGGGTTGACCGACGTCAGGGGGAGGCCGTCGCCCGGGGTGTCGTAGCTGCCCTCGCACTCCTTGCGGCCCGGCGCGGTCACCCGCACCACGTCGGCATCCGTACTGAGCACGGAGTTCGGTACGAGGGTGAAGGCGTCGGCGCCGGGCGGCTTCCACTGCAGGGTGACCTGCTGGTCGTTGCTCCGGTCGAAGTGGTCGACGCGCAGCGGGTGATAGCCCGGGGTGAGGGTGATCTCGCCGTCCTTGGGCTCGGCGCCGTGCAGCCCGTCGTGGTCGACGACCTTCTTGTCGCCGATGAACAGGCGCGAACCGTCGTCGCTGATCAGACGGAAGGTGTACGCGCCGTCCGCGGGCACGTTGATGTTGCCGATGATCTGTGACACGAAGTTGTCGCTGAACCCGAAGCCCTCCGTGGAGGACCAGTCGACGGTGGGGATCAGCTTGTCGACGTTGGGGGTCTGGGCGGGCTTGAGGTCGCAGAGCTTGCTCAGCGGCGACTGGACGTCGAACACCCG
Organism: Streptomyces sp. Je 1-332; assembly: GCF_040730185.1. NCBI lineage: Bacteria > Bacillati > Actinomycetota > Actinomycetes > Kitasatosporales > Streptomycetaceae > Streptomyces > Streptomyces sp. Je 1-332. The sequence continues at coordinate 8,000,045 of NZ_CP160402.1, forward strand.
CAGCGTGACCCCGGGTTCCTGTGGGGGCAGGTCGGCGAAGGGCCTGTCGTCGTCCTTGTCCTCGGCGCCGACGGCCGGCGCGGTGAGTACGCCGCCGGCCATCAGCAGCCCCAGGAGGATCCCGGCGGCTCTTCGCGGTCTCAGCCGCGTACGGGGGCGGATGCGGCGGGGGCGCGGGGGGTGCTCGTGTGGCGTCACTCGGTCTCCTGCTGGGCGCTGTGAGGCGGCCCGGGCCGCCGGAGCCCGTGTCCGCGGAGGGAGTTGGTGCACATGCGGATGGTGCGAGCCGCGGCATGACGCCGCGCGGTGCGCAGAGTGCTGTACGAGAGCGACGCCAAGCGTACGAAGCATGCCTCGCATCGTCCATACTTTGTCCTCAACAAGGAGAAACTGGCGGGGAGTTGGCGCTCGGCGGCTGCCGCGCTCGAGGCGGCCGCCGGGCGCATCGGGGCACGGCCTCGAGCGGGACTTTCCGGTCGGTAAACTCCGCGCAGATCGCGATAGTTCGCGTATGCAATATCGTCTGCGGATGCCGCCCCATGCTTGTTCGTCTAGGCTTATAAGGGCGCCTCGAAGAGAACGGTTCTGAGGCGTGCAGCATGTAAGGCCTTGCCTCGGTCACGCATTTCACTGATGCGGGTGAGGTAAAGGAAAAGAAATGCGCTGAGTTTCCACGATCTGGCAGTACGGGCGGGAAACGCGCTGACAATACGTGGCGAAACCCAGTGTTCTATGATGGAAGAGGTAGAGGCATGGCTTCCACCGAATTCACGGATCAGGACGTGGCTGAAACTCTGGACGTTGAGGCAGCTCTCGATCCGGTCGAGGTCGACGGTTCCTACCGCGACAGCCGCGAGTGTGCGGCGCTGGCCCTGACGAGCGGGACGACCTCGCTTCTGTTGTCGCCTCCGACACCTCGGCCGAAGAAGGGCTGACGGGGCACTGGTATGGAGGAGTCAGGCACTACGACGCCTCTTGCAGGCGCGGTGCATGGCCTCACATCGGAACTGGTCTCCGCTCTTCGGAGCGGGGGCCGCTTCCGGTTGGCCGGCACCATGACCGGCCCCGACGGGCTGGCTGCCGGAAACGGTCTCGCTCTCGCCGCCGTTCGGGTGGTGGGTGCCGATGCCGTACTGCCGGGCATCCTGCGGCGTACACCGCTCGAACCCGACGATCTCGCCGTGTTCAGCAAGGCCGTGCACGCGTATCCTCCCCCCGCCGATGCCTCGCCCACGTCGGTGTGGAGCCACTGGGCCATGCGACGGACGCTGGCGGGGCTGAACACGTCCCTCGACGGCGCACCGGACCATGGAACAGAGCCTCGGGCGGCCTGGCTCGAGGACGCTCCGTGGCAGGTGCTGACCCATCAACTCGCCGTGCTTGCGCCCCTCGCGGTGCCCGGCGTCGACTGCGCGGTGGCCCGGGTGGCCCGCGCTCGGCCCGTGGACGTCGCCCGAGGCTTCGTCCGTGCGGTCCGCCGCCGCGACTGGCTGCAAGCCGCGGGGGCAGGCCGCTGGCTGGTGCTGCTCGACGGCGTGCCGCAGACGCTCGGTCTGGAGACCGGTCTTGAGTTCGTGGCGCAGATGGGCAGCGAGGACCCCCGCGTGGTGCTGCAAGTGGAGGCGGCGCAGCTGATGCGGGCCGGAGTGCCGGGGTGAGGGCGGGCGACGTCCGGGGGGTCGCCGACGCGGCGCTGGCCTGGGTGTCCGAGCACCGCGACGACTTCGCGCTCGGGGATGACGCCCTGGCCGAGTCCGGCAACGTGAACTTCACCTGGAAACCGATCGGGGAACTGGCGCACGTGTGCGTGACCGTCCGACGGCACACCGAACCGTCCACGCCCCTGCACCAGAAGGCGCGTGACCTGCTGACCTTCGCCTGGCGGCAGACCGGGCAGGGCGACCTCCTGCGCCAACTGCAGGGTTTGGAGCCCTTCGCGACGTATCCCTTGGAGATCTACGCGGCGTTCGCATCGGCCGGGCTGCGCCACCACGGCTTCGAGAAGGCCGCCGCGACGGTGGCGCGCACCCGCTCGTGGCAGATGACCGAGCAGCAGCCCAACCGGCGCCTGGGCATCCTGAACTCCGAACGCCACAGCGGGATGCGGCCGCACCAGGGCATGGAGCGGGCGCTTGAGCGCACCTGGCTGGGCGGACTGCCCGAACCCTGGATGTTCGAAGGGGACGCCGGATACACGCTCACCCATGTGATCTTCCACCTCACCGACTGGGGCGCCGCGCCGCACCACGTTCCCCCGCAGGTCGCCGACTACCTGGCGCAGTGGCTTCCGCCGTGGCTCGACACCTGCCTGGAGGACGAGCGGTGGGACCTGAGCTGTGAGCTGCTGGCCGTGGCCGGAAGCCTGCCCGGCCCGCCCGACCGCACGATGCTGCGAGACGCCTGGACGCGACTCGCCCGCGCGCAGGACGCGTCCGGAGCCGTCCCCGAGGTCGGCCCGCAGCGGGACGGTCGGGCCGGGCAGGCGCCCAGGGACGATTTCATCGGTTGCTATCACTCGACTCTCATGACCGCCTTCGCCGCCGTCCTGACCGCCGGCGCACTGCACGAGGACACCGTGGGGCCCGCTCACCAAGGCCGGCTCGCGCATCAGGAACGGGACGGACAGAGGGGACGAGGAGTGTCGAGATGACCAGCACCCGCCTCATGCACACCGTCGGCAGCCGCGCCCTGGAATGGCTGCACGCCCACCGCGACGGGTTCCGCCTGGAACCGGACGTCGACCCGGAAGTGGGCTTCCTGGAGCGCTTCAAACCGGTCGGCGAGCTGGCTCTCATCTGCGCGGTGCTGTTCCGTGAAGGCGTGGCAGGGTCCCGGGAGGCACAGCTGGCGCGGCAACTGCTCGACCATGCCTGGCGCAACACGTTGGACGGCGGCCAGATGCTGGTGCGCGGCCAGCGCATCGAGCCCCTCTCGCCCATTCCCTTCGAGGTCTACCTCCCGTTCAAGGAGCTGGGCTACAGCCACCCCGCCTTCGAGCAGATGTTCCAGCTCAACCAGCGGCTCGAGAGTTTCGCCGCCCGTGAGATGCCACCGGCGCGCCGCCTCGGGCTCTCCGCCTTCCAACGCCGCTGCGGGCTCGAGCCCCGGCCGCCGGAGGCCGAGGTCATCGGCCGGACATGGCTGGGACGTACCCCCGAACCCTGGACCGTGGAGGGGCACACCGCCTACGACATCACCCACACCGTCTTCCACCTCACCGACTGGGGCAAGACCCCCGACAACATCCCCGCCCCCCTCGTCGACTACCTCGCCACCTGGCTGCCGGTCTGGCTGGACGACTGGCTCGACCTGCAACGCTGGGACCTCCTCGGCGAACTCCTCGTCGTCGACGCCTGCCTGCCCCGCCCCACCCTGGACGAACGGGCCTGGGAGGGCTTCGCCGCGGCCCAACAGCCCGACGGGGCGATGCCCGCCGTTCGCACCATCCCACCGGGCGATCCCGAGGAGCTCTTCGACCTCATCTACCACCCCACGCTCGTCGCCGCCTACGCCTCCGTCCTGGCCACCTCCCGCGCCCTGACGCAACTGGCCCACCCCACACCCGCATGACACCCCCACGCGCACCCTGGCCGGGCGAGCAGATCAAGGCCACCGACGACGGGCCCCCGCCCGAGCACCCCCCGGCCGAGGCCCCGTCGGACGACGAGACGGTGAGCCGACGGCTGGATGAGGCCATCGCCGCGGTGGAAGCGCCCGACGTCGTCTTCGCGCTGTCCCGGGAAGGCCGCCGCACGGTGCGCTGCGGCGGTACACAGCCGCCGCCCCCCGTTCCCCGTGACCGGCTGCGTTACGAGATCGGCTCGGCCTCCAAGACGTTCACCGCTCTGCTGCTGGCGCACCTGACTCGATCCGGCGTGCTCTGCGGGGGCGAGCCGGCCCTTTCCTTCCTCGCTCCGGCGCGGGCCACCGGCACAGACCCCATCACCCTCGCCCACCTGATCACCCACACCTCCGGACTGCCCTCCCTGCCCCTGGACTTCTACCCCCGGGCCCTGCCCACCTGGCGCACCGAGCCCTATGCCGGCTACCAGGACCGGCACGTCATCGACGCCTTCGTACGCCGCCGGCCGCTCCGGCGGCCCGGCACCCGCTGGCACTACTCCAACTTCGGTGTCGCCGCGCTCGGTCACGCCTTGGCCGCCGCCACCGCCACCCCCTGGGACGACCTGCTCACCCAACAGGTCCTGCGGCCAATGCGGTTGGACGGCACGGCCCTGCGCCCCGCCGGCCCGGACACGGACGCCACCGGCCACCGCAAGGACGGCATCACGCCCACGCCACCACTGACCATCGGCGGCTTCGAGGCGGCTGGCGCGGTCCGCGCGACCCCGCACGACCTGCTGACCTTCCTCGAAGCCCACCTCGACCCGACGGGCCACCCCTTGGCCGCAGCCCTGCGGACAGCGAGTCGCCCGGTCCTGCGGCGCGGCTGGGGGCACCGGCACACGCACACCATGTCCTGGTTCCAGCACCCCTCCCAGCACGGCCCCCTCTACTTCCACTGCGGAGCCACGCTCGGCCAACAGGCGTTCCTGGGCTACCGGCCTGACACCGCGACGGCCTTGGCCGCCGTCTGCACCCGCCGCTACCGCGCCCGCGAAACGTTCGTCACCACCGCGTACGCCCTGCTCACTCAGGACTGAGCCGACAGCGTCGACCGCACAGGAGGCCCGTCAGATGCGCTGCCACAGGGCCGGCGTGCGGGCGGGCTGCCATACGCCCTGTGACTGGTGGGGCTGCAGGCACACGTAACTGACACCGTCGTACGTCACTCGTGCCCCGGTCTGGTAGACCTTGCCCGTGCCCCAACTGCCCGAGGCGTCCTGAGGGTTGGTGTCACGCTGGGTGGGGGCGGCCTTCAAGGTGAGCCCGAACTCGTTGAGCAGCGGGTTCAGCGGCTGGTGGAAGGTGACCCCGCCGCTCTTGCAGTCGCCGCTGCCCCCGGACGTGATGCCCTGGGCCTGGGCGCCGGAGAGGTAGGAGCCGCCCGAATCGCCCGGCTCCGCACACACCGTGGTCCGGGTGACCCCCTTGATGACCCCCTCGGCGTAACTCACGCTGGTGCCGTGCTGCTCGATGGTCCCGCAGTGCCAGCCGGTGGTCGACCCCGACCGGCAGATCGCCGCGCCCACCAGTGCCTGCACCGAACCGGCGACCTGAACGTCCGCCGTCCCTTCGCTCTTCACCCGAGGTGTGGCGGTCCACTGGTCGTTCACGCCGACCCAGGACATGTCCTTGACCGGAAAGACCGACGCCTCGAAGGCGCCCTGGGCGACCTTGTTGAAGCCGGTGGTCTTGGCGCCCGGCTTGCCGCAGTGCCCGGCGCTGGCGAAGCCCTGCTTGGCGCCCTTGGTCACCGAGAACCCCACCGAACAGCGGGCCTTCTCGTCGATGTAGTACGCGTCGCCCCCTCGCACGTCGTGCAGCGCCCGCGGGCGGTCGGCCGACACCCTGACATCCAGGAGCCGTCGGTCGACCCCGGCCGCCGCGATCAGCTTGTCGGCTGCAGTGCTGCTCGTCGCCTGCACCGTCGCCTTGTTGGCCCGCACATCGACGTACCGCACCGGCGTATCGAGGCCGCCACCCGTCACGGCGGCGGCATCCAGCTTCGCCGTGAGCGCCTCCAGGTCCTGCAGACCATGCTTGACGACCTTGGCCTGCGCCCCTTCCGCCTTGATCGCAGCAACATCCGTGGCCTTCGTGGTCGCCACCACCAGGCGGGCGGAGGTCGTGCCCTGCACCCAAGCACCCGCGAAGTTCTTGCCCAGGGTGTTCTGAAGACGGCCCGCCCGCGTCCCCGCCTCCGCCTCATTGACCAACCGGGTCCGAGCCTGCTCGCCCGACAGGCCCAGATCACGCTGCAGCGCCCGCAGCAGAACCTTCGGCGGCTTGTCGGCGGCCAGCGTCTGCGCGGCCGACGGGGGCGCAGGCGCCGCGGACGACTGCGGCGCCGGTACAGGCGGGGTGGGCGTGGGCGGCACGACAGCCGCGGCGGCCACCGGCAGCCCCGTCAACACGAAGGCACCCAGCACACTCACCACGAGCCACGCGCGCCGGGCAGGTCGGGCGGGTTGGCCGGGTCGGTCGGCGCGTCTGTCAGCCATGAGTGATTCCTCATTCTCGGAAGATCCGGTTCGACGGGTTGGAGGCAGAGAAACGTCGAAACCTAGACCTTGCCGACACCGACTCAGAAAATGCCCCCACACGTCCAGTTCGGCACAACGGACCACACCAACGACCCACCCGGCCCAACACCCGAGATCCATACGCCGACGAGGCGCGAGCCGTGCTCGCGCCTCGTCATGGTGGGGTCTGTCCGGTCAGATGACGCCCTGGGCCAGCATCGCGTCCGCCACCCGCTCGAAGCCCGCGATGTTCGCGCCCGTCACGTAGTCGCCCGGGGCGCCGTAGCGCTCGGCGGTCTCGTCGCAGGTGGCGTGGATGTCGTTCATGATGTGCGTCAGCTCTTCCTCGACGCGCGCCGCCGACCACGACGTACGGGCGTGGTTCTGGGCCATCTCCAGGGCGCTGACCGCGACGCCGCCCGCGTTGGCCGCCTTGCCCGGCCCGAACGCGACACCCGCCTGCTGGAAGAGGCGTACCGCCTCCGGAGTGGTCGGCATGTTGGCGCCCTCCGAGACCACCTTCACGCCGTTGCGGATCAGCGCGCCCGCGTCGTCGCCGTCCAGCTCGTTCTGGGTGGCCGACGGCAGCGCGAGGTCGGCCGGTACCTCCCAGACCCGCCCGCCCGGCACGAAGCGGGCCGAGGCGCCCCGGCGTTCGGCGTACGTGTCGACCCGTCCGCGTTCGACCTCCTTGACCTGCTTGAGGAGGTCGAGGTCGATGCCCTTCTCGTCGACCACGTAGCCGGACGAATCCGAGCAGGTCACGGCATTGGCGCCGAGCGCGGCCAGCTTCTCGATGGTGTAGATGGCGACGTTGCCCGACCCGGATACGACCGCAGTGCGGCCTTCAAGGTCCTCACCGCGCCGACGCAGCATCGCCGCCGCGAACAGGACGTTGCCGTATCCGGTGGCCTCCGGACGGATCAGCGAGCCGCCCCAGCCCTGGCCCTTGCCGGTGAGGACGCCGGCCTCCCAGCGGTTGGTGATCCGCCGGTACTGGCCGAACAGGTAGCCGATCTCCCGGCCGCCGACGCCGATGTCACCCGCGGGCACGTCCGTGTGCTCGCCGATGTGCCGGTACAGCTCCGTCATGAACGACTGGCAAAAGCGCATGACCTCCGCGTCGCTGCGGCCCTGGGGCTTGAAGTCGCTGCCGCCCTTGCCGCCGCCGATGCCGAGGCCGGTCAGCGCGTTCTTGAAGATCTGCTCGAAGCCCAGGAACTTGATGACGCCGAGGTTCACCGACGGGTGGAAACGCAGACCGCCCTTGTACGGGCCGAGCGCGCTGTTGAACTCCACGCGGAAACCGCGGTTGACGTGGACGCGCCCCCGGTCGTCCTGCCACGGAACCCGGAAGAGGACCTGCCGCTCCGGCTCGCACAGTCGCTCGATCAGCCCGGGCTCGGCGTACTCGGGGCGGGCCGCTATGACCGGCGCCAGTGTCTCCAGAACCTCGTGAACGGCCTGGAGGAACTCCGGCTGGGCGGGGTTGCGGTGCTCGATCTCGGTGAGCAGCTGCGCGAGCGTGGTCTTCGTCTCGGATCGCGTGGTCAAGGGAGCCCTTTCTGGCACGGCTGCGGGGGCCCGGTACGGGGCGCGGCTCGCTCCGGTGCAGGCCGGTCGGGGCGCTCGGCGGCGTTGCCGTGCGCGGGACGCTCAGGTGTTACGCGCATGGAAACATACGGACCGGCCCCTGGGTCCAGGGGGTGCGACCACGATGCGAGACCGGGCGCGACGCCGGGACCGAGTGACGGCCGTGACGGGGTGCGGTTCGTGTGATCTGGGGGCAGAGTTGATGGCGTGACTGTGCCGAGTGGTGCATGTGGTGGACGACAGATGAGCTGACGCGGGGTGTTCTCGCGGGTCCGGGGCGACCGATGTTCCGTACGCAGGCGGCCGACGGCGGCGATGAGCTGCTTGCCCGGCTGGGGGCGCTGACCGCCCGGGCCCGGGAGCTGGCACGGATGCAGCGTTCCCGGGTGGAGCTGGCGGTGGCTCTGCAGCGCGGCATGCTGCCGCATGACCTTCCCCAGGTCGCGGGCGTGAGGCTGGCGGTGGGTTACATGCCAGCCAATCGCGGGCTGAACGTCGGTGGGGACTGGTACGACGCTTTCACGATGCCCGATGGCCGTGTGGGCCTGTCCATCGGGGATGTACAGGGGCACAACATCCAGGCGGCCGCGTTCATGGGACAGGTGCGGGTCGGTCTGCGGGCGCTGGCGTCGGTCACCGGTGATCCCGGGGAGCTGCTCGCACGTACCAACGACCTCCTGGTGTCGCTGGGCGCGGACCTCTTCGCGACGTGCACGTTCCTGCGGCTCGATCCGGCCACCGGAGTCCTGGAGTGCGCCAGGGCCGGCCACATTCCCCACATCTGGGCCACGGCGGATGGCCGCTCCGGTGTCGACGAGGGAGAGTGCGGTCCCCCGCTGGGGGTGCTCGAGGGCGCCGAGTACCCGGTCGTGTGCCACCGGCTCACCACGGACGGGGTTGTGGTGCTGCTGACCGACGGGGTGGTGGAGGGGCCGTCGCTGAGCCTGGACGAAGGCCTGCGGCGGGTGAGGCGGCTTGCGGAGATCACCACCGCCGCGAGTCTGGGCATCGACGAGCTGGCGCGCGGTGTGATGCGGCTGGCGGACACGGTGGGGCACGAGGACGACGCCGCTGTCCTGGTCGTGGGCCATGAGGGCGCGGCCTTGGAGTAGGACGCGTCGTACGCCTCTGAAGGGCGGGGGACACGGACAGGCGCCCTGGCCTGGCTGAAGTGGCCCGCCCGGTGTCTGATGGCTGCTGTGTGGGCGAAGCGGCGGTTCCGGGTGTCTGTGGAGGGTGCCCTCAAGACACTGGCCGTGGCCGCCTGCTACTACGTGGCCGGACGGCTGGGACTACTGGGCCGGCTGACTGTCGAGGGAGTGGTCGTCACACCCATCTGGCCGCCCACCGGCGTCGCCGTCGCCGCGCTGCTGGTCTACGGCGCCCGGGTCTGGCCCGGGATCGCGGTGGGTTCCCTGGCCGTGATCTCCTCTCTGACCACCCCGGAGCTGACCACCGTGGTCACCATCGCGGGCAACACCATCGCCCCGCTCTGTGCGTATCTGATGCTGCGCCGGGCCGGCTTCAGGGTGGCGATCTCACGGTTGCGGGATGGTCTGGCCCTGGTCTTCCTGGGCGGACTCGGCGCCATGCTGATCAGTGCCACGGCGGGGGTCGGGCTGCAAGTGCTGACCGGTGCACTGGACACGGGGGAGTTCTGGTCGGTGTGGCTGGCCTGGTGGGTGGGCGATGCGATGGGCGTTCTGCTCGTCACGCCGCTCCTGCTCGTGCTTGCGGGAGCCGTCGGGCCGCTGCGGACCAGACGCTGGAAGGAGATGCTGTTCCTGGGGTTGGCGGCGCTGATCGTCGTTCCGGTGGCCGTGATCGGCGAATTGAGCCTGCTGTTCCTCGTCTTCCCGCTGCTGATCTGGGTGGCGTTGCGCTTCCAGTTGGCCGGGAGCATGTTGTGCGCGCTTTTCGCGTCCGTGCTGACCACTTTCGAGGCGAACAGGCAGCAGGGTGCCTTCTTCGATCTGTCAGCCGTGGAGATCATGACCAAACTGCAGGCGTTCAACGGCGCCACGGCGTTGACGGCGCTGCTGCTGTCCGCCATGGTCGCAGAACAGCGCGCGACCCGGCGATCGGTACAGAGCGCGTGCCGGGAACTCGCGGAGGTACTGGACCACCTCGCCGCCGGCGAAACCCCGCCTGAACCATCCCCGGGCCTCCACCGCAGCGCCACGACGACGCCGGACCGCCACCGAGAGCGGTAGGCGGGCCCACCGCCCCCAGTGCTTCACGGTCATCGCGGGCCCGTGGTGCCGTGCCAGTCCAGGAGGAGGACCGTGGCGTCGTCCTTGAGGTTGCCCCGGCAGGCGTCCAGTACCGCTGTCGTCAGAGTGCGAACCGCCTCCCTGGGATGCATGGCGCGGGTGTCGCGTACGAGAGAGGCCAAGTCGACAGCCGCGGCACCGCGGTCCAGCATGCCGTCGGTGAGCAGGACCAGGCGGTCGCCGGCGTGCAGTTGGAGTTCCTGGAGCCGGTACGAGGTGGGCGACGCGACGCCGAACGGCAAGTTGACGGTGAGCTCGACCTCCTCGGCTTCGGCAGCGCCCTCCCGTAGGCGCAGAGGCCAGGGATGCCCTGCGTTGACCAGTTCGCAGGTGCCCGTCTCGAGACGTACGCAGAACAGTTGTCCCGTGGCCAGGCCGCGTCCGTGGGCCAGCAGGGCCTCGTGCGCACGACGGGCTTGGTGCAGTGCGTCGCACCCCGTGCGGCGGGCGCCGCGCAACGCACCCATGACCAGCGTGGCCAGCAGAGCGGAGTCGGTGTCGTGGCCCATGGCGTCGGTGATGGACAGGTGCAGCGTGTCCCGGTCGAGCGTGTAGTCGTAGGTGTCGCCACCGATGTCGTCGGCCGGGACCAGCCCCGCGGCGAGGGTGAACTGGGGGGCCTCGCAACAGGATGACGAAGGGAGTAGCTGGTGCTGGATTTCGGCAGCGAGGCTGGTCCGGGTGGTGCGCCGGCCCGTGTGGTAAAGGTCGGTGAAACGACGGTCCGTGACGATGATGTAGGCCAGTGCGTGAGCTGCGGCGCTGATCTGTTCGAGCACGGCGTCATCGGCGTACTGCAGCGTTATCTCCAGCACGCCGATGCAGTCGCCGCGATTGGTCACCGGCGAGATCACGCGACATCCGCCCTGCCCGTCCGGTTCGACATGCTGGCGCTGGCTGCGCAGAATCGCGTCGTAGACGCTGCCCTGCAAATCGATTTGTTCCGCGGCGTCCGCGGTCCCTCCCTCGTCGTGCACGCTCAGGCGCAGAAGTCGCTGCCCCATGAGATCGACGAACAGGAACGACACGCGCTCCGCCCCGAAGCGCTTGCGCAAGTCGTGTGCGACGACGCCGACGGACTCTCCGGGCGGCGCGGATTCCGCGGCGGCTAGAAGCTCACCCAGTTCAAGATCTCTGCTTTCCATGGCAACCTCCCATCGTCTGTCGCCACTTCTTCCCCCGGATGTCCCGATCTCACCAAGTAGGTCCGTGACGCTCGGCGACACGGTTGTGCGCCGGGCGCGACAAACAGCCGGTGCCAGGCATTTTCACCGCGGGTTTTACCGGGGCCCTATCGGGGGCACGTGGGCAACTCGGACAGAAGCCATCCCGTACAAGGAGGCGGCTTATGTGTTTTAACGATGTGCGAACGGATGCCGGGCCCATGGACAGGGCAACTCTCGACAAACAGCCGGAGGCCGTTGCTCTGGCTCGCGATTTCACCCGTAACTTCCTGGGCGGGATCCACCCGGCCGTGGATCCCGAAGACGCCGCGAGCGTGGAGCTCACGGTGTCAGAACTCGTCACCAATGTCGTGCGTCACGCACGCGGGACCACGTGCTCCCTGCGGCTGCTGGCCCAGCCGGACGGCATCGCGGTCGAGGTGGCCGACGCCGACCCCCGGCCGCCGCGTGAGCGGGCGCCCGACCTCACCGCCGGCACCGGCGGCTTCGGCTGGCCCATAGTGCAGCAACTGGCCAAGGCGGTCACTGTCTCCGCGGGGGCCGGCGGCAAGACCATCCGGGCGATTCTGCCGCGGTAACGGCCCGCGCGGACCGCGGAGTTGTGGCTGGTCGAGGCCGTATGACGGTGACCCAGCGGACTGCCTCAGGAGGCATCGGTGCGGACGGCGGTCGCGGCCAGGGTGGTGAAGGTCATCGTGAAGCGTCCGCCCAGCGAGTCGATGGTGTCCCCGACGGCGTCCAGTATCTCGGCCAGCTGACCCGGACGGAGTTGGGTCCGTCGGCAAGCTGGTGACGGCGGTCATCGCCGACGCAGTGCAACGACGGCCGAACTGAGAAGGCCTGCGGGACGTCGAGAAGGCGATCTCCTACGCTCAACCTCTCGGCGGCAGCTGATGCAGCGTCACGTCGTGCAGCGCGCCGTCGAGGACGGTCAGGGTGAGGAACGTGCAGTACGGCTGGCGTCTGCGGTCGGTGGGTGAACCGGGGTTGAGCAGTCGGAGGCCTCCGGGCGCCTCGGAATCCCAGGGAATGTGGCTGTGGCCGAAGACGAGCACGTCCAGGTCCGGGAAGCGTTGGGCGCACCGGCGCTCTCGTCCGGTGGCCGCGCCGGTCTCGTGCACGACACCGAAGCGCACGCCGTTCAACTCCGCGCGGGCTACTTCCGGGATACGTCGACGCAGCGGGGGACCGTCGTTGTTGCCGAACACGCCGATCAGCCGACGGGACCTGGACTCGAACAGGTCGAGCGTCGCCTCATCGATCCAGTCCCCGGCGTGAATCACCACGTCGGCCTCGTCGATGCCCGCCAAGAGCGCGTCGGGCAGGGCCTTCGCCCGCGTCGGCACGTGCGTGTCAGAGGTCAGCAGCAGCCGCATGGGACCACCGTAGGCCAGCCCGCGGCCGTGAAGTCTGAACCCCACGGCTCCACGGCTCCACGGCCCCACAGCCCCGCTGCAACCGGCCTTGTCACTGAGGGGCTGTCAAGGTGCTGCCGGACCGGCGATCGCGACGCCGCGCAGCAGCAGCAACGCCACGTCCGCCAGCGCCACGGCCACGGCTGCCGCGAACGCGGCCTGCTCCCAGACGCGTCCGAGCAAGGTCCCCGCTACCGCGATCAGCCCTGTCAGCCCGAGTGCCGTCAATCCCCACGCGCCGGGGGGACCCGTGGGCCCAAGCGCCAGAACCGCGGATGCCATCACCAGCGGAACAGGCAGCAACAGACGCGCACGGTCCGGGCCCAGCCGATGCGGCCATCCCCGTACGCCCGTCGCCAGATCGCGGCGGATGTCCGGCAGCACGTCTCCCAGATGGGCTCCGACACCCAGTAGGGCCCCCGCGGCGACGACCCACCAAGCAGGCCACGGTTGCCCCGGCAGTCCCAGCGTCACGAACGCCGGGAGCGCGGCGAAGCCCAGCGCGTACGGCGCCCACGACCACGCTGTCGCCTTGAGGCGCAGGTTGTACGCCCACGCGGCAGCGACTCCGACCAGGTGAACGACGCCCGCCCACCATCCGCAGACCAGGGAGAGCGGAACGCACAACGCCAGTCCGGCATACGCGGCCACCCACACCTCTCTCGCGCGGACCGTGCCGTCGACGATGGGTTTGCCGCGTCGGCCTGCGGCGATGTCCCGTCTCGCGTCGAAGGCGTCGTTGCACCAGCCGACGGACAGCTGTCCGGTCAGGACGGCGGCGGCGGTGAGGACCGAACGCGCGGAGCCCTGCCCGGCGGTCACGGCCAAGGCGGTGATCAAGACGGTGACCGCTACGACAGGACCCGGGTGGCACGATCCGGCAAGGCCACCCAGCCGGCTGCCCCAGCTCGCGGCCGCGCCGGCCGCCGACTGTTCGGGAGTTCCCACCCGGCCGATCGTAGGCGGCCGGCCCCCAGCCGACGGGACCACGCGGCCCGGGCGAGCCCCCGGACGGGCGATCCATGGTGCGGAAGCGGCGGAACGTGGAACAGGTGCAGAGCAACACTCCACTCGGCACACCGGACGGGGAAGCCATGACGCGGATCGTCGCCGTTCGCGGTGCCCTTGCACCGCATCGTCACACTCAGTCCGAGATCACCGACATAGTGGCCCGCACCTGCCTGCCCGAGGGCGCTGACCGGCGGGTACTCGACCGGCTGCATCGCAGTACGCAGGTCCGCTCGCGGCACATGACGCTTCCTCTCCAGCAGTACGGGCAGCTCGACGGATTCGGTGCCGCCAACGACGTCTTCGTGGACCGCGCACCGGGCCTGGGTGCCAAGGTCGTCCGGGACGCGCTCCACACGGCGGGCCTGAACGCAGCTGACGTGGACCTGCTGATCTATACCTCGGTCACCGGCATCGCCACCCCCTCGATCGACGCACGGCTGGTCGGCCGACTCGGGCTGCGGCCGGACGTCAAGAGACTTCCCTTGTTCGGCCTCGGCTGTGCCGGCGGCGCCGCCGGCTTGGCCCGGATGCACGACTACCTGCTGGGCCGGCCCGACGACGTGGCGGTTCTGTTGTCGGTCGAGTTGTGCTCGCTGACCTTCCAGCGTGACGACGCTTCCCTGGCCAACCTGGTCGCCACCGGGCTGTTCGGTGACGGTGCCGCCGCATTGGTCGCGTGCGGCGTGGAGCGCCGGGGGGAAACCGCCGGCCCGACGATCGTGGACACTCGTAGCCGCCTGTATCCGGACACCGGGCGTGTCATGGGCTGGGACATCAAGGACTCCGGCTTTCAGGTCGTTCTCGACCCGATGGTCCCCGACGTGGTGCGCCGTCACCTCGCCGACGACGTCGAGAGATTCCTCGGGGACCACGGCCTGAAGCCGAAGGACGTGGCTGCCTGGGTGTGTCATCCCGGCGGGCCCAAGGTCCTGCACGCGGTCACCGAGGCGCTTGATCTGCCGGAGGAGGCACTCGATGTGACCTGGCGTCACCTGGCCGACGTGGGCAACCTGTCCTCGGCGTCGGTGCTCCACGTACTGCGCGACACATTGGCCGAACGCCGCCCGCCACCGGGTGCGCCGGGCGTTCTCCTGGCGATGGGACCGGGCTTCGCGTGTGAACTGGTCCTGCTGCGCTGGTAGTTCGGTCGGTCGAAGGGCATGGGACACATGATGTGGTACGGACTGCTGGTGGCCGCCGTCGCTGCCGAGCGCGTCGCCGAACTCGTCGTGGCGCGCCGGAACGAGCGGTGGAGCATGGCTCGTGGCGCGACGGTGGCCGGGGAGGGGCACTATCCGGTGATGGTCGCCCTCCACACCGGCCTGTTGGTCGCCTGCTTCGCCGAGGCGTGGCTCGCGGACCGGCCTTTCGTGCCCGCCCTGGCCTGGGCGATGGTGTTCGTGCTTGCGCTTTCGCAGGCGCTGCGGTGGTGGTGCGTCCACGCCCTGGGCCCACGCTGGAACACCCGGGTGATCGTCGTTCCCGGGCTGCCGTTGGTGACGCGTGGCCCGTATCGCTTGAGGTGGCTGCGCCATCCCAACTATGTGGCCGTTGTCGCCGAGGGCGTCGCTCTGCCTTTGGTGCACACGGCCTGGGTCACGGCCGCCGTGTTCACGGTTCTCAACGCCGCCCTCCTCGCGGTGCGCATTCGCTGCGAGAACCGTGCGCTGGCCGTGATGACCACACCGTCCACGTCTGTTCCGGCGTGATCGACGTCCTGGTGGCCGGCGGCGGGCCCGCGGGACTGGCCGCCGCCATCCACGCCGCGCTCCTCGGACTCGAGACTGTCGTCGTCGAACCCCGGAGCGGGCCGGTGGACAAGGCCTGTGGAGAAGGGGTCATGCCCGGCGGCGTCGCCGCACTGCAAGCGCTGGGCGTCCATGTCACCGGCCGCGAACTGCGGGGCATCCGTTACGTGGACGGCCGCACCCGCGCCGAAGCGTCCTTCCGCGGCCGCGGCGGCCTGGGGATCCGTCGTACGACACTGCATCGCGCCCTGCACCAGCGTGCTCTCGGCCTCGGCGTGCGCATGCTGCGCGGCAAGGTCGGCGAGGTACACCAGAGTGCGGAATCGGTCACCGCCGCCGGGCTGACGGCTCGTTGGCTGATCGCCGCCGACGGCCTGCACTCTCCGGTACGCCGGAGCCTGGGGCTGGAGGTGCCGGGGAGTTCCCACCGCCGCTACGGTCTGCGCCGGCACTATCACGTCGAGCCGTGGACGGACTTCGTGGAGGTCCACTGGTCTCGTCGAGGTGAGGCCTACGTGACACCGGTCGGCGACGGCCTGGTGGGTGTCGCCGTCCTCAGTCCTGTCCGCCGCGGGTTCGACGCGCACTTGGCCGAGTTCCCGGCCCTCGGCGCATCCCTGCGCGGCCCGGTCGCGACCGATGTGCGCGGGGCAGGACCGCTGCGGCAGCAAGTGCGGTGCCGGGTCTCCGGCCGCGTACTGCTCGTGGGTGACGCCGCTGGTTACGTGGATGCCCTCACGGGTGAGGGCATCGCCCTCGGGCTGGCTACGGCTCGCGCCGCCGTCGACGCCCTGGCTGCCGGACAGCCGGGGGAGTACGAGCGCGCCTGGACTCTGCTGACCCGCCGCCACCGGCTGCTGACCGGGGCCCTGCTGGCCGCGAGCCGCCGCTCCGGCACCTCCCGCCTCATCGTCCCCGCTGCCGCCCGGATGCCCTCGGTGTTCTCGGCGACGGTCCACGCACTGCAGTAGCCGACCCATGCTCGCCCCCCGCGAGGATGTGATCGCCGCTTTCCACCCGGGAGTCAGAGCAGGGTGAAGGTGTGGACCGCGCCGAGACTGGACACAGATCCGAGCCCCAGCGTGCAGGCGGTGATCTGGAGGGAGGGGGCGGTCATGGTCTCCACGAAGCTGTGGCCCTGGAGGTAGCCGCCGGTGACGGTGCCGGTGAAGGTGTTGGTGAAGACGGCAGCGGCGAGGTTGGAGACGCGCTGGGCTGTGACGGTGCTGCTGTGACCGTTGCTCCAGTGGATGGTCCAGCTGACAGTCGCCGTGGAGAGCAGCTGCAGGCAGGACCGGCTGGTGGTGTTGGAGGAGTTGTGCGTCCCCCCGGTGATGGCGGCTGCGCCACCGGTGCCCACGCAGGGGCCGTAGGTCTGGTCGATCGTGCGGGTGCTGGAGGCAGTGGTGGAGGTGATGGGCGGGTCGTAGGTGGTGGTCGAGGTGCCGGTGCACGTAAGGGTGTCGAGAGCCTGCGTCGAGGCGTGGGCATCGGCATCGGCAGCCGTGGCCGGGGCGAGGGGGGCGAGCGCTGCCGCAGCAGCTATCACGGTGCTCGCCAACCATTTCGACGTTCTGCGCATGAGCGGTCCTTTCGGGTGGGTCGGGCGAGGAACTCGCCCGGACAGCAGCGCACCGGTCCCCTTGGCGACGCGGGGACTTGGGTCCGGCGTGGGCCGGACGGACGGGCACCGCCCCACCACCTTCGGGGCATGGCCCACGCGCCCCAAGGGCGCGACAGTCGTCTGTGTGGGTGGTGGCAACACACCCCGTGCGAGCGCTCGGGCAGGGCTTGGAGAGCGCCCGACGGCGACGCGGTGAGCCGAGGATCTGACCAACACCTTCCGCCGGGTCGACGCGGAAAGGTCCGGCTCTCCTACGGGCGGTCCGCGGTCAGGCCGGGTCGTTGCCTGCTGCCCTCAGCTTCGTCTCCACCGCTGCCTCGACCTCCTGCCGGGCAACACCCTGCTCGGCCGCATGCTCAGCGATCGCGTTTTGGGCGTCGCGGGCCAGGTCGCGCCACGCGCGCCACGCCGTCTCGTAGGTCTTCTTCTGCGAATCGGACCACTGCGCGGTGGCCGGTGGGCCGTACTCTCCCCGCAATCCAAGGACCTCGCGGTGCGCCGCGTCCGCAGCCTGCTGTCTTTCGGCCAGTTCATCCAGTGTGTGCGCCACCGGCGAATGCTAAGCAAAAGCGACATATCCCCAGACGTGCCGCGCGGGGGACGAGGAAAGTGTCATCGATGGGGCGCCGGAGTACCAGGCAGCTCCATCGCCGATGGGTCACAGCCGCGACCTCAGCACGTCGACCTCACAGCCCGGCGCGAACGGGTCGAAGCCGTGCTCGACCAGCCAGCGAACCGCGAGCAGACTACGCACCGACCACCACGCGTGGATCACGTCGAGGTCGACGTCGGAGCCGTAGCCGGCGATGACGTCGCCCAGGTGCTCTTCGTGTCCCAGCGTGTATGTGGCGAGGTCGAACAAGGCGTCACCCTGGCCCGCCTCGGACCAGTCGATGATTCCGGTGATCTCATCGCCGTCGATGAACACGTGGGCGATCTGCAGGTCGCCGTGCGTGAACATCGGAGTCCACGGGCGGAACGCGGCCTGTGCGACTTGGCGGTTACGGGCGACCAGGTCGGCGGGCAGGACGCCGTTCGTCACGAGCCACTCGCCCTCGCTGTCGAGCTCCGCCGCCAGCTTGTCGAGATCCCGGCCGGCCCGGCCGGGCCATGGCGGCAACGGCGCGTCGTGCAACTTCCGGATGGCGGCACCTGCCGTGGCCCACGCCGCCGGCGGCGCGGTCACCGACTCGCCGAGACGGCCGAGCGTCTTTCCCGGGACCGCGGCGATCGCTACAGCGGGGGGCTTGCGCCACACGATATCCGGGGTCGGGACCGGCGCCAGGGACATCGCTTCGACCTCGCGATCGATGCGCGCTTGATCGGCGTCCACCTTCAGGAACACGTCGCCGACGCGCAGCGTCGCGCGCTCGGAGTGAGCGACGACGACCTCGACTTCATCCATGGCGACCACTATCCCGGATGACTGCCCGTGGGTGCCGGGGAATATCGCGGGACGCAGCGCACCCCGCGAACTCCGGTGCTGGCGGCCCAACTAGGGTGTGGCGCGAATGTCCGTGATCGGATCGGAGCTGCCATGCCCCTGCAGATGAAGTTGAGCGCCATCACGCTCGACTGTCCCGATCCGATGGCTCTGGCGGAGTTCTATCAGCAGGCCACGGGTCTCGAACTCCACCCGAAGTCAGATGACGAGTTCGCCGGCCTCAACGGCGAGGACGGACTCCTCGTCGGCTTCCAGCGGGTCGCGGACTACCGGGCTCCGAGCTGGCCCGACCAGATCGTTCCGCAGCAGCTTCACATCTGTTTCAAGGTCGGGGACGACCTGGACGGGGCCGAGGCCCGGCTGCTCGAGTTGGGGGCGGGCAAGCCCGAGCACCAGCCTCACGGCACCAAGGCGCGGGTTTTCACAGATCCGGCCGGGCACCCCTTCTGTGTGGTCAGAGGCAGATAGTTCATGTAGTTCATGCAGGGGGCGCCAAGTCGAGGAATTCCCAGTGAGCTTGGGGCTGTGCGTCGCTGAGCCACTTCCCGCAGTTCTGCAGGACCGTGGGGCTTGAGGTGATGTGCTGCGTACCCGTGTTGAGATCGCGCAGGAATCGGTCGATCGGACCGCGCCGGATCGCCGCCGTCCCGGCCCATCGATGCACCGTCCGGCCCACTTCCTGCACGGTCCACGTCGTGTGGTTGAGCGCCAGCCTGAGTAGTGTGTCCTGCTCGGTACTCGGCAACTCGCCCGCGTCAAGGGCGACTTCGATGCCCCGCCAGACCTCCATCGCCCACGCCCGCGCGGAACGAAGCTTTGCTTCGGCGCTCGCGTACTCCGCGTGGAACTGCGCGGTGTCGACGGCGGCGTTACGTGTGCCGGACTTGGCCGCGGCGACCAACTTCAGTTCGTCGAGCAGGCGCCGCCCGACACCGAGCGCCCAGCCCGTGTGCCCGATGGCGGACATGTTGACCAGGCCGATGCGGTAGATCGCCCCGCCGTTGGTCGGGTTCGTCGTCGTGGCGACATACGTGTGCGTGGCGGGCACGTGCACGTCGGTGCAGTGGTAGTCGATGCTGTGTGTCGCACGCAGCCCCAGCACATCCCAGTTGTCGACGAGTTCCACCTGCGGTTTCGGCATGGCAAGGACCCGCAGCTCATCCGTGCCCTCGACCTGGACCGCACTGTGGATGTGGGTGGCGTGCGCCATCCCGGAGGCGAACTGCCAACTGCCGCTCACCAGATAGCCGCCCTCCACCGGGACCGCCCGGCCGGGCCGGGTGCCATGCCCTGCCAGTAACGCGTGGTCCCCGCCCGCGACATCCGGGAACAAGTCGGCCGCCGCAGCGGCATCGACGTAAGCCGCGGTGGTGCCTGTCATCAGCTGGAGCGCCATCATCGTCCACCCGGCCGTGGCGTCGTGGTGGCTGAGCCGCTCGACTGTCTCTATCAGTTGGCGCGGGGAGAACTCGTAGCCGCCGAGGTTCTGCGGCAGTGCGGCCCTCACGATCCCGGCACCCAGCAGTGCCCGCGCGGTGTCCTCGGTGAGTCTGCCGAGTTCCTCGGCGGTCTCCGCGTCCGCGTCGACCGCCCCGCCGAGTACGTCGATTCGCTCGAGCAGCGCGGGAAATTCCGGGCTGACGTGCAATCCGGCCGAGACCGTCATGGATGATCGCTCCTCGCAACTAGCGCCGCCGTTCCTGCATTCCTAGGGGGGACGCGCTGTGGACTTGGCGCGGTTCTCCGGATGCGCTCCGGCCCGGACGGTCCCGGAAAACCGTTGGGCGGGCCACGGCGGCCACTGCTAGTCTGCCCGCGGCCGTGCGAGAGAACGAGGAGGTGGTACCCGTGAACGCAGTATCGACATGGGTGCTCCCCTCCGGGGTCACGGCCGGGCGATAGGTCGTCCGGGAGCGCCGCTCAAGCGCACTCCCGAAAGGCACGACCATGCACTTCACTTCAGAACAACGCCTCGACGACGGTGTACTCGAACGCGAATTCACCCTCGGCGAGATCCCAGGCATGGAGATCCCCGGCACCCTGTGGACGCCTGATGCCGCAGGACCCGCCCCGCTGATCCTGATGGCCCACAACAACGGCCTGCCCAAGCGGGAACCGCGGCTGGTGGCCCGAGCCCGGCACTGCGCGGCGTACGGCTATGCGGTGGCGACCATCGACGCCGCAGGGTGCGGCGACCGGCCCCGATCCGCCGCCGACGAGCAGGTGCGCGCCGAGCTGCGCCGGGCGATGCAGGCCGGCGAGCCGGTCGACGAGATCTTCGAGTCCTTCATCGGCCCGCTGGTCGACAAGGCGGTCCCGGATTGGCAGACCACTCTGGACGCCCTCTCCTCACTGCCCGAGATCGGCGGCCAGGTCGGGTACTCGGGGTGGACTGCCCTCGGTATTCGCCTCGCGGCGGTCGAGCCGCGCATCGCGGCCGCCGGTTTCTTCGCCGGCGGTTATGTGCCCCGGGCTCAGCGCGAGGAGGCCCGGCAGATCACCATTCCGCTGCTGCTCCTGCTGCAGTGGGACGACGAAGGCAACCCCCGGCAGCGGGCCCTGGACCTGTTCGAGGCGTTCGGCAGCAAGGAGAAGACGCTGCACGCCAACCTGGGCGGGCACACCGGGACCCCGTGGTTCGAGGCGGACGACGGGAACCGCTTCTTCGGCCGGCACCTGAACTGACGTGACGCCGTCATGGAGGACAGGCCTCGGCCTGTCCTCCATGACGGCGGCGAACGCGCCCGCCAACAACTGCGACGAACGCCCCCGCCGCTACGACGACGTGTTGCTCAGTGCCGTGAGAACGGCCAGCGGCGTCGCCGCTGCCCATGCCTGCGGGGAGCAGGAGTGGGGGTAGGGGACCGGCCGCTCGTGCTGGGCGCGCTCGTATCCCGCCATCACCTCGGGCAAACGGTGGTCCTGGTGCGCCGACGCGGCCACCAGCCCCTGCGCGACCGCCCGTGCCTCGTCGGCGAGCCCGCAGCGGGCGAGACCGAGCAGGACGACCGCGGTGTCGTGGGGCCAGCAGCTGCCCCGGTGGTAGGAGAGCGGGTGGTATCCGGGCTGCCCCGAGGCCAGCGTCCGGATGGCCCACCCGGTGAAGAAGTCGGGCTGCAGCAGGCGTTGGCCCACGCGGCGGGCCTGCGACGCGTCGAGGATGCCGGACCACAGGAGGTGACCGGCGTCGGAAGCCAGCGAGTCGACGTGCCTGCCCTCGCCGTCCAGTGCGAGAGCGGGGAAGTCGGCCTCGGCCATCCAGAAGTCGCGTACGAAGCGCACGCGCAGCTGAGCCGCCGTCTCCTCGAGCCGGTCGGCGAAGGCAGCGTCGTTCCACAGGGAGCGGGCGAGGCGTGCCGTGCGTACCAGCGCGTCGTAGGCGTAGCCCTGGGCCTCGGCGACGGCGATCGGCCCTTCGGCCTGGGTGCCGTCGAGGAAGCAGATCGCCCCCGCGGAGTCCTTCCAGTTCTGGTTGACCAGGCCCCGCGGATCGGGTGAGTAGACCAGATAGCCGCGGTCGTCCAGACCACCGTCCCGGAACATCCAGGCGACGGCGGCCCGTGCCTGCTCCTCCAGGCGCTGTGCGAGCGTGTGGTCGCCGGTGGCCTGCGTGTAGCTGTCCAGGAGCACCAGGAAGAGCGGGGTGGAGTCCACCGAGCCGTAGTAACGGCCGTACGGCACCTGGCGGAAGTGGGCCAGCTCGCCGTGCCGTATCTCATGGACGATGCGGCCCGGCTGCTCGTTGCGGAACGCGTCGTACTCCGTGCCCTGCGTCGCGGCGAGCGCGCTGAGCGTGCCCGCGGCCAGCTGCGGCCGGTAGGGGAGTGCGAAGAGCGAGGTGAGCAGTGAGTCGCGCCCGTAGAGCGACAGGAACCAGGGCACTCCGGCGCCTGGCAGGCGCACGCTCTCCCCGTCCGGCCCGGGAGCGGACACCTGGAGCGAGGCCAGGTCGCTGAGCCCACGGGCGCAGGCGGCGGCGAGCCCGTCGGGAGCGTCGGACGGCATCGGCAGTGGAGCACCGACGAACGCCGCCCGCTCGGCGGCCAGGTCGGCCGCCGCCCGGGAAGGCGTGATGGGCGCGGTCGGCGCGGCGGATTCCGGCGCACCGGGCGCGTGTGCCGCGGCCGACAGGAGCAGTTGCGCGCTGCCGTGAGCGGGCAGATCGATGTGCCATTCCAGCCGGTGGGCGGTGTTGGCCCGCGACGGCCCCAAGGGCTCTTCGGGTCGCACCGCCGTGGGGGCAGGGGTCGCGGACACCGTGGTCCTGGCGACCCAGTCCGCCCGCTCGTAGACGAAGGCGACACCGTCGGGCAGGACAGTCGCGGTGCGCCGGGCACCGTCCTTGGCGTAGTCCCGCTTGTCGGACCGCAGTTCGAGCTGATCGGCGAAGTCGGCGTCCACGGTCAGGCCGAGGACGGCCGTGGTGGGGGACGGGCGGTTGTTGACCAGTTGGATACGTTCCGTCAGAACCCCTGGAGCCGGGGCCTGTTCGCGGAAGACGGTGTAGGCCGGGGGCTCGTCGCGGGTGCCCGGCGGGGTGAGCACACACTGGGCTGACGTCTCGCCCGCGGACGGGGTGAGCACGAGGGGAGTGGCGCCGTCGACCGTCAGGGTCCACCGGCTCACATGGCGTGCGTCGCGGTGGAAGAACCCGTCGGGCGATGAACCGCTGCGGCCGGTGAGACCGCCGTCGGCGCCGAGCACGGCGAAGGTTCCAGAGTGGATCAAGGTGGTGTCCGCTGCGCCGTTCACGTACGCGCTCCGTTCGAAGGGCTTTCGGGGCCGGGGCCCGCGGAGCGCCGGC
The DNA here is from genome assembly GCF_040730185.1 of Streptomyces sp. Je 1-332. Classification (NCBI taxonomy): domain Bacteria; kingdom Bacillati; phylum Actinomycetota; class Actinomycetes; order Kitasatosporales; family Streptomycetaceae; genus Streptomyces; species Streptomyces sp. Je 1-332. The sequence continues at coordinate 8,023,287 of NZ_CP160402.1, forward strand.
CGGCCAGCAGGTCGAGGGTGAGGGCCGCGGTCCATCCGAAGTCGCGGGTGCCGCGGGCCTGGGCGGTGACCGGGTCCACGTACTCGGCGAAGCCACTCGCACCCGCCGCGCCGAGCATGGCCGTGCGCAGCGTGTCCGCCGCGCGGAGTTGTCCGTACTGGCGCAGGCCGCGCTCAAGGAGCCAGTTGGTGTTGAACCACGCCGGTCCCCGCCAGTAACGGGACGGGTCGAAGGCACGCCCGTCGAAGTCGTACGACGGCAGCATGGGCACCGCGCCGAGCCGGAAGCCGGGGCCGCCTGCCGTGGTGAGCAGGGCGTCGACGATGTGCTGGGGGAGTGCGGGCACGATCAGCGGCACGAGCCCGGCGATGCTGCGCTCGGCGATGAGCTCGCCGCCCACCAGGTCGCGGTTGAGGAACATGCCGTCGGCGGGCGACCAGAGCCGCTCGACCAGCGCGGCCGTCAGGCGCGCCGCCCGCTCCTCGTGCGGAGCCGGGTCCGCACCGATCTCGGCGGCGATCTTGGCGAGGGCGTGTTCCGAGACGATCAGCAGCGCGTTGACGCAAGGGTCCTCGACGGCGAAGGCGTGGTCGCTGCCCGCATCCGCGTAGCCGCTGTCCCGGTAGTCGGTGGCGAGGCGCACATAGCGCCCGTAATCCAGGTCGGTGGGACGTTCCGCGGGCTGACCGTGGTCGAGATCGGCGCGCCGGTAGGAGCCCGCGGCGACGGGGTCGACGCGCGCCAACGGGCCGTCCCAGCAAGGGCTGTTGTCCATGCCGGGCTCCCATGGGTGCACCATGGCGGCAAGCCCCCCGCGGCCGAGGTCGCGCGGCCCCGTCAGGTAGTCGTGCCAGGCGGCGAGCCGGCCGTACAGGCGGGGCAGAAAGCCGCGGCGGCGCGAGGCCTGGGGGTCGGCTTCGTGGACGAGCCAGGCGGCCATGGCGTGGACCGGCGGCTGCACGATGCCGGAGGTCTCGGTGTGGGTGGGGGCTCCGGCGGCGGCGCCGGCCGTGGAGGAGCGCCAGAAGTCGGGGCTGGGGAAATAGGCGTCCAGCGGCACCTGCGGATTGAAGACGATGTGGGGAACGCGTCCGTCGGCCCACTGGGCGCCCAGCAGGCTCTCCAGCTCGCGCTGGGCCCTGCGTACGGAGAGGTGGCGCAGGCCGATCGCGATGAACGCCGAGTCCCAGCTCCACTGGTGCGGGTACAGCCCGCGGGAGGGGACGGTGGAGATGCCGGTCCAGTTGCGGAGCAGGACCCGTGCCGCGCCGCGCCGAAGGGTCAGGTCATCGGCGGCGGCGGGCACGGGAGTTTCGAGCAGCGAGGTCACGCGCCGGACCTCCGCAGGAACGCGGGGATGGAGCGCACCGCCTGGACGGGGTCGCCGGTCAGCCGGCACTCGGCGGCGAGGTAGCCGTCGAAGCCGATGGTGTGCAGGGCGCCGAGCCATGCGGGCCAGTCGAGGTGACCGGCGCCGGGCTGGAACCGGTTGGAGTCGCTGACCTGCGCGTGCCCGATGTAGGGGGCGACGGCGAGGATGGCCGCGGCGGGGTCGGCCTCCTCGATGTTCATGTGGTAGCTGTCGATGCCGATGCGCACGGAGTCGAGGCCCACAGTGCGGATCAGGTCCGCCGCCTGGTCGAGGCGGTTGACCATGTGGTCCTCGTAGCGGTTGAGGGGCTCCAGGTACAGGGTGACGCCCTCGGCGCGCGCGTGTTCGCCGAGCTCGCCCAGCCCTTCGAGGAGCACATCGCGGTCCTGCTGCTCGGAGCGGGGCGGCTCGAAGGGAGGCAGGCGGCGCGAGAACATGCCGTACGAGGCCGGTGTCTGCACGCCGAGCGCGCCGATCTCGGCTGCCACGCTGAGCTGCGACTTCATCTGTGCCAGCGCGTCGCGCCGCAGGTCGTCGTCGAACGCGGCGAAGAAGTGGAGCATGTCGACGCAGACGGTCGGCATGACCACTCCGTCGGCGAGGGCCTGCTTCAGCTCGGGAAGCCGGTCACGGAAGTGGAAGTCGCCCTTGGAGCGCAGCTCGACCGCGTCGTAGCCGGCGTCCTGCGCGAACGCCCACTTCTCCTGGAGTGTGTCGCCCGGGAGAAGCTGTTCCTGGCAGGCGGTTTTCAGCATGGTGAAGCCTTTCAGCGCTGAGCGTCAGCGGTCTGGTGTGTCTGGGTAACTGCTCGTGTGCCGAGGCCGTGCGCCTGGCCGTGCGCGGGGTTCAGAACTCCAGCACGATCTGCAGGGCGTCGGCGGGCCGCTCGTCGAGCAGCACGTAGGCATCGGCGGCGTCCGCCACCGGCACGACGTGACTGACCAGGGACTTCACGTCGACCTGGCCCTCGGCGACCAGCGAAAGGAACGTCTGCTGCAGCCGCTCGACGGTCCACCGTCCGGCCAGCTGCGGGGGAACTCCGCCGATCTGGGAGCAGATCAGCTGCACCCGGTTGTGGTGGAACTCGTCGCCCAGGCGCAGCCCCGCTCCGTCGCCCTGGTAGAAGCCGGACGCCACGACGCGGCCGCCCACGGTCACGGATCGCAGGGCCTCGTGCAGGGCCGGGTACACGCCGCTGATCTCGATGGCGACATCGGCGCCCGTGCCGCCGGTGGCCTCGCGGATGCGTTCGGCGACGGTGTCGGTGCGAGCGTTGAGAGTGTGCCGCGCGCCGTACTCACGGGCCGTCACCAGACGTCCGTCCAGGGCGTCCACGGCGGTGACGCGGGCGCCGTTGAGCTGGGCAAGGCGGGTGGTGAGCAGGCCGATGACGCCCTGGCCGAAGACCGCCACCTCCTCGCCGAGGTGGATGTCGGCGGCGAGCACCGCGTTGTACGCGATGGCGCCGACCCGGGCGAAAGCCCCGGCCAGGGGTTCGAGACCGGCGGGCAGGGTGTGGCCGATCATGCGCTCGGCGGGGACGATGCCCTCGCTGCGGTGGCCCCAGATGCCCCACACGAGGTCGCCGCGGGCCGGCATGCCGGGCGTGTCCACGAGTTCGGGGGAGACCTCGGTGACCTCGCCGACCTCGGAGTAGCCCCACCCGGCGACCGGGTACTCGATGCCGGCGGCGCCGTCGCGGAAGATCCGCGCCTCGGCGTCCCAGGTGCGCGTCAGGTAGGGGTTCGTGCCCCGGTAGGCGGTGAGTTCGGTGCCCGCGGAGATGCCGGAGTAGCGGGTGCGCACCCGCAGATGTCCTGCGGGCAACGGCGCACTCTCGTGCTCGGCTACTTCGACCTGACGGGGGCCGGTGAACTGGACGACGCGTTCCACGGGAGCTCCGGTAGTGCTGGGAATGGGTGTTACTCGCTGACTTACGTCGAAGGTATCTCAGAGTTATGTCTTGTCAATACGCAAAAGTGGTGCTGAGATGCTCGGGACAGTGCGTGAGTGGCGTGAGGACACAGCATGTTGATGAAAACCCGGCGGTCGAGGGCGGCCCGGTTCGGGCTCGCGGCGACCTTGGCCGCGGGCCTGCTCGCCGGCTGCTCCGGCAGCTCCGACGCCGAGCGGCAGGCCGACAACACGATCACGGTGTGGTCACAGGAGAACCTCCCTCCCCGGATGGCGGCGACCGAGAAGATCGTCAGCCGTTTCGAGAAGGAGACGGGCGTCAAGGTGAACCTGGTCGGCGTGGACGAGGCGCAGCTGCCGCAGCTGATCATGTCGGCGGCCGCATCCGGCAAGCTCCCGGACGTCATCGGCGCCGTCCCCATGGGCCAGGTCTGGCAGATGTACGGCAACGGCCTGCTGAACACGAAGGTCGCCGAACAGATCGTCCAGGACCTGGACCCGGACACCTTCAACGCCAACGCCCTGTCCCTGACCGAGGACCACGGCACCCGCCTCGGCGTCCCCTCCGACGCCTGGCTCCAGCTGCTGGTCTACCGAAAGGACCTCTTCGCCGAAGCCGGCCTCAAGGCCCCGGACACCTACACGAAGGCCCGGAAAGCGGCGGCCGCTCTCGACAGCGACGGCAGGGCGGGCATGTCCGCCGCCACCGACCCCTCGGACGTCTTCACACAGCAGAGCTTCGAGGACCTCGCCCTGGCCAACGGCTGCCGGCTGGTCGACGCGGCCGGCAAACCCGCGCTCGACTCACCGCAGTGCCGTGAGGCCTTCGCCGCGTACGACGATCTCGCCCGCGAACACGGCGCCTCCGGCACCCAGAGCGTGGACACCACCCGCGCCACCTACTTCGCGGGCAAGTCCTCGATGATGATCTGGTCGTCCTTCCTGCTCGACGAGTTGGCCGGCCTGCGCTCGGACGCGCTGCCCAGCTGCCCGCAGTGCAAGAAGGACCCCAAGTTCCTCGCCCGCAACACCAACGTGATCACCGCTCTGCAGGGCCCCGACGGCAAGGAACCCGCCCAGTTCGGCGAGATCACCTCCTGGGCCGTCACCAGGACCGCCGAGACCGGCGCCTCCCGCAAGTTCATCGAGTACATGATGAGCAAGGGGTACGAGGACTGGTTCGGCATGGCCCCCGAGGGCAAGATCCCGGTCCGTACCGGCACCCAGAGCGAGCCCGGAACCTTCGACCGGGCCTGGCGCTCCAGCGTCATGGGAGTCGACCGCCGCGCCTCCATGCAGAAGGCCTACCCGCCGGAGCTCCTGGACCGGCTCGTCGCGGGCGTGGGCAACATGAAGCGCTGGGGCCTCACCGAGGGTCAGGGCACGTTGGTGGGGGCCACCAACGGAGAACTGCCCGTGGCCAAGGCCATCGGCGCGATGACCAGCGGCCAGATCTCACCGGACGAAGCCGCCGAGGAGGCCAACGACGAGGTGGCCGCCCTCCAGAAGTCCCTCCAGTAGCCGGCCGCACAGGCGCTCCCCTCAGACGGTCCTTCAGGCGCTCTTCCCGGCGCTCCTTCTTCGAGGTAACCCATCCATGAGCACACTCCAGAGCGGCGCGAAGAAGCGCCGCGACCACCAATCCCGGCCTGCCGGCAAGAACCAGCCGCAACTCTCCGGCAAGAACCAGCCGCAGTCCGCCAGCAAGCGGGAGAACCGCGCCGGACTCGCCTTCGTGACCCCCACCTTCCTGGTGGTCCTGGTCGTGGTGATCCTGCCGATCCTGTGGACCGTCCTGCTCGCCTTCCAGCACGCCAAGCTCGTCAACATCCAGGACAGCGGTCTCTTCGGCCGCTGGACCCTCGCCAACTTCGAGCAGGTATTCGGCTCGCCCGGCTTCTGGAGCAGCCTCGGTACCACGCTGCTCTACACCGTCGGCTCCACCGCGGGCTCCGTCGTCCTCGGTCTCATCGCGGCACTCGCCCTGCGCAAGCCCTTCCGCGGCCGGGGCATCCTGCGGGCCGCGATGCTCCTGCCGTACGTCGCGCCGGTGGTCGCCGTCGCCTTCGTCTGGGAAGTGGCGCTCAGCCCCCAGTTCGGCATCGTCAACGAATGGGGCCACAAGCTCTTCGGCTGGGACGACCCGATCGCGTTCCTGTCCACCCGGTCCTACGAAGTGAGCCTGCTCGGCGTGCACTTCGACATCCCGCTGGCACTGCTCACCGTCATAGCCTTCGAGACCTGGCGCTACTTCCCCTTCGCCTTCCTCTTCATGCTCGCCCGCCTCCAGGCCGTACCCAGCAGCCTGGAAGAGGCCGCGGAAGTCGACGGAGCCACGCTGACCCAGCGCTTCCGCCACATCCTGCTGCCGCAACTGATGCCCGTCATCGCGCTGTTGTCCGTCCTGCGCTTCATCATGACGTTCAACAAGTTCGACGACATCTACCTGCTCACGGGCGGCGGCTCCGGCACGGACGTCGTGGCCGTACGTGTCTACGACTTCCTCACCTCACGCTTCGACGTCGGCGCCGCATCCGCCCAGGCACTGGTCCTGGCCGTCGCGCTGATGGCCCTCCTGGGCATCTATTTCAAGTTCTTCGGCAAGAAGGTGCAGGAGGAGTCGGCATGACCCGGACCCAGACGATGACCCGAGCGGGGACCGAGCAGCCGCAGCCGGACGGCCCCCGCTCCGAGCCTCGGCGCCGCACGCCGCGTCCGACCCGCGCGCAGTTCGAGGAGCGCTTCTTCGGCGTCCTGCGCTGGGTCGTGATCGCCTTCCTCGCCGCGATCACGATCGTGCCCTTCTACTACATGCTCCTGCTGTCGGTGAAGCCCATCGACGCACTGCTTCTCGACCCCGGCAACCTCTGGGTCTCGGCCAAGGACTTCACCCTCAGCACGTACGAGAACGTCCTCAAGTCGTCCTCCGACGGCGGCCAGGGCTTCCTCGGCATGCTGCTCAACTCGGCACTCGTCGCCGTCGCCACGGTCCTGCTGACCCTGGCCGCCGCGGTACCCGGCGCGTACGCGGTCAGCCGACTGAAGTTCTTCGGCAACCGGCACGTCAGCGCCATCTTCCTGGCCGTCTACCTCTTCCCCGCGACGCTGCTCGCGGTGCCGCTCTTCGTCATGTTCGCGAAGATGGGGCTCTCCGGCAGTCTCGTCGGTCTGGCCATCGTCTACATCGCCCAGACGGTCCCGGTCTCGATCTACATGCTGAAGAACTACTTCGTCACCATCCCCCACAGCATCGAGGAAGCGGCGGCGATCGACGGGGCCTCACGGCTGCAGACCGTCCGCAAGATCATCCTGCCGCTCGCCACGCCTACCCTGATGGCCACCGGCCTTTACGTATTCATGATCGCGTGGAACGAATTCCTCTTCGCGCTCCTCTTCCTGGCCGCCGAGCCCGACAAGTGGACGGTCTCGCTGGGACTGCAGCAACTGGCCAACGGCATCGAGGTGTCCAAGACCGTACTGATGGCCGGGTCGGTCATCCTCACCATCCCCGTGGTACTCCTGTTCTTCGCCGCCGAACGGCTCCTGACCGAGGGCCTGACCAGCGGCGCGGACAAGGGCTGACACCGGCTCAGCACGACGGCAGCCAACAGCCGTACGGCTCGACCGGCCGACGGCATGCACCACACGCATCACACGCACGACACGGCACAGATCAACAGGACAGGACGGGGACGGCGGGCATGGCAGGAAACCAGGCCAGCGCAGGGCACCTGCTGCAGCTCATCCGCAGCGGACAGGCCACCACGCGCGGAGCACTCCAGCAGGCCACCGGACTCTCCCGGTCGACGGTGGGCCACCGGCTCGACCAGCTCTTCGCGGCCGGCTGGCTGCGCGACGCGACGGGCGCCTCCACCGGCGGACGCCCCTCCGCCCGCCTGGAGTTCGACCCGACGCACGCCGTGGTGATCGCCGCTGACCTGGAGACCCGGCACGCGCGCGCCGCGGTGCTCGACCTGTCGGGAAAGGTCCTCGCCGAGCACAGCGGCGCCCTCCTCATCGGCGACGGCCCCGACCGCGTCCTGGACGAACTGGCCCGCTGGTTCGCCCCTCTGCTCGCCGAGGCAGGTGCCGACGCGGCACGGGTCTGCGGCATCGGCCTTTCCGTGCCCGGCCCGGTCGACTGGGAGACGGCCCAGATCGTGCAGCCGCCGATCATGCCGGGCTGGGACCGCTTCCCCGTACGGGAACGACTGCGCGAAGCGTGGGCGGAGCACATCGGCCCCGCGTCCGATGCGGGGCCCCCGCCCGTCTACGTCGACAACGACGCCAACCTGATGGCCTTGGCGGAGCAGCGAGTCGGTCACCCCGACTGCAGTGCCTTCGTCCTGATCAAGGCTTCCACCGGCATCGGCGCTGGCGTCATCGTCGGCGGAGAGGTCTACCGAGGCATCGACGGTGGGGCCGGTGACATCGGCCACATCCGTCTGCACGACCGCCCTGACGCCCTGTGCATGTGCGGTTCCTACGGCTGTCTCGCCGCGGTCGCCAGTGGTGGCGCCATCGCCAGGCAGCTCACCGCCGCCGGAGTGCCCACCGCATCGGGATCCGACGTCCGCGCCCACCTGGCCACGGGTCACCCGGACGCCACGCGCTTCGCCCGGGAGGCGGGCCAGCGCGTGGGCGAAGTCCTCGTCACCGTCGTCACCTTGCTGAACCCCGGCGTCCTGGTCCTCACCGGCGACCTGGCCGGAACACCCTTCCTCACCGGTGTGCGTGAACTCCTCTACCAACGCGCCATGCCGCGCACCACCTCCCACCTCCAGGTCGTCACGTCGGAACTGGGCGACCACGCCGCCCTGATGGGCGCCACCCTTATGGTCGTCGAACACCTCTACGCGCCGGAGACGGCGGATGCGCGCCTTGCCGCGCTCCTCGCCCCCGGTGACAGGTGACCGCTGGCGCGCGACGCCGGGCCCACTTCCGCGCACTACAGGCCACGCGCACCACAGGCCACACACACGCGCACCACAGGCCACACACACGCGCACCACAGGCCACACACACGCACACCCCGGAGTAGCACCATGCCCCACCTCAGCGCCCCCGACGCCGCCGCTTGGGCCCATGCGCCTGTCCGCGTAGGCCTCGTGGGGGCCGGTCCGTGGGCCCGTGCCATGCATGCGCGCATGCTGGCAGCGGGCCCGGAGACGACCCTCGCGGGGGTCTGGGCCCGTCGGCCCGAGGCTGCCGCCGAGGTCGCCGCGGCGTACGGTGCTCCGGTCGCCGCCTCCTACGAGGAACTCCTCGACATGTCCGAGGCAGTGGCCTTCGCCGTACCGCCGGCCGTGCAGTCCGCCCTCGCCCCGCGTGCCGCCGCGGCGGGCCGCGCACTGCTCCTGGAGAAGCCGCTCGGTGTCGACCTGGACGCCGCCCGCGGAGTCGCGGACGCGGTTGCCGAGCATCAGGTGATCTCCCAGCTCGTCCTCACCAAGCGGTACCACCCGGCCACCCGCGCCTTCCTCGCCGAAGCGGCGACGCGGGAGGTGTCCGGTGCCCGCTCGTGCTACCTGCACGGTGCCTTTCTCGGGGGCGACTTCGCCACCGGGTGGCGACTGGAGCACGGCGCGCTGCTCGATCTGGGCCCGCACCTCCTGGACCTGCTCGACACCGCGGTCGCCCCGATCGTCTCCGTACGTGCCACGGGTGATCCGAGGCGTTGGATCGAACTGACCTGTGAACACGAGAACGGGGCGATCAGTCAGGCTTCCCTGTCCGGCAGCGTGAACCTGCCGCGGGCCAGGACGCGGGTGGAGCTCTTCGGGCCCGGCGAAGAACTGGTCTACGACACGGCGGGCATCGACCACGAGGAGTGCTGGCCCATTCTGCGCCGCGAGTTCGCCACCGCGGTCCGTACGGGCCACGGAACGGGAATCGACGCGGCCCACGGCCTGCACATCCAGCGACTGCTCGACCACGCCGCGGGCTGACGATACGGGCGCCCCCTGCCAGCGCGACAGCGGGCTCTACGACTGAAGGCGTCAGGGTGGAGAGGGACAATCCCTCTCCGCCCTGACGCCTTCAGTGGATGATTTATGCGGCAGAAGTCAGATGCGCCCATGTGTCAGCCGCGTCAACGGTCCGCCCTGGACCTTCGCGGTCCGGCGCCCGGCGGTGAAGGAAACACCGACCACACTGACCAGACCGGCGGCGGCCCCCGCGGCAATGGCCTTGCGGTTCTTCACCAAGGTCCAGCCGGCGACTGCCGTGGAAGCGACCTTGCCGGAGGCCGACACCACCGTCTTGCCGCCGCTCTCGATACCCGCGGCTGCCGCCTGCTTCGCACGCTGTGTCGCGAGCCCGAACGAATGCGCACCAGAACCGGCGGCATCGGCCGCCTCCCCGGCGGTCCCCTTCGCCTTCTCGGCAGCCTCGGCCGACTCCTGCTTGGCCTTCTGTGCAGTGGTGTTCACCTTGCTCGCTCCTGTACTCGCAGCGGACCGCCCCTTGGCGGCAGTTGCCTTCGTGCTCTGCCGGGCGTTACCGGCGCTGTCACTGGAATTTCTTCTCTCGTCAGCCATGGAGTCCGTGTTGCCGTTCAACGCCTCGTGAAACAAGAAGGGTTCGACTACTGGTGAGCGTCGCCCCCGCGCGGGGGCCGCACCGCGTGCTCACGCGCGCCAGCGCTGCACGTATCCCTCCATCAAGGGGCCCCCGACCAAGTCGAGAGCCTGCTCGACCGCAGCGGCCAACGGCGCCGGGTCGGCGTGCTCGGCCACGGCGCGGTGCCCGGCCAGCAGGGCTGTGCCCAGGGCGGGATCCGCGATCAGCAGCCGACGGGGAAGCCACTTGCCGATCCCTGTCCAGGCACTGTGATGGGCGGTGACCAGGTCAGCCGCCAAGCGCAGCACCTGGTCGGCGAGGGAGAGCTGTTCGTACCGGTCTGCCGGTGGGATGTCGCTGAGGTCGTCCAGGAAGCAGGTGAGGGCGTAGCGGCCGTGTTCCCATTCGGCCTCGGTGAGCGGCGGGGGACCGGACGCGAGCACGCTTCGAGCCAGCTGGCGTGCACGGGCCACGTGCCCGTGCGGATCAGCCAGGGGCAGACCTTGGTCGTAGACGAAGAGGACGGTGCCGCGACGCCGGGCTCGGTCCCAGGCGAAGAACTCCGGTATGTCCGCAAGGGTGTTCAGGAACAACTCGACTATGCGGCCATCATGACGGATCACCTCCCGGCGGCTCGTATCGGAGTCGGGGAGGAGAACGGCCACATCCAGATCGCTGGCAGGAGTGGCGCGACCTAGAGCGGCGGAACCTCCGAGCAGGGCGCCCAGGGCATGCGGGAAGAGCTCGTCGACCACACGGAGAGCTTGGGCTTCGACAGCTTCTTGATCGTCCATGGGCGCTCATCGTGCCAGCTTGTCCGCAGCAGCCTGACGGACGCTGCGGCCACACCTGGAAAACTGGGCGCCCGTGCCGGGAACAGGTGATCCGGGCGGTGCTGTTGCACCGACGGGGCACCGGCGCCCGACGGCCGGGAATCGGAGAGTACGAGGTCGTCGGCCCCACCGGGATTCGGGCGCCCGCGCCCCAGGATCGTGGGGCGCACGCCGCGCAGAGGGGCCTGGGCCATGACGCCTGGGTCGAGATAATTTCTTCCAGGAGGACTGTTTCTTATGACTGACTACCGGCCTTTGACACTCATGGCAGTACACGCCCACCCCGACGACGAGGCCACCGGAACCGGAGGTGTCCTCGCGCGGTATGCGGCGGAAGGATTCCGTACGGTTCTCGTGACCTGTACCGACGGCGGTTGCGGGGACGGGCCGGGGGGCGTCAAGCCAGGCGATCCCGGCCACGACCCGGCGGCCGTCGCCCAGATGCGCCGTCAGGAACTCAGGGAGAGCTGTGACGTCCTGAAGATCAGCGATCTGGAGACGCTGGACTATGCCGACTCCGGGATGATGGGCTGGTCGAGCAACGACGCCCCCGGGGCCTTCTGGCAGACCCCCGTCGAGGAAGGCGCCGCCCGCCTCGCGGAACTCATGCGGCACTACCGCCCCGATGTGGTCGTCACGTACGACGAGAACGGCTTCTACGGCCACCCCGACCACATCCAGGCCCACCGCATCACGATGGCGGCGCTGGCGATGACCACGCTGACACCGAAGGTGTACTGGACGACGATGCCCCGCTCGGCGATGCAACGGTTCGGGGAGACCATGCGCGAGTTCCAGGAGGACATGCCGGAGCCGGATCCCGCCGAGGCCGCGGCGCTGGCGGAGATCGGCCTCCCCGACGACGAGATCACCACGTGGGTGGACACCACCGCCTTCAGCGGCCAGAAGTTCGATGCGCTGGCCGCGCACGCCAGTCAGGGCGAGAACATCTTCTTCCTCAGGATGGGCAAGGAAAGGTTCGGCGAGTTGATGGGCATGGAGACCTTCGTGCGCGTCGCGGACTCCACCGGCGCGGCCGTACCGGAGAACGACCTGTTCGCCGGACTCCGCTGATCCACCCGACAGGGGCAGCGCGCGCCAGTCATCCGATCGGCGCGCGCATCTCCTTGCGTACCTGCAGCGTCGTCCACCCGCGACCTGCGCCAGGTCAGAGCACAACGCGGTAGTGGGTGGTGAGGCGTCGGTCGTCGCCCAGGACGTGGAAAGCGAGGCCGGGGGGCTGGTCGCGGTCGGCGGGGTGGTCGCTCTCCCAAGGCATGCGCAGGGTCCAGGTGACGGCCGGTCCGACGATCAGTGGGCGAGCGGCAAAGGTCGAGGCTGCCGCCGTGTGAGCGTGGCCGGTCAGGACGGCGACGACCTGGGGGTGCGCCTGAAGCAGGCCGGCCAGTCGCTCGGGCTGTTCGAGCATTCCGGAGTCGGGCAGGGGATGGTGGAGCTCGACCGGTGGCTGATGGAAGGCCATCAGCGCGGGGGTGCCGTGCGGCAGGCCCGCGAGCTGGGTGTCGAGCCAGTCAAGTGTCTCGGCATCGAGGCGCCCCTCGTCGCGGCCGGGGATCGTCGAGTCGCACATGAAGATGGCGGCCCCGGCTATGTGGTGCAGCCGGTTGATGGGGCAGGTGCCGGGGGTCTCTCCGAGCAGGGCCTTGCGGTAGGCCGGACGCGCGTCGTGGTTGCCGGGGCAAGTGAGCACCGGGAAAGGGGCCTTGAGGATGCGCACCGCTTCCTCGTACTCCGCCTCTGTGCCGTGGTCTGCGATGTCCCCGGTGACCAACAGGGCGTCGACCGGGCGGGGCAGGGCTCGCAGGTAGTCCATGACGCGGTCGGCTCGCCGGATGGACCTCTGACTGCCGTCCAGGTGCAGGTCGCTGATCTGGGCAAGCAACACTGTCATGATCCATCCCCCGTAATTCGTCTGCTTCGAGACGACCTGACCGCTGTTCCACGCCGGGACAGATCTTCGCCCTCCCAGCGTCTAACGGTAATTATCATTTAACCGTTAGGGACTCTAGGGTGTACGTGAGCGTGTGATCAAGTAGCTGACGCAGACAGATCCGGACGGAGGCGCTGATGGAACGTTGGCTGGCACTGGAGTTGGCGAGCACGATCCGCCACGACGGAGACGGCGGCGTCGCCGACGACCTCGCCACGGTGCGTGGAACGGGCCACTGGATCCAGGCTCAGGCCGACCTCCTGGCTGTACACGTCGCGCCGGGAGAGATCGCCGTGGACGAAGGCCTCAGGAGCGAGATCATCGAGCTGCGGCGCGCGATTCGCGCGCTGTTCGCACGAACGGTCAGCCCGGCGCCCCCCAGCCCGGCGGACGCGCGCCGGCTGATGCCGGCCGACCAGGCGATAGCGCACATCAACGCCGTCGCTGCCGGCGAACCAGTCGTCCCGCAGTTGGACTGGCCGTCAGAAGGATCACCTACTGCCCTTCTGCAGTCGCCGGAGAGCAACCTGAGGACCCGGCTCATGGCCACGTTGAGCCGCGACGCCATCGACTTCCTGAGCGGCCCCCAGCGCGAGCACCTACGCGCCTGCGCCGCTCCGCGTTGCGTGCGCTACTTCGTCAAGTCCCATGGGCGACAGGAGTGGTGCAAACCGTCCTGCGGAAACCGCGCCCGGGCAGCGCGCCATTACCGACGCCAGCGCCTGACACCGGAGGGTGGCCCCGCCTTGTGATGTCCCCTTCGGCGGGCTGAGCCATGAACGAAAGCACCGACCGCCCCAGTGGTCCCAGGACGGCCGGGCTCTGGCGTTCAGCGCCACCTTCCCCCGTGCGTCAGCGCCGCGCGCCTGTCACATCACTGTCGTTGCTCCGCGTCCCGGGGCCCCTGCCGGCCAGCCCCGGGATCAGTACCGCCGCCACCGCCAGGTGCATCAGAGCGAGGGCGGACCGGGTGCCGCCGTCCATGCCGTCGCCGATGAACGGCAGGAAAGACACAGCCAGTACGACACTGGCTGCCCAGGTCCAGATGGCGCGGGCGCGGTGTGCCGTAAACCGCTCCAGGGTGGCCAACAACTCCCAGGCGGAGAGCGATGCCAGCAGCGCTACCGACGCCACCGGTGCGGCTCCGATGTGAAGGGTCTGCTCGCCGTCGGCGATTTGCAGCCGATGTCCCAGCAGGGGGTCCGCGATCAGCCACACCAGGGCGGCGGTCAGGACGGCTAACGCCGTAACCACCAGGCGCCTTCTCGGCGCGCTCACTTGACGCCCCCCGAGACCGCTCCGTGCAGGAAGACGTCCACCAGCTCCTGAGCGGTCAGGTCGGGTTCGTCCTCCGTTCGCGGCTGGGTGAAGAGCAGCCCGAAGAAGAGGGCGGCGATCTGCTCGGGCGGCCGGCGCAAGGCCGCCCTCTCCGGCTCCAGTAGCTCCGCGAGGGCTGCGCGGATACGGGACGTCGACTCTTGGCGGCCCGCGCCGCGCACCGTTCCGGGGTGCTTGCCGCCGCGATGCCCCAGCGAGCCGACGATCGCGCCCATCCTGTCCATGTGCGCCTGCAGCGCCTCGGCCGCCTCCGCGAGCCGGTCGGGCAGAGGCTGGGACACGTCGATCGCGTCGAGCTCGCGGATCGCGTGCTCGGGGGAGAGGGCCTCGGCCACGCAGGCCTGCAGCAGTTCGTCCTTGTCGGCGAAGACACGGAAGATCGTGCCCTCGCCGATGCCCGCGGCGCGGGCGATCTTCGAGGTCGTCACCGTGGCCCCGTACTCGGCGATCAGCGGGATGGCGGTCTGGATGATCATTTCGCGGCGCCGCTCCGGCGACATGGCGGCGGCGCGGCGGCGGGGGGTCGGGTTCTCCTTGGCTGCTGTCATGACCGTGAGCTTACGGAGTGAGTCCTCACTCCGTCAATGAGTGAGGACTCACTCCGTTCGAGTGGCGTACTCGCCCTAACCCTGAACCTGACGGTCAGACACCACTCAAGTGGACCTGCGTCTTTCAGCAGTCGCGGTGGTTTGAGGGATGAGCCTGGCAAGGCGTTCGACGGTGGGGTGCATGCGCTCGGTCACCCGAGACCGCCGTCGCTCTGGAGAAGCTGGCCGTTGATCCATCCGCCCTCGGTGGAACAGAGAAACGAGACCAGGTTCGCGCAGTCCTGCGGCACGCCCAGGCGCCCCAGGGGAGCAGAGCGGGCCATGTCCGCCCTCTGCTCCTCGGTCATCCACCCGGTGTCGGTGGGCCCGGGGTTGACCGCGTTGCAGGTCACTCCCAGGTGGGCCAGTTCACGCGCGGCGGCCAGCGTGATGCGGTCCATCGCACCCTTGCTTGCCCCGTAAGGCAGGTTGCCGGCTGTGTGGTCGCTGGTCAGGCTGACGATGCGCCCGCTGCCATGTTCCCCGCGAAACCGCAGCCCGTACTCCCGGATCAGTAGCCAGCTCGCGCGCGCGTTGACCGCGAAGTGCAGGTCGAAGCTTTCCACCGTCGTGTCCAACAGCCCCGAGTCGACCGACTCGCAGTGGCAGAGCGCCAACGCGGTGACGTTCCCCAGTTCGCGCTCGACGCTGTCGAAAAGCTGAGCCGGCACGACCGGATCGCTCAGGTCCGCCTCGATGGCATGGGCCCTCGCCCCGAGTGACGCCACCTGCTTCCGTAAGTTCTCAGGCGCCCCCGGCTCTCCGCCCCACTGCATCCGCGCGTCATACGGAGTCCAGTACGTGAACGCCACGTCCCAGCCCGTCCGGGCCAGATCCACGACCACGGACGTCGCGATTCCCGCCGAACGCCCCGCCCCCGTGACCAGGGCAAGCGGGCGCCCCGAAGCTGCCATGTCCCGTCGCTCATCCCCGTACGTCTCGCCGCTCATGATCCCCATCCTGGCGCGACACGCGGCCCCTGGCACTCACTTTTCCCAACGGCGCGACGCCCTCGGCGTCCGGAGCCGGAATCACAAACGCCGGTTCCTGCGCCCAGCGGCCACCTCCCATCACATAGGGAGCAACTGGGATCGAGTTCGCGTACCCCAGCGTTCGAGCGAGGGGCCGACGGCGCCCACCGTGGCGAAGAACGCGCCGAGGACCAGCCAGCCGGTGGTGCCAAGTCCGAGTACGACGGTGGTGAGGATGGCGGGGGCGAGTGCCTGGCCCGCGCTGAAGCCGAGCCCGAGAAGGCCTTGGTACTGGCCTTGCGCATGGTCCGGCGCCAGGCCGAAACCGAGGGCGAATCCGGCCGAGGACTCCCAGATCTCGCCGAGGCTGTGGACGAAGATCGCCGCGACGACGAGGGCGACGGCCGCCCACACCGGAGTGTGCGCGGTCAGGGCCATCATCGGACAACTGAGGAGGAAGAGCAGCCCCGCCGTGCGGAATGCTCTGCCGCCGTCGCGAGGCGTTTCGATACGGGATCCGATTCTGGTCTGCAAGAGGACGCAGACTCCCGCATTGAGCGCGAATACCGCGGCCACGGTCCAGCGCGGCGCGTCGGTGTGCTCCGAGATCCAGATCGGCAGAAGCAAAGACACCGCCGGGTATTGCAGCCCCATCGCACCATAGAGGGCGGTGAACGCGACGAACGGACGGTCGCGGAGAGCGATCCAGCGACGCTGTTCCGGCGGTCGCGCCAACGCTCGGTAGTGGGGGAGCAAGAACAAGAGAAGCGCGCACAGCGCAAAGCTGGTCGCATTGCCGAGAATCAGAACGGTGTAGGCAGTGCGAGTATCCGCAGCGACCGCGACTCCGGCACTCACGGTTCCCAGGACGACGCCCAGATTGACGTAGGTGCGGAGCTTTGCCCTGAACAGCGCAGGGCGGTCGGTGCCGACCCGGACCACGAGGGCTCCCCAGGCCGCGCCGCCGACTGCCGCGGCGAGTTGATCGACGGTTGCGACGACCGTGAGTGCGCCCCAGCTCTCGACCAGTACGAGAGCGGACATCGCCACTGCCTGAACTGCCAGAGCGAGCACCATGATCGTGCGAGGCCCGCGTCGATCGGCCAGGTGACCCCCCGGTATGCCCGCGAGCAGGCCCAGCAACCCAGCGACCGTGAGAGCGGCACCGACCTGCGCCGGCGGTAGACCCACGACCAACGTGAAGTAGAGCGCCGACGCCGCGTTGAAGAGTCCATTGCCGACGCGGT
Organism: Streptomyces sp. Je 1-332; assembly: GCF_040730185.1. Lineage (NCBI taxonomy): Bacteria > Bacillati > Actinomycetota > Actinomycetes > Kitasatosporales > Streptomycetaceae > Streptomyces > Streptomyces sp. Je 1-332. Next base: position 8,040,061 of record NZ_CP160402.1, read on the forward strand.
TCACGAAGCTGGCCAGGATCAGTACACGCTCAGGCCTGTCATTCCCCGCTATGTGAGCTATTCGACCGGGCTTTCTTCCGGTGATCATGGACGCAGGCTAGCAGTGGTCGAACGCACCGCCAGGGGGGCGAAGTTGCGGCAGCGCGGTGCAGTGTCTGCTGTAGCGGTGCCGGGGACCGATCCAGAATATTTCGGAGTCCGGCGGTCCGAGGATGTCGAGAACGTGCCATCGGCTCCGTCCCAGGGACATCAGCGGCCACCACCGGCCGCACGAGGAAGAAGGAGAAGCCAGCATGGCGATTCAGCGGATGGACAATGTCGGCATCGTCGTCGAGGACATGGACGCGGCCATCGCGTTCTTCGTGGAACTCGGTATGGAGCTGGAGGGCAGGGCGGAGGTTCAAGGCCCCGTCGCCGACAAGTGCACCGGCCTCGACGGCGTCCACTGTGACATCGCGATGGTCCGCACTCCGGACGGACACAGCCGGCTCGAGCTGTCGAAGTACCGCAGCCCCGCGGCGATCAGCGCCGGGCCGCGCAACCAACCGCACAACATTCTGGGCACGCACCGCGTCATGTTCGCCGTCGACGACCTCGAGGACACCGTTGACCGCCTGCGCCCGCACGGCGCCGAAGTCCTCGGAGAGATCGCCCGGTTCGAGGACAGCTATCTGCTCTGCTATGTCCGCGGCCCCGAGGGCATCATCGTAGGACTGGCCGAGCAACTGGACTGAGACCGGGGACGATCCCACCAGGCCGCGTTGTTCCGCATGAGCGTGTACTTAGCGTGTACTTTTCGAGCGGCCTCCCGGAGTCTGTTCGCGTGGACTCACCGTTGACCACCTATCTGCTTCCCGCCGTGCTCGCCGTGATCATGTTCGGCCTCGGGCTCGGTCTGACCGTGGCCGACTTCCGAAGGATCGCGGCGTATCCGCGGGCCGTGGCCGTGGCGCTCGTCTGTCAGCTGGTGCTGCTGCCCGCCATCTGTCTGGGTCTGGTGCTCGCCTTCGACCTGAGCCCCGCGCTGGCCGTCGGCATGATGCTGCTCGCGGCGTCTCCCGGCGGCACAATGGCGAACATCTTCAGTCATCTCTTCGGAGGTGACGTCGCCCTCAACGTCACGCTGACCGCGATCAACTCGGTCATCGCCGTCGTCACGCTGCCGATCGTCGTGAACCTCTCCCTCGACCACTTCATGAGCGGCACGGACGAAGCGCTGGGCCTGCGCTTCGACAAGACGTTGCAGGTCTTTCTCGTCGTGCTGGTGCCGGTCGGGGCCGGGATGCTGGTGAGGCGCCGGCGGCCGGACTTCGCCGAGCGCGCCACCGGGGCGGTCAAGGTGACGGCCGTGGCGGCGCTCGTCGGCATCATCATCGCGGCGCTCGCCGCCGAGCGGAACAACGTGCTCGACTACCTCGCCGACGTCGGCCTCGTCGTCTCCCTCTTCGCCGCCATATCCCTCACCGTCGGTTACGGTGCGACCCGGCTGGCCCGCGGCGATCACCGGCAGTCCGTCGCCACCTGCTTCGAGATCGGCATGCACAACACGACGCTGTCGATGGCGATCGCCCTGAGCCCCTCGCTTCTCGACAGCACCCGGATGGCCATTCCCTCGGCGGTCTACGCGGTGCTCATGTTCGTCATGGCCCTGACCGCGGGTTTCCTGCTGCGCCGCATGGCTCCGGACCTGCGGGGGAACGCGTCAGGGCGGCAGGTCACCGAGCGGCGGTGAAACTGAGGATCTCGCGCGCCACGGCACCGGGGTTCTCCTCAGCGAGCCAGTGCCCCGACTTCGGAATCTCGACGGCGCGTGTGACGTTGCGCAGCATCGGCGTCAGGGTCGGCCGGGTGGCGGCGAGCGAGCCGGTCGCCGTGAGGAGGAGGGTGGGGGTGTCCGTGGGCGTGGCGGCGGCGTTGTCCCGCTCGTCCCTGTCCAGGCTCCGGTAGAGCTCGAACCCCGCGTGCCGCGCGTCCGGACGCCCGTAGGTGCGGACGTACTCGTCGGTCTCCGCCTCGGTGAAGGGCGGCTCGGTCCTCGTTCCGCCGAAGGCCGTTCCGCCGTAAGCGACTTGAGTGGTGAAGGTCGTGAAGTACTCACGCATGTCGTTCCGGTCGTCGACGAGTCTTTCGGGTATTGCCTGCTGGCTGTTGAAGGCCATGTGCCAGGAGAACGTCCGGTACTTGGCGGCGGGAAGCCTTCGTCCGGGGAGCGGATAGTCCATGTGTACATAGGAGTTGACCTGCCGAGGGAACTGCGAGACGTATTGGGCGCCGACTCCGGCACCCAGGTCGTGTGCCACCAAGTCGAACCTGTCGAGTCCGATGCGATCACGCAGCAGTTCGTGGACGTGACGGGCCAGCGTCTTCTTGTCGAAGCTCGCCGGGTTTCCCCTGCTGTCGCCGAGGCCGGGCAGGTCGAGCGCGTACACGGTGTGATGGCGGGCGAGCGCAGGCATGACCTTGCGCCACTCGTACCAGGTCTGCGGCCAGCCGTGCAGCAGCACCAGAGCCGGCCCCTCGCCGCCCGTGACGTAGTGCATGCGCACGCCGCGCACCGTCGCGAACTTGTGCCTGAACGTCGCGTTGAACCCCGCGTCGTGCTCCGTCGCGGCGTCGTACGCCGTCGCCTTCCCGGTGGTGGAGGCGGAGTTGGAGGCAGAGTTGGAGGCAGAGGTGGAGGCGGAGGTGGAGGCGGCGGTCAGGGGAGTGGCGAGTGAGAGAGCCAGGGCGCCGGTCAGCAGAAGCACGCGTCGGCGATGGGGGTGCCTCGTGTTCGGAGTGAGTGTCATGGTGCGATCCTCGAAGAGATCCTTGCGGAACTGCACGCACTTTTGCAGACTTGCAAAACGCATATCAGGTGCCCACGCGGCAGTGGAGGTGTCGGCCGGTGACGGAAGACCAGGCGGTACTGGAGAACGTCGGGCCGAGGCTGCGGGGCTTCCGGCAGGCCCTCGGCCTGACGCTCGCCACTCTGGCGGAGCGCACAGGGCTCACGCAGAGCACCATCTCGCGACTCGAACGCGGGCACATCCGCCCGACTCTGGAACAGCTCCTGCCCCTCGCCCGCGCCTACGCCGTGCCGCTCGACGAGCTCGTAGCCGCGCCGTCCACCGGCGACCCGCGGGTCCACCTGCGCCCCTTTCACAAGGACGGGCTGACCTTCGTGCCGCTGGGCGTGAAGACGGGTGGCATGCGCGCGTACAAGGTGATCTACCCCCCACTGTCGACACTCCCGGTACCGCGATTCCACACGCATCCAGGCCGGGAGTGGTTCTACGTGCTGCACGGGACGGTCCAACTCGTCCTGACCGACACCCGGACAGAGTTGACGGCGGGCGAAGCCGCGGAGTTCGACACAGCGGCTCCGCACTGGATCGGCAACGCCCGGGATGACACACCGGCGGAGACCATCGCCATCTACGGGCAGCAAGGCGAGCGCGTGCACGTCACCGACGTCTGACACATCGTCTGACACATGAAGATGGCTGCTGCTGAGGTTCTCGGCCTAGGGTGACAGCGTCGCTCAGCGGCACCGCACCCTGGCCACGCCAACCGGCGGCCCCGGGCCGCACCGCGACAGCGGACTGACGGAAGGAACCTGCGTGCGCAGACTCGTCTACTACGTCGCCACCACTCTCGATGGCTTCATCGCCGGCCCGGACGGCGCGGACCCCACCGGACCGAACGGCTTCTGGCCTCTACAGGAGGACTACATACAACACCTCGTCGCCGAGTACCCGGAGACGTTGCCCGTTCAGGCCCGGCAGGCACTGTCCGTCACGGCGGAGGGCACGCGCTTCGATACTGTCCTCGAGGGCCGGCGCAGCTACGAGATCGGTCTCGCGGCCGGAATCAACGACGCCTTTCCCCACCTGCGGCATCTGGTGTTCTCCCGAACCCTGACCGAGGTCCCCGCCTCGGCCGTCGAGCTGGTTGCCGACAACGCGGTCGCGGCCGTGCGGGAGTTGAAGCAACAAGACGGCAAGGACATCTGGCTGCTCGGCGGCGCCGAGCTGGCCGGCTCCCTGTATGCGGAGATCGACACGCTGATCCTCAAAGTCGGCCCGCTGACCATTGGCGACGGGATCCCGCTGTTCTCCCGCAAGGCCTCCTTCGACCCGCGCACCTGGACCCTCGAGGACCAGACCGTCCTCAAGAGCGGCGCGGTCTTCCTGACGTACGGGCGCGGCGTCACCAGCTGAGCGACGCGACCAAGGGTTTCGTTTTCACGATGGTGGTGATGTCTCGCACCATCGGTACCGGATAGCCTGACGGCGCATCAAAGTGCTGTGCGAGGTGGGCGAGGAGGGCCTGTCGTGACATCCAGGGGTAAACGACGCGTCATCGCCGACCGTTTGGGCATCCAGGCCGAGGCCGCGGAATGGTGCACGCTCGACAAGATTCCCGCGCCCCCCGCCGATGTGCTCCAGGCGGCCGGGTCACCGCGGCTCCGGCCGGGGCGAATGCCCATCTTGGAGATGCTCGGAACGGCGCTCATCTCACCGTTCATCCTGATCGGGTGGTTGCTGACGCCGCTGGACGGCGCGCACGAGGCGGTCATGCGAGCCCTCTCCACCAGCAAGAGAGAGAGGGAGCGGCGCCGGGAGAAGCACGCCGACGACGAGCGGCGTGAGGCTCTCATCGTCGAGCAGGGGCTCGACCGCGTCTTCGACGGCAACTGGCAGGGGGCCGCGGGGCAGTTCCTGCTGCGCTGGTACACCCACTCCACCTGCGACGCGCGCCTCGTCGTCATCACCCAGGACGGCATCGTCCTGGCCGCTCCGCCCGTGCGAGGAGTCATGGACCGCGAGAAGCGCATGAACGTCGTCGCCAGGCTCGCCCCCGAAGAGGCGAGCCTGGCCGACCCCTTCCCCTACGAGTACGAGACACGGATGCTGCTCCTGAGCTTCCGCGACGGGACGTGGCTGCGGATCGAGGCGGGGGACACCCACAGCGACCTGCACAAGTACCTGCTCCGAGGACCGCAGAAATCCGACGTCTAACAAACCCGCTCCGGCGGCGCTCCGGCTTCCAACCGCCGGACGAACCCCAGGAGTTCTTCTTGGCTCGTGAAGAGCTCCACCTCCGGGATGTCTCCCTCGAAGTACACGAAGTAGATGAAGTCGTGGTGCCTACGAGGACCGTCGCCATCACAAGTTCACCCTGAGCGTTATCAGTTGCCGCACCTGAAGTGGCGTTGGAGCGTTGCAGGATGATTGCATCCATCGCGCACCTCAGTGACCCGCACATCGCAACCGGCCCACTGGCCGGCGCTCCCGCTGAAGGGCTGACCCGGGCACTCTGCCGTATCCTCACGCTCGACCCGCAGCCTGACTGCGTGGTCATCACCGGGGACCTGGTCGATCGTGCCACCCCGGCGAGCTACCGGGCGCTGCGCGAGGTGATCGACCGCTTCCCCCTGCCGCTGCATTTGGTGGCAGGCAACCACGACGATCACCGAGTGCTGCTGGGGGAGTTCGCCGGCTCACGCTTCCTGGATGCCGGAGCGCAGGCACACTACGCGGTGGACTACCCCACGTTCACCCTCGTCGTCCTGGACTCGTCGGTCCCCCAGTCACCCGGCGGCCGCCTGGGTGACTCGCAGTTGGCGTGGCTTGACGGGGTCCTCGCTCGCAGGCCGGAACTCCCGGCGGTTGTCTGCCTGCACCACCCGCCGATCGCGGTCGGCATCCCGTTCTTCGACGGGATGCGCTTGGACGACGGCGAGGACCTGGCCGATCTGCTCACCCGGCACGGCAATGTCGCCCGGGTTCTGGCGGGCCATGTGCACCGCCCCATCACCGCCGCGTTCGCGGGCAGCGTCCTTGCCACGGCTCCCAGCACCCACCTGCAAAGTGGCCTGGCCCTCCGCGGCGGCGTACCCAACTACCTCCCGGAGCCGACGTCCTTCCTCCTCCACCTCCTCAGCGGACCCTCCTGCATCACCCACACCGTCTCCGTCAGTCACGCCGCAGCACCCATCGCCCACTTCTGAGAAGCCGGGTGTGGCTGCCGCTGAACCGGAGGGTTGTTCAGATACTCGGTCGTGAACCGGCGGGTAGCTTGGCAGACTGCTTGCTATGAGCAACTCGTACGCGCAGGCGGTGCTGAGGACGACGAATGTCGCCGAGGCACTGCGAGTCGCCGGGCGGCTGCTTGCCCTTGCCGACACCGGGGGCCTCGAAGTCGACTTCGAAGCACTCGTCTCCACCACCCGTGAGCTGGAGCGGTTGACCAAAGTCATGCCGGATGCCGACTGGTGGTCCTACGGGGCCGACCGCCATGGCTCCTCGCGCACGGGTGACTCCCCGTCGGACTGCTCCCGATCTTCATGAGCAGGTGGTGCATGGCCCCGGAAACAGTGGAGGAGTTCCTGGCTGCGGCAGGGGACGTCCCGGCCATGGTCCGCTGGGATTTCAGTGGCTGGCCCGAGGCTCCGGAGGTCGGCCTCGGTCGCGGGGGCTCCAAAGGCGCTTACTTGACGGTGTGTGTGAATGCCCGCGACCTCAACCTCGAGGAGCCTGCGCCTGACCACACGGTGTATGTCCACGTGAAGCAGGTCGAAGCCCGACGGGCAGCGTGGCTGGCGGCACGAGTCGGCCTGGGGGCCATCGGCGAGTTGCAGATGGCACCTCTCTGAGCCTGCCGGAACGGCCTCTTGAAGCGTGTCACTCACCTGGGCATTGGTGGTCCGCAAGACCTGGACCAGGAGACGCTGGACGCCTACTGCGCCACCGGCTCCCTGCGCCGGGCAGCCGACCTCTGCCCCCTGCACCACAGCAGCCTCGCCCGTCGGCTCGAACGGATCGGCAAGATCCTGGACTTCGACAGCACCGAGCCCACCAGCCTGATCCGAGCGGGGCTCGCGCTCACCGCTTGGCGGCTGCTGCTCGACGACGTATGACCGGTCATGGAGCGGACACAAGAGTGTTTCCGAGACTAGGAGGCCGGGGTGTTCGAAGGGTTCACGGCGACGCAGGTCGATGTCGGGGAAGCGCGCATCTTCGTCCGGTTCGGTGGGGACGGCCCGCCAGTGGTGCTGCTGCACGGCCATCCCCGCACCTCGGCGACGTGGCACCGGGTCGCTCCCCTGCTCGTACGAGCCGGCCGCACGGTAATCTGCCCGGATCTGCGGGGATACGGGCGCTCCCGAGGGCCGGCCTTTACGGCGGATCACGCGGGCTATTCCAAGCGCGCGGTCGCCGCGGACGTGGTGGCCGTGATGCGGCACCTCGGACATCATCGGTTCGCACTGGTCGGGCACGACCGCGGCGGGAGCGTGGCACTGCGCCTCGCGCTCGACCATCCCGAGGCCGTCTCGCGGTTGGTCTTCGCCGACTGCCTGCCGTTGACGGAGCATCTGTCGCGAGTCACCGCCGATTTCGCCACCCAGTGGTGGCACTGGTTCTTCTTCGCGCAACCGGCCATTCCCGAGCGAGTCATCACCGCCGATCCCGACAGTTGGTACGTCGGCGACCCGGAGGCAATGGGACAGGAGAACTACGACGAGTGGCGGCAGGCCACACGCAACCCCGACGTGGTGCGGTCCATGCTCGAGGACTATCGCGCCGGCCTCACCGTCGACCGACGACACGAGGAGGTCGACCGCGCCGCCGGTGCACGCGTCGGCTGTCCGACGCTGGTCCTCTGGTCGCTTCAGGACGACCTGGAGGAGCTGTACGGAGATCCCCGCGCGATCTGGCGCCGGTGGGCGCACGACGTCCGCGGTCACGGCATCGACTCCCGGCACCACGTCGCCGAACAGGCGCCCGAAGCGCTGGCCTCCGCACTCGTAGGTTTCCTTCGGTCGGGCCCAGACCCCCAGTAGCGGCCGTTCAGGGGCGGTCCCGAGCATGTTCGCCGTCCCGCGCCCAGTGACGGTTCGTAGCGTTTCCCCCTCGCGCCTTGTGCACTGTGGCGCACGACCCGTGGTCTTCGGCGCCTCTAGCCTCGCCGCATCGGCGCGACCACGAGAATGACCGAGGAGCGGCACCTGTGAACTGGCTGATCCATGACTACCGCGAGAGCGATCTCGCTGCAGTGGTCCACCTGATGGACACCACGGCCGAGCTCGGCCAGGAATCCGTCTTCTCCGTGGCGGAGTGCATCAGTGCTCTGACGTCCCGCCAGCCCGGTGTCGTCGCGGTCCACCAGGGTGTGCCGATCGGGATGGCCCTCGGCTGTGTGGCCGGGGAGCGGGCCTGGGTGATGCGGATCGCGATTGCCCCGGCCTGGCGCGGGCGGGGCCTGGCCAGCGCGCTTCTGGTCGAGCTCGAGCGCCGCCTGGTCGCCGCACGGGTCGGCCGGATCGCCTATGTCCTGCCGGAGGAGGACTTGTTCGGTGACGGACTGCTCAACGCGGGCTACACCCGCCGGCCTGCCGTCGCCTACTTCGAGAAGGTCGAGCCGGTGCACGGCCCCGCCGCCAGTCTTCTCGACGACCTCGGCGGCCGACTGCTGCCCGGTGATCTGTGGGCCAAGGTCGTCGGCATGGAGCGTGAGAAGGATCTGATCGAGCGGCGGGTCGTGCTACCGCTCGCCGAGCCGGAGCGCGCGGCGCGCCACGGTGTGCGCCCGCCGCGGGCGGTGGGTCTGTTCGGCCCGCCGGGTACCGGCAAGACGACCTTCGCGCGCGCGATCGCCTCGCGGCTGGGCTGGCCGTTCGTGGAGATCCTGCCCTCGCGGCTCGCTGACGGGGGCAATCTGGCGGCGGCGCTGCGCTCCGCGTTCGCAGCCATCGCCGAGCTGGAACGAGTCCTGGTCTTCATCGACGAGGTCGAGGAGATCGCCCCGGTGCGCCAGGAACCGGCGCAGCCCGGCGGGATGCACGGGGTGACCAACGAACTGCTCAAGCTCATTCCGGGCTTCCGGGAGCGCGACGAGCGGCTCCTGATCTGTGCGACGAACTCGATCCGCTCCCTGGATCCGGCCTTCCTGCGCCCCGGCCGGTTCGACTACCTGATCCCGATCGGTACGCCGGACAAGGCGGCCCGCGCGGCGATCTGGGAGCGCTACACCGACGGCAGACCGGAGGTGGACATCGACGAACTGGTGGCAGCGAGCGACCAGTTCACGCCTGCCGACATCGAGCACGCCGCGCGGATCGCCGCCCAGAACTCCTTCGAGCGCGACCTGGCCTCGGTCGGCGTCTCGGCCGCCGGGCAGCGCGCCGCCGCGGAGGCACTGCCGGGCGCGAGCACGGCCGGCTACCTGGAGGCGATCGCCCAGTGCCGCCCTACGGTGACGCCTCAGATGGTCGACCAGTTCGAGTCCGACATCACCACACACGCCCGGTTCTGATCAGGCGCGAGCCCCCGGAGACCTCGTCGGCCTCCGGGGGCTCTTGCCTGCGTGCGCTGTCCCCCTGGGTGTCAGTTCCGCATGCCGTCGAAGCGCGACGCCCAGTACGCCGTCCGGTCCAGATAGGCGGTCTCCGCCGCCTCACCCGTCTTTCCGTACGCTCCTTCGAAGGTCAGATAGCCGTGACCGGCCGGCGGCGATCCGTCGGCGGGCTCGATGGAACTTCCCTCGTGCCACTCGTTGAAGGACGTCACCGACACCCAGGCCGGCGAGCCGCCGATGGCCGGGTCCAGGGCGTTGTTCCACTGCTTGTCGTACGCCGTTCCGTTCGCGCGGTCCAGGGTGGGAGTGGTGTTGCCCGGGACCGCCCGGTCGTCGATGTACCCGGGTGCGACCGACGGGGCCCAGATCAAGTCGTGGGCACGGGCGTAGTCACCGGCCTGCTTCCAGCCGGGGGCGGTCGCCCCCGCGATCCCGTCGTACGTGTACATCCCGGAGAAGTGCGCGATCTTCGTGGTGTCGGTCGTCTGAGCGAGCACGATGTTGTTGTCCGTCACCTCGTCGAGCGCCGTCCAGTCGGTGATCCGCAGGCTTTCGAAGACGTAGAACGCGGGCTTGTCGCCGTGCTCGGCGGAACGGTGGAAGGCGGGATGGCTGCCGTAGGTGTCGTTGATGTACTGGATGTCGGACACCGTGGAGGCCGCGGTGCGCCCCGAGTACGGCTCCAGGTGCCAGGCCACCTTGACGCCCTCCTTGGCCGCCGCGTCCAGGACGCCCTTGGCGAGCTGGTCCTCGTAACCGTCACGGCCCCACCAGCTGTAGACGATGACCCCGGCGCCTGACTTCCTCACCCACTTCATGTGCTGGGCGACGGCGCCCTGCATGTCTCCGGAGTCGTACGCGCCGAGTGCCGGGTAGTAGTCGGCGCCGACGTCGTCGGGCGGCGTGTGTCCGCCCTGGGGCCAGTGGCGCCAACTCCCGTTGAGGGACGGGCTTCCGTACCACGGGTAGTAGAAGAGATGGACGTTCTGCGATCCCTCCTCGGCGGCGGCCTTCTTGGCCGGCCGGGTATCGCGGTGGGTGCAGTCGCCGGGCGCCTGCCCCGCGGCCCAGCGGACCGCGCCCAGCAGCAGGGTGCGGAAGTCGGGGTCTGCGTACGACTCCGCGGTGTGACCGAGACCGGTGTAGAAGGAACGGCCCTGGCCCTGCGCATGGCACCACGTGATGGGGTGGTCACCCGCCATCTCTCCGCCGCTGTAGGTCGATTCGTCCAGACTCTGCAGGACGTGGACGCCGGAGCGGGGGTTGGCGCGGTAGTTGTACCACTCGTCGGTACGGGTCCAGGTGGCACCGAGGTGAGAGGTCGCCGGGTGGGTGCGGTCCTCGTTGACCACGGTGGCCTGCTGAATGGCGGGATGGCTCTTGAACCAGGCCCCGACGAGCTGCCCGTAGTACGGCCAGTCGTACTCGGTGTCGGCCGCCGCGTGCGCCCCGACGTAACCGCCGCCGGAGTCGACGTACGACTGCAGGGCGTCCTGCTGGGCGCTGTTGAGGACATCTCCCGTGGTGCTGAGGAAGACGACGGCCTCGTATCCGGAGAGGTTGTCCGGGCTGAAGGCCGTGGCGTCCTCGGTGGCCGTGACGGTGAAGCCCTGCTCCTGGCCGAGGCCGCGCAGGGCGTCGATGCCGGCCGGGATCGAGTCATGACGGAAGCCCGCCGTCTTGGAGAAGACGAGGACGTCATAGGGGGCGGTGTTCACTCGGGCGTCGGCCTCCTCCGTGGACGCGGCCCGCGCGGACCCGCTCGACGCGCTGATCGGCACGGTCAGAGCGGCGGCCAGTGCGAGGACGAGAGCGGCGGGTGCGCGGCCCAGCCGCCTCGACACTCTACGCATGCTGCTCATGGTCGGCGCCCCTTCTGCGTGGCCGTGGCGAGGGTGAACGCGTCGACGTCGAAGAGGTTGCCCTGACCGCTCGGGCCCTTGAAGACGAGCACGAGGTCCGTGGTCCCCGACGGCGCTGCGGAGAGGTTCGTCGTCACGTCCTGGAAGTTCTCCCAGCCGCCCGTCACCGGCACGGCCACCGAGCCGAGCTGGGCACCGGTCGGTGAACCGGCGCGGATCTCGATGGTGCCCCCGGCGCCGCCCGAGGAGATGCGGGCGGTGAACGACTTCGCGTCGCCGAGTGCGTAGGGCTTGAAGGAGATCCAGTCGCCGTCGTCGGTGAAGCCGACGGTGTTGGCGCCTTCCGCGTTGCCGTGCCCGGCGATCTGGATGCCTGACTGGGCGGTGAAGTGCTCGGCCTGGCGGTGGCGCGGCTGCAGGGTTCGGCGGTGGTGCGTGGTCAGGCCCGCCGTGTCCGTGTACTCGGCGTCGAAGACCCCGTACAGATTCGCCGCGCTGTCGTGCTCGCCGTCGGCCGGCACGGTGATGCTGCCGCTGCAGCCGTTCTTGGACGTGATGGCGTGCGAGTGGCTGTCGTGCCCGAGGAGATAGGTGACCTTGACCTTCGCGCAGTCGATCGCGCCGTCCTCCGGATCGCTCACCGAGACCTCGAAGGGCACCGTGTCGCCGAAGGAGAACAGCTTTCCGTCAGGCGGCTGTCGGAGGGAGACCGTGGGTGCGGTGTTGCCCGCGGTCACCACGAGGCTGGCGCTGCCGGTCAGGCCCTCGGGTTCCTTGACGGTGAGCGTCGGCCGGTAGGTCCCCTTCGTGGTGTACGTGTGGGACGGGTTGGCCTGGATCGATGTGGACCCGTCGCCGAAGTCCCAGGAGTAGCTGAGGGATTGACCCTCGGGATCGGAGCTTCCGGCGGAGGAGAACTGCGCGGTGAGCGGCACGGCGCCGGAGGTCTTGTCCGCGGCGGCCTTGGCTATCGGGCTGCGGTTGGAACCGCCGAGGTATTCGATGCGGTAGAGGGCCTGGTTGTTGCTCCCGGTGCCGTAGTCGAGTACGTACAGGGCGCCGTCCGGGCCGAAGTCGCTGTCCATGACCTGGGTGCCGGTCCACGGGAAGTCCTCGATGGTGCCCCGGGATCCGTCGGACTTCACCTCGATCGACTTGATCCATTTGCGGCCGTACTCGGTGGCGAGGAAGCGGCCGTCGAGGGACTGCGGGAACTTCACGGACGACTCGAGATCCGGGTCGTAGCGGTAGACCTCGCCGCCCATCGGGGACTCGGAGCCGCTGCCCAGCTCGGGCGGCGACCCTTCCCAGCCGTACTTGATCCAACTCGACTGCGCGGCGGGCAACTTGGCCTGGCCGGTGTTACGGAACGAGTCGTTGGCAGGGCCACCCGCACAGTCGTACTTGGCCCCGGACGGTCCGCTGGGGAAGGTGTACGCGTTGTATGTCTCGGCGCTGGTGTTCGTGCCGGTGCAGTACGGCCAACCGAAGTTGCCCGGGGCGGTGATGCGGTCGAACTCCACCTGGCCGCCGGGTCCGCGGTTGGCGTCGCCGCCGCCCGCGTCGGGTCCGTAGTCACCCAGGTAGACGATGCCGGTCTTCTTGTCGACGCTCATCCGGAACGGGTTGCGAAAGCCCATCGCGTAGATCTCGGGCCGGGTCTTCGCGGTGCCGGGGGCGAAGAGATTCCCGGCGGGGACGGTGTAGCCGCCGTCTGCGGTCGGCTTGATGCGCAGCACCTTGCCCCGCAGGTCGTTGGTGTTGCCGGAGGAGCGCTGGGCGTCGAACTGCGGGTTGCGGTCGGTCCGTTCGTCGATGGGCGCGTAGCCGGAGGAGTCGAACGGATTGGTGTCGTCACCTGTGCTGAGATACAGGTTCCCGGCCGCGTCGAAGTCGATGTCCCCGCCGACATGGCAGCACTGGCCGCGATCGTTGGCGACTTCGAGTACGACCTTCTCGCTGGCCATGTCGAGGGTGTTGTCGGACTTGAGCGTGAACCGGGAGAGATTCAGATGCCCTTTCCACCGCTCGAATTCGGCGGCGCTCCCGGTGGCCGGCGCGTCACCTGACGGGGTGTCGAGCTTGGGGGAGTAGTAGACGTACACGTGGCGGCTCGAGGCGAAGTCCGGGGCGGCGGATATGCCTTGCAGCCCCTCCTCGTCGTGGGTGTAGACGTCCAGTTTTCCGGCCTGGCTGGTGTTCCCGGTGGGGTCGGTGTATCTGACCGTGCCGTCACGGGCGGTGTGCAGAACAGAACGGTCGGGCAGCACGGTGAGAGACATCGCCTCGCCCAACTCCGCACCGCCGGTGGCGAGTTGGACCTGCTGGTAGTCAGCAGCCGGGATGTCCCGGACATCCGCGCCCGCACTGGCGGCCGTGGTGACGGTGAGCCCGGACAGTGTGAGCGCGAGTGCGGTGAGCAACTTGAGCCCTGTACGAGGGCGTGGGGACATGGGGCATCCTCCTGACGCTTGGGGGCGTGTCAGGCAGGGCGCGCGCCGGCCGCGCTGGCTGCGGTGATGGAGAAGTGCTGGGGAGGTGCTGGGGAGGTGCGAGCGCGTACTGAAGTACGGAGTGACATGCCGATGCCGCATACATGAATTACGCATTCGGCACAGGAAATTGCATAGAAATGCGAGTGCTTTGCATCCTGGCGATCCGTCGCCAATTTGTCAAGGCCGTGTCAAAATGCGGCCGTTGAATCCTTTCTCCAGAGGTCTTGACAACTCGATTGGTCTGGACCAACTTTACGCACAGTAGCGGTGGCCACCGGCTCTCACCTTCTACCGTCGCTTCTCCCTGGAGGCATTTCCATGGACCGTGTACGTAAGGGCAGACCCGGCGTTCGCCACAGGATAGGAGCGGCTATCGCCGTCGGTGCGGCTGCCGCGCTCGCCGTCACCGGGCTCGCCGCGCCCGCGCAGTCGGCGGACGCTGGGGCAGCTGCGGCGAAGGCGGCGGACGTCAACGTCGCCAAGAACGCCGGGTTCGAGTCGGACCTGAGCAACTGGACGTGCACCGCGAGCAGCGGTGCCATTGTCGCCTCGCCCGTGCACGGCGGCGCGAAGGCACTCAAGGCCACCCCCTCGGGTCAGGGCAACGCCGAGTGTTCCCAGATCGTTTCGGTCAAGCCCAACTCCACGTACAAGCTGAGCAGTTGGGTGCAGGGTAGTTACGCCTACCTGGGCGCCCGCGGCTCGGGAACCACCGATGTGTCGACCTGGACGCCGGGCAACTCGTCCTGGCAGCAGCTCTCCACCAGTTTCACCACCGGGGCGAACACCACGTCGGTCACCGTGTACACCCACGGCTGGTACGGGCAGAGCGCGTACTACGTGGATGACGTGAGCGTCCTCGGTCCCGACGGGGGCGGCGGCACCGACCCGGTGGAGATACCGGCGGTGCCGGCCGGTCTCAAGGCCGGTACGCCGACGTCCACGTCGGTGGACCTGTCCTGGACCCCGGTCTCCGCGGCCACCGGATACACCATCTACCGCGACGGCACCAAGGTCGCCTCGGCCGGCGGCGCCTCCGCGACCATCTCCGGACTCACGCCGGAGACCACCTACAGCTTTCAGGTGAGCGCCTCGAACGCGGCGGGGGAGTCCGCGAAGTCCACGTCCGTGTCCGTACGGACCGCCAAGGGCGGCGGCGGAGACGGTGGCCCCGTGCCCAAGCACGCGCTGACCGGCTACTGGCAGAACTTCGACAACGGCGCGACCGTGCAGAAGCTGCGGGACGTTTCCTCGCAGTACGACATCATCGCCGTCTCCTTCGCCGACGCCACCACCACGCCGGGCCAGATCACCTTCAACCTCGACCCGGCCGTCGGCTACTCCTCCACCGCCGACTTCAAGGCGGACATCGCCGCGAAGAAGGCCGCGGGCAAGTCAGTGATCCTCTCGGTCGGCGGGGAGAAGGGCACCATCTCGGTCAACAGTGACGCTTCCGCGACGGCGTTCGCCGACAGTGCCTACGCGCTGATGCAGGAGTACGGGTTCAACGGCGTCGACATCGACCTGGAGAACGGCCTCAACCCCACCTACATGACCAAGGCGCTGCGCCAGCTCTCCGCGAAGGCGGGCCCGAACATGGTGCTCACGATGGCGCCGCAGACCATCGACATGCAGTCAACATCGGGCGGGTACTTCCAGACGGCGCTGAACGTGAAGGACATCCTCACGGTCGTCAACATGCAGTACTACAACAGCGGTTCGATGCTGGGGTGTGACGGCAAGGTCTACAGCCAGGGCAGCGTGGACTTCCTGACCGCGCTCGCCTGCATCCAGCTGGAGGGTGGCCTCGATCCCTCGCAGGTCGGCATCGGCGTCCCGGCGTCGACGCGCGGTGCGGGCAGCGGTTACGTGGCTCCTTCGGTCGTGAACAACGCCCTCGACTGCCTGACCCGTGGCACCGGCTGCGGCTCCTTCAAGCCGTCCAGGACCTACCCGTCCTTGCGTGGCGCCATGACGTGGTCCACGAACTGGGACGCGACAGCGGGCAACGCGTGGTCGAACTCCGTCGGCCCGAAGGTGCACAGTCTCCCGTAGCGAACGGCCTCACGAGGCAGTCGGGCCGAGCTGACCGCAACTGCCGTTACACGTAGCCGGACTGGCGGCTCGGCCCTCTGTGAGGAGGGCCGGGCCTCATCACCCGCGGGGTGGAACCGCGGGGGCTGTGAAGTGCTTGCAGAACGGGAGATTCGAGGTGTCCGCGCCTCGAAAGTGCGCCAGGAGCAATTGGCAGTACTCACGGTCGCGTTCAAGGTGGACGAGATGGTCGGCTTCGTCGATCGTGACGAAAGTTCCGTTCGGGTAGGCGGAAGCCAGGCGGTGCCCCTGCGCGGGTGGCGTAAAGGTGTCGTGTTCGCCGGTGAAGACCATGGTGGGTACGTCTGAAGCGGCGTCAGTGTGGATCACCTCGGTCGTCCACAGACGGCGGGTGTTGTGGATGATCTTCTCCCGGGTGTCTGTCGTCGCTTTCGACAGCTGATGGGTCAGCACGCGTCGGACAGCGCGGAGCCGCTGGACGCGGCACCCTTCGTCCGAGCAGGTGAGCCGGTCGGTGGCAACCCGTGCGAAGTGCTGGATGTCGCCGCGGGTGAGCGCAGCGGTCGTCTCCTGGAGGTCCAGCCTGTCCGCACGAGTCAGGGCACAAGCCGCGCCGCCCAACGCCATACGCACGATGGCCTGCGACCGGCGCTGCCCCAAGCGGTGGGCGATCAGCGAGCCGTAGGAGCAGCCGACGACGTTCACACGGGCGGCCCCGAGGTGCTGGAGCGCACGCTCCACGGCTTGCGCCAGGAAATCGACGCCGTAGCGGTCCGGCAGAGTATCGGCGCGACCCCACCCCGGCAGATCCAGCGTGATCACGCTCGCATGCGGCAAAAGCGCCCTCTCCTGCCTCTGCCATGCGTACATGTCCTGGAAGGCGCCGCCGAGAAATACCACAGGGTCCAGTGATGGCTTTTCCGACGTCACCATCCGGCAGTAGTAGGAAAACCCTGCGTGGCGCAGATGCTGAAGAATCTCTTGGGGCACAGATCTGCAACGACATGGCGCACCTGAGGGCACGACGCATGTGCGCCGGCACGGTGACGTACGGCTAGGTGCGCCTCGTGAAGATGGCAGCGGGGCGCCGAACAGGTGAAAGCGAGTGCAATACGCGTAGGGGAGAGGTCCGCAGGCAAGCAGCCCAGTAACCGACGGAGACGGTAACCGACGGAGACGGTAACCGACGGAGGCAGTAACCGGCGGAGACAGTAATCGTCGGAGACAGCAGCCGCGCAGACGAGAGGTGCAATCGTGTACGACATGCTGGCGCACGTACTGATCAGCGAGTTCGAAATCGACGCCGACAGGATTCAGCCGGACACCAGGCTGAGCAGTCTGGACCTCGACTCCCTGTCCCTGGCCGAGCTGGCGGTCATCGTGCAGGAGGAAGCCGGTCTGGAGAACGTGGAGGACGTCGACCCGGACAGCACACTCAAAGAGCTGGCAGACAAGTTCGCTGCGGGTGCGGGTGCGGGTGCGGGTGCGGGTGCGGGTGCGGGTGCGGGTGCGGCTGCGCCTGCGCCTGCTGCTGCGGAAAATCCTCGTGCACAGGCAACGGCCTGAGAGGATCTGCCCGTGACACGCTCGCGTGACGTGGCCATCACCGGCATCGGCATGCTGACGCCGGGTGGCCGGACGGCGGATGCCACCTGGCAGGCCGTGTGTCAGGGCCGCAGCCTGGCCCGCACCGACCCCGAGTTGGCGGGTCTGCCGGTCGACATCTCCTGCCGCGTCGACGAGTTCGACCCCGACGCTGTGTACGGGCGGCGCCTCGCCCGTCGCCTGGACCGCTTTGCTCACCTCGTCCTGACCACCGCACGCCAGGCCGTCACTGACGCCAAGCTGGATCCGGCGTCCTGGGAGTCAGGCCGCGTCGGAGTTATTCTGGGCGTCGGAAGCAACAGCCTGGAGACCTATGAGCGAGAGTTCACTTCGCTCGGACGGGGCCGGCCCACTGCCGTCTCGCCGCTGGCCCTGCCGCGCAGCTTGCCGAACATGGTCGCCGGCGAGGTAGCGCTGTTCCTGGGTGCGCGCGGGCCCAACTTCACCGTGTCCAGTGCTTGTGCTTCAGGGGCGGCAGCGATCGGCGTCGGCCGCGAGATGTTGCTCTCCGGGGCCTGCGATGTCGTCCTGGTCGGAGGCACGGAGTCCGGGCGGAGCCGGATGTCGGCAACCTGCTTTGCCCAGATGCAGGCTCTGTCCCGCCGCACCGACGACCCCGCCGCCGCTTCCCGTCCCTTCGATACTGAACGCGACGGACTCGTTCTCTCCGAAGGGGCCGCCGTTCTCGTCATGGAGCGCCCCGAACATGCGCAGCAACGCGGCGCCCAGGTCCGCGCCCTGCTGCGCGGCTACGGCTCCAGCGCCGACGCCCACCATCCCGTAGCGCCGCATCCGCAGGGCGAGGGAGCCGAGCAAGCCATGCGCGCCGCCCTGTCGGACGCTGGTTGCGGCATCGGCGACGTCGATCATGTCAACGCGCACGGGACGTCAACTCCCGTCGGTGACACCGCTGAAGCGCTCGCCCTCCTGCGGCTGTTCCGCGGAGCTCCTCCGGCCGTGACAGCGACCAAGAGCGTCCTGGGCCACGCCATGAGCGCGTCTGCGGCCATCGAGGCCGCCTTGACCGTACTGGCCCTGGAGCACCAGGCCATCCCCCCGACCGCCAACCTCCGTCAGCAGGCGCCGGGCAGAGAACTCGACATCGTCACCGATCGTCCCCGTCCTGCGGCGCTCGGCGTCGCGCTGTCCAACTCCTTCGGCTTCGGTGGACAGAACTCCGTGCTGGTTCTCGCCACTCCCTGACCGGACATTCGCGGCCGCCGTGCACCCGTGGCCGCCGTGCACCCGTGGCCGCCGTGCACCCGTGGCCGGCGTGCCACCCGTGGCCCGGCGGCCCTCGGCGCGCCACGCGCACAGTCATCCTCATACTCAAGACCTGCTTCGAAAACTCGCTCCAGGGGCCCGATGGAACTCACCCGGGGCGAGCGGCGAAGGAGTGGTGAAAGCAAGCCCAAGCCTTCGAAGCAAGTTCCCCTGAACGAGAGGAGCCCCGATGACCGTCGAGCCAGGCGTCCGTGCGGCGGCGGAGAGTGATGCCTCGGTGATAGCGCGGTCCCGGGACGAGCCCGAGGCCTTCGCCGTGCTCTTCGACCGATACGCGGAAGCGGTCCATCGTTACCTGGCTCGTAGGCTCGGCGGTGAGCCGGCCGACGACCTGATGGCGGATACCTTCACCACCGCGTTCCAGCAACGGCACCGGTACGACCCCTCGCGGGCCACGGGCGACGGCGCAAGGCCCTGGCTGTTCGGCATAGCGACCAACCTGGTCGGCCGACACCGGCGGGCCGAGGCGCGCCGTTTCAAGGCCCTGGCCCGCCTGCCGGCTCCGGCCGACCACGAGGAACCGCTGGCCGACCGTGCCGCGGCCCGGGTGGGGGCGCAGGCCGTGGGCCGCGAGCTGGCGGCGGCGCTGGCCGCCCTGCCCGCGCGGCACCGGGATGTGCTGCTCCTGGTGGCGTGGGGAGGCCTTGGTTACGAGGAAGTGGCCCAGGCGCTGGATGTCCCCATCGGCACCGTCAGATCACGGCTGCACCGGGCTCGCGGCAAGCTACGCGAAGCGCTGGGCGGATCCGACCCGACGACACTGCGAGGTATCCGACCATGACTGACGAACTCGAACTCCTGCGGGACTGGGACGCGGACGCGGCCCCGCTCACCGAAACGGCCCGAGCGAAGGCCCGCCACCGCCTGCTGAACACGATGGCGCGCACGGAGCGGAACACCGACGCAGCCCCCAGCCGCCGCCACGCGCTGCGCCTCGCGACAGCCGTCGTGGCCGCCGCGGCGGTGACGGGAACGGCGATACTGATCGCCGAGGGCGCCGACGAGGGCGATCGCCGCGACCGAGCCGAGCGCCGATCGAGTACGGAGACCCCGCGGATGGGCAACGTCAGCGCCGCAACGGTGCTGAACGGGGCGGCAGTTCAGATCGGAAAGCACGAGAAGACGGTGGCGCCGCGCGACGACCAGTTCATCTACTCGAAGCGGATCATCAAGGAGACGGAACGCAGGACCGGCGAGGTCAAGACCTACGAGGACGTGAACTGGGACTCGGTGGACGGCTCCAAGCGCTCCTTGACCATGGAGCTCGGCCGGGTGATCTGGGAGGAGCCCTTGGGGAAGGGCGAGGGTGTGTGGCCGCCCCGGGAGTGGAGCAAGCTCAAGAAGCTGCCCACCGACCCGAAGAAGCTGATACCGAAGATCATCGGTGTCGGCACGTCCAGCAAGCCGCTCAGCGACTTCACCCCACACGACTGGTACGACGCCCACTTCATGCTCGGCGAACTCCTGAAGTGGCCGGTGCTGCCCGAGGGGCTGCGTCCCGCCGCGTACGAGGCGATGGCGCTGGCGCCGGGGGTCAGAGCGATACCGGGGGTGAAGGACTCCGCCGGGCGCACCGGGGTGGGGATCTCCTACCCCAAGAGTCCGTTCGCGCAGGGCAAGTACCTCATCTTCGATGCGGAAACCTACGAGTTCCTCGGCTTCCGGGACGAGCGGACTTCGGCGTCCGGCGACAAGACGTACACCCAGCTGTCACACGTGGTGGACTGGGCGATAGTCGACCGACTGAGGCAGCGCCCCTAGCCACGGCGGGCGCCGCTGGCCACGGCGGGCGCGTCTGGCCACGGCGGGCGCGCCTGGCCACGGCGGGAGGGGCATCATCAGGAACGTGGCAAACCGGCGTTGAGGAGATCGGCGCCCAACTGCGTGAGGGTGTGCCGGACTTGCTGGCGCACCCGCACGCTGGCCACCAGCCCTGCGCTGCGCAGTACCGCCGCATGCTCACTGGCCGATGACAGCGAAACACCGGCGTGCCGCGCCAGTTCGGAGGTGGTGCGGGGGTCTTGCAGTGTCTGCAGCACCGCGGCCCGGGTGTGCCCCAGCAGCGGCGCCAGCCTGAAGTGTGGCGTGCTCGCCTCCTCCGGCACAGGTGGGCAGGCGGGGTAGACCAGAACGGGCAGCAACTGTTCGTCCAGGAGCGCCACGGGTGTACGGCGGCAGAAGTACGAAGGGACGAGCAGTAGCCCGCGCCCGCCCAGGTGCACGTCCCTGTCGACCGGATACTCGGCGGAGAGCACGGAGGACTGCCAGCTCAGCATGGGCCCGAAGGTGTGCAGCATGGCCTCGGTCCCTGCGCGGCACTGCATCCCGGTGCGGTACTGGCGGTCGGCCTCGACGCGGGCGGCGATGTCTGGCCACCGGGGCCCCAGGACGTACGAGTGGTACCGGCGCAGGGCCCGGCCCACCCCGTGCAGCGCGGTTACTTCGCCGTCGGCGAGGCGTCGTGTCCAGGAGGGCAGCGGGTTGTGCTGCGCCAGCAGGGAGAGCTCGTCGCGCAGGCGGCTCTTGGGGGTGGACAGTACGGCGTCGATCCCGCTCTCCAGGCCGCCCGACGCTGCCGCGGGGGTGAGGAAATCCGGGAAATAGCCGCGGGCCGGCATCAGCGGAGTCAGTGCGCTCATCATGTGCCGCCGGTCGTGACATGTCCGCTCGGCGTGGCCGGCCTGGGCCCTCCCTCGTCCTTCGCGGAGTTGGTGCATGCTCAGGACGATCTCCCACAGAGGGTCCGGGCCGTCGGCGACCCGGGTTCGTGACAGATCTCCCACAGTGAAGTGCATACGCAGCACGGTTTCCCCCGATGGTCCGCTACGGCGTTGTCTTGATGTGAGCCGCCGATCCTGGTCAGGGCTCGGCGCTGTGTCGCGCGCGGGCGGTCACTGTAACGCTAGAAGTCACCGCGGCCAGGGGCCAATGTGCACGGTGCTCAATTCCGGGCGGTGGTTGTGCACGTTGCTCAGATGGCTCGCGCCGCGGCGATGCGCAGGGCGTGGACGACGTCGTGGGTGCCGGTGCTGGTGGTGAGCAGATCGAGGCCCAGGGCGGCCTCGGCGGTCCGCAGGTGTGCGCGGACCGTGTTGCGGCTGATGTCCATGCGGGAAGCGGCTTGCTGGGCGTCGGCGTTGGCGTCGATCCATGTCTGGAGGGTGCGGCGGTGGCGGTCCTGCAGAGGGCGCAGGATCGTCTGGGCCCAGGCAGCGGCGGACTCGGAGCTCAGCAGGTCGGCCAGAGCGGGCGGCCGTTGGGGGCCGGGCTCGGCGGGTGGGCAGGAGCTGGTGAGAGTGAGAGCCAGGTGGACGTCGGCGCGGGAGCGGACGTCGGTAAGGTCCTGCCCGAGAGCTTGCTGTGCACGTCTGAGATGCGCGGTGACGGTGTTGCGGCTGAGGCCGAGCAGACGGGCCACGCCGGAGCGGGGCATGGTTATGGCGAGGCGGGTGATGTCGGCGCTGTTCTTGGGGGCGGCGTCCAGCGGCCGAAGAAACGCACGGGCCCAGGCGAGGGCCGGCTGAGGGGGAAGAATGCCCGTCAGAGATGTCTGACCGTGGTGGTAAGCCACACGGTCGGCCGTGGTGCGGGCGGAGGCCAACGCGTGGGTGGCCTGCGTGTAGGCCTCGGCTGTCGCGTGCAGGGGCTGTACATCGCTGACGCCCAGCGCGTAGCGCGGGTTGTCGCGGACGAGACGGCGCAGTACGTCACCCAGAGCGGGCCCCGGGCTACTGGCGCCGGTGTCGCCGTCGCCGTCGGCGCCGTCGTCCTCGGCGATGAGGCAGATCAAGTGCTCCTTGAACACGGGGCAGTGCACCATCAGGGCCGTCCCCTGGTAGCCGGAAGGGTCCTGATGGGTCTGGGCGATCTCGTCACGGTCGGCCGATGGGCAGCGCAGCAGATGGACGCGCAGCCGGTCGGCGTCGAGCAGCGGGGGAACGGTCCCGGTCGTCATCCGGCGTGCCAGCAGCGGTCCTCCTGCCAGCAGCCCGTGCAGTACGGCGAACCGCAACTGCCGCGCCTTGTCCTGGTAGCCGCGCCGATTTCGGTCGCCGGCCTCAGCATGGCGCAGCAAGGTCAGCACGCTGCCTGTGTGCGACGTCAGCGCGACGGTCTGCGACGTTGGCTCCGCACGGGAGACCACCACCAGAACAGCGCGAGGACCGTGTGGCCCCAGCGCCTCACAGCGCACATGCAGTGCTTCGGCCTCTGTCGCGGCCGCGGCCAGGTGCCCATCGGAAAGGCGCGCGACCATCCCGGCGAGCGGGGCCAGCACCCTGCGCGGAAAATCTGCCGTGGACGACTCCACCGTGACCGCGTCCTCCGCGATCACCGCGGCGTCGAGGCCGGTCTGCCGGTGCAGCCAGTCGAGCAATCTGCCGACGCCCGGCCCGGCCTCGCAGGATGCCTGCCGCCTCACCTCACGCAGCAGACCGCCCAGTTGACCTTCCCACCCGCGCCCCTCGTCACGCTCCACGGCCCCGCCCCTCTGCCGGCATCTCGTACCTCCCGGCGCGCCACTCAACGCCCCAGCCACCCACAGTCTTCGAGCCGGCCCGAGCCCTCACAGCTTCTCATCGGCTGGTGAGCGCTGGGAGCGAGGAATCCGGCCCCGGATGGGGATGCGGATGCGGGGCGGGGGGAACGGGGGCGTCAGCCTGGCATCCGACGACGCGGACCTCGACTCCGATCGTCGGAGCTACGGCGGTGCACCGGCATACCGGCACACCGCGAGGGGATGTTGGTTCAGCTGGGCGCCCGGGAGTTCTCGGCAGGGGCGACCGCGTCGTTGATCGCATCGCCGATCGCGCCTCCGGTGGCGTCGCGAACGGCCCGTGCCACGTGGCGGATCACCTCACCTTCGAGACCCTCGGGTTCTACCCCGCGCAGCGCGGCGGCGCCGAGTTCCTCGTTGACGACCCGGAAGGCGGCGGAGGCCGCCGCGCCGTGCAGTCGCATCGCGAGCTCGTCGGGTGAGCGCCCGAGACGCTGCGCGATGATGCCGGTCATCTCGCGCTCCACCTGGTCACAGGCCATGAGCCAGGCCGTCCGGATCGACGGCTCGTGGTCCGCGAGGCGGATCATTCTGACCGCGAGCAGGGTGTCGGCCTGCGCTCCGGCATCAGCGGCGTTGTCGTACCTGACGACCTCCGCGGCGAGATGGTCCTCAAGGGAGAGGTGGCGCGGCCAGCTCCGCAACGCGCGCAACTCCCACTCCACGCCCTGCGTGACGATGGGCTCGGCGCAGCTTTCCTTGCTGCGGAAGTGGCGCCAGATGGTGCGGGTGGACAGGCCCACCGCCTCGGCGATCCGGTCGCCGCTGGTCGCTGCCACGCCGTGCTCCCAGAACAGGCGGGAGGCCTCGCGGGAGATTTCCAGACGCAGCCGGTGGCGCCGTCGCTCACTCATACCTCTGGCAGAGGGGCTCGGGAGCGTTGCCATGCGGTATCACCCCCGCACAGCTACCGGGTCCCCCACGGCCCCTCCCGTAGCCCTGCGGACGGCGCGTGCGATGCGTTCGGACGCGTCGGCGAACTGGGCGGGGTCGGCGCCGTCGAGGAGAGCCGCGCCGATGTCCTCGTTGAGGACGCGGATGGCGGCGGAGGCCGCCGCGGCATGCAGGCGCACATCGAGGTCGTCGGCAGGGCGGCCCAGACGCTTCGCGATGATGTCGGCCATCTCCCGCTCCACCAGGTCGCAGGCCATCAACCAGGCGGTACGCAGGGCAGGTTCCGTGTCGGCGAGTCGGATCATCCGCATCGCGAGCCCGGTGTCGGCCAGCTCGACCGCACTGGCCTCGCGCCGGAACCGGCTCGCCTCGGTGCTGAAGCGCTCTTCGAGCGACAGGTCGGCGGGCCAGTCCCGCAGCGTGCGCATCTCCCATTCCACGCCCTGTGTGACGATGGGTTCGGCGCAGCTTTCCTTGCTGCGGAAGTGGCGCCAGATGGTGCGGGTGGACAGGCCCACCGCCTCGGCGATCTGGTCCCCACTGGTGGCGTCCACGCCCTGATCCCAGAACAGGCGGGAGGCCTCGCGGGAGATCTCCAGACGCAGCCGGTGGCGCCGCTGGTCGCTCATTCCGTTGCCGCCACGCTTGGCCGCCGCCATGCCGGCCACCTCCGCTCGGTCCACTGCCAGCCCGTCAGTGTCATAATGACACTAAGTGACTCCTGTTTCCACTCGGGTCGGCGGCCGCGCGGCCCGCTACCGGGAGCTCGGCGAGTGTTCAGGGCCCGTCCGCCCCGTCCGCCCCGCCCCGTCCGCCCTGTCGCCCGACTCGGCGCACGCTTCAGCCAGTACGGCGGCGATGTCCCCGACCAGCCCGGCGACAGGATCGTGGGTGAGCTCCGTCATCCGGAGCCGCCCGGCAACGGTGACGACGCCGAGCACGTGCTCGCCGCGCAGCTGGGTGATCTGCCCCGGGCCCCACAGGGCGGTGAGCGTGCCCGTGCGCCGGAGCCGCGGTTCCGCCGCTCCGAGGTTGGTGATCTGGATGTCGGCGGCCGTGGCCGCGCCCATCATGGCCTCGGCCTCGCCCGCGCTGGTGGGGGCGTGCGCCGCCAGCGCCGCACCGGCGGCCTTGAGGGCGCCCGGACCGCGCTGCCGCGCGAGTGACTCGCGGGTTCGGCGGGCGAGCTTCCAGAAGTCGTCGGCCTCGTACGCCTCGCTCGCGGTCCGCGCCCCGGCGAAGCGGTTCACCACCTCGTCGGGCAGGCCGCAGGCCCGGCGCAGGTCCACCGGCGTCAGCACCCGTACGAACTCCCGTCCGCGCCGGTGGAACACCACTGCGGCAGCGGCACAGAGCGCGGCGTGCGCCGACGTGCTCTCCTGGCGGCAGCGGTGGAGGAGCCGGGTGGTCAGCTCCCGGTCGAGGGCCAGAGCCTGCAGGTGCGGCAACTGCCCGGAGAACGGCGCGAGTTCGCCGCCCGCGCTCATGCGCGGATCGTCCGGCGGTGCGGCGGCGGCCGTGGTGTCCGGTGCCGTGACGTCGCGGGCGAGCAGGTCTTCCAGGGCCTCCGGCATGCTGCCGGGCGCCAGTTCCTCGCCGTCCAGTACCGCCACCAGGTCCAGCAGCGCCCGCAGCCCGCCGACCCCGTCGGTGATCTGGTGGGCGAACGTGAGCACGATGTCGCACCGTTGGCCGCGAGGCAGAAGGACGGCGCGCACCGAAGGGCCGCCCGGAGCCGGGGAGATGGGACGAATCTGCTCGGCGGCCATGACGGCCTGCCAGGGCGTGCCCTCGGCGAGCGTCGTCACCGGGGTCGCGGCGCCGGTCTTCCGGTAGACGGCCTCGGGCCCCGTGCGGTCCACGCTCACCCCGAGCATCGGGTGCCGGTCGCGCAGCTTCACCAGCGCCGAGGCCAGCTCGGACTCCGGTATGTGCCGGTCGAGCTCGGCGACCAGGGAGAACTGGAGGGGGTTGTGGCGCATGTAGAGGTCGATGGTGCGCTCGAACGCGCCCAGCGGGCGGACTGCTTCTCCTCGGACTACTTCTCCTTGAACTACTTCTCCTTGGCTCCTCGTCGCCATGTCTGTCCTTCTTTCCGGGGGAGAGGGGGAGGGGAGAGCGGGCGGGCTCTGCCGTCCGAGGTCAGCCGCGCCCGGCGAGGAGGTCAGGTGCGCTTGGCGGGCAGCAGGCCGATGGCCACAAGTCGCTTGTTCGAGCTCCGGGCGGCCCAGGCGACCACCAGGAGCGCCAGAGCGAGCAGGGGAAAGCCCATGGCGATCTTGGCGGCGCCCAGCGAGCCGACCTGGTCCGTGGCGTAGAAGTACTGCTGGACGGCGAACCGGGCACCGAAGACGGCGGCGAGCACCAGGGTGGCGACGTCGTAGTAGAACCGCGAACGCTTGTCCGCGCGCCAGACGTTGCCCTTGCCGGTGGCCGCGTTCCAGATGACCCCTGCCAGCGGCCACCGCACCAGGACGGAGGCGAGGAAGAGGACCGCGCCGGCGAGACTCGCCCAGATGCCGATGAGGAAGTAGTCCTTGGCGGAGCCGGTGAACCAGACGATGCCGACGGCGATCACGACGCCGAACACGCCGCCGATCGCGGGCTGCACCGACTCCTTGCGCACCATCCGCAGCACGCCGATGGCCACCGCGACGCCGAGGGCGGCGATGACCGCCACCCGCATTCCGCCGGCGCTGTTGGCGACGACGAAGGCCAGTGCGGGCAGCGCCGAGTAGATGACCCCTTCGGTGCCTCCCGCCTGTTCGAGGACCGAGGGGCGTCGCTGGGGTGCCGTCTGCTCCGCCTGTGCGTCGGTTTCTGTCTCCAGGAAGCTCTTGGTCTTCATGGTGGTCAGTTCTCCCGAGTTCGTTTGGGGGCAAGGTGCGATGCCTCAATAGCTGTCACTAAGTGAAAGCTTGGCATTAAGTGACACGGATGGCCACCCCTCGGTGTATGTGGCGTGCGTCACTCAGTGGCCTTCCTGGCCGACTGCCCCGGCGGGGCGGTCGTACCCCTCAGAGGTTTTACGGAGGGCTGCTTGCGAGCGCCCGGAGGCACCCGCAGGCGCTTGCAGATCGTGTCACTAAGTGACAGTGTCATTAAGTGACAGGCGGGGCGCTCACGGCTCCCGCCTCCCCAGCGCCGCCGGGCGCCCACCGCAGGAAGGACCGACATGGCACAGCGGAAGACGATCTCCGTCGAGGAGTTCTTCGGACCGCCGCCTCGCGCGAAGGCCACCCTTTCGCCTGACGGCAAGCAGATGGCGTACCTGGCGCCCTGGAAGAACCGGATGAACGTCTGGACAGAAAGGGTCGACGCACCGGGAGACGCGCGGTGCGTGACCACCGAGGACCGCGGAGTGGTGAGCTACCACTGGACCCGCGACCCGCGGTGGCTGCTCTACTCCCGGGACCAGGGCGGCGACGAGAACCTGCACCTCTACCGCGTAGACCTGCAGGACCCGGACGCCACCGCGGTGAACCTCACGCCCTATCCCGGTGTGCGCACCGCCGGCCTGGACCTGCCCGCCGGGCGCCCCGGCAAGGTGATCACCCAGCTGAACCTGCGCGACCGGGCCCGGTTCGACCTGGTCGAACTGGACATCGCCACCGGCGACCTCACGACCCTCGCCCAGAACCCCGGCGGCGTCGAAGGATGGCTGTACAGCGAGCGCGAGCTGTTCGCGGTGGCGATGACGGCCGACGGCGACATCGAACTGTCACGGTGGGACGGGGCGACAGGAGCCCTGGACTTCGTGGCGCGGTTCGAGGGCGGCGACGCCCCGCTGGGGGTCTACCCCACGGAGGTCACGCCGGACGGCACCGGAGTGTGGCTCGGCTCGCACCTCGGGAGCGACCGTCTGCGCCTGGCCCGGCTCGACCTGGCCACCGGCGAGGAGGAAGAGGTCGACTCCCACCCGCAGTTCGACCTGGACACGCGGGCACGGGTCTTCCCGGCCCTGCCCTCCCCGCTGATCCGCAGCCGGCGCACGGGTGAGCTGCTCGGAGTCCGCTATCTCGGGGAGCGGCAGGTCATTCACGCTCTCGACCCGCACTTCGCCGCGGTCCTGGAGAACCTGGAGAAGCTGTCCGACGGCGATCTCGCAGGCCTGTCCTCCGACGAGAGCGGGCAGCGCTGGGTGGCCGCCTTCACCCACGACCGCGACCCCGGGGTCACTTACCTCTACGACCACACCACGGGCGAGAGCCGCCTGCTTCACCGGGCGAAGCCGCACCTCGACCCCGAGTCCCTGGCACCGATGCGAACGGTGTCGATCACCTCCCGCGACGGTCTGACGCTTCCCTCACACCTGACGCTGCCGGTCGGGTCCGAGCCCTCCGGGCTGCCGCTGGTGCTGTTCGTCCACGGCGGTCCCTGGACCCGGGACAGTTGGGGGTACAACCCCGCCGCGCAGCTCTTCGCCAACCGCGGCTGCGCGGTGCTCCAGGTCAGCTTCCGGGGCTCGACCGGTTATGGCAAGGCGTTCACCAGGGCCGGCATCGGGGAGTTCGCGGGCAAGATGCACGACGACCTCATCGACGGCGTGCGCTGGGCGGTCGATCAGGGGTATGCCGATCCGGACCGCGTGGCCATCATGGGCGGCTCCTACGGCGGTTACGCGGCCCTGGTCGGTGCCGCCTTCACCCCGGACGTGTTCGCCGCCGCCGTCGACGTCGTCGGCATCTCGGACCTGGCCAACTTCATGCGCAACCAGCCCGACTTCGTCAAACCGATGCTCGCCTACAACTGGTTCACGTACGTCGGTGACCCGGCCGACCCGGAGCAGGAGGCCGACATGCTGGCCCGCTCCCCGATCAGCCGCGTCGACCAGATCCGCACCCCGCTGATGGTCGCCCACGGAGCCAACGACGCCCGCGTCGTCCTCGCCGAGTCCGACCGGCTCGTCGAAGCCCTCCGCGCACGAAGCGTTCCCGTCGAGTACATCGTCATGGAGGACGAAGGTCACGCCATCGAGAACCCGGAGAACGTGATCGCCCTCTACACCGCCGCGGAACGCTTCCTCGCCGAACACCTCGGCTTCGAGGCCCACGAGGCCCACGAGGCCCACGAGGCCCACGAGGCCCACGAGGCATGAGGGCACCGGCCCCCCGCCGTGCGCCACCTGCACCCCCGCCCCTTCCTCATGGGAGACGCCATGCCCCAGACGCTGCCGCAACGCCTGTACCTGCTCTGCTACACCGTGGACCAGGGCAAGTTCCAGCTCGACAACCTCCAGGGCCGCGGCCAGCTGCTCCGTGCCGGCGCCCTGGCCGAGCTGGCTCGCGACGGGCTGCTCGACGCCACGGGAGGGAGGGTGATGCGCAGGCCCGGGAAGGCGCCGGAAGACGCCTTCATCGCCTCGGTATGGGATGAACTGCCCGACAACAAGCCCAAGGGCTGGCTGCAGTTCATACACAACAAGGCCCACACCGCGGAGACACCCGTCCGCGACCAGCTGGCCGCCAGGGGAGAGGTCGACGTCTCCCCTGGCAAGGTGATGGGACTCATCCCCGCCGACCGGGTCACCGTCGCCCACCCGCAAGAGGTGCGCGCTCTCCAGGACCGCGTACGCGACACCGTGCTCGGCGGAGCCGACCCCGCATCGATCGCGTTGGACGAGCTGGCGATGGCCGTGTTCGCCGCCGAGCTCGAAGTGACCTGCGTATGGAGCCGCGGAGACCGCCGCACCCACAAGGCGGCACTCAAAGCGCGCGCCGCGCGGTTCGATGAGCTCGTCCCCGGCCTACGTAGGGCGCTGCGCGACTCCTACCTGTCGAGCCGGGCGGTCGGCGGCGGCTGGAGTGCGTGAGCGCTGGGAGCGCTGGGGAGGGGGAGTTGGCGCTGGATGTCGTCCTTTTAGCTTGTTCTTTATCGTCTGCGACTTCGTTGAGGTCAGCAGCGCACGCGGGCGATGTCACCGTCGATACGGACGATGCACTCTTTGAAGAGCGCCATGGGCTGACCTTCGTCTTCGGGAACCAGCGTTAGTCCGAGGTCCATGATGGGCTTGATGGCCTGCGCTGTTCGAGAGCCGTCGGGGTCCGGGCCGTGCAGGGCCGTCCAGCTCTCGAACAGCACACGGACCCCTTCCCATCCGGGCCCTGGGCTGAAGTGGCAGACGAACGTTGGCTGAACAATTGCGTACTGCCGTAGTCCGCCGATCCGGGTGTCGCCCAGTGTGAGCCACCACGTCCCGTTCACTACCGCTCCCTTCAGCTCCGCCACGACTTCAAGCAGGTTGCCTGAGCTCCCGAGCTCCGCAGTGTCGTCCGTCGAACTGGCTCCCTCACGCAGAAGTTCACCAGCCGTGTGGGCGGCCTCCGTCCGATTCTGTGCTCCGACCAAGGGTGCACCGAACCAGAACGAAGGCCGTGGGGATGAGCCTGCCGCACCTCGATGTCCCAGGGGGTGCCTTCGCCGAAGCGTCACGCTTCCGGGACGACTTCTTCGACTGCCTGACCACCCGCGGGGACGAAACCACCCGCGGGGACGAACTGTTCGAGCTGGCCGACGCGCTGCTGTGCGTGGACGGTCCGGTGACCTCGCCGGTGGACCTCACGCTGGTGGCCGAGCACCGGCGTGGGCACGGCGCGATGTACGAGGCGTTGAACCACGGGTACGTGGACGTGCCCCGGCTGCGGCAGGTGCTGGCCGGTCTGCCGATACCATGGGTCACCGACCGGCGCCTGGTCCTGGCGGTCGACGTCAGCAACTGGCTCCGCCCCGACGCGCCGACCAGCGCGGAGCGTCTGTTCTGCCACGTCTACGGCCGCAGCGGACGGTCCTCGGACCAGTTCGTGCCCGGCTGGCCGTACTCGTTCGTCGCCGCCCTCGAATCGGGCCGGACGTCCTGGTGCCAGCTGCTGGATGCCGTCCGTCTCGGGCCCCAGGACGACGTCGTCGAGGTCACCGCCACCCAGCTCCACCGGGTGGTCACGAACTCGACCGAGATGGGCCGCTGGCACGTCGGTGACCGCGACATCCGCATCGTCTTCGACGCCGGCTACGCGCTCCGCGCATGGCCCACCCCCTCGACGGCCACCCGGTCGAGGTGCTGGGCCTGATGCGCTCCGACCGCGTCATGCGACGACCGACGCCCTCGCTCAAGGAGTACTCCCTGACCTATCCCCAGGGCGGGCGACCGTCGCGGCACGGCAAGGAGCTCCGCTTCGCCAAGCCGGAGACCTGGGGTCGACCAGACGTGGCATCCGTGCAGGCCACCGACTGGTACGGCACCGCCCGCGCGATGGCCTGGGATCGCATCCACCCCGCCTGACCACCCGCTCCGCGTGGATCGACCACGCCGGTGAACTCCCCATCATCGAAGGCACGCTGATCCGCCTCCAGGTCGATCGCCTGCCCGGCGGAGGCGACCCGCTCCCGCTCTGGCTCCGGCCTTCCGCCACCGGCCTGAACAGCGAGGACGTCGACGTGCGCTGGCAGGTGTTCCTGAGGAGGTTCGACATCGAGCACCTGTTCAGCTGATGAAACAGACCTCGGGTGAACCCGTCCGAAGCTGCGAACCCCCGAGGCCGGCGAGCGCTGGACCTGGCTGATCATCGACGCGCACACCCAGATCCGTCTTCTGCGCGAAGCCGCCGCCGACTTGCGGCGGCCGTGGGAGAAGCCCACCGAGACCGGCCGACTCTCTCTCCCCCCCCCGAGTCCGCCGGGGTTTTCGGAACCACCGCCCGCACCTGCACAGTCCGGCCCGCGCACCGAAACGCTCAACTCTTGGCCCTGGCAGGCCACTTGGATCGAAGAACCAGCGGCCCGCCACCCGCTACGACGAGGGCAAGACCGTGAAACGGCCCGAGAGTATCCTCGAATGAAACAGACTCAGACCATAAAGAACAAGTTAAGAACCCGTCTTGGAACCCGATTCGAGGGGTTTAAGACAGTTTTCAGCACCGCGAGCGACGCACTCACCGCCAGACCGCCGCGCCCCTGGCGCAGCGGCACGGCGGATCGCCCGCACCTGGGAACGCCTCCTGGCCCAGGCGCGCGCGGACACGGCGTGATCGACGCCCGCGCAGGCCGCTAGCATCGGCGGCTCGGGTACTGCTTTGGTGCGAGATCGGCGGGGGACTTCGAAGTGAGCGGTGGACTGATTTTCGCCATCATCATGGCTGTCGTATTCGTGGCTCTTGGCTCGGCTGATCAGTGCAAGGTGTGGTGGTGCTTCAGGGGTAGGTGATATCGCAACCCGGAGGCCGATGAGCCGTGTGACGCCGCCATGAAGACCATGCGCATGCTGTTCTTAATTGGTGCTGCGGTGATTCTCTTGTTCGGGGCAAATGCAGGCGGCTCAGAACGGCTTAGATCGGATTGAGCGAGAGATGGATTCCCACAACGGTTGGGACCAGAGAGTGTCAGACCGGCCGAATAGCTGAACCGCGTACACCATGCCAACAACACAACTCCCTTGAAGTGTCAGGAAAAATGGCTGACTTGCGCCGAAATGCTGTGCGCGCACTGACTCCCGCGCTTGCGGTCGCCGCCCTGGCGGCCGTGGCTTCTTGCAGCGGTGCGCCTGACGAGGACATTCCGCGTCGGATTTGCGAAACGAACATCAGTCCAGAGATCACACGCCCTCTAATCGGACGGGCCGGGGCGTTTGACGAATACAGCCGTCTCGACAACAAGGGCGCCCACACCGCGCCTTGCGTTCTCCTGCTTGACGAAAAAGCTGTCATGCGTTTCAGGTTTGCTTGGTCGTCGGATCGGGTTGACCCCATGAAGTACGCAGAATCCACGCTCTCCGTCAGCAACCTGACGGAACCGCGCCGAACAGAAGGCAGGTACAGAAGCGTCGTCGGCAACGAGGGAGCCATGTCTACTGTTGCCTGCAAGAAGGCTGGCGAATCCTACTTCACTCTCACCATGAAACTTCCGGAAGCACCTACGTCTGACTCGCAACTGCGCGGCGATATCGAGGAGTTCATGACCGCGTACATGAATGCGACCGTGAAGAAACTTGGCTGCCGTGGCAAGTGAGCCCTCCCCCACCGAGAGGGGAGGCGAACGACCGCCTCGCATAGCGCGGCGCCCTTGCCGTCGGTTGCGGCCGTCGACCTATGAGCTCCACTCTCGCTCCCTAGGCCGACGGCCGCTTCCAGGAGAACCTGTCTCGGACCCCTTGAAGCGGGTTCCGAGACGGGTTCTAAGCGGTGAGAGGCAACTCGGCGAGGGTTTGCCAGCCCTCGGGTGCGAGGGCGACCACGTGCACGGCGGACACTTCGGTGGAGATCGGTAGTCGGCCGGTGACGCGGCGCGCGACTTCGGCGGCGGTGGAGGGAGCTGCCGCGTCCAGTGCCACAGTGACGTGCACCGGCGGGTCCTGCCCGAACCGGCCTCCGTAGGGGACCTGTTCGGGGAACGCGGCGCGAACGGCAGTGGCGAGGGGGCACAGTTCGGGCGCCGGGACACTGACGAAAGAATGGCCCGGCACGACCTCGGCCAGGCGTAGGAGGATCCGGCCGGCTTCCGGCGAGGCCCGTACCAGAACGGCCCGCAGTCGCTCCAACTCCGTCGGGCCGATCTGGTCGGCCGGCAGCCACGGGTAGAGCAGCGTCGCGTGGGCGGGCACACCCGGTCGCACCACCAGCGCGTCCACCTGGGCGGCCAGCTCCAGCAGCGGTTCGGCATCCGGCAGTAGAGCCAGAACAGCCGTGGTTCCAGAAACCGGCATCGCAACCACCCCCCGGGTCTCCCAGCAGTGTCACCGACAGTGCCGTTCCCTGTCACATCGCCCTCCCGCCGTATCGGGGGCGGGCATGTCGGTCGACAGCTCGTCCAGTGTCCCGGGCGCAGACCAAGTCCCCGCCTACGCACCGCAGTTGATGCTCTCCCGCTATCACCGATCGGTATCGGTACGAACGGGCCCCGCCGTCCCGATACTCGTCCCGACCACAGGGCGCACCGCAGGCCCTCGGTCCCGGGATCCCGGGCATCGCGTGCCCCGAAGTTCCCGGCAGCCCCGGCCATACAGGCCACCGGACATCGGGAAGGGACACACCCCCCATGAACATTTCCCGCACCAGATCCCGCACCAGATCCCGCACCAGATCGCTCGCCATCCTCGGCGCCGTCGCTCTCGTCGGCTCGCTCGCCGCCGCCCCCTCGGCGTTCGCCGCGCCCTCGCCCGAGGTGGTCAAGCCCCTCTCCACGAGCGCCACGTCGGCGTACGCGGGCTCCGCCGAGAACGAGGCCGCCAACCGGAAGTTCTTCGACGCCGTCATGAAGTCGGCGCTGAAGAAGCAGGCGGCGCAACCGGGCATCCAGGTCGTCACCGTCCGGTACCGCACGACCCGGGCGCCGAGCTTCCGTAGCCAGATAGCGCAGAGCACGCAGATCTGGAACTCCTCGGTCAGTAACGTGAAGCTCCAGGAGACCAGCTCGACCGCCGACTTCGAGTACCGCGAGGGCAACGACTCGCGTGGCTCGTACGCCTCCACCGACGGGCGGGGCCACGGCTACATCTTCCTGGACTACCGGCAGAACCAGCAGTACAACTCCACCCGTGTGACGTCTCACGAAACGGGGCACGTGCTCGGCCTGCCCGACCACTACTCGGGCCCGTGCAGCGAGCTGATGTCCGGCGGCGGCCCCGGCACGTCCTGCACCAACGCCTACCCGAACGCGCAGGAGCGCCAGCGGGTCAACAGCCTCTGGGCCAGGGGGATCGCCACCCTCAAGGACAAGGGTGAGCTGACGAAGGTCCGCTGACCGAGCACGCCACCCGCCTGGCACACCGCCACGTACCGCAGGCAACCTCCGTACCAACCCGGCCGCGCGCGGCGCGCTCTCCTCCGACGTGGGCATTGACGCTCAGCAGGGAGTCGCGCCGCCGCGGTCGGCTGCGGTGAGCGGCCCAGTCGCGCTGGGTCACCATGATCTCGGAGGTGGCTGAGTTGGCGAGTGACGGCAGGTCATACGGCGCAGAAGGTGGTCGCGGTCGACCAGTTGATGCTTGAGCACCAGACCGACGTGGACCGCCAGAGCCGCGAAGAAGAGGATCTGCGCGGCGACATGCACAGCGAGCAGCCCGTCACCCGACAGCACCAGTGCGATGCCCGTGGCCGGGACGGCGAGCATGGCCGCGTACAACGCCGTCTCGGTGCCGTGCGCGATACGTCGCTCTCGTTGGGTAAGAGTCGGCGCCCACGGGGGCAGTGGCGTGGCCAGCCGCCAGGCGATCCGGACGACACCCAGGAGGAGGACCGCGGCGCCGAGTACGACGTGCACGGTCAGCAGCGAATCGTCGCCGAAGGGCTCATACCCCTCCTCCGAGCCCCGGCCACGGCCTCGCCCTCGGCCCGAGTCCTCACCACGCCCACGGCCGCGCCCCCGACCGTGGCCGCCGTCGTCCGGGTCGAGCAGGTACCCCACGACGAACTGCGCGGCCATGGCCACGAAGACCACCCAGTGAAGCGTCTTCGTGACCACTCCATAGCCGTGCGGACCGTTGCGCAGGTGGGTTCTCATCCCTGCAACGTGCCCTTCAACGGGGTCCCCTAGTCAGACGGGCGCCCGGCCGTCGCACGGGCGCTCATCACTCATCGCCTCCGAAACGGTCGCGGAACGCGTCGCCGCAGTCGTCGTTCTCGGGGCCGGCGTGGACTCCCGCGAGGGCCACCACTCCGTCTTCCTTGCCTTCCTGCTCGGCCTTGGCCAGTTGCGTCTCGATGTCCGAGATGTACTTGTCGCACTCGGCGCTGACGGACTTCTCGGGCTGCTGGTCCCGAGCGGAGGAGGCGTCCAGCGCGGCGGTCACGGCGAGGCCGGCCACGCACAGCCCGGCCCACGCGGCAACCCACTTGCGGCGGCTCATCGATATCGGCTTGAGCATCCCGGCATCTTACGAGAGGTGGCTACGACGGGACCGCTGCGCCCGGCGACGTATCGTCGGCCTCCGGTTCCTGCGGCGGGTCGCTGAGCTGCTCCCGCAGATAGTTCCAGACCACCGCGATCAGGGCGGCTGCCGGTACCGCGAGCAGGCTGCCCACGACGCCGGCCAGGTTCGCGCCCAGGGTGACGGCCAGCAGGACCACCGCCGCGTGCAGGCCAAGACCGCGACTTTGGATGATCGGCTGGAACACGTTGCCCTCGAGTTGCTGCACCACGACGATGATCGCCAGCACGATCAGCGCGTCCGTCAGGCCGTTGGACACCAGCGCGATCAGCACCGCCACGAAGCCGGCGAACAGGGCGCCCACGATCGGCACGAACGCGGACACGAACGTCAGCACGGCCAGCGGGAGCACGAGGGGCACTCCCAGGATCCACAGGCCCAGACCGATGAAGACCGCGTCGAGCAGGCCGACGAAGGCCTGGGAACGCACGAACGCGCCCAGAGTGTTCCAGCTGCGCGTCGCCACGATCGGGATGTCGTCGGCGAGCCGGCCGGGGAGCTGACGGGCGAGCCACGGGAGGAACCGCGGTCCGTCCTTGAGGAAGAAGAACATCAGGAAGAGCGCCAGGATCGCGGTGACCAGACCGTTCAACACGGTGCTCAGTCCGGTGAACAGAGTGGTGACCATGCTGCCGACGCTGTCCTGGATCCGGGAGGTCGCCGAGTCGACGCCGTCCGAGATCTGGGCGTCGTCGATGTTCAGGGGCGGCCCGGCGGCCCATTCGCGCAGTTTCTCGATGCCATCGGCCACGCCGTCGGCCAGTTCACCGGACTCGGAGGCCACCGGTACCGCGATCAGCGCCACGATGCCCGCGGCGACCAGAAGGAACAGCACGGTCACCACCGAGGCGGCCAGGGCGGGGCGCCACCCGCGTCGGCGCAGGAAGTGGGCCGCAGGCCAGGTCAGTGTGGTGAGCAGGAGTCCCACTATGAGCGGCCAGACGACCGACCACATCCGGCCCAGAACCCACAGGGCCACCGCGGCGGCGACAACAACCAGCAGCAACTCGACGGAGACCCGCGCCGATCTGCGGAGCGCGGCGGCGGACTTTGTGGAACTCAGCGTGGCAGGCATGGGGGACACCCTATTGATACTCCAGCCGTACTCTGCAAAGCGGGCGGCTACGACGCGTCGGTGCTCTCCCGCAGCACGTCCATCACCGCGCGCGCCCGCGCGGTCTGCGTCATGCCGTCCAGCGTCGCGATCCTGACCTCCAACGGGCGCCCGGCATCCCGGAGTTCGAGCTCCGCGATCTCGCCGCCGCCGTAGGTCCGGTCGGTCGCGGGGCGCTGGTTGAGCACGGAGTAGCCGAGTCCGCGGGCCACCATGGAGCGCACCGTCTCGTAACTACGGGTGCGGTAGCGGACGTCGGGGGCGGTGCCGGTGGCGGCGACGAGGGAGCGGAAGTAGTCGCGGCTGTGCGGGAGGTCGAGGAGGACCAGCGGTTCCGTGGACAGTTCGGCGAGGCGCACGCTGCCCCGGCCCGCCAGTGGGTGGTCGGCCGCGACGATGACGTAGGCGGGGGCGCGGGCGATCGTCTCGCTGCGCAGCTCCGGCTCGGTGGAAAGGCCCAGATCGTAGGTGAGGGCGAAGTCGATGCGCCCCGCGGTCAGGGCCTCGACGAGCTGATCCGCCTCCGCCTCCACCACGTCGATCTCGATGCCCGGGTGCAGGCGCGTGCACTCGCTGAACAGACGCGGCAGATAGTACGGGGCCAGGGTCACGAAGCACCCGACGGTCACCGGACCGGAGAGCGCCGCGCCGTCCCCCCGCGCCTCCCGCTCGACCTCGCGCGCGCGGGCGATGAGGTCACGGCCCTGCGTCCGCAGCCGTTCCCCCGCCGGGGTCAGGGTCAGGCCCCGCCCCCGGCGGCGGATGAACAGCTGCACCTGGAGGTCCCGCTCCAGATTGTGGATGGCGGCGGACACGGCGGACTGCGCGATGTGCAGCTGCGCCGACGCCTCCGTCATCGAGCCGCGTTCGGCGGCGACCAGGAAGTAGCGCAGCTGAACGAGCGTGAAACCCAACGGCGACGTCATACGAGCCCTCGTGCTAGGTGACCGGGTGCGGGCCCGACTCTAGGCGCCGTCCACGTCCGATCCAGGCGTCGTCCGCGTCCGAGCCGCCACGTCCTCGGCATGCAGCAGCGCCGAGCCGGCCGTCTCCTTCAGGGAGAGCGCCGCGATCAGGCCGCCCACGGCGAACACCATCAGATACGGGCCCGGCACCAGCGTGCTCCCGGTCGCCGAGATGAGCAGCGTCATCAAGTACGGCACGGTGCCCGCGAACAGCGCCGCCGTCACGTTGTACGAGATGGAGAGCCCGCTCTGCCGGGTGCGCGTGGGGAAGACCTCCGCCGACCACACCGCGTACGTGCCGAGGATCGCGGCCAGGATCGCGCCGAGCGTGAGACCGGCGATCCACGTTCCGGCCATCCCGGTCCGCATCAGCCAGAACGCGGGGGTGGCGACGACGAGGAGGGCCGCCGTCGCCCCGATGAACACCGGCTTGCGGCCCACCCGGTCGGACAGCCTGCCGGACAGGGGTACCAGCACGAGGCCGAGCAGGGAGATGACGGTGGACAGCAGGGCCGCGCTGTCGGCCGAGTGACCGAGGTGGTCGGTCTCGTAGGTGACCAGGTAGGTAAGGACCGCGTAGAAGGGGACATGCATGGCTGCCATCAGGCCCGCCGCCTGGAGAAGTTGGCGCTTGTGGGAGCGGAGCAGCTCGCGGGCCGGGCTGCGCGGGACGGTGTCGTTCTCCTCAAGCGCCCGGTACTCCGGGGTGTCCTCGATCTTGTTGCGGATTACCACGCCGATGATGCCGAGCGGCGCCGCGACGAGGAACGGGATACGCCAGCCCCAGGAGGTGAGCTGGGCGTCGTCGAGCCCCGTCGACAGGAGCAGGAAGACGAACGAGCCGGCCAGGAAGCCGAGCAGTGAGCCGACCTCCAGCCAGCTCACACCGAATCCGCGCCGCCGGCGCGGCGCGCTCTCCGCGAGGAAGCTGGCCGCGCTGCCGAACTCGCCGCCCGCCGCGAACCCCTGGATCAGACGGAGGACCACCAGGAGCACCGGGGCGGCGACCCCGATCGAGTCGTAGCCCGGCAGCAGGCCGATCGCCAGCGTCGCGCCGGACATCATGAAGATGACCAGGGACAGCGTGCGCTTGCGGCCGATCCTGTCGCCGAGCGGCCCGAAGACGAGCGCGCCGATCGGCCGTACACCGAAGGAGACGGCGAAGACGCCGAACACCGCGAGCAGCCCGGTCGTGCTGTCACCGGCGGGGAAGAACACCTTCGCCACTGTGCCGGCGAGATAGGCGTACGCGGCCCAGTCGAACCAGTGCACGAAGACGCCGACGGCCCCCGCCGCGATACTGCGACGCAACGTGGCCACGTCGGTGGGGACCTCGGCCGTGGTGCCCTGAGGCTCGGTCACGGTCATGTCGACGCCTCCTCTGCCGGTTGGCCGCGGTCCACGCCCGTCCACGCCAGCGCCGTCGCCGCGTCGAGCAGCGCCCGCTGTGCGGTGGAGCCCACGCAGTACGCGGCGAACTCGTGCTGGTGGTTGGTGGCGGGCAGGGAGCCGATGCCGATGTAGGGGTGGATGGCGGGCACCACCTGCGACACGTTGCCCATGTCGGTGGAGGCCCGGTTCATGCGCGCGGCCTGGCCCGGCGGGGCGAATGCGCGCCCCAGGGCGACGGCGTTGGAACGGTAGTGCGCCAGAGCCTTCTCGTCCGCGCGGAACTCCGCGTACGGCTTGCTCTCCGGTTCGATCTCCAGGTCGCAGCCGGTCGCCAGCGCACCCGCCTCGAAGGCCCGCATGACGCGCGGCTCCAACTCGGCGAGTTCCGCGAGGGTTTCGGCCCGTACGTACCAGCGGCCCGAGGAGCGCTCCGGGATGGCGTTCGGTGCGTCCCCCGCGTGCGTCACGACGCCGTGCACGCGCGCGGAGGCCGGGAGTTGCTGGCGCAGCAGGCCGATGGCGACCTGCGCCACGGTGAAGGCGTCGGCCGCGTTGATCCCGGCCTCCGGGTAAGCGGCGGCGTGCGCGGACTTTCCGGTGTAGGCGACCTTCGAGTGGCTGACGGCGAAGGGGCGGGCCTCGGCTACGTCGACGGGCGCCGGGTGCGCCATCATCGCGAGATCG
Organism: Streptomyces sp. Je 1-332; assembly: GCF_040730185.1. Classification (NCBI taxonomy): domain Bacteria; kingdom Bacillati; phylum Actinomycetota; class Actinomycetes; order Kitasatosporales; family Streptomycetaceae; genus Streptomyces; species Streptomyces sp. Je 1-332. The sequence goes on from NZ_CP160402.1 coordinate 8,080,225, forward strand.
ACTCCGGCGAAGGCGCCCCGGTCGAGCAGCTCGATCTTGCCGCCACCGCCCTCCTCGGCGGGAGTGCCGTAGACCTCGACGGTGAGCCCGGCGTCGTCGGCCACGGCGGCGAGGCCGAGCGCGGCGCCTACCGAACTCGCGGCGATGAGGTTGTGCCCGCACGCGTGCCCGAGGCCGGGCAGCGCGTCGTATTCGGCGCACAGCGCGATCCGGGTGGGCCCGCTGCCGAAGGAGGCGTGGAACGCGGTGTCCAGGCCCAGGTAGGACGCGGTGACGTCGAACCCGGCCCGGTCGAGCAGCTCCGGCACGCGGGCGGCCGCTCGGTGTTCCTCCCAGGCGGTCTCCGGGTCGGCGTGCAGGCATTCGGACAACGCGACCAGTTCGTCGGCGTGCCGGTCGACGGCCGAGCGGGCGGCCTCTTTCAGGGCGCTCATCGTTCGTCTCCGGGTACGCCGTACGAGGGCGAGGTCGCCGGGTCGAGGCCGCGCGTCACGTAGTCGTCGCGCTGCGGCAGCCAGACGTCGAGGAGCTCGCCGAGCCGGTCGATCGGGTCGGAGGCCCAGTCGATGCGCAGGTCGGTGACCCGCCAGCCGACGTCCGCGACGACCGCCAACCCCGCCGAACGCACCGGCCCCTGCTCGCCGCCCGCGGCGACGGCGGCCTTCATCGCGGTGATCAGCCGCTCCTCGAGCTCTCCGGTGGCTTCCTGATACGCCGCAAGGAGTACGCCGGGGATGTGCTTCCCCGACAGCATGTTGCCGGCCGCCACGGCGCCGTCAGCGGTGGCCGACGCGTAGGTGCCTAGCGTGTGCGGGCCGCTGTAGGCGAAGCCGGGGCCTTGCCGTCCCAGGACGGTCAACTGCCGGTAGGCGATGGTCTTTTCGTTGGTTGCGGCGCCGGTGACCTCGGCCAGGGCGCGCTCGGCGTCACCGTGCGCGGAAAGGCCGTCGAGGAGGGCCGTGCCGAGCATGGGGTCGGTGATGTTCTGCGAGCTCGCGGCGCCGACGCCGGGCCGCAGATGGGCGATGCGGGCGGCCACCGCGGGGCTGGAGGAGCTGCCCGCGATGCCGAACCGCTCACCGTCGCGTACGACAAGGGAGAACGTCATGCCCGCTCCTCCTTCGGAACGACGACGGCCCTCGGAATGACGGCGACGGCATCGATCTCGCACAGCCACTCGGGACGGGCGAGCGCCGAGACGACCAGGCCGGTGGAGATGGGGTGGACGCCCTTGGTCCAGCGCCCGACCGTGCGGTACACGGCTTCCCGATACCGCGGATCGACCAGGTAGATCGTCAGCTTGACCAGGTGTTCCATCCGGCTGCCGGACTCTTCGAGCAGCATCTTGATGTTGGCCATGGCCTGCTCGGCCTGCGCCTCGGCGTCGCCGACGCCGACGGATTCGCTGGTGTCGAGGTCCTGGCCGATCTGGCCGCGCACGTACACCGTGTCACCGGCGACGACGGCCTGGCAGAGGTCGTTGTCGAGGCTCTGCTCGGGATAGGTGTCGCGGGTGTTGAACGGCCGGATCCGGGTGTGCCCGCCGGCCACGATCGGGGCGTTTGCCATGGTCTGCTCCTCAGCTGGTGCCGTACGCGGGTCAGTTGGATCCGTACGCGAGGTATCCGCGCCGGGTCGTGATGTGATCGGCGATGTACCGGGCGTCGTGCCAGACACCCCAGATGAAGCTCGACCCGCGGCGGGACAGCCAGGGAAGGCCCAGGAAGTAGACGCCGGGCTCGCGGGAGATGCCCCGGCGCTGGTCGGGCCGGCCGTTCTCGTCGAACGCGTCGACGTCGAGCCAGCCGTAGTCGGCCGCGAAGCCGGTGGCCCAGACGATCGAGGTGACCCCGGCCTCCGCCAGGTCGAGTTCGAGCCGGGGGTCGCTCACGCACGCCGGGTCGGGGCCAAGGACGTGCGCCTGCGGCTCCTCGGGAAGGTCGAGCCCATTGCGCTCGACATACGCGTCGGCCGCCCGCAGCAGCGCGAGGTACTTCTCGTCGCCGGCCGCGATGTTCGCGGCGAGGTCGGGCACGAAGCGCAGCACACCCTTGTCGTACGCCGCGGTCATGCCGACGAGTTCGACACCGGTATCGGCGAGCGCGCGGAAGTCCACGGTATGGCCGCCGTGCGCACCGCTGACCGCGATGGTGACATGGGCGGCGCCCTGCGGTGGCGTGGTCAGGTCCCAGAGCCCGAGCACCCCGAGCCACCAGCAGAAGTCACGCCCCCGGTACTCGCGCGGCGGCCGGTCGTGCGGGCCCACGGACAGGAACACACGGCGCCCGGCCCTGCGCAGCTCGTCGGCGATCTGCACCCCGGAGGAGCCGGCACCGACCACGAGGACGGCGCCCTCGGGCAGTTGCTCCGGATTACGGTAACCGCTGGAGTGGATCTGCGTCGCCACGGCGCCGTCCGGGACGATCGGCGGGATCACGGGCCGCTGGAAGGGGCCGGTCGCGGCGACGACGAACCGTGCGTCGATGGAACCCTCGGACGTCTCGACCCGGAAGCCCGCCCGGCCCTCGTGCTTGCGCACCGAGGTCACCTCGACACCGCAGCGGACCGGGGCGCCGATCTTCTCGGCGTACGCGACGAAGTACTCCGCCACCTGTTCCTTCGTCGCGAAGGCGTCGGGGGCGATGTCGGGGAACTCGAGGTTGGGGAACCGGTCGTGCCAGGCGGGCCCGTTCGCGACCAGGGAGTCCCAGCGTTCCGTGCGCCAGCGCTCGGCGATCCGGTGCCGCTCGATGACGATGTGCGGTATGCCCTCGGCCCCCAGGTGCTCGCTCATCGCGACACCGGCCTGGCCCGCCCCCACGACGACAACTTCCGTCTCTTCACTCGCCATTTCGGCCTCCAGTCAGGCGGTAGTGCACCTATCTTTGGGCGCCTCCGAAACCCTGTCCAACAGATGTTTCAGTGGAGAGTGATCTGATTTTTCGATGCAACCCCGCAGACGCACACTGCCCGCCGAGCGACACTCGGCGGGCAGTGTGGTCCGGTTCCATCGGCCGCCAGGGCGTACTTCGGCGCCTGCGGCTGTCGACGTCACACGGTGATCGCGCCGTCCGACGCCGAGCCGACGGCAGCCGCGTACTTGCTGAGGACGCCGCGTTCGACCGTGCGGTCCGGGCGGGTCCAGCGCGCCCGGCGCTCCGCGAGTTCCTCGGCCGGGACGTCGAGGTCGAGCGTGCGGCGCGCGGAGTCGACGACGACCGTGTCACCGTCCGCCACCAGCGCGATGGGGCCCCCGTGCCACGCCTCGGGGGCGACATGGCCGATCACGAGGCCGCGGGAGACGCCGCTGAAGCGTCCGTCGGTGACCAAGGTGACCGATTCCCCGAGGCCCTGCCCGACCAGGGCGCCGGTGATCGACAGCATCTCCCGCATGCCCGGACCGCCCGCCGGGCCCTCGTAGCGGACGATCACCACGTCGCCCTCCGTGATCCGGCCGCCCTGAATGGCCTCGAAGCACTCCTCCTCGGAGTCGAAGACCCGGGCCGGGCCCTGCCGGACGAAGTCGGGGCGCCCTCCCAGCTTGAGCACGCAGCCGTCCGGAGAGAGCGAGCCGCGCAGGATCGCCAGTGCGCCCGCCGGTTTGACGGGGGACTTCACCTCGCGCACCACCGTCTGCCCCTCCGTCCCCACGGCGGTCGCGGCGATGTCCGCCGGTGAACGGCCGTCGATCAGGGTCACCGACTCGCGCAGCACACCGGCCTCCAGCAGCCGCGCCGCCACCAGCGAAGTGCCGCCGGCCCGCCACAGATCCGCCGCCGTGTGGGGTCCGGACGGCTTCAGCGCGGTGATGATCGGCACCTCACGGCACACCGTGCCGATCGTGTCGATGGAGAGGTCGATGCCGGCCTCGCGGGCGATGGCCAGCAGATGCAGTACGGCGTTGGTGGAACCGCCCATGGCGGCCACGGAGACGATCGCGTTGTGGAAGGCGTCCTCGGTCAGGATCGAGGAAGGCCGCAGACCGCGGGCCAGCGCATCGAGGGCGATTTCGCCCACACGTTCGGCCGCGGCGGTCTTCTCCCCGGCCGTGGCCGGAATGTCGCCGACGCCGAACGGTGCGAGGCCGAGGAAGTCCGCGACGGTGCCCATCGTGTTCGCGGTGTACTGCGCCGCGCAGGTTCCGGCACCCGGGCAGGCGTGCCGGGCCAGATCGTCCACGTCATCCTGGCTGACGCGGCCGACGGCCCGCTCGCCGAGGGCCTCCCACATGTCCTGGATGGTCACCTCGCGCCCACGCCACGTACCCGGCATCATGCTGCCGCTGTAGAGGAGCACGGAAGGGATGTCGAGGCGCGCCATGGCCATCATCGCGGCCGGCACCGTCTTGTCGCAGCCGACGATGCAGACCATGGCGTCGAACTGATGGGCCCGCCCCATGAGTTCGATCGAGTCCGCGATGACTTCGCGGCTGACGAGCGAGGCCCGCATGCCGGGCGTACCCATCGTCAGGTTGTCCGAGACGGCGATGGTGTTGAACTCCATGGGTGTCCCGCCCGCCCGGCGCACACCGGTGGCGACATGACGTGCCAGGTCACGGTGCGTGAGGTTGCACGGCATCGTCCCGGTCCAGGTCGAGGCGATACCGACGGTGGGCTGTCGCATCTCCTCCTCGGTCAGGCCCATCGCGTACAGGTGTGAGCGGGCCGGTGCGCGGTCGGGATCGTCGGCGATGTTCATGGCGGCTCCTTCAACGGAGAGGGGGGTGGAGCGGGGGAGGGGTCCGCCGTGGGCGGCGGCGGGTCCGGGCGGTTGTCAGCCGGTGACGTGGATCGGGTTGTGCAGGACGCCGAGCCCTTCGACCTCCACCTCCACGACGTCCCCGTCGGACAGCCACAGTTGCGGATCGCGGCCCATGCCCACGCCGTGCGGGGTCCCCGTGGCGATGACGTCCCCGGGATACAGCGTCATGTACCGGGACAGGTAGGCAATGGTCTCGGCCACGCCGAAAATCATCTCCTTGGTCGAACTGTTCTGCACCGTCCGGCCGTTGACGCGGGCGCAGATGGCCAGGCCCTGCGGGTCCGGCACGTCGGAGGCGGTGGCGATCCACGGGCCGAGCGGGCAGAACCCGTCGAAGTTCTTGCCCCGGAACCACTGCCCGTCGGAGAACTGGGCATCCCGTGCCGACACGTCGTTGGCCACGGTGTAACCGAAGACGTACGACATGGCGTTCTCCGCGCTCACCTCGCGCGCCGTGCGGCCGATGACGACGGCCAGCTCGGCCTCCCAGTCCAGCTGCTCGGTGGTGCCACGCGGCACGCGGACGGTGGCCTGGGGGCCGGTCAGGCAGTGGGCGGTCTTGACGAAGGCAAGCGGGACCTCCGGTGTCTGGAGACCGGTCTCGCGGATGTGGTCGGCGTAGTTCAGTCCGATGCAGACGATCTTCTGCGGAGCGGCAAGCGGGCTGAGGAGTTCGACGTCGGCGAGGGGCACCCCCGGCACGTCAGCACTCAGCACTTCCTCGGCCCTACCGTCAGCGATCAGGTCGCGCACGGCGTCGGACATGTGCCGCTCGTCCTCCGCGACGACGGGAAACACTGTCCCGCCTTCCACACGGGCCGCCAGGACCCGGCCCTCGTACCGTACTCGGGCAATCTTCACAGTCGCTCCAGGCTCGTGGGCGTGCTGGCCGTTCGGAAACGGCGGTGGGGAAAGGGCGGTTGGGGACGGGCAATTCAGGAGAAGCGGGGCAGGAAGCGGCTCTGGGCCTGCAGCAGGTCGTCCGTCAGGGCGGCGGCCGCGTCCCGGCCGGTGACCGCGCCGTCGGCGATCACGGCCTCGACCACCATGTCGCGATCGCCCGTCATCGCGGCCTCGACCGCCAGCTCCACGGGCGCGAGGCGCCGGGCGAGGATCGCGGTCAGCGGGGCCGACAGGTCCGGGACCCGCAGCTGACGCAGCCCCCGCGCGGTGGCCACAGCCGGAATCTCCAGGGCGGCCCCGTCGGGCAGGCCCGGCACGCTGCCCCGGTTGGGCACGTTCACCGAGAACATCTCCCGCCGGTCGAACGTGATCGACCGGATGATCGCGAGGAGCTGCTCCTGCTCCCCGGTGGAACGGTCGAACGCGGACTCGTCCAGCGACGCGCCCCCCTCGGCCTGGGCGCGCATCGACTGGTAGCGCTCCTCGCCCCACGCGAGGATCTCCGGTACGGAGAAGGCGTCGACGCCCAGCTTCTTGCCGTAGTAGTCACCGCCCGCCCAGCGCTCGGGAAAGAACTCCACGACGTGCCGGTCGTTGGCCGCGGGGTACGCGCCGTAGGTGCGGAAGAACTCCCAGGAGAACGGGTTGTGCCACGCCTTGCCGTTCTCCCAGATCGCGCCGATGTCGGCGGGGTCGGCCGGCTCGGCGAGTTCGCGTTCCATCCGTGCGCGCACGACGGGCCAGGCGTCTTCGCCGTTGTGCCGGAAGTCGTAGATGAACGTGAGGTGGTTGATCCCCGCATACAGCGTCGACGTCTCCTCGAAGGGCAGCCCGGCGAAGGCGGCGAGCTCCCGCTGCACGTGGTGCATCCCGTGGCACAGGCCGATGACCTCCGCGCCCGCGTGGCGTGTCATGGCCTGGATGTTGGCCGTCATCGGATTGCTGTAGTTGAAGAAGTAGGCGTGCGGGGCGAGTTCGACGACGTCGCGCGCGATGTCGACCATGACGGGCGTGGTGCGCAGCACTCGGGAGATCCCGCCGGGCAGCACGGAGTCGCCGACCGGCTGGAAGACGCCGTGCCGCTGGCAGATCTCGTGGTCCGTCTGCCAGGCGGGCCGGCCGCCGACGCCCACGCAGGTCACGACGTAGTCCGCACCGGGCAGTTCGCTGCGCCGGTCGGATGACGAGCGCACGGTGATGCGCTTCTCGGCGCCCCGTGCCTCGACCATGCGCTCGGCGAGGCGGGTGGTGACCGAGAGCGCCTCGGGATTGACGTCGACGAGCCGGATCTCCCAGGAGCCCAGGTCGTCCGCGCTGATCAGATCGGCGAGCACGCCGCGGGTGAAGACGGCGCTGCCGGCCCCGATGAGCACGAGGGAGCGGCGGTCGGAGTTGCTGACGGGCACGAGCATGTCCTTTCGGGTGACTCCGCCGCCCGGTCCCGCGGGGAAAGCGGCGGCGCGGATGAAGTGTGTGCGTGGGGCGGTCAGTTGGCGGTCAGTCGAAGGGGCAGGGCCTCATGTGAAGGCTCAGGGACTCATGCGTTCAGAGGTTCACCGGCGAGCCGGGCTGCCAGCAGAGCCGCGCCGTTGACGGGAGCGCCCAGTGGCGGCCGGGCGTCGTACGGCTCCGGGAAGGCGGTCAGAGCGCGGGTGAACGCCTCACGCACGCGCGGGACGGTGAACACCCCACCCGACCAGGAGACGGGAACTTTCTCGTCGGGCGCGGCGCTGAGCGCGCGCCGGGCGGCGCGGGCGAGTTCGGCCAGCTCTTCCCCCGCCCGGGTGAGGATGCGCGCGCAGTGCGTGTCACCCTCCGCCGCGGCTTCGGAGACGTGGCGGCTCACCGCGGCGACGGCGGTGCGGTCGGGCCGGCCCAGGAGCATGACGTCGACGAGGTCCAGGTCGGTGTCGAGACCGAGACGGCGCCGAAGGACCGCGAGGAGGGGGCCTGGAGGTGTCCGGCCGTCGCTCATGCGCGTGAAGAGGTTCAGCGCTTGGACCGCGATCCAGTGCGCCGAGCCCTCGTCACCGAAGAGCTCCCCCCAGCCGCCGGTGCGCGCTTCCCGTCCGCGCAGGACGCCGTACGCCATCGAACCCGTACCGCTGATCACGTTGATGCCGTCCGCGAGACCGAGCGATCCGGCCCAGCCGCACACCATGTCGTTGCCCACCGCGAACCGGTCGTGCCCGAGGATCTGCTCGGGCAGCGCGTCCAACGCGGCGGACAGGGACGGGGACTCACCGTGGCCGGGCAGCCCGAAGAACGCGTGACGCAGCCGCATGGGCTCGGTGCCCGCCAGCCGACAGACCTCTGTGATGCCGTCGCGCAGCACGGCCTGCGCGGTCTCCAAGCCGTGCTCCCCGAGCGCGGGAGCGGTGGACGGCCCGTCGGCCGCGCCGAGCACCGTCCCGGCGGCGTCCACGATGACGAAGGCCGTCTTCGTGCCGCCGGCGTCAACTCCGAGATACATGGCGTCACTTCTCTCCGATGGGTCCAGGTCTGGTGCTGTGTCCGGCGTCCTGCTCAGAGCGTCGTCAGGGGATCTCAGCGCGCCGGCAGGGGGTGGATCGTGACGCCCTGGACGACCCGGTTGACCTCCCCGTCGGGGAAGGGATTGTCGGGCCGCATGCCGCAGGCCAACGAAGCTGCCAGTGCGATGAGTTGGGCGCACAGCACGGCGGGCAGTGCCAGCGCGGCGTCCTCGGCCTCGGCCATGCCCTCCAGGAGCCAGGTGTGTTCGGCCGGGAGCCCGTCGGGCCGGGCGGCGACGGCCACCACCTGGCCGGCGGGCAGGGCGCCGCTCAGCTCCCGGAAGATGTCCAGGTCGTACTGGCGCGTGTAGGGGTTGTTCGACACATAGACGATGGCCGCCGTGCGCTGGGTGAGGAACGCCTTGGGGCCGTGCCGGAAGCCCAGCGACGATTCGGGCAGAGCGGTGACCGCGCCTCCGGTCAGCTCGAGCAGCTTGAGCGCGGACTCGCCGGCGAGGGCTTGCAGCGCGCCACTTCCCAGGTAGACGAAACGGTCCGGAGCGCGATCGGTCAGTTCCGCGATCCTTGCGGGCACATCGCCGGACAGCAGGGCCCTGGCCGCGGCGGCGCAGTCCTCCAGCCCTTGGACGTGGCTGCCGCCCAGCGCACTGAGCGCCCCGAGGAGCATGCACGTCAGGCTGGAGGTCATCGCGAAGCCCTGGTCCTCGGCCTCCGGCGGCGTCTGGAGCACGTAGGAGTCGGCGCGGTCCCGATGCCGGGCGGCCAGGGCGCCGTCCGCGTTGCACGTGATGACGAGGTGGGCACAGTGGTCGAGCAGCCGATCGGCGATCTCGGTCGCCGCGATGCTCTCGGGGCTGTTGCCGGAGCGAGCGAAGGACACCAGCAGGGTCGGCCGGTCGGGCTCCTCGAAGCATGTGTCGGGGTGGGCCGTGATGTCCGTCGTGGCGACGGCCTCGACCGCGCGGCCCGTCGCTCGCGCGAGGGCCGACCGTGCGATCTGCCCCGCGTAGGCGGAGGTCCCCGCGCCCGTGAGGACGATACGCAGCCGTGCCTCAGCGAGCAGGGGGGCGAGGAACACGTCGAGTGCGGAGTGTTCCTGCGTAAGGCGGGAGTCCATCTCGGCCCACAGGCGCGGTTGTTGGAGGATTTCGCGGTGCGTGTGGGCGGCGCCTTGCGGCACGGACGGGCCCTCGGTGGTTTCGGGGACGGCGGTCTTCACGCGAGCTCCTTCGAGCAGGTGCGGGGGTGGGGCGGGTGCGGATGGTTGATGGGTTAGGGACGCGGAGGCCGGGAGGCCCCGCGTCGGGCGTGACGGGCGCGTCGGGCGAGGAGAACAGCGCTCTCACATCTGCTGTTGCTCACGCATGCCCCAGGGGGCGCCGTACTCCGCGAGCAGTCCGAGGAAGGGCTCGGCGGGCAGCGCCTCGGGCCCGAGGACGCCGCTGCCCTTCCACTGCCCGCCCGAGAGCAGTTCGAGAGCGACCACCGGGTTGAGAGCGGTCTGCCAGACCACCGCCTGGGAGCCGTACTCCGTCATCGACCACTCGTTGTCGACCACGTGGTACAGGTACACCTCGCGGGGAGCGCCGTCGCGGACGCCCTTCACCCAGGTCCCGGCGCAGGTCTTGCCGCGCATCCGGTCACCGAGGCCGGCCGGGTCCGGCAGGCAGGCGGCGACCACGTCACGCGGGGAGACCTCCAGGTCGCCGACGCGCACCTTGTCCGTGCGGTCAAGGCCCAGTTTGTGCAGCGTGCGCAGGACGTCGATGAACTCCTGCCCGAGCCCGTACTTGAAGGTCACGCGCCGGGCGTCCACCCATCGCGGGATGAGCAGAACCTCCTCGTGCTCGACATTGACGCACTGCACTTCGCCGATCCCCTCCGGGAAGTCGAAGACCTCCGGCTCGGAGAACGGCTCGGTGGTGAACCAGCCGCGTTCCTTCTCCCACACGACCGGCGGGTTCAGACATTCCTCGATCGTCGTCCAGATGGAGAAGGATGGCGCGAAGTCGTGCCCATCGACGGTCAGATTGGCGCCGTCGCGTACGCCGATCTCGTCGATGGTGTCGAAGAGGTGGTCGGCGGCGTAGCGGGCGAACACGTCGGAGAGGCCGGGCTCGACGCCCATGCCCACCAGGGCGAGGCGGTCGCTGCTCTCCCACGCGGTGGCCAGAGCGAACTGCTCGTCGCCGAGCATGACGCCGGTCCGGGAGTACGGGTGGTCGGGGTGGGGCCGGGAGAGCGACATCGCCATGTCGAGGTAATGAATGCGAGCGGCCAGCGCCGCGCGGAACAGCGGCATGACGAACCGCGGATCCGTCGCGTTCAGGAGCACGTCACAGCGGTGCCGGCGCAGCAGGTCGGCGACCGCCTCTTCGTCCGAGGCGTCGACGCGGGCAGCGACGAAACGCGCGTCCTCGGTGGCTTCGGCCGCCCGCACGGCCCGGTCGAGCACGTAGTCGGCCACCACGCAGTGCTCGAAGAAGTCGCGTCGGGCGGCGATCCCGGCCGCGGCCGTGCCCACGCCTCCGGCGCCGACGATGAGAATGCGCATGCTGATTCCTCGGTCTCTTTGCTGAAGTCGGTCTCTTCGCTGAAGGTGGTGGGGAGTTGGGCGTGCGCCCTGAGGAGTGGGCGCTCAGCCCCGGTGCACGGGACGCGGGCCGTTTCCCGGTGCGGGTGTCAGCCTGCTCATGACTTCGGTGGCGGTCACGGCGTCCTCGCGGCCGGTGTCGCGCAGATGCCAGAGCCGTCCGCCACGGCGTACGACGATGTCGGTGCTGCCTGGTTCGTGGGCGAGGGGAGTGGCCGCGAGGGCGGTGATCTCTCCGGATCCCGGGAGCGGCAGGCGGCGTATCGCGTCGGCGGACCCTGGCGCCAGAACGGTCAGCCACGCGCCTTCGGACCACGAGTACATCCGTGCGCCGCCGTCGGCGGGGACCGCGGCGACGGCCGCGCTCGCTGGCAGTGGACGCGTGGCGCCGGTGGGGGAGAGGCAGAGGCCTTCGCGGTCTCCCACCAGCACGACCGCCGGGCGCTTTTCGTGTGCGACCGCGACGAGGGTTATCGCCGTCCATCTGCTGTCGGCGGGCAGGTCCCGCGCCCAAGTCGCGTCGGACCATGTGAGATGCGGGTAGGTGGTGGTGTCGGCCCGCAGGAGGCGCGGTTCACCGTCCTCTGTGAGGACACCGGCCCACAGGGTGCCGTTCGCGCTCTCCGCTGTGTCGACGGCGCGGGCGGGCGGGAACGGCGGGGGTCGCTCCGTGGTGAACGCCGCCCCGGGGCTCCAGCGCAGGCGGTGCGTCGTGGTGTCACAGCGGGCGACGAGCTCGAGGTGGTGCGGTCCGTGCCGGCTCTGCAGCACCGTGACGTCGTCGTAGCGCCGACCGGTCGCGAAGCGCAGCGCGCCGCTCCACTCGCCCGGCGGAGGGCCGCCGGGCTCGGGGGACGTCTCCTGGGGGTCGCTGTTGCACCACAGCACCCACAGTCCGTCCTGTTCGTCGCAGAGTACGAGTTCGAGGTTGCCGCGGATGCCGTAGCGCCCCTGCGCAAGACCGATGCCACCCAGTGAGACGGGTGGCGGGGCGGTCCGCAGAGTCCGGGGAGAGGAGGGTGAGGGAAGAGCCATGGGACACCTCGCGGGCGGGGCGACGAGAACGTCGGCGCTGATACTGGGCCGTCGGCCGTCAGCGCCACATCCGCACCCTATTCACTCGCATCAACAAGCGTCAATGAGCAGAAACGAGCAACAGTGAGCGATGATGGGTGGGTGGAGCGTGGGTGGAGCCGCGGCTCCCACGTGCCATGGACCCGCCGACGTGGACGCGCTGAACTGCCCCTGACGAAGGAGACGAGCCCGATGACTGAAAGGCGACGAGCCCGATGACTGAACAGCCCCCAGGCGAACAGCCCTCAGGCCCAAGCCCTGCCCGCACGTCAAAGGCCGCACGTGTGCTGGTCGTTGGAGCCACTCGTATCCTGCGTCCCGCGGTCACGGCGCTGACCGGACGGTCCGTGTCCGTGACCGCCGTCGCCCGATCCGCGCCCGACCTGCGAGAACTCGCCGACGAACAAGCGGGCCGCGTCACCCCGCTCGCAGCGGACGTCACGACGGACGCCTTCGGCGCGGAGCTGCGCCGCGCCGCCGAACAGGCCCCGCTGACCGGTGCCTTGGTGTACGCCTCCGCCATGCCCCCCGGCACGTTGGCCGAACTCGTCCGTCCCGTCGTCGCCGGCCCCGTCGTTCTCCTGGTGACGAGTGAATGGGCGGCGCCGAGCCATACCAACACCGACTCCGAGGCCTGGCTCCCCAATGTCCTATCCGCCGCGGCCAGTTCGGGAGCGGTGAGCAGACTGCTCGTACTGGGCTGGCACGGGCACGGGCGCGGGCACGGGCACACGGCACGCTGGCACACGCCGCAGGAGATCTCCGCCGCCGCCCTCGCTCTCCTGGACGCCCCGGCGGACCAGGACGCCGTGTTGGGGAGGGTCCGCCCGTGGGCGTCGCGGCCGAAGTGAGCGTGCGCGGGCCGTCCGCCGCACGCATCTGAGCCAACACACGCAGTTGAGCCATCGCACACATCCGAGTCACATTCCGGCAAGGATGAGCATCCCCAGTAAGCTGCCGGGGCGGCAGGCGGGCCACCGTCGGCCCAAGATGCCACGGGTGCCGAGGCCGAGCGGGGCGTCGGGACCATGTCGAGGGAAGAGAGACCAGGCCATGCTGGGCGCCGAGCGAAGGAAGAGGCTGCTCCACGCGGTGCGCGCGGAGGGCGTCGCCCATGTGGGCACGCTCGCCGAGCGTCTGGACGTCAGTCCTTCGACCATTCGCAGGGACCTGTCCGCGCTGCAGTCCCAGGGCCTGCTGAACCGTACCCACGGCGGGGCAATGGCCGAGGCGGTCCAAGCGGACGAGGCGGACCGTCCCCAGCGCAGCGGATTCGCCTCCTGGGAGAAGAGCAAGCTGGCGAGCGCCGCCGTGGAGCACATCGCCCCCGGCGCCACGATCCTCGTCACGGGCGGCACGACCACCGCCGCGATGGTGCCGCTGCTCGACGGGATCGAGCGGCTGACCGTCGTGACCAACTCGCTCCATCTGGCCGGTGAGCTCGCCCAGTTCGAGGACATCAGTACCGTGGTGCTCGGTGGATACCTGCGCCACCGCGAGATGTCCCTGCTGGGTCACCTGACACGTCAGGCCCTTGAAGAGCTGCAGGTGGACGAGGCGTTCGTGGGCGCCTACGGCATCACGGGCGCCGGGATCAGCGGCGCGCACGTGGACGAGGCGGAGACCGACCGCTGGCTGCTCTCGCGCGTCCGGCGGGTCACGGCCCTGGTCGACGGATCGAAGTTCAGCCGCTCGGGACCCGTGCGGATCGCCCCCGCCGACCGGCTGTACCGGGTGATCACCGATGGCTCGGCGCCCGAGAACGAGCTGGGCGCGCTGCGCGCCGCCGGTGTGGACGTCGTGCAGGTCTGACCGGCCTCAGCCGGGCCCGGTCAGGCGGCCGTCGGCCGCAGGCCCGCCCACTCGACCCAGACCTCCCCGCGCGGGACGCCCCACCCTTCGGCCAACGCCCCCGCTGCTGCGTCCAGCGCCCCGCGCGTCAACTCACTGCCCCGGTCGGATCCGTGCACGACAGCCAGCGGCCAGGCAGCCACGATCCCGTCACCCGTGCTGGTCAGCACGGCCTCGCAGAGCACCGCGACCACCCCTGAGGGCGGCAGCCCCAGAGCCGCGGCGACCTGGGCGCAGAGCTGCTCGAGCCGCGCCGCGTCGTGCGCGCCGTCGGCTGCCCTGGGGGCGGTCACCTGGATCACCGGCATACGTGTACTCCCTACTCGGAATCGCGGGACAAGGGCGCTGAGGCTAAGCGGGCCCTCAGACTGCGTCAAGAAATAGTGAGCAATTAAAATCACGCGCTGCTTGTTATTGACTGACCTTGGTCGCGGCGACTACAAAACAGGCATCAAGGCCCACGCGGCCGAATCTCCCCCCTGACGACGGAGGTTGTGCACCATGGCTGTCGGCAGACGAGCGCTCCTTGCCACCGCGGTGGCAGGCGCCGGAGCGGTCGGCATCGCCCGGCGCTCCGGCTTCTCGCCCTCGAACACGGGCTCGGCGGGAGCGGACACGCTCACCTTCTCGCTGTGGGGGAGCGACGGCGAGATCGCGGCCTTCCAGGCCCTGGCCCGTGCGTACGAACGCCGCCACCGCGGCATCCGGGTGCAGATCCGGATGGAGTCCTACCAGCAGATGTACACCAACATGGACGCGCTGCTCGCCGGCGGTCGGGCCCCCGACCTGTTCCGCTGCGACTACGCGAACCTGGGGATGTACAGCGCCAGCGGCCAACTCCTCGACCTCAGCCCCTACTTCGGCGAGCAGGACCGCAAGGCCTTCCTGCCCGCTCTGTGGGAGGCCGTCTGCCACGAGGGCAAGCCGTACGCCGTCCCCCACCACACCGACACGACGGCGGTCCTCTACCGCAAGGACATGTTCCGCACCGCGGGGATCACGTCCGTGCCCACCTCACTGGACGAGGCCTGGTCGTGGGACGAGTTCACCGAGATCTGCGCACGACTGCGCAAGAAACTGCACGGGGTCTATCCCTTCGTCTACGGCTGGCAGCAGGCCGGCGCGTTCCGCTGGCTGACATGGCTGTGGCAGGCCGGCGGCCGGATCCTTGACGAGAGCCGCACCGCACCGGCCATCGAATCCGAAGCCGGACTGCGCGCCCTGCGCTTCACACAGGACTTCTTCCGGCAGGGCTTCGTCCCGCCCAACAGCTCGGTCAAGAGCGCCGCGTACCCCGACCCGCTGTTCACCGCGGGCACCGTCGCCATGAGCTTCGCCGGCGACTTCCTGCTGCCGACCATCGACCCGGCGCTGAAGAAGGACCTGTACGGCGTCACCTACCAGCCGCGCGGACGCCAGGCGGCCACCGACCTCGGCGGCAACGCCGTGGCCGCCACCCGCACCACCGAGAACCCCGAACTCGCCGCAGACTTCCTCAAGTTCCTCGCGAACGAGGAGAACATGGTCCGCTTCTGCGAGCAGTGCGTCGTGCTGCCCACCCGCCGCTCGCTGCTCAACCAGCATCTCGACTACGCGGTGCGGCCCGACCTCATGCCGGTGTACGCGGAGCAGGCCACGGTGCTCACCCCGGCCATGACCGAACAGATCGCCGTGCCCGGGTTCGGCCGCATCAACTCCGCGCTGCAGGACGAACTGGAAGCCGCCTTCGTCAACCGCCAGCCCGCCGACGTGACCCTGCGCAACATCGCCGCATCCACCCGGACCGCGCTGGCCTCCGCGTAAGGCCCTGTCCACCGCACCCAGGAGCTGCCATGGCCACCATCGCCTCGTCGCCGCGCGACGTGCGCCCGACCACACCCGCGCCGGCACCACCCCCGCCGGGCGCCCGCAGAGCAGCGCGCTTTCGCGAGACCCTCGCTGCCTATTGCACGCTCGGACCGAACCTCGTCCTCGTCACCGTCTTCCTGCTGGTCCCGCTGGTCATGGCCGTCGTACTGAGCTTCCAGTACAGCACCGGGCTCGCCTCCCTGACCTGGGCAGGCCTGGCCAACTACCGCCAGCTGGCCGGTGATCCCGTCTTCTGGCGCACGGTCCTCAACACCGCGGTCTTCTGCGTGGCGACCGTACCCGTCGAGATGGCACTTGGGCTCGGCATCGCGCTGCTGTTCAACAAGGTGATGCCCGCGCGCCCGCTGTGGCGCACCCTCGTCTACCTGCCCATGGTCATCTCCGGCGTGGCGACCGCCCTCATCGGAACCCTGATGTTCGACCAGAACATCGGCCTGCTCAACAAGCTGCTCGCCACCCTCGGACTGCCTGCCGCCCCCTGGCAGACCAGCGGCAGCGCCGCCATGGCGTCCGTCGTGCTGATCACGCTGTGGATGCGGATCGGCTTCAACATGGTGATCTACCTGGCCGGTCTGCAGGGCATCTCACCCGAGATGTACGAGGCGGCCGAAGTGGAGGGCGCGGGCCCCTGGCAGCGGCTGCGCAACATCACCGTCCCGCTGCTGGGACCGTCCACGTTCTTCCTGCTCATCATGAACGTCATCTATTCGTTCCAAGTCTTCGACACCGTCTACGTGATGACCCTCGGCGGTCCTGGCCACGCCACCGACGTCATGATCACCTACGCCTACCGCAACGGCTTCGAAGGACGGCAGCAGGGCTACGCGGCCGCCATCGGCATCGTCCTGTACGTCATCGTCATGATCTTCACGGCGCTGCAGTGGCGCTTCAGCCGCAACAGGGACACGGTCGGCTGACCTAGCACCCCGCCGCATCCCTCCCGCCTCCCCAAAGGACACCGATGTCCGTGACCTCCTCAGCCAGACGCCCCGGATCCCCTCCCCTAGCCCCCGCAGCGACACACCCGAGACGACGCGACCGCCACCGTCCGCTGCGCGTGGCGGCAGCGGTGATCATCGGTCTGGCCATGGCCCTGCCCCTGTTCTGGATGATCCTGGTCGCCTTCTCGCCCATCGCGGACCTGCACACCTCGCAGCTGCGGTTCTGGCCGAGCGCACCGACCCTGGACAACTTCCGCCGCGTGTTCCGGCTGCCGGTGGGGACCTGGGCGATGAACTCGACCGTGATCACCTGCCTGGTCGTCCTGATCACGGTCTCCTGCAACCTGCTGGCCGGATACGCCTTCGCCAAGATGCGCTTCCGCGGCCGCAACCTGATCTTTCTGCTGTTGCTCAGCACCATGACCGTGCCGGTCCAGGTACTGATGGTGCCTCAGTTCAAACTCGTCAGTGCCATGGGCATGTTCGGCAGCTTCTGGGCCGTCATCGTCCCCGCCTCCTCCACCGCCTTCGGGGTCTTCCTCGCCCGGCAGTTCATGCTCGGCATCCCCGACGAAGTCATCGAGGCCGCGCGGATGGACGGCGCCGGACAGCTGCGCACCTTCTTCACCGTCGTCCTGCCGCTGTGCAAGCCGCTCATCGCGGTTCTCTCGCTGCTGACCTTCCTCTACCAGTGGAACGACTTCGCCTGGCCGCTGACCGTCCTGAAGGACGAGCGGCTGTACACCCTCGCCGTCGGCATGCAGTTCGTCAACGGCCAGTACACCGCCGACTACGGCGCCATCATGGCGCTCGCTCTCCTCTCCGTACTGCCCATGGTCGTTCTCTTCCTCTGCTTCCAGAAGTACTTCGTCCAGGGCTTCGCACGATCGGGAATCAAGTGACCTCTTCGTCCCCCGTCCACTACCTGAGCACTCTCTCCTTTCCCGACTGGTGGCTCGACGAGCTGCGCGCACGCCACCCGCGGCTCAGCGTCACCCAGATCCCCGCCACCTCCCCGAAGGACGTGCCCGAAGAGGTGTGGCGCCGGACGCAGATCCTGCACACCGGCGCCGTCTTCCCGGCCACCGAACACCCGGCACCTGACCTGCGCTGGATCCAGCTGGACACTTCCGGCGCGGACCACCTGAAGGACACGGAGGTATGGGACCTCCCGGTGCCGCTCACCTCCATCGGAGGCATCTCGCCCGTGCCCATGGCCGAGTACGTGCTGATGATGCTGCTCGGCCTCGCACATCGCCTGCCCCGCGCCATCGAGGTGCAGCACAGCGGCACGTGGCCCTCGCCCGCCGAACGCTGGAACACCCTCATGCCGCGCCGGTTGCGTGGCGCGACCGTCGGTGTCGTCGGCTACGGGCGCATCGGCCGCGAAATAGGCCGTCTCGCAGGCGAGTTCGGCATGACCGTGCTCGGCCTCAAGCGCGGCAGCGGACCACGGGCCGGTGAGTTCTTCGGAACGCCCGCCGACGACTCACCGCAGCCGGCCGAGCTCTACACCCCGGACGCCCTCCACACGTTCCTGAGCCGCTGTGACTACCTCGTGGTCACCTGCCCGCTCACGGACGAGACGCGCGGCATGATCGACGCCGCGGCGCTCGACGCACTCAAGGACGGCGCGATGGTCGTCAACGTCTCGCGCGGCGGCATCGTCGACGAACACGCCCTGCGCGCTGGGCTCCGCTCGGGCCGCATCGCGGGAGCCGCCCTCGACGTCTTCGACGAAGAACCCCTGCCCGCGGACCACGCCTGGTGGAACGAGCCAGGAGTCATCCTGACACCGCACGTCGCCGGTTTCGCGCCGGACTACGAGGAGCAGACCCTCGAACTCGTCGGCTCGAACGTGGAGCGCTTCCTCGTGGGCCGGGATCTGATCAACCTGGTGGACCGGTCCCGTGGCTACTGATCACCTGCTCGCCCCCCAGCGCCGGCACGCCGTGCTGACCTGGCTGCGACGCCGAGGCACGGTCAACGTCCAGGAACTGTCGGACCTGCTGCGCATCAGCGCCTCCACGGTCCGGCGCGACCTGCGCGACCTCGAACTGCAGGGCATGCTGCGCCGCGTACACGGCGGCGCAACCACCGTGGACGGCGCCTTCGAGCCGGACCAACCGCAGCGGGCATCCACCCAACCGGAGGAGAAGGGCCGGATCGCCGAAGCCGCTCTGCGCCTGATCCCCGACCACAGCACCGTCCTCATCAGCGGAGGCACGACGACCGAGGCCCTCGCCGCCAGGCTGGGGGAGCGACGCGGCCTCACCGTGGTGACCAACGCCCTGCCGATCGCCCAAGTCCTCTCGGCCACCTCCAACGTCGACGTCATCGTGCTCGGCGGCATCCTGCGCCACCGGGAGCAGTCGCTCCTCGGCCACCTGACCGAGCACGCGCTGCACGAACTGCAGATCAGCCAGATCCTCACCAGCGCCTTCGGTCTCGACGACGACGCGGGACTCACCGGGGCCCACGTCGACGAGGCCCAGACCGACCGTGCCCTCCTGGCCGCCGCACGCAGCGTCGTCGTACTCGCCGACAAGTCCAAGCTGGGACGCCGCGGGCCGGTGCGCCTGGCACCGCTGGACCGCGTGGCCACCCTGGTCACCGACGCCGCTCCCGAACACCCCGTGTGCCGGGCCCTCGACAGCCGCAGCCGAACCGTCATCAGCGCCTGAGCCCCATGCCCACTCCGCCCGGCCCCAGCCACACAGAGGTGCCCCATGCCCCTGGTCCCCACCGCCAGTCTGATGGACCACGCCGTACGCACGGATTCCGCGGTCCTCGCCTTCAACATCGTGACCCTGGAACAGGCCGAGGCCGTCGCCCAGGCCTGCGAGGCCGCGAAGTCACCGGCCATCCTCGCCGTCAGCCACAACGCGGTCCGCTACCACCGCGACGACCCCGCGCCGCTGCTCAGTGCCGCCGCGGCCATCGCCCGGCGCTGCGGTATGCCACTCGCCCTGCACCTCGACCACGTAGAGGACGAGGAGCTCGTGCTGCGCGCGCGGGAACTCGGCTGCGGCTCGGTCATGTTCGACGCATCACGGCTGCCGCACACGGAAAACGTCGCCAGGACGGCCGCCGTCACCGCACGCCTCCATGACGAAGGCATCTGGGTCGAGGCCGAGTTGGGCGAGATCGGCGGCAAGGACGGGGTCCACTCCGCCACGGCGCGCACGGACCCCACCGAAGCCGCCGACTACGTACGCGCCACCGGAGTGGACGCGCTCGCGGTGGCGGTCGGCAGCTCCCACGCCATGACCGAACGCAACGCCTCGCTCGACCAGAACCTCATCGCCCGGCTGCGCGCGGCCATCGACGTGCCGCTCGTCCTGCACGGTTCATCCGGCGTGCCGGACCAGGAAATCCGGTCGGCGATCACCCACGGCATGCGGAAAATCAACTTCGGCACGCATCTGAGCGCGGCCTTCACCCGGGCTGTCCGCATCGGCCTCGACGACTACAGCGGCGTGGACCCACGGCGCTACCTCGCGGCGGGCCGCGAGGCGGTCGCACGCGCCACGGAACAACAGCTCCGCCTCCTCACCCCAGAGCCGGCCACCGCCTAGCAGGCCATCGCCGGGCCGGCCACCGCCTAGCAGGCCACCCTCGGACTGGCCACCGCCAAGCCGGCCACCCCCTGACACCAGCCAATCCCGCCAGCACTTCGACCTCACAGGAGTCAATGCATGACCAGTCCCGCGCCCCGCCATGAACCCGTCCCCGACCCTCGGGCGCTGCTCACCGCACTGGGCGAGCGGGTCCTCGAACGTGAGGGCATCCCCATGATCCTGGCCCTGCAGGTTCCCTCACGCGACGGCAACCAGCAGTCAGAACCGGCACAGCCGGACCCCGAAGGTGAGGAACTCGCCGGGCTGCTCCGCCACTACCAGGGCACGCTCGCACCCGACGCGCCGGACGACGCCGAACCCTCCTTGATCGAAGTCCTCCAGCTCATGGGAGCAGTCCACTTCACACCCCCCACCGCCACCGCGCAGAAGGACGGGACCCAGCGATGAACACCAACACCACCCCGCAGACCCGGCTCCCGTCCTTCTCCGTCCAGGAACAGGCCTTCCGCTCCGGCCAGTACCTGCGCGTGGTCAACTACCACAACACCCCGCACGCCGACAGGGACAAGATCCGCGGCGAACTGAAGGCTCTGGCCGAACACTTCTCCGCCGTCACCCTGGAGGATCTCGACCTGTTCCGGACCACCGGCCGCTGGCACAAGAGCCGCCCCGGCGTCATCCCGGTCTTCTACGAGGGCTACCGCAACAACGCCGAGGTCGCCGCGCCCCTTGCCGAGGAGGCAGGTCTGACCGCCTGGTTCTTCATCTGCACCGCATTCCTGGACGTGCCCGTCGAGGACCAGTACGAGTACGCCAACGGGCACCACATCGATCTGGTGCAGGAAAACCGCGATGGCGAACGCCTCGCCATGACCTGGGACGACGTCGCGGAACTCAGCCAACGGCACGTGGTCACCCCGCACACCGCCAACCACGCCGCGGCCGCCTCCCTGCACACCGGCCAGGACTTCGAGCGCGAGATCGCCGAGCCCAAACGCCGGATGGACGCGGTCACCGGCCAGGACGCCGCGTGCACGGCCTTCCTGTGGGGCACGCCGCACGGAGCGGACCCGGCGGTGGACGCGGCGCTGCGTGAGGCGGGCTACCGCTACCAGTTCGGCAACACCATGATCCAGTACATCGGGTAGCGGGGCTCGGCAGGAGACGGGGCAGCGGGACGCGGCCAGCGGGACTGCGGGGCGGCACACGCGTGCCGCACCGCAGTCCAGTTCCCTGCTCTCCGCGCTCTCCGCGCTCTCCGCGCTCTCCGGATCAGTCGGGCAGCCTCTGCACCATGGTGTTGCTGAACACGAAGCGATAGCCGGCCTCGACCAGGGCCCGGTCGGCCGGCGATTCGCCCGTCCAGGAGGTGCCCTCCAGCCATGCGGTGCACAGCGCGGATCCGCCCGTGACGCGGTCCATCAGCCGCTTCGGCTCGACCACTTCACGCTCGATGTGCTCCTGCGTGAGCACCTTGCGGGCGAGGGCGTGGGAGGCGGTGTGCGGAGTGACCACATGGCCGCGCCGGTGCAGGTCGCCTATCTCGTCCCAGCTCATGGCGATGCGTTCACCGCGCGGGTTCTCCGGCACGAGCTTGATCCGGTGGGCGAGGGCGTAGTCGTACTGGGCCTCGGCGGGGGTGTCCACGAAGGCTGTGCAGACGAAGAACCAGCCGACGACCCCGGCCTCATCGCAGGCAGCCGCGGCGACTTCGTAGTTGTCCCGATACCCCTCGTAGAAGACTGGCAGCAGCCCAGGGCGGGACTTGTGCCACACTCCCGTTCGCGAGAAGCGGTCGAGATCGGCGACAGTGACTGTCTCGAAGTCCTCCGCGTAGCGGCGCAGTTCCGCCACCAGCTCGCCTTTCCAACTGGCCGGAGTGTTGTGGTAGTTCACCATGCGCAGGAACTGGCCCGCACGCAGGTCGTCCGCCGTGTGCTCCGCGCTGACGCCCAACTCGGCCGACAACTCCCGACGCGAGCCGTGTGCGTGGCCCGGCGGCGGTGTCGGACTCGGAGTCGGAGTCGGAGTCGACGGTTGGGGTGGAACGCGGTGGGGCCCGAGGCTGGTATAGGCGAGGGCCTGCAGCGTACGCACCACTGTTTCTTCTTCTGTTTCTTCTTCAGCGTGCCCTTCGAGCTGATCGCGGTAGACGCAGAAGGCGTCGGCGAGTGCGGAGTCGTCGGACTGTGGGGGAGCAGGGGGTGGATCGCTCGTTTCGGTACGCGGATCGCCGACGGGCGAAGTGGAACGCAAGGAGACGAACATCGGCACGCCCCGGCGTCGGTTCACCAGGTCCTGACTGGCCTCCAGGGCGTGGCGTGGACTGACCGAGGAGAGATGGTGCGGCAAGGAAACTCCTCAATGCCGTGATCAACTGACGCTGCCACTGTGCTGGTTCGCGCGACTGGCGGCAACGATGCGCACGCCTTGACTGAAATTGCTCACTTGAGCGTGGCGGCCGCTTCGCGATCAGCGATCAGCGAGCAAGAGCGCGGAGCAGCCGCACGTATCGACCCCGTCGGGCAGAGCGCGCGACCGCTCCCGTGCAGGCGAGTTCGGCGCGGTCCAGGCTGTCCTCCAGGAGCGCGTCGTGGAGTGGCCGCCAGACCGGCGGCCAGGTGAGCCGGGCCGGGCCGCGAGCGTTCATGGCGAGGGTGTGGCGCAGCAGTGTGTGCTCCTCGTCGACGGCCAGGACGGCGTACTCGTGGAAGCCGTGAAAGCCGCGTGGCCCGCTGAAGGTGAACCGCACCCACGTGGAGGGGACGTAGGTGGCGACGGTGTACCTGACAGGGCCGTGGCCACCTACCGCCCCGGCGGCCAACGGGCGGTCGAACTCCATGGGGGGCCATTCCTCACGCGGCCACAGCGCGTCCTCGGATCCGGCCAGGGTGTCGATCAGCGCACCCACCTCGCTCTCCGTCGCGGCCAACAGGCGCTCGTGAACGTTGTAGATGCCCATTTGGTCTCCCGGGGCTCGTTATGGAGAGCATTATAGAGAGGAGTCTCTAATACGTTTGAGAATACCCTCTGGGTCATGGCAAGACCACCCCGATTCGACGTGCACCAGCTCCTCGACGCCGCCGTGCGGCGGGCCGCCGCCGCAGGGCCGACCGGCGTCACCATGTCCGCCGTGGCCAAGGAGGTAGGAGCCCCGAGCGGTTCGGTGTACCACCGGTTCGACGGACGGACGGCTCTGCTGGCGGAGGTGTGGCTGCGGACGGTCGAGAGGTTCCAGGAGGGGTACCTCGCGACACTCGAAGCAGACGCCGACGTGCAGCGGGCCGGGGCGGCGGCAGCCCGCCAGGTCGTCGCCTGGGCCCGGGCCAACCCAGAGGAAGCCGCTCTGCTCCTCTACGGCGCCGAGGACTTCGGGCGCCCGGACTGGCCCGAGGAACTCATCCGGCGCGCGGACCGCGGCAACCAGCGCGTCTACACCGCACTCGCATCCGTCGCCGCAGCTCTGGGCGCAGAGGACCCCCAGGCCACGGAAGGCGTCATGCTCGCCCTGGTCGACCTGCCCCTGGCGCTGGTACGCCGCCACCTGCGCGCCGGCAAGCCCCTCCCCGCCCATGCCGAGGATCTGGCCGAGGAATCCGCCACCGCGCTGCTCAGCATGGCTTCTGCGACGTCGGCCGCCACCGGCTGAGGGGTTGCCGACGCTGTCGGCGTCCGGCTGTTGTCAGTGCCTGCTGGCAGGATCACCGCCATGAAACCGTTGCTTATCACCGACATCGAACGAGCCGTTCGCAGCAGTTGGAGTGCCGAGACGTGCACGCCTGAGTTCCGGTCGGACTGGTCCGAGGACAACCCGGCCCGGGATCAGTGCGGGGTGACCGCCATGGTGCTCAACGACCTGCTGGGAGGCGAGTTGATCCGGGGAGAGGTCCACGTGGACGGAGAGCGTGTGGACTACCACTGGTGGAACCGTCTGGGCATGGGCATCGAGATCGACCTCACGCGCGAGCAGTTTCGTCCGGAGGAGATCGTCACCGGAGGCGTCGTGATTCCCCGCCCGCCCGTGACCGAATGGCGCAGGCTCCGACAGGAGTACGAGCTGCTCCGCGACCGCGTCCTGGAGAAGCTCGATCGGCAGCAGGCGACGGCCTCTGTGGCTGCGCCCGGGGCTGACCAGCCGGCCTGAACCTCCAGAAGGGGGCGTTGGCACGACCGTGACCGCCCGAGGGCGAGCAAAATCACTGTCCAGGAGCGAGGTCGTCGGAGTGTCCGGCGTCGAGTCGCGGCCACTGGGCGACGGGCCGTCCGCCCGACTCCTCCGACACCGGCCGCCACGTGGGTGAGCCGCTGTGGGTCCTCATGGAGCAGTGTTGTGGCCAGCCGGGCGGTGAGTCCTCCCAAGGCTCCTGACGTCCGTAGACGGCGAGGTCCATGAGCGCGTAGCTGTAGTCCATCGCCTCCACGCCGCGGCGGTTCGTCCAGTAGGTCTCGAAGACGCGGTCACCGTCCCGGAGGTAGCACACGAGGTGGAACAACCCTTGCTCGCGGCCGACGAGGAGCGCATCGAGGGAGGGCTGCGCCGAGTACCACGGCATGGTCCAGCCCATGAAGTCCCGGTAGCGCAGGCTCTCGTCGTACGAGACCTGCGGGTCGCCGGGGCCGAACGCGGTGTTGCGCCCCTGGCTGAAGACGGCGTAGGTGATGTCACGGGAGTGCAGGTAGGACAGCTCGGCGACCTGGCTGAGGAACAGCGTGCACCCTTCGCACTGCTCCGGCGCGGGCCGGGTGGGCCACCACATGAAGTAGTAGGCGGCGAGCTCTCGGCGGCCTTCGAACGCGTCGCGCAGGGTGAGTGGACCGTTCGGTCCGATCAGCTCGAGCCCGGGGTCGACCTCGACCATGGGGAGGCGCCGACGGGTCGCGGCGATCGCGTCGCCTTCCCGGGTGTGCGCTTTCTCCCGGGCCCGCAGGTTGTCGAGTTCGGCCTGAAAGGTGGCGCGGTCGACGACCGCCGGTTTGCCGAGGATGGCTGATTCATCCGTCATGGCTGCTTCTCTCCTTCACCCGCTGATTCACCGCTGCATCCCTTGGAACTCAACTAGAACTCAACGACGGTCGCCGGCGGCACGCAACGGTGCCGCGGCGTGGCGCGCGTGTGGCACCCCAGCGACCGGTCGGCTCCTCCGGTGCTGCCGGTGCGGATGAGGACCCCGGAAGGTTCATCCGATCGGACGGGTGAGGGTGCCCGCTCTTTCGTCCGGGTACAGGCTCGGGCTGTGCCGCCTGGTGGAAACCTGAATCGGAGACGTGCCATGCCCCCTCCTCCCCCTCCTCCCGCACCTTCCGTCACCGACTCGCCGCTCACGCGAGGCAAGATTCCGGATCATCTGCTGCGGGTCAGCGACCTGGACCCGGGGGTCCTGCCGACTCTGCTCGATCTGGCGGACGACATGAAGCGCGAGCCGCTGGGCTGGCTCGACAGCCTTCGTGGCGCAACGGTCGGGTGTGTCTTCGAGAAGCCGTCCACACGTACGCGGGTGTCGCTGGCCACAGCCGCTCAACGACTCGGCATGGCCGCCATCGTGCTGAACCGGGACGAGCTTCAGCTCGGCCACGGGGAGACCGTCGCCGACACCGCCCGCGTCCTGTCCTCCTACCTCGACGCCATCACGGTGCGCACGTACGAGCACTCCACGGTGGAGGAGGTGGCTGAATCCTCCTCGGTCCCGGTCATCAACGCCCTGACCAACAGCCACCACCCCTGCCAGTCCCTGGCTGATCTGATGGCTCTGCGCGAGCACTTCGGGACACTTGCCGGATTGAGGGCCGCCTTCATCGGAGACGGGAAGAGCAACACCTGCAATTCCTTCCTGTCCGCATGCGCCGCCTCAGGCATGCACCTGGTCATCGCCAGCCCTCCCGGCTACGAGACCGACGCGGACCTCCTGGAGGAGGCCCGGCAGACGGCGGACCAGACTGGCGGGTCCGTCTCTGTCACCACAGAGCCCGAAGAGGCCGTCCGCGACGCGCAGGCTCTCTACGCCGAAGTGTGGGTGGCCATGGACCAGCACGACCAGGCCGCGGAGCGCACGACACATCTGGCGCGGTACCGGGTCGATGACCTGCTTCTGTCCCAGGCGCCCCAGGACGCGATGGTCCTGCACTGCCTGCCCGCCGTACGTGGGCAGGAGATCACCTCGGACATCCTCGACGGCCCACGCTGCCTGGCCTGGCAGCAGGCAGCGAACCGACTCCCCACCGCCCAGGCCGTACTGCACACCCTGATCACCACGTCTCAGCAGCGGGCCGGCTGAAGACAGCCGCCGAGTGGGGGAGCGCCAGTGCGAGAGCACGGTTAAAGGGAACCCGCGGTCAAACGCCCGTCAGGACACGATCAAGGGCCGCCCGGCCCGCAGGGCCCCAGCGCGGCTTGCCACCCGGAAGGCCTCGATCTCCGTTCTGCCCCATGAGCATCAGGAACAGGCTCTTCGTGGCGGCGAGCCCGCGGGCGCGCCGGATCGCCGCTTCGTCTGCGTGCGCGTACGTGTCGAAGAACCGTGGGGCTGTGCCTTCGGGTAGCAGCACCCATGCGGCTGCGAGGTCCCAGGCCGGGTCGCCGGCGAACATGGCACCGAAGTCGACGATGCCCGAGAGCGTTCCGTCAGAGACGACGACGTTCGCGGGATGGAGGTCGCCGTGCACCCAGACCGGCGGACCCTCCCACTCGGGGGCCGCGACGGCGTCGTCCCAGACAGCCCGGACGTCGGCAGCGATGTCGTCGGGCGCGACAGCCTGGAAGAAGTTCTCGAAGCCGCGCGTGCAGTGTTTGGGGTGAGCGCCGAAGTCCGTGCTGCTCGGCGCCTCGGCGGGTGCCTCCACGTGGAGTGCCCTGAGGAAGCGCGCCAGTGTGTCGGCCGCGTGGCCGCTGCGGCTGATCGAGGCATGGTCCAGCGGCTCGCCGGGGACCCACGTCATCACGGTCCAGTGCTTGGGGAAGAGCTCGGACGGTGCACCGAACCGCACGGGGTTCGGGACGGGGAGCGGCAGGCGCGGGGCCAGCACGGGCAGCCACTGCCGTTCCTTGAGCTGGAGCTCCGGAGTGGGGTCCATGCGCTGCATGCGCACGGCCAACTCGTCACCGAGGCGCCACATTTGGTTCCCCCAGCCGCCCGCGACCTCGCGGATGGCCAGCCCTGCGAGGTCTGGATGCTGTTCCCGTAGCAGGTCGCGGACCAGGTCTGCGGTGATCTCGATCTCGGAGTCGGTCATGCGAAGCCACAGTACTGAGGCGGCAGACGGAGCGGGCGCCGGGCGTGGGGCGGGGCATGGCGCGGGGTGAGGGTCTTGCGCTCAACCCAGAAGCTGCGAAGCCCAGTTCCGTCAGTTCTGGCCGAAGGTGCGTCGGTAGGCGCCGGGTGTGGTGCCGAGGTGTGCTCGGAAACGGCGGCGCAGATTGACTGCCGAAGTGAGTCCGACGCGGTTGGCGATGGCTTCGACCGGCAGGTCGGTCTGTTCCAGCAAGACACGTGCCCCGTCGAGGCGTTGACCGAGCAGCCACTGTCCCGGGCTGGTGCCGAGTTGTTCGGTGAACCGCCGAGCAAGGGTCCGGCTGGAAAGCCCGGCCTGTTCGGCGAGCCGGTCGAGGGTCAGTCGGGTGTCGAGTCGGGAGGCTGCCCACTCCAGTAGGGGTGCCAATGACTCGTCCGCCCTGGCCGGCGTGGGCTGTGCGGCGTACTGGAGTTGGCTGCCCTCCCGGTGTGGCGGCAGGACCATGTTTCTGGCGATCTGAGTGGCGTAAGCAGAGCCGTGGTCAGAACGGACCAGGTGCAGGCACAGGTCGATACCCGCACCGGTTCCGGCACTGGTGGCCACGTCTCCGTGGTCCACGAAGAGCACATCCTGGTCGACGCGCACCCTGGGGAAGGCGGCGGCGAGCCGAGCGGTGTCTCGCCAGTGGGTGGTGGCGCGGCGGCCGTCGAGCAGTCCGGCCTGGGCGAGGACGAAGGCGCCCGTGCAGATGGCGACGATCCTCGCACCGCGCCGGTGGGCGGCCCGCAGCGCCGCGGTGACGGCCGGTGATGCGGCGGCGCCGGCCGGTTGCCAGCCGGGGACGACTACGGTGTCCGCTTGCTCCAAGGCCTCCAGCGCGGCGTCGACGACCATCGCGTAACCGGCGGTGGTCGGCAGCGGGCCGGGGTGCTCGGCGCAGATCCCGAAGCTGTAGCGAGGCGGCCCTTCCTGCGGGGCGGTGCCGAAGACCTCGGTGACGCAGGAGAGTTCGAAGGGCGACTGAGGAGGATTGAGCAGGGCCACCACCCGATGAGGACGCATGGCAAGAATGTACCCCTAGGTGTCTTTCTCGACACTCGGCCGGACAGCCCACACGGGACACAGTGGCCCAATGAGCGAAACCACTGGAACCACCGAAACCAGCGAGCCCTCCGAATCAACCGTGGTGAGGACCGCAGTCCAGGTGGACGGCGACCCAGCCAGCTACTTGACCGCAGGGCGGCAGGACGCCCCGCCCGTGCTGATGCTGCACGGAACGTACTGGAGCCGTGTCTGGCTCCCCGTACTCGGCCACCTCGCCGAAGCAGGGCTGCGGCCCCTCGCCGTCGACCTCCCCGGGCTTGGACGCTCAGGAGGCCGCCTCACGCCGGAAACGGCCACGGTTCCGGCCCTCGCCGACTGGGTGACGCGATTCGCCGCCGCGCTGAACCTCTCCGGCCCCATCGCCGTGGCAGGACATGACATCGGCGGCGCCATCGCCCAGCACCTCCTCGCCCACAAGGAGCTCGACGTGTCCCGGTTGGCCTTGGTGAACTCGGTCCTCTACGACTCCTGGCCCGCGCCCCACGTGGCCCAATTCCGGGACGGGGGCGCGGAAGAGGGCGTACGCGCCGCCCGTCGGCAGGCGATCACGAGAGTCCTGGCCGGTGTCGCCACTGAGCCGTTGATCACGGACTACTTGGACCCGTGGACGGACGAACGAGTGCGCCGTTCCTGGATGGCTTTGGCCGCCGCCGCCGACAACCGATACACGCTCGACCTCGTTCCCGCCCTGAAGCGGTCCACGACGCCCAAGCTGTTGATCTGGGGGGAAGACGACCTCCACGAAACAGTGCAATACGCCGAACAGTTCGCCTCAGAGATGCCCGGCACGACGCTCATCCGCATCCCAGATGCGGACCACATCCCCACAGAGAACGCCCCTGCCCAAATCGGCCACGAACTCGCCAACTTCTTCGCGACGCCGATGCCGACGCCGACGCCTTCGGACTCGTAATGCGATCACGAGCTCGCCCTTTCGAGGCTGCGACTGCGGCGAGCCAACGCCGAATACGACGGCCGAGCGAACCGGGACCCGGACGAGTCGGGGCGGTCGGCAGCTCTAGTGCAGAGGCCGCCAAGCAGGATGCCGCATCAGGGGTTCACGTGGGTCCTGCCATGTCAGGCAGCCTTTCTCCAGTCCCGGCACCTGCCTGTCGGTGACCAGCGGCCCTCCGCCGTGTGTGATGCCCTCGACCGTCTGCTCCAGCAGATCAGCGATCGACGGAAAGCAGGTACCACCGCCTATCTGCAGGCCCGCCATCGCATCCCAACGGCCCACGGGGCTCGGCGAAAGCGCGGCATCGACGTAACGGCCGAAGACACCCCCTTCCCAGTGCTCGCCCAAGAACGGCACCCACTGGATCTCCGGCGGTTTCGACTCGTCTGCAAAGCCGTCGGAGCGGAAGCACGCATGGACAGCCCACCCTGGGGAGAGCAGATCCCCTTCCGGGATGAACCCGTGCGGGTTCAGGTCACCGTCGTCCTCGTCTTCCTCCGGCAGATCAACTGGCTGGAGCCCTCCACACAGCGACCACAAGGACTTCAGCTCGGCCGGGAAGCCGTGCCCGGCGTAGTCGCGCAGCTTCTGCTCGGCTGCGACGACCTCCTGCGGAGGTGCGGGCGGCAGCAGCGCCTCGCTCGACAACGGGGCGTGTTCCGCGAGCCAACTACTTATCTGTCCCCACGCTGCTGCGACTCTGTCCACGTTCATCTGATCAGACATGTCGGCCACACTAGCGAGCGCGGCCCTCTCGCCAGGGGCCTCCGCCCGCCGACCGGGGCCGCGGCTTCGCCGTCGACAAGTCGGGTCAGTGCTGAAGCGCACCCACCGCTCAGCCCGCCCAGTCCCAGTCCTCGTCTCCACCGCCCCGCATGGTGCGCCACCCCTTGAAGTTCTCCAGAGCCTTTCGTGCCAACTGGGCGTACTGCACCGGGCATTCCCACAACTCGCGGGCCGAGAGTTCGGCGGGCACGGGGGTGTCGGGGTGGTCCTGCGGTGCGTAGAGGTGCACCACTGCGCGGTAGCGGGACTGCACGGTCGAGTCGGCTGCGGACCAGGGGTGTTGCGGGTGCTCGCAGGAGGCATCCAAGTCGATGGTGTCCACGGCTGCGGCCAAGTCGCGCGCATACGAGGGGGGCAGGCCCTCGTATGTCTGGGCGATGCCCATCCACATGCACAGGAACAAGCCGATCCGCTCCTCTTCCCGCACCTGCCCGGAGAGCCAGCGGCGAGCGGACCACAAGGCGACCGGGCCGGTGTTGTTCTCCCAGGTACGGCGGATCGCCTCCTGCATGGCGACGATGTCGAGGCTGCCGCTGCCTCGGACGAACTGTGCGTCCAGATGGGACACATCGATGCCGCCGAAGAGCTCCCGGTGCGCCTCGCGCATGCGGTCCAGGGCTTGATCGGCCAGGTCTGAGAGGAACCCCTCGCAGCCGAACGCCGCCAGCTCCTGGGCGTCGAGGCCACCGTCCTCGGCGAACGCGGCCTGGCCTGCCTCGGTCAGCATGCTCACCCCGGCCTCGACCGCGTACTCCGAGTCGAGGTCGACGGGGTGGGCGCTCGCCGGGCAGGTGCAGGATGCCCGGTCCAACTCGGCGCGGAACCCGTCCAGGACCTGTATGTAGGCCGCGAACAGGGACTTGTTGAAGACGCGTGCAGCGACGTACCAGCAGGTTGCGTGGAGGAGGATCGTGTACCCGGTCCGCTCGCGGCGGCCCTGCGGGGTGGCGTTGCGGCCCAGTGCCTCCGCCGCGTCGCCGGCCAGGACAGTGAGGGTCGATTCAGGATCCACGTAGGGGTAGTCGCTGACGATCCCGGACAGCTCGGAGATCAGTTCGCGGTGGTCGGCTTGCAGGGCGGCGGGCGTCACTTCAGTCACATCCGTACCTGACGACCGGGCTGTACGCGGTGGTTCCCCCAACGACTGGTACATCACCGAGTGAATCCGACGAACCGGGTGCCAAGCGCTACTTGGCGCTCGTGCTCCCCTCGCCGGTGAGGAGCGGGCGCGTAGGGCCCCACTTGCGCAGCGCGGCGTACCCCACGCCGATGGCCGCGGCTGTCGGTCCGCCCACCGCGCCGACGGCGGCCAGACCGCCGAGCCCGAGGTAGACGGGCATGCCGTCGCGAGAGGGCAGCGCCCGGCCCGCGGAGGCCAGGGGAGTGGAGACGGCGTCCACGAGACCGCGAGCCATGCGCTCGACCGGAATGGACATGGTGTAGCCGTCCTGTGAGCCGGAGCCTCGCGTACGGGTCGTGGATCCGCCGGCGGAAGACTTGGCCTTCGCGGCGGTCTTGGAGGCGGCCTTCGTCGACTTGGAGGCCTTCGTCGAGCGGGAGGCCGTCTTCTTTGCCGCCGGTCGGGACGAGGTCTTCTTCGCCGAGCGGGAGGCAGCCGTCTTCTTGGCCGGGGTCTGCTTGCGCGCTGTAGCCATTGGGCATTGCTCCTTCTGATCGCGGCAGATGTCCATCTTGAAATGGATCGTTCCGCCCCGCACCTCCTGCGCGTTCGGATGTCACGGTGTGTAGCGCTCTTGGGGTGAGGCCCGGGGGAGTGGACCTGTCAGTGCCCTTCCGGTCCTGCCGGGCTTTCTGGAACTTCCGAGCCTGCCGAGCCTTCCAGGCCTTCCGCGTGCAAACGCTCCTCGTCCGCTTTCCTCGCCCACTGCGTGCCCGCCGTGATCGCGACTGCCGTGGCGGCCGCGCAGGAGCCCACGGCCACTGCCCAGGAACCGGCCCGCAGAGGGCGGCATCCGAAGAAGCGGCTGATGACCGGCGTCTGAACGCCGGCCAGCAGGGCCAGTCCCGAAACCCCACTGGTCAGAATGACCAGTCGGCTGTGGCGGGCCATCATCAGGGTCTGCCCCAATTGGGTGCCGATGAGTGCGACCAGGCCCATCGTGCTGGCCTCGTGCACGCGCCCGGTGGCTTTGCCCGCGCCCCAGGCGAGGGTCGCGCCCAGCGTGGTGGCCCCGCCGCGGACGGCGAGGGTGTGGGCCAGGGACGTACCCCAGACGGTGGTGACGGGGCCGGAGTGGAGCGGGTCTTGGGCGTACTCGTCCTGTTGCGGTTGTTCCGGCCGTTCGGGTGCTGAGTCCTGCATCTCGCGCTGTGTCTCGCGCTGCATCTCGCCGCCGGTGACGTTCTCGGTCCCGTCGCCGGGAGGCGGCGTGGACGGTGCCAGCGCGACCGCGAGGGCAGGCAGCATGTCGGTGAGCATGTTGACCAGGAGCAGCTGACGGGTGGACAGCGGCGAGCGGCCGTCGACCGCGGTGCCCAGGACGGTGAAGGCGACCTCGCCCGCGTTGCCGCCCACCAGGATGGACACCGAGTCCCGCACTCGGCCCCACAGGGCCCGGCCCTCGCTCATGGCGGTGGCGATGCGCGAGGGGTCGGCCTGGGTGAGCACCAGATCGGCCGCTCGGCGCGCGGCGGTCGACCCGTGTCCCGCGATGGCGATACCAACGTCGGCGAGCCGGATCGCGGGGGCGTCGTTGGTGCCGTCGCCGGTCATGGCGACGACGTGGCCGGAGCGCTGCAAAGCCTCGACGATACGGGTCTTGTGTTCCGGCGAGACGCGGGCGAACACGGAGGTCTGCGCGATACGGCGGTCGCGGTCGCGTTTGGGAAGCGTGTCGAGTTCCGCGCCGGTGAGCACCGACTCCGGTGCCAGCAGCCCGAGTTGGGAGGCCACAGCGGTGGCTGTGACCGGGTGGTCACCTGTGATCATCACGCTGCGGGTACCGGCTTCGGTGAGACGGCGGACAGCGTCGGCGGTCGTGCGCCGTGGGGCGTCCGCGAAGGCGAGGAACCCGAACAGGGTGAGGTCGTGGGTGAGTGCCGCGAGATCGTCGCCGTGGTGCGCACGGTCGGCGGGCGGAGTTCCCTCGGCAACGGCGAGGACGCGCAGGCCCGCTGCCGCCAGTCGCTGCACCGTGCGTTGCGCGCGCAGGCGTCGGGCGGCAGTGAGAGTGACCGTCTCTTGGCCCGCGTCCCACACCGTCGCGCAGCGCTCCAGGACGACTTCCGGGGCCCCTTTGATCTCCAGGTGCAGCTGGTCGTCGTTGGTGCCCAGCGCGGCCGCGTAACCGCGGTTGGTCTCGAAGGGCAGCTCCCGGATCAGCTGCCAGGCGTGGTCGGGCTCGCCGTGCTCGCCCACCGCCTCGATGACGGCCCGGTCGGTCGCATGAGCCACGGCTCGGGGTGAGTCGGGGTCGGCCTGCGGGCAGGCCCGGCCGCTGACGCGCAGCAGCCGGCGGGCATGGGCGCCGTCGAAGGCCACCTCGCCGCCGTAGTCCGCGAGGCGCGTCACCGACAGGCGGCCCGCGGTGAGCGTTCCGGTCTTGTCGAAGGCGACGGTGTCGACGCGCCCCAATGCCTCCAGGGCGCGGGCGGAGCGGACAAGGACTTCCTGATTGCCGAGCCGTCGCGCGGCGGAGAGCTGGGCGGCGGTGGCGACAAGGGGCAGGCCCTCGGGGACCGCGGCGACCGCGATGGACACGCCGGAGCCGAGCGCCTGACGCAGGGGCGCGCCGCGCAGCAGGGCGAGTCCGGTGACGAGCGCTCCCGCGGCGGCCGTCGCGGGCAGGGTGATGCGGGTGAGGTCGGCGAGGCGGGCCTGCACGCCGGTCGCGGGGGCGGCGCGCCCGGTCGCCGCGGAAGCACGGCCGGCTTCGGTGTTCGCGCCGACCGCGGTGACGACGGCGCACCCGTGCCCGGCGACCACGGTGGTTCCCTCGTAGACCATGCAGGAGCGGTCGGCCAGTGCGGCACCAGGGGTAGGGGCGGGGTCCTTGTCGACCGGAAGCGGTTCGCCGGTGAGGCTGGACTCGTCGACTTCTAGTTCGGTGGCACTCAGCAGCCGCGCATCGGCCGGTACGACATCGGAGGGGCCCAGCAGCATGACGTCGCCGACGGCGAGGCGGTCGGCGGTGACCGTCTCGAAGGGCTCCTTGGCCAGGGCAGCCGACCAGCCGCTGTCGCGTGGGGTGGCTGTCAGGAGAGCGCGGCGGACGGTGACGCGCTCGACGTCGAGCAGTTCGTTCAGGGCCTGTTCGGCCTTCATCCGCTGTGATCCGCTGACCAGGGCGCTGCCCAGCATCACGCCGCCCACGAGGAGGGCGTCCACACGAGAGCCGACGACGGCGGAGGCGGCCGCGCCGAAGGCGAGCACCGGTGTCAGGGGGTCACGCAGTTCCTCGGCTACGGCCCGGGTGAGGGCGACGGCTTTCGGCGGCAGCAGGGAGTGGGGCGGCCGGGACTTGGTCCGGGGCTGCGTGACATCGGCCGTGTCGTCGGCGGTGGGGTGCGAGTCATCGGCGGCAGGGTGCGAGGCAGCGTACTCGCGGACCCTGAGGAAGGTCGCGCGGCCGGTGAGGCTGTGCCAACTGCCGCGCAGTGCGGGCTTCGGTGCGGGCAGGGTGCCGACCTTGCGGGCGCTGATGACGCCTCCGAGCAGGGCGAAGGCGGCTGAACTGTGCATCGGTGAGAGCTTGCGGCGCTGGTGCAGAGGGCTGGCGTCCACCAAGGTCAGCAGTGCGCCCATGGCTGCTCCGCCGAGGGCCGTCTTGGCCGAGCGGCGGCTGACACGACGGGCGGGGCCCAGGGTGCGCAGGAGCAGCCAGGCGGAGTCCAGTTCGTAGGCGCAGATGAGGTCGGCCGACCAACTCGCCCCATGGGAGCCGTGCAACACGGACACGCCGACATCCGCCAACGCCAGGGCGGTGTCCTGACCGGCCGCGATCACCATGACGACGCGGCCCTCGGTCTGCAACTGCCGGACGCTGTCGGACAGATCGCCGGGCGGGAGTACCTCGTCGGCCAGCGGCAGCAGCTCGCCGATGCCGGCGTGCTCGGTGACGACCACATGCTCGGCGTTGGACCGCGCTGCCTTGAGCACGGCCTCCGCCAGCGGATCGAGGCCACAGCCGATGGTGACCGTCCCGCAGTGACGCTCCTGCCTGTCGAGCAGACGGAAGGTCACAGTGCCGGTGCCGTCCAGGAGAGGACGCGCGTGCGCGCCCTCCAGCTCCAGAGTCCAGCCGTCCCTGCTCCACCGACGCTGTTTCTGAAGCGTCGTCACATCGCTGGAACCGAGCACTCCTTGGGCGGTACGCCATACCTCCGTGTCGTCGACGTCCGTGTGCACCGACTGCGCCGACAACAGGACGGGGCGACTGCCGCACAACACGAGGGAGTCGATGATGACCGTGTCGACCCGGTCGAGCCGGCGCAGCACGGCAGCGTTCATCGGCAGCACTCCGCGCCGGGCCAGGCGCCAGTCCAGAACAGCCGCGTACCCCTCCCGACCGAGCCAGGCCGCCGGCGGCGCGGTCGTCATCAGGAGCTCGGTGGCCCGGAACGGACTGCGAGTCCCCAGGAGCAGCGCCGCCGCCCCGGCCAGGGAGCCGAGCGCGGTGCGGTCGGTGACCGTCTCGACGGGGCCGGACGGCAGCGGCTCCGGCCGTGAGGGGCGTTTCACGCACTCGTGCGGCAGCACCGACTGGATGGAATGCAGATCCATTTCGTGCCGGGCCCAGGCGGCCCGCCGTGCGTGGGCCTCGACGATCTGAGCGCCGCGCCGCAGTACGTCGACGGCGATGGGCGCGGCGTTGTGGGTGAAGGCGTGGGCCGTGGTGATGGCCAGCGACAGCAGCAGATCGCCGCGGATGCGCCCCAGACGTTCTTCCACGACGTGCCGAAGCCGCAGATGCGCTTCGGAGAGCACCAAGCACTCGCGGACCCCGTACGGCAGCGGCGGTACCCGCACGAGGCGTCCGGTGGCGGAGATGCCGAGTCCGACCAGGCCGACGGTGAGGGCGACATAGGCGGCCGTTTGCTCGACGTTGTCGGCGGGGTGCTCCTGCGGAGCAGCCGGAAACGGCTCGCCGGCCACACCGTGGGCGGCTTCCACTTCCTCGACGACCTCTTCGATGAGGTCAATGCCGACCCGGTTCTCGTTGAAGATGACCAGGAGCCGACGAGTCTCCGCGTTGGCCTCGGCCCAGTAGACGCCGTCGGTCTCCATCAGCGCCATGATCGCGGCCTTGAGGATGGTGCGATGCGCGGTGCCCCGCCCCGTCAGGCCGCGTACCTGCAGATGGGCGTGACCGTCGTGCGACCACACCTGACGGGCGACGTGGACATCACCCGAGTCAGCCAGTTCCGTGGCGATGGACCTGAGGTGATGCGGTGCGTCCGCGAGCAGCGATCCGAGCCGCTGGGGCGAGGCCCCGGCCATCAGCCGCACGGCACCCACGCCGAACTCGATCACTGCGGCCCCACCGCGCGGCACCGCCTGCCCGGCCGCCCGGAGCCCGCCGTGCACCACACGGCCCACACTCGCGACGGCAGCCAGCGGCAGGCGCACGCTCGGGCGCAGGGGGAGCCGCATGCGAGCCATGTTTGAGGCCTCTCAGGGGGCGACGTACCGGGGGAGTCGTACAGGGACGGCAACGATCGATACGCCCAGCCTCCTCCGAGCGGCCGGGCAGCGGTCCGCTGGGTTCGGCCGAACAGCCGCGGTCTGAACACATACGTGTGGCGGGCAGGAGGGCCGCACGCGCGGGACTGCGTGACGGCGTCGAGCCATCAGTCGCGGGCCGGTGCGCAGAGCCTTCCGCGTGCGACCGGGCTGCTGTGTGCGGCTCTGGTGGCCCTGAGGGCCTGGTGGCGTGCCCGCTCGCTGGTCCGACTGTGGCCGAATGTCAGTCGCCGCCGTGGGGCGTGTCGGATGAACTGCGGTCGCTCATCGACTCGTTGGCGGGACGTCTCGACCGTGCGCCGACTCGGGCTGGTTCTCGGAGGTGCGCACGCGGCCAGCGTCGGCGGACGTGGTGCCTGACGCCTGATCAACTGTCCAGCAGGGTAGGGGCAGAGGCCTAGGGAGGGAGCGTGTGGACGGTCCCGTAGCGACCCTGTGCCCCGGTCGAGTTCCTGCCCTACGTCTCCTCGGGCAGGTGGGCAGCCAGCGACCGCAACCCGGCCAGCACCTCGTCGGCGGTGGGTGCGGACTCGGGGTCGGTGAGATGCTGCATCATCAGACCGCTGACCAGGGCGAGTTGCACTGAGCCAAGGGTGCGGATGGTCTCTTCGGAGAGCTCGGTCTCGGCGGTTCCGGTGACCTCCCGCGCCATGCCACTGCGTCCTTGCCGCAGCCCCGCGGCCACCTGCTCACGCAGATCCGGATCCCGCTGCGCACGCAGAACGGTCTCCAGATTGGCGATCCAGAAGGTCTTGTTGCCCGAGAACGCCTCGATCAGGCGACGCCACAGCGCGCCTAGGTCGGTGTCGTCCGCCGACGGTCCGAAGGCCTGGCCTCCGGAGTCGAGTGCCTCGAAGAGCGCGTGGTTGAGCAGCGCCTCCTTCGAGCCGAAGTGATAGCCGATCGCCGCCATGCTGACGCCCGCAGCGGAGGCGAGGTCGCGAACCGTCGTGCGTTCATAGCCCTTCGTGAAGAGGCATTCTCTGGCGGCCTCCAGCAGCTTCTCCCGATTACCCATGACGCGGACCCTAGCAACAACCTGCACGTTTGTGCCAGGCGATCGCATTAGGCAAGCGCCTCAGGCAAACGTCTTGCGCATCTGCCCAAATCTTGACTACGGTTCCGGGCCTCGAACATCACGCCGATCCCGGAGGTACTTGATGAGCACCACGAAGTCGCGCGTCGCCGCTCTGGCCGCAGCTACCGTCTCCGCGACGCTTGCCGCCACGGCGATCACAGTGATCACAGCCGGACCTGTCCCCGCGCTCGCCGGCGCCCACGTCTTCCCCACCCGGGTGGTGACCGCCGAGGGGCCGGTCCAGGGGACGGCCGCCGGCGCGGTGCGAACGTTCCAGGGCATCCCTTACGCGGCCCCGCCGACCGGAGAACGCAGGTGGAAGGAGCCGCAGCCCGTGCGCCACTGGTCGTCGCCGCTTGACGCCCGTACGCCGAAGAGCGCCTGCGCGCAGCCGACCGACCAGCCGATCGCGATCGAGGGCGGCGGCAACGAGGACTGCCTCCACCTGAACGTCACCACTCCGGCCGGGCGGACCACTGGACCCTTGCCGGTCATCGTCTGGATTCACGGCGGCAGCTTCACCTACGGCGACGGCGCCACCTACCGCGCGGCCAAACTGGCCGCCGCGCAACAGGGCGCGATGGTCGTGACGGTCAACTACCGGCTCGGCGCGTTCGGCTTCCTCGCCGCTCCCGGCCTGCGCGCACCAGCCAACCTCGGTCTTCTCGACCAGCAGGCAGCGCTGAAATGGGTCAAGCGCAACGCCGGCGCCTTCGGGGGTGACCCCGGCAATGTCACGATCATGGGGCAGTCGGGCGGGGGCTACAGCGTCTGCGCCCAGTTGGTCTCGCCCGGCGCCCGTGGGCTCTTCAGCAAGGCGATCGTGCAGAGTGCGGGCTGCGTCGGGCCGGACGGCTCGTTCACCCGCACGCAGGCGAAGGCCAACGGCCTTGCGGTCGCCAAAGCCGCGGGCTGCGACGATCCGCGCACCGCCGACCCCTGCCTACGGCGCAGATCCACGGCCGACCTCACCAAGGCGTCCACCTCGGGGCACAACGGCTACCGGCCCGTGGTGGACGGCAAGGTGCTGCCCGAGGCCCCGGCGCGAGCGATCGCCGCCGGACGGTTCGCCCGCGTACCGGTGTTGCATGGCTCCACGCATGACGAGATGAGCGGGCTGGCCGGGCTCGAGGAGACCCAGACAGGGAAGCCATTGACCGCTGAGGGGTACACCAAGAAGGTCACAGAGCAATTCGGAAAGGACGCCCACAAGATCCTGGCCGAGTACCCAGCAGCGAACTACCCGGCGCCCGGGGCCGCACTCTCGGCTGTGCTGACCGACTCGGAATGGTCGACAGCGGCACTCGACACTCAGCGCGCGCTGGCCCGCCACACCCCCGTCTACGCCTACGACTTCGCCGAGGCCAAGGCCCCCTACTTCAAAAGCGTGCCGCGGCCGGCGAGTTTCTCGCTCGGAACCGGCCACATGACCGACCTGGCCTACCTGTTCGACAACGGCCTGTTCGAGCCGCTCGACCCCGCGCAAGCCGGGCTCTCGGACACGGTGACCGCCTACTGGAGCCACTTCGCGCGCACAGGGCAGATGAACACGGACGGCTTGCCCACGTGGAAGCGGTTCACGCCGCACAGCCCGTACGTGCAGCGGCTCGCGTCCGGCCGAATCGGGCAGACGGACTTCGCAGCCGACCACCACTACGCCTTCTGGAAGGCGCTCAACTCGATGAGCTCGTTGAGGTCGTAGCGGAAGTCCGCGGCCGATCTCAGGGGAGCCGTCGACGGGGGAGGGGATGTAGAAGGGGAACTGGGGCGGCCCGGCGTACAAGAAGTCGGAAGGCAGCAGCTCCTTGGGCACTCCCGCCCGTGTGAGGTGCTTGTCCAGCAGCCCGAAGAAGGTGGACGGGCTCGAGTAGCTGCCCAGGGTGTTGGAGTCGGACCCGGTGGAGTCGATGATCTTCTGCAGGGCGGTGTAGTACGTGCGCTGCTGGTCCGCATCAACCGCGCCTGGCTCACGGTGAAGTACGGCACCTGGCAATGGTCTTCTGGAGAGTGCCGCATCAGGCACTGTTCGCCCTCCAGGCATGACGCTGCAGAGTCGTGCCGGCGGCACGAGGCACGGAATAGCGACCCCGTGATCTAATCGCTGCGGCCATCGCGAGAAAGGCGGTTCGTGTCTACACGTGATGAACGGGAAGGCGTGACGCCGACTGAGAGCAGGAGGGAACAGAAATTTCCCGGCTTATGGGCCAATCCCAACTACCGGATATTTCTGGTCATCCAGACGCTGTCGGCTCTCGGGGATTCCTTCTCCTATGTAGCGATCCCACTCCTGGTCCTGCAAAGCACCGGATCGGTCGTGCAGATGGGCCTCGTCACCGGCCTGACGGGCGTGGCCTCAATCATCACCGGATTGTTCGCCGGGGTGATCGTCGACCGGCTCGACCGGCGCAGAGTCCTCATGGCAGCCGACTGGGCGCGTTGTCTGCTGTTCGCTCTCATCCCGCTGGTCTGGCTCTTCGCTACCCCGATGTGGTTGATCTACGCGGTGGTGCCGGCCGCAGGCGCGTTCATGATGCTGTTCCGAGTGACCTATGTGACGGTCGTGCCCGCCATCGTCGAGCCAGGTCAGATCACCAAGGCCAACGGTCATCTGTTCGGCACCTACGCGGCTGCCAGCGCGGGAGGCCCGGCGTTGGCGGGCTTCATAGCCTCCGCCTTCAGCCCAGCTGCAGCCATCGGCTTCGACTCCGCCACCTTCGCGCTCTCCGCCATCGGCATACTCTTCGTAAAGATCCGATCTGCCCGACGGAACACCACTGACACTGGGGACGAAAAAGCCAGTGTGCGTGGCGAATTCCTCGCCGGTCTACGGTTTTTGTGGGCCCATCCGGTACTACGCCCGCTGACCGCGCTGCTCTCCCTGCTGACCTTTCTCACGTACGGGCTCACCGATCTCATCATCTTCCTCGTCAAGGAGGATCTCGGGCGCCCCGACAGCACCGTCGGCTTCGTCCTGAGCGCCGGGACTCTCGGCACCTGTCTGGCATCCTTCGCCGTCGCGCGAGTTCGCGAACGCCTCGGCTTCGGCGTCAGCTGGATCGGAGCCTTCGTGCTGTGTGGGACCGCCGTGCTGTGCCTGGGCCTGTCGGAGAGCGTCGTCGTGGTCGGGGTGCTCGCTGCCGCGATGCTGTTCTGTACCAGCGTCGCGGGCACTTGTTCCATGTCTCTGCGCCAGGAGGTCACCCCCAGCCATCTCTTGGGACGGGTGACTGCCGCGTTCTGGACGACCCACTCCGCACTCGGCCCGCTGGGAGCTGCCGCGGTCACGGCCGCGGCAGCCGGGGTCGGTGTCACCGCGACGTGCCTGGGGATCGGCGTCACCGTGGTGTGCGTCGCCCTGGCCGGAGTTCTGACGGGTGTCGGGAAAAGTCGCCCAGGTCGATCGGCTGTGCAGGGCGTGTGACATAGGCAGGTCGTCCGGCGCCGCGGAGAAGACCGGCCGCCGCTGACAAGCTCCTGCATTCTGGTGATGAGGCGCGTGTCGGGCGACGGGTCGCGTCGTATTCCCGCTGTCAGTTCTATGTTGCCCGCACAGCGCAGAAGTTCGGGCTCCTTCAAGGCCCGGCGCGTCACCAAGGAGAAGCGAAGTCATGGTTCGTAGTGCTGTGAGCGGGTGTGCGGTGGTTGCTCTCGCCTCTGTGGCGTTCACTGGTGTCGCGCCGGCATCGGCGTCTGATGCTCCGAGGGCGGAGCCGAGGGTCACGGTCACCCCGGCCTCGGTCAAGCAGAAGGCTGCGGTGACGGTGCGGGTCGTGAACGTCCCCAAGACATGCCGTGCGGTGCGGGCGAAGTCCGACGCGTTCGCCAAGCCGGTGATGCTGGCGAAGAAGACCAAGCCGCTGATGTACACGGGCCAGGCGGCCGTGAAGGCGAACGCTGCTCCCGGTAGTCACCAGGTCGTGGTGGGCGGAATCGGCTGCGGCAAGTGGGTGGCGAAGGGCACGTTCACTGTTCCCGCGGCGCCCAACTCGAAGGTGGTCAAGGGAACCGTCACCTCTAAGGCCGGGCTGTTCGTACGTCGGCAGCCGACGTCCAACTCGCCCGCGACCGGAACGTACCGCTACCGGCAGACCATCGCTCTGGTCTGCAAGAAGGCCGGGCAGCCGGTCGCCGGTAACCGGACCTGGTACCGGGTCAACGTGCCCAAGGGGTGGGTCACCGCTCGCTACGTGAAGGCGCAGGGCTTCGTGCCCAACTGCAAGTAAATGCAGGGCGATTGGGCCTTGTAGGAGGCTTGCAGTGTCCGGCCGCCGCGCGGGTGCGGCGGCCGGAGCTGTGAAGGGGCCGTCTTGAGGGGGACTCCCGGAGACGCTCAGGCGACGGGTCGAGACCATGGCCTGCCTCGGCAGAACTCCGTCAGGTCGCGCTCGGCCTTCGAGTGCACAGAGCCGTCCCCCTTAACAGCTGTCGCGCTGGAGGGGTGAGAATCCCTCGATGCAGACGTTCCGGATCTCCACGACCGAAGAGGCACTCGCCGACTTGCGCGAACGACTCGCGCGCACCCGGTTTCGCGAGGATCTGCCCGGTGAGAGCTGGGACCGGGGGACGCCGCAGCCCTGGCTGCGGCAACTCGTCGAGCACTGGTTGCACCGCTACGACTGGCGCCGCACCGAGGCGGAACTGAACGCCCTGCCTCAGGTCATCGGCGACGTTGCAGGGCTGCGAGTGCACGCCTTCGTGGTGTGCTCACGGCATGAGGACGCCACGCCACTGCTGCTGTGCCACGGCTGGCCGGGATCCGTGGTGGAGTTCCTCGACTGTGTGCCCGCGCTGACCGACCCCGTCGCGCACGGCGGGCGCGCCGAGGACGCCTTTCACGTGGTGCTGCCTTCGATGCCCGGTTTCGGACTGTCCGGGCCGACCTCAGTTGCCGGCGCCGATGTGGTCGCCATTGCCGACGCCTTCGCCGCTCTGATGGGCGAGCTCGGCTACTCCCGCTTCGTGGCCCAGGGCGGGGACTGGGGAGCCTTCGTAGTGCGTCAGTTGGGTCTGGCGCACGCCGACCGGCTGCTGGGAGCGCACATCAACTTCCCCTGGGCGGTGCCCCCGCCGGGCATCGAGGACCCTGAGGCCGAGGCGACACCGGCTGAACGCGAGGCGCTGGAACGCAACACCAGGGTGTACGGCGCGGACAACGGCTACTACATCCAGCAGGCCACCCGGCCGCACAGCGTCGGCGCGGCGCTTGAGGATTCACCGGCAGGGCTGGCGGCCTGGCTGCTGGAGAAGTTCCACACCTGGTCCGACACCCGCGAGGGGCTGCCCTTCACGCTCGACCGGCTGCTGGACAACACCATGCTCTACTGGCTCACCGGAACTGCCACATCGTCCGCCCGTCTGTATGCGGAGTCGGCGGCGTACGGCTCCGACGCGCGAGTATGGGGCCGCAGGGTGGACGTGCCCACCGGCATCGCGCTCTATCCACGGGAGAAGACCCGGGCTCCGCGCCGGTGGAGCGAACGCCAGTGGAACGTGGTGCACTGGGCGGAACAGCCTCGCGGCGGCCATTTCGCGGCCTTCGAGCAGCCTGGCCTCTTCACCGCCGACCTGCGGGATTTCGCCCGAAAGCTGCGCTGATTGATGCCTGCGGCGCCGTCAGGTCCCTTCGAGCGCGCGGCGCAGACCAAGAAGCTCGGGATCAGCAGACGCTGTCGGTCGGCTTCGGGTTGCCCAGGCCGAACAGCGGGCGCAGGCGCAGGCCGGCCCAGGTGCCGAGGATCGCTACGGCGGCCCAGATCCAGCCGTGCAGCGACCCGGAAGCGATACCGGCCAGGTAGGCGCCGATGTTGCAGCCGCCGGCGAGACGGGCGCCGACGCCCATCAGGATGCCGCCGATGACGGCGGCGAGCGCGGTGCGGGCGGGGATGTTGCGGTGCAGCTGCCACACGCCGCCGGCGGCCGCGGCGACGGCCGCGCCGACCATGATGCCGATGTCGGTGAGGCTGGTCTTGTCGGCCAGCACCGGCCCCGACAACTGGGCCGCGCTGCCGGGCTGTTGCCAGAACGCCCAGGTCTCCGGCGCGCCGCCGAGCGCGCCCACGACCTTCGAGCCCCACAGGGCGAACGCGCTGGTGACGCCCCAGGCGCCGCCCGAGACGAGCAGCACGCCCGCGCCGAGCAGCGCGAGGACCACGGCGCCTGCGGCCAGCGGCCAGGAACCCCGCACCGTACGGCGGAGGACACCGCGCGCGGAGGGCGGGGTGCCGACCGGCGGGGGAGTGCGGCGGGCCTGTACGGCGCGGGCGATGAACCAGATGCCGGCGAGCACCGCGATCGTCGCCGCCCAGGAGCCGAACCAGCCGATGTGGTCGGACAGCACGTACGGGTCGAGCGCGGGCAGGTCGCTCCAGAGGCCGAACTGCCAGGCGGCGAGGGTGGAGCCGGTGATGAAGCCGAAGAGAGTGAGCACGATGGTGCCCTGGCCGGAACCGACGGCAAAGAGAGTCCCGGAGGCGCAGGCGCCGCCGAGCTGCATGCCGATGGCGAAGAGGAAGGCGCCGACGAGCAGTGCCACTCCGATCGGTCCGGCGCTGGGCGCGGGCACCGAACCGAACAGGCCGCTGCCGGTGCCGATGACCAGGGCGAAGAGGGTCGCGGTTGTGCCGAGCAGCAGGGTGTGGGCCCGCAGCCCGGTGTCGTTGCCGACAGCCACGAGCTGCCGCCAGGCGGAGGTGAAGCCGAACCGGGAGTGGAAGAGGGCGAACCCCAGCCCGAGGCCGAGCAGCAGCAGGACGCCCGGCTTGGCCCCGTGCTCCGCGAAGACGTAACCGGCGAGCGCGACACCGATGGCGCCGGCGACGGTCAGCGGCACCCGCCGGACCGGCGGCGCGGCCTCGGCCGGAGGGACGGGGGCGGAGGTGGGGGCAGGAGCGATCAGGGCGGTACGGGGCGGCGCCCCGGC
Organism: Streptomyces sp. Je 1-332; assembly: GCF_040730185.1. Classification (NCBI taxonomy): domain Bacteria; kingdom Bacillati; phylum Actinomycetota; class Actinomycetes; order Kitasatosporales; family Streptomycetaceae; genus Streptomyces; species Streptomyces sp. Je 1-332. The sequence continues at coordinate 8,125,065 of NZ_CP160402.1, forward strand.
ATCGGCAGCGGTCGTCAAGGGGGTCTCCGGGGACGGGAGGGGGATGTTCGGACAGGCGGGGCTCGCGCGAGGGGGAGCGAGGCGTCAGCGGCGACAGAGCGCGTCGTCGACGCTCCACGGCGTGGCCGCGAAGAGCGCGAGAGTGAGCTGACGGGCGGGTCCGAACATGCGCACCACCATAAGCATCCAGCGGAGATCCCGAAACGCCGTCTCACATAGAGGACACTGGAATGAGACGGCCCTGGAATGAGACGGCGGGATGAATCGGCTCCAGCACTGCAGGTCGGGCCCTCCGCAAGGCCACTACGAAGTGGTGCCGTTCGCCTTGAACCTCACGCCGAGCAACATCATCCCGGTGGCCGAGACGATCACCGTCGCCACCGACGAGAAAGCGGCCGGTCAGGCCCAGGGGGAACGATGAACATCTACGACCTTGACGCGATTGTTTTCACGCTGGGCGGCCTGCTGCTGCTCGTGCCGGTGGTCATCGTGGCCCTGCGTCAGCGCGGCAAGACCCAGCGGGTCGAGGCGCAGCTCGCCCGCGATCAGGACTACCGCAGGTTGACCGAACTCGCCGTGACCACGCAGGAACTGACGGACCATGAGTTGACAGACATCGCCGCCCAGCTCTCCGACATGCGCTCGCGGGTCGAGTCCATGGAACGCACCCTCAAGGACGTCGAGTAACAGGGGCGAATGGGCGTCGTCCCACGCCGTTTCCCCTTTCAAGCGACCTGAGGAAGAAGCACGATGACCACCCCGCGGAAGAAGTCCATGACGAAGACCAGGACCCTGCTGCTCGTCGCCACCTCCGTCGCCCTCGCCGGCGCCGCCCTCACGGCCTGCGACGGCGAGGTCAAGACAGAGAAGTCGCAGTATCAGGTCGATGAGAAAGTGACATCTCTTCGTATGAGAGCTACGGCGGCAACGTCGAAGTGGTCAATGGGGGAGGCTCGGGGATCAGCGTCACTGAGGAATTCGAGTACACCGACGAAAAGCCCCGCACCGAGCATTCCGTGAAATCGGGTGAACTCTCCCTGAACGCTCCCGGATGCGAGAACGACGACGCCGACAAGTGCGGCGTAAATTACACCGTGGAGGTTCCCGTCGGAACCGCCGTGAACGTGGAGTCCGGCGGCGGCGACGTCACGGTGCGGGGCCTGTCGGGCGACACCGCGGCGAAGACGGGCGGCGGCACCGTGCGCATCAAGGAGTCCGCGGCGAAGACGATCGACGCGTCCACTGGCGGTGGCGACGTCGAAACCTCCTTCACCAGCGCTCCCGACCAGGTCAACGCTGAATCGGGCGGCGGCAACGTCACCGTACGGCTGCCGGACGGGAAGTACTCCGTAGACGCCAGGACCGACGGCGGCAACCGTGATGTCGGGGTCACGAACACGCCGTCATCGCCGCACAAGGTCAAGGCCCACACCGGAGGCGGCAACGTCACCGTGGCGACGGCGAACTGACCCGCGGTCCGAAGCCGCCGAAGCCTCTGCCGGGGGAAGGCAGACCCAGCTACGGCTCGAGGCCGACGTGCTCGCCGCAGGCAAGGGGCTGCGGCAGCCCGCGGCCTGGACTTCAACAAGTACGTCGCGACCCTCATCGTCGAGGACACCACCGGCGCACGCGCCGCCGGTATGGCCGCCGCACAGAAGCTCATCGACGATCACGGCGCGTTCCTGGACGATCTGGAGCGTCGGCTGGAACAGCCGCACGCCGCCTCCCGTCCGGGTACCGCCGCGTGATCCTGCACATCGACGAATCCTGGATCCTCGAGGCCGCCCAGCGTGCCGCCCACCGCGATCCCGCCGTCGACGACTACGGCGTGCCGATCGCCGCCGTTGCCCGCCACCGCGGCGAACTCATGGAACACCCCGTCTACGACGGCCCTTATGCGCGTGCCGCGGCCCTCGTACACACCCTGGGGCGCTGTCACTGGCTGGCAGCCTCGAACCTGACCGTGGCCTGCGCGGTCGCCGTCATGTATCTCGAGGCGAGCAACATCCCCGTAAATCCCACCCGTGAGCAGCTCACCGTGCTCGCCCACGAACTGCACAGCTCCCGCTGCACCGTTGCCCGCGTCGCCGAGTTCCTGCGCACCTGGAAGCCGTGACTGTGAGACGCCGACTGCGGCCCGAAGCGCGGCGAGTCAGCCTTTCAGGGCCGCCGGTACCCGCTTGGGAGGCGCGGGGTTCCTGCTCACAGTGGGTCGTGTCCCCAGTTCATCAGCGAGTAACGCCACGGGGTGTCGGCGACGTCGCCCTTGGGGCGTTGCTTGAGGTGCCGGTGGATGTAGCCGGTGACTTTCCGCATGTGGGCGACATCTTCATCGCTGAGGTCGCCCTTCTTGGTGCGCTGAAGATCGGCGCGCGGTCCTGAGGCGTGTCCGACACTTTCACCGCCACTCTTGCTCTGACCGACGCTTTTCGACTCGTCCGTCTCCAGCCATTTCTCCAGAGCGGCCGGGGACATGTTGACCGCTTCCTTGAAGTCGCTGATGCTCTTGCCTCGGCCGTCGTCCTGCTGCGTCACGATTTCCTGCCCTTCTTGCGCAGCGCACCGGGTTTGTGCACGGCCGAGCGGCCGGACTTGTCGCTTTCCACCTCGTACTGCGGCTCCTCTTTCGAGGCCTTCACGGTGCGGCCGGCGGTCTCGGTGTGTTCGGCGATCTTGCGTTTCACCTTGCCGGTGACGGTCTGCCCGTGGCTTTTCCACGTGACCTTGTCGCCCTTGCCGATGTCCTTGTCCTTCGCCATGACTCTTCCTTATCTGCTGCGGACCTCGCCGCGCTGGGAGGCGGGTCAGGTGAGGGCGGCGAAGCGGGCAGCGACGGACGCCGCGAACTTGAGCAGGCGCCACATTCGTCCGTACGGGGTGCCCCGCAGCCCACAGTCCGAAAGTTCCTCACCCTCGGGACCCTCGGGGCATACGAACAGCTTGTCCCGGCTCGTCCCGGACCGCATCCGCGGCTGGTTCGCAGCGTGGGACATGTGTCTGAGCGGTGCCGCGGAAGCCACCAGTGCCGTAGCGCAAGATCGCGGCGGCGCCTGGGGTCGGGCCGACGCTCGCGGGCGGGATGGATGAGTGCCCCGCTCGGCAGCTACGGGCACGTCACATCGTCCGGCCTTTCCTCAGCTCGGCGAGCCATGCGCGTAGTTGCTCGTCATCGTGCAGGTAGGCACCGCTCTCGTCTGCGGGAAGGTCAATTCCGTGGAGGCAGTTCAGCGCCCACCAGGAGAGGTCGTCCCACTCAAGCTCGTCGTCGGCCAGCCACCGGCCGGCCCAGCGGTCGGCCTCGTCCCGGGGCTGGCCATCGACGAGCGCGACGAAGCGTTCTTCGATCTCGGCAAGCGTCGGCTGGTGGTTGGCATCCATATCCTGACCGTACAAGCAGGACAAGCACCGGCGGATGCGGCAGTAGCTACCTCAGCGGAAGCACGCCCGCGGGTACCTCCGCGTCCCGCGCCTTGTCCCCCGGCGAGAGCTGGTCGGCGTAACCGGCCTGTGTCCAGACGAACTTCTTGAACTGCTCCGTGGTGAGCACGCCCTGCCACGGAGTGCCGTCCGGGCAGAAGACCGAGCTGCAGCCGGAGCAGAAGTGGGCGGGGCGCCACAGCTCGTCGGCGCGGGCTGCCCCGGCCTCCTCGGCGGCCTTCTCGCGTGCGTCGATGCGCACCGCCATGATCGTCCCGAAGAAGCAGATCAGGGCGAGCGCCGCACCGCCGAGTGTGTACAGGGGCTTGTGCTCTTGCAGACCCATGTACACGAGGGCGCCGCCCATGCTGGTCAGCACCATGCCCTCGACGAAGTGCATGCACCCGTCCCCCGACTTGTCAGGCCCGGGCGCCAGGCGCGTGCCCAAGTTGTCACGCAGAGAGCCCTTGCCATGTTGCGCCTTCTCGACCGTCCGTATCTCGGCGCTGCCGCACTCCGGACAGGCCACCTGACGCGGCCCACCGGCCCCCTTGTCATCCATGCCGGACACCCTAACGCCGCATCAGCCAGCGTCGGCTGGGGGGCTTTGCATGCGCTGTGGGGCTGGTGCGAGCGGCGGCTAGCCCCGGGTGTCGTTCCCGTTCAGATCACCGATCAGTTCGGGCAGGCCGGGGCGCTGGCCCGGGCCCGATTCCAGGTCGAGTCGGTTGCAGGCTTCGGCGAAGCGCAGGTAGGTGTCCACACTGGCGATCACGATTCGCACGTCGATCTTGATGAGTTCGATGCCGATGACCGAGATGCGGATCTCCGCGTCGATGACCAGGCCTCGGTCAAGGATGAGTTCCAGGACGTCGTACAGTCCGCTGGTTCCGCGTGATGGACCGCCTTGCTGTGCGGGGAGCATCGCTGCCACTTTCCTGAGTCGTCCGAACTGGGCCGTTCAGAACTTCGCGGGTGTTGTACGCCTCTCTCACGGGGTGTTGTGTCGGAGCGGCGTCCGCCTGGAACCTGCTGGGCATGTGCCTCACAAGTAGCGGCGGATGGGGGCGACGGCAAGTTCCCGTGCCCGCTGCGTGACAGGGCGGCGTTTCCAGCGTGAGTGCAGCATCTGCTTGCTCTTTCGCAGGTCTTGGTCGAAGTGCTGGTCGAGGGTGGCGGTGAAGTCCTCGTCCAGGACCGCGAGCATGACCTCCTCGTCGTGGTTCAGGGAACGGCGGTTGAAGTTGGTGGAGCCGACCAGGGCCGCGATCCGGTCCACGGTGATGACCTTGGCGTGCATCATCGTGGGCTGGTACTGGAAGATCTTCACACCGCAGGAGAGCAGAGTCGCGTAGTAGTGCTGGCCGGCCAGTTGGCAGACCCGCTTGTCGGTATGCGGGCCGGGCAGCAGGATCTCCACCTCGACACCGCGGCGTGCGGCCGCGCACAGCAGCTCGATGAAATACGCGTCGGGAGCGAAGTAGGCGGTCGCCAGGCGGAAGTGTTCCTGCGCGGATTCGAGGGCGACCCGCAGCAGGGTCTGCATGTCCTGCCAGCCGAAACTGGCCGAGCCTCGAACGACCTGTACCACCGCTCCACCAGCGGGCGTGTGCTCGATGAAACGGTCCCGTTCATCGAACAGGGTGTCGTGACACTCGGCCCAGTTCTGGGCGAAGGCGGCCGCGATGCCATCGACGGCAGGCCCGCGTACCTGGACGTGTGTGTCGCGCCACTCGTTCGCGTTGCGGGCGTCCCCGCACCACTCTTCGGCGATCCCCACCCCGCCGGTGAACGCCATGTTCTCGTCGACGACCAGCACTTTGCGGTGACAACGGTGATTCTGCTTGAGGGGAGAGAGATAGAGCGGCTTGCGGAACCATGCCACCTGGGCTCCGGCCTCTTCCATCATGTCCAGCAGCTCCTGCTCGATGAGGCGGCTACCGAAGCCGTCGAGGAGCAGGCGGACCCGCACACCGTGGCGGGCCCGGTCGGCGAGGGCATCGGCGAACTGGCGGGCTATCTCGCCACGCCAGTACACGAACGTCATCATGTCCACCGTGTGCTCGGCAGCACGAATTCCGTCCAGCATCGCCTTGAAGATCTCATCCCCGTTCCGCAACGGGAGGAGCGAATTGCCCTCGGTGGCGGCTACTCCGATCAACCGTTCCAGACGTCGCCGCATCCGTTGCCTGCGCTCGTCCGCGGGCTGGCGCGGCACCTCGGCATGCTGGGCTGACGCCGCGGATCTGCTGTCTGTGCTTGTCATGCTCTTCCTTGGCCGGTCGAGGCAACTTCCCCAGATGCCCGGTGTGGCCGACGGGGTGAGCTGACTGTTGAGGAACTAGTGGCTACGGTCAGTGGTGGCCGCGGGCGCTGGAAGACGCCCCGCCGAAGAGCCTCGCGACCGCACGAAAAGGAAGAGTGACAACCGTGGCGATGGCCCCGCCAATGGCACGGAACACATCTGCAATGGCCTTGAGCATTTCCTGGACCTCCATGCTGGTTTTCCTGCTGAGCTGAGCACTTGGCACCCTGTGGGGGCTGCCTCTGCCGATTGCCCTGCGGATGGAGCCAGAAACAAATTCACGCGGTTCCGTGGCGAGGCGTGGTGCTGGGCGTAGCGACGGACGGAGCCGTCATGTCGAGCAGGAGCAGGGCGTCGTGGTTGGGGCTGCCAGGGTCGGCGGTGTAGACGCCGATGCGCTGGCCGGGGGTGCCTTCGACGTGCAGCGACTGGGACGTGAGGGTGAGCGTGCCGACCTGGGGGTGGCGGAAGGTCTTGTGGGCGGGTTTACGTCCCGTCACTTCGTAGCGCTCCCACAGACCGGCGAAGTCGGGGCTCTTCAGAAGCAGTTCGCCGACGAGGTTGGTGAGGTCGGGCGCGTCGGGGGCCGTGCCCGCGATGGCACGCAGGCGGGCGACACAGGCGGTGATCTGCCGCTCCCAGTCGGGGAAGAGGTCGCGGGCCGCGGGATGCAGAAAGAGATAGCGGGCGAGGTTGCGGTGCTTGGCCGGCCAGTCGTCCAGGCCCGCGTAGAGGGCGAGGCCGCCGGGGTTCCAGGCGAGCATCTCCATGCTGCGGCTGATGACGTAGGCGGGGTTCGGGCGCAGTGACTCAAGCAGCAGCTTCAGGTGTGGGCGCACACTGCGGCTCGGGGCCGGGGGCGGTTCGGCCACGTAGCGGGCGGCGCGGGCGGCGAGCTCGCGCAGGTGCTGGTGCTCCTGGTCGTCCATGCGCAGGGCGCGGGCCAGCGAGTCGAGGACCGCTGGGCTTGGGCGGGTCTCCTTGCCGCGCTCCAGGCGTACGTAGTAGTCGATGCTGATGCCGGCGAGGGTGGCCAGCTCCTCGCGACGCAGGCCGGGGGTGCGGCGGACACCGGCGCCGACGGTGAGGCCGACGTGTTCGGGACTGGTCTGGGTGCGGCGGGCGCGCAGGTAGCGGCCCAGCTCGGCGCCCTCGTTGTGCGCGCTCTGGGATGCCATGGATCCAGTCTTATCCGGCCAGTGCCCGCGGCGCAGGCGCGAGGGGGGCCCTGTCATTACCCCTGAAGGGCCCGCCCTGCCACATCTCCGCGATCCGGCCGACGCTGGATGAGCAAGACGCCGACACCCCCGCACGACGTTGGATGAGCAAGACGCCGACACCCCCGCACGACGCTGGATGAGCAAGACGCCGACACCTCCGCATGACGCGAGTTGCCGGCGCAGGCGCACCCTGCCGGACCGCAGGACGATCAGGGTGTTGAGCGATGTCACGATGAGAAGAGGGCGAGATGCGCTACGTCAACCTGCGTGACCTGGAAGTTTCCCGGATCGGTCTGGGCGCCATGGGCATGTCCCACGGCTACACCGGTTCCGGCACCGACGACGCGGAGTCGATCAGGACCGTGCACCGAGCGCTGGAGCTGGGCGTCACGCTCATCGACACCGCCGAGATCTACGGGCCCTACACGAACGAGGAACTGCTGGGCCAGGCGCTGAGGGGGCGCCGGGACCAGGTCGTGCTGGCCACCAAGTTCGGCCTCGTCTCGCACGGCGGCGGCGGATCCTGGAACCTGGACTCCGGCCCGGCCAACATCCGCACCGCGGTCGAGGGCTCCCTGAAGCGGCTCGGCACCGACCACATCGACCTGTACTACCAGCACCGCGTCGACCCGAACACGCCGATCGAGGAGACCGCCGGCGCTGTCCGCGACCTGATCGCCGAGGGCAAGGTGCGTGCCTTCGGGCTCTCGGAGGCCGGCCCCGACACGATCCGCCGCGCCCACGCCGTCCAACCGGTCACCGCGGTCCAGTCCGAGTACTCACTGTTCACCCGCGGCATCGAGGAGCGCGTGCTGCCCGTCCTGCGGGAGCTGAACATCGGCCTCGTGCCGTTCTCCCCCCTGGGTCGCGGCTTCCTGACCGGCACCGTCCGCTCCACCGACCAGTTCGACGAGACCGACTTCCGGCGTGGCAACCCGCGCTTCAGTGGTGAGAACTTCCAGCGCAACCTGGCCCTGGCCGACGAGGTCAAGGCCCTGGCCGATGAGGCCGGCGCCACGCCCGGTCAGGTGGCGCTGGCCTGGCTGCTCGCCCAGGGTGACGACATCGCCCCGATCCCCGGTACCAAGCGGGTGTCCCGCGTCGAGGAGAACACCGCCGCCGACGCCGTCACGCTGACCGACGAGCAGCTGGACAGGCTCTCCAGCCTGCCGCCCGCCGCGGGCGCCACCCACACCGAGGCCCAGGCCCGGATGCTCGAACGCTGACGCCGCCCCGCCCCCCGGCCGCGACACCAGCCGACCCCCGTTTGGAGTAACACCCCATGCGTGCAGCAGTGATGTACGGAGCCGGAGACGTCCGCGTAGAGGACCGGCCCGACCCCAAGACTGTCCAGCCGACCGACGCCGTGGTGCGCACGCTCGCCGCATGCGTGTGCGGCAGCGACCTGTGGCCCTACGCATCCATGCCCGCCACCGACACCGGGCGCCCCATGGGCCACGAGTTCCTGGGAGTCGTGGAGGAGACCGGGACGAACGTGACCGCTCTCACCCCCGGTGACCTGGTCGTCGCCCCGTTCACCTACAGCGACAACGCCTGCGACTACTGCGCGAAGGGCCTGCACATCTCCTGCCGCAACGGCGGCCGGTACGGCTTCGACGGCGTGGACGGTGGGCAGGGCGAAGCAGTCCGCGTCCCGTATGCGGACGGCACTTTGGTGAAGCTGCCGGTGGCCGCCGACTCCGCGCTCCTGCCCTCCCTGCTGGCTCTGAGCGACGTGATGACCACCGGTCACCATGGCGCTGTCACCGCCGGAGTCGCCCGCGGCGACACCGTGCTCGTCGTCGGGGACGGGGCCGTCGGCCTGTGCGCGGTGATCGCCGCCAAGCGGCTCGGCGCCGAGCGGATCGTACTCGCAGGCCGTCACGCAGACCGCACCACACTCGGCGGGCACTTCGGCGCCACCGACGTGGTCGCCGAACGCGGCGAGGAGGGCATCGCCCGTATCCGCGAGTTGACCGGCGGAGTGGACAAGGTGATCGAGGCCGTCGGCACCGGCCAGGCCCTGGACACCGCCCTCGGGGCGGTCCTGGACGGCGGCACCATCAGCCGCCTGGGCGTGCCCCAGCATGAGCAGGGCCCGATCGGCCCGGCCGTCTTCATGCGGAACATCACCCTCACCGGCGGGGCCAGCCCCGCCCGCGCCTATATCGAGCAGCTGCTGCCCGACGTCCTGGACGGCACCATCACCCCCGGCCGCGTCTTCGACCGGACCTTCTCCCTCGACCGGACGTCCGACGCCTACCGGGACATGGCCGAACGCCGGGTCCTCAAGGCCCTCATCCATCCCTGAGCCCCAACTCGCCCGCACCACGAAGGACTTCCCCCATGCAGCACGTGACCTTGAACAACGGCGTCCGCATGCCGCTTCTCGGCTTCGGCGTCTACCAGATCCCCGCCGAGGACACCGAACGCGCCGTCTCCGACGCGCTGGCCGCCGGCTATCGCCTGCTCGACACCGCAGCCGCGTACGGCAACGAGGAAGCCGTCGGGCGCGCCATCAAGTCCAGCGGAATTCCGCGCGAGGACCTGTTCGTCACCACCAAGCTGTGGGTCCAGAACGCCCCCGCCCAGGACAACACCAAGCACGCCTTCGAGACGTCCCTGGGCAAGCTGGGCCTGGACTACCTCGACCTGTATCTGATGCACCAGCCGTTCGGCGACGTCTACGGTCAGTGGCGCGCGATGGAAGCCCTGAACCGCGAGGGCGTGGCCAAAGCGATCGGCGTCGCGAACTTCTACCCCGACCGGCTGATCGACCTGATCGTCAACAACGAGGTCACCCCGGCGGTCAACCAGATCGAGACCCACCCCTTCTTCCAACGCGCCGACTACCAGGACCTGATGCGCGAGCACGGGGTGCAGATCCAGTCATGGGGCGGCTTCGCCGAGGGCCGGAACGACCTGTTCACCAACCCTCTCCTCGCCGGCATCGGCAAGGAGTACGGCAAGTCCGTCGCCCAGGTCGTCCTGCGCTGGCTCACCCAGCGCGGTGTCATCGCCATCCCCAAGTCCGACGTGCCGAGCGCATGACCGAGAACATCGACGTCTTCGACTTCCGGCTCACCGACGAACAGATGGTCCAGATCACCACCCTCGACACCGGCGGCTCCCTGTTCTTCGACCACCACGACCCCGAGATCGTCGCCCGTCTCGCCGAGCGCCGCTTGGATGCCTGACCTACGCCACCCAGAGATCGGGCGGCCGACCAGGAGCCGGCCGCCGCTCGCTCTTCCCCCCATCGGATCGCCGCGTGAAGGGACTAGCCATGCACCAACGGGACCACACCGCCGCCCGGCGTCGGACGATCCTGCGCGCCGCATTGCTGACCGGGGTCACTGCCATGACCATGCCTCACGTCACCAGCTGCTCATCCGCGGACGAGCAGCAGACTCCGGAACCGAGCCGAACGCCGGGTCCGACGGCGGGTGGTGGGGTGCGCGGCAAGGTGTTGCTCGCGTACTTCTCCCGCCCCGGCGAGAACTACTACTACGGGGAACGCACCCACCTGGAGGTCGGCAACACCGAGGTCATGGCTCGCAAGATTCGCGCCCTCATCGACTGCGACGTGTACCGCATCGAGCCCGTCGACGCCTATCCGGCGAGCTACGACGCGACCGTGAAGCGCAACGTCCGTGAACAGCAGGCCGACGCTCGCCCCGCCATCAAGGGCGGGCTGCCTGAACTCGACGGCTACGAAACCGTGTTGCTGGGCAGTCCCATCGGGAACGTGCGCGCACCCATGATCATGACGACGTTCACGGAGCAGCTCGACTTTGCCAACAAGACCGTAGTCCCCTTCACCACACACGCAATGAGCGGCTTGGGCACCACCGCACGCGACTACGCCGACTCATGCCGGGGCGCCATCTTCGCCCAAGGTCTGGCCGTCCAAGGAGAAGAAGTCGGAAAGGCGGACCGCGCCATCAGGGCCTGGCTGAACCGCATCGGTTTCGCCATGGCCTGATGCGTCCGTCGCCAACCGCCGGTGCGATGTCCGGCCGGCCGCGCCTACGGGTGCGTGTCCGTGATCGCGATGACCTCGTCGAGGCGGTCCAGGGCAGCCTGCAGGTCGTGGACCTTGGCCTGGATGCGGTCACGCTCGGCGCGCAGCATGGCACGTTGATCGGCGTCGGTGTGCCCAGAGTCCCAGCACGGGAGGAGTTCCGTGATCCTTCGGCTGGTCAGGCCGGCGGCGTACATCTGCTGGAAGAAGCGGACCAGGGTGATGGCGTCCTGCCGGTAGAGGCGCTGGCCGGATGGGCTGCGCTCCGCGATGAGCAGCCCCTGTTGCTCGTAGTAGCGCACGGCGCGTACGGAGACGCCGGCGCCCCGCGCCACCTCGCCGATGCGGACCAGCCGCTCGGTCGCGGCCTCTGTGACGGTCATGGTGATTCCTCTCACCCCGGCCTGGACGTCCAGCACTTGCCTCTGACGTCAACGTCAGGTTTTAGCGTACCGGGCATGGACATCAACAACTCAGTCGCCCTCGTCACCGGAGCCAACCGCGGCCTGGGCCGCGCCTTCACCCAGCGCCTGCTCGAACGGGGCGCCCGCAAGGTCTACGCCACAGCCCGCCGACCGGAGGCCGTGGATCTGCCCGGGGTCGAGGTGCTGCCCCTCGACATCGCCGATCCCGCATCCGTGAAGGCCGCCGCAGAGGCTGCCGCGGACGTCTCGCTGCTCATCAACAACGCGGGGATCCAGACGGGAACGGACCTGGTGACCGGTTCGCTGGACGCGGTCCGGCACGAGCTGGAGACCAACGTGTTCGGGCACCTGCAAATGATCCGGGAGTTCGCGCCGGCGCTCGCCGGGAACGGCGGGGGAGCGATCGTCAACGTGCTCTCCGCCATGTCGTGGTTCGGAGGCAAGGGCGCCAATGCCTACCACCTGACCAAGGCCGCAGCCTGGGCCATGACCAACGGCGTCCGCCTGGAGCTCGCCGAGCAGGGCACGCTCGTGACAGCGGTGCATCTCGGTTTGGCCGACACCGACATGGCCGCAGGCTGGCCCGTGGACAAGATCGCACCGTCTGACCTGGCCGACGCTGCGCTCGACGGTGTCGAGGCAGGCTCCGCCGAGGTCCTCGCCGACCAGTGGAGTAGGGACGTCAAGTCCCGGCTGCCGCTGACGCCGGAAGACTTCAACGCCGCGATGGACCGCGCCCTGGCGGCGCTGTCGAGTCGGCGGTAGGAGCGGGCGCGGGCCGTCTCCGCTATATACATCAGCGAGAAATGAGGGTGCCCTAGGTCACGGGAGAAATGCGGAACCAGGAAACGTAGATCTGCATCCGGGGTTTTGGCTCATGCGGGGCGCCAGATAAGTTGCTCACCTGGCGTCCCGACTTCCGGTCGTGATGTACTCGAATGTACTCGTCGCCAATGCCGGCGCTTTTCCACTTGCCCGAGGAGATTAACATGAAGCCTTCCCGATCTCGCTTGATCGCCATAGGCGCTGCCGTCGCGTGTGCTGCAGGCGCCGTGGCCATCTCCCCAGCGATTTCGGAAGTGCAATCACCTTCCGAGGAGGATCGAGAGGGTAATGCCGATCGCGTGATCATTGCTGGGGAGCGTGTGAACATCCTCCAGAAGAAGAGCGAAAAATGGAAGGAGGGGGCCAAGACGCAGTGGGACTGGTGGGTCACGGACAGCACCCCTGCACGGGTCTATGGCGAGTGCGGAAAAGACTGGAAGCAGCACTTCGCCGGTGGCGCGACGGAAGCGAAGCTGTCGCGTGACGGGAAGTCCGTGGTGGTGGCTTCCTCGGCCGGTGGGGTCGCAGTAGTGCCGTACAACCCTGCAGGGCCCGCACGGCCGAAGACGGCGGCCTCCTTCGTAGCGTGTCCGGGCGGTAGTCCGCATTCTGCCGAAATGCTTCCCGACGGTAATGTCGCGGTGGCGACGGCGAGTGGAATCTTCCTGTACTCGGCCACCCGCCCGGCTGATGGAAAAAACGGTTGGGGAGATGGGGACTACGTGGACTGGGTGGAGCTTCCCGCCGCGCATGGCCTTCATTGGGACGAAGAGCGAAAGAAGCTCTGGGCGTCGGGCAGCACGAAGGGCCTGGATAAAGCAGACGGCAAGGGGATGGTCCTGGGTATCACCTATTCCGGCAAGCCCAAAACTCCCAAGTTCGGCAAGACGCCTGCAAAGTACGTGATGCCGACGACCGGTAAGGAACTCGGAGATATAGGGTGGGGAGAGGGTAATGCCTCAGATGGAGTTGCCTATTACGATTCTCCCCACGAGCTCTCTCCCATTCCTGACGGAGTCCGGGATGGCGGGACCATGGCCATCACGACAGACCTGTCGATATACGAATTCAACCCCGACGCGGCGGGAGAAAAGTTCACCTCGCCTCGTCGGCCCATTCCCGGAGCGGCTGAGTGGAACCACGACAAGCACCCACTCAACGAACTCAAGGGACTTTCCATCCGTTCCGACGGGGCGGCAGCCTACGCACGCGGAGCAACCTTCGTGAAGAACGAACGCACGTGCAACACCTACAGTGCTGCCTATATCGACTTCTTCATCAAGGGGAAGCACGACGAGCTGCAGCTCGCACAATGCAACAACCCAAACGCAAACCCTGCTGACGCGGACAAGAAATACACTGCGGGGAGCATCTACAAGGTGCGCTGGGTCGCTGCGAGTGTGACCTGACGGTCCAGGTGGCCTTCGAGGACGGCACCACCGCCGACTTCACCTTCCGCTTCCGCTCAGGAGCCCACTTCCGGCGGCCATGACGCGAGCGCAACGGTGCAGTGGGTGTACCGGGCGCACCGCCCGAAAGTATTCGTCAGGCGCCGTTCCAGACCGGGGCGTCCACCCCCCACAGGCCGGGCGGGCGCGCCCAGTCCACCGGTCCCCCCTCGTACGACACCGGCGGCAGGGCGTGCCGCAGTCGGCCCATGGGGCTGGCGGTCTCGGTCAGCCGGTGCTCGGCGTCGAAGCCCCCGTCTTCGCCCGGAGCGCTTGCCAGATCGTGGACCAACCAGTGCGCGGTCTGCGTCAGGGCCAGACGGACAAGACGGGTACCGCCCGTGCGGTGCTGCTCGGTGAGCGCGCGTAGGACCCCGGCCGCGAGCAGATATCCGGTGCCGTGGTCGAGCGCCTGGGCGGGCAGCACACCGGGCGAGTCCGGCGAACCCTCCAGCTCGGCGATGCCGGTGACCACCTGTACGAGGCTGTCGAAGCCGCGCCGCTCGTGCCACGGCCCGTAACGGCCCCACGCGGAGAGCTGAGCAATCACGAGACCCGGACGGCGCTCGGCGAGTGCCTCGGGTGTCAGTCCGAACCGTTCCAGCGCCCCCGGCCGGTAACCGGTGACCACCACGTCCGCGGTCTTGAGTAGTTCGTCGAAGAGCCTGCGGTCGGCGGCCGCTGTCAGGTCGAGGGTGGTCGAGCGCTTCCCCATTCCTGTGTCGTTGTGGGCCTCCTGACTTTCCGGCAGCTGCGGGGCGTCGATCCGCAGCACGTCGGCGCCGAGCAACGCCAGAGTTCGGGTGGCGACCGGTCCGGCCAGCACGCGGGTCAGGTCCAGGACGCGTAGCCCCGCGCACGGTAGCGCTCCACCAGCAGGCATCCGCTCCGGGGCTTCGTCGATGCGCGCCATCGTCAGCAGCGGCTGTCCCGCGACCATGACCCCCTGCTCGCTGGTGGCCCAGCCCTCGGGGCTGCGCGCAGCGACGGCCAAACCGCCCGCCGCGTACACGCGCTCCTCTACCTCCAGCGCGGGAAGCCGTGCGATGGCCCGGCCCACCGCGCCCGCCTCCTCCCCGCCGATGTCCTCCGGCACTCCGAGAGCGGCGAGCAATCGGGCCCGGTGGTGCGGGTAGTTGGCGTGCGTACGAACCCATCCATCGGTCGCCCGCCAGAACCGGGACAGCGGCGAGAAGGTCGACCACGCTTGCCCGTCGACCCGCACCAACCGGTCGCTGAGGAACGCCGTCGCGACTGCCTCGTCATCAACCCGCACCCGGGGAACGGGGCGCCGCGTGCGAACGGAAGTGAGCTCGGCTGCCGCGAGCGAACACGCCGCGACAGTCGCACGCGCCAGCTCCATGACGGGCAGCCGCGACGGCAGCCCTCCGGACGAACCGCCGTAGGACACCCGGTCGAGCAGCGATGAATCGGCACCCAGTGCCGCCCAAGCCTGCGAAACCCCCGAGGGAAGTGAGGAATCCATGCCCACACTATGGCACTGAGTGTCACCTTCGGGAAGGGATGGATCTGGGATCTGGGACGGACTTGAAGTGCGGATGGCGCGTCCGTCCACGGGCGCCGCATCACGCATGGTGCGGCAATCGGACCAAGCCCAAGAAGCGGGCTGCCGCAGGTGTGCGGCTGCTCGCCGCGCCAAAACAAGGCAGGAAAGGCGGGGTACACGTCATTGCTGACGGAGGTCCGCGGCGGTGATGATCGGCGCCGGGTGCCGCACCACCCGTAACCCGCCCAGCCGAAACGGAACGCCTGTGAAGATCGCCATCGTCCTCTACCCCGGTTTCACCGCCCTGGACGCCGTCGGCCCGTACGAGACCCTCAACGCATTGCCCGGTTGGGACACCGTTTTCGTCGCCGAACACGCCGGCCCCGTCACCAACGATCAGGGGCACCTGACGTTCACCGCGCAGGCCGGATTCGACGAGGTGAAGGACGCCGACGTTCTCGTGGTGCCCGGCGGCCCGCCAGCGGCGATCGACGCCCAGACCCGCAACCCGAACTTCCTGATGTGGCTCCAGCAAGTCGACGCCGCAACCACCTTCACGACGTCGGTCTGCATGGGCTCCGTCCTGCTCGCCGCAGCCGGTCTTCTGAAGGGCCGGCGCGCGACCTCGCATTGGCTGGGCCTGCACCAGGGCCGACTTGATGGCTACGGCGTCACCCCCGTCGACGATGAACGGGTGGTCACGGACGGCAAGTACGTGACCGCCGCCGGGGTCTCCGCCGGAATCGACATGGGCCTGACCCTCGCCGGCCGCCTTGCCGGAGACGACTTCGCGCAGATCGTGCAGCTGATGATCGAGTACGCCCCCGAGCCGCCGTACTCGACCGGCTCACCGCACACCGCTCCCGCGTCGCTCGTCGACGCCATGCGCACGCAAGGCTTCCCGCACTCTTGAGCCGCCATCCGAAGAGGCAGCTCAGGCAGCGCACTCGCCCAACCGCGCCGCTCTGCCCGCCACTCAGTGGGCCCCGCGAAGAGCCACGTCCGACAGCCGATGGTTCCGCCGGATGTAGATGTCGGCGTCGTCGGGCACCGGTACGACCGGGCTGAACGGGCCCTGCTCGCTGTAGGCCTCTGGCGGCGCAAACCTCGAAAATGCCTCGAGTGCCTGCGCGGCAAGGTCAGGGTCGAATGGTGCGGCTGGTGGCCGACCTAATAGCGGAACTGGGCTGCCGCGAGCCCTCCGCCTTCGCCGAGCAACTCGTGACCCTCGCGGACGGCGCCGCCAGCCGGGCCATGGTGCTGGGCGACTTTCACAACACTGCCTAGTGACCCGCGCGAGGGTGCGCGGGCCTCAGCGCGACAGATGTTCGGTGTCGCCGGTCTTCACGCACGGGTAGTAGGTCATCTCGCCCTCGCGGCGCGCGAGTTGATAGCGGATGATCATGTTGTGTTTGCGGGCTATCTGCCCGGCCATGTGCAACGCCCGCTCGATGGTCGACGCCGAGCGGGTTTCGATCACACTCAGGCGGCGGGCGTACGAGCTGGAGCGGGTGCCCAGGGTCGCGCCGTAGCGGTTCACGATGATCTCGAAGCGCGGGCGCAGGGTGTCGGCCACGTAGGGAGGCTGGTACAGGGTGGTCATCGCGAGGAGCCTTTCAGCGGTGGGGCATTCACGCTGGTGCGCTATGTGTGCGTTGGCGGCTTTCTGTACACACAAAGCTAAAGGAAAGGCAAAGGCGGGGGCGGGAGTCGAAGGGCCCCACTACACGGAGTCGGAAGCCCTCACGTGCCAGAGGCCTGTGGGGGTCGGATACGAGCGCAGTGACGGCCCCGGCGGTTGTTGTGGTCACGCCGTTCACCGAGGGTGTTCATGCCGTGGTGTCTCAGGGGTGGTGGTCGGTGGAACAGCAGCGCTCGATCTGGGTCGGCTCGTATTTCGTTAGCAGGTGATGCTCGCGGGCTTCGGGCTTCGGGCATCGGACAGACGCTGAACCGCCGTGCCGCCACCAGCCCCGACGCCCGGCAATGGGATACCCACGCCCAGTCGCATCGCTTTCGACGGACAGCGTGACCGGGACGGCCGCGTCAGGCCCTGTATGCGAAGTGCGGCTTCGAGGTGGTGGGCCTAAGCCAGTCATCGTCGCCAGGCATCGTCGGATTCACTGCCCCTCGCAGTGATGTTCCACCCCGTGCGCACCCCTGAGCCAGCCCGCACAGGGCGGGTCGGCCTCGCCCCGGCTTTGGTCAAGCTCCGGTGATACCAGGTCCTAGCCCTCGGGCGTGATGGTCTTGGTGCGCCGCCACGCGATGTAGCCCACCCCGCCCACCAGCGCGGCGCCCAGGGCGATCTGTCCTACGCTCCCGGCGGTGGTGCTGCCGCCGACCCCGGCCTTGGAGCCTCGCCAGTGGTGGTTGGTGACGGTGACACTGGTGTTCCATTGCTCGCCGGTCGGGCAGGTGCCGTCGATGCCCCAGGACGATTTCCTCCCGACACCGTTGGGCCCGTCGCCCTTGAAGCCGGATGCTCCCGCCAGGACGGCGGAGCCGCGGTAGTTGGTCTGGTCGCCGTAGAGGTTCGCGCCGCCGCCTCCGTACATCGTCAGCTGGACCGAGCCGCCGGAGAATGCCTGACTGTTGGCGCTGATGGACTCCTGATCGCTCTTGGGGCAGGAGACAGTGATCTCAACCGTCGCTCCTGGCGCGGCAGTGGCCGGGGCTACGGAGGCGGTGGCGCCGTCACCGGCGAGCGCGGTGGTGGCCGTGGTGAGGGTCAAGGCGGCGGATGCGGCGAGAGTGCAGGCTATGCGGCGCATGGGGGCTCTCCGGGGCCGTGCGGGCGGTCGACGCGCGGCGAGACCCGGCCAGGGGTAAGGGGCGCCCGCCGCGCTTCATCCCATCGGACACCGTTTGCATGCCGGGTGCCCCCCGGATGCCGCCGACCGGGTTCCCTGTACACGGACAGAGCCCGCACCGACGTGTGGCCGGGGCGGGTCCTGTCCGTGTGCGTGCTTCCCGACTCAGGCAGCCGGGACTATCGGGGCGTCGGTGCCCGGGGCGGGCGTCGGCGCGGGCTTGACGGTGTCGGTGTCCGGAGCGGGCTTCGGCGCGGGCTTCACCACGTCGTCCGGGACGGGCTTCGGGTCCGGCTTCACCACGTCGTCCGGGACGGGCTGCGGGTCAGGCTGGACCTCGTCGTCCGGGGTGGGCTGGGGGTCGGGCTGCACCTCGTCATCGGGGACGGGTGCGGGGGCGGGCTCGTCCCCGGCCTTGTCCATCCAGGACTTGAGGACCCCGCTGGGCGACAGCGTCACGTGCATGCCGTTGTTCTCGCCGGAAGCCGTGCGTCCGTTGGCATCCAGCGAACCGGCGGAGGTGACGGCCTGCCAGTGCGTGGGCGAGAACTTGTAGACCCGGGCCATGGAGCCGTCGGCGAGGGTGTCGTTGCGGACGTGCTCACGCTTCTCCGGGTGCGGCTTGGGCTTGGGCTTGGGCTTCGGCTTGGCCTTGTTCATCCAGGAGGTGAGGGAGCCGCTGGGGGTGAGCTTGATGTGCATGCCGTTGTGGTTGACGTACACGGTCCTGCCGTTGGCGAGCAGCGTGGCGCCCTTGGGGCCGGAGATGACGGCCTTGGCCTTGTTCTTGCCCAGCTTGTAGACCTTGGCGATGGAGCCGTCGCGCAGCTTGACCGTCTTGGCCTTCTTCGGCTTCTTGGTCTTGGAGTGCGCGATGGACTCGACGCTGATGGACGCGGGGCCGGCCGTGTGGGATGCGGTGGCGGCCATGGCGCCGGAAGCGGCCCCCAGGCTGATACCGGCGGCGGCGACTACGGCGATGGCGGTGGTGCGCAGAGTACGGGCGGTACGCATGAGGAAGGTGGCCCTCTCGGGTCGGTCTCAGTGGGGGGTGCGTTGCCGCTTCGTTGCGGCGACATCTACGAAGCTACGCACCTCACATCAACACCACCCGTAGGAGATGTAACAGATTTAAGGAGCATTTGCCGCAAAAGGGACACGAGGGCGGGTGGCTCCACCGTAAATCTTCCTGCACGGGCTGCTGGCGGCCCCGTAAGCCCTGGTCAGCAGCCCAGCGGATGCGCCGAGCGCGGCGGCGGGCGGGGTCGACAAGACGGCACGCGGGGCGGTTTTCATCGGCTTCTCATCCCCGCAGGCCGACGGAGACAGAGACGAAATGCGCCGGCTGTGAGGATCAAAGGGCAAGGCAAAGCAGCACCCACGATCACGGAGACTCCCCATGAAGAAGTCCACAGCGATCGCGACGTTCGCGCTCATCACGCTCGGGACGCTCGGTTCGACCGCCGCCGTCGCGAACGCGTCCACCGCCCCCGGCAAGGGACACAGCCACACCGTCGAGCGCCCGGCTGGTACCGACTCCAAGCCCGCGCACAAGACCGGTGAGGGCTCGTACTCCACGACGGTGAAGGTGCCGGCCGGGACCGACAGCAAGCCCGCGAAGAAGTCCGAGAGCGCCACGCCGAACTACAGCAAGACGGTGGAGAGGCCCGCCGGGACCGACTCGATCCCCGCGCACAAGCGGTAACCCCCGCAGCGCCGGAGCAGACGTCCGGCCCCCGCCCACCACCGTGTGCGCGGGGGCCGGACGCGTGCCACGCGTACCGGATCCGTGGTCGCGGCATCAGACGAACCGGGATCCCAGGGCGACAGAGGGGCACGGAGTGCGAACTGCAGTGCGGTTTGCTGGAATTGGTAGCGGGATGGCTCGAGGCGCGCCGATTCGGCTCGGCACGCCGGGATACGCGCCGCCCTCCGGACGACGGTTTCGCACGAAACGCTGTCTGAGTGGCCGTATCGGGGGAAGCCGTGAGGCATGGCTGTTCTCAGGAAATTCGCACGCCCCATGCTCGCCTCCGTCTTCCTGTCGGGAGGCATCAGTACCCTCCGGGACCCCAAGCGCGTGGCTTCCGCCGCGGAGCACGTCGCGGTTCCCCTGAGTTCCCGGATTCCCCGTCTCACGGAGGACCCCGAACGCCTGGTCCGCATCAATGGTGCGGTGCAGGTCGGCGCCGGCGTGATGCTTGCCACCGGGCGGGTTCCGCGTTTCGCCGCGCTCGCGCTGGCCGGCTCTCTCGTGCCGACGACCTTGGCCGGCCACGCCTGGTGGAAGGAGGAGGACCCGGACCGCCGAGCCGCGCAGCGCACCCAGTTCATCAAGAACCTCTCACTGTTCGGTGGCCTGCTCATCGCGGCAGCCGACACACACGGCAAGCCGTCCCTCGCCCACCGCGGCCGCACCACCGCCACCCATGGACGAGCCGCCGCCAAGTCCGGTGCCACCCGCGGTCGTTCCGCCGTGAAGTCCGGGGCTCACCGTGGCCGCACTGCCGCGAAGTCCGGTGGCCGGGCAGCCCGCCTTGCCGGGCGCGACGCAGCGGGTGCACTGAGCAAAGCGGCAGGGTCGGTCCGCTAGCTGCGGGTCTCGGTAAGCCCACTGGGCCTGGTCGGCACCGCGTAGGAACACCGACACATTGACGGGAACGGCCAGGCCCCCGAGCCGCGGCGGGTCGCGCAGCGCGGCTCGGGCGGTGATGTCATCCAGGCCGACAGTCACGGCGTCCTGTGACGAGTTCGCCTACGCCACCCGCGCCCCGCGCCACCCGCGTCGAGCAGGGCGAGCGGCAAAGCTTCCGCCAGTCAGCGGAGCCCCGCGAGCGAAACTGTGCAACCGCGGGAAGCGTGGGTTCGGTCCCTGGTAGAGCGACCTGGAGGATCCCATGCGCGCCCGTACCGTGCTCGCCGCAGCAACCCTGACCGTGACGGGCCTGATGATGATCTCCGTCTCGCCCGCTGCCGCTGCCCCCGAACACCCCGACGGGCCCGGCTTCCTGCTGATCAGTCAGGTGACAGCGGAGTGTGTCGGGCTGCCCGAGAGCCCCGCCCTGGATCGCGGAGTTCCGGGCCTGGCCATGGTCCACACTCAGCAGATCCCCGCCGGCGCCTCACCGGAGACCATTCGTGACTGCCTGTCCGATGCCGCCACGAACCCCGACAACCCCGTCAAGGAACTCACCGACAAATACGGCGCCCTGCTCGAGATCACGCCCCGGCTTCCACAGGCGGGTCTGCCCAGCTCCTCCCTGCCAGGCGCTGAAGGCCGGCGAGCCGCAGCGCCCGCGGAGGTTCCCTTGGCGCTGATCGACGGCACTCTCAACACGCCGTGCATCGGCATTCCGGTCGATGCCGTCGATGCCAACGTGCAGAGCATCTTGGCCCTGACCAACGTCGGCATCCTCCAAGACGTGCTCAGCTCGCCACGGCAGAAGAAATGCGTCGAGGGCAACACCTCCGCGGACGGGCCGCTCGCGCTGACACTCGACAAGCTGCCGCGCCTTTCGGACGTCAGCACCAGCTGACGAGAGCTCGGGCCTGCCCTGGCCGAGACGCTGGGCGGCGCCGCCCTCGGAAGCCGCCATGCCGGGAGGTCAGTCGTTCAGCTCCCGGTCGAAGTCCTTGGCGCACGCGTCGCGTTCACTTTGCGAATCGGCATGGTCGACACAGTCGTCGAAGTTCTTGAACTCGTCGGAGTTGAGGATCGAAGCGCCGATCGCGAGGATGACGCCGGAGGCGATCAGCCCCAGCGCGCCGAGCACCGCACCGATGACGGACATCTTGCCGTACGGCGCCCGCCCGCCACGTGCTCTGCGTGCGCCGATGATGCCGAAGACCAGTGCCAGCAGGCCCAGTACGACACCGCCGATCACGGTCCAGAAGAAGACGAGCGCGACGACGCCCAGAACGAGCGCCGTGATCGCCATGCCGTTGCTCGATCTCGCAGGCGGGTGTGGGTGCGGGTGGGACTGCGCGTAATCGTGCGATGCCGAGGGCTGAGGCTGGGGCTGGGACCGGTCGGAGAATGACATGCCATCACATCCGTCTCTGTTGCCGTCCAGGGCGTTGTCGTACGTGCCCGAGTGCCCCCGAGCGGCCCACGCATGCGCCCGCGCGCTCGCGACGGGCGCTCCGGGGCGGTTCCGGAGCCGCCCGCCCTCCGCCTCAGTGGCTGTCGTCAGCCGCCGGTGCGCCCGGGACGTGGCGATCCCCGCCGTTGCGGTCCTGCCAAAGACGGTAGACATCCACGGAGCTCTCGCGCGGCTCGTGGCGCATCGGCAGTCGGCGCTCCTGCCAAGGCTTCGCGAACTCGTCGTAAAACGTGCTCAGTTCGAAGTACTTGCGGTCGTCGACGTAGTGCGGCTCGTAGGCGTCGCGGGTCGTGCCGAAGACGACCTCGTCGGGAGAGCAGTAGTAGAGCGCGCCCAGGCACATCGGGCACGGCTGGGCCAGGACATAGACCGTGGCGCCGATCAGGTGCTCGGTGCCGAGCTTCACGCAGGCGTCCCGGACGGCCAGCACCTCGGCGTGCGCTGTCGGGTCGTGGGTCTGGGCGACCTGGTTGGCGCGCTCAGCGATGATCTCGCCGTCCTTGACGATGACAGTGGCGAAGGGGCGTCCGCCGTCCAACACGTTGGAGCGGGCCAGGTCGATCGTGCGCTGGATGAAATCCATGAGGTGCCTCCGGGCGGATCCGTTCGACTGCTTTCCGGTTCCACGAGTGTGGCTGACCTGGAGCTATAGAGTCCAAGACACGCTGACGATGCCTCCCATCGGTGGGGGCTATACATGGCGTTACGCTGGCGATATGGCTCCTGTGGAACTGCGGCACCTGCGCTATCTCCTCGCCGTCGTGGAGCACGGCAGTTTCACTCGGGCCGCCGACGCCCTGCACCTCTCCCAGCCGACCCTGTCGCAGCAGATCCGGGCGCTGGAGCGGGCTGTCGGCCTGCCGCTGCTCGATCGATCCGGGCGCGCCGTTCGGCCCACTGACGCCGGGGAGGTGTACGTGGACCATGCGAGAAGGGCGCTTCGCGAACTCGCCGCCGCTGACCGTGCTGTGCAGGACGTACGGGATCTCTCGCGCGGCAGGCTGCGGCTCGGCGTTACTCCCACCTTCACCGCCTACCTGGTCGGACCGCTCATGGCCGCCTTGCATGCCCGCCACCCGGGGCTCGACCTGAGCGTCCGTGAGGCGACGCAGGTGCACATCGGGGAGGCGGTGCTCGCCGACGAGCTGGACGCGGGGATCGGCTTCACCGGCGAACCCGTGCCCGGCGTCGAGGCCGTGCCGCTGTTCATCGAGGCGCTCGCCGTCGTCGCGGGCACCGGGGCAGGTGGCGCGGCGCCGCTGAGCGTTGATGAGCTGGCGGGACGGGACCTGGCGCTGCTCGCCGGCGACTTCGCGACCCGCGCCAGGATCGACGCGTACTTCGCCGGCCAGGGCGCCGCACCAAGGGTGGCCGTCGAGGCGGACTCGGCGCTGGCGCTCCTTGAGATCGTACGGGGCGGGGCGCTGACCACGGTGTTGCCGGAAGCCGTGATCCTGGACCGGTCGGGCCTCTCACAGGTGCCGCTGCGGCCGCCGCTGCCGCACCGCACCGCGGCCCTGTTGACCCGGTCGGGCGGGCATCGCTCGGCGGCCCTGCAGGCTTTCGTCGTGCTGCTGCGCACACTGGTGACCGAGCTCGGTCTGCCGCCCGCCGGGCCGGGCGAGGCCGGAGCGCCAGGTGCAGCTCAGCTAGGGACAGAGCTTGCCGAGGGGTGAGCTGCTCGCCATGGTCACTGCTGGGCGGCGGGTGCCGGGTTCCAGGTCGCGGGGTCGATACGCCCGCCGTACAGCGGCAACGGCACGGGCTGGTCGTCCGGGCGGAACTGGTCCCAGATGCGGCTGAGCCCGGCGGTGCCGAAGCGGCGGACGTTGCCGGTCTCGTCCAGGTCGATGACGTCGGTGAGGGTGGTGTCTCCGTCCGCCGGGGTTTCGGCGCGGACCGTGCCCTGCGGGTCGATCAGCAGGCTCCGGCCTACCCCGGAGGGGGCGGCGGCGTTGACGCTGGCGACAAAAGTCTGGTTGGCGATGGCGTTGGCGCGGTTGAGCACGACCTCTTGGGCGCGGTCGCTCGTCGAGGTGCGCACGACGTTCACGATCAGTTCGGCGCCCATCCAGGCCAGGTGCCGGGAGACCTCGGGGAACCAGGTGTCGTAACAGATCGAGAGCCCGATCCGGCCGACGCCGTCGAGGTCGACGACGGTGAACTCCCTGCCCGGCTGCGTCGTCTCGTACGGGCGCCAGGGAAAGATTTTGCGGTAGGAGGCGACGCGCTTGCCCTGCGGGGAGTAGACGGGGGCGGAGTTGTAGACGTGGCCGTCCCTTCCGCGCTCGTAGACGCTGCCGGGAACGAGCCAGATGCCCAGGTCGCCTGCGAGCTCGGCGAGCGAGGCGTCGCGGGACCCGTCGAGCGGCTCCGCGCCTTCCTCGGGCGCGGCCTGAGCGCCCGTCGAGGTCTCGCCGAGGTGCAGCTCGGGGTAGACGACCAGGGCGGAGGGAGCGCACCCTCGGGCGCGCCGCTCCACGTCGGCGGCGAACCCGGCCAGGTCGCCGAAGGGGCGGCCGGGTGCCTGGACGAGGATCAACGGCAGGGGACGGGACACAGGGGATCACCGGGCCAATCGAGAAGGTGACGGTGGGGCGAGGGCGCACTGCGGTGAAGCCGCACCCGGCGCCGGAGCACATTCATTAAACGAAATTTATTCAATGATTCGAGATGGGTCAACGCCTCGGCCGAAGGCACCTGTGCAACGATCTGGCATGGCCCGACCGAAGAACCAGGAAGCCCGCCGCGCCCAGCTGATCACCGCGGCAGCCAAGACTCTCCAGGAGCGCGGGGCGACCGGGGTGAAGCTGCGCGACATCGCGCAGGAGGCCGAGGTCACCCCCGCATCGGTGCTCTATTACTACCCCGACATCCGGGCCCTCTTCGTGGAGGTCTTCGCCCAGGGCGCCGCCCGCTACTGCGAGGAGCGCGAGCGGCGCATCATCGCGGCCGACTCGGCGGTGGCACGGTTGCGGGCCTGCGTCCACTCGGGAGTCCCCTGGCCCGGAGAAGCGGAGGTGACGAGCCGTCTGCTGTTCGAGCTGTACCCGGTCGCCCTGCGTGAGGAGCCGGCGCGGCGGATGCAGCGCACCTTCTTCGACCGGCAGGCCGGTCTCTACCAGGACATCCTGACGGAGGGCGCGGCCGCCGGGGACTTCACCCTCGCGGCTCCCGCACCCGATCTGGCCCGTACCTTCATCGCCATGGAGGACGGCTATGCCATGGACGTCCTGACGGGCGGCACCACGGCAGCGGAGCAGGAGCTAAGGCTGCTCAACTACGCGCACCTCGCCACGGGCAACGCGGAAGTAGCAGCGCCCTCCTGACACTTCCGGTGTTCCTCGATGCAGATCCACCGTTGACCGTACAGACCCAGATGGCCCGATCTCTAATGAGCAGAAAGGCGCAGTCGACTCGGCGAAGGGCGTGTTGTACGTGGGCGACAGGGCAATCGAGGAGGTTCTCGACGATCGCTACGAGGTCAAGGAGATCGCGGGGGAGGGCGGGATGGGGCGCGTGCTACGGGTCCTGCACCGGCAGTGGGGAATCGACCTGGCGGTCAAGACACCGAAGCCGGAGGTGTTCGCGACCGAGGAGCAGCGCGAGCGGTTCGTCACCGAGGCCGAGGCGTGGGTCGCGCTCGGGCTGCACCCGAACATCTGCGGATGCCACTACGTGCGTGTGGTCGACGGCGTCCCGTACGTCTTCTCCGAGTATGTGGGCGACGGCAGCCTGCACGACTGGATCGCCGACCGCCGCCTGTACGAGGGCGGCCAAGAGGCAGCGGTGGCACGCATGTTGGACCTGGCGATCCAGATGGCCTGGGGCGTGGGCCACGCGCATGCCGCGGGCTTGGTGCACCGGGACGTCAAGCCCGCCAACGTGCTGCTCGACGTACAGGACGGCGACATCGTCGCCAAGGTCACCGACTTCGGCCTGGCGCGCATGCGGCCGATCGTCGCCGAGGACGCCGACGACCCTTCGTACGGTGTCAGCGTCCCGGTGTCCGCGGGTGGGCGGACACCGGCGTACGCCTCCCCGGAGCAGCTCTCGAACCGGCCGGTCGGGCGGCGAACGGACGTCTTCAGCCTCGGTGTCACGGTGCTTGAGATGTTCACCGGCGGGCCGCGCTGGGGCCGGGGACCTTTCGCGAACGACACGATCAGAGAGCGACACGGGATCGAGTCGTACGGGCCTGGCCTGCCGCCGCTGCCGCCGGACCTGGCTGGTCTGCTGGAGCTCTGCCTCGCCCCGGACCCCGAGCAGCGGCCGGGATCGATGGCCGCAGTCGCCGGTGAACTGGCGGCGATCTACCAGCGGTTCACCGGGGAGCGGTACCGGCGCCTGGAGCCGAAGGCCGCCGACCTGCGCGCCGACGAGCTCAACAACCGGGCACTGTCCCTCCTCGACCTCAACCGCGAGGAGGAGGTCGCCGCCGCGTTCACCGCGGCGCTGACAGTCGACCCGCAGCACGCCGAGGCGACCCTGAACGCGGGGCTGTGGCGCTGGCGCGGCGGTGAGATCACCGACGAGGAGCTGGTCACCGATCTCGACGCAGTCCGCACCGACACCGACGACGCCTGGCCGGCGCGGCACGCGCTCGGCCTCGTCCACCTCGAGCGGGGCGACCTCGGCAGGGCCCGGCCGCTTCTCGAGCGCGTCGACCGCGAGCAGCCCGGGCTGCGGGACGTGGGCGACGCACTGGGGACGCTCGGCTCCGGAACGGTGCCGGACGCGGACTGCATCGGGGTCACCGAGATCCGGTGGAACCCGACCGCCGAAGGCGAACTCGACCCGATGCTCCACATCGACGTGTCCGCGGACGGGAGGACCGCCGTGACCGGTGGCGACGACGAACACGTCCGCGTGTGGGACGTACGCACCGGCCGGTGCCTGCACACCCTGCGCGGCCACACGGCCAAGCTCCGGTCGGTGCGGATCACTCCCGACGGCAGGTACTGCGCCTCGGTCGAGTACGACGCGGCCCTGCGGATCTGGGACCTGTCCGACGGCAGATGCCTGCGGGCCATCAGGGCGGCGCGGTCCTTCGAGTGGGCGGCGGTCAGCGCACGGGAGGGCATCGCCGTCGCCACGGAACCGGTCTGGAAGGACGGTGTGCACGGCGTCGAGATCGTCGTGTGGGATCTGCGCCGACGCGAGGTCCGCCACCGACTGTACGGTCCGCTGGCGCAGTTCCCGAAAGCCGAGCTCAGCCCCAACGGCAGATGGGTCCTCGCGGCCGGATACGAGGACTGCGTCGCCCGCCTCTGGAATCTGCGCACGGGGGAGTGCGCGCAAGTGCTGGCCGGGAAAGGCGTGAACCAGCCCGCCGTGTGCTTCGACACCGGCAACGGCGTCGCGGCGATCGCCGACAACCACGACGCCATCAATATCTGGGATCTGCGCACGGGGCGGCGGCTTCGGACACTGCGGAGCCAGGTCAGGTCGCTCGCGCTCAGCGCCGACGCCGCGAAACTCCTGGTCGGTGCCGCCGACGGTGCGGTCCGTGTGTGGGACGTGGCAACCGGCAGGTGCCTGCGCACGTATCGGGGCCACCAAGGCAGCGCGGGCCGCGTGCTGTGGGGAGCGGGCGATCGGTTCGCGTTGTCCGCGTCGCGCGACAACACCGTGCGGCTGTGGCGGATGCCCGAGTCTCCCGCCGTTCCGTTCCAGGTGTGCTGGCCTCGCAGGCACGGCGTGCTGAACCTGTTGGACGAGAAGGTGAAGTCGCTGCTCGAGACCGCGGCGGCCCGGGAGGCGGCAGGTGACCGCGCCGCCGCGCTCGACGCGCTCCGGGAGGCCCGCGCAGTGCCAGGGCACGAGAGGGCTCCCGACGTGATGGCCGCCTGGCGGGCCCTCAGCCGGACACTGGTCCGCACCGGCGTTCGTGCGGTCTGGCACGCCCGCAGTTTCGCGGCGCACCGCTCGGGCGTCGGCTCCCTCGACATCAGTGCCGGCGGGGAGGCGCTGGCCACCAGCGGCGGCGGTGAGATCCGGCTCTGGGACGTGGGCAGCGGCGCGCTCATGCGGACCATCACCGTTCACGAACGAGGCGAGCGCGGCGGCCCCTTCGCCGGCATCGACAAGGTGCAGCTCAGTGCCGATGGCGGCACCGTCATGGCGTGGGGCCGCAGCGGAACGGCCACGGCTTGGTCGACCAGTAGCGGCGCGGAAAGGTACTCGATGTCCGACGAGCGGCTCATCGGCACCGACGCCACGCCCGAGTCGATCAGGTGGATGATTCCCATGGCAATGAGTCCCGACGCGGCGCGCTTCACCGCTGATGGACGCTGCGCTCTCATCGGTGGCGACGGCGCGGACCAGCGGTTCAGGCTCTGGGACCTTGAGACCGGCACCCTGCTGCGAAAGCTCGAGGGCCATAAGGGAATGCCCAGGGCAGCGTGGGTCGGCCCGGCCGACCGGATCGCCGCCACGGGCGCGAGCGACGGGACGGTCCGCCTGTGGGACCTCGGCACCGGCCGCTGCGATGCCGTACTGCGTGGACACACGCATGGGGTCATGGCCGTGACGATGAGCGCCGACGGGAGCCTGGTGGCCTCCGCGGGCGGCTACGACGATCTGTCGATCCGCGTGTGGGACACGGCGACCGGCGCCTGCACCGCGGTGCTCGAAGGGCAGCGCGACAACGCGCGGAGGATGCGGTTCACTCCGGACGGGCGCTTCCTGATCTCGAGCCACGACGGTGCGGAGATGCGGCTTTGGGACCTGGCGAAGGGCACCTGCCTGCGGACGGTGGAGACCCAGCCCGGCCAACTGGGTCAGCTCGCCGTGACGGCCGACGGCGCATACGCGGTCACCGGCGGAAGCGACGGGCACGTACGTCTGTGGACGCTCGACTGGGAGCTGGCGAGACCGCGGACTTGATCTGCTCACGGCCCCGCGGACCTGACCTGCTCACAGCCCCCAGCGCTTGCGGTACCGGCCGGCGAATTCCTCCGCGTACTGGTGCGGGTACGAACTCTGGGTGTCCGTGAGCTCGAGGACCTCGTCGTCGGCGACGAAGAACAGCCCGCGGCCGATCCTGATCTGGCCGTCGGTGACCGGCGCGTAGACCTGCCATCCGCAGTCCACCCGGTGGGCCACGAGGTCCGCGGCGCGGTAGTCGGGGCTGTCCAGGTCGTGGGCGAGCATGTAGCGCCTCACGATCGCGATCGCCTGGTGGCGGGGCAACTGTGGCATATCGGTGCGGTGCACGACGCCCGCCATCACCAACTGGTGGTACGCGCCGTCGAGGTCGGCGTCCTCGCCGTGCCCGAAGACGTCGGCCAGCATGCCGCGTTCGGCGAATCCCCCTTCGGCGGCCTGGACCAGGCGCAGCGCGGCCGGCTCGGTGTCCTGCGTGATGCGCCGGGGCAGCTTCGACACGATGCCTGCGACGGTCGCGCTGGTCCAGACCCCGGGAATCGCCGTCGCGATCTCCTCCGCCTTCAGTGATTCGCCCCGCAACCATCGCCCGCTCTCCCACCAGTAACAGAAGGACAGCAGACCGACCTTGCTCCGTTCGTCGAGCAGCGGATCGGCGACCCATTGCGGCGCTCCCGCGAACAACCCAGGGTGTGGCGCGTCACCGCGATAGGCGTCGGCCAGGCTCGGCGGATCCCAGATGCCGCCGGACAGGACCGCCCGGCCGCCCGCAAGCATCCACAGGGTCGAGCCGCCGCGTTTGGAGCCCTCGAACCGTGCTCGGGACGGTTCCATCCGCGGACCCCATGCGGAGCCGGCCGCGACGAACGCCGCCGACAGGACGGCCCATCGCGCCCACGTCTCGGTGAGGCCGGGCAACTCCTTCGGCGAGACACTCTGGGCGGATCGTGCGCCGTGTGGATCGGCAGGCAGGGCGGCCTTGCGCGGGCTGCGCGTCTGTCTGCCGCCGTGGCTGACGAACGCGGACAACCAGGTGGGGAGCTTCTCCGCCGACCAGTCGAAGGCTTCGAGATCGGCCCGGTAATCCTCGGGCGAGAACAGGTGCTCGTCGGGGAACGGCTCGTCGCCGTAGTCGACGTCCACGTCGTTGATGGTGCCGTCCACGCGGAGTTCGATCGTCATACGCCACCACGGCCCGCGCGGCAGTCGGGCGGTGGTCCGGCGCAGCTCGCGGGCCAGGCGCAGCGCATCGGGGCCCGGCACGGCGTTGATGGAGGCATGGTCGGTCGAGTGCAGGACGGCGGAGGCCTCGGATCGCAGCGTCAGGGCGAACACCGCAGTGATGAGACGGCAGTCGGACGGAGCTTCGCCGATGAGACACTCGGCCAGACGCTGGGTCTGCCGGTCGGCGAGGGCGAGGACTGCCGGATCGGCGTCGGGCTCGGGGATGAGCACGTGGCTCAGGTCGGAGCCGCGCCTGGGGAATGCGTCGTCAAAGCCTTCCGAGAAAGCGTCGTCGTCGCCCGTCACAGTGGCCATGCCCTTCGCAGCTTGTCGATCAGCGTGTCGGGGCCGAGGGCCCGCTTCAGCTGGAACAGGTAGCCGACGGGCGACTCCTGGGCGAGCTCGCGGCGTCTGCGGCGCCATTGCAGGGGCGCGCCGACGACGCAGCCGGCGACCACGGCGGGGACGGTCAGCGCCGGGGTGACACCGACCGCGTTCGCCGCGACCGCGGCCATCGGCGGGAGCGCCACCGACCTGACATTGGCCAGGGCCCGGGCGGTTTCGAGGCCGGCGCTGCGCATGCAGTCGTCCAGGTCGTCGAGCCGTGCGCGGACCTCGCGGTCGACTTCCGAGTGCAGGTACTCCTGGTAGAGCCCCGCGTCCCGTACGTCGTCGATGGCGCCGAGCCGCTCGACCTGGTCGGCCGTGAACTCACGGAACCCATCCAGCTCGGACCCGAACTCGGCGCGGATGGCGAGGATCTTCTCGATCGGGACGTTCCGCAGATCCGCGGGGATCACCGTGGCGAACGCCAGGAACGCGAACGCCTCCTCGATCGTCGGCCGCGCCGCGGAAGCATCCGCGGGGAGGTCGTCAAGGAGCACCGACGCGAGCCGCTCGACGGTCCAGCCGGACATGGCGGCGTGCGGCAGTGTCTGGTCGGTGATCGGGTGCAGGCAGTTCTCGGCGGCTATCTGCTCGGCCAGCGCGAGCATGTAGACGGTGGCCAGCTGGGGGTGCATCGCCGCCCAGATCCCGCCGCGGCCCGGGCGGACGAGCGCGAGCCCCTGGTCGACGGCCGAGTCGAGGAGGTCCTCGCTGATGCGGCTGGCGTGGACGTATCCGAATCGCGGGTTGAGCCAGCTCGGGTCGTCCTCGTCCGGTTCCTCCCGGCCCGCCGAGTACACACCCGCGTTGCCGAATCCGGCGTCGGCGAGCGGTAGGCCCCAGGTCTCGATCCGGTCGAGGCCGAAGCGGTCCCGCAGGGTGGTGCCGTGTTCGCGGAGCAGTTCCAGGAACGGCTCGGCGACTTCGACGGCGGCCCATGCGGGCGGTTCGAGGTCGAACAGCCAGCGCGCGGCGTGGAGTTCCCGCGCGGCGGGGGAGTCCTGGAGCGGGTAGCCCGGCGGCCTGATCCGGGCCATCTTGGGCCAGTACAGGGCGGCGTACTTGAGCCAGTCGTCGTCGCGGACGTGGATGTGCGGGTAGTAGAGGGCGAACCGGTCCATCAGGCATTCCCTTCGCGTCGGGCCTCGTCGAGGTGCCGCAGAGCATGGGCCGCCTGCTCGTGGTCGCCCCTCGACCGGGAGAGCCTCGCGGCCTCGGCCGCGTACGGCACCGCCCGCTGGTACTGGCGCAGATGGTCGACCAGGATGCAGGAGATGCTGAGCATCGCCTGCGCCCGGAACGCGCTCTTGCCCGCACTGAGCGCCCTTCCCGCGATGGTCTCGAAAATCTGAACCGCGCTCTCGTACGCTTTGAGCTGCCACTCGCAGATGCCCGTGAAGATGAGGCATTGCAGTTCCTGTTCGACCTCCCCGAGTTCGGCGAAGACCGCAGCCGCCCGGACATGGATGCGCAGTGCGTCGGCGAAGCCATGCCGTTGCGCGAGTTCGATGCCCAGTCGCAGCAGGGCGGTTGCCGTCGCGCGGCGCTGAGCCGCGGGCCCGCTGATCGCGGCGCCCCGCAGCAGCGGGTCGATCGCGTCGTTGAGGCGGCCCTTGTCGATCATTGAGGTTCCCAGGTCGAGTAACGCTTCGCCCTCGGATCGGTTCTGCGGTATCACGGCCCTCCACAGTGATCGGCATCCGTCTCACGACCCTGCCACATCTCGGAAGCACTTGGGGCTCAGAGTGCCCTTCAGGCAGAACTCTGCCGGGTGCCACATTCGCTGACGTGCCGTCGGCGCCTGCGTCGGCGCCGACTCCGGTGTGGGTGGGTGGAGTTGGAGGGCGGGGGACCCGCATGTCAACGAGAGTTGACGAACCTATCCTGTCAACATAAGTTGACAGGATGGGTAGTCAAACGCTGCTTGCCTGCGGGATGGCCGCTGGCCCTCTCTTCACCGTCGCGTACCTACTGGGAGGCGCCAGCCGTGTGGACTACAACCCGCTCCGTCATCCCGTCAGTTCGCTCTCCCTCAGCCGGTCCGGGTGGACGCAGACTGTCAACTTCCTCTTCACGGGCTCACTGACGCTGATCTTCGCCGTGGGCCTGTGGCGTGCTGGGCCTTCCTGCTGGGGCGCACTGCTGGTCGGCGTGTGGGCGGTCGGTCTGCTGGGCGCCGGTGCCTTCCGCACGGATCCCGTGAGTGGTTACCCAGTCGGCACCCCCGATCAGCTACAGCGCCCCACCCGTGCAGGGGTTCTGCATGACCTGTTCTCCCTCATCGGATTCCTCGCCCTTGCTGCGGCCTGCTTCGTCTTCGCCATCTCCAACTCGCCAGGATGGGCCCTCTACTCGATCGCCAGTGGCGTGCTCTTCGCGGCCACGATGGCGCTCGCCAGTGCCGCGTTCAGCCAACATCAACGCTGGGTGGATCTGGGCGGTCTGATCCAGCGCGTCTCACTCACGATCGGCTTGACCTGGCAGACGCTGCTCGCCGTGCGCATCCTGCACGGCTGACGGTGGTCCCATACTTGCTGGTCAAGGTCGAATTCGAGGGTGGTTTGCGCAGTTCAATGGTGACGGGGACGGGTTCGGCGGGCTCGTCTTGCCAAGGGCGTGCGTACTCCGGTGACGACGCGACTCAGGTCAGTCCTTCGCGGATGCGAGAGGGCGGGTGGTGGCAGGTTTGTTCACCTTGCATACGGTGCCGTCGGCGGGCAGGGTGCCGTCGACAAGGGCGGCGTCGACCGCGGCGTTGACACAGGGCACGGTGCCGTAGGAGCCGTGGCCGACTCCTTCACGAGTGAGCAGGACCGCGGAGTCCAGGGTCTGGGCCATCGTCCTGGCCCAGTGGTGCGGAGTGACGGGGTCCAGTCGCCCCCCGACCACCAGTGCCGGAGGCGCCCCGGCGGCTGTGAGTGGCTGAGTGACGCGGTCGTTGTTCGGCGCGGGCCACCGGGCGCAGTTCAGGGCGGAGTAGGCGGCCCGGGTCCCGATCCGCTCGGCCTCAGCGACAGCCCTGGTGGCTGCGGCCTCATGCGCGGCGATGCCGGTCGGGGTCTGCCAGTCGGCGCAGCGCACCGCGGTGTGGGCTTCGAACATCGCGGTCGGCACCGGGAAGGGGGACACCGTGACGCTGGCCCACAGGGTGTGCAGGGGTGCGCCGTTGCCGTTCTGCGCGGCCAGCAGAGACGCAGTCAGCAACGGCCAGGTGTTCTGATCGCCGGCGAGGGCTCGGGCGGCCTCCAGCGCCTTGGCGCCGTCGAGTTCGCCGCCCGGGGTGACGCCTTTGCCGGGTGCGATCTTCAGTGGCTTCGCTTCCAACGTGTCGATCAGCGTGTCGAACGCGGCCTGCGGGTCACCGTCGCCGAACGGGCACACCGCGTTTCCCTCGGTGCGGCAGGTCTCGAACCAGGCGTCGAGTGTTCGCTCGCTGGCAACGGCGACCTCGTTGAGGAAGGTGAGCGAGTCGTCGAACCACAGGTTGGTGTCGACGGGAGCGTCGAGCACCATCTGGCGGACGCGGTGGGGGAACAGCGTGGCGTACATCGGGCCGACCACGGTGCCGTAGGACAGGCCGTAATAGGTGATCTTGTCCTCGTCGAGCGCGGAGCGGACCTGGTCTATGTCGCGTGCCACGTTGTCGGTGGAGAGGCTGGCCAGGAACTCCTTGCTCTGGAGTGCCACGCAGCCGTCGGTGAACGCGGTGGCGTCGGCGAGCAGCCGTGGCGGCGTTTTGCCCCCGCGGACGGCCGGGTCGAACGCGGTGCCGGCGGCGCCGGCTCGCTGCTCGTCGGTCAGGCAGCGTACGGCCTGCGACCCGCCGACACCGCGCGGGTCCATCGCGATGATGTCGAATCTGGCGAGCACCTGGGACGAGAAGGCACCGGGGGTGCCGGCAGTCTTGGGCAGGTTGCGGAGCGTCTCGGTGGCGGGGACCCCGGGCCCACCCGGGTTGAATATCAGGCTGCCGATGCGATGGTCGGGATCGGTGGCCCGGTGCCGCATGACCGCGAGCCGGACCTGCGTGCCGTCGGGTTCGTCGTACTCCTGCGGCACCTTGAGGGTGGCGCATTCGAGGTCGTTCCCGCACTCGCTCCAGGCGAGCGGGCCCGGGGACGGGGCGGAGGCCGGCGTAACCTCCGCGGACGTGTTGCGCGGTCCCGAAGCGCCCGAGGAACACCCGGTCAGCGCCATGAGGGCGGCGACAACGGCCGCCCCGTACTGGGCGGCGGTCCTTGGCCTCGACCGGATCATGGTGACCCTCCTTTTCCGTACTCGTGTCATTCCGAGCGACCGGGCGTTGCCGGTCGGGC
The DNA here is from genome assembly GCF_040730185.1 of Streptomyces sp. Je 1-332. Lineage (NCBI taxonomy): Bacteria > Bacillati > Actinomycetota > Actinomycetes > Kitasatosporales > Streptomycetaceae > Streptomyces > Streptomyces sp. Je 1-332. The sequence goes on from NZ_CP160402.1 coordinate 8,159,967, forward strand.
AAGAAGCCAGCCGAACAGGGCCGACGTGGTCGCGTCCCCTTTCCTCGAGGGGTCAGTGACCGGCTGCGTCGAGCAGAGAGGAGTACCGCAGGCGGAGCGCGCGCTCCATGCTCGCCAGGACGGCCCCGCCTCCCAGCGCGAGGTTCAGCCAGAGCGGCAGATGGACGGGCGCGTCGAATGTTCCGACCCTCTGGGCGACAGGAGGTAGGTGGGAGAGGGGTTCGGCAAGCTGCAACAGGTTCAGGCCCACGCCGATGACGAGCAGGAGTGCCGAGCCGACGCCGATCGCCCGGCTCAGTCCCGGATGGCGGGCACCGAAGCGGGCTCGCCGCCCCTCTGCCGAGGCCGGGTCGGGCGCGAGCTGACGCGGCTGTCCCGCCGCGGGGCGGTAATGGCAGCGCTTGATCCCGTAGTTGCTCATCGCCACCTCGATCACGCCCCCTTCGACCGGGAAGACCGCGGGCAGTTTCGACTCGGCCGCGTGCCTGCCGTCCAGGAACAGATGCGCCCGGATCTTGCTGTTGTCCAACCGCGCCCAGTGCCGCACGTCGACGGCGTGCAGGCGGGCGCGACCGTCGGCGCCGGGGAGCCGGAGCCAGAACAGCGAGCGCAGGGGCACCTGCCACCAGCGGAACTGCTGGAGCTCCCGTCCGTCCCCGGGCCTGAGGCGCCTGGACGCCGCCCAGTCCTTCCAGGCCATTGCACCGCCCCCTTCGTTCATCACCCGCACCATCGCTAGTACAGCGTGTTAGTAAAACGCTAGCACACTGTACTAGTACGGCGTGCTAGTACGGCGTGCTAGTACAGTGTTCGGAGGAGAAAGTGGAGGTGAGCGGAGCATGGAGACACGCGAGAAGATCCTCAAAGCCGCGGCAGAGATGATCGCCGAGGACATGGCGGCGAAGCTGAGCGTGAGAGCGGTCGCCGCGCGCGCGGGAGTGAGTACCGGCTCGCTGAGGTTCCACTTCCCCACCCAGCGCGCCCTGCAGGACAGCCTGCTCTCACGGATCTACGAGCACGTGTTGCCCGGCGACCCGATCCGGGACCAGGCGTTGCCGCCCCGCGAACGGCTGTTGACCTGCCTTCGGCAGGTGCTCGCGCCCCTCGGCGTCAACGAAGACGCGCGGACGGCGTGGGGCGAGATGTATCGGACCTTCATCGAACCCGAGCCGACCGAACAACGGCGCGCCGCCTACCTCGGTCATGAGCGGGAGGCGGAGCGCCGGGTCGAGCACTGGCTGACGGTGCTCGCAGAGGAAGGTGCACTGCCCCCGGGTGACCACACCCGGAACGTCAGATTCCTTCTCACCGTCCTCAACGGGCTCTCGGTCGAACGCGCCCTGCCCACCCGCGAATCCGTCCTTGTCGCCGAGACGGAGACCCTCAACGCCGCCGTCGACTACGTCCTCGGGGCCGGTCCCGCGCCCTCCGCCCGGCCGAGCTTGCCGTAAACCGCAGCGGCCGTCCCTCTGTAGCGCGACGCGGATCCGGCTGCTGTCAGCGGGGGAGCTGGGCGTGGATGGTCTTCCCGCCGGGGCTGGGTGTGATGGTCAGCCGGCTGGTGAGGTCGCGGATCATGTGCCAGCCGAAGCCGCCGCTGGCGCCGTTGATGTCGGGGGTGCGCTCGCGCGGGTATGCAGGGTTTGAGTCGCTGACTGCGGCGGTCACCGTGTCTGGGCCGGCGGACAGTTCCAGGATGTACCGGCCGCCGCCGTGACGCAGGGCGTTGGTGACGAGTTCGGAGACCACCAGGACGAGCGAGTCGGCCTGTCCGGGTCGGGCGCCGGGCTGAGACGGTCAGTGAAGGCGCGGACTGCCTGGCGGGCCTGGCGAATGGCGGCTGCGCTGTCGCCCCGCACCACGCTCGGTGCGGCGAGTGTCGAGGTGATGGTGATCGTTGTGCTGTTCATGCGCGTACACCCCGCCTGTGATCGGTTGCGCCGCTTGTGCCGTGACACCCCACCTGCCCGTTTCGGCGGCACTCACACGTCTGGGACGAGCTTCGTTGCAAGTTTCAGGCACTGTGAACGCCAAGGCTTCCCTGTCCGCCTGCACAGAAAAACTGTCACGGCGAAGGTAGACATGTGGGGGTTGCTGGGTTACTGTTCTGTCCGTAGCCAAGAGGTCGAGCAGGCCCGGCAGAGACGAACTGCCGGGGGAGCAGTACATGTAAGTGCAGTCGGCAGTACCAGCAGTTCGCAGTACCAGCACACAGTTGATTCAGAAGGAAGAACGGAGGAGTTGAGGCGCCATCAGGATCGCCCGGGCAAGAAATCTGAGCCTGGGTACCGCAGGACATCGATAGGCAGGTGGTCTCCGGTCACGCAACTAGCGATCCCCGCACCCCGCCCGCATCCCAGGCGGCTGTGCGGACACAGAAGGCCGGCGCAGGACTAGGGCCGGCAGATGGTGTTAGCAGTTCCTTCGGGGCCCTGGTGTCACACAGCACCAGGGCCCCTCCAGCATGTTCCACAACGAGGTGAGATGACAGCAGACGATTCCTTCGGCCGTCTCGATGACGACGACTACCCCGCCTACACCATGGGACGGGCTGCCGAAATACTCGGCACCACACCCGCCTTCCTCCGGGCCGTCGGACGAGCCCGCCTGATCACTCCCTTGCGCTCGGAGGGCGGCCACCGCCGCTACTCCCGCTACCAGCTGAGGATCGCTGCCCGTGCCCGCGAACTCGTGGACCAGGGCACCCCCATCGAAGCCGCCTGCCGCATCGTCATCCTCGAAGACCAGCTCGAAGAAGCGCAGCGCCTCAACGAAGGACGCCGCGCTGAAGTACACCGCGCTGGTGCTGAACCGCGCCCCATGTCGGACGCCTGACGCGCCTGCCAGGAAAGCCGTGATCTCCCGCCCTGAACGGCACCCGCTGGGCGTGGCTGTCTCAAGTGGGGTCGGATAGTCGGGCCAGTCGGCTGCGCAGACGCGCAGAAGCTCCACGAAGAGCACCGAGTTGTTGCACCTCGGCCGCCGTGAGTTCCGTCCGTCCTGCCAGCGCGAGCACCGCGGCATAGGGTCGTTCGCCCTCGGCGAGCTTCGCCGCTACGGCGTCACGGACGGCTCGCAGCACTGAGTGGTCCGCGTTCGGATGCTCCGCCAACAGGCGAAGCAGCCTGTTGTCGTTCCAGGCACTGTCGTGGGCCTTGCTCAGCTCCAGCAAGGTGCCGGGCGGCGTAGCAGGATTGGTGGCCAACGCCTGCCAGACGAAGGGGTACTGACATTGAGCGAGGCGATGCAGGGCGGCACTGTCGTTCTCAGTACGCGCCCGTTCAAGGTAGTCGCCAGGCGTGTGCACGGACGCGGCCTCCAGGGATCACCGGAGTACGCATCCTGGGTCGTTCGGCGTAGTCCTGGCAAGCCGGTACACCACCCCCACCGCCCCCGCTCCTCCGGGTGATCGTCTCCGCCACGTGGACTGATGAGCCCGGGACGCACTGGCCAGGCACGGCCTCAGAGGGCGAGCGGTTAGCTCCGCGTCGCCAGCTTGGCCAGCGCCTCCCGTACCGCAAAGGAGATCTCCGCGTCGCGGCTGAGGGCCTGGCGGAGAGGCTCGACGGCCCTAGGGTCCCCCAGGTTCCCCAGGGCCTGCGCGGCAAAGTAGCGGACCCGTTCATGGTCGTCGGTGAGGGAGTCGAGCAGGTTGTCCAGCGCACTCCGGTCGCCGAGATGCCCCACCCCGGTGGCCGCGTGCTCGCGGACCAGCGGGAACTCGTCCCGCAGTGCTGAGCACAGCGGACCGACCATCAACTGCCGGCCCGCGTCGGAAAGTTTGCCGTGGCCGTAGACCGTCAGGCCGTAACCGACGGTACTGCGGTAGGCGATGTTGGCCAGTTCCCGAGCCGCGTACGACCTCAGCATCTTCCGCTGATCCGCCAGTACCTCGAGCAGGCCGCGCAGCATCAGTTCCGGCCCACCCACGGTGATCAGTGCCGGGTTCACGCAGTCAACGGCCGGAATCACTTGAGGTCCGTCGTCGATGCCGTTGTATCTCTCAGTCCAATACGCCTCATCGCGCAACAAACGCAGCAGGCGCTCCCCGACCTCGGCGCCACCGATCGCGGCCAGCGATCCGATCATGGACGAGACGGCAGGTGCCTGCAGACTGACGATTTCTCTCCCCAGGGCGTCGAACAACGGGTCCACTGCGCGCGGATCGCGCAATCGCTCCAGCGTGCGTGCCGCTTCGCGACGGACGGAAACATCCCCGTCCCGCAGGGCGGCGCACACCTTGTCCACCGGGTTCGCGCGACGGAATTGCGCTTCCGCTTCCGCTTCGAGCTCGACACCACGCTGCCAACAGGCCTCACAGCACAGTCGATTGACGTGTCGCCGCGCCGCATCCGAGCCGTCGGAGACGTAGACCCATCCCCGTCTTTGCGGTCCGGCAGACGGCATCATCGTCGCGCGGCACAGCTCACACCGGTCTCCGTCACCGGAACGCCCCTTCTTCCACCATCGCATGCGTCCCCCTGCACCCGCCGCCCTCAACTCAAACGACACTACTGGCGCACCCAGCGGCCTGTCCCGGGCTGCACCAAGTCCACGAACGAGAATCTCGCGGCGCATGAGGTCCTCGTGAAGACGAGTGGACGCCGGAGCCGCTGGCACGCTCTGCCCTGCTCCCCCCGTGGCAGGGCAAGGAAGGCCTGGGGCGGTGAGGAGCGCGGGGCGATGCACCACGCTCGCCTGCCCTGGCCCGCATCAGCGGCCCCGGTCGTCTTCTGGTGATTTCAGTGGGCCGGCGGTTTTCTCGCACCCCTCCTGCGTGCGGTAGACAAAACAAATCCCGGGTGTGACAGGCATCCTGCGGTTGGCTTGAGAGTGCGTTTCCGCTGCTGCGACGGCTGTGTTGGGGTGGACGGGGGTACACCGGACGAGAGGCTGGGACAGGTGGGGCGCCAGGAGAAGACGATCGATCCCGAGGCGGGGCCGGTCCAGAGATTCGCCTTCGAGCTGCGTGCGCTGCGCCGTGAGGCGGGTGGCCCGCCCTACAGGGTGATGGCCCAGGAGGCGGGATACTCGGTTGCTGCGCTGTCACGCGCGGCGGCGGGGGAGACGCAGCCTTCCCTGCCGCTGACGCTTGCCTACGTGAAGGCCTGCGGAGGGGACACGGGAGAGTGGGCACGCCGCTGGGAGGCCGTTCGTGACGAAGAGGCCAGTCCCTCCGGGGCCTTGGACCTGGACCTTAGCCATGCGCCCTACCGGGGACTGACCCGCTTCGAGCCGGGCGACCTGGGGCGGTTCTTCGGCCGGGGCCGCCCGACGGAAAGCCTCGCCGCCATGGCCTCGGCTCAGCGGTGTGTGATGGTGGTGGGCCCTTCGGGCATCGGAAAGTCCTCCCTCTTGCGCGCCGGGTTCATTCCCCGCTTGCAGAACACGAAGGACCCGGCGTCGAGACCGGCCGCGATCCGCATTCTGACGCCGGGTCCAAGGCCGGTGCGCGATCACGAGAAGGTGTTTGTCCCGGCCGAGGGGCCCGGCGAAACATGGCTGGTGGTCGACCAGTTCGAGGAAATATTCACCTTGTGCCGTGATGTGGCAGAGCGGCGGGAATTCATCCGCCTGCTGCTCACGGCGCAAGATCCCGGGTCGCGACTGCGGGTGGTGCTGGGCGTGCGGGCGGACTTCTACGTGCGTTGTCTTGAGCACGAAGGCCTGGCCGATGTCCTCGCGCAGGCATGCGTGCCGGTCGCCCCGATGACCCCGAACGAGTTGCGTGAGGTGATCGTCAAGCCGGCGGCGGCCGAAGGGCTGATCGTCGAGCGGAAGCTGACTGCCCGCCTCGTCGAGGAGACGGGTGAAGAACCGGGCGGACTGCCGCTGATGTCGCACACGCTGCTGGAAACCTGGCGCCACCGTCGAGGTCGTACCCTGGCCCTGGCAGGTTATGAAGCCGCCGGTGGTCTCCACGGTGCGATCGCCCAGACCGCCGAGCGCGTGTACGCGCAGGCATCCAGCGCCCAGCAAGAGGCGATGAGAGTCCTCTTCCTGAGGCTGACCGTGCCTGGTGACGGCTCCGAGGACACCCGGCGGCGTGTGGAGTTGGAGGAGCTCGAAGGGCTCGATCTCACCGCGCTGCTGCAGGAACTCGTGGCGGCCCGGCTGATCGTGACGGGCGAGGGCACCGTCGAGGTGGCCCACGAGGCGGTCATCCGTGCCTGGCCGCGGCTGCAGCACTGGCTGAGCGAGGACCGGGATGCGATACGCGTCCACCGACAGCTGACCACTGCCGCCGGCATCTGGCATGACCTGGGCGGCGACGAGAGCGCGTTGTACCGCGGGGTCCAGCTCGCCGTGGCCCAGGAGTGGGCCGAGAGCCGCTCCGCGGCGCTCAACGATCAAGAGGCCCGCTTCCTCCACGCCGGCCTCGCTGCCGACCAGCGGCGCACACGCCGTACTCATCAACTCATCGCAGCTCTCAGCGTGTTGCTGGTCCTGGCGCTCACCGCAGCTGGCGTCGCGGTCCACAAGACATCAGCAGCCGACACTCAACGCCGTCTCGCCCTCTCCCGCGAACTTGCCGCCCGCGCCGACGAGATGAGCGAGAAGCAGCCCGCGGCAGCCATGGTCGTCGCCCTGCGCGGATACCGGCAGGCATCCACCACGGAGGCACGCGGCAGTCTGCTGAGCGCTTATGCCGACTACAACGCCAACCAACTCACCGGCCATACCGGCGCGGTACAGACCACGGCTTACGCACCGGACGGCCGCACCTTGGCCTCCGCGAGCTTCGATCACACCGTCAAGTTGTGGGACGCACGCTCCCACCGTCTGCTTGCCACGCTCGCCGGCCACACCGAGGCCGTCAACACCGTGGCCTTCTCGCCGGACGGCCACACCCTGGCCACCGCGAGCAATGACCGCAGCGTCAAGCTGTGGGACACACGCTCCCATGACCTCATCGCGACGCTCACCGGCCACACCAACATGGTGGAAGGAGTCGCGTTCTCGCCCGATGGGCGCACCCTGGCCACTGCCGGCAGCGACCGAACCGTGCGTCTGTGGAACATACGCAGCCATCACCAACTGGCGGTCCTGAGGGGCCACACCGACCGGGTGCTCCGGCTGGCGTTCTCGCCGGATGGCCGTACGCTGGCCAGCGCGGACAACGGACGCACGACCCGCCTCTGGAAGGTCTCCTCCCGCACCACCGTCGCCGTCCTGGCCGGACGCACCGGCGCCGTCAAGACCGTGGCGTTCTCGCCGGACGGCCGCACGATGGCCACCGCGGGAACCGACCACACCGTCAAGCTGTGGGACACCGGCACCCATCGCCTGCGCGCCACTCTCACCGGCCATACCCAACCCGTGCAACAGGTGGCCTTCGCCCCGGACGGCCACACGCTGGCCAGTACGAGTACTGACGGAACCGTCCGCCTGTGGCGGCCTTCCTCGTCCAAGCGGCTGGCGACCATGCACGTTGAGGATCCCTCCTACGCGCTCGCGTTCTCGCCGGACAGCCGAACACTTGCCACAACCGGAAAGGACTCCACCATCCGCCTGTGGAGCGTGCGTTCCACCCGCGCCATCGCCACGCTGGCCGGCCAGTTCGGTACGGTCACCTCAGGCGTGCCCTTCGCTACACGTCGCGCGGCCCTCACGGTGGATCGAGACCACCTCATCGCCCGCTGGTCACCGACCGCAGGGTCTGTACACCCGACCCCCGTCGAGGATCGTCCCTCCAGCCCAGGTGCTGTGACCAGCAGCGATGGGCATGTGATGGTCACAGCAGCTGATGACGGCACCGTGCGTGTACGGAACCTGGTCACGGGCCGAAGCGCAGCCACACTCACCGACGCGCCTGGCAGCGTGAGCCGACTGGCGATCAGCGCGGACGGCCGCACCGTTGCCGCCGGCGGTGAGGGGGGCACCATCCGGGTGTGGGATGTCGGCACTCGCCGGACCAAGAAGGTGCTGCGCGGGCCCCGGGCCGTGAACGGTCTGGCGATCGACCCGCGTGGCCGCAGTGTGGCCGCCACCGCTTCCGACGGCAGCAGCCGCCTGTGGCACCTCCGTCCAGGGGGGCCCGCCAGGCCCCTCGTCGGCCCCCGAGAGGCTGCCGGCGCCGTGGCTTTCAGCCCCGACGGCCGCACCCTGGCGGTAGGCACCACAGACAACAACAGCATGCGCCTGTGGGATGTCGCCACCCACCGCACGAGAGCGACGCTCACCGGACACACCGGCTCCATCCTGGGGGCCTCCTTCAGCCCCGACGGCTCCACGCTCGCCACTACCAGCATGGACCGCAGCATCCGGCTGTGGAATCCCGAGACCGCACGCCTGCGCGCCACCCTCACCGGCCCCACGGCACTTCTCTCCACGGCAAGCTTTTCTCCGGACGGTCGTGCCCTGGCGACGTTCGGATCGCCCGACACTCCCCGTGTCTGGAGCACCGATGCCGACGACGTCGCCGCACGTGTCTGCCGCCTCAGTGGGGATCACCACTGGGCGCAACTGCTCCCGGACCAGCCGGTTTCAGAGGTGTGCTGAACGTGTCCCGCGGCGGGTCAGCTCCTCACTCCTCACGGGCCGCACGTCACTCCTCATGGGCCGAACGTCATGATCTGGGGAGGCGGATCTCGGTCCTCGTCTCCTGGGATGGACCCGAGAGTGAGTACGAGAAGGCCTCCGCCCGGCGATGTCCTGACTTGGTCGTAGGCACGCTGGGTGAGCCGGGTCGCGTGCGGAAGCCGCAGCAGGGCGGTCGGTTCGCCACCGGTGAGGGGGACGGAAAGAAGAGCTCCAGCCCGGGTGCGGGTAGCGCCTGCGTAGACGAGCATCACGTCCCCCTCCACCCGGATGGGCTGCAGGGCGCCGTCGTCGGGGGAGGGGACTTTGCTGCGCTCCTTGCCCGTGCGCAGGTCAAGTCCGATGAGGGCGCTCCTGGTGCCGACGTCGGAAGAGGTCTGCGGCAGGTAGAGCGTGTTGCCCTCGATCAGCGCGTTGGGACATGACTGATAGGAGGAGTCCGGCATGTCTGCTGAAGTGCAGCCCGGGTCCACCTCATCGCTGAGGGCGAAATGGGATCGAGGTTTTCCCTTGTCGCCGAGGACAGTCACTCGGACCTTGGTGCGCGCCTGCGTGGATACGTTGATGACAAGGGGGTCCAGGCTGTAGACGCCGTACGGGGTCTCACCTTTGGGAAAACTGTGTGTCCAACGGGCCTTGCCGGTGGCGGGGTCGATCTCCTGAACCTGGTAGTCGTATGGTTCGGCGCTTCCGCAGTTCACGAAGGCCACCAGTCTCTGCCCGCCTGCGAAGCCTGATGGACGGCAGCCGTCCTTGAGGTCGAGCATGCCGAACACCTTCTCGCCGTCTTCGATGGCGAAGGCGCTGTTCCCACCGATGCGGGTGGCGGTGACAATGTCTCCGCTGATGACCAGGTCCTGCCTGGTCATGATGTCCATGCCGTGTTCGTTAGGAATCTTGACGGTCCAGCCGCGTGACCCCGTCGTCAGATCAAGTTGCATCAACTGGTTGCAGGTTCGAGTCTCGCGCTCGGAGTCGTAGTAGGCGACGACGATCTTGCCGTCATCGCTCGATGTGTGCGAGGCGCCGCAAATCGCATGGGGAAGTTTCAGGTGCCCCTTCGGCCAGGCTGCGCTGCCCGTGTTCGCGTCGAAGGCGTACACCGTTTTGTACGTCGCTTTGACCAGCACGTCACCCAGCCCCCACATCCCGGGGCTGTCCGCACCTCGGCCGGGGACCGTGGGGCTTTCCGCGTACCACAGAGTTCGTGCCTCGCCTGCCTTACGGCCCTTGTTGTAGTCCCTCTGCGGTGGGGCCGAGGACGTGGCGGGAGCGGACGGTGTCGGGGCTTGCGGGCCCGCTGAGGGACCCCTGGCGTCCCCCTTCTCCGTGCCGCGCGACTGAACGACACCGACCCCCACACCGCAGAGCAGGACGAGCACGAGGGCCGTAAGCAGCAGTTTCCGCCGCGAAGTCGGGGGGCCGTCGCCTCCCGACTTCGGGGGCAGGGGCGCGGGCGCTGGTTCGAACGGGGGCGGAGGCGGCCCAAAACCTTCAGCTTCTGGAGGCCGGCTCACGGAAGAACTCCCTCCAGCAGGCTCTCCCGCGCTCTGCCCTCTACGCCCAGCCGTGCTGCCGGCCATCGTGGTTGGGGCGACGCAGGTCCGCTTTTCACGTACACAGATCTCCTGACGGGGTGCAAGGTCCGATCGGACTCCTGGCCAAACGCGTGGCGAGACGGTGAACGCGAGTGCCGCTGTCTCGCCCGTCACCTTCGGCCAGGTCCCAGTCATCTCAGCGGTCCGTTGTTTTTCTCGCACCCCCCACCTGGGCTGGTAGACAAAACGTCGACGGCCCGCCCCGTTTCCCGTGTGCCGGTCTGGCAACGCAGGATCACCTTGCGGACCGCATCGGCCTCGGGACGTAAACCCATGGACCGATGCCGTACGGAGGGGCATGTGACAGCGTTTCGAGGTGCCCACGGACCGGCCGTGGCGGCACGATTGACGATCCGTGACACGGAGGTCGCATGACCGTCTCGCCGTTCGCCGCCCACAGGAGCCTGACACGCCGCCGCATGCTGGGAGCCGCGCTGGCCGCCGGGGCCGCCGTGCCGCTCACCGCCATCGCAAGCCCCGCGTGGGCGGACCCGGGCATGCCCGCCCCCGCCCCGGAGCGGCTCACGTTGCCCCTGCCCACCGGGCCGCACCCGGTGGGCACGGTCCCACTGCACCTCGTCGACCGGTCACGCCCCGACGACATCGCGGGCCCCGGGCGCTACCGGGAGTTGATGGCCACCGTCTGGTACCCCGCCCGGGACGTCGAGCACTACCCGGTGGCGCCCTGGATGCCGGCCCGTGCTCTTCAGGCGTTCTTCGATGACGCGGGGTACGGTGCTCTTGCCTCCGTGGCACCGCTCACCGCCGGGCACGTGGGCGCTCCGGTACTGCGGTCGGGCCGACGCCTGCCTGTCGTCGTGTTCTCGCACGGCGCGCACAGCCACCAGGGCGACCACACCATCATGGTCCAGGAGCTGGCCAGCCGCGGCTTCGCGGTGGTGACGGTGGCTCACCAGTACGACACCTACACCGAGTTCCCCGACGGCAAGGTCGCCGTCCCGCTCCGTGATCCGAAGGCGCCGACGCTCCCCGGAGACTTCGCCGCTGACCTGCGCTTCGTCCTCGACTGCGTCGAGCAGCTCGCCGCGGGGCACAACCCGGACGCCGACCGGCGCGAGCTGCCCGCCCGGCTGCTCGGCTCCCTCGACCCCCGGCGCGTGGGCGCGTTCGGCTGGTCGAAGGGCGGGACGGCCACCGCCTGCGCCATGCTCGCGGACGACCGCATCCGGGCCGGTCTGAGCCTCGACGGTCCCATGCAGATGAATCCGCCGCTCGCCGGTGACCTGGACCGGCCGTTCATGATGATGTCCGCCGAGTTCACCCGGGCCACGGACCCCGAGGTCGCCGCGTTCTGGTCACATCTGCGGGGCTGGCGGCTGGACATCCGGGCCCGGGGCGCCGCCCATATCTCGTACGGCGACAATGAGGCGCTGTTCGCCCAGGTGGCGAAGCGGTTCGGGTGGAGCGAGCAGCAGCTCCAGGACGTGATCGGCACCCTCGATCCCGGCCAGGCGGTGAAGATCCAGCAGGCGTACCCGCTCGCATTCTTCGACGAACACCTGCGCCACCGCCGGGGGCACCTGCTCGACGGGCCGTCCCCGGCCTTTCCCGCCGTGACGTTCCTCCCTTGAGGAAGCGGGACGACTGGGCCGAGTTCTATTTGAACCGCCTCGGCCAAGCTGCGCACCGCGGGGCCCCGCCCGCGCCCTCGGCATCGACATCATCGTCGCCGTCTCATGGCAGCGAGCAGCCGCCGGAGGCTGTGCCGCCGACGCGCCAGAGGGCAGCCGCCGTACTTCACCGCAACATCCGATCCATGAACCAGGGACACCAACATGAGATTCGACAACCACCGCGTGGTCATCACCGCCGCCGGCCGCGATTTCGGACGCACTTTGGCCATTCGTCTCGCGGACCTCGGCGCCGAGGTCTTCCTCTCCGCGCGCACTCTCGACGCTGCAGAGCGGGTCCGCGACGAGATGCGCGACCGAGGGCACCACCAGGTACACGCCTTCGCCTGCGACCTGACGCAAGCCGCCTCGATCCGCGACTTCGCTGCGGGCGTCGCCCGGCACACCAACCGCATCGACGTGCTGATCAACAACGGCTCCCGCTACCTCGATGGCCCAGACCTCCTGACCGCCTCGGACACCGACGTCGTCGACACCATCGCGTCCGGCGCCACCGGCACCGTACTGACCGTGAAGAACTTCCTCCCTCTCCTGCTCAACTCGGACAAGCCGGATGTGGTGACCATGGTCTCCGCCTGCGGAACAGCCGGCCATCACCGCTCGGACGCACACGACGCCTTCTACGCCGCCAAGAGCGCACAGGCGGGGTTCGCCGAGATCCTCTCCAAGCGCCTGCGACCGCAGGGGGTCCGGGTGATCTCCCTCTATCCGCCCGACTTCGACAACCCCGACCCGCTCTCCGATGAGTGGGAGACGACACCGCGTGAGGCCAAGGACGCCCTCACCGCGCAGTCACTCGTGGAGTGCGTCCTCTTCGCAGTCGCCCAGCCCCGAGACTGCTTCATCAAGGCGTTCCACTTCGAACAGGTCTGATTGATGGGCCGATTGGGGGTAGCGCGCCTTCACGCACTGACTGTACGGAACCCGCAGTTGCCGCTGCTGGAGGCGGGGGTGTTGGCCGAGCGGGCCGCCACCCGGTAGCGGTGGCAATAGGAGGCATGGCACAAGTAGGAACCGCCGCGCATGACGCGACGCTCTCCCTCGCGGGGGCCTGGAGGATCGACTGCGGGGGAGTGGGCGTAGTAGTCGGGAGCGAACCAGTCCGCGCACCACTCCCACACGTTTCCGGCGACCTCGTACAGACCGAGACCGTTGGGCGGATACGTGCGTACGGGCGCGGTCGCGAGCCAGCCGTCGGCCGTGGTGTTGGCGTGGGGGAACGGCCCCTGCCAGATGTTGCACAACCAGCGCCTCGCGGGGGTGAGTTCGTCACCCCAGGCGAAGCGGCGGCCTTCGAGGCCGCCGCGGGCCGCGTACTCCCATTCGGCTTCCGTGGGCAGGCGGCGGCCCGCCCACGCGCAATAGGCCATGGCGTCCTCCCAGGCCACGTGCACCACAGGATGCTCCGGCTCCGCCGCCGACAGCGGTCCATGAGGGTGGCGCCAGTCCGCTCCCCGGACATCAAGCCACCAGGGGGTGGCCGGATCGGCCCCGCGGACGTCGGTCCTGTCGGCGGCGACCGCGAGGTGGAACACAGCCGAGCTGCGCTCTCGCTCGGCGACGGTCACATACCCGGTGTCGCCGACGAAAGACTCGTACATCGCCACGGTCACCGTCGTGACATCGATGGCGAAGGGTGCGACGCGTACCGCGTGCACGGGCTGTTCGCCGTCCGCCGCATACCCCTCGTCGAAGGCGTCGCCCATCAGGAACCCACCGCCGGAAAGGCTCACTTGGTCGTGCACGGGTGGGTCGGCGGCCGGTGCGGGGCGCGGACCGTACGGGCGGGTCCGGGTGACTGGTGCGCAACATCCCATTGACGTCTCCATGGCGCGAGTATATGAATTCGCACATAGGTGAAGTCACACATAGGCGCCGCGTTCTCGGCTCCTGGCTCCGCCGCCCCGTCGTTCCTTCGTTCCGTTACCGGGAGTCCGCGCCTGTGAAGTTCGAATACGTCCTGCTCGGCCTGCTGGTCCGTCGCCCCTACAGCGGCTACGACCTGCGCAAGTGGCTGGAGACCGAAGGGCGGTTCCTGTGGGCGCGGGCGCACCACAGCCAGATCTACCGCAAGCTCGGGCAGATGGAGGCCGACGGCTGGGTGCGGCACGAGGTCGACGCCCGCGAGGGCCGCCCTGACGCCAAGGTGTACCGGCTCACGCCGCGCGGTCACGAGGTCCTCCTGGACTGGGTGCGCTCGCCCTACGAGCCGCCAAGCCGCTTCCAGGAGATCGACTTCCTCGCCCGGTTCAGCATCGCGGGCCCGCTCGAACGGGACGCGGCGATTCGGCTCGTCGGGACCGAACTCGACTACCGCCGCAAGCAGATCGCCGAGAACCGGGGCCGGGACCGCACCTTGCGCTACGAGGACCCGGCGCCCGGCCTCGACGCGGAGCTGGACCTGCAGATCCACAACGCGCTGCACGGGCTCGGTGCGGCGGCCATGGACCGCTGGGTCGCCTGGCTGGAACAGACCCGGCGCGACCTGACCGAAGGGAAGCCCGTTCGATGAGAGCCATCATGGTGATGTTCGACAGCCTCAACCGGCACATGCTGCCGCCCTACGGGGCCGACTGGACCCACGCGCCGAACTTCGCCCGCCTCGCCGAGCGGGCCGTCACCTTCGACAACGCGTACGCGGGTTCCATGCCGTGCATGCCGGCCCGCCGCGAGATCCACACCGGACGGCACAATTTCCTGCACCGCAGCTGGGGGCCGCTGGAGCCGTTCGACGACTCCATGCCCGAACTGCTCAAGCAGAACGGCGTCTACACCCACCTCGTCAGCGACCATCCGCACTACTGGGAGGACGGCGGCGCCACCTACCACGGCCGCTACAACACCTGGGAGTTCTTCCGCGGCCAGGAGGGCGACCCGTGGAAGGGACAGGTGGCCGACCCCGTCATACCCGAGGATCTGAAGAAGGTACGCTTCGGCGCCTACCGCCAGGACTGGGTGAACCGACCCCACATGGCGACGGAAGACCGGCATCCCCAGACGCTCACGTTCGATGCCGGCCTGGAGTTCGTGCGTACCTACGCCGACGCCGACCGGTGGTTCGTGCAGATCGAGACGTTCGACCCGCACGAGCCGTTCTTCAGCCACCAGCCGTACAAGGACCTCTACCCGCACGACTACCAAGGCCCGCACTTCGACTGGCCCGACTACAAGAAAGTCGTGGAGAGCGACGACCAGGTCGCGCACGGCCGGTTCGAGTACGCGGCGCTCCTGTCCATGTGCGACCACTCGCTGGGCCGCGTCCTGGACGCCATGGACGAACTGGAGTTGTGGGACGACACGCTGCTGGTCGTCTGCACCGACCACGGGCTCCTGCTCGGCGAGAAGGGCTGGTGGGGCAAGAGTGTCCAGCCGTGGTTCAACGAACTCGTCCATCTGCCGCTCTTCGCCTGGGACCCGCGCGCGGCCACTGCCGGAGCCCGGCGCGAGGCACTCGTGCAGACCGTCGATCTGGCCCCGACGTTCCTGGAGTTCTTCGGTGTCGGCCGCCCGCGCGACATGCGCGGCGAACCACTGCCGATCGCCGAGGACACACCTGTGCGGGAGGCGGGCCTCTTCGGCATCCACGGAGGACACGTCAACGTCACGGACGGGCGGTACGTCTACATGCGGGCCCCCGCCTCGCCCGACAGCGCCCCCCTCTTCGAGCACACCCTGATGCCGACGCACATGCGGGGCCGCTTCACGCCCGCCGAACTCGTGGACCTGGAACTGGCCGAGCCCTTCGATTTCACCAAGAACGTCCGAACCGTGCGCGTGCCCGGCCGCACCCTGATCAACCCCTACCATCACGGCACGCTCCTCTTCGACCTGGAGAGCGACCCCGAGCAGCTTTCGCCCCTGGTCGACGATGCCGCCGAACTACGCATGGCCACCTTGATGGTGCGGCTCATGCGGGCCGAGGACGCGCCGCCCAGCCAGTACGAACGCCTCGGGCTGCCCGCCGAAGGGCCGGTGACACCGAAGCATCTGCTGGTCCGGTCCCAGCGTGCGCAGGCGGAACGCTCCGCCATGCCGCTGCCCCGCGCCGAGGACTACCCCGAGGGGCGCCTCTCGCTGCGTACGCCGCTCAACGCGTTGCTCTCCGACCCGGTGGCCGTCGAGGTGGTGCGCAGGCACCTGCCCGGTGTCGTCGACTCCGAGCTCCTCCAGATGCTGGGCGCCACACCGCTCATCGATGTCGCCGCGATGGCGGGAGCACTGTTCCCGGCGCGGGATCTCCGCCGTGTCGCCGAGGAACTGTCGCAACTCTGAGCTGCGACTCGCACAACTCTGAGCTGCGAGTCGCACAACTCTGAGCATCAAGTCGCACGACGTACCACCCACAACTCACAACGTCGCAGAGCCGCTTGAGCCGGTGACGGGGTTGCCGCCCCGCCACCGGCATGTGGCCTTCTCCCTCCCCGCAGATCTCCCGCCAAGAAAATCGCAGAGAAACGAGACGGCGCGATGACCGAGCTTAGCCAGAGCACCGCCATACCCACAGCCGAGGTCCGGGTCAAAGGGCGCTGGCGACAGCTGTCCCTGCTCGGCGGCACCATGCTGGTCGACAGCACCGAGGCGAGTCTCGTCAGCAGCCTGTTCCCGCTGATCCGCCAGTCCCTCGGGGTCTCGCTCGGCGCACTGGGGATACTGACCGCATCCGGCAAGATCGTGGGCGCGTTCACCGGGCCCTTCTGGGTGTGGGCCGCGCAACGCTGGTCGCGCAAGAGCGTCCTCGTGGTGGCCACCGGGCTGTGGGGGGTCTGGGGCGTAGCCGCGGGCTTCTCGCAGAACTTCACCCAACTCCTCGTCCTCTACACCATTCTGGCGGCGGGCTACGCTGCCGCACACCCCATCATCACCGAGCTGATCGGCGACCTCTTCGGCGGATCGTCGCGTGGCCGTGCGGTCGGCGTGGTCTACGGCGCGGTCTCCCTGATCAGCGCCGGGATCGGACCGCTCAAAGGCCAACTGGCAGGCGTCGACGAGGGCTGGCGCTGGGGCCTGTGGGGCATCGGCACCTTCAACATCCTGCTCGGCATCGGCCTGTGGGCCTGGTTCCGCGACCCGGGACGAGGAGCGGCCGAGCAGCAGCTGGCCGACCTCGACCGCGCCACGCGGGACGCTCACTCCAAGCTCACCTGGGACAAGGCGCTTTCACTGCTCAAGATACGAAGCCTGGTGTTCCTCCTGGTCTCACGACTCCTCTCGGGCCACCTCCTGGTGGGCACCTTCGGAGTGGTCTTCCTGGTGGACGAGTACGGATTCAGCACGCAGAAGGCGTCGATCGTGCTGCTGCCCTTCGGCATCGGCTACTTCCTGGGCACGCTTCTGGGCGGTGTCGCGGCCGACTGGGCCACCCGGCGAAGCCCGCGCCGCGGGCTGGTGGCGGTGCTCCAGGCGGCCCAGTTCGTCTTCGCGCTCGTCGCCTTCTTCGGTACGCAGTTCGACCACGGCAGCATCGCCTTGTTCGGCGTCTTCTTCGCCCTCATGGGCGCCACGCAGGGAGTCAACCCCAGCATCAACCGGCCCATGGTCATGGCCATCACCCCACCCGAACTGCGAGGCGCTGCCTTCGCGCTCTACGTCTCCATCTTCGAAGCGATCGCCTGGGCCGCATTCAGCCTCGGCGCCGGCTTCCTCGGTGACGCCATCGGCCTGCGCACGGTCTTCCTGTGGGCTCTCGTGATCCTCATGCTGATCAACGGCGCTTTCCTTACGCTCCTCTACCGCCCCTACGCCGACGACGTGGCCCGCGTCCAGCGGGAGCTGCGCGCCCGACGCGAACAGGCGCTCGGGCACAGCAGCTGACCCGGGCGAGGCAGGCGGACGCACCGCCAGTCCTGCCGGGGGCCCGCAGTCCGAAAGGGGCCTACTCAGAAGGGCGCCGGGCCGTGGCCCGTGACCGTGGCGCTCCCGCTCTCCGCGTCCATGTCGATCCGGGCGGTGCCCTGACTGCCGTCGGGCATGCGGATCGTGACGCTGCTGCTCTGCACTGCGGCCCAGAAGGATGCCTGCAGCCCGTCGGCGTGAACCACGCCCGACCAGGTCCTGGACGCTCCGTGGTCGACGGCTTGCAGGGCGGCCATCACCTCGGTGGCCTCTCCGCTGATGACGAGTGTGACTGGGCCTTCGTAGATGTCGTTCATGCGTCCAGCCTGCCCGAAGAATCAACGACGACTCCGTCTCCGCTGTGAGCCTTCAGCGTGGACTGTCGACCCGCTTTCGATTGACCCGCTGGTCGATGTCGAGGGTGAGATGGAGAGCTTCCAGCACGCTGGCAGGGGAGATCTGGTTCTCGGCCTGGCCACGGAGTACGGCCATGACGTGGTCGATCATGCCGGTGTACTGGTCTGCCGACGGGAGGTCCAGCACACGCGGCCCGTCGGCGGTATAGGCGGTGACGGTGCCGGAAGGTTTGCCGTCGAAGCCCATCGTGGAGGTGGCATCCAGGACGCCGTGAGCGAACGTGGCTGTGTAGCCGCCACGAGCTCCCCATGCCTCGGGCATCAGAGAGGAGATGGAACTGCGAGCTGTCGCGTCGTCAAAACCGAAGACGGCCTCGATGGCGGCGGAGTCCTTGTCGCGCGCCACAGTGGTCACGGTGACGTCCTGAGGCAGTCCGAGGGCGCGCGTGATGATGTCCATGTCGCTGTGCATGGCCTCCAGCGGCAGGGCCTTCAGCCCGAGTGAGGCACCCGGCCACAGGGGAGCGGTCATGTTCCACAGGGTGAGCTGTTCCAGCCGCCCGTAGGCGCCCTCGTTCACCGCGTCGAACAGGGCCTGATTGGCCGGGATGAACCGCTCGAACATGTCCACGAAGACGTGCTTGTCGCTGCGCGCCGCCGCCGCGGTGACGCGCTTGGCGTCCTCGATGTCGCCGGCCAGGGGCAGCTCGACCAAGGCGTGCTTGCCCGCTTCCAGGGCGCGCAGCACGTACGCGGCGTGCAGGGGAACGGGCAAGCAGATGTCCACCAGGTCGTACGAGGGGTCTGTGAACGCGGCGTCCACATCGGTGGAGGAGGCGAACCCGAACTGGCCGGCCGTATGTGCGGTCTTCTGCGGGTCGCGGCCGAACATCACCACCTCCACGTCGGCGCGGGCGGCGTAGACGGCGGCGTGCGCCTGACCGAAGTTGGTTCCCAGCAGGGCGATCTTCATGATTCTTCCTTTTCGGATGGCGGGGGATCCTGGCACGGCCAAGGCCACGGCCAAGGCCAAGGCCACGGCCACGGCCACGGCCGCAGCCGTGACGCCGGGCGGACGGGTCGGTGTGTGCGAGTCATGCAGACCGCCTCCGTGGGAGGCGATCAGGACCACGACAAGCGCCGCCCACCTGCGCAGATCCACCGCACTAGACGCGTTTCGGACAGGTGGTTCTCGCCCACGCCTCAGACGCTAAGGTCCTTTTAGGACACCCTGCGTCCGTAAAGGGCGTCATTCTGGAGACATGACGACCGACCTTCCCGCCCGGATGCTCCGCTTGCTGTCTCTGTTGCAGACGCGCCGCGAGTGGTCGGGTGCCGAACTCGCGGAACGGCTCGACGTCACCGCCCGCACGGTGCGCCGCGACATCGACCGCCTGCGCGAACTCGACTATCCCGTCGAGGGCACCACAGGCCATGCCGGCGGCTACCGCCTGGCCGCGGGTGCCGCGATGCCGCCGCTGATCCTCGACGACGACGAGGCGACCGCCACCGCCGTCGCCCTGCGCACCGCCGCGGGCCAGCTCACCGGCATGGAGGAGACCACGCTGCGCGCCCTCGCCAAACTCGAACAGGTTCTGCCGATGCGTCTGCGCTCGCAGGTCGCAGCCCTGCAGCAGGCGACGGCCACCATCGAATGGGAGCGCCGCGGCCCTCGCACCGACCCGGCGACCCTGGCCGCACTGGCCGCCGCCTGCCGTGACCGAGAGACCGTGACCTTCGCGTACACCACCCGCAGCGGCCACGGTGCCGACCGGCGCGTCGACCCGCACCACCTCGTCTCCTCCGGCGGCCTGTGGTACCTCCTCGCCCACGACCACGCCCGCGAAGACTGGCGCGTCTACCGCCTCGACCGCATCGGCGACCTGACGCCGACCCGCCGCCACTACACACCCCGCCCCGTGCCAGGCGAGGATCCCGCCGCCTACGTGGCAAGGAAGATCGCCTCCGCGCCGGTGCGCTACCGGGCGATCGCGACCCTCCGGGAGCCCGCCGACGCCGTACGTCGCCGAACCTGGGCCTTGGCCGACCGCATTCAACCGACCGGTCCCCACTCCTGCACGGTCGACTGCTCCGGCGACCACCTCCCAGGGATCGCCCAGATCCTCGCCGGCCTCGGTGCCGAGTACACCCTGGATGCCGACGACGCCGTCCGCGATCACCTGCGCAGGGAAGCCCACCGCATCCTCGACGCCGCTGGATGAGCCCCGGAACCATGCCTGGCCGCTCTTTTAGGACACGAGGTGTCCTAAAAGGGGCCTAATGTCTCTTTTGTGGCCGAGTGGGCCGCCTGTCTACAGGCAGCACCCCCAAGCCCTCAAGCAGTCCCCAAGTAGCCCCACCCCACAAAGCAGCCCCCAAGCACCCCCACCCTCAGGAGTAACACTATGAAGATCGCGATTCTCGGAACCGGCGCAGGCGCCCGTCAGCACGCAGCCCGCTTGTCCGCACTCGGCCACCAGGTCATCGTCGGCACTCGCGATCCGGAGGCCACTCTCGCGCGGACCGAACCCGACATGATGGGAACCGAACCCTTCGCCGCCTTCCACGCCGCCCACCCCGAGCTGACCCTGGCGACGTTCGCCGAAGCCGCCGACGCGGGCGAACTGGTGATCAACGGCATCGACGGCGCGAACGCAGTCGCCGCGCTGACCGCGCTTCCCGCCGGAGCCCTCACAGGCAAGATCCTCATCGACTACGCGGTCCCGTACGTCTACCAGCAGCCCGGCGACCCGGAACACTCCTGGCCCACGCCCTGGGGTGAAATGCCGCGCCTGGACCCCGTCGACACCGACAGTCTCGCCGAGCAGATCCAGCGCGCCCTGCCCGATACCTTCGTCGTCAAGACCTTCGTCACCCAAGAACAGGAGACCGTCGTCGATCCGGGAGAGTTCGCCGGGGGCGACCACACCATGTTCCTGGCCGGCGACCACGAGGGGGCCAAGACCGCGGCCCGCGAGCTCCTGAACGCCTACGGCTGGAATGACATCATCGACCTCGGCCCCCTCGCTGCGGCCCGCGGCCTTGAGATGTACGCCCACTTTCACACGGCCGTCGGTCTCGCTCTCGGCGGTCGCTTCGGCGTGAAGATCATCCGCTGACGGAGGTTCCGTCGCTCCTCATTCCGACGCCGCATCGCGAGCGGTACCGGCCGGACCGGCGGCGACGGAGTCCGATGTCACGCGTGATCCGGGATGGCGCAGCGCGCACAGGAACGCGATGCCGAGCGCGATGGCCATCCCGTAGAAGACCCACTGGTTGGCCTGGGCGAAGTCCATCTGGATATCGCCCATCGCTTCACGCATCCGTGTCGCCGCCGGTCCGTCCCCGGTCGGAGCTCGGCCGTCCGCGTTCCCGGAGACCGCCTCGGCCACCGAACGCCCGGTGTCCCGGGCTGCGTCCGGCGACAGGCCCCGGCTCTCCAGGGTGTCCGCCACACGGTTGGTGGTCATGTGCGTGAGCATCGTGCCGAAGACGGCAAGGCCCACGCTCGCCGCGAAGTTGCGCACCGTCTGGGTGATGCCGGTGACTTCGCCGTACGAGGCGCCGATGGCCCTGTTGACCGCGTCTGTGGAGGCGGGGGCCAGCAGGAACCCGATGCCCGCGCCGGCCAGAGCCACGTAGGGCCACTGGTTGTGCATGGACAGATCGGTCAGCTTGCCGGCCCAGAGCGCGAAGCCGACCGCCCCGAGGGCCGTGCCGATCTTCAGGGCCGGTCGGGCGCCCCTCTTGTCGAGAATTCGGCCGCCCCACTGGGAGGCGATGGCGAAGCCCACGAAGAAGTACAGCAAATACAGTGCCGCTTGATTCGGCGAGGCGCTGAGCGAGACCTGGGCGTACACGGAGGCGAAGAAGAACAGCGGGACGAACGCGAGCATCGCGAAGAACAAAACGAGGTTGTCCACCGTGAACGCCTTGTCCCTGAACACCTGCATCTTGATCAGGGGTTGAGCCACCGTCATCTCGTAGCGGACGAACACCGCGAGCACTGCCAGGCCGCCGATGATGCAGACCCAGGTCAGCACACTGCTCCAGCCCCAGGCCTGGGCCTGCTGGAGACCCAGCACACTCAGTCCCATGCCCACCGCGACCAGCACGGCTCCCCGTACGTCGAGCTTCTCCGGCCGCCGCACGTTGGGGACATGAGCCATGAAGGTGAGGATGAGCGCGATCACGGCGACCGGGACGTTGACCCAGAAGATCGCGCGCCACGTCCACCCGGTGAGCCACCCGCCCAGCAGAGGGCCGACGGCCGTAAGGGCGCCGGACAACCCGAAGAACAGGGCGAGCGCCCGCCCACGTTTCTCGACCGGGAAGACGTTGACCACGACGGCGAGCGCCGCGGGGAACATCAGAGCAGCCCCCAGTCCCTGGGTGGCCCGGAAGATGATCAGCCAGCTCTGCGCGAAATCGCCTTTCGGGACACACCCGCAGAGCACTGATGAGATGACGAAGACGAGGGTGCCGATCAGCATGATCCGGCGGTTGCCGATGAGGTCGGCGAGCCGGCCGCCGAGGGCGAAGAAGGCCGCGAGGGCGAGCAGATACGCGTTGATGACCCACTGCATCCCGGAGGATGTCAGGCCGAGCTCCTCGATGATGTCCGGCGCGGCGATGGACACGATGGTCTGGTCGATGAACGTCATCGACACCGCGAACAGCATGGCCGCGAGCGCGAGAGTCTGGTTCGGCGCGCTCGCCGACGAGGGGGCGGCGGAGACCGTCCGGGACCTTTTGGTACCCATGTGATCAAGTCTGTACCCGACTGGCGGCGCACGCACGTTACGCGGGATCCCCGCCGCTGTGGTGGGCGAGACTCTAGGGAGATCACCAGCCCTTTGAGCGGCGCGATCGTCCCTGCAGAACTGGCACTGGCTCCTGAGCGCCGGGCAGGCCGGCGAACGTGATTCCCACTATGGGAGCCGGCGCAACGCAGTCGGAGACGCCGGTACGCCGACTCCTGGGAGCGACGCCCGGAGACACGTGTGGCAGCCATAACTGCCGTCCCAGGTCAAGGAGTTCAGCAACCCTGTCACGTAACGTACGCCAGCCCAGCTCCCCAACTCCCCAACTCATCGCGCCCACGCGGCATTTCTGCCGGCCCAGGTTGGATGGTTCGGCTCATCGCCGTGGCGCGCGCCCACTGAGTTCGTCGGGTCACCCCACTTGCCCACGGCTCTGGGATGGGCGACCAACCTTCAACTTGTCAGAAGCCGTCGGCGGGCGAGTAGTCACCCCCGCAGCTGCCGGCCGGTGCTCACATCGCGTTGCCGCGCAGCAGCGCCGTGGCCGCGTGCGTGGCGCGGGTGGCGACATCCTCGGGGGAGTGGCGGGAGAGGGTCAGGAAGTCCTCCGCGTCCAAGGTGATGTAGCCGTGGGCCAGGCAGAAGAGCTGTTCGAGCAGGAGCAGTGCCTGGGAAGGGTCGGTGTGGCCCGCCTGCCGTGCGAGATCGAGCAGCAGCGTCATCAGTCGGCGGCCGGCCCGCGCCAGGTCGGCGTCGCGCAGGGGCCGCAGCTCCCGGGCGAAGATCACGTCGAGGCCGGCGCCGCGGTCGGACACGTGGCGTGCGTATGCCCCCGCGGTGGCCGCGAGCCGGTCGACCGGGTCGGGCCCGGCCGCCTGCGCGGCGGCCTCCATGGCGCGGGTGAGCTCGTCGGCGGCCTGCGCCGCGACGACGGCGAGCAGCGCCTCCCGGTTGCGGAAGTGGCGGTAGGGGGCGGCGGTGCTCACCTTGAGCCTGCGGGCGAGTTCGGCGACGGAAAAGCCGGCCATCCCCTTCTCGGAGAGCAGCGCGAAACTCTCGGCGATCAACGCCGCGCGGAGCTGTCCTCGGGCGGGACGGTCATTGCCCGCCCCAGCTGCGGCCTCGGCCACTCGACCCACCTGCCTTGACCAGAAGTAAGAGGCCTCTTACTGTAAAAGTGATAGCCCTCTTACTTCTACTCCTGGAGGTCACACGTGGCAGGGATCGACGGCAAAGTGGTGGCCATCACGGGCGCGGGCAGCGGGATCGGTGAGGCGAGCGCACTGCTGCTGGCCTCGCGCGGTGCGAAGCTCGTCCTCGGAGCGCGTCGCAGCGACCGACTGGAAGCGCTCGCCGCCCGCATCGAAGCCAAGGGCGGCACAGCCGTCTGGAAGACGACGGACGTGCGTCACCGCGGCGACCTCGCGGACCTGGTGGGGTGTGCCCGCGAGCGCTTCGGCGCGCTCGACGTCCTCGTCAACAACGCCGGGGTCGGCCCCATCTCCCCGTTCGACGAGCTGCGCGTCGATGACTGGGACCAGATGATCGACGTCAACTTCCGCGGCGTGCTGTACGGGATCGCCGCAGCACTCCCCGTCTTCCGCGAGCAACGTAGGGGTCAGTTCGTCAACGTCGTCTCGACCGCCGGGCTGCGTATCGTGCCGAACCAGGCTGTCTACGCGGCGACGAAGAACGCGGTCCGCACCCTCTCGGAGGGACTGCGTCAGGAGGCCGGGCCCGACCTGCGGGTCACCGTGGTCTCGCCAGGCTACGTCGGGACGGAGTTCGCCAACTCGGTCACCAGCCCCACCGTCAAGTCGCAGGCCCGGGCGGTCGACTTCGCCCTCGCCCCCGACGACATCGCCCGCGCCATCGCCTTCGCGATCGAGCAGCCCGCGAACATCGACGTCGGCGACATCGTCGTCCGCCCCACGGCCCAGGGCTGACGCCTCACACAGATCCTGGGACAACCCGCCGGTCCGCTGGCCGACCATGAGCCGCCCCAACGAGACGGTCACGTGGTGGGCGCAACCCTCGGGCCGTCGGTGACGCCCATGGTCAAGGCCTGTCGACGTCACAAGAAGCTGCTGAGCGACCT
This sequence comes from Streptomyces sp. Je 1-332, assembly GCF_040730185.1. Lineage (NCBI taxonomy): Bacteria > Bacillati > Actinomycetota > Actinomycetes > Kitasatosporales > Streptomycetaceae > Streptomyces > Streptomyces sp. Je 1-332. The sequence goes on from NZ_CP160402.1 coordinate 8,184,807, forward strand.
GAACCCCTTCTGACCGCAGAATGGAGAGGTGATGCATACGAATGAATCCTCTTTCGAGCTACGGCTCAGGCACTCCACAGGGCATGTGGGCCCTAGGGGCCGTATCTCCTTCTGGGCGGGGGAGCTGAGCGGTCTGGGAGACGTCGAGCTTGTTCTCCCTGCCCTGGAGATTGTCCCCGTGCAGGAGCGTGGAACCCATATCGGCGCGATGGTCACGGGCGAGAGCATCCCGTCGTCCTCCTTCAAGGGCTGGCCGTACGCTGGGCGACCCCGGCTTGCCGAAGGAGAGCTGAACGTCGCGGGGCAGAACGCGGCTTTCTCTCACAGCTACTGGAGGGCGAGCAGGCGAGGACGCGCACTCCGAATCCGGGTTCTTGGACGGAAGTACGCCTACTTGGAGGAAGGGAGCAAGCTGCACCACGCGCTGGTGCGCGACGAAGCCAAGGTCACGACTCGGCGCTCCAGTTGGCGAGAGCCGAGGACCATCTCGGGTACGACCAGTGGTGCGGCCGATTCGGTGGATGTCAGCCTTGCCATCCTCTTTGAGGGAATCTATGCGCGAAACTTGTCGCTTCGCGGGGCGTTGCTCTCGGCGCCGGGCCGAATCATGGACCGCATGGCTTAGCTCCAGTGCTGATTACCGGCAGGGGTGTCCACTCCGTCTGCCACCTTCAGCCCGCGAGGCCGTCGATGTGGTCCGCCAGGCTTCGAAGTTGAGAAGCCCGCTCGCTGAGTTCCTACAGCTCGGGGTCTGCCACGTCGAGTAACTCCGATCATCGGGGGCTACGGTTACGGCATAGCGGTACGGGCGAGAAGGCAGGGGACGACATGGTGTTCGGGAAGGGCGGGGCGCGGGACGAGGCCCCGGTAGCCGCCGTTCCATGGGTCGGGGTGCGGGAGTTCACGGTCGGTACTGTCGAGCGACCTGCGGCGTCGAAGGGCGGGCGTCCGGTGCGCGGCCCGCGAGCCATCCGCGTTCCGGCCGGAGGTGGCAAGCCGCGTGTATTCGCGCCATGCGCCTATATCGCCCCGGCGGCTCCGCCCGTTCCGGCGTCCGCGATGGAGCCTTGCCTGTTCGAGGACCCCGAAGCGCAGCGCTTGCTGTGTTATCTGGTCCCCGACGACGACGAGAGCGGTGACGGTGGCGAACGCTGCTTCCGCGTATTTGACGGCCAGCATGACGCAATCGGAACCATCAGGCGGATTCCGCCATCCAGCAAGCTGTTCAAACACACGTGGCGTATCAACCAGCCCGGGCATTCGGAAATCATCGGACGCAACCAGTGGGTCAGCGGTGACGCCAAGCAGATCGCTGAGCGGGGGGCGGGCAAGGCCTTCACCGAGGTGCTGAGTGCTGTGTCCAGCATGGGGCACGAGGGCAGCGACCAAGGCAGCCCCATACGTAAGAGCCGCAAGCTGGAATGGCGATCCGGTGGCGAGTTGGTCATGATTTCGGAGAGCATCAAACTGCTTGCCGTCAAGGCGAATTGGCTGGATCGCCGACTCGCCTTCGCGTTCGCTGTTCTCGGGGACTCGTAACTCTCGAGGATTCTGGGGCACAGGAACTCCTGAGCCTCGGGAACTGGCATCGAAGGTATCTGCCTAAGTCTCTGGTGGCAGGGCCGCCGGCCTTCGTTATGAGTGCGGTTCTGTGACGGAACGCCTGCTCATGCGGGGCCCGTCCGCATGCCCCGCGAATATCCAGGCGAGTGAAACCGTACGACACGCCGTTCTGCGGTGTCGGGCTCGCTGCGGTGGAGTTCGTACGACGGCGAAGTCAACTGTATTGCCCCAGTTCTGTGTTCGCATGGGGTACACGGCCTAGCGTCGGCCGTAGGACCGGTGCGCGGCGGGCCAGGAAGTCCCACAGTTGGTCGGCGACTGGTCCGTGCGGGCGGTCGCGCCGACGAGCCGCCGAGAGTTCCTCGACCACTCCGGGAAAGTGCCGTCCGGCGATGGAAAGCAGGCTTCCGTCACGCAACTCGTCCTCGATCATGAATCGCGGCACGTGCCCCCACGCCATCCCGTGCAGGATCAGCTCCCTCTTCATGAGGTGGTCCGGAACAGAACTCCGAGGCGCGCCTTCGACCAGGAAGTGCCCTTGTTCGGACGGATGCCGCGCCGAGTCACGGACGACGCATTGGGTGAAGGCCTGCATCCGCTGCGGTGTGATGTCGGCATCCGGAGGGAAGGGCAGGAAACCGGGCGCCACGACGGGCACCAGCGCGACACGGCCGAGATCGATCCACTCCATCCGCACGTCGCTCTTGGGGACGCGGTGCACGATGAGGTCGGCTTCGTCCTCCAGCAGCCGCTCCCAGGGGCCGGTGACCGACTCGAACTGCAGGTGCAGTCGCGTCTGCGGGCGCTGGGCGAAAAAGCGGCTGAGCATCTCCAACACGGGCGGAAGCGGGCACAAGTCCCCGAGCACCACGCGCAGTTCGGCTTCCTCGCCCATCGCCAACTGTGCGGCGTAGGTCTGCAACTCCTCGGCCTCGTGCAGCAGGAAGCGCACCTTGCGGTGGAAGGCGCGCCCCGCCTCGGTGAGCTGCACCCGATAGCCCGAGCGGTCCAGCAGATCCAGGCCCAGCTGGCGCTCCAACTTGGCGACCGCTGCGAACACGGAAGGGTGCGAGCGGTGCAGCCGCTCGGCGGCGGCCTGGAAGCCGCCGTCGAGCACAACGGCGTTGAAGCACTGCAGTTCGTGGAGCGTGAAGTTCGACATTATCCAGAAAACCTACAGGGCTCTTCCAATCTTTGTAATAGAAGTCTGCAGATGGCGATCCTAGGCTGAGTGCATAGCCGCTAGAGCACTGGAGCTGACATGACTTCTCAGACCCGTACGGCCATCACCACCGGCGATGGCGTCCGCATCGCCTACCGCTTCGACGGTGACGAGAGCAAGCCGGTACTGCTGCTCTCGAACTCCATCGGAACCGACCTCCACATGTGGGACGGCCAGGTGTCGGCTCTGACCGATCACTTCCGGCTGCTGCGCTACGACGCGCGCGGCCACGGCGCCTCTGATGTCCCGCAGGGCGCGTATTCCCTGGACCGGTTGGGGCGCGACGTGGTGGAGCTGCTGGATGCCCTGGGCCTGCGGCGGGTGCACGTGCTGGGCCTGTCTCTGGGCGGAATCGTCGCGCAGTGGCTGGGGATCCATGTTCCGGAGCGCGTCGACCGCTTGGTGCTCTCCAACACCGCCGCATATCTCGGCCCGGCGAATCAGTGGGACCAACCGATCGCCGAGCTGCTCCAGGCCCCCGACATGCAGGTCACCGCGGAGACGTTCCTACGCAACTGGTTCCCGGCCCGAATGCTGGAAGGCGACGACGAGGTGGTCGAGGGCTTCCGCCGCACTCTGCTTGCCACGCAACGCGAGGGCGTGGCCGGGAGCTGGGCTGCGGTGCGCGACTACGACCTGCGTCGCACGGCCGCACTCATCCCCAACCCGACACTGGTCATCGCGGGCGAGCACGACACCGTCACATCCGCCGACCACGGGAAGGAGCTCGCCGCGACCGTCCCGGGCGCGCGGTTCACCGTCCTGCCCACAGTGCACATGGCGAACGTCGAAGCGGAGTCGGAGTTCGTCGGGGTTGTGACGGCCTTCCTCACAGAACAGCCGTGACCCCGGCTGTCGGCGTACGAGTGGACGCGCGCCACTTCATGCGACGGAATGTGCACCGATGCTGGTGCGGGCATGGGTCGCGACCGGCGGGGCGGGGACGACTACTAGCGCGCCGTGCGCGCGCACGCGAGCAGGGCATCGCCTTCCGGGAGTTGAGCCGAGCCGAGCCGAGCCGAGCCGCGAGGACAGGCAGTGTCAGAGGCTGTCGGTAATGTGCCGGGCGTGGTCGGAACCGAGGAAACACGCCTGATCGTTCTGCGAGGCAACAGCGCTTCGGGAAAGTCATCCGTGGCGGCCGGCCTGCGCGAGAGATACGGCCGCAATCTGGCACTTGTCGGTCAGGACAACCTACGCCGCACCGTGCTGCGCGAACATGACCGGCCCGGCGCCGCGAGCATCGGCCTCATCGGAATGGAGACCGCCATCGACGCGGCCAGCACGTTGGACGGCACCGTCCAGCGGATCCTGTCCGACACCGGCCTGGACGGTGTGCCCGCAACCGACCGGTGAGCGGCCCCGGGAGCTGACCGCGCTCCCGGGCACCACGCTCAGCACAGACCCGGCCCGCCCTCGCCGATTGCCTCCGTACGCGGCTCCCCGCAGACAGGTGGACGCCGGGGAGCGGATATGGCAGGCAAGGCGTACAACGAACGAACTGCAGCCGAGGGGCCGCCCCTCCTACGCAAGGAGGCAAATGTGACCAGCGAACTGCAGCGCAGGCTCCTGGAGCAGCGCGAGGGAAGAGAACTCGAACGCGTGCTGCGTGCCGCGTCCGAGGTGGTCACGGCGCGCACGCTGACCTTCGCAGAGATACCCGACGACGCTCTGGATGCCGTGCGGGGATTCTGGAGTATGGCGGCCGAGCCCGCCGCAACATTGAACGACGAGGCGGCCAGCGAACGTCTTGACGCATGGGCGGAGGAACTCCTCGCCGAGCACGGCTACCGGACAACTGCCTTCCTGCTCACGGACCTCGGCCTTGCACCGTGGATCGAGTTTCGGCTGCGGCCCGGCTGGTTCACCTCGATCCGCCGGGCCACGGAACCCTCATGGGTCTTTCTCAGGAGCGATCTCGGTGCGGTGGCAGCGATCAGCGAGCAGGAGTATCGGTTCGAGTTCTTCGTTTCACACCTGCCGCAGACCGGTGCCGGTCGGGCTTCACGGCGATCACGGTGAAGCTCATCTGCGTCCGGTGCCTGGTTGTCTGCGCCGCTCGGTAGCGTCTGCCGGGTGACTGATGACGTTGATACGTGGGACCGGCTCGCCGCTTTGCTGCCGGAGGCCGAGGCCCAGGAGGTCAAGGACTGCTGGGACATGGGCGAACAGGAGGCCGGGCTTGGACTGCTCGTGTCCGGGCTGCTCGCCCATGAAACGCCGATCAGCGAGACGACCCGAGCCCAGCTCTCCGTACTCGCAGAGGCCTGGGGCGAGAGGGAGCGTCTGACACCGCAGATCCTCCAATGCCGTGGGGCCGACCAGATCGCCGGCGTGAAGTTGATCGAGACGGACGGCGGAAGCGTCGACGAGGTGCTGGGGGAAGCCGACCACGACCCGGCCGGCCTCGTCCTCGTGCCCTGGATCGCCTGTGCGCGAGGTGGCCGGGTCCTGATGCGAGCCCACACCCGGGAACCCTGGGGCGGTCTTTCCTACCTTGCCCAGCACTACGCGATCACGTCACCGGACCGCGCCGCCGTCCTGCGGGTGTTCCCTCCTAGCTCTACCACCACCGCGTTCGCAGCTCTTCAACGGGAGTGCGAGTGCTCGTAGCGAGCGACAACCGCAAGTGACAACCAAGAGAGGCGCCTACGGCCAGAACGTGGCCTTCTCCCCGCAGTGCAGCAAAACCCGCCGTCGACACCTCCACCGCGCCCGCGGCCTCGCTCAGATCCGCGAGACATTGTGCGGGACTTACGCCTCTCCCGTGCGTTCCTCGGCCCGACTAGCGTTGATCGCTGGCGCTTCTCGAAACGGACGGTCATGTGTAGCAGCGACACCCTCACCCACACCTGCCAGATCAACTCCGGTGCAGGCGGTCTCGTCTCGGAGGACTGGTGCATCACGCGGTTCGCCGCCGTGGTGCGCAACCTCTCGCCCGAGACCAGCGAAGCCGACGCTGCCCGGCAGGAGCTGCTGCTTCACGAGGAGGTCATTCGCGGCAGGCACTTGCAGATCTACTACACCCCCTTCGACCGAATGAACGTCAAGGCGAAGGTGCTCCTGGTCGGCATCACCCCAGGCGTCCAGCAGCTCGCGCTCGCCCTGCAAGCGGCGTCCCGCGCGCTTCAAGCCGGCACCTCGCCCGACGACGCCGTGCGTCTGGCCAAGGCCACGGCAAGCTTTGCCGGCGCGATGCGCAACAACGCCGTCACCATGCTCGATGACATCGGCCTGGCCCGCGCGCTCGATATCCCCTCGGCCTCCAGCCTGTTCGAGCCGGACTGCGACCTCGTCGGCAGCACCTCGGCCCTCTGCCACGCGGTCTTCGTCGACGGGAAGAACTACACCGGCCACGGCCTCAAGATCGACGCGACTCCCGTGCTGCGGGCCTTTGCAGAACAGGTACTCGCCGCAGAGCTCGCGGCCACGTCCGACGCCCTGGTCATCCCCTTCGGCGGCTCCGCCTCTGCGGCCGTGGAGCTCGCCCTTGAAGCGACGGGCCTGTCCGCGGATCGCTGTCTGCTCGGATTCCCGCACCCGTCTGGCGCCAACGGCCACCGAATGCGGCAGTTCACTCAAGAACGCGACCAGCTGCGAGACGCAGTGGAACGCTGGGTCGGCACTCTGTGAGCTGAGCGTAAGACCAACGAATCAGATGGCGGCCCAGGCACTAACGGTGCTCAATTTCTGCTGCCGTGACGCTCCGTGCCATCGGCGGGAGGTGTGACACAGCAGGCGTGTCGCGGGGCCACCTCATGCTGGTGGAGTTCCCCGTCTGGCGGGTTCGTCGGGCCCGGCGCAGAAGGAGTGAGGCGGCGGCGCCCGGGAGCAGGCACCGCCGCCGTGGGAAGTTGCTCTGTCGGCCTGAGTGTTCGCGTGCTTGGGCAGGCAGAACATCAGGGCCCACATCAGGGTGAGGAGGCTGCCCACCCACCACACCACGGTGATGAACGCGTCGCGGTTGAGTGCGGCGTCGGGTGAGCCGTTGGTGGTGGCGAAGAACACCAGGGCGGTCAGCGCGGTGCCCAGCGCGATGCCCAGGTGGATCGCGGTGTTGAACAGGCCCGAGGCGGCCGCGGCGATCCTGTGCGGGACCTTGGCCAGTGACAGGTCGGCGAGCGGGCCTCCGACCATGCCGAGGCCGAACCCGATCAGTACCACCGGCGCGGTCATCGCCAGCAGAGTCAGGTCCGGGCTCGCGTTGATCTGGATCCCGTAACCGGCCATCGCGGCGATCGTGGTGAGCGCTCCGGCCTGGGGAAGGCGGCGGGCGAAGCGTCCGGCGCTCTTCGCCGCGAGGGACGCGCCGGCCAGCTCGCCGAGAGAGAGCAGCACGAAGGCCAGGGCGGCGTGGAAGGGGCTCATGCCAAGGCCGCGCTGGAGGTAGAGCGTCCAGGTCATGAAGAACAGTCCGCACAGCAGTCCGTGCATCAGCTGCGCGGCCGTGCCCCCGGAGAACTGCCTGCCCTGGAACAGCGACAGGGGTACGAGGGGGGCGTTGTCCTGCTTGTGCTTCTGGTGGCGCAGGAAGACACCGAGGATGAGGAGTCCTGTGGCGAGCAGGGCGAAGCACCACAGCGGCCAGTGGTGTACGTGTCCTTCGGAGAGCGGGAAGACGATCAGGACGATGGCTAGAGCGGACAGCCCCATGCCGGTCAGGTCGGAGCGGGCGGCCTTGTTCACGGTCGACTCGGGGATGAACCTGCGTCCCAGGAGGAGCACGGCGAGGCCGACGGGCACGTTGACCAGGAAGATCGGCCGCCAGGACAGCCCGAACAGGTCTGCCTCGGTGAGCAGACCACCCATCACCGGGCCGAGAACGTTGGCAAGCGACATGACGGCCCCGTACAGGCCGAACACTTTGCTGCGGTTCTGGCCCTCGAAGGTGACGTGGAGGGTGGCCAGGATCTGCGGGATCATCAGAGCCGCTCCCAGACCCTGGAGCCCGCGGGCGCCGATCAGCACCCCCGGCACGGCAGCCAGGCCGCAGAGCAGCGAGGCCATGGTGAACACGACGGTGCCGATCAGAAGGAGCTTGCGGCGGCCGTAGAGGTCGCCGAGGCGTCCGCCGGTGATCAGCCCGATGGCGATGGGCAGTGAGTAGCCGGTGGTCAGCCACTGCACCGTGTCCGGTCCGGCGCCGGTCGACTCCTGGATCGCGGGCAGGGCGGTCAGGACGACCGACTGGTCGATCATGTCCATGAGCTCGGCGCCCAGCAGTACCAAGAGGGCGATCCAGGCCGTGAGGCCCATCTTCGACAGGCCAGGTGAGGGGCTGGTCGGGGTCTGGGTGGTGTGCTGCGGCTCGTTGGTGTGCTGCGGCTCGTTGTCGAGCGCGGAGGAAGACAAGGCGGGAACTCCTGATCCAAAGAAGGGGGAGCCTGCCGACAGCCGCACCGGGGCCGGAAAACACGAAACCCGGGGCAGACGGCAGAGCTGCACCCGGGACAGAAAGACTGCGGGGGAGGGTGAAGCAACTCAGGCCAGCGCGACGTCCGCCCCAGAACACGTGCGAGACAACAGCACGTGGGGAACGCGGACGACTACATGGCCTGGTTGATAGGACGTCACCTCGAGATCGACGCAGAAGGAACAGGAAATCCGGTCACTGCCACCGACACCTCGGCGGCAGAGCCACCCGTCGAGTGTACGGCACCGTGTGTATGACAGCAGGTGCTGCTCGGGTATAGGGCACAGAGTCCGATGGATTGGGAAGCCGCCGATCGCATCACTGAGGCGGCACCGCGGGGTCCGGAGAGCGACGCCGCTGTGGCCGGGCTCTCAGGGGCTAGCCGCAGGGGCTAGCCGCAGGGGCTAGCCGGATGGCGCGCGGCTGGTGCGAGGGCAGAAGTTGAGGGCGGTCGGCAGCGCGGTCCATGGAGGAGCTGGCTGGCCGTGGGCGTGCGCTGGTGATCGTCAGGCAGGCGCGGCACCGACCAGGCCGCCGTCGATGACGAGGTCCTGGCCGTTGACGTAGGAAGCGTCGGACGAGGCGAGGAATGCCACGGCCGCGGCGACTTCTTCCGGGCGGCCGAAGCGGCCGGCGACGATCTGGCCGGTGACCGCCGCCGCCTCCGCTTCGGTCAGCGCGTCGGCGGGGTACATCGGGGTGTCGATGTAGCCGGGGCTGACGGAGTTGACGCGTATGCCGCGCGGGGCGAGTGCGGCGGCGAGGGTTCGGGCCAGGTTGTGCACGGCGGCTTTGGTCGCCGCGTAGAGAGTCAGGACGCTGTTGCCCCGGTGCAGGGTCCAGGAGGCGTTGATGACGATCGAGCCTTGGTCGGCCAGCAGCGGCAGTGCCTTTTGGACGGTGAAGAACACGCCCTTGAAGTTGACGTCGACGCCGTGGTCGAAGTCAGGTTCGGTGATGTTCTCGAACGGCAGGAATGTCCCGGCGCCCGCGTTCGCGAAGAGGCCGTCGAGCCGGCCGTGACGGTCCCGTACGGTCTCCATCAGTGCGTCGACCGCGCTGAGGTCGGCGACGTCGGCCACGATCCCCGAGGCCCTGGGGCCGATCTCCTGGACGGCAAAGTCCACCCGTGCGCGGGTGCGGCCGGTGACGATGACACGGGCATCCTCGGCGACGAGGCGGTGTGCGGTGGCCAGGCCCATGCCGCTGGTGCCGCCGGTGATGAGGACGGTCTTGTCGGTGAAGCGGTTCATGCCGGTGTTCCCGTCAGGGTGTGCGTGAGGTGGTCGCTGAGGTGGGGCAGCCAGTCGGGCCGTGCGTTGCCCAGGAGGTGGTCTCCGTGCGGGACGGACAGATAACTGCCGTGCGGCGCCAGGCGAGCCAGTCGCTCACCGTTCGCCACGCCGGGGATGGCGTCCTGTTCGCCTTCCACGACCAGCAGCGGGGCCACGATGCGGGGTGCCAGGGCGGCGAGGTCCACGTGGCGTGCGAACTCGTGGGCGGCGGCGGCTCCTCCGGCGCGCTGGGTCATGATGTCCCGTACCGGCGGGGGCAGTTCCTCCCAGTCGAGACGGAAGGGACCGCTGACGGTGGCGACGGCCGCCACGCGCGGCTCCAGCGCCGCGGCCCGGGCCGCGAAGTATCCGCCCAGGCTCAGGCCGACGAGCCCGATGCGTGCGACGCCGAGCGTGTCGATGACCCGGCCCACGACCCGCTCGTAGTCCGGCACGAAGGTGGTGGTGGCCGCGAGCACGCCCTGTCCGGGGCCGTCCATCGCGAACACCGCAAGTCCCCTGGCCAGCAGCGCGGAGGCCAGGTCGAGGAACTCCTCCTTGGCCGAGTTCAGGCCGGGGACGACGACTACGGTTCCCGGGGCGTCGGCGGGGCCGCGCAGCCAGCCGGTGAATCCCTCGCCGCTCACCCGCCGCGCATCGGGCTCCAAGACGGTGAGCGCCCGGCCAAAGGCGTGATCCGCCTCGGCGGCAGCCCGTGGTGCTTCCGTATAAGGCGCCAGGGTGGCCAGGTGGAACCAGCGGGCCGCCATCAGCAGGTACTCACCCGCTGAGCGGGGAGATCCTGCATTCTCCGCATTCTCCGCGCGCTGGAGGTAGCCGTGTCCGGTGTGCAGGAAGGACGGCCCCCAGTCGCCGAGGGAGCTGAGGCTGTCGGTGACGCGCCGGTACTCGTGCGGGTCCACGCCCGCACCGGTGGCGCGTGTCCACTGGGCGGCAGCGAAGTCGGTGGCGTTCATCGTGTTCCTTCGGTCAGCAGTACGGCCTTGCCGCGTATCCGGCGCTCTCGCAGGTCGACCAGGGTGTCGGCGGTCTGACCCCAGTCGGTGATGCTGCCGATCTCCGGGTGCAGCCGGCCCTGTTCCACGAGGCGTACCAGTGTCGCGAGGTCGAAGCCGTAGGGGGCGCCGGCGTAGTGGAAGTGCTGGATGGTGACGCGCTCGGGCCCGCCAAGGAGCTGGAAGAAGTCGAGAGTCACCGGCGTGCGGCTCGCCTGACCGAACCAGACGAGCAGGCCGCCCGGGCGCACCTTCGACAGCGCGAGGGGCAGATCCGGCCCGCCCGTGGACTCAAGTACGACATCGAACGGTCCCTGGGCCGCCGCGACCTCGTGCACCACCGTCGCGCCCAGCTCCGCGAGCCGCTCGCCGCGCACCGGCGTGGCCGTCACCGCGGTCACCTCGGCTCCCGCGCCGAGGGCCAGCTCGGTGACGTAGTGGCCGACACCCCCCGAGGCGCCGGTCAGCAGCACCCGCCGCCCTGCCAGGGGACCAGCCGTCCGCAGCAGCCGCAGGGCAGTGATCCCGGCCAGGGGCAGGGCCGCCGCCCGTGCGCTGTCGATGCTGTCCGGGAGCACCGCGAGCGAGTGCGTGGGCACGGCGACGTACTCCGCCCAGCCGCCCTGCGCCGGGTGCCCCACCACACGGGTGCCGATACCGGGGCCCGAGCCGTCGGCTGCCGCCTGCACGACGAGCCCTGCGACGTCTTTGCCGGGCAGCGACCCCGGCCGAGGGTGTTCGAGCAGGAAGATCTCGCCTCGGTTCGGGGCGAACGCCTCGACCTTGACCAGTGCTTCACCGGGCTCCGGCAGCGGCTGGGGGACCTCGGCCAAGACGACCGGACGGGCCGCCTCTCCCGTGGGAATCAGTCTTTGCATGGAGAGGATGCAACCCCCGCGGCCGCCCCGCGATCCAACAACGAACGAGCAAAGCCGACAACCTTTGGTTGTCACCTATGGTGGGAGCCATGGATCTCGACGTGGCGCAGGTACGTGCCTTCGTTCGCACCGCCGAGGAACTGCACTTCGGGCGGGCGGCCGAGACGCTCGCCATCTCCCAGCAGGCGCTGTCCAAGAGGATCGCGCGGCTTGAATCGCTGCTCGGTACCGAACTGTTCCAGCGCGGCGGCACCGGCGTACGCCTCACCGAGGCCGGCCAGCGTTTCCTCCCACCGGCGCGGCAGACCCTGGCCGCCGCCGACGCAGCAGTCGCGGCAGCGGTCGGCAAGGACCGGCCACTGCGCGTAGACGTCTGGGGGCACCTCTACGCACCCATGCGGACGCTCGCTCAAGTCGCCGGACGAGCCGGAGAGTTGACGTTGGGTCACGGCCGCGATCTGCCGTCGGTGGCGACGGCACTGCTGCACGGCGACATCGACGCGGCTTTCGGCCGGGTCCACCCTCCGCTCTCCGCCGGGCTAGCGCACCGCCTTGTCCGCCTCGAACCGGTGGACGCCGTACTGAGCGCGGACCATCCGCTCGCAGCCGAACCGGCGCTGCGACCGGACGAGTTGCGCGACAGCGTGCTGTGGGCGCCCGGTGCGCTGGACCGGCTCGACTTCCTCCACCGGTTCGCCGACCGATTCGCCCTCCACAACACGGCCACGAGCGTCAACCTCGGGCTCGCCCACTTCCTCGCCGAGGTAGCAGAAGAACCACGACGCTTCTCACTGCTGCCCGCCGACGTGCCACTGCCCGAGGTCCACGGACTGCGCACCGTCCCCCTGGTCGACCCCACCCCGCTGTACGCCTGGTCACTGCTGTGGCGCACCGGCAACGGACACCCGGGGCTGAACAGCCTCACCACGGCCTGTGCGGCAGAAGCCGGGCGAAGCCGATGGCTGGAATACGACCCGGCTCGCGACTGGCTGCCCGAACGACCCACGAACCCTCCCGAACGCCGGGACGACCCGCATTGAGCAGCACCGCCTCAAGTGTTGCCGCCCTTGTGCAACCCGGGCGCGATCCAGTCAGGACTGCCACGGCCGGGTGGACATCCGCACCGACCTGATCGGCCGATTCCGTCGGGAAACGGGTTCATCGTGATCCAGGTGAGCCCGTTTCGTCGGTGCCCGCAGACGCCTTTCGTCGGCGCCCCAATCTGGATAGGGCACCACTACGCCCTCACCTCCTTCCAGCGGAGGACCTCACTCAGAGTGCGTGACCTCAGCATCCGCAGACGCCCGTTTGCTCAAGAACCGCCGGCACAGGCTCTGTTCATCGGACTCGGATTCGTGCGTTCCCGCAGCACCCGGTGCTCACAGAACCGCGGAACTCCTCTTCCACGTCCCCACCGAACGGAGGGAGAAGAACAGCGTCGCAATCGCTTCCAGCGAGCCGTCGGCGGCTGGACCAAGACCTTCACCGACCTCCGCCTCTGCGCGGCCATCGTCGACAGCCTCACCTTCAACGGCACCATCATCGAGACCGTCACCGACTCCTACCGCCTCGCCAGCACACGGGCCCGAGCGGAACAGACCGCAGAGGGCTGATCAACCACTTCAACGCCTGGCCGGCAGCCGCTGAAGACCGGCCAGGCCGAAGTCACGCTAGCGGGACACGATCTGGGGCCAAGGGCCCGGCGTCCAGATGGGCTGCGATGCGCCTGATGGTCCGGGTGTTGTCCTCGAAGAGGTGTGCTTGCATGCCTGCCGCCCGGGCGGCCTCGACGTTGACCTCGACATCGTCGATGAACAGGCAGTTTTCCGGCCGCACGTTCAAGTTGGCGCAAGCGATCTCGAAGGCACGCAGGTCGGGCTTCTCAATGCCGATCTCGTGGGAGTAGACAATCTGCTCCACCAATTCGTCGAAGTGATACAGCGTCGACTCTCGCTCGCGGGCGCCGACGAAGCTGTTGCTCAGGATGCCCAGCCTGCAGCGTCCGTGCAGCCCCCGCACATAGTCGATGAGGTCCTCGTTCGGCGTCCCCAGATACTCCGCCCAGAGCTCAGCCATGAAGGCTTGTCCCTGGGGACCGTCGAGGCCCAGACGAACCGCCACCTGCTCATGCACCTCTCGCTCGCTGATGCTCCCGACGCTCCCGGCCCGCCACACGTCGCGCATCCGGTCATGGACAGTGCCCAGTGGCAGCTCCAGCCGCTCTTCCCACCGTTGCACCCATCCAGTTTCCGGCGTGATCTCCAACACGCCGCCGATGTCGAGAATGACGCAGGTCGCGGTCACGCGAACCCCCCTCTTCGTCCTTGACCAGCGAGCACAGACCGCCCGCTCATGTGATCGACAGACACTGTCGTCTCCCGCTCTGGGGCAAGGTCAAGCGATCTTCGAAGCTTGTGACAGCCCTGTCGCAACCCGCCGACCCGACTCACCTCAGTCAGCAGGTGCCTTCAAACTCGGGCTCTGGCTCAACTTCTGTGGTGCGTGCACGCTGTGTAATGAGGTGGGGAGGATGGTTCCGGCTGGTTAGGCTCCGAGTTGTGAGCGGACCGGTGTTGGTGATCGAGTTGGCGGAGACCCTTCCCCGCGCGGCGATTCAGCGGCTCCGCGACCTTCTGGTTCGCTCGTCGACACGGTATGAGGAGAAGCGGGTCGGCGAGTACGACCTGCACATTCACGTGGAGAGCCTCGGCATCTCGGAGGCCGGGGGCGTCGACGGAAGCCGGCCCGTCCTGGTCTCCGTCACGGGGCCCGGCATCGGCGACGAGTCCGTATTCGAGGCCGAGCACGCCGATGAAGTCGATCAGGAGTCTCTTATCGGCTTCACGCCGACCCATGCCGTCAATGTCGTCGCCTTCTGCAACCGTCCAGTTGACCATGTCGTCACGGCTCTGCTGACCGCCGCCGTTATCGACGCGATCGGTGGAGTCGTCAACGCCGAACTAAGGGAGGACCAAGTGCCAATGGTGGTCGGCCTTCCCGGCGTCATCGCCACGACGACCGGTCTGTGGCCTGCCGCGTATGGTTCGGCGGAGTTCCTCAGAGCATGGGCTCAGCAGCCCAGCTTCCGGTTGCTGAAGTAGCCGGAACTCGGCCAGCCAGCTCAGGCGAGTAGTACCCGCTTGCGCAACAGACTGAGGCCCGCGGCCGAACATCTGGCGCTTGAGCATTTTGATCCGGTTGACATGCCCTTCGACGACGCCAGAACTTCAGGGCAGAGTGAGGCCGACGATGACGGCGTCGCGGTCGCGGTCGATGCCCACGGTGAGGGTGGGGAGGCTGGGCAGGCGTCCTGCCGGACGGCGGCGAGCTAGTCGGGCAGGCGCTCACCCGCTTGAGGGTGATGTTCTGACGCCCGGCCAGGAGACCTTTCGCCTACATCGCCCATGAGCGCGAGTCCTCCGGTGGGTCCACCGTCGGAGTCGCCCTTCGGCGACACGACCGTGCCGCCCGGCGCCCCGTGCTCGTCACCCATCGGCGCGAGGCCCCCGCCCGGAGCGCCGTCGTTCTGGGACACCTGGAATCCGTTGGGGGCGACCCCTCCGCCTGGCGAGCCGTCGGTGTCGCCCTTGGGCCGGAGGCCCGCGTCGGGTGCACCGTGGCCGTCGCCCATCGGCGACACGACCGTCCCTCCGGACGAACCGGCGTCCTCGCTCATCGGGGCGTAGCCGCTGCTGGGCGTGCCCTGCCCGTTCTGCATCGGCATGACGTGCCATTCGCTTTCATCAGCTGCCGTTGCGGTGCTGGTGGCGAGGGTGAAGCCGCCTGTGGCCAGGAGCGCCACTGCGGTTGCGCGCGCCACCGTCTTCTCGATCGTCATGTTTCCCCCGTCGGGTCGTGGATGGATCGGTACGAGCGTTACGCGCCTGTTGTGGGGGAGGCCATGCCTTACGGTTCTGCTCGAAACAGGACGGCTGACCGGATACCGACCGATGCCATGGACCGCGGGCACGGTCAACAAGCAGCAGCAGCGCGCGACCCGGTTCGAGGGCGCGGCCTGCGTCGGCGCGCTGCCGTCCGAGACGATGGCGCGCGCGTTCCGAAGAGAGGCGTGTGGACGGTTTGCGTGCGGTGCCTGACGAGCACCAACGGCCCGCCTCCCAGGGGGGCGGGCTGTGTGGGGGCGACTCCTCGGTCCTGGAGCAGGAAGCAGCCGAGCGGGCCGAGTTGGTGCACGGGCTGGGGTAATGGCAGCGCTTCTCCTGGCTTGAGTGGCAGCGGCCACCAGAAGTTCCCACGTACGCCCGGTTGCGGGGTAACCGAGGGCGACCGTGTCGGGCCGGCGGCATCAGCCGTGGGCTCGCGGCCGGTTGATCGGTCGGCGCCTTCCGGCCCAGGCCAGTGCATCCTCGGCTTGGTCAGCCAGCGTGGTGACGAGGTCGGCAGCGGCAGGCAGATCGGTGATGAGATCGACGCCCTCGCCCGCCCAAACCGGCAGGGGAGAAATCATTCCTCGAGCCACGTCGTCCTGGTAATCCTGACGAGCCTGGGAATCGCCGGCCAGCTCGACCTCCCGGCCACGCCATCGGTCGAGATAGGGGTGGGCGAGAGTACGGGCGGTGTACCTCTCGTTCGGCCAGCTCGCGCCGCGGACGATGTCCAAGACGCCGTTGCGTTCGGTGTCCTGTCCGCGTCCTTCGAGGATGGCCTGGCTGATGGAGCGGTCGACCAGGGCTTCGGCCGTGGCCTGAAAGCGGGTGCCGATGAGAGCTCCGGCGGCACCCAGAGCCAGCGCTGCGGCGACGCCGCGGCCATCGGCGATCCCGCCGGCTGCCAGGACCGGTACCGGTGCCGCGAGGTCCACCGCGAGCGGCACGAACGGCAGTGTGGAGCGCCCGCGGCGGGCGCCGTGGCCACCGCTCTCCGTTCCCTGCGCCACGATGACGTCGGCGCCCACGTCCATGGCCTGCTTTGCTTCGTCCAGATCGGTGACTTGAACGATCAGAACCGCGTCCGACCGGCGGATCCGATCGACGAACGGGCTCGGGTCACCGAAGGACAACATCACCGCCGCAGGGTTGAACTCCAGTGCCTGCTCCACCGCGTCGGCATCGATCGCCCAGGTCAGAAAGCCGACACCCCACGGCTGGTCAGTTCCCTCCGCGACGATCGGCAGCTCTCTCTCCAGCCAAGCCAGGTCCCCGTACGCACCGCCCAGCAACCCGAGGCCACCTGCTCGGGAGACGGCCGCTGCCAGTGCGCCTCCGGCTGAACCGCCCATCGGTGCCAGCACGATTGGGTGCCGCACGCCCAACAACTCCGTGAACTCCGTCGATAACGCCATGACCCCATCATTGCTCCCCGTACAGGCGGCCATGCCCCGGGTCGTGACAACGCGCCTTCGCAAGAGCACCACTCCGAGCCGCCAGCCTCAGGTGGTTCTCGCGGAGACGGCTGTGGACCTCGGCGTGGGTGGCCTCGCTGTACTTGGTGGCGTTGGCCAGGACTTCATTGGCCAGGGCTGCGTTGGCCAGGGTTTCGGCGATCACGAAGTACGCGGTGGTCTCCACGGGTACGGGCAGACACTGGGGGAGCTGGACGTCGACTGTGACGGGCAGGGCGGCGTGGGTGACAAGGTTCGCAGCTGCGGCGCCGAGGCCGTGGTCGGTGAGGGCTTTGGGATGGACGCCGCGGCTCACGTCGCGTAGTGCGTTCACCGCCATGGACACTTGCTCCTGTGCCGCGGCGAAGTGCCGGGCGGCGGGGGCGCCGGGCTCGGCATCGAGGCGGGCCGGGCCGAGTATGACGTTGAGGGAGACCAGCCGCCCGTTGCGCGCCGTCGTTCAGGTCCCGCTCGATGCGGTGGCGTTCGGCGTCGAAACCAGCGCGACGGGCAGCACCTTGCGGCTGCACCTTGACTGACGGCCACCACCTCGTCTCCGCCCGAAGCGCCACCACCTGCACACCCCGCCCCGCGCCCCCAAGGACGGCACCTAAGCCATGGGTTGGTGGCCGACTCCGCCGACCGGCAGTCCCGGCGGCCCCTCCGGGACAAAGCCGCGGGAAATCCAGCACGCCGGTGAGCTGCTCGCCGCTGATGCCCCGGTTCCATACGCTCCGGTTTCCCGCGGCGGATCCTCGCGGTCCGCGGGGGGCGGGGCGCGACGGCCTACGCGTGGTCCGACAGGAGTGGGCGACGGGCTCCTCTCTCAGGCCGTCGACGGCAGCAACGGGCACTACGCCGTGCGCCCTTTCCGCGTCTGTCCCAGGGGCAGGGTCGCCGCCTGACGGAGGGCGTCCTGGCACGCCTGTATGGCGGGGTGACGGCTCGCTCCGCGGCGTACGACGGTGAAAATGCGGCGGGTACGCCTGCCACCGGGAAGTTGCCGCAAGGGGACGGTCGGGGGACGTCCGTTCCAGACAAGGCCGGGGAGGAAGGCGGCAGCGTGGTCCTGTTCGACGAGGCGAAGGTGGAGCAGGAGATCGGTGCTCTCGAACCGGACGTCCGGTTCGAAGCCGGCCTCGCGGCACAGAGTCATCGCCCACTGCCGCGCGGCAGTGCCCTCGGGCTCCATGACCCAGGGGTAGTGCGCCAGTGCGCGCAACGCTTTCACCGCACTTCCGGTCTCTGCCGGCTGCTTGTGGTGTGGCGGGGCGAGATAGAGGGGGTCGTCCAGAAGGTCCTCCTGTTCGAGTCCAGTGGGCCGCGGGTTCGGATGGCCGGGGTACTCCTCGGCCAGGACCAGGTCGAAATCGCGGGCTTGGAGCGCCGGCAGCGCCTGCTCCGGCTCTCTCTGCGTGACATGGACGCGCAGGCGCGGATGGAGGTCATGCAACAGGCCGAGCGCTGTGGGAATCAGCGCCAGGGCAGCTGTCTGGAACGAGGCAATACGCAGGGTCCCGGTGAGATCGGACGCGGAGGCGGCGATGTCCGCTTCCGCGCGCTCGAGGCGCTCGAGGACCGCCTCGGTGTGGACCACCAGGATCTCGGCCTGCTCGGTCAGGCGTACGCGCCGCCCGACCGGTTCGAGGAGGGGGACTCCCACCTCGGCCTCCAGCTGGGACAGCTGGTGCGAGACGGAGGAAGGGGCGTACGAGAGGGCGTCGGCAACGGCGGCGAGCGTGCCACGGTGCTTGAGCTCACGCAGCAGCCGCAACCGGTGCAGATCGAACATGGGCTGCCCGCTCCCCTTCACTTCTCATGGGAACCTCTAATAGTCGGTCTTTCCGAAGGGTATAGGTCGAAAACATGCGCTGGACCGACTACTGGAGCGTGACGCACCCTGAACACATGCCTGAGACTCCTGTAAGCCCCAGCGCCACCCGTCCCCTCCGTCCGCTGCCGTGGTTCGCGCACTCCACCGCCCGCACCTGGCGTTGTGAACCAGCCCCTGCCGACGTCCGCGCCTTCCATGCCGCCCTGCCCGGCTATGCGCCCACCCCGCTCACCGAACTCCCCGCGCTTGCCGGCGAACTGAGGCTCGGCCGAGTCTTCGTCAAGGACGAGTCGGACCGGCTCGGCCTGCCCGCCTTCAAAGCCCTGGGCGCGTCTTGGTCCGTCCACCGCATCCTCGCCGAACGAGCCGCGAGCGGCGCGGAGCCCGGCCCCGTCACCCTGGTGACCGCCACCGACGGCAACCACGGCCGCGCCGTGGCCCGCACCGCCCGGCTGCTCGGGCAGCACGCCCACGTGTTCGTCCCGCACGGCGTACATCCCCAGGCAGTGGCGGCCATCGGCGCCGAGAAGGCCAAGGTCACCGCAGTCATGGGGCCCTACGACGAGGCAGTGCGTCTGGCGGCCGAAGCTGCCGCCGCGCCGGACGCGGTCCTGGTCCAGGACACCGCGTGGGCGGGCTACGAGCAGATCCCCGGGTGGATCGTCGAGGGCTACTCCACCCTCTGCGCCGAGATCGACGAGCAGCTGACCGACCATGGCGGCATCGAAGGGCCGGACCTCGTCGCCGTACCCGTAGGTGTCGGATCACTGGCCCAAGCCGTGGTCACCCACTACCGCAGCCGCCCCTCCGGACATGCCCCGGCGCTCCTGGCTGTGGAACCGGAAGCAGCGGCCTGTGTCCTGGAGAGTCTCACCCTGGGCGAGCCCGTCAGTGTCACCACCGGTGAGACCACCATGGCCGGCCTCAACTGCGGTACGCCCTCCAGCATCGCCTGGCCTTTCCTGCGCGACGGCCTGGACGCCGCGGTCGCCGTCGACGATGCCGCCAGCACCCGCGCTGCCGTCGACCTGGCGGGGGCCGGTATCTCCTCCGGCCCCTGCGGAGCCGCGACGCTCGCCGGCCTGCGCGCGGCACTCACGGGGGCGGGCGCGGAGGAACGCCGTAGGTCACTCGGCCTCGGGCCGGCGTCGGTAGTCGTGCTGTTGAGCACCGAGGGCACTGACGCCAACCCGCACGACCCCACCGATCACTGAATCCACACCCCGCGCCGTGTGCCACCGGAAAGACCGCTGAGTTGAACGACCGCACCACCACCCTGCCCTTGGCCGGCTCGACTGACCGGGCCGGCTCGGACACGAGGAGGCCTTCAGGATGCTGACCGCTCTCGCCACCGCGGCCGGCGTCCTCGCCCTGCTGACCATCGCCCCGGGCCCGGACATGGCGGTGGTCACCCGCCGAGCCGTCGACGCCGGTCCCAGGGATGCGCTGCATACGGTGGGCGGGATCGCGGGCGGGCTCCTGTTCTGGGGAGCGTTGACCGTGACGGGGCTGACGGCCGTTCTTGCCGCTTCAGCTACGACGTACCTTGTGGTCACGTTCCTCGGCGCCGGATACCTGATCTTCCTCGGCGTCCAGGCACTGTGGGAGCACCGGCCCGCCGTCCCGGCCCCGGTGGACACCCATACCGGCCCGACGGGAGGGAGCCCCTGGCGGACCGGCCTGATCAGCAACATCCTCAATCCGAAGATCGCCGTCTTCTACACCGGCTTGCTGCCCACCTTGGCCCCGCCCCACCCGTCGGCCGCCTGGGGCATGATCCTCCTCGTCCTCCTCCACGCCGCCCTCACTGTCGTCTGGCTGGGCAGTTACGTGGTTTTGCTGTCGAAGGCTGGAAGCCTCCTCGAACGGCCACGGATCCGCCGCGCGCTCGGCCGGACCACGGGTGCCGTACTGATCGGCCTCGGCCTCGCGGTCGCCGCTGCCGCCAGCTGATCGGAACGACGCCACCTGTGAATCGCCCGGGTTCGATGAAGAACTCCGAGCCGGGGCACATTTGAGTTGCAATCAGCCTCTCCTCGAGCCGATCCGTTGTGGCACTCATGGGGAGGTCATCACGTGGGGATCGCTCCGTTCCCAGCAGACGACGACACCAGGAGCACTGACGTGCCACGGTCTAGCGACAGTGAACCCGCTTGACCTGAAGTCGAGTTGAGGTACGAGGCTGTCCCTGTCCGCACCGTGCCGCGCGGACGCTACGCCACAAGAACGCGCCAGCCGTATCAGACGGCGCGCCGTCAGCTGAGGGGGTTCACATGACCAGGAAGGCTGCCACTGCGACAGCAGATGGCCACCCTGATTTCACGCGGCCCGATGCCGCCCTCGTCCGGATCCGCGAATGGACGGTGGCGGGTCCGGAGGAGCAGAGCGCGAAGGCCGCCGCGCTGGTCGAGGAGTGGGACGGTCAGCCGTGGCCGGATGAGCTGCTGTCCCGGAGCCTGTTTGCTGGTGCCGGCCACGACGCGCTGCTCAGTTACGAGCAGTGGGACGATGAGTCCGCCGTTCCGGCCGACAGCAAGGCACGATCCTTCCACCGCCGCCTGAGCTTGATCGCCGACAACGAGCGGCGCGTCCCTGGCATCATCGCGTACGCCGAGATCGACGTGGACGATACGGACTCGGCGCAGGGGCTTTTGGACGCCGTCACCCAGGCGCTCGCGGCTGACCCGGAACGTGACCACCCATGGGGAATCTCCGCCAACTTCCACATCAGCGCCGACGGTGGACGGATGGTCAACCTCTCCGAATGGACCTCTGAAGAACACCACCAGCAGGGTGTCACCGACACCAGCCGCTCACACCGCCCGGCCTGGCGGCGCATCACGACTCTCCCCGGAGTACGTCCTATCGGCGTCCGCCGGTTCCGGCTGTGCAGCCACCAACTGCCCCGTACCCTCCTGGACTCGACAGGCGGAGCACACCTCCGCAACGCTGGGACGTCAGCGGCTCGTTCTTCCGTGGCCAGCCCAGGGGATCAATTTTGAGCGACGGCAATTCACACGTGGAAGAGAGCTTCGCCGGATTGCGACCACCCCTCGACCTACCTACTGGCCCGGCCCGCCCCGGCAGCCCTCGCCCGCTGAATGCGCTGTTCGGCCGGATCAGCGGACTCGGTCGTAGGCCATGGCGATCTCGCCCAGGTCGCCGGTCTCCTGATGGGCGAGCTTCCATTTCGAGCTCGGCAGGCCGTCGTCGAACAGCCGCTGCCCACCCCCGAGGATCTCGGGGAAGATCATGAGGTAGAGCCGGTCCAGCAGGTCTGCCGCGAGCAGCGGCTTGATGACACTCGGGCAGCTGTTGACCAGGATGTCGCCATCACCGGTGGTCCTGAGGTCGGCGACGACATCCACGGCGGGGGCGTTCACCACGCGGGTGTGCTCCCACGGCGCCTCGGCCAGGGTGGTGGAGAAGACCACCTTTTCCGCGTCGACGAGCCACTTCGCATATCCATGATCGCGTGGATCGGCGTTCTCGTCGGTTGCGACCGAGGGCCAGTACCCCAGGAAGCCCTCGGCGTTGACCCTGCCGAGAAGCGCAGTTGTCGCGTCCGGCCAGATACGGGTGAGATGATTTCGCGCGACCTCGGTGGTCACGTAGGGGGCGAAAGCGCTGAAATCGTCGGCCCCGCCGGGACCGTGGTAACGCCCGTCGAGGCTGAGAGTCAGGTTGGCGGTCACCCTGCGGTCGGTCGAGTTGGTCATTTCGTGCTCCTCGTCTCGGTGCTGTCGGTGCCGCGTTCCTCCAGCGCGGTGCGCAGCCTCGGGTTGCCGCCGTACGTCACCGGTCTCGTCGACCACCAGCACCGCCTCGTCGTCGTGCAAAGGCTGCACCACGTCACGTAGTCGCTCACCTCGTTGCGGACCTGGTCGGCATCCCACTTCGTCCGCCCGAGCGGGGGTGGCAGGCCGCCCCGAGTCCCGCCCTCGGCCTTTTCGGTGATGGTCCAGCAGTTCCTGCGCGGCAGGTCCGACAACAGGCCGAGTGCCAACTTCCAAGCCCAGTACCGGAATTCGATCCGCGTGAAGCGCCCCGCTAGCCGGCTCATCAGGCCCTCGAACGCCTCCTGTCAACGCGCAGGGTCTACGCTGTAAACCTGCGGCCACGCATGATCGCTTGCGCTTGTCTTCACACACCGATGATCAACGGTGGCCGCACCCGTCTCCACACCGCGTCAGGTCGCGCAGCGTCTGCCTGCCGTCCCGTGTATCGGAGGGCTTGTGCAACGTGGCGAAGTCTGGTGGGTCCAGTTCGACGAGCGGAGGCTGGTCGTACTGCTGTCAGGAGACGACGCGTCCGGGTTCCAGGTGATGCAGGTCGTCGCTCCGGCGGGCCTCGACATCAGCGGTCTGGGCATCGAAGTGCCGGTCGGCGCCGGTGAAGGGCTGCCGCTCGAAGGCGTGCTGCGGCTCGCGTTCCCGCGTCCAGGCTTCACCCCGTGCACGTGGCTGACCACCGTGTCCCGGGACGACCTGATCGAGCGGGCGGCCGTCCTGTCCTCCAGGAAGCTCAGCGAGATCGACGGTGCCTTGCGACTCGCTGAACAAGCACACGAGCGGACCCCGGCAACGACCGCGAAGCTCAGGGAGATCCGGGACGCCCTCCGTCGCGGTGAACTCGGGTAGACGGTCGGGTAGACGGTGGAGGTGCCGACGCCCGCGACGACACGGCCGATCTCGGGCGAGCTGATCCACGCCGGACACCTGCCGCCCCACGACGCCCTCACCATCGAGATCACGATCTACGGCTGGAGTACTAGGCGGGCGTACGCCCCTGCCCGCCTAAGCTGTTGCGCCAGTGACCTGTTCGCCTGCATGGATAATCGAGCTGAGCATGGCGTGGGCTCCCTGTAGTTGTTCGATGGAGCTGCTCAGCCGCTCTCGTTCGACCTTGAGGTCCCGGTTCATTTCCTCGCATGTCGGCGCCAGTATTGCCCCCTCGTCGGCCATACAGGGCAGCATCTCCCGGATCAGGTCGGTGTTCAGCCCGGCTCCGAGCAGGATCCGTATGCGGCGCACGGTGTCCATGTCGGAGTCGTCGAACTCGCGGTAGCCGCTGGACCGCCGCTGCGGCAGCAGCAGCCCTTGCTGCTCGTAGTACCGCAGGCTCCTGGTGCTGACGCCGGTGCGTTTCGACAGCTCGCCGATGAACATGTGACTCCCGACATGGCAGTTGACTCTGACATTGACGTCAAGGTCTAGCTTAAGCGCCATGACAACAACCCAGCATTCCCAGCCCAGTTCAGCCGGTTACGCGAAGGCCCTGGCCGGCAGAAGGGCCGTCGTCACCGGCGGCACCGTCGGCATGGGCCAGGCCATCGTCCGGGCCCTCACCGACCGTGGCGCCGACGTGGTGTACACCGGCCGCAGCGAGCAGCGCCTGGCCCAGGCCCAGGAGGCGCTCGCCACCCCGCTGGCCCACCCGATCCGCTCCGACGCCACGCATGGCCCCGCCATCGCCGCCCTCCGCGATCAGGTCGCGGACCGCATGGGCGGCATCGACTACCTGTTCATCAACCAGGGCATCGCCGAGTTCCAGAAGCTCGAAGATGTCACCGAAGAATCCTGGGACCGTATCTTCGACGTGAACACCAAAGGCGCCTTCTTCACCGCCCAAGCTCTGGCACCCCTGATGTCCAAGGGCGGCTCGATCGTCTTCACCACTGTCTCCAACGACCAGATCTTCCCCGGCCTCAGCGCCTACTCAGGGGCGAAGGAAGCCGTCACCGCCTTCTCGAAGGTACTCGCCGCGGAGCTGCTCCCGCGGGGGATTCGCGTCAATACGCTCGCACCCGGCTTTATCCTCACTCCCACTATGGGCGTCGCTGAACTGACGGATGATCAGCGTGCCGAGTTCATAGAACAGGGCAACGCGTCCACGCCGATGGGCCGAGGAGGCACCGTGGAAGAAGTCGCCGCTGCCGCGCTGTACTTGGCCGTCGAGGCCACCTTCACCACGGGGGTGGAGCTGCCCGTGGACGGGGGATTCGGTCAGGGCCTCGGCGGATAACCCAAGCCCGCCCTGCACCTGGCTCACGCTTGTTTCCCGGCAGGGCGCTAGTGGTTGCGAAGGGTGACCAGTCCGGATTCGTAGGCGAGGGCATTCGTAGGCGAAGACGCCGTTCGGGGCTCACTGACGTTGTGCCTGTGCCCTGTTGGGCGGGCGGTGACGAGCGAGCAAGCTCAGTCGCTCAGAGCGTCGGTGTGCTCCGGAATCAGAATGCGGAAGGTGGCACCGCGGCCGGGAGCGGTGTGCACCTCCACTTGGCCGTGGTGGGCGGTGACCAGGGAGTGGACGATGGACAAGCCCAAGCCGGCGCCGCCGGACCGGGTCCGGCCGCGTGCGGTGTCGGCGCGGTAGAAGCGGTCGAAGACGCGGGTGGCCTGATGGGCCGTCATGCCGGGCCCCTGGTCGCTCAGTTCGAGGATCGCCTGTCCGTTGTCCGTGCCCACGCCGATGCGGACCGGGCTGCCCGAGGGGGTGTGGGCGATGGCGTTTCCGACCAGGTTGGACATGACCTGGCGCAGCCGTGCCTCGTCCCCCAGCACGGGAGCGCCGAGCGGGGGGCCGCCGCCGGGCCCGGTGAGCGTGACCGTCCGGTCCGGGGCGAGGGCTTTCAGGTCATGCAGGGCGTCGGCCGCGAGCGTGCGCAGATCCATGGGGGTCAGTCGCAGCGGCAGCTGGGTTGGGGCGGTTTTGTCCTCGTCCAGTCGGGCCAGGAGCAGGAGGTCTTCGACGATGCGTACGAGGCGGGCGGTTTCACGTTCGATGCGGTTCATCGCGGTGGCGACATCGCTGCGCTCGGGCATGCCGCCCATGCGGTACAGCTCGGTGAATCCCTTGATCCCGAACAGAGGCGTGCGCAGTTCGTGGCTGGCGTCCGCGATGAACGTGCGCATACGGGCGTTGGTGGCCGCCCGCGCCGTGTCTCCGGCCTCGATCCGGTCCAGCATGCCGTTCAGCGCTGTGGCGAGGCGTCCCAGTTCGGTGCGGGTGGGGGCCAGAGCGGGAACTCGTCTGGACAGGTCACCGTCGGCGATGGCAGCCGCGGTTGTCTCGATACGGCGCAGGGGACGCAGCCCGGCGTGCACGGCGAACCATCCGATGACGCCCAGCAGAACGAGAACCAGCGTATCGATCATCAGCATCCGCAGCCCCAGCTGCCGGATCGTGCTGCTCACCGGTTCCAGCGAGCCCGCCACCACGATGCTGCCGTACCCGCGCGACACGGTCCCCTGTTGCTGCCTGGGGGAAGGTAGTGGCTGGGCGATCACGCGCCAGTCGTTGCCGTCACCCGCTGCCTGAAAGGGGTGCACGCCGCGGGCGTTGATCGCCCCCGCGTTCAAGCGTGGCAGACGGGGCGGCGCCCCCCTCGCGGGGCGCAGGGTCTGCGCCACGGTGCCGTCCGCACGCAGACGAGCCGCGTAGACGTCACCGGTCAGCTCCCGCTCGACCGCTTCGCGCACCTTCGGCGCGGTGGCACCGGTGCCCGCTTCTGTGTCCGGGAACCGCGCCGCCGCGGTGGCGGCCGTACGCAACCGCTCGTCGAGCTGGTCGACCAGCTGCCGCTGGAGGAGCGTGACCAGCAGCGCGTTGCTGGCGAGCAGCGCGGTGACAACCAGCAGCAGACAGATGATCACCAGACGGGCCCGCAGCGACAGACGCCAGTCACGGCGGCGGATCGACGGTGTCATCCTCATGCCCGGGGCCTGCGCAGGACGTAACCGGTGCCGCGCACGGTGTGGATGAGCTTGGTATCCGCCGTGTCGATCTTCCGGCGCAGGTAGCTGACGTAGGAGGCCACGATGGAGTCGTCGCCACCGAAGTCGTAATGCCATACCTGGTCCAGCAGTTGTTCGCGGGACAGGACCTGCCCGGCGTTCTCCATCATCACGCGCAGCAGGCTGAATTCGGTCGGGGACAGGAGCACGGGCATCCCGCCGCGGGTGACGTGGTGGCTGTCGATGTCCATTTCCAGGTCACCCACGGTGAGGCGGTGGTCCTCGCGCTGAAGGCCGCTGGTGCGCCGCAGTACGGCCTGGATGCGGAGGATCAGCTCCTCCAGGTTGAACGGTTTGGTGACGTAGTCGTCCCCGCCCACCTTCAGTCCGCTGATCCGGTCCTCGGCCGCGTCCCGTGCGGTGAGGAAGAGGACCGGCGGGTGCTCCTGCCTTCCGGCCGGGCGTTCGCGCAGGCGGCGGGCGACCTCGAAGCCGTCGATGTCGGGCAGCATCACGTCCAGCACGATCAGGTCCGGGGACGTCTCGCGCACTGCCGTCAGTGCCTGGGAACCGGTCTCTGCTGAGGTCACCTGGAAGCCGGCCAGCTGCAGGCTCGCGGACAGCAGTTCGCGCAGAGTGGGCTCGTCCTCCACGAGGAGCAGGCGTTGTTTCGTCGTCATGGCATCCGTCCCCGACCGGTGATCTACTGCACGCTCAGTGTCGCTGCCGCATCAGGCATCGCGCTTGCGGAACACGACGAACGCCGCCGCAAGGAGCGCGGTCACGCATCCTGCCATGACGCCCAGCCCGGTCCAGGGGGCCAGCAGGTCCGGGTCGCGGACAGCGGTGATGATCTGGCCTCCGGCGATGGGCGGCCAGAACTTCGAGACCCAGTCGCCGAGCGCGCCGGGCAGTGCGGGTGCGAACGCCTGGACGATGAGCATGACGCCGAACAGTGTCGTCACCGTCGCCGTGGTGGAGCGGATCAGCGTGCCCAGTGCCAATCCGAGGAGGGCAGCCAGGGCGAGATACAGGCCGCCGCCGAAGATGCCGCGCAGCGCCACGGCGTTCGTCAGGCCCAGGTGCGGAGCGCCCGCCCCGGAGAGCGACGCCTGCCCGATGAGGAAACCGGCCAGCGAGACCACGGCCCCGACCGGCAGCGTCACAGCCGTCAGAACCACTGTCTTCGCGCCCAGGACACGCGCCCGCTGGGGCACCGAGGCAAGCGTGGGAACGATCGTGCGCGCCCCGTACTCCGCAGTCATCACCAGACCGCCCAGCAGCCCGAACGCGATCTGTGCCACCAGATAGCCCATCAGACTGGTCGCCAGCGGGTCGAACGCAGCCCGGTCGGCGGGGGACAGGTCCGCGTACTCGCTGCCGGAGGACGAACCGTTCAGTGCGGCGAGCCCCACGGCGAAGACCAGCGCGCCCAGGATCACGAACAGCGTCGACCGCATCGTTCGGATCTTGATCCACTCGGCGTGCAGACTGTGCCGGAATCCGGCCCTGCCCGGCTCCGCATCCTGCGGAGCGGACCGTCGACCGCGTACGTGAGAAGGCAGCTCCGCCGAGTCCTGCCGCGGCTCGGGGTGTGTGAGGGGGTGGCTCATCGGTTCGTCTCCGTTTCAGCGTGGTACTCCACCGCATCGCGGGTCAGGTCCATGAATGCTCGTTCCAGGGATGCCTGACGCGGGGACAGCTCGTGCAGTTCCACGCCGCCCGCTGCGGCAAGGGCTCCGATCTTGGCCGCTTCCAGGCCGGTGACCACCAGCCTGTCGTCGTCCTCGGCGCGCACTGCGGGGGCACCGGACAACAACGACCGGAGTACCTCGGACTGAGGGGTACGCACCAAGACCTCGTGCTCGGAGTGCGCCTCGATGAAGCCCCGCATCGTGGTGTCGGCGATGAGTGTGCCGCGGCCGATGACGATGAGATGGTCAGCGGTCAGTTCCATCTCACTCATCAGGTGGCTGGACATCAGAACGGCGCGTCCCTCTGCGGCCATCCTGCGCATGAGCGAGCGGATCCACACGATGCCCTCGGGGTCGAGACCGTTGAGGGGCTCGTCGAAGACGAGCACCGGCGGATCGCCCAGCAGCGCGGCGGCGATGCCGAGACGCTGCCGCATGCCCAGGGAATAGGTTCCTGCCCGCCGCCGGGACACCTTCTCCAGACCGACCTCGGCCAGTACCCGATCTACGCGGCTGCGCGGGATCCCGTTGCCGGCGGCGAGAGCCAGTAGGTGATGGAAGGCAGTACGGCTGGGCAGAACGGCGCCAGGATCAAGGAGCGCCCCGACCGCCCTGAGCGGGGCCGGCTGGGCGCCGTACGCCCTCCCCATGACAGTCGCGGTACCCGAGTCGGCGGCGTCCAGGCCCAGAAGCATCCGGAGGGTGGTCGACTTGCCCGCGCCATTGGGGCCCAGGAAGCCGGTCACCTCTCCTGGACGGACCCGAAAGGTCAGATCATCCACGGCGAGAACCTCGCCGTAGCGCTTGGTCAGTCCGCGTACTTCGATCATCGAGTCTCCCCAGGCCATCGGTGGCAGTAGTGCCCGTGGCGTTCACGAACACCGCACCAGCGTCGTGGCCGGAGATGGGAGCGCATGGAAGAACATGAACGCCGCATGGGAACGGCGATCCTGTGACCTGCCGCTATCGGACAGGCAGCGCGTGAAGGGGGGAGCCTCACATGAATCTCACATGCGGGCACGCTCCCCAGAGGCACGGGCGTTGCATACGCCCGCCCGGGCAGGCCTCGGGCCCGGCGAGTCTTGCGCCATGCTGTGCCCAGCGGGCCGCACCTTGACCGTTGCCATAGAACTTGGATCGCCGATGGAACTTCGATTGCCGTCGGCTACCAGGAGGTCTTGCGTCCTGCCTCGGTCAGCGTGAGGGTCAGGTGGCCGATCCACTCGCCGTCGTCGGGGTACGCCCGGTTGGCGTCGTCGACCAGGACCGCGGGCAACTCATCGCGCGCGATGGCTCTGCCGGGCAGAAAGCCTCTGCTGCCGTTAGGTGTGATCCAGGGGGTGACACGGCAGACGTCGATCCACCCGCTGTCCACGAGCGGCAGCAAGACACGCAGTGGTTGGAGACCGCGCGGGAGTGCGTGAGTCGGTGATTGGCCGAATGAAACCTAGGGCCTGTGCAGGTCCTGCTTTGCGATGCTTACCGCCGGGCTGGATGCGGCCCCCAAAGATGTGCACGAAGTCATCGGGGGCATCGCTGCTGTCCCCAGATGTGAGTACTCAACATGACGGAGAACGGTATGGAGCCATCAGAACTCCGCCGCGCAGTTGAAGCGGCACGGGCGACTGCTTTGGAGCTGGGCCTTCCGGTCGACGATGCGATCGTCATCCACAACTCGGACCGCGTCGCGGTCCGCCTGGTCCCTGGCGATGTTCTGGTTCGGGTCGCACCTTCAAGGCAGCTGGTTGATTCCGAGTTTGAAGTAGAGGTTGCTCGCCGTCTCACCAGCGCCAACGCGCCCGTGGCTGAGCTCGATCCTCGGGTCGAGCCTCGAGTCTATGTGCGTGACGGCTTCGTCATCTCGCTGTGGACCTACTACGAACCGGTGGGTTCAGAGATCACACCGGCCGACTACGCAGACGTATTCCTGCGGCACCATGCCGCCCTGCGCCAGGTCGATCTGGACGCACCGCATTTCACCGATCGAGTCGCCGTGGCAGTGAGAGTGGTGAACGACCGGGATCAGTCCCCCGAGATGCCCGATCCTGACCGGGAACTCGTCAGCGGCACACTCACTGGACTGAACGCCGCGGCCGGCATCGACAAAGCCAGAGACCAGCTCCTGCACGGCGAGCCTCACCCGGGCAACCTCTTGAACACGAGGAGAGGGCCGCTCTTCGTAGACCTCGCCACCTGCTGCCGTGGACCGATCGAGTTCGACCTCGCCCACGCCCCCGAAGAAGTGGGAAAGCATTATGCGGGGGCTGACCACGCCCTGATCCACCGGTGCCGCGCCCTGAACTGGGCGATGTTCTGCGCCTGGCGCTGGCGCAGAGACGATCAAATGCCGGAACGGGACCACTGGAGAGTGGAGGGCCTCAACCAGGTTCGTGCGGCACTCGATCGCTGCTGACCGAGCTGAACTCGACCGGTCTGAAAGACCCCCGCCTCGTGCCCAGGTCAACGACCCGGACGAGTCCCATGGCCGACCGGGCAAGTGCCGAATCCGCCGCCCTAGCCGAGGAGTTGGACGCACCCCGGTCCCGAACGAGCCGACATGGTGCCGCCTCACGGCGAACGCCGCAGCCCGGACAACGGAACTTTGAAGGAGGCTTGTGATGACGAAGGCGCGGGACATCATGACCGGCGGGGCGCAGTGCATCTGCGCGCAGGAGAGTGTGCTGAACGCCGCACGCAAGATGAAGGACCTCGGGGCAGGGGCGCTGCCGATCTGCGGCACCGACAACAGGCTCAAGGGTGTGCTCACCGACCGCGACATCGTGGTCAAGGCCCTGGGCGCGGGCAGGGATCCCGCCACCTGCCAGGCCGGCGAACTCGCGCAGAGCGAGGCGGTGACCATCGGAGCCGATGACGACGCGGAAGAGATCCTGCGCACGATGACCGCGCACAAGGTGCGACGGCTGCCGGTCGTTGACGGACACGACCTGGTCGGCATGGTCGCCCAGGCCGATGTGGCCCGCTCCCTGCCCGACCCGAAGGTCGGCGTTCTCATCGAAGCCCTGTCCAGCGACTGACTTCCGGCTGCCACACGGTGAAGGAGCCGACGCCCGCGACGGCACGGTCGATCTCGGGCGAGATGATCCACGCTGGACAAACCTGCCGCCTCGACGCCCCTCACCATCGAGATCACGATCTACGGTGCTGAGGAGAAGGGGGAGGGCGGATAACCGACCGGAATCGGTACCACCACCTCGTGTTGGTCCGTGGTCACCACTCATGCGGTGGCGGAGGCCACGAAGATGGGAATGGCGATAAGGAGGTGGCCGGTCTCGGCGCGTCGGCGCTGGTCGGTGAGCCATTCGTTGGCCTGGTCGCGGCCGACGGCTCCGCTGGCGCAGGCTGGTTCGGCGATCCTCGAGAGCAGTGACAGCATCTCGGGACCGTTGAACACGCTGGTATGCACCTCGACTGAGACGTCCTTGAAGCCGCCGTCCAGGAGCATGCGGCGGTACTGGCGGCCCGCGCGGGGCGTGGCCAGGAGGTCGGCGCGGGCCTGCACGATCCTGCGGGTGAGCGCCGCGTCATCCGAGTCGATCATGATGGCGTCCCAGTCCTGACCGACCAGGACGATGCCGCCGCCCGGGCACAGGACCCGTCGTGCCTCCTCCACCGCGTGTCCTGGCTCGCGAAGTAAGTGCAAGACCTTGTCAGCACGGTAGCCGTGCACGCTCTTGTCGGCGAATGGCAGAGCCTCTGCTTCCGCTTGCCGGAAGTCGCCTGCCGGCCACCGTTGCCGGGCGGCGGTCAGCATCTCAGGGTCGGGTTCCACGCCCACAGCGTGGACGCCGTGGGCGGCCATCTCGGCGACAGCGCGTCCAGCGCCGCAGCCGACGTCCACGACGGTCGTGCTTGGTGCGAGAGACAGCAGTTCGTAGGACCGGGCCCGCAACAGGGCCGCGTCCGGCATCTGGTCCGCGGCGTCGAGGACGGCCAGCAGGGCTTCGGTGTCACGGTGCTCTTGCACCGCTTCCTGGTTCTTGTCCATGGACGTCATGCTGCGACTTAATGTTGACATGAAGTCAAGCGATGACGGCGGGGCCGACTCGATGAGTATCGGCGCCCTAGCGGCACGGTTCGGCCTGGCCACGCACGCGCTGCGGCATTGGGAGACGGTGGGTCTGTTACACCCCGTACGGGACGCCGGCGGACGCCGCCGCTACGGTGCGGACGACCTCACCCGCGTGGCGACGATCCTCATGTTGAAGGAGGCCGGCCTGGGCCTGAGCACCATCAAGAGCTTGTCCGCAACCGTCGACCGTGCCACCCGGCACGAGATCCTACGTCCCACGGCCGAGGAACTCCGGTCGAGGGTTGCGGCGGCCCAGGCTTCGTTGGAGCTCATCGAGGGCGGCCTGAACTGCACACACGAGGATGTCACTCAGTGCCCGACCTACCGCGGCCTCCTCGCCGAGCGGGCCGCCCAGCGAAGCCCGTCCGAAGAGGGAATGATCCTCGCCGTGGCACCAGCTTCATGAGACCCCGGCGATGCCTCGCAACAACGGCTACGGAATGACATCCAACCCATGCGGTGGGCCTGCCGAGTTGTCGAGTTGTGAGGCGGAAACCTGGGATCTTCACTGACCTGCAGGCCCGCGCCGACACGAAGGACGGGATCACCCAGCCGACCTGTCAGCAGGGCCAACGTGCGTCCGAACCCACGCCCGGCTGCATCGCCCGAAAGCTGGACCCTTCCTTGCGAGAGCGGTACGACCGGCCGTCACTCGACGAACTCCATCCACCAGACTTAAAGGCGCTAACAAAGCCGTTGGACGTGGCGGTGGGTGATCAGGCAGACGGCGAGACCGAGGAAGGCCTCATGGATGTCGTCGCGCCGTTCCCAGCGGATGCGCAGGCGGCGGAAGCCGTGGAGCCAGGCGATGGTGCGCTCGACGACGTAGCGGAAGATGCCCAGGCCGGTGCCGTGTGGCTCGCCTCGTTTCGCGATCACGGGGCGGATGCCGCGCTGCCAGAGCAGGCGGCGGTACTTGTCGTGGTCGTAGCCGCGGTCGGCGAGAAGCGCGTCAGGGCGTCGGCGCGGTCTGCCGACCCGTCCCGCGACGGCTGGGATCTTGTCGAGCAGGGGCAGGAGTTGGGTGACGTCGTTGCGGTTTCCGCCGGTCAGGGTCACTGCGAGCGGGATGCCCTGGCCGTCGACGATGAGGTGGTGCTTGCTGCCCGGCCGTGCGCGGTCGACCGGGCTGGGCCCGCTTTTGGGCCTTTACGAGCTGCCCTGACGTGGGAGGAGTCGATCACCGTCCGGCCCCAGTCGATCTGGTTCTTCGAGCGCAGCTTCTCCAGCAGGACGACGTGGAGTTGGTCCCAGACGCCGGCGTCATTCCAGGCGGCCAGGCGCCGCCAACAGGTCATTCCCGAGCCGAAGCCAAGCTCCTGGGGCAGATACTCCCACTGGATGCCGGTATGCAGCACGAACAAGATCCCGCACAGGGCCTGCCGATCGGGCACCCGCGGTCTGCCCTGTGCCAGCTTCGGTCCAGGCTCGGGCAGCAACGGCTCGATAAGCGACCACAGTTCATCCGACACGATCCACGGCCGCGACTGACGTTTCGCCACAACCAGACCAACGAGCCGACGCGCCAAGAGTCACATGATCAACCGCTTTTGTTAGAAGCAGTAAGTCCGAAGGGCCCACCGGTAAACAGGAAACGGCCGTCGTTGAGGTGAAGAACAACGGCAAGGCGACGTGTACGCTGCGCGGCTACGCCGATGTGTCGCTGATGCAGGGCAAGACGAGTGAGACGCTGCGCGACGCCAGCCAGCCCGAACCCAAGACGGTGTCTCTGGCACCGGGCAAGAGCACGCAGTTCACGCTGCTTTTCCTCAGCGAGAAGGACGAGCCGAAGCAGGCCCTCTCTCCCGACAAAGCGGTGGTGAAACTGCCCGGCAGTGACACCTCTTCCACCCTGCCGTGGAAGTGGGGGCCGGTGACCAAGCAAGAGGCGGCAACCCACCCGGGCAACTCCGTGGGACCCGTCGGAGCCATGCTCCAGGCCGAAGGATCTCCCGCCGGCAAGGAAGTTGACTGCGGCAACGGTTGGAACAACTTGCGTGTCCACGCCGTGACAGCCAGGGACCACAAGGCTGCCTGCTCCATGGCACAGAAGGTATCCAGCGGCTACGGCAAAGCCGTAGAGGCGAAGAAGAGCGAACCGATCACGGTCACCGTGGACGGCAGCAACTGGAAGTGCCAGGAGCAGGAGAGCGACCCCAGCCCCTTCCAGCAGTGCGTGAACACCAAGGATTCAGCGGAGAAGGTCAAGCTGCTGTCCTGAACCGGCATCAGAGGCGTGGAACTGCCGAGACGAGAGGCGAACACTGCGGCGCATTGCCCCCAGGGCAGTGCGCCGCAGTGTTCCTCTCTGATTCCAGGCCGGGGTGGGTTCACAGTGCAGCGCTCGCCTCGTCGTCCGGGAGCGGCTGCGGGGTGGGCGTGATGTCGTCCTGGGGCTGGTCGTCCTTCTTCTGTTCGTCCTGGCCTGCGCCCGGCTTCGGCTTGGGGTTGGTGAGCCAGGAGGTCACCTTGCCGCTGGCGGACATATCTGGAAGAAGAAGATCGGCAAGGACACCTACCTCGCGGTCTACAACCTCGGCACCGGGGCGAGCGACATCAAGGTCGACTTCAAGAAGCTGGGCGCCCACGGCAAGCAGCAGCTGCGCGATGTCGTCGACCGCGAGAACCTCGGCTCCATCAGCAAGAGCTGGACGGCGAACGATGTGCCGGCGCACGGCTCGCGCCTGATCAAACTGTCCTAGCGGGTCGCGGACTACTGCCTCGCCCAGCTGCCCGCCTGGAACAAGGTCACCCAGGATCAGTTCAACGACCCGCGCAACCGGTATCGCAACACCTCCGGCAAGGTGGCCGGATGGACCGTCGCCTTCTCCACCAACCCCTATGGCGGCAACGGATGGTGGTGGCATCCCGCCGGAAACGCCTTGCTGGCCGAATCCCTCTACGAGCACTACGAGTTCACCCAGGGCCGCGACTACCTCGCAAGGATCATGCCGTTGCTCAAGGGCGCCTGCGAGTTCTGGCAGGCACGCCTGAACACGACGACAGTCGACGGCCGCGAGGTTCTGATCGACGACCACGACTGGTCACCGGAGCACGGCCCCCAGGACGCTCGTGGCATGACGTACACCCAAGAGCTTGTGTGGGCTCTGTTCGGCCACTATGAGCAGTCCTGCCGGCTCCTGGGACAGGACACCGCGAACGCCGACACGGTCAAGGGCCTGCGCGAGCGGCTCTACATGCCGGAGGTCAGTCCCAAAACCGGCTGGCTGCAGGAGTGGATGAGCGCCGACAACCTGGGCGAGACCACCCACCGCCATCTCTCCCCGCTGATGGGCCTGTTCCCTGGCGACCGCATCCGCCCGGACGCCACGGGTTCGGATCTACTGCCATCCGCACCAACTTTCAGGCGCCGGGGGTCCGCGCGAGAGGTCAGGCCGGAATGCGCAGCCCCGCCAGGAGCCGGTCGAGCGCCTGCTCCCCGGCCTGCGGGTCCCCGCCTCGCGCGATCCACAGTGCGGCCTCGTTCATCGCCCCCGAGAGCAGCCGGGCCAGGGGCTCCACCGGCTGTTCGTCGATGATCCCGGCTGCGGCGAGCGCTGTCAGGGCCTCTGCGAGGTGCCGCGCGGATGATTCTTCGTCCAGGGCCCGCCACTCATCCCAGCCCAGTACGGTCGGGGCGTCGACCAGCAGGATCAGCCGCACCGCCGGGTCGGTCCCCGCGGCCAGGAAGGCCCGGCAGCCGGCGCGGAGCTGCTCCCAGAGATCCTGATGCCGCTGGGCTGCGGCCGCGACCCGCTCACCCAACTCCCGTTGGACCTCGGAGACGACAGCGCGGAAGAGCCCCGCTTTGCTGTCGAAGTGGTGGTACGCGGCTCCTTTGGTGACTCCGGCTGCCCGCGCCACCTCCGCCAGCACTACGTGGTGGTACCCGTCAGCGGCGAACTGCCGCCGTCCCTCGGCCAGCAGCGCCTGGCGCGTGGCCGCTCGCTGCTCCGCCCGGTTGACCGCCATCGTGCGCACCGCCCTTTCCATTTCGCGTACCCGAGGTATGCTAACCCCACGGTTCACATACCCAGGGTATGTGAAATGCGACGTGAAAGGACTTCTGCCATGACGCACGTGCCCACGGCCAAGCTCGGCGGCTTCTACCCAGTCCTCGCCACCCGCGACGTGGCGGCCTCGCGTGACTTCTACACCCGCCACTTCGGGTTCGAGGTGACCTTCGAGGCGGCCTGGTACGTGAGTCTGCGGCGCCCCGACGCCCCGCAGTACGAGCTGGCCCTCCTGGACCACGCCCACGCGACCGTCCCCGCGGGCCACCGGGGTCCGCTCCAGGGCGGCTTGCTGTTGAACTTCGAGGTGGACGACGTGGGCTCCGAACATCAGCGGCTCGTGGCGAACGCCGGTCTGGATGAGCTACTGCCGCTGCGTACGGAGGAGTTCGGTCAGCGCCACTTCATCGTCGCCGCCCCCGACGGTGTCCTGATCGATGTCATCACCGTCGTCCCGCCCGGCCAGGAGTACGCCGCCCTGTACACCGGCGCCTGATCCTGCGGCTTCGTCCAGTTGATCCGCTGATCCCTGCGGCCGTCTCGGAGACCTCGCCTCGGACTGCGTGTTGCCGCCTCTAGTTGAGCTGATGCGGATAGCCGGTTCCGAGGCGCCGCAACGATAAGTTGGATGCATTGTCTAGAGCTAGAAAGATAGTCTAATGTGGGAATGGCGGGGTATTCGCCGGTCGCGCCCCCCGGCGGCAGCGCATCGATCGAGGAGTAGCCGGAACCGTCCATGAATGCCGAACAGCACTCAGCCGTCACTGTCCCGGGCCTGTACGACCGGTCGGGAAAGCGCTACTCCCTGGACGACCCCCGGTGGCGGGGCGCCGACGGCAGCCCTCTCGCCGTCAGCGCGCTGCCGGGTCTGCGTCCCGATCAGATCGACACCGCCGAGCGGTCCCTGTGGCGCTACCGCGAGGCCTTGCCCGTCCCGGCCGCCCGTTGTGTGAGCCTGGGCGAAGGATGTACGCCGATGGTCCCGGTCGACTGGGCCGGTCAGCGCGTCCACTTCAAGCTGGAGTGGTTCAACCCGACCTCCAGCTTCAAGGATCGGGGCGTAACGGTGATGATGTCCCACCTCGCGGCACACGGCGCCGACCGGGTACTCGAGGACAGTTCGGGCAACGGCGGTTCCGCGGTGGCCGCATACGCCGCTGCCGCAGGCATCCGCGCCAAGATCATCGTTCCCGCCGCAACTTCGGCGGCCAAGATCCTCCAGGCCCGCGCCTACGGGGCCGAGATCGAGCTCGTGGGTGGCACCCGCGACGAGGTCTCTCAGGAGGCGATCCGCCAGTCTTCGCAGATCCAATACGCCAGCCACAACTGGCACCCCATGTTCATCCAGGGCACCAAGACCATCGCCTACGAGATGTGGGAGTCGCTCGGCTTCACCGCGCCCGACAGCGTCGTCCTGGTGGCCGGGGCTGGCAGCAACATCATTGGGTGCGATCTCGCTTTCGGCGAGCTGCTCGATGCCGGTCAGATCGACAGGCGCCCGCGCCTGTTCGTCGGGCAGCCCGAGCACTGGGCGACCATCGTCGACACGTTCAATGGCATCGACCCGGCCTGCCGTGGCGAGCGGGTACCGACGATCGCCGAGGGTGCTTCCATCGCCCACCCGGTCCGGCTGCCCGAGGCGGTGGAGGCCATTCGCCGCTCCGGCGGTGGCGCCTGCGCCGTCCCCGAGGCAAAGATCCGCGCCGCGGTCCGCGCACTGAGCGCGCGAGGCTTGTACGCAGAACCGACCAGCAGCGTCGCCGCGGCGACGCTCGATCACTTCATCGCGACGGGGGACATCGCTCCGGGCGAGACGACCGTGGTCGTGCTCACCGGTGCGGGGCTCAAGTCCGCCGAAACGATGGCCTCGGTGTTCGCCGGGCCATCCCACTGAGCCCGTGCGAGGAAAGGAGAGCGCGATGGCACACCCCTCCGAAGACGATCTGACCGACCACCACCCCGCACGGGAGGGCAAGCACCTTGTAGGGGAGGACGAGCTCCGCGTAAGGGACGACGAGCACCTCGCTCGAGAAGACGAGCACCTCGTACGGGAAGCAGAGCGCATCGCCGTTGCCATCGGGCGCACGTTCCCGGGCCTGTGCGAAGTCGTCCTGCACGATCTGCGCCGGCCCGACAGCGCCATCCGCGCCATCGAGAACAACCTGTCCGGGCGGCAGGTCGGGGACTCAGCCACCGAGCTGGGGCTGCGCCGCATCGCGGACCCCGAGTACCCCAGCGTCATCCAGAACTACAGCAACCAGTTTCCCGACGGACGCCCGGCCAAGAGCACCTCGATCGGCATCAAGAACGCCGACGGGCGTTACATCGCGGCCCTCTGCCTGAACCTGGACGTCAGCACGCTGTCCCCGCTGGCACTGACGCTGGCCAACCTCGTCGCCACGGACGCCGACCACCGGGGCGAGGCACTGGAGACGCTGCGTGACCGCACCGGACGCGAACTCCGGTCGCTCATCGACTCCTTCGCCGCCGAGCGCTCCAGTACGCCCCGCGGTCTCAACCGCGATCAGAAGCGCGAACTGGTCCGGCAGCTGCATCGCGAGGGGTTCTTCGAGACCCGGAGTTCCGCGCAGCTCATCGCCGACCAGCTCGGCGTCTCCCGGGCGACTGTCTACAACTACACGAAGTAGCCGCCCCACCCAGGTGAAGTAGCCAGCCCGACTACACGAAGTAGCCATCCCGCATACCCGCAAGAACATCCCTGTCTGGCCAACAGCACCGCGATGAGATCACCGGCATGTGTGTGCTGCCGGAACACCGCGGACTCGGTGTCGGTGTCCGGGCGGACCTCGTCATTCGCCTTGGCGTAGGTGGTGACCGCGTCCTGGGCTGCCCCGGGCCAGGTCACGCGCCGCCCGCCATACCGTCTCGTGGGCTGTGACTGCTGTGCGGCCACGGGTGGGCGGTCGGCGGACCGTACTGGTCTCGCAGGCGCTCGGCCTGGGCGTGCGCCGCGTCGGCCGCCCGCTGCATCTCGACGAGTTCTTCGAAGGTGCGTGCCTCAGCAGCCGATGGTAGGGAGGACTCAGCGCGGAGTGGCCTCGACTCGCGCAGGAGGCGAGCATGCTGTGGCGTAGGCCGCCCCGCTGACGGCTCGTCTCCACCCTGACGTGGCAGGGCGAGTTGGCGCTCGCCCTAATCGGCGCTACTCGGTCGCGAACCGCTCCGCTTCCGTGCTGACATCGCGATAGGCGCGGCCCGGTCTCGTCAACACTTCTCTGGCATGGGGGAGTGAGGGCCCGGAGCGGGATGATTTACAGTCTGTGGCCCGCGGCGTCGCCGCCGGGGTCGTCGGCCAGCACGACGGCGGCGGTGATCCGCTTGCCCACAGGTTCCCGCTGTACTTGGAAGCTCTTGGACACCGCCATCACGATCTCGAGTCCGTGCTGGCCGATCCGGGAAGGGTCTTGGGCCAGGACTGCGGGGAGTGTGGTGCTGCTGTCCCAGACGCTCACGTCCACCGCGCCGTTCTGGACCTCGAGGGTTACCAGAAAGGGTCCGGGCGCGTATTTGCGGGTGTTGGTCACCAGCTCGCTGACCACCAGCTGCACCATGCCCATCGCTCGGCTGGAGACCGGGAACCCGTGGCCTGCCTGCACATCTGCCAGAAAGCTTCGGGCCAACGCACGAGCGGCGGGGATCTCTTCATCTTCGTCACCGAAGGCCGCTGAAACCGAGATGGTCCCACGGAGCTCCAGCCCTCGTTCGTCTGTCTGGTCCATACGGTTTGCCTTGCTGCCCGGGTGTCCTGCCACGTCGCACAGCAGCTCCCTACCCCGAGAACGGCATCCAACACAGCAGCCGGTCTCGGCAGCCCTGCCGCCTCCAGACCCCGAGCCGTTGGGCGAGCCGCAGACAGGTGTGTGGCGCCCGTGGCGAATGGCGCGGACGGCGATGACGGCTGCCGCCGCGGACCCTCTCATGGCGCGGCGGGGGCAACAGCCGACGTCGCACCTGCGCCGCGAACGTCGACCGCCATCAGCCAAGAGGAGTGCGGGCTGGGGAGTCTTCCTTCGCGCGCCCTGGATCAGCAACGCAACTGCAAGGTGCTCAGCCGCGGGGTCGACGTGGCGCAGCGGCCTGGAGTGGGCTACGGCAGCGCGGCGACGGCTCGGTCCAGCGAGCCGGTGAAGCCCGACCAAGCGAGGTCGGTGTCCGGGCCGCGCTCATGCGGGGAGCGGAAGGTCCGCAGGTAGATGGTGAGATCATCGAGGTCCCAGCGCAGCCGGTACAGGTCCAGCGCCGCCGGGTCGGGCCTTCGACCGGTGACCGCGGTGTACGTCTCGAACTCCGCGCCACTGCCGCCCGCGATCATCCAGAGGTCTCGCTCCGGTGGTGCCGGGGCGACCGTGTCCCAGTCGATCAGCAGCAGCCGTCCGCCGTCGCCTCGCGGCACGTTGCCCGGATGCGGTTCGCCGTGGGTGAGTACCGGCTCGGCGCCGCGTACCCGCTCGCACAGTTGGTCGTAGTGAGCGAGCACGTCGCCCACGATCCGCGGGCCGCGTGCCGCAATGGCCTCGCGGGCCGGCTCGGCGTAGGGGCCGCCGTGCCAGCGCGTGCTCAATTCCCCGAGCGCCGCTTCCAGAACAGGGCGGCCGGCCACCGTCGGGTCGTGCACAGGGGGGCCGGGCACCTTGGGCGTGGTGCGGTGCAGTTCCCCGAGCAGCGAGGGCCGTCCGCTCCGCCTGCGGCGGCTCGTCACCGAAGTGACCAGGGGCGCCATCGGCGTATGGGTAGAGCATCACGGCATACGCGGGGTTCAGCTGCAGGACGGTTTCGCCCTGTGCCGTGGGGGCACCGGGGCGACGACGAGGTCCAGCCCGGCCTCGCAGGCGAGGGCGGCAGTGTCCATGGCCTGGCGCAACCGCTCGTACGGCCGCTCGTCGGAGACTTGGGCCACGCTGACGAACCACCGCCTACCGTCGCCGTCAACCGCCCACCAGTGGTGGTCGCCGAAGCCGACGGGCGCGTAAGTGAGAGTGGTCGCCGCAAGCCCCTGATGAGGACCCCGACCGCGAGATGTGTATCGCTGGCGACTTCCCGCTCACACAGTGGATCGACGAATACGCCGAACAGAGCGCCCACCTCCGCGACGGGGCGACGTAGGCAGCGAGGTTGCCGAGGGTCTGCCGGCCGCCCTCGATCGCGCCGTGCTTCGCGATTGCCTGATCGCGCAGCTCCTTGGTGGGGAACACCGTGAGCATCTCGATACGGGTCGTGTCCCCGCCGGGCGTGAACGTGAGGACGGGTGGGTCCGCAGATAGCGGCGTTCGGCGGCTGGTCGGCTGGCGATGCCGAGCTGGGCCGGAGAGGCGGCCCAGCTCGCGCCCTGCCCGCCCGGTTTCCGTCAGGTCGCTCACCAGCCGGCGAGCTGCTCGCGAATCTCGCGCAGCTCCGGCAGCTCCGGCAGCTCCGGCAGCTCCGGCAGCTCCGGCAGCTCCGGCAGTGCAGCCAGGGGACAGGAGAGAGAAGAGGCGCTCTTCCTCCTCGTGCATGCTGTTCGGCGACGAAGTGCCCTACCAACACGTTGGTGAACCAGCACCTTGGTGACTTCCTCTGACAGCTCCAGGCGCCTTAGTGAGTTCCTCGGCCAGCTCCAGGCGCCGCGAAGCACCACCGGCTGGACCGCTGTCTGCGTGAACAGCGCATCGACCTCGCGAGGCTCGTAGCGGTACTGCGGGGCGGCGCGCCTCGGCTATGCCGATGTGGGCAGCGTGAGGATTTCGGCTCCGTCGTCAGTGATGGCGATGGTGTGCTCGCTGTGTGCCGTCCGGCAGCCCGTTGCGCTGCGCAGCGTCCAGCCGTCGGCGTCGGTGACGAGCGTGGCGGTGTCGGCCATGACCCAGGGCTCCAGGGCCAGGAGCAGCCCAGGGCGCAGCTTGTAGCCTCGGCCGGGCCGTCCGGTGTTCGCGACGTGTGGGTCCTGATGCATGGTCGAGCCGATACCGTGACCGCCGAACTCGACGTTGATCGAATAACCGGCTTCGCTGAGGACCGTACCGATGGCGTGGGAGAGGTCGCCGATGCGTGCCCCCGGCTCGGCGGCGGCGATGCCCGCGGCCAGAGCGCGTTCGGTCGTCTCGATCATGGCGACGCTCTCTGTCGGCCGGGCGTTACCGACGAGGAAGCTGATCGCGGCATCCGCGGCCACTCCGCGCGTGGAGACAGCCAGGTCGAGGGTGAGCAGGTCGCCGTCGGCCAGCGCGTAGTTGTGGGGCCGGCCGTGGAGCACGGCGTCGTTGACGGCCGTGCAGATGTAGTGGCCGAAGGGGCCGCGACCGAAGGACGGTGCGTAATCGACGTAGCAGGACTGTGCGCCCGCCTCGGTGATCATTTCCTTGGCCCACTGGTCGATGTCCAGAAGGTTCGTGCCGGCCGTGCTGCGCTGCTTCAGGGCGTGCAGGATGTCGCCGACCAGTGCTCCGGTGGTCTTCGCCTGCTCGAGCCGGGTGGAGTTCAGGATCTCAATCATGGGGGCCTCTCACATGCTTCCAATAACTATACCGGTCTAACTGTACCGGTATTAGAATGGCGGCATGGTCAGGTTGCCGCTCACTCCCGCCGAGGTCGAACGCGGACAGCGCCTCGGCGCGCTGCTCCGCCAGGCCCGGGGCTGCCGCTCGATGCTCGACGTCGCGCTCGCCGCGGGCATCTCGCCGGAGACGCTCCGAAAGATCGAATCCGGCCGCGTGGCCACCCCCGCCTTTCCGACCATCGCCGCGATCGCGGACATCCTCGGGTTGTCCCTTGACGCGGTCTGGGCCGAAATCAGCCAGCCGGAGCGCGCCGGCGAGGGCCGGCCGGTCCTGCCTGTCGCCCGGCCCGCGCTGTACGCCTCGTAACCCGCTGCATCGATTTCGCGCGGCGGGCTGTGCATCACGGACGCGCGCCGTTGCGCATTGAACATCTTCAGGGGCCCTCCAGGGCCAGGACGACCTTGGCTGCGGACCATCGGCGCGCACTTGATGGGGCGGCAGCTGCGCAGACCACCACCCACCGGCGAGGCGGCAGGTTCTGGCAAAGGGTGCGGCGCGACAGGCCGACAGCAGACACTTCCACTTCATCGGTTGTTGACGCACCGTCAATCCGGGACTCTTAGGTTCCGGAAGCGCCCCCCGCGACCCGCCGCCCGACCGGCGCGGCAGGGACGGTCACGAACCCCTGGAGTGATCAAGTGGAACGTCGTAGTTTCCTGCGCGGAGCAGTCGTCGGCGGCACAGCAGCGGCCTTCGGCTACACGCTCATGCAGGGCGCTGCCTACGCGGCACCCGCACAAAAAGGCCCCGGCCCGTACGGAGCGCTCGGCCCGGCAGACTCCAACGGCATCCAGCTACCCAGCGGCTTCACCAGCCGAGTGATCGCCCGGTCCGGCCAGAAGGTCGGCTCCACCACCT
This sequence comes from Streptomyces sp. Je 1-332, assembly GCF_040730185.1. Lineage (NCBI taxonomy): Bacteria > Bacillati > Actinomycetota > Actinomycetes > Kitasatosporales > Streptomycetaceae > Streptomyces > Streptomyces sp. Je 1-332. The sequence continues at coordinate 8,228,293 of NZ_CP160402.1, forward strand.
ACACCTGGCACGACGCCCCCGACGGCGGCGCCTGCTTCGCCGACGGCACGGGTTGGATCTACGTCTCCAACTCGGAGACTTCCTCCACCGGCGGCGCAGGCGCGATCAAGTTCAACTCGACGGGCTCCATCACCAGCTCGTACCGGATCCTGTCCAACACCAACCGTAACTGCGCCGGCGGGGCGACCCCCTGGAACACCTGGCTGTCCTGCGAGGAGATCAGCACCGGTTACGTCTACGAGACCGACCCGTGGGGCGTGAAGGCGGCCGTGCGCCGCGACGCCATGGGCCGCTTCAACCACGAGGCGGCGGCCGCCGACCCGGTCCGCAAGGTGATCTACCTGACGGAGGACGCGTCGGACGGCTGCTTCTATCGGTACGTGCCGTCCACGTGGGGCAACCTGTCGGCGGGCACGCTCCAGGTCCTCAACGCCGGAACGGCCACCTCCGGCAGCTTCACCTGGACGACCGTGCACGACCCGGACGGCTCGCCCACCCCGACCCGCGATCAGGTTTCCGGTGCCAAGCTGTTCAACGGCGGAGAGGGCTGCCACTACGCCAACGACACCGTCTGGTTCACCACCAAGGGCGATGGCCGCGTCTGGCAGCTCAACGTGGCCGCCAGCACCTATGAGCTGGCCTACGACGACTCCCTGGTCGTCGGGGGCGGAGCCCCTTTGACCGGCGTCGACAACGTCACCGGCTCGTCCTCCGGCGACCTGTACGTCGCGGAGGACGGTGGGAACATGGAGATCTGCATCATCACGCCGGACGACGTGGTCGCGACGTTCCTGCGGATCAGCGGCCAGTCCTCCTCGGAGATCTGCGGCCCGGCCTTCTCACCGGACGGCAAGCGCCTGTACTTCTCCAGCCAGCGAGGTACGGGCGGCAGCTCCTCCAGCGGCATCACCTACGAAGTCACAGGCCCCTTCCGCAGCTGACCGACCCCTGTCACGAGCCGCGCAGGCCCACTCCATGCGTTCCACAGAGAGGTGCGAGTGACAGCAGACGACTCCTTCGGCTGTCTCGATGATGACGACTACCCCGTCACGTAGCTGACAGACCGTCACCCTGGCCTGTACCTCGCCGATCGGGCGGCCCTGGAAGCCGTACAGGCCGAATCGGACGAGACTCAGGCGTGGATGGCGTATCTGGTCCTCGGCGTGGTGGTCGGCTTCTCGGTCATCTCCCTGCTCAACACGCAGATCCTGGCGACGACGGAGCGGCGCAGGGAGTTCATGCTCCAGCGTCTGATCGGCGCCACCCGCCGGCAGGTCCTGCGGATGTTGACGGTGGAAGCGCTGATGATCTCACTGGCCGGGCTGCTCCTCGGCCCGCTCGTCGCCGCCGCGACACTGGAGCGGGCGGTGGACAGCCTCCGCGACGCCCTTTCCTCGGGCCGGTGGGCCGAGCGAAACCGGGACCTCGTCGCCCTCGACGCGGCGGAGCTGGGCCTGCGCCTGCCCGTGGCGTGAATCACTGTGTGCTGCTCATACGTTGGGAGCCGCACCGGCGCTCAATTCAGGTGGCTTCTCCCGGCGCGAGTATGTGCAAGGGGCCTTGGGGCCAGGACGAAGACCCGGATTTCTCGTCGGATGTGGCGGGCGTAGTCGTCGAAGCACGGCATTGCGGCAAGGATTTCGTCCTGGGCTTCTCGTTGTTCCTCGGGGGACAGCAGGCGTGCTTGGACCGGCCAGGAACGGCGGCGCCAGTGGACCGTGGCGCGCGGTTCGCGCAGCAGGTGCCAGGACCAGGCGGGGTGTTGAGGGCGGCCGAAGTTGGTGGCCATGACGATGAAGGTGTCTGCTGCGGTCTGAGAGGTCAGGAGGGGGGTGTGACAGACGGTTCCGTCGCGGCGTGTGGTGTGCAGGATCAGGACCGGAACCAGCAGACGGCTGGGGACCCAGCGGCCACGGGTCCATTGGTGGAAGCGGCGGTCCAGGCGGGGCAGCAGGAGAGGTCCACAGCGGCGCAGGAGCCAGCTGTTACCGACGGCCCGTAGCAAGCGCTGCCGAAGACCCTGGGACCGGCTGGGAGGCTGGATCGGCGTTGTCATGGTCGCTCCTCTCACTTTCCCGGTCCTGCCGGGAGGGAGGGGAATGGACAGCCGGTCAGCTGTTGGGACAGCTGCCACAATCGCTCGGCAGCGCGCCTGGCGCACGCACGTCGGGCGGCTCGCACCAGCACGGGCGGGCCTGACCATTCCCAGCGGCCGCCTGGTCCGAAGAACTCACCCCCGGTGACGTGTGGCTCGGTGGCGGCCCTGAGCAGCGGCCATGCCGCCTGGGAAGGACAGTGCCACCGTGTCTGCATCCATTCCAGCAACCGCGCCTGGCGGTGCAGGCCAACGGCGTGCAGGGCGCTGGAGCCCAGGGAGGTATTCACCAGGCCGGGGTGGGCGGCGATCGCGCGCAGCGGCAGGTGGCGGGTGTGTGCCCATGTGGAAAGTCCGTGTGTGAACAGCAGGTTGGCGAGTTTGGAGTCGAAGTAGGCCATCCAGCGCTGGTAGATGCGCGGCCGGTGCGGCCGGAGAGGGTGGCAGCGGCCCAGCCAGTGCAGCACGGAGGAAACGTTGACTACCCGCGGCTGCGGCGTATTCAGCAGGGCGGGCAGCAGATGGCCGGTCAGCGCGAAATGGCCGAGGTGGTTCACGGCGAAGTGCATCTCGCAGCCCGCGGCGGAGTACGTACGAGGCAGTGCGGCCACACCGGCGTTGTTGACCAGAAGATCAAGTCTTCCTGCCACTAGCCCCGTGATCCGCTCGGCGGCCTCGGGGATCTGGCCCAGCTGAGACAGGTCGCATCCGGCGCTGTCGACCTGGGCTGCGGTGACTCGTTGGCGTACTGCTCTTGCTGCCGCCCGCCCGTGTGCCTCGGAGGGGCACAGGATGATCACATGTGCCCCGTGGCGGGCCAGGTGCTCGACCAGTGCGGCACCGATTCCGCGCGAGGAGCCCGTGACTACCGCGGTACGTCCGGAAAGATCGCCTGCCTGCGCGGGACTCCATCCGGTGTTCCCGGCGCGCCAGCGCCCCCACGGGCCGGGCAGGTCTGCGCTTCTTCCCTCACTCACCGTCGGCGCCCTCGCCTCGACGTCATGGTCGCTTGGTGCAACGACACCCGGGCCGAGCAGGCAACGGCCTCGCCCGTCCTGGGCGTGAGCGTGCCGCACCTGCCGGCCCAGCTCTCCCTCCGGCGGGCTCCTCAACCCAGCTCCGGCCCGGCGGGGCCCGGATCCGGGTGTACTCGCGGACCGAGACGCTGGGGGGAGATGAAGGCCGCCGGTCGGCTGTAGTGGCGGGTGCGCAGGCAGAAGATGACCAGGGCCAGGAGGCTGGTGGCGGCGAACCAGGGCAGTGCCCGGCCGGCGCAGGTGAGGGTGTGCGCAGGGGTGAAGGAAGCGGCCAGGGCAGCCTGTGCGGGCCCGTACAGTGGCAGGGCGCCCAGCAACGCCTGGTCTCCGGAAGGGTTTGAGACCGGGCTTTGCATGCCGACATCGACGAGCGTTGCCATCACCACGACGAAGAAGCCCTCGAGTTCACCGCGCAGCAGATAGCCGGCCATGATCCCCAGACCGCCGTAGGCAAGGATCGCCGCAGCCACTGCGGCCGCGACCGCATGAGGCTGGGCCAGCGGCCAGGACATCCACAGCAGACCGGTGGTGTAGCCGGTGAGCAACACCGTGATGATGAGCAGGGCAAGGATCTTGGCAGTCAGAAGTTGGAGGCGGGGGTAGCCCGCCAGGACCAGACGCAGATCCATGCTCCGGGCGTTGAAGGTCGCCATGAACATCATGAACCCGGCGATCACCGTGACAGCGTGCAGGGCGCTGGAGATCTGGATGGTGCGGTTCATCGACGCGGTCACCTCCATGCCCAAGTTGCTGGTGAACGCGATGTCTTTGTCCAGCGCGGTCGCCCGCACCACGTAGATCCACGTCGGGATGAAGAAGGCGATCATGCCCATCGCCAGACGGTTGCGCAGGTGGCCGGTCAGAGTGAAGCCGAGGGCCACGGTGAACGCCGTCCACTGATGCCTCACTGGTTTGCCCCCTCGTGCAGGCGGCCATCGCGCAGGTGGTGCACGGCGTCAAAGTGCTGCAGGTCGTGCAGCAGGTGCGAGACCACCACCACCGAACGCCCGAGGGAACGCAGCTGGACCGCCAACTGCCAAAAACGTTGGTGCGTATCCCAGTCGAAGCCCTGATAGGGCTCATCGAGGATCAGAAGCGGCGGGTCATGCATCAGTGCCAGGGTCAGGTTCAGTTTCTGCCGGGTCCCGCCGCTCAGCTCTCCCGCTCGCGTACGCCGCTCGGCACCGAAACCCAGCAGGTCCACCAGCTCCCATGCCTGGGTGAGGCGCGGTAGACGGTAGGCGACCTGGAACAAGCGCAGATGCTGGGCCACCGTCAGGGTGTCGTTGACCACTGCCTGCTGCGGGCAGTACCCCAGAGTGCCGAAACGCTGCACGCTGCCGCCATCCGGCATGAGTTGTCCCACGGCGATCCGCAGCAACGTGCTCTTGCCGGAGCCGTTCTCGCCCACCACGCCCGCGAGCATTCCCGCCGACACCGTGAAATCCGCGCCCCGCAACACTGCCCGCCGTCCGTACGCCTTGTGCACGGCCCTGATCCGCAGCCGTGTCTCTGATGCCATCTCGCTGTGTCCTTCGCCGTCTACCGCACCAGCAGTCTTCGCCAGGCCAACGCGGCCGGGGGCTCACGGACACGCAGGACAAGCGTGGTTGCAGCGATCGCCTGAAGGGGGAGACCCTGGAGATTGAGCGTGCACTTGGGACGCGCTGCCTCGTTCATCGACCGTGACGGTGATCATCGCTAGAACCGGCAGGACGAGAGTTGCGCGGCACCTGAGCCGGTACTTCGCTCCACCCTGCATGCCGGTCTTCGCCGGAGGTGCGGTCAGTTGGCGCCTCACCTGGCCCCACTACGAGGGCCTGTGGTGGGGACTGTGCGGCAGCGGCACTTGGGCCTTGCTGTCTGCGGCCGTGGCCTTCTCCGGTACACGCCTGCAGTGGTGGCCAGGCCCCGTCCCCTCCGAGCGACGGCCCCGGCTCATGTTGCTGGCTGCAAGCGTCATCACCGCAGCAGCCGTCTGGCTGGTCTGCGACACCCTTGGCGCTCCCGCCGCGCTCCTGGCGATGGGGTGCATGGCTCCGCTACTGGCAGCGCTGCTCTTTGCCTGCACCTACGCCGGCAACATCTCCCTGCACACCAGCTCGGCAGCCGCCAGCGTCACCCTCTTGACCCTGCGACTAGACCCGGCCTGGGCTCTGCTGTATCTCCTCGTCGCAGCCATCGGTTGGTCCCGCCTCCACTTGCGCGCCCACACGCCTGCCCAGGTCTTTGCCGGTGCCGCAGCGGGGGCCATGGTCTGCAGCACCATGCTCTACATCGCTCCGCTGGGCGCGCGCTAGGCTCTGCGGCCAATCCGAACCGGAGCGTATGACGCAACTTCGTGTGATCCCGCTGTAGAGCCCGCGCGCTCCGCGAAGCCGGTACCGCGAGTACATCCGCCGCTGGGTCGCCACCCTGCAGACCTACTGGCTGCACCGCTGGCAACCGCAAGATCTACCACCACTGAACCCGAGCACCGCCCGGGGCCCGGATCCCTGACAGCGATCCGCGCGCGCCCACGGTGAAGACCACAACGCCTCGTGTTCGTCCATGCCCGGGAATACCGCGCACCAGTTTTACGTACGCGGAACCAGCTGTCCGACTGAGGTCGCCGCCGCGGGCGTACCTTGCTTCGGCGCAGGCGGTGACCCGTGCGTACCCGCGGGCTGGCTGGTGTCACCATCGACGAAGCCTGCGCCGCCCACAGAACCGACCGGGCCGACTGGGCCAGCGAACAACGGCTGCGCGATCTCCCCGAACTTGCTGTACTCGACGCCGGACTCGGCCGGGAAGCGCACCCCGTAAATAGGCAGCACCACCGCCCGGACGCGGGGGCGTCTTGATGCGTGGCCAGCCGACCTCCGGCAACCCTTCATCCGTCTCGCTCGGCGGCACGCCAGCGCATGCTCGATCCGGCACCGCTGGTGCATCTCTGGCGGGCCCACCCCGTACATGGCCACCCGACCATCCGAGAGAACAATCCACCGATGCTCCGCCGGCACCCCGTATGCGCCAGCGGCTCCATGCCCGGCTCCAACATGTGCCAGTCGTTGTCCAGAGTCCGCACCCGCTCCTGCGGCAACCCGCCGTAGATGCACATGAACGTCTGCGCGCGGCCGAGATGCCGCGCCCCCTCGCTTGGTCCCATGCCGTGAGAGTGCTGGCCACCGCGGCATGCCGCACGGCCCGAACCGGACGGGGTATTTGCGGTGCGGGAATCCCCGCCCGGTACGCGAGTTGAACGGGGCATGGTTCCGGCCCGGGAGGGCTGGCTCGCTCGAACGCGCACGAGGGGGTTCTCGGCACGGAACAGGACGCGAGCGGATCCGGGCCGTAGCGCGCACCGCGATGCCGGACATGTTAGAAGCCTGGCCCCCGGCAGAGCCGCGTCCTTGCCTGTCAGGCTGGGTTTCCCACCGAGGCCCGGGCCGCATCAGGGGTTGGGACGGCCACCGTGTCCTCGGTGACAGCGGCTTTCGCCGGCACCCAGATCCCGAGTTTCTCGAGGATCTTCTTCTCGATCTCGTTGGCGAGATCGGGGTTGTCCTTCAGGAAGTTGCGGGCGTTCTCCTTGCCCTGGCCGAGCTGGTCGCCCTCGTACGTGTACCAGGCGCCCGCCTTGCGGACGAAGCCGTTCTCCACGCCCATGTCGATCAGGCCGCCCTCGCGGCTGATGCCCTGGCCGTAGAGGATGTCGAACTCGGCCTGCTTGAAGGGGGGCGCGACCTTGTTCTTGACGACCTTGACGCGGGTGCGGTTGCCGACCGCGTCCGTGCCGTCCTTCAGGGTCTCGATCCGGCGGATGTCGAGCCGCACCGAGGCGTAGAACTTCAGCGCGCGACCACCGGTCGTGGTCTCCGGCGAGCCGAACATCACGCCGATCTTCTCGCGCAGCTGGTTGATGAAGATAACCGTCGTCTTCGTCTGACTGAGCGCGCTGGTGATCTTTCGGAGGGCCTGGCTCATCAGGCGGGCCTGCAGTCCCATGTGGGAGTCGCCCATCTCACCCTCGATCTCGGCGCGTGGCACCAGGGCCGCGACGGAGTCGATCACGATCAAGTCGAGCGCGCCGGAGCGGATCAGGATGTCGGCGATCTCCAGTGCCTGCTCGCCGTTGTCCGGCTGGGACAGGATGAGATTGTCGGTGTCGACGCCGAGCTTCTTGCCGTACTCCGGGTCCAGGGCGTGCTCGGCGTCGATGAACGCCACCGAGCCGCCGGCCTTCTGCGCGTTCGCCACCGCGTGCAACGTCAGCGTCGTCTTACCGGAGGACTCCGGCCCGTACACCTCCACCACACGGCCGCGGGGCAGACCGCCCACACCAAGAGCCACGTCCAGCGCGGTCGATCCGGTAGGGATCACCTCCATGGGCTCATTGGGCCGCTCGCCGAGGCGCATGACCGCACCCCGGCCAAATTTCCGCTCGATCTGTGCGAGCGTGATGTCCAGCGCGTTTTCGTGCTCGGTTCCTGCCATGAGCTTTCACCCGGTCCGATTGTGTGGCACGCCGCACGTCGGAAGACGTGAGCGTCTACTGCCGACAACGGACGTCTCGGAGATCCCAGTAAACGAACATCCGATCGATTTGCGTGTCCATCGAAAGGTACCGCACCGCAGGGAAGCGGGACGGGACGCGCACCGAACCGCTCCGGCGGCAGACCGCGCCGCAGCCCGATTCCCCTCCCGGAACCACGGCGCCGTCGTACGTCGTCACTGCCTCCGAGAATGCGCTGCACCGACTTCGCGACGTATGACGGCGGCGCGTCAGGCGTTGTCGACCCTGTTCAAACGAGCCTTCGGGCTGCCTGGGTGTGCCCGCGCGCCAGGAATCGGTGCCCGGGGTCGCCGGCCTCGTAAGGGGTTGTTCACGGCGCGGGGTGCTGTGGCCAAGTTGCTGGCGATGACCGTTTAACCCCGCGCGGCCGGCGTGGTCGAGGAGTCCGGCGGCAACCATAGTGTCGCCGTGGCAGAGAAGTCGGCCGCCTCGCCGCCGCCAACGGTGGACCGACCGGCGTCGTGGTCTCGGTCGGCGGCGGTGGTCTGTTCGCCGGGGTGGCCGCGGCGCAGCGGGCGCCTCGGTCGGGCCTGCGCGTGTGGGGTGTGGAGACCATCGGCGCCGCCGCGATGCCCCGGGCGCTGGTCTGCGGCGGGCCGGTCCAGATGGATCTGGACTCATGTATCAGCAACCGGTCAAGATCACCTGTCAGCTCGAACCTTTACGACACCAACTCCGAGGCCGCGGGTCCAGGTTGTCTCCGGGAGGGGCCGTCCTGGTCCCGCAGGATCTTCACGGCCCGGTCGAAGGCCGAGTCCTTGTTCTGGTCGAACTCCTCCGTGGTGAAGACCGGCTCGGTGAGGTGCGGCGGGATACCCGCGCCGTCGAAGGTCCTGCCCGACCGGGTCAGCAGCTCCTCGTTCGGCAGCCAGACCGACATGCCGTTGGGGAGCTTGCGCACCATGACGTCCGAGAAGACGCCCTGCGTGGGCTGCCCGATCCGCGCGGTCCGGCCGGGCCGGTCCATGAGGGCCTGGGTGAAGGTCTCTCCCGCACTGACGGTCGAGCCGCCGGTCAGTACGGCGACCGGTCCGGTGTAGCGGGGGGCCTGGGAGGGCGTGACGTACAGGGGCTGGGGGCGTGTGTGACGCGTGGGGTCCGCGGGATCGTTGCGGGCTCGCTTGGAGTAGGCGAGGTAAGGGGTGTCGGTCAGCCGCCCGGCGACGTGGAGCCCCATGGCATCGGAGCCGCCGCCGTTGATCCGCAGGTCGATGACCAGGCCCTTCAGGTGACGGGTGCGTTCCTGGCCGAGGATCGTGTCCAGCGCCTTGTCGAGCTCGGCCAGCTCGGCGGCGTAGGAGGCCTCGCCACCCGCGTAACCGCCGAAGCCGGAGATCCGCAAGTAGCCCTGTCCGCCGGGGAGGTCGGCGTAGGTGATCCGCCCGGCGGCGAAGTCCTTGAGGTTCCGGGCGTTCTTGAGGTCACGCTCCACAATGAACTTCTTGACCTTGGCGTCGAGCTTCCCATCGGGCCGGACGGTGCCTGGGCGGACCCGCGCGAACGCCCGGTCAGGGTCGCCGTCGCCGTCGCCGTCGACGTCCCAGACGGCGACGTGGGCGTCGTGGAGCGGCTCGACCATCTTGCTGAAGACGGCGAAGAGTTCGTCCGGGGTCGTCCCTTCGTGGACGGTGGGCCGGTACCGGTCGCGTACGGCGTGCCAGTCGACGCCCTTGGCGGCGAAGAAGGGATAGTTCTCCTCGAATGACTGCCAGAAGACGTCGAAGGATGCGAGCGGGCCCCGGGCGGCGGAACGCGTGCAGGTGTCGGGCAGTTCGGTCATCCGGCGAAGGTTCCGTTCGCCGACATCGCTGTCCAGCCGTACGGAAGCGCGGTCGTGGCCCCCGCGGGTGCGCACGGTGAGGACGGTGCCTCCAGGCGTGGTGTAGGCGCCGGAGCCGCTCCGTTGCGCGGTGTCGCCCGCGATGCAGCTGACGGCGGTGGTCTGGTACTCCTGCAGGGTTCCGTTCCGGATGGACAGCACGGTGCCGTAGCCATCGGTGCGCCAGATTCCGTCTGTGGCCGGCTGGTGGGTGATGGCGGCCGGCGTGGCTGTGCCCAAGAGGGCCAGGGCGACGGTGGCGGCCGTAACGATGCGCACGATCTTGCCTTCTCTGTAGGCGACTTGCTGGGTACCGCCCCACCGTCGCCGAGACAAGATCTACCGGGCCATCCGGCTGGCCGGTCGATCGGGGGTGGGGCCAGCCCCCGCAACCCGGGCCCCATGCTGTCAGTGTCAGTGTCAGTGTCTGTGGGCTCTGGCTTACTTTTCGTGGAGGGTTGATTGACCGTAATGTCGGCCTCCTGTGGCCAGCGGTGAGAGGCTGACGTGAGCCAGTACTACGACTTGGGCGACCGAACCCTGTGGAACCCGTCCAAGGACAGGGTGTTCCCGCCCGACTCCGCCGACAACGGCAGCAGCTGTCAGGCGGGGAGGGGTAACGCGGACTGTGGTGAGGGCCCGGGCCGTCCGGCGTGCCTCAAGGCTGCTGTTCTTCCGGTCGGCGTCCGGGTACCGCACACGCGGCCGCCCCGCCGGGCATGCGATGTCGGTTGGCCGCCACTAGTCGGTAGACACCGTGGGCGGCCCATCGCATGGGAGGCAGCATCAACGACGCGCCCAGCAGTGACCATCCACGGCCTGCGCTCAGCAGGGCCTTCGCGACAGCCTGCGCACCTCCGTACACCGTGCCCGCCGGGGTCACCCAGAGCACCTCGTACTGGGCACGCTCTCGAGCGACGCCGAGCTTGTCCAGGTCAGCGAACTGCCACGGAACCACGTCACAACGAGGCCGGACACGGCGCTCAGCGAACCTCACCGAGGTGGTGCAGAAACCGCAGTCCCCATCGAAGACGAGCACAGGCTGACTCAACATGACTCCATCATGACGCGCTCGGCACCACCCCACGACTACCGGGCTCTCGGCTGATTGTGTAGATGACACCCCCGGGTGGCGTTGGTAGCGGCCCGCGGCAACCGGCGCTCGCGCGGTGCTGGCGTGCCCATGGACGGAGGGCTGCGTGCGTTGCGGAGTCCGCAACGTGCTGCTCTCCGCGGGCGAAGTCACCTGGAGGGTTCATCCCCAGCGCGTGGAAGCAGGAGCCTGCATCCGTATGAGCGAGTCAGGATCAGGACATCCCGGTCGGGAGGCGTGTCATGGGAGAGGAGCCCCCGCGCCGCCAGACGCTGAGTCATATCCTCAGAGCATGCCAGCAGATGCGTCTCGCAGCCCACGTCGCCCCTATGTCGTAGCGCATACCGCCATCTCCCTAGAAGGCGCGACCACGGGCTTCCCGCCGAACGTGGGCCGCTTCTACGAGCTGGCTGCCACCTGGAACGAGGACATCACTCTGGCCGGGGCCGACACCATCCTCGCCCAGGAGCAGACGCTGGCAGCAGCTTCGCGCCCCGGACCTGCCGCGGATGGACCGCTCCTGGCCGTCGTGGACGGCAAAGGACGCATCCGGCAGTGGCAGGCGCTGCGCGACGTCGGGCACTGGTCGAATGTCATTGCCCTGTATGCGCAGTCCACCCCACCACGGCCCCCATCCTCGACCGTGCCCGAACTTGTCTCCGGGACCGAGCGAGTCGATCTGGCCGAGGCTATCAGCGAACTCGGGCGTCGTGAGGGTGCCGAGGTCGTACGTGTGGACAGCGGCGGTTCCCTCACCGGCGCGCTGCTGGAGGCAGGATTGCTGGACGAAGTGAGCCTGCTTATTCATCCTTGCCTCGCCGGTTCACGAGTTCGACATCCCTGGTACGGATCGGCGCCCTACCTTGCCGACGCGCTGGAGCTCGTCGAGAGCCAATCCTTCGATGATGGCCTCGTCTGGTTGCGCTACCGCACCGCAGGTCAGCCCGCCGCGGACCATCCGAAATCGCCATGACGACCGCGAAGCACCGCTGTTCCACTGCGTGCGTTCCTTTGGCCCAACGTCGCTCACCTGCAAGGCGACCAGTTGCCGAGGATCGAAGCGGCCGACTCCACTGCGGACTTGCCCAGCCTCCGGAACTTCGCACAGCACCTTGAACGCGATCATCGACGCCGTCATCGCGGACCTCACGATTCCCTGCAACTCCGGGTGTTCGGTCGTGCAGGACTCGAACCCCTCCGCAAGCGGGTCCTGTTCTACGAATAGGGGTCAGGTCAGGAGTCTTCCTCAACGAGGCCGCACCCCTCAGGGCAGCCCGCCAGGAATTCGTGACGCGATGGGGCCGCCTCCTCCGCGGCCATCGAACCGAGCAGGTCGATGAACTCGATTCGCTGCTCGCTCGACAGCTGTGTCACCAGATGGGCAACACCCTCCAGCACCTTGACCGCGTCATCCCGGTCCATCTGCTCGTCCTCGCAAACCCCTCAACGAGCCAGAGAACATTGATCAAAGTCCGCGCCAGAGCACGGGTCAGCGACGAGTACGCAGGATCATGATCGGCGAGTGGGTCCTTTCCGGTCTCTGTCGCAGCAAGCAGCTGATCTACGGATAGGCACCAGAAGGCCTCCGGGTGCGCTGCGGATGCGCGACTGAACCAGTCGCCCGAGCTGACAGCCGGCCTTCCCCCTGGGCGGGCTATCCGGTAGGTGGCCGGTGGGACAGACTGGCCCGGCCTGGGCACGCGACTACCACTTGGAGCACGTCGGATGAGTAGCAACGTACTGACCTTTTACGGCGGGCCGAGAAGAATCGACGGCCAGGGCCAGTCGAAAGTAGCGGACATGGTCAGTTTCTCCGACACGTCAGGACCGGCACCGTCGGCCGTGTACGTGGAACGCGAACTGCCGCCAGGAGGCACGTCCGCGTACCTCGCGGCCCGGCGCAGTGGGGCCCGTTCTTTCACCCTGTGGACCGACGATCAACGCCGGGCACGGGTGGCCACCGTGGTGACCCTGTCGGCCGGCGCCGGTGTCGCGAGGTTTCAGGTGCTCGGCGCGCACGGCGAGGTCATTGGCACGCTCATGCGCGAGAAGGCACTCCGCGGCAGGCGCCTGCGTACCCGCTGGACCGTGCACCAGCCCGGCGGTTCCGAAGCGGTCGGCTTCAAGGGGAGGATCGTGTGGTGGTGGATGTGGTGGCTCTTGCTGCCCCTGATGACGGTGGTCCTCCTGATCAGTGTCTTTGACAGCGTTCCTGGCAACGAGGGTGGCTTCGCACGCGCACCCCGGCGCATCCGGTGGCGCGCGAACGGGCAGGTCCCGCTGGAGTTCAGATCCAAGGGCGACAAACTGCACGTACACGCACCTGGTGTGGACTGGCGGCTGGCGGCCGCGCTGATCGCCCTCCTGCGCAGCTTCAACGCCGGCGCGTGGGACTCGGTGAAGTAGCGACCCGGGGGACGACGCTCCGGCGCGGTGTGCGCTGTGGTGGCGGCCACTGGTGTTCCGGGGCCGCGCACGGTAGAACGGGGCTTCATGTCTGATCAGTGGCCGGCCCAACACCCGGCGCCAAGGCCCTTGCCCGGCACGCCCGGCGGGTACGGGCCGCCGCGGTTCCAGGAGGTCAGCGCCGTGTACCGCCGTTGGGCCGGTGTCTTGCTCTGGCTCGCGATCGCTGTCACGGGTCTCATGGTGACCGCTTTCGTGGCCAGCATCGTCTTCCTGGTGAATGCGGACGGGGACGACGCCGCCTACGGCTACCTCGCGCTCTTCCTCTGGCTTGGGATCGCCGCTGCGATTCCGGTGCTGCTGGCGCTCGGTATCCCCGCAATCGTCATGAAGCGGCGTGTACGGCAGCAGGAGCGGCTGGGTCGCGATGCCGTGTACCGAGGGCGCAAAGCCGGCGAACGGTAAGCGAGCGGGCCGGCACCGACGTCGTCGAGGCCGCCGCCGCGTAGATGTCCCACGCCCATAGTGGCGTAATTCCACCTTAAACATGCCTAGGCGGCTCAGCCGTTGTGGGGCCCAACGTCATCTCGAGAATCCCAACGGAGGCTGTGCGGAACCGCATCCTGTGAGCTGCGCATGGTCGCGCATGGAATCTTGGCTCCGAAACTGCGCGCCAGGCACCCACCACGCCCTGCCGCCACCTGCTACGCGCAGAGAGATCGCTGCGGCAGAGCAGCACCTTGGATTCAGCCTTCCCGAGCAGTTGGCTGAATCCCTGCTGTGCCATAACGGGAGCGATCCGACGCGTCTTCCACCTGTGTACGCGCTGCTGAGTGCAGAGGCGATCGTGAGGCATCAGCAGCTGCAGGTCGAACTCGAACACGAGACAAGGGCGGAGTACCTCGCGCATGGCATACCGCTCGAAATCGATGGTCAGTACGCGCGATGGCACCCCGGGTGGCTTCCGTCCAACCCCTGAACGGACATATGCGGGTCCTCGGAGATGACGGTGGTCTGCGGTGGGACAGCACTACCTAAGCGTGTCGTTTAAGGTCCGACGTCGAACAGGGGCCTCACCCAGGGGCAGATCGATGTGGCCCGGCTGCGCCGCTGCGCTGGCTTCAATGCCGTTGCCGAGGGCCGAGGATGATCGGATCGTGCCGGCCGCGGACGTCTCGCCGTGGCCGAGGCCGGACGCCAACACCTGTGCTGCCCGGACCTTCTGTCGCATGTTCGGCCGAGGTGAGGGCGAACACCAGATGATTCCGGGCTGGCCGTACTCCGGCGCCCACGGGGTCGAAGAGACCACGGTGAAGTCGCGCTCCGATGCAGGCGCCAGCAGCATCCCCGAGATGTGAATGCCCACACTTCGACACGGTCACGGTCACGGCCACGGTCTGTGGCTACCAGTATCCACTCCACCGTGCCTGTGAGGAGATGACCTGCGCCTGCATATGCCGCCAGGAGGGGGGCACAAGGAGTTTCGACGACGGAGGTCCAACGGCCTCAGGGCACGTGGCTGCCGACGTTCACCGAACCACGATCATGCACCAGTTGGCCAGAGGGTGCTGCGAGTCCTGTACGGCAAGGGCCGCACCCACCGAAGAGACTTGAAGATCGGAACCCGAAATGATTGTCCTTGGCGCCATTTTGCTCATCATCGGCCTGCTGGCCGGTGTCTCTTTGCTGACGACTATCGGCGGTGTGCTCGTCCTCGTCGGGGCGGTTTTGTGGATCCTCGGCGCGACTGGACGCAAGGTCGGCGGGCGTAAGCACTTCTTCTAGGAGCTGGAACCGTATTTACCGTCACGCAGTGACAGGAGTGTATGGGTCCCATTGACCCTGCCCATTGTGTGACCCGGGGCCCGAGGAATTGATTTTCCTACGGGCCCCGTCGGCATGCTCTGTTCTCGTGTGCCGGTGCGAGGATGACGGAAGGCCCCTCTTGCTGCCTGTGGTCGATTCGCCCAACTCAACGGCCTCGCCCAGGGAACCCTTGTCGCCACCGACCAGATGCTGGGCGAGGGGCTGTCGCCGGGCCTGCTGGCCGTCTCGTCGGTACTGCCGGATGAGGGGGAGGGGGAGGGAGAGCGGGCTGATGGTGATGCCGACGGTCGAGGCTGCGTCTGGCCGATGGCGTCACCCACGAACGGTCTTCTCCGCACCGTCCGAGCCGCCCGCCACGGAGAGCGTCGGCATCGTCCAACTGCCGTCCAGGACCGAGGCATCCGCGCCATAGACGCGGATGGCGACGGTGAAGGGGCCCTCTGGCGCGGGCAGCCAGTTCGCCGCCTGCTTCGGGACGGACGGGGACTCCTTCTGGACGTGACTCGTGAAGATTCATCGCCCCAGTGTTCGCTAGCCGCTGCTCAAACTGGTCGCAAACGCTGTTGCTGAAGGTGAACAAAGCCGCAGGCTAGCTCTCATCGATGATTCTGTGCCACGTCTTCTCGGCCGTTCCGGACTGCGGGCCACCGTGCACCGTAGGGCGTATCGGGTGACGCGCGCGGCGCTCATCGCGCGCCTGACGGTGTGTTGCTTCTGCCTTCACGCAGGCTGACCGTGAGCCTAGGAGGCGTCTCATGTCTTTGTCCGCCTGTGCACCTCGCCGGATGCCGGCTGTCCTAGCCGTTCTGGGCGTGGGTATTCCGGTTCTTGCTCTCGTGTTGTCGGGTACGGCGGGTGCTGTTCCTGGTGCGCCTGAGCCCTCTCATCCTGAGGATGACTTCGCCGGCTCGCAGATCCTCAAGCATGAGGGTATGAGCAAGAGCGGCGTCGCACCCCCGGCCACCCGGGGGACGGAGGGGGTCGACGTCAGCAGTCATCAGCGCAACGTCGCATGGGCACCGCTGTGGAAGTCCGGGGTGAGGTTCGCCTACATCAAGGCGACGGAGTCCAAGAGTTACAAGAACCCGTTCTTCGCCCAGCAGTACAACGGGGCTTACAAGACCGGCATCATCCGGGGCGCCTACCACTTCGCCACCCCCAACACCTCCAACGGCGCCACCCAGGCCCGATACTTCCTCGCTCACGGCGGTGGCTGGTCCAAGGACGGCAAAACCCTCCCCGGCGCTCTCGACATGGAGTACAACCCCTACGGTGCCACCTGCTACGGACTGAGCCACCAGGGCATGGTCAACTGGGTCAGGGACTTCTTCAGAACGTACAAGGCGAAGACCGGCCGGGATGTCGTGCTGTACACCTCCACCAGCTGGTGGAAGACCTGTACCGGGAACTACTCCGGGTTCAGTAAGACCAACCCCCTGTGGGTACCGCGCTACGGTTCGTCCGTCGGAGCCCTGCCTGGGGGCTGGAAATACCAGACCGTGTGGCAGTACACCTCCACAGGAGCGATGGTCGGCGACCACAACCGGTTCAACGGGAGTCTGGACCGTGTGAAGGCTTTCGCGAACGGCTGACCGGCGTCCTGGCATTACACATTGACCACTTCATGAATGGCCTTGCGCTCGACACTCCTCCCGCGCACGGCGGCTAGATGAGCAGCAGCCGGTGGCGCAGCATGGTCGTCGACCGACGCGCCTCACCCTCCCGTAGACCCGGCCCGGACTGACCGTACAAACCACTTGGCCTGCACGGCCGCTTACAGCGCGCCGTGCCTGCTGGCATCGCGCCCGGCGTGGCCCTACCACCACCAACACCACCGGCCGAGGTCGAACGCAGTCGTCCTCACGTCTGCACTGCGGGGCTGCTCTGGTCGAGGAAGATACGTATGAGCTGCGCGGAGCTCCATCGGCAGGCCCAGTGAGTGGTTGACGTGGTCCAGTCGGGAGATCGCGGTAGTGAGTCCGCTGCGGTTGCCGGCGGCTGCTTCGACCTGGAACCAGTCGCGGTGGAGAACACAGATAGCGACGGTGTGTCCAGTGCTCACGATGCGCATCCTGATCTCCAGTTGCAGTGGTTCGCTCCAGGGCAGGGGCTGCGCGCCGAACGGCTGTCCGCGGACCTGGCCCAGCGGCCTTCTCCAGCCGGGTGAGCCCGGCAGGCCGTGGGGGAGTGCTGCTTCGACGGTCTCCTGGAAGCGGTGCCAGTCGCAGCAATTCTTGTCGGAAAGCGCATAGGGGTCGGACTTGATGGCGCGGCGCGGTACATAGGAGCTGCTGTCGCCGTCCTGCCGATGCTGCGGCGCAGCCCGCCCAGGCGCGCGTTGAGTATGTCGCTCGAACAGGGCCTGGCCGGGTCCATGTCCGCGCACAGACTGGCGGTGCTGCGTCCGCTCTTCAGGTGCAGTTAGCGCGGCCAGTTGCGACTCGCGGGTGTCATGGCGGGAGGCTGCGACTCCCGTGATTGCAACCGGGCCGAGAACCCGGATCTGAACAGGCCCACGAGGTGGGTGACTCGCAACGTGCGGGCCTGCGTGGCGAGCGATAGGTGCGCAACCGATCGGCCGTCGGTCGCGAAGCGTAGGGCAGCCAGGTGTGCAGCGTCGCCTGCGCGCGCAGGCAGCTAAGCGCCCCCTCATACCCAGCGGATACAAGAGTGACCTGGCACCGCGCCGCGACGCCGACCGCGCGGTGGCCGGTTCGTCCGTGAGGAGCGGGCGTGCGACGCGCTGGGGCTTAGCTGGCCCTGAGTCATCAATCAACGCAGCCTTAAGGATCACGGTTCGAGGTCGGCAACGGGGGAGTGGCGCCGCACGGACGTCTACGTTCGATCTTGTGAGTTACCAAGCAGCCGTCCCAGACCCGTCCATGTACCCCGCGCTCTCCTCCTACCTGACGCAGACTTCGACGCGCGCGTCGGAACGACATTCGTGTACGGCGGTGGGGGCGTCGCGCCCGGGGGACGGGCCGACACACGTGGCGCCCACCCCGGGCAGGAAGGGAAAGGGACACCACCGCGCGGCCGTTTCCAAAGACCGACGGCCTCAGTCCCGCCCTCATGCCCGCCATGGCGCGATCAAGCCCAGACGGGGCTTCCCGCCGCTCTCCTTCGGCTATGCGTCCGCGGCGCTGCTCGTCCTCACCGCCGGGCTCCTGGCCCAGTCCCAACGTCACCCGGCCCCCGCCAGTCCGCACGCCGCGCCTCCCGCGCGGCAAGGGCACGCTCCCGGTCACAAGTCTTCGCCCGTCCCCGACAAGGCACCCTCCGCGCCCGCCTCGCCCAGCAAGCCCGCTCCACACCCAAGGCTCCCGGGGAGTGCCGAGCACGACGCCCCGCCTGCCCGCTCGAGTCAGGCAGCCGACAGCGCAGCCGCGTCGAGCGTGCTGCACGTGGGCAGCACAGGCACCTCGGTCCGGCAGTTGCAGGAGCAGTTGGGCCGACTACGCCTCTACACCGGCCCCGTGGACGGCTACTACAGTCACGACGTCGCGGCCGCTGTCGCGCGCATGCAACAGGCACGCGCCATCAACGAACCTCTCGGCGTCTACGGCCCGGACACCCGCAACGCCATCAGCACCGCGGCGATGTAACGCTGGCTGCCCTGTGCCAGGGCGGCGAGTACTTGCCCGAGAAGCCTCCGCTGAACGCTCCATCCATCGAAGTGGGGTTGATTCAGCCGGACATGGCGCAGCGGCCGCACTTCTCCTTCCAGGTCGGAGCGGCTACCGTGCGGACATCGTCGTACAGGTGCCATTCGCCCTGCTCTACCCGGGGGGCATAGGTCCGTATGCGGTCGTTGCCGGTGTCGACCTCGTTCATGCCTCCTGTGCCGATGTGCATGCCGCCGGAGTTGTAGGTGGAGGCATAGGCGAACTCGGATGCGCTGTAGAGGCAGGAGAGGGAGTTCCACGAGCAATTCGAAGGTCTCTGGGAGAACATCCGCAAGCGCCGCTCGACCGTCGCAATCGCGGGGCCGGACCCGGTGGTGAAGGCGGAAGGCGCGTTCGCCGACGACGTCAGGTCCTTCAGAAACGACGTCGTACACCGCCGCAAGGGACACCTGTTCACGAGAAGCACCGCTTCGAACGGCGCCTGGACTTCTTCACCGAGGCGGCACGTACAGCGCTGGAGGATGAAGGCCACTCATCCGGGGCCCCTAGCGCAACGGCAGCTCCGTAAGCATGACGGCATAGACCGGGGAGTCGGGGAAGGGCTGAGGCTCCCCAACTTTCCGGAAGCGCGGTCGACGGCGCCTGTAGCGCGATCTTCTCGGCGGATCGGTCGCCGATGCTGCATGTTGCTGGCTACGCTTCTGGTGGGGCCGGGCGCCGGTGCGAGTCCTACTGCGCCAACAGGGGGGGGCAGGTGGACGATATGGCCGTAGGGCGTGATGATTGTCGTCGCTTGTCGAGGGTCAGCGATCCTGCGCAGGCGCCACCGGTCTGACCTGGGGCTGTGCAGGTTGGCTCGAGTGGGTTGGAGCGTGCTGGCTCACCGAATCTGCGCAGAGGTCGGCGCACGCCTGTTGTGAGTTGGTGGGGTGGCGGCAGTGGGTTTGCCAGCAGGACATGGCGAAGCGTCAGCCGCGGTTGCCTACGCGGACCACGACCGGGTGCAGCACCACACATACAAATGCGGGCTCTGTCGGTGGAATGGCTACCGCCTTGCCTCTACGACGCACGCGTGGTCGGCTACTCACGCCCTGAGCACCGGCGCCGAGCCCGACTCGGACAGCGGCCTGTACCGACAGCGGGTCTTCTTCCCGCTCCTACACGACCGCGACAGGCTGCCCACTGGCCTCTACCAAGAAGCCTCTATGGGGGTTCCTCAGGTGGACCGGGTGGATGTGCCGTCCAGGGCACCGTACCCCTCGGCCCGGCCGCCGCCTCGCCACACGTAATGTCCCCTCGCATGGACCACGTTGAACTAAGCGATGCCATAGCGGACTTCGCGAGTCTGATCGGCCGCGTCGAGGAGACCGGCGAGCGGATGTGCATCATCGATGGCGGCGAGCCGACGAGTGTGCTCCTCCCCGCGGCCGAACTCGCCGAGCTGGAACACTTCGCCCAACGAGCCCCCAGCGGCGCGCGGCACCGGCCCAGATCCAGATCGGGGCAGGGGCACCCGTTCGGCCCGGACCCGCAGGGCCCGTACATCCGCTACGTGCACGCTGACGGGGGGAGGATGACCTTCGTACGAGACCGGGTGGTCGTGGCCGAGCTGAGGTCGGTGGAGGAGATCGACTGGCTGGAGGACAGGGCGCGCACGGCCCGCCAGAGCTACATGCCCCCGAAGCAGGCGGACGCGTTCGAGGAGTTCCTCGCCCGCCAGGGCCCGGTGGGCGACGGCGTGGCGTGGATCGCCAGCAGTTGGCGGAACCAAGAACCCTTCACGGAAATCGTGTTCATCAAGGGACCGACCGCCGAGGATGTGGCCCTCGCCTACGGGGCCGACGCGCAGGACGTCGCCGACGGGCTGCTGCTCCGCCAGGTCGAGGAGCAAGACGCGCGGGAGGGTACCGACAACCTCACTCGCGTGCTGGCCTTCGGGGAGGAGAACGGCTGGACGTGGCTGGGCTACCACGACTTCGACCATGCCTTCTCGCGTTCCCTCGAGCCGCCACCCGAGCAGCAGATCACGCTCAGCGCGACCATGGCCAAGGCCATCTACGACTTCAGCTACTTCGAGGACGGTGCGTACCAGAACCCCTTCCCGATCGAGGACGGTGCCACAGACCGGCGGGACATGTATGAACTCATCTGGTACACCCCGGGCAAGGCGCCGTTCGCCCCGGAAGCGCCGCTGTCCTTCCTCAACCTCCACCTCCGCATCGCGGAGAAGGCAGGCAACTGGAGGGACAACATCGCGCTGTTCTTCGAAGGCCTGGAACGGGCCTTCGGCCTCGCCCTGCCCCGGGACGCGATCACCTCCGGGAACGTACGCTGCGCCCGTCCGGCCCGCCGCTGACCAGGGGCGGACAGCGGCGGGGAATCGGCTGCACACGCACTGCTTGCTTGTGGGCACACCCATGCAACTGCGCTGATGAAATCCCCGGGTCTTCGCTGTCCGCCGGCCGCCAAGTAGCTTCTTCCCGCCCTCTGGAGCTCCTGTACGTCGTCTGGCTACCTCAGCCGGATGTCAACCGCGTTCTCTCAGGAGGGGGCGGGTGCGTTGATCCGCGCGGCCTCGAGACGTGCTCGGTCAATATGATTCCGATCATGAGTATGGAAGTCGTGCAGGCGTGGCGCCGTGTCGAGAATTGGCTCGCGCAGAATGCCCCCGGGTCTTACCGCTCCCTGAGGGCGCCGGCATCGGATGTCGACCTCACCCAGGCAGATGAGTACGTGCCTATACACGCCGATCTTCGGTTCTTGCTCGAACTGCATGACGGTGGCGAAGGGTTCGAGGTCGAGGGGGACGAGGAGGGCGAGGTGAATCCGGCGGCATGGCTGCCGGAAGGGTGCGAATGGCTTCCCTTGGACCGCATGCTCGGCCTGCCCGCTGTTGCCCTGCACGGTGCACCGCGGCCCGGCTGGGCTCCTTGGGCCGCGCCCGGAGACGGTGAGGTCGGGTTCGGCGTCGACGCAGGTACAGGGCAGGTGATGCGTTTCCCTGACGATGGGACGGCACCACTTGATTCCGTCGCTCCTGAGTTCAGCTCCATCGCCGTGTACCTCACGGCTGTGTCAGAGGCTCTTGAGGAGGGGACGGGGCCGCTGATCACTGCGGACCATCAACCTGGCATCGCACTCGGTTGTTTGCTGTGGGAGGACCCGGAGCAGGTGTCGCTCGACGAGGTGGAGTGGCGTGCCCTGCACGCTTGAAATCCTCGCCTACCTTAAGGGGGGGGCGATTTCCGCCTGCCGCGGCGTTGGCCGGCGCGGCTTCGGATGGGTTCCTGTTTCATCGCGCTGTGCCGGGAGGAGTCCCGTTCTCACCCGCGCTCCGCAGGCTGATACCGCCAGTCCGGCGGCCTTTGCGACGTTGATGGCCGCAGTGATATCCCGATCGAAGGCGGCCCCGCATGCTTGGCACGTCCATGCGCGGACGTGCAACGGTTTGGGCCGTCCTTGACGCCGCACTGCGAGCACACCTGGCTGGTGGGCTCGACCCGGTCGATCTTGATCAGAGTGCGCCCGTACCGGGCGGCCTTCTCTGCGCGAGGGCGGCTTCGACACGGTGGGCGAGGCCCTGCAGTGGTGCAATGACCGGCTCACCGGCGAGGTCGGTCCGCTCCCGCCGGCCGGCCGGCCGGTGGTGGCGCTTGGGCCCCGGGTAGGTGTCGCTCATGACGGATGCCGCCGCGTCGCCCTCGGTACAGGCCGTCGTTTACGGTGCCGTCGTCGCGAAGGGCGCGCGCGTTGCTGGACCGGGTTCGCCGCTGACTCCTCGGCCCGCGACAGCTCCCGGCGCCGGAAGGTACCGGCGGCCAGAGTCAGCGGGCCGATCAACAATACGAGCACGGCGACAGCGCCAAGCGCGACCGGCAGGCTGGTCAGCTCGGCGACGCCGCCCACCATCGGAGGGCCGAGTAAGAACCCGCTGTAGGCAATGGTTGTCGCAAACGCGACCTCGCGTTCGCCGCCGCCCCCGTCGGGCCGCCGCCCGGCAGCTCCGCTCAACTCGATGACGACGGGGGAGGCGTACGCGAGACCGACACCAGCGACAGCGAAGCCGGCGAAGGTCAGGGCCGGTGACGGCGCCATGACTGCGGTGACCAGCCCGAGCCCGCCGATCGCGGCACCCCCGATAAGCATGTGCGGTGCGCCCCAGCGACGCTGGATCGCCTCACCGCACAAGCGGGTGCACGCCATGGTGGTCGAGAAGCACGAGTAGATCAGGGCACCGGTGGCCTCGCTGAGACCGCGTTCCTGCACACCGAACAGTGCTGACCAGTCCGCCGTCGCTCCTTCGGCTATCGAGGCACACAGTGCCACGCCGCCGAGCAGCCACAGCGCCGGTCGCCTGAAAGGGGCTTGCTCGGCGTGCCCGACCTCAGCGGACACTCTCAGTCGTTTCTCCACGGGAATCCAGCGGACGATGCCGATGGTGACACCGCCGCAGACCACCGCGACGATGACGAAATGACGGCTGGGTGCCAGTCCTTGCCAGGCCGCGACCGCAGCGCTGACTGAACCGGCCAGCGTGCCGAAACTGAAGGCTGCGTGAAAAAGCGGCATGATCGACCGTCCGGCTCGCCGGGTCGCGGTCACGCCGGCCACGTTCATTGCCACGTCCATCCCGCCGACCATGACGCCGAGTACGACCAGCAGCAGGCCGAGCATCGCGGGCGACCTCGCCAGCCCCAGTACCGGAAGCATCGCGGACCCGGCAACGCCGGACACCGCCATCACGATACGAGCACCAAACGCCGCGCAGAGTCGACCGGCGAGAATCGAAGAGGCGATCATCCCTACGCTGGCACCGAGCAGGGACAGTCCCAGCGCACCCTCCTCCGCACCGATCTGCGCGGCCAATGCCGGCACCCGAGGGGCCCACGAGCCGAGCAGCGCGCCGTTGAGCACGAACGCGCCGAGTACCGCGATGATTTCCGGGTTCCTGCCGCTGGCTCGGTCGGGATGGGTGGCGGTCATGGTCAGCTCCGTCCCGGCCCGGTTGGGGCGAGCCACGATCGGTCAGCTTCGCCAGGTCGGCAGCGCCGGCAGAGGGCCTCGCGGTTCGACGCTCAGCATGTGGCCGTCGGTCCGCCTGGTGAGCCAGCCCAGCAGTTCGGCTGCTGGGCCGTTCACACGCGGCCCTGGCCCGTCGCCGAGTACCCGCGGGACTTGGTCCTCGTCGGCGCGCAACGTCATGGGCGGCGTGTGGGGGTTGGTGCGCAGTTTCGCGGTGGTCGCATCCAGTTCGCGGGCGGTGAAGGAGGCGGGCCAACGGGCCGGAGTGTGGCCGGCGTCCAGGTCGGTGTGGTGCACTTCCACCTCGCGCAGCATGCTGGCGACGGCCCCGCGCACCGGCCGCAGACCGGCCCCGAGCCAGCGCACCGGCACGTCCCAGGCGTGTGGGGGGTGGTCGTCGGCTGCGGAGAGGAAGCGGTGCAGCGCGGTGTCCATGTCGTCGAGGAGGGCATCGGCGGACCGTCCGGCGCCCTCCTCGATTTCCCGTTCGCGCTGATCATCGCTGGCGTACTGCGGCAGGTCGGTGCCCGTACGGGCTGAGGTGAGCAGCCGGGTGCGCGAGTCGGCGCTGCGGGCGAGGTGCGTCAAGACGTGGGCGCGGGTCCAGCCGGGCAGCAGGGAGGGGGCCTTCACGTCCTCGTCCGACAGCGTCGCCGCGGTCGAGCGTAGCCGGCCGACACAGGTGCGCAGCAGGGGCAGGAGGGCGGCAGGGCTGGCTTCTTCCTTGTGCGGCATGGGCCTCCGATCGGTGATGACGCGTCGCCTTACCTGTTCCCAGGTTCCCAGTTTGTGGCGCTATGCACTCCGTCGCCCCGCTCACGCTGAGGATGAACAGCCGTACGGGTACTCGTCGTTCACTGCAATGGATCGGGTCGCGTTCCAGGTTTCCCAGGGGCGCAGCCGGCATGAACTGCGCCATGGGCGTGGGCCTGTTCGCGGGTCAGTTCCCCGGAGGTGACGTCTCGCCCAGTGCGAGGGAGATCGCTGCGGTCTGCTGACGCGGGCTGACGGCCTCGGGGGTCTTGCTGGTACTGGGCCGGCGCCGCGTGTCCGCCTCCGGCCCGGATGAGGGCGCGGGCTGGAGACAGGCACGCGGGGCAGCCGGGTTCAGTCGGCAGTGTAAGCCGTCACGGAGGAGCTGTTCGAGAACTGGTAGCGGTAGTTCACGTTGTCCTTGACGTCGATCGCGACGGCCCTCCAGATGTTCGCGTTGGCTGTCCTGTAGTTGGACTGGCAGTAGTTGGGATTGCCTGCTGCCGTGTAGAAGCACACGCGGACCTGGACGCTTGCGGGGTGGACGACCTTCAGGTTGATGTCGCTGCAGGCCGAGGACGTTTTATACATATCGCTGTAACTGTGGTCGATGTGCTTGGTGAACTTGACCGCTCCGCCATAGCAAGTCGCCGCGCTCGCCGGCCCGGCGGTAGCCAGGCCAAGGCCCAGTCCGGATACGAGTAGAGCGACAGCGGACGCGCCGGCATTGAGGCGGGTGGGCACGGAACGCTTCATGGACAGATCCCCCTGGAAACATCGGACGGAATGGCACGGGAAGCACACATCGTTGGTGGACAGCAGGCACGTGACGTGGTCCGAGTTTCGCAGAGAGGGAGAGATCGGGGAACCTTCAACCATCCGCAGCTTAGAGGGAGTTAGGGCCCAGCACCTTCGCCCGCGGCCGGAAGTGCCGTGTTGTAACCGCCTTAGCGTCTGCTCCTTGACGGTTCGGCAGATCCACCCACCGGAGGGCAAGGTTCGTCTCTTGGGCCGACGCCGGGCAGGCTGCGCGTCCTCATGGGTCTGGTTCACGGTCTGCTGACCGGTGCAAGGCGCTTCTCAACCGGCCGTGTAGGGCACCTTGAGCGTGCCCCGGGGGCCTCGTCCGCCCCGCGACGTGGGCCTGCGGGCGATCTTCTCGAGGACGACGTCTGTCTGCGACGTGTCGGCGTGCTCACGTTTGTGCAGAAAGGTAGGGACGGATGAATGTGCCGAGCAAGTCACCGCCGGGTGGCGCTCATTGCGATGCGACGTGATGGGCAGTGGATCAAAGCGGCCTGTTCGAGGACTGCTGCCTGCCCGTCGTAGTCGACTTCATGCCGTTCCATGTCGACGAGCGTTGGCAGGGCCAAGCGCTGCTGCATCTGGGAGACCTCCCTGCTGGGAGATCCAGGGGCATAGTCGCCGCGCAGGTTGAAGCAGCTGCGCATCGCTCGGCTGTCCGTGGCCAGTTGAGATTCCCCACCGACGGTCAGTAAGTGGGGAGTTATCTGGCCGACAGGGATGACGCATAGTGATCGCCGGACGTTTGGCGACGAGCTGACTGTGCTGCTGGGTGAGGCGTGTCGGTAGGCAACCGATTTACCGGGCGTTGCGGGATCACTCCGGTGTCGCAGCTGACTGTGTCTGGGCGTTGAACACCAGCTCCCACAGGTGCCCGTCAGGGTCGGTGAAGTAGCCTATGTAAGCCCCGTCATAGGTGCCCGCGGCCTCGGGTACCGCCCCACCCGCCGTGCCGACTCGGGCGAGGATGTCGTCGACCTCCGCCCTGCTGCCGATGGCGCAGGAAATGACGCACGCGCCCGGCACGGCAGCGTGGGGAATGGCAACGCCGGCACGGTCGAGGTACGTCGCGTACTCCCCGCGCTGGATCAGGAACAGCGACAGGTTCGGCAGCTCGAAGAGGATGGCGTCAACGTCGACGGCTGCCGTGGACAGCCCCAGTCCATCCCGGTAGAAGCGCAGGGAGCTGTCCAGGTCGGCGACCGGAAGCGAGACGACGACGGTTTTCGGCTTCAAGGCTTCTCCTGGCGTCGGGGGGTTCAAGATACCTAGGTGGTGGATACGCAGAGCAACGCCGCAACTGACGGTACATGGGGGATCCGAATTGGCCGCTGTCACGCGGCCCGTGAGGTCAATACTCTTCTCAACCAGGCGCTCAACCAGGCTGCTCGACGAGGCAGCCGCGCGCAGTTCACCCTCGCCGATCTTGGCCGCGCGCTCGACCTGGCACAGCTGTGGCTCGACAGTCTGCACACTAGGCCGGATCTTCCTCCGAACCCCTCCTGCAGGGGTGCTTCAGCCGCAACAGCAAGGCGTGTGCCGGATGGTTGGCGAACTCGCCGTGGGGCAGAGGGACTGCTACGTGATCGTGTGGCATTCCTGATTCCGGCTGACGGTGTCATCGCCAGGACAGTCTCTCTGATCGGGGCGGGATCGCCCGTAGCGCGTCCGTACCCAGTCAGGGCACAGGCGTTGCGAGAGGTCCAGCAGGCCGGGCATGCCTGCTGTCCGTAACGCTTGTCACGCCGACGGCGCGTCGGTGTGTTCGATAACAGTGCTTTCTACCAGCAGTTTCCTCAGACCCGGCGAGACTACTGACGTGTGGCGGCCTGTACATCTGCGGCCGTTACCGTCGCAGGCTTGCCGTCCTGGAGCTGCTGGAGGCGCTCGAGTGTCGCGGCGAGCATGGCCTGCGTCCCCGAGGGGTCTCCCGCAGCGCCGCCTTCGATTCGGACCCGAATGCTGGCATTGCCCGAGCGGACGTACCCGTAGACGGAATCGTTGCTGACCATCATCAGCGTGTTCTCGTCGCCAATGGGCTTCTTGGGGGCGTGCTGCTCGCTCGACTTGGTGCCCTTCCATTTCTCAAACTGACTGTGGGCGGCATCAGCCGAGTCGAAGAGACAGATCGTCACGTGCGCCATGTTGACCGTGGAGCCGTTGTACTCGTATGAGGAGTCGCTGCCACGGACCCAGCCCGCTGGCGCGGAGTCCGCGTCCGGCGAGGCGTTGCAGTACTGCCCCTCCGTCACCGACTTGTCCCCGTGCAGGGAGTAGCCGGTAAGGGCTTCGCCGTCGCCCAGCAGTGCCTGCGTGAGGTGGGCCTGGGAGAGATCCTTGATCGGCTTGTCTTTCGGGGCGGGAGTAGCCTCCTGCTTGTCCGCCTGATCACCGGTATCCGCCTTGTTGCTGTCCGAAGAGCAGGCGGTGAGCAGAGCCGTCCCGGCGAGGGCGGTGATGAGGGCGACGCGTACACGTGACATGCGCACACCCTAGCCGCAGTTGATCTTCGACTATCGAGCCGCCTGGCCTGTCTGATCCCTTTGCGAAGCCTGCCGACGGTAACCGCGCGAAGCGCAGACGCCGCAAACTACTGAACGGTGAGGCTCGACGTCCTTGCTGAAGGCGCCTGATCGAGAGCTCGTCGAACTTGGCACGGGTCACCGTCGCGGCAGTCCGCCTTTGGTTTCTCTCCTGAGCGGCGTCAGGGTGTCAACGTGCCGGCCAGGATGCGCAGCCCGGTCTCTTGATCGCCGGTCCAGCGAAAGGCGGCGTCCGAACTGCGCATCCGCCCCCACAGGAGCAGCACGAGTTCTTCCGCTGTCGCGGAGAGTGTGGCCACGGCAGTGCCGGGGCCGTACATCCAGGATGTCCCGGTGTCCGTCGCGTGCAGGCGCAGGGCGTGCTGCGGAGGTTGCGCTCGTCCACGCGCCATCTGCCGTGGTGCCATCGTGTCGAAGACCTCGGCCACGCCTTCGCCGGCCAGGATCGGGTCGAGCGTTCGCGTGATGCCCAGGGCGTTCTCGGCATCCCAACGGTGAATGAGCGCCTCCAGTGCGCGGCGTCGCTGCCAGAAGCCAACTGTGTGCGGCGGATGGAAAGTCCAGGCGTTGGCACTCGGGTCGGTGTCGAGCGCCTTGAGCAAAGTCGTGGAACTCTCCTCGAACCACCGCGCCAGCTCTCCAGGGCCACGCGGTGCCGGGGCGGCCTTGTACGTGCCGTGATGATCGGTAACCGCGGCTGCCGCCCACAGATTTGAGCTGCCCAGGTGCTCAGCCAGATCATGGAGCGTCCACTCGCCGCAGTGCTCGATGGGCACAGCCAGATCACCGTCAAGGCATCCGCGGAACGCGTCGAGTTCGTCACTCAGGTGCTGCAGCAGAGATTCCGAGTCCATGACCAGCGAACGTAACTCAGCCCACTGACATCGCGCCCCGAGCTCGACCCACAGGCCCTAGTCCAAGCCCTCCACCATTTTGAGCTTGTCGAACTTCCCACCTTCACCTGTCCAGCCCAGACCATCGATCACCTTGGCCATGAGCAGCGCGGTGTAGTCGTCCTTTGAGAGCGCCTCGCACGCCTCCGGCCGGCTCCGCTCGCTCTCCTTGGTCTTCTTCTCCACGGCGTCTGCCGCTTCCTTGGCCACGTCTGCGTACCCTGAACGGACCATGCCTGCGAGCGTCGTGTCGAGCGCATCGACCCGCTTCTCGGCCTCCAGCAGATGGACCAGTGGGTACGGGCCCTGGAACCTCGCTGGATCCGCGGCGTGATCAGCCACCTCACCGCTGCCGACACCGTTCTGGACGCCACCAACGCCGCCCGGTTCACCAAGCCAACCAGTCTGCCGTCCGCACATGGGAGAACTTGCAGTCCGCCGCCCGCGGCGGATACAGCGAGTCCTCCGGGATCACCCTGACCGACCAAGACGTGATCCTCCTCGGGCTGCGCCACAGCGTCTCCGGTAAACGACGGCTGGGTGCGGAAGCTGACCAGCCACGGGGTGTGCGGGCGGGGCCGGGACTACGTCGGCGCGGCGCGTGGCTGGCCGGCCGGCCAGGCAGGGCGCAGCGTCCGGATCCGGCACGTGCCCCACCACGACCACGAGATCGGGATCTGCGACCAGGCCGGCCGCCACCTGCGCACCGCGCACCTCGCCGACGCCGCGACCCCCGACAGCTCGATGAGCTGTGCCGCATCCGCACTGCGCGGGCCCGCCGCCTGCGCGAGGACGCCAAGAAGGCCGAGGCCTTGCGCCGGTCGCGCTTCATCTCGGCCACCGCTCCCACGCCCCCACAGCGCCTTGGCGCCGTTACCGCGGCCGAAGCTGACCAGGAGCTCACGATGGCCACCGTCAGCGACATGGCCGCCTTGGCCCTGCCAGACCTCGTCCCGCCCGCCCCGCCCCCCGACGGCTGGAACACCCCAGTCTCCCTGCGCATCGCCACCCGGGAAGAGAAAGGATGACGAGCCAACTGCCGCTACGGGAAACGGACTACTACACCCAGCTCGCGGACGCCGCGTTCGTCACCACCTGGGCGCTCCTGGCAGCCGGGGGGAACATCGCGGACACGTTCGACGTCAGGGCGATAGCGTGCCTTCACGGTCCTGCCGGCGTTGGCAAGACCCTCGCCGCGGAAGTCTGCCTGCTCCGTCCTGGTGGATGGGGGGAGTGGCAGGGCCGCCGGTGGCCGTGACGGCCTCGCACCGGGGTGACACTGGCGCGGTGACGGGCACAGAACGGCAGAAGACCGAACGCCGCTTGGAACGAGCCATCCTGGAGCTCCTCGACCACCGCGCCGCCGACGCCACGATCTGCCCGTCAGATGCCGCGCGTGCGGTGTACGAAGGGGACGACGACGGCTGGCGCGCGCTCATGGAGCCGGCCCGCCGCGCGGCCCGGAACCTGGTCACGGCGGGGGAGGTGGACATCACCCAGGGCGGCCGCCGCGTCGACCCTGACAAGGCCCGCGGCCCGATCCGCATCCGCCGCCACACCTCCTGACACCCTGTGTGTGCGTGACCGGCCTGGCGGTGATTCCGCTCCCGGGGCCTGGTAACCCTCATCCAGGCCGGAGGGAAGCGCCCCCTCAATTTCCCCCAGAACTTGTCTGGCACGGGCCTTCGCCGTCGCTCAGTCCATGGTCCGCTGGCTCCGGGTGCCCGACCGGTCGATCTCGGCGAGCATGTGGTCCACGAGCGGACGGATTTGTGCCTGCAACGTCTCGTTCCAGCTTTCGTCGGAGTAGTGGCAGTTGAGGTAGAGCTGCCTGGCGTGCTCGAGAGCTGGGCGGTGTTCGGGAGGGAGCTGGGCGAGGGCCCAGTCTGCGGCATCATCCTTCGGCCTGATCTGGCCGGTGGCGAGCGTGGTCCAGATGCGCGCGAAGGTCAGCAGGACGCGCGGGTGTCGCCGTCCAGGTGGTCGAGCAGGTCGGGGATGCCCGCCACGCTTGCCCGGACCAGATCGGATTGCGGAACGGGGTCGAGGATCTGTGTCGGCCGCGGGCCGGCGAGGGGGTAGTCGCCGGGCAGCGCCATCGTGATCAGTAGGGCCGGATCGGGCATCGGCTCCGGCCGGGGGACCTTCCCGGCCTCGTACTCGGCGCGCAGCCACTCGCCGTACAGGAAGTCGCAGTTCGGAGGGTATCGCCATGGCTGGACCTCGGCCTGGACGACCACGGTGAGCTCGACCGGGCGGGTCTTGTTCTGGGAGCCGGAGATCCCGAGCAGGCCACCGAGAAGCGCCCGTCGTTCCCGCTCGGTCATCGACCTCCGGGAGATGAGCAGTACGTCCAGGTCGCTGGCTGGTCTGAGGCCTCCCAGCACGGAAGATCCGTGAAGGCAGGCGCCGATGAGATCCCCGCCCAGCACACCACCGGCCAATCCCGCGATCTCCTGAAGCTGGTTCACTGCGCCAGTGTCTCCGCCATCCGGCATGGCTGCACGGCATGATGGGGCGGTTCACAGTCCACCATCACGCGAGCATGCTGGTTGCCACCGTCAACGAGTGGCTGTGACCAGCACTTTCGCAACAGGCCCTTGAAGCGTTCAGCAATCCCCGCCGTGAGCCTGCCGACGCACGCCGCCGGACCGAACGTGAGGCCGGCAAACGGGAGTATCGGGAGCCGTTGCGCCGCGCGGCCGAGCAGCAGAAGGCCGAGCGGGAAAGGGGCCGGCCGGTGTGCGCTGGCTACGGCGCGCAGTTCACTGACGAACGGTGGAAGGCGACCGCGCCCACCGGGTGGGATGCCCCCGGGATACTTACCGACACCTGTGCGGCGCCTGCAAGCAGCAGACCCGCGCCGCCGAACGCCAAGACGAGCAGGCCGCTCCGGAACACCAGGAGCGGGACCAAGACATGTCCGAGCCCACGCTGAACTAGTGCCATAGCAGGCAACGTTCGCCCCGTCTTCGGCGGCGGGTGGGGTGCTGGTCGTCGGCGTGGCAGACATCTGCAGCCGCTGGTCCCCACTAGATTCGAATGATGGGCGATATCGCTGGTACACCGCGGAAGGGCCCCGAGGATGACCCTGTCCACACCCGGCTCATCGCCCTCGCGAAGGACTGGGCGAATGCCATCGTCTCCAACGACGCCACCCGGATTGGTAGCTTCATTGCCGATGAGTGGGTCATCGTCTCCGCGGCAGGCGTCTCCGCCAAGGAGCAGTTTCTTTCCCTTGTCGAATCCGGAGAGTTGACCCATTCGGCAATGACCAGCATCAGTCAGCCGAGGATCCGGGTCTACGGGGATACCGCCGTCTTCACAGGGAGGGTGACGAACACGGCCCACTACATGGGCCAACGCTTCGACGCCGACGAGTGGACGACCGATGTGTTCGTGAACCGGAACGGCCGCTGGCTGTGCGTGCTGAGCCACATCACGACGGTGGCTCTGGGCTGATGTTGTTGGGTGGGGGTGTAG
Organism: Streptomyces sp. Je 1-332; assembly: GCF_040730185.1. Lineage (NCBI taxonomy): Bacteria > Bacillati > Actinomycetota > Actinomycetes > Kitasatosporales > Streptomycetaceae > Streptomyces > Streptomyces sp. Je 1-332. The sequence continues at coordinate 8,260,249 of NZ_CP160402.1, forward strand.
TTGAGGGGCGGGCGTGGTCTTGGGTGTCGTGGACGAGGGGGTGTCCGTCCGATCAGGAACGGGGCCGGGTGTGGGGTGTGGCGGGGGTGGCGGTGCCGGGGTAGAGGTATCCGCGCTTGTCATTGTGGGTGGCCGCGGTTCTGAACTGTTTCCGGTTGCCGGGGGCTCGTTGCGCAGTGTTGTGTTCTTTGTATCGGTGTTTGTGCCGGTCTTTGTCGAGGCCCGGGGGTCGTCCGCCGCGTGTGCTCCGGGGCAGGTGGGTGGCTTTGTGGTTCTGCTTCTCCAAGATCAGGTGCGGGATGCCGCGTGTGTGGAGGTAGGCGCGGTTTTCGCGGTTGCTGTACGCCTTGTCGGCGCTCCCCCTGTCCGGCGTGCGACGGGGACGGCCGCGTCCCGCGCGCGGGACGTAGATCTTGTCCATGACCGGCTCGAACTGCGTGCAGTCTGCCCGTTGTTCCGGAGTGATCAGCGAGGGCTGATCCAGTCCGCCCTGCTCCAGCAGGGACTCCGCGACCAGGACGGCCATCTGTGTGTCGTCCGTGGCTTCGCCGGGGTCCCAGCCACCGCCTCCGCACATCTCGTCACCGGAACCAGGCGCGGGAAACCGTGCGGAAAACGCTCCCTGGGGGCCGAACTCGAAGGGGCCGCCCAGGGCGTCACCCACCGCTGAGCCGACGACCGCGCCAGCGGCCCGCTGGATGCGCTTCATTCGCGCAGGTTATCTGTGCCACGCTGACGGCCGCACGGCCCTGTTCCTGCTTCGGCTCCCTGAACCATCGGCGGCGAACGCCTCTTGTCTACACAGGTGCGCCACCTGAGACACCCTGGGGCTGGGCCACCCGCACAGGTCACATGACGCCGTCCCGCGCGGTCGCGTCCGGCAGTTGCACGGCCGCGGCCACGCCCTCCGGAAAACGCCGGCCCCATTTCCGTGGCCCGCCTGGAGCGCAGCACCATCTGCCGGCGTCGACGGAGACCAACGCTCGGAGCCCGTCCTATTTCGGCTTGCATGCCCGTGACGAGATGTGTCCCATCGCCGGTGAATGCTTTCTGTACGCCCTGGGCCGTTACTACGCCCAGCCCGGCTGCAGATCGGGCATGGGTACGGGCGTGCTCAGTATCGGCTTTGGCCCGTTTCCTGGGCGAGAGGGAAGCGGCCTGTCATGAGTTTCCCGGGCCGTTCACCGGCAGATCTGGGTATCGAGCTGTGGTTCCTGGTGAGGAACACCGGCGAAGACGGCATGCCCCACACCGGCACACTCCAGCGGATGAGCCCGCACCAGTTCCAGGCCGCCAAGGTCTGGGACCCTTTCCCACCGATCCGCGTCTGTCCGCGTCGGCATGCCGACGGCGTAGGGCTCCTTGGGTGTCACGGGCCGGCGGTGGGGCGAGGGCAGGGCATGTGCAGAGGCAGCGGGCGCGTCGCCGGGCCCGGGCCCATCGGCTGCTTTGGACAGCAGGCGATGGGTGGCTCGCGCGATGGCGGCCTCGTTCCGGCGATGTCCGCCGGCGGCGAGATGGACCTGCAGCCCTTGCAGCTCTCTTCGGTCCACCGGTCGTGCAGGAGGCGCCGGTGGATGAAGGGCGCCTCCACCCACGGGTCGTCGTCGGGGGCTACCCGGTGGTTGAACAGCCAGGCGGCCTCGGGGTGGTTGGGGCAGTAGTGCACCTCCCGGCGTCCCTGGAATGCCGCGAGTCCCGAGGTACCGCGGAAGGGATCCAGGCCTGCCTTGTCCGGGTTGCAGGTGCGGTTGTTGATCTGGAAGCCCGTGCGGTCGATGCGCACCCACGCGGTCGGCAGCAGCTTGCGGTTCTCGCTCTCGGTCAGCGCCGTGGCCCGGTAGCCGCGCAGCGAGATCAGCGCCGCATACATCTGGTTCGGGGTTGAGCTTCAGCCCCGGGGTGAACGGGCTGCGCAGGGCGCCGTGCGGGGTCTGCTGCCGGCGCAGCGCCACCCACTGCTCGAACAGCTCCTGCAATTGCGCGATCGTCCACAGCGGTTGCTTGCGGACTTGTTCGCCGCGCAGGTCCAGACGGTGGTGGGTGTAGGAGGCCAGGTGCTGGCTGAAGCCGGTCTTGATCGCCAGCATGGCGCGCTCGACGATCGACTTGTCGACGGGGGTGCGCAGCCGGGCCTCGCGCACCTCGATGTCCAGACAGTTGCAGGAGCGGGTGAAGTCCGCGGAGACGAACGGTGAGCCGTGGTCGACGACGATCGTCTCGGGTTTGATGACCGGCCGGGCGGCCGCACCGGCGAACCGCTCATCGGCGGCCAGCAGTTCCTCTAAGGGAAGATCCGAGTCTTCCATGAAGGTCTCCGGCGCCCACCCCGGCCGTACCGGCAGCGGTGCGGTGCTCTGCGCCACGACCTGCACTGTGTCGAAGCTGCGGGTGGCGCGCCCGCCCAGGCACCGGCCCGCACCGGCACCACGGCGAAGCAGTAGGCGCAGCACGTCAACTGTCGGGCGGGGTCATGCGGAGTGCGGCGGTTTCTCACATACGCCAGCACACCACCGCCAGTGCCGTTCGCCGTCGCGCAGGACCTGCTCGAGTCCGTGCGGCCAGGACCGTCCCGCCAGCCAGACGGTAGGAGTGGGATCTTCGTGCACAGTGCGGGCGTTGGCGGAGGTGTAGGAGGATCCGGTGCGGGCGGCCCGCCGGCGGGCGCTGCTCTTGCGGGCGTGATCCTTGGGCATGACATGACCACGAGTCCCGCCGCGCGCTGCCCCATGACCACGGCGCGGCGTCGAGTGACATGCGGGCAGTGGTGAAGCCTGCTGCACACCGTGCAGCTCACGTATTTGATGCAGCCTCGCCGGAACGTGGTCCGGGCACCTTCACCGCGAAAACAAGGGGCCGTGACTCGCCGTCTGGGTTCAGGTCCGGGCGGCATGCATCGGCGACGCCGTTCTGGTGGCTGAACGGGTTCGACGGAGATCGATAACGACGAAGGTGCGCGGCTGTTGCGGATCATCCGCCGGGGTACCGGGTCGGTAGTGAACCTCGCGGCGGGCCCGTATGGTGCCGCTGTCCGCGCAGGGCATGCCCGCCGACAAGATCGATGAGGTCACGTTCACCGGCCCGGGCCGGGTCCGCAACGTGATCCACAACTTCGACTCGCTCTACCCCAGGTACCGAGGCGGCAGTCCAAGGACGTTCACGCTGCCCGAGCGGCGCGAGATCAAGAAGATCGCCAAGTCCAAGCTGGCCGAGACCTCGTGGCAGGTGGAGCAGGTTCCGGCGCGGATGCCGCGCAGTACTTCGCTGACGCCTTGGCCATGGCGTGTGCCTCCTTCGCGTCGAGGGGCTGAGCAGTGAAGTCGTGCTGGAGCCAATCGAGTTGGGTACTTCCGAACTTGTTGCGAAGTTTCACGCTCGGATGGTAACTTGGTGACAAGTTGAAGAGTTCAGGTTCTGGGAGGCGGACGGGTGTTGCAGATCCAGATCGGTCCCGAGCGCGAGGCGGGTCCGGACGACGTGCTCGGGCGGTCGACCATCGGATGGCGCTCTGGCATGAGCGAGGACGAGGCATGGCAGGCCGGCCGCGGTATCTGGAAGTTCAACGCCGACCGCGCGCTGTCCCAGGACGAGGTGCAGATCATCAACGCCGAAGGCACTGTCCTCGCCGTGGCGACGATCACCGGGATCTCCAAGCACGGTAACCGCTATGCCCTCCAGGGAGAGCTGCTGCGCGGCGACGACCGTGTCGGCCGTGCCACCAAGAGTCCGCACCTGTCTCGCAACCCCGTCACCTACATCTGAAGGGAGCGTTCCGGTGAGTGATTTCGACGCGATCGACTCGCTCCTCGCCTCTGTCGGCCCGCAGACCGACCTCCCAGACGCCCAGGCCCGCCGCGCCTTGCGCGAGCAGGCTCAGCTGTCCAAGGCGCAGGTGGCCCGCGCCCTCGGGGTGAGCCCTTCCACGGTCAGCGCCTGGGAAGCCGGCCGGGATCCGGCCGGCGAGGTGCGCGTCAAGTACGCCTACCTCCTGGACGGGTTGAGCGCCAAGCTCGCCGCCGACACCACGCCCGAAATCGAGCCGGCGGCGGAGTCCACTGCGGCCGAGCCCGTCGCAGCGGATGCCGCCGCTGCAGCCGAGCCCGAGCCCGAGGGCGGGGACGAAGTCGAGGTACTCACCGTGCCGGAGCCGTGTGTGCTGTGCGGGCGTCCGGCCGGGCGGCGGGTGGAGGGCTTCGCTCAGCACCTGGACCCAGCCGAATGCCAGGACAGCACAGTCGAGGCGCAGCCAGCCCCGGTCGCCGACCGGTCCGCCCCCGCCTCGAAGCCGTCGGAGCGTGCCAAGGGCCCGGCCCGCCGGGCATTCCAGGAGCCGTCAGGCCCGGTGGGCTTGATCCATGCGGCGGTTGAGGGAGCGCTCGCCGAGCACCAGGGCGATGTGGAAGCGGCCACCGCGGCGCTGTTGAAGAAGGCGATCGGGGACGCGATGCGCTTGCTGGACGAGACCCGCAAGGGCGCCCGGTACGACGTGATCGCCCACCCCGCAATTCCCGACATCCTGAAGAAGCAGACCTCCCGGGGCGCGGACCAGATCTGGGAGGCCCGCCCCAAGTGGACCCGCGCCGAACTGCCGCCCGGCGTTCATGAGGTGACGGCACTGGACATCAACGGCGCCTATCTGTCCGCCCTCAAGACTCATCTGCCGCTCGGGCAGCTCGAGCACACCACCGGCATGCCGCACGACGGCCGCCGCGCCGGAGTCCACCTGATCACCCCACCCGCCTGGGAGTACGACGCCGTGCTGCCCAACCCGATCGGCGAGCGCGACGAACCCGGGCCCCTATGGGTCACCGAACCCACCCTGCGTCTCCTGCTGCGCCTGTCCAGCCCGAAGCACGGGCTGTGCGAGGCGCCGGAAGTCCACGAGTCCTATACATCGGGGGCGACGGAGAACCTGCTGGAGAAGTTCCGCATCACGCTCAAGGACGCCCGCGACACCGCCATCGCCGACGGCGACGCGGTGACCCTGGAGTACGTGAAGGCGATGTACTCGAAGTTCGTCTCCACCATGGGGGAGTCGAACTACAACCGGGAGCTGTACCGGCCGGACTGGATGCACATCATCCGATCCCAGGCCTTCGCCAACCTCTGGATGAAGGCGCTCAAAGCCCACGACGAAGGACTCGCCGTCGTCCGAGCGATGGGCACCGACGAACTCCACGTCATCGGCGACTGGCGCCGTGTCTTCCCCGAAGGCCGTGGGGTTACCGAGGTCAAGGTCAAAGACCTCTACACCGCGGGCACCGACACGATGGGGGAGGAGCAGTAGATGCCGGAGAGGAACAATGACTTCGGAAAGTTCGGCGCGAGCGGTGTCAGGGGAAGTGAACTCGTCGGGCAAAAGCTCGACGACCTCGCCGGCGGCATCGCCACCCCCATCACCGCGAAGCGCGGTCTGATGGCGCGCCTGAACTATCTGACGAGGTCCGACCACGCCCGTCAGGCCGCCCGGGATGCCGGGCTGATGGTGACCGACCGCACGCTGAAGGCGTGGCTGGAGGGCAAGCGCCACCCCTCGGCGAAGAACCTGAAGAAGATCGAGGACGCCTACCGGGTGGTGCGCCGGCAGAACGTGGCCCGGCACCTGCTCAAGCGCCTCAACGCGAACGGCGGCACCAGGGTGGAGATCCACCCCCTCAACCAGTCCGGCGTCGCCCGCCCGCTGCAGCGCGACATTCCCTTCCGGCACATGAACGTGCGCCGCTGGGACCGGATCGTCGGCGCGTGGGCGGCCGGTGACCACCATGGCTTGGACGCGGCCTGGACCGACGACATCCTGCCTGATCTGGGGTCCCAGTACGGAGCGTACGAGTACTGCACCAACGTCGGCTTCGCTGCATAGCCCCTGGCCGGAGGTGGTCTGCGGACCTCGCGGGATGGCGTACGGTTGGCTTCACCGACGCGGGGTGGAGCAGCTCGGTAGCTCGCTGGGCTCATAACCCAGAGGTCGCAGGTTCAAATCCTGTCCCCGCTACTGCCGAGCAGGGTCCGGATCCATTAGAGGATCCGGACCCTGCCGCATTTCAGGGGCGCCCGCCCGTTGCGTGCCCGCTGGGCTACGTGTGCGAGTGCCCGGCACGGCGTGCGAGCGGCCCGCGTACTCGTTGGTGGTGAAGGCGCGGCCGAGCTTGTCGACGAAGACGCGACGGCGGACACCCTCTTCCGCCCCTCGGCCACCGAGAGGCAGCGGACACCGCCGTCCCCCTGGTCGCCGGACTCCAGGTGTGCTGGACAGACTTCCTCTACCAGTGACCGGCCCCCGGCCTCACCGCGCCCGCCCCCTGGACTCCCGTTTCCCGGTGCGGTGTCAGTGCCCGCTTCTAGTCTCTCCGCCATGCCATCAGCGAGGCCCAAACGGCCGGTCACCGAGCTCCCGGGCGACCCCGCCCGTCTTCACCTCCACTACGGTCACGGACACCCTGCGGTGCCCTACGACTTTGAGGACACGCTGGAATCCTGGTACGTCGCGGTCACCCACGGGCAGGCGGGCGACGAGGAGTGGGACGACGAGGAGGACGGGGACAGCCACGCTCCGGCTGCGGGTACCGAGGTCGGGCACCTCATTCTGTGGAGGCTGCGCGACTACACCGGCGAGAACCGGTGGGAGGCGGCGGACGCCGAGTCCGGCGATCTCGAGGTCATTGCTTCCGCTGCCCTGGGCCGATCCGGACGCGACGGCTATAGCGCTGCGTTCGAGAAAGCGGTCACTCATCCTGTCGGCGATCTGCTGCTCCTCGACCGCGTCAGCCTCGACAAGGTGTGGAGGGGCTTCGGACTGGGCCCGGCTCTGGCGGCCGAAGCGATCCGCCGTCTGTCCGGGGGTTGCTGCGCGGTCGCGGTCTATCCGGCCATGGGTGAGTACCCCGAAGACCGTGAGCAGGCCACCGAGGCATATCGCCGCCATGTGAAGAAGAAGGTCGCCGCACTGTGGGAGAGCATCGGCTTTCAGCCGTTCCGCCGTGGCGTGTGGCTCCTGGACACCGCTCTGCGCCAGCCAGAGGAGCTCATACGGGCTCGCCGTGCCGAACTGCACGCGCTCAGCGCAGCCTTCCAGCGGTCCGGCCCGCCTGAGAGCGGCCCGGCGGACGGCGTGACTACGAGAGAAAGTGGCACCCAGGCGCCGGGGCCCGGCCTGGACTGACTTCTCGCAGGCACCTGCGCCGCGTGGCTGGACAGGAACACCGAAAATTCGAATCGAGGAGTGCGGAGAACCATGGGGGGAGAGGCAGCCGGTGGACGAGGACATCCAGGACACATCGGACTGGGCGCGGCAACGCCTTGAGGAGATGGGTGTCTTCGGGACGCAGGACGGACTGCGGTGGGCGGCGGCCCACGGTCTCGTCCTGTCCGTCTGGCGCAACGGTCCGATCGAGGACGCGCACGCCTCTCGACCCACCAGCCGGCGCAAGGCATTGCGCGACGGGACGATATTCGCCCGCAACACCTGGCACACCCGGCAGGCGTTCGACGTTCTGGGCTCCGATGACCCGTTCCGTCTCTACGCACTGGAGGACCTGATCCTGGACCGGGACATGGTCTGGCCGGGATGCGAGCGGACTCTGAAGGACTTCGGCTGGGGATTCCTCGGAGAATCAAGAAACAGGCGAAACAGCACATAGACATGTTCAGGCACTTCGAGAAGCGACTGCCGCCAGACGACTTCCTCCTCTTTGCCGGCGCTCCCCGCATCGGGACCAACAGCCGCCACTACGGTATGCCGAAATGGCCTGCCTGCGTGGAAGCGGCGATGCGCCGACTGCGCGGCGAGGACGAGGATTTCCTCCACGAATGGGGTGACCTGATGACCCGTATCGGTCCCGCCCCCGCTTTCGTCACCACGGACCTTGGGACAACCCGGAAACTGCTGCTGGAATCCCCATGGGAACTGGGCGACGAGAACTTGGGCCGGTTCGCCTGGAACCCGATCCTGGAACCACCCGACACGACACCCTAGGCGCGGGGCGGCAGCAGCCGCCACGACCACGCATGCCTTCTCGATGCGGTGATGAACCCGCCTGATCTTGAGTCCGCCCCTGCCGCTTCAACCGCTATTCAGCTTCGCAGGACAAGCTCATAGAGGATGCTCCTCTGTGTCGATCCCGGCACAGGCGACAGCTCACACATGCCCTGGCCCACCATTGAAGTTCAGCCACCACTCCCGGTATCCCTGCCATGGCCTTCGTACGCTCCGTTACGATGAGCGGCAAGATTGTTGGCACGTGACACGGACAGGCCCAGAACCGGCCCGCCCCGCCCCGGGCCAGGTGATGCCGCACAGACGTACGCCGCGGGACGGGCTAGCTCCGCTCCGGACTGCGTCTGGCGACAATGCGTCCGGCCTACGGGGGTGCGGGCGGGATGCGTGGGGTGGGCAGTGCGGACCGACTTCGGGGACCTCGTCGTGGACCAGGCCATCGTCCACATAGTGCCCAGACGCACCCAGAACGAGGAGCTCTTTCCGCTCCAGCTCAGCCAGACGTTCTGCCGCCTGGACGAAGACGTGCGCTACGAACTCCAGGGCAAACTGCGTGACGTCTTCGCCCGTCTGGGGCGCGAGGTCATCGAGGACCCGGAACTCAAATCCCCCCTGCCCGACACGGTCCGCGCCTTCCTCGACACTGAACAGGACCTCGTCCAAGTCTCCGGGGAACTGGCACACGCACTGCGCGACAGCCAAGGAGGAAACAGCCCGGCCGGGCTTCTCTTGGTCGCCTCCGCCCGCCTGGACGGCCAGCAGGCGCTGCTGATGGTCAAACTCGAGCACGAGACCGGCATGCAGACCAACGAGATCGTCACCGACGGCCTGCGCACCTTCGCCATGCAGTACCTCGATGACCTCCTGCTCACCCAGAAATCCAAGGTGTACAAAGTAGCCCTCTTCTCCGAAGAGGGGCTGGCTGAACCAGGGCTTCAGGGATGGGCTGCAGACCCCCAGACAACGGGCAAGGACGTGGCCCGCTTCTTCCTCGAGAAGTTCCTGGGCTGTCGGCATCAAAACGACCCCAGGGAACTGACCCGCCGCTTCCACGACACCGCGATGAACTGGGTCAACAGCCGCTGCACGGACTCAGACACCCGTATGAACTACGTGCTGGCCACTATGGTGGAACTCCAGAGCCCCACCCCGACAGTGGACCCCACGGAGTTCATCCGCACCCACTTGCGCGACGCGCACCAGGCCGACCTTGCCGCATTCCTTGCCGAAAACGACGTCCCTATCGGCACTTTCGAGAAGAACACCGAGCTCATCAGCAACAGGCTCCAGAAGATGCGGGTGGACCTGTCCAACGGTGCCTTCCTAGTCGCCCCGGTAGAAGCCATGCAGGACGGAACCATCCAAGTAGAGGACCTCGGCGACGGCCGGACGACGGTGACAGTCACCTCGACCGTCACCAAGACCAGCAGCGGAGCAACAGCGGGCCGCCCTCCCAAACCACCCACTCAGCGCCCCGAGTTGCCCATCCAGGCCGAGACACTTCCTGGATTCGAGACAATCCGCGCCCTCCCCAAAAAAGCCACGCCTGCCCACAACGGACATGCGCTCCCACCGGCCCAGACGTGACGTTCCGCGGCACCCTCCCCAACGCTTGGCTGGGTCAGCCGTGCCCCTGAGCGCCGATGAAGCCTTCCAGCGCTATCAACACGAACGACCCCGCATCGAAAAGGCAGCCGAGGCGACCAAGGCACACCTGGAGCATCACATTGCCCTCCGCGGGATTGCCTGCGAGGTAACCGCCCGCGCCAAGGAGGTCAGCGGCTTCAACACGAAGATGTACCGCAAGGGCTACACCGACCCCTGGAAGGAAATCACCGACAAAGCCGGCGTACGCGTCATCGTGCCCCACAGAGGTCTGCTCGACCCCGCCCTGAAAATGATCAAAGAGTGCCTTGACGTCCGGTGGGTAGAGGACGACCGGGACACCCCCGGCGACGAGGACCGCCTGCGCTACCCCCGCCTGCACATCCAAGCCGTCATGGTCGGCAGGGAAGAAGACCCCGACGGCAACCCGTACGACTGTGAGATCCAACTACGCACCGAGGCCGTCGACTTGTGGTCACGCATGTCCCACAAGCTTCTCTACAAGCCCGGCGTCACCCCACCCCCCGATGTCAGACGCTCGCTGTACCGTCTGATTGCCCTGGTCGAACTATTCGACCTCGAGGTCGAACGGGGGGTGGAAGCCATGGCACAGCACCCCGACCTTGCACACAGCAACCACCTCCTCAACACGGCCGAACAGATCTACCGCACCTTCACTGACCACCCCTACAGCACCGACCTGTCCCACGAAGTCATCGACACCCTCTCCCAGACCATCGATGACACCACCGCCTACAGCGAGCAACTCACCCAGTTCACCAAACGCTTCCGCGAGCGTCTCGAACGTGCCTACACCGAGTACGGACCCACCAGCGCCCTTTTCCTCAAGCACGGCCGCTACCTGCTGGCCAGCCAGCCAGAAAGCCTGATCATCTTTGAACGGCTATCCCAGATCCGTTCCCGCTTCGACCTGCACATCGCCTGGAAGAACAGCGAGCTACCGGACAGCATGATCACCGACATGGCCCAGATCTGGGGAGTCGCCCTATGACGAGCCCAACACAGCCCGAGCCCCCAGCCCTCGTGGCCGCCACCGCGATGTTCATCGAGGTCCTCGTGGTCGGCATCGGCGCGCTCACCGCAGCCGTGCTCCTCCTCGTCGCTCTGATCGGCCCAGCTACCACGGCCAAACTCGCCCCCCTCGCGGGCTCCTCCGCGGCGGCCGGAGTAGCGCTCGCCGCCGCCTACGCCCTGGGCATCCCCATCGACCGGGCGGCCGATACCGCCCTCACGCCGCACCGCCGTCGGCTGCGCACCCGCTTCTTCCCCTCCAACACCGCCTACGCCCAAGCGCGCTTGCGCCTGGCCGACTTCCCGGTCTTGGCAGCCCGGGCGGACTACGCGCGCTCCCGCATGCGGATCTGCCGCGGATGGACTCTCAACACCCTGGCCCTGACCCTCACCGCAGACCTGGCCATGCTGCGCTACTCCTTCGAGCACCGCCCACTCATCCTGGGCGCTACCACCGCCCTCGGCGCAGCGACCGCCTTCGGCTTCTACCGCGCCTGGCGCTCCCTCACTACGACCGGCTACCGCAAACTCGCTGAACAGACCGTACCCGCCACCATCCCACCAGTACCCGTCCCGTCTCAGCCCGGCACCACACCACCCTGAGGTACCCCCGCACAGCCTGTGCCGAGTGAGGGAGGATGGGCACGACCATGCCGCCGTGAGCCCGAGGTTATCCGTGGTGATGCCCCCAAGCCCCAGTCCCCAGCCCGCGGCCCCGCGCCCCGCCTCTGACCCCAACACCCCCCGCCGGGTGCTGCGGCCGGATCAGCAGGCGGCGGTGGACAGCGGGGTACGCGGGCTGAGGAAGCCGGGTACGCGCGGCCACATGGTCTCCGCGTGCGGCACCGGCAAGACGCTGATCGCGCTGCGCACCGCCGAGGAGCTCGATACCGCCCGTCTCCTCATCGCCGTACCGTCTTTGGACCTGATCGGCCAGTGGGCCCAGGCTGCTCGCGCGGATGGCCGCACAGAGCCGCTGATGGCCATCTCCTCGCTGCGCGCGGACAAGCATCCCCTGCTCGCAAAGGCGGGAGCGGTGAGTACGGGTTCGGGTGCGTTCCTGGCGTACTGGCTTAGTCGGCACGAGAAGGCGACCGTGTTCGTCACCCTGGACTCCCTGCCCCGGATCGAGGAGACCCAGCGCTCCTCCTTCCCCGCACCCGTCTTCGATCTGCTGATCGTGGACGAGGCGCACCGCACTGCAGGCAGCTGGGACAAACGCTGGACGACCCTGCACGATAACCAGCGCATCCCCGCCGACCGCCGTCTCTACCTGACCGCCACCCCCTACGAGTGGGAAGCCCCCCGCCTGGCCGAAGCCCCGGACCAGCGCCCCCAACCAAAGCGCACCGCCGCGACCGCGCCTGCGTGGGAGGCCCCCTCAATGATCGCTTCCATGGACGACCCCAAGGTCTTCGGGAAACGCCTGCACACCTACTCCCACGCCGATGCCATCGACGACGGCGTCCTGGCCGACTACCAGCTCCTCATCCCCACAGTCACCGACACCGACCTGCGCACCGTCCTGACCGACCCAGACCTGCGCACCAGCTTCGGCCCCAACGCCCGCCGGACCACAGCGCTGCACCTGGCCGTCCTCAAGGCCATGAACGACCACGACCTCCACCATGTGATCGTCTACTTCCAGCAGGTCGCCGACGCAGCCGACTTCGCCCGCCAGTTCGCCCACACCCTGCGCACCCTCCCCAAAGAGCAGTGCCCCGCCTGGGCCGCGGACCTGGTCGTGCAGTCGATCAACGGCACTCACACCCCCGACCAGCGCCAGAGGATCCAGGGCCGCTTCATCGCCGCCAACCACGGCATCCTGACCAACGCCCAGGTCCTGGGCGAGGGTATCGACCTGCCGGCCGTGGACGCCGTCGTCTTCGCCGACCGCACCGCCAGCGTGCGCCGCATCGTCCAGTCCCTCGGCCGCGCCCTGCGCAAGCCCCCGACCGTCGACCACAAGACGGCCAGCCTGGTCATCCCCGCCCACATCCCGCCTGGCGCCGACCCCACCGACCTCCTGGGCACCCCCTACGAGGCGCTGTGGCTCGTCACCGCAGCCCTACGCCGCCACGACCAGACCATCGCCGCCCGCGCCCCCAGAAAGAACACCAAGCACCGCCTGGACCGCGACACCCACCGACTCCTCGCGCGCCGTTTCCGCTTCGACTTCACCCTCGACCCCGAACATATCGCCCGCACGATGGACCTCATCGCCTGGCCCGCCACCGGCGCAGCCCTCTCCCAACCCCGCCGCGCCGGACTGGCCGCCGCCATCCGCTACCACGAAGAACACCATCACCTACGCGTCCCCGCAGACTTCGAAGACGCCTACGGCTACCGCCTCGGCGCCTTCATCACCGGGCAACGCACCGCCTACCACCAGGGCGTTCTCGACTCTGGCTGGATCTCCGAACTAGAAGACCTCGGCATGGTCTGGGACGACAACGAAGCCGCCTGGCAAGCCAACCTGGCCACCCTCGAAGCCTTCCACGAAGAACACGGCCACCTCGCCATCCCCGCCACCGCCCCCGGCGGCCAGTTCCTCGTCAACTGCCGCGGCCTCGCCCGCAAACAACTCCTCAACTCCAACCGCGAAGCCCAACTCACCGCCCTCGACCCCACCTGGACGCTTCCGTACGGCCCGGACTGGCACCGCAAATACCACCTCCTGCACCACCACATCGAGGCCGGTAACCACCCAGCCACGCTGCGCCGCGACACGATGGTCGGCGGAGTGAAAGCCGGATCCTGGCTACACCGCCAGTTCACTACCTGGTCCCAGCTCGACCCCGGCCAACGCGATCTCCTCACCCGCCTCGGCCTGACCCCCGACCAGATCCCGCTCCCCGCCCCCAAGGCCGTTATCCCGTCCACTGGTCCACGGCGCCGCCGTTCCTTCGAGCAGCACACGACGCTGCTCCGGGCCTTCGTTGAGCGGCACGGCCGACCGCCCGGCGCCCGGGAGTGGATCGAGGTGGACGGCGAGCGCGTCATGATCGGCCCGTGGCTGTCCAAGACGCGCACCAAGCATAAGAACGATCAACTAGCCGAAGAGCAAAGCAAGTTGATGCAAGAGATCCTCCGCGAGAACTGGACCGTACCCTCCAGCACGGCCGGAGAGGACTGCCCCGATCTCCCGGAGATCACTTAGATTTTTCTGCATCCAAAAAGCAGAGGAACGGCGCCAACTCGGCTACGCTGAGACCCAGAGGGCGAACCTTCCTGCACCTTGAGGGAGTGCCCAACCGGTACGACCGTCACAGCTCAGGTCGCGAGGGGGTCCGTCACCTCGGTCCGCCGAGCAAGGTGCCGGGCCATCAGACTCCCTTCTGTAGCTGCACTTTAAGGAATCCGCGGAGCGGATTCCGCTGGCTCGAATCGCGGAGCGATTCGAGCCGTGGCCAACGGAGTTGGCCACGGCGGCCACGGAGTGGCCGGCCAGCAGCGCGGAGCGCTGCGCCTCTTCCGCCGCGTAGCGGCGGCGCGTTGTGTCTGCGGAGCAGACCGCGCGC